>NZ_PQCF01000001.1 GCF_002964765.1 Pseudoalteromonas sp. T1lg88
ACTGTGATGATATCTTTCGATATCGAATTGACTGTGCTGCAATAAATAAATTTATTGCCGTTGGTCACTCACTTTCCATTTAAGGAAAAACATTGAGACTCTAAATTTGTTTGCGTCATCTAGCGAACTAGAATCTGCTGTTAGAACTCAATCTGTACGAGTGCCCACACAGATGAGTGCTTCATATTTTTAAAGAACATTCCGGTTACCCGGTTTCGAGTTGCTTTCGCGTCTCGAGGGCTGTGCATTCTACTCAACCCTGATTTGTTGTCAACACTTAATTTTGAGAAAGTTTCTTTTTTCAAGGAAAGCCTCAAAACTCAGTTTTACTTGACTCCCTGAGTCGCTAGCGCCTCGCTATGCGTTGCTGCCTGCCGTCTCAGTGGGGTCGCATTATAGGGAGATTCGATTTCGACGCAACCCCTTTTTTAAAGAAAATTGCGAAAAATAGCCTTTTGCGTATCAATTGATTAATAAGCACCCAAAACCGGATGTTAAGTAGCCAAATTCAGGTCTTGAATTCAGGCCTTGTTATGATTCTTCCGTGGCAGGACTACTAAGTATTGAACAACTGCGGTAAAGATCAAGGTAGGAATCTAAAAATAATAACGGCGAGCCTAAGCTCGCCGTAGTCATATCTATACCTATATATGTAGGTACTCAAAAATAGCCCTAGTAAAGAATGCTATATAGTTTTCGACGTGACGCCGCCGCCAGGGCATCCCCCTCAGGTAGGCTGGCGATAATATCAAGATAGAACTTCTTCGCATCGGCAAAGTTAAGATCTTTCTTTAGCACTAAAAATAAAGTTTCGAGCGCTTCAGCTTTACGACCGGCATCATTAAAAGCCACCGCCAGTTTCACCTTAAGCTCTAAATTATCGCCTTGCTGCTCAATTTCCTGCTGCAATAAGCGGATCTCAGGAGAGTCTTGTGCTTGCTCTGCTTGCTCTAATTTTGCTTTGATATTGTTGTAGTAGGCGTCCTGATCCGCCAACGCTATGGTATCTAGCAAGGCTTTTGCATCATCCAACTTATGTATTTGGATGCAGATATCGGTTAGCACCAGCTTAATTCGAGCATTCTGCGGGTCGATTTCATAGGCCTGCTTGGCGTATTTAAAGGCATCATTCAGGTTATCCGCCGCCAACGCTGCTTTAGCCTGCTGTAATAAAGCATCTTCCGGCTGTGGCAGGTGCTTTTGCAATGCTTCTTTTATTTGTTGCTCGCTTTGCGCGCCTGGCAACATATCCACCGGCGCGCCACCTTTTAATAGCACTAAGGTGGGTAATGTCTGCAAACCAATTTGCTGCGCCAACTGGCTGGCCAGCGCTTGCTGAAGGTCACAGTCCAGGGTAGCAACGATAAGATGCTGCTGATATTGCTGCGCTAAACCATCGAGAATACGTGCCTGCTCTTGGCATTCATGGCTCTGCGCCGAGTAGAAGCTCAAGGCAACGATATTGTCTTCGGAAGTTTGTCCTAAAACCTGCTGAATATTTTCAGCAGTAAGTTGAATTTGATTCGTCATGGTTAAGTTGCCATCTATTTAGAATTAGGCTTTGATATGGAGTCAAAGATCACAATTACAAGTGTAAGGAATATTATGGGTTTTCTGCAAAATATGACAATAGCGAGCACGGCGTTATTATTAACCACGGCATTGCCCGCCGACGCCGCTATTAAGGTTAACGAGCGCCTGCCCGAGCTGGAAAAGCTCTATTTGGACTTACACCAATCCCCTGAGCTCTCGTTACAAGAACAACAAACCGGCAAGAAAATCGCCAAGCAACTAAAACGTCTGGGCTTTGAGGTCACCTCTGAGGTGGGTGGGTATGGCGTGGTCGGACTGCTAGAAAATGGTGCAGGCCCTACTATTATGATCCGCACCGACACCGACGGTTTACCCATCACCGAACAAACCGGCGTTTCCTATGCTTCTAAGGTGAAGGTGCTAAATAAAGAAGGGACTGAGGTCGGCGTGATGCACGGCTGTGGTCACGATATTCACATGACCAGCTTTATTGGCACCGCCGAGCACTTGGTCGCCCACAAAGACCAATGGCAAGGCACCCTAATGATGGTGGCCCAGCCCGCCGAGGAAGTGGGTGCCGGCGCCAAGGCCATGTTAAACGAAGGGCTCTTTAGCCAGTTTGCCAAGCCGGATCATATTTTAGCCCTGCATGTCAGTGCCAGTGTGCCCGCGGGTAAGGTTGCTTTAAAGCCGGAGTACACCATGGCCAGCGTCGACTCTGTTGATATTCATGTCAAAGGCAAAGGCGGCCACGGTGCGTACCCGCATACCACTATCGATCCCGTGGTGCTGGCTTCTCGTATCGTGCTGGCCTTACAAACGATCACCAGCCGCGAACTCTCTCCTCTTGAGCCTTCGGTAGTCACCGTAGGTTCAATCCATGGGGGCAGTAAGCACAATGTTATTTCCAACGAGGTCAAACTCCAGCTGACATTACGCAGCTATAACCCGGCGGTACGCGAACAACAGATTGCGGCGATTAAGCGCATTACCGCGGGTATTGCCGCCAGTGCCGGGCTTGAAGAATCACTTTACCCTGAAGTGGTGGTTCATGAGGCCGAGTCTATTCCCTCGACCTACAATAACCCAGAGCAAACCGCTCGCGTCACCCAGGCCATTAAAGCGGCCATTGGCGCCGATAATGTTGAGTTGACCGAGCCAGTCATGGCCGGTGAAGACTTTGGTTTATATGGCCGTACCGAAGACAAGCTGCCTATTACCCTATTCTGGCTAGGTGGTGTAGACCCTGATACTTACAAGGAGGCAATGAAAAACAATACCCAGTTACCGTCATTACATTCGAGTAAGTTTGCTCCGGATTACCAAAAGGCGATTCCAACTGGGGTCAACGCCATGAGTAATGCAGCATTGGCCTTGTTTAATAGAAACTAAGCCTGAGCTTTACTGCTTTTCGGGCGCGGGCTCTTTCTTCTCGCGCCCTTAAACTTCCTTTTTACCTGACTCTTGATATGTGAAAACTGACGACTGTCACAGGTTTTTGCTTCTTCAATTAATGCCCCTAGTTGCCCAACCAAGGGCTGCATAAAATCATCGTACTTAAGCTGTTTCTCTGCAATTTGTGCCAAGGCCATTTCCCAATGAGCGGTCATATCCGGTGTTGAAAGGGTGTCAGGCAAGGCATTGATCAGCGCCACACCCGTTTCTGTGGCAACAATGGTCTTGCCACTGCGAGCAAGGAAGCCACGGGTAAACAATAACTCGATAATGCTGGCGCGGGTCGCCTCTGTACCCAGACCATCGGTTTCCCGCAGCACCTTACGGATATCCGGGTCTTTCACATAGCGGGAAATAGCAGTCATCGCTGCAAGCAAGGTGGCATCGGTAAAATGCGCCGGTGGTGTGGTGTTTTTATCTAATCGGCGCGCATCCTCGCACAGTACCTGCTGACCCAGGCTTAAAGGCGGTAAGCTAGGCGCTTCTTTTTCTTCTTTATTGGGCAATAACACCTTAAAGCCGCGTTCTATCTCTTCTTTGGCCTTGGTAGTGAATGTGCCGCCGGCTATCTCTGCTTCCACATCGGTTTGGTGATAACGGTAGGCCGGCATAAATTGCATCAGGTACTGGCGACAGATCAGCTCATAAACACGGCGCTCCGTTTCTGTGAGCTGCGCCGAGGTCTTTTTATTGGTCGGCACTATGGCATGGTGAGCGGCAACCTTGGCATCGTTAAAGCAACGTGCTTTTCTTAACGGATCCGCGGTAGCCAGCTGCTCTTTTGAAAACACGCCGTTGGCAATCACGCTATCGATAATGGCAGGCGCCTGCTGAAAATGATCCTTAGGCAAATACCTATTATCCGAGCGTGGATAGGTGATCAAGGTATGTTTTTCATAAAGACTTTGGCAGGTATCAAGTACCGCTTTGGCTGGCAACCCGAAGCGCTTGGCGGCATCGATTTGCAGTGCCGACAGGTTATAAGGCAAGGGCGCCTGCTCTTGTTTTTCAGCCCTTTTGACCTGAGTGATCAATCCATGCTGCCCCTTGATACGGGAAACAACGTTATCGGCCAAGGCCTTGACTAATACCCGACTCTGTTCGTCCTGATAAGGTTGGCAGGCTTCGCTCGGTTGCCACTTTAAGGTAAAGCCTTGTTGCTCTTGAGTGCGCATCAGGGCTTCTACTTCATAGAAGGGCTTGCTGACAAATTCTTTAATTTCTTTATCCCGCGCTACCACCAAGCCAAGGATGGGCGTTTGCACCCGGCCAACGGAGAGCACACCCTTATAGCCGCCTTTTTGGCCCGCAAGGGTATAGGCCCGGGTGAGGTTCATGCCAAACAGCCAATCGGCACGGGAGCGCGCCAAAGCCGAGACGCTAAGTGGAATAAATTCCGCGTTGGCACGCAATTGTCCAAGGGCCTTTTTCACTGCGGGTAAATTTAGGTCACTGATCAGTAAACGCTGAATACTTTGCTTTTTAGCCTTGCTCACATTGGCTTGGGAGATCACCTCATCGACTAAGAGTTGCCCTTCCCTGTCGGGGTCGCCGGCATGAACAATTTGCGAAGCTTGCTTGATCAGCTTTTTGACTAGGGTAAGTTGTTTGCGGGTTTTGCTCTTGGCTTTAAGTTGCCATTGCTGTGGCACTATGGGTAGATGCTGTACTTGCCACTTTTTATAAGCGGCATCATAGTCATCGGGCTCAGCCTGCTCTAATAGATGACCGATACACCAGGTCACGCAATCGCCATTGCCCAGCTCGATATAGCCGTCTTTTTTGTTATGGGGTTTAGGTAAAGCGGCAGCAATGGCACGCCCAAGGGAAGGTTTTTCGGCAATATATAGCTTCATAGCACAACAACTGTTCATCCATACAGTAAGAAAGAGTGTAGTGCATTTTTACTTTTGATGAAAGAGTATTAAGAGCTAGTGCCCACTAAGTAACGCGCACCCATGCTTTAAATTGCTACCGAGCCACTTCAAGTACTTAACCCTTTATTTAAAATCTGCAGATTAAAAACAACTACACTGGCTCTAAGTGGTCGAAAATCATCACCGCCTTTGACCTGGTCACGGAATCCCCCTAAAATTGGCGCTCTTAGCAATTCAGTAACGAGAGCGCAGGCAATGGCCCAAAAAAAACCAGAAAACCTCACCTTTGAGGACGCAATCAATGAACTGAGCCAAATTGTCACTGAGATGGAACAAGGCGATATGCCGCTGGAACATTCTTTAAAGCAGTTTGAACGTGGTATCAGCCTGGCCAATGTCTCGGCGCAAAAACTGGATCATGCACAGCAAAAGGTAAGCATGCTGATGAGTAATGATCTCGACAGCGAATTAACGCCTATGGACCCTCAAGAGTAATAGTCACTGTGGAATTAAAACAAGCCTTAGCGCAAGCGCAGCAAGACGTAGTGCACACCCTGGAAAACTATTTCCACAGCCAGCAAGATGCCCAACCAAGGATCCTCGCGGCCAGCCAATACAGCGTACAAAATGGCGGTAAACGACTGCGTCCGTTTTTGGTTTATTGCGTCGGCTCCATGCTCGGTGCCAACAAGGGCGATCTTGATAAGGCCGCCGCGGCCATCGAATGTATTCACAGCTATTCCCTTGTGCATGATGACTTGCCAGCCATGGACGACGATGAATTACGCCGTGGTCGCCCCACCTGCCATATTGCCTATGATGAAGCCCATGCCATTTTGGCCGGTGACGCCTTGCAGAGCATCGCCTTTGAATTGCTAAGCAGCAGTGACTTTAACCTAGAGGCTGGTGCGCAAATTCGCCTGGTACAAAGCCTAAGCCGAGCGTCTGGTTTGCTCGGCATGGTCGGCGGCCAGGCCCTGGACATAGCCGCAACAGGAAAAGACATCAGTTTAAGCGAGCTTGAGCAGATACATAATGCCAAAACCGGTGCGCTCCTAAGCTGCGCCATCGAACTTGGCTATTTATGCGCCCCCAAGGGCGACAGCGATACGCAAGCGGCACTGCAAAAATACGGCAAGGCCATCGGCCTGGCATTCCAGGTGCAAGACGATATTTTAGATATAGAAGGCGACACCCAGACCTTGGGCAAACCGCAGGGCTCGGATGAGGCCGCCAGTAAAGCCACCTACCCGGCTCTGCTTGGCTTAGATGGCGCAAAAGCCAAACTACAGCAGCTCTATGACGAGGCCATTGCCGCCCTCGATAACCTGCCCTATGACACCAGGATGTTGGCGCAACTGGCGCAATACATCATCGCCCGAGATCATTAAAAATTACTACAGATGGCCGTGCCCATTTTGATATACTCGGGCCATCGCAGTGAAGGATAATAAAACGCATGAATTTGGATAGTAGCAAGTATCCCCTTTTAAATCAGGTCGATGAACCTGCACAACTGCGCGACCTGGCTCAAGATAAGCTAGGCGCGTTTAGCTATGAATTGCGGGACTACCTACTGAACTCCGTATCACAAAGCAGTGGCCATTTTGCCTCAGGTTTAGGCACGGTGGAGCTGACTGTGGCGTTGCATTATGTCTATAACACGCCATTCGACCGCTTGATCTGGGATGTGGGTCACCAGGCCTATCCGCATAAGTTGATCACAGGTCGTCGCGAGCAAATGCACACCATCCGCCAAAAAGATGGCCTGCACCCTTTTCCTTACCGTGGCGAAAGCGAGTACGACACCTTTAGTGTGGGTCACTCAAGTACCTCGATTTCTGCGGCGTTAGGCATGTCTATTGCGGCGCAAAAAGAAGGTAAAGGACGTAAAACCGTAGCCGTGATCGGCGATGGTGCTATTACCGCAGGTATGGCCTTCGAAGCCATGAACCACGCCGGTGATGTGAAGTCGGATATGCTGGTGATCCTCAACGATAACGAGATGTCTATCTCGGAAAACGTGGGCGCCTTGAATAACCACTTCGCTCGTATTCTTTCCGGCAGCTTTTACACTAATATTCGTGAAGGTGGCAAAAAGCTGCTCTCCGGTCTGCCGCCAGTCAAAGAGCTGGCCAGCCGCATGGAAGAGCACCTGAAAGGCATGGTGATCCCTGGCACCTTTTTCGAGGAGCTGGGCTTTAATTACATCGGCCCCATTGATGGCCACGACGTTAATATGCTGGTCGACACCCTGCGCAATATGCGCAACCTTAAGGGTCCGCAGCTACTGCACGTGAAAACGCAAAAAGGTAAAGGTTATAAGCCAGCCGAAGCCGATCCTATCGGTTACCATGCTGTGCCCAAATTCGACCCAAGCGAAAGCAAGTTACCCAAGTCAAAGCCTGGCGCGCCGACCTTTTCCAAAGTCTTTGGCGACTGGCTATGCGATATGGCCGCCGAAGACAGCCGCCTGATGGCCATTACCCCGGCCATGCGTGAAGGCTCAGGCATGGTGCGTTTCTCCAAGGAATACCCAGAGCAGTATTTTGATGTGGCCATTGCCGAGCAGCATGCTGTGACCTTAGCCGCTGGTTTTGCCTGCGAGCAATTAAATCCTGTGGTGGCGATTTACTCATCTTTCTTACAGCGCGCCTATGATCAGCTGATCCACGATGTTGCCCTGCAAGAGTTACCTGTGTTATTTGCTATCGACCGTGCCGGTGTGGTTGGCGCCGATGGTGAAACTCACCAGGGCACCTATGATTTAAGCTTCTTACGCTGCATTCCTAATATGGTGATCATGGCTCCGGCCAATGCCAACGAATGCCGCAACATGCTTTACACCGGCCACAAGCTGGATAAGCCAGCAGCGGTGCGCTATCCCCGTGGCAGCGCCGGTGAGGGTGAATTCGATGCACAAATGCAAGCGCTTGAAATTGGTAAAGGCCGTGTGCTTCGTCAAGGTAAAGGTGTGGCCATACTGTCATTCGGTACCCTACTCGAGTATGCCGAGCCAGCCGCCGAAGCACTGGATGCCACCTTGGTAGATATGCGTTTTGTTAAGCCACTGGATACGGCGCTGATTGATGAATTAGCCGCTACCCATGAGCACCTGGTGACCTTGGAAGACAATATGATTGCCGGTGGTGCAGGCTCAGCGGTGAGCGAATATCTGGCACAAAGCAAGCAGCTTAAGCCGGTATTACACTTAGGCCTGCCGGATGTCTTTATCAAGCACGGTACCCAGCAGGAAATGCACGCAGAGCTTGGCCTGGATAGCGCCGGTATCGAGCGACAAGTTAAAGCTTGGTTAGCGTAACTAGCAAAGCTAAATAAAAGCAAAAAGGAGCGATATCGCTCCTTTTTTCTGTCCGTGTTTTGGCTCATAGAGACCAAAGACTTAGCTCTGGCTTAACGCATCCAAATCTTAATATCCGCCAGGGACGAGCTCTGCAGCGTCGCTATCTGCTCATCAAGATTCTCGCTTTGCTCGAACTCAAAGGCATCAAGCTGATCATCAAATTCGATATGCGCACAGCCATCACCGCCGCGCTTTTTCACTTGATGCAGGGCGATATCCGCCAGATTCACAGAGGTTTCCCACCCGATCACCTGACCGCCTAATAAAGGCATGGGATAGCAGGACCAGCCTAGGGAGGCGCTGAGGTTAATCTTTTTACCATTAGGCAGTAAGAAGCTCTTACTGGCGATGGACTTACACAGATTACGCACAAAGAGATTAACCTGATCGACCTCAAAGTCACGCAGCAGCAATAAGAACTCATCGCCACTCCAGCGCGCCACATAGTCCGACCCTTGAGTACAGGAGTTAAGCAGGGTCGCCATTTGCTGCAAGCAGCTATCGCCGCTTAGTGGCCCGTAGGCATCATTTATACGCGAGAAGTTGTCGATATTGACGATTACCAGCACCAGGGCACGACCCTGCTTTTGCAAGGACTCTGCATTGCGCTGATAGTGCTCTATATCCTTGGGCAGCTGATCGAACAAGAAGCGGCGGCTGCGCAGCCCGGTCAGCTCGTCGGAATGGCTCACTAACTTCAACTGAGAGTTAACCTGATTGAGCTTGTCGTTGGCGTCACGCAGCTCCAGGGTGCGCTCTTCCACCAAGCTTTCCAACGCCGCCTGTTTACGTCGCTCCTGTGCCCTAAAGACCCACAGCAACAGATACAAAATAAAGAAGAAGCAAGAAACGATCAGCAAACGGAAGTAAATGGTTTCATCAAACCGACGTGGCACGGTAAAGGCGTACTCTGCGCTGCTGGCCTCTTGCCAATTGCCGCTGGTGCGCTTGGCTTCAAGTTGAAAGACAAAAGGCCCGGGCGGTAAATTGGTATAAATGGCCTCGCGGCGATTGTTGGCGTAGCGCCAGTCATTGTCCAAACCCTGTAAGCGATAGCGAAACTCCACTTCCGCCGGCGCATAAAAGTCGATGGCGGTGTAGCTGATGGTAAGGTCGCGCTCATCGGTATCAAGCACTGGTTTCTTGCCCAAGGCGCCCGTGTAAAGGGTGCGTCGTGGCGTCGCTATGCTTTCCACCTGAGGAGCTAGAGGATCCTGGCCAAACAGCTGCACGCTTTTGGGAATTTCCACCACCCCCTGCAAACTGGGGTACCAAATCGAACTGCCATTATCGGCAACCGCATCATGGCCTAAACCGGCACAGCACTGGCTGGCCTTACCGTCTAATTGGCGGTCGTAGGAGGAGATCACCTGCTCCACCTGCAAGTTGCCTATTTCATCGGAGAATTGCTCCACCGGCATGCGATACACACCCTTCATGGTGCTGACCCAGACCCGCTGCAGATCTTTGTCATAATGCAAACTAAAGATGGAGCCATAAGGCAGACCGTTAGAAACATCAAGCTGATGCCAACGCCCCTTGGTACTGCGATAGAAAAGGCCATCATTGAGTGAGCCAACTAAAGTGCCCACCCCGTCTATTTCTAAGATACTGGTGACATAAGCGCTCTCAAGGGCGGTGTTATCACCGGCACGCTCTATGCCCTTGTCGGAGAAGATATAGCCGCCCTGGCTGGTGCCGATCAGGCCATATTTGCCCTTATCGACGACAAAGGTGATAAATTTACTGTCGAGCACCGCATTGTAGTTAAAGGGAGTCAGCCCCTTATAACCAAGGCGATACATGCCTCGACCTGTACCAAACCAAAGCCCACCGGCGCTGGCCTCACTAATGGCAAACACAGGGTTAAGGCGCAGCTCGCGCGCTTCTATATTAAAGAGTTCTTCATTTTCAAAATAGAGGACACCGCGGTCGGTGGCAATATAGAGGCGCTCGCCGACAAAATGCATATCGTGCACGGCGCTGCGTCTGAGCTTGGCGCGAGGAATACGATTGACGAAGTTATTGTCCTGATCGAAATAACCGACTCCAGAGCGGTTGGCAACCCAAAGTTGCCCCTTAGGAGAGAGGGTCAGCGCCATCACGGCTTCGGTCATGCTTGATAAGGCATTGTGGCGCTCTACCCGCCCGGCATGCGCCAGCCACAAGCCTTCACTAAAACTGGCAAGCCAAATATTGTTTTGATCGTCACGGTAAATGTCTGAAAACCAGATGCTTTGATCCAGTGCTGCCGGCTCCACCCACTGCCACTCTTTGGAGTTATCGCGATACAAAAGGCGGCCATAGGTCGAAATCCACAGCGCCCCATCGGAGTCACTCATAAACTTATAAACGGCGGCATTACTGGCGTTTGGCAAGGCAAAGGGACGTAATTCATCGTCTATATCAAGGAAATAGGCGCCGAGCTCAGACGCCAGATAAAGAGTCCCTTCAAGCCAGGCCAAATCATGAATTATGGTTTGTGCCAAGCGCTCGGGCAAGGTCACCCGGGCGGTGATTTTTAAGCGCAGCCTGGATGATGAGGACGACATATTGGTTAGGCGCAAGAGGTGATTTTCACTGACCAACCAAACACCTTGCGGCGCCAGCGCCATCTTGCTGACGGAAATCTGGTTAATCGCAGTTAATCGGCTTTGCATGCGGCCGCTGCGGCGGCGCTGCTCTTCGTCAAGGTGGAAGGCAATTTGGTTACGCTCGATATAAAAAAGTTCGCTAGCGGCAACCCAGATATTGCCCTTGTCATCTTGCAAGATATCGCGCACCGGACCGCTAATGCCGAACTGAAAGTAGTTCATCGAATTGGGGTCGAGCACAGAAACCCCTTTCTTGGTGCCGATCCACAGCAGGCCTTCTTTATCTATCAGCAGCTTGTTAATGGCGTTGCTGCTTAGGAAGTTGCTGTTTTGCTCATTAAAGTTGGTGAAGTGCTCGCCATCGAAGCGACTGAGGCCGAACTGGGTGCCGACCCAAATATAACCCTGATTGTCCTGGGTCACACTCTTTAAGGATTGCGAAGGCAAGCCATTACGTGTGTTCCATTGTTTGACTACATAATCGGTAATAGATGCCGACGCCGTTGATGTTATCAGCGTCGCCGCCAGCAGCAAAAGTGACTGTAAAAACCGCAGCAATGTCACACCCATGTTCAAAACTTATAGTCCAGGCAAATAACCTACTTTAATTAACGCCTGTAGGCAAATTAGAGAGCAAATCCCGGCCAAAATATCGTCTGCCATAATGCCCAAACCACCGTGTAGGCGTTTATCCAGCATGCGTATCGGTCCTGGTTTGGCGATATCGAAGAAGCGGAATAATAAGAAGCCAACCAAAAGCGTTTGCCAATTCAGCGCCGCACCTATCATGGTGATATAAAAACCAGCCACCTCATCCCAGACGATTGCCGGGTGATCGTGTACGCCCAAATCATCGGCGGTTTTGCCACAGGCCCAGATACCCAGCACAGAGATCACCACCGCAAATACCAGTTGCAGCCACAGCGGAAAGTTCATGGTCATAAAGATAAAGGGCAAGGCGGCAAAGGTGCCCACAGTGCCAGGCGCCTTGGGGCTTAAACCCAGGCCAAAGCCAAGACCTAAGAACTGATGGCCACGGCGTAAATTATAGCTGTTACTGGTCATGCTTAGCATGCGTCATCCTCGGCAAAATGTTCAAATCCCATGGCGCTGATATCCAGCTTATGCTCACCATCAAAGACGTCGACTTTGCCTTCACCACCGCGGATCTGGCCGATACAAACGGCATCGATACCATACTGGTTAAGCTTGTTATCGAGCATGGCCTTGTGGTTTTCCGGCACCGTATAAAGCAGCTCGTAATCGTCGCCATAGGCCAGAATATACGGCCATTTGGCTTCACCCTCTATACTTTGGCGGAACGCCTCAGTGGTAGGGATCTTATCGGCCTGTATGGTGGCACTGACCTGAGACATCTCAAGGATGTGCTCTAAGTCCGCCAGTAAACCATCGGAGATGTCGATGGCGGCACTGGCATAACCGCGCAGCACCTGCCCCGCAGCAACGCGCGGCGTCGGGTATTCAAGCTTATGAGTTAATTTTTTCAGCCACTCCGGGTCTATGTCCAGGTGTTGCTTGCGTGCTTCCACCGCCAATCCGGCATCCCCAAGCGGGCCGGTGACATAAATCCAGTCGCCTGGCTTGGCACCACTGCGGGTAATGGCCTTGCCTTCGGGAACCGTGCCCTTGGCACAAACGGTTACCGTAAGCGGCCCTTGAGTGGTATCGCCACCTATGATCTGGACATTAAAATACTCGGCAATTTCATGCATGCCCGCAGTAAATTCTTCCAGCCATTGCGCATCGGCATGAGGCAAGGTTAAAGCCACCGACACCCAGGCCGGCTCGGCGCCCATGGCCGCCAAGTCGCTCAGGTTTACGGCGATGGCTCTATGTCCCAAGGCTCGTGGTGACATATCTTCAAAGAAATGCACGCCACTGACCATGGTGTCTGTGGTGACCGCCAACTGGCTGTTTTGCGGCACTGTGACTAGAGCACAGTCATCCCCAATACCCAAGTTAACGTCGCGACGACTGATGCCACGGCCTTTAAAGTAGCGATTAATTAATTCAAATTCTTGCATACACAAAAAAGCCGGCCTGAGCCGGCTCTCCTTGTTGTCAGGTGCTTAGCTACGCAGTTCCTTGACCGCCTTATCCAGCACACCATTAACGAATTTATGGCTGTCTTCGGCACCAAAAGTTTTTGCCAATTCAATGCCTTCGTTAATCGCTACCTTGTAAGGTACGTCTTCACGGAACTTTAACTCATACGCGCTTAGACGCAGAATGGCTTTCTCAACCATGTCGATGTCTTCGTAAGGACGCGTTAGGTGCGGAGCCAAAATGGTGTCCAACTGTTTAAAGTTAACGGCCACGCCACGAGCGAGATCTTTAAAATACTCTACATCAACCTTAGAAATGTCGTTCTCAAGCAACATATTCTGTTCGATGTCGGCAATGGCATTGCCACTCATTTGCCAAGAGTAAACGGCCTGTAAGGCCAATACGCGCGCTTTGCGTCTAGCTGCTGGTTTCACTGTGAACCCTTAAATTTTGTCTAAAACATTAACCATTTCTAGGGCACTTAGTGCAGCTTCGCCACCCTTGTTGCCCATTTTTGTACCAGCACGCTCAATGGCTTGCTCGATGCTTTCCGTGGTTAATACACCAAAAGCAACTGGTACATCATACTCTAGCGATACTTGTGCCAGACCCTTGTTCGACTCACCGGCAACCAGATCGAAATGCGGTGTGCCGCCACGAATAATAACGCCAAGGGCGATAATGGCATCGTGCTCGCCTTTAGCGGCAAGACGCTTAGCCACAAGTGGTAACTCAACGGCGCCCGGTACGTAAACTACTGTGATGTCGTCGTCACTGACGTTGCCAGTGCGCTTTAACTCATCCACCGCGCCATCAAGTAGGCTGCTGCCAATGAAGTCATTAAAACGTGAAATCACGATGGCAAATTTTTTGCCCGGTGCAAACTTGTTACCTTCAATAATTTTCATTTATAAACCTTTATTGATATTGCCAACGCGTGATGCGGGGCGAATTAGGGGGTATCGCAAAATTGCCGCGCATCATACCATAACTGAAAAAAAATAGCTGCTTATTCTGGCTGTACGTATTCAACCACTTCAAGGTGGAAGCCTGACAGCGCATGATACTTCTTCGGCATGCTCATCAGGCGCATCTTGGTAATGCCCAAATCCGCAAGGATTTGCGAGCCAATGCCCACGGTACGCGAGGTGCCCTGGAATTTACGATGATTGGCCTGCTGACCTTCATCTTCCATGGCAAACGCCTTGACCATGGCTTCGATATCCTCGCTGCACTCTTGTTTGCCAAGAATAACCAGTACCCCTTCATTTTTGGCAATGTAATCCATGGCCTTAGAAAGCGTCCAGCTGCGATCGGCACCGCGATCGGATAGCAGAATGTCGTTAAAGGTACTTTGCAGGTGCACACGCACTAAGGTTGGGTCGTTAATTTCACCCTTCACCATGGCATAGTGAAGCTGACCATCGATAGTGTCTTTGTATGTTACCAGCTCGAACTCACCATGCTCGGTCGGCAGCTTACACTGGGCAACCTTCTCAATGGTGGTTTCATTAAGGTTACGGTACTCGATAAGATCGGCAATGGTGCCCATCTTAATACCGTGCTCCTTAGCGAACACTTCCAGCTCAGGGCGACGGGCCATGGTGCCATCTGGGTTCAGGATTTCGACAATTACAGACGACGGCTCAAGACCGGCCAGACGGGCTAAGTCACAGCCAGCTTCGGTATGACCAGCTCGGGTTAAAACACCACCAGGCTGGGCCATAATCGGGAAAATATGCCCAGGCTGAACGATATCCTCGGCTACCGCGCCTTTGGCCACGGCGGCTTGCACTGTGCGCGCACGGTCGGCGGCAGAAATACCTGTGGTTACACCCTTGGCGGCCTCGATAGACATGGTGAAGTTGGTCGAGAACTGGGCGCCATTGTTTTTCACCATCAGCGGCAGTGCCAATTGCTCACAACGCTCTTGTGTCAGCGTTAAGCAGATCAGGCCGCGGCCATAGGTCGCCATAAAGTTAATCGCATCAGCACTGATGTGCTCGGCGGCAATAATCAGGTCGCCTTCGTTTTCACGATCTTCGTCGTCCATCAAGATGACCATTTTGCCATTTTTAATGTCTTCGATGATCTCCGCTGCGCTATTCAAACTCATATCTTGCCCACTATGTGTTATTTGATAAATCCGGCCTGCACCAGCAGGCTTTCGGTTACTGTTGATTCTGCTTTCGGAGCTTGCGCCCCTTGAATTAGGCGCTCCAAGTAACGCGCTATTTGATCGACCTCGAGATTGACCTTAGTGCCAACCTGAAATTCGGCGATCGTGGTTTGTGCCAGTGTGTGCGGCACTATGGTTAATTTAAACTGGTTGCCGTCGATTTCATTAACGGTCAAACTGGCGCCATCGATGCACACCGAGCCCTTGTAGGGAATATATTTCATCAGCGCTTCCGGCGCCGCTAACCAATAGTCGATGGCGCGGGCATTAGGGCTGACTTTTACCACCTCGGCAATGCCATCCACATGGCCGGAAACCAGGTGCCCGCCCAGGCGTGAAATCGGCTGCAGAGCCTTTTCTAAATTGACCCGCTGGCCGCGCTGGTAATGCGCAAAACGCGTCAGTGACAAGGTCTCTTTTGAGACATCAGCACTAAAACCATCGCTGAATTTTTCAGTAACGGTCAAACAGACGCCATTGGTAGCGATACTGTCGCCAAGCGCGACGTCACTCATGTCCAAGTTGTCACTTTGTACGCGCACGCTTAAGTCGCCATCAACCAAGGTCAGGGAGCTGAGCGTGCCCGTTGCTTCAATAATGCCTGTAAACATGGCTATTCTACTCTAAGTTGTTCTAAGGTAAGGCGAATATCCTCACCAACTGGGGTCATATCGCTAAAGTGCAGGGTTGGCACTTGAGTCATGGCCGTAAAGGGGCCCATAGTTAACAAGCCGTTGGCATCACTGCCCATTAATTTTGGCGCAATATAAACAATGTAGCTATCAATAAGTTGCTGCTGCGCCATGGCACCGGCCAGGGTCGCCCCCGCCTCCAGCCAAACTGAGTTAATATCGCGCTGCGCCAGCTCCGCCAGCAAGGCGTCGAGATTAACCTGGCCATTTTCAAGGCCTTCGCACATCAACTCGGTTACATTGTTGGGCCACAGGGACTGTTTATCAAGCTCTTTGCGCGTCACACTGGCTGTGCGTGAGCGCACTAATAATATCTCGCCGGGCTGTTGAAAAAGCGCTAAATCCGGGGTCAGCCGATAACGGCTATCTAAGATCACCCGCAGCGGTTGGCGCACCTCCGGCAGCACATACTCGGCCAGTTGCGTGTCGTCCAAACGCACATTGAGCTTAGCGTCATCCACCAGCACGGTATCGGCGCCACTTAAAATGGCACAGTGCTGGGCGCGAAACGCCTGCACATCTTTACGTGCCTCGGGCCCGGTGATCCATTTACTCTCACCATTGGCCAGGGCGGTTTTACCGTCCAGGCTGGCGGCCAGCTTACAGGTAACATAAGGGCGCCCGGTGCGCATGCGCTTTAAAAAGCCGAGGTTTAGCTTTTCGGCTTCATCGCCAAGCAAACCAGATGCGACTTCTATGCCCGCCTCGGCCAGCATCTTCATGCCGCGACCACTGACCTGTGGATTAGGGTCTTGCATGGCGCAAATGACTTTTGCCACCTTGGCCTTGATCAGGGCGCCGGCACAGGGGCCGGTACGGCCGGTATGGCTGCAGGGTTCCAGGGTTACATATACGGTAGCGCCTTCGGCCTTGTCACCGGCCGCCGCAAGTGCATGCACCTCAGCATGTGCTGTCCCCGCTTGTTGGTGAAAACCTTCACCGATAATCTGACCATCTTTAACCAGCACACAGCCGACATTGGGATTGGGGGTGGTGGTGAATCGACCTAGATACGCCAGCTCAATGGCCCGGCGCATATAACACTTATCGTCCGCACTGAAGATCATCTTAGTCTCCTAGGCGGGCGATTTCTTCACCGAATTCACGGATATCTTCAAACGAGCGATAGACAGAAGCAAAGCGCACATAAGCGACCTTATCCAGACCCTTCAACGCTTCCATAATGCATTCGCCTATCAGTTGTGAGCTGACTTCACGCTCGCCAGTGGCGCGAATTTGCGATTTAATTTGATGCACCACCTCATCGATTTGTTCTGTTTTTACTGGTCGACGCTCGAGGGCGCGATGCAGGCCATTTTGCAACTTGTCTTCATTAAAGGGCTCACGGGAACCATCACGCTTGATCACCCGTGGCATCACTAATTCCGCCCCTTCAAAGGTGGTAAAACGTTCGTGACAGTCATTGCATTCGCGACGACGACGAACCTGGTGGCCACCACCGACCAGACGTGAGTCAATTACCTTGGTGTCTTTAGCGCTGCAGAAAGGACAATGCATAGTGAATGGGGTTCCTGTAGATAACAAAAAGGCCGCAAGCTACTGCATCGTGTTTACTGTGCACATTAGCACCCCATAAACACGAAAAGGCCGCAAAAATTGCGGCCTTTATCATACACAAATGTTTGTGTAATAGCTATTTCACGCTGTTATGCGTAAACAGGGAACTTAGCGCAAATTGCTTTCACTTTTTCTTTCACTTGTGCCTGAACATCAGTGCTTTCGATATTGTCTAGTACGTCACAGATCCAGCCAGCTAGCTCTTTCGCTTCGGCTTCTTTGAAACCACGGCGAGTGATAGCCGGAGAACCGATACGTAGACCAGAAGTTACGAACGGTGAACGCGGATCGTTTGGTACCGAGTTCTTGTTTACCGTGATGTTGGCATTGCCAAGGGCAGCATCGGCATCTTTACCTGTGATGTCTTTGTCGATCAGGTCAAGAAGGAACAGGTGGTTGTCGGTTTTGCCCGAAACTACCTTGTAACCGCGCTCTTGTAGCACTTCAACCATGGCTTGAGCATTAGCAACAACCTGCTGCTGGTATGCTTTAAATTCAGGCTGTAGCGCTTCTTTGAAAGCAACCGCTTTAGCCGCGATTACGTGACATAGAGGACCACCTTGGCCACCTGGGAATACGGCGCTGTTTAGCTTTTTGTAGATCTCTTCGTCACCACAGTTAGAAACGATTAGACCACCACGAGGACCAGCAAGCGTCTTGTGCGTAGTGGTTGTTACCACGTGCGCGTAAGGCACTGGGCTTGGGTATACACCAGCGGCGATAAGGCCAGCAACGTGAGCCATATCAACAAACAGGTAAGCACCTACTTTGTCAGCGATTTCACGGAAACGTTTCCAGTCAACGATACCTGAGTAAGCAGAGAAACCACCGATGATCATTTTTGGCTTGTGCTCAAGCGCTAGCGCTTCAACCTGATCGTAATCAATTTCACCGGTTGCTTCGTTTAGGCCGTACTGAATAGCGTTGTACATTTTACCTGAGAAGTTTACGTGTGCACCGTGAGTCAAGTGACCACCGTGTGCCAGGCTCATGCCTAGTACGGTATCGTGCGGCTGAAGAAGCGCTTGGAAAACAGCGGCGTTTGCTTGTGAACCCGCGTGCGGCTGTACGTTTGCATACTCGGTACCGAATAGCTCGTTCGCACGGTCAATAGCCAGTTGCTCAACCACGTCAACATGCTCACAACCACCGTAGTAACGCTTACCCGGGTAGCCTTCTGCATATTTGTTAGTTAGCTGTGAACCCTGTGCTTCAAGTACGCGAGGGCTACAGTAGTTTTCTGATGCGATAAGCTCGATGTGCTCTTCTTGGCGAGCTACTTCTGCGTTCATCGCATTAGCTAATTCTGGGTCAAAGTCTGCAATGTTCATGTTACGTTCTAACATGCTGTCTCCTAGGTGCAACGTGATTGTCGATATGAAAGGCCGCTATTGTACGCTTAAACGGCGCGTTTGCCTATTGGCTAAGGTTGAGCTTATTTAAACAGGGATTGAATTTTTTTCACAGCCCTAAAAAAATGATATTTTTTTATCTAATACATAAAAATTTAAAATAAATAAACCGAAAGCCATTTTTATTACTAATGAAAAAATCGACTCTTTAGAATTAAAGCCGGTAATTTATCACTGTGGTCGATTAAACGCCCAGCAATCACATGCACCACCCCTTTATGATGCTCCACCACACCTTTAACCTCCAGCAGGCGAGCCGTTAAAAACGCTTTTTGCTGCGCCTTGGCGGTGGCCAGCCACACCACCACATTGATATTGCCAGTGTCATCTTCCAGGGTTAAAAAGGTCACCCCCGCGGCACTGCCCGGCGACTGACGCCCGGTGACCAAACCGGCAATGGTGACACTGGCGCCATTACGGCATTGGCTTAATTCGCTGGCTTTCTTAGCATTGCTAAACAAGCCTTGTTGACGTAAATAGGTTAATGGATGCGCTCCCATATTAACGCCCATACTAGCGTAGTCTTCCAAGGTATCCTGGATGCCGCTGGGCGCCGCCAAGACCGACTCTTCCTCCATAATGCTTTCATCATCGGCAAAGAGGGGCAAACGCTGCTGTTTATCCATAATTTGCCAGCGGCTGTTAAACCTGTCCTTGGCAATGGCCGCCAGGGCGTTGCTGCTGGCCAGCGTTTCCAGCTCCCCTTCTTGTAAACCATGATGGTAAAGCTCGCTAATGCTGCGATAGCCCGACGTAGGGCGCTGCGCAATCAGCTTATCTGCACTTGCCGCGCTAAAGCCCTTGATACAGCAAAAACCCAAACGCACGGCAACATGCTCGCCCTGGCGTATGACTTGATGCTCCCAGAGGGAGTGATTTACGTCTACGGCCAGTATGTTGATATTGTGACGCCGAGCATCCTGAACCAATTGGTCGAGGGAATAAAAGCCCATGGGTAAGCTGTTTGCCAAGGCGCAGAAAAACACCTCGGGGTAGTAGTATTTTAAATAGGCCGACACATAGGCCAACACCGCGAAACTGGCGGAGTGGGACTCGGGAAAGCCATACTCGCCAAAACCACAAATTTGCTGATAGATACGCTCGGCAAACTGATAGTCATAACCGCGCTGCAGCATGCCATCGATCAGCTTTTGTTTGAACTGGGTCAGCTCGCCGTCGCGTTTCCACTTGGCCATGGCGCGGCGCAGTTGATCGGCCTCGCCCCCACTAAACCCAGCAGCAACCATGGCCACCTTGATCACCTGCTCCTGGAAAATGGGCACTCCCAAAGTGCGCTTTAATACCTGCTCTACCTGCTTGGAGGGGTACTCCACCGCTTCATCGCCGTCACGGCGGCGTAAATAGGGATGCACCATGTCCCCTTGAATCGGCCCGGGACGCACAATGGCGATTTGGATCACCAGGTCGTAATAACAACGCGGCTTCAGGCGTGGCAGCATGCTCATTTGCGCCCGCGATTCAATTTGAAACACGCCCACGGTATCGGCCTTTTGCAACATGGCATATACCTGAGGGTCATCCCCCAGGCGAGTAATATCGGCAATGCTAATACTGTGCTGATAGTGCTTTTCCAAAAGTTTAAAACTGCGTTGAATAGCGCTCAACATACCCAAGGCCAGCACATCCACCTTAAGCAGTTTTAAACTCTCCAGATCGTCTTTATCCCACTGGATCACGGTGCGCTCAAGCATGGCGGCATTCTCAACGGGCACCAGCTCATGCAGCGGTCCTTCGGAGATCACAAAGCCACCCACATGCTGTGACAGGTGCCGGGGAAAGCCCTTTATTTCATCCACCAAACGGAAAAAGTGCTGGTTAATGGTCGCCTCAGGGTCGAGCCCGAGTTGGATCAGCTGCGCCTGCCATTGCCCGCCGCCGTGGCGGCGGTTAAGTTGCTTAATGTAATAATCAAGCTGAGTGTCGCTAAAACCAAGGGCCTTGCCCACATCGCGCATGGCACTTTTTAAGCGATAGGTGATCACGGTCGCGGCCAGGGCGGCGCGCTGCCGACCATATTTTTGATAAATATACTGGAACACCTCCTCGCGCCTTTGGTGTTCAAAGTCGACATCAATATCCGGCGGCTCGTTGCGCTCTTTGGAGATAAAGCGCTCGAACAAAACATCGATTTGTCTGGGGTCGACGGCGGTAATCTCCAGGCAATAGCAGACCACAGAGTTCGCCGCAGAGCCCCGCCCCTGGTACAAGATATCGTGGCGTTTGGCGAATTGCACAATATCGTGAATAGTCAAAAAGAAGGGCTCATAGCCTTGCTCGGCAATAAGCGCGAGCTCTTTGTCTATGGTAGCTTGGATCGCCGGCGGCGCTACCCCCTTAAAACGCTTCCTCGCCCCTTGTTCTACCAGGGATTTAAGATGTTCGCTGGCGCTTAGACCTTGCGGCACCAGTTCATAGGGGTACTGATAACTGAGCTCATCCAGATTAAAGGCGCAGCTTTGCGCAATCTGCTCACTGGTTGCCAACTGGGCCGGACTGAACAGCTTGGCTAATTTGTCCAAAGGGCGCAAAGCCCGCTCGGCATTGGCTAACAGGCTCTGTCCTAGCGAAGACACGGTTTGCCCTTGCTTAATGGCACTGAGCACATGCTGTAAAGGCAGGCGCTCCGGCGTGTGCATTAGCACGGCACCGAGCGCCACTTCGCTTATCTGCCATTGCTCGCTCAGGGTGCGTATATAGGCCAATTGCTCAGGTTCAAAGCCATTGAGCTCACGGCGCACACCTAAGTAAAGCTGTTCGCCATAATGGCGTTGCAACCAGGGCCCCCACTCTTTATCCGCCGTTTTCGCTGCTTCGCTGCGCCCATGTACGAGCCAGATCAGGATGCAGCCCTTCAGGGTTTTTAAATCCCATTCACTGAGTTGATAGCGCCCTTTTTCACAGCGCCTGCGGGCATTGGTGATCACCCGACAGAGCTGGCTGTACGCCGACTTGGTGGGGCACAACACCACCAGCTCTAATTCCTCGTAGCAAAGGTAACTACCAACGATCAGCTTAATGGGCAATTGCTGCGCCTTGATGTGGCTATGGGCCCTGACCACCCCCGCCACCGAACATTCATCACATAAGGCCAGGGCGCTGTAACCCAGCTCCGCGGCCCTGCCTACCAGCTCTTCCGGGTGTGAGGCCCCGGTTAAAAAGCTGAAATTACTTTGGCAAAATAATTCACTGTACGTGCCGGCCATCAGGCAAAATACCCCTGTATAAACCAGCCCTTGTGTTTATCCCTAAACACCCAGCACAACTGGCCACGACTGTTTTCACCGATATAGTAATCGCGCTCTAACTGCGCTTGCTGCCACCAATGACTTTGGATCCGCTCCGGGCCGCGCAGTAAACAAAGTTGCTCCTGTAAGGGGACGGGTTCGATCATAAAGTTGGGTCGCAAGAGGGCCTGCGGTGATGCGGGCAGCCCATCTTGATAAGGATGCAAGGTGGCCTCCTGCACCTGAGTAAATTCGGGGATATGCGCCCGCCCCGGTTGCAGACGATAGCAATGCTGCGGCCCTAAACGGGCGTTAAGCAAACTCAGCAGTTGTTGCTTTGCCAGCCCCTGCTGGCGCTTGGCAAAAAGGTTTTCGCTGTGACCGTCGGCGCTGACAAATTCCTCGCACTGCAAACGTATGGCAATGACCGGCGCCGGCAGCACTAAAGCCGCCAGCTTAATTTCCAGTAAGGCCTGCCAAGGAGCCAGCTGTCCTTGTGGCTCAACACTGTCTAAGCAGAGTTCCAGTGCCACTTGCTCGCGAAAAAAAAGACTAAAAACCAGGCGTTGAGTATGCAATTGATGCTGGCGCAGATAACGACACAAACACTCACACAACTGAGTTAAGGGCCGCAACAGACGCTCACAGTTATCGATTTCAAAATTCAGCTCCCGGCTTTCACTAAAGCTCTGGGTTGGCTGGTAAAAGCGATAATACCCGGACTTTTTCGCAAGGCCCGCATGGGGCAGTTGCCCCTGTAGACGGGTTAAATAATCCACCACCTCATAATGAAAGCGCTGGCGCAGCTGATTCATGGGCAGGGCTAGGAGCTGCTCGACCCGCTCAATTCCTAAGCGCGCCAATTGCTGTTTATGTTCGACTGCGAGTAAGAGATCCGTCACCTCAACGCGGGCCAGATGCTGGCGACAGACGCTTGCCTCATCACTGATAAAGTTTCGTTGCTCGCGGGCCAAGAGCTCCGCCACCTCCATGCTCTCTCCCGAGGCATAGTAAAAATGCGGCACAAAGGCACGAATGACCGGCGCTAAGGCGCCAAAAAGCTGCTCTGTACTGGGATAGAGAGCCCGCATACTGGTGGCCACCACAATCAAACAATCACTGCCGGCCAGGATGATGTCGCCACAGACTTGATAGCAGTGCGCCGCGAGCTCCTGCAATAATTGCCGCTCCAGCTCAGGCTCGTAGGGATACACTTGTAAGGTGGCGCACAGCGCCGCGGCACTGGCCAGGCCCATACCCAAGCGCACACCCAGACGCTGCGCCGCAGCATTTACTTGCACCACATGCTCTTTGGCCACCAAGACCGCAGGCTCCTGCAACTGCCGACGCTGCAATTGCAAGTGCGCACAATACACAGCCAAATACATTTACCCTACCTCGTAATGCTGGGCAGCCGGTTGCAGCTGTGTCAAAGATGACGCCATTTGTTTGTGGCTATGGCGGAGAAAGGGCCAGAGCTGCACCTTACTCAAGGTCACCTCGCCACGGGCAAAACGCCCTTGCTGACGCAATAAAACAAGCTGCAAGCCTTGTTGCCGCTGTTGCAATCGCATACTGATTTGCACCGGTAAGGCCGAGCTTTGACACTGATAATCCACAAGCACCAAAAGCGCCTGTGATTGCTGACACGCCAGGCTAAAGCGCCGCGCCTGAGTAAACGACAGACCCTGATGCCACAGCCACACTAGGGCACAACTGCTGCTGCGACAGCATTGCTCTGCGGCCCACAGCGCATGCGCCGTACTTTGCGGGCGTAAAATCAGTAAGCGGGCAGGAGCAACACCTTGGGCAAGCAACCATTGGATACAGGGCTCTGCCGGCGGATTAATGAGCACCACCAGGCCTTGCTCGCGCGCCTTCACCAACGCCCCCTGTAGCAGGGCAAATTCGCCTATGGCCGGCTCGCTGCTAAGGTGGATCACCCCGCTCTGCGGCCAGCCGCCACCAAGCAGCCGATCCAGGGCCGAAAAACCACTGCTAAGCACCGCCTCGCTTTCTTGCTGCTCAGCGCCCCGGTCTTGATTGGCGCTGAAGATCAGTCCTTGATGGTGCATCGCTGCTAAAGTTGTGTTCATCCACATCACCTCAAAATACTGTATATAAATACAGTATAAATAATTTTCGCGGATGCACAAAGGATCGATTTTATTCGAGCAAAAAGACAGGTGCAGAGGCTTGCCAGGAGGAGGAAAACAAAAAAGCCCAGCGTGTTGGGCTGGGCTTGTAAGAAACTGAAAAAGCTAAAAACACCTTATTACGAATTAATAGCCAGGCATAGTTTGCTAATGCCATCGAGTATTCGGGTGCTGTAGCGATGCAGCAAATCGGCGTCGATGGCGCGGATCGCCTTATTTTGTACCGCCGGGATCATGCCCCATTGTTGCCACTGCTGGGTTTGTTCGGCGGCATTTTTTTCACTGCTTAAAACAATAATATCCGGCTGCGCCAGAGCGACATTTTCGACACTGATCTGCGGATAGTCGGTGCTGTTATCGGCGAAGGCATTCTCGCCGCCACACAGGGTAATCGCCTTGCCAATCAAGGTGTTGTTATTGACCGTCATCATGGGCGCCGACCAAAGTTGATAAAACACCTTGGGCTTTTGCCCCTCACTGCGCCGATAATCTTGTTGCAAGCGCTGATAACCTTGCTCAAATTGTGCGGCCACCCGCTCGCTCTGGGCCACATTACCGGTGAGCTTTCCTAGTTGTCGCAACTCGGTGGCAATGTCCTCCACCCCTTGTATATTACTGATATACAAGGGCACCCCTAAGCGTTCCAGGGTTTCCACATCGGCGGCCTTATTGCCGCCTTGCCACACCACTACCAAGGTGGGTTTTAATGCCAATATTTTCTCTATTTGCACCCCGTAATAGCCGCCAACACGAGGCAAGGCCTTGGCCTGCTCCGGGTAGTCAGCATGATCGACGCTGGCCACTAGATGCTCGCCGGCGCCTATGGCATAGAGGTTTTCCACTATATGGGGAGAGAGGGCGACAATACGCTGCTGTACCGCCGTAGGCTCTTCACTTGCAGCCGCACTTGCACCCGCACTTGCAGCCACACTGGCAAAAAAGAGCGCCGTAAAGGTCGCTAACCAGCGAGAGATGCCCATTAGTAATCAAACCCTGCGCGTGCCTTAATCCCGGCATCGAAGGCGTGTTTCACATTGCGCACCTCACTGACGGTGTCGGCAAGCTCCACTAAACGACGGTGGGCACCACGCCCGGTGACGATCACAGATTGCATTTTCGGTCGATTTGCCAGCGCCTCCAGTACCTCGTCTAAATCGATATAGTCATAGGTCAGCATATAAGTGAGCTCATCGAGCAGGACCAGATCTAGGCTCTCGTCGGCGAGAAATTGCTTGGCCTGTTGCCAGGTTGCCTGCGCCGCCTGAGTGTCGGCCTCACGGTTTTGCGTTTCCCAGGTAAAGCCGGTTTTCATTACCGCGAAGGGCACACCCACCTGCTCCAGCAGGTTGCGCTCGCCACACTCCCAAAGACCTTTAATAAACTGTACTACCGCCGCTTTTTGCCCATGACCGACACAGCGTGCCACGGTACCAAAGCCGGAGGTCGACTTGCCCTTGCCATTGCCGGTGATCACCTGCAATATGCCCTGCTCCGTCTGCGCCTGCTCAATACGCTTATCCACTTCGGCCTTTACTTTTTGTTGGCGCTTTTGATGCTGCGCATTTTTATCCGTCATGCCACGACTCCATGAACTAAATTAGATTACTGATATCAAGGTACGATTATCACACCCCGACAGGGGCTCGTTTTAATGTTTATGCCTGTCGGCTCTATACCGCACCCATTATACCCATTCACAACGCACATTTTTACTTGCGAGAATACTGACAATATTGCAATGACCAAGATGCCCAACTTATCTCCCGTCGCCAATATAAGAACGTCGAGCATCAAAGTTGAGAGAACTAAGTCTTTATTATTAAGTGAAATATTTCATCTGATTACAAATAGTGGCAATCCCACAACTCGCGACTAGGCTTGACTAAAGGGCAATAAACGGAACCTTGTCATGCACGCCTATAAAGATCAACAATCCATAGCCAATTGCAACCAAACTCACCTTTGTGACGGCAGCGTTGCCGGCTTGTTTGCCCACCAGCAACAACGTAGTTTACTAAAGCAACAGCTCAGCACCCAAGTTTTACCAACACTTACAAAAAAAGAACTCCAAACACTTAACGCCGGCACCGCTGCCACCATTTTGCAAGCACATAAACCAAGCCGCGAGCTGGTTACCCCGCTTTTTAATTCGCTTTTTACGGCCTATAACGCCGTTTATCAACACGCCGATATTGCTAAAGCCGAACGCAGCCAACAGTTTATCAGTAAACACGGCCTGGTAATGGCACCAGATCACTGTATTCACACCATTAAAGATGGTTTACGGGTGAGCGCCTATATGCGCGCCATAGACAAGGCTATCACCGCCTTATTTGGTGGCGGCCAGGAAAAAATCTTTATCGCCTATCCCGCCTGCGGCCCCTTTGCTCCTTTATTGTTGCCACTGTTGAGTCACTATCAACGCCAGGGCATAAGCGGCGAGCGGTTGCGCATCACCCTGATCGATATTCAACCCGGGGCCATCGCCTCACTGCATAAGCTGATCACCGAGTTGGGGCTGCAAGAATACATACAGCAAATGTATTGTGGTGATGCCTGTGCTTATAACGCCCCTATGCTCTTCGATCTGGTCATTGTCGAGGCCATGCAACATGGCTTTAGTCGGGAAGGACACTTCGCCATTGCCCATCATTTTGCTCAGCAGTTAAGTAACAATGGTTACCTCATTCCGCAGCAGGTCGATGTTCACGCCATGCTCAATATAGCCCAGCTTGAGTATGTGGAGCAGTGGCGCAATGAGGGTCTCAGTGCCCAACAACTCAGTGAAAAATTAAGGGCCATTAGCCAACAACGCACCGAGCTCGGCGTGGTCATGTCGATCACGGCACAAAGCCTCAGGGCCATAGCTCCTAGCCAGATTGAACAACAAGCACTGCTTGGTGCCGCTACCTTGGTTCTGCCTCAGCTCGCCGAGCATGCCAATAAACAAACCCTGAGTCTGTACACCCAGATCAGCTTGTTCGCCGATGAGCGACTCGGGTTGTATGACTCGGGGATCACCCATCCGCTTCCAGATCTCAGTGTCTGCATCAACTTTATCCCAAGCGACCCGCAAGCGGATGACACCTTGGCAAATTCTGGCGACACCCTGAGGTTTTACTACAGTTTAAGCGGTCTTCCCGGCTTTTTGGTCATTAAGGAATAGGCAATGAAGGAACAACCCAGGACTCTTGTGTATGCCAGCAGCCTGTTTGCCTGGCCCTGTATTGAGGCGCTATTTGCCACTGAGCAGCTTGTCGGGGTGATCACCCCGGACCCGCAAACATTGGGGCACAGACAAGAGCCCTTGCTGCAGCTGTTGAATCAGCTGCAAGCCAATGGCATTCCCTTTGAAGTGGTATGCAAGGAGAAGCTGCATTTAATTCCCAGCCACTTACCGCACTTTAACGCCGATCTTGCCCTGTGCCTGGGCTTTAGTCATTTATTACCGCAACCGGTCCTCGAACACTACAGGTTAGGAATTTATAACTGCCATGCGTCTCCATTGCCCGCTTACGGGGGAAGGGACCCCATCTATTGGCAGCTGCGCAACCAAGAAACATACAGTGCCCTGACCTGGCATGTCATGAATGAGCACTTCGATAGTGGCGACATTCTGCTGCAGCTGCCGCTGCCCCTTGGCGGTCAAGATACTTATGCCAGTTTGGTTCAGCGCTTCGCTTATCTGGCTCTTAGCAGCCTGGAACAGCTTTTTCACCAGCTCACAACCGCTACAGTCGCACTGCCGCCAAAGGGACAAAAAGCAGACCAAACAAGTGCTGCGCCGGAATTTATCACACTGGATTTTAATGCCCTCACCGGGGCGCAAATTGAGGCGCTCACACGCGCTCATAACGGTCACTATGGCCGGGTGCTGCTCAATATTAAAGGTATGGCGGTTGAGCTTATTCAAGTCAGCCTGGCCGATTACCCGGGCTATGGCACGGCACCGGGCACCATAGTGATGATTTCCTCGACGCAGGGGCTGGTCGTCAATACGCAGGATGGTTGTATTCGCCTGGATATTGTCGCCTGCGAATTAGGCGTTATGAGCGCCGAACGTTTAGCACAATTAATTTACCTCGATGCCGGTGAGCAGCTGCAACGCCCACCGCACCCATTACAACAGCAAGTATAAGGACAACTACATGGACCCCTTTATCGCTCAAATTCAGCCCTTTGGTTTTAACTTTGCACCAAGAAACTGGGCCACCTGTGATGGGCAATTGCTGCCTATCACCGAGTACACTGCGCTCTTCTCGTTAGTAGGCACCAACTTTGGCGGTGACGGTCGCACTAACTTTGCGCTGCCCGATTTGCGTGGCAGAACAGCGGTGAGCCAAGGCTCAGGACCGGGCCTTACGCCTTGGACCATGGGCCAAAAACGCGGTGCGGAAACACATATCTTATCGGTGAACGAGCTTCCAGCTCATACCGCCGAGGCTAACCTTAACGGCGTAACGGGAACCCTGAGCGCCACTACGGATGGCGGCACCACGGAAACGCCGCAAGCTGGCTATGTACTTGCAACGACCGTAGCCGGCGATAGCCGCAGTGATACCCCGGAAAAAATCTATGCCCCCAGCAACAGCGCCACCGAGGTCGCACTAGGGGGTGTCACCCTCAGCGGCACCGCCCCGGTACAGAGCCCGGGCAATAGCCAGGCCTTTAATATCAGCCAACCCAGCCTGGGGGTTAATTACTCCATGGCGTTAGAGGGCATTTATCCATCCAGAAGCTAGACTGTTTTATCAACAGGAAGTAACTCGGTGGCGTCAAAAGGCGCCACCCTTTTGCGTTTATAAAGGTAGGAACAACAACAATGACGCAGTATCATTTTATTTCAGGCTTGCCCCGCTCTGGCTCCACACTGTTGGCCGGTTTATTAAGACAAAACCCCGCCTATCATGCCGCCATGAGTAGCCCGGTGGCCCCACTGATGGCCGGGTGTTTAGAGCAAATCGGTGCCGGCAGTGAGTTCGCCCCTTTTTTTAGCGAGCAAAAACGCCGCGCCCTGTGCCAAAGCCTGGTGAATAGTTACTACAGCGAACACGCCGATAAGCAGGTGATCTTCGATACCAATCGTATCTGGACGGCACGTATGCATCAGCTGGTAGAGCTGTTTGACGATTTTAAGGTGATCTGCTGTGTTCGCAACCCTGCCTGGGTGATGGACAGCTTTGAGTGCATCTATCGTAAAAACCCCTTTGACTACAGTCGCATGTATTCCCCGCAAAGCCGGCAAACCGTATATACCCGCTGCGAGTCCATGGCCCATCATCAGGGGGTGTTCGGCAGTGCCTGGACGGCCTTGAAAGAAGCCTACTATGGCGAATATTCGCAGCGCTTATTGCTAGTGGATTACGACTTACTTACCCAGCATCCGGCGCGCACCATGGAGCTGCTCTACCAGTTTTTAGACTTGCCTACGTTCGACCACGACTTTAATCATGTGGAATATGAAGAGGGTGAATTCGATAGCAATATTGGCGTCAAAGGCCTGCATACGGTCAAAAAAGAAGTCAAATTCACCCCAAGGCGCAGCATTTTGCCACCCGAGTTATTCAACAAATACAGTGACATGGCATTTTGGCAAGACACATCGGGCACACAAGCCAGCCTGATCTGCGCCACAGCCCCCCAAGGAGACACCTATGCATCATTTTAAACTCAATAAGGCCGCCGCCTTGCTGATGCCCTTGGGCCTGAGCGCACTCCCCACCTTAGCCGGGGCCTACGGCGGTTATATTCGTACGCAACAACAGCGGCACACGCCACTGGCATCACACACGCTGGGCCAGGAGAGGCACAGGACCTTTGATGCCAGCAAGATGCCAAGCAACAAAAAGCCGCTGCCACCGGCAGATTTAAGCCTGATGCAAGGCACAATAACCGCCTCCCCCACTGCCCTGCCAAACCACGCTGGAATCGAGTTAAAAGCAGGACAGCTCAGCCAGGAAGTAATGATCATAGATGCCTCACTGCCTGATAAGTCCACTTTTTACAAGGCCCTAAAACCGGGCATAGAGGTGATAGAAATTGATGATCAGACGCCGATATTTGCCCAGCTTAATAGCAAGCTGGCTGCTTATAAAAGCCTCGATGCCTTACATTGGGTAAGCCATGGCTCACAGGGAAAAATTCATGTTGGCCAACAACAAATCAGTGCCACCAGCCTCAATGATTATGTGGCCGATATCAAACGCCTAGGTACTAAACTGAGCGCCGGCGCCGACATTCGTTTTTATAACTGTAATCTGGCCCAAGGCGAACAAGGTATTGAGTTTATAGAACTCCTCAGCGCCCATACCGGTGCCGACATCGCAGCATCAAATGACCTAACCGGAGCCAGCGATAAGGGTGGCGACTGGCAGTTGGAAATCGTTCAGGGCGATATCGACAGTGAATCGCCGTTTGATGCCCTGACTCTGCAGGATTTTAGTGATGTGCTGGCAACCTATGTTGCCGATGACTTTTGCCCCGATGAGCTACCAACCAATGGGGAATGCGGCACAACAGAAACCTCAGCCAATGGTAACTTAGTAGCAAGCGGGCCAAGCGGTACTTATATTCATCAATACAGCACGACCCAGTCTCTTTATACGTTAAGCTACCCTGCTCCCCCTACGGCTACAGGGCACATAGAGTTTACAAAATCAGCTAGTTACACAAATTTTAATCTAAATTCCCTAAAGTTAGATGTTTATAACTCTTGCCGTATTGAAGTGACAAATAACTCAGGTAGTACTATTTACGCCAGCACGGAATTCACTACCGGGCAACACACCCTCACTTTGGGAGGAAATACTACAAACATCTCCTCATTTAGAGTAACCGGAACTAACTGCGTACCAAACTCAACTTCTTTTGGCGTAATAGAATTCAATACCACGCCTTACAATAGCGCGCCAAGCATCGCCAACCTAAATGGCGATAGCCTCAATACTTACCCCGGCAGTGCGACACTCCTAGACCAAGGCAGCAATGCTACGGTCAGCGACGCTGACAGCTCGGATTTTAGTGGCGGTAACCTCAGTGCCACCATTACCTCAGGAGAAGATGCCGCCGAGGATCTGCTCAGTGTCGATACCTCGGGCGCAGTATCCCTGTCGGGCCCCACGGCCGGCAGTAATCTGTCGGTGTCGGGGACAGTGATCGGCACGCTCGCGAATAATATCGCCGCCGGCAACGACTTTACCGCCAACTTCAACGCCAACGCCACCCCAGCCAGAGTACAAACCCTGTTACGGGCCCTCAACTATGAAAATACCGACTCAGTCAGCCCCACCACGGGAGCTCGAAATGTACGTGTGACGATCAACGACGGCGATGGTGGCACCTCGGCGAACCAGGATATAACCGTCACCGTGTTAGCGGCTAACAGCGATGGTAATTTAAGCGCCGCGGATGGCGTAATTGAACCGGTCGCTCTGTCCACCACGGTCGATACCAGCGGCGAAGCGGTTAACCTCTTCGATTTCACCTTAAGCGATGGCGGCGGTGGCGATAATCTGGCCATGGCTGTGTCGGCTATCCGGGTGCAGGTCGCTGGCACCTCCAGCGACCCTGAACGTGATAAAGTGACCTGGCGATTAAGTGGGCCTGACGCGAATAACGTCACTGGTGTGTACAATGCCCTCGCTGACGTGATCACATTTTCCGGGTTGAATATATCAATTGCCGATGGCGACAATGAAACCTACACCATCAACGGTTATTTCAATAACAATACGAACCTGACTGAAAAACATGCCTACCTGCTGAGCATTGATGGCGATACCGATGTCACCTTAGGTGCAGGTACACGCATGGGGGCCACCAGCCTAATCAACAATGGTACCGGGTCACCCATAGAGGTCTTGGCCACCCAGCTGCGCTTTAGCACTCAGCCGGCGGGCAGTGTCTCGGGCAGTGCGCTTATGACACAGCCCGTTGTGACAGCCTCCGACGCATTTGGCAATACGGATACCGACTTTAGTGAAACCATTACCCTGAGCGAAGGCTCGGCCGGTGTGCTCACTAACGCCAGCGCCAGCGCCAGCAGTGGTATCGCCACCTTCAGCGGCCTGACCTATACCGCCACCGCCGACCAACAAGCCTTTACGTTAACGGCCAATGACCAAGACGGCGTTGGCAGTGACCTACCCAGTGTCAACGCCAATGCCGTTATTGCCGATGTGGTGGCCACTAAACTGGTGTTTAGCACCGAGCCCGCCCCCACCTCGATACCCGCATGGCAAAGCACCAGCTTTACCACTGTGCCCGTAGTCCAGGCGGTGGATGCAATTAACGTGGTGGATCAGGGCTATAGCACCAGTATCACGCTCGCCGAGGTCAATGGCCCAGGCACCGCCATAATGACGGCAACTGGCGACATTGATGGTAATGCCAGCACGGTTTCCATCACCCCGAGCTCAGGGTCGGCCACCTTCACCAACTTGCAATTAACCTACAGCCCCGCCGGAGCGGATTCGGAAGTCTTTAACCTGCAGGCTTCATCGGGCGGCTTGGCCACTGCCAACAGCACCGCGCTCACCGCCTTGGATACCATACCGCCGCGAGTCACCGGTATTACACTGGTTGGTACTCCCCCGGCTAATGCCACGCAATCAGCTACCTAGTAAGCTTTGACAGTCAAGTCCAAAATATTTCCAGCGATGATTTCGCCCTGACCACCCTCAGTGGCGATGCCAGCGGCACCCTAGCCATGGTGTCGGCATCCAGTGGCAGCAGCGTTACGGTTACGGTCAACAATATGGCGGGCAGTGGCACTTTACGCTTGGACCTGAAGGCGAATACGGATATTACCGACGCCCTGGGCAATGGGAATGGCAACAACGGTTATACCCCGGCCTTTACCGGGGGCGAGACGTATCAGCTTGATTTAGCAGGGCCCGTCATCAATACCCTGAGTATCGCCGATACGGCGCATAAGGTCGGTGATACGGTCAGTGTCAGTATTAACGCCTCCGAACCGGGCGCCAGCCTGGTTTTGGGTACGGTGAACGGCTATGCCTTAAACGGCTTTAGCGATTTAGGCGGTGGTAACTACAGTGCCGAGTTTACTATTGATGATGGCGGCCAGAATATTGCCGCAAGCGCCGATGTGCCGGTGAACCTGGTGCTGGCCGATGGCTTAAATAACCAAAGCAGCTATACAGCCCCAATCAGCCAGGCGAACGATGCCATTTATGCCAACCTACCAGCCATTAGCCTAAGCAGTGACACCAGCAGCATAGACGAAGCCGGCGGCTCGGCGCAGCTCACCGCCAGCATAGGTAATAGCCTGAATAATCAATGGCCGGAAAATATCCTCGTCACCTTAAGTTACAGCGGCACCGCCGCGGTGGACACGGATTACAGTCGCTCGCCGAGTATTACCATTGGCGCTTTAACAAGCTCGGCGGGCATAGCCATTACCGCCATTGATGACGCTCTTACCGAAGACGAAGAAACCATTATTGTCGATATCACTTCCCTCAGTGGCGGGGCTATCGAGGACGCAACGCAACAAGTCATTATTAGCATCAAGGATGATGAGAACCTGGCACCTGTTATCAATACCACCAGCCTGAGCACAGAGGAAGATACGACGCTCACGGCCGAGCTGGATATTAGTGACGAAACCCCGCAAGCCGTGGAATTAAGCGTCAGTGTCGAGCCGGCACATGGTCAGGTCACTATAAACGGCATCACACTGAGCTATACGCCGGATGCCAATTTTAATGGCCAGGACAGTGTCACTCTGATCGCCAGTGACGGTAGCTTGCAAAGCCAGCCAACCAGCATAATGATCACAGTCAGCGGCGAAAACGATGCGCCCGTGGCGGAAGATGATGTTATTACCTTGGCCCGTGCCGACTCGGGGAGCTATTTCCTCGACGTTCTAGCCAATGACAGCGACCCAGATGCCGACGATCAACTGACCATCACCTCCGCTAACGCCGAGCTAGGCGGGGTCAGCATCAATGATAATGGCCTGATGTATACCCCCATAGCCGGGCTTAATGAAACCGTGGCACTAAACTATCGCGTGGTCGACAAAGCCGGAGCTGCAGACAGTGCCACGGTGCACTTTACCCTCTCGGGAGAGCTTCCCGCAGGTACGCCGCAACTGACGGTGCCTGCCGATGTGGAAGCAAATGCTACGGGGCTCTATACCAAGGTGAATTTAGGTATCGCCACGGCACAAGACAGCGCTGGGCAGTCAATTCCAGTTCAGTTGCTTGATAACCCTGTGTACTTCACCTCGGGTGAGCACAAGGTCTATTGGCAAGCCACGGATGATGAGGGCCGCAGCGCACTTGCAGCTCAGCATGTCCGCGTCCATCCGCAGATCAGTTTCGCTGCCGACAGTACTGCCAGTGAAGGCGGCAGTCATAAGGTTCATGCCTACCTGAGCGGCTCTGCGCCCAGTTACCCCTTGGTGGTGCCCTACAGTGTCGGCGGTAGCAGTGACAACAGCGACCACTCCCTGGTCGACGGCGAGCTGGTATTTCATTCCGAGCACAGCACCCTGAGCATGGATATTTACGATGACAACTTGGATGAAGGCGACGAAACCATACTTATCTCCCTCTCGGAGCAAAGTAACCTTGGCGAGCGCGGTGAACACAAGGTCACCATCAGCGAAGCCAATCTTGCCCCCGCGGTTAACATTAAGGTACAGCAAGGACAGCAAGTCCGCACCTTGTATCGCCTGGATGAGGACATTCGGTTACATGCCCAGGTGACGGATGCCAATCATGGCGATAGCCACACCTACTCCTGGCAACTGGAGCCGACCCTGACTCTCAGCGATGCCCACAGTGCCGATGCGACCCTGGCCGCCGACACCCTTGTCGAGGGGGTGTATAAGGTCACAGTGACGGTCAGTGACAATGGCACTCCGGCATTGAGCACCACAGTACAGGGGCAATTGGATATTCGCGCCACCTTGCCGCCGCTTGATAACGGCGACAGCGACGGTGACTTACTGCCGGATCAGGAGGAAGGTTTTATCGATCAGGATGGCGATGGCGTCAGCGACCACCTGGATGCCCTGCGCCCATGCCATCTAATGGCGGCGGTGGCGGGTCAGGAGCAAGACTTTATCCTCGCCAGTGAGCCGGGAACCTGCCTGCACAGCAGTCCCTATGCCGACAGTGCCCAGGCCGGTGCTCAGTTAAACCCTGAAGCTCTCAGCCCGGATCCAGACAAGCGCCATGTCGGCACCCTCTATGGCGTGGTGGTGTCGGCATTAGCGACTCAGGGCAGCAGCGTCAATCTCGTGTTGCCCCAGCATCAGCCGCTGCCGGGCAATGCCCAGTACCGCAAGTTCGTTTCCTCACAATGGCGGGACTTACATCTCGATGAGGGTAATGCGGTGGCCTCGGCCTTAGGAAGCCGCGGCTATTGTCCGGCGCCGGGCAGCAAGCAATGGCAAAGCGGACTGAATATTGGCCACTGGTGCGTGCAACTCACTCTTGAAGATGGGGGCGCCAACGACGGTGACGGCATGGTTAACGGCTATATAGACGACCCCGGAGTGATAGCCCTGAGCGTGTCGGGCAACCAGGCGCCGATAGCCAATGATGATGTCTATCGGGTGCCAAAAAACAGCGATACCTCATTGGATGTGCTCAGTAACGACACCGATGCCGATGGCGACGAGCTGCAACTACTCAATGTGGAAAGCACTCTGGGTCAGGCGGAAATCCTCGATAATCAAATACTCTATCGCACCCCGAGTCAGTACCTGGGCATGGATACCCTGCTCTACAGCATTACAGACAGCCAAGGCAATACACACAGTGCCAAGGTGCAGGTGAACATAGCCGCCAATCAGGCGCCAATTGCCAATGATGACGAGGCCGAAACCTGGTATCGCACCAAGGTCACCCTGAATGTGCTTAGCAACGACAGCGATCCTGAGGGACGTGCCATTAGAGTGGTCGAGGCCAGCAGTGCACAGGGAGAGGTGACTATTAACGCCGACTACAGCCTGAACTTTACGCCTATGGATGAGTTTCGCGGTACCGCCACCATCGAGTATGTGATTGCCGATGAGTTTGGTGCCCAGGCGACGGCCAAGGTGACGGTGGAGGTGGTTGAGCCACCTAAGCGTAAGATCAGCAGTGGCGCGCTCAACATGTATTGGCTGCTGTTACTGGCGGGATTCGTGACCATTCGTCGCCGCGCCAAGCGCAACTGAGCCCGAGAGCCCCGCTTGGTTGCGGGGCTCTTATTTCTCTATTGGTGTTGACGCTGTTGTGTGTATAACAAAGCAAAGAAAAAGGCGCTGCCAAGAGATGCAGTGATCACCCCTATGGGCAATTCCTGATTGGTCATCAAGGTACGGGCCAAGACATCCACCCAGAGCATAAACAGACCGCCACAAACAAAGCTTAACGGATAGACTTGGGTGCTACTAAAACGCCCACTGAGGCGCACCAAATGAGGGATCATCAAGCCGACAAAGCCTATGCCGCCACACACGCTCACCAATACGGCGGTGACCAAAGCACTGAGCAGCAACATAATAATACGTAGCATGGGCACATTCACCCCCAGGGTATGAGCACTTTCATCCCCCAACAAGAGGGCGTTTAGGGCGCGGCGCAGCAGCACCACCAGTGCCAGCACAACCAGTAACAACAAGGCGATGGGCAACAGCATGGCGAGATTGGCGCGAGCAAAACTGCCCAGGGTCCAAAACACCACGGCGCTGATCGCCTGGGGTTCGCTAAAATACAGCAATAAACTGGTGAGGGCGCTAAAACCGAAAGACAGAGCCACACCGCACAGCACCATGATGGAATTTTGCATATAGCGCAGTGATAAAGCCACGGATAGCAACAAGGCGGTGGCCAGCATGGCCCCGACAAAGGCGCTGAGGGTCAACATAATACCGGCACTGATGCCAAGCAAAGTCATAGCCACCACCACGCCCAGCGCCGCCCCGGAGGAGATACCAAACAAATAAGGATCGGCCAAGGGGTTGCGGGTCACGGTTTGCAGCATGGCGCCGGCTAAAGCCAACCCGGCTCCGGCCATAAAGGCCAAGGCCACGCGCGGTACCCTGAGCTGCCAGATAATCTGTTGCCACAGGGGGTCGCCCTCGCCGCCAAGCACAGCCAGTAACTGCGACCAGCTTAAATTAACCGCCCCCAGCTTTAGCGCCCATAAGGCGCTCAGCGGCACGATCACAACAAGCGCGACAATGGCGATTTTACGCTGATTTATCATGACTTTTGGCTCCTATCAGCGTAGAAATAGTGCACCAGGGGCCAATGCTCTGGGTTTTGCGGATGAACGCCAACCTGAGTACAGACGCCAAACACCTCACTCAGTAAGGACTCGGTGATCACCGTTTTCGGTGTGCCATTGGCAACCAGTTTACCGCCATCGAGTACCAGCAGCTTGTCGCACATGGCCGAAGCGAGATTTAAATCATGAAATGAAGCCAGCACGGTTAAATTTAACGAGCGCACCAGTTCCATGAGTTCGATTTGATATTTTATGTCTAAATGACTGGTGGGTTCGTCCATAATCAATAACTTAGGTCGCTGTACCAGAGCCCGGGCAATGTGTACCCGCTGCTGCTCACCACCTGAGAGTTGCGCCAGTTGCTTCTGCTGCTGCGCCGCCAAGCCGACATCGGCAATGGCTTGCTGTACCCGGGCCAGCGCCTCGCTATCCGGGCTTTGCCACAGAGCCATGCCGGGCAACAAACCCAAGGCCACCACATCGACCACGGTCAAGGACATATCGCTCGGCGCCTGCTGCAATACCACGGCCATATCCTGAGCCAAGGCTCGCGGTGCCATACCTTGAATGCAGCGACCATCAAGGCGTACGGCATTTACGGCGCTGGAATAATAGCGATAAATGCAGCGCAGCAAGCTTGACTTACCGGCGCCATTGGGGCCGAGCAGACCGATAAACTCGCCCTGCTGCAAGGAAAAACTGATGCCGTCGAGCACTTGTCGCTCCTGTAAACGACACTGCAACTGCTCCACGGTCAGTAAAGAATGATGAGACACAACACCCACTTAGATAAACTGGCAAGGCGCTATTATGAAAGCATTGCCAGCTAAAGTAAATTTTGTCTATCCAGACGTCTGTTCACTCGGCATATGCTGGCGCTGCAACCACTTAAACAGCGCCCCTAAACCAACCAGAGCCAAGCCAAGACCGATAAAGGACAGCGCTCGCAATAACCCGGTTAAGTTGGCCATATCGACCAGGAACACCTTGGCGATCACCAAAGCCAATAAGGCCACACCGACACGCTGAATGAGCAGCTTGTTAAGCGTTAAGCTCACGGCGACTAAGGCGGCGCCAAGCAGTAACCAGATCACCGAATAGCTGTAGAGCTCCGCATCCTCCACGCCCATGGAAAGAGCAATAATGGGCCCCTGCCAATATTGCCGTACCAAAGCATTGATACCAACAAAGAGGTAAAAGCCCGTGGCACCAAAGAGCACACGGCTTAAGCTCGCCTGAGACTGGCGCAGTTGATAACCAAGCCAGGCGCCAATACCAGCCGGCGCAAAATAGTATAACCAGGCATAACTGCTCAGCAAAGACTCGCCCATGGGCACGCGGTCAAACCAGGGGTTGTACTCCAGCCATAGCTGACTTTGCAACAAGGCCGCAGCACCGAGCAGAAGATAAGCACCAATGGTATAGTACTGCGCCATGGTTTGCGCCGCTTTGGCACGATACAGATAAACGCAGCCAAGTAATCCCCAGTTAATGCTCAGCACCAGCTTTTCGAGCAGCGACAAGTCTTCCAAATGAATGGTATGACCCACCAGGGCATAGCTGGTCAGTGCGCTTACCCACAGTGCCAACACGTGTAAAATCACGCCCAGCAGCCAAGGTTTCAAACCTTCACTGGCAAAGAATCGATAACCTAGGGTAAAGAGTGCCGCAACGCTTGGATATAACCATAAAGAAGGCTCGCTCAGCCCATTGCCATAAGATGGGTCAATCCACAAGATGGTGAGGCGCCCCGCCACTACAGTAACCAAGGCCTTAAGCAACCAAAAAGGAATGGGCTGCGCAAAGCGCTTACTCAGATAAGTCATCAACACCACCTGAAGCGCCAGCGCCAAGGTCAGGGCATGAGTGCCCAACACCAAAGTCGCCGCAAAGGCCAGGTGAGCATTGATGGCACACCAGTAAATCATCTGCTGCACCTTGTTGCGGGTGCGATTGGCAAGAAAGACCAAGAAGGCGCCGGCCAGTAACAATTCAATTACCCAGAACCATTTAACATCATCCAGCCAGACTTGCGGTAAGGCCAGATAAGCCAATACCAGGGGCACCAGCACGGCGCCACCGGCTATAAAGCTAAAGCCCATATGCCGGGGGGAACGACTGGCAAACACAGAGCCGTAAACTAAAAACGCCACCATGGCAATTTGCGCCTGCCCCAGCGCTCCGTGGAACATCAAAAGGCCATCATGGTTTAAATCAACGTTCATCGGATAAGGCTGATCTAATAGCAGCGCCAGCAACACAGCACTGAGTATCGGCCACAGCTGCCAGCGGGTGTTAAGTAAGGCAGCAACCGCAAACAAGGCGCTCAGCAGCCAAAACTGCACGCTTAGCACAGCCATCTCCTGGCCGCTTGAGAAGAGCACAGTGGCGCCAAAGATCACCAACAGCAAGGCATGATCCGGCTTTTGCAGCACCAGAGATTTAAACGACCAAACCCTGTGCTCAAGTTGCGAAAATGAGAAGCCCAAACGGGGGATCATAATCAAGAGCACCACGCTGATGGGCACGAAAACAACCATGGCCATGGCGTGTTCACGCGGTATGTCCAAGGCAATAAGCAATAGCCATAACAGGTGCAGCGCCCAGATGCTGTACCACAACCACATGCGCCTGACCTTGCGCACCACAAAGGTTAAATTCAGGGTCAGCACGCTTAAGAAAATAACCAGTTCAAGGTAATTTGAGGAGCCGGTCGAGACCCACAGAGGCACGCTATAAGCACCCAACATGCCGATAATAGCCAGCAGTGGGCCATAACGCAGCGCCGTCCAACTGGCCGCCACAGATACCAAGGTCAACATCACAAAGGCGCTGCCCGGGGACAGCAGTTTATAACTCACCAGCGCCAGGGCGGTCAGCGCAAATAAACTGATATAACCACCGGCCGCCAGCGCCGCCGGCACATAGGCAATCATGGCGTATTGCGCCTCGCTGTCACGATAGAATTTACGGTGCACATATTCGGCACCGACCAATAACAGCAAGCCAAAGGCCGCACCTAGCACCAAACGTGCGGTGACCGACAAGAGCCCCGCCTCAAGAGAATAAGAAACAAAGAAAATGCCACCAAAGGCCAACGCCAGAGCGCCTATCCACACCATCCAGTGCTCTTTAAATTGAGCAGTAAAACGCTGCCATAAACCAGGCGTTGCCGGGTCTTTGGGCGGCAAAATAGAATCGTTTGCATCCTGATAGCTCGCTTCCTGCGGCTCCGCTGCTGGAGTAGCCACGGATGTGGCGGCAGGCTCAAGCGTGGTCGCCGCCGAAGGCTTTGCCATAGCCTTTGCAGGAGGCTTAGTGGTAATACTTGCCGTGCTCTGTGCCGTTTTTGCGGCAGCACTCTCAGCCGCACTGGCAGTTTCGCCTGCAGTCGCACTTGCAGCCGAGTCTTTAGCCGCGGTAGCGGACTCGGGAGGTGTCTGGGGTGGTGTTTCCTTAGCGGCAGCTGCGCCCATAGCACCCGGGGCAGCCTTTAATTGCCGTTGTAAATGCGCCAGTTGACGCTTAAGCTCACCTATTTGTGTGAGCGCGACTAACCCGCACACACTGCCGATCACTACAACCAGCATTAGTAAGCCCATAAAAGCGATCATCGTATCCATGGCCTAACCTTAAGTTATTGACTCGTTTAACTATACTCACAAAAATGAAAAAGGAAAGTTCGCCGCGTCAGAGCGCATTAAAACCTGATTTTGACTACATTCTGCTCTTTACCCGAGTAGTTGCCTGCGCATTCGCAGGATCGTCGGGCCAAAAATGCTTCGGATAGCGTCCCTTCATTTCCTTTTGCACCTCACGATAACTGCCCTGCCAGAACTGCGCCAAATCCTGGGTTAATTGCAGTGGACGCTGTGCCGGCGACAGTAATTCCATAAGAATTGGCAGCTTGCCCTGCGCCAGTTTCGGGCTCTCGGTAAGGCCATACACTTCCTGCATACGCACGCTCAGTTTAGCCGGGCCGTCAAGCTGATACTGGATGCGATGTGTCGACCCCGAAGGCACCACCAGCTTGCTCGGTAGCTGCTGATCCAGTTGCTGTTGCGCCGGGTAATCCAGCAAACTTAGCAAGGCCGGACGGTAATCGAGTTGCTGTAATTGGGCCAATGACTGCACCTCACTCAGATAAGGCGCCAGCCACGTAGGCGCCGCCGCCAGCAAGCTCTGCTCGTCGCTGTAGGTAAAAGGTGCGCCCACTAACTGGCCTGCCAGCAATAAGCGGGTTCGCAACTGTTGCGCCTGCGGATGCTTAAGCAGCGCCCACCCTTGTTTTTGCAACAACCCGAGCCAGGCTTGGCATTTCATTTGCGAGCTAATGGCTTGCGAGGAAGGCTGGCTACGCAAAGTAATGGCGCCCAGTTTAAAGCGGGTTTCATTGGTGAACTGCGCTGTTTTGTCGTTAAACTCGCACACCTCTTGCTCGCTAAATAAATGCGGCAACTGCTCCTGTAATTGCTGGGGGCAAAAAGCGGTGGCAGAAAAGATACGTAGGCCGCCTTGGCCACCCACCTCGGCAATGGCCAGGTAGTCTTCATCAAGCCAGTGCTCAGCGGACGCCTGCACTCCGGCGCCATTACTCATCAGCATGCCCTGCCCACGGCGCTTGGCCAGACGATCCGGGTAGGCCAGCGCCACTACCAAGGGCAATAAGGACATGGGCAAAGATTGGCTGGGCGCTAACTTGAGCCTTTGCTGCCAATACCTGAGCTGCTGGCGAAACGCCGGATGGGGGCGATGCAATTGCGCATTAAGCGCCGTGCTGAGCTCAGCGGCTGTGCTAATACGCGCTTCCATCAGGGCAACAAAATGGACCGCCAACTGTAAAAAACCCGGCCACTGGCGTTCAAACTTCTCGGCCTTATACAAAAGATGGGCAAAGCGCAATTCGGTACCCATGGCGTGCATGATGTGGGCCTGGGGCGATAATTTATCGCCTTCCAGCACCTCAAGCATCTGTAATAACACCTGGGCCTGCTGTTGCTGCGCCTGGGTTGGCGGATCCAGCAACTGCAGCTCGTCAAGACTGGCCCCCCAAAGCTTGGCCTCTAACAACAAGGGGCTGATATCACTGGTGAGCATCTCGGGGGCATCGTGACTGGCGCGGCGTTCAAGCTGCTCCCTGGCACCAAGGCGATAGACCACGCCAGGTTGCAAACGCCCGGCTCGTCCGGCCCTTTGGGTGGCGGAGGAACGCGAAATGTTCACGGTTTTAAGCTCGGTGACCCCGGTTTTTAAATTAAACTCGGCGGCGCGACGTTTACCGCTGTCCACCACCACGCGAATGCCATCTATGGTTAAACTGGTTTCCGCCACATTGGTGGTTAACACCACCTTGCGCTTACCCTCGGGTGCCGGGGCAATGGCCTCTTGCTGCGCCTGTTTATCCAGCTCACCATAGAGTTTATGCACCTCAATGTCGGCCGGTAAATCCGCCAGTTGCTCGCCCACGAGGTTGATCTCGCGCTGACCGGGCAAAAACACCAACACACTGCCTTCTTGTTCGCTCAGAGCCTTCTTCACCAGCGGCGCCATGGCCTCTAACCAGCGCTCGCTCTGCGCCAGGGGTTCATACACTTCCTCTATGGGATAACTGCGCCCTTCGGCAGACACCATGGGACAATCGAAAAACTGCTGATAACGCTCGCCATCCAAAGTAGCCGACATGATCAGAATTTTTAGGTCATCGCGCAGCAACTGGCTTTCCAAGGCAAAGGCCAGGGCCGTGTCGGCGGCCAGTGAACGCTCATGGAATTCATCGAAGATCACCAGGTCGACGCCGCTCAACTCGGGATCACTTTGCAACATGCGCGTCAACACCCCTTCGGTGACGATCTCCAGCCGCGTGTCAGCACTCACCTTGGTTTCCTGACGCAAACGCAACCCCACGCTTTGCCCCACCCGCTCGTTTTGTTGCGATGCCAAAAACTGGGCGATATTGCGCGCCGCTAAGCGCCTGGGCTCAAGCATAATAATGCGCTGAAAGTGGCCATCGCGCAGCAATTGCAGCGGCAGCCAGGTTGATTTACCGGCACCGGGAGGCGCTTGTAATAAACACAAGGGGTGGTTACTGAGTTGCTCTATAAGCTGAGGGTAGCTTTGTTGTATTGGTAGCACGGCGTTCACACGAAGCGATTCATGGTGGCTATTGTATGCCATTGTCCGCTCAGGATCAGCAGCTAGGGCTAATCCATGGCCACATCGTCGTCGAATACGACTCGGTTTTTACCACTGCTTTTGGCCAGATACAAACGCTTATCGGCAATATTGAGGCAATGATCTATGCTCTCACCGAACTGACGCTGGTGAGCACCTATGCTCAGGGTCATTTGCAAGCTATGGCCATCTGTGTGCAGAGCGTTATCCTGCAGATGTTGCATTATCTGCGTAGCAACCCGTTTGGCACTGCGCGCCGCGGTGTTATGCACCACCAGCAAAAACTCTTCACCGCCCCAACGAGCGACAATATCATCGGGCCCGGCATGGTCCTTTAGAGTCGCGGCGATAAAGCGCAGCACCTGATCGCCGACCTGATGACCATAGCCATCATTGATCTGCTTAAAATTATCGGCATCAAGCAACATATACACGGCACCGGCGCCGAAACCAGGCTGAGTCAGACATTCCAGAGCATAACGGCGGTTGCTGAGCCCGGTCATGGCATCGGTGCGCGCCAGTTGCTCATTAATCTGCAACTGTTGCATTAACGCCCGGCTGTATTTATTGCGGTAATACTCATAAAAGCCAGCCAGCGCACAGAGAATGGCAAAGCACAGCATCACACGAGCGGGAAAATGGTAATTATCGTATTGATACAAGCCAAGGTTGGGCGTAAAGATAAACAACAGCAAAACCACCACGGCCAGTAAAATAAGGTCCACCGCCCCTTGCTTTAAACCGCGAATGAAGAAGGTCACCGGCGAGACAATAAATAACCACAAGGGCCCGGTACCATGGCTGCCTCCGGATACCACCAGGTACGACATCAGCGCGTAAAGGGAATACAACATAAGCACAGCAATAAAGGCATCATGCTTTGTTATCACAAAGGGCAAGGCAAACACCAGCACGGCGCTGGCCAACAGCAGGCTAAGCAACAGGTAGCCATCGAGGTAACTGTTAATGGCCATTATCAAGGAAGTACAGGCGCCGATCGCGGCAAATACACGTAAGAAATGGGCCTTATCGGCATCGGTGGCATTAAAAGTATCTTTCACTGATCCGCACTACTTATCCTTGTTATTCGATAACTTACTGTATCATAAAAATATTAATGCCCAAGTTCTGGGGTTGTTAAAAATTGTTCGGGGTTGATTGAACGCATAAAAAAAGGCGACCTAAGCCGCCTTTCTTTATTCGATGTGAATCATCCTAATAGTCGTAGCCCAGATTAGGCCCGAGCCATCTGTGCGCTTCGTCCAGCGTCATGCCCTGACGCTCAGCGTAGTCCTCAACCTGATCGCGCTGAATGCCCGCCACGGCGAAGTACTTGGAATCAGGATGGCTGAAATACCAGCCCGACACAGCCGCCCCCGGCCACATGGCATAAGACGAAGTCAGCTTCATGCCGATGCGCTCTTCGACGTTCAGCAAGTCCCAGATCTTCGACTTCTCCGTGTGCTCCGGGCAGGCCGGATAACCGGGCGCCGGGCGAATACCCTGATAATTTTCACGAATTAGCTCATCATTGCTGAGCGCTTCATCCGTAGCGTAGCCCCAATGTACCTTACGCACCTGCTCATGCAGATACTCGGCAAAGGCTTCGGCGAGACGGTCGGCCACGGCCTTGACCATGATCTTATTGTAGTCATCACCTTGGGCATCAAAGGCATCGGCCAGGGCGTCTTCTTCCAAGCCGCCGGTGACGGCAAAGGCGCCAAAGTAATCCGGCGTGCCTTTCGGCGCCACATAATCGGCTAAACAATAGTTGGCAAAGCCCTTTTTCTCGGTTTGCTGACGCAACTGACAGGAACGCAGCAGCACCTGAGAGCGGGTTTCATCGGCGTAAATTTCGATGTCGTCGCCGACGCGGTTGGCCGGGAACAAACCTATCACCCCCTTGGGCTGTATACTGCGCTCACGGGCAAACTTATCGAGCATGGCATTGGCATCGGCAAACAGCGACTGCGCCTGCTCACCCACCACCTCGTCATTGAGAATGCGTGGATACTTGCCCGCCAGCGACCAGGTCATAAAAAACGGGGTCCAGTCGATATAGTGACGCAAGGTGTCTATGGCCACATCGTGGAACTCCTGCACGCCCAGCTTACTGGGAACCGGTGGCACATAGTTTTGCCAGTCCAGCTTGGCATGGTTGGCCCGTGCCTGCTGTAAACCAATGGGCTTGGAGCGCGGTTTCTTACGCGCCTGTTGCTCACGCACTTTTTCGTACTCGACCTTGGTTTTAGCCACAAAGTCCGCCTTGGCGGTTTTACTCAACAGGCTGGAGGCCACGCCCACGGCGCGGCTGGCGTTATTCACATAGATCACACCCTTGTCGTATTGAGGCTCAATTTTCACCGCGGTGTGCGCCTTGGAGGTAGTGGCACCACCAATCAGCAGCGGTATCTCAAAGCCGCGACGGGTCATTTCCTTGGCCACATGCACCATCTCGTCAAGGGATGGGGTAATAAGGCCGGATAAACCTATGATATCGGCGTTTTCATCGATGGCGGTTTGCAGAATTTTCTCCGCCGGCACCATCACTCCCAGGTCTATCACCTCATAGTTATTACATTGCAGCACCACGCCGACGATGTTTTTGCCTATGTCGTGCACATCGCCCTTTACCGTGGCCATAATAATTTTACCGTTGGTCTGCCCTTCTTCCTTTTCGGCTTCAATATAGGGGTCGAGGTAAGCCACGGCGCGCTTCATAACCCGCGCCGACTTGACCACCTGAGGCAAGAACATCTTACCGGCACCAAAGAGGTCACCGACCACATTCATGCCATCCATCAGCGGCCCTTCGATCACCTCAATGGGCTTGGCAAATTGCTGGCGACAGGCCTCTGTGTCTTCTTCGATGTAATCGGTGATGCCCTTAACCAGGGCGTGCTCCAGGCGTTTTTCCACCGGCCAGGAGCGCCATTCCAGGTCTTCCACCTTCTCGGCCTGAGCCATGCCCGAGTATTTGGGCGCCAGCTCAACCAAGCGCTCGCCCGCACCCGGGTCTTTATTGAGGATCACATCCTCAACCGCATTGCGTAGCTCTTCGGGAATATCGTCATACACCGCCAGCTGGCCGGCATTAACTATGCCCATGTCCATACCCGCTTGGATGGCGTGATACAAGAACACCGAGTGAATGGCTTCGCGCACCGGATTATTACCACGGAATGAGAAGGACACATTCGACACCCCGCCGGACACCTTACAGTACGGCAGGTTTTCTTTGATGCGGCGGGTGCCCTCTATAAATTCAACGGCGTAGTTATCGTGCTCTTCGATGCCCGTGGCCACGGCGAAAATATTGGGGTCGAAAATAATGTCTTCCGGCGGGAAGCCGAGCTCGTCTACCAAAATACGGTAGGAGCGCTCACAGATTGCAAACTTACGGTCTGCGGTTTCCGCCTGGCCGGTTTCATCAAAGGCCATGACCACCACGGCGGCGCCAAAGCGCTTCAGGATTTTTGCCTGATGACGGAACGGCTCTTCCCCTTCTTTAAGGGAAATGGAGTTCACAATGGCCTTGCCTTGAATACATTTAAGGCCCGCTTCAATCACCTCCCACTTGGAGGAGTCGACCATGATCGGCACCTTGGAGATATCCGGCTCCGAGGCGATCAGGTTCAAAAACTTCACCATTGCCGCCTTGGAGTCCAACATGGCTTCGTCCATGTTGATATCAATCACCTGGGCGCCGCTTTCTACTTGTTCGCGGGCCACATCCAGGGCGGTTTCATAGTCTTCTTCCATGATCAGGCGCTTAAAACGCGCCGAGCCGGTGACATTGGTACGCTCACCGACATTGGTAAAAATGGCTGTATTGGTCATAGTTGATAGCCCCTTAATTCAAGTTACAGGCTTCAAGGCCACTGAGACGCATGCGCACCGGCAGCTCGGGGAGCGCTCGTGGTGCGGTGTTCTTTAAGCCGTCGCTAAAAGCTTTAATATGCTCGGGCGTGGTACCACAGCAGCCACCAACGATATTGATAAAGCCCTGCTCGCCCCAGTCGATGATCTCCTGGGCCATTTCTTCGGCTTCCAGATCGTACTCGCCGAACTCGTTGGGCAAACCGGCATTGGGGTGCACCGAGGTAAAGGTTTCACATACGGTGGATAGCTCCTCCACGTACTGGCGCAGCAGATCCGGGCCTAAGGCGCAATTAAGGCCGATGGAAAGCGGCTTAATATGACGAATGGAGTTATAGAAAGCCTCTGTGGTTTGTCCCGACAGGGTGCGGCCCGAGGCATCGGTAATGGTGCCGGAGATCATCACAGGCAAACTGGTGCCGGCCTGCTCGAAGGCTTCTTCCACCGCAAAGGCCGCGGCCTTGGCATTGAGGGTATCAAAAATGGTTTCGATCAAGATCAGGTCGGCACCGCCTTCCATCAGCGCCAAAGTTGACTCGATATAGGCCTCAACCAGTTTATCGAAGGTGATATTACGATAACCCGGGTCGTTTACATCCGGCGAGATAGAGCAGGTCTTGGACGTGGGCCCAAGCACACCAGCCACGTAGCGCGGTTTATTCGGCTCCTTGGCGGTAAATTCATCGGCCACCTTACGGGCCAAGCGCGCCGACTCGAGATTAATCTCGCGGCTAAGGCTTGCCATGTCGTAGTCTTCCATGGAAATGGTGGTGGCGTTAAAGGTGTTGGTTTCTATAATATCCGCACCGGCCTCAAGGTATTCGCGATGGATTTGCGCGATCACCTCGGGTTGCGTCAGGCTTAACAAATCGTTGTTGCCCTTTACCAGCACATGCCAGTCTTTAAAGCGCTCGCCGCGATAGTCGTTTTCCTCAAACTTATGTTTTTGGATCATGGTGCCCATGGCGCCATCGAGAATTAAAATACGCTGTTTGAGGGCCGCTTCGAAGGCGTGACGTTTATTCGGCATAATTATCTGTCCTTACATCCTGGCTCACCAGATTAATATCATAGGGCGTGGTTTGATACACGTAGTAGTTTAGCCAATTGGAAAATAACAAGAAGGCATGGCTTTGCCAGGTTTTCGACGGTTTTAAGGCCGGGTTATCCTCGGGAAAATAGTTTTTCGGTTTATCCACATCCAGGCCCTTGTCGACATCGCGTTGATACTCTTTTTGCAAGGTATCGGCGTCGTATTCCGGGTGCCCGGTCAGGTACACCTGCGAGCCGCTTTGGTTTTTAAGTAAGTAGGCACCCACTTCCTCTGAGCCGGCAAGCACCACGAGATCTTCGCGCGCGGCAATTTTATTGATGTCGATATGACCATAGCGCGAGTGTGGCACCAAGAAACGATCGTCAAAACCGCGGGTGAGCGCGCCGTGGTCGAAATAACACTGGTGTTCAAACACACCGCATAGTTTGTTGGCCTGGAGTTCACGTTTCAAACCATAGTGATGATATAAACCGGCATGAGCGGCCCAACAGCTAAACAGGGTCGAGGTGACATGATGCTCGGCCCACTCGAAAAACTCCTGTAATTCCTGCCAATAGCCTACCTCATCATATTCAAGATGGGCCAGCGGCGCGCCTGTGATGATCACCGCATCATAGTTAGTGTCTTTTACGTCGCTGAAATAGCGATAAAACATGTCCAGGTGCTGCTCGGAGTTGGCGCTGGATCTATGGGTATCAAGACGCAGTAAGTCTACATTGACCTGCAAGGGGGTATTGGCCAGCAAACGAATAAACTGCACTTCCGTTTCTACCTTATTCGGCATCAGGTTCAATATGGCCAAACGCATGGGCCTGATCTCCTGCGTGCTGGCACGACTTTTCGGCATCACAAAGACATTTTCTTGGCGCAATTGCGAAATCGCTGGCAACGCATCCTGAACCGTAATAGGCATAGTGAACTCCAATGCAAATATTAGAAGGGCTATTATGACCCTCCCACTGGAAATATCAACCTCTAGATGTTTAGACGTCCATATAAATTTTACAGCGCGGCTCTCCCTTGCCATAATGCCGCGCGTCGAATTAAGTATAAGGGACCCAAGGTGGGATTAGGAGAATTAGCAGCAATCTGTGCCGCCATTGTCTGGGCATTTTCAACCCTGCTCTACAAAACCTTTAGCCATCACCTTTCACCCTTACAGCTCAATGTCAGCAAGGGCTTGCTGGCGTCACTGATGATGGTCGCAGCAATTGTTATCACCGCTGACTCTAACATCCCGCAGCAAGTAGCCGCCTGGGGTTGGCTGATTGCCGGCGGCATTATTGGCATTGCCATCGGCGACAGCGCCTACTTTGGCGCCCTGCGCAATATTGGTCCGGCGCGTACCCTGATCATAGAGTCACTTGCCCCCGCCTTGGCAGGCATACTCAATATCCTGTTGCTGGGACACTACCTGTCCACACTGGCTTGGGTCGGTATTATCGTCACCACGGTCGGGGTGGTGATTGCCATTCGGCCACAGCATGCCTTACCAAGCCTGGATAAGCGTCATTATGTAATCGGCGTATCCTTAGCACTGCTGGCGGCACTGTGCCAGGCCACCGGCATGGTGATGTCCAAAGGAGCAATGAACCTAGAGTCAATGAGTAGTTTGTGGGCGGCGATGATACGTCTGGTATCGGGCACCCTCACCGTGGCTTTGGTGGTGGCGCTGATCAAACACCCGGACCTGTATCAGGCAATCCGCTTAAAAGGCATAGATAAGAAGCATTGGTTGTTGGTGGCGGTATTCTTCGGCACCTTTATCGGCCTGTGGCTGCAGTTAGCGTCGGTAAAATACACCGACCCGGCCATAGCGCAAACCCTCTTTGCCACCGCCCCGTTGATGGTGATGACCTTCGGCTTTTTTAAACGTGAGCCGGTGAGCGCAAACATGATCCTCGGCGGCGTTTTAGCTCTAGCCGGCGTCGGCATTCTACTGGCAAATTAAGCGGCTAAAAACGTGGCCTTTCGTTGACGCTTTTACCCTAGAGACTCTACAATAGCGGCTGATAATTTTAGTCATATTGCAAAGGTTCCTTTCATGGTTTTACCTGATAAGTTTATTTTCTCGATGAGTCGAGTGTCTAAGGTTGTGCCGCCTAAGCGCACCATCCTAAAAGACATTTCTCTGCACTTTTTCCCTGGCGCAAAAATTGGTGTACTTGGTCTAAACGGCTCGGGTAAATCTAGCCTGTTACGTATCATGGCCGGCGTTGATAAAGATTTTGAAGGTGAGGCTCACCCTCAACCGGGCGTGAAAATTGGTTACCTGCCACAGGAGCCGGTACTTGATGAAAGCAAAACCGTGCGTGAAGTGGTTGAAGAAGCGGTAAGTGAAGTTAAAAACGCCCTGACCCGCCTTGATGAGGTATATGCCGAATACGCCATGGAAGATGCGGACTTTGATGCCCTAGCCAAAGAGCAAGGCGAACTTGAAGCCATTATCCAGGCACATGACGGTCATAACCTGGACAACGCTCTAGAGCGTGCCGCCGATGCCCTTCGTCTACCTGCATGGGATGCAAAAGTTGAACATCTTTCCGGTGGTGAGCGACGCCGTGTGGCGATTTGTCGTTTGCTACTTGAAAAGCCAGACATGCTTATTCTCGACGAACCGACCAACCACCTGGATGCAGAATCTGTGGCCTGGTTGGAGCGCTTCCTGCATGATTACGAAGGCACAGTAGTGGCGGTAACCCACGACCGTTACTTCCTTGATAACGTTGCTGGTTGGATCCTTGAGCTTGACCGTGGTGAAGGTATTCCATGGGAAGGCAACTACTCTTCTTGGCTAGAGCAAAAAGATGCCCGTTTGAAGCAAGAGCAAAAAGCGGAAAAAGCACGCCAGAAATCAATTGCCCAAGAGCTTGAGTGGGTGCGTTCAAACCCTAAAGGTCGTCAGGCCAAGTCTAAAGCGCGTATGGCCCAGTTTGCCGAGCTACAGCAAAGCGATTACCAAAAGCGTAACGAAACCAATGAACTATTTATTCCACCGGGTCCACGCCTGGGCGATCAGGTAATCGAGGTTAAAGGTCTGAACAAGAGCTTTGGCGATCGTCAGTTGATCGACAACCTGGAATTCACCGTGCCTAAGGGTGCCATCGTCGGCATTATCGGTGCTAACGGTGCCGGTAAATCAACCCTGTTTAAGATGCTAAGCGGCGATGAGCAGCCGGATAGCGGTGAAATCACTATTGGTGAAACCGTAGAGCTGGCCACAGTGGATCAGTTCCGTGGCAATATGGACGATAGCAAAACCGTATTTGAAGAAATCGCTGACGGTCAGGACGTGCTAAAAGTGGGTAACTTCGAATTCCCAAGCCGTGCCTACGTGGGTCGCTTTAACTTTAAAGGCAATGACCAGCAGAAGTTTGTAAAAGACCTATCAGGTGGTGAGCGTAACCGTTTACACCTTGCCAAGCTGCTTAAAGCCGGCGGCAACGTCTTGCTACTGGATGAGCCTACCAACGACCTGGACGTAGAAACTCTACGCGCCCTGGAGAATGCGATTCTAGAATTCCCGGGCTGTGTGATGGTTATCTCGCACGACCGTTGGTTCCTTGACCGTATCGCTACGCATATTCTGGATTACCGTGACGAAGGTCAGATCAACTTCTTCGATGGTAACTACACAGAGTACGAAGCCTGGTTGAAGAAAACGCTGGGCGCCGATGCCGCACAACCTAAGCGTATTAAATATAAGAAAATTGGTTAATTAACCAATTGCAAAAGCCCCAGCAATGGGGCTTTTTTGTATCCCCTGTTCATAGACAAAATTGCCCGTCGCCAACTACACTGACTAAATACCCTGCTTTTTAGGAGTGTTTATGCACGAGCGTCGCCACTTTACCCGAGTACTGTTTCAACGCCCCACTCTAGTCACCGACCATCAACATCTCTACCCCAGCCAGTTACTCGACCTCTCACTTACAGGTGCCCTGATCAGCCACCCAGAGAACTTCCCCCCCAGCCTAGGGGCAGAACTGCAACTGAGCTTTACCCTAGCCGACACCGATATCGAACAGCCGCATATTGGTTTACGCTGCATCCTCATTGACTTAGATAGCGCCACGCATTTAAAACGTCTTATTGAACTTAATGTCGGGGATGATAAGCTATTGCACCGAGAGCTGGTACAGCCGGCCTCGGTGGAACAACAATAAAATAGACTCAGTGAGAGCAGCAATTATGATCATGGAATCCATGCAAGGGTTTATTCCCTTTTTGATGTATTTTGGCCTTGGCTACCTGTTGGTTTTGGCATTTTTGTTTTTATACACCCTAGTCACCCCCCACTGTGAGTGGACTTTGATGAAGGAAAACAATGCCGCCGCCGCAACTGCCTTTAGCGGTGCCTTTATTGGCTTTACCCTGCCGGTTGCCAGTGCCGCGGTGAACTCGGTATCCATTATTGACTTCGCCATCTGGGGTGTCATTGCCGGTGTTATGCAGCTTATTACCTTTTTCTTAGTACGCCTGTATATGCCTAAATTGTCTGAAAAAATTGCCAACGGCCATATGAGCGCCGGAGCCTTTTTAGGTATCGCCTCGCTGGCGACCGGAATTCTTAACGCCGCTTGTATTACCTACTAAGGAGCGGTGATTATGAAAAGGACGAGTAAATTAAAACTGACCCTGATGCTGGGTGCCACCGCAGGGCTTAGCGGTTGTGGCGATCCGGACGAGTCGGCTCTGCTCTTTAACGATACCGAAGACTGTATGAGCTTTGGTGTCGAGCAAGACGTGTGCCAGGCGCAGTACCAGGAAGCCCTGGCCAACCACGCCGAGGAAGCGCCTAAGTATGTCAACGAAGGCCTGTGTGAAAACGACTTTGGCTTTGACCAATGCGAACAGGAAGGCAGTATCTGGCGCCCCATTATGGCCGGCTTTATGATAGCCGCGGTGGCCGAGGCGGTCGATGAAGGCCTCGACCTGATGAAAAAGAAAAAGCGTAAAAAGTACGCCTATCTGGGCGGTAGCTACTACTCGGGCGCCAAGCCCCTGTATCGCTCCCGCGATGACTTTTTCAGTTTCCGTAATGCCAACAATGGCTATATAGGCTCGGTTAATAACCGCGGCACCACCATGGTGAAGAAATCGCAAATCCACTACTCAAGCAAGCCTAAAACCGTCACCAGTTCACGCGGTGGTTTTGGTCGTCGCGCCGCATCTCGCAGCAGCTTTGGTGGTTAGATGTTTCGCCAACCCATCACTGAGCGGTCAGACTTGGCCGCTCAGGCCGATTACTTCGGCTTTGAGTTCTGCAATATCGATGGCGAAAAGTATTGGGACGAGAGCGCCTATTATCAATTTACCCTGAAGCAAATTGAAAACGACCTGGAAGACCCGACCAACGAGCTCGAGCAGATGTGCCTGGAATTGGTCGATAAGGTGGTTCGGGACGAATACTGGCTAAAGAAGTTTGCCCTGCCCGAGCGCTTTTGGGATTTTGTCGCCACCAGTTGGCATAACAAAGAGCCCAGCCTGTATGGGCGCATGGACTTTAGTTATCAGGGCACAGGCCCGGCTAAACTGCTGGAATACAATGCCGACACCCCCACCTCCATCTACGAGGCGGGTTTTTTCCAATGGCTATGGCTGGAGCAACAGGTAGACAGGGGCGTACTGCCAAGGCGTGCTGACCAATTCAACAGCATCCAAGAAGCCTTGATCAGCCGCTTTAACCACTTCAGCAACCTGGATGCCATCCACCTTGTTCACAGCCGCGATTCGCTGGAAGACAAGGGCACGGTCGCCTATTTGCAAGACTGCGCCTATCAGGGGGGTATGCCGACCATAAGAATGGCCATTGAGGACATAGGCATAGACGCGAAGGGCCAGCTTACCGACCTTGATGACACGCCAATCTCCCAGTTATTTAAACTTTACCCCTGGGAAGAGCTGTTTTTTGATGAATTCGCGCCACAGCTGTTAAGCACGGATACCCTATTTGTGGAGCCGCCGTGGAAGGCTGTGCTCTCGAATAAGGCGATTTTACCGCTGCTTTGGCAAATGTACCCCGGGCATCCCAATTTACTGCCCAGCTATTTTGCCGGGGAAGAAGGCGAAGGGCTCGAACAAGGCTATGTCAGCAAACCCTTATTTAGCCGTGAGGGAGAAAACATCACCTGGGTACACCCCAGCAAGGGTCGCGTTCATCAGGGTGGCAGCTACGGCGGTGAGGGCTTTATTACCCAGGCCTTAGCGCCTCTGCCCGTATTTGCCGGCAACCACACCTTGATAGGCTCCTGGGTGGTGGGTCATAAAAGCTGTGGCCTGACTATTCGTGAGGATAATGGCCCCATTACCAAGGACACCTCGCGCTTTGTACCCCATATTATTTTGGGCTAAGCATTGCAGACACAAAAAAACCGCTAACTTAAGCGGTTTTTTTATCGGCATTAAAGAATCTGATTCTCTTTCCAGGCTTGCTCTTTGGCCATGCGCTTTTTACGCTTGTCGCACGGGTCGTCGCAGTCACAGGCTTTTTCTATGCCTACAGAGCCCAGGCCACCACAGCTGCTGGCCATTGATTTGCGTTGAACGATAACACCTACCGCCATCGCCGCGATAATAATCAAAAGCAGACCAAAGGTAAGAAGAAATAGCTGCATTGTCTGTGCCCCTTAAAAATGACAATCAACGGCTGAGTCAGCCACGGACGTTATTATACGCCCGCTTTAACCTGACTACAAATATGGCTTAAACGCCGGACTTGAATAGGTTTTTAAACCTTCCGATGTTTTGCTGATCAAATACACGGGTAGGTTATTGGCCTCGGCATAGGCTTTAGCGCGCTCCGTACCCATTACCGTTAGCGCCGTAGCCAGGCCGTCGGCGGTCATGGCACTGGGGTGTAACACGGTCACAGACACCAGGTCGTGCTTAATCGGCATACCGGTTTGCGGGTCAATCAAGTGCGTGTATACCTCGCCGTCCATCTCATAGAAGATACGATAATCACCTGAGGTCGCCACGCCCATAGAGCCCGGCTCTAAGGTACGATGGATTTTACGCTCACCCTTTGGTGCATCCGGTTGCTCAATGGCAATCACCCAAGGCTTGTTCCCCGGTTTGTGCCCGGCAATACGCATCTCGCCGCCAATTTCAACCATATAGTTGGCTATGCCTTGGCGCTCAAGTAAGTCTGCCACCTTATCTATACCAAAACCTTTGGCGGTCGCCGAAAAGCTCAGCTCCAAACCGTCTACCGACTTAGCTAAGCCCTGCTCGTTCAGGGTCAGCTTATCAACGCCGATATTGGCGACCATGGCATCAAGCTCAGCTTGCGTAGGTCGCTGCGTCGGGCGCTTATCCGGGCCAAAGCCCCAGAGGTCAATCAGCGGGCCCATGGTCACATCCAGGGTCTTGGTAGAGAAGCCCAAACGGATAGACTCCGCCGTCACGGTGCGAAAGTCCGCACTGATGGCCATCACCTCTCCCGCGCTCAAGCGGTTAAACTGGTTGATTTCCGAGTCGGGTATATAGGTCGACATGGACTGATTCACGGCTTTTAAGGCCTGCTCTATGTCGCCATGTAGATTCAGCGCTGCCAAATGCTCGCCGGTGGCATACAGCTTGATGTTATAGGTAGTGCCCATGGTTTTACCATGCAGCAGTAACTCTTGCTGCTCGGGCTCACCGGCCTTATCACAGCCGCTAAGTAGGCCAAAGGTAAGGGCGAAAATCACTAAGGCCGTGACACGTAGAATAGGTTTCATCTGTAATACTCGCGTGAGAAAAAAGAAAAGGCTCCCTAACCTTAGCTAGGAAGCCCTTATACCTAATGTTAACGAATATACATCGTTAAATTAGCCGCCGAAGTCATCCAGTAGGATGTTCTCGTCTTCAACACCTAAATCTTTAAGCATGTTGATAACGGCCGCGTTCATCATAGGTGGTCCACACATGTAGAACTCACAATCTTCAGGCGCGTCGTGGTCCTTCAGATAGTTGTCATACAATACGTTGTGGATAAAGCCAGTGTAACCTTCCCAGTTGTCCTCTGGTTGAGGATCTGAAAGGGCTACGTGCCATACGAAGTTATCGTTTTCAGCAGCTAGGCCGTCGAAATCTTCTACATAGAACATTTCGCGCTTAGAACGTGCACCGTACCAGAAGCTCATCTTACGCTTAGAGTTAAGACGCTTAAGCTGGTCGAAAATGTGTGAACGCATAGGTGCCATACCTGCACCACCACCTACGAATACCATTTCTGCGTCTGTGTCTTTGGCGAAGAATTCACCGAATGGACCAGAAATAGTTACCTTGTCACCTGATTTAAGCGACCAGATGTATGAAGACATCTTACCGCAAGGTAGGCTTAGGTTGTTTGGCGGCGGAGTCGCAATACGTACGTTAAGCATGATGATGCCGAACTCTTCTGGGTAGTTAGCCATTGAGTACGCACGGATTGTTTCTTCGTCAACTTTTGACTCTAGTTTGAAGAAGCCAAAACGATCCCAGTCTGCACGATATTCTTCAGGAATATCGAAGTCAGCGTATTTAACATGGTGAGCAGGCGCTTCGATCTGAATATAACCACCGGCACGGAAAGGTACAACCTCACCTTCAGGGATAGCTAGTTTCAGTTCTTTAATGAAGGTTGCCTTGTTATCGTTAGAGATAACAGAACATTCCCACTTCTTGATACCGAAGATAGACTCTTCAAGTTCAATTTCCATGTCGCCTTTAACGGCAACCTGACACGCTAGACGACAGCCATGACGGGCTTCACCTTTAGAGATGTGGTCAAGCTCGGTCGGTAGGATATCACCACCACCCGATTTCACATCTACGCGACACTGGCCACATGAGCCACCGCCACCACAAGCAGACGATACGAAAATACCGGCATCTGCTAGTGCACCAAGTAGCTTGCTACCCGGTGAAGTTTTAATTGCTTTCTCAGGATCGCCATTGATCCCAATGGTGACGTCACCTGTGGGTACTAGCTTAGATTTAGCTGCAATAATAACTAAAACCAAGATAACCACGATAGCGACGAATACACCTACGCCTAAATATACCTCAAGCATGATTTCTCCTCGCTACCTTATAGTGAAATACCAGAGAATGACATAAAGCCAAGACCCATAAGACCTACTGTGATAAAGGTAATACCTAGACCACGCAGACCGTCTGGCACGTCTGAATACTTCATCTTCTCACGGATACCAGCAAGCAAAGTGATTGCCAGTGCCCAACCCACACCTGAGCCCAGGCCGAAAACCACTGACTCACCGAAGTTGTAGTTACGCTCTACCATGAAGGATACCGCACCGAAAATCGCACAGTTTACCGTGATCAATGGTAGGAAGATGCCCAGCGCGTTGTATAGCGGCGGGAAGAACTTATCCAGAGCCATCTCTAGAATTTGTACTAGGGCAGCAATAACACCGATGAAGGTTAGGAAGCGTAGGAAGCTTAAGTCAGCTTCTGGGAAACCCAACCACTCAAGTGCGCCTGGTGCCAATACCGCGTGATAAACCACTTGGTTTACCGGTACCGCAATACCTAGTACGAAGATAACCGCAATACCTAGGCCTAGTGACGTTTTTACTTTCTTAGATACAGCTAGGAAAGTACACATACCCAAGAAGAAGGCAAGCGCAAGGTTTTCAATGAAAACCGCTTTAACAAATAAGTTAAGATACTGTTCCACAACTCGCCCCTTATTTCGCTTCTACTTGGTCTTTCTTATAGGTACGAAGTACCCAGATGAATAGACCGATGATGAAGAATGCACTTGGTGGAAGGATCAATAGACCCATAGGCTGGTACCAGCCACCGTTTTGCACCAGTGGAATGATTTCCACATCGAATAGTGAACCTTTACCGAATAGCTCACGAATGAAACCAACAGTCAGTAGCACTACCGAGTAGCCAAGACCGTTACCAATACCGTCTAGGAATGACATCAAAGGCGGCGACTTCATTGCGTATGCTTCGGCACGACCCATTACGATACAGTTGGTAATGATTAGACCAACGAATACCGATAGCTCTTTTGCAGTTGCATAAGAGAAGGCCTGTAGCACCTGGTCAACCACGATTACCAATGAAGCGATAATCGTCATCTGTACGATAATACGAACGCTTGATGGGATCTGGTTACGGATCATCGAGATAAACAAGCTTGAGAAGGCTGTTACCAAGGTCAATGCGATTGACATGATCAAGGCATTTTTCAAGCTTGAAGTAACCGCCAGCGCAGAACAAATACCTAGTACTTGCAGGGCGATTGGGTTATTGGCGAAGACAGGTCCAAATAGAACCGACTTCATTTCTTTAGTATCAGCCATTATTTCAACGCTCCTTCACGTACTTTCGCAAGGAAAGGACCAAAGCCATGATCGCCAGTCCAGTAGTCAACCGTGTTATCAACACCGTTAGACGTCAGTGTTGCACCAGATAGACCATCAACTTGGTGAGCATTCTTGGCGCCACTTTTCACTAGGTCAATAGGAAGCTCTTTTTCTTGCCACTGAGCCGTCCAAGTTGGGTTTTGGATTTCACCACCCAGGCCTGGAGTTTCGTTGTGCTTGTAGAAGATAAGGTTTTTAACAGTTTCACCGTCGTTTTCTAGCGCTAGGAAACCATACATTACACCCCAAAGACCGTAGCCCTGGATAGGTAGAATGATAGAGTTTACTGAGCCGTCGTCGGAGCGGCTAATGTATACCGGCGCTTCAGTAGTACGACGTTGAATACCCGCTTTATCTTGAGCTTTAGTTAGCTTGATGCTCATTGCCGCATCGAACTTACTTTTCTCAAAATCGTACGCTTTAATCCAAGCGCTACGAGCGTCTTCGTTGTCAAACTGCACTTGTTGGCCGCTTTCAACATTAACAACTAGGGTTTCGATGTTTGCATCAAACGTAGATTGAACGTTTGTAACGCCTTCAAAACCAGCTGCAGCCAGGATATTGCTTTGAATATCTTTAAGCTTGTTTTCTTGCTGTAGTGGACGTAATTGTACTGATGCAAACGATACGATAACCGCACACACCAAACATAGTGACACTACTACACCAAGCGTTTTACCGATTGATTCGTTTTTACTAGCCACGTGCCAATCTCCTCTTGATGTTTGACTGCGCTACGAAGTGGTCGAATAGCGGCGCGAATAAGTTAGCAAATAGGATTGCTAGCATCATGCCTTCTGGGTACGCAGGGTTCACTACGCGGATCATTACCACCATGAAACCAATTAACGCACCGTAAGCCCACTTACCTTTATCGGTGAATGACGCTGAAACCGGGTCGGTTGCCATAAAGAACATACCGAAGGCGAAGCCACCCAGCACTAGGTGCCAATGCCAAGGCATAGCAAATGCTGCGTTAGTTTCAGAACCGATGAAGTTAAGTAGCATTGATGTAACCACCATACCTAGGAAAGTACCTAGTACGATGCGCCACGAAGCAATACGCACATAAATAAGGAATAAACCACCGATAGCAAGCGCTAGCGTCGAGGTCTCACCTACAGAACCTTGAATGAAGCCGTAGAAAGCATTCCACCAAAGTTCCATGTTGGCGTAATCCAATGCACCTGTAGCCGCTTGGCCTAGGTAAGTTGCACCAGAGAAACCGTCAACCGCTGTCCATACCGTGTCACCTGAAATCTGCGCAGGGTATGCGAAGAATAGGAAAGCACGACCCGCTAATGCCGGGTTTAGGAAGTTACGGCCAGTACCACCGAATACCTCTTTGGCAATAACAACACCGAAGGTAATACCTAGGGCTACTTGCCAAAGTGGAATAGTCGCTGGCAGGATTAGCGCGAACAGCACTGAGGTTACGAAGAAACCTTCGTTTACTTCGTGCTTACGAACCGATGCAAATAGCACTTCCCAGAAACCACCCACAGCAAAAGTGACAGCGTAGATAGGTAGGAAGAAACAGGCACCGTAGAACATCTTCGCACCCCAACCCGAATCAGCGGTTAGTTCACCACCGAACAGTTGGAATAAAGCTACTTGCCATGAATCGCCAAGTGCAAAACCGTTCGCGATTGCGTCAGCCGCTTGGTGACCAATGTTGAACATGCCAAAGAACATGGCTGGGAACGTTGCCATCCACACTAAAATCATAATACGTTTTAGGTCAATGTTATCGCGAACGTGAGTACCGCCTTTGTTTACATAGCCTGGTGTGTAGAAAATAGTCGCAGCTGCTTCATACAGGGCATACCATTTTTCGTGTTTACCGCCAGGTTCAAAATGCGGTTCGATGTCTTCTAAAAATTTCTTCAAGCCCATCTTAACCTTCCTTCTCGATGGTTGTCAGGCAGTCACGAAGGATTGAACCGTACTCGTATTTACCAGGACAAACGAAGGTACACAATGCTAAATCTTCTTCGTCTAGCTCCAATGCGCCTAGGGTAATTGCGCTGTCTAAGTCACGTGCAATCAGGTCACGTAGCAGTAGCGTAGGCAAAATATCTAGCGGCATTACACGCTCATAGTTACCGATTGGTACCATGGCACGCTTAGAACCACCTGTAGAGGTAGTCATATTGAATAGACGACTTGGTGCAAGGTGACCAAGGAAGGTGCGTGTTACAGAGAACTTGTTGCTACCTGGTGCAATCCAACCAAATAGTTCCTTCTCACGACCTTCAAGCAGTACCGACACTTGCGTGTGGTAGCGACCTAGGAAGGCGTGTGGACCAGTGGCGTTAGTACCAGAAAGTACAGAACCAGAAATCACACGGTTGTCACCGTCTTCTAGTTCGCCCGCAACTAAATCGTCTAGTGCAGCACCCATGTGGGTCTTAACTAGGCGCGGGTTCTTAACGCGAGGACCGGCTAAAGAAATCACACGATCTGTGTAAATTTCGCCAGTTAGGAAAAGCTGACCGAAAGCAATCACGTCCTGGTAGCCTAGGTGCCAAACCTGCTTAGATGCAGATACTGGATCTAGGTGATGGATGTGAGTACCAACAAGACCGGCTGGGTGCTTGCCACCAAACTCATGTACTTCAACAGAAGCAACTGATGAGCTAGGTACTTGCGCGCCCGCTTTCTTACATACGTACACTTTACCTTCGGTAAGGCGTGAAACCACGGCCAGACCGGCTTCGAAAGCATCAGCATTTTCGGCAATCACAACCACTGGATCAGCGGCTAGCGGATTGGTGTCCATAGCAGTTACGAATACTGAGCTAGGCTTAGCATCTACCGCAGGAACTTTGCTGAAAGGACGAGTACGTAGTGCGGTCCATTGACCAGACTTAACAAGTTGATCGACAACTGTGTCGCGATCTAGGCTTGCTAGTTGGCTTTGGTCGAACTTGGCAAACGTTTCTTGCTCAGTGCCATTAACTTCAATAACAACTGATTGCAGTACACGTTTTGCACCACGGTTGATTTCTTTTACTACGCCGGCAGCCGGTGCAGTGTAGATTACGCCAGGATTCTTTTTATCTTCAAAAAGAACTTGGCCTTTTTTGACTTGGTCATCCACACGAACTCGCATGGTTGGACGCATGCCGATGTATTCTTCACCTAGCACAGCTACTCGTTTAACGGGTTGACCGTCATGAATAACTTGCTGAGGTGCGCCCTCTATCGGTAGATCCAGACCTTTTTTTATGTTGATCATACGCACTTGCATTACATTAAAGGAAAGAAACTTAAAATCTCACCAACCGCGCCGCTTAGCATCGACCGACTGGTACCAAACCGCGTTGTAAATGTAAGGCCAACTCCCCCTAACGACGTTTTAAAAACATCAAAATGAGTAATTATCAACCTACATCAGTAATACAAACGGTATAAAAGAGCACCTATGTCAGCCAGTGTTTCAAGCAACGCAGCGAACTTGTCACACATCTGCCGAATTTTAACATCATTCACGGCGACTATGCGAGTTAAAAAGTAAAAATTATCCAAGGATCAGCGGCGTTCTCGAATGAATAAACTTCAATATAGACCAAAGTCTTAATTCCGCGTGTTCAATTGTAACTAATTGCTAATTAATCACATAACACCGTTACCCAGATACAAAAAAGCCAGTCTTAAGACTGGCTTTTTTAGCAGATACAACCCAATTACAGCAGGTTGTTGATGGCCACATCCGGGTTCACATCCGCGTCATAGTCAACGCCGGCTAAATCAAAGCCGAATAGATGTAAGAACTCTTTGTGGTAACCCACGTAGTCGGTCAGCTCGTCTATGGTATCGGTATCAACCGTATCCCAAATCGTCTGAATGCGCTGCTGCACATCGTCTTCAAGCTCTTTGTAATTCTGGAACAGGTGACCGCCGTCATCAAAGCGTGGTGTTTCACCGTACAGGTTCTCTTTGAATAGCGCGGTAATTTGCTCTATGGTGCCTTCATAGGTACCGTCTGCTTTCATCACTTTGAATAGTGCTGAAATGTACAGAGGCATAATTGGAATAGCCGAGCTTGCCTGCGTCACTACTGCATTCAGTGAGCTTACATAGGCTTCGCCAGATAACGCAGCAGTCGATGCTTTGATCTCTCGTGCCGCACGGTCCAGGTCTTCTTTGGCTTTACCAATAGTCGCGTGACCATAGATAGGCCAGGTCAGCTCTTTACCAATATAGGTGTAAGCAGTAGTTTTGAAGTTGTCCGCCAATACACCTGCTTCATTAAGAGCATCGATCCACAGCTGCCAGTCTTCACCACCCATCACTTTAACTGTGTTGGCAATTTCTTCTTCGCTGGCCGCTTCAACGCTCACTTCGTCGATAACACGCTTGGAGGTGTTAAGGTTTTTAGTGGTTACGCTTTCACCGATAGGCTTAAGCGTTGACGAGTAAGTTTCACCTGTTTTCGGGTCGGTACGACGCGGTGACGCCAAAGAGTAAATAACCAGGTCTACTTTACCTAGTTCATTCTTAATGGTGTCGATGGCTTGCGCCTTGATTTCATCAGAAAACGCATCGCCATTGATGTTCTTAGCCCAGATGCCGGCTTCGTCGGCAGCCTGTTGAAAGGCCGCAGTGTTGTACCAACCTGCTGAGGCGGTTTTCTTCTCTGTGCCTTCTTTTTCAAAGAACACGCCCAACGTTTTAGCGCCATGGCCAAATGCCGATACGATACGAGATGCTAGGCCGTAACCTGTTGATGAACCAATGACCAAAACGTTTTTTGGACCCTGGCCCAAGTCACCTTGGCTTTTTACATATTCTATTTGTTGTTGTACATGTGCCGCACAGCCTGCTGGGTGTGCGTTAGTGCATATAAATCCACGGATTTTAGGCTTAATGACCATGATAAAATTCCATATCTTGCCGAAAAATTAGCGCTAGTGTAGCGACTATTCTTCACTACACAGGTCTGATGACTCGCGCCGGGTGTTTAGTTATCAAATTTAGAACCACCTAAACAGCTCGGCGACTCAGGGGCTTGCCCTTGCTTTTCGCTGAACTCTTCGGGGGTATAGGCATGGATAGCCAGCGCATGAATATGCTCACGCAGCTCCTGTGCCAAAATATCGTTTATAGCGCGATGACGTTGCAGCAGCCGCTGACCGGTAAATTGCTCACTGACCACCACCACCTTAAAATGGGACTCGCTGCCACGGGCATGCATATGGCTTTCATTTTCAACCCGCAGATGTTTGCAGGGAATGGCGGCGCTGAGTTTTTCCTCAATACGCGTTTGCATAGACATAAATAGAGTGCCTGCCAAATACTTAGGTGAGGCTACTATAGCAAAGACGAATCAATGTGGCGAAAGGTTAAATTGATACGCCCTTGCGTCACCTTGCGTTGTTTAGGCAGGCTATGAGCGTAGCAGTGCTGGCTTTGCCCCTTCATAATAAGCAGGCTGCCATTGGTCAAGGCCAAGTCAGTTACCTCACCACTGGCTTTATGGCGTAATTTAAACTTGCGCAGCGCTCCTAAAGATATTGAGGCGATTACAGGCTCTGGTCCTAATTCGGGTTCATCATCACTGTGCCAACCCATACAATCCAGGCCATGGCGATAGTAATTAATCAAGACCGCATTAAAGTGACAGCCCAAGGCACCGTTGAGACGCTGGCGCATGGCGTCGAGCTCAGGTACCCAAGGAGCGGGCTCAAAACGCTGCTGGGAATATTCATAGGCACTGTCGGCATCGCCCATATAAAGCTGCAAGCGCGGGATAGCGTGCCACTTGCCATAGACCAAAATACTGGGTTGCTGCCAGGGCAAGGTATCACGTAAATGGGCAAACAATCGCTGTGCCTTAACCTCATCAAGGGCATGAGGCTGATAGCTAAACATGCCTGCTGGCAAGCTCGCTGGTAAGCTCGCAGGCAATTGGTCGTTGTTTTGGGTGTGGGTGTTGGCACGCATCGTGATAAACTAGCGCCATTGTCAGTTAAACCTAAGTGCTCATGATAACATCAGCTCAACTAGGTGGTAATACCTACCACTTACATCGCTTGCCATTACAACAGAAAAACCGCAGCCTGCAGGCCTGGGATGCGGCGGATGAATACCTTGTCGACTATATTAACGAGCATCATGCTGATGCCAAGCGCTTGCTGATCCTCAATGATGACTTCGGCGCCCTGGCCTGCGCCTTTAACCAATTAACTTCAGATTCAGTTAGCGACTCGTACATTGCTATACAAGCATGGCAGCATAATCTCAAAGAAAATAACTTGAATACCGAGCAACTTACGCCGCTGACCAGCCTTGAACCGCTTGCCGACGATTATGACCTAGTGATCGGCAAAATACCGAAAAACAGCGGCTATATGCAGCATCAATTGGCGCAATTATCACAAAGTCTGAAGCCGGGTACCCCCGTGATTCTGGCAGGCAAAACCAAAGCCATTCATACCTCAACCATTAATCTGGTGGAGCGTTATATTGGTCCGGCCAATACCACGTTGGCGCAAAAGAAGGCACGCCTTATCACCGCCACCATGCACAATAAAGCGCAGCAAAGCCCCTTCCCAAAAAGTTGGCAACTAGAAGGCAGCGACTTCACCTTGGTCAATCATGCCAATGTCTTTTCCCGCGACTCTTTGGATATAGGCGCAGCTTTTTCAGTAATTATCTACCGCAGTCGAAAAAGCCCATTCGCATTATCGACCTCGGTTGTGGCAATGGTGTGATTGGTCTGCAAACCCTGATTAAATGCCCCGAGGCGCAAGTAACCTTTGTCGATGAGTCGGCCATGGCGGTAGCCTCGGCGCGCCAAACCATCCTAGAGAACCTGCCCGATGAACTGCACCGCTGTGAGTTTATCCATAACGATTGTCTAAGTGGTTTTAATGCCCAAGGTTATGACCTGGTGTTATGTAACCCACCGTTCCATCAGCAAAATGCAGTGACCGATCATATCGCTTGGCAGATGTTTAACGACGCCAAAAAAGTATTGCGTCCCGGCGGTGAGCTTCGTATCGTAGGCAACCGACACCTTGATTACCATGAAAAACTAAAGCGCTTATTCGGCGGCTCCAAACTCCTTGGCTCAAACAAGAAGTTTGTCGTGCTGAGCGCGAAAAAAGTAATAGGATAATTATGTTTAACCGTTTTTCACTGTTGGCTATTATCGCTTTGAGCACGGCACTTACAGGATGTAGCAACCGCTCGGCACAAGCCATCTTAGACCCTTTCTACCAAAGCGGTCAGTTTACTAGCTATAACCAAAGCTTGTCGTTACAGGTGATTGACCAAAGAGCTAAGGCCCCAACCATTTCCATTGCCCAGGGCGAAAATCGTTATTTAATGTCCACCCCGGATTTAAATAACAAGATGCAAAAGGTTTTTACCCAGGCCTTAGAAGCTAACGGCGCCCAAATCAGTGCCATGGCTGGCACCCGTATGCAGGTAGCCATTCACACCTTAAACGCCACCGTGATGCAAAATACCGTGGATCACTACAGCGAGGCGCAAATCGCTCTGCAGGTGTTTGTCGAGCGCAATGGTAGTCAGTTCAATAAAATGTATAATGGCCAAAGCCAGTTTCGCGGTCCCTTTGGCTATGATCAGGCCAAGGTTGAGGCGCAACTAAATAAACTTATCGAACAGCTTGTGGCACGCATTATGAGCGACCCTGAGCTTAACAATTACATGCAAAAGGGAGCGATATGAACACTCGCCTCATCAGTGCCTTTTTTACCTTCTGTTTGTTGCTAACGCCCTTGGCGCACGCGGCGGTACAGGGTGAATTTGTGCAAAAGAGCAATTTATTTCCCCGCGTTGAGTTCACAACCAGCCTAGGCAAAATCACCGTCGAACTGGATCGTTCACGCGCGCCACTGACGGTGAATAACTTTCTTACCTATGTGCAAGATGGCAGCTACAAGGGCTCGGTGTTTCACCGTGTTGAGCGCGATGAAGAAAACGAGCGCGACTTTGTGATCCAGGGCGGCGGCTACGACAAAGACTATGACGGCCTGCATGAAAATGACCCCATTTTCAACGAAAGCGGCAGCGGTCTGAAAAATGATATGTACACCATTGCCATGGCCTATCAGGACAGAAAGCCGCACTCGGCCACTCGTCAGTTTTTCTTCAACATGGATAACAATGACCACCTTAACCCAGGCAGTGACTGGGGCTTTTCGGTGTTTGGCTCCGTAGTGGAAGGCTTTGAAACCTTAGATAAAATCATGCGCGTTGAAACCGATTACCAAGAAAAGATCGGCTACTCCTATGTGCCCAAGCAAGCGGTGATTATTTATGATATCAAGGTGCTAGAGGCACAGCCGTACTAACTCTATCAGGGCGAGTCTAATCGCCCTTTTTCTTCTCGCTAATAATAAGAATAAACATGAGCCACACAGCCCTCTCTTTACGCGATTTCACCCAACATTTTCGCGACCGACGCCTGGTCACCGTGTTTATTTTTGGTATCAGCAGCGGCTTTCCCTGGGTGTTGATTGGCTCGGTCATGAGCGCCTGGCTTAAAGACGAAGGCCTCACTCGCTCGATGATCGGCCTGTTCGGCATGGTGTTTGGCGCCTACTCCATTAACTTTTTATGGTCGCCTCTGGTCGACCGGGTGCGCATTCCATTGCTCACCGATTGGCTGGGTCAACGCCGCAGTTGGATCTTATGCTGTCTCTGCATTGTGTTTGCTGCCACCCTGAGCATGGCGTTTGTCGATATCAGCGAGCAACTATTTGTTATAGCTCTGCTGGCACTGATTATTGCCATCGCCTCTGCCACCCAGGATATTGCCATTGATGCCTACCGTATTGATATACTGGCCGAAAATGAAAGTGAAAAAATGTCGGCGGCGGCGGCCATGGCAACCAGCGGATGGTGGACCGGTTATGCTCTGCTCGGCGCCATGCCCTTTTATGCCGCGGATATTCCCGGGGTGGATTGGCCGGATGTGTATTTGGCTTTGGCGGTTATTGTGGCGCTCTTGATCGTCTATGTATTCTTTGCCCAAGAGCCCGAGTCGAATCGCGAACATGTGCATGCTCAATTAGAGCAACAGTATCAGCAACAACTCGGTAAACACGCCACCGTTTTACCACATTGGGTGAATATCGTAATAGCCTGGCTTGGGGTGACCATTATCGAGCCGCTGCGCAGCTTCTTTACCCGTAACGGGGTTAAAACCGCCCTAGCCCTGCTGGCCTTTATCTTCCTCTTTAAGATTGGCGAAGCCTTTTTGGCGCGTATGTCCATCGTCTTTTATAAAGAAGTGGGGTTTAGCAACTCGGATATCGCCACCTTTTCCAAGCTCGGCACCGCGGTGCTGACCATTATTTTTGCCTTTTTAGGCAGCCTCTTTAACAGTCGCTTCGGCATCGTAAAGGGCTTGTTTATCAGTGGCGTCGCCATGGCGGCATCGAACCTTATGTTCTCCTGGATTGCCGTCGCGGGCCCTAAACTCTCGCTCTATGCGCTGGCCATATTACTTGATGGTTTTACCCAGGCCTGGTCCTTGGTGGCCATGGTGGCCTTTATTTCCATGCTCTGCGATCGCGCCTTCAGTGCCACCCACTATGCCTTGCTTGCCTCTTTGGGCAATCTCGGGCGCACCCTGCTGTCCGGTTACAGTGGTGTCATAGTCGACGATTGGTTGCACGGCGATTGGTCGATGTTTTTTATTCTTACGGCGCTGATGGTAATACCGTCTTTGGTGTTTTTGTTCTTGATACGTAAACGCTTGTATCAGTTAGAGCGGCAGTTTCATGAAAATGGAAGGAATGCCAAGGGGCAGGAATAATACCAATTCTGTTAAGTATGTGCTCAGAGATAGCGCTGGATAAATGATGTGCCAACAAGGTGGGATTTTTTATATGTAGTTATTCTACATCAAAGAATTTCAACCTAGTGAGCATGATATTTAGCCCGCTAGAATGATTAGCTATTTAAGTGAATTGGGATAAAACTATAGAGCCCTTCCTGGGCTCCAGAAAATAGGCTTTCAATGCTTATTTGAGTAGCGCTAACCCTTCATAAGGATCCACATCCAGTGCTTCGCAATAACGCATAAATTCAATCACGTCCAAGCGACGTTCCTGATTTTCAATTTTACCTATGAATGAATGCGGCGTACCCAGAACTTGTGCCAAGCTGCGCATGGTATGGCCTTTCTCGTGGCGTTTATCTTTCAGCCACTTGGTTAGTCTTCCATTTTCCTCGGAAGAAACGGTTTTACCCATCATAATTACATCTCCTACTAGATGAATTAAAGTTTCTATAATTATTAGCGAATGAAATTTGCCCGTCTCATTCAGCCAGTATTAAAGCACATGTCCCATTTTAGGTATAGCGTATGTACAAAAGTTTACCTAATTTCGGCGCGAAATAGTTTGCATACCTTATTCAATAAAATACTACTGATAAATTAGATAGATAGCTCTAATTTATCAGGCCTGCGCTAAGTCTTTAATTTTTCTTTAGAGGGTAGGAATTTTGCGCTAAAATTGAGTTAAATCGTCATTTTTGGGGAAAAGATGTTTCGTTTGCTGTTTTTGTTGCCCGTGATTCTCTGCGCCGCTTGGTGGCTGTTTCTCAATGCCAACAATATTCCCCTAAAACAGGGCCGTAAGGGGTTCTTTTATATAATTATATTCTCATTGTTCGTCTTGGGCTTTTTCACCTTGATGGTGTACATAACGAACAGCGATTTATAGACATCAAAAATAAAAAAGCCGCATAAGCGGCTTTTTTCAAATTTATCTTAATTGCGTGGTTAAACGCTAAAGCTGGCACCACAGCCACAGGTGGTCGTGGCGTTCGGGTTGCTAACGAAAAAGCGCGAGCCTTCCAAACCTTCGGTATAATCCACTTCACCATCAACCAGGTATTGCAAGCTCATAGGATCAACAACTAGGGTCACACCATTTTTCACAATTTGCATATCGCCCGGGTTGGCTTCCTCGGCAAAAGTAAAACCATATTGGAAACCAGAACATCCGCCGCCGGTGACATAAACACGCAGCATTAGCGAAGGGTTTTCTTCCTCTTCGATCAACTGCTTAACGCGCGCTGCTGCGGCATCACTGAATTTAATTGGAACTTGCTCGGACATACCGTCTCTCTCACTACCTATTTGTGCAAATTATCTAATACCCGACTAAGTTAATCAAGTATTGGCTGCACCGCCTTGGTTTTTAGCCCCTAAGGCTAAAATACAAAGTCGCAAACCCTGATACTAAACAAGGATTTATTAGATAAGCTTTGATAAACTACTGTTAATAACCCTAGCCCTATCAAAGCCCAGAGGAATTGGTATGCATCTAGAGGCGCTGAGACGTCGCCTTGCCCGGCCAAAAACATCGGCACAACTGTGCTTATTAGGTATTGCCGCCGGCCTTATCGCTGCGGGCCTGATCATCATGTTTCGCCTGACGATTATCATAGCGCAGAACCTGTTCCTCGATGATTTCGACGACTTTACCACCCTCAGTGAACTGCAACGCTTTTTACTCCCGGTAGGCGCCGCCTGCGTTATTGCTTTCTTTGCCTATCTGACCGGCTTTAAGCATTATCGCCTGGGGATCCCTTTCGTTATTCACCGCATGAAGATGCACTATGGGCAAATGCCGTTTTACAACACGGTGAACCAATTTTTTGGTGGCGCCCTGGCGCTGATCAGCGGCTTTTCCGTGGGCCGCGAGGGCCCCTCGGTGCATATGGGCGCTACAGGTGCCAGTATTCTCGCCAATCAATTACACCTGCCTTATAACGCCATGCGTACCTTGAGCGGTTGCGGCGTGGCCGCCGGTATTGCCGCCTCCTTCAATACGCCGCTGGCGGCGGTGATCTTCGTAATGGAGGTGGTCATTCGTGAATACAAGGTGCATATCTTCGTGCCCATTATGCTAGCTGCTGTGACCGGTGCCCTGGCCACTCAGTTTGTTTTTGGTGCCGACTCAGAACTGGCATTGATTAGCGTAACCCCCTTGAGTTTTTGGCATTACCCTTACCTGGTGATCTGCGGCATGACCTTGGGTGCCGTGGCCTATGCCTTTAATAAGAATCTGATGCTGATTATCCGTACCTTTAAACCTCTCTCCATGTTGCCACGGTTGTTAATCGCCGGGGTTATCGCCGGTGGCATAGGCTATTTGGTGCCCCAGGCTATGGGCTCGGGCATGAGTGCCATTACCATCGCCATGACCTCCCCGGATAATGTGCAGCTGCTGCTAACCATATTAATCGCCAAACTGCTGGCCACCCTATTCGCTATCGGTTTGGGGATCCCTGGCGGTATTATCGGCCCGGTTATCGGCTTGGGCGTGGTGATGGGCACACTCATGTCCTTCTTTGCCCACCTTGTGGCGCCGGGCACAGATGTGGCCGGTACCTATGGCGTATTGGGCATGGCCGGCTTACTGGCCGCCACCTTACACGCTCCTTTGGCGGCGTTAACGGCTGTGATGGAGCTGACCTCCAGCCCGCAAATTATCGTGCCCGCCATGCTGGTGATAGTGACCGCCTATGTCACCGCCTTGCAGGTCTTTGGCAATCGCTCCATTTTCTTGCAACAGCTGGATTTCCAAGAGCTCACCTATCAGGTTTCTCCCGCCAAAGAAGCACTGCAAAAGGTCGGCATCATGGCGGAAATGAATGAAAACTTTAAGCTGCTGTACTCCGCCGACAAGGAGCAGATCAAGGAATCCCTCGCTCACCTTGATGGGCAAACGCCACTTATCGTCTACGACGAAGATAACGGCTACCGCCTTGCGGAATACGATTTAAACCTGATGTCTGAAGAAAACATCAATATTCTCTATGTTGAACTCGATGGTGTAAGCTCACAGGCCACCTTGGCCGATGCCTTTGATATTCTTAAAGATAAACGCAGTGGTGCTGTGTATGTGTATGATATGCACGATGAAAAAGAAATCGTCGGTATTTTACGCTGGGATCAAATTCGCCACATCCTCACCATTCGTAACGCACTATTATAAAAAGGAAACCCCATGACCTTAGTGTTAGTTTACAAAGCCCTGCACCTGTTTTTTATGGTTGCCTGGTTTGCCGGTATTTTCTATCTGCCTCGGCTGTTTGTGTACCATGCTCTGAACGAAGAAAAATCATGCAGCGCCATGTTAAAAGTCATGGAACGCCGTCTGCTGTTTTTCGTCACTCCTTTTGCTATTTTGACAGCTGTGTTCGGGGTGCTGGCCATAGTGGAATATGGTCGCGAATGGTTCCGCGCCAGCATGTGGCTGCACTATAAACTGGCGCTGGTCTTGGTGCTCTATGCCTACCACGGCTACTGCTTTAAATTACTGGCCGATTTCAAACATGATCGCAACACCCGCAGCGATCGTTTTTACCGCATTTTTAATGAATTCCCGGTACTTATCCTCGCGGCTATTATCTTTTTAGCGGTATTGAAACCAGTACTCTAAAAATACCGAAAAATTTGCTATAGTGCGCAGCCAAACGCGGTGGCGTTTAAATGCCAGGGGCGCACTTGCAAATTCGCCTCTTGGTAGAACACCGAATTATTTACTTTAACGTTTGGGACGACCTCCATGCTACGCTTTCAAGGTGAACACATTCTCTCTGTAAATCAACTCGATAGAGACAGTATCGAGCATATATTTGCAGTCGCAAAACGGATGGAACCTTATGCCAAAAAACAAAAACGCACTAAGGTGCTCGAAGGCGCCATTCTTGCCAACCTGTTTTTTGAACCCAGTACCCGTACTCGCGTGAGCTTCGGCACCGCATTCAATCTACTTGGCGGTTTAGTGCGCGAAACAACCGGCATGCAGAGCTCGGCTCTGGCCAAGGGCGAGTCCTTGTATGATACTGCCCGGGTTATTTCCGCCTATGCGGATGCGGTGGCCATGCGCCACCCGGATGCCGGCTCGGTCGCCGAGTTTGCTACCGGCTGTAGCGTCCCCGTTCTTAACGGTGGTGACGGTCCTAACGAGCACCCAACTCAAGCCCTGCTTGACCTTCTAACCATAGACCGCGAACTAAGCCGTTTTGGCCAAAAGGTCGATGGCATGCACATTGCCCTGGTGGGTGATTTAAAATACGGTCGCACCGTACACTCCTTATCTAAGCTGCTGTGCCACTACAAAGATGTTCGCTTTACCATGGTGGCGCCGGATGGCCTGCAAATGCCGCAGAGCATTCTTGATACCGTGACCAATGCCGGTCACCAAATCGAACTGGTGGATAAAATGGAAGGCAACCTGGCCGCCGATATCGTCTACCAGACCCGTATTCAGGAAGAGCGTTTCCCCAGCCAGGAAGAAGCCAATAAATACCGCGGTGGTTTCCGCATCAGCCAGGCGATTTACAACGCCCACTGTAAGCCAAGCTCGGTATTGATGCACCCATTGCCGCGCGATAGCCGCAGCGATGCCAATGAGCTGGATAACGACCTAAATAGCAACGACAACCTGGCCATCTTCCGTCAGGTACAAAATGGCGTGCTGATCCGCATGGCCTTGTTTGCGCTAACCCTGGGCGTTGACAACCTGGTCGAGAAACATGAGACCACTGTGCCCTGGTTCAGCCGTAAACGTGAAGATTAATTTGCCAACCTAATAGGAAGCAACATGAGCAAAAGCCAAGATTTATTTACCCGCGCCCAAGCCTCGATCCCTGGTGGCGTGAACTCTCCAGTCCGTGCTTTCAACGGCGTTGGCGGTACCCCATTGTTTATCACCCATGCCGAAGGTGCCTACACCTTTGATGCCGACGGTAACAAATATATAGACTACGTGGGCTCTTGGGGACCTATGATTTTGGGTCATAACCACCCGGAAATTAAGCAGGCCGTGCACGAAGCGGTTGAGCGCGGCCTAAGCTACGGCGCGCCTACCGAAGCGGAAATCGATATGGCCGAAAAGGTCAAAGAGCTGGTGCCGTCTATCGACTCGGTACGCATGGTAAACTCGGGCACCGAAGCCACCATGAGCGCCATTCGTCTGGCTCGTGGGTACACGGGTCGCGACAAGATTTTAAAATTTGAAGGCTGTTACCACGGTCATGCCGACTCACTGCTGGTAAAAGCCGGCTCTGGCGCCCTGACTTTAGGTGTGCCTAACTCACCGGGTATTCCTGAAGACTTCGCCAAGCACACGCTGACCGTGTCTTTCAACAACCTGGATGAAGTAAAAGCGATTTTTGCCAAGTACCCAGAAGAGATCGCCTGTATCATCATCGAGCCGGTTGCCGGTAACATGAACTGTATTCCGCCGGTTGAGGGCTTCTTAGAAGGCCTACGTGCAATCTGTGATGAATATAAGAGCGTGTTGATCTTCGATGAGGTAATGACAGGTTTCCGCGTCGCCCTAGGTGGCGCCCAGGCTTATTACAATATCACTCCGGATCTAACCTGTTTAGGTAAGGTGATCGGCGGCGGTATGCCGGTGGGTGCCTTCGGTGGTAAGAAAGAAATCATGGATTACATTGCCCCGGTAGGCCCGGTTTATCAGGCCGGTACCCTGTCTGGCAACCCAATTGCTATGGCCGCAGGTCTAAAAGCCCTTGAACTTCTTAGCAAGCCAGGTTTACATGAAGAGCTGGAAGCGAAAAGCAAGGCCATCTGTGAAGGTTTCCAAGCCGCTGCAGACAAAGCCGGTATCCCACTTACTACCAACTATGCCGGTGGTATGTATGGCTTCTTCTTCACCGATGCCGACAAGGTAACCAGTTACCAGCAAGCCACCGAGTGCGACTTAGAGCGCTTTAAGCGTTTCTTCCACCTGATGCTTGAAGAAGGCGTATACCTTGCTCCTTCTGCGTTTGAGGCAGGCTTTGTGTGCCAGGCACACGATGACGAAGCCATCGCCCAAACCATAGCGGCGGCCGAGCGCGCCTTCGCTAAGTTATAAGCTGGCATTGAACACTGAAACCGCCGTCTTGGCGGTTTCACACTACTGCAAAGACTTTTGTTTTACCGCTCAACTCAGTACCCAGTCATTGGTTTGTAGCTCAAAAAACCTTACAGTCGCTTACAGATAACAGCCCACCCGAGATTACCCATTACCACCCTGTGAGTGCAGCCATACCATAATGACAGCGCCCGCACCTTGATGCCAAATCCAACATAACCCTGCGCTGCCCATTCACCACCGGCAAATAATTAACTAAATTTTAACATTTGAAATTGCGTTTTGATAATCCATAGCTATGGTTTAAGTGCTGTACGAACGTGATCAAATTCAAGGGACTTTGTTATTCGCCTTGTTGGCGAAAAGCGCCTTTGCTTCGACCTGGTTTTTTATAAACAAATCACACGGAGAGTACTTATGACTACCCCCAACAAACGCCCTACGTTATTTCCCGTTTCCCTGGCATCCGAAGTCAGCCAACTAGTCAAAGAATTACCCAATACCGTCTATCATAACGACACCCCCAGCTGCGTAAGTGCCATTGCGGAGTTTGCGCCTATGGGCGGTGTGCTAATCGCCTACCCTGGCACAGTGGCACCAAGCCAACCTCAGTTTCCGCCCTCTGGACCGCGCTCATTCGGTATTCCGAATGAGTTGATTGTCCGCATGCAGCAAAATGACACCTCAAACCCCGTCCATATTTTTGTGATGTGTGGCGATGTAAGCCAAAAACAAATTATCGATCAAGATCTTAGCGAAACGGCATCAGCACTGGGTTTAACCTATAACCCTGAGCACCTACATATAGTTCCCTGGGATACGGATACCTTCTGGACACGGGATTTTGGACCTTGGTGGGTGCACAACAAGGATTCCGATTATTACGGTATTGCCAAGCATACCTATACCACTTTAGGCGGCGGCGAAGTGGGGTTAGTTGAAGGTGCGGAGAATGTCTCACCTAAGGAAGGCTTGGGGATCTTTAGACCCAATGATGATTACGGCGCCGTCAAATTTTCAGATTTTCTCAACAATCCCATTCGCCAGTGGAATAAGGCCCGCTGGCATAAAGAAGAGCCAACCAAGTTAACACCCATCAAGGTGCATAATTTCTATTATTCAGGCTTACTCGATGTGGGCGGTAACTACATGGTTGATGGAAAGGGCAACATAGCTTCCACCTATCTGGTAGCAACGCAAAATGAGCTACCCACCCACAATGAGGGGGACCTCTATAGAAATGCGCCGGAGATCATAGAGAAGCGAATGCACTACATACTTGAGCAACTTAATCGATTTATGGGCATTAGCTCTTATCGCGTGCTTGATGACCCCACAGGCACCTACATCGGTCACATAGATTGTTGGGGTAAGTTTTTATCAGAGGATAAGGTACTGGTTGCCCAATCTGAAAATACCGAGATTAATGAAAAACTTAATGTCATTGCCGATAACTTCGCACAGGAGTATCAGGTCTATCGTGTACTTTGCCAAAACATGTATATTCCTAACGCCGACGAGCCTGCGACAACGGCTGCCTACACTAATAGCCTGATATTAAATAACTTTGTATATGTTCCTCTGTCTGGGCAGGGATACGAAAAATACGATGAAGCGGCCTTAACTGCCTATCGAGCTGCATTACCTGGCCATACGGTTGTTGGCATTGACAGTAAGCCTGAGTTTCCCTGGCTGGGTACCGATGCCATGCATTGTCGCACCCGAGGCGTACCCAGACAGGTGGTCGATAACTGGTTAGCCAGCCTTAAACCAACTCACCCTTAAACCTAACCCTTATAGATGAGGACACTAGTATGAATACCAGTCACACCCCGTATCGAGTTGGCGAATGGCTTCCGCAAGACCAGGAAACCTTAAATGATTGGCTGCGCCAGTTAGCCGCCAAGACCAAGCAGGCGGACTTGCCTTTACAGCCATGCATTCAAGCCTTTAAAGACTACATTGAAGGTGACGCCGGCGCCTTTATGCTCTTTACGCGCATGTTTAATGAACAACCTAAACGCCACAACACACCAATACATGGTGGCGACAGCGGCCCTGAGCCAGCGCCTATTGTCGAAAATTACCAGCAAATGCTGGCCATGTGTAACTACGTGCTCAGCATGCCTCCAGAATTTAACGAAACAGGTCTGGTGGGATTTCCAATCAACGCCATCCTTGATCGGGTGATGGCAACGGAAAGTGGCTACTGCGCCTTTCGGGATCCCACGGTGAACAAGCACTTCAAACGGATCCTCAATGACTGGGGCAACTTTTTAAAATCCAGTGAATCCGTGTCGGTCTTGAATGGCTCCCCCACGGGTTGGTTAAGCGATGCCGCCATGGCGAAAATGGCGGGTTCGCGAGAGGAATTTATTAAGACATTTGAGTGTGATCCAACGCTGCCCCACTATGGCTTTTCCTGTTGGGATGACTTCTTTACCCGTGTCTTTAAAGCGGATCAGCGCCCAGTCGCCGCGCCCGATGATAACAACGTCATCGCCAATGCCTGCGAGTCTGCACCTTACAAATGGGCAACCAATGTGCAGCTTCAAGATACATTTTGGATTAAAGGTCAGCCCTATTCCTTGCAACACATGCTCAATAACAATGCTGATTACTACCCGGAATTTGCCGGTGGTACCGTATACCAGGCATTTTTGAGTGCCACTCAATACCACCGTTGGAATAGCCCCGTCGATGGCGTCATTGAAATGGTGGAATTCGTAGATGGCAGCTATTACGCAGAGGCACCGGCAATAGGTGAAGATCCCGCAGGGCCCAATGAATCCCAGGGCTACATCACGGAGATGGCAACCCGGGCCATTATTTATATCAAGGCCGACAGCCCCGACATTGGCTTAATGGCCTTTATGGCCGTGGGTATGGCCGAAGTATCAACCTGTGACGTCACGGTGAAACCGCAGCAAGTCGTTAAAAAAGGTGACGAACTGGGCATGTTCCACTTTGGCGGTTCAACCCATTGCTTATTGTTTAGAAAAGGCGTCAATCTCAACTTTAACTTCCATGGTCAGGAACTCAATGAAGGGCAAAATTACCTGTTAACTTCGCCGATTCACGTCAAATCTGAAATTGCCACAGTGGTGCCTAATAAGCACTGAGTAAGTCACAACAAAGGAAGGGCAACCTTCCTTTTCTCTTTAAGGATTGATTATGTGTACGAGTGTAATAGTGGCTGCAAATGCAACGACACACCGACAAAATATTGTCTCCCGAAACGAGGATTGCGAGCGAGATATCTGGAACAAGTATTTTGTTTATCGCCAGCAACCGGAATATGCCAATGAGAAAGTCATTGACGATGGCCTGTGGCACCTGGGTAACGGACTCAAAGTACCTAAACCAACCCAAGCATTTAGCTATAGTGCGGCACCAGACTTTGACGCCAATAACGAAGCAAGCAGCCTAATGCCCGCAAAGTTTCTCTATGAAGAGCGCGGCATCAATGAAAAAAATGTCGCCATGTCGGCCACCAACACCCTGGCCATGAATGACAAGGCGGCGCAGGCCGATCCCTTGCTTAAACAAGGTGGGATCACCGAGGCCGTAATTCCGACCCTAATTTTACCCCAGGCCGAGTCTGCCCGGCACGGAATTCAATTGCTGGGACAATATATTGAGCAATACGGCAGCGCCGAAGTAAATGGTGTCACCATCGCCGACGTCAATGAGATTTGGTATTTTGAAAATGGCTCCTGTCACCATTGGCTTGCCGTCAAAGTGCCGGCAGACAGCTATCTGGTTGTAGCCAATGCCATGCGCATTCATGATATCGACCTGGACTCTCCCGAGGTTCTGCACTCACCTGGGTTATACGAGTTTGTTTGCCAACACCAATTATTACCGGATGCGGATAAACATCATTTTAATTTTGCGAAGGCCTTCGGTGTAACCGGCCAGCCTTATAATGTCGATCGAATTTGGCTTGCTCAGCTTAAGCTCACCCCTTCGTTAGCTCAGCCACCCCGGCAGCAGCAATATCCGCTCTTTCTCAAGCCTGACGCCTTGGTGTCTGTTCCCGACGTCATTAGCGTGTTAACGGCCACCTATGAGGGCACCGAGCTTGAGGGTAAAGCAAATCGCCCCATAGGTTATGACAAAACCGCTGAAAGCCATATCATTACTTTAGATAAGCAACAATGCCATGAACTTCAGGGGGTGATCTGGCAGGCCGTTAGCACCCCACTGTGTGCCATGTATCTGCCCTTCTTCGGGGCGGTTCAGTCTTTCCCCGCCAGCTATCATAGCGGCACAAATAACTTTGATGCGCACGGCGCCTACTGGGCATATCGCACCTTGTTCACCTTGGCTTATGCCCACCAACAAAGCGCCGTGTCAGGCATTGGCAATGAAATAAGGGCACAGGAAATTGCCCTCTATAATGAGCTGACTCAATTAATGCCAAACCTCGCAACCATGATGGCAAACTCGACGGCGCAGACAATTTCTTTTCTCAACCGCTATACCCTGGGCAACTGCGATTTGATGCTACAGTTTGCCCATCAAAGAAGGAATCAATTGATGAATGATTTAGCGACCATAGCTCCTGCCACCGAGTAGCCGCACCGAGTCAGTACCTTAGCTAAGCCGAAGGTAAGCAACTCATAACACCCATAAAAAAACCGCCAATGGGCGGTTTTTTTTACATTCAGTGCGCGCCCTTAAGGACGCACACAGCTAGGTCTGGGGTTAAATTCGCTGGCCCGTATCGGCAGTTGAATCACCTTGCCACACCCTGGCGGTGCCTGCATACCGGTTTGCTCGTTAATAAAGGCCCAACGAATCCCCTCTGGACGTTCATCGGCAATGGACTGCGGATTTAGCTGGCGCAGATAACGAATATACATCTCCAAGGCACCCACCGCACCGGTCAGGCCGGTACTTTGGTTATCATCGCGTCCCAACCAGGCCACGGTCACGGTATTTTGGTCAAAACCGCCATACCAACTATCACGCAGATTGTTACTGGTGCCGGTTTTACCCGCCAACTGTATGGTGGGGAAATGCTTATTCAAACGTTTACCCGTGCCGTCCTTGGTCACCCGCTTCATACCATATTTGGTCATATACATGGCATCCTTAGGGAAGCGCTGTTGCCACTGCGGCTTGTGCTGATACAGCAGCTTGCCGCCGTTGTCGGTCAAGGCCGAAATACTGGTTAAACGGGTATAGGCACCGTCGTTTGCCAAGGTGGTATAAAGTTGTGCCACCTCATAGCTGGACAGCTCCAAGGCCCCCAGCAGCAAGGAAGGAAACTGGTTGATATGACTTTCCACACCCAAACCTTCTAAGGTGTTGGCCACCTTGTCGACACCGATATCCAGGCCCAGATTCACCGCCGGAATATTAATACTGTTGCTAAAGGCCTTATACAGCGGCAAGGCACCGCGGAATTGGTGGTCGAAGTTATCCGGACGCCAAACTTTACCGCGCTCGTCGGTGATTTCCAGCGGTTCATCATGCAGCAAGGTACCGAGATTATAACGCGGCACCTGCAAGGCGCTCAGATACACGGCCGGCTTCACCAAGGAGCCAATATTACGCTTGGTATCCAGCACCCGGTTAAAGCCGGAATAACGCATATCACGACCGGCAACCAGAGCCGAGACCCCACCCACCTGACGATTCACCGAAAGCATGGCTGCTTCAAGTTGCTCGGTTTTCGGGCGCTTCTCTAAATAAGGCAAGGACTGGGCGATGGCATCTTCCATGGCTTCCTGCTTTTGCAGGTCCAGGTAAGTAAAGACCCGCACTCCGGCATCCAGGGTTTCCTTGTCGGTGAGCAACTCCTTCAACTGGCGATTAACCAGCTCTAAATAACCCGGATAGGTTTTGTCTATATCCCGGCGCATAGGCGCAACATCCAGCGGACGATTAAGGGCATTACGATATTCTGTGGTGCTGATAAGGCCATCTTCCGCCATCAGCCTGAGTACCAGATCGCGACGTTCCATGGTGCGCTCTTCATAGCGGCGAGGGTTGTAATAAGATGGCCCTTTAACCAAGGCCACCAGCAGGGCTATTTGGTCAAACTCCAGCTCGTCGATGGGCTTAGAGAAATAAAACTCCGCCGCCAGACCCATACCATGTACACCCTTGGTATATGACTGGCCCAGATACACTTCATTTAGGTAGGCTTCAAGGATCTCGTCCTTGGTATAACGATAATCAAGAATAAGGGCTATCAAGGCCTCGTTGATTTTGCGCACCAGTGAGCGTTCACGAGTAAGGTAGAAATTTTTTGCCAGCTGTTGGGTCAGGGTGCTGCCACCTTGCACCGTGCGGCCGGCGCGAATATTGGCGTAAAGAGCACGCATAATGGACCATAAGGACACCCCATGGTGCTTATAGAAGTTGCGGTCTTCAACCACCAGTAAGGTGTCTTTTAGCAAGTCTGGGAATTTATCGAGCGGCACAAATTCGCGGTCCTGAGTTTCGTCATTACCGATACGGGCTATTTGCACCGGCTCCAAACGAGCACTCTCAAGACGTTGACCTATATTGTTTTTGACGCTGGCAACCTTGTTGCCGCTAAAGCGCAGCTCAATAATACGGGCCTCTTCATTGGCGTCGGCAAACTCGAAGGCACGACGATAAATACGCAAGCGGGTTTTGCTTTGCTCATATTGGCCGGTGTGATTGAGCTTGGTTACCTGGGTATAGTTAAGGCGCTTAAGCTCCCATTCCACCTCGTCCATGGACAGGTATTGCCCCGGGTAAAAGGTCATGGCGCGGGCATATACCTGAGCCGGCAACTGCCATTTATTGCCCTCGAACTGTCGCGTTACCTTGGCATCAAGGTAAATCATATACAGGGCCACGCTGATAACAGTGACCAGGGCGATTTTCCAGGCTAAGGAAAATAACCGCTTACCCAGGCGCCTCATTTTTGACCCAGGTGCGGCCTTAGGTTTTCTCTTCGGTTGTTTCTTTGTCGGTGTCTTTTTTGTCGCCATAGGATTGAAAATGCGTGGCTTGAATGAAAAATTGGTGGAAGCTTAACATACTCATGAACAAAATTAATTGCCCAAGAGTATGCCAAGACAGGGTGCAGGTTAAGGCTAACCAGGGCTAGCTTAACTGGTACTGACTTTTGTTAGCTTATCAAAATCAGAATATATCTGACTCAGAGGCAGGCAGAGCTGTGCGCTTGGCTGTCTGCTCAGTTAGAAGGGCTTAGCGGGTTGATACCCATAGGGCATGAATAACCGCAGGCAAAAAGAATAGAAAGCACAGAATAATATTGATAATTAAGTGCTTACCGGCACCGGCCTTTAGAAATACGGCAACGGGCGGCAAAAAGATTGAAAGTATGATCAGTAGTAATTTATTGTCCATGATTGGAACCTTTTAAAGGGACTGAAAATGGAATTATAGTCATAAAAAACGGCGAGATAAACTCGCCGCTGTAAGTAATAACTAGCTGATTAACTTGAACGTACCGATACAAACTCGGGATAGGCATCGATACCGCAATCATGTTGATCCATGCCACTGAGCTCTTCTTCCTCACTCACGCGGATCCCCACCGTACTTTTTAAAATTCCCCATACCAGAGAGGATGCGACAAAGACAAAGCCAAAGATACATAAGATACCAATAAACTGAGTCGCGTAACTGGCCTCACTATTAGACAGAGGCACCAGCATCAGGCCAAGCGCTCCGCACACGCCGTGCACCGAAATAGCCCCCACGGGATCGTCGATATGCATCTTATCCAAAACCACAATACTGAAGACCACCACCATGCCACCTATGGCACCAAGCAAGAGCGCCAACAAGGGTGATGGCGAGGCCGGATCCGCGGTGATCACCACCAAACCCGCCAGTGCACCATTGAGCACCATGGTCAAATCTGCCTTGCCCCAGTAGGTTTTACATACCAGTAGGGAAGCAATGGCACCGGCCGCAGCAGCAGCATTGGTGTTAAGCATGATTTTGCCCACCGCGGTAGCATTTTCCGCATCACTGATAAGCAGTTGCGAGCCACCGTTAAAACCAAACCAGCCCATCCATAGGATAAAGGTACCCAAGGTCGCAAGCGGCAGGTTAGAACCGGGAATCGGATAGATTTCACCATGCTTGCCGTATTTGCCACGACGCGCCCCCAGCAGCAAGACCCCAGCCAAGGCTGCAGCGGCACCGGCGCCATGCACTATGCCCGAACCCGCAAAGTCGACAAAACCCATGGCCGACAGAAAACCGCCGCCCCAGGTCCAGTAGCCCTCAATGGGATATAGCAGGCCGGTCATGACCACACAAAAGATCAAAAAAGCCCAGAGTTTCATGCGCTCGGCTACGGCGCCGGAGACAATGGACATGGCCGTAGCCACAAAAACCACTTGGAAGAAGAAATCAGACTCCAGCGCATGATCGGCGTCACTGGCCTGAGTGCCAATCAAGGAGCCAAAGCTGGGCACAAAACCGCCCTCGCTGTTACCCACATACATGATGTTGTAACCAACCAGCAAAAACATGGTACAGGCAATGGCATAAAGGGCGACGTTCTTGGTCAGGATCTCGGTGGTGTTCTTCGAACGCACCAAGCCGGCTTCCAGCATGGCAAAGCCCGCCGCCATCCACATAACCAGCACGCCGGAGATCAAAAAGTAAAAGGTGTTCAATGAGAATTGTAATTCAACTATGGTGTTTTCCATGACTGCGCCCCCTAAATCGCTTCTTCATCAAGCTCACCCGTTCGGATGCGCACGATTTGCTCAAGATCGAAAACAAATATCTTGCCGTCGCCTATTTTGCCGCTGTTGGCAACCCGGGTGATCAGCTCTACTACTCGCTCCACATTGTCGCTACGCGTGGCAATCTCGATTTTAATTTTGGGAATAAAGTCCACCCTATACTCGGCACCTCGGTAGAGTTCGGTATGCCCGCGCTGGCGGCCAAAGCCCTTAACATCCACTACCGTCATTCCCTCTATTCCCTGCTCTGCTAACGCTTCTCGCACTTCATCGAGCTTAAATGGCTTGATGATGGCACTGATCATTTTCATATGGCCCCCTCGTAGGCAATTCGGTTTATTATTCTTCCTCCAGATAAAATCAATCTTTGTGCCAAAATATTTTCTCTTTAATTAACAAAAAGATAACTTTTAATGCGCACAAAAAACGCACCAACTTGGTGCGTTAAAAGGGGGTTTTTGCCAAAGCTGTGCAAGGCACAAGGCCACAGCCCGTTTACTATGAAGCAATGAGAATAAGCATAGCTGCTTTTCCAGCCTCAAACGCCGGCAGCAACACACCATAGGCTTGAGCGCCGCCAACCGCGAGTCAGCTTAACTAGTTAACTTTCAACGTAAACATACGCATTTTGAGACCATAATGGACACTTTGACTTTACCCTTCACCACAGTTAGGCTGCCGCTTTCCCCTGCCGTTAGAGAGCAAAGTTATGGCTAAAATCATCGTCTCCGGTGCCACCGGACTGCTGGGCCGCGCCCTTTTTACGCACCTAACCCCCACTCATCAGGTGACAGGCTTGGGTTTTTCCCGCGCACAGGCACCCATAGTCAAAGTAGATCTGTTTGATAAAGAGGCCATCAGCACCCTGTTCGCAACGCATCAACCGGACTTTTTTATTCACAGCGCCGCCGAGCGCAATCCGGACAAATTCGATAATGACCCCGAGCAGAGCATCCAATTTAACTGCGCGGTCACCGAGCATATTGCCAAGTGCTGTGAGCAGTTCACTTGTAAGCTGATTTTTATTAGCACCGATTATGTCTTCGATGGCCGCAACCCGCCCTATGCTGAGGACGCCGAGGTAAACCCGTTAAATCTTTACGGCCAATCCAAGGCGCGCAGCGAAGCCTTATTGCAAGCCCACTACCCGAGCGCGGCCATTGTTCGCATTCCCGTGCTTTACGGTGAAGTTGGTTATCTCGGTGAGTCGGCGGTAACCGTCATTGCCGAGCAACTGCAAAACGGCGTCACCCACTTCGATAATGAATGTCAGCGCTTTCCCACCGACACCGCAGATATCGCCAATGCCTTGGCTGGCGCCATAATCACCTTGGGCTCTGAGCTAGAAGGGATCTATCACCTCAGTGCCCAGGAGCGCTTAACCAAGCTGGATATGGCCAAAGCCATGGCGCCGCTTTTGGACCTGGACGCAAGCGCCTTGAGCCCAGCCCCCGTAGCAACCGCTAACAATGCCGCCACGCGCCCCTTGGATTGCACCCTTAAAGACACGCGACTTGCCTTACATGGAATTGAAATAAACAACGATTTTGCCAAGCGCATCGCCGAGGTGCTAACGCCCCACTTATCGCAATAACTTGTAGTTTCCAATACAAGCACCTTTAATGGAGCGAAAAGAAAAACCAAAAGGTAAATCATGTTTGCAACCCATCTAAAAGCCGTGGCCCTGTCTTTGGCCGTGGTGATCGCCCCATCGGCGCTGGCCGAGGTAGACCAACATAATGCCGCGGCCCATGGTCGCCAAATCGATATCGACAGCAAGGTCATTACCGAGCATAAGGCCCGCATTAACGGCGAGCGCATTTCTTATAGTGCCGAAACCGGCACTCAGCCGGTATGGAATGACAACGGCGATGCAGTCGCCACCTTGCACTATACCTACTACAAGCGCGGCGGTGTGGATGACGATACCAAGCGCCCGCTGTTGATTTCATTTAACGGCGGCCCGGGCTCTGCCTCGGTCTGGATGCACCTAGCCTACACCGGCCCCAAAGTGCTAAAAATCGACGACGAAGGTTACCCGGTACAGCCTTATGGCGTAAAAGAGAACCCCTATTCGGTACTTGATGTGGCGGATATCCTTTATGTGAACCCGGTGAATACAGGTTATTCACGTGTGCTGGCCGGTGCCGATGGCAAACTGCCTAGTCGCGATCAGCAAAAAGACATGTTTTTTGGCGTTAATGCCGATATTAAATACTTGGCCGAGTGGTTAAATACCTTTGTGAGCCGCCACAACCGCTGGCGCTCACCGAAGTTTTTAATCGGTGAGAGCTACGGCACCACCCGCGTTTCGGGTCTGGCATTGGCACTGCAAAACAGCCAATGGATGTACCTCAATGGCGTGGTCTTGGTATCGCCCACCGAGATTGGCATCAAGCGTGAAGGTCCGGTAGAAGCGGCCAACCGCCTGCCTTATTTTGCCGCCACCGCCTGGTATCACAAAGCCCTGGACGCCGAGCTGCAAGCCCTTGACCTGGATGAGCTATTGCCTCAGGTTGAAGACTTTACCGTCAACGAATTGATCCCCGCCATAGCTAAAGGCGGCTTTATCGGCGCCGAAGAAAAGCAGCGTATTGTCGCGCAAATGGCGCGCTATGCCGGTGTATCGCCGACTTACGTGGAAAACAACAACCTGGATATTCCTACCTCGTCGTTCTGGAAAGAGTTGCTGCGCAGCCAGGGTAAAACAGTGGGCCGTCTGGACTCACGCTACCTGGGCATAGACAAGCGCAACGCCGGCGACCGCCCGGACTACTGGGCCGAGCTAACCTCTTGGTTGCATTCCTTTACCCCGGCCATCAACTACTATCTGCGTGAAGAGCTAAATTATAAAACCGACGTTAAATACAATATGTTTGGCTCGGTTCACCCTTGGGATCGCAGCAACAACAACACAGGTGAAAACCTGCGTTTGGCCATGGCGCAAAACCCTTATCTGAATGTGCTGGTTCAAGCCGGTTACTTCGACGGTGCCACCAACTATTTCGATGCCAAATACACCATGTGGCAACTGGATCCAAGCGGCAAGATGAAAGAGCGCCTGAGCTTTAAAGGCTACCGCAGCGGCCATATGATGTATCTGCGTCGCGCCGACTTAGAAAGCTCCAACAACGACCTGCGCGACTTTATTATCAATGCCCTACCGGCAGAAGGGGAAGCGGCCAAGTACTAAAAATTTGGAGCTGCTAAACCGCAACTGCGCCGCGCTTTTTAGTGCGGCGTTTTTTATGCCTTATGGGCGCCTACCGCTAGGTTTTTTCTTTTTAAATAAAAGGATTTATACTCAAGCCTAAGTGTGATCGAGTCGCCAACAGCACTGCCAATGATGGCCATGGGATAGATGAGTGAACAATATCGCCATTCGTTATTAATAATTATCCTGGTACTGATCACTGTGTTTCTAGCCATACCAGGTGTGAGCTATTCCTTATCTCAAACTGTTTAAATTTTAATGTAAGAGCCCTATGCAATTTGACGAGCAACGTGTTGACATTCGAAAGCGAATGCGAAATTTACGCAAAAAGCTTACTTCAGAAGAACAAAAAAGTGCCGCGAACGCGCTGAAAATTAATATTTCTCAAGTCATAAAAGACCCTAAAAGCGCTCGAGTAGGCACCTATTTAAGCAATGATGGCGAACCCAATCTAGACCCCGTATTTCAATGGCTATGGCAAAATAAAGCGACCCCATTTCTACCCATTCTCCACCCCTTTACCGGGGTGCATTTGCTCTTTCAGAGATATGAAGAAAATTCACCCATGAGCACTAACCGCTATGGTATCTTGGAGCCCGAGTTGAATTGCAGTCATGTAAGCCCCGTTGCGGCGTTGGATTTTATCCTAACCCCCTTGGTGGCTTTTGATAGCCAGGGTAATCGCTTAGGCATGGGTGGCGGATATTACGACCGCACCTTTGCCCAGATACCACCGGATGCGCCCCATCGCCCCAAATTAATCGGCGTGGCGCACCAATGTCAGCACCTAGATACGCTGCCGGTGGCCAGTTGGGATGTGCCATTAGATTACATTGTCACCCCAGAGCGAATTTATTGCCCTCACGGGTAGTGGTACAATAGTCCGCAACCTTAGCTATTAACTCATTTGCGAGCACAACATGACTCAAGACGAAATGAAAAAGGCGGCCGCCTGGGCCGCACTCGATTATGTAAAGAAAGACACCATTGTTGGTGTGGGCACCGGTTCAACGGTTAATCACTTTATTGATGCCCTGGCAACAATGAAAGACGATATCCGCGGTGCGGTATCTAGTTCGCAAGCTTCGACCGAACGCCTAAAGGCTCTGGGTATCGAAGTATTTGAATTAAATGATGTTGATAGCCTGGACATTTATGTTGATGGTGCCGATGAAATCAATGGCGCTAACGAAATGATCAAGGGCGGTGGCGCCGCGTTAACCCGCGAAAAAATTGTAGCCGCCGTGGCTAAAGAATTTATTTGTATCGTCGATAGCAGCAAATTGGTCGACACTCTGGGCGATTTTCCACTGCCCGTCGAAGTGATCCCCATGGCCCGCAGCTATGTGGCCCGCGAAATTGTAAAACTTGGCGGTGACCCTGTTTATCGACAAGGCGTAGTGACAGATAACGGCAATGTAATTTTAGATGTGCACAACCTGCAGATCACAGATGCCAAGTCACTGGAACAAACTTTAAATCAGGTTGTTGGTGTGGTTACCAACGGCCTATTCGCTCACCGCGGCGCCGACACAGTGATCATCGGCACGCCGGAGGGCCCAACTACACGTTAGAGGAATGAGGAACATGAGTAAGGTATCGTTAGCAAAAGATAAAATTAAGATTCTCTTGCTGGAAGGTGTACACCAAAGCGCAATTGAAACACTCAAGCGCAACGGCTACAGCAATATCGACTATGTCAAAACATCGTTACCTGAAAATGAGCTCATCGAGCGTATCAGCGATGCCCACATTGTGGGTATTCGCTCACGCACGCAAATCACCGAAGCGGTACTGGACGCGGCACAAAAGCTGATTGCCGTGGGCTGCTTCTGCATCGGCACCAACCAGGTGGATTTAAGCGCTGCCAAACAACGCGGTATCGCTGTATTTAACGCGCCTTTTTCCAACACCCGCTCGGTTGCCGAACTGGTATTGGGTGAAATCCTGCTGTTATTACGCGGCATTCCTTTACGCAACGCCATGGCCCACCGCGGTCAGTGGTTAAAAACCGCCGAAGGCTCATTCGAAGCCCGTGGTAAAACCTTAGGTATTATAGGTTATGGCCATATCGGTACCCAGCTTGGCATCATGGCCGAAAACATAGGTATGACGGTGCAGTACTATGATATCGAAGACAAGCTATCTTTGGGTAATGCCCAGCAGATCCAAAACCTGACCCAGCTATTGCAAAGCTCGGATGTGGTAAGCCTGCACGTACCGGAAACACCGCAAACAAAAAACCTCATCGGCACCGCCGAGCTGGCAGTGATGAAAAAAGGCAGCATACTGATTAACGCCTCGCGCGGCACTGTAGTGGATATTGATGCCCTGGCCGAAGCTCTGGAAGATAAAAGCCTCTCTGGCGCCGCCATCGATGTATTCCCGGTGGAACCAAAATCAAATGACGAAGAGTTTATCTCGCCGCTACGTCAATTCGATAATGTGATTTTGACTCCGCATGTGGGTGGCTCAACTCAGGAAGCGCAGGAAAGCATTGGCGTTGAGGTAGCTGGCAAGCTGGCCAAGTACTCGGATAACGGTTCAAGCATGACGGCTGTCAACTTCCCTGAGGTAGCCCTGCCGGAGCTGGCTAACCGCAGCCGTCTGCTCCATATTCACCAAAACCGCCCGGGTGTGCTAACGCAGATTAACCAAGCCTTTGCCCAGCACGGTATCAACATCGCCGCTCAGTACCTGCAAACGGACGAAAGCATAGGCTATGTAGTTATCGATGTAGACAGCGACCACTCGGAGGTGGCGCTAAAAGAACTGAGTGCCGTAGACGGCACCATTCGCGCCCGTATCTTGCACTAAGCTATCAACAGCAGTGCTCGTATATGAAAAAGCACAGCCTAGGCTGTGCTTTTTTGTGCCTGTAGATTTATTAATTAGTCCAAGTCGGCGGCGCTGTGGCGCTCGCGCAATTGCTCATCTTCGTCGCCCCAAGTGCGATTAACGCGTCGACCGCGCTGTACCGCAGGGCGTTGTTCAATTTTCTTCGCCCAGGCAAGTAAATGACGATATTCATGCACGGATAAAAACTCGGCAGCATCGTACGCCTTGCCCAGCACCAGAGCACCATACCAGGGCCAGATAGCCATGTCGGCAATGGAGTATTCATCCCCGGCCATGTATTCGTTTTGTGCCAAGTGCTTATCTAGCACATCCAACTGGCGCTTGGTTTCCATGGCGAAACGGTTAATGGGGTACTCCATGGGCTCCGGCGCATAAGCATAGAAGTGACCAAAACCACCTCCCACGTAGGGGGCACTGCCCATTTGCCAAAACAACCAGTTCATACACTCGGTTTTAGCCTGCGCATCCTTGGGAATAAATGAAGAAAACTTCTCTGCCAAATACAGCAAAATAGAGCCCGATTCAAAGACCCGGGTCGCCGGTGAGGTGCTGGTGTCTAACAAGGCGGGGATTTTTGAATTAGGGTTGATGGCGACAAAATCAGAGCCAAACTGCGAGCCTTCACTAATTTCAATCAAGAATGCATCATACTCCGCATCGCTGATCCCCTTAGCCAGCAGCTCTTCAAACATAATAGTTACTTTTTGGCCGTTGGGAGTGGCCAATGAATAAAGCTGAAACGGATGTTGTCCGCGCGGCAAATGCTGTTCAAAGGTTGCGCCGGATGTTGGTTTATTCAGACTGGCCCATTTGCCGCCATTTTCACTATCAAACTGCCAGACCTTAGGCGGAGTATAGGGGGTTGTGCTCATGAATGCTCCTTTGCATAATTTTGCGCCACTGAGCTACTAGACCTATGGTCGAAATAAAATATTACAAGGGATAACGCTCTAAAGGTAAGTCAAAGCCAATGCATAGCAATAAGTTAGCTGGTGTGTTAAAAATAAGTTAAACAAGGAAAGACCCATTTGGTCGAGAGTAATTTGTTAGTAACTATGAAATGGACAGAGCCAAAAGAGATTGCCGCCGCGCGCGCAAAATTACAAAACCAAGCGGAGTACCACCCACTATTGATCACCATATCGGCCATTGGGTACGCTCTAATTCCATTGATTCTAATACCTCTCTCAGCTTTATTAACAAACAAAGCGGTGATGTGGGACTTCACACTGCTGGCCATGCTGTTCTGTATGGTCGCAGGCCCAGCAGCTGAGCTAATCTCTAAATGGAATCGAATAGAAATACTTACCATTTCTTTGAGTGAAACGTCCGTCATCATTACTGGCACAAAATATTCTCGTACAGAGGATTATAAAGATTTAATGGGATGGTCACTGACAGATATACCGAATGCTGCAGTTCCCGATGGAAAGTTAATCATATTTGGCGACCCTCAGGGTTTTAACTTATCCATAGGTGTTCCCAAAAACATTTCACTCCATGATATTCGAAAATATCTCTCCGAAAAATTAACAGAGCTTGAAGCCCGTGAGATTCCAAAACAGAAATATCTAGGTTGACGCCAACAAAACAGCTACGAAAGAAAATACAAGCACTGGCTAACTGTCATTACAGCCAAGTAATAACCCTAATGAGGTAAAAGTGGATCTATTCGATATATTTCAGCAGTACCGTCTTGAGCAAACGAAAACCGAAGCAGCCGAGCGAACTAGGCAGGTTGACCGCAAAGCTACAGATAATCAATACGACATCGTTGAGCTGCAAAGCAAAGTCGACCACCTTTCTCTGGTTTGCATGGCCATGAGTGAGCTCCTCGAAGAGGTTGGCTTTAACCGAGAACTGCTCCTTTCGAAAATGAAAGAAATTGATCTACGGGATGGTACATTGGATGGTAAATTTGCCCCTGCAAATGTATGCGGTAGTTGCGCACGGGTTGTCTCGGCTAGACACTATACTTGCCTTTATTGCGGCACTAAAATTGATAAAACAAGTGCGTTTTAGGGTGGGATACAAGGCAAGGTGTACAGAAAGCTGCGCCCCTAACTAAAGCTTAGGCGCTGTACCCCATATACATAAAAACGGGCTGAGAATGCACAAAAAAGCCGGATTAATATCCGGCTTTTCCTAAACAAACCCTAAAGGGTTATTTACCCGAGGCCTTTAAATTAAAATACTTGGCCAACTCTTCTGGGTGACCCATCAAGGTCATCATCTGCTCATTAACCTGGGCCACGGTCGTGCCCTCGGGTAAAGACACGGAAACCTTAAACTGCTCTGTGCCTTCGATAAAGCCCAATGCCGCATCACGCAAAGTTTGCGGCGCTGGTGACATGCTTAGATGCTGCTGCGCCTGTTGCTGAAACTGCTCGTAGGTCAGGCCCTGCTCGGCAATCACCCTTTGTATCAGGTCCTTAAGTTTGCCGTTATTGTCCAGCTTAAAGCTGAAGCTTTTCGGCACCAACTCGGTCATGGCCGTCATCAGCTGGCTTTGTAGCGCCAGTTGCTGTTGCAAATTACCCTGCCCGTTTTGTTCTAGCTCTTCAAATTGCTGGCGCAGAGCCATCAGCGACTGAGAGTTGGTCATGGCAAAGCTAAACTCGACATCGGCGAGCTTGCCGGCATTGATCACGGTCTTAGTGTCGGCATCACCGTTATCGGCGCTGTAATTAAATTCGCTGACCACATTGATACGCTCGCCGTCGAGCTCCTGCATCTCCACCACCACAGGGCCCATAAAGGTCATGTTATTTATGGCCATGCGAGTATTATCGCTCGCCTGCATCGGATTGAAACCCGCTAACTCTATGCTGTCGATATCAGCAAATTGCACACCATCAGGCCCTTTAACCACGACCCTATTAAGCTCCAGGCTTTGGTTGAAGAGGTTGCTACTTATTTCCTTATAGCGCACATCCAGGCCGGTTTGGGCCTGTAGCTGCAATAAGTAGTCGTCGACGTCTTTGCGGGCTTCTTTACTGACATAATAATTAGCGTAGCTATAACCGCCAAATGCCATGGCCCCGAGGGCGGCAACAATAAGTAGTCTCTTCATACTAAGTTCCTTTGGAGCTGTCCACGCTCCGAGTTAAATTAAGGGCACAACCCTAAAATAATGCTTCGAGAGCCTCGCTGAGGCTGGCAACCGCCTGCACCTGCATGCCCTCTATCGGCTCTTTCGGTTTATTATCTACCGGCACTATGGCCCGTTTAAAGCCGTGTTTGGCGGCCTCGCGTAAACGCTCCTGACCGCTGGGTACGGGACGAATTTCACCGCCTAGGCCCACCTCGCCAAACACCACCAATTCTCGCTCCAAGCTGTAGTTCTTAAAGCTGGAAACCAGGGCCACAATTAATGCTAAATCGGCACTGGTTTCTGATACCTTAACGCCGCCAACCACATTGACGAAAACGTCTTGATCCGCCACCTGCAGGCCACCATGGCGGTGCAGCACAGCCAAGAGCATGGCCAAACGGTTTTGCTCTAAGCCCACGGTCACGCGACGGGGGTTAGCCAACTGAGAATAGTCCACCAGCGCCTGCACTTCCACCAACAGCGGACGCGTCCCTTCCCAGATCACCATGACCAAGGAGCCCGGCGTCTGCTCCTGGGAGCGATTTAAAAAAATAGCGGAGGGGTTTTTAACCTCACGCAGCCCCTGACCCGTCATGGCAAACACACCCAGCTCATTGACCGCACCAAAACGGTTTTTATTGCCACGCAGGGTACGAAAACGGCTGTCGCTGCTGCCCTCGAGCAAGATAGAACAATCGATACAGTGCTCGAGCACCTTAGGACCGGCCAGAGAACCGTCTTTGGTCACATGACCCACCATAAGTATGGCAATCTGGTTTTGTTTGGCAAAACGGGTGAGGTAAGCGGCGCTTTCACGTACCTGAGAAACACTGCCTGGGGCCGATTGAATATCGGCCATATGCATCACCTGAATAGAGTCGATAACCATGATGCCGGGTTTTTCACGCAGCGCCAGCTGGCAAATGGTTTCCACATTGGTTTCCGCCAGGGTCTGCATCTTATCGGTAGGCAGGCCCAAACGTTTGGCGCGCATGGCCACCTGTTGCAGCGACTCCTCGCCGGTGACATACAAGGTTTTCATGTTCTCGGCCAGGCCACACATGGTTTGCAACAAGATGGTACTTTTACCGGCACCCGGCTCACCACCGATCAAAATGGCGCTACCCGGCACCACGCCTCCCCCGAGCACCCTATCAAACTCGATAAAGCCGGTGGAAAAGCGCGGCAGGCTTTCTAAGTTAACTTCGTCCAGGGTTTGAATTTTGGCTTCTACCTGGCCGGCATAGCCGCTGGTAGCACTGCTGCGGCCGGTGTTTTTAACCGAGGGCACGCGAAATTCGGTCACCGTGTTCCAGGCCTTACATTCACTGCACTGGCCTTGCCAGCGCGCGAACTCGGCACCACACTCGTTACATACAAAGGCTGTTTTCTTTTTTACCATAGTGAGGGCATAACTTTTACTTGGGTTGTGTTTAAACCTTGCGCTTAAACTTGCGTAATTAAAGAATAAACAATAATTTGACTGTCAGTATAACGGTTTTTCACCTCTGGGTAATGGTTTAATAAGGGCGCAAGGGAATGGGTGTCCTGCCATAAACGAGCTGATACCGCGCCTGGTGCAGGTGTATATAGGCGCCCACCCAAGTCTGGTCGAGCACCCTATTAAGTGGTTACAAAGTATTGGTTAACGTGCCGGAATAGTTAAAAAATAAAGCAGTTGTGCCAGGCTGCCAGCGGTGATCGCCGCAGGGGCCTCGGCCACCACCTTAGCCTTACCATGCACCGCCACGCCTAAACCGGCCTGATGCAGCATCGGCAGATCATTGGCACCATCGCCTATGGCCAGAGTTTGTGCTTTTGCCAGGCCCAGCTCATCGCGATAGGCACACAGAAAGCGTGCCTTTTCCTCGGCATCGACGATTTTCCCACTCACAGTGCCCACTAAGACCTGACCATCATCATCCAACTCATTGGCATGAATACGGTCCAGATCTAACAACCTTTGCACCTGAGCGGCGAAGGGCACAAAGCCCCCAGAAGCTATGGCCAGATGCCAATTATGTTGTTTCAAAACCTCACAGACCTGCTCTATGCCGGGCATAAGCGGTAACTGGCTTTGTAGTTCGGTCACCAGGTCTAACGGGATCCCCGTTAACTTAGCGACCCGCTGGCGCAGGCTGGCGCTAAATTCAAGTTTTCCGGCCATGGCCTGTGCGGTCACCGCCGCCACTTCTTCATAAACGCCACCTAGGCGGGCGATTTCATCGATACATTCAATGGTAATGGCGGTGGAGTCCATATCCATCACCAGTAATCCGGGCTCGCTCAGCTTAGGCGGATTAACCAGTGCCGCGCATTGCACGCCATTGTCGGCGCCATATTGCTTAAGTTGCTGCGCCAATTCCGGCATCCCGCCATGCACGACAAAGACAAAGGCCGGAGGCAAATCACTGTCGGCTTCAAAGCGGCAAACGGCGCTGACTTGACCGGACCATTGTTGTAATTGTTGTATTAAATTAGCCACTTGCATACCCAGTTGAAAACCGAATAGCAGTACATAAGTTGGGGGTTGAGGCGCGTTTTCTGCCACCAAAGACGGATGGTCGATGTCATACCAAAGGTTTAAACTTAGCTGATTACTTAAGGACAGATCGTCTTGCTGTGCTAAAGTGGAAAAGGCAATATTAGGCTGTGACATCAAAGGCTCCCAGGCGAAATGTAGTCGTGATACGGCATTGCCAATTTAATCACCGATAGCCACGAAAGTCAGTAACCACATGAGTGATATGAAAAATAAACAAGTAAAAAATCCGGTGCGCAGCTCGCGATGGCAACGTCTTAGACGCTTGATCTTTGCCGCGCTGTGTTTTGTGTTACTGACCTGGATGGCCTTTAACACCAGCTTTCAGGGTCACCATATGCTTTACCAGCAAGGCTATCACAGTGCCAAAAGCCTGTCGCAGCAGCTGGCGCTGACCGCAGCTGTGCCGTTGGAGCAAAACAACAAGCCTCGCCTGGGTGAGCTGGCCAATCAACTCAGCAGCGATGCGGTGATCCAAAGCGCGGTTATTTACGATATACATGGCACGGCTCAGGCACACAGCGAGGCCTACAGTCCCTATCAATCTGACTTGGGGATCACTCAGGCTACACCGGGGATCAGCAAGCTTACACAACCCATAGTGGTGCCCATCACCTCGCCACAAGACAACAAACCCATAGGTTTTGCCCGGGTCAACTACCTGCCACAAACAGCTATAGACACCAGCCACCGCTATATTCATGAGGTGGGTCGCCAGGTGCTGCTGATGCTGTTTATTTGCTGCATCTTTACCTGGCAACTTGGGCGCGGTCTAAAGCGCTGGCAGTTAAAGCGCTACTTTCGCACAAAAGCCAAGCAGTTTAGATAAAGCTGCTCGCTTAAGGCCTCATAGTCCTGCCGTTGTAACAGCGCGGCCAGGGCTAAAAACACATTAGGTATGCGCTCTGGGGTATTTCTTTGCCCCTGATAACCACACAAGGGCATGCTGGGCGCATCGGTTTCGAGTAGCAGATGCTCGACGCCCACATGGTGCAAAGCTTGCTGAGTTTTTTGTGCTCTGGGATAGGTGATGGTGCCCCCCACCCCGAGTTTAAATCCGGCCTTGATGTAACTTTGGGCCACCTGCTGTGAGCCGGAAAACGCATGGATCACACCACCGAATTTGGGCGGGCAGCGCTTAAAGCTGGCAGCGATTAGGTCGTGACTTTGCCTGTGGTGGACAATCAACGGCAGCTCAAATTCATTGGCCAAAGCGATTTGCGCCTCAAATAGGCTTTGCTGTTTCTCTAGCTCACCGATACTTCTATCCAGACCACATTCGCCAACGGCGACAAAACTGTCGCGATTGGCCGCAATTAAATCACTCAGCTCGGCGATATGCGAGTCGTGATGCTGGGCAAGAAAGTATGGGTGCAGGCCGGCGCTGATATAGGTCGTGGGGTATTGTTTGGTGAAGGTCAGCAGATTTTTGCATTGTGCCAGGCTCACGCCCGGCACCACAAGGTGTGTGACTCCCAGCGACAGAGCATTGGCAATACACTGCGCCCTATCCTCATCGAATTCGCTAAAATCGAGATGACAGTGGGAGTCAATAAAGCGCATCAGGGGTTTAAGCGCTCAACACGCCAGCTGTTATCTTCCTGGCGAATATACATAAAGCGGTCGTGCAGGCGATGGGCGCCGCCTTGCCAAAACTCCACCTTGGTGGGCTTTACGCAATAACCGCCCCAGAAATCCGGTAAGGGGATCTCCCCCTTGGCAAACTTGTTCTTCATTTGCGCGAATTTTTCCATCAACACCTGGCGTGAAGACACGGGTCGGCTCTGGCTTGATGCCCAGGCTGCGAGCTGGCTTTCTTTAGGACGGGATAAGAAGTACTTGGCCACATCGGATACCGGCAAGGGCTGAGCTTCGCCATAGACTATTACCTGACGCTCAAACATATGCCAGGGGAAATGCAGGCTGATCTTGTTGTTCTTCGCCAATTCACTGGCCTTACGCGAGCCGGTGTTGGTAAAGAAAACAAAGCCGTTTTCATCCAGGTTTTTCAACAACACAATGCGCTGCGAAGGCTGACCATGCTCATCCACAGTCGCCACCACCATGGCCGTTGGGTCTGGAATTTGCGCCTTTATAGCCTGCTCTAGCCACTTCTCAAATTGCGCAATGGGCGTGGCCTCGAGCATGCTCTCATCCAACCCGCCTTGTAAATATTCACGACGAATATCATCAAGTTTCATAGCAAATCCTTCTAATTATCACCGCCGTCTAAAACACAAATGGCAAGGCTAAAGCCGCAAATATAGGTTGTAGATCGGAATTTAATCCCGACAAACGAACTATCAGCTATCTTGTCGGCGCAGAGCACCGACCTACAAATCACATCAGCAAGTGTAGGAGTGCTAGCTAGGCAGAGAAATGATTTATGTCAAGGAGCATACATAAAGTATGTGACTCTGACTCAATCATTTCTCTAACGCAGCTAAAGCGAACTACAGGCCGCCTGATTCAGCAAGTGTAGAAGTGCTGACAAGGCGGTACTCTTTTTTATACCTAGGAGCATACATAAAGTATGTGACTAGTGTTCAAAAAGAGTACCAACGCCGTCAAAACGAACTACACGCCGCTGAGATTACATTTGCTCCATAACCTCGATGCCGAGTAAATCTAGACCTTGGCGTAAAGTCTTCGCCACTAGCGAACACAGCACCAAACGGCTGTTCTTATCTTCCTCGCTCACACCCTCTTTTAATACTGGGCAGGCTTCGTAGAAGCTCATATACAGGCTTGCCAGCTCATACAGGTAACCACACAATACGTGCGGCGTAGCGTCACCGACCATTTGATCCAGCACTTCTTCAAACTGCATCAGTTTAATGGCCAACGCTTTTTCCTGTGGCTCGGCAATCACTACCGGTGCCTGATGCGCGGCGCTGTCGATGCCGGCCTTGCGGAAGATACTCTTAACACGAGTATAGGCATATTGCAGGTAAGGAGCCGTAGCACCTTCAAAGCTCAGCATGGTGTCCCAGTTAAAGATATAGTCGCTGGTACGGTTCTTCGACAGATCCGCATATTTCACCGCGCCAATACCCACCTTAGTGGCGATCTCTTCCTGCTCCTGGTCATTAACGGCGACTCACGCTCAGACAGCTTGGCCTTAGCACGCGTCACCGCTTCATCAAGCAGGTCAGCCAGTTTTACCGTGCCGCCGGTACGGGTTTTAAATGGCTTGCCGTCTTCACCCATCATGGTGCCGAACGGGCAGAATTCGTAGCTGGTTTCATCGCGTAATAAACCGGCCTTACGGGCGGTGATTTCAACCTGGCTAAAGTGCAGGCTTTGACGGGCATCTACGAAAATCATGATGCGATCCGCACCTAGCTTCTGTGAACGATATTCACAGGCCGCAAGGTCGGTCGTGGCATAGAGGAAGCCACCACCAGATTTTTGCACGATAAACACCGAAGGCTCGCCATCTTTGTTGGCTAGCTCATCAAGGAATACCACCTGGGCACCTTGGTCTTCTTTGGCAATGCCTTGTTCGCGCAGCACATCGATCATGCGCTGTAGCTCGCTGTTGTAGGCACTTTCCGCGTAGATATCTTCACGCTTAAGAGTTACATTCAGCTTTTCGTATACCTCTTCTGAGTGCTTCACGGAAGTGTCGATAAACATCTGCCATAGCTTGTCGCAGTGAGCATCGCCTTGCTGCAGTTTTACCACGTACTCACGGGCACGATCGGCAAAGCCTTCCTCATCATCGAAACGCTTTTTCGCGTCACGGTAGAAACTCTCAAGGTCGGCCAAGGCCACCTTTTCCAGGTCAACACCGTCATTAAGCAGGTCTTCTAGGTGCGCAATCAACATACCGAATTGCGTACCCCAGTCACCCATGTGGTTCTGACGAATCACTTTGTCGCCACGGAACTCCAGAGTGCGGGCAATGGCATCACCGATAATGGTGGAGCGCAGGTGACCCACGTGCATTTCTTTGGCCAGGTTTGGTGATGAATAGTCAACCACAACCGTGTCGGCTTTCGCATGCTCGGCCACACCCAGTTTGGCGTCCTGGTTGGCGCTGGCAACAGACTCGGCCAGGAACTCAGGCTTAAGGTGAATATTGATAAAACCCGGGCCGGCGATTTCAACCTTATCCGCTAAATCAGATACGTCGAGAGCATCAATAATTTTTTGCGCCAGTTCACGGGGGTTGGTTTTTAATTTTTTGGCCGCGCCCATGGCGCCATTGATTTGATAATCGCCGAACTGCGGACGCGTGCTTTGCGTTACCGCTGGATTAGTGCCTTCTTCAAGCCCCGCAGCAAGCATGGCGGCATTGGCTTTGTCGATTAAAATTTGTTTAATGTTCATCGTTGCAGTTACCTTGCAATTGGGCCAGCATTACGCTGGCCGGGATAAATTAGGGGCGATTAGTGTTCACGGGTCTCACTGAAGTTCACTTCAGGATAGCGTTCCATCGACAGATTTAAGTTTACACGGGTTGGCGCTATGTAGGTGAGGTTATCACCGCCATCAAGAGCCAGGTTCGCTTCACACTTACGTTTGAATTCTTCAAACTTCTTCACGTCAGCGCTTGATACCCAGCGCGCAGTGTTAACGTTAACGCTCTCATAAATGGCATCTACCTTGTATTCCGCTTTTAAGCGCGCCACAACCACGTCGAACTGCAGCACACCTACGGCACCTACGATCAAGTCGTTGTTGATAAGCGGGCGGAATACCTGCACCGCGCCTTCTTCTGAAAGCTGTACCAGGCCTTTAAGCAATTGCTTTTGCTTCAGTGGATCTTTCAAACGAATCCGGCGGAACAATTCAGGGGCAAAGTTTGGAATACCGCTGAATTTGAGCTTTTCACCGTCGGTAAAGGTATCACCGATTTGAATGGTACCATGGTTGTGCAGACCTATGATGTCGCCAGCGTAAGCATCTTGCGCGCGCTCACGGTCACCGGCCATAAAGGTTACGGCATCAGAAATACTCACCTGCTTACCTAAGCGCACATGATTCATCTTCATGCCTTGAGTGTATTTACCCGATACAATACGCATAAAGGCGATGCGGTCGCGGTGTTTCGGGTCCATATTGGCCTGAATTTTAAAGACGAAGCCGGTGAACTTCTCGTCTTCTGCGCTCACTTCACGCTCATCATCGGTTTTACGCGGCATAGGTGCCGGCGCCCACTCGGTTAAACCGTCAAGCATATGGTCAACACCGAAGTTACCAAGTGCAGTACCGAAATACACAGGCGTTAGCTCACCGCTTAGGAACATTTCCAGATCAAATTCGTTTGACGCACCTTGCACCAGTTCGATTTCTTCACGCAGTTGCTCGGCCAGGCTCTCACCCACGGCGGCATCTAGCTCGGCGCTGTCCAGCCCCTTGATGGTGCGAACTTCCTGAATGGTATGGCCGTGACCCGTTTGATACAAGATGGTCTCATCACGGTGCAGGTGGTATACGCCCTTAAATTCTTTACCACAGCCGATAGGCCAGGTGATGGGCGCACACATGATGTTAAGCTCGGTTTCCACCTCATCCAGAAGCTCCATTGGGTCACGAATATCGCGGTCCAATTTGTTCATGAACGTAACTATCGGCGTATCACGTAAACGCGTTACTTCCATCAGCTTACGAGTACGGTCCTCTACACCCTTGGCGGCGTCGATCACCATCAAACAGGAGTCAACGGCGGTCAGGGTACGGTAGGTATCTTCCGAGAAGTCTTCGTGTCCCGGGGTGTCCAGCAGGTTAACTAAGCGCTCATTGTAAGGAAACTGCATCACAGAAGTGGTGACCGAGATACCACGCTCTTTTTCCATTTCCATCCAGTCCGATTTGGCATGCTGGTTAGAGCCTCGGCCCTTAACCGTACCGGCCTTTTGAATGGCCTGACCGAACAGGAGTACCTTCTCGGTGATGGTTGTTTTACCCGCATCCGGGTGAGAGATGATCGCAAAGGTGCGACGCTTATTAATTTGCTGTATTAATTCTGACATGCGGTCACTTATGAGCTGTCGACCCAACCACGGCGAGGCGGTTAAGTCGCAATTAAATTTTAAAGACATTAATACGCGAGATTATACCGACTTTAGGGTGTGCACAAAAGCGTCGAATACAAGTAAAAGTGACTTCATGACCCACCTATGTGTATTATTGCTGAGCATTTTGTATAATTTTTTTGTTGTGGCGATTACCATAACGCGCTCAGGCTATTTTAAGACGTTGCAAGGAGGCGCACCGTGAAAACAAGCAAGCTCAGTATTCGCTTATTGTGGTACATCACTCCTGTGGTGATCTTGCCCTTGCTGTTTTTAGGTGGTTTTACCCTTACCAATGTCACCAGCTCCTCGGAGCAACAGGCGCAGCTGATCGTCAGCCGCTTTGTTGAGCAGCAGCAGAACAAGGTGTTTCATTCGCTCAATGTCTATCATTCCACCACAGAACTGCTTAGCACCTCGCCGGTATTGCAAAACTTTTTACACCAGCTCAATCACCCCAAAAGCTCCTATACAGCGCATCTGGGTGCCCTGCTCGATGTATTTAGCAGTTATACCGAGGCCTACCCGGATATTCTCAGCATTAACTTTATTTCCAGCGAGCAGGAAAGTTACGCTTACTTTTCCACCACGCTGCAAAGTGCGCCTCCGCAATATCCGTTTTTCGAGCAATTGCTGACCAGCTCTTTGCGCCGCCAGCAGTTTATGGTGCAAGAAGACAATGGCGAAACCAGCCTCTACTTTGCACAAAAGGTGTTTGCCCCGGACTACCATTTGGAGCGCCCTGTGCTGCTGGGCCACATTATATTACGGGTACAGCCGACGGTTTTAAACACCGCAATTTTAGAGGCGCCCTATAACAACACCTTGAATTTATTGCTGACCGAGCAAGGTAAGGTGCTGTTTAGCTCTAACCACACCTTGCTTGGCAAAACCCTTAGCAAACAGGATTTAGAGGCCATAGATCTCTGGGCCGACAATGGCCGCCTCAATGAAATTGTGCTTGAGAGCGTCGATAAGACGGAGCGTATGCTCTATGGCGTGCAAATGCCCGACGGCCATTATTTCGTTACCAGCATCCCGAAAAAAATGCTCTACCAGGCCGGTAAGCTGATAAGTCTCATCACCGCGCTGATCGTGCTGATCTCCATTATCACCCTGCCGGTGTTGATCTTTATCGTGGTGCGCAACTTGCTACTTAACCCCATAGAGCAACTGGGGGCTGCCAGTCACTGTGTCGGCAACAACAATCTGGCCGTGCGCCTTGATGACACCCGCACCGATGAGGTCGGTCAGCTGTTTAGCGACTTTAACAACATGGTGAGCAAGATTTATCACTCCCAGGTCGAGCTAAAAAATTACAAAGACACCTTGGAACAAAGAGTTGAAGAGCGCACCCTGGAGCTGGAGCAAACCAATAAAGCGCTGGAACAGGCCATTGAACAGGCGGAGCAGGCCAACCAGCTAAAAAGCCGCTTCTTAGCCAATATGAGCCATGAAATTCGCACTCCCTTAACCGCCATCATGGGCTTTACCGAGCAGTTGCTGGAGAACAGCCAGATTGATGATGACAAGGTGCAACACCAGCTTGCAACCGTACTGCGTAACTCGCGTCACCTGCTGGAGCTAATCAACAACATCTTGGATCTATCAAAAATTGAGGCGGAAAAACTGGCGGTGAACCGCGAGCCAGTGTCACTCTATGAGCTGTTTGACGACTTAAACTCCATAGTCGAGCCCCAGGCGCAACAAAAACAGCTGGAGTTTGCCATCAACTACCAGTTCCCCTTACCCAAATACATTAACAGCGACCAGACCCGCATTAAGCAGATCCTCCTTAACATCCTCACCAATGCGGTTAAATTTACCGCCCAAGGCCAGGTGCAATTGGAGGTCAGCTACCACGACGACTTGCTTGAGTGCGTAGTCAGTGACACCGGCATAGGTATCTCAGATCAAGAGCTAACCCGTATCTTTAAGCCCTTTGAGCAGGCCGACACCACCACCACCCGTCGCTTTGGCGGCAGTGGTCTGGGCCTGTGTATCGCGAAAAACCTGGCGCAATTGCTTGGCGGTGATGTCCATGCTCATAGCCAGCAGGGCATTGGCAGTCGCTTTACCATTAGAATCAAGTGTAACCAGGTGTATGAAGCCCCAGACTTCTATTATGGTGCCGAAGAAATGCAGCCGGTCAGGGAGCCTATGCCGACCTTAAGCTGGCAGCAGTTTGACGGCGAAATTCTGGTGGCCGAGGATAATCAGGACAACCAAGCGCTTATCTCTTTGCTGTTGGAGCGCTGGGGGATCACCCCGGACTTTGCCAATAACGGCGCCGAAGCGGTGGAGAAGGCCTTGGTTAAAGACTACCAGCTGATTTTAATGGATATGCAGATGCCGGTGATGGGCGGTGAAGAAGCAACGCAAATGCTGCGCCATGCCGCCTACGACGGGCCTATTATTGCACTGACCGCCAACGTGATGAAACATGATATTGAGCGCTATTTAGCGGCGGGCTGCGACAAGGCACTGGCCAAACCCATAGACAAGGAGCAGCTTGAACATACCCTGGCCACCTATTTAAGTCTGCAGCAGGAGGCCAACTCTAAGTGGGACGACATATTGAAAAGCGAGCGCTTTTTACAGATCAATGAAAACTACAAGCAAAAGCTCCCCGACTACCTTGAGCAGGTCTTGGCTCACCAAGAAGCTAAAGAATGGGAGCAATTGCAGGCCATTGCCCACAGCATCAAAGGCAGCGCCAGCTGCTTTGGCTTTAACGCTGTGGCCGAAGCCGCCAGCGAGCTTGAATTATCGCTGCGCAAAGGTGAATGCGACCACCACGAATATCCGGTGCTTAAACTTGAGCACGCCATCCGCTTTGTTTTAGAAAAGGATGCCACCAGGCCCCTTTAGGTCGACTTAAAAGGCGTTAGTGTTACGGAGTAAGATATGCACATAGAATTAAGTGCCTCCCCCTCAGAAGCGGATTTAAAAACCATCAGTCAGGGAATCCAGTCTTTTAATCAAGACCATCTGCCAGATCAGCTGGTGTTCGAGCCGGATACCCGCTTTGCCGCGTTTGCGCGCAATGACAAGGGTGAGGTGGTTGGCGGCATTCGTGCCAATGCTTTTTGGAATTATTGCATTATCGAGCTGCTATGGTTGTCGGCGCAAACTCGTGGCAGTGGCGTGGGCTCACGCCTAATGGCCGCGGTTGAAGCTCATGCCAAGGCTCAAGGCTTTAACTATATGCGCACGGAAACCTTGGACTTTCAGGCCAAGCCCTTTTATGAAAAGCTTGGCTATAAGGTATATGGAGAGTTAGCGGATTGTCCTAAGGGACACACAACCTACTGCCTAATTAAAGCGCTCTAGTCAAAGCGCTCAGCATAACTATCTGAAGTATTCGACTGTGCTTAATTCGCACATCATCAGGGTGGCATCCTCACCATCGGGATAATATTTCTTGCGCACGCCGTTGGCGATAAAACCACAGCCTTCATACAGGGCGATGGCGGCCACATTGCTTTCGCGCACTTCTAAAAACAGCAGCTCGGCATTACGCGCGTTCGAGTCCTTAATGAGCGATTGCATCAACACCTTACCCAAACCCTGCCCTTGCTGGCTCGGCGCAACACAAATATCCACCAGGGTGATATCGGGGCCGGCTTGCTCGGCGACATAAAAGCCCAACAGCGTGTTATCACTGAAGAGCCCGGTGCAAAAATAGCGTCCGGACATACAAGAGCGCATCAGCGTTTCGCTCCACGGGTGGCTGTGACAGGCACGTTCGATAACCATCATATCCGCCAGGTGTTGCTCGCCTAAAGGCGCCAGGCTATGCATGGCTAAGTACCTGCTCGCATTCACACAATTGCTGCCACAGGGCCTGCTTATGTGCCACTGATAAGTTATCACTTGGAAGGTAAACGCGATTGCCTTGTAGTTGTGGTGTACTTACATTGCCTAGGTGCACTTCGCTACCCGCAGGAAGCAGGCGCAAAATATCCTCGGCCAGAGTGCCAGACAAGGGTTGTGAATCTTTGACTTGTTCACCATCAAGAGGCTGTGTGTCTTGTGTTCGATAAGCTGCACGTAAGCGCACCGGCTGTATAGCAAAAATATCGGCTAACTGTGATTGCATAGGGAAATTATTAACTGCATTTGGCGGCTGCCAGTGTAGCGTAAAGACGCTCAGGAAAGAAGTGGCAGGGGCGGAGAGATTCGAACTCCCAACCGTCGGTTTTGGAGACCGCTGTTCTACCAATTGGAACTACGCCCCTGCAATGTCGACGCATTATAATGAGCTTTTTATAAAGGTAAAGAAAAAATATCACCGCACCTGTTCAATTGCTTTGAAAATAAACAACTGCAGAAAAAACAGTCTATTTTAGCCGCGTTAAGGCGTAAATACCCCACGCAGCAACTGCTGCGCTCTGGCAATCCTGGGGCTACGCAACGCCCCCGCCCGCCAACACAAGTGATACTGTATCGCCGGGTTTGACTGAGAGCCGCCTATGGCGACTAAACGTTCGTGTTTTAAATCATCATTCACCAGGTACTCGGGTAACACCGACCATCCTAATCCCGCCAGCACCAGGGTACGCAAGCAACGCAGATCTGGGGCGGTGATAATCTCATTTAAGTGCCCCAAGAATAAACCATTATGACTTACCCATTGGCGCACCAGGGTACGGCCCAGATCATAGGCCACCAAGGGTTGCTCACTTAATACCAGCTCCAGGTCCTGGCTCATTTGCCGCGCCCTGGCTGGGCTGGCGACCAAGAAAACCCGCTCCTCTCCCAGTAAACAGTAATCCAGTTGCCCGTCTTCCGGAGGCGTTAAACACAAGGCAAAGTCCGAGTTACCATCTTTCAGAAAGGTAAACATGTCGTCATCGTGACTGGGGTGTAAACGTATTTGCGCCCCGGCATCGGTGAGCGGTTGCAACTTTGGGGCAAGCATACTCGAGAGCATATCTATGGGGCCATTTATATGTATCACCCCGTCTATTTTGCTGCCGTGCGACTTCATTTTTGCCAACACGCCTTCGGCATAATCTAGGGTATCTCCCAGTTGTATCGCTAGTTCATCGGCAATACGGGTTGGCCGCACTCCGCGCACATGGCGAACAAACAAACGGTGATCCAATTGCGACTCGAGTGAAGCGATATGACTGGAAACCGCAGGTTGAGTGATATGCAAAACATCGGCGGCCTTGCTAAAAGAACGCTGACGGTAGACCTCAACAAAGGTGCGTAGTTGGTGAATGGACATAAGCTTCAGCTATAAATTAAATTATATTAAACCAAGTTTAGATTATTTTTCCTCTATCTGCTTCTCACGCATACTGGGTCCCAACACAGTAAGAGCCAACAAGGTAGCCAGTATGATTTATTCAACCACAGCCATTGCCAGTGGTGGTCGCGATGGCAGCGCCAAGCTAGCCAACGACAGCCTGACCCTTACCATGACCACACCGGGTACCAGCGCACCTGGGCATAACCCGGAGCAGCTGTTCGCCATGGGGTATGCAGCCTGTTTCGACAATGCCCTTATTCTCACTGCCAAGCGTTTGAAGATGGCACTTAAGGGCTGTCAAACCCAGGTCACCGTGGGCCTGGACAAGGTCGCCGAGCAGTATCTGCTTGATGTAACCATAGATGTTTCAATAGAAGGCCTAGAGCCAACACAGAGCGAGCAGCTTATCGCCCTGGCCCATGAGGTTTGCCCTTATTCAAATGCACTGCGCGGCAATGCCAAGGTGCGCGTTAAAAACCTTGAACAATCCGCCTGAAGATAAATTTTGGAGTCCGTATGAACACAATGAAAGCCGCCATGTATACAAATACAGGCCACCCCGCAGAGGTGCTAGACGCCCGTGAAATAGCCATTCCCGAGCCACAGGCGGGGGAGATCCGCGTGCGTATGACACGCTCGCCCATACATAACCATGACATCATGACCGTTCGCGGCGAGTACGGCAGCCTACCCGAATTGCCCGCCATCGGCGGCAGTGAAGCCGTAGGCATTGTTGATGCACTGGGTGAGGGCGTTGTAGGCCCTGCTGTTGGCACACGAGTAAACGTGGCCGGCGCCGCTGGCACCTGGGCAGAGTACTTTATTGCTCCTGCTATGGCGGCGGTGCCGCTGCCGGATAGCATCAGCGACGATATCGCCGCGCAATTATTAGCCATGCCGATGAGTTCGGTAATGGCGCTTAATAAAATCCCCGCCAAAACAGGTGATTGGATCGTGGTTAACGCCGCCAACGGCGCCGTCGGCAAAACCGTGGCCCAAATAGCCAAAGGCCGTGGCCTTAAGGTACTGAGCCTGGTTAACCGTGGCAGCTCCAAGGCGCAACTTGACGAGCTGGGTATTGGCAACGTCTTTGCCATGGACGAAGCCAATTGGTTTGAAAGTGCCCTTGCCGCTATTGACGGCCCCGTGGTCGGCGGTATCGAAATGATTGGCGGTGAAGCCGCCCGTAAGCTGATTAACCTGGTCGGAAACGGTGGTACTGTCCTGTCTTTTGGTGCCATGTCCAACGAGCCCATGGCGGTGGATGCGGCCGATCTGATCTTTAAGGAAATCACCCTAAAAGGCTTTTGGGGCATGGTGGAGTTCAGCCGTTTAACCCCGGAGCAAATCACCGACTCGGTACTGGAGCTGATTGGGTTGGCCGAGCAAGGCGAACTAACCTTGCCGGTGCATGAAACCTTTGCCATCAAGGACATTGCTAAAGCCGGTGCCACCTATGACCAGCCGCGTCAAGGCAAGCTCATGATTCAGCCTTAAGCAAAAAAATTCAGAGTAAGTCATTTAAGTAATGTGACGTCAAAAGGCCCCAACCAGGGCCTTTTTTTTGTCCATGAGCAGCACACCTATAAATATAGGTACAAGTGGATTGACACCCTTGTAGGCTGCTTGCTATTTTCCTTAACGGCCTATTTGGCATTGAAACGGATGCCAATAAAAATCAAATGGATAGCGCTTTTATAGGCATGGCTTATGGCCAAAGCGCTAACAAGCAAATAAGGACGTTAATATGAAAAAAGCCAATAACTGGTTAGTACCCTTGTGCACCGCCCTCGCCCTGCTGGCAAGCACGCCGACTCTGGCAAAGAATTACCTAAATATCGAAGTAGCGGATGAAATACTGGCACTGGGAGAGCAATACCAGCTGTCGCTCAGCGAGAGTATTCTCAGCGAGAAAAAACATGAGGTGAACAAGAAGCGCCTCACCTTTATGCCCGAGGACGACAAGGTCTTTTACGAATTTACACTTAGCATCAAAAAAGACGACAAAGTGTGGATCAGTGATGTCTTTATCTTTAGCAACCAAAAGAACTTTTTAGACTTTAATACCCTGCTTTTTTCAAAGCTTGTGGATGAGAGCGACTTTTATCATCTTGATCACAAGGCTGGATACAATTTCTTCTCGTCTTATTCGCAGCATATCCCAAAAGGCTATACCAAGTTAAAAGCCGAATACGACAAGGGCCTGCCGCACTATTTTAGCTACACCAGCACCTCGACCGACTACCAGGCTTACCTGGCAAATATTTATCCTTTGTCGGAAAAATTGAAGAAGGCGGTTAAGGACACCCAGGCGACCAAGGTCACACCCCATGAAGAGATCATTACGGACTTTATCAGCGCAGTAAACGCCAAGCGCTCGGCACCATTATTAAAGTATCGCGACCCCAAGGCTTCAGAAAAGAACAAGGATATTTATAAGCGTGGACTGCAAACCCTGTTCGCCTACTTCGATAAAATTGGTAACCCCAGCAAGTTCGAGGTGGCTCAACACAGGCGCTATGAAAACATCAATCAGCCTGGTGTTGATTACTACCTAGTCGAAATTCTTGAACACAATGGACAGCTGGATAACAAAATAGAGATGGAGTTTTTCTTTAGCGATGTGCACGGTAAACGCTACATCAAGGAATACGACATTACGGGTATTCATTTTCAATAACAAAAAAGGGCTGATATCAGCCCTTTTTTAGTGTGTTTATCTCATTGAGAGATAATCAGGAATTATTCCCACTCGATAGTCGCAGGTGGCTTACCTGAGATATCGTAAACTACGCGAGAAATACCGTCGATTTCGTTGATGATACGGTTTGAAACCTTACCTAGGAAGTCATACGGTAAGTGTGACCAACGCGCGGTCATAAAGTCGATGGTTTCAACGCAACGTAGGCTCACAACCCAGTCGTATTTACGGGCATCACCCATTACGCCTACCGACTTAACTGGCAGGAATACAGTAAATGCTTGCGACACTTTATGGTAAAGATCCGCTTTATGCAGCTCTTCGATGAAAATCGCATCGGCACGACGAAGCAGGTCGCAGTACTCTTTCTTGATTTCACCCAGTACACGTACACCTAGACCAGGACCCGGGAACGGATGACGGTAAAGCATGTCGTAAGGCAGACCTAGCTCTAGACCTATCTTGCGTACTTCGTCTTTGAATAGCTCGCGCAGTGGCTCAACAAGGCCCAGCTCCATATCTTCAGGAAGACCGCCCACGTTGTGGTGTGACTTGATCACGTGCGCTTTACCAGTCGCTGATGCTGCTGACTCGATTACGTCTGGGTAGATGGTACCCTGGGCAAGCCATTTCGCGTTTACGCGCTTGCCAGCTTCTTCGTCGAATACTTCGATAAAGGTGTGACCGATTGCCTTACGCTTGGCTTCTGGCTCGTCAATGCCTTCAAGGGCTTTCAAGAAGCGCTCTTCTGCATCAATCTTAACTATGTTCAGACCGAAGTGGTCGCCGAACATGTCCATTACCTGTTGGCCTTCGTTTAAACGCAGTAGACCGTTGTCAACGAATACACAGGTCAGCTTGTCGCCAATCGCTTTATTGATAAGCATGGCCACAACCGATGAATCAACACCACCAGAAAGACCTAGAATAACTTCGTCGTCACCTACTTTTTCTTTAATACGGGCAATCGCATCTTCGATGATTTGCGCCGGAGTCCATAGTTTTTCACAACCACAGATATCAACGACAAAGCGCTCAAGTAAACGCTGACCTTGTAGTGTGTGCGTTACTTCCGGGTGGAACTGAACGCCGTAGAAGCGCTTTTCTTCCCATGACATGGCCGCATGCGGACAAGTATCTGTTTTAGCGGTAGTCGCGAACTGAGGTGGAATTGACTCAACCTTGTCACCGTGGCTCATCCACACATCCAGTAGACCCGCGCCGTTTTCACCTAGGTGATCTTCAATGGCGTCGAATAATGGACAGTTACCCACTTTTTCAACTTGCGCGTAACCGAACTCTTTCTTATCAGAGCCGTGTACCTTACCGCCCAGCTGCATGGCCATGGTTTGCATGCCGTAACATACACCAAGAACCGGCACACCCGCTTCAAATACGTACTCAGGCGCGCGAGGGCTGCCTTGCTCTACCGTTGACTCTGGGCCACCAGATAGAATGATACCTTGTGGGTTAAATTCACGGATTTGCTCTTCCGTTACATCCCATGCCCATAGCTCACAGTAAATACCAATTTCACGCACACGACGGGCGATTAATTGCGTGTACTGTGAACCAAAGTCTAGGATCAATATACGGGAGTCATGGATATCTTTGCTCATTGCGATCTCATCTAAATTAAATGAAATTGGATTAACGCTAATGCTTTTTCGTTAATCAGAAATTAGTAAGGGCTAGCAACTTGCTAGCCCTGTTTTCGTCTAAAGTGGCAATTAGCCTAGACGATAGTTTGGCGCTTCTTTGGTGATTTGCACATCATGTACGTGTGATTCACCCATACCTGCGGCAGTAACACGTACAAAGTGCGGCTTAGTATTTAGTTCTGCAATCGTTGCACAGCCAGTTAGACCCATGGCACTGCGAATACCACCCACTTGCTGGTGAATAATATTAGCGATTGGGCCCTTATATGCTACACGGCCTTCAATACCTTCTGGTACAAGCTTTTCTTCTGATTTAGCATCTTGGAAGTAACGGTCTGATGAACCTTCTTTTTGGTTCATTGCACCTAAGCTACCCATACCACGGTATGACTTATAGTAACGGCCTTGATAAAGTTCAACTTCACCTGGTGCTTCTTCTGTACCCGCTAGCATTGAGCCAACCATTACCAATGACGCGCCAGCAACAAGTGCTTTAGCAATATCACCAGAGAAACGGATACCACCGTCGGCGATTACCGGAATATCACGGCCTTGTAAGCCTTCAACAGCATCTGAAATCGCGGTAATTTGTGGTACACCACAACCAGTTACGATACGGGTCGTACAGATAGAGCCTGGGCCAATACCTACTTTAACGGCATTTGCACCGGCATCAGCTAATGCAACCGCACCTTCAGCCGTTGCTACGTTACCGGCAACGATTTGTAAATCAGGGAAGGCTTCGCGCGTTGCTTTAACGCGGTCGATAACGCCTTGTGAATGGCCATGCGAGGTATCGATAAGTAGAATGTCAACACCCGCTTCAACCAATGCAGCGATACGCTCATCGGTACCTGCGCCAACACCAACGGCAGCACCCACACGTAAACGGCCTTGCTCGTCTTTACATGCGTTTGGCTTATCTTGTGCTTTTTGGTAATCCTTAACCGTGATCATGCCTTTGAGTTTAAAGTCATCATTCACAACTAAGATTTTTTCGATACGGTGCTCGTGCATAAGACCTAGAATAGTTTCGCGGTCCGCACCTTCTTTTACCGTTACTAGCTGGTCTTTTTTCGTCATTACTGTCGAAATTGGCTGGTCTAGTTTGGTTTCAAAACGCATATCACGGCTTGTTACGATACCAACTAGGTTGTTATCGGTGTCAACAACAGGGAAACCTGAGAAACCTTTATCGTGTGCTAACTCTAAGGCTCCAGCGATAGTCAGATCAGCAGTGACAGTAACAGGGTGAGAAACTATGCCCGCTTCGTAAGTTTTTACCTTACGAACATTCGCTGCTTGCTCAGCGATGGTCATATTTTTGTGAATAAAGCCAAGACCACCTTCTTGTGCTAACGCAATCGCTAAACGCGCTTCGGTAACTGTGTCCATAGACGCAGAAACGATTGGCAAATTCAGTTCGATTGTTTTGGTTAGACGAGTTTTAAGGTTTGCTGTATGTGGTAATACAGTTGAATGACCTGGTACTAATAGTACGTCATCAAAGGTTAAAGCTTCTTTAGCGATCCTAAGCATTGGCAACTTCTCACGAATTGGTGATTGGGTGGAGTTGCGGCGGCATTTTATCAGCGATGTACGCACGAGTAAAATAAAATTTGCGCTTTATTTATGATAAACTGCCTCAAGTTTCCCCCAGGCGCTTTATCACTATGTATTCACAATCAAATTCTGCCGCTAACCAGGGCGTTTATACTGTGTCTCGACTCAATCGCGAGATCCGTACCATTTTGGAACGTGGCTTTGCCTCGATTGTGCTTAGTGGTGAAATTTCCAACTTTGTCGCCCCCGCCTCAGGGCATTGGTACTTCTCGCTAAAAGACGATAAATCTCAGGTGCGCGCGGCCATGTGGCGCGGTAATAATCGCTACGCCAAATTCCGCCCCAAAGACGGCGACCAGGTGCAGGTACAAGCCAGAGTATCCCTGTACGAACCCCGTGGCGACTATCAGGTTATTGTCGAGCAGATGGAAGCCGCCGGCGAAGGCGCCTTAAAACAAGAATTCGAGGCACTGAAAATGCGCCTTGCGGCACAAGGTCTGTTTAGCTCGGCACATAAAAAACCTTTACCCAGCACGATTAACAAGGTCGGGGTGATCACCTCCTCGACCGGTGCCGCCATCAAGGACATCTTAACCGTGTTACAACGTCGGGCCCCGCAATTAGAGGTGGTGATTTATCCCTGTCAGGTGCAAGGCGACACCGCCCATCAGGGGATCATCGACAAGCTGCAACTGGCCAATGCCCGTAATGAAGTGGATGTGCTGATCATCGGTCGCGGCGGCGGCAGCCTGGAAGATCTCTGGTGTTTTAATAACGAGCAGCTAGCCCATGCCATCTTTAACAGCCAGTTACCTGTGATCAGCGCCGTCGGCCATGAAATCGACACCACCATCAGCGACTTTGTTGCCGATATTCGCGCCGCCACGCCTTCGGCAGCGGCAGAGCTGGTGAGCCCGGACAGCAATCAGCTCAAGCAAGCCATACAGCATCAAAAGCAGCGCCTTTACAGCGCCTGGCGTCATCAGTTGCATGAGCGCTCACAGCTATTGCAACGACTGCAAAGCCGCTTAGCGCAGCAGCATCCGGCCAATCAATTAATGCAACAGCAGCAACGCTTGGATGAACTGCAAATGCGCTTGCACCATGCCATGGAAGGACGCCTAAGCCACCAGCAGAGGCAGTTAAATCAGCTTAATATGCGCATGCAACGCGCCAACCCGGGTACTCAGGTGGCGGCGGCAAAATATCAGTTGCAGCAGTTGTCTACGCGCTTGGTGGCGGTGCAAAAAGAGCAGCTCTATCAGGCTCAGTCTCAGCTTGCGCAATTGGCGGCCAGACTCGATAGCATCAGCCCGCTGGCGGTATTAGCCCGGGGCTATAGCATAACCAAAAGTGAACAAGGGATTGTGAAGTCGGTGCATCAGGTGCAACCACAGCAGCAATTAACGACCGTGGTTGTCGACGGGGAAATTATGACTCAGGTGGTTTGCGTTCAACCCAAAAGCTGAGGGAGCCATCTGAGCTCACCGCACTGGTGCGCTGAAATTGGCGCCACCATGGCTGCTTATCTAGGCGTGATTGAATTTGTCGCCAATCGGTACGCGGATCATGCTCGGCGCCATCCAAAACGGAAAACTCAATACGACACACGGTACTTTTACATTGCACCTTGTCTAGGGCGATCTTATCGCCAAAACCTTCACTGTAAACAAAATCACTGGTTTGGGTTTCCGTCAGATAGGCCCAGCTTTCATCACGGACTTCCTGTGCAAACAACTCTTGTAGCTGAGATTCCATTTTCTCCGGCCCTTTTAAGGCGCGCTGTAACATTTTTATTTCCTGGCGCGCCTGAGCCAGTTGTTGTTCCAACTGCTCCGCCTCTTCCGGGATTTTGCTCGCATTTTCCGGCTCTGTGCTTGCAGCTTCGCCAGTAGGCGGCTCATCGAGAAACAGATCTTCCTGAACTGGCTCTTCAGCACTTATGTCGGCCTTGCTTATCATCTCACTTTGACCCTGTTGAATTACAGGCGCTGGCGCAGGAAGCAAGCCAGCCTGAGCCGCTAGGCTATTGGGGGTTGTTGCTGTGAGCTGTTGTTCGGTGTCGGAAAACAGCATATAGCCGCATCCCAGACCCACAAAAAAGGCCGCTGAAACGGCCATAACCAATTGATTCTTTGCCATACTTTCCCTGCTGTTCAGTTTTAGAGCATGGCACTAGTATGGGATTTATTTTCCGGTTCGTCATCCAAAAAGTTTTGGTTCATGGACTCGGCCGGACAAGGACAATCCGGACGACCCACCACTTTAGCAGGTACGCCAACCGCTGTGGTGTGCGCAGGCACTGGGCTAAGCACCACAGAACCGGCACCGATACGGGCACCCTCGCCCACTTCGATATTACCCAGCACCTTGGCACCGGCACCAATTAATACCCCGGCGCGGATTTTCGGGTGACGGTCGCCAGACTCATTCCCCGTACCACCTAGGGTCACAGACTGCAAAATAGACACATTGTCTTCAATCACAGCGGTTTCACCCACCACAATGCCTGTGGCATGGTCGAACATGATGCCATGACCAACCTTACAGGCTGGGTGAATATCCACGCCAAACACTTCCGAGCTGCGGCTTTGAATAAAGCGCGCCAACTCTTTGCGGCCTTGGCGCCATAAGCAATGAGCTAAACGGTGCGCCTGAATGGCATGAAAGCCCTTGAGGTTTAAAATCACCATCAGGTAGGTGTCCACCGCCGGGTCGCGATCGCGCACAGCTTTAATGTCGTGGGCCACATGGGTCAACATGGCATCGCATTCAACAAAGGCCTGATCGAACAGCTCTCGGATGGTAAAGGCAGAGACCACGGCATCGGCCAGCTTGTTGGCAACAATAAAACTGAGCGCCGAGCCCAAACAATCATGATTAAGCACGCAAGAATAAACGTGGGATGCCAACAAGGGCTCTTTGGTAACGACTTGATTCGCTTCTTCTCTTAATTGCTGCCAGATCTCATGACGCATGGCGGTTTCCTAGTATTGACTAACTACTTAATTCTATAAGTGTAACGGATCTGGCGGCAAACGCGCTATCCCCGAAATCGGCGCGCTGGTTATTAGATATAACTAAATTATTCATTCAGTGCTTTCTCGCCGTAGATTATTTCCTCTTTGGGGGCATACAAAAAACGTTTTTCACTACGATACTCACTCGGTGAGACGGCAAACCAGCGCTTAAAGGCATGATGAAAGGCACTGAGCTCGCTGTAACCGCACAGGTAGGCTATTTCACTGAGGCTAAGGTTTGACTCCCGTAGCAGAGCACAGCTTTTTTCTTGGCGCAGGGCATCGAGCAAGGTGCGATAGCTGGTGCCTTCTGCGCTCAGGCGCCGCTGCAGCGTTTTCTCACTCATGCTCAACATCTGCGCCATGCTTCTACAGCTCAGCTCGCCACTGGCCAGTTGCTGCTCTAATAGGAGTATCAACACCTGGCTGATGGCCTTGTGTTTTTCGGCCACTATGCCTTGTTGCAGCTGGGCGTGTACTACTTGGACATCGGCCTGAAAATGTATCTCATGGTGAGGCGCACCGTATTCGATGGCACAATTAAAATACTGCTTTAGCTCCTCACAGGGTTCGCGGCGCTGCACGCAGACGAGGTTCGGCCGCCACTGCTTACCGGCCACGGTACGGGCTATTTTGACACAAAACGCCATTGCTGCCTCATAACTCTGCGTGCCGATAGCACAGGTATTGGAGGCAAAGTGAAAGCGTAGCAGAGCCTGCCCCGTTTGCTGCTCGATAAGCTGGGCATTAGTGGTGTCGCCTATCAGCTTTTGATAACGTAGGATCAGTTTATAAGCGCTTAGAACACAGTCTTGTTTTAATAAGGCCAAACCGATCACAGGAATTGCCCGCACATTCATGCCTCCACCGACGGCGATGCCGAGATTCAGCTGCTCACCGCGCTGCTCAATGGCCATTTGCGCCGCATGCCACAAGATGCTGACATTACTTTGGGGATAGCGACTCTCCTTTACCGTAAGCGAGTCAAGGGCAATATTGGCCTCATTAAACAAGGGGGTAATGGGCAAGCCATGCCACTTGAAGGTTTCGGCCATGGCACTGACCCACCAGGATGAAATTGTTCGCATCGCCTGACCTAAAAAATCAAATATAAGACCCACAATAGCAAGCGCAGAGCGAAATTCCAGCATATTGTTAATAGGCGTGCTTAATTAGGTGCAACCCTCTTAGCGGTTAACTATAAAAATAATGACTAAGGCACGCCGGTTATCAACTCAACAGGAGGACACCCATGGGTCATGTCTCTGATAAAGAAGGCTTTAGCAGCTTTAAGGAGTTTTATCCTTATTATCTGCAAGAGCATAAAAACAAGGTATGCCGACGCCTGCATGTGCTTGGCAGCACCTTAGTACTGGCGGTCTTGGCAGCGGCCATCATTAGCGGCCAGTATGTGTGGCTGTGGTCCTTGCCGATTATCGGCTATGGCTTTGCCTGGGTTGGCCATTTCTTTTTTGAAAAAAATAAACCGGCCACCTTCACCTACCCGTTTTACAGCTTTCTCGGCGACTGGGTTATGTTTAAAGACATCATCACCCGCAAGGTTCCTTGGTAAAGGTCCCTGGTAATAAGGAATAACAATGAAAGAACAGGTTTCACCACAAGAATGGCAAGCGCGAGTTGAACTCGCCGCGGCCTATAGATTGATCGCCCACTTTGGCTGGGACGATTTAATTTTCACCCATATCTCCATGCGCGTGCCCGGTACCGAGGATCAATTCTTAATTAATCCCTATGGCATGATGTTTCATGAGATCACCGCCTCATCGCTGATCCGCGTCGATCAGCAGTGCAACAAGTTGCATCACAGTGACTACCCAGTGAACCCCGCTGGCTTTACCATCCACAGCTGCATCCATGAAGCCCGCGATGACGCCCACTGTATTATTCACACCCATACCGCCAATGGCGTGGCCGTGTCGGCCAGCAAGCACGGACTCTTACCCATTTCGCAGCAAGCGGTGGTGGTGCACAGCGGCCTGAGCTATCACGACTATGAGGGTATCGCCCTGAACCCGGAGGAAAAAGAGCGCCTGGTTGCAGACTTGCAAGGCAATAACTTTCTGATCCTACGTAACCATGGTCTGCTAACGACGGGTAGCACCGTGGCGGACGCCTTCTTGTTTATGTATGCACTGGAGTCGGCTTGTGCCATACAGGCGCGCACCAACCAAGACCCTGAGCAGCTGATCCATGTACCTCAGCCGATTATCGATGGGATCCAGGGACAGACCCAGGCGGTCACTAAAGGCCTGGGCGGCGCCCTGGCCTGGCCGGCACTATTACGCCTGCTCGATGCCAATAACCCAGGCTATGATAGTTAGCCATTAACTAAGCCTTAAATAATCGTGGATTAAAAAAGCCCCATTGTTTGGGGCTTTTTTATGGGCTTGGGTGACTATTAAGCCTCGTCTCTTAACTCCCGACGGAGGATTTTGCCTACGGTGGATTTAGGCAGCTCTTCGAGAATATGTATATGCTTGGGTACCTTGTAGTTGGTAAGCTGCTCGCGACAGAACGCTTGCAACTCCTGCTCGTCGACGTCTTGCTTTATGGTGATAAAGGCATGCACCGCTTCGCCGGTGCGCTCATCGGCCTTACCGATCACCGCCGCCTCAAACACCGCTGGGTGACTTACCAGCACATCCTCGACCTCATTCGGGTAGACATTAAAGCCAGAGACGATAATCATGTCTTTGAGACGATCAACCACCTTTATGGCGCTGTTAGCCAAACGAATACCGACATCACCGGTTTTAAAGTAACCGTCGGCGGTTAGCGCCTTGGCTGTTTCCTCGGGGCGATTCCAATAGCCCTTCATAACCTGAGGGCCACGGACCACAATTTGCCCACTTTCGCCGTCGGCCACCGCCTTGTCATTCTCGTCCCAAAGCTCCACCTCGGTATCACGCAGCGGCAAACCGACCGTGCCGATTTGCTCCTTGCCTGGTTGATTCAGGGTGACCACGGGAGAGGTTTCCGATAAACCATAGCCCTCGGATATACTGCAGCCCGTCACCTTGACCCAGGCACTGGCCGCTGTGGTGGTCAAGGCGGCGCCACCGGATAAGGTTAAGCGCAAACTGGAAAAATCCAGTTGTGTGAATTCCTTGGTCGCACACAGACCCACAAACAAGGTGTTAATGCCGGCAAAGGAAGTAAAGCGAAAAGGTTTAATAGCTTTAACAAAGGCATCCAAATCACGTGGATTGGGGATCAGCACGGAATGATTGCCCGAGGCGGTATTAATTAAAATACTCAGGGTAAAGGCATAGATATGATATAGCGGCAAAGGACAGATAAAGATCTCGCTGGTATCATCATACCTGTCACCAAAGGCTTCCTTGGTTTGCAAAGAATTGGCAATCAGATTTTTATGCGTTAACTGGGCCCCTTTCGACACCCCGGTGGTACCGCCGGTGTACTGCAGCACCGCCACATCATCCAGCTGCGCACTGGAGCGGGGATAGTATTGACCCTGTCCTTGCGCCAGCGCCTGATGCCAGGTTACACAGTGTTCGGCTACCGGGTCACTGCTGTCAAGCAATAGATCTGCGGCGCCTGTGCTGATCACCTGCTCAATTTGCGTCTCGGCCAAAATGATATCCAGTTTGGGATACAGATCGCTCAGGATCACTAGGGCCTTGGCTCCGGAGTCATTAAATTGATGCAGCATTTCCCTGGGTGTGTACAAGGGGTTGGTGTTGACCACCACTAAACCCAGTTTAAATGCGGCATAAACCACAATGGGGTATTGGTTCACATTAGGCAATTGAATGGCAATGCGATCCCCGGCTCGCAGTCCTTGACCATAAAAATAGCCAGCCAATTGCTCTGCCAGTGTATCCACCTGAGCAAAGGAGAGAGTTTTCCCCACGCTGGTAAAGGCGTCCTTATCGCCATAAGTCTGGCAAGCGGACGAAATAAATTGATCTAGGTTTTGATACTCATGTAGTTGTGCAAGCATAGGTTTCCTCGCTTTTTATTCTTTTTATTTGTCGGAAAAATCATAGCTTGCTTTTGGCTTGATGTATCTAGGTACTATGCCCTGCTCTTTAGCCGCCGCCAACATGGCCTGCTCTATCCAGCCCGCATCCATAATGTTGACGTAGTTACCGTCGGCATCAAAATTGATATTCGCGCCCTGCACCACCATAAAGGTGTCGGTTACCCCCTCATTACTCGCCGGAGTATGAAAGGTATGAATGGAACCACCGGGTTCAAACAGGTAGCTACCGGCCACTTGCTTATCGTCCGGGTATTCCAGATAGTGCCAGCAGCCGCTCATGGTATAAAGATGAACTATGCCGGTGTGAAAGTGCTTGGGTAAGGTTACATTGGGTTCAAACTGTACCCGCAATACCCAAAGCCCGTTTTCTACATCCAACACCAAAGGATATAGATGCACCCCAGGGAGCGCATTCTTAACGATTTGCTGCTCTTCGGTGTGCACACATAACAGGTGCTCTAGATGATTAACCATATCTGGTAAGGCCATAGTGTGTTCCTCTTGCTTGTTGCTGTGCCTTAATGGCTTATTGTTATTGTGAGTTAGGGGCAGCGAACTGCCCAATTTTTAATCTTGGTGAAAAGGGGTCAATGCACCTTGGCGACCGGGTTCAAGGATCACCTTAATGTGGTCATTGGGCTTTAACAGGGTGTTAAAAGCCTCGGCAATGCCGTCCATGCCGACCGTTGCCGTACACATTTTTTCCCAGGCGATATCGCCACTGGCGAGCATTTGCAACGCGGTGGCAAATTCCTCAACCGAGTAGTAATAAGAGAATTTAATGTCCATTTCTTTGACCGTGGCATAACCAAAGTTCACTTGCGTCATAGCTGTGTGTACGCCGGTAATGACCAGGGTAGAATTGGCGGGCGCGCGCTCGATAAAACCGTTGATCAGCTGGTGAATGCCCACACACTCAAAAATCACCACACGACGACCCTGAGCCAGTTCACTGGTAAATTTCACTTCATCGTCCTGACTGGGGTCAATGGTGTGCAAAGCGCCGAATTGCTCGGCAACGGCACGTTTGCTGGCCTGAAGATCAGATGCAACTATCTCTTTCACACCCAGGTGTTTCAACGCCGCAATGGTGGCCAAACCTATGGTGCCGCAGCCTGCGACCAGGGCCACACAATCGCGGTCGATATCGGCGCGATTAACCGCATGTACGCCCACCGCTAAGGGCTCGGTAATGGTGACGGCCAAAGAGCTTAAGTGCGCTGGTACTTCCAGAAGCAGCTCGGCATCTACGATAAAATATTCTGAATAGGCGCCATTGATACCCGGCGTCACCCCGACACCGGCACCACCCTGCGTAAGCAAGATTGGCGCGCAGGTTACTCGGGTACCGGGCGCAAAACGCGGTGATGTCTGTGGGCCATAACTCACCACTTCAGCACAAAACTCATGCCCTAGCATGATCGGCGCGGAGCTTGGCAGATCCTCCGGCAAAGCGCCCATCTTTTTGTAAATCTCGAACACTTCTTCGCCGTGGCGAGCAATGTGCAAATCTGAGCCGCAAATACCGCAGGCCAGACTTTTAACTAATACCTGCCCAACCCCTGGTGCGGGAATATCCACGTCAATGTTGCTAATTTGGCCGTTTTGTACTGCCACTGCTGCCATCTTACTCATAGAAGTGTCCTCATTTGACGTTAAATTGATTCGCCCTCTTTTTACGCTGGATGAAATAGGCAAGAGGAGACTTTAGATAGTAGTTACAAATCCAGGAGGATATCTTGACAAAATGCGACATGGTGATGACATAATAAGACATATAAATGACTTCATTGCCGCGGTGACCCCATGCCCTATTATGCCCGCATCGGCTCTCTCACCGGCTACCCCGAGTTGGTAGAGCAACTTGGCGGTGACCCTTGGGACTTGCTGTCACAGGTATGCATCCTGCCAAGGCAGTTTACCGATCCGGATCTAATGATCCCCTACAAGCAAATTGCCGAGCTCCTGGAAATGACCGCCGCGCAATTGCAGCTCCCCTATTTCGGCGCCCAATTAGGGCAAGAGCAGGGCTTAGCAACGCTAGGGTTAATCGGCGCCTACATAGTGCAAAAGCCAACTCTGCTGCAAGCTCTGGAATGCGGCGCCAAGTATGCCCAACGCCATGCTCAGGGGGTCAACCTGACCTTGGGTGCACCAAGTGCTGCTCAGTGCGAGCTGGCCGTTAGTTTGCAAATCAACCACCACCAGCAATACACACAAATCTGTTTGTTAACCCTGAGCCTGATACTCAGCGTGCTCAGAGACATACTTGGCGATGACTGGCAGCCCCATCATATTGGTTTTAAACAACACCTCCCCCTGGCCGCCACATTAGCCCTGGAGCAGCTACTCGGTTGCCCGGTGCAAGGAGGTTGTCGCAAAGACAGCATTGTTTTCAATGCAGATATTCTAAGCCAGCCGCCACTGCAGCAGGCCAACCTGCTAGCCGAAATCGTTGACAATCAATTTCAGAGCTTTCAGCTGAATCAGCATCTCGATTATGTGGTGCTGACCCGTCATGCCATTAATATGCTGCTGCCCACAGGCGATTGCAGCAAGGAAAGCATAGCCAAAAGCCTGGACCTGCATCCGAAAAAGTTAGAGCGCCTGTTGAGTGAACAACACACCTCCTACCGAGACCTGTTGGAACAAGTACGCAAGGATGTGGCCCAACAGGTTCTGACAAGCCAGCGCCCAGACCTCACTAACTTGGCGCTAAACCTAGGTTATTCGGAATTTTCGGCGTTTAGCCGCAGTTTTAAAACCTGGTTTGGTATGTCGCCGACGCATTATTTGCAAACAATCAACAATAGTAAAAAATAAACATTGAGCACCTAGGTTCTGCTAACAACCAAGGCTAGGTAATAAAAATTAATCTTCTGTTTTTAATTGAAAAAATAGAGAAAACGGACAAAATGACACAAAAAGTGTACAAAAACGTACATTAAATGAATTGCAACAAAACCCCTCTCACCGGTAACTTTTTGGCAACAAGATGAGGTTATCGACAACACTTTTCACCTGAAACTAGCTGCTCGATTGACCATGTGTATTACCAAAGTAGGAACTAGTCATGACTCGACTTTTCAATAAATCCCGCCTAGCAACGTTAATGATGCTAGCCATGGGAGGCACAGCCCAAGCAGCCACCGAGCTTTCCCCTGCAGAGTTGCAATTTACCCTGATCACCGGCGAAAAGGTCAGCGCCGTTGTAAAACCGGATGGTCAGCTAGGCGGCATTCGCCTGCACGATGAAAATGGTCAAGAGCAGTTAACCAGCGTGTTTCGCAGAGGCGACAGCCAGTATGTGTTAACCGCCAAGTCGCAAAATTTGGTTGATAACCACGGCGTTGACTTAGAGCTGTTTAATATCACTAAGTTACATCAGTCCGGCTACGATGATGCCTCAACCGATAAACTACCCGTGATTGTCGAATACACAGACGGCACCCTTGCGGGCAGCGTTACACCCACCACCTTTGAAGGTGTCTCACTGACCGGTGAGCTGGAAATCATCGACAGCGCCGCCTTTGCCATCAGCAAAGACAAGGCTGCACAAGTTTGGCAAAGCTTCAGCGGCGACAGCCGTATCAAAGGCGTCTGGCTTGACGCCATGGTGCAAGCACATAAAACCTCACAAGGCAGCGCCACCCTTACGCCTACCGTGCCACTAACCGGCGCCTATGGCCCGCTGGCGGCACAATACACTGGTGCCGGCGTGAAAGTAGCCGTACTCGATACAGGTTATGACACCAGCCATGCCGATCTTGTTGGCAAGGTAATCGCCGAGCGTGATTTTATTTGGCCTTTCACCAAGGTTGATGATCTAAACGGTCACGGCACCCATACCGCCAGCACCATTGCCGGCACGGGTGCCGAGTCAAATGGTCTGTGGGCGGGTGTATCTCCCGGTGCGGATCTGATTGTTGGTAAAGTATTGAGCGACGCCGGTGGCGGCTCAACGTTCGGTATCCTTAATGGTATGATCTGGGCCGTGGAAGAAGGCGCCCAGGTTGTAAATATGTCCCTTGGCGGCAGCGGCACCAGCTGTGCTGGCCCGCTTGTGGATATGGTTGAAGCTCTTAGCGACCAAGCCCTATTCGTTATTTCCGCCGGTAACAGTTTCTCTCGTGAAACCGTGGGCGTACCTGGCTGTGCGCCAAGTGCATTGACCGTAGGTGCCCTGGATCGTGAAAACAACACAGCGTCATTCTCATCACGTGGTCCGTCGCCGGATGGTCACTCGTCAAAACCTGATATTGCCTCTCAGGGTGTAGATGTTGTTGCTGCCGCCTCGGGTGGTACCGGTGCCACCGCGTATAAAGCCCTTTCTGGTACTTCGATGTCGGCTCCTCACGTTGCCGGTGGTGCGGCCATCGTCATGCAGGCTCGTCCTGACTTATCGCCACAAGAAGTAAAACAAATTCTGACCTCTTCAGCCGTTGAATCCGATGCCCATGTGCTTGAGCAAGGCGCGGGTCCTATGGATATCAACCGTGCCGTTGCCCAGGCGGTGATCTCAGCACCAAACCAAGAGTTAGGTCTGTTCCGCCATGGCGATGGTTCAAGCTATACAGAGACACAGGTCACACTAGAGAACCTATCATCAGAAGAAATCACCCTGAAACTAAGCCTGGATTTAATCGGTGAAGACGGTATCACCAAGTTGCCCGCTACCTTTGCCGGCCTGGGTGAAAAAGAAATCACCATCGCCGCCAATAAAACCGCGCAACTACCGGTGTGGGTTAACCCCGAAATTGCCTTGCGCGACGGTGCATACGGCGCTATTACGGGTAAGATCATTGGTAAAACGGTAGGAACAGACGATGAGCAGGTCATTGTGCCTATCTCATTCTGGATTGACCAACCACAAGTGACCCTAGATCTAAATGTGACCGACCGTCGTGGTATGCCGGCTTCATCACCTTCTAAGGTCTATTTAATCAACGAAGAAGACGACTGGGGTCGCTATGTACAGCTTAACAATGGCCATGCCAGTGTGAGCGTACCAAGCGGTGACTACACTGTGGTTGCCCATATCATGACCTATGATAACGACAGCACCACTGCGGGTTTAGTTGAGTCGGCCACCATGATGGCGGATCTTGATGCCAAGCTGACCACAGATCGCCAGCTTCAGTTTGATGCCCGCGATGCCCGAGAAGTAACCTTTAAGGCGAGTAAACCATTAGCGACTCAAGGCTTCTCATTTGGCTTCACCTATGCCCTGGACGACAGTAAAAACGCCAAGCTGGCCGCTTATGATCTAGCCCCGGATTACGTCAACAACATGTACGCCTGGTCACAAGGCCATGACAGCCGCTTCCGCTCATTTGTTACCACCCGAGCAGTGGCACCAGAGACCGAGGTACGCACCCAAGGTGGCGTGGTATTGGACTATGTAAACCAGGGTGAGGCCTTGTCATTCCACGGTGAAGGCAGCGCCGAAGTGGTTGCCGTAGGCGAAGGCGACTACAGCACCGATTGGAGTCAATTTGACCTCGAAGGCAAAATTGCCCTTATCTCTCACCCATACTATGTGACCTCTTACATGGTGCGTAACGCCATGAATGCCGGCGCCATTGGTGTTATTCACTATCGTGGCGGAAGCCATGGTCGTTACAAGGGTAATATCAGCGGTACCCCGCGCGTACCTGTGATTAATATCAGCGCCGAGCAAGGTGAGCTATTAGCCGCAGAAGTGGAAGCGGGTAACAACCGCATCAGCTGGTCGGGTATTGCCGCCGAACGCACACCCTATGCCTATTCGATTAACCACATTACCGATGGTGCGATCGAGTCTGGTCAAATCGTGTTGCAAGAACAAAAGATGAGAAAGGTCACCGCTCAATATCATTCACAGAATGACGAGCGTCCGGCCTGGACAGATGTTATGGCCATGACCAATAGCACCGGCGAATTCTACTCAACCGGTAGCCCGCAAATGATCATGCTACCAATTGAGCGTGAAGAGTATTACAGCGCCACAACTAAGAATGCCTGGACCAATATCGTTATGCCAAGCAGCCGTTTAGGCTCAAATGGCGGTTACTTTGATGGCCCTCGTGTAATGACAGAAGGTGAAGAGCAGACTAGCTGGTTTAAAGGTCCGCGTACCGGTGCCCTACTAACCAACGGCTCGGCAATGGTGGCCCGTCAGACCAACCTGCTTTACTTCCGCTTCGCCACCTTTGGTGATGGCGCAGGTCACGATGGTACCTCAGGTTTCAATGGCAGCTCGGCGGTTGGCGTCAAGCTAGACGGTCAATCGGTTTTCCCAACCAACGGTATGCTTGAAGTACCACACAGCAATGCCGAAGTTGAACTGACTACCCAGTACTATGCCCGTGGCGTAGGTGAGCGCTCACCTGTTAAGGATAACCTAGGCTCATTCTTCCGTGGCGTATACAGCTTCAATACTCACAGTGAGACCCAGGGTCGCCAGGCGGTATTGATGCCGACCTATGATATCCCGGTGGATATTGAAAACAGTGTGCCTGCGGGTGAAGCGTTTAATATCGCCTTGGGCGCCAAACTTGACTCGGCAGAAACTGCCTCGCTAAGCGAAGTAAGCGTGCAATACGCTTTTGGCGAGCACTGTTTACCGGAAGGTGTATCGGCGTTCAGCTACTGCCCTGTATCAACTCTGCTACCAGAAAGCGCATGGCAACAGGCCGAGGTATCAATGCTTGATGGTCAATGGACTGCAACCCTGCCAAACAATGGTGCCGCCGGCGAATTCGTTCACCTACGTGTGCAAATGACCGATGCATCTGGCAGCACGGCGTCACAAACCATGATGCGTGTGTACATGCTTGATTAATCCCTTTGTTGGTTCACAACCACAAACCACCTTGCTCTAGTAGCAAGGTGGTTTTTTTTGCTTTAAGGCGGCGCTCTCAACCCCGTTTTGAGTGGTGACTTAACACTGAAAATACTTTATTGTGCAGGCAAGAATTTTTTGACTCTACAAGCAGTTATATGAGCCAAACAGCAGTAACCACGACCTTATTTGCGATCATCCTGTTATTCACTCTCCCCGCCTGCCAGGCAAAAACGGTAAAAATGTCGAAAAGCGGCATTTGCCATACTCCGGACTCGGCTCATTACCAACGCACCACAAGCTTCACAGCCTATACCGATTTATCCAGCTGCCTTGATGCCGGCGGTCGTTTACCAAAAGGCTATGCGCAAGACAATAGCGACCCCCAGGCCAGTGGCGAGTACAACCGCGATGACTGGGCTCATTGGCTGGATGAAGATAACGACTGCCAGGACACCCGCGCCGAGGTGCTGATTGCCCAATCCCAAGCTCAAGTAAGCTTTAATGATCAAAAACAGTGCCGAGTCACATCCGGTGCCTGGGCAGATCCCTACTCGGGCAAACTATTTACCAATGACGACGATTTAGATATCGACCATATAGTGCCGCTTAAATTTGCCAGCGAGCACGGCGGTGCTCATTGGAGCCGCAGTGAAAAGGCGCGCTTTGCCAACGACCTGGATAACCTGCTGGCCGTCGATGACAGCCTCAATCGTTCCAAAGGCGCCAAAGGACCAACAGAGTGGATGCCACCCAAGCATGAATATCGCTGTGAATATCTAAAGCGCTTTAATGCCGTGATGACCAAGTACCGTCTAAGCTACACCGCACAGGAGCAACGCACTCTAACGAAAATGCACAGTGCGTGTAGCTAGTAGGAATAACCACAGCCTAAATTTAGGACTCTGTAATACCTGCAAATTCAATCACGACGTCCATGATGTCGCCGCAACGGAAAAACCATCGGCCATTGTTGAAAAAATCGAGATAATCAAAGTCCCAATTTCAAACTTAACCTATACTGAGAAAGTTAAACATTGACCAATGAGTGCATGGTTACTGTTTAACTTTTTAATTTATTCATAGCGCTAGCAGTAATGCGTTGATTTTGCTTCCCCACCCTTTTTAATAAAGGAATCGGATTATGAAAAAATTCACCACTAAGCTGCTAGTTACCGCCAGTGCAATACCAGCGTTAATGTTTGCTTCTAGTGCTTCAGCCTGCGCCGGCGACGGCACACAGCTCCTTGGCAGTATGTGTGCATTCGCAGGAAACTTTGCGCCGCGTGGATACAGTTTGGCCCATGGCCAGCTTTTAGCCATCTCACAATACACCGCGCTATTCTCAATTGTAGGAACAACCTATGGCGGAGACGGACGTTCAACCTTTGGCCTGCCCGACACCCGAGGCCGCGCCCTCATCGGCTGGGGAAATGGGCCTGGTCTGAGCAATTATCAGATAGGCGCTCGTGGAGGGGCAGAATCGGTCACCCTTTCTGAAGCGCAATTGCCTTCTCACTCTCATGCGGCGAATACTATGGTGTCTGGTGACATAGACATTGATGGGGTAATAAGCCTTCATGCGTTTAGTGGCAAAGCTGATGCGAAAAGCCCGGCGGGCAACACTCTTGGCGAAGGGAAATACGCGACCGACGCGCCGGATGTGATGATGAACACGGATTCCATTTCTTTTAGTTTGGTGGCGCAAAATAACCTGACTGCTTCGACTGAGGTCGAGAGCGCAGGCGGCGGTCAAGCTCATGAAAATCGCATGCCCTATATCGCCGTAACCTGGGTCATTGCGGTTCAGGGCATTTTTCCATCGAGAAATTAACTCAATGCACAACACATCAAATGGGAGCCAGTTGCGACTTGCTTTGCTCGTATGTAGTCTGGCTTACCCATCTCTCACCTGTGCTGAAAATCCAGATGATTTACTGACAAAAGGTTATGAAGCTCTCGCGCGCAAGGACTATACACAGTCGTTTGAGATATTTTCTCAGCTGGTAGAGGAAAACTCACCACAGGCGTACTTCACATCAGCCTTATTCTATAAACACGGCTGGGGGGAAGTAGAGCAAGACTTGAGCAAAGCGTGCGAGCAATTTTTATTTGCCGCTAAAAATGACATACCCGTAGCGCAGCAGGAATACGGCTATTGTGTGATGCAAAACCAGGGGGCAGGAGCCAATGAAAAACCCGGCGATTGGTTTAAGCGCGCCTATGAGAGTGGTGTCTATGAAGCCGCCTGTGATCTGGGTCGTTTATACCTGGGTACAGCCTGGCAAAAACGAAACCTGCCTTTAGCAATACAATGGTGTCAGCAAGCAGCCGAGCGAAACGCGGTTAAGGCTCAGGTGACCTTGGCAGACATCTACCTATCGAACTCAGAGGTCTTCAATTTAGAACAAGCCGAATTTTGGTATACCCAAGCCCTCAATATCGGTTCCGGGGAGGCTGCTTATAAGCTTGCGACCCTTTATCTGCAAATTATCGCTCAGCAACAAGGCGACGAATCCGCCGCCAATAAAGCGCTTTATTTAATGGAAATTGCTTCATCTCGTTACATCGAAAGAGCCTATGCTCCAACCGCTAAAATGTACTGGAAGAAGTTGCAAACTAGCGATGAATCGAGCTCTGAACTTTTGGCTAAAAGCTACCTATGGGCCAAAGCGGCACATCAGATTAATCCAACCAAGGCGACAAAACGTTTGCTCAGGGAAGTCGAAAATGAGTTACCGCCGCAGTGGAAAGGGAAACTAGATACGCAAGTTGAAGAGTTTATTACAGAAAATAAGCTGTAGCTGCAGCTAATAAGTTACAAGCCAGTACCCTAGACAAGCGTATTAGAACTTAAAAGGCTAGCCTGCTCCTGTTAGGCCAGCTGTTCTACTATTTCCTTAAGCACAGGTACAACCGACAACACCAACAACCCCGACATTGTGTAATTGAAAACTGCTCTGCTTTTGGGGCTATTCAGTACATTTTTTAACAAGGAACCAAACATCATCCAAACACCCACACAAGGAAACGAAACAACAAAAAATGTTGTCGCTATAATTAGATTCTGACTAAAAAAGCTCTCTCCAACCGTTGTAAAAGCCGCGATTGCGCCGGTAGCAACAACCCAGGCTTTTGCATTTACCCATTGAAACAAAGCGCCTTTCATAAAGGTAAATGGCTTGCTTTGCGCACCTGAATTAACTTCACCAGCAGAGCGGGCAATGAGATAGGCAAGATACAATAGGTAAAGGACACCGATACATTTAATAAGGAAATGCAGATTAGGAAACATTTCAAACAACTGCGAAAAGCCCAAACCCACAAGTAACAGCATCAGGGTGAAGCCAACACAAATACCGGCCATTAAGGGCAAGCTCTTCCTCACACCAAAATTTAATCCTGATGTCATCACCATAATATTATTGGGCCCAGGCGTCACAGAAGACGAAACTGCGAACAAAACAACGGCAAAAAAGTAATCCACCTGCTCATCCTCATTAAGTTCCTCATAAAACGTCGGTGAGGAAGGTTAAAAATCAACCGTGCTATCAATTGCTAGCCGGATACCAGGAAAACATCGAAGCGCAGCTAGTATCCTGCCGAGATAGACACAATAGCTGGGCAAAAACATTCCGCTTTATCGCCTTAAACGACAGCAATATCAAGAGACTGCACTTGTGCACGAGCACCCAGTATTTATACAAAGAGATGACCCACAGGTCTCTAATACCTTGGTAGTCTAAATATCAATAACGACCCAGTTAAAGATATAAAAGGCGAACTGATAGCCTGCGATAAACTAGAAAACGAAAAAGGAATCTGTGGCAAAAAATCGTCACAGTTGCAGGAAAATGAGCTTGAAATTGGAGACCAGAAGGTAATTTACGAACCCCAGAAAAGAAAAAACCCCAGCCATTCGGCTAGGGTCTGTAAAAGTGGTACCAGTGGGCGGAGCATAAATGCAGGGAGCATTTATCAACGCCGCTAGGCGGCCCTTTGGGTGAAGACCATGGAAGGGCTGAATACTCCAAACCCGTAACAGTGCCACGCCAAGCGTGGCGCTCAAGTCCGAGCAACCTAAATTATAGGCATACAATAATATCGGGAATGTTTTTGAACGACCGCAGGTCGGCCCGAAGGCTAGCCCGAAGGGTAAGTGCAGGAATTGCACGCATACAAAAATATCGGGAATATTTTTGAACGACCGCAGGTCGGCCCTGAGGCTAGCCCGAAGGGTAAGTGCAGGGATTGCACGCATACAAAAATATCGGGAATATTTTTGAACGACCGCAGGTCGGCCCTGAGGCTAGCCCGAAGGGTAAGTGCAGGGATTGCACGCATAAAAAAACCCCAGCCAATCGGCTAGGGTTATCAAAAGTGGTACCAGTGGGCGGACTTGAACAGGCCTATCAACCCATTGTTATAAAATAAAAATAAACCCGATAACAACAATCTATACCACTATTTGTACTACTAAAATTCTTTATCATCCTAGCTTTTCTTGAGGCCCTTTGATGCACACCAGAGAAGGCTATTATCAGAGGGGATATGTAGCATAGAAAACATGCTACTTATCAATCGCTCTAGGCCGCTTAGTGCCAATAGCGGACCTTCATACGTAACTCGTTTCTGCCCCACAATGAGTTAACATAAATGCTCTAAGGGTGATTTTGAGCGAAATGGAAATTCTATTGAAATGGACCAGCGTTCTGATCGGTTCTTGCCGCAGTTCTGATCAAAATGGACCACGTTTCTGTTGAAAAATTGCAGTCTTAAAGTGAGCTTAGATGTATATAGAAAGAGGTTCTATGACTGGGTTATTTTTATAACGCTACTTGGAATATACGGAGATAAAATTATTTGTACTTTTTGCTATGACCTATATTGCAAAAAACATTGCAATATAGGTCATTCGAGCCAATTCGGGGTCGTGATACACGACTTTTAATTTTTAGCACGTCAATCACGTGCTAAAAAGGCATTTTAAACAGCCCACATTACAATAAATTAGTTTCGAATTAGAGGGTTTCACGGTCAACAGTATACCGCAGCGGTATACTTGAGTAGGAAAAAAGAACAACTCCTCAAAAGCCTATCTTGAACAATTCTTAATCATGCACTATGACTGATAGATATTCTAATTTTCATTGAATAATTAGGGAAGCTTATGAGATTGCTCTAAGTGCTATGAAGCAGATAGTAAAAAGCCCAAGAACTAAGTCTCAGGCTCGCTACTAAATCTTTCTTGGCGGAACGGATTTAGTAGTAAGTCTAGCCCCCTTCTTGCGCCTGTCAAATTGCTTCCCTTAAAAATTTTATCTTCGCTGTGAGGAGAAAAAGCCATGACCTAATTGACTGCGTATTCACGTTTTCAGGCGCAGAAATAAAAACCCCGAATGTGGTGGTGAGACCACATCCGGAGCCGCTTGATAAACAAGCTTGTCGAATATATCACCCGACAAGCTAATCATCATTATCAGACCTTGCTTTGTCAAGGTTTGCGGCTGCGCCTTTGTTTAACCCAGACAAAGGACCAACATTATGATTGCTCCATTTATGTTACGAGAAGTCGTTCGACTGCTCAGTTCTAAGATCACACTTTCCTTCCGCCGTATCGAGGATATGACCGGCTGCCCCCACCAAACGGTGGGTTGCATTAACAAGCGTTTTATTGATTCGGGTTTGTCACTAGAAGATGTTGAAAAATTGAATGACGAGGGGTTACAGCTTGCCTTTTATCCTAAGCTTAAAAGCAAACCTTCGATGATACCTCAGCCCGACTTCGAGGCCATTATCAAGGAGTGCCTTACGAAGCATAAGAGCCGCAAAAGCATTATGCTGATGTACATACAGTACAAAGCTATGTTCGGTAAAAAAGGTTATGAGCGGGCCCAGTTCTACAAGCGAGTTCGAGAGGTACTGAAAGCTCATCGGATTGTGCTGAAGCACCTCTATGTTCCCGGTGAAATTCTCTTTATCGACTTTGCCGGGCTGACCCTTCAATACCGTTACGGTGGGAAGGAGATCAAGTTATACGTCTTTGTCGCCTGTCTCGGATATTCAAAACGCCTCTTTGCGTTTGCTACACGGGATATGACTTCTGTCAGCTGGTGCCAGGCCTTGTACCGGGCGTTTGAATACTACGGCGGCGTGCCGGATGTGGTTCAGTTCGACAATGCCAAGGCAATGGTCATTACACCCGGACAACTCGCATTATTCAACAAGGACATTCGTGAGCTCGCGAGTTATTGCAACTGCCTGTGCGATACCTCCCGTGTCGGGACACCGCCTGACAACGGGGCCGTTGAAAGCAGCGTGAAATTCGTCACGCAGCGGGTGTTGGTTCCGATGAAAAGGGACCTGACGTTTTTCTCCATTGAGGAAGTAAACCGTTACCTCATTGCCGAGGTGGATAAATTAAACCACCTTCCCATCCAGCAAAGAGATCTCTCCAGAAACGAGCTGTTCTTTACAAATGAGCAGCAGGCCTTGGCAGCTTTACCTCTTATCCCTTATGAGCCGACCCTGTATCGCAAGGAAATCCAGGTTCCGGCAAACTACCTGGTCAGGTATCAGGGCAACGAGTATTCGGTTCCGTTTGAATTGGCTCACAAGCGGATTGAAATGAAGGTGAAAGGCGGCAAGCTCTATATCCTTCACCAGAACCAAGTTCGTGCTTCTCATAATGTGGTTGACGGGCGAGACAATGTGGTGCGCGTCGATGAACACTTGAAGCCGGAGCACAAGGCTGAGCTTAGCAAAACCAAGGACAACTATCTGGCATGGGCAAGAACTGTCGGCCAGTCGGCGGTTTCTGTTGTCGAGCTGCAATACGCCGGTTTGAAGAACCCAAGTTCGCGGCTGGCCGGGAAATATTGTCACCGGCTCCAGAAGCTGTGCCGCAAATACGGCAACGAGGTATTCGAACAGGCCTGCTTATATGCGATTACCCATTCGATGTCTTCCCCCAATGACATTGAATTGATACTCAAGGCCAAGCCGTTTTCAGGTCCGGAGTCTGAGTCTACGCCGCCGGTTGACCATGCCAATATCCGCGGTCCTCGTTATTACGGAGGGACTGACCATGAACAATGAACTGCTGTTTAAAAGGTGCAAAGAGATACGCCTGGATGCCTTTCCTGAGGCGATTGCGTTTCAGCAGGCGCATTCCGAATACGACGAGTATCCCTTTGAAAGCCGCTTACTGGAGCTGCTGGAAAGCCAGGCAGCACGTAATAAGGCCAAAAAGGTGGTGCGCCTGCAAAAGCAAGCCAAATTGCGTTTTCCGGATGTGTACCTTGAAGACATAGAATATGAGTTCTACCCGAGCCTGAAAGTGAACCAGTTAAAGCAACTGGCAAGCGGCGACTGGATACGGGAGCGGCGGCACCTGCTCATCATAGGTGCAACGGGCCTAGGTAAAACGAATATAGCCTGTGTGCTCGCTCAGGCGGCCATGGCGCAGGAACTTTCGGTCATATTCTACCGGTTGGCCTATCTGTTACTGGAGCTGGTCGCAGCGCAAAACGAAGGCAAGCTTGCCAATTTGATGAAAAAGCTGAACAAGATGGATCTGCTCATTATTGACGATTGGGGCAATGCCCTGATGGACAAGGATGAGCGCCACCTCCTGTTCGAGTTGATAGAAAGTCGGGATAAGAAAGGCTCTTTGCTCATTACCTCGCAATACCCCGTCGAGGTCTGGCATGACACATTCCAGGATGCGACGCTGGCAGACTCCGTACTGGACCGGATTGTCCATAACAGCCACAAGATTGAACTGAAAGGGAAATCAATCAGGGAGTTGTTAAGCCTAAGAGGTGAGCGTCATGATTGAGCTGACAGATATGAAAATCCTCACCGATGATGCGTATCTCAGCCAGGTGTTTGCATATTACCAGCAAACCCTAGCATCGGACACACATAGGCAAGCTTGGCTATACCAGCTGGGAGTTACTTCTAAAATATGTCGATTGCACCACATCGGACTGTGCGATCGCTCTCTGGGAAAGCAGCTGGACCCTGATGATCTTCAGTTCAGGGGCTGTATGCAGCGCTTGGGGTTATTCAAACCGACGGGCCACGAACTCTTTCGAGGTTGCATTGTGGTGCCAGCATACAACCCCCATGGCCTTATTGTGGCAGCTTACGGAGTGCGGTATGCGAAGTATTTAGGCCCTGGGAGGCCAAGGCATCTTGTCTGGTATCGCGGAGGTGCATATACAGAGGAAATTGCTTTTCCTGAGCCTGTGGAGGTACTGAGCCATGTTAATTAAACCTACTCCTTCGGACATAAACGCGTGCTGCGCTTATTACATCGAACTGTGTCGCACGAAAGGACAAAGTGAAAATACGGTTCAAGGAAAAGTCGTGTGCTTAGGGTATTTTCAAACGTGGTGCGTGCAGAACAACATCACAAATCTGCTCGATATAACGGTTGATGTATTGGAAAGCTATCAGCAGTCCTTAAGCGAGCACCGTAAGTACAACAGCGACGAGCACCTGAGTCGCGGCACATGTCGATTCAGGCTTACCGTCGTAAAGGTGTTCTTGCGCTGGATGTTCAATAAGGAGGTTATTCCAGACAACGGTTTTGAAAAATTTGAACTCCCTCGTCTTGGTAGAAGATTACCAAAACCGGTGTTGAGCCAAAACGAAGTACAGCAAGTTTTGGATCAATGCACAGTTTACGGTCTGCGTGGAATTAGGGATCGAGCCATTATGGAAGTCTATTATGCAGCTGGGATACGCCGAGCAGAGCTTGGGAGTCTCTCGTTGTCAGATATCGACTTTGGTCAACAGCAGCTCCGAATCAACCAAGGTAAGGGTTTTAAAGACAGATATGTGCCAGTGGCGAAACGAGCATTGCAATGGGTCTATCAGTATATCTGTGATGTGCGCCCTAAGTTCGCGACGATGGAATCAGGGGATACATTATTTTTGGCTAATAACGGAAAACCTTTCAGGCCTAATCAGCTCTCGGAATTAGTCTCTAAGTACATCAAGCTGGCTGATGTGGGTAAAACAGGTTCTTGCAATCAGTATCGTCATGCCGCGGCAACGCATATGGTCGACAACGGGGCGGATATCCGGCATGTTCAAGAGTTCCTGGGGCATGCCGATCTTTCCACTACCCAGGTCTATGTCCACGTCAGCATGGCCAAGTTGCAGGAGGTGTATAGGAAAACGCACCCGGCTGCTCAGCTAAAGTAACCGTTGGTTTTGAAATAATTGAATCAAATTCCTCAATGGAACCTTTGCTTTCTTCCATGGGGTTAGTGCATTATGTTGATAATACAAAGACTTTTCACCAACTTGAGCAGCAAGGGCGTTGATGATTGCTATCGTAGAAATAACTAGGCAGATGAAGCAAGGACAAACAGCTCCTTTTCTATGTACTGCGGATGATGGGAATCAGTATATTGTTAAAGGAGCCAGAGCAACATCAAAAGGCTTGGTAAAAGAATGGATAGCCGCACATCTTTGCAGAGCCTTTGGACTACCAATACCTGATTTCAAGCTGGCATATGTTGATGATGCTTTAGTTGAATATGGATACGATGACTTAGGTAGCGGGATGTGTTTTGCCTCTCAGTTCGTACCCAACATTCAGGATATCCCTTATGCAAAACTGGGGGCTGTCTCCCAAAAAACGCTCAGAGATTTGTACCTTTTTGACTTTTGGATAAAAAATGACGATAGGTGCCTAACTGAGTTAGGAGGAAACCCCAACTTGTTTCTTGATCCAGTTTCAAACGAGCTAATTGTTCTCGATCATAACCTGGCTTTCGACAGTTCCTTTAATTTAGAAAACCATGCTTCACTTCATGTAGGACGTGCAGCTTGGTTTGCAACTCAATTTGAGTTATTCGGTCAAACAGAATATGAAGAGCAGCTAGAAAACGCTTATGAGCATTTGGCGGAGGCTGTCGATTCAATCCCTGACGAGTGGCTAGAAAACTACTCTTTGGATAGCATTAAGCAAGAAATCATCGTAGTATTAGAGCAATTTCGAACAACAAATTTTTGGGAGGCGCTGAGATGAAACAACTATGCACATACGCGATTGTACGTTTTATGCCGTTCAGCGAAACTCAAGAATTCGCGAACGTAGGTATTCTTCTCGTTGCACCTAAGACAGGTTACGTAAGCTACAAGCTTGCTCCAAAATCTTTCGCTCGAATTACACACTTTTTTGATGACTTGGAAGGCAATATATATCGTTGTGCTATGAGTAACTTTGAACAAGAGCTTATTCGAGTTAAGGAAATTAGCTCAGGGTTCACTGGTCATAAACAAGTTAAAATTATTGAAGAAGTGACTCGGTTACGCGAGGGCATTGTTAGTTTTAGCGATATGCGAGCTCTTCTTCATGAAGATCCTCAAGAGGCTCTGCAAGAGTTATATGAAAGGTATATTGCTCGTAACTTTATTACTAAGCAATATAGAGAGCAGCAGATGGTCAAAGCTTTGCGGCAGGATTTACGCAAGCATATTTCTAATGTTCATTATACGAAGCAAAAATTGCATGCAGACTATAATGTTCAAGTCGAATTGCCATTTGTCACGAAAGATTGTCACGTCACAAAAGCAATTAAACCTCTTTCTTTCAGTCAAGATAAGCCACTAAGCTTAATTGAACATGGAGAGCAATGGATTAATCGTATAAAGAGGTTAATCAAAGCAAATAGTATAAAACCACACAATATGCTGTTCGCTATTGAAAAGCCTAAATCTAAAAAAGATGAAATGGTTAATGCATTTGGTGAAGTGAAGGAAGAAATGGAAAGCTTGGACATACGCATTGCTTTATTTGAAGAAAAGCACAAGATATTTGAGTTTGCTTCAGATTTAGATAATGGTGAATTCAGACTTTCATGATGTAACGTAAGAATGATGAAAGCAGCTTAACAGCTGCTTTTTTTTATGTCTTTTTACCCGACAGATCCATATGAACGGTCGGATCTACGATCCAACCTTGGGTCGATTCCTGCAAGCTGATCCGTTTATACAGGCGCCACTAAATTCACAAAACTACAACCGTTATAGTTATGTGCTCAATAATCCATTAAGTTATATAGATCCGACAGGTTACTTCTTCAGTGGACTAAAGAAATTGGCTAAAAAGTTAAATCGTTGGAGAAGACAGAGCCATCGATATGACTATGCTTATCAAGAATACAAAGCGACTTCGAATGCGGCTTTAAGGGTTCATTTTGGAATTCATAGGACATTATCAAAAAATGTATCGTTTGTAAGAAATGTTGACCATTACATAGCAACGCATCGTTGGGCCCAAACTGGAGCGTTGGCTATAGCGACGTATTATGGCGGGGCGTATGGTTCAGCGATGGCATCATCACATATTGCTTATACACAAGGTGCTAGTATTGCTGACATTCGTATGGCGGGACAAAACGCTTTTGCTAGTGCTTATATGTTTCAGAGTATCAATAATTACTATGCTGATACATGGACAATGGGTCGAGTTGGGTTGACAGCTACAGCGGGTGGAATAACATCTGAACTTTATGGTGGTAAATTTATCGATGGCTTTATGTACGCTGGAATTCCTGCATTAGCAAGATATGGATATGCTGAAATAAGTAGAGCCTATAATCCTAGCGGTAAGCCCCATATTTGGGTAAATGATAAAAGTGATGTAGGGAAACAATATACTCAAAATGAGTTAAATCTTATTGCTGCGGGTCAGTTAGATGTATCGTGGCAATACGACCAGTCAAACTTTATGAAAACTGTAGGGCGACTACCTTACTTTGATTCGTTTGCAGAGTTCCATGATGGATTACATAGTGTACCATTTAGCTGGCCAACGAATGATTTTGCTCTGTATATTACTATGCCACCATCGTATTTGATTACCATACTAGCAGCCGCTCAGCCTTTGACTCATTTATATTTAAGAGAAAAATATTTAGCAGGGGGAAGACAATGATAAAAGGGGTTACTTTAGTAAGTGTATTTTTAATTACAAGTACTCTAATTGGGTGTGCAAATGGACATACGGATTATATTGATTTTGAAAATAGTATGATCGGTAAAGAAATGCCATATACAAAGCCATTTGTATTTGAGAATGCAGGAAAGTTAGTTAGAGCTGACTTTGTGATTGGTGGTCAAGGATTAACACATATTACAAAGGGCACAGACGGAAACCTCATATACCATATAAGCGATCAGGAAGTTTTACCCAATGTTCAAAAGAAAGAATGGGTTGGAAAGTGCTTAATATATTATGTAGTTGACGCTGAAACAAACATTATCAAAAGTTGGGGTTTTGATGAAGGAGGGAATCCCCTAAGTTGTAGGACTTGGCCTTAAGTGACAGGAAAGAGTAATTGATTTGATTTCAACTCACTCTGCGTTTTACTTGATTTAGTTTGGGAGCAACCTAAGCCAAGCAAACGAAAGCCAGCGGGAGCTGGTTTTCGTTTTTCTGGTCATTTCAAAGTTCAGTAAATATTCTGTTAGAAATTTCTCACGAGGACTTTCCTGCAAGCTTCAAAAAAGTCCACGAATTGAGAACTTGGCAAGGTATCGCAAATTAAAAATAGATTTGTATAACATTGCCTTAAAAGCTATTTAATTAACTTAACCATATGAACGGTCGGGTGTACGATTATAACCTCGGGCGGTTTATGAGTGTGGATCCGGTTATTCAGAGTCCAGTTAATAGTCAGTCGATTAACCCCTATTCGTATATTATGAATAACCCTCTTTCTGGAACTGACCCTACAGGCTACTGTGCCGCTGCAACTGGCACACGAATAAAAGACTGCGGTGATATTAAAGTTGAAGTCAAAGTCACCATGAAAGATGGCTCAGTCAAAACTGGCACAAAAGTAGTTAAGGATGTGAACTTCAAAAATGGTGCTGATGTCAGCTCTGCGATGAGTGCGGGGGCAAAATCTGCTCTAGGTAATTTACAGTCTGTGGATATAGGCGCACCATCGACAACTGCAAAAAGAACAGGCGGTGTTGCAGGTGGGTATATTGATCAACAAAGCGCAGCTAGAAACCAAAGGCTTGATGACTATGGGGTTGATATTGATGGTGATGTTGCTGCACTTAACGGCTCAGGTGATCAGGGGCTAACAGCAATGACTTACTCCAATTTGTATGTGGGTAAGCATGATACTGAAGCCTTGTTAGCAGGAAAGTTAACTCAAGCCGATTTATACAACAGAGCAGAGATGTATGCCACGGCAGCGAGTTTTGTTCCTATTACTCAAGGAGTTAAAATTGGCTATGGAGTGTATAAGGCTAGATATTTCTTTGAGGGATCATATTTTAGTAAGAAGGTTATGCGTCAGATGAAAAATGTTGATGACCTAGGGCATGGCTTTCCGCAAAAAATAGATCCTTGGGCAACTCGTTTTGGCAGGTGGTCAAAAGAAAAAGGCGGCGATGGTAAAATGTATGAGTGGCTTCGTATGAAAGGAAAGTATAAAGGTAAAGAAGGAACCTTTGAGTTTATTAAGAAACAAAACGGTGAGATAGACCATAGATTTTTTAACTTTAATAATTGGAAGGTGGATTAATGTGACGGTATCAAATATTGATATTTTTCTTCAGAAATATGGTTTTCCGTTATCTCAATTGATTCCAGGAAAAAAAGAAACCGCTTTAAATAGGGATAGTGCTAAAAAGTTTTTAGAACTATTAAAAACGGAACGTATAGAGGTGCTTGGCGGGGATGTTCTAGTTAGGGTTAATAAAAGTATTGGGTATTGCCATCAAGTTTGGGGTAGCAAATACCACTTCCTTTCATGGAGTGATGAAGACGAATGTGACGGGGGCTATGAATTAGCTCTAAAACATATTGAACAAGCATATACTCTTTCAAAGTCCTTGGGCGGAGAGGTTTTCTTCTCATTCGTTTATTAGGAGTTCAGTGGTAAGTTTTTAAAGTTCACGTGCTGGTTTGGTCGCCTCTTGCTTTTTCCTGTTTATTGCCGAACAAAAAGCGATCAAGTGCGCAGCTAATCCCAGTAGAGCTGCGCACTTGCTAGCAGCAGGCTGTACAATCTGTGTCAGTGCAGCCAAATACAGCTTTATTTTTGCATCTGGCTACAGGCTGAATGAGGTGGTCCATTCCCCGCAGACGGGTGGTCGAAACTGAGCAGAACCCCGGTCCAAAGTAAGTAGAACCGTGGTCCGGAGCGTGCGGATTTTCCACGAAAAGCTAACGTTCATGCTTCCACCTAAATTACTGTTTATATATCCATAATCATTGAGTTTCTTCCATAGTCAAGAAAACGACCCATTGGGTCGTTTTTGTCTTATCCACGTTTAGAGCAATGTAATGTAACTTCAATGCTGGTAAGTACTTCCTAAATTTGCTATCAATGGTCTAAGGACAAAAACGAGACAGGTTGCGGCAGAAAAACGACCCAATCGCTCGATATTAAATTGTTATATGCCACGAGGGATATGTGAAAATTCAAAATATTGTTAAATATTCAGCTATTTCAGTGGTAATGATTACTGGTTTAATTGCAGTACTGTTTTTCAATTATCCGGTTAGCCACAATGCAACATTTAAAAACGATGAAATAATTACACTTTTCATTTACCAAAGTGGCGTTATAAAAAACAAGATAGAGTTTCCACCTAATAGTAAAGAACACGCCATATTAAATAATTGGCTTTCAAGTAATAGCGCTGGTTGGAGTCATGATATAAATTCATATACTCCATCGTTTTATATATCTTCAAAAGGTATATCTATTAACTTAAAGAATGGGTTTTCTGTAATTAATTACGCCCAGTATTCAAAAGATAGGCATACTCAAATTATTAAAAATATGGATAATAGCCGGATAATTAAAGAGCTCATTGAAATTGACATATAACAAGGCGTTTAAAGAAATCGGACACCGTAATGCTTGCTCGGTTCCGCTTCGCTTCACATTTTAGCAAGCATTACTAAGCCGTTTAACGCGGCGTTATGCGTACAGAGAAATCAGGTGTCGAATTCTAACAATGACTAAATTTGATAAATTGATGAAGGTATACCAAGAGTTAATGGTGGAATTTGAGGAACTTGATAGTGACTTGATCACTAATATTCTCAATAGTTGGTCAACCTCCTTTGAGCAAATGGAACGATACCTTGAGAATAAACAAATCCGAAAATCGCAAATGAACTCAGGTTTACAGCAAGGTTTAAAGGAGTTGCCTGATTTGTTATCAGATCTTCCTGATAAAGAACGTGAAATAGCCTTGCTGAAGCTGTACCAAGTCATGGATAACAATATTCCTGATTTTTATTAAAGTACGCATAACAAGCGGTTTATGGATGGGACTCGTACAGGCTTGCTCGGGTTCGTTGCTCACCAGTTTAGCAAGCCAATACTCGCCCCATAACCGGGCGTTATGTAGAGGACTTACCCAAAAAAAGTAGACACCTTCTATAGTTAGAAAAAGAGGTGTCTCATGACTAAAAAGAAAAGAACCCAGG
>NZ_PQCF01000009.1 GCF_002964765.1 Pseudoalteromonas sp. T1lg88
ACAAGGTAGCCCTAGGGGAACCTGGGGCTGGATCACCTCCTTATACGATTTAGAACTAATTTGTTCGCAGTGTCCACACAGATGATTGTTGATTATGAAATAGAGAACAAACGTCATTGTTTGGGTCTGTAGCTCAGCTGGTTAGAGCGCACGCCTGATAAGCGTGAGGTCGGTAGTTCAAGTCTACTCAGACCCACCACTTTGCTTCACAGCAAAGACCGGTTATAAACAATGCACGTATCCTAGTAATGTGGGGCTATAGCTCAGCTGGGAGAGCGCCTGCCTTGCACGCAGGAGGTCAGCAGTTCGATCCTGCTTAGCTCCACCACTTTACTACTCCTTCTTATAGATAAACATTCTTTCGGGGAAA
>NZ_PQCF01000010.1 GCF_002964765.1 Pseudoalteromonas sp. T1lg88
GCAGCCGCAGCTTCGGTGGTATGTTTAGCCCCGTTACATCTTCCGCGCAGGCCGACTCGACTAGTGAGCTATTACGCTTTCTTTAAAGGGTGGCTGCTTCTAAGCCAACCTCCTAGCTGTTTTAGCCTTCCCACATCGTTTCCCACTTAACATACACTTTGGGACCTTAGCTGGCGGTTCTGGGTTGTTTCCCTCTCCACGACGGACGTTAGCACCCGCCGTGTGTCTCCCGGATAGTACTCATTGGTATTCGGAGTTTGCATGGGGTTGGTAAGGTCGGGATGACCCCCTAGCCCAAACAGTGCTCTACCCCCAATGGTATTCGTCCGAGGCTCTACCTAAATAGATTTCGGGGAGAACCCAGCTATCTCCCGGTTTGATTAGCCTTTCACTCCTAGCCACAGGTCATCCCCTAACTTTTCAACGTTAGTGGGTTCGGTCCTCCAGTTGATGTTACTCAACCTTCAACCTGCCCATGGCTAGATCACCGGGTTTCGGGTCTATACCTTGCAACTCAACGCGCAGTTAACGCTCGCTTTCACTACGGCTACCCTAATCGGTTAACCTCGCTACAAAATATAAGTCGCTGACCCATTATACAAAAGGTACGCAGTCACCCCACGAAGAGGCTCCTACTGCTTGTACGTACACGGTTTCAGGTTCTATTTCACTCCCCTCACAGGGGTTCTTTTCGCCTTTCCCTCACGGTACTGGTTCACTATCGGTCAGTTGGGAGTATTTAGCCTTGGAGGATGGTCCCCCCATATTCAGTCAAAGTTTCACGTGCTCCGACCTACTCGATTTCACTTATAAGACATTGTCGTGTACGGGACTATCACCCTGTATCGTGCCACTTTCCAGAGGCTTCCACTAACATCAAATAAGCTTAAGGGCTGCTCCGATTTCGCTCGCCGCTACTTTCGGAATCTCGGTTGATTTCTTTTCCTACGGGTACTTAGATGTTTCAGTTCTCCGCGTTCGCCTCTTACACCTATGTATTCAGTGCAAGATACCTGTAAACAGGTGGGTTTCCCCATTCGGAAATCCTGGCCTCAAGCGCTTTTTACTAGCTTGACCAGGCTTATCGCAAGTTAATACGTCCTTCATCGCCTCCAACTGCCAAGGCATCCACCGTGTACGCTTAGTCACTTAACCATACAACCCAAAAGAGTGTGTATTTCAAGGACTGTTTAACTTCGCCAGAAGTTAGAATACTAAAGTAGACGCACAATCAAC
>NZ_PQCF01000011.1 GCF_002964765.1 Pseudoalteromonas sp. T1lg88
TGGTCTTCCCCATCAAAAGTAGACAGGTTATTACGCAAACCGTTGCTCATACTCCAGCGGGCTGAGATAGCCTAACGCAGAGTGACGTCGTTTGCGGTTATAAAATATTTCAATGTATTCAAACATACAGGATTTAACGTGTTGTATCGAGTGGAATTTCTCGGCATAAATCAGCTCAACTTTGAGGCGACTGAAGAAGGATTCCATCACCGCATTATCCCAGCAATTGCTCTTTCGGCTCATGCTTATTATCGCGCCCGATGAACGCACTAAATCCTGATAGGCCACCGCACGGTACTGCACGCCTCTATCTGAGTGAAGCATCAAACCCGGTTTAACCTCCCTGCGGGCCAGTGCCATGTTGAAAGCATCGGAAATCAGCTTGACCGTCATCGACGTGTCTAATGCCCAACCCACAATCGCCCTGGAGAACAGGTCCATCACCGCGGCTAGGTAAAGCCACTGGCCGCGAACACGGATATAGGTGATATCTGATACCCATTTCCTGTTGGCATGCTCTGTGGTGAACCGCTGGGCAAGCACATTCTCTTCTACATTCGAGCTTGAATAGCTGCTGTGACTATAACGGAACGCCTTGCCGTTTCTTGCCTTGAGAGCTAGTTCTTGCATGATTTTAGCAACAGTGTTGAGGCTACATCGAACACCACTGGCATTTAGTTCATATGTTATCCTGGGCGCGCCGTAGCGAGCCTTAAAAACCTCATACGTCTCTTTCACATGATGGGCCAGCTCAGCGTGTTTCTGTGCTTTATAGCTCGGCTTTCGGTTTAAATAACGATAGAAGCCAGAGCGTGAAACCTTCAATGCTTTACACATCAAGGTGATCCGGAACTGGCCTACATACTGCGCAATCAGCGCGTACTTTACTCCTGGCTTTTCGCAAAGTACGCGGCTGCCTTTTTTAAGAATTCATTTTCCTCTTTCAGGTCGTGCAGCTCACGCTTAAGACGGCGTAACTCCTCGCTTTCATGTTTCGAGTAATCGACGCCTTGAACGGTATTAAATTGCTTGTCGGAAAGACGGTTGAATTGCCTGCGCCAGTTATAGATTTGCTGGGCGCTGATCCCCAGTTCTTCGGCGACTGATTTATTGGTATTACCCGGTAATTCCGCACGACGTACTGCTTCGCGACGGAATTCTTCGGTATAGGCCTGGGTTCTTTTCTTTTTAGTCATGAGACACCTCTTTTTCTAACTATAGAAGGTGTCTACTTTTTTTGGGTAAGTCCTCTACATAACGC
>NZ_PQCF01000012.1 GCF_002964765.1 Pseudoalteromonas sp. T1lg88
GAATTTAATACTGATTGCAACAGCGATTAGTAACCAATTTGCTTGGTGACAATAGCGTTCTGGACCCACCTGACCCCATGCCGAACTCAGCAGTGAAACGGAACAGCGCCGATGATAGTGTGGCATTTGCCATGTGAAAGTAGGTCATCACCAGGCTCCTATTCAGAAAAACCCGCTCAATGAGCGGGTTTTTTACGTTTGGGACCCACCTGACTGGAAGGCCAGCCCCGCCCATGCCGAACTCAGTAGTGAAACGAAACAGCCGGATGGCCGGCCCCGGTCGATGATAGTGTGGCATTTGCCTTGTGAAAGTAGAACATCGTCAGGGCCTTATTAAACGAAGAACCCAGCCTAGTGCTGGGTTTTTTCGTTTTAAAGACGTGATGTTCTACTTGAACAGGTGACAAAAATGTCGGGAACATTTTTGAACGCCGAAGGCGGCCCGTAGGGCGGAGGGCAGGATAGCCCGGAGTAAAGTAGTCGCTACGAAGTAGCGAACCAGCGCCTTATTAAAGAAACCCGTTGCAGCAATGCAGCGGGTTTTTTGCTTTCTGGCTTATGACTACAAAGCGGTTTATAACCAAGCTATAACACTCGAATAGCTGAGCCTTATTGTTATATAAGAGGTGGCGCGGTTGAGAGTGGTTTCAACAATACTTCCCTGTAGCTTGGTTACATCGCTTGTCCCCCTCCTAGCAGACCTCGTCACCTTCAAGTGGCATGAGTGAAACTGTTCACTCACTTAATTCCACTTTCAGCCATGCAGTATTGAATACGTCCTGTACTCACCCCTTCGGGCCAGCTAACGCTGTTCAAATCTGTTCCAGACAGATTTGTCACCTCAGAAGCTTCGAAGCAGTGCTTCGGTCTTCTTCGTCTAACAAAACCTTACAATGAATTGTTTGCCTTAATAACAGGAAAAGCGATACAAATAGGTAATAATTAGGGTAATTCTTCACCGTTTGGCTTAATGGAGTGCCTATGCGAGTTGTGTTGTTATGCTTATTGCTTGCAGGTCTGCCCCTGGCTGCGTCGCAAGCGCCAATACAAACGGCTTACGACTGTACTGCCGTGGAAATAGATGAAATCGATCCGGCTACTTTGACTAAGCAGGAGCGTATTAAGTTAATGGAAAATGCGCTGCTTGATTCGGTAAATAAATACAGCACCTGTTTGGATAAGGTGCAGCAGCAAATGGCCAGCGATCAGGCCCAAGCCAGCGCATCGGCTCAGGGGCAGGAACAGCAAGACGCGCAGGCCCAGTCTCAGTCCCAAGGAACTAGTACTGAACAAATGACCCAAGAATTGCCCTTATCAACCCAAGATCCAGCGCTTACCAAGGAGCAGGAAAAAATGAAATCCGGCGGTGGTCGGGCGCAACAGGTGGTTAAGCCTAAGGATAACGATTCTATTATTTGCACCATGCTCTATGAAGAGATCACCAAAGAAACAAACGATGCCACCAAGCAGGCGTTAATTAAGCAATATGAAGACTACAATTGCACTAAGTAAGCAAAGGTATTGAGATATGATATCTAAGAACCCTTATAGGCTAGCTGCGCTGTTGATCATAATGATGGTCACCCTCAGTGCCTGCCAATCGACCTCAAACAAGAATACTCGTAATGCTCCCCTAGCGGTCGGTCCGAACGCAATGGGGCAGGACTCATACAGCACAGCTAAGGCGCTACCTCAGAGCGATATTTTTTTAGATGTTGCGGTGCCGGTATTTGATCCAGGCTTACCCATGGACGGCAATAAGGTCGATTATGATGAGTTGGATGAAATGGATATTTGGCCGCAATTGCGTCGTGCCGAGGCCAAGCGCTTTGCGGTAGAGACCAAGCGCGCCATTGCTGCTACTCAGGCTTTCGGCTCTGTGTCTGTGGTGCCCGATGCCAATACCAGTGCCGATTTATACGTGCTGGGTACGGTATTGCACTCTGACTCCGAGTTTGTGCGTCTTGAGGTAACCGTGGTCGATAGCAGTGGTGAGCCTCTGGATAGCGAAGAGTTTGAGCATCAGGTGTCCAAGAGTTATTTCCGCGACGCCTTAAATGAAGGCAAAGATCCCTATCAGCCGGTGTTTGATCAGGTGGCTGACTATGTTTACCGGCTGTTGATGGATCTTTCCGAGCAACAAAAGCAGACCTTGAAAAACACCACTTTAGTACGTTATGCCCATTATTATTCTCCCGAGGCCTTTAAGGACTATCTCAAGGTATCTATCGACCGTAAGAACGGCACCCGTTTTTACAAGTATGAGCTTAATGGCCTGCCAGCGGCTGACGATGCCATGTTGCAACGCATTGAGGTGCTGCGTAATCAAGAAATGTTGTTTGTCGATCGTCTCCAGGATCAGTTCGATGTATTCCAACAAAGCACAGATGATCCTTATCACGAATGGCAGCGTGAAACCTTACCCGAGGCTGTCAGGGCACGAGAGGCCCGTGCCGAGCGTAATACCAAGGCCGTGGTCGGTGCCCTAGGCTTTATAGCTGCCCTGGCGCTGGGCAACAACAGTAACTCAACTTCCACTTCGGTGGCTAAAACAGCAGGTGCCCTGGGCAGTGTTTGGCTGTTAAAGGATGCCTATCAAGCGAATCATAACCTTAAAGTGGCCTCAGCGGTGATCGATGAAATGGGTCAGGGTCTGGACTTAACCCTTAGTCCTCAGGTAATGGAATTTAACGAGCAGCAGGTTGAATTAAGCGGTACCGCCGCCGAGCAGTATCAGCAATGGAAAGCTCATTTAAGGAAGATGTATCATCTTGAAACCAGTGCCAATTAAGCGCCTGCCATTTTCAGTAATAAAGAACACAAGGTATTAGTGGTGGGCGAAGATAAGAAGACGAGCTTAGATCAGCAGCTGCAACAGCAAACCTCGGCCCGCGGGGCAAAGCTCAATACCTATATGCTAGTTGTTGCTGTAACTCTGGCTTTAGTGTTGGCGGTGAGTGTTTGGTATGCCTTAAGTGAGGATGCGGCGATGCCTTCGGCACACATCACATCAGTGCCAAGTGCTGAACTGGCTATTCCCCTTAATAGTGCTGCGAACGAGGTGCTGCGTGAGCAAGTGCAACAGGCCATTTTAACCTTTGAGCAGCAACACCAAGCCTTGCTAACTAACGAACAGGTGATTGCTTTCGCCCCCGAGCGACAAGTACAGGCCAAAGGTGCTTTTGAGGTTGCCCTCACGGCCTTTGCACAAGGCCAGTTTAGTCAGGCTCAGGTGTATTTACAGCAGGCCGATGAACTGGCAACCGAGTTATCAGTACAATGGCAGCAAGCCATAGATAGCTGGTATCAGCAGGCATTAAAGGCCCTAGAGGAGAAACGTCCGCAAGAAGCCAGGCTTTATGTGGATAAGATGTATGCGCTCAATGAAGAGGATGCGCGCATCGATACCTTGCAACAGCAGATCCAAGCCTTTACCCAGCAGCAAAGTCTAAGGCGTGATTATCAGGGGGCCGTGGCGGAGCGCGATATAGATAAACAGGCGGCGGTGTTGGCGCAACTTGTGGCACTGCAACCCGAAAACCAGGAGTTGCAGGATAAACTTAATGCTGCCGAGGAAAGCATACGTAAACGCCAAGTTGCCCAGGCGGTCAAAGAGGCGCAGCAGGCCTTGGTACAGCAAGACTTTATCTTGGCCGAGCAGGCGATTACACAATTGCAGCGTTTAAAAGCCGACGGCGACACCCTGAATTTATTGCGCGCGCAACTGAGTAAACAGCAGCGCCAGCTGAGTACCGAGCGCACCCGCGCCTTGTTAGTTGCCGCCAGCGAACAGCAAGAGTGGCAGCAGGTAGAGAGCCTAGCGCAGCAGTATTTGGCGCGCGCCCCCGGTGATAGCACCATTACCCACTTGTTGACCCGTGCCAAACAGGTATTGGCGGCGCAGCGCGCTTTAAGTATTTATACGGCGCGGCCCGAGCGTTTAAGCGACAGTAATATTCGCGCTCAGGCCGAGGCGGCGGTGACTAAGGCCCAGCCCTATGCCCCTTACTCGCAGCAATTGGCAAACAGCATCGAAGAGTTGAATCAACACCTGAGTCACTTTAGCACTCCCATCGCCGTGACCTTGCTGTCCGATGAGCAAACCCAGGTACGCATTTATGGCGTTGAACAGCTTGGCGAGTTTGCTCAAAAGCAAGTGATGCTCTTACCCGGCAGTTATACTCTTGAAGGGCGCAGAACGGGTTATGTCAGTGTGAAATATGAGCTTGAGGTGAGCGCAACGGATACGCCAATTACGCTTACCATAGCCTGTACACAAAGGATTTAGTGGTTATGTCAGAGCTAGACGCACAATTAAAACAACGACAAAAAAGCAGCTTGCTACCCTTGCTGATCGCCAGCTGCCTGGCGCTGATGAGTGTGGCGGCCATAGTGATCTATCTGTTTATCGCTAAGGGACATGCTATTAAGGTCTTGCCCGTCGAGGCCCAAGAGCAGGCGCAGGTTGAGATTACTGCTGGGTTTGGCTTTGTGACCGATGAGCTGGTCTATCGCTTTGCCAGCGACGTGAAAATTAAGGTCTCCTCTGCCACCTATTTTGCTCAGGAGCTAGTGCTGACAGACACCAGCCCCGCCGTCGTGACTATAGAGCTCAAACCCCGCCCAGGTACCTTGGTGGGCAAGGTCGCTCAGCCCTATGGCGAACATACCTTGTGGGTTGTTGATGGCCGCTTGCTGGCCAAAGGGGCGACCATTAGCGAGACACTGGGTGAAGGCGAATACACGCTCAGTATCGAAAATCCCTATTATCAAAACCAGCAGCAGGCGCTGATAATGGCACGGGCGCAAACGACCGAGGTAAGCCCTGAGTTAGCTCCCATCTCCGGGGTATTGGATCTGGCATCCATTCCCAATGGCGCAGAGGTCTATATGGGTGGTAAAAGCCTGGGTAAAACTCCTTTGCGACACACCTTGGCCGGAGGTAGTTATATTCTGGAGTTGCATAAGCCGGGTTATGAGCCGAGTATTGAGAATGTGGAAATTACCGAGCAATATTCGAGTGTTACCCGCCAATACCAACTTAAACCCGAACAAGCCTATTTGGAGATAACCCTGGATCCCGAGGGTGGCAGCCTGTTTATTGATGGTCAGAAGGTGGCGCCGGGGCATGTGGCCGTGGATGCCAATACCATGCACAGGGTGCGCTATGACAAGCCAGGCTATTACAGCTTTAACAGCAAGGTGATCCTGCCCCCCAAGGAGCAAAAATTCTACGCCATTACCCTAAAGCCGGAGCAAGGCAAGGTCAGCGTGCGCAGCAATGTCGAGGCCGAGGTCTATATTAATGGTCAGTTACGAGGTAAAACACCGCTGAGCAAGATCCTGCCTGCTACCGCTCATGAAATTAAGGTGAGCAAACCCGGGTACCGTACTGTGGTTAAAACCCTGACTCCAAGCGCCAAACACGCCTCTACGGTGGATGTCACCTTGCTAACGGAGTTTGATGCCCGCCGTCAGGAGGGGCGCCCCCTATTTGTTTCTACTCTGGGCATGGAGCTGCAGCAATTTAATATGACGCCCTTTACCCTGGGCTCACCAGCCAATGAAGTGGGTCGCCAGCGCAATGAGTTCCAGGTGCAGGTCGATTTCACCCGACCGGTCTGGGTGGGCAAACATGAAGTGACCGAGGCGCAATTTCATGCTTTCGATAAGCAGGTGCCTAAATCCCAATTGCCGGTAACTAATATCAGTTGGTTGGCCGCCGCACAATACTGTAACTGGCTCAGTGAACAAGAAGCCCTGGAACCCTATTACCGTATCGTTAAGAACCAGTTTACGGGTATCAATAAAAAAGCCCGGGGTTATCGTTTGCTGAGCGAGGCGGAATGGGAATGGTTGGCGAAAAAAGCCAAGCGTGCCCGCGCCAGCAAGTATGTGTGGGGCGACAGCGAGCGGGTGCCTAAGGAAGCGGGTAACTTTGCCGATGCCAACCTTAAGGGCAAGCAGGCATTTTATCTGGCTGACTATCAGGACAGCCACGCGGGTAAGGCGCCGGTGGGCAGCTATCGTGCTGATAAGGCCGGTCTTTATGACTTGGCCGGTAATGTTAGTGAATGGGTGTTTGATGTCAGCTCCTATGTCACCCCGGATTTGAACCGGGTGCACAAGGATTATCTTGGCCCAGGGGGTGGAGGTAACCATATTGCCAAGGGCGGCAACTATCAGTCCGGGCGACTGCAGGATTTACGGGCGGCGCTAAAAATCGTTACCGATGGTCCCAGTGAAACCATAGGCTTTCGCATCGCCCGTTATGAGAGGTAAGGTATGAAACGTAAAGGCATATTACTGGTGCTGGCCTTAGTCTTGGTCGGCGCCGTCACTTCGGTCGCGATGGCGGCAAAAATCAGTTTGGACTCACCGGCCACCTTCCCGGTGGATATCTAAGGAGCGCATTATGGTAACGGACAATACCCGCATGAATTTGCCGCCGCTGGTGTCTATCGGCATCTTTATTGTTACCGTCGTTGTGGTGCACTTGCTGTATCAAGGGGTGATCCGCCCTGCGGCGGAAGCCGCTATTGCCGCCCATGGCAGTGGTGCCACGACTAATCTTTGGGTGATCTTAAAAGATGCCGAGCAGCAGGCTTGTATGACCTTGGGGTTGTTCTGTCTGATCCTGATGGGCTACAAGTATTATCGTATCGTCACCAAGGAAGAGCCGGTCTTTACCTTTGACTATCTGCGCTCTTTCCCCAAGGAGGAGGAGCTGAATGTGGATGAAGCACTGGCGTTTTTAGAAGAAGGGGAGAGTGCAAAAAATAGCTCTGTGGCCACCTGGATCAATTGCTTACGTCGCTATAAAAACACCCAAAATGTGCAGCATGCCGCCGATGCTATTCGTGATAGCGTTGAATCTCTGGCGGCGCAACTGGAGGCGGGTAACGCCACCATTCGCTACTTTATCTGGGCCATTCCCAGTATTGGTTTTGTTGGCACCGTACGCGGTATTGGCTCGGCCCTGGCAAAAGCTGAAGAGGCGGTGGCCGGTGATATCGCCGGTATGGTGGATAAGCTCGGGGTCGCCTTTAACTCGACCCTAGTTTCGCTGTTGCTTTCTATCCTCTTGATGTATGTGCTATTTCATCTTAATAACCGCCAGGATGAAATGGTGCTCAAAACCAAGAACAACTGTGAAACCCATCTGTTAACCCATCTGCATAAGTAGCCAAGATGTTGAAGCGGCGCGGCGAACAAGGGTTAAACCTGTCCTTTCTCGATGTTATGGCTTGTGGCTTGGGCGCTGTTTTGATGATCCTGATCGTCATCAAGTTTCAGGCCTCAACCTCGATACCCAGCACCGAAATAGAGCGACTGCAGCAAAAGCTCGCCGCCACCGAGGAGCAGGCCAGTGCCTTGCAGCAGGAGCTGGATGAGGTGGCGCAAGCGCTGGCCGCGGCGCAAGCGCAAAACAGTGATAACGACGAGCGCGTGGCCGCGCTAAAACTCATGCAGCAAGCGGCCAGGCAGGCCTTGCAAAATCAACAAGCGGTGGTGGCGCAGTTACAGCAGTCGGTAGCCGCGGCGGCGCCGAAACAGGCGGATGATCCTATTGAGTTAAAGGGTGGTGGTGAGGAGAATTACTTATTGGGCCTCAAGGTTGAAGGTCAGCGTATAGGCATTTTGATCGATCACAGCGCCTCGATGACGGACGAGCAGCTGATCAAGGTGATACGCCGTAAGCTCGGCCCCGCCCAGCAAAAGCAACAGGGGCCAAAATGGCAGCGTACCAAGCGGGTAGCGAAATGGTTGCTGGCACGGGTGCCGAAGCAGTCTCAGGTCAGCGTGGTCGCCTTTAATTCCGGTGCTCAGGTGCTAGGCAACAGGGCCGTCAATTCGGCCAAGGTGGAGACCAGCATGCAGTCCTTGGTTAAGGACATTGACGCCCTGGTGCCGGAAAATGGCACCGACCTGTATACCGCCTTGAGCACCATCAAGAGCACCTTTGCCGATATGGATGCGCTCTATATTATCACCGATGGCTTGCCGACCATGATGTCCGGCGCCCAAGGGTTTCGTGAAACAAAAAACTGCCAACCCCTTACCGGTAATATGAAAACCATAGATGGCGATTGTCGTGCCAGAATCCATCAGTTCAGCATCGCCCAGGCCGCGCCCAAGGTACCGACCCACATTGTCTTACTGCCCTTGGAGGGGGATCCGTTGGCGCCGGCGCTTTACTGGAACTGGGCCAATAACACCGGCGGTTTGATGATAGCCCCGGCGCGGAGCTGGCCATGAAGCGGCGTGAACCGGTAGAAATCTTTAGCCTGTCTTTTTTAGACATTATTTCCTGTGCGTTTGGCGCTGTGGTGATGCTGATCCTGCTGGCTAAAAATGGCGATCAGGGTGAGTTTAATGACGCCAGTCAAATTGCCACCCTGGTTCGAGCCCTGGACGGGGCCGAGCGCAGCGTACAGCAATTACAGCAGGCCTTGAGCGAGGGTGCGGAGCAACTGGCCGCAGCAGAGGCGCAAGGGGCCAGTAATGCCGAGCAACAGCAAGCCTTACAGGTACAACTGACACGGGCCAAGGATAAGGTGCAGCAGTTGACCGATGCCGCCTCGGGGCTGGAGCAAACCCTGGTGGAGCGTCAGCGTGCCGCCATCAACGCCCCACGTGCCAGGGTGCGCGATGACGAGGTGGGCGGCATTCCCGTCGATAGCAATTATGTGGTCTTTATTATCGATACCTCGGGGTCGATGAAGACCATGTGGCCACGGGTGCTGAGAACCATGGACGAGGTGCTAAATAATCATCCCAAGGTGCAGGGCTTTCAAGTGCTGTCCGACAATGGAGAGGTGCTGGGCGGACGCTCCCTTGGTACCTGGCGCAGCGACAGTCGGGCGCAGCGCGCCGGGGTACTGCGAGGCTTACAGCAATGGCATGGCAGCTCGAACAGCTCGCCGGTGGAGGGCATTGCCGCCAGCCTCAAGGCCTATGCCCGCTATCAGGGGGATCTCGCCCTTTATGTCTTTGGCGATGACTTTACCGGTACCAGTTACGACGATGCCTTAGCGCAAATCAACCGGCTGAATCGCAGTACCGGCGGTACGCCTATCGCCCGTATTCATGGCATCGCCTTTAAGCGCAATATGGGCGCGTCACCGGATATGGTGAAGTTTTCCACCCTGATGCGTGAGGTGGCACGGCAAAATAACGGCACCTTTATGGGGCTGTAGTTTGATCTTCAGGTTGGCGCAATGGGTATAACCCTTTTTGTCATCGTACAAAGCATGTTTTAATGTCTCCCTCACACTAAAAAGACCCAGCAGCAGATGGAAAAATATCAATCTATTTATCAGCGTGCGCTTGAGCGCAAGGGCTCACAGGCGCAACTGGAAGCCTTACTCAGTAAGCCAAAAACCACCGAGCAATTAAAGCAACTAACCGATGATATCTGGTTAGAAGAGTTCACCCGAAAAATCTTTCAAAGTGGCTTTTATTGGGCGGTGATCAATGCCAAATGGCCGGGCTTTCGCGAGGTGTTCTGGGATTTTAGCGTTGAGAAATTACTGATGATGGCGCCGGAAATGCTGGAGCAAAAGGCCAGCGATGAACGTATTGTGCGCAACTTTAAAAAAGTGCAAACCTTGCCTATTAATTGTCTAATGATCCATGAAGTAGCACAAGAGCATGGCAGCTTTAGCGACTTTGTTGCCCAGTGGCCGAGCGAGGACATTACCGGCCTTTGGTTATATTTGAAAAAGCACGGCGCTCGCCTCGGTGGCAATACCGGCGCTTTTGCCCTGCGAGCTTTAGGTAAAGACACCTTTATGTTATCGCGCGATGTGGAAGCCTATTGCCGTGCCAATGAGGTGATCGACGGCGGTCTGCACTCGAAGCGCTCCCTGCAGGCCATACAAGGCATGTTTAATGAGCTGCAGCAGCAAAGTGGCCGCTCCTTAACGGAGCTAAGCCAGCTTATCGCCTTTAGCGTTGGCGACAATTATGTTGGTATGCAAACCAACTAAGGATAGCTATGAAGCTAGATAACCCCTATGCCCATATTGGCGCCCTGAGTCACAGCGCCCAGGTGCGTCAGTTTAGTCAGCCGCAGCTGTTGCTGTGGAATAGTGCGTTGGCGAAAACGCTGGGACTGAGCGAGGACGAAACCACTAAAGCCCAACTTGCCAGCGGTCAGTCTCATCCGGATGCTAATGCCTTGGCTTATGCCGGTCACCAGTTTGGCAATTACGTGCCCTTGCTCGGCGACGGTCGGGCTCATTTGCTTGGTGCCGTCACCGATCCTCAGGGGCTGAGCTGGGATCTGCAATTAAAGGGCTCAGGAGCAACCCAGTTTTCCCGTGGTGGTGATGGCCTCTGTGGTATTGGCCCGGCGGTGCGCGAATTTATTATGAGCGAAGCATTGGCGGCATTAAAGGTGCCTACCACGCGCTGTTTAAGTGTGGCGCTGAGCGGCGAGACGGTGATGCGACAACAGCCCAGCGCCGGCGCCATAGTGACGCGGGTGGCCAGCAGCCATATTCGCGTTGGCAGCTTTCAGTTTTTAGCCGCGCAGCAGGATGAGCAAGGCTTGGCCCAGTTGGTGGAGCTGACCATAACCCGTCATTACCCCGAGCTGGCCGCGCTGAGCGGGGATGAGCGCTTGTTGGCACTCTTTAGTGCGGTGATGGATAAGCAAATCGAACTGATTGTACACTGGCTGCGCATCGGCTTTATTCATGGGGTGATGAATACCGACAATACCCTGGTCAGTGGTGAAACCATAGATTATGGCCCCTGCGCCATGTTGAACGGCTTTGACTTTGGCCGGGTGTTTAGCTCCATCGACCGTACCGGTCGTTATGCCTTTGGCAATCAACCGCAGATCGCCAGTTGGAACCTGGCGCGCTTCGCGGAAACCCTGATTGACCTGTTTAGCGTAGAGCGCGACCAGGCGGTGGCAGAGTTAACCCAGGTGCTAGGCACCTTCGGCGACAAGTTTAATGCCGCCCTTAAAGCCATGTGGCTACAAAAACTGGGGCTCCTAGCCGAGGATAACGATGCCGAGGCGCTGGTGGATGAGCTATTGGGGATGATGCAAAAAGAGCAGTTGGATTACACTAATACCTTTGCGGCGCTCACCGACTACAGTCAACAGGGCAAAGGGCTGCCAGATACCCTGGCGTCAGCCTTGGGAGATTGGCTGGCGCGCTGGCAGGCGCGCGTAGCCGGGCACAAGGAGCACAGTGCGGCGTTGATGAGTGCAGCAAATCCGCAGGTGATCCCCCGTAATCATAGGGTGGAAGAGGTGATCGCCGACTTTGAGCGTCAGGGTCACAGCGACAAGCTGGCGCCGCTGCTGGCGGCCATTCGCAACCCTTATTGCCTTGACCCCGAGCATGCATATTTACAGCAGCCGCCAGAGCAGGGCGAAGACGACAGTTATCAAACCTTTTGTGGTACCTAGTGACCATTCTCCTTTGGCGTAACTAATAAAAAAGCCCAGGCAATTGCCTGGGCTTTTTTAGTAAAATGAGAAGGCTTAGTTAGCCTGGGCAAACGCCTCTGCTTGACGCCATACGCGCAGCATATTTTCGCCAAGGATCTTTTTGATATCCGCATCGCTATAGCCACGGTCCAATAAACCTTGTACCAGGTTAGGGTAGCTGGATACGTCTTTTAGGCCCACCGGCAGTGAGTCACCCACACCATCGTAGTCAGAGCCAATGCCCACATGCTCGATGCCGATCAGTTTCACCACATGGTCGATATGATCTAGCACCTGCTCCAGGCTGGCGAATGGGAAGGGGTTCTTCTTCAGGAAGGCCGCCTTAAAGTCGGTGGTGTCCTTGCCCGCTTCTTTGGCCTTATCTTGGGCCTCATCGCGACGGTCGTACCAGCTATTTGCGCTGCTGGTCACAAAGCTGGAACCGAAGTTAATTTGGATCACACCGCCGTTCTTTTTCAGCGCCAGCAGCATGTTGTCATCCATATTGCGCTCAAAACCCGGCGTGTATTTACGTAGCGAGGAGTGTGAGGCGATCACGGGCACCTTAGACAGCTCCATTACCTGATAGAAGGCCGCATCCGAGATGTGCGAGACATCGATCAGCATGCCGATATTATTCATCTCGGTGACCAGCTCTTTACCGAATGGGCTTAGGCCCTTCCATTTACGGCGGATATCATAGCTGGAGTCGGAAATATGGTTGCTTTGCGAATGCGCCAAGGTGATATAACGCACGCCACGCTCATAGAAGTGGTGCAGGTTCTTTATCTCGCCTTCGATGGGGGAGCCATTTTCCATACCCATGGCCAGCGACATCACGCCGTCTTTAAATTGCTTTTCTACATCTGCGACCGAGTCGGCAATGGCGAACTTATCGGGGGCGCGATAGGCCAGCGCTTCCATCATATCGATCAGCTGATTGGCCAGTTCATAGCTTTTACCTTTGCCTTCGAATTCCAAGTTGGCTGGAATATAGATAGACATGAAGGGCGCGTTTAAACCACCTTCAATGGCGCGAGGGTAATCGAAATCACCGCGCTCGGTGGCCTTGCTGACGTCATCCCATTTGTTATGAATGCGGTAAGGGACATCGATATGGGTATCGATAAGGATGTTTTCTTGCGCCAGTTTAATGGCTTTTTCTGATGCGTGGTAGTCATCCTGTGCTGCAACACTGGTGCTGCCCAGTGCTATTGCCAGCGCTGCCCCAAGGGTGGTGAGTTTCATAGTAGCCGCTCATTATTATTATCGAATTAAAGGCCCATTGTGGCGACATTTGCGGGGTATGACAAGGATATGAGATTAAAGTGTGCAGGCACGCAATAAGGTGCTCATAAACACAGAGTAGAGCGGCAAGGCAAAAGAGTATAAATCAAGGCGGATACCAATCCATACGTATTGTTGTACCGTAAAACACCTTCAACAAAATCGCGACAAACAGTGAATCAGCAATTTGATGAATAGAATAAACCCACGAAAACTAAGTAATAGTAAATGGACAGCCACTCAGCCGCGAAATAAAGAAAAGCACTTTTTAGTCACTGAGGTGGAATATGATGAGGACGGCACGGTGCTTTCGTGTACTTTGGAGGCGATCCTCTCGCGCAATGAATATGCAATCGATTGGACTGAGCTTAAAGATACCAGCCGATGGCAGCAAGGTTGGAAGTAGGGTGACACCTACATGCCATAATCCCGTTCGACTTTAGCGATGCGCAATTTAAACGCCGAATACCACTTTTTACGGCCGTTTTTTTGCGCTTCAAGGTGCTCCATATTCGCTTTCCAACTTTTTATTGCGGCTAAATCAGCCCACTAAGAAACCGTGATCCCCACTTCTTCACGAGCGGATTCAATGCCTAAAAAGCCGGTTTGTTCCTTGGCCAGCTCAACCATTCGTGCGGCGGTATCACCATAGCCTTCATCTTCTACCCCGCCCTGAAGAAACGTGCCATTATCGACACGGCGTGATTCTATCGCTTGGGGAGAAGATTGCAAAGTAAAGGAGTGAAGTATGGCTATGAATTTGAAAGCAAAAGCTAATCAACTTTCACCTTAGGCTCTTTAGATTGGCCACTTAGCAGTTTAGGTATGTCTATACCATTCACCGTATGAACTTTGTAGCCATCATAAGAAAATCCAAAAATGGATTGTTTACCATGGAGAGTTAATTTGTCACCTGGCGAAACCCAATGCCAATCAAAAGAACTTAAGCCGCAAAGACTGTTATTGAATAGCAGCTGATATTCTTTAATCAGTACGGAGCCATTGCAATGCTTTTGCTTATAGGAGCTGCTTTTTTTCTCAATTGTAACAACCATAGTCGCGTCATCCGCCAAGGAGTAGCTAAGATAATGCAGCGTTGTTGGGATACCTAAAGAGACAGCAATGAATACAAAGCCAGGAATTCCAAAAAGGCACATAAGCATATAAGCGACATATTGCATCCATGGACTTTTAAATTGCCCACGTGCTAATTGATAGCGCAGTTGAGAGTCCTTTTTGAAGAATGTGTAAGTCTGTAGTGCTATCAGGGCTAGCATAAGTGGAATGCTCAGCCACGCAAGTGGACGTGCAATGTGTTCATGAACGAGCACTTTTGCAGTAAAATGGAAAACTACCAGCCACAATATTACAATAATAAGGGTGAGTAACGTTATTGCCATCGCTTTATTTTGGTGATGTTTTGTTTTTACTTCCATGTATCACTCAGCTTCAAATAGATGTAACTCATCGCATCCCATCATCAGGGGGAGTTTTAGTTATGAGGTGGGTAACTAATCGATTCTCTTGCCTTGAAGGGTATGGAGTTTGTAGCCATCATATGAAAAACCAAAGACGGTCTCCTTACCATAAACGGTTATCTTGTCCCCCGGTGATAATAAACCCCATATTAAACTATTCATACCACACATGTTGCCATTAGTCGGAAGTTGATATTCTTTCAACCAAATAGAGCCGCGACATCTCCATTTCCCGGGCTTGTGGCTACTCCCTTTTCTGTCAATAGTAAGAACAAGGGTTGTGCTATTGGCAAAGGGGTAACAAATGTGGTGCAGTAGGGTTGGTATGCCAATGGCGATAGGGAAGTATACAAAGAACGGAATAAGTAAATATGCGACCGGTAGCACAAAATATTGGCCAAACTTTCCAGCTGTTTGTTCAAGTTTTTTGCGAAAGCTCTTTTTGAATAACGCATAAGTGAGTAGTGCTATTAGAGCCAGAGTCAAGGGAAGACTTAGCCATGCAAGGGCGCGTGCCAGCTCTTCATTGACGAAAACCCCTCCAAAAAGAGGGGGGAAAACTAACACACACATCGCTAAAGCAATGGCCTGAAAAAGTTTTTCCTGTTTTTTTGACAGCTGGGGTTTGCCTACTTTGCTTTTAACTTTCATGGTTCACTCAGCCCCAAATAAATGTAACTTATCACATCCCACCAGTAGGCATAGTTTCAATTGTGAGGTGGTTAGCCCATTGACTTCCCTGCCTTGCAGGGTATGGAGTTTGTAGCCTTCATAGGAAAAGCCAAAGACGGTTTTTTTACCATAGAAAATGACCTTGTCCCCCGGCGATAAAATATGCCAATAAGGTTTATACATACCACAAATAGAGTCATTGAAGAGAAGCTGATATTCTTCAAACCACATCCTGCCACTGCAACGTGTGCGCCTGTAACTAGACTCTTTATCCTTCACAGTAAGGACAAGAGTGGCTGGTTCAACCAAAGGTGAACTTAAATGGTGAAGGGTTGTTGGTATGCCCATAGCAACTATGATGTAAACAAAGTAAGGAATAGCCAAAAAGTAACCGAACAAGTATTTGAAGTATTGACAGAAAGTACTTTGGGAGCATCGTATTTTTAATTCGTAACGGAATTGGGAGCCCTTTTTGAAGAACAAGTAAGTTACCAGTGACATCAGACTTAGTGAGAGGAGTGCACTGAACCATCCGAGCGGGAGCGCCATTTGTTCATTAACGAAAATGGGCCAAATTACCGGTGATATCATGACACCAACCATTGCGAGGCCAATGACAGATTCAAGTATATTACGAGCTTTTGATTTCCTCGTCTTGTTCGTTTTGTTTTCCACTTCCATGTTTAATCCAATCCTCGAGGTTGTTACTTACATCCCATAATCCCGCTCGACTTTAGCTATACGCAACTTAAATGACGCATACCATTTTTCGCGTCCAAGTTTTTGCGCTTCTAGGTGCTCCATATTGCGCTTCCAGTTTTTTATCGATTCCAGATCGGTCCAGTAGGAGACGGTGATGCCCACTTCCTCGCGAGCAGATTCGACGCCTAAAAAGCCGGGCTGTTGCTCGGCCAGCTCTACCATGCGGGTGGCGGTGTCGCCATAGCCTTCATCTATCTCGGTGCGCAGCGACGTGAAAATAACGGTGTAGTAGGGCGGTTTAGGAGTTTGCGCAATGAGAGACATAAGACTTCCTCTTTGGATTATGAGTGTGATGTATTGAGCTCAACCGTCTACGACGAAGCTTCTATTCCTAAAGGATGTATGTGTAAGTTATGCCCTGCACTTTTTTCATTTCAGGCATCCAATTTGCGCCACCACTGACACTTGTAATGCCACCCCATAAAGGTGATATATATAAGCCACTTTCTTGGAGAGGGTTTCTTTGCAAGACAATATAAACTCCCACATTATCTACCCGCACTTCTTTTGGCTTGAGTGCTTTAATAGCGGCGGGAATTTGATCCTCAGTTAAGGTGGTGCTTTCTGACTGTGCGCCAGCGCGCAGGGTTTCTGCGGTTTGCTCTATTGATACTATGTCGAGCCCTTTTACCTCAGGGTGGTCAACACACGCACTCAAAACCAATACCAGCAGTAAAATTAAAGATATTCTCATAAACTGTCCTTGTCGTAGTTTGTATAGTTATTGTTCGTTACTTTATCAACAAAGTGTGGCGAGTTGCTATAAGTCAGTATGAAATTATCACTGCTTAAAACTCATCCCTATCAATGTGATAGTCGCCTTCCTCGGCCTGCATTTGCTTAAACTGCTGGGCGCTCATAATGTTTACTTCTTCATGGAGTTCCGAGTAAACGATCAGTGCCTCGCCGCTTTTTATCAGGCCAAGCACCTGTTCGATTTTCGTAGCCTTGTCCACCTCGGTTTCACCATAGTCGGTGCCTTCGCGAAGAATAAACTGCTCTATGAGGTTGGTAAGTGCTTCTTTACTTAATTCTTGGTAGGGAATGATCATGCGTTTTCTAATTGCTCTAAGAAGTATTGGGGTACGGTTTGCTCTAACCAAAATTCCGGTTTAAACCAGCCGCTGCAACTGATAAAGCCCACATGTCCGCCCTTGGCCGATACGCGTAAATCAACGGCGGCGGAGACATCTTCTGGGCGGGGTACCGCCGGGGTTGCCAGCATGGGGTCGTCTTCGGCATGAATTATCAGGGTCGGGGTGGCAATATGTTTCAAATAGGGCTTGGCACTGCTTTTTTGGTAGTAATCCTCGGCGCCGTTAAAACCATGCAGGGGCGCGGTGATCATATCGTCAAACTGCCACAGGTCATTGATGCTGTTGAGCTGCTCGGCACTCATATCAAGCGCACCTTTGAGGTGCGGCAGCTTGCGGGTCATGGACTTTTTCATGCGGCCAAGCAGGTAGTGCTGATAAATTTTGCCCAGGCTTTTGCGGATCACCTGACAGGAGCTGGATAAATCATGAGGGGCGCTGATCACCGCCGCGGCCTTAAGACCACTGTGCTCGCGCTGCTCGCCCAGGTATTTGGCCAGGACGTTGCCGCCGAGTGAAAAGCCGACCGCCGCCAAGGCACGTCCGGGAAAACGTTGCTGCAGGGTGCGGATAAAAAAGCCTAAATCCTGAGTTTCGCCGCTGTGATAGGCGCGGGTTTGTCGGTTTGGTTCGCCGGAGCAGTTGCGAAAATGCATCAGCACCGCATCCAGCCCTGCCGCTTGCAACGCCAGCATCATGCCCTTGGCATAAAAGCTGTCGATATTACCCTCCAGACCATGGAGGATGATCACCAGTGGCTTATCCGGCTGGGCTGGTTGTGCCCAGGCAAGATCGAGAAAGTCGTCATCTTCCGTGGTGATGATTTCGCGGCTGACATTCACCTTAAAACCGGGGCGAAAAAAGCGCGGTAAAATGGTTTGCAGGTGGCGGCCGGGCATCCACCAGGCAGGGGTAAAGTGGTTACTCACTGAATATTTACCAACAAAATCAGAATACATCGCGCACTATAGTAACAAAGTTTGGCGACATGCTCATTTTTATCGGATAAAAATAAAGCCTCCGCTAATGCAAGATTAGAGGAGGCTTTGTGCGTCGTGCTTAATTTGGTTGGTAGCCAAGGGCGTATAAGCTTGACCCGTGGCAGGGTAATTAGTTTCCTTCAGGAACCTCGGCGTCCATGACTTTCTTCACGAAATAGCCCACATAGAACAAGCAAAGTAAAATCACTACAGTCAGTATGCCGAAAGACATAAACAGCACCGGGTCTGAGAAAAAGTCGCGAAAGAATACTTGCATGATGGCGTCTCCTGTTCCTTTGATATGGCTAGTGTAGGAGAGCCGAGCCGGTGGCAATATGACCTAGATCAAGGTTATTTTAGGGTTAGTCTGTGATTGCGTGCAGAGCTTGATCCAGATCAGCATTTAGCGGCAGTAGGGAGCTGGGTAGATACAAAGCCAGGTTGTAGGCCTTACTCTCAGAGCACAGCTTCAGGCTGTTACAGGCCTGTACCAACTGCATTTGCTGCTGGCGTTCAAATTGCAGTTCGAGGTCGAGTAGTTGTTGGCGCAGTGCCGGGTAGTCATGCAGTGACTCCTGCTGCGCCTTAACCTCGGCGCGCACCTGGCGCAGGGGTTTAAGGGCAAGCTGGTTAAAGGGCGCTATGGCCGTTTGCAGCGCCTGCAACTGGGAAGAGTCCAGGGCTTGCTGGTGGCAGTCTAAATAGGCCAGCAGCAGGCAAAGATTGACGTTCAGGTCGTACTCGTCCTGCCACTGCAACAGGGCTTTTTGCACCTGGGGGTTGGCGTACACAGTGAGGCTAAAGCGCCATAACTCTGCGGCGCTAATCTTGCTCATAAAAGGCCTGCTCTTGCTCTTCGAGCTCGGTCATCAGCTCCAGCAATTCTTCTTCCACCTGCTCCTGCTGTTTTGCCGCCTCGGTTTGCTGTGCCAGCAGTTGCTTGAGCTTTTCCTTATGCTGCTCTTCATACAGGCTGTTATCGCTGAGTTGCTGCTCTATCTCGCTTAGCTGTGGGCTGAGCTTATCGAGCTGCTTCTCCAGCTTCTCAATGGCTTTTTTCAGCGGTTGCACTTGCTTGCGAAACTCGGCTTCCTTACGCTTTTGCTCCTTGCGATTGGCGCTGGAATGGGCCTTATCTTCATTGTTTTGTACGGGCTTTTCCGCCTGATTGGCCTTAAGCAGCCATTGGTAATAGGCATCGAGATCATAACCAAACTGGCTCACTTCGCCGCTGTCGACCAGATAGAACTCATCGGCGGTGTTCTTTAACAGGTGGCGGTCGTGCGATACCGTCACCATGGCGCCTTCAAAACCTTGCAATGCCATAACCAAGGCATGGCGCATTTCCAAGTCCAGGTGGTTGGTCGGCTCATCCAGTAACAGCAGGTTCGGTTTTTGATAGACCAGCATGGCCAACACCAGGCGGGCTTTCTCGCCACCGGAGAAAGGCGCCACCGCCTCCAGCGCCTTATCGCCGATAAAGGCAAAGCCGCCAAGGAAGTCGCGCAGCGACTGCTCGCTGGCCTGAGGGTCCAGGCGTTGCAGGTGGGTCACTGGGCTGGCCTCTAGATCCAGGGCTTCCAACTGATGCTGAGCAAAGTAACCCACCTTGAGACCTTGGTGATAAAACACCTCACCGGCCTGGGGTTTGATCTCCTGAGCCAGTAATTTGATCAGCGTGGATTTACCGGCACCATTGCGACCGAGCAGGGCGATGCGGCTACCCGGTACCAGGTTGAGCTTAATGCTGTGCAAAATGGTGGTGTCGCCATAGCCGGCCTGGGCGCCATCAAGGGCGATCAAGGGATTGGGCAGGGCATCGGGCTCGGCAAAGCTAAAGTCGAACGGTGAGTCGACATGGGCTGGGGCCAGCTTTTCCATGCGCTCTAAGGCCTTAACCCGGCTTTGGGCCTGTTTGGCCTTACTGGCCTTGGCCTTAAAGCGGGCGATAAACTTTTCTAAATGGGCAATTTGTTCCTGTTGTTTAACAAATTGCGCCTGATGCTGGGCCAAACGCTCGGCCTTTTGGCGTTCAAACTGGGAGTAATTGCCCTTGTACACATTGATCAGCTGTTGATCTATGTGCCAGATTTCACCGACCACGGCATCTAGAAACTCTCGGTCGTGCGAGATAAGTACCAGGGTGCCGCTGTAGGCACGCAAAAAGCGCTCGAGCCAGTACACGGCATCGAGATCCAAGTGGTTGGTCGGTTCATCGAGCAACAGCAGGTCGGCATCGCGGATCAGCGCCTGCGCCAGGTTGAGGCGCATACGCCAGCCCCCGGAAAAGTCGCTGACCGAGTAATCAATTTGATTATTGGAAAAGCCTAAACCGTGCAGCAGCTCTCCGGCCTTGGCCTCAATGCTGTAACCCTTCATCAATTCCAGCTGTTGGTGCACCCTGGCCTGGGTATCGCCGTCGCCACTTTGTTCCGCTGCTTTGAGCTCGGTGCGCAGCGCATAGTATTGCGGATGGCCCTGCAACACATACTCTAGGGCGCTGATATCCAGCGCCGGAGTTTCCTGCTTAACCGAGGCTATGGACCATTCCTTGGGAATTTTGGCTTCACCGGCATCGAGTTGCAGTTCGCCTTTAAGCAGGGCAAACAGGCTCGATTTACCACAGCCATTACTGCCCACTAAGCCCACTTTATGTTGTGGGAAGAGGGTTGCACTGGCATTTTTTAACAGGCATTTTGGGCCGCGTAAAAGCTCGATGTCGCTGATTTGAATCATAGTTACTGCATGGTGTGAATAATGGCCGATATCATATCATGGAGTCCTTGTCCTAGCGGGAAAGTTTTTATGATAAACTGGCGCTTTAAAGCCGGGTGTTTTCGGCCAAGGGGTTGAGAGTATGAAACAGAAAAAGCGTTTTATTGCCGGGGCCAGTTGTCCCGAGTGTCAGCAAATGGATACCATGATGCTGTATAAAGAACATGATGTGGAAAAAGTGCAGTGTGTTGAGTGCGGTCATATCATGACCCAGCCGGAAAACGCCGTACAAGCCTCAACACGTCAGTTTGAGCAGGTGATCGGCGTTTTTAAACCAGAATAAGCTTAGGGTTTGTTAGTAGTGCGGCGGGGGCGGCTCTTGCTCCTGCGGCATCATTGTCGAACTGCTTTGCACTTCACGGAACTTCTCGCCCAATAGCTCCATCTGACGGCGCATCTTCGCCATCTGCTGTTGGTGCGCCTTAAGCTCATCATTCAGTATATCTATGGTCTCGTCTTGAAACGCCACCTTGGCCTCGAGACTTTCAATACGTGCTTCTAAGTGGTTCATGGGGCTCTCTTAATCTCAAAATACTCGGACCGAACACTGGAACTTTTGGTGCTCGGTTGATTCTGTTCGTTAAGGCAACGGCTGGCCGCAACCTGATAATCCAACACGCGTTTGCTGCAGAGGATATTCCACAGCGTTGGACATTTTCTGGCAGGCAATATACTGCAAATTACTGTGCTGTGCACCTGTTGTCAGCTCCCCAACCCCTGCTTGGCATCTGCTGCCGTGCTGTTATCGGCGTAAATATCCAGGGCGATAACCAGATTCTGTTCATCTTCACTCAAGTACCATTGAAATTTTAGCGCCCTGACTTGATTGTTGCAGGTGATGACACCATGTCTATCCCGGACACCAGGCTATAACGACCGCCTTCTTATATGGCGGCGTGTGGGTGCTGTTTAACAGCATAGAATTGCTGCGGCTGACGGGCGACAATCAGGCTTCACAAGGCCGTAACGACTAGTGTGCAAATTATTATCATAAATTTGCACGTGTCCCTTAACTCTGTTGCTTCAAGCAGTTAGACTAGGGTCGCAACTCAAGGTTGTTTTTCTAATTATTTCATTAAAGTAATTTGAAAAACAGCCTCATGCTGGAGTTGGAAAAATGGGCTTTACGGGTTAAGGTCTGTTAATCAAAATTTAGTTTTGTAACCTTAAATTGGCAACCCTATGTTGCCGGAGATAGATATGAAAAAAACAATTAAGCTATCGCTTGTAGCGGCATCAGTACTAGCCCTTGCAGCGTGTAACCAAGAAGCAGCTAAGCAAGAAGTAAAAGAAGTAAAACTAGAAACTGAAGCTCAGCAACAGGCTTATGGTATTGGTGCCTCTGTAGGTACTTTCCTAAACAAAGATCTAGCGGACAAAAAAGAGCTGGGTATCGTGCTTGACCAAGAGCTATTGCTACGTGGTTTTAAAGATGCGCTAGCCGGTGAAGCCAAGCTAGACGAAGAGAAAATTCGTGAAGTGCTAACTACTCTTGATGAGTCAGTACGTACTAAGCAGCAAGAGCAAGCGAAAGCCGCTGCAGCCAAGAGCAAAGAAGAAGGTGAAAAATACCTAGCCGATAACGCTAAGAAAGAAGGCGTGACGGTAACTGAGTCTGGCCTACAGTGGGAAGTGCTGACGGCTGCCGAAGGCGACAAGCCAGCTGAAACCGACACGGTTAAGGTACACTACAAAGGCACCTTGATTGACGGTACCGAGTTCGACAGCTCTTACTCACGTAACGAACCTACCAGCTTCCCGCTTAACCGCGTTATCCCTGGCTGGACTGAAGGTCTACAACTTATGCCTGTTGGCTCTAAGTACAAGTTCACTATTCCTTCAGAACTTGCTTACGGCGAGCGTGACCTAGGTAAGATCCCTGCTAACTCAACGCTGGTATTCGAAGTTGAGCTGCTTGAGATCGTTAAAGCGGAAAAGACTGACGCTGAGTAATCAGGGTTAGTTGTTGTGCGGTGGTCAACACTGCCGCACACAAGCATAAACGCAAAAAAAAGCCCCACTCAATGAGCGGGGCTTTTTTGTGTATTGAATTAAGTGTGATTGGTGTAGAGGTTGTGGATCAACTCATCTTCCAATTCAAAGCGAATGCTCAGTGCTTCGCCGAGCTGCGATAGGTCTTTATCGAAGTTCTCAAGTAAATCGTCGCTTTTGGTTTCCGCGTAGTTATCGTTAAAGTCGAGGGCGATATCTGTGGTGGCGGAAATTTGCGGATACAAGGAGCGCGCTAATTTCAGGCTGTCTTCGCCGCGGCTTTCGCATTGCTTAACTATGTCGTCGTAGATTTCAAAATGGCCGGCTGAGAGGTAGTCCATCAGTAATTGGCAAAAACTCTGGATATTGGCTTGCTCCGGTAATGCCTGATCATGCTTACCATGGTGCGCCGGACCCGCTAGGCCGCAGTACTGCACCAATAGTTCCTGGCGGTCGGTTAACCACTTATCGATGACGCTATGGCTACCACCCCATTTTTGTTGTGCTTTTTCCAATTGCGATAACATCATTGCTCTCCTAACCTCGCTGGCGTTACCTTCTATAAAAGGGAAATCTGAGGCAAAGGTCAACCTATTTTTCACAATTATTATTTCAGATTATTACAGGGCGGAGGTCGGATGATTGTTATCAGGCAGGTTAGAGAAATAAAGCGCTGGAAAAGAAAAAGCCACCGCAAGGGTGGCCGAATTTCTTTAGCAGTCTCGTTGTACGAGCTTCTTTTTATTATGTTTGTTCTAACTTTTTATTATTATTCTCTAGAACGGCATTAGTTATACCAAGGTCGTATAAGCGTTGCAAGTTCTTTTAACAAAAAAATTTACATTTTTTTATCAAGCTTCACATTTGCTGATGCACAAATGTGCATTTCCATGATCTATTTCATCATAGTGAATCTAGGTTATGGTAGAATCCCGCCCAACTAAAATTTGAACCGAAAGAGTTACGCCATGAGCGAATTGAAAAATGATCGTTATTTACGTGCCTTAGCTAAACAGCCCGTTGATAAAACGCCGGTATGGATGATGCGTCAAGCCGGTCGCTATTTGCCAGAGTATCGCGCTACCCGATCTCAGGCCGGGGACTTTATGAGCTTATGTAAAAATGCCGAGCTCGCTTGTGAGGTAACTTTACAGCCATTGCGTCGTTATCCTTTGGACGCGGCGATTCTGTTCAGCGACATTCTGACCATTCCTGATGCCATGGGCTTGGGACTGTACTTCGAAACCGGTGAAGGCCCTAAATTTGAGCGCCCGGTAACGAGTTATGCAGATGTTGCCAAGATCGCCATTCCCGATCCGGAAGACGAGCTGGGCTACGTGATGAACGCGGTACGCACCATTCGTCGCGAGCTTAAGGGCGAAGTGCCTTTAATCGGTTTCTCTGGTTCACCTTGGACCCTGGCGACCTACATGGTTGAGGGCGGTTCGAGCAAAACCTTCGGTAAAATTAAGAAAATGGCCTTTGCTGAGCCTAAAACGCTTCACTTGTTGTTAGACAAGCTGGCCGACTCGGTTACTAGCTATCTGAATGCGCAGGTAAAAGCCGGTGCGCAGTCCTTAATGATTTTCGATTCATGGGGTGGGGTATTAAGCCCGCGTGACTACGAAGAGTTCTCACTGCGTTACATGCACAAAATCGTTGATGGCTTAATTCGTGAAAACGATGGCCGCAAGGTACCGGTCACCCTGTTCACTAAGAGCGGTGGTCAGTGGATCGAAAAGATTGCTGCGACCGGCTGTGATGCCATAGGTCTGGATTGGACCATAGATATTGCCGATGCCAAGCGCCGTGTAGGCGACAAGGTGGCACTGCAGGGTAATATGGATCCATCCATGCTGCATGCCTCACCTGAGCGCATTCGTGAAGAAGTAGCGTCGATTCTGGCCGGTTTTGGTCATGGCAGCGGTCATGTATTCAACCTGGGCCATGGTATTACCCCGGACGTTGATCCTGAGCACGCCGGTGCCTTTATCAATGCCGTACATGAGCTAAGTGCGCAATACCACAAGTAATTACAGCCTAAAGAAAAAGCCCGCAGTTGCGGGCTTTTTTTGTGTCTGTTAGCAGCCTTTAGTAAATCAGGCTGGTGCCGTTGGCCATCATGGAGGCACGGCCTTCCATCAGCTCCAGGTAATTCTGCGTTGGCCAGTTACGGCGCTTGGCTTCGTCGTATGCCTGGCGCAGGTATTTTTCACCTTGCTGCATGCGTCCCAGTTCGCTGTAGGCAACACCCAGTACGGAAAGCAGGACCGGGTTATCCGGTGCTTCGGCGCGAGCAAGCTCGGCGTATTTTACCGCTTCTTCATAGTTGCGGATCGATTCCTTATCGGCAAAAGCAAGCAGCTTGGCATAGGCGATCATCGCCGGCAGATACTGCTGATGCGTGGCTTGTTTAAGAATTTTCGCCGCTTTATCCAGGTCATAATGCACAGTTTCATAGTCGAGCAGCTTGTTGGCCAATTGATATTGAGCGCGCTCGTTACCGCTGTGGCTGGCTACTTCCAACCAGTTATAAGCCTTTTGTTTATCGGCTTTACAGGCAGTGCCGTATTCAAAGCAACGAACCAACCATAATTGCGCGTCATAGTTGCCGTTAATGGCAGCGCGGTAGTACCAATCCAGGTAATGCTCATCGCTGTTGTCCACTAAGCCGGCTTCCAGCATCATGGCGTAGCGAGCCTGGGCGTAGTTATTACCTTGAACGGCGAGCGCTTTAAGCTTTTGTGAATACTCCGCCAATTGTGACTTATATTCACGGCGATAATTGTTCTGGCTGCTTTGTAATTCAAAGGTGTGAGTTAGGTCGAACACAGCTTGCGGTTCGCCGCTGTAGTCGTTAGGTACATTGTATTGCCACTGGGTAATAGCGGCTAAGGCGGCGTCATCTATTACTCCTTTCGGGAAGGAGGCGATCACCCGCTCATTTATAACATGACCCTGCTGGTTAACGTCAAAGCTCACCGTAGCCCAGGCGCTTTGAATACCGCCCTCATCGTTATATTCCGGATTTACCTTTTGTTTAACCGAAATATAGCGAGCATCGTGGCCGGATTTATCTTCAATGGGCGCCAGGGTTTGCTGGTGTTTGTCATAACCGAATTTGTATGACAATGCCTTGTAGTGGTCTTTCCCGTCTTTACGAGAGGGGACAGTACTGCGGATATCACGATAGCGATCTTTGGCGTCGTCGTTACCGTAATCCAGGGCGAGCATATACCAAGAAAAAGCGTTGTAGATATCGGCTGGGGCTCCAAGGCCCTGCTCATACATCTTGGCCAGCTCGAACATGGCTTGGGGGTGCCCCTGCTCGGCGAGCTTTTTAAATTCAGAGAAGGCGGCGTCGAAATTTTTATTTTGGAGATCTTTCTGCGCGCTGGAATAATCGGCGAATGTGGCGAAACTTGCCAGACTTAATGCTGCACAAAGACCAAAAGCACGTATTTTCATTCCCTTTTCCTAACTTTTTCTTATTATATCACCGAGTTTACAATAATTTTACAGTTGAACAAGGGCTGAATGCTAAAAAATGGGCACAAGGCCCATTTTTGTATTTATAAAGGGTATTTTCTTAATCTATATCAAACTAAACGATTAAGCCCGTTTAGTGCCGCCACCCGGTAGGCTTCGGCCATAGTCGGGTAGTTAAAGGTGGTATTGACGAAGTACTCGACATTATTGCCACCATTTTTCTGCTCCATAATGGCCTGACCGATATGCACTATCTCCGAGGCACGCTCACCAAAGCAGTGTACCCCTAGGACTTCCTTGGTTTCGCTATGGAATAGAATCTTTAGGCTACCCACATCTGTGCCGGCAATTTGCGCCCGAGCCAGGTGTTTAAACTGGGCCCGACCTACCTCGTAGGGAATTTTGGCGGCGGTAAGCTGCTGTTCGGTTTTACCTACCGAGCTCATTTCCGGAATGGTGTAGATGCCGGCGGGGATATCTATGATCAGCTTTTCGTTACATTCCCCTTTGACTATGGCATCGGCACAAATACGCCCCTGGTCAAAGGCGGCGCTGGCCAGGCTGGGGTAACCAATGACATCGCCGACCGCATAGATATTATCGACGTCGGTTTGGTAGCTCTCATTAACCTTAAGTTGGCCACGGCTGTCGGCCTTTAAGCCTACCGCTGCCAGGTTTAAGGTGTCTGTGTTACCGGTGCGGCCATTGGCAAAGAGCAGGCAGTCGGCCTTGACCCGCTTGCCCGACTTCATATGCATAATGATGCCGTCGTCGCGGGTTTCTACGCGATCGAATTCTTCATTGTGGCGAATAAATATGCCGCTGTTCCAAAAGTGGTAGCTTAGGGCATCGGAAATCTCGTCATCCATAAAGGCCAGTAAGCGATCACGGGTGTTAACCAGATCAACCTTGGTGCCTAAGCCTTTGAAAATAGAAGCGTACTCACAACCAATCACACCTGCGCCGTAAATTAGAATGCGCTGTGGATCGTGTTGCAGATTTAAAATGGTGTCGCTGTCATAGACGCGGGGATGATTAAAGTCGATTTCCGCCGGACGATAGGGGCGTGAGCCAGTGGCTATCACTATGGTTGGCGCGCTTAGTTGCTCGATTGACCCGTCCTGATGTTGCACCTGAACCGTATGCTGATCGATAAAGCTGGCATCACCTTGATACAGGTCGATGCGGTTGCGTTCATAAAAGCTGCTGCGTAAGCTCGACTGTTTAGAGATCACCGCGCTGGTATGACGTAGAATATCACCAAAGGTCAGGCGGCTAGGACGCTCTGAGATATGGAACAAGGGGTTGGCCTTGTATTCGATATAACGGCTGACCGAGTGGCGCAGAGCCTTGGAAGGAATGGTTCCCCAATGCACGCAGCCACCACCGACTGCGCGCTGGCGTTCGATCACTGCCACCCTTTTATTGCTTTTGGCCAGGTTCATGGCGGTGCCTTCACCCCCAGGGCCTGTACCAATAATAATGGCGTCATACTGGTATGCCGCCTCGGGCTTCTTCTTACTTGTGGTTTGTTTGGCCACGCTCACTCCTTTACCCTTTTAAACCCAACAATCTGCTCTTAGCTATACGCCTTTAGTAAGCGCGCATTTAACGCCAACCAGGCCTGCTTTTGTGTTTGCCAAGCATCTTCTAGTTCATGATATTGCTTCATTAAAGCGGATTTTTCGCATTGTTGCAGCATCGAATTCTTTTTTGCTTCAAGCACCTGTTTCTGTACCTGACAAAAATGCTGCAGTTTTTTCAGCAATACTTCGTACTCGTTTTGCAATAGCGCCAGTTTATCATGAGCGACTTCCTTAGCGGCAAGTTCGACCTTGGTTTTAGTCAATAAGGTTTGCGCCTTGGCCTGCTCGATGCGTTCTATGGGTGTGCGTTTAAGTTTTTTCGCCAGCCCCACATAGGCGAAGGTGCGGATCATCCATTTGGTTGGATCGTAGTGCCACCAACGAATGCCATTGCGGTAGTCGCTGGCAAAAATGTGGTGGAAGTTATGATAACCCTCGCCATAGGTAAGCAGCGCCAGCAAGCCATTATCACGGGCGGTATTTTTTTGAGTATAAGGACGCGAACCCCAGATATGGGCCAGGGAGTTAATAAAGAAGGTAAAGTGCTGAGATAACACCAGACGCAGTAAGCCCGCCAGTAACAGCATGCCGATGATGTCGCCAAAAAGAACCCCGAGCAGCAGGGGCAGGCCGATATTCATCAAGATCACCAACTTCATATAATGCTTATGTTGCCACATGACCACCTTGTTGCGTTGCAGGTCGCGGGCGTTGTTGTAGTTGCTGTAGGCCTCACCCTGGTAATCGCGCAGCATCCAGCCAATATGGCTGTACCAAAAACCTCGGGTGGCGGCATAGGGGTCCTTCTCCGGATCGTCGACTTGACCATGGTGTACCCTGTGGTCACTGCTCCAGTGCAAGGCACTGTTTTGCAGAGCAAAGGCGCCGCCGAGGGCAAAGATAACTTCAATGACTGGGTGCACCTCATAGGCTTTATGAGCCCATAAACGGTGGTAGCCGGCGGTGATTGAAAGACCGGCAAAAAACATACAGGCAACAAAGGCCCACCAATGAGAAGCGCTGTAACCCTGGGTTATACCGTACCAGGGAACAAGGGTAAGAGCGGCCAAAAAAGATAGGCTGAAAAACAGCACATTGAGCCATAAAAGAGGGGGTTTTTTCATTAACAAAGAATCTCAGCGTACAAGTGTACGCTAAAATAGAGGTTCAATCTCTTAGCGTCAAGTATTAGACTTGAGTTTTTATCAGCTTAGGTAGCAACCATGGCCGGAGTTCGTGCCCAGCAAAAAATGAAAACCCGTCAAGCATTGATTGCGGCGGCCTTTAACCAATTGAGTGCTGAGCATAGCTTTTCTAACCTCAGTTTGCGTGAGGTGGCCCGTGAAGCAGGCATTGCCCCGACGTCCTTCTATCGCCATTTTAAAGACATGAACGAACTGGGTCTGACCATGGTTGACGAAGCCGGTTTAACCCTGCGCCAGTTGATGCGCCAGGCGCGTCGTCGCATTGCCAGTGGTGGCAGTGTGATCTCCACCTCAGTGCTCACCTTTATGGAGTTTATCGACAACCAGCCCAACCAGTTTCGACTGCTGCTGCGGGAGCGCTCGGGTACCTCGAAAGCATTTCGTTCCGCCGTTGCCCGAGAGATTAAACACTTTATTCTGGAGCTGGCTCATTATCTTGAAGGCGAAACTCAGTGTGATAGCCATCATGCCTATATGCAGGCCGAGGCCATGGTGACAATCGTTTTTACCTCAGGAGCGGAAGCACTGGATTTAGAAGGTCAGGCCCGCGAGGAGCTGGTAGAGCGTTTGCAGTGGCAGCTTAGATATATTTCCTTCGGCGGGTATCATTACGCGCAAAAAAACAGCAAATAAACCCAGCTATTAAAATAAAATAATATACGCAGAGATCCCCAGGCGCAGAGTTAGCCTCTGTGCCTTTCCTTCTTATCTTGGTTTTTATATTCCACTTTTTGTATTTGCTTGGAATTATTTTCCTTAAACACAGGTTAAAATCCCTTTTTATTGGATTTTTTATGCTTGCTTCTGCCCCTTGGTTAGTGTTAAAAAATAGCCAACTTACTAACGAACGAATACCCATGATGCACACTACCCAGTCAATTACTCGCTTACTCAACCTGCTGCTCCTAGAGCAAGACTGCGGGGCGTAGCGCATTGGCTGTGTGTGACACAGACTTTGAATAAGACCCCGCACTGAGCGGGGTTTTTTATTTCTAACGGGTTAATTTTTGGCATTGGGCACTGAGGATGAGGACAGAATATGCAAGACAAGGTTTGGATCTTTGACACCACCTTACGCGATGGTGAGCAGGCGCTAAAGGCAAGTTTGACCGAAGATGACAAGCTGCAGCTCGCTCATGCTATCAGTCGCCTTAATGTTGATGTGATGGAGGTGGGCTTTCCTGTTTCCAGTCCCGCCGATTTTCGTGCCGTGCAGCGCATTGCCAGCGAAGTAAAGGGGCCGATTATCTGCGGTTTGGCACGAGCGGTAGCTAAAGACATTGAAGCTTGCGGCGAGGCCTTAAAAACGGCGCAGCAGGGGCGTATTCATACTTTTATAGCCACCAGTCCACTGCATTTAGAACATAAGTTACGAATGTCTTTGGATGATGCTACCGCTATGGCGGTGAAGGCCATTAAGCAAGCCCGTAACTACACCGATGATGTGGAATTTTCCTGCGAAGATGCCGGGCGCACGCCTCATGATCACCTATGCCGCATCGTCGAGCAGGCCATAGCCGCTGGCGCCAACACCATTAACCTGCCGGATACCGTGGGTTACGTCACCCCGGATGAGTATGCGGCGATGATCCATCATTTAATGAACCATGTGCCAAACATAGATAAGGCACGCTTAAGCGTGCACTGTCACAATGATTTGGGTTTGGCGGTGGCCAACTCCATTGCTGCGGTGCAAGCGGGGGCGCGTCAAATCGAATGTACGGTTAACGGCATAGGGGAACGTGCCGGTAACTGCTCCTTGGAAGAGGTGGCGATGATCATGAAGATGCGTCAGGACCACCTTAAGGTGCATACGGATATTCGTAGCGAGGAGATTTACCGGGCGTCACGTCAGGTGGCGAAAATCTGCAATATGCCGGTGCAGCCAAACAAGGCCATTGTCGGCGAAAACGCCTTTGCCCATAGCTCGGGTATCCACCAGGATGGCGTCCTAAAAGCACAAAACACCTATGAAATCATGTCGCCGGAAAGTGTTGGCGTGCCCAGCAACCAGTTAAATATGACCTCGCGCTCCGGTCGTCATGTGATAGAGCACCGCCTAAGCGAGCTTGGCTATCATAGCGACGACTATGATATGGACAGCTTGTATACCAGCTTCCTGGAGCTGGCCGACCAAAAAGGCACGGTTTATGACTACGACCTGGAAGCGATGATCTACTTTAATCAAATCCGCGACAAGGATGAGCATTACCAATTGCAGTATGTCAATGCCACTTCAAACTCCCAATCCGTGGCTACTGCGACTATCGGCCTTAGTGTGGCCGGCGAGCAGAAACAAGAAGCGGCCACGGGCAATGGCCCAGTCGAGGCCTCGTTTGCTGCCTTAGCGCGCTTAACCGGCATGGATGTGGATGTAATCGAATACAACCTGGACGCCACAGGTCAGGGCGCCAGCTCCTTGGGTCAGGTAGATATTATTGCTAAATATCAAGGGCGCACCTATCACGGCGCAGGCCTGGCGGCAGATATTGTCGAAGCCTCGGTGCATGCCATGGTGCGTGTGTACAACATTATTTATCGAGCCCAACAGGTTTCGAGCTTAAAGCAACAAAGGAAAGCAGGATGAGTCAACAAAGTTATAGTATCGCCGTACTAGCGGGTGACGGCATAGGTCCGGAAGTCATGGCGGCGGCCGAGCAGGTTTTGGCGGCCACCAGTGAGGTATTCGGGTTTTCCCTAACCCTGGCGCATCATGCGGTTGGCGGTTGTGCCATCGATCAGTTCGGTGAAGCCTTGCCGGCGCACACGCTAACAGCCTGCGAGCGTGCCGACGCCATCTTATTTGGTGCCGTTGGCGGCCCTAAATGGGAAGGCCTGCCGCCGGAACAACAGCCGGAGCGGGCTTCCTTGTTGCCGCTACGCAAACACTTTGGCTTGTTCTGTAACCTGCGCCCGGCGCAACTATTACCGGCGTTGAGTCATTCCTCACCGCTGCGCCAGGACATCAGCGCCAACGGTTTCGATATTTTATGTGTGCGCGAGCTGACCGGCGGCATTTATTTTGGTGAAAAGGGTCGCAGTGGCACGGGGGCTCAGGAAGCGGCGTTTGATACCCAGACTTATTCCCGTGAAGAAATCGAGCGCATCGCCCGTTTTGCCTTTGATGCCGCGCGCCTGCGTCGAAATCATGTGACTTCGGTGGATAAGGCCAATGTGTTGGCAACCAGCGTGCTATGGCGTGAGGTAGTCAATGAGGTGAGTCGTGACTACCCGGATGTCACTTTAGACCACATCTATATAGATAACGCCGCCATGCAGTTGGTTAAACAGCCCAGCCAATTTGATGTGTTGCTGTGCGATAACCTGTTCGGCGATATTCTTTCCGACGAATGCGCGATGATCACTGGCTCCATGGGATTGCTGCCTTCGGCAAGTCTGAATCAATCTGGCTTTGGTCTGTATGAACCGGCGGGGGGCTCGGCCCCGGATATTGCCGGTCAGGGTATTGCCAACCCCATAGCGCAGATTTTAAGTGCGGCGTTAATGCTGCGTTACTCCCTGGGCCAGGACGAAGCGGCGCGGCGCATTGAAAAAGCGGTGGCCGAAGCGGTGGCCGCCGGTGTCGGCACCCCGGATATCTTCCCGCACGCGGGCTATAGCACCAAAGATGTGGCCAAGGCCATTGTTGAGCGTATTTAACCGAGAATGAGGAACCAGCAAGTGGCCCAGACCCTATACGACAAAATTTGGCAGGCGCATTGTGTTGCCCATTTAAACGAACAAACAGATTTACTTTATATCGACCGTCACCTGGTGCATGAGGTGACCTCGCCCCAGGCCTTTGCTGGTCTGCGCGAGAAAAACCGCCCGGTGCGTTGCCCGCAAAAAACCTTTGCCACCATGGATCATAACGTTTCTACCAAGAGCCGTTCATTGGCTGCCGCCAGCGAGGTGTCGCGTAATCAGTTGCAGGCCCTGGCGCAAAACTGCAAAGACTTCGGCATCGTCTTGTACGATCTTGATTCCTTAACCAAGGCATAGTCCATGTCATGGGGCCTGAGCAGGGCATCACCTTGCCCGGCACCACCATAGTCTGTGGCGACAGCCATACCTCAACCCATGGTGCCTTTGGTGCCTTGGCGCACGGCATAGGAACTTCCGAGGTCGAGCATGTGCTGGCGACTCAAACTTTGCAGCAGAAAAAAGCCAAGTCGCTGAAGATTCAAGTTAATGGCGTTTTGCGTCCGACGGTGACGGCAAAAGACTTAATCTTGGCAGTGATAGGTCAATTAGGCACCGCCGGTGGTACAGGCTATGTCGCCGAATTCTGCGGCACCGGCATTGAAGCACTGTCGATGGAAGCGCGCATGACGCTGTGCAATATGAGTATAGAAATGGGCGCCAAGGCCGGCTTAATCGCCCCGGATGAAAAAACCTATGCCTACCTTGAGGGTCGTCCTTTTGCACCGCGCGGTGAAGACTTTGCCGCCGCCATTGCCTACTGGCAGACCTTGCGCAGTGACGCCGATGCGGTATTTGATAAGGTTATCGAAATTGATGCTGCCCAGATACAGCCGCAAATCACCTGGGGCACCAGCCCGGAGCAGGTCATAGGTGTGAATGAGCCTATTCCCGATCCGCAGCAAGAGACGGATTTAATCAAGGCCGATGCCATCCGCAGCGCCTTGAAATACATGGATCTTAAGCCGGGGCAAAAGTTGAGCGAGGTCAGTGTTGATACCGTGTTTATCGGCTCCTGTACCAATAGCCGCATTGAAGATTTGCGCGCTGCCGCCGAAATTGTTGCCGGTAAGCAGGTAGCTCCTGGTATTGAAGCCTTGATTGTACCCGGCTCAGGATTAGTGAAAAAACAAGCGGAAGACGAAGGCCTCGCGGAAATCTTTAAGGCCGCTGGCTTTGAGTGGCGAGAGCCGGGTTGCTCCATGTGTCTAGCCATGAATGATGATCGTTTAGCGCCGGGTAAGCGCTGCGCCTCCACCTCTAACCGTAATTTTGAAGGCCGTCAGGGGCGCGGTGGTCGCACTCATTTGGTCAGCCCAGCTATGGCCGCTGCTGCCGCCATTGCCGGCCACTTCGTCGATATTCAAGGAGCCAACTCATGAGCTATTTTCACACTGGGTTAGTCGCCCCTTTGGACAAGAATAATGTCGATACAGATCAGATAATTCCAAAACAGTTTCTAACCTCCACCAGTCGCGATGGTTTTGATAAGGCCTTGTTTTACGACTGGCGTTACCTGGAAAGTGGAGAGCCGGATCCAAGCTTTGTGCTTAATTACCCGCAATATCAGGGCGCCAGCGTGCTGCTTAGTCGCGATAACTTTGGTTGTGGCTCATCCCGTGAGCACGCGCCCTGGGCGTTAAAGCAATATGGCTTCAGTGTGATTATTGCCGAAAGCTTTGCCGATATCTTCTTTAATAATTGCGCCAATAACCAGATGCTGGCTATTACCTTGTCGGGCGAGCAACTCGATGCCTTATTTGCCTTGGCGCAGGGTGACAGGCCCTTGCATATAGATGTTGATTTGCAAAACCAGCAATTGCTGAGCCCAGCCTTTGCACCCATTGCCTTTGAGGTGCGCGCCGATATTAAGGAGCGTCTGCTGAGCGGCCTGGACTTTATCGGGGTCACTGAGCAGTTTAATCCGCAAATTGAAGCCTTTGAGCAGCAGTTGCAGGCAGAGCGTCCTTGGCAATAATCTCAAAAACTCGCAATACCTATAATTAAAGCGCTACTATGGCGCTTTATTTTTGTAATGGATGAACATCATGAAATTAGCTTTTGCCATGAGTGCGGCAGTATTAAGTCTGAGTACAATAGCCGCTGCACGCCCTGCGCCTTTAGTGTCTATTCCCAGCCACGATGCTTTCTTTAACAATCTCAAAGCCCATTGTGGTAAGGCCTACCAAGGTGAAGTGAGTGTTGATAACGCCGGTCCAAGCAGCTTTAGCGAGGCTAAGCTGGTGATGCATGTGCGCCGTTGTAGCGACAGCGAATTGCAAATTCCTTTTCATGTGGGCGAGGATGCGTCACGGACCTGGATTATCACTAAAACCGGTAGTGGTTTAAGTCTGAAGCATGATCACCGCCATGAAGACGGCACCGACGATGCCTCAACCATGTATGGCGGTCATACTTTGGATGCTGGCTATGCCAATGTGCAGTCTTTCCCTGCGGATCAGTATTCCAAAGAGTTGTTTGTTGCTCAGGGTATTCCCCAGTCTATCGGCAATACCTGGCAAATGTATATCTACCCTGAAAAGTTCACTTATCGCTTAGTGCGCGAAGGACGTGAGTTCCGCGTTGACTTTGACCTGACCAAGCCCATTGCAGCGCCAGCCGCGCCTTGGGGTTATACGGACTAATCGCAGCTGACTTCGGTCAATAGATTGGGTTCATAGGCGCGTGGGGTAGTGGGGAAGCGATCATATTCCTGCACCCCTTCAAATACTTGTATGTTAAACGCTGCGCTGCGGCACAACTTGCGTGCGTGACGCAACAGAAACACACTCTGGCGTTGAAAGTGCTCGTAATCATCGGCCACTACTTCCAGGCGATAGCGCTTATCGGCCAGCTTGGTTTGGTAGTAATGTACCTTTTCGTCGAAGTCATAAAGCTTCTCGCGTTTGCCCTCGGGCGTTTGCGCGTAGCTACTGGCTGCCAGCAATATCAACATGCTTGCCAGTAAAGGTGTATGTAGAGTCATAATCGCCCCTGTTGTCTCTGTACTGCGTATCCATTACAGTGAGTGTAACACTTAGCGAGGGCCCTGCCATGTTAGAGCATATTAAGCAGTTTTTTACGTCCCTGGCGGCAACACCCGAGCAGCCGCAGTTACCGGATTTTAAAATCTCGGTGGCCGCCCTATTGGTTGAGGTGATGCGCGCCGACAGCGAGCTACAGGCGCAAGAGCAAGCAAGCTTGCAGGCTTTATTGCAAAAGTACTTTGCCCTAGATCTGGAGCAGGTGGATACCCTGATCAAGGCCGCCACCCGGGACCTGGACGACGCCATAGACTACTTCCGCTTTTCTAAACAGATCAATGACAACACCAGTGCCGAGCAAAGGGTGGAAATAGTGCAACTGCTGTGGCAACTGGCCTATGCGGATGGCGAGCTGGATAAACACGAGGAGCACGTGGTGCGTCGCGTTGCCGACTTGCTCTATGTTACCCACAACGACTTTATTAAAGCCAAATTAGCGGCCCAGTCGGCTGGCCAGTCGGCAAGTTAAAGGAGCCGACATGGCTTATGAAGGACTGGGGGAGGTCAACCCTGAGCTTAATCGTCAGCTGCAAGCGCAGATAGAGGCAACAGCGGATAAGTCCTACCTAGACATGGCGCCGGGACAACGCCTGCTTAGCCAGGGAGAGATGCAGGAATATGCTTACTTTATTGTTTCCGGCGTGCTGGTGGCGACCCATCTGGATGAAGCGGGCTGCGAACATTATAAAGAGTTCTATTTTGCTGGGGAGTTGGTGTTCTTATACAGCGCTTGGATCAATCAAGGTGCTGCCCAATACAATATTGAGGTGCTTAAACCGAGCCAGGTATTGCGCGTGCCTATTGATGCCCTCTCTCGGCCTGAATGGCAAGCCCTGGTGCTGGCACTGTTAAAACAGCAGGTGCTGTATAAGGAAGCCAAAGAAGCGTTTCTCTTGCTGCAAACACCGCAGCAGCGCTATCAATATCTCTATCAACATCGCCGCCACTGGTTGGCACAGCTGAGTTTACATCAGGTGGCTAAGTATCTGGGGATCAGCGCGGTCAGCCTGTCACGTATTCGTGCTCGATTAGGGATCAATTAACAAAGGTTAAGGCGCTCTTGCCGTCGTCCGTTCATTATCGGCGTGCGGAGGAAGCATGACCTATTATCTTATTTCCCAAGTGCTTGCGGCCATTGCCGTGGCGCTTGATTTAATGTCGTTTCAATTCTATCGCCGTCATTATGTGCTGGCCTGTTTGGTCGCCTCGACGGCATTGACGTCTATTCATTATGTGTTGTTGCAACAAGCGGCGGGAGCGGCCTTAATGGCGCTGGCCTCGGTACGGTATGCCATCAGCATCCGCTATCAGCGGCGGCAACTAATGTACTTTTTTATCCTCAGTGCCTTAGTGTTAGGCGTCTTGGTAATGGATTCCTGGTGGTCGTTATTGGCGGTGGCCGGCAGTTGTTTGCAAACCTATGCGGCTTTTCAGGGGGAGCAGGTGCGTATGCGTGTCAGCATGTTGTTCGGCACCTGCTTTTGGTTGGCCTTTGCGGTGATTGCTGGCTCGCCGGTCGCCATGGTGATGGAGGCCCTGTTCCTTACCAGCAATCTTATTGGCCTGTATCGGTTTCGCCGTAGCTTAACCCTTTAGTTTCTCGGTGACATAGACCAGTTGCGCCGTTAGTGCATTGATTTTCTCGCTGGTGGCGGCGTCATTGATCTGACCTTGTTCATCAACCAGGGTATGTACGCCACCTATGGCAAGCTGATCGCCTAGTACCAGGGCGCCGATGCCGCTGAGAATATCGCGAACATGGTTAAGGCCACGCAGACCACCCAGACCACCGGGTGAGGCGGCAAATAAGGCTACCACCTTATTGCGAAATGCCGGCATGGCGCCTGGCTCGGTGCGTGATGCCCAGTCGATGGCATTTTTTAACACCGCGGTGATAGAGCCGTTGTACTCTGGGTTGGCCAACAAGATGGCATCTGCAGAGCGCAGCTTGTCTTTGAGGATATTGACGCTTGCGGGTGTGCCTTGGGCTTCAATGTCTTCATTAAACATAGGTAGATCAAGTTCGGCCAGGGATAGAACTTCAACTTCCGCGCCTTGCTGCCTTGCCAGCTCGGCGGCATGGGCGATAACTGCGTGGTTAAAACTGTTGCTACGTAGGCTGCCCGCCAGGGCGATGATTTTTGCGTTAGTCATATTGGTGATCCTTATGCGGTGGCAATGGTTGCTGAGTGCTTGGAGGTTACTTTAAAAGAAAATCGCCTTGCAAAAAAGCGTAAAAAACGCAAAGCTTATGTGCATATAAACACATAAGGACGAAGCCATGGCGAGTGAGTTTAGCGATTGGCAGGATATTAAGGTGGCCTTTGAGGTTGCCCGCCGCGGCACCCTGACTTCGGCAGCTCAGGCGCTAGGTGTGCATCACAGCACAGTGTTAAGGCGCATTAACCATCTCGAGCAAAGTTTGAATACCCGTTTGTTTCATCGTCATGCCCGAGGCTATACGGTGACAGAAACCGGCGCCCAGCTGTTTGCCAGTGCCGAGCAGATTAACGAGCAGCTTGAATCTCTGCACAGCAGCATCATGGCCGCCGACACCACATTAAGCGGTTCATTGTTGTTGACCACGGTCAGTGGTTTTATCGATCTTCTGGCGCCCGTGTGCGAGATTTTTCAACAGCGTCATCCGCAAGTGCAGTTAGAGATACTCTTAGATCAAAAGCGCTTACGTCTGGATCATGGTCAGGCGCATATAGCCGTGCGCGCAGGTCCGCGTCCCGACGAAGGTGACTATATTGCTCAGCACCTGTGTATCCGAGATTCAGGGCTTTTTGCCCACGAGCGTTACTTGGCACGCATGGGGGAGCCCAAGTCGTTAAGTGAGTTGCAGCAGCATCACTTTATTTCCGGGGTAGCCGGTTTTAATAGCCGGGTTCCTTACTTTGCCTGGGTTGATGAGCATATTAACGCGTCGCAAATCACCCTGCGGGTGTCGGAAACATCCGACGCCAACCGCGCCGTGGTCAATGGTCTGGGGATTGGCGGCATGCAAAAAGAGGTGGCCCGCCTATACCCTCAGCTGCGCCCCGTGCTGCCCAAGGAACTGAATTGGCAGCACGATATCTGGTTGGTAACGCACCACCAAATGCACCGCAGTGCCAAGGTTCAAGCCTTTGCGCAATTGCTCAAGCAGCACTTTCGCTCCTAACGCAAGGCTAGGGCAGGCATATAAAGGGCGCCCATTTATAAACAGTTCAACTATGTTTAAAAAGGCGTTTATTCACTATTGTTATTGCCAAGGGTTGGAGAACTCCGGTGTACGCCCTTGTTATTAATGGTCAATATGACACAATGGCGCAGATTTAAACTTAACCGGCCTGTGGCGTAAACGGGAGCAAAACACTAGATGGCAGACATTCAATTTCTTAACGTTGATCTTGAACTGGAATCGCAACAGGACATTAGTGCCCTGGTTGCCGACTTGGATAAGCGCGCCGTGGTGCTGCATTATGACAAGGATGATACCCGCCAGTTGGCTCGTTTTGAGGCCAACAGCGATGCCATCAGCCCGGATAAGGCCATTAATGAATTGTGTGAACTGATCGAGTCTTGTTCTAAGGCCGCGTTAAAACAATGGCTGACCTGCTCGCGTCGTACCTTCGACTTGGGCTTTAGCTCAGGGCATTCACCAAAATGTTTTAATGAAGCGATCAGCGCCGATACCTTACTGCGTATCTCCGCCATCGGCGCCGGTATAGAAGTCACCATCTACGCCGTAGAAGACTAACAGAGCGCCAAAAGGCGCTTTTTTGTTGCTCTGTATGCACTCCCACATTTAATCAGCTTCCCATTATTGGGGGCTCCCCATCCATCTAACACATTCATTTAAACTGTTTTTGTTGGAAAAAAACGAAATTAATAACCAATTGGAATAACAAAGCAGATTCTATTCTTTTTTCCTGCCTTCGCACCTAGGTATGCTTCAGGCTCACCATAGCCTGGTATTGACCTTTTTTGTTGCCGGGCAAACACACATTTTACACTGCATGGCACAAGGGCGATGTAGTTTTGGGTTAGAGGAAAAAAGATGTTGTTAAACCAGCTGAACGCGGCGGCAAGTCCGCTTACACCGGAGCAGGTGCAAAAACTTCAAGGTTTGGTGGCCGAATTAAATCCAATTCAGCAGGCCTGGGTAAGTGGTTATCTGGCTGGCAATGCAAACAGTGCCGCTTTAGCTGGTGGCGTGGCGACCAATGCCGGCGAAGCCGCAACTCTGACCATCCTATACGGCTCACAAACCGGTAATGCCAAGGGTGTGGCTACGCAATTGCAAGCGCAGGCACAAGCACGCGGCCTGGCAGTAAACCTAGTGAGCATGGCCGATTATAAGCCGACGGCACTGAAGAAAGAGCAGTTTATCAGCATAGTGGTATCTACCTATGGTGAGGGTGAGCCGCCTGAAGATGCCGAAGCCCTGTATGAGTTTTTAGCCACGAAAAAAGCACCAAAATTAGAAGGTGTAAAAATTGCCGTGTTGGGTTTGGGTGACTCCAGCTATGAGTTCTTCTGCCAAACCGCAAAAGATTTTGAAGAGCGTTTAGTTAAGCTCGGAGCCGAAGTGATCCTGCAACGTGTCGACCTGGACGTGGATTATGAAGATCACAGTGACGCTTGGATCAATGGTGCCCTGGATGCTTTCGAGCCCGACCTTAAAGCCCAACAAACGAATAACAATGTAGTAAGCATGCCGATGACCGCGGGTGCGGCGAGCCAGTACAACAAGCAAAATCCATTTACCGCCGAATTGCTGACGGTACAGAAGATCACAGGTCGCGACTCAACAAAAGATGTGCGCCATATCGAGATCTCTTTAGAGGGTTCTGATATCCAGTATCAACCTGGAGATTCATTGGGCGTGTATTTCCTTAACGATGAAACCAAGGTCGATAAGGTTTTAGCGACTTTAGAGCTAGATGGCGAGACTCAGGTAACTTTGGGCGATGAAGCTTTAAGTTTACGTGATGCATTAATCGAGCGCCTAGAGCTAACGCAGTCTTACCCTGGCTTCGTGGAAAAATACGCGGCTGTGACCGAGAACGCCGAATTATTGGCACTAGTTGCAGATAAGGCGGCGATGCGCGAGTACATAGAAGCGCGTCAAACCTATGATGTTATTTTCCAAAACCCAGCCAAGGTGAGCGCTCAAGAGCTAGTAGACAGTCTGCGCAAAGTGCAGCCCCGTCTTTACTCTATCGCCTCAAGCCAGGCGGAAGTTGAAGACGAAGTGCACCTTACTCTTGCCGTGGTTGAGTTCGACGGTTTTGGCGAGCAGCACCTGGGTGGTTGCTCAGGTTATCTGGGTCGATTTGCCGAAGAAGGCGCGACCATTAAGGTATTTACCGAGCACAATGATAATTTCCGTTTGCCTGCTGACGATAATACGCCAGTGATCATGATAGGTCCGGGGACGGGTATTGCACCTTTCCGCGCCTTCTTACAAGAGCGTGAAGCCCGTGATGCGCAAGGTAATAACTGGCTGTTTTTCGGCAACCCGCACTTTACTCAGGATTTCTTGTATCAAACTGAAATTCAAGGCTACTTGAAGTCGGGCCTGCTGACTAAGGTTGATGTGGCTTGGAGCCGCGATCAGGCGCAGAAAGTATATGTACAAGACCGTATCCGTGAACAGGGCGAGCAGCTGTTTGCCTGGTTAGAGCAGGGCGCTCATGTGTATATCTGTGGTGACGCTTCACGCATGGCCAAAGACGTGCACCAGGCCTTAGTTGATGTGATCAAAGCCCAGGGTGGCAAAGATGATGACAGCGCCGAGCAATATTTGAAAGAGCTACGCAGCGCTAACCGTTACCAAAAAGATGTTTATTAAGCGCCCGTCAGCGCCCCGAATGTAGGAATTGAAATGAGCGATTACAAGCCAAATAGCAAGCATGATCCACAGGCCAAACTTGCTGACAACGAGCGTTTAAAAACCGAAAGTAACTTTTTACGCGGCACCATAGAAGCGGATCTTAAGGATCAGATCACCGGTGGCTTTACCGCCGATAACTTCCAGCTGATCCGTTTCCACGGCATGTACCAGCAGGACGACCGCGATATTCGTCCCGAGCGAGCGAAACAAAAGCTTGAGCCTTTGCACAACGTGATGCTGCGTGCCCGTATGCCCGGCGGCATCATCAAGCCGGAGCAATGGTTAGCCATCGACAAATTTGCCGAAGAAAAGACCATGTACGGTTCGATTCGACTGACGACCCGTCAAACATTCCAGTTTCACGGTGTTTTAAAGCCGAATATTAAAGACATGCACCAGATGCTTAACAGCGTTGGCATTGACTCGATAGCTACCGCCGGTGATGTAAACCGTAACGTACTGTGCACCACTAACCCGGTGGAGTCGGAACTACATCAGGAAGCCTATGAGTGGGCGGCGAAGATCTCTGAGCATTTGCTACCAAAAACCCGAGCCTATGCAGAGATCTGGTTAAATGGTGAAAAGTCGGAAACCACCGAAGAGCCAATCTTAGGTTCAACCTATTTGCCACGTAAGTTCAAAACGACCGTGACCATTCCACCGAACAACGAAGTGGATGTGCATGCCAACGACTTGAACTTTGTGGCCATTGCTGAAAACGGCAAGTTGGTTGGTTTTAACGTCTTGGTTGGTGGTGGCCTGGCCATGACTCATGGTGATGTAAATACTTACCCGCGTAAGGCGGATGACTTTGGTTATGTGCCGCTTGAGCACACCCTGGCCATCGCCGAGCACGTTGTATCTGTGCAGCGTGATTGGGGTAACCGAGTGAACCGTAAAAATGCCAAGACTAAATACACCCTAGATACCTTTGGCAGCGATGCCTTTAAGGCAGAAGTTGAAAAACGTGCCGGTGTGAAGTTTGAAGAAAGTCGTCCTTATGAATTCACTCACCGTGGCGATCGCTTCGGTTGGGTTGAAGGTATAGATGGTAAACATCACCTCACCGTGTTTATCCAAAACGGCCGTATTTTAGATTTCCCTGATAAGGCCTTAAAAACTGGTTGTCGCAAAATTGCCGAGATCCACCAAGGTGATTTCCGCATGACGGCTAACCAGAACCTGATCATTGCCGGTGTTCCTGCGGAGCAAAAGGCGGTGATTGAACAGCTTGCTCGTGAACATGGCCTTATCGACGATACCCATACCGAGCAGCGTAAGGCGTCAATGGCCTGTGTGGCCTTGCCTACCTGTCCATTGGCCATGGCGGAAGCGGAGCGTTACTTGCCGGATCTGATTGAAAAGACGGAAGCGCTCTTGGCTAAGCATGGTGTTGCTGACGATCACATTATCTTACGTGTGGTTGGCTGCCCTAATGGTTGTGGTCGTGCCATGCTGGCCGAAGCTGGCCTGGTAGGTAAAGGTCCGGGTAAATACAACCTTTACTTAGGCGGCAACCGCGAAGGTACACGTATACCTAAACTCTATTTGGAGAATGTGGGTGAAGATGTGTACCTCAATGCCCTTGATGAACTGATTGGTCGCTGGGCCAGTGAGCGCAATGATGCGGAAGGTTTCGGTGATTTTGTGATCCGCCAAGGGATCGTGGCCGAGGTCAAGGTATCAAAAACAGACTTTTACGCTTAAGCGTACTGTGAGGACGAGATAATGAGCGCATTTAGTCAGATATTAACGCTTGATAAAGCCGAGCAGCAGGCTCTGTTGGTGGATATCAATACCATCTTAGCCGATAAAACCCCCGAGCAAAGGGTGCAATGGGCGATGGAAAATTTGCCGGGTACGCATATTTTGTCCTCCAGCTTTGGCATACAAGCTGCGGTGATGTTGCATTTGGTGACCAATGTAAAGCAGGACGTTCCCGTGGTCCTGACCGACACCGGTTATCTGTTCCCTGAAACTTATCAATTTATTGACCAGTTAACGCAGCGCTTACAGCTGAACTTAAAGGTCTATAAATCACAGCTAAGTCCTGCCTGGCAAGAAGCCAAATACGGCAAGCTATGGGAGCAGGGTGAAGGGGGTATTAAGCTCTATAACCAGCTTAATAAGGTAGAGCCTATGACTCAGGCCCTGCAGGAACTTGAAGCGGGAACCTGGTTCAGTGGTCTGCGACGTCAGCAATCAAGTACCCGTCAAGGCAAGAACATTGTCGAAATCAGTCGGGGAACCGTTAAGGTGTATCCCATCATTGAATGGGATAACCGCGACGTCTACCAATATCTGAGCAAGCATGACTTGCCTTACCATCCACTGTGGGAGCAGGGTTACGTGTCTATGGGGGATGTTCACACCACGCGCAAGCTTGAGCCGGGGATGACAGAGGAAGAAACGCGCTTCTTTGGTTTAAGCCGAGAGTGTGGTTTGCATATAGATGGTGATGGTATCTAACTGACCTGAGTACAGGTAAGTAATAAAAAAGAGGGCTTAGCCCTCTTTTTTATTCGTCGTTATCTTGTTTTTGCTTCGCTTCTCTGACCTTAAGCGTTCTTTCCTGATATTCCTTATCATTAAGCTGGTTGATCATTAGGTCGGCGTCTTTTAATGCAACCTCGACAAAACCAAAGCCACGGCGTTTGCCCGTATGCTTATCTTTTAATAAGCGCACACTAAACACCATGCCGTGTTGTTCAAATAGTTCTTTAACCATATGTTCATTGGCACGGTAGGGAAGATTACCTACATAAAGCGTTTTTGTATCCGTTGCGGCTTCCTCTGCAGCCGCGCTGTTGCTTTTGCCGTTAAGCACCAACAACAGGATCCCTGTGAGCGCCGCACCCAAAGCAAATGCCAATGGTGCAGATAAAGAGGATGTAGATAAAACGAAAGCGAGAAGAACGTAGCCTAAAACTGCGCTACAAACGGTGATTATAATTGTTTTTAGATTAGCTGATGTCATTGTGATCTACCAATATACATGGAGTAAACATTAATTTAACAAAACGAAAAGCCTTATCTTAACCAGATTAGTTCACATAGCAACATTTAAAGGAAGGATCTTCATTTATATTCCCCAAAATTGACTAATATCTGGTCGTTTAAGTAGTAAAACAGCCCTCTTTGCTTACATTTTGAGCGAACGGAAAAGATCTTTAAAAAAAGTGTTGATCTGAATTTCGATCTCCCTATAATGCGCATCCACCGACACGGAGCACAACGCTGAAAAGCAATGAGCAAAGTGGTCGGGAAAGTTAGACGGAAAAGTTACTTCTCTTCGAGAAAAAGAAAATTAAATTTTCTAGTTGACTTTAAGTCAGGAAGGCTTAATATACGCAGCCCTGACGCGATGAAGAGTCATCGCAACGTTCTTTAAAAATATGAAGCAATCATCTGTGTGGGCACTCGTACAGATTGAGTTCTAACAGCAGATTCTAGTTCGCTAGATGA
>NZ_PQCF01000013.1 GCF_002964765.1 Pseudoalteromonas sp. T1lg88
TGATATCTTTCGATATCGAATTGACTGTGCTGAATAAATTTCTTTATTCCGTTGGTCACTCACTTTCCATTTAAGGAAAAAACATTGAGACTCTAAATTTGTTTGCGTCATCTAGCGAACTAGAATCTGCTGTTAGAACTCAATCTGTACGAGTGCCCACACAGATGAGTGCTTCATATTTTTAAAGAACTAGGGTCTGTTGACCTTTGTTGTTTGTTTCTGCAGCAGTTTGTAGTGTATTTATACAAGGCGGCACATGTGTGGTGTAGTTATTCTACATAAACATGTAACAACACAGTAGAAATGCGCTACAAGCGCTGCCCTACGGGTTCATCTAAACGCATCCTGCTCTGTGTTGCTCGCTATGTACATAGAGTGACTATGCATCA
>NZ_PQCF01000014.1 GCF_002964765.1 Pseudoalteromonas sp. T1lg88
TAGAAATGTTACCGCTCGACTTGCATGTGTTAGGCCTGCCGCCAGCGTTCAATCTGAGCCATGATCAAACTCTTCAATTAAAAGTTTTTTCTGTCCCGAAGGACATGCTCAATGAATTCTGATTTTGATATCTTTCGATATCGAATTGACTGTGCTGAATAAATTTCTTTATTCCGTTGGTCACTCACTTTCCATTTAAGGAAAAAACATTGAGA
>NZ_PQCF01000015.1 GCF_002964765.1 Pseudoalteromonas sp. T1lg88
TCATCTAGCGAACTAGAATCTGCTGTTAGAACTCAATCTGTACGAGTGCCCACACAGATGATTGCTTCATATTTTTAAAGAACGTTGCGACTCGTTGTCGCTGCGGCTTTCACCGCGTTAGGGCTGCGCATTCTACGCTTTCCTAATTTATTGTCAACACTTAATTTTGAGAAAGTTTTCATTTTTCAAAACTGAAGTTTTATTTGACTCTCTGAGCCGCTAGCGCCTCGCTATGCGTTGCTGCCTGCCGTCTCAGTGGGGTCGCATTATAGGGAGATTCGATTTCGACGCAAGCCCTTTTTTAAAGAAAATTGCGAAAAACAGATCGTTTGCAGTTAAATTGAGCACAACGGCTCAAAAACATACAAAAAGCCACCCAATGGTGGCTTTTTGGCGGGGTTTTAATTGCTGATGGTTAGTTTCCAACCAGCCTTGCGCTGGTACAGTGACTCTTGCTGCAGCTCACTTAACATCAAGGGATGGGCATCTAACCATTGTTTATCTATATATAGTGTCAGCGCATTATTATGTTCTTTAATTACCAGCTCAGGTAAAACATCATTTTTGCGACGCATTGACAATATTACCGCCAACCTTAATAAACGCACTAACTGAGTGGCCAGCTGTTCGTGAGCACCGAGTGATTCAAAATCACCGGCCAGCACATCACCTTATGGAAGCGCACCAGTTTGGCTACCAGAGCATGCTGCTGCTTGGTAAACCCGGGCATATCGGTATTGGTAATAATATAAGCGCCATGCTTAGGGTATTGCTTATATTCGATTAGCAGACCAACTTCATGCACCATGGCCGCTGCGGTCAATAACCCATGATCCGCCTCACTAAGTTGCCAAGGCTGACTTAATTGCGCCAATAATAGCTTGGCAATGCAGGCAACCCGCTCGCCTTGCCTGCTATCCAAATGGTAGCGGGTAATAAAACTGTCTATGGTGCGCTGGCGAATATCCTGACGCTGCAGTTGTGGCACCATGCTATAGAGCACGCCTTCACGCAATGCACCACCGGCTAGTCCCATGGCGCTCACCTGCAAACTCTCAAAGATGGCAATAAGAATGGCAAGTCCAGAAACAAAAACCAAACGGCGCTCTTCACTTAATCCAGGCAGTTGCAGCTGTTCGATAGAGGCGTATTGAGTAGTTAATTGACGGATATCAAGTAACTTATCCAGTGTCAGGGTTTCGTCTTGGCGCTGGGCAACCATGATCTCCTGGATTGCCTGAACCGTGCCAGAGGCGCCCGCAGCATAGTCCCATCCGGTTGCGCGGTATAAGGCAATAATGGGTTGCAGGATTTGTTTCGCCGCCTTGATGGCATTGTCATAATTGCTGTCGCTGAGCAAACCATCTTTAAAGTAATGCTCTAGGTAGGTAACGCAGCCCATATGCAAGCTGGTGTAGTGAATGGCTTGTTGGCCTTCGCCTATGACTATTTCGGTACTGGCGCCACCTATATCAATTACCAATTGCTTACCGGAACAAGCCGACGTATGCGCCACACCTTGGTAGATGGTCTTTGCTTCTACTTCACCGCTGATAACATTAATTGGATGACCAAGAATTTGCTCAGCGCGCTCTTTGAATACATCGGCATTCGTCGCCAGTCTGAGTGTGGCCGTGGCTACGATGCGAACTTGTGACGCAGGAATATCCTGCAGTCGTTCGGCAAATAGGGCTAAACATTCCCAGCCACGCTCCATTGCTTCCTGACTTAATTGCATACTGCCATCGAGGCCCGCAGCCAAACGCACCTTGCGTTTTACCCGGCCCATGGTTTGTAACGAGCCTGCCACTGTTTTGGCAATCAACATATGAAAGCTATTGGAGCCAAGATCGATTACCGCATATAAATCATCTTGGAGAGAAGAATTTACCACGTACTTACCTCTAAAAAAGCTTGGCTCCGGGGGGCCAAGCTTGCACGTCGTTTGGGACGTGTTGTCATGCTAGTAGGCTAACGTCCTTGCCCATGGCGGCGACGACCTTGCCCATGTCCTTGGTTTTTACCCCGTGAACGCCCTTGCGGCCCACGGCGTTTAATTGTTTTCGGTGCCGTAATATCATCCAACAGCGCCGTTTTGTCGTAATGAGACACAGGGATATTGTGCTCAATATAGTCTTCGATCTCTTGCAGATTATAAGCGTATTGCTCACAGGCAAAGCTGATAGCGTGGCCCGATGCCCCAGCACGACCGGTACGACCGATACGGTGTACATAGTCTTCGCAATCGTCCGGTAGGTCATAGTTGAATACATGACTTACTTCAGGAATGTGTAGACCACGAGCAGCAACATCGGTTGCAACTAGTACATCTAAACTTCCCTTTGCAAATTGTGCCAAGGTTGACTGACGTTTCTTCTGATTCACATCGCCGGTCAATAAGCCAACACGATGCCCATCTGCTTGTAACCAAGCGTAAAGTTCTTCACACACATGTTTTGTGTTGGCGAACACTATGGCTTTTTCCGGCCATTCTTCCTCGATCAAGGTAAGTAGCAGTTTCATTTTGTCATTTTGCGACGGATGAAACAGCTCTTCTGCAATGCGCTTACCGGTTTTAACATCCGGCTCGATCTGCACATGCTCTGGATTGGTCATGTGCTCAAACGCTAATTCTTGAACGCGATAAGACAAGGTGGCCGAAAATAACAGGTTAAGACGTTCGGTCGCTTCGGGCATGCGGCGGAACATATAACGGATATCTTTGATAAAGCCGAGATCGAACATGCGATCCGCTTCATCCAGTACCACAACCTCGATGTCGTTAAGGGTATAACAGCCTTGTTTATACAGGTCGATCAAACGGCCCGTGGTACCAATTAAAATATCGACACCTTTTTCTAGCTGCGCCCGTTGTTTTTCGTAATCTTCGCCACCATATAATAAACCTAGTTTAAGATTACAGTGCGGTGCCAAGATTTTTGCATCTTTGTGGATCTGAATCGCAAGCTCCCGTGTGGGGGCCATGATCAGGGCTCTTGGTTGCTGACCCGATGGCTTTTGACTCTGCAATAAGTGATGGCAGGTGGCGGTAAGAAACGCCAGTGTTTTACCTGTGCCAGTTTGTGCTTGGCCCGCAATGTCGCGGCCAGCCTCAACATAAGGCATACACTTCGCCTGAATAGGCGTGCAGTATTCAAAGCCACTTGCTTGCAATCCGGCAACCACCTCCGGAGCTAAAGCAAAGTCTGCAAATTTTTTATCGGTTAAATGTGTCTTATTCATAGCGATAAAGCATAACGCTTAAACTTGCAATAAGAAACAAGAGTGTTTAAATACGCACTAAATAAATTCGCCAAATTTAACGGAGAACGTGATGAGCGATAAAATTATCCAATTAACTGACGACAGCTTTGAGGCTGACGTAATGCAATCAGACAAACCTGTACTAGTCGACTTTTGGGCTGAGTGGTGCGGACCTTGTAAAATGATTGCCCCTATCCTTGACGATGTAGCTGGCGAGTTTGAAGGCCGTGTGACTATCGGTAAATTGAATATCGACCAAAACGCTGGCACTCCGCCTAAGTTTGGTATCCGCGGTATTCCAACCTTACTACTGTTCAAAGACGGTCAGGTTGCTGCTACTAAGGTAGGTGCCCTTTCTAAAGCTCAGCTAGTTGAGTTCTTAGAAAACAACATCTAAGCACAGATTATAAAAAAAGGGCGCTCGCCCTTTTTTTATATGACATTTTGTATAAAGACTGGACGATAAGCCACTGAGCTGCTAGTTTATAACCCCAACAATTCCAAGTTTATCCAACAACCTCACTCGAAGTACTTCCATTTCGAGACGATAAATAGTTTAAAGAACCCACCAATATGCATTTACGCGAACTGAAAGACAAGTCGATCAACGAACTTGTAAAACTAGCCGAGTCTATGGGCCTAGAGAATGTAGCCCGCCTAAGAAAACAAGACATTATCTTTGCCATCCTGAAAGCGCACGCGAAAAGCGGCGAAAACATTTTCGGTGGCGGTGTATTAGAAATCCTGCAAGACGGTTTTGGTTTCCTACGTAGCTCAGAAGCTTCGTACCTTGCTGGTCCAGACGATATTTATGTATCTCCAAGCCAAATTCGTCGCTTCAGTTTGCGCACGGGCGACAGCATTGCCGGCCTTATTCGCCCACCAAAAGATGGTGAACGTTACTTCGCGCTACTAAAAGTAAACGAAGTTAACTTTGATAAGCCGGAAAACTCACGCACCAAGATTTTATTTGAGAACTTAACGCCATTGCACGCCAATGAGCGTTTACGCATGGAACGTGGTAACGGCAGCACCGAAGATATTACCGCTCGTGTTCTTGACCTTGCAGCACCAATAGGTAAAGGCCAGCGTGGCCTTTTGGTTGCACCGCCTAAGGCCGGTAAAACCATGTTGCTACAAAATATCGCCCAGTCTATCAGCTACAACCACCCTGATTGTGAGCTCATGGTATTGCTTATCGATGAGCGTCCGGAAGAAGTAACGGAAATGCAGCGCCTAGTTAAGGGCGAAGTAATTGCATCGACTTTCGATGAGCCGGCAAGCCGTCACGTACAGGTCGCGGAAATGGTGATCGAGAAGGCAAAACGCCTGGTTGAGCACAAGAAAGACGTGGTTATCCTGCTTGATTCAATCACTCGTCTGGCGCGTGCCTACAACACAGTTATTCCATCATCGGGCAAGGTACTTACCGGTGGTGTTGACGCCAACGCCCTGCACAAGCCAAAGCGCTTCTTTGGTGCGGCACGTAACGTTGAGGAAGGCGGCAGCCTGACCATTATCGCCACCGCGCTTATCGATACCGGTTCGAAAATGGATGAAGTAATCTACGAAGAGTTTAAAGGTACGGGTAACATGGAATTGCACCTGAACCGTAAAATTGCCGAGAAACGCGTATTCCCGGCGATTGACTTCAACCGCTCAGGTACTCGTCGTGAAGAATTACTGACTAAACCGGATGAGCTACAGAAGATGTGGATCCTGCGTAAGATAGTTCACGATATGTCGGAAATCGATGCCATGGAATTCCTTATCGATAAGCTGGCCATGTGTAAGACCAATGACGAGTTTTTTGACTCAATGAAGCGTAAGTAAGCTGTACTGGGTTAAACAAAAGCCACTGTTATCACAGTGGCTTTTTTGTGCCTGCTGTTTAGGGGCTAATGCCCTGACTCTGTTTCATGCATCGCCAGATCGCTTAACAGCTCACTGACGTGTTCACCGTCCTGGAATTTGGCGGCGCGCTCAATATCACTAAGTAATTGCGCTAAGTCGGCATCGGCAAACATCTTTGCTGCGCCTGCCAGGCGATGGGCAATTTTTGCCACGGCGGCGATATCATCACGCTGCTGCGCCGCTTTCAGCAAGGCAATTTCCGCAGGCAAGGTTTGTGCAAAGCTATGGCGCAGGTCGCTCATATCCACCTCACGGTAACCTTCTTTTTGCTCACTGACACTTAGGTAGCGCTCTAACACGGCACAAAACTGTGCCTTATCTATGGGCTTGGCCAGATGACCGGCAAATCCCACTTGCTTATACTGCGCGATTTCATGGGTCATGGCATTGGCGGTCAAGGCGATAATGGGATTACTATAACCACATTGATGCAACAGCGACAGCGCCCCTAAGCCATCGAGTATCGGCATCTGAATATCCATTAAGACTAGGTCCGGATTATGTTTTAATGCCAACTCCACCGCCTGTTCACCATTTTCGGCGCTGTAAACCGTCACTCCAAGATTCTGCAATAAGCGCTCAATCAGGCGACGGTTATCCGGGTGATCCTCCGCCAATACCACAGTGCCACTAAAGCTGGAGGCATAACAAGGTGGCGGCTGCGCTTGCAGCTGACTCGTTAATTGACTGTACTGACAGGGCAGCTTAAAGCAAAAACAGCTGCCGCATCCCAGGGTGCTGGTTACGGTAATTTGCCCCCCCATGATGCATGCCAATTGCTGCGACAGGCTCAAGCCCAAACCTGTGCCGCCAAAGCGACGACTAATGGAGTTGTCGCCCTGACTAAAGGTGGTAAAAATAGCTTCCAGTTTATCCTCAGCAATGCCAATCCCAGTATCTTCAACACAAAATACCAGGTTCTTATCCTGAGCGCTGATCTTAAGAGTTACCTGACCTTGCTCGGTAAATTTAATGGCATTGGAGCACAGGTTAACCAACACCTGCTTAACACGAATATAGTCCAGTTCGGCACCGCTGTTTGCCGGCAGTTGGTTGTCGATGTAAAAGTCGATACCCTGCTGCAGGGCACTGGGTGCAAACATGGCCTTGATATCGGCGAGCAGAGAATCCAGGCTCACCAAAGCAATATTAAGCTCGAGTTTATTGGCTTCGATTTTACTTAAATCCAGTACATCATTGATCAGCTCACCCAGATGCTTGCTGTTGTTATAAATAACCTGCAACTCCTTGGCGACATCGGCATCACGCACCTCACCATGAACAATGGCCTCGGCCTGACCCATAATGGAAGTCAGCGGCGTTCTAATCTCATGGCTTATATTCGCCAGAAACTGGCTTTTAATTTCATTGGCTGAACTAAGCTGTTGCGCCAGAGCCTCAAGCTCCTGAGTGCGCAAGCGTACCTTCTCTTCCAAGATAGCATTGGCCCGACGCTCGGCTCCGCGGCGATACAGCAGTACGCCGATAATCAAGGTTAGTAACAATAACCCCGAGACCAACCAGGTAAACTGATTACGTTGGCGCGCCGCGATTCGCTCAAACTCCTGCTGACGCTGCAGCGATTCCACTTGGCGCTGTAACTGGCTAGTGTTGTATTTGGCATAGAAGTCATTAAGACGACTAGCCATGATCTGACTGACGGCCAGATCGCGTTCACGCTCATATTTTTCAAACAACACCAAAGCCTTTTGATTATCCCCCTGCGCCGCTGCCAGCAATAGCTCAATCAAATAGGTGTCTATAGGCGCGTCGTCACTGCTATTTTGTTGCGATAACGAATAGGCCTGCTCCAAGGCTGCTTCGGCACGCTCGTAGTCACCCTTGCCATACAACACCTTGGCGGTGATCTCTTGTATGGTAATGAGTCCGGGGAAATAGTCGATCACCTCAAGCTGCGCCTTCGCCTCTTCCAAGGTAGCCAGGGAATCATCAAAACGGCCTTGAAAGAAATATAAATCGGCCAAATTCATCCTAGTGTTATGCAAGCTTAAGGGATCATTGGTCTTGGCTATGTTCGCCAACGCCAACTGATATTGCTCGGCGGCGGCGTCGAGCTGCCCTAGGTTGCGATAAATAACCCCGAGATTAGACTGCATCTGTTCCAGACCCGCGATGTCTCCCAGGCGCGCAAAGGCATCGCCCACTGTGGCATACATTTTCAGCGCGGCATCAAAGCGATCGGCGCTGATATAAGCGCCGGCAATATTATGAATAATATCGACCCTATCCTGCTCCGAGCCGTGCTCGTCATACAAGGCTTTGGCGCTGCCAAAATAATCGATGGCCTGCTCCAGGCGCTCTGCACGCATCAAGGCTAAACCGATATTATTGTACAAATGAGCCTGCAGCAGCGGCTCATTGGCTTGCTCAAGTATCTGTAAGGCTCTGGAGTAATCCTCAACGGCACTGAGGTAATGACCACGATAATAATTGGCTATCCCCTGCTTTTTAGCATAATCAGCACGGCGTATCGGCGGCTCCAGATCGGCGGATAACTGCTCCGCCCGCAAAAAGTAACGAGTCGCTTTTTGATAATCACCGCTGGCAAAATATTGCTCGGCAACAAACCGAGTCAGGGCCAGCTTTTCTTTATCCGTTAGGGGGTCGTTTAAACTTGCTACCGCGCGGTCGAGTTGTTGCTCTTTGGGCTCGAGCAGGATTTGCTCCAGCGCCGTGCTGGCACCGTAACAGGGAGAGAGAGACAAAGCAGCACAGAAAAACAGGCTTAGTGTTTTATAAAAGCTGACCTTCCTTTGCAACATTACTTTCTTCCACTTTGTCGTTGCGTTAGAGCATAACTACTACACCCTAGGCTCTTGATTACTCGAGACATAAACAGCGTCACTTTAGGTTCGCTTTGCTATCACCAGATGCCAGTACCACATCATATCCTTATTAGCCGGGCGTTTATTGTGACAGCCTCAACTGATTGCTATTGTTTGCTATTTATTCATATCCGGCGGGTATATTCAACTTTATTACGACTAGCAATCCGTCTCTTCCGCATTAAACAGCCCGACAAAAGCCGCGATTTTGACCTGACAAGCATAGCCGCTTTATAAGTAAAGTCATTGGTTTACTTCAACTAAATACAGAAATAGCAGGCTCTTCAATGGGCAATTTAAGCCATAACCCTAATATAAGAAACAACACTTGCAATTGATAATCATTTGCAATAGCATGCGCATTCAAAATAACTCACAGCAACTCTTTAGGATCTTACGCAATGACGCGCCACCCTCTTTCTCTCATTATTTTCAGTGTCTTATCAGCACCCAGCCTGGCGGCAACCAAGATGGAAACCATTGAAGTGGTCGGTAGTTATTTCAATGATTACAAGGTCGATAGCGCCTCTGGCGCCATGCGTACCGACGCTTCGCTACTGGAAACCGCCCAATCGGTTACCGTGATCCCAGAAACCATAGTCAATGAGCAACTGGCCACTACTCTGGGTGAAGTGCTAAACAATGATGCCAGCCTGACCTCGGGCTCGAACCAGCGCAACCGGGAAACCTTTAATATGCGCGGCTTTAGCCTAAGCTCAGCGACCGGTTATCTGCGCGATGGCCACCAGCACTGGTCACATTACCAACAGCCCATTGAGATCCTAGAGCGTGTTGAAGTGATCAAAGGCCCGGCGAGCATTTTGTATGGCCAGTCCGGCCCTGGCGGTCTGGTTAACATGGTCACCAAAAAGCCTACCGCGAATCGCTTTGTTAATGTCAGTGCCGATGTCGATCAACATGGTTCGACACGTTTTATGCTCGACGCCAGCTCGGCACTCAATGATGATGAAACACTGCGCGGACGCGGTATTGTGGTTAAGCAAGATGTGAACTTCTGGCGTGACTATGCCAACGGCGATGAGCGTGAGCGCGATCGTTTCCTCGGCGCCTTAGTCCTTGATTACGACCTCAGCGACGACACCCTGATCCGCGTTCACTATGATCGCACCGACGATAAAACCGGTCTCGACACCGGTGCCTGGCTAGATTCGCAAGGCAAGGTCATCGGCGATGACAAAACCATTTACGATTTCTCCTGGGCCTTCACCGATATCGTGGTAGAAAACTTAGGCCTGGATGTGCGCACCTATCTCAACGATTACTGGCAACTGAGACTGGGTTATAACGAACAAACCTTTGAGCGCCAGCGCTTTGAGTCGGCGCCACGTAAACCCAGTGACTACCAAGTCGGTGACAGCTATAACTCACGCCCCTATGATCGTTTTGACGATTGGCAATTTACCACCGCCTATATCGACTTTATTGGTGACTTCCAGCTAGCGGGCATGCAACATCAGCTACTGATCGGCGCCAACAGCCTAGACTATTACTATGGCCAGCTGCGCACCAGCGCCGACGCCATAGATTATATCCCCGGCCAAAGCGAGCCAAGCCGCCCGGATATCAGTTATACAAGCGATACCAGCCTTTCGAGTGACGAGTATGACTACTATGGCATCTATATTCAGGATTTGATCACCTTTAATCCGCAGTGGCAACTGTCGCTAGGCGGTCGCTATGACAAACAGAATAAAGAAGGGGCAAATAACGAATCTGTCTTGCCTAAGGTCGGTGTGCTGTATCACCCGAACGACAATGCTACCCTGTATGTCAGCTATTCTGAGGGTTTTGAGCCACAGAGCTCAGAGCGCCTGATCAACGAAAGTGATAAAAATCACAATATGAAACTCGACGCCGTCACCTCAGAGCAAATGGAGATAGGCGCCAAATGGCAACTGTTCGATGAGCGCCTGCTGCTTACCGGTGCACTCTTTGATATTAGTAAAAAAGGCACCCTGGTCAGCGAGTTGGTCGATCACCCGGATTACGACACCATCACCACACAGGTAGGTGAGCAGCGCCATAAGGGTATTGAATTAGCCGCCCAAGGCGCCGTAAGCGATCGTTTCTTTGTTATGGCCTCAAGCATGTATCTGGATGCCAACTATGAACGTGACGAAGACTTGGAAGGGAAAACCCCGGCAGATGCACCGAAATGGTCGGCCTCATTATGGTCACGCTATGAAGTCACCGAGGCCTTAGCGCTTAATGCCGGACTCTTCTATACCGGCAAACGCTTTGCAGACAGCGATAACCAGATAGAAAAAGACGCCTATACCCGAGTCGACGTCGGTGCGACTTATGCCATCAAGCTTGCCGGCAATGACGTCGATCTGCGTTTAAATATCGAAAACCTTTTCGACACCGAGTACCTGGCTGGCGGTGGCACCAATAACGTGACCATAGGTGAAGGCACCAACTTCCGCCTCGCCGCTCAGTTTAGCTTCTAACTAGCCTGAAAAAGCCCGGCATTTGCCGGGCTGACTTCTTTAGGATTTATCACTTTTTCAGCTGCTTGAATAAATGCAGGGCGATTACGACCACAAATCCAGCCAGTAACCCAACCAGGCCATTGGCGCCGTTAACGACCAAGGCCTCAACCACCCCACCGTATTGACCGGCCACCTCACCCCAGTGACCAATAAGATGATGCAACGGCGCGATACCATGCACCAATATGCCGCCACCCACTAGAAACATGGCTATAGTCCCCAATACCGCCAGCGCCTTCATCAACCAGGGTGCTAAGGTCAGCAAAAATCGTCCCATTGCACGACTGATGGCGCTTTTAGCAGCAACGCCGCGCTGCAACAGATATAAACCAGCATCATCCAGTTTCACTATACCGGCCACTAAACCGTAGACACCCACAGTCATCACCACGGCTATTATCGACAGCACAGACACCTGATGGATAAAACTGGCGGTAGCAACCGTGCCAAGGGAGATCACGATAATTTCCGCGGAAAGAATAAAGTCGGTGCGTATCGCCCCCTTAATTTTTTCCTTTTCTGCTTCCGGAGTCAGCGGCTCAGCCAGGGCCGGATGCTCCGGCTGTTCTTCCTTGCCGTGAGCCAGCTTTTCCGCGCCCTCAAAACACAGGAATAAACCACCTAGCATCAACAAGGGTGTGATCAGCCAGGGAATAAAGGCGCTAATAAGCAGCGCCGCCGGCACCAGGATAGCTTTATTCAGCATGGAGCCTTTAGCCACGGCCCAGACCACGGGTAACTCCCTATCGGCGTTCACCCCGGAAACCTGCTGCGCATTAAGGGCCAGGTCGTCCCCCAGCACCCCGGCGGTTTTTTTGGTCGCCACCTTACTCATGGTAGCAATGTCGTCCAACAGAGCGGTGATGTCATCAAGAAGAGTCAATAAGCTTGCGCCAGCCATGGGCATTCCTTTAGCAGTGTTAAATGTGCCTTGTTAAGCTAATACGCTACACTGACGTTGTCCACAATTGCGGAGAAAAACAATGACTAAGGGACTGTTTTTGGCAATACCCGCAGCTCTGATACTCAGCGCCTGCAATGAACTGCCCAAAACCCAGGAAGGCAATGCGGCCATAAACTACCGCTGTGATTCGGGAGCCATATTCAGTGTTCGCTTTGACGCCGAGCGCGCTATTCTGACTTTGAGCCAGGCTACTCACACCCTGATTGGCGAGCGTGCCGCCTCCGGCGCAAAATACAGCAATGAGGAACTCACCTTTTGGGGCAAGGGTGATAACAGCATACTGATGCTCAACGACGAAACCTGGCAGTGCCAGCGCAGTGATTGATCGCTTTTGCGTCGCCATCAAGTATAATGCGGCAAACACCCGAGGCTTACAGAGGCGTAATGAAATACAAAGACTTAAGAGACTTTATCGCGTTGCTTGAAAAGCGCGGCGAGCTCAAGCGGATCAGCCAGCCCATTAGTACCCATTTGGAAATGACCGAAATTGCCGATCGCACCTTACGTGCCAAGGGCCCGGCCTTACTATTTGAGAACCCGGTCGGCTATGATATCCCGGTGCTTGCAAATCTCTTCGGTACGCCAGAGCGCGTGGCTTTGGGCATGGGTCAGGAGAATGTCGAAGCGTTGCGCGAAGTAGGTCAGTTACTCGCCTTTTTAAAAGAGCCCGAGCCACCTAAAGGCATTAAGGAAGCGCTGGGACAGATCCCGGTATTTAAACAAGTCCTCAATATGCCCGCCAAGGAAGTGAAAAAAGCCCCCTGTCAGCAGGTAGTGCTCAGCGGCGATGAGGTCGACCTGACCAAACTGCCCATTCAACATTGTTGGCCCGGCGATGCAGCCCCGCTTATTACCTGGGGTCTGACGGTTACTAAAGGGCCCTATAAAAAGCGCCAGAATCTGGGCATTTACCGCCAGCAACTACTTGGTAAAAACAAGATCATTATGCGCTGGTTATCGCACCGTGGTGGTGCCTTAGACTTTCAAGAATGGTGTAAGGAAAACCCGGGTGAGCCCTATCCGGTTTCCGTTGCCCTAGGTGCCGATCCAGCCACCATTTTAGGTGCGGTTACGCCCGTGCCGGATACCTTAAGCGAATATGCCTTTGCCGGTTTGTTGCGTGGCAGCAAAACCGAAGTGGTGAAATCCATATCCAATGATCTACAGGTGCCCGCCAGTGCGGAAATCGTGCTTGAGGGTTATATAGCTCAAGATGAGCTGGCGCCAGAAGGCCCGTATGGCGACCACACCGGCTATTACAATGAAGTGGATGATTTTCCGGTGATGACGGTGACCCATATTACCCATCGCGAAAACCCTATTTATCACAGCACCTATACCGGCCGCCCACCCGATGAGCCGGCCATTCTAGGCGTGGCTCTGAACGAAGTATTTGTGCCTATTTTGCAAAAGCAGTTCCCGGAAATCGTTGACTTCTACTTGCCGCCGGAAGGCTGTTCGTATCGCATGGCGGTGGTAACCATGAAGAAGCAATATCCTGGCCATGCAAAACGGGTGATGATGGGCGTGTGGTCCTTCCTGCGCCAGTTTATGTACACCAAGTTTGTGATCGTCTGTGATGATGACGTTAATGCCCGCGACTGGAATGACGTGATCTGGGCCATAACCACACGTATGGACCCGGCACGCGATACCACCTTGGTAGAAAATACCCCTATCGACTACCTGGATTTTGCCTCGCCGGTTTCCGGCCTGGGCTCCAAAATGGGTATGGACGCAACCAACAAATGGCCCGGTGAAACCGACCGCGAATGGGGCGAGCCCATAGTGATGGATGAAGCCACCAAGCAAAGAGTCGATGAAATATGGGACTCCCTGGGCATAGACTAAGTGCCTGTTAATTGGCCTTCTATGGTAGGCTAGCAGTTAAGAGTTAGAAGCAAGGTAAAACATGCAAACATTACAAGCGAACGTGCAAAGTATTTCGCCACTCACAGAATTCGTTTACAAGGTTATTTTGACGCCCAACGAAGCGGCTCAATTTGAAGCGGGTCATTATTGCCAACTGGTACTAGGAGAAAAGGACAAGCGCGCATTTTCAATCGCCAGCCGCCCCAGCCAGCAGCATGAAATCGAATTGCATATTGGCGCCTCGGGTGCAGACTCCTACGCCATGCAGGCGCTTGAGCACCTGAAAGAGCATCTTGCCAATGGCACTCAGGCAACGCTCGAAGTGGGCCTGGGTGTATCTCAGCTACGTCTTGATTGCGACCGTCCACTGGTTCTTTTGGCGGGAGGCACCGGCTTCTCCTATGTTAAGTCGATGGCCGACCATTTGGCCGAAGTTGGCTGCGATCGCCCGGTATTTTTCTACTGGGGTGTAAAGCATGAAGATGCCCTTTACGCCAAAGAAGAAATGGAAGCCTGGGCAGCCAGTAACTCGCATTTCACCTTTATCCCGGTGGTCGAGCAACCACAGGGGCAGTGGCATGGCCACACCGGCTTAGTACATCAGGCGGTGATGAAAGACATAGTGTCGTTAGAACCCTACACAATTTATATGGCCGGACGTTTCGACATGATAGGTGCGGTACGCGATGACTTTATCGAGCACGGTGCCCTGCGCGAGCATATGTATGCGGATGCCTTTGCCTTTATCAAATAAGGTTGAGCAGAGTTTAGCTTAGTTAATTGAAAAGAGGCCCAGGCCTCTTTTCTGTTTTTCAGAACACATCAATAGTTTTAATTCATTTTACCTATCAATTAACCAACCCTAGACTACTCCTATCAACCACGATAGGAGTGCGACCATGTTAAATATCAAAGTCTCAGATATTATTAAGCGAACCTTTTTATCCATCAGCCCAGATCTTGAGCTCACCGCAGCGATTGATTTACTGCTTAAACATCAGGTGATTGGTGCTCCGGTGATCGATGATTCGGGAAAGTTATTGGGTTATTTATCGGAGCAAGACTGCTTGGCGCCGCTGACCACCAACAGCTACTTTTGTGATGGCCGTATCCAGGTGCGTGAGGTGATGAGCCAGGATGTGCTTACCTGCCAACTCGACGACTCTTTACTTGATTTAGCCGCGCGCATGCGCCGTCACAATCTACCCAAGCGTTATCCAGTTATTGACCAAGGGAAAGTTATTGGCATGGCCGAGCGCTCGCAGGTGTTACAAGCGCTCTCACAAAGTTACCGCAGCTGCAGCGCTGCCTGATTATGCTTCGCGAGCGGCCGCTTTTGCTTTTAAAGCGGCTTTATCGCCATCGCTTAAGTAAGCGATTTCTAACGCATTGGCCTGAGCCAGCTCGATATCTTCCTTGCTCAAGCCAGCTTGATAAGCCGCATGTTGATATTCGTTGTCAAGCTCTATGCCCTGCACCGCCGGATCATCGGTATTAATCGATGCCAAGATGCCGTGCTCAAGGAAGCGCTTGAGTGGATGGGTGTGAATATCGGCAACCGTACTGGTAAGCACATTGCTGGTCAGGCAAGACTCAATACCAATGCGGTTATCACGCAGGTAATCCATTAATTTAGGATCCTGGATAGCATTGACGCCGTGACCGATACGATCGGCTCCCAAGCCTTCTATGGCCTGCCAGATGCTGCTCGAATCCTGCGCCTCACCGGCATGCACTGTGGCACGCAGGTCGGCCTTATGCACCTGTTTAAAGTGGTCTACAAACAAGTCGCCGGGAAAGCCCAGCTCATCACCGGCTAAATCAACCGCCACCATCTGTTCTTTAAAGGCCAAAATGGCCTCCAGCTCTTGCTGACATTTTTGTTGTCCGAAGGTACGCGACATAATGCCAATCAGGTTTACCTTGATGTCGTGCTCACGCACGGCGCTATGAATACCATCGACCACGGCTTCAACCACGCCTTGTGGATGCAGGTTATGACTCATCGCCATGTAGTAGGGACTAAAGCGCAGCTCAGTGTAGTCTATGCCTTGGGCCACGGCATCCTCGACATTTTCTATGGCAATGCGACGACAGGCGTCGTAATCCCCTAACACCTTTACACCCCAGTCGAGCTTTTCTAAAAAAGCCATCAGGTCAGGGGCTATCTCAACGACCTGTACATGCGGACGCAAGGATTCAAGATCGTCACCTGGGAGCTGTATATTGAACTGTCGGCCCAACTCGAGAATGGTAGTGGCGCGCACATTGCCGTCTAAATGGCGATGCAGGTCGAGTAAAGGTAGTTGGCGATTGATCATCATGACCCCCAAGTGTGTAGATAAAATTGCGCGCATCATACGCATATGCACAATAAATTCAAGTTAGTACGAACGAGTGCCCGCTCGTCGTGCCAGCTGCCTGGCGATACTGCTAAAGAGCGTATTGGCCTCGATAGGCTTAACCACATAGTCGTCCATGCCGCATTGCTGCGCCAGCTTTACATCCCGCTCCTGAGCATTGGCGGACAGGCCGATAATGGGTAGGTCACTGAGCAGCAGCTCATTGCGGATCTCCCGGGTGGCCGTCAGACCGTCCATGTTCGGCATCTGTATATCCATCAGCACTAGGTCATAATGTTTACGGCCCACCATGGCTACCGCCTCAACCCCATCATTGGCGATATCTGGCTGGGCGCCCTTACCCTCAAGCATGGCTTTAGCGACCTGCTGATTAAGAGGATTATCTTCCACCAGCAAGATGACTACATCCGTTAAGTCTATCTGGATCTCCTCACCGCGCTGCGGCGGCATATCCTGACGCATTGGCAAACTGGATTGCTTGGGCAGATAAACGCGAAAGCAGGAACCCTGACCTTCTTCGCTTTCCAGCTCGATGCGCCCGCCCATCAAGCTCACCAGCTTTTGGCAGATACTCAGGCCCAGCCCAGTGCCGCCAAAGCGTCGTGAGGTCGAGCCATCGGCCTGTGAGAAGGGCTTAAATAATTGCTTTTGAATCTCTTTGCGCATGCCTATGCCGGTGTCGCTGACGCTAAAACAGAGCTCGTCTTGAGCATCGGCTACCTTTAAGCGAATGGCACCCTGCTGAGTAAACTTCACCGCGTTATTTAAAAGATTAAGCAGCACCTGCTTTAAGCGGATCATATCGGCATAAAAGACAGGCGCCACATCGGCGTCAATTTCATAATCGACCAGCAGGCTTTTATGACTGGACTCTACCTCGACCAATTGCTGTAATTCGGCACACAGCTCATCTATGACTATGGGCTCCTGATGTAAGTCCAGTTTTCCCGCTTCCATCTTAGAAAAGTCGAGCAGATCATTAAGTACCCGCAGCAAGACACTCAAGGCATTATCCGCCTGCGCTACATACTGCTTGCCCTTGTGCCAATCCTCTTGCTGCATGGCAAGATAATGCAAACCCTTAATGCCGTTGATCGGTGTACGTATCTCATGGCCCATATTGGCCAAAAACTGTGATTTAGCACTGTTGGCCGTGTCGGCCTTGACCTTTTCTTCGCGCAACACCTTGGTTTGCTTGGCGACCTGATCACGTACGCGAATATTGCTGCCGGTGATGGCGATTAAAAAGGTGGTCAACAGCCAAACGAACAACATGCCCACCACTTGGGCATACCAGTAGCCGGACCATAAGGGGCGCCCGCCCTGACGATAAATATTCAAACGCCACTGCCTTGATACGGTTGCCATATCCTGGCTCATGATCAGCTCATCATGCTCGGCCAGCGGTAAAATAGCCTGATGCGGCTCGGCGCTGATATCCAGCACTTCCACATCGATACCATCGAACGCCAGTTTAGCCAGTGCCGATTGTTTTAACAGCGGCAGGCTTATCACCGCAGCCACATAACCAATTAGCTGAGCGTTGGCATCCGGCACCTCAGCCATCACCAAAAAACCCAAAGCGCCCTCGGGACTGCTTTCAAGTGCAAATGCCGGGGTTACAAATAATGAACCTGGGTGCGCTAAAAGATCAGGAAAATAACGCTCCGCACTAATATCCAGACCGAACACGCTTTTCAGACGCGGTGAAAACTGACCGTAAAATACGGGGAAATGATCCGGCCCAGCTTGGCGCTCAAAGCGCGAAAAAATCTGGTATTGCGCTATTCCCTCGGACCTTGCTTGCTGCTCAAAAGCTGCCACATCTTGTGGTGGCACCTTGGGCATCCACACCAAGGCATTGATCTCCGGGTTATAAGCCATTTGCTTACGGGTAAAGTCATCAAACTCGCGCCGTGACACATTATGGCTATGGGCCATAAAGGACGCCAAAATCTGAGTATTGGCGCCCAATCGAGTGAACACAGTCTCCAGTTGCTCGACTATCACCTGAGCCTGAGAATTATAATAGCGCTGATTTTGCTCCTTCTTGGCATTGGCCGCCAAATAGAAGGTAACGCTTATTACTGCATAGATGATCAGTGAGGGCACCACCACCTGAAGACGATGACGCACCACTTCGAAGTTAAAACCGGCAAGTAACAAGGGGGTAAAAATCATCACCCCGATACTGTCGCCTATCCACCAGGTGATAAAGTTTTCCCAGCGCCCGGATGCCGGGATCACACCATTGGCAATAGACAACTCGGTACCGACCGCAGCGGCAATAATACAGACCAAGGGGCCGCCGACCAGGATACTGACCATGCTGCTTTTTAAATCGGATAGATCAAGAGGAGCGCGCAACACCCGAGTAATGAGCCAGTAGCCTAAAAAAGCCTGAAAGGTCGACGCTAATGTGACTAAGGCGGCCTGACTGGCCACCTGCCAGTGGAGGATCCCCTCGATATTCTCAAGATGCAGTGTATTGGTCAGGAGGGCGCCAATAATGATCCCCAGAAGGGCACGGCGTCCGGCGATCAACAATGCCGCCAGGGCGATGCCAGAAGGTGGCCAGGAGGCCACGGCATAGCCCTCAACAGACAAGAGGGTATTACTTAAAAATCCGGTAATAAAGTAACCAAGGGCAACAACTAGGCTTAGGTTGAATAGGTTCTTCATTACCTCCTCGCTAGTGCTGACTGTGGTCGAGAACGAGTAAGGCTTTCTCCGCTTGCCCTGTGGCACGATAGCTTTGCATGGCCCGCTGTGGGTGCGGCAGGCGTTGTTGTTGCGCCAGGACCTTGTCGAAAATTCGCGCGGCCAGCTCATGTTCACCTTGGCTTTGTGCCAGATAAGCCAGACATACCAGCATTTCTGGTTCGTCGGGCTGCTTTTTCAGCTCGGCCTGCAGGGCTTTTTGTACTTCTTCTACCTGGCCATATTCAATCTCGCTGAGCACAGACAAGAGCTGCGAATATTCATTACGCTTAAGCAGCTTTTTCAGCTCTTCTTGTACCGCGGCAATTTCTCCGGTGCGCACCATGGCACGCAAATAATGGGTGTGGCCACCGCTACGTACCGCTTTAGGCAGATCGCCATTGCGCTTTTGCAAGCTGGTCACCGAGTCGCTATCGAAATATGCGCGCAGGGCCCAATCCCACTCATTTTCATCAAAGCTTTGCGCCTTGATTAAACGCGGGGCTAGCTGGGCAAATTCACTGAACTTATGCAGCTTTAACAGCACATTGGCGTAAAGTTTTAACTGATGCGCCGTGGCTTTTTTACTGGCACATTGGCTACGTAGTGTGGCCAGCACCTCGGCTTCGCTGTGCGCCGCCAGCCAGAGATTGACCGGCTCGCTGCGATTCTTATCCGACAACTCATCCAAAAGATTCAGGGCAAAGTCCCGCTCCCCTTGTTGCAAACGCGCTTTAGCCTGCATGGCCAAAGAGAAGTCACGCCATTTTTCGTCAACACTGCCCTTGCTGAGGGTGTGCTGCAGTTGCTGCATATCGTCGTTGATCAATGCCCATAACGCCTGCTCCAGCACCGCCTGTTTACGCTCTTTGCTGCGAGCAAAGAAGCCATGGCGCACATTGCGATAGCTGTTGATCACATAACGCAACAGACAAAACAGCAGGTAACCACCAAACAGGGTTAACAGGGTTAGGATCACAAAACTGACTATGCTGCCTTCAACCGTCCATTGACCAAAGGCAATCAACACATAGCCCTTTTCGTCAATCAGCCAAGGGGCCACCGCAGCCACCAGGGCGATAAGGCCGAAAATTATAAGCAGTCTCACCATATCAAGACTCCTTTAAGGCGCTAACTGTGGCCAAGTTGATCGGCTGCGCTGGCGTTAGCTGTTGCAGTCGCAACTGCTTCAGCTGACTTAAAAACTGGCTGGTTTGCGGCTGTGATAAATCAAAGTAACGGGTGATCAAATCCGCTGAGCTTTGTAATGATTGCTTGTAGAGATCAACATACTGGTGAGTGGCAGCAAAGCCCGCCTGATCAAGATTGAAATGCAGACGTTGTTTAATTAAACGTTGTTGCTCATGGTCCAGTAAGGGCTCTATTGTCGCCTCGCGCTTACGCACCTTGATAAAGTCATCCACCAGCTTATCCCAGGTACGACCTAAATTAGTACGCCAGTCGGAAACATTCTCTGAGAGCTCTTGCTTATCCGCGGCCACCGTTTCCTCGGCCAGGTCGACCATATTAAAGGCCAGTTTATCAACCTGTTGCCCTAAACCATGTAAGGTCAACACAGTGGCTTGCACATCCGCCAACTCGATGCTGGCCAGGGTTTGTAAATCGCTGTGAATGGCTCGTCTTAACTGAGCATTACCCGGATAGCTGGCCAGCAGCGCATCGGCACGCTCAAGCACGGTAGCGGCACCGGCATAGTTGCTTTCAGACCAAATTTTAAAATCCGCCAGAGCCACCAAACGACGTAATTCGTTCATATCCAATGGCGGCTGGGTATTATCTTTTGCCGCAGCAATACTTTGCTCAACATGAGTGATCATGGAGCGTTGATTGGCACTTAGCTGGCGACTGATGTCGTCATTAAAATCCTGTTGCCATTGCTGAGTTTGCTGCTGCTGAGTTTGTTGCGTACCACGTAAGGCCTTAATTTGCTCAGCCAGCGCCTGATTGGCACCTTGCAGCTGCTGCACCTGCTGTTGCATTTGCACCAGCGCCGCATTTTCCTGCTCGGTCGCACTGCGTTGCTGCTGATACTGATGCCAATATAAATAGCCTGTTCCAGCTCCGCCGCCCAGAGCAATCAACAAAGCCAATAAACCAACCTTGCTTACGCCTTGTTTGGCGGGCGCCCTGCCCGATTGCACTTTTGGCGCAGGCGCTTTTGCTGTGGCCGCCGACGTATTAGAAGGCGCTGATTCCGGCTCTGGCTTTTCGGGCTGCTCGCTCATATTGATTTCCTGCTCACTGTCGATACACGCGGCGATGGCCTGGTTAGTCACGCCTGCGGCAATACTAATATGGTCCGTGGCCACACCTTGCTGTTCTAAATGCGCCCCAGTTCTAGCACTAACAATATAGAAATGTCGCGATTTAAGCCACTGTAATAATTGCGGATCTTGGCTGGCAAAGATGGCATCGACGCTGCTGTTACTGGTTATGACCAAGGCATCGACCTGATCCTGCTGCCATTGCTGCAACCAGGCATCACTGCTCGGCTGCGCCGCAGTGCGCTGATACACCACCAGCGGATTGATAAAGGCGCCACGTTGTTTCAGGGTTTTGGCAAGCAAGGTACGTCCGCCTCGGCCCTTAACCAAGACCACATTTTTCCCTTCGACCTGCTGCAGCTCGGGCAGTGCAATCATACCTTCTGAATCATGACGCTCCGGCACCAGGGCACGGCATTTAAAATAACTATCTAAAGCCTCTGCGGTGGCTTCACCCACGGCTACACATTGCACACTGGCGGGCAAACTGGGGCGTTGTTGATGCAAACCTATAACCGCATCCTGAGAAACGAAAACAGCAATATCGGCTTCATCCAGGGTCGCCAACTCTTGTTCATCACTGGCCAGATAATCAATATTCAACACTGGGCATTGAGTCACCTTATGCCCTTGTACAACAAGTAAATCAGCCAGTTCTTGCCCCTTACCCTGGGGCCGAGTTACAACAATATGTGCCATTGCCTGCGCCTTCGTTATCGTCCAGTTTTATTTTATTTCGCCATATACCTCGGCCAGAATCACATCGGCCCCTTGAGCCAGAAGTTCTTCCGCCAGGCTTACACCTAGTTGCTGCGCTTCACCAATAGAGCCCTTGGCCTCGGCCCGTAAAATACGTTTGCCATCAAGCGAACCCACCAGACCACGCAGATAGACCTGCTCACCTTCAATCACGGCATAGGCTCCGATTGGCACCTGACAACCACCTTGCAAGCGGCGGTTCATAGCGCGCTCGGCATCAACGCGAATACGAGTTGGCGTATGCTCAAGCGGTGCCAGCAGGGCTTTAATTTGCTCATCATCGCTGCGACACTCAATACCCACGGCACCCTGACCATTGGCTGGCAAAGATTCTTCGGCACTGATGTAACTGCGGATACGGTCGCTCATTTCTAAACGGATCAGGCCGGCGGCGGCGAGGATAATGGCATCGTACTGGCCTTCGTCCAGTTTCGCCAAGCGGGTATTCACGTTACCGCGCAGATCGCGAATATCGAGATCGGGACGACGCTCTTTAAGCTGGCACTGACGGCGCAAGCTTGAAGTACCTACTACGGCACCCTCGGGCAGGCTGTCAATATCGGCATAAAGGTTAGAAACAAAGGCATCACGCGGATCTTCGCGCTCGCAAATGGTGTGCAGCTCCAGCCCAGCTGGAAAGTCCACCGGCACATCCTTCATGGAGTGCACAGCTATATCGGCGCGGTCTTCCAGCATGGCCTGCTCTAATTCTTTTACGAACAAGCCCTTACCGCCAACTTTTGCCAAAGGGGTATCGAGGATAATGTCGCCCTTGGTGGTCATGGTCACCAGTTCGACTTCAATATTTGCATGATGGCGCTCTAATTCAGCCTTTACAAATTCGGCTTGCCACAAAGCTAGGGCACTTTTACGAGTGGCAATTCGCACTCGCTGAGTTGCAGTTGTCATGTAATTCCTAATTCAAAGTTAAGGCTTGGCAATTAAGCGAAACTCTCTTGTTGCCAATAACTTATTATTGTTATCTCGTAATTCTACACGCCACAAACCAACTTGGCTGGGCATAATATGTTTAGATGAAAAGGTGCGATAACGAGCCGTGTGTACGCCGAGTTCAACCCGCGCCATCTGTTGCTCTTCAAAATACCAAATATGGCTGACTTTTTGCCCTTGCAGGCCGTGCAGTTCAGTGAAAAATACCAGGCTGTCATCAAAGTCACCCATATTAATCTCACGACCCAGCGCACTGACCGGCTCACGATCTTGCACTTGTGTGGTTAATACAGCTCGGCTCACTTTGTCGGTATCGATTTTGCTGCCCTGGGCCAGGTTGGCAACCTTGGCTTCATCATTAAAATCGGCTGCAACTACACTGGGTTCAACCTCGGCTGTTTCGGTACGAATGGACTCGGACTGAATAGGCTCGACCTGAACAGGTTCGGCTGGTGCGGGTTCGGCTATAACAGGCTCGACTGGCTCAGCCTTCACTTCTTGAACCAGGTTGACCTCGGCGGCCACCTGCTCAATCGGCTCGGCATCATTTTGCGCCTGGGCTTCAACTAACGACTCAGACTCTGACTCTGCAACCAGAGGCTGTTTATAAGCCGAACTCTCGCTGCTAACGACTGGCTCAGCGACTAATTGGCTTGTAGCTGATTCGACCTCAGAGACCCTGCTTTGTTCGGCATTGGCCGGGGTAAAAGCAGCATACCAAAGTGCGCCTATAGCAAAGGCGCCGACTCCAGCGACTGTGCCGATGCGATGCCAATGCCACTGATAGACCACATCCTTGCGGGCAATGCGCGGTGTATTATTATTCATGTTCGCCGTTATCACGATTTTTTGTCCCATGCGCTGGTTCCTAGATCTCTTTTAACTTAGTCGCTCTATCAGCCATTGTCGAATGGCCTCAAGCTCTTGTTCACAGACCTGGTGCGCCATGGCATAAGTTTGCCAGGACACCGCCATCCCTTGCTCCTGCAAACAATCAAAGGCCTGTTTGCCAGCCGCTAATGGCACCACGTTGTCAAACTCGCCATGGGCCATAAAAATACTAAGGTCTTTATGTATCGCCTGCTCGGCCAGTAACTCCGGCTGCGACATATAGGTCGATAGCGCCATGACTCCGGCCAGCTTATGCTGATAGCGCGGCGCCAAATGCAAGGCAATCACGCCACCTTGGGAAAAGCCGGCAAGAATAATCTTGTCTGCCGGTATCCCAGCGGCGAGTTGCTCATCAATTAAGTCGCTAATGCGCTGCGCTGATTGTTGCACACCCTGAGCATCAGCACGTTTATCCAGATCAAGGGATTTAATGTCGTACCAGGCACGCATTTCCATGCCGCCGTTAATGGTCACGGCTTGAACCGGCGCGTGAGGAAATAAGAATTTCACCCCAAGCTCTTCGGGCAGGGCCAAATGAGGTGCCACGGGGGCGAAACCATCACCTGAATCTCCTAAACCGTGCAACCAGATCACGGTCGCTTTATGAGTTGGGCTATTAAAATAGCTGGCACCGTCGAATTGACTCACTTAATCATGCTCCCAGCGAATTTCAACACCCGCCTGCTTGGTGGCCGCATCACACATAAACTGCCAAAACTCGGCGCCGGAACGATTATCTATCCATTGCTCGCCATGCAATTCAAAGTGGTGGCCGTTAAATTTAGTGGCAACCCATACCTGATGCAGCGGCGCCTGCTTGTTAATCACTATCTTGCTGCGGTCCGGGAAGATGATTTCCAATATCCCCGCCGCCGACTCATAGTCTAAATCCGCATCTAAATCGTCGATCTGATCTTCTATGGTCAACATCAATGCATCGGCCAGCTGATGATACTGGGTGTCGGTCATGGTGGTTTCACTCATTTGGCTTGCGCTCCTGTCCTGGCGGTGACGTTGTGAAGGGGAAATAATTCAACAGCAACGACTACATTTTCGGTATTTTCTGTTACTCTGCGATTATAAAACGAGTCATATTAATTATCTATCGAATCACTATGTATAACAGTCACCGATTGCCTCACCTTGTTGTAGCCGTCAGCTTAACGCTACTAAGCGCTTGTGGTCAAAGTGGACCCTTATACCTGCCACAAGAGCAACCAGAAATTCAGCAGCCCGCCTCTGTGCAAGCGCAAGAGGGCGAGGCGCAAGTGCAGACCAACGACCCGCAACAGCAGCAATAAACCTAGAGTTGGCTGCGTTTTGCAGGCATAGTGATGGCATAGAGGGATGATGTAAGAGCGTTATGTTAGTTAACTTCTCCAAGATGCACGGGCTGGGAAATGATTTTATGGTCGTCGATAACGTGACCCAGAACATTTTTCTTTCCCGCGACCAAATCAAGCGACTGGCCGACCGTAACTTTGGCGTTGGCTTCGACCAATTGTTAATGGTCGAGGCGCCCTATTCGCCGGATTTAGACTTCCATTACCGTATCTTTAATGCCGATGGCAGCGAAGTGGAGCAATGCGGTAACGGCGCTCGCTGCTTTGCCCGCTTTGTGCGTATGAAGGGCCTCACCAACAAGCATAAGATTGCCGTATCCACCAAGGGTGGCAACATGATCTTGTATATAGAAAAAGACGGTCAGGTCACGGTGAACATGGGACAGCCCATGCTCGAGCCCAAAGAAATTCCGCTTAAAGCCAGTAAACGCGAACTCACCTATATCCTGCGCCAGCAAGAACAAACCCTGTTTGTCGGTGCCGCATCCATGGGCAACCCCCATTGCGTGATCGAGGTTGATGATATAGACACCGCCGAGGTGCAAACCTTGGGACCTTTAGTAGAAGAGCATGAGCGCTTCCCGAAGAAGGTCAATGTTGGCTTTATGCAAGTGATAGATGAAAACCATATTAAGCTGCGAGTGTGGGAGCGCGGTGCCGGTGAAACTCTGGCCTGTGGCAGTGGCGCCTGTGCCGCCGCTGTAGTTGGACAGCTGCAGAATAAGCTAGGCAATAATGTCAAAGTTGATCTGCCCGGCGGTAGCTTGCAGATCCGTTGGCAAGGCGAAGGCCACGCGGTCAAGATGACGGGCCCCGCCGAGCATGTATTTGATGGACAAATAGCCCTATGAGTGAACTAAGCAAAGAGCAGATCGCCGCGTATCTCAAACTCAATCCGGACTTCTTTTTACAGCATCCCGAGGTGTTTGCACTGATGAACTTTGGTGCTCCCCACGAAAGTGTTGCCTCTTTGCAATTGCGCCAACAGCAAGTGCTGCGCGAACAAAACCAGGCTTTGCAACAGCAGTTACAGCAATTGGTGGCTCAGGCGAAACAAAATGAAAAGGTCTTTCAGGTGTTTAGCGCCTGCCATCGCCAGCTGATGCGGGATGCCGAGTTTGTCGAACTGGCTACTGGGCTGGAAGCCCTGATCTGCGAACAATTACATATCAGTGAGTGTAAGCTGATTAAGTTCACCGAAGACTTGCAGCCCTTGCTGGATAAACGCCTGCAAACTAACAATCACTACCTTGGCCGTTTATCGGAGCAGGAGCAGGCGCTGATCTTTGCCGGCCAAAGCAAAAGTTCCGCCCTCTATCTTATTGGCGAGCTGCAAGCGCCTCTGGCAATTTTGGCCTTTGCCAGCGAAGACGAACTGCACTTTGAGCCAGCTCAGGACAGTTTGTTTATCTTCGAGTTTGTTAAAGCCCTGCAAGAGCGCTTAACCGCCCTATCATGAGCGAGTCGCAGGCGCTCACCTTTGCCGTGATGACAGATGCCTGGCGCTCACCCGTGAGCGACTACCACAATTACCTGCGCTATGAAAAACAATACTCCAACCACACCCTGGAGCAATATCAGCGGCAACTCCTCGAGGTAGCCCGCTATTTTTATGATGACCGGGATGGCTGGTTGGCCATTAACGGCGACGATATCCGCCGTTATGCCATGTCGTTGCGCGCCAAGGGCTTGGGTGCCCGCACCGTTAACCTCAAACTCAGTTGCCTGCGTGCCTTTTTTCGCTTTTTACGCACCTATAATCCGCATCTGGATAATCCGGCCCAGTTTGTAAAGGGCCCCAAGTTTGATAAGCCGCTGCCCCGTAATCTGGATATTGAGCAGATGCATCAACTCCTTGAGATCGACGATGATGATCCACTCGCCATCCGCGATAAGGCGATGATGGAGCTGATGTACTCATGTGGACTGCGGATCAGCGAACTGGTCAACACCAACTGCAAGGATATCGATTTGCGCAGCGGTGAAATCCGCGTCCTGGGTAAGGGGAATAAAGAACGACTGGTACCGGTGGGCTCAAAGGCCATTGCCGCAGTTAACGCCTGGCTTAAAGTGCGCGGTGCCTTTATCGGCGCCGATGTCGATGCACTGTTTTTATCAAAACGGAAAACCCGTATTTCAGTGCGTCATGTACGCGAGCGCATGCGTGAATGGGGCGTCAAACAAGGCCTGAGTGCCCAGGTTCATCCCCATAAACTGCGCCACTCCTTTGCCTCTCATGTCTTGCAATCGAGCGGCGATCTGCGCGCGGTGCAGGAATTACTGGGCCACAGCAGTTTATCGGCCACCCAGGTTTATACCCATTTAGACTTTCAACACCTAGCCAAGGTATATGATAATACCCACCCCAGAGCTAAAAAACAGAAGTAAAGCCCTACACCATGATGCGATTTAATCGAGCCATAACGCCCGCCAAGGTCCTAAGTTTTGACTTGGACGACACCCTGTATGACAACCACCCTATCATCAAGGCGGCGTTGCAGGCACAGCAGGATTATTTGCTTACCCTACCGGGGTGGCTGGAGCAAGGCGATGATTTTTGGCTTACCTGCCGTCGCACCGTAATTGCCCGTGATCCGGCTCTGGCTCATGATGTTACGCAAATTCGTAAGCAAGCGCTCACTTACGCCATGAATAAGATCGGGGTAGAACAATACCACGCTGACAATGCCTATCAGATTTTTGCCGAAGCACGCAGCAAGATCACCGTCAGCGATGAGATATTAGCCCTGCTGGAGTCGCTTAAACGTAAATATCGGCTGATCGCCATTACCAACGGCAATGTCGATGTGTCCAAATTCAACCTCAAGGATCAGTTCGAGTTGGTTCTGATGGCCGGACCCGATGGCAAGTCCAAGCCTCATCGGGACTTGTTCGATCATGCCGCAGAGCGTCTTGGCGTTGCCAACCAGGAAATCATTCATATCGGTGATAGCCTGGACACGGATGTGCAAGGTGCGAACAATGCCGGATGTCGCAGCATTTGGCTCAATAATCAAGGCATTCAATATGCCTACAAAGGCCTGCCTTGCTGTGAAATTGACGACATCATGGCATTGACACAGTTAGGTTAAATACAACTTAAAGTGCTTTAACCATATAGCTACGGCGCCCATCCAGGGGATAATCGGTCAAGGCGAAGACCTCCTTATAGCCATGGCGGCGATAAAAGTCGGGAGCTTGGAACTCCAAAGTATCGAGCACAGCTTTTGTCGCCCCCAAGTCCTTGGCTGCCCGTTCAAGTTTATAAAGCAGTTCGTTGGCATAGCCTTGCCCTCTTTCCTCGGGGTTGACCCATAGCCAATCGATAAGTAGCCAGTTGCCGAAGCACCGACCCGCAATTCCCGCAACCACTTCACCCTGCTCATTATTGACTCTAAAACCGAGATTTTGCCTTTGTACGGGCCAATGTGACTTGTTAAATGCAACCACCTGATCTTTAAGCCAATCACTTAGCTGCTCACTCGTGTCACTGACAATTTCGTACTGTCTCATTATCTAACTTCCAAAGTACCCATGGCGCCTATGTTAACTAATATGAGTACAAGCAGTTAGCGGTAAATTGCTTGCTGGGCGCATACCTGTTTATAAAAACAGTATTCTATTTAGCCAAAGCAGAACTCTTGTTATACTTGCCAAACTAACAATAGGTGGATGTGGCGATGGATGTATCTGAATTACTTGATGGCTTGAACGATAAACAACGAGAGGCGGTAGCAGCACCCTTGCAAAATATGCTGGTTCTCGCCGGTGCAGGCTCAGGTAAGACCCGGGTGTTGGTCCATCGTATCGCCTGGTTAATGCAGGTAGAAAACGCCTCACCCTATAGCGTTTTTGCGGTGACCTTTACCAACAAGGCGGCAAAAGAAATGCGCGCCCGGGTCGAACAAACCATCCAAGGTTCCGCCGGTGGCATGTGGATTGGCACCTTCCACGGATTAGCCCATCGTATTTTGCGTGCTCACCACCGCGAAGCCAAATTGCCTGAGTCTTTCCAAATTCTCGACAGCGATGACCAGCAGCGCATGATACGCCGTTTGCTTAAGGCCATGAATATAGATGAAAAGAAATGGCCGGCAAAGCATATCGCCTGGTATATCAGCGCCAAAAAAGATGAAGGCCTGCGCCCGGGCGACATCCAAGCCTTTGACGTCAATGAACAACTTTTACAGCGAGTCTACAGCGCCTATCAAGAGGCCTGTGACCGCGCCGGATTAGTCGACTTTGCCGAGATCCTGCTGCGCTGCTATGAGGTTCTGCAGCAACAACCCACGCTATTGCGTCACTACCAGCAGCGCTTTGCCCATATTCTGGTGGACGAGTTCCAGGATACCAATACCATACAATACCGCTGGCTGGCACTGATCGCTGGTGATACGAATTCCATGATGATAGTTGGCGACGATGACCAGAGTATTTATGGTTGGCGTGGTGCCCGTATCGAAAACATCAAACGCTTTTTAGATGACTTTGACGCCGAAACTATTCGCCTGGAACAAAACTACCGCTCCACGGCGACCATTCTAAAAGCGGCCAATACGCTGATTGAGAACAACTCCGAGCGCATGGGTAAGAGCCTTTGGACCGATGGTAACCAGGGTGAGCCTATTTCCATCTATGCCGCCTTTAATGAGCTGGATGAAGCCCGTTTTATCGTTGGCAAAATAAAAACCTGGCTGCAAGCCGGTAATGCCCTCAGCGACAGCGCCATCTTATATCGTAACAACGCGCAATCGCGGGTGTTGGAAGAAGCCCTGCTACAAGAAGGTATGAAGTACCGTATTTATGGCGGTATGCGCTTCTTCGAACGCCAGGAAATCAAAGACGCCCTGTGTTATTTGCGCCTGGTCAGTAATCGCCAGGACGACGCCGCCTTTGAGCGCGTGATCAATACACCGACGCGCGGCATAGGCGACAAAACCCTCAGCCATATTCGTGACTGCGCCCGCGCCGAATCACTGCCGCTTTGGTATGCCGCCAAGGCCATCATTGAACAACAACATTTGTCTGGCCGTGCCGCCACCGCGGTAACCAGGTTCTTGGAGTTAGTCGATGGTATCGAAGCCCGTATCGACGATCTCACCTTGGCGGAGCAAGCCAAATATGCAATTGAAAATACCGGCCTTATGGCCATGTATCAGGCAGAAAAAGGTGAAAAAGGCCGCGCCCGCGTAGAAAACTTGGAAGAATTAATCAACGCCTGCGAGCAATACGAATTACCGGTGGACGAAGAGTTTTCATCGCCACTGCAAGGCTTCCTGGCCTACACTTCATTAGAGTCAGGAGAGGGTCAGGCCGAAGAACATGAAGATGCGGTGCAGATGATGACATTGCACTCAGCAAAAGGCCTGGAGTTTCCACTTGTGTTTATGGCTGGCGTTGAAGAGGGCATGTTCCCATCGCAACAAAGCCAGGAGGAAAGCGGTCGCTTAGAGGAAGAGCGTCGCCTTTGCTATGTAGGCATGACCCGCGCCATGGATAAGCTCTACATCACTCATGCGGAAGCCCGTCGCCTCTATGGCCAGGAAAAATATCACAGCCCGTCGCGTTTTTTACGTGAACTGCCCGATGACTGCATCGAAGAAATTCGCGTTAGAACCAAGGTCACCGCGCCGCAACAGTCGGGCCGTTTTAGCCCGTCGCTGACACAAGCGGCATTTGCCGATAGCGGCTTTAATCTAGGCCAACGCGTACTCCATGCCAAGTTTGGTGAGGGTACAGTACTGAATTATGAAGGTGCCGGGGCCCAGTCACGGGTGCAGGTAAACTTTGATGACGTCGGCAGTAAATGGTTGGTCACCGCCTATGCTCGCTTGCAAGCACTCTGAAGTAACTAGCTTACTCACCCAATTAAAGCGCCAGCGATGGCGCCAAGCACTGTTATTGCGTGGCGAACGACAATGGTGCTACGAGCAATTAATAGCGCTCCAGAAACTGACAGCCGCTCCATGGTATGTACTCAGCAATAATGAACAGCTTAGCCAGGCCCAGTGGCCGCATCATCTGCACCAGATCCTGGGGCAAGAACATGCCCACGGCGCTTACGACTGTTACAGCGGCTTTTATGCCGACAAACTCGCAGCACTGGCGGGCACGGTGCAAGCCGGGGGCTTGCTGGTGCTTATGCTGCCAGAAGATACCCAGGCTTTTATCGACCCGGGCATGGATAAGCTGGTTTCTTACGGTTACTCCACACCAACACAAAGCCATTTTTGGGCCTGGTTAGAACAGCAACTAGTAGAAACCGACTTTATTAGCATCAAGCAATCCGAGGCTAACGCAAACGATATTAACTTGGTTGCCGACACACCTGACTGCAATGCTGAAGCGGATACCCGTGAGCAGCAAGAGGTCGTAGCGCAAATCATTAAAACCGCCAAGGGTCGGGCACATCGCCCACTATTAATTAGTGCCGACCGGGGTCGTGGCAAGTCTGCCGCATTAGGTATAGCCGCCGGCCAGCTGAGCGATAAACGCATCATCTTATGTGCCATTCAGCGTAGAGCGGTAACTAGCGTGTTTAAACACCTGAGCCAAACGGCATCCCTTGCCGAAGCCAAGGACACAGATCTGAGTCTAGGTAATGTTGAATATATGCCTCCGGATCGCGTCCTGCACGAGCAACCCAGTTGTGATCTACTCTTTGTCGATGAAGCGGCCACCCTACCGATACATATTCTTAAGCGGCTGTTGGCTATCTATCCACGCGTGGTCTTTGCCAGCACCTTGGCCGGTTACGAAGGTAGTGGCCGGGGTTACACCCTACGCTTTAAAGCCTATTTGCAAAGGCACTACCCTAATTTTAGCGAGCGCGTTTTAAACGAGCCCTTTCGCTACGCCTCGGGTGATCCCTTGGAACAGGGGATCAACAAATTACTGGTGCTTGATGCCGCCAGCAAGGAACTCCAGCCCTGCGAACAAGTATTAACTCATACTTCTATCGATGTGGCTCAGCTACGCGCGCAGCCGGAGCTGCTAAAGCAGGTATTTGCTTTACTGGTGCTTGCCCATTATCAAACCTCGGCCAATGACTTTCGCCAATTACTGGATGCGCCGGGACAGCGTATTTACCTAAGCCGAAAAGGCGAGCAACTGGTCGCCGTGGCCGTTATTACCTTGGAAGGTCGCTTCGATGAAAAGATGGCGGCCCAGGTTGTCAGTGGTGAACGTCGCCCGCAGGGGCACTTACTCGTTCAAAGCCTGGCTCAGCTAAGCGGTGAGTCACAATTGGCGCAGCTATCCTGCGCGCGTATAGTGCGCATTGCCGTGCATCCACAATTGCATCACCTGGGTATAGGTAGCGCGTTAATGGACTTTATCGGTGACGATCTCACAAAACACAAGGTTGCCATACTTGGCACCAGCTTTGGCGCCCATGCCAGCCTGCTGGAGTTTTGGCAACGTCTTGGTCTCAGCACCATTAAGCTGGGCATTAAGCGGGATCATGTCAGCGGTGAATACAGCGCCTTAATGGCAAAAGGGCTCACTGCACAAGGCACCCAACTATTGTCACCGGTTATCAAGGCTTGGCAAAAGGATCTGCCACACCTAATAGCGCATTATTTTGCCGATTTGGATAGTCGCCTGTTACTGAAACTATTATGCGAATGCCCCAAGGCCGAACCCAGCCAGGCCGATCATCATACCCTAATGCGCTTTACCCTGGGTCAGATCCCACTAGCACAAGCCTATGGCACCCTGCGGCGCTATCTTCAATCAAACTGGTTGCCACTTGCTATGGCGCCTAAAGAAACTCAAGAAGTGATTCTTGCGCTCATATTTAACAGCGCGGATGCCAAGCCTGCCGAACTGAGTAAAAAACTGTACCAGCAGCTGATCAAAAGCTTTATTCAACAGCTTCTAAAATAATCTTGTAGACCGGGGTTTGCCGCCAAGGAGGGCGCTAGTAGAGCAATGCAGGAGCATAGTGCCGATAACCCCAACAAGGTGCAGATCCATGCCGCAATGTCGGCCTAAAAGGCCGACCTACAAACGCAAAAAACCCGCTGCATTGCTGCAACGGGTTTCTTTAAATAAGGCCCTGGCGCGCTACGAAGTAGGATGTTCTACTTTCACTGGCAAATGCCACACTATCCTCGACCGGGGCCGGCCATCCGGCTGTTCCGTTTCACTACTGAGTTTGGGTGACGAGAAACCGAAGCCCCGCTTCGCAGTTCGAGGAAGTGAGCGCATGGATGCGCGAAGGGGAGATACTTCATGGATGAATTGATTGCACCTAGGCTGATAATTTTAAAACGCCAGAAAGCAAAAAACCCGCTCATTGAGCGGGCTTTTCTGAATAGGAGCCTGGTGATGACCTACTTTCACATGGCAAATGCCACACTATCATCGGCGCTGTTCCGTTTCACTACTGAGTTCGGCATGGGGTCAGGTGGGTCCAGAACGCTATTGTCACCAAGCAAATTGGTTACTAATCGCTGTTGCAATCAGTATTAAATTC
>NZ_PQCF01000002.1 GCF_002964765.1 Pseudoalteromonas sp. T1lg88
ACTTTGTGTCCCCTTCGTCTAGAGGCCTAGGACACCGCCCTTTCACGGCGGTAACAGGGGTTCGAATCCCCTAGGGGACGCCACTTTACTGATTTGTCAGTATCAGGTTTTGGGGCTATAGCTCAGCTGGGAGAGCGCTTGCATGGCATGCAAGAGGTCGGCGGTTCGATCCCGCCTAGCTCCACCAAATCCTTTGTTCGACGCACATCATCCTATTTTAGGCTGAATATATTCATGTTTAGGTGTGTTCGATAACTCGCATGGTAAGAGTTTAAATAACCAGTCCTAGTGACACACTTTGTGTCCCCTTCGTCTAGAGGCCTAGGACACCGCCCTTTCACGGCGGTAACAGGGGTTCGAATCCCCTAGGGGACGCCACTTTCTTCTTGTTCTTATCCGGTTATATCCAACTTTTTAAAATCATCAGCGTTCAGCTCTGATATTTATAGATACAATCGATACACTCCTTTCCTGCTCAATAACTTCAGTTAACTTTTTTTAGCACAGTTGCGTTTCGGCTTTGCCATGTCTTGACAAAGATCTTGGCTTTTAAATCACTATCCCAATAACGCTAAATCTCTAAAAGAAGGCGAAGGCAAGTTCTACCTGGGTATAGTCACGACTTTAAAGCTGGATAGCGCATCTCTGAGCGCGTCTTATCAAATCTCGGGTGATTGCAGCCGATATCCTTACAGCCAGGCGCTTTGGTGCAGATAGATCGGGTTAAACATAATTATCGAGTGTCAGGCCTTGCTGGCCTTGTTAGGCAAGTGGTTGTTAATAGCGGCGGCGCAACCTAAAGTAGTTAGCCGCCGTTTTACAGTTAAAAGCTGGTGTATTCTTTTTTCTGAATAAGCTCGATGGCATAGCCATCTGGGTCCTTCACAAAAGCGATTTCAGTGGTGCCGCCTTTTACCGGGCCCGGCTCACGGCTAATTACTCCACCTGCAGCGCGAATATCGTCGCACGCCTTGTATATATCATCATACTCGATGGCGATATGGCCATAGGCCGTGCCCAGCTCGTAGCTATCCTGATCCCAGTTATAAGTCAGTTCAAGCACGGTATGATCTTTCTCTTCACCATAGCCTACAAAGGCTAAGGTATAGCGGTATTCTTCATTGTCTGCTCGGCGCAGCTCCTTCATCCCTAAAACTTGCGTGTAAAACTCAATTGAACGTTCTAAATTGCCCACGCGTAACATGGTGTGTAATAAGCGCATGATGCCACCTTACATTGTATATATGGAAAGACGCCATGGGCTTATCGGCAAAAACACCCGATAGCACACAGCATTATAACCGGGCTACTTTAACGTTAAACCCCTAGGGCTACAACCGCCAATTGGACAACAAAGCGGTGCTGTAAATACAAAAATGCCGCTCACTAATGGAGCGGCATGGGTTAACACTAACCTAGTGTCGGGCTTATGATGTTAGGCTTTTTGGCGGCGCAGCCAAGCAAAAGGAAGCAGTAGTATGAGCCAAGCAAATGAACCACTTGAGCTCTTTTTCTCTGTCTCTTCAACCGTGCTTTGCGCGGTCACCGTCACATTAACGCTTGAGGTTACTTCTTCCATACCATCGGAAACGGTAACAGTGAAGGTATGAGTGCCTACGCTCAAACCACTTACCGAGGTAGTGGCTGCAGTTTGGTCTGCAATCGAACCAGGACCTTCCCACAGGTAAGACAATTCATCACCGTCTACATCTGCTGCGTCAGCGGACAAGGTGATACTTGAGCCTTCAACAACTTGAGCGCTGTTTACACTCGCCTCTGCCGTCGGGGCGTGATTGACTGCCTCAATTTGCTCGGTTACCGTCACAGTGACGCTTGAGGTTACTTCTTCTGTGCCATCGGAAACGGTGACAGTGAAGGTATGAGTGCCTACGCTTAAATCACTTACCGAGGTAGTGGCTGCAGTTTGGTCTGCAATCGAACCAGGGCCTTCCCACAGGTAAGACAATTCATCACCATCCACATCGGCTGCGTCAGCGGACAAGGTGATGCTCGCGCCTTCAACAACTTGCGTGCTGTTTGCACTTGCCTGTGCCGTCGGCGCGTCATTGACGGCCTCAACATTGAGCATAAATGTAGTGCTCATAGCATCCGTTGGGTAGTTGTTATCGCTCACTTTCACCGTTACTTGCGTTTCACCACTGAAATCCGGATTAGGGGTAATATCTATGGTTGAACCGCTTTGGTGGCCATTTACTGTGGCTGTAAAGCCTTCACCGCTAACGGAAATGGTGTTAGAGACATTGTCATTATCCATATAGTCGACACGAATACCGCTCACCGTTTGCTCTTCCATCGTCGTTACATCGTCGATAGAGAACAAAGTGATATTCGATGGGAAACTAATCGTTTTGCTCATTGCCATCATAGGTTCACCTTCGATGTCAGCATTCACTGTTACATCAAAGTCTTGACCAATTGAGTTTGCATTTGAGCTGGCAACTATGTGTACTTTGAACGCGGTCACTTCCGGGCCATCGTAATCAAGGCACACAACCATGTCGTCTTTAAGATATTCATCAAGTAAGCCATAGTTGTCATCCCAAGGAACGATACTCTGGTTTGTCCAACCATAGAAGGGCGAACGCTGGTCCATTGGGCCGCGGAAGCCACGGATACCGGCAGAAGCAAATTCCATCACACCTAGACCGGCTTGGATACCCGTGCCGTTACCGTTCCAATCTTCAAAGTGCAGGTTGTCATAGGCGTAAATAACCTCATAGGCACCTGGGGAGTGGTCGTAGCCACGGGCAATAATTGCCTGGGCATCCACTCGCATATCATTGCCTTCGAGTGGTTCATACTCAAAATCAAGACCGCAACTGAAGTAATCACAGCCATTTTTACCTTGCATATGTTGCAGGTTGTCCCATTCAACGACTACGTGCGTACCTGAGCCCGTTCCTGGGTCGACAAGTCGAGTAACCGTAATACCTGCGACCTCACTTTCGGGCAGGGCGTTACCCTCAGCATCGTTCACTTGGTAAGGTGCGCCCCACGCCATTTCTTTAGCCATCACAGGGTGGAAGCGGTTATACCAGAATGCCCCCATCAGTTGCGCCGGACTGTTAAAGTTGTCAGCGGCAAAGCGGTAGCTCAGTGTGACTGCGCCATCAAAGTCGATTGCACCGGTTGGGTGAATGTATAGGCTATCTGACGCATTACCAAACTCATAGTTGTGGAACAGCGCAAATTGCTCGTCTTTTTCTTTATCGGTAAAGAGTGTCGAGAAGGGGATTTGCCATGCGCCGTCCAATGGAATAACCGGGGCGCTGGGCTCAGGTTGAATACCGTAAGAGAGCAGGTCGATATAGCCACCGTTTCCTACCGGCGTCTTACATGACTGATCGGTAATGGAGTCGGTGATATGGTACATGGACTTGCGGCCTTGGCTGTTGTTTTGCACGCCAGAGACCACAAAGCTATTGCCCTCAATCGCTACTTCGCCAGTGATGAAGCCATTGTTTGATAGATACACATCATCCAGGGTCAAGCCCTCTGGCAACTCAGCACTGATGTTGAAGGTACGGTCGCCGCCAGAAACATTCGGCAACACATCCAGTTCGAAGGCGATTTTATCACCGGCAATAGCCCGCGCTTTATCGCTATGGAAGCTGACCACATCATCACCGCGATTAACGTTGATCGATACTAAACCAAGGTTATCCGGGTTTTGGCTGTCCGAGCCCAGCTCAATGGCAGTGTAATGGCGCTCACCTGTTTGCTGCTCAAAGTCGTTAAATTTAACGGTAATATCTGACAGTACGTCAGAGTCAGTCACGGCACTGACCGAGCCTTCGGCATTCTCAGCCTTGTTACCAAGCACCACGGCAGTTGCTACCTTGTGCGGGAACCAGGCATCTTCTTTGCCTTGCCAGTAGTAGCGATTCTGGTTGTTTTCTTCCCACACAACCCAGTATTTTCCTGCTTCCGGGTAAGGAATATTACAGAACTCGGTCACTTCGGTGTTTTTAACCGTAGACTTACAGATAACTTCATCGTCGTATTGAACCTGGTTGTCGCCATTAGCGTCGATACCCACGTAAATACTGATATTACCTTTGTCTGCGTTACGCTCGTCTTCAACCGTTGCCGGGCCAGAGCTGACATGCTCGGCGATAAAGCGCACCGCGTCTTCGGGTACATCGACCCAAGAAACGTGCAGCGTTTCACTCGACGTATCCTGTTTTGCTTGGAACATTTCAGAGCCATTGCCATTTGGCAGCTCTTTAAGCAATAGCTCTTCTATATTCGCTTGCACCGGCTCATACACAGTCACCTGTGGCGCCGTGGCTTTACCAAGTGGCTGGTTATCCAAACGGAAGGTGGGCGCATCCGTGTGCGAAGTAAATTCAACAATCTCAGGCAGCTTACCGCTGTCCAGAGACATTTCCACATTCAATTGCGACACAGGCACGGCAGGGTCTTGAGCAATTAACTGCACCTTACCAAATACCGTGGCACCACGGGCACTGTCGGTAATACTTTGAGCATTTTGCCAGCTGCCCGTGATCGACAAGCGCTGCGTCTCACCTTTTTTCAGGGTGAATTGTTTTGGCTCAACATCGACATGGACGCTGTATTCATCGGTAATCGTGCTGACATCCCAGGTGCCATCGACCGTTGCCGTGACTTCTCGGATCCAGTTGCAGCTATAGAAACAGCGTTCGTCCACCATATTAGGGGTGTTTAATGCACCTAAGTTACCACCACCATATGGGTTCGTAAGCTGATAGTGCTCAACCGGCACGTGCATGATGAGGCCGGCATTGATTGCTTTATCAACTTGCGCAATACCCGAGCCATGGAACCAAGGGTGAATGTTGTCATAGCGGCCCAACGCATTTTTTACATCATCGTTGGCGGTGAGCTGAATGGCTGACATCACCTCTGAAGGGGACCACTCGGGATGTGCTTGACGCACTAGCGTCATAGCCCCAGCAATATGCGGGCTGGCCATGGAAGTACCACTTTTAACGCCGTAATCTGCCGGTCCAATTGAGCCAATCGCAACCTGAGCACCATAAGTAAACGGTTGATCTGTGGTGTCTGCGGCAAGGATATCCGAACCCGGAGCGGCAATACCCGGCGCCGTAGCTTCACGGTATTGGGGCACCGCAGCATGACCGATAGAGCTGAACATAGACATGGCATCGACCATGTTTTCGTTATGCTTAATGGTGTTATTTGATTTAGGGATCGTTAAGCGATGATCCGTGCCTTCGCTCAACCAGGCGACAAATTCGTTAGCGTTGCTTAGAGGTGTCATGCCAAGTGGAATGTCGGTTTCCAAGGTATAGTGCATGTTGGCGTTCGATGACTCAGTGTTGTAAACAACTACAGCCGCAGCACCTGCGTCTTTAGCATGTTTTACTTTGTCGGCTAGGGCGCCATTTTCACTGCTGCTATCTGAGCGGGCGCAGAACACGATTTCACCATTGGTAAAGGTGTTGGTAAAGGGCTGTTCACAGAATTCGTTGCCATAATCCGAGGCCAGTACCACAGGGCCTGTAATGTCACTTAAGAATGTCCCGTAGATATCTGTACGCCAGCTGCGAGGAGGAGTAATGCCTCCCTCTAGGTTGATAGCGCGAGATGATTGGGCGATGGAAAACGAACGGCCCGTTTGTGTTGAGCCTACGGATAGTACCCAAGGAGAGACGTGCTGCACGGAGCCATAGGTTCCGGCGTTACCGGCAGAGGCCGACACGGTTTATGCCCGCTTCATGAGCGGCTAAGAAGGCCAGCTCTACGTCGTCGTTGTGGGGATCCCAACCACCGGAGATCGAGTAGTTGATAACGTCTACGCCATCAATGATCGCTTGTTCAATTGCGGCAACCAGGGGTACGGTCGGACAGCCGATGTATTTATCCAAGGCACCGACCTGACCGGGTAAACAGGCCTGGTATGAAATAATGTTGGCATGAGGGGCCACACCGGATACTTGATCCAACGTAATACCTGTCTCGATGCCCTGTGAGGTAGCAGCCAGTGCAGGCAGTTTATGTTTTACGTTATAGACAATATTCCCCGCCGCGGTACTTGCGGTGTGGGAACCATGGCCATTGAAGTCCAAGCCCACTTCAGGACGAGTTTCACCGTAAGGCCCAGCTTCAGGGTCGCTGTACGCCGAGGTAATATCTGGGTGTGACCAAATACCGATAAGTTTGTCATTACACAGGTCTTCATAGCCGTCGATTTTACAATCGTGAAGGTAGTTGCCACTGCCCAGTGGGTTCATTACGGTATAGCCGTCATCGCCCGTGGCTTGGAACATAGGGTGTTCTGGATTAATACCCGTATCAACCACGCCAACGAGCATGCCTTCACCCTTTAGGCCCGTGCTCGAGCCATACTGAGTGTTCGCCCATGCTTCTTTTGTGCCAATGCGTCCGTGGCTGGTATCTGTCAGCAGATCATAGGTTTGTACCGCGCGTACACTGGCAACTTCTGGCAGCTTCGAAAGGCGCTCTGCATCGGCGGTGCTTAAGTGTGAGGCAATACCATTGATAGCAATTTGAAAACTATGCTCGACCGCGATATTGATACCGGTTTGGCGCTTAACGCTTGAAACGAAACTTGTTTGTTTTTGTTTCAACGAGTCAATGTAGTTCGCTACTTCAGGCTTAGCCAGTGGGTTTTGCTGGCGGGCGCCAAGCGTATTGGCAGCGAATAAAGCGGTTTGTGAGCCGTCTTGCTGAAGCTCTTTATGCAAGGCTGCCGGCGTATCGCGAAGGCGAATTAAATAAGTATGCGACGGGGCATCATCAGGCCCAGCAACAAATTTTTGTGGTGGCCGAATCATCACATTACGACCATTGCCCTGAAGCAGTGATGGCTCTTCAATATTGGCCTTTTGCGCTTCCATACGAGCTGCAATGGCTTGAGAGTTAAATTCGATTTTATCTACTTTTAATGCCGAATTTGGCGCTGAAGGCAAGGTAGTAGCACCAAGGCTCGCTACATACATTGCCGTTAAGGTAGCTAAAGCTGTTTTAGCAAAAACCTTGTTATGACGTTTCATATTTCCATCCTGTTGATTAGAGGATTGTTCTAGTTGGTGGTGAATAAGCATTCACTTATAAGGGTTATAACAACTTGGTTTTCAGGAGGGTATTAGGGGAAACCCTAGTATGAAATGTACCGAATTTAGCCTCTTGACCCTGAATCCATGGGCGAGGTATTGTTTCTCGATTGTTTTATTTGTAGAAAAAATATTGAAGTTTGTTGCATTTTTTGTCATTGCACTGAGTGTTCAAAGTGCTTTTGCGAGTCTAAGTTTTCATCATGTTGGCATTGATCTGGGTTCAATAATCGATATTGAATTCGATAGCCAAGGAGTGATGTGGTTGGCCTCTCGTGAGGGGCTGTATCGCTATGATGGTAGTCGCCTGCAGCATATTTCTTCTGAGGATGGCTTGTCCGACGATGATATACGCTCATTGACCGTTGATATGTCGGACAATATATGGATAGCCACGAACTCGGGAGGGCTCAATATCTTTGACCCAAAAACGGGCTCGGTGCAGCGCTTTAGGCAAACATCTTCGCCGAATTCTTTGTCCAATGACTCCGTTTATGATGTCGCCTTCGTTGGCAAGGACCGCGCCTGGGTGAGCACACAAAACGGCCTAAATCTTTTTGATATTCAAAGTGGTACGTTTACGCGGTATTTTCATAAAGCAACTGATCCTCAGAGTGTTTCCGCTAACTACGGTTATTCATTATTTGTCGATGATAGCCAAAGGGTATGGGTCGCGACCTTAGGCGGAGGGGTGTCTGTCTATAACCCCGAGCAGGATAACTTTGAACAAATCTGGTTGAGTCGTTACACCACATTTAAAAACAGTGATGGGGTGTTTGCAGTCAGACAATTGTCGTCAGAGCTGTTCCTATTCGCTACTCGTACCGGCTTGTATCGCTATCACTACGTCAGTAAGCAACTAGAGCCGGTGACCCTGTCGTCTGAACCAGGACAAGAGCTTGGAACCGTGACCGACTTGGCGTTAGATGAGAGTAAAGTCTTTGTCTCCACACTCAATGACGGTGTCTTCGTCTATGATATTCAAACTGCTTCACTGAGCGCCGCTAATCCGAGCGAGTTGGGCTCCCGTCTGCAGACGCCCGCGGTGCCCATTTACAGTTTGGCCCTATACGAATCTCAGCTGTTTATAGCCACTTTAAGTAAAGGCCTGTACAGCTCAAGAATTAACTATAACGACCTTGATGCACGGCTAATGCGCACGGATGTGATGGGCGATCTGACCAATATCACCAGTGTGGATATTGTTGACAATGGAGACCCTATATTCGGTAGCTTTGGTGCTGGCTTGATGGTAACCCAAGGCGATGAGTCATTGGTGAGAATGGACCAAGGAAGTGTTCAAGGGATATCCGCCTCTCGGTTCCAGCGTTTACGAGAGCAATACCCAGAGATAACCAAGGTTGGCATCCTGGCCGTCGATTTTGATACCGAACGAAATAGGCTTTATTTGGGCACCACGGTCGGGTTATGGGCTATCGATTTGAATACCGAGCAGTTGCTGAAAATTGCTCGCTATCGCCATACAGAGATTGGCTATGTAAACGCCTTACACATAGACGACAAGGGCGATGTCTGGTTTGGCAGTGGTGGTTTAGGCTTGATGCTTTGGTCGGGAAAATCTCAGCTCTTGATAGGCTTCAACGAGCATGAAATGCCTAACTCGGGACTCAGCGGCGACTATGTCACGACGCTGCAAAGAGATGGGCGCTATCTCTGGGTGGGTACCCGCTCCAATGGCCTCAGTCGCTGTGAGATAAAACCGCTAAAATGTGAACACCTGGACTCGCTCAGTGGCAGTGCATCACATTTTAATGTAACAGCAATCGCTAAGTTGAGTAATGGCAACATCATGTTTGCAACACGTGGTGGTGGAGTCTTTGAGCTAACCAATACGAGCTCAAGTACCAGCCTACACAAGGTCACCGAGGAGCAGGGCTTAAACTCAAACATTATTTTAGCCGTTGAGGAAGACAGTGATGGCAGTGTTTGGCTTGCCACTGCCAAGGGACTTTCACGGCTAAACCCAAGTCGTGATGATGTTGTCAATTATCCAATCGATGAGTTGGTAGGCACCCCCCAGTTTAATGCCCACGCCAGCGCTCAAAACGAGGATGCGCTTTTTTTCGGTGGGCTCGAGGGCGTGATACGAATTAACAAGCATACAAAAATGCCTGCAGACGTTGAACATTCGCTGCTTTTAAATGCAAAGGTGAAGCAAGAAGATAAGACGTTGAAGTTCACCACAGATAGTTCTTTGTCGGTGGGCCCAAGAAGCATAATCGAACTCGATTTTGCCTTGTTGGATTATGGCGTAGGCACTAAGGAATATGAGTATCGACTCAGTGCCAATGAAGCCTGGCAAGCCATTGGTGCAACCCAGCAATTCTTGCTGCATCATTTGTCTGCGGGAAGTTATCAAATCCAGGTTCGTAGCCGGGACTTCACCGGCCGATGGCAGTACAGCAAGCCCCTGCTTGTGAAGGTAAACCCACACTGGTGGCAAACACTCTGGTTCGTTGTAATCCTAGTCTGTGGGGCGCTTGTAACCATGTGGTGGTGGCACAAAATGCGCACCCAAAGGTTGCATCAGCGCAATCAGGATTTATTGCGTTTGCAAGCGTTAAAGCAGCAGGCAAAGGAGCAAGAAAGACGGCACATATCCCGGGAGTTGCATGATGAAATAGGGCAAAACCTGACGGCGTGCAAACTCGGTCTGCAAATGCTTAACTTGCAACAGCAAAGCCCCGACTTGTGTGCTCAAGTCGCGGGCAGCGTGTCCTTGCTTGATAAAATTATCAGCCAAACCCGTGACTTAACCCAGTCCCTGCGACCCCCCATGCTTGATGAATTAGGGCTGTTTGCGGCCTTGGACAGATACTTTATAGAGCTACAAAAGCGAACCAACACACGGCTCTGTGTGTATTTACAGCCTGATCTGGAGTCAAGCATTAACCACCACGGTGAGCTGGCCTTCAGGGTGATTCAAGAGGCGGTGAATAATGCCTTAAAGCACGCCAATGCCAGTACCATAGAGGTGAGTGCGACACGGGTGCGAGAGCACCTGGTGCTGACGGTGGCCGATAATGGCGTTGGCATTGAGCTAAAAGACATTGAGCAATGCATTCGCAGCGGCAAGCATCTTGGCTTACTGGGGATGCGCGAGCGCTTATACCAGGTTAAAGGCGATTTAACTATCAACGCAGGGCGCCACCAAGGCTGTAAAATCAAAGCAAGGATCCCATTACAATGACAGCGATAGAAAGCTTGATCATGGCTGATGACCATGAATTGGTGCGCTCGGGTTTAAAGAGCTTGATTCAACAACAATTCCCAGATGTTCCCGTGCTGGAAACTGGGTCCGGCGATGGCGCGTTGGCGTTGATACTCGAACAGCAACCGGCATTAGCCCTGCTGGATGTAACCTTGCCAACGATGAATGGGTTGGATGTGGTCGCCAGTGCGCGAAAGGCGGGATTCAAGGGCAAAGTAATCATGCTCTCCATGCATCACTGGCCAAAGTATGTTGCCCGAGCCTGGCTTAACGGCGCCAACGGCTATGTGTTGAAAGACTCTGCCTTTGAAGAGTTGCTGGTGGCCATAAATACGGTGATGAAGCATGAGCGCTATTTATCAAAAGGCATTTGTGCCCAGGCCGTGGACGATGTTTTAGAGTACATGGATGCGGAGCAAGAAGAGCTGCTTACACCGCGGCAAAGGCAGGTATTGCAGCTGGTGGCAGAAGGGCACTCGTCCAAGTACATCGCCAGTGAACTCAATGTCAGTTTAAAAACCGTTGAGGCTCACCGCAGCTCAATTATGAACAGGCTAGGCATTCATGATCTTGCCGGCTTGATTAAAGCGGCGATCAGTTTAGGTCTAACCGAGCTGGATTAGTGAAAAGGGCCTGGCGATTGCCGCTGCTGCGCTCTTTATTCAGCTATTCCGTCTTATCCTTAAACTCGCACAAATCTTCAATAATACCGCTGCCACAGTGCGGTTTGCGTCACACAGGTGTAACGGCCATGGAGAATAAGCCAGTGGTGCATATCGGCCTTAAACTCTTTCGGCACCAGTTTTTCTAGCTTTTGCTCAACCGCCACCACGTCTTTGCCATGGCGAACTTGGTACGGTTTGAAACGCAAAGATATGGGTGTCCACGGCTATGGTCGGCCAGCAAAAAAGGATAAAAAAGGGTAGATGTAAAAGTATGTTTAACTATCGATAGCTGTTCTGTGCCAATAGCGAAAGGTAAGTTTAGTCTGTGATAATAGGTCGGTATAACTTTAAAACATAAAACGAGAATATGTGAACCTTTCACTAAGCCCACGCGTAAACTAAGGTTACTAGGTATATCTACCAGCACTTATACAGGGTAACCAAATGAAAAATATTAAAAGCTTACTTTTGGCCTTGCTAATACAACTGCCCTTCTTTAATACAGCAATAGCACAAGACAACAAACCCGCTTTAGTGCCTTTACCTTCGGTAGATGATTTTACCCGAGGGGAAGATGGGTGGGCGTTAGGACTTGGGTTAGGTGTTGAATATGAGTCTGCGTACGAAGGGTCAGACGAATTTGGATTTGAAATCCAACCTGCTGGTGCTGTGCAGTGGCGAGACGGTAACCACATATATTACTTTGCAGGAGAAGCACTTGGTTGGCGAAGTCTTGTTGCTGAAAACTGGCTGCTAGATGCCTCGGTTGGTTTTGATGAAGGACGAGAAGAAGGTGACTCGGATGATGGTAGACTTGACGGTCTTGGTGACCAAGATGAAAGCTTTGAACTAGTGTTTCAAGCCCGCCGCTCATTCACCTCCGACTGGCGATATTGGTTAGTAGGCCGTGTGGTGGCAAGTGATGAGGGAAGTTTAGGTTTATTTGGCGTGGGTCGCCGCTTTGGGGAGCAAGTTGATGGCACGGGTTCAGAGATTAATTTGGTTGTAGTTGTTCATGACAGCGATTACGCTAACAAAGGTTTTGGTATAGATGCAAAACAATCGGCTGCATCAGGCCTGGCAGAAACCAACCTAAGCGGAGGAATACGTTCGGTTGGTGTTGATTATAATTACCGACATAATATCAATAAGCACTGGCAAATATATGGTGAAGCACTTTTTGAATACTATAGTAGTGAAGTTAGAGATAGCCCAATCGCTCGCAATAATTATGAAGCTGAGGTAGGTCTAAGTGTCATTTACACGTTTTAGCTAGCTCAAGCTTGGGACGTATCACTAAAAGCAGCCTATGGTCACTCGGTCTTATCCTTAAATTCACATAGGTCTTCGATAATACAGCTGCCACAGCGCGGTTTACGCGCCACACAGGTGTAACGGCCATGGAGAATAAGCCAGTGGTGCACATCGACCTTAAACTCTTTGGGCACCACTTTTTCCAGCTTTTGCTCAACCGCTACCACGTCTTTGCCCATGGCAAATTTAGTGCGATTAGAGACGCGGAAGATATGGGTATCGACGGCTATGGTTGGCCAGCCGAAAGCTGTATTAAGGACCACGTTAGCGGTTTTTCTGCCTACGCCTGGAAGGGCTTCTAAGGCCTCGCGATTTTCCGGTACTTCGCCGCCATGCTGCTCCACCAGAATTTGGCACATCTTGTAGACATTATTGGCTTTGGAGTTGAACAGGCCGATGGTTTTAATGGCTTCGCGCAGCTCTTCTAAGCCTAAATCAAGAATGGCTTGAGGCGTATTTGCACGCGGAAAAAGTTTGCGGGTAGCTTTGTTAACGCCCACGTCCGTAGCCTGCGCAGACAAGGTAACGGCAACCAGCAGCTCAAACGGCGAGCTGTATTCAAGCTCGGTTTCCGGGTGCGGATTGGCTTCGCGTAAGCGCTCTAAAATCAGGCGGCGTTTTTCTTTATTCATTTTCTGCCCTTGTTATTTTTATACAGTTTCGCGTGGACGCTAGTCTAAGCTGGTAACCCGAGCGCGAGGCCCTTTTACCTGCTCGGCATCCGGTGCCAGTTGCTTTGCCTTTAATTGCGCGTCAATGAGGTTTTTAGCGGCAATCAATAAACCCAAACCGATAAAGGCACCGGGCGGCAAAATAGCCAGTAAAAATTGATTATCAAAATGAATGATGTCCAGGCGCAGGCTTTGAGCCCAAGGGCCAAGGAGTAAATCGGCACCGTCAAACAAGGTGCCTTGGCCAATCAATTCGCGCATGGCGCCCAATACGCAAAGAATAAGGGCAAAGCCAAAACCCATCATCAAGCCATCCCAGGCACTGAGCAGGGGGCTATTTTTTGAGGCGAATGCCTCGGCGCGACCAATAATGGCGCAGTTGGTCACGATCAAGGGAATAAAAATACCCAGTGATTGATACAGGCCGAAGGTAAAGGCATTCATCAGCAATTGAATAATGGTTACAAAGGCGGCAATGATCATCACAAATACGGGAATACGTATGTCTTTAGGCACCCAGTTACGTACCAGGGACACGGTGACATTCGAGCCCACCAAGACCAGCAGGGTGGCAAGGCCAAGACCTAGGGCATTGGTGATGGTGCTGCTCACCGCCAGCAACGGGCACAGGCCAAGCAGCTGAACCAGGGCCGGGTTATTGGCCCAGACACCGTCTTTAAAAAGGGTTTTGAAATCTCTCATTATGACTCTCCCGGGTTGCAGCTATTCTCTGCCTGGGCCAGGGTATTGAAATTACGCTGCGCATAGAGCACGGTATTTTTTACCGCACCTACCACGGCGCGCGGGGTTATGGTGGCCCCGGTAAACTGATCAAAGGTGCCGCCGTCTTTTTTCACCGCCCAGCGTCTGTCATCCTGGCTGCGCACCTGTTGGGTGCTAAAGCTGTTGATCCACTCGCTGCGTTTGGCTTCTATCTTATCGCCAAGGCCGGGCGTTTCGTTGTGTTTGGTAACCCGCACGCCCGCTACCGTACCGTCGGGGTAGATGGCGCTGAGCAGCTCGATATTGCCGCTGTAGCCATTCGGTGCCGTGCTTTGCATCACCAAGGCCACCACCTCGCCTTGCTGTCGGGCCCGGTAGACGGTATAGCTAGGCTGTGGGCCCAGCTCCTGGCTGCTTATCTGAGTGCAATCCAGATACAATTCGTTGTCATAGGCAGACTCGGGAAGTACTTGATGCAGCAGCCCCTGTAGCTGTTTTTTCTCTTGAATGGCAATTTTAGGTGCGGTGAATTGCTGGACCAGGGTCACAGCACCTGTGGTGAGCAGCGCAAAGGCGGTCAAAATGGCGCCATTTTTTCCCATAGATGAGAGGATCATGATTTTGCTCCATAGCCATAGGTGCGCGGTTGGGTGTAATGGTCAATCAGCGGTACCGCCATATTCATCAGTAACACGGCAAAAGCCACCGCATCCGGGTAGCCACCGAAACTGCGGATCAGGTAAACGATCACGCCAATGGCGGCGCCATAAATCAGGCGGCCACGATTGGTAGTAGATGCCGATACCGGATCCGTGGCGATAAAGAAGGCGCCCAGCATGGTGGCGCCACTGAGTAAGTGGAATGCTAAGCCGGGCTGATTGCCTGAATCGAAGATATAGCCGATGCTGGCACACAGGGATAAGGCTGCGAGCATGGCCACGGGAATATGCCAATTGATCACCCGCTGTTGCAGTAAAAATAAGCCACCAAGTAAATAAGCGGCGTTAACCCATTGCCAACCCAAGCCGGCGGTCTCGGTAAAAACAGGCTTTGTCATGCTCTCGGCCACGGTCAAACCATGGCTGACATCGGTGCGCAGGGTATCCAAGGGCGTGGCCATGGTAATGCCATCGACGTTGGAGCGCAGTTGCTCCAAACTGTATCCAGATTGGCTATAGTTGCTGAAAATCATACTTAGCTCATCAAGCAAACCGACCTGATGATGCATCAATTCTGCCGGCGGTAACCAGGAGGTCATTTGCACCGGAAATGAAACCAGCAGCAAGACATAGCCCGCCATGGCCGGGTTAAATAGGTTGCCACCCAAGCCACCATAAAGCTGTTTAACAAAGACGATGGCGAAGAAAGTGCCGATCACTATCACCCACCAAGGTGCCAAGGGAGGAATACTTACCGCCAATAACAGTCCGGTCAACCAGGCGCTGCCGTCTTGCAGGGTGTGCCAAATTTTACGGCCGCGCAAATACAGCACACCGGCTTCAAACAGGGTGACACACACCAGGGCCAATGCCAGCTGGATCAGCACCCCAGCGCCGAAAAAGTAGCACTGCGCCAATATTCCCGGCACCGCAGCCAGGGTCACTAACATCATCACACTTGTGAGCGATTTATGGCTGTGCTTATAAGGTGAACTCATCATATTGAGATTCATGATGGATCCTCTTGATCTGGTTTATTTTGGGCATCGCGCGCCGCTTTTTTCGCTTTGGCACGAGCTATGGCTGCCGCAACCGCCGCTTTCTTTTTATCTTCCGCTGACGATTGCGCATCAAGGGCTTTCGCTCCTTCGTTAGGCTTGTCCTGAGTAGCTTCGCCTTGAGCAGTCTCGGTTTTAGCGGCGTCTGCAGCTTGGGCCGCTTTCTTTGCTTTGGCACGAGCTATGGCTGCCGCAACCGCCGCTTTCTTTTTATCTTCCGCCGAAGATTGCGCATCAAAGGCTGTCGCTTCTTCGTTAGGCTTGTCCTGCGTAGCTTCGCCCTGAGCAGTCTCGGTTTTAGCGGCGTCTGCAGCCTGGGCCGCTTTCTTCGCTTTGGCACGAGCTATGGCAGCGGCGACGGCGGCTTTCTTTTTATCTTCCTCGGACTGTGGTGCTGCGGCCGAGTTTGCGTCATCGTTTGTCTCTACCTTTGCTTCATCGGCTTCGGCTGCCTGTGCGGCCTTTTTCGCTTTAGCACGGGCAATTGCGGCGGCTACTGCAGTCTTCTTATCGTCTTGCGCCGGTGCGTCAGCATCTTCGGCTTGCGCCGCTTTTTTCGCTTTGGCGCGAGCTATGGCAGCGGCTACCGCGGCTTTTTTATCGTCCTGCGCTGGCGCCTCAGTTTCTGCAGCCTGGGCTGCTTTTTTCGCTTTGGCACGAGCTATGGCAGCGGCTACCGCCGCTTTTTTATCGTCTGCTGCGACCGGCTCGGCAGTATCCGCTTGTTGCTTTTGCTCTTTATACAAGCGTGCCTGCTCTTTACGGGCGGCGCGCTCCTGCGCTACTTCGCTGTTATCCGGTTCAAGCTGTTCGCCTGCCTTTTTCGCTTTAGCACGGGCAATGGCGGCGGCGACCTTGTCTTTGTCAGCGCCTTTATCGGCTTGCTTGCTTTTAACCCGAGCTAGGGCTTCGGCCACCTTTTCTTTGCTTTGCGTGTCTTGCTCTTTGCTGCGACTAGGACGCTTATGGCGATTGCGACGTTCTTCTTGTTCGCGCTCTAAGCGCTCCTTACGGGCTTCAAAGCGCTCCTTGGCACGGTCCGATTTAATTTGTTCAATCTGCTGTTCGCGAATTTCCGCTTTGGCCACGCGATAATACTGCACCAGTGGGATTTCGCTGGGGCAGACATAGGCACAGGCACCGCATTCGATACAGTCGAATAGCTTGTGCTCTTCGAGCTTTTTGTATTCCTTGGTCTTGGCGAACCATTGCAACTGTTGCGGCAACAAGGAAGCCGGGCAGGCATCGGCGCAGGCGCTACAGCGAATGCAGGCACGCTCTTCACCCGGGAATGGCATCTCGGCTTCACTTGGCGCCAGGATACAGTTTGTGGTTTTCACCACGGGAATACGTACCGTGGGCAGGGTAAAGCCCATCATGGGGCCGCCCATAATCACCCTTTGCATCGGCTCCGGAGTAAAGTCTTGTTGCGCCAATAGGTGTTTGACCTCGGTTCCCAGCAAGGCCCAAACATTGCGCTGCTCGGCCAGGGTGTCACCGGTAACTGTGACCACACGCTCAATCAGTGGCTTACCCAGCTCAACCGCCTGTTGCACCGCGTACATGGTACCTATGTTTTGCACCAGCACGCCAATATCGGCGGGAATGCCGCCGGCGGGCACTTCTTTTGACGTTAGGATCTGGATCAGCTGTTTTTCCCCGCCGGATGGGTACTTGGTGGGGATGGCGCGCACCTGCATATCTTCAATGCTGGCACAGGCTTGCTCCATGGCCGCTATTGCCTTGGGCTTATCGTCTTCGATAGCGATCAGGGTGATCTTGGGCTGTAACAGATGGCGCAGTACTTCAATACCGCGCACGATTTCGTCGCTGTGCGCCTGCATCAGCACATCATCGGCGCTGATATAGGGTTCGCACTCGGCGCCGTTGATGATCAGCACCTCGATTTGCTGCTTGGTCGAAGCCTTAATATAGGTTGGGAAGCCTGCGCCACCCATGCCGGAAATACCGGCAAAATGCAGTATGTCGATTAAACGCTCGGCAGTCAGCTCGCGGTAATTAGGGTGGGGCACTAGCTCGCACCAACGGTCTTCGCCATCGGGCTCAATAATAATGCTGAGCTCCGGCAATGCCGACGGGTGTGCCGAGGGCATAGGAGTAATATCGACGATTCGCCCAGAGGTTGGCGCATGCACGGGCACCGACCAGTTGGCATGAGGCTTGGTTAATGCCTGGCCTTTAAGCACCTGCTCATGGACATTCACCAGCAGGTGTCCTTGCGCCCCTATATGCTGTTTTACCGGCAGCACCAGGCGCGGCGGCAGCGGCAGAATATGGATAGGCAACGAATTTGACTGGCTTTTGTTTACCGCCGGGTGAACGCCACCTGGGCTTGGCCAAAGTTGTCCGCGACTAATACGAGCTAATAAAGAGTCCAACACTGCACCTCTTAATCAATTTGTGTCACGGGGATGGCTTGCAACTGCCATTTCCACGTCTGTTTGGTTTGCGCTACCGGCACCATGTCGATGCAATCCACCGGGCAGGGGTCGACACATAAGTCACAGCCGGTACATTCATCAATCAGTACCGTGTGCATTTGTCGCGTGGCACCAACTATGGCGTCGACCGGGCAAGCCTGAATACATTTGGTGCAGCCGATGCACTCGTCTTCGCGAATATAGGCCACTTTCTTCTCCGGCTCGGCCTGTTCGCCACCTGCGAGCGGGGTCGCTTCAACGCCCATAAGGTCGGCTAATTTTTTAACCGTGGCTTCACCACCGGGCGGGCACTTGTTGACATCATCGCCATTGGCGATGGCTTCGGCATAGGGACGACAGCCTGGATAACCGCACTGACCACACTGGGTCTGAGGCAAAATGGCATCGATTTGCTCGACTATGGGGTCGCTTTCAACGCGAAAACGCACCGCGGCAAAACCTAGGATGACGCCGAAGATTAACGCTAGGAGCCCTAAGGCACAGAGGGCGTAAAATAAAATCATCATTAAAACTTAACTAATCCGCTAAAGCCCATAAAGGCCATAGACATTAACCCAGCGGTGACCATGGCAATGGCCGCGCCTTTAAAGGGCACAGGCACATCGGCACCGGCTAAGCGCTCGCGCATTGCCGCAAACAGCACCAAGACCAAGGAGAAGCCCACCGCGGCACCGAAGCCGTAAACGGCCGACTCGACAAAACTATGCTGCTCTTTGATATTTAACAAGGCGACACCTAGCACCGCACAGTTGGTGGTGATGAGCGGCAAGAAGATACCCAGTAAGCGGTATAGTGTGGGTGAGGTTTTCTGCACCACCATTTCGGTAAATTGCACCACCACGGCGATCACCAAGATAAAGCTCATGGTACGCAAAAAGGTCAGCTCAAGAGGCAGCAGAATATATTGATTTACCAGGTAACTAGTGACGGACGCCAGGGTCAGTACAAAGGTGGTGGCCAGTGACATGCCGACGGCGGTATCCAGTTTGCTGGACACGCCCATAAAGGGGCATAAACCCAAAAATTGTACTAATACGAAATTGTTGACCAACACGGTACTGACAAGCAGTAAGAGATATTCCGTCATAGGCACCCAAGAAGCTGAAAAGAACCGAACTATTATCCTTATTTCTCGGCCATTTCACAACCATTGCGATGGTCAATAGGCGAGGATGGTCAATCGCGAGAGAGTGGCGGCCGAGACCGCCATGTTTGTGCTTAGGCGGTTTTGGCGTCGGAGCTGCCGCGGATCACCAGGCTTGGGGTGAAGATACGAGTGATGTCTTTATCCTGATTGCGTGCGCCTCGGGTTTTACTGAACAAGAGTCGTGCCGCATGCTGGGAGATCTCGTCATTATTCTGATGAGCCGTGGTCAACTTGGGCCAGGTTTGTTTGGAAAAGGGTGAGTCCTCAAAGCCGGTGATAGCCAGTTCGTCAGGGATGGCAATATTCATCAGGCGCGCGGCAAACAAGGCGCCGGCGGCGATTTCATCGTTACCGCCCATCACGGCTGTGATGCCAAGGGCATTGTCGTTTTTGAGCAGTTCCTTGGCCCCCTTTACGCCAGACTCAAAGGAATAGTCGCCGCGGAAGAGCAGGGCTTCGCTGGCCTGAATCTGATTGTCTGCCAGAGCTTGTTGGTAGCCGGCCAAACGCTCGGTGGTGGACTTGTGTCCCTGATCACCGCAAATAAAGGCGATGTTCTTATGGCCAAGCTGCAACAGGTGAGAGGTGATCTCGTAGGCCGCCGCATAGTCGTTAACATAAATACAAGCGCTGTTGTCCTTGTTATCACCACGACCTGAGAGAATGCGCACATAATGCATATTCATTTCATCGAGTTCATCGATAAGGTCTTGTTGTTCCGACAAAGGCGGGGTGAGCACCAGTCCGGCAATACGGGAGCGGCGGATCATGGTTTTCAGTTCGGTTTTCATATCGCTGTCGGCGTAGCTGCAGGGATGGATCACCAGCTCATAGCCTTCCTGGCGGCAGCGCGACAAAACACCGTTTTGCATGTCGATTACATAGTAGGCGTTAGGGTTATCGTAAACTAAACCTATGGCGTAGGAGGAAGTACCGGCCAGGTTGCGGGCGGCCAGGTTGGGCTGGTAATTGAGTTCTTTTACCGCGGCCATGACCTGGTCATGGGTTTTTTTGCGCACCGAAGGCTCGTTATTGATTACCCGCGAAACCGTTTTCATTGACACCCCGGCCAGTTTCGCAACGTCATTTATGGTTACTTTCATGAGCGTTTCTTATTATTTTGGCAGCGCTTGGCGGTGCCCGTATTTGTTATCTAATTAGCGTCTCTAATTAGTGACCTAGATGGTACTGTACACAGCAGAGAATCGAGTAAAGCTTAGGTCTATTCGCTTCCTAGTTTTGCCAGTTCCCACTCGCTGTTTCCAAAGAAAAATGACTGTAGGTCAAGTTTTCATTGAGTGTATCTAAAGTTATAAATAATTAGCAGGAATAATTTTAATTTTTCCTAATGATACCGGTGTCAAGGACGAAAATATGCGCTATGATCCGCCCATAAAATTTCAAATAAGCAGTTTGACAGCGTTGTCATTTTAACTTAACGTTTACCGAAAATGGCAATTTTAAACGCAAGATTAGTGGGTTTGTCCTCGTACTTTCACAAAAATAAAGAAAAATGTGGTGATAGTGAGTGAATTCGCGCGCAACGGTCGCGAGTCTATTAATCTAGTTGGAAAGGTAAGGAATTAACAATGGTAGCAAGTCGTTCACAATTAACGAGCTGGCAAACGCTTCAAAAGCAGGCCCAAGGGTTAAAAAACACCCACTTAAAACACCTGTTTGCCGCGGACGCAAGCCGCTTCGATAAGTTGTCATTGGCTATTCCCGGAGTGCTGTTTGATTATTCCAAACAACTGATAGATGTACAGGTACGCGACACCCTGGTTGAGCTGGCGGAGCAATGCGACCTGGCTCAGTGGCGCGACAAGATGTTTGCTGGTGACAAGATCAATTTTACCGAGCAACGCGCGGTCTTGCATACGGCACTGCGTAACCCAGGCACTCAGGCTATTAATCTTGATGGCGTCAATGTTGTTGAACAGGTACACAAGGAACTGGCGAAAGTAGCCGCTTTTGTTGACAAGGTGCGCAGTGGTCAATGGCGCGGTTATAGCGATAAAGCCATTCGTGATGTAGTCAGTATTGGTGTGGGCGGTTCTAATCTTGGCCCGCAAATGGCGACAGAAGCATTGGCAAGCTATGCCGATGATACCCTCAACATACATTATGTTTCCAATGTTGATGGGGTGCAGATAGCTCAGGTATTAAAGCAACTCAACCCAGAAACTACCTTGTTTGTGGTGTCGTCGAAAACCTTTACCACCTCGGAGACCATGACCAACGCCGCCACCGCGGTACGCTGGTTAAAAGAGGCGGCCAAAAATGATGGCGCTGTGGCCAAGCATTTTGTTGCCGTGAGCACCAATTTGCAAAAAACTGCAGCCTTTGGCATTGCCGATGAAAACGTATTCACTATGTGGGACTGGGTTGGTGGTCGCTTTTCGATGTGGAGTGCGATAGGTTTGCCTATAGCCCTGTATCTTGGCTTTAACGCCTTTAGTGAATTGCTGGCCGGCGCCTTTGAAATCGATGAGCATTTCCGCGAGGCCCCGTTAAACGCCAATATCCCGGTGCTTATGGGCTTGTTGAGCGTTTGGAATACCAGCTTTTTAGATCATAGAGCCCAGGCTATTTTGCCTTACGATCAAGCCCTGCATATGTTGCCTGCCTACTTGCAGCAAGGGGAAATGGAAAGTAATGGTAAGGCGGTAAATTTTGCCGGTGAACCTGTGCCTTATACCACGGTGCCGCTGATCTGGGGGATGACGGGCATTAATGGTCAGCATGCCTTTTACCAGTATCTACACCAAGGCACGACTATAGTGCCGGCGGACTTTATTGCGTCGGTCGAGCCGCAGACCGAGGTTGATGGCCATCACCATGTTTTGATGTCGAACTTCTTCGCTCAAAGCGAGGCCATGATGAACGGGGTTGACGCCGAGCAGGTGCGTGCCGATTTGCTGCAAAAGGGTGTCAGTGAGCAACAAATAGAAGAGTTGATCCCTCATAAGCTGCATCCGGGAAATCGGCCAACAACCTCTATTATTTTAGATAAGTTGGATGCGAGAGCGCTGGGGCGCTTAATCGCCTTGTATGAGCATAAGATTTTTGTGCAGGGGATCATCTTACAGATTTGCTCCTTCGATCAATGGGGCGTCGAACTTGGCAAGGGACTGGCAAAGAATATCGAGTCGGAACTGCGGGCGCAGAGTGTTGGGGAGCACGATAGCTCAACGCAGGGACTGATGGCGTATTATCTGAATAAACGCCGATAACAGATTTAGCTGCATCGTCAGCAAAGCCGAGTGGCGCTTATCCCATGATGGGACGGCTTACAGAATACCTTTGAACGGGTAGCGCTGGAGTCTTTGGGGCCTGTATTTTTGTGAGAGGAATTACAGTGACCCTAAAGCTCATTTATTCCCAAGCTCCGATAGCTAGTTGTCTAGGATCGGAGCTTTGCCTTTTTCGCCGCTAAGAATTCGTCTGGCGTTAAGGGCTAGACGCACCCTTGGGTGCGCACCAACATCAGGGTCACAGGCCGTGGGCTTGTTATAATTCCCAATAAGAACAACGAATATGCCCTATACAGGCTCGGCATTGCTGGCTTGTCGGAACACACAGTAAACAGGTAGAGAGTAAATCATGCTAAATCCTTTTGATATCATAATCTTTGGTGGTGGTGGCGACCTTGCTTTGCGCAAGCTGCTACCGGCCATGTATCGCGCTTATCAGGAAGGGAACCTGCCACAAGGAACGCGGATCTTACCTAGCGTACGCAGCGTAGAACAGCGTGACGAATACATTGAAACAGCTCACACAGCTTTAAAAGAGCACCTGAGCCAGGGCGAATACAATAACAAAGACTGGCAGGCTTTTGCCAACTACCTGGTACCCGTGCTGATCAATGTAACCGAGGCCGATGAGCATTGGGATGAGTTGAACAGCATTCTGAATGAGCATGATGAAGATAAATCACGTGTTTTCTATCTTTCTCTGCCGCCAGCCGTTTACGGTACCTGCTGTGAAATTTTATCCACCAAGGGTCTTATCACCGACACCTCGCGTGTGGTCGTGGAAAAACCAATCGGCTATTGTGGTGAGTCTGCCGAGCAGATCAATGGGAAAATCGCGCAATACTTTAGCGAAGAGCAAGTTTTCCGTATCGACCATTACCTGGGTAAAGAAACGGTGCAAAACCTGATGGCGCTGCGTTTCTCTAACTCAGTATTTGAGAACCTGTGGGATGCCAAGACCATAGATAATATTCAAATCAGCATTTCCGAGACAGTAGGTCTGGAGAGCCGCGCTGGCTTCTATGACAAGGCCGGGGCGCTGCGCGATATGATACAAAACCACTTGTTGCAGTTGCTGTGCCTGGTGGCCATGGAGTCGCCGCATAAGCTCAATGCCAACTCCATTCGCACCGAAAAATTAAAAGTGCTTGAGGCGCTGCGTCCGCTGGTGGCCGAGCAGGTCGATGACAATATCGTTCGTGGCCAGTATGTGCCCGGCGATCTTGGCGGCAAAATAGTCCCGGGCTATCTTGAAGAGCTCGCGGACGGCCCAAGCAATACCGAAACCTTTGTCGCCATTAGGGCGCATATTGATAACTGGCGTTGGGCGGGTGTGCCATTCTATCTGCGCACCGGTAAGCGCATGAAAAAACGTTGTGCCGAAATCGTGGTTGAGTATAAGCCAGTTTCTCATAATGTTTATGATGAGAGTGTTGGCCCCATTCAGCCTAACCGTTTGGTGATCCGTTTACAGCCGGAAGAGAGCATTCAATTAACCCTGATGTCAAAGCGTTTGGACAATCTTGAGATGCAACTTGAGCCGGTGACCTTGAACATTGAATTATCCGAGTCTTATGGCTCAGGTTTCCACTCCGATGCCTACAAGCGCTTGATGCTCGATGCTGCGGCCAATAATCCAGCTCTGTTCATTCACCGTGACGAAGTACGTCAAGCCTGGCAGTGGATCGACCCTATTATTGAGCGCTGGCAGGAAAAAGGCGCGCCGGCTTTATACCGTGCCGGTACTTGGGGCCCAGTCGATGCCGATGAACTGCTGGCCGAAACTAATCACCGTTGGTTCAACACAGGAGAGGGTGCATAATGGCGACCATTACAGAGCATTTTTTTGATTCAAAAGAGCAAATGACACAGGCCCTGGCAGCTTCGCTGGCGGAGCGTTTAACCAGCGCTTTAACTGAGCGTCAACGTGCGTCTTTAATGGTATCCGGCGGCTCTTCACCGGCACCGGCCTATAAATATCTGTCGGGCCTGGATATTGCCTGGGACAAGGTTGATGTGGCCATGGTTGACGAGCGTTGGGTTGATGCCGACCATGATAAGAGCAACGAAAGCTTTATTATCAGCACCTTGTTGCAGGATAAGGCGGCAAGCGCCAACTTTATCACTATGAAAAATAGCGCTGAAACCGCCGAGGCCGGGGTTGAGCAGTGTGAGCAAATGTATGCACAGATCCAGCGTCCGTTCGATGTCACCATCTTGGGCATGGGTCCGGATGGCCATACCGCATCTTTATTTCCTCACGCCGAAGGTTTAGAAACAGGCTTATCTTCACAGCAATTAGTGTGTGCGATTAATGCCATCGAAAGCGAAGTGACCGGTGCTATCACCGAGCGTATGACTCTTACCCTTCATGCTATCGCCCAATCGCGAGTGGTTAAGTTGTTGATCAGCGGCGAGGAAAAACTGGCTGTCTACAAAGAAGCCAAAGCAGGTGGTGATGTGCAGGCGATGCCTTTGCGCGCTGTGTTACAGCATCCAGACATCGAACTGGAAGTATACTGGGCTCCGTAAATAATTACCTGTAAGGCTTGGCCTTTAAAATACAGAAAACGCAGCTTAGGCTGCGTTTTTTATGGCCATAGGTTTACCTATTTCATTTCGATATCCTTTTGTGATCAGCTCTTGCAACCGCGTATTAACTTTCACTTATCGCGTACTTTACTCTTGCTCTAGTATTTGTGTTATATTCGCCGCGATTCAATCCAACAAACCCCTAATAGCTCATAGTTAAATCAAATAAAATCAGTTTGTTACAGTTTTATTAGTACTTTTTTTAAACTAAAAAGACAAAAAATGTAGCGAATTTGTAATTTTGAGTGTAAGGTTTGTTACTAGATGACAGCGTTGTCATCATCACTGGGCAGAAGTGATTTGATAATCAATAAAATGATTCAAGAATAATTAAAGGGGAATCCTGTGTTAGCTAAAAATTTTAAGAAAAGCTTATTAGCAGTGAACGTTACTCTCGCGCTCGGCGCCGGTTTTTCTGGTGTAGCCGTGGCGGCCGATACACAAACACAAGTAAAAGAAGATGTTGAAGTAATTGAAGTTCGCGGTATTCGTCGCTCGCTTGCGGCGGCCATGAACACCAAGCGTTTCGCCAATTCGGTTGTCGATGCCGTATCCGCAGAAGATATTGGTAAATTTCCAGATAGCGATGTGGGTGAAGCCCTGGGTCGTATTTCCGGTATCTCGGTAAACCGCCAGTTTGGCCAGGGTCAACAGGTGTCTATTCGCGGTGCGTCGGCGCAGCTGACTCGCACCTTACTTAATGGTCACTCGGTGGCATCAACAGGTTGGTATGATCAGCAGTCAATCGACCGCAGCTTTAACTACACCTTGTTACCACCTGAGCTGGTTGGCGGCATTGAAGTAAGTAAGTCTTCACAAGCAGATACAGTAGAAGGCGGCATCGGCGGCACGGTGAACGTGAAAACACGCAAGCCGCTGGACTTAGATGCCAACACCATTTTCGGTGGCATCAAGGCGGACTATGGCACTATTTCCGAAGAGACGGATCCGGATGTATCGGGTCTTTATTCGTGGAAAAACGACAACGAAGACTTTGGCTTCCTAGTAGCCGCAGCTTATTCGGAAACCAGCTATCAGCGTAACGGCATCGAATCTCTAGTTGGCTGGGGTGAGATAGTTCCTACTACCTTCCAGCAAGAGCGTGAGCGCACCGCAATCAATGCCGCTTTCCAGTATCGTCCAAGCGATGCCCTTGAATTAGGCTTAAATATCATGAGCCTGGAACTTGAAGCAAACAACGCCAACACTTCGCTGTTCGCCGTATTCCCGGATGACAAAGCCGCGGCCTGTGAGCAAACCAATGCTTCGGGTACCTGTACTTTCTATCGTCGTAGTGCCGATGATACTAACCCGGGCTGGGCGCAAACCTGGGCTCGTGCAGGTTCAATGACCTCAGATACGGTTGATTTTGACTTTAAATATGTGGCCGACAACTTCGAAGTAACCGGCCGTATCGGTAATACCCAGTCGGACGGTGGTACCAACCTGACTTCAAACTATGGTTTCTGGTTGGGCACTCCGGCGGATTTCGCGGGCACCTATGATGCTACCGGGGATGTGATCAAGATAGATATCGCCAATAAAGAGTTTGATGCCAGCGACTTTAACGGCGAGCTGTCGCCGGCAGGTTGGTCACTGAAGAAACAACCCAACTCGGACGAAGAAACCTATGCCCAGGTGGATTTCACCTTCCCGGTAGATTTTGGTGCCATTACCGCTATTAAAACAGGTGTACGCTGGGCTGATCATGAGGTTAAGCAGCTGACCTATTCGGCAAACCTGATTGATAATATCGCCGCTAAGAGCGCCGATCACTATTACTCAGGCACGGTTTCATCGGGCGCAGGTTTTACTTTGCCAGAGCCAAACTTGGATGCCATGATCACCGACGGTTACGCGGCAATTGCCAGCTTTGATAATACCTCTGACGTTTATCGCTCAGGTTACGGCACCATAAAGGAAGAAAACCTGGCACTTTACCTAATGGCCGACTTTGAAGCCGAAGGGATGCGCGGTAATATCGGTGTGCGTTATGTGTCTACCGATGCCGAGTCTGACTACTATGATCTCGATGCCATGGGCAATTATGCGGATACTCTGAGCACCGACAAGGCGGACTATGATGAAGTCTTGCCGAGTGTGAACATTGCCTTTGACCTAAGCGAAGACGTGATCTTACGCGTGTCGGCGGCCCAGGTTATGTCACGCGCTAACTACGCGGATATGTTCTCAGCTTCCACTTTGGCCGGTTACAACGACGGTACCTCGGGTAACGAAGTGCTGAAAAAAGGTAATATCGGTCTTGAGCCATTCAAGGCAACTCAGGCGGACTTTGGTATCGAGTACTATTTCGATAACGACGCCATGTTCAGCGCCACTTACTTTATCAAGGATATCTCTAGTTTTACTAAAACCGATCAAGTGCTTAACCAAGGCATAGGTATTGTTGATAACGATTCGGGCGTAGATAACTGGACCATAGCCACCATGGGCACAGGTAGCGGCGGTGACATTCAAGGTCTTGAGCTGCAATTGCAGGACGGCTTTGACAATGGCTTCGGTTACCAGGTGAACTACACCTTAGTAGATTCATCGGCACCGGCGGAAAACTTCCCGGATCGTGTATCCGTGTTTACCGATTCATCGGATCACACGGTTAACTTGGTTGGTTACTATGAGACAGACGACTTTAACGTACGCCTTGCCTATAACTGGCGCTCTGAGTACATGATCCGTGAGTTGCCTGGTTTCTATGGCAACCGTGAGCACCAGGACTATGGCACTTTGGATTTAAGCGCCAAGTACTCGGTGACCGACAGCCTGGATGTGACCTTTGAAGCCGTGAACCTGACCGAAGAAGACAGTGTACAAATCGGTGTAGCCGAAGGCGATGCTCAGGTAGTACCTGAGCTGAAAGACGGCTACCCGGCGTGGTTCTTCGAAGGCGAAGCTCGCTATAAGCTTGGTTTACAGTTCCGATTCTAATACCAATTCTGTTAAGTATGTGAGCAGATATAGCGCTGGATAAATGATGTGATAACAAGGCGGGATTTTTTCTTATGTAGTTATTCTACATAGAAAAATTCCAACGCTGTGAGCATGATATTTAGCCCGCTAGAATGATTAGCTATTTAAGTGAATTGGTATAATTAAGCTGTGCGCTACAGCAAAAAGCCAGTGTTTGAGCACTGGCTTTTTTTATGCCCTTAATTTGCGGCGTTTTAAACAAGTCTAACCAAGGGCTAGGGCATTACCGAACCGCCAAAATAGGGGGAAAAGGGTACATCAAACTTTAATGTATTTTCACTTTCTTTTTGTCAACAAAACCGATAGCCTTAGGCCACAACAAGTAATAAATACGTAAATAGTATGGAGCAGTATCATGGCGGAACAACAAGTACAGCCTTTGCATAACGAAAAGCATGCCAACACAAAAATTAAACCTGGCCTTAACATCGAATTTTTAAAAACTCAGCATTTAGTGCCGGTAGTGGCGCACGAGTTTGGTCGTATCGCCAATGAATTCCCACTGGCGTTCGTAAAAAACAATGAGTCTGGTAAATTCCAAGCGGTTGCCTTATTCGGTCTTGAGCCGGGCGAAAACCTGTTTATCAAAGACGACCAATGGCAGGCAGCTTTTGCCCCGCTAGCGGTTACTCGCTACCCACTAGGTCTGGTTAAGCACCCAGAGCAAGAGCAATACGGTGTGGTTATCGATGAAGCCAGCCCGCTAGTTGGCGAAGAAGAAGGCAATGCCCTATTCGAAAACGGTGAAGAGACGGAATACCTTAAGCGTCGTAAAGAAGCTTTGGTTTCTTTTATCGAGTTCAGCGGTGTAACCGATGCCTTCACTCAGTACCTTGCCGATAAAGAACTACTGGTAGCACAAACGCTAACCGTTGATATCAAGGGCGAGAAAAAAGACATCACGGGTATCCACCTGATCGATGAGAAGAAGTTGCAAGAGCTTAGCGATGAGGACTTCCTTGAGCTACGTAAGCGCGGTTACTTGGCGCCTATCTACTCTTTCTTAACCTCGACTCATCAGGTTGGTCGCCTAGCTCGTTTGAAAGCTGAGCGCGATGCATAAGTAAATCGTTTAACAACGAACATAAGAGCCCGGAAATAACCGGGCTTTTTTATGCCCGGCTGGTCACTAAATCGGCTGTTAACCATGTTGGACGAAAGTTTTACCTTTTTATCCTTGAGTAACACTCGTCCTTGTGAAAAAATTTGAGTTTATTTTATGACCCCAATAACGCAGACACGAGGATATGATTATGCGCATTATCTTATTAGGCGCACCCGGTGCTGGTAAAGGCACGCAAGCTCAGTTTTTAATGGACAAGTACGGCATTCCACAGATTTCTACCGGTGACATGCTACGTGCTGCTATTAAAGAAGGCACGCCGCTTGGTTTAGAAGCGAAGAAAGTGATGGATGCGGGCCAACTTGTGTCTGACGATATTATCATTGGTCTGGTTAAAGAGCGTGTAGCTAAAGCCGACTGTGAAAACGGCTTCCTACTTGACGGTTTCCCGCGCACGATTCCACAAGCCGATGCCATGAAAGAAAACGGCATTGCCGTTGATCATGTTATCGAGTTTGATGTTGCCGACGAAGTGATCGTCGAGCGCATGGGCGGTCGTCGCGTACACCCAGGCTCTGGCCGTGTTTACCACGTAGTTTACAACCCGCCTAAGGTGGAAGGTAAAGACGACGTGACCGGTGAAGACCTAATCATCCGTGATGACGACACCGAAGAAACGGTACGTAAGCGTCTGGCTATTTACCACGACCAAACCAAGCCTTTGGTTGATTACTACCAAGGTGAAGCCGATGCGGGCAACACTCAGTACCACAAGCTAAATGGTACTCAGGCGGTTGAAACCGTAAGTCAGCAACTAGCTGAATTACTAGGTTAAGCGCCGAAAAAACAAAAACCGCCGTCAGGCGGTTTTTTGATCCTAGCGCTGCTTTTATCGGTATAATCAGTATCCTAGGGTCTGTTTATCTTTGCGGTTTACTTTATGTTCAATCTAAACCCATTCTGATCGCGACGCTCGTTATGCAGCATAGTTATTCTATGTCGGTAACGAGCAACAAAGAGCAGAGGGCGTTTAGAAGAACCCCTAGGGCAGCGCTTGAAGCCTATTTCTCCCGTGTTGGCACATGTTTATGTAGAATAACTACACCACACATGTGCCGCCTTGTATAAATACGTTACAAACAGCTACAGAAACAAACAACAAAGGTCAACAGACCCTTGCAACGAAAGGAAATGAGTTTATGTCTTTAGCTTTGACGCAGCCAGCCAGTCGTTATGGTGTGTTGTTGGTCAATTTGGGAACTCCGGAGGCACCGACGGCCGCGGCGGTGCGTGCTTACCTTAAAGAGTTTCTTTCGGATACCCGAGTGGTGGAGATCCCGCCTTTGCTGTGGTCCATCATCCTCAATGGCATTATTTTGCCCACACGTTCAGCTAAGGTGGCCAAGGCCTATGCCTCTATCTGGCAAAGTGAAGGCTCGCCGCTGCGGGTCATTACCGAGCGTCAGGCAAAGGCCCTCAAGCAAGCCATTCAAAGCCAAAGTGGTCAGTCTATTCATGTGGACTATGCCATGACTTATGGCCAGCCCAGCATTCAACGCAGAATTGCTGATATGCAGGCTCGCGGCATCGACAAGATAGCTGTCTTGCCTTTATATCCTCAGTATTCGGCAACCACCACGGCGGCGGTATTCGACAAGCTAAACCGTCATCTTGCTAAGGTGCGTAATATTCCCGAGATCCGTTTCTTAAAGCATTATTATGAGCGCGACAGCTATATTCATGCCTTGGCCGGGTCTATTGCCAAATACCGCCAAGTTCATGGTGACGCAGAAAAGCTGATTTTCTCCTTTCATGGTATCCCTAAGCGCTGTGTGAATAAGGGCGACCCTTATTACGAGCACTGCAAGTTTACCGCCGAGCGCTGTGCACAGAAGTTGGGGCTCAGCGATGAGCAATGGCTGATGACCTTTCAGTCGCGCTTTGGCAAAGAGGAGTGGTTACAGCCCTATACGGATAAAACCTTAACCGAACTGGGTCAAGCCGGAGTGAAGAAGCTGCAGGTGGTGTGCCCGGCCTTTGCCGCCGATTGTTTGGAAACCCTGGAGGAAATATCGGTAGAAAATGCCGAGATTTTCACCGAAGCGGGCGGTGAGCATTTGGGTTATATCCCAGCACTGAATGATGATGCCGAGCATATCGAGCTCTTGGTCGAGCTTGCCTATTCGCAGTTGCAGAACTGGTAATTAAAAAAGCGCCCTCGGGCGCTTTTTTAATGTCTGATTTTTACCGCGGATATTAAAGTGAATCTAGAGCGGCGATGGCTTTTTTATAGTCCGGCTCTTGTGAGAGTTCACTGACCAATTCCTTGTAAACCACCTTGTGCTCTTTATCGAGGACAAATACGGCTCGGCTTAAAATGCCCATGTCTTTAATAAGCAGCCCATAGTGTTCGGCAAAATCGCGCCACACAGCATCGGATAAGGTTTCCAGCTTGTCTATGCCTTCTGCGGCACAATAGCGTTTTTGCGCAAAGGGCAGATCGGTGCTGATGGTGAGCATGGCTACCTGCGGGTAATTGGCCGCCACCTGCTCGTTAAAATGTTTGGTTTGAATGCTGCACACCCCAGTGTCTAGGCTCGGCACTACGCTTAGCAGTACTGCCTGTTGTTGATAATCACTCAGGCCTTTGGCCTGGAATGCACTATCGACAACACGAAAATCAGGAGCCTTTTGACCAACGGCTACACCATTTCCGAGCAGTACCACGGGCTTGCCTTTGGCTGTAACCTTATTGGCATCCAGGGTGTTGATGGTGGTGCTTTGTTCTGCGAAGGCGCCGTAGCTGACACTGGAAGCCAGCACGAGGGCGCTGAGCAATACTTTATTTATCATATTCTTGCCTTAATTTTAATCTGTATGCTGTAAATTGTTTTGATAGAGCCAGTCTATATTTAAATTGAGTAATGTTAATACCACTATTTGTGGTTAGCTTTTGTAAAATAAGCGGTAATTATCATTTCATACCATTCTCAGCCCCTGGTGTCAGGTATTCTAAGTGATGAAAACACCAGTGTCGCGCAGCCGTAACTCGCCCGCTTTTGCCCACAGGCTGAGAAGTAAAACTTATGCTCGCAACCCATGACTGAGAATGTCTGACTCTATTACAGACCGACAATCTAGACGTTTTATTTCTTCGTTTATTCTCGACTTAGTGCTCGAGTTCCAACTCTGAGTTGGGGCAAGTGCCTAACTTGACTATGCTACCGTCAGCGTTTTCCTGCTCAAGGCGCACGGGGAAGCCCCATAACCTGTGCAGGTGTTTAAGCACCTCATCCTTGGATTCGGCCAATGGAATACCAAGATGAGGGATATAGCGCAGGGTTAGCGACCTATCGCCACGAATATCAATGTTATAGACCTGAATATTGGGCTCATGATTGCTGAGGTTGTATTGTGCTGACAGCGCCTGGCGAATTTTTTGGTAGCCGTTTTCATCGTGGATCGCTGCGACTTCTAAATGCGGTTGCTGGCTGTCATCGACAATGGAAAAAAGTTTGAATTCACGAATGAGCCGCGGTGATAAAAACTGGCTGATAAAGCTCTCATCTTTAAAATTCTGCATCGCAAAATGCAGGGTTTCCAACCAATTACTGCCCGCATACTCGGGGAACCACTGACGGTCCTCATCGTCCGGATTTTCACAAATACGGCGAATATCCACCATCATATTAAAACCCAAGGCGTAGGGGTTGATGCCGGAGTAATAATTACTGTTGTAGGGTGGCTGATAAATTACATTGGTGTGGCTTTGCAGCACCTCGAACATAAAACCATCGGTGAGTTTGCCCTCGTCATAGAGGTGATTAACAGGGTGTAGTGCCAGAAGGTGGCCCAGCCTTCATTCATAACCTGGGTTTGCTTTTGCGGGTAGAAGTACTGGGATATTTTGCGCACTATACGCACTATCTCGCGCTGCCAGGGTTCCAGGAGAGGCGCATTTTTTTCGACAAAATAGAGAATATTTTCCTGCGGTTCTGAAGGAAAACGCGGGCGCTTTTTACTTTTTTGTTGTTCACTGGTGGGAATGGTACGCCACAGCTCATTGACCTGAGATTGCAAGTAATCGGCGCGCTCCTGCTGGCGCTTTTGCTCCTCATACAGGGATATTTGCTGCGGTCGCTTATAGCGGTCGACGCCATAATTCATCAGTGCATGGCAGGAGTCGAGAATATCTTCTACCTCATCTATGCCATATTTTTGCTCGCACTCGGCGATGTAGTTTTTGGCGAACAGCAGGTAATCGATAATGGAGCCGGCGTCGGTCCAGGTTTTAAACAGATAATTCCCCTTAAAAAAGGAATTGTGGCCATAACAGGCATGGGCCATCACTAAGGCCTGCATGGCCATGGTGTTTTCTTCCATCAGGTAGGCAATACAGGGGTTGGAGTTAATAACGATTTCATAGGCCAAGCCCATTTGGCCACGGCGGTAGTTTTGCTCTGTTTGAATAAATTTCTTACCGAACGACCAGTGGTTGTAGCCTATGGGCATGCCGACGCTGGAGTAGGCGTCCATCATCTGCTCGGCGGTGATCACTTCAATCTGATTGGGGTAAGTGTCGAGCTTATAGTGCTCGGCGACCCGTTTGATCTCCTGCCGATATTCTTCCAGTAAATCAAAAGTCCAATCTGGGCCGTCACTTAAAGGCTTGGTCATAGTCACCCCTTATGCTAGGCGCGTTGCGCCGTAGTGCTTGCACTTTTTTTAAAGAGTTCGCGGAAGATAGGGTAAATGTCTTCCACCGAGGTAATGTGCTTAATGGCAAAGTTCCCGAAGTGCGCCGCTAATTGTTCATACTCGCGCCACAGGCTTTGATGGGCGCGATTGGTGATCTCCACATAGGCGTAGTAGCGCACCATGGGTAAAATCTTGTTGCTCAGTACCTCAGCGCATTGAGGGGAATCATCGGCCCAGTTATCGCCATCGGACGCTTGGGCGGCGTAGATATTCCACTCGCTGGAGGAATAGCGGGCGGCAATGATCTGGTGCATCAGCTTTAGGGCGCTGGAAACTATGGTGCCGCCAGTTTCTTGAGAATAGAAAAACTCCTGCTCATCGACCTCCTTGGCCTGGGTATGGTGGCGTATATACACTACCTCAATGTCTTTATAGGTGCGGGTCAGGAATAAGTAGAGCAGAATATAAAAGCGCTTTGCCATATCCTTGGTGGCCTGATCCATGGATCCAGACACATCCATCAAGCAAAACATCACCGCCTTGGAGGTGGGGTGGGGGCGCTTTTCATAGTTGCGAAAGCGCAGATCATAATTATCGATAAAGGGCACGGCCGAAATTTGGCGTTCCAGCTCTTCTATTTGCACCAGCAATTGATTGATACGAGTTTGCTCCGGCACAGGTTGTTGCTCTAGGTGCATAAGTTCTTGTTTGAGTTCGGCCAACTCACGCTTTTTCCCTGCTGTCATGGCCACTCGGCGCGCTAAGGAGCTTTGCAATGAGCGGATAATGTCTATATTGCTTGGCACCCCATCGCTACAAAAACCGGCCCTGTGGGTGCGCATCTGCACCAGCTTGTCGAGGCTGTTTTCCTGTAAGTTAGGCAGCTCTAGATCTTCAAAAAGGAGGTCGAGATATTCGTCCTTGGAGATGGAGAACACAAAGTCATCCGTGCCTTCTCCTTGGTCGCTGGCTTCGCCTTCACCGGCGCCACCGCTTTGCCCTGCTGGAGGGCGCTTGATCCTGTCGCCGGTATTGAACTGATCATTGCCCGGGTGCACCTGCTCGCGAAAGCCGCCCTTGCCCTGATGAAACACCGGCTCTTTGATGTCCTTTGCGGGTATGGATATGCTCTCACCGCTGGACACATCGGTGACACTGCGTTTGTTTATGGCGTCTGAAACGGCTTCCTTAATTTGCTTTTTATAGCGTCGAATAAAGCGTTGACGATTAAGCGTACTTTTATTCTTGCCGTTCAGGCGCCTATCGATAAAGTGCGCCATAAAATTCCCCTCAACTTACTTCAAAGGCGTTATTGTGATTTGCGTACGCGCAAGTACCACTCAGATAACAGCCTTACTTGTTTCTGGGTGTAGCCCTTAGCTACCATGCGATTTACAAAGTCTTCGTGCTTCTTCTGATCTTCCGCCGAGGTTTTGGCATTGAAGGAGATAACCGGCAACAAATCCTCGGTATTTGAGAACATTTTCTTCTCTATCACGGTGCGAAGCTTCTCGTAGCTGGTCCACAAGGGGTTTTTGCCATTGTTGTGCGCCCGTGCCCGCAGGACAAAGTTGACGATTTCGTTGCGGAAGTCCTTAGGATTGGAGATGCCCGCAGGTTTTTCAATTTTTTCCAACTCGGCGTTCAGAGCGGCACGGTCAAATAGCTGCCCCGTATCCGGGTCGCGGTATTCCTGATCCTGAATCCAAAAGTCTGCATAGGTCACATAGCGGTCGAAAATATTCTGACCATATTCGGAGTAGGACTCTAAATAAGCGGTTTGCAGCTCTTTACCGATAAATTCAACGTATTGCGGGATCAGGTAGCCCTTAAGGTGCGATAAGTAACGCTCTTGTACCTCGGCACTGTATTGTTCACGCTCGATTTGTTGCTCAAGCACATAAAACAGATGCACCGGGTTGGCCGCCACTTCGCTGTGATCAAAGTTAAAAACCCGGGACAGTATCTTAAAGGAGAAACGTGTCGACAGCCCGGTCATCCCCTCATCGACGCCAGCGTAGTCGCGATATTCCTGATAGGATTTGGCCTTGGGATCCGTATCCTTGAGGCTTTCGCCGTTATAAACCCGCATTTTTGAATAAATACTGGAGTTTTCCGGCTCTTTAAGGCGGGATAAAACTGAGAACTTGGCTAAAGTCTCGAGTGTGCCTGGGGCGCATGGAGCGTCGCATAGCTCACTGTTTTGTAATAGCTTATCGTAAATTTTTACTTCTTCGGTAACGCGCAGGCAATAGGGCACTTTAACGATATAAACCCTGTCGAGGAAAGCCTCGTTGTTTTTGTTGTTTTTAAAGGTTTGCCATTCTGACTCATTGGAGTGAGCGAGAATAATACCGCTAAAGGGCAGGGCCGAAATGCCTTCGGTACCGTTATAGTTGCCTTCTTGGGTTGCAGTAAGCAGTGGGTGCAGCACCTTGATTGGCGCCTTAAACATTTCCACAAACTCCATCAAGCCTTGGTTGGCCAGGCATAAAGCGCCGGAATAGGCGTAGGCATCGGGATCATTTTGGGCAAAATGCTCTAGTTTACGAAATATCGACCTTGCCAACTAGGGCCGAGATATCCTGGTTGTTCTCATCGCCGGGTTCGGTTTTGGCGATGGCGATTTGATTTAAAATAGAGGGGTAGCGCTTAACCACCCTAAACTGGCTGATGTCGCCATTGTATTCTTTTAAGCGTTTTGCCGCCCAAGGCGACATTATGGTGCGCAAGTAACGTTTTTTGATGCCGTATTCGTTCTCTAACAGGTCGCCATCTTCCATAGCGTTAAAAAGGCTTAATGGATGGTCATTAACCGGCGAGCCTTTTAAACAATAAATCGGCACCTGTTGCATCAGGTATTTCAATTTTTCGGCGATGGATGACTTACCGCCACCAACTGGGCCAAGTAAGTACAGAACTTGTTTATACTCTTCAAGGCCTTGCGCGGCGTGTTTAAGGTAAGACACTATTTGCTCTATGGCATCTTCCATACCATAAAACTCACTGAATGCCGGGTAGCGGGCGATCACCCTGTTGGAAAAGAGGCGACTGAGTATCGAGTCTTGCGAGGTATCTATCATCTGCGGCTCGCCTATGGCCGTCAGTAGTCTTTCAGCGGCCGTGGCGTAGGCCGTTTTGTCTTGTTTGCACAACTCTAAAAACTCGCTAACGCTATATTCTTCTTCTTGGGATGCTTCAAAGCGAGATTGATAATGCTCAAATATTGTCATAGCGACCTCCAAGGAACCCGAAGCTAAGATGAAAGGCAAAGATGCAACTCGGTTACTTAAAGCGTAGACAGTGTTATAAAAATTTGCGAAATATATTAGGAATTTAGTCCTCTGGATTGGCGTTGGATTCGGGCATAAAAAAAGCCCAGTTGTACACCGACAACAAGGCTTTTTTTGTCATTTAGTCAAGGTGAAATTAATTCACCTTAACATGACTGTCTGGCGATTAAGCAGCGAAGTTTTGGTTCGCGAAATCCCAGTTAACTAGTGCCCAGAAACCTTTAAGGTAATCAGGACGCAGGTTACGGTAATCGATGTAGTAAGCGTGTTCCCACAGATCCACAGTTAGGATAGGAGTTACGCCAGCTTCAGTTAGCGGAGTCGCTGCATTTGAAGTGTTAACGATATCTAGAGAACCGTCGGCAGTTTTAACTAGCCAAGTCCAGCTTGAACCGAAGTTGTTAACTGCTTTATCGTTGAAAGCTTCTTGGAAGGCTTCGAAAGAACCCCATTTAGCGTTGATAGCATCGGCAACTGCGCCAGTTGCTACACCACCGCCATTTGGAGATAGGCTGTGCCAGTAGAAAGTGTGGTTCCAGATTTGTGCAGCATTGTTGAAAACACCGCCTTCTGATGAACATACGATCTCTTCTAGTGATTTACCTTCGAAATCAGTACCTTCGATTAAGCCGTTTAACTTTACTACGTAAGTGTTGTGGTGCTTACCGTGGTGGTACTCAAGAGTTTCTTGAGAAATGTGCGGCTCAAGAGCGTTGATTTCATAAGGTAGTGACGGTAGTTCAAATGCCATGTTTTTCTCCATCTGTCTTTATTTGAAAATGGGCTTTAACCGGGTGCACGTTGCGCTCGGTGTACTGAAAGCCTTTATAGTGGTACTATAATTCCCGAGTATTTTACTCAAGTTTAAACAAACAGCAACGCTTTAAGAAGTGTAAGCTATTCTCGCTTTTACCAATGTTAGCAAGCATGGCACTATTTTTCGTTAACTTTGCGAGAAAAATAGCTCATGCGTTTACCCTGGGAAACTATCCAGCGTTGGCCGTTTGCTTTAACATACCCTAAACATTGTGGTCGCGGTGGTGGTTTTCAATACAAACCAGCATCGAAAATTGAAATAGAGGTTGTTAATGGAAACCATTGATAAGATTAAACAGCAAATTGCCGAAAACCCGATTCTGCTTTATATGAAGGGTTCGCCTAAATTACCAAGCTGCGGCTTTTCTTCGCAGGCTTCACAAGCATTGATGTCTTGTGGTGAGCAATTTGCTTACGTGGATATTCTACAAAACCCGGATATTCGCGCTGAATTGCCTAAATATGCCAACTGGCCAACCTTCCCACAGCTTTGGGTTGAAGGCGAGTTGATCGGCGGCTGTGACATTATTATCGAAATGTTCCAACGCGGTGAATTACAGCCACTTATTCAAGAAACTGCTGCTAAATATAAAGAAGCGGACAGCGCCGAATAAGCAAACAGGCTATGCTCTTGGGCGCAACCAAGGGTTATGTCGTTGATAAACGATAAAAATAATACTTAAGCCGGCAGTCGCCGGCTTTTCTTTTTCTTTTCTTTCCATCTCGCCAGCATCTATTACACTTTCATCTAGGCATTAATGGGTGACTATGGAAGTGGGTGATGTTCTCAGTGCGAATTCAGGGAATACTCGTGTTACTCCTTGCGACAAGCTGGCCGTTTAAGTGGGTCGTAGCAGCAGACAAGGTGACACAAGTAACCCTGGAATACCGACTTGATAATCAGAACTACAGTTACACCGGTATGTGGCAGGGTGCGACTCTGAGTTTTGATGGCGGCCGAGAGCGCAAGGCGGTGGTAGCTACTCTTGATTGGCCTCCCTATATAGGCCGGCAAGAATGCCAAGGTGGCTGGCTGCTTCAGTATATGGCGGCGGTGATAATACAGGCCGGCTACAATCCCGAATTTCGCTTTTTACCCTGGGCCCGTGCTGTGCGTATGGCGGAGCTGGGTCATGTGGATATACTCGCTCCCGAATATGAAATAGAAGCTTCGGCACCGTCCGATGTGGTGCTGGGCAATACTCGTTTACAGCATTTAGCCTTGTCCTCTCCTTACGCCCACACTCCCGTGCATTATATTAGCGCCGCCAACAGCGAGCTCACCCAGGCTCCGGCTCCTCAATCCTTGTCCGATTATGCTGTGGGCGTGGTACGTGGCTACCAAAATGCACCCGAGGTTGACAAAGTGCTCGACGGTGGTCGCGTGATTGTGCAGCAAGCCATAGACGACAGCCAGAACCTGCAATTATTACTTTCGGGGCGAGTCAACCTGATTGTGGCCGATCCCCTAGTGATAAACACCCTGGCTCAGCGTCAGAATGTCGCCAGCGATAGCTACCGAGTATTGCAACCGGCTATCACCGAGCAGTCCTTGTATTTTGCGCTGTCAACGGCGCGGCCTCAGTGGCAAAGGTTAATGTTGGATATTAATAGTGAGATCGCGCAGATGCAGAAACAGGCGTTGCGTACGCAACTGATGTCCCGACTCAAACAAGCCTGCCCTGCATACAATTAAAAAACCAGTGAATACCCACTGCTCGCTGTGAATAATTATTCACTATGAGATTTCATTTACGTTAACGTAAAGTGCAGGTTTACCTTAACGTAATTTAGCGTTTTTTCATTTTGACACTGGTGTCATGTTAAAAATAACGAATATAAAGCGGATAAATAGTACAAGGTGTTTACTTTTTATGGTGATCACAAATAATGAAAAATATTCAAGATTGTGAATATGTATTCGTTATTTCGTTGACACCCCAGATGCAAAGGGTTAGCGTTGACGGTCCGCTAGCACCACAGCAAGGGTCAATAATTGCCAAGCTAGCACGCAGTAGCAATGGGGAGAGGGGTCCAACATGTTATATGACTCAAGTTTAGAAAAAGATAATTGCGGCTTTGGCTTAATAGCCCAGGTCAACGGTCAGGTTAGCCATAAACTTATTCGCACCGCCATTACCGGATTGGCGCGTATGGAGCATCGTGGCGGTATTTCTGCCGATGGTAAAACCGGCGATGGCTGTGGTTTATTGATGCAAAAGCCCGATAGCTTCTTTCGTGCTATTGCCAAAGAAAATGATTGGTTGCTGGGTAAAAACTATGCTGTCGGCATGCTTTTTTTAAGTCAGGATCCCGTCCAGGCCCAGGCGGCCAAGACGCTGGTGGCAAAAGAATTAGAGCAGGAAACCCTGACCTTGGTGGGCTGGCGCGAGGTGCCGGTGGATACCAGTTATCTGGGTGATATTGCCTTGGCGCAATTGCCGCAGTTTGTGCAGGTATTTGTCAGTGCCCCTGAGGGCTGGCGGCCCAAGGATTTAGAGCGCCGCTTGTATATCGCCCGGCGCCGAATCGAAAAGCAGTTGCAGCAGGATAAGGATTTTTATATCGCCAGCTTGTCTGGTTTGGTGACCGTCTACAAGGGCTTGATGATGCCCGAAGACTTGCCTAATTTTTATCTCGACTTGGCCGATATGCGTATGACCACGGCGATCTGCGTGTTCCACCAACGCTTCTCTACCAATACCCAACCGCGCTGGCCTTTGGCCCAGCCGTTTAGATATTTGGCGCACAATGGCGAGATCAACACCATCACGGGCAACCGCCAATGGGCCAGAGCTCGCGCCTATAAATTTGCCTCGCCGCTGTTGCCGGACTTACAGACCGCGGCACCTTTTGTGAATGAAAGCGGTTCGGATTCATCGAGCCTGGATAATATGCTCGAGTTGTTTTTGGCCGGCGGCATGGACTTGTTCCGAGCCATGCGTATGTTGGTGCCGCCAGCATGGCAGAAAAACCGCGCCATGGATGAGGATTTACGCGCCTTCTACGATTTTAACTCCATGCATATGGAGCCCTGGGACGGCCCAGCCGGCATAGTGATGTCGGATGGTCGCTTCGCCGCTTGTAATCTGGATAGAAACGGCCTGCGTCCAGCACGCTATGTGTTGACCCAGGACGGCTTTATTACCCTGGCCTCGGAAGTGGGGATCTGGGATTATGCCGCCGATGAGGTGGTGGAAAAAGGCAGGGTAGGCCCAGGTGAGCTGATGGTCATAGATACTTTGCATGGCAAGGTGTGGCATTCCGATGAAATCGATCAGGATCTAAAAGCCCGCCATCCTTACAAGCAATGGCTTGAGCAAAACGTTAGGCGCCTGACGCCTTTTGAGTTACTGAGCGATAAAGAGGCGGGTAACCGTTCATTCGATGAAGAAACCCTGCTTATCTATCAAAAGATGTTCGCCTATACCAATGAAGAGTTGGATCAGGTGATCCGAGTGATGGGTGAAAATGGCCAGGAAGCGACCGGCTCCATGGGTGATGATACCCCGTTTGCCGTGCTTTCCGAGGGGCATAGATCTCTGTTCGACTATTTCCGCCAGAAATTTGCTCAGGTGACTAACCCGCCTATCGATCCACTGCGGGAAAATCATGTTATGTCTTTGGCGACCTGCATTGGCCGCGAACAAAATGTCTTTAACGAGACCACGGGCCATGCCAAGCGCTTGCAGTTTGACACCCCCATACTTATGTATTCCGACATGGTACAGCTGCGCAGCGCCAATGATGAGCACTACAGCCATAGCTCAATCGATTTAAACTACACCGCCGATGAAACCCTGGAGCAGGCATTAGTGCGCATTTGTGATGAAGCCCAGCGCAAGGCCGAATCCGGTGTGGTGATGTTGCTGCTAAGCGACAGACATATCAGCCAGGACAGTCTGCCTATTCCGGCCGCCATGGCCGTGGGAGCTGTGCACCAGCGCCTGGTCAACAACAGCCTACGCTGTGATACCAATATCATTATCGAAACCGGCAGCGCCCGCGACCCGCATCAATTTGCTGTCTTACTTGGCTTTGGTGCCACCGCTATTTACCCTTATCTGGCCTATGAATCCTTGGTGGCGATGAGCGATGCCAAGGTCATTAACAAGAGCTATCGCGAAGTGACACTTTCGTATCGTAACGCCATCAACAAGGGCCTGCTTAAAATCATGTCTAAGATGGGTATTAGTACAGTGGCTTCCTATCGTTGCTCCATGTTGTTCGAAGCCGTTGGCCTGTGCGAGCAGGTGGTGGATCTTTGCTTTAACGGCGTTGCCAACCGCATTAGTGGTGCCGGCTTTGAGGATTTCGAGCAGGATCAGTTGAAGTTGCGTCAGCTTGCCTTTAGCGCGCGCAAGCTTTTGACCCACGGTGGTTTATTAAAGTTTGTTCATGGCGGTGAATACCATGCCTATAATCCGGATGTGATCCAGTCGCTGCAAAAAGCAGTTCGCTCCGGCGATTATCAGGATTATCTGCGTTATGCAGACTTGGTTAATAACCGGCCGATCACCAACATTCGCGATATGTTGGCGCTAAAGGGCGGCACTAATGCCATTGCCATCGATGAGGTAGAAGCACCCGAGGAGCTGTATAAGCGTTTCGACTCGGCGGCCATGAGTATAGGCGCCCTGTCACCGGAAGCGCATGAGGCTCTGGCGATTGCCATGAACCGCCTCGGCGGTTGCTCCAACTCGGGTGAGGGCGGCGAAGATAAGTTGCGTTATGGCACAGAGAAAAACTCCCGTATCAAGCAGGTGGCCTCGGGGCGCTTTGGCGTTACGCCGCATTACTTGCGCAGTGCCGATGTTATTCAGATCAAGGTAGCGCAAGGCGCCAAACCGGGCGAGGGTGGACAATTACCAGGGGAAAAGGTCACCCCCTATATCGCCAAATTACGTTACTCAGTGCCCGGTGTAACCTTGATTTCACCGCCACCGCACCATGATATTTACTCCATTGAAGACCTGGCCCAGCTGATTTTTGATCTTAAACAGGTGAATCCTGAGGCCATGATCTCGGTTAAGCTGGTGTCTGAGCCCGGTGTTGGCACTATAGCCACTGGGGTGGCCAAGGCCTACGCGGACCTGATCACTATAGCTGGTTACGATGGCGGCACAGGTGCAAGCCCGCTAACCTCGGTCAAATACGCCGGCAGCCCATGGGAGCTAGGTCTGGCGGAAACCCAGCAGGCTCTGGTTGAAAATGGCTTGCGTCATCGTATTCGCTTGCAAACCGATGGCGGCTTAAAAACCGGTCTCGACATTATTAAAGCGGCTATCTTGGGCGCCGAAAGCTTTGGTTTTGGTACTGGCCCCATGGTGGCACTGGGCTGTAAATACCTCAGAATTTGTCATTTGAATAACTGTGCCACAGGTGTGGCGACTCAGGATGAAACCCTGCGTGCCAAGCACTATCACGGCCTGCCGGAAATGGCGATGAACTACTTTAAGTTTATCGCTCAGGAAGCGCGCGAATTGATGGCCTCCTTGGGCGTAACCCGATTGGTTGATTTGATCGGGCGCACCGACTTGCTTGAGGCGCTCGAAGGCAAAACGGCGAAGCAGCAAAAGCTGGATTTATCGCACTTGCTGGCACAACCAAAAAATATAAGCGGTCAGTCCTTATATTGTTCTATGCCTAATACCTCGCACTATCGCGGCGCCCTTAATGAAGAGCTGTTGGCGAAGACGAAGCAGGCCATAGATAATCGCAGCGGAGCCAATCTGGTGACGCGTATCTGTAACACCGATCGCTCGGTAGGGGCCATGCTTTCCGGTTATATCGCCGCCCAGCATGGTAACCAGGGCATGGCTGCAGAGCCGCTGCGTATTGAATTGCATGGCACCGCAGGTCAGTCGTTTGGGGTGTTTAATGCCGGTGGTCTGGAAATGACTCTTGTCGGTGATGCCAATGACTATGTGGGCAAGGGCATGGCTGGCGGCCGTTTGGTGGTGCGTCCGCCTTTGGGTTCTTGTTTCCAGTCACACCAGGCGGCAATTGTAGGTAATACCTGTTTATACGGTGCCACTGGCGGCAAATTATATGCCGCGGGCTGCGCTGGTGAACGCTTTGGCGTTCGTAACTCCGGAGTTACCGCCGTGATTGAAGGTCTTGGCGACAACGGTTGTGAATATATGACCGGCGGAGTGGTCTGTGTGCTTGGTAAGGTAGGTATTAACTTTGGTGCTGGCATGACCGGAGGTTTTGCCTATGTGCTTGATGAAGCACATGACTTTACCAAGCGCATGAACCCTGAGCTGGTGGAGATAGTGAGCCTGGAGCAGTTGCCGACTCATCAGGAGCATCTGCGTGGTTTGATTGCCGAGCACCTTGAGCTGACTGGCTCGCAGCGCGCCGAGGCCATCCTCGCCAGCTTCGATCTTTACTTGCCCATGTTTAAGTTGGTGAAGCCTATTTCCAGTGATGTTCATAGCCTGTTGGGACACCGCGCCCGCAGTAGCGCCGAACTACGAGTGCAGGCGCAATAGGAGGAAGTATGAGCCAGAATGTTTATCAGTTTATCGATGTACAGCGTGTCGATCCGCGCAAAAAGCCGATTTCTACGCGCAAGCAGCAGTTTGTTGAGATCTATGAGCCGTTTTCACAAAACCAGGTCGACTCTCAGGCGGATCGTTGTCTTGACTGTGGCAACCCCTATTGTGAATGGCAATGTCCGGTGCACAATTATATCCCGCAGTGGTTAAAGCTTATTCGCACCGGGCGTATTCTCGAAGCGGCGGAGCTTTCTCACCGCACCAACAGTCTGCCCGAGGTGTGTGGGCGCGTGTGCCCGCAGGACAGGCTTTGTGAAGGCGCCTGTACTCTGAATGAGGAATTCGGTGCCGTCACCATAGGCAATATCGAAAAATACATTACCGATACCGCCTTTGCCATGGGTTGGAAACCGGATATGAAGCACGTGGTATGGAGTGATAAAAAGGTCGCCATTATCGGTGCTGGGCCGGCGGGACTCGGCTGTGCCGATGTGCTGGTGCGCAATGGAGTTAAACCCGTGGTGTTTGACCGTCACCCGGAAATTGGCGGTCTGCTGACCTTTGGTATTCCTTCGTTTAAGTTGGAAAAAGAAGTGATGCAACGACGTCGGGAAATCTTTACCGAGATGGGTGTCGAGTTTCGTCTGAACACAGAGGTGGGCAAGGATATCGAGCTGCAACAGATCATCGATCAGTATGATGCGGTCTTCCTCGGCGTCGGTACCTATCAAAGTATGCGTGCCAACCTTGAAAACGAGGATGCCGAAGGCGTGCACGACGCCCTGCCATTTTTAATTGGCAATACCAACCGAGTGATGGGCTATGAAGAGGGCGATGCTCCCTATCTTGATATGCAGGGTAAGCGGGTAGTGGTACTCGGTGGTGGTGATACCGCCATGGACTGTGTACGTACCTCGGTGCGTCAACAGGCGCAGCAGGTGATCTGTGCCTATCGCCGTGACGAAGAGAATATGCCCGGCTCTAAACGCGAGGTAAAAAATGCCAAGGAAGAAGGCGTCGAGTTTATGTTTAATGTTCAGCCTAAGGGCATAGTGGTGGACGAGCAAGGTCGGGTGAGCGGCGTTCGCATGGTGCATACCCAATTGGGCGAGCCCGATGAAAATGGCCGTCATCGCGCCGAAGAAGTTCCCGACTCAGAGCATACAGTTGCCGCCGATGCGGTGTTGATGGCCTTTGGCTTTAAGCCCCATAAGATGGAATGGCTGGAGCCCTTTGGTGTGGAAATAAATCACTGGGGTGGCATTAATGCCCCAGAGCAGGGCGCCTTTACGCATCAGACCACTAACCCGAAAATTTTTGCCGGGGGTGATGTGGTACGGGGCTCGGATCTGGTGGTTACCGCCATCTTTGAAGGCCGTAATGCCGCAGAAGGCATTATGGATTACCTGGAAGTTTAATTTTGGATAAACCTTGGAAGCAGCAAAGCGGGCATTAGCCCGCTTTTTTTATGCGCTGTTTTTACTCATTGATAATGTTAAGCGTGAGCTGCAATCAGCTCCCTGGCATTGGCCAAGGTGGTTTTACTGATATTGTCACCGGCCAGCAGGCGGGCGATTTCATCAACGCGGCCTTGCTTATTAAGCGCCAGCATTTGTGTAAAGGTTTCATCATTGGCCACCTGTTTGCCCACGAAGAACTGGTTCATGGCGCTGGAGGCCACTTGGGGCAGGTGGGTCACACATATAACCTGAGTAGATTGGCCAAGGCGACGCAGCAACTTACCTACCGCTGCTGCGGTTGGCCCGGAGATACCTACATCCACTTCATCGAAAATAAGCGTTGGCGTGGTCACGCGCTGGGCGATGATCACCTGGATTGCCAAACTGATCCGCGAGAGCTCACCGCCGGAGGCAACCTTAGACAGCGCCTGCATGGGTTGACCCGGGTTGGTGCTTACCAAAAATTCGATGCGGTCTAAACCAAGGCGGCTGGGTGTGCGCGCTGAGTCAAAATCGAGAGCAATGGCAAAGCGGCCATTTTCCATCGACAACTCATGCATACTGGCGCCGATCAGTTCGCTTAATTCTTGCGCCGCCTCTTTACGGCTGGCGGATAATAGCTCGCAGCACTGCTGATATTCATTAAGAGCTTCGGCTATCTCATCATCGAGCTGAGCCAGGCGTTGATCGTCAACACAGATTGCTTCAAGATCCGTCTTAATTTGCAGGTGATGTGCCACCAGAGCCTTAGGTTCAACCATATGCTTGCGCGCCAAGGTGATGGCGGTGCCCAGGCGTTCATCGAGCTGGGTTAAGCGCTCTGGATCCAACTCAGCGCTATCGCAATAACCGCGCAGCTCGCGGCTTGCTTCTTCTACCTGCACACAGGCGTCGTTAAGCATGGCGGCGATGCCTTCTAAGCTTGGATCTATGGCGGCCAGCTCGCTAATGGCAATGGCGCTGTGCTGTAGAGCACCGTTAATGGTTTGCTCATCGCCTTCGTACAAGGCATAAAGTTGCTGCTGTGAGCCTTCAAGCAAGTGCTGGGCATGGCTAAGACGATTATGCTCCACCTCGATTTGCTCATATTCGCCGTCCTCCAGAGCAAATTCGTCGAGCTCGGCGACCTGATATTCAAGCAGTTGCTTTTGCGCCTGTTGTTGGGCGTGCTTGGCCTCTAACTCGCGCAGCTCCAGCTGTAACTTTTGGTATCGGCTAAAGCTTTTCGCCGTATTTTCAAGTAAGGATTTATGGCCGGCATAGCCATCGAGTAATTGCAGCTGATGGTCGTTTTTCAGCAACAACTGGTGCGCATGCTGACCATGGATAGATAATAAGTGCTGGCCCAATTCCTTTAACTGGGCGGCGGTAACACTGATGCCGTTGATATAGCTTTTGCTGCGGCCATTTTTCGCAACTACGCGTCGCAGTAGGCATTCTTGCTCATCTGCCTCCAGCATATGCTCTTGCAAAAACTGTTGAGCCTTGGGCAGGCGACTAATATCGAAACGGGCGCTAATGTCTGCCTGTTTGGCGCCGGGGCGCACGGCGGCAGCGTCGGCACGCTCACCTAAGCACAGAGAGAGGGCATCGATGGCAATCGATTTACCTGCACCGGTTTCCCCTGTGATTGCGGTCATACCGGCATGCCATTGGGTTTCAAGCTCGCTAACAATAGCAAAATTAGAAATAGTTAATCCCGAAAGCATACTGTTTATCCATCCAGTTATATACTAACTGTTAATCTATACAGTAGTCCGTTTTTTTGCAAATTAAATTTTAAACAATTTGCGCTTGCTCTGGCTCGGTGTATTTGTTGGCAGGCACTCTAGAAGGTATCTTGTACTCGATACCTGGCTTAGGGAACGCTCTAAGCCATTTATCTTCTTGCCAGCGTCAATTAACTTGCTTTGAAAGCCGTGTAATTCCCGGTCGCTGATGTATTCCAAAGTAACTCTAATACAGGCGCGAGCCCCAATTTAGTTTTTGGCGCAGCACGTTATAGTAGGAGTAATCCGTGGGGTGAATTAAGCGCAGCGGCCTTTCTGCTTTTTTGATCACCACTTCATCGCCGGGCAGGGTGGCTAGCACCACATGGCTGTCGCAACTGACCTGCAGGCTGTCGGTATTATCCAAGCTCAGTTTAAGACGAATAACGCTCTCACCATCGACCACCAAGGGTCGGCTCGATAGGGTATGAGGGAACATGGGCACCAGGGCCATGGCATTAAGACCCGGAGTAAGAATAGGGCCGCCGCCAGACAATGAATAGGCGGTGGAGCCGGTCGGCGTTGACACTATCAGGCCATCGGACTTTTGCGAAAACACAAAATCATCGTTAATAAAGCATTCGAATTCGATCATGTGTGCCACCTTGTCGGCGTGCAGCACAGCTTCATTCATCGCCGAGTTGGCACTTTTGAGCTCGGCATGACGAAATACTTCCACTTCCAGTAAGAAGCGTTTTTCTTCTATGTAATGGCCGCTGAGCACCTGCTCCAAGGCAGGCTCAAAGCCGTCCGGGTTAAGGTCGGTTAAAAACCCTAGGTTGCCGCGGTTTACGCCGATCACGCCAACATTAAAGCGGGCCAGTACGCGCGCGGCGCCAAGCATATTGCCGTCACCGCCGACCACTATGGCCAAGTCCGCTTGCTCACCCAGCTCGACCAAATCGACCAGATTGGCATCTTCGGGATTTGCCAATTGCCCGCCATAATGACGCTCCACCAAGACCCGGTAACCTAAAGCTTGCAAAAAGGCATAGAGGCGTTGTAATGTCAGCGCCGCGCCTTCATGATGTGCTTTACCAATTAAGCCAATAGTTTTAAAAGAAGCGCTCATATCTGTGCCATAAATGAAGTAACTCTTTATAGAGTAACGCAAAAGTGGTGGGGTTGAAACTGAGGCAAAGAGCCTAAATTATAACAATATGAAATTATCTCCACGTGATGAGCAGATATTCTCTGCGGTAATGAGTTTATACTGCGACGGTCAGGGTCTGCCGGTTGCCTCTTCTCGTATTGCCAAGCAAAAGGGGATGGCGGTGTGCAGCGCCACCGTACGCAACGCCATGGCACGCCTAGAAAAACTGGGCTTACTCTATTCGCCCCATACCTCCGCCGGACGTATTCCTACCCAGCAAGGCTTTGATTTTTGGTTCGATTCCTATTTTCATCTAGATCAGCTGGGTCAATATTGGCAGCCGCCACAGGAAAAACTGGTTGAATTTGCCCACCACCTGGCACGGCGCTACAAGGTTTGTTGCTGTGTTGGTCTGCCTCAGGTCACCACTCAGTGGGTGTTCCGAGTAGAAGTGCTGGATTTTGACCGCACCCATTGGCTGGTGCTGCTGTTGGACCGCCAAGGTCAGGGACACAATATTCTTATTACCAAGCCCCTTGAGGCCAATGATGATATTCGCTATCAGTTTGCGACCTGGTTGAATTCGGTTTTTGCGCAGCAAAACCTGCTTGAAGGACTGCACCGAATGAAGGCCATGAGCCGCACCGCGCCCCATTATTGTCATGGCTCCTTGGCGCAGTGGACGCGCGAGTTAGGAAATAAACTTGGCAGCGACAACAGTATAGTGGTCGGCGAAAATAACCTTTATGCCTACACAAATAGCGAGCAGGAACTCACCATAGGTGCGCGCTTCTTACATGGCATCGAAGATAAGCTGGCGTTTCGCAACGGTGTGTCCGTGTTGTTTGGCGATCAGTTGCCCTTACCGGGTTTTGAACCCTTCTTAGTTTTTAGCCTGGCTTACTTTGCCAACCAGGAATATCAAAGTCGATTTTGCGTGATCTTGCCCAAGTCGGCGCCGATTGAGGCGATCATTCAAGAATTTGCGCAAATCGAGCACCTTGACTCTTGAATCCGCTGAATACATCCCCATAATGAATCGCAGTTACGCAGTTTTTGGAGAATATAAAGATGTCTGAGCAACCACAGGCTAACGAACACGAACAGGAAAACGTCGAGGCTCAAGAAGAGCAAGAACAAGAGCAGGGCTCACAAGAGCAAAGCATTGAAGCTGAGTTAGCGGCTCTATATGCGGAATTAGAAGCTGCAAAGCAAACCGTTGAAGAGCAAAAAGACAGCGTGATTCGCGCCGCCGCCGAAGTTGAAAACATTCGTCGTCGTGCTGCACAAGATGTTGAAAAAGCACATAAGTTTGCGCTAGAGAAGTTTGCCAACGAACTGCTTCCGGTGATCGATAACCTAGAGCGTGCCATCGAGTTTGCTGACAAAGAAAATGAAGCCCTGGTTCCTATGCTTGAAGGCATCGAAATGACGGCCAAAAGCTTTGTTGAAGCCGTTGCCAAGTTCAATGTCGAAGTGGTTAACCCTCAGGGTGAGGCGTTTAACCCGGAACTTCATCAAGCCATGGCAATGCAACCGAGCGAAGATGTCGCACCTAATACCGTTATAGCGGTTATGCAAAAGGGTTACACCCTGAACGGTCGTTTGTTACGCCCGGCCATGGTTATGGTATCGAAAGCGCCTTAAGTTTTTGATTAATAGAAAAATGCCCACTTTTTAGTGGGCATTTTTTTTGCGGTGCCAAAGCTGAGTTACGGCGATTAGGATAATAGCCACAAACATCATGCTGGAGAAGGGCACCGCATTAACCGGGTGGATCAGCGCTAAAAAGGGTCCCACTAAAGCACCGCTGCCAAAGCGCAGTGTACCTATGACAGCCGTAGCCGTCCCCGAGTTACGTTCAAACTCCATTAGAATAAGGGCATCGGCATTAGAGGCGATAATGCCTAAACTCATCATCAGCGGCGCTATGCTCCACACTATGTAATACAGCGACTGCTCCATCAGGCTAAAGGCCAATAAGGCGCTGCCGCTGATAAGGGCCAGAGCCAGACCAAAATACAGCATCTTGCGCGAGCCGACCTTAGGCACCACTCGGGTGTTAATAAAGTTACCCAGCATCAAGGCAATAACATTAAACGCAAACAGCACGCCGAAAAGTTGCTCCGAAACTTTAAAATAACCCAGGTAGATAAAAGGAACCGAGGTTAAAAAGCAGAAAAATGCAAAGGAGGCCAACATGGAGCTAAGTATATCGGCGCGAGCCTTGGCCTCACTGAGGACCACAGCATAGCTGGCAAAAAACAGCTTCAGACCACGGTGCTCACTGCGATAAATGGGTATATCGATCAGGTGCATCTGCACCCAGACAAGACATGAGAAGGCATAGCCACCGAGTACCAGAAATATCACCTGCCACTGTGCCAGGGTTAGAATTGCTGAGCCTATGCTGGGCGCCGCCAGGGGCGCAACCATCATGATCATCGACACATAGCTCATGCCCTTGGCGGTATTTTGCTGATAAATATGGCGGATAATGCCGGGCACCACCACGGTCGCGGCGGCGCCGGTAAAGGCCTGCACACTGCGCAGTAACCAGAATAAATAGATGTCTTCGCAAAAGGCCAAAGCCACCGAACTGAGCCCAAACAAGGCGAGGCCAATACGCGCCAAACGGCGACGACCCATTTGATCGGCAATGGGGCCAAAAAACAGCATGCCCAAGGCATAGCCTGCAAGGTATACGCTCAGGGAAATTTGTACCTGAGGCATGGTGGCGCCAAGATCCTTGGCGATTTGCACCATGGCCGGCAAATACATATCCACGGCCAGCGGCGTAATAGCCACAATACTGGCCAACAAAGGCAATAGCACACGCCGACTGGGCGTTCTTGTGTCGGTTAAGGACATAGATACAATATCTTCTAAGTTGGTGAAGGAGAGACTAGGGGAAAGTGCGCAGGCAGCGTCCAGTGCCTAGTTTGTTCACTATAGCACCAAGGTTTCGGCCAGAATAGGGGAACCTTATTAACATTATGTTAATTAGACACTTTATTCGACGCTAGGCGTTGCCTTTGTGGTTTGCTATGCTTGGCGCAAGAGAAAAATGGGAAGCATTAATAATGAAAAAACTAATCTTAGCCCTTAGTGTGGCGGCCGTTATCGCCGGTTGTAAAACCTCACCGACCGGACGCACTCAGGTGACCTTGTATTCCGATGCGCAAATGAGCCAGTTAGGCGGCGCCAGCTTTGAGCAGATGAAAAAAGAACAAAAGGTTAACACCGACTCGCGTACCAATGCCTATGTGCAATGTGTGGCCGATGCGGTGATCCAGGTGTTACCAACAAAGTATGCGCAGCAAAAGTGGGAAGTGGTGGTATTCGAGGAAGACTCGGCCAATGCCTTCGCCCTGCCAGGCGGCCATATAGGTGTGCACACCGGCTTACTTAAGGTAGCGCAGAACCAGGATCAACTAGCTACCGTGATTGGCCATGAAGTGGGCCATGTGATCGCCGAGCACTCCAATGAGCGTGCTTCACAAAGCCAAATGCTGCAAACCGGTATGCAAATTGGCGCCGTGGCAATGGATATGGGCGAGATAGGTTATCGCAATGAAATCATGGCGGCGCTTGGTTTAGGTGCTCAGTATGGCGTGGTATTGCCATTTAGCCGCACCCATGAAAGCGAAGCGGATGAAGTGGGTCTGGAGCTGATGGCCAAGGCTGGTTTTGAACCACAGCAATCCGTTGCCCTGTGGCAAAATATGGCGCAAAGCGGTGGCGCGACTCCTCCTGAGTTCTTATCGACGCACCCGGCGCCAACTAGCCGTATTAACGAATTGCAAAAGCGCATGCAAGGTGCCAACGCCTTGTATCAGCAGGCTAGAAGTCAGGGTAAGCGTCCTCAGTGTCGTTAATTCTGGGTTTGTAGCATGCCTAAGCTAGCCCTGTGCTTGGCCTTGCTGCTGGCTGCGGCCTTGACCTTAGACAGCCTGATCTCGGCGCCTGTCTTTGCCATTCAGTGGCGCAGCCCCGAGTTTATGGCGGGCATAGCGCCGACCTTTAACCTGGTTAAATTACTGGGTATGGCCGTACTTACGGCCTACCTATGGTGGGGCGTACCGCAACGACAGTATTCCCCCGCCATCACCATTGCGCTGCAATGTGTGGTGCTAATATGTGCAGTACATACGGTGGTGTTGCTGATCGGCAGACAAAGCCTGGTGAGCGACGCTGAGCACTATACCTCTGAGGGTCCCTATACGGTGCACACCATAGAATCTCGGGATGCCCGCACCAGCCGGCAGGTGATCTATTGGCGTTGCCAGCGCTCGCTTGGTTTTTACTCCCTTGAGGAACTACGCCAGCTTCCCTATCACCCAGGTGCCTATATAGAAAAGCAAGATGGCAAGTGGTATTACATAGGTGAAAAGCGTTATGAATTGGCGGCAGGGCAGTGTGACTAGCAAGCTAATCAGCAATAAAAAAGGTGAGCAAGTGCTCACCTTTTTTAATTGCGAGGTAGTTATTAGGCGCGGCTAATAAACTTGCTCTCAGCGGTGTTGATTTTAATTTTATCGCCGCTTGAGATGTGCTCTGGCACCTGAACCACAAGACCTGTGGTCAAGGTAGCCGGCTTAGTACGCGCACTGGCAGAGGCACCTTTAATTGACGGAGAGGTGTCTTCAATTACCAATTCAACACTGGTCGGCAAGTCCACAGAAACTGGGCGGCCTTCTACTAGCACTACCTGCACACCCTTGGTCGACTCGTCGATAAACAACAACTGCTCGGCAATGCTGTTTTTGTTCAGGTGGTACGGCGTGTAATCTTCATCATCCATAAAGATGTACTCGTCGCCATCAACGTACGAGAACATAGCCGCGCGGCGCTGTAGATCGGCAAAGTTCAGCATGTCTTCGGCTTTGAAGGTCTCATCAACCTTGCCGCCATCAACCACGTCATACATGCGCATACGGTACAGGCTACCACCGGCGCGGCCCTGAGGCACAGAGCGCTCGATATCACGGACGATCATAACGCGACCATTGTATTCAATGGCGGCGTGTTTTTTAATTTCGCTAGCCTTAGGCATAGTCTTACTTCCTAATTTAATTGACCGGGTTAAGTTACCCGATTAAAAGGTCCAAGCCAAGTGGATTTGCGGCACAGATTCAGTGGTGTTGGTGCCCAATTTGTTATGCCAGTACTGCCACTCAACACCCAGCATCAGGGTTTGCTCCGGCATTTGCAGGGCGTGACCCAGATCCCATTGCACTATCGGCTGAGCTAAAAGCCAGCTCTTCACCTTGTCGCCAAACTCGTTGTCGCGCTCATCGATATATTCAACATGGCCGGTAAAGTAAAACTTTTGCTCGCCTATGTTAAAAGGTGCGCCCCAGGCCAGGTCCAACATCCAGCTGTCGCTTTCAGTCGGTGCACCGCCTGAGCTGACGCCATCGCTGTCATCGATATAGGCGGTTACCAGGGTTGAGAAGAAATCAAAACCTTCTACTTGCCAGTCTAGCTTCACACCGGGCAGGTACTTCATCACATTGGCATCGCCGGCGGCGTTAAAGCCCATCACAAAGCCCACATCTTTTAGCGGACCTAGCTCAATTTGGTCACCGCTGATCTTGCTGTAGCTGAAGTTGGAGTACCACTCGCCGTAGAAATCGCTGTCCTGATAACCATCTTCTAGGTCGTCATTGATGATATCGATAAAGAAGAAGTTATCGCCCAGGCTGTAACCCGAAGCGTGTTGCAAAGAGACGATACTGGTGCCCGCTTCTTTTTTAGTGAAGGGGTTTTTAAAGTCGCCATAGTTTACATGTAACTGAGTTTGGCTCCAGGTTGCGGCTTGTGCATTGCTTACACTGGCACACAAGGACAGCGCCACCGCGCCGTATAACAAGGGTGTGGTAATTTTCATAACTACAAGGTGATTAATAAATAAAAGAAATGTCGGCGGCTATTGTAACAGATGGCGGCATTAGGTCGCCACTGTAAGCAGGAGGGCAGGATGCTGGGTTATACCTTATGGCGGCGTAAGATGATGATCAGTACCGCAGTGATAGCCAGGATAAAGCAATAGAAGGCCGAGGTAGATACCTGCCAAGGGCTAATGCCAAAGGTCGCGCCGAGAAGCAGCGCCTGAGCGCCATAGGGCAGTGTGCCTTGCAGCACGCAGGCAAAGATATCGAGCAGGCTGGCAGAGCGCTTTGCGGAAATCTCGCCGTCCTGGGCCAGCTTTTTAGCTATTGGACCGGCAACGATAATAGACACGGTATTATTGGCAATACACAGGTTCGATGTCATTACCAGCACGGCGATACCCAGCTGATCCGCCACCTGGCGATTAAACCTGGCCACGAGCTTGGTTACCGCCTGGATTTTTCGTGCCAGGTAATCAAGGCCGCCGCCGCGACGAATAAACTCAGACAAACCGCCAATAAACATCGACAGCAAGAAGATCTCCTGCATATTGCTAAAGCCCTTGTAGATGTCTTTAACAAAGGCGCCACCTTCATAACCTGAAGTAAAACCCATCAGTGCCGCGAAAATAATGCCGCTAAAGAGCACCACAAAAACGTTTAAGCCCATAACCGCCAGTACAAGAATAAAGACGTAGGGCAACACCAGAAGCCAGTCAAAATCACCCACCTCTACAGGTTGCGGCTCAGGGGTCAGGTAAACCAATAGCGCTATGGTTAGCACGGCCGCAGGCAGGGCGATTTTCAGGTTCTCGCGAAACTTATCTTTCATTTCACAGCCTTGGGTGCGGGTGGCCGCGATTGTGGTGTCGGAAATAATAGATAAGTTGTCGCCAAACATGGCGCCAGACACTATGGTACCGGCCATCAGTGCTGGGTCTATGCCGGTTTTCAGTGATACCGCCAGGGCAATAGGGCCAATGGCGCCGATTGTGCCCATGGACGTGCCCATGGCGGTGGAAACCACGGCCGAAATCAAGAACAAGCCGGGCAACAGCATGCTTGGCGGAATAAAGGATAAACCGGCATTGACTATGGCATCCACACCACCAGTCGCACCGGCCACCGCCGAGAAGGCACCAGCGAGCAAATAAATAAGACACATGGTGATGATGTTGCTGTGTCCGGCGCCGCGAATAAAGGTTTCTACCGATTCGTTGATGCGCTGCTTAGCGAGTACAAAGGCCAGTACTATGGCAGGCAAAATGGCCACAGGAGCCGGTAATTGATAGAAAGCGTAATCAACGCCTTGCGATTGTAAATACAGACCTGTGCCTAAAAATATAGCGACAAAGACCAGTAGGGGGACGAGTGAAAGTTTTGCCACAGTGGCATTATAGTTAGGCTGCATGTATACCTCAATTTCGATCACCAACAGCCAAAACCTTCTTTTAGCTGCATTTATTTTGCAAAACAAGCTAAGCCCTGTTGTGCATGCGCCCGCAAGCCAAAGACCAAATCGGCGCCAAGTGGAGAAGTTTAAACGTGTGGATGGCTAAAGTCTATGGTGATCACGTTTTTGTTATTGTTTTTCATTTTTGTAGCACAAAAAAACAACGATATCTAATTTGTGTCACTCACATAGGTAATACCTAAAGCTAAGCCCTCAAGCAAAGCCCATATTTGTCTGATGCCTTTGCTTAAGGATGCTTTTAGTTTGCACGGTGCTTGTGCCTAGCACCTAACACCTATCTGCGTTAGCATACGGGTAGTCAAAATGAATCATATTATGGGGATTAGAATGAGCGTAGGTTTAGGCATTTTGGGCGCCAATGGGCGCATGGGTCAGGCGCTGTTGGAAGCGGGTAACGAGGATACACAAGCCTGTATTAGCGGCGCCTTTGTACGTGAGCAGTCGCCATTAAATGGCCTGGCGGTAGAAACCCTGGTCAAAGGACTTAAAGAGAGCGCGCAGACCCTTACCTTTACCCCTCTTACGCCCAGCGACAAGCTGGATGTGCTGATCGATTTTACCTTGCCCGAAGGCATGCTGGTTCACCTAGACTTTGCCGTTGCCAACAAGATCCCTATGGTTATCGGCACCACGGGCCTGAATGATGCGCAAATGCAGCGCTTGCATGAGGCCGCCAAACATATCCCCATCGTCTTTGCCCGTAACTTCAGTGTTGGCGTTAATCTGCTTTTGGATTTGGTGCAAACGGCGGCGACAAAATTCGGTGACGACGCGGACATCGAAATATTTGAAGCCCATCACCGTCATAAAATCGATGCGCCGTCGGGCACCGCCCTGGCCATTGGCGAAGCCATTGCCGAAGCCAAAGGCTGGGACCATGATCAAGTGGCCGTTTATGACCGCTCACAAAGTGAACAGGCTAAATCACAAAAGGAAATTGGCTATTCGGTGCTCAGAGCGGGCGATATAGTTGGCGAACATACGGCTTATTTCGCATTAATGGGGGAAAGGCTTGAATTAACACATAAAGCTAGCTCAAGAATGACCTTCGCCCGTGGCGCTGTGAGGGCTGCAAAGTGGGTGCAAAATAAACATCCTGGCTTTTATTCCATGCGCGAAGTGCTGGAACTGGGTAAGTAAACGTGCTTTTTTGGGTGTTTCGGTGTTTTTTTGTGTCAAAGGTGTTGTTTTCTATATTTATTGATATTTAATTAGATCTTTTTGCTACTCTCGTGTAGAATATCGCCAATTTGCCAAAATTTCATAATGCGCCTAGTTAAGCGCTTTAAACGGGTTGTAAATCAGTCGCATTTTTTACTCCCGTTTTTTACTGTTAGGAGGTTAACTTGACTAAATCCGCTCTGTTAGTCCTAGAAGACGGCACAGTGTTTCGCGGTACTGCGATCGGCGCTGACGGCATGTCAGTCGGTGAAGTAGTATTCAATACGTCTATGACTGGGTATCAGGAAATTCTGACCGACCCGTCTTACGCGGAACAAATCGTAACTTTGACTTACCCGCATATCGGTAACACGGGTACTAACAGCGAAGACGAAGAAGCGAACAAGATCTGGGCCAAGGGCCTGGTTATTCGCGATTTGCCACTGCTAGCGAGTAATTTCCGTAATGAACAATCACTCAGTGATTACCTAAAAGAGCGCAACATTTTAGGTATTGCCGATATCGACACCCGTAAGCTTACTCGTATCCTACGTGATAAGGGCGCGCAAAACGGCTGTATCATCGCCGGTGATGAGGTTGATGAAAGCAAGGCGCTAGAAGCCGCTAAAGCCTTTCCAGGCTTAAAAGGCATGGATTTAGCTAAAGTAGTATGTACCGAGTCAACATATCAATGGTCTGAGACAAGCTGGACTCTGGGTGAAGGTTTTAAAACGCTTGCTCCAGAAGACGAGAAATTCCACGTTGTTGCCTATGACTTCGGTGTTAAGCGCAATATCCTGCGCATGTTGGTAGACCGTGGCTGTAAGCTGACTGTAGTTCCGGCGCAAACCAGCGCTGAAGAAGTACTGGCACTAAACCCAGACGGCATCTTCCTGTCAAATGGCCCTGGCGACCCTGAGCCATGTACTTACGCTATTGAAGCGATCAAAACCTTCCTAGAAAAAGATATTCCTATTTTCGGCATCTGCCTTGGTCACCAGCTATTGGCGTTGGCCTCAGGCGCGAAAACAGTAAAAATGAAGTTCGGCCACCACGGTGGTAACCACCCGGTTAAAGACCTAGACCGTGATGTTGTGATGATCACCGCGCAGAACCACGGCTTTGCTGCGGATGAGGCAAGCTTGCCTGATAACCTTCGTGCAACGCATAAATCATTGTTTGACGGTACCTTGCAGGGTATTCACCGCACCGACAAGCCAGCATTTAGCTTCCAGGGTCACCCTGAAGCCAGCCCAGGCCCACACGATGCAGCCCCTTTGTTCGATCATTTTATCGAACTGATGCAAGCGCAATCTAACTAATTTGAGACCGGAGTAATAATGCCAAAACGTAATGATATTCAAAGCATTCTTATCTTAGGCGCGGGCCCGATCGTAATCGGCCAGGCCTGTGAGTTTGACTACTCAGGTGCTCAAGCCTGTAAAGCGCTAAAAGAAGAAGGTTACCGTGTTATCCTGGTTAACTCGAACCCGGCGACCATTATGACCGACCCGGAAATGGCTGATGCGACCTATATTGAGCCGATTCACTGGGAAGTGGTAGAAAAAATCATCGAAAAAGAAAAGCCGGATGCGGTACTGCCTACCATGGGTGGTCAAACTGCATTGAACTGTGCCCTTGACCTAGACAAGCACGGTGTACTGGCTAAGCACGGTGTTGAGCTAATCGGTGCAACCGCTGATGCCATCGACAAAGCGGAAAACCGTGAGCGTTTCGACGTAGCGATGAAAAACATCGGCCTTGAGTGTCCGCGTGCAGAAATCGCCCACTCAATGGAAGAAGCGCTGGATACACTAACGCGTATCGGTTTCCCTTGTATTATTCGTCCTTCTTTCACCATGGGTGGTACCGGTGGTGGTGTTGCTTACAACATGGAAGAGTTCGAAGAGATCTGTACCCGTGGTCTTGATCTGTCACCAACGAGCGAGCTTTTAATCGATGAAAGCCTGCTCGGCTGGAAAGAGTACGAGATGGAAGTTGTTCGCGACAAAAACGACAACTGTATCATCGTCTGTTCAATCGAAAACTTCGACCCTATGGGTGTACACACAGGTGACTCAATCACGGTAGCGCCAGCGCAAACCTTGACCGACAAAGAATACCAAATCATGCGTAATGCCTCTATGGCGGTACTGCGTGAAATCGGTGTTGAAACCGGTGGTTCAAACGTACAGTTTGGTGTGTGTCCTAACACCGGCCGTATGGTTATCATCGAGATGAACCCGCGTGTGTCTCGTTCATCAGCACTTGCTTCAAAAGCAACGGGTTTCCCAATCGCGAAAATCGCAGCCAAGCTGGCTGTGGGTTACACTCTGGATGAGCTACAAAACGACATCACAGGCGGTGCAACCCCTGCGTCATTCGAGCCGTCAATCGACTATGTTGTAACTAAGATCCCTCGCTTCAACTTTGAAAAGTTTGCCGGTGCTAACGACCGTCTAACGACGCAGATGAAGTCGGTAGGTGAGGTAATGGCGATTGGCCGTAACCAACAAGAATCATTGCATAAAGCACTTCGTGGTCTTGAAGTAGGCGCGACTGGCTTCAACCCAATCTTGCCTGTGGGCGAGAAGGGCGCAATTGAAAAGATCACTCGCGAGCTTCGTGAGCCAGGCGCTGAGCGTATCTGGTACATCGCCGATGCCATGCGTCACGGCATGAGCGTTGAAGATGTATTCAACCTAACCAAGGTTGACCGTTGGTACCTGGTACAAATCGAAGACATCATCAAAGACGAGCAGCAAATCGAAGAAGTAGGCTTTGCCGGTCTTACTGCTGACTTCCTACGTCGCCTGAAGCGTAAAGGTTTTGCAGATGCGCGTATCGCCGAGCTTGCCGGTGTATCTGAAGCGGAAATCCGTAAGAAGCGTCACCAGCTTGAAATCTTGCCTGTGTACAAGCGCGTAGATACCTGTGCGGCTGAATTCAGCTCAGACACAGCCTACATGTACTCAAGCTACGATGAAGAGTGTGAAGCTGCACCGTCTGACAAAGACAAAATCATGGTAATCGGTGGTGGCCCTAACCGTATCGGCCAGGGTATCGAATTCGATTACTGTTGTGTACACGCGGCCCTTGCCATGCGTGAAGACGGCTACGAAACCATCATGGTTAACTGTAACCCTGAAACCGTTTCTACCGACTACGACACATCAGACCGTTTATTCTTCGAACCAATCACGCTAGAAGACGTGCTTGAAATCGTCCGCGTTGAGAAGCCAAAAGGCGTTATCGTGCAGTACGGTGGTCAAACACCACTTAAACTTGCCCGTGAACTAGAAGCGAACGGTGTGCCAATCATTGGTACTTCACCAGATGCAATCGACCGTGCCGAAGACCGTGAGCGCTTCCAGCAAATGGTTGAGCGTTTGAACCTGCTTCAGCCTGACAACGCAACGGTAACTTCACTTGAAGAAGCGGTAGCCAAGTCTAAAGAAATCGGCTTCCCACTGGTAGTACGTCCTTCGTACGTACTAGGTGGTCGTGCGATGGAAATCGTCTACGATGAAGACGACCTACGTCGCTACATGACAGAAGCGGTATCTGCTTCTAACGAAGCACCGGTATTGCTAGACCGCTTCCTGGACGACGCCATCGAAGTGGACGTTGATGCCATCTGTGACGGCACCGAAGTGATCATCGGCGGTATCATGGAGCACATCGAGCAAGCGGGTGTTCACTCAGGTGACTCGGCCTGTTCATTGCCAGCGCACAGCCTAAGCCAGGAAATCCAAGACGTAATGCGTGAGCAAGTACGTGCTATGGCCCTTGAGCTAGGCGTTGTGGGTCTGATGAATACACAGTTCGCGGTTAAGGACGGTCAGGTTTACCTAATCGAAGTGAATCCGCGTGCTGCACGTACCGTGCCTTTCGTATCAAAAGCAACCGGTGTTGCCCTTGCTAAGGTAGCGGCCCGTTGTATGGCCGGTCAGTCTCTTGCCAGCCAAGGCATCACCAAAGAAATCATTCCTCCTTATTACAGCGTAAAAGAAGTGGTACTTCCTTTCGCTAAGTTCCAAGGTGTTGACCCAATTCGTGGCCCAGAGATGCGCTCTACCGGTGAGGTAATGGGTGTAGGTGATACTTTCGCCGAAGCCTTCGCTAAAGCCCAGCTAGGTGCAGGTAATGCTTTACCACGTGGTGGTCGCGCGTTACTATCGGTTCGCAATGGTGATAAAGCTCGCATCGTTGAGCTTGCTAAGACCATGATCGAATTAGGTTTTGAACTAGACGCAACCTCAGGCACCGCTCAGGCGCTTGAAAATGCAGGCATCGAAGTTCGCCGTGTAAACAAGGTATTCGAGGGTCGTCCTCATATCCTTGACCGCATTAAGAACGGTGAATACAGCTATATCGTTAATACCACAGAAGGTCGTCAAGCGATTGAAGACTCTAAGGTATTACGTCGTGGCGCCTTGATGCACAAGACCAACTACACCACAACATTGAACGCCGCGTTTGCTAACTGTACAGCAAACTCAGCGGATGACCGTGGTAGTGTCTCGTCAGTTCAAGAGTTACACCAACGAATCAACTAAGCAATAGGCCGCAGCGCTTGCGCTGCGGCTTGCTGTAAGTGGGAATATTATGCAAAAGATTCCAATGACCACACGCGGTGCCGAGTTATTGCGTGCAGAGTTAAACGAATTAAAAACTGTTACTCGGCCAAAAATCATCGCTGATATCGCCGAGGCGCGTGAACACGGCGACTTGAAAGAGAATGCCGAGTATCATGCCGCTCGCGAGCAGCAAGGTTTTTGCGAAGGACGTATTCAAGAAATTGAAGCTAAATTGTCTAATGTGCAAATCATTGACGTAACGAAAATGCCTAACAATGGTAAGGTAATTTTTGGTTCGACAGTGAGCATTGTAAACCTAGACACGGATGCTGAAGTGACTTACCGCATTGTTGGTGATGATGAAGCAGATATTAAGAACAACTTAATCTCTGTAAACTCACCCATCGCTCGTGGCCTTATCGGTAAAGAGCTGGACGACTGTGTGAACATCGAAACACCCAATGGTACGGTAGAATTTGAGATCACTGAGATTGAATATATCTAACCTTGGTTGAGGTGTTTAAAAACCCGCTGAACCGCGGGTTTTTTTATGCCAGTAGGTCGGTGCTTTGCGCCGACAAGCGCTTTATTTGGTCGATGTTGCCGGCTCCCTAGCTAGTTGTAGGTCAGGCTTTGCCGCCATGGATGGCGGTACTAGAGTAACGCAGGAGCTGTTACCTAGCAGCCTGACAACTTTGTTATAAGTTGAAAGAGTTTGTCGCCCTCGCTCTCAATGACACGCTCCACAACAGAAGCCGATTTCTCCAGCGCGAATCTAAATGGGGAGATCCATACCTGTACTTCTTATGATTGCTTTTGTGCCAAGGTCAACTTCTTTGAGAACTCTATTAAACCACTTTTGGCTGCTACAGCACTATTATGACTGAAAACACCTTCTAAATATGTATTCTCTAGATCAATCCGAACTCGTACGTCCCTAGCGTCCAAGATTGAATTTAAAAACTCTTCGGTAACCATAAAATATTGGACATTCATCTGGGCGATTACATTGGGGTTGAAGTACGTCCTCGACTGAGTACTCGGGTTGAAGTTAGGTATGTTTTCTTTTTTTACTGACGGATAAGACTTTATATTGCCATTTATATTAAAGCTTAACTTTGATCCTGTTGGCGGGGGGATGTCTTTATGTGGCAACACAATTAAAATTATACTCGAGCCTTCTAAAGATGAACTCCAATATGCACCGATCCTCAAATCACTACCAGAAATCCCCTCGTTACTCCTATAGACAAAGCCTGGCGTCATTAAAACTTCTTTTTCGCCATTAAAGGTTGACTCATGTTCTGAAATGCATGCGGTTGAACAAAGAGGAGAAGTCGAACATCCAGTAACTAGAAGCAAAGTGACAATTGCCACTATTATAGTTCTCATATTTTTCCCTTTAATTAGTTTGATAAAGAATCAAATTTCACCAAAAATGCTTATTATTGAGAATGTTGGACATGTCTTATGGTTAAAGTGAGACACTTATCCCCGGCTTTCTTATAAGCTTTTGATTAATTTAATAAAAATTCCGTTTTCAAAATGATTGTCTATGAAACTCCCTGAAAATAGAGGGAGGGCTGCCTTATAGACTCTCGCTATGCATCCTATTAAATACCAAATCAGATCTAACTTTCAATTTAAAAATTAAATGCTTAAACAATTCAGATAGCGCAAAGCGGGATTTTTAAATTAGATGCGGCTTTTATGGCCAAATAACTTATTAGGCATAAAAAAGCCTTGCCGAGGGGCAAGGCTTTTCTGGTTGGGATAAATACTGGGTATTTAACTTTGCTGTTTTAGTTCTGCCGTTGGTTCTACCTTAGGAGCTTTGCCAAAGAGTTTACGCAGGCCGCGTTTACAGTCTTCCAGGGCTACATATTGACAAGGGATCAGCACCAGGGTGATCACTGTGGCGAACAGCACACCGAAGGCCAGTGATACCGCCATGGGGATGACGATTTGCGCCTGCAAACTGGTTTCCATAATGATGGGCACCAGACCAATAAAGGTGGTAATCGAGGTCAGTAGGATGGCCCTAAAGCGTTTACAACCGGCTTCTACCACCGCCTGTTTAATGGCAATGCCCCGGGCGCGTGCCTTGTTCACATAGTCAACCATCACCAGTGAGTCGTTCACCACCACCCCGGCCACGGCGATAATACCGAAGAAGGACAGGCTGCTCATGGTCATACCCAAGATCACGTGACCGTAGACGGCACCGACCACACCAAAGGGGATCACCGACATGATCAGCAGCGGCTGCGAGTAGGAGCGCAGTGGAATGGCCAACAGCGCGAAGATGATAAGAAGCGAAAGCACTAAGTCACGGCGCTGCTCGGCGACGCTATCCATCTCTTCTTGCACTCGACCGGCGACATTACTCTGTACGCCAGGGTAGTTTTTCAATAATGCTGGAAGGTATTCATCGCGCACTTGTTTTGCGATTTCAAACGGCTGTGCCTGATTGGTGTCTACGGCTGCCCACACATTAACCGTGCGCTTAGCGTTTTCCCGACGAATACGGTTTACCCCGTCAACCAGGTTTACGCTGGCTATTTCTGCTAAAGGCACTTCCGCTCCGGCCGGAGTAATAATGCGCACATCATTGATTTCGCTGATAGAGTTACGCTCTTCAATGGGGTAGCGGATCATTACTTTGAGCTCTTCGCCATCGCGCAGAATACGCTGTGCTTCTAGGCCATAGAAGCTGAAGTTCACCTGTGAGGCAACATCGGCCAAGGTCAAACCCAGGCTATAGGCAATGGGTTTAAGTTCAAGTTGCACTTCATCGGTGGCGCTTTGCATTGAATCATTGATATCGCCTACGCCCTTGATGGTCGACAGCTTCTCTTTCAATTTACCGGCAACTTCTTTCAACTCTGCGGCATCATTGCCCTCGAGGCGGAAGCTGATATCACCATCATCACGGCCACCACCGCCATTCATAACGCTGTCGTTAATGGTCATTGATTTCATTCCCGGCAGCGGCGGCATATTATCACGCCACAGTGCACTTAACGCGAAGGTGTCGATAGGGCGCAGGTGCGGCTCTACCAAGACCATCATTAAGCGGGCGTTGGTGCGCCCTTGCATATTCAGGGAGATATCCTTAACCATGGGCATGCCATATTGCTGCTCTATAACCCGCTCGACATCCATCACCACACGTTCAATCTTTTTGGCCGTATCCAGGGTTGCTGTTTCCGATGACGCCAAATTCATCTCAATGTTAATACTTGGGAAATCATGAGGAATTTTCGGGTTGGCGATAAATTTAATCAGGCCACCGGCAAACAAGCCAGCACTGACTATAAGGATGCCAAAGAAGCCAACAATCACGGTATAGCGATAATGAATACAGCGCTGTACTGCAGGGCGGTATATGCGCTCGATAACATATTGCAAGCCACTGTCTACCTTATTACGTAAGCGGTGTAATGGGTTACGCGGGTTAACAGGGCGGTTCTTCATGGCCGCTAGGTGCGCAGGAAGAATGAGCTTAGACTCGACCAGTGAGAATAATAGGCAGAGAATAATCACCCCGCCTATGGCTTTAGAAAACGCCGCTCCCGGGCCGCTGGCCAAGGTTTGTGGTAAGAAGGCGGCGATAGTGGTCAGTACCCCGAAGGTCGCGGGGATGGCTACGCGTTTTACGCCACGCACCACGTTATCCAGACTATGACCATGCTTTTCGATTTCGGCGTGAGCTGACTCACCCACCACTATGGCATCATCCACCACTATCCCTAGTACCAGAATAAAGGCAAACAGGGAAGCCAGGTTAATGGTGACATCTAAAAAGCCCACCGGCATCATTAAAAAGGCGCCCAGGAAGGACACGGCAGACCCATCATCACCCAGAAAGCGAGGCGGATACGCAGGAACAAGGCCAACATCAGCATCACCAAGATACCACCCCAGATCATATTCTCGATCATCATGTCGAGGCGACCTTCAAGGTAATACGTGATGTCAATCATAGGGGCCAGGGTGACGCCCTCGGGAAAGCTCCGACTTTTTACGCTCTAAATAGGCGTCCATCACATCGGCAACACGGGTGACATCTTGATCTTTTGACGCACGGACTTCAAAAATCAGCGAGTTTTTACCGTTATATTTTGAATATTGCAGGCCTTCTTCAAAGCCGTCTTGTATGGTTGCTACATCACCTAAAAATACCTGGGCGCCATCTTCTAAGGTTAATAGCGGCAGGCGTTCAAATTCACCGCCGCGATAGGCCTGGTTTTCCACGCGCATGGAAATATAGCCATTATCGGAGCGAATTTGTCCCGCCGACATATTGGCGGAGAAGTTGCGCACCGCAGTGGCGATATCGCGGAACGTCAGGCCATATTCACGCAGCTTGTCCGGGCTGACTTCTATGCTTATCTCATAATCCAAACCCGAATTAAAATTGACGAGATTGACCTGAGGCAAAGCGCGCATTTCATCATGGAGCTTATTGCCCAGCTCCTTTAGATCGTAATTGCTCATATCGCCATACAAGGCGAGGATCATCACCTCTTGAGTGTACTTTTCGCGGCGAATATTGGGTCGTTCCATCTCTGCGGGAAAGCTGGAGATGGAGTCGATTTGCATCTTGACTTCGTCGAGCACTTCTTGAGAGTCATAGCTTTCATCGACTTCGATCCAACTTTGAGAAAAGCTGCGGTTTGAATAGGTGATAAGGCGTTTAATGCCCTCTAAGCCTTGCAGGGACTCCTCGATTTTTATGGTGATCCCTTCTTCCACTTCTTGCGGAGCGGCACCGGGATACACGGCCTGCACACTGAGCCAGTTGCTCTCAAATTGCGGGAATGCCTGTTTACGAATAGAAAGCGCGCTGAGAATACCACCGACTATGATGATTATCATCAGCAGGTTGGCGGCAACCGGGTTGCGGGCAAACCAGGCGATCAAGCCTTTTTCTGTGCTTTGCACCATAGCTTAGTCCTCCTTCAGTGCCAGCTGCGTGTGCGCCGTTTTCGGTTCTTGTTCGTCTAAGCGCAGTTGCATGCCTTGCGTGGGGTATTCCAGCGCCGAGGTGATAACTTGCTGGCCACTGTTTAGACCGGCGGTGACATAGGCCATGCCGTTTTGCTCGCGGATCACCTCAAGGTCGCTAAACATCAGCTTAATTTCATTATCAATGAGGGCAATGCGGTTGTCCTTGATCAGGTGGCTGGGAACAATGGCGGTATCGCGTACATGCTTACCCACTATGCTGGCATTGGTGTAGGCACCAAAGCGCAGAGGTTGTGCTTGCTCATAGGGTGCGTCTACATAAGCCACAAGGTAGGTCATGCGCGAGCGCTTATCGACCACGCCTTCATTACGCACTATGGTGCCTTGCCAGGTACGCATTTTACCGGCCACTTCGCTGGTTAGGGTGACTTTAGCACCGATACCGCCATCAACCAGGTATTGCAGATCATGGTTGGCTACCGGTAAACGCACTTTAGCAATGCTGGTGGCATCGATTTGACCCAAAACATTACCCGGGTTCACCACGCTGCCAAGGCTGATTTTTTTTGCCGTAACCAGGGCATCGTAGGGGGCGCGAATCGAGGTGCGCTCTAAATTGCGCTTGGCGCGTTTAACCTGGGCCTGAGCAGCGCGGAATTTTGCCAGCTTTTCTGCGAGCTGAGGTTTGCGCAAATAGAGCTCCGAGGGGATCACCGCATTGGCATTGTCCTTAATGCGTTGCCATTCGGTTTTGGCCACATGCGCTTGTGCTTGTTCTATTTCTAGCGCCGATTGTGCCTGCGCCAAGCCGGCCTGGGCTTCAATTAGGGCCGCTTCATAGTCATTGGGGTCGATGCGAATAAGTTCGTCCCCTTGTTTTACAAAGCCACCTTTTACAAACTGTTCGGCTATGGATACCACCTGACCGGACACCTGAGCGACCAGTTCGGTTTGTTCTTGCGCCATGACCTCGCCGTAGGAATGCACTTGCATGGTTACATCGGTCAGGTTGACTGGGGTGACCTCTACCAGTGGGGCGATGTTTTCCTGTTGTTTTTGCTCCGGTGGCTTTTTCATTGCCATAAAGGCGGCGAACAGTGCCACTGACACCCCCAACACACCAATAGGTAATAGTATTTGTTTTTTGCTGGCCACAATGCAGCTCCCTGTATAGTTCGATGACAGGCTATATGGTAGCGGTAATCATGTTTACAGGTATGTGTAATATGTAACAAAGCATGTAATCTGTTAAAATGGCGGCCGCGTTTGTTTTAGGGGTCGAATATGAATTGTCGTTTAGGGTGTGGTGCGTGCTGTATAGCGCCTAGTATTTCCAGCCCCATACCTGGTATGCCCGAGGGTAAAAAAGCGGGGCAACGATGTGTCCAGTTAGACAAAAATAATTTGTGTAAATTGTTTGGTGATCCGTCCAGGCCGGCTGTGTGTTTACAATTTAAGGCGTGCGAAGATGTGTGTGGCAGTAATAATGCCGAAGCGATGTGGAGAATTACCCAATTAGAGGCGCTGACCTAAAGGCGGTAAGCACCTCGAAAGGATGCAAATATTATTGATTTGATCCTGGCGGGTAGTTACTGAAAATTTCAGCGACCGATTCGCGGATCACCGCGGTGCGCTCGCTTGGCGTCTGGTTTTTCTTCAAACGACCTTCTTTGGCGGCGCGCCATACCAGCTGGTTCGAAGCGCGGTCGACCACGTCAATCACTAGGGTGCCTACTTCATATTCGCGGGTAGTGGTTTGCACATTGTAGCCTAGACCCCAGTAATCCCAACGGGCGCTGTAGCCTGTGGTAAAGGTATCAACATCGACTTTCTTTTCCACCGAGGCATGGTAGTTGATCAGCACATCCGCTTGATCTGCCGTCACCATGCTCATGCCCTTGGCGCTCAGCTCATCATTAACGGCCTGACGCACACGGCGCTCCATTAATTCGCTGATCTGATAATTACTGCTGGCATTGGTCAGGCTGGCATCAGGAAACCAGGCAAAGGTTTTGTACTGAGTAAAGTTTACCGACTTGTCGTAATCAAAATCCGGCCCAGAGGCACAGGCGCTGAGTAACATAAGTACACCCGCCGCAAGTAAATTCTTCATTGACCGCTCCTTTATATCTGGCTGTAAGAATCTAGGTTTGTCAGTAACATATCATAATCTTAAAGGAAATATACAGCTCATGCACCGCTTTAGGGGCCATACCTGGATTATGTCATTACTGTGAATTTTAAATAATTTAAAGCTTATTAATATTTTCTATGGTAGTCTAGGAACTGCTTTGAGTTAATGCGTTCAATGTGACGGTTTTGTGCGGCCTACGCTGTAAGTGTGACTAACCTGGTTAGTCCTGTACCTGACCCTAGCGGTAGCGACACTGGCTCAGGGAGGATAGTGCCTAATTATAGGCGAGTTATAGAAATTGACTTACAGGAACACTTTAGTATGTCAGAACATGTAAACGGTAAAGTAAAGTTTTTTAATGAAGCAAAAGGCTTTGGTTTTATCGAGCAAGAAAATGGCCCAGATGTATTCGTTCACTTCAGCGCGATCAATGGTTCAGGCTTCCGTACTCTAAGCGAAGGCCAACAGGTTTCTTTCAGCATTAAACAAGGCCAGAAAGGACCAGAAGCGGAAAATGTAACTCCGGTTTAATTCCTTATTGACTCTCTTAGAGTGAATAATTAGTGGAGCCGTTTCGGCTTCACTCTTCCCCCCAGGCGCCACGCCAAGATTATCTCCCAGCATTTAAGTCACTAATTAATATAATTACTTTGATATATCACTGATCTTCAATTATTATTTTATTTCCACATTTAAAGTATATAAGAGATCACAGTGAGAGAAATCAGAGCATTTGCCAAATCGGCATCTATTAATGAGTTGGAAAAAGCAATTAATATTCTGAACACTGCGCTCGATAATCAGCAACAGCAAGAAAAAGCGAAACAGGAAGTTCTTCAACTGATGAAGGAAAAAGGGCTCAGTGTGGAAGATATTGTTGATGTGACCCAGGACAAGCGTACTAAGGTTGAACCTAAGTATCGCCGCGAGTTCGAAGGAAAAATGGTTGAATGGTCAGGCCGTGGGAAACGCCCGAAAGCGTTTCAAGATGTAGACCTAGCTAAATACCTCGCGAAATAACAGCAAAGATAAATAAACCCAAAGGTCCAGCAATGGACCTTTACTTTTTTGGGTGTCAGTAGTGTATACACTCAGAGACTATCAACAACAAGCAGTCGACAATACCCTGGCGCATTTTCGTAAGTCACAGCGCTCGGCCGTTATTGTTTTGCCTACCGGTGCCGGTAAAAGCCTGGTTATTGCCGAGCTGGCGCGATTGGCCCGTTATCCCATCCTGGTATTAACTCATGTAAAAGAGCTGGTTGAGCAAAACGCTAATAAATTTCGTGACATGGGTTTAACACCGGGTATTTTCTCTGCGGGTTTAAAGGATAAAAATTTAAGCGAGCAGGTCACCTTCGCCAGTATTCAATCCCTCGCCCGTAGTATAGATAAGCTGCAGCAGCACTATTCTTTAGTGATTATTGATGAGTGTCATCGCGTTAGTACAGAGCAAACCAGCCAGTATGCGCAGGTTATAACCCAGCTTAAGAAAATTAACCCAGGCCTTAAGGTGCTAGGTTTAACTGCCACACCCTATCGGCTTATCAGTGGCTGGGTATATCACCGCCATTACCATGGTTTTGTTCGCGGCCCGAGCGATGCGCCATTTGATGATTGTATTTACGAATTACCGCTGCGTTATTTAATTAACAAGGGTTATTTAACGCCGCCGCGCATAGTCGATGCGGCGGTGCAGCATTATGACTTTTCCGCCTTGCTCAATGGCGGCTCGGCGCCCAGTGAGGGGGATCTAAATGCGCTGTTGCAACAAAGCACCCGGGCTACCAAGGCCATTATTACGGATGTGATGGTGCAAAGCGATACCCGACGCGGCGTGATGATTTTTGCCGCGACCGTTGCCCATGCCGAGGAAATACATCGTTATTTACCACCCGGGCAGGCCCATATTATTGTTGGCGCCACACCCGCCGCCGAGCGCGACGACATAATTGCTCGCTTTAAGCGACAGGAATTTAAGTACCTGGTAAATGTTTCTGTTTTAACTACAGGTTTTGATGCTCCTCATATTGATTTTATTGCTTTGTTACGACCCACGGAATCGGTCAGCCTGTATCAGCAGATCATTGGCCGCGGACTACGCTTATGCGCCGATAAGCATGAATGCCTGGTAATAGATTATGCTGGCAACGGTTTTGATATCCATCACCCCGAGGTAGGGACGCAGCGCCCGGACCCAAACAGTGAGCCGGTGCAGGTGTTGTGTCCCGGTTGTGGTTTTGCCAATGTGTTTTGGGGTAAAAAGGATGCCGCGGGTCAGGTTATCGAGCATTATGGCCGCCGTTGCCAAGGCTTATTGGATGACGGCGAAGAGCAGCAGCAATGTGATTATCGCTTTAAGTTTAAGGAATGTCCCCAGTGTTTTAGCGAAAATGATATTGCCGCGCGCCGTTGTTATAGCTGCGCGCATCAGCTGGTGGACCCGGATGACAAGTTACGCCAGGCGCTCAACCTAAAAGATGCCTTGGTGTTGCGTTGCAGCGGTTTAAGCTGTGAGCAAACGGCGCAGGGTAAGCTCAAGATCACCTATTATGATGAAGACGGCGCCGAGGTGGCGCAAGTGTATGATCTGACTAATGCCAAGGTACTGGCCTTATTTAACCGCGAGTTCGGCAAGCGTCATAACGCCCCAGGCATAGATAAGTGGCGAAGCAGCGAGCAGGTAGTGGAGTTACAACAGCATTTGAGCTGGCCGGATTTTGTGATTGCCCGTAAGTCGAAAAAATATGGTTGGCAGGTGAGTGAAAAGATATTCGATTATCAGGGAAGTTACCGCAAAGCCTATAGTCGTTGATAGGCTCTGCGTTTCACTGTTACTCGGCGCTGTTTTCGTCCAGCAGACCCCAGCCGTCACCGTAGCCGTTATGTTTATCCGCCAGGCTTTCCAAGTAGGCTTCCATATTATTGATAAGCTCATATTCGGGTACCATGGTAAGACTGGCCTTCACTTCAAAAACACCTGTATCCGGGCAGGTGCTAAGGCTGGCTTGCGGCGCTACTTCGGCATGGGCCAGGGCATCGATAAAGCCTTGCGCATGTGCTTGCTGCTCAAACAACAGAAAGAAATCGACGTTGTGCAGTTGCGTCAAATCGACGCCTTGCTCATGCATTTGTTGCAAAATTTGGCCTGTTTCATCGTCGGGAAAGTGCATCGTTTATCTCATATAAGCGTGAATCTAGGGATTGTCTTATTTTTTGCTGGAAATAAAAAGCCACTTAGGTGAAATTTTTCGTCGTCATTAGTGAATGGCTCCAGGCAGCGGTGATAAACTTAAGCTATTAATAGAGTTTGTTTATCTTTTCGGCCGTTTGGGGTTATTGCCCAGATAAACAGACCCGGGAATTACACGCGATAAAAAAGGCTGACACAGGCGGTGGTAAAGTGATTGCAATGGAGACACAGTAAGTTGAGGTTAAACCTACTAACAAGCCTGCTCTTGGCGCTGGCCTTGTGCTCATTCGACGTCCTTGGCGCATGGAGCGCTGAGCCCGGGAAATTCCCCCAAGGGCGAGTAATATCAGGGTACAGCATTGACGGTATTGAAGGTGAGCTGGAACAAAATGTTGCCCTGTATTTGCAGCAGCTCAGTGGCGAGCAGCCAACACGTCAACTGCAGCGTTATGCCACCGAGCAGGTTTTACTGAGTATGCGAGCCCTGGGTTATTATCATGCCGAGGTGGAGCTGCACTTAGAAGACGATACCGCTAACCCTAAGGTGATCGCGAAAATCAAACCCGGGCAAGCGACGCGCATCGAAAGCCTGGATTATCAATTGCTGGGGCCTGGGCTGCAGGATAAAGAGCTGACTCAGGTGCTTGCGCAGTTGCCACTTAAAGGCGGCGAGATCATTAATCATGGCCACTATGATGCGGCCAAAAGCGCTATCGACAAGCAACTGCTGGAGCTTGGCTATTTTGACGCTAAATGGCAGCAGGCGCGTTTGGCCATAGATCGCAGCCATTATCGGGCGGATATCAGCCTGGTGGTGAGCACGGGAATACGCTATCACTTTGGCCCCTTAAATATTGCCACCGACACGCCGGCGAGCGGTTATATTCATTCTTTAGCTGAGTTCAAAGCCGGACAGGCCTACAATGCCAATAAGGTCAGCGAATTTAACCTGGCCCTGTCGCAAACCCCTTATTTCAGTAGCGTGCGCGTCTATGCCGATATCGCCAAACGCAGCAGCCATGAAGTGCCAATTCGTGTTGAGGTGCTGCATAAACCACAAGACAGCTTCGAGGTCGGCGGTGGCTATTCGACCGACCTGGGTCCTAAGGTGCGTTTTAAATGGTCGCGCCCCTGGATAGGCGAAGATGGCCACTATTTAGAAAGTAACCTTAATGTGTCCGAGCGTCAGCAGGATATCAGTCTCTCTTATACTATCCCAGTAGACGACCCCATAGATGATATTTGGCGCTTTAGTCTTGGTTATAAGCTGGAGGATAATATCGACACGGATATCTTCTCAAAAACCTTAACCGGTCTGGTACAGCGACAATGGAAGATAGAGGATGATTGGATTCGCACCGTCTTTATCCGTCGTGAGTTCGAAGAGTTCCGCATTGCCGATGAAGAAAAAACCACGAAAATGCTCTTGCCCGGTGTCAGTTTTGCCCGCAAGCGTTCGAAAGGGGGCACAACTCCCTATTGGGGACGACAATGGCTGATAAGTACCGAGGTCGGTGCTGATTCTCTTGAATCTTCCACGGATATAGTGCGGGTACAGTTGCAATATGCCTGGTTGGAAACCTATTGGCAGCGTCATTTGTTTTTTAGTCGCGTCAATTTGGGCGCCATGTATGTCGATAGCATCCGTGATGTACCTGTGTCGCTGCGCTTTTTCGCCGGTGGCGATCAAAGCATCCGCGGCTATAAATACGAGTCTATTTCCCCCGAGGTTGATGGCGCCAAGGTGGGGGGTAAGTACCTAGTAACTGGTACTTTGGAGTATAACTATCAGTTTGCCAGCAACTGGCGCGGCGCCTTGTTTGTCGATGCCGGTACCGCCACCAACGACTTTTCCGAAAAGCTCTCTGTGGGCGTGGGTTTTGGCGTGCGTTACCTTACGCCCGTTGGCCCCATTCGTTTTGATCACGCCTGGGCCCTAGCCAGTCCCGGCAATACCACAAGATTAAGTATTACCGTGGGGCCTGAGCTATGAAGCGCATTATTACCTTAAGCCTGAAAGTTTTCGCCGCAGCTCTTTTTACCCTGATCTTGTTGCTGTCCCTGTTACTCTTTACCGGATATGGCAATCGCACCCTGGTGGCCATAGCCAATAATCTGGTCGACGGACTTAATATAGAGCTAAAACAGGGGCGTTTGCTTGCCAATGATCCCTTTGAGCTGCAATACCAAAGTGATGGCCTGACTCTGAATGCCCAGGCAGTGCAGATTGACGTGCGAATTTTCGGCTGTGTCGGCGTGTGTTTAGATAATATCGCCGCACAGCGTTTAAGCGTACAAAGCATCAGTGCCGCTCCACAGGAGGACTCAGTATCAAGTTCTAACGTAAATGCCGATGATGAAAAGAGGCAAACGAGCGGGCCTCTGGTGCAACTGCAATTACCTAATATTGCCGTTAAACGCTTCGCCATTGGCGAGGCGGACATCGCCGTGGCGGGGCAAGAGATCCAGGTAAAGGATCTGAGTGCCAGCCTGAGCGCCCAGGGTAACCGCATCAAGGTTAAGCCCTTTAAGGTAAAAGAGCTGCAGCTTGAGTTGGCTCCTGCGGCACCAGAGCCAAAAAGCGAGCCCTTGTTGCAATTGCCGCCACTGGCCGAGATTGCCTTTGATCTCGGTCTGGATATTCGTATTCAGGATTTTGCCTTAAATAATGCAACCCTGGTGCAAGGGGAAAACACACATAAGCTCAGCAATGTGCACTTAAATGCGGCCTTGCTAGGAAATAAGCTGGCCATCGGCCAAGTTAGCCTCAGCTATGAGTTACCTTTTGAGGCGACTGATACACAAACCCAGGCCGAATTACTGCACGCCGCTCTAAGCGGTAACCTTGCTTTCTCTGGTGATAATGCGCTGCAATTGGCGCTGCAAGTGAAAGCCTTGGGCGAGCATAGCCAGTTGGATGTGAGTGGCAGCCTTAGCGAGCTGCAATTTACATTGGCAAATCAGGGGCAATATCCGCTGACCTTGAACGCCACAGCAGAGCTGCGACAAAGCAACTGGCCCTTTACCTTGCATGCCAAGCAACAGCAATGGCAGCTGCCATTGAGTTCGGCCTCGGGCGCTCAGACTTTGCAATTGCTGCAAAGCGAAATCCAAGCACAGGGTAATATCGACGACTATCAAGTTGAGCTGACATTGCACTCGCAGTTGGGTGATTACCCAGAGCTGCACAGCCAACTAAACGCCAATGGGACGTTAAGCTCGCTGCAAGTGGCGTCATTGCAATTACTGGCAGGTGAAAGTAAAGCCGAGATAAAAACTGCGCTTAATTGGCGCGATGGCCTAAGTGCTGAATTTAGCGCCGAGCTGGCAAACCTGCATAGCGAATATCTTATCGATACGGTGCAAAGTGATATTTCCGGCCAGGTATCTGGCTCCTTCGAGATGGACTCTCAAGGCCAGTGGCAACTGGCGGTGGCCCCCTCGACCTTAAGCGGGACGGTAAACGACATGGCGCTGCAATTGCAGGCCGATCTCGACCTCAATAGTTCACTGCATGGCGTGGTACGTCAGTTGCAGCTGCGCCAAGGCGACAATATCTTAAACCTCAAGGGTGAGGTAGACGAGCAGTGGCGCCTCGAAGGGGCTTTGGCCTTGTCCGCCGACACGCCATTGATGCCAGGTTATGGCGCCAAGGGTCAGGCCCAATTGCAGATCCGTGGCCAGCGTTTGACACCGAAGATAAAGCTTGAGGCTCAACTGGCCCAAGTACAAGGTGCAGGCGTCAGTGTGGACAGCCTCAACCTGGATGTTGAAAGTGAATATCAAGACGCGCTTCAGTATGATATTTCTGCCCAGCTATTGGGCATTAAAACCGGCGGGCAACACCTTGATAGCCTTGAATTACAATCCCGTGGCAGCGACAAGGTGCAACAAACCTCCTTACGTCTGGACTCGCCACTGGCACAGTTGCAAAGTGCTTTTACCAGTGAATTGTCGTCGTCATATCAGCAAATAAAGCTGCAATTGGAGCAATTTGAACTCCAATCTCAGGAGCATCAGGTGGCTTTGACTGCACCGACCAAGGTGCATCTGGATTTAGCCAAGCAGGCGCTGCACTCGGAGCGTTTATGTCTGCGCGGTGAGGCGTTGGATTTATGCCTTGAGCCTGCAAACATAGACCCAATGCAAGGCGAGGCGAAAGCCACGCTAACGCACTTATATTTGCAGGCGTTAACTCCGTATTTTGGCCCTCATACCGGGTTGACGGGAGTAGCCAAAGGTCATGCCCAGTTTAAATGGCGCAGCGGCGCGGCGCCGCAAATAGATGTCGAGCTACAAAGTGAACAATTGCAGGCGAGTTATCGTTATCAGCAACAACTGCATAACTTCCCCGTTGAAACCTTAGCCCTGTCTTTGCACAGCGATATTAACCAGGCTCAGGCTAAGTTACAGCTGAAATCATCCATTTTGGGGAACTTGAACGCCAACCTTAAGGTTACCGATGTGATGGCGGCGCAGGAGCTCGATGGGCAACTGCAAATGGATGGTGTGCAACTTACTAAGCTTGCTGCATTAGCTCCCGAGGTTAAGAATCTGGCCGGGGATATCAGTGCCGACTTGCGTTTTACCGGCAATATCAGTCAGCCTTTGGTGCATGGCCAAATTAATGCAGAAGGTTTGTCTTTAGAGGGGGAAACCTTGCCCCTATCTTTAGCCGAATCGCGCCTAAATGTGCAATTGGCGGGTGAGCAAATCCAGGTGACCGGTCACTTGGCCAACCCTGATGGGGGAGACTTAAATGTGAGCGGTGAAGGCCTATGGTTAGGCGAGCAACCGCACCTGACACTTAAGGTGCAGGGGCAGCGATTTGTTGTCATTCCCGAGCAGGGCATCATGATTGCGCTTTCCCCAGACCTTAATATTGAAGTGAATGCCCAGCAGGTGAAGGTGGGTGGCATTGTCGACGTCCCCTATGGTCGCATTAAAATAAAAGAGCTGCCGCAGGGGGCGGTGAAGGTCAGTGATGATGAAATCATTGTCGATGCTCCGATGCAGGAGCAGACCGTGCCTTTTATGTATGATGTTGATTTAAAGGTTAATATTCAAGACGATGTGTATATAGATTCATTTGGTTTGAAGTCCTATATTAAGGGCGACCTGATGATCACCGCCAATAATGAAAGTCATCCCCTGGCGGTGGGCGAGCTGAATTTGGTGGATGGGAAATACCGTGCTTTTGGCCAAGATCTGCTGATCCGCACCGGACAAATAGGTTTTAGCGGTACCTTGGATAAGCCTCATATTAATGTCCGCGCCATTCGTAACCCAGATAATACCGCCAATGGTGTGGTGGCCGGCATTGAGTTGGTTGGCAGCGTAGAGCAACCGCAGCTGCATGTATTTTCCGAGCCCGCCATGGACCGCTCTCAAGCCTTGTCGTATGTGCTCAACGGCCAACCCTTAGGGGATGGCGATACTAATACCGATGCTTTATTAACGCGTATGCTACTGGCCCAGGGCACCAATCGTGGTGAAGGCTTGGTATCGCGCATAGGTGAGTCCATCGGTCTGCGTGATGTGACCCTTAACTCCAGCGGCAGCGGCGATGATACCAAGGTGGAAATCGCCGGTTATATTGCTCCGGGGATCCAGGTTAAATACAGTGTTGGCGTGTTTGAGTCTATCTCCGAGGTGGCGGTGCGCTATCAGGTATTGCAAAAGCTTTATATTGAGGTGACCAGCGGCTTGTATGATACGCTGGATATTCTTTATCGCTTCGATATCGATTAAATAATAGGGAAATAATAATGATAAAAAAATCCTTAGCCTTGCTCAGCGCGGGGCTTTTGGCTGCGCAAATGAGCGGTCAATTAACTCCTAAGGCATATGCCTTTAACCCGGCTAAGCCAGTTGCGCAATCGCCGGGGCAAATTATCGCCGCCGCTCAGGAGTCGGACTGGCGTCAGGTGGATAGCGATAATCTGATGATCCTCACCCTGCAAACCGGCTCCGTGTATCTTGAGGTGAACCCACTGTTGGCGCCTAAGCATGCGCAGAGACTGCGCGAGTTGACCAAAGCCGGATTCTATCAAGGGCTAAGCATGTATCGCTTTGTTGAAGGCTTTGTCGCCCAAGGTGGGGCCGGGGAGCAAAAAACCGATATTGCGCCGCTGCAGCAGGAGTTCGTCTGGCACAGTGAGCAGCCCATGCCCCTTGATATCCAAGTCAATGACAATGACGGTTATGCGCCGCGCAGTGGCTTTATCAACGGCTTTGCCGTAGGTCAAAATGAAGCAGGTACGCAAACCTGGCAGCTCCATTGTATGGGCGCCCTAGGCATGGCCCGAGGCAATGGTGTAGACAGTGCCACCAGTGAGTTTTATGTGGTAATAGGCCACGCCCCGCGCTATTTGGATAAAAACATCACGGTATTTGGTCGCGTCCTAAGTGGCATGGAGCACCTGCAGCAGTTACAGCGTCCCGATAGCAAAAAAATGCCCTTTAATCCTATTCAAGACTTGCAATTTGCCAGTCAATTGGAAGTGGCGCAACAGCCAAAAATTCGCGTGATGCGTACCGACTCGCCACGCTTTGGGGCGCTGGTGGCGGCTCGAAAGAACCGCCCGGAGGACTGGTTTGTGGCCACCCCGAACTACATAGATACCTGCGCCATGGCGGTGCCCAGCGTTATTGACGATTAATACGCAGACTAAAGGGAATATGTTGCTGATGCGTTGAGCGATAGGGGTTGATGTCCAAGCCGCCGCGACGGGTGTAACGGGCATAGACCTCTAGTTCTTGCGGTTTGGCCAGCGCCATAATATCGCTAAAAATACGCTCTACGCATTGCTCATGAAACTCGTTGTGGGAGCGAAACGATACCAGGTAGCGCAGCAGGGACTCATGACTCAGTTGCGGTCCTTTATAACGTATCACCACACTGGCCCAGTCCGGCTGCGAGGTGATCAAACAGTTCGACTTGAGGAGATGGCTATGCAGGGTTTGCTCTACCTGTTCGCTATTAGGTGCAAGTTGTAACAGCGCCGGGTCAAGGTCGAAGGTATCAATTTCTATATCCAGCTCATCGATACAGAAACCCGGCATTGGCGTGGCGGCAAACAAAGATGTGTCGTCCGGTCCGTACAAGCTTACCTTAACCTGAGTTTGCACTGCCTGGCTCAGATCCGCTTCAAGAACTTTCCGTACCTTGTCCATACTCTCAAAGCGCGTCTGATTAAAGCTGTTCAAATACAGCTTAAACGATTTGGACTCGATAATGCTTGGGCTTTGGCAGGGAAACACAAATTCCGCTACCGCCACTTGTGGCTTGCCCTTGCTATTGAGCCAGGAAAGCTCATAGCCGGTCCACAGGTCTTCGCCTTTAAATGGCAGCGCCTGCTCATTTATGCCTAAATCATCGCGGTTAAGCTTACGGGCAATGGGGTAGAGCAGACTCGCATCGTAAGAGTCTTTGTATTCGGTGGTTTTACCCAGCATGCTGGCCTGCAGCTCGGGGGCGTTACGGTAATCTGTCATGATGCTATAAATCTAGTTACAATGACGTCATTATAACGAATTTACGGAAAGCATGCATGAGTGTAAGCACACAACTCCAACGGGCACTACAAACCCATATCGATAAGCACCAAACCCAGTTTAATTCTAATCCTTTGGCCTATATCGACCCTGAGTCACCTAGTCCGGCGGCCATCAGCGGCACCGAGCAGGGCGAACAAGTACAATGGCAAACTTATGTGCGCGATGATAAGGCGACCTTAAGCGATTTGGCCAAGGCGTTAGAGGTTGAATTCCCGGCGCAATTGGAGCAGCTGTTTTGCAGCTGTTATGGCGGTAACTTGCCGGCGCAAATCGATGGTCACGGTATCGAGCTGTTATTGCCCTGGAATGAAGAAGACTTTGTGCGTTTGCAGCAAAATATTACCGGTCATGTGCTGATGAAGCGCCGTTTAAAGCAACAGGATACTGTGTTTATCGGTTTAACCGAGCAGGACGACCTCTTGCTGACGGTGCGCTTAAGCGACGGTGCCGTGTGCCTTGAATATGTGGGCAAGGAGCCGCACCATGTATTAGCTGAGAATATTGGCGCCTTACTAGACGCCATTGAGGTTGTTTAACCCTATTGGTGATCCCAGGAAATATTCGAGACCAGCTCACAGCTGTCACAACGGAAATCGAATAAGCCAAACCAAGGTTCGGCGAGTGCCCACTCGCCATCACAGCCCGGACAGCGGCGCTGTTGTTCGTGCTGCAGGCTCTCCCCACCAACTCGGTACAAATAGTAGTACACCGGCTTTTTGGTAAGAAAACGAATGCGCTTGCTCAAGTCCAAACCTCGGCGGGTGAGCGAGCTATCGAGCAGGCTCATTTCATCGAGCGCCGCAAATTCTGCACGGGTGGCACCGTTAATCTGCAGTTGGTCGCAGGCCTGCCAGTCTTCTTGCCACTTGATTAAGGTCTTGTAATCGCCATTGGCAATGGCGGGGAGCTTATAAAGTGGCACCGGCAAGAAATCATCGCCACAATACAGCGGGCTGCAGGTATGCAAATAGGTGGTATAGAGAATATAACAGCTCGGCTCGGCGCAGGCGTCGGCACTGTTGGCATGAATATCCTGACCGATCACCTTAACCTTGGGCGCCAGCAGTCCGGCTTCATTAAGTTTGTTGATGGCGTGTTTAACAAAAGGGCTGTGATGCAAGGGGTGCAGCGAGTCTTCTTCTGGGCACATGACCCGAGTAAGAAAGTAGCCCTCTTTTAATACCGTGGGAAATTCGTCACCGATTATCTGCCCATTCGCGCGCAGTGCCACCACCATTTGGTTGATTGCCTGCTCGGCGTCGGCTAATTGAGTATCTTGATAACAGTCAAAGGTTAAATCGGCAACAAACATCTTTATTTCTTGGCTTCTAATAAAGCCAATAGTTTATCAAGTTTTTGCTCAATACGATCCAGTTGCGAAGATTTTTGTTGCGAGATCTGTGTACTAGGTTCAATAACCATGTTCTTGAAGGCTTCAGGGTTATTTTTGTATTGGCTGACCGCAGCGATGATCATCGGCATGGGCACAGGTTCGCTTAACATGGATTTGGTTAGGGCAACGGTAGGGGTTTTGTTTTGAGCCAATAGGGCTTTGATCGCTTCAAACACCACAGGGTTCATTGTGCTAGGTCCTCTTACTGAAAATCGACGCATTATAAAGGCAGATTCGCTCGGGGGCGAAAAATATCCGCGCAGTGTAGTGCGATTTTGCTGAACCCAAACTGTCCGCAAGCCCAGTGCTGGCGCCAAATTCGCCCGGTTACAGCCTAGTGTCTAAGCTGAGCATCAAGAATATCAATGAGTTCCGCCCAATCTGCATCCTCGGCAAGAGATTCACTAATAAAATGACGCTGGGCATTGGACCAAAACGGCGCATCTGCAAGTTTAAGACTGTTATCTAGTTTGTGATTACTAACAAACTGTTCAATCTGGCTATCGCTGCTCGGCAGACCCAATTGATCGAACAGGGTATTCATACTGTGCTTTGAGGTATCCATGAGTTTCTCAATTTTGTTGATAGCAACTATGTTTAAATATAGAACAACAATGATAACAAGGAAATTCTATGTCAGTGACCGTCGAATACAGGGTCAAATACCTTACTCCAGAGGACTTAAACGTAGCCGCCAGCCTGATTTATCAAGCCTATCATAACGACCCATTAATGCGGGAATTGCTCCATGGCCATGAACAGTCAGAGCAACACTACGAAAAGAAATTGCGCGCCTTAATTCGAGAAGAGCTGCATACCTTTTGGCAGGCCAAACAACCTTTGGTGGGGTTATTTGAAGACGACAGGTTACAGGCCATCGCCTGCGTGTTTGCCTCGGCGGCATCCTTGCCGGCCCAGCGTTACTGGCATTGGCGTTTGAAATTAATGATGAGCGCCGGTTACCTGACTACCCAGCAGCTTATTGAAAAAGAGCAAACCATACGTAATGCCTTGCAAACCATGGGTAATTATTTGTTTTTGGCCTTTATTGCCGTAGCGCCGCAAAGCCAACGTCATGGCTTAGGGCATTATCTGTTAAATAGCCTGGATAGCCTGATGCAGGAGGATAATGATCTTAAAGGCATGGCCGTGTTTGTCACCCAACAACCTCATATCGACTTTTTTATCAGCCACGGTTTTGAAGTATTGCAGACATTGCAATTTAGTAAGGTCAGTGGCGAGCTGCTTTTCAAACATAAAAGCAATGGCGTATAGGGAAATTCGCTTGTAGGAAATATCTCACATTGATGTGCGGTATTCCTGTGTTTTACTTTCTAAAAAAGCATCAAAAAAATTTCAATGCCATGATTTTAAAGGTATTTGTTTTTATGTCATTTTAATGACACTGGTTTTGATTGCTTCCTAATGGCTGTATTGGCGGCATTTTTCTCTATCATTATAAGAGTCAGGAAGACAAGGGTGCAGGATGTACCGGGCCAAGGAAGGGATAGAGGCCAACAAAGCAAGGTGTTGCAGGAATAGCAAGGGAATAGACGGTTAGGAAAGCCGTTCAGGGACTGGAGTACAGGAAGTACAGGGAAGGCTTGGAGCCTAGGAATAGCCAAGATGGCAAGTGGACACTTCAGGACGAAGCAGGAATTAGGGCACGGAGTGCTGTCGGTTAAGATAGGTAATCGAACCAGGAAGGTATAAGGACGACCATGGTGGTCAGCGATAGAGGATATCGCACAGGGAAGAGTTAGATTAGGGCGTGACCAGGGTCACGCCTTAGTTTTATGTCTTACATTTGCGCTTTATATTTTGTGTGGCGGAATGTCTTTGCCGTGCAGGCGCTCATTGTCCATATACAGCTTTCCTTGATACAAGCTCTCACCATCGCTCGAAAACTCAAACAGATAAGTGCTACGTATTCCCAACTTACCGTTAGTTAATATACCAATACGCCATTTTAGACAGGCCACACTGACAAGCTGAACACCCAGCTGTTGGCACTGATGCTGCGCATGTATCCGCGCCTGTTCAGCTAACTTGCGCTGATACCAAAATAAGCCGATCACCGCCGCGACCAGCATTAACATCCATAAAGTTGCCACTAAGAGAACAAGCCTCCAATTGCCCGCGACAGCGCTTCAGAGCGTTGCTCGCACCTTAACATGGCTAAGACATGGGGGCGCAGCGTTGGGATTGCAACGAGATCGGCAAAAAGGCTGGCAAAAACAGGCTGTTCGGATTTGATTTGCGCACTTTTCTCCATAAAGGCGGCAAGGCGCTCCGGCGCTTGCAGGTGAGTCCATAAACGCCCGGCGATCACCTGACAAATATCCGCATCTTCAGCCCAGTTCGATGCCAGGACGTCATCGATGGCGGCGCAACAGATGCCAGAAGCAGGAGCAAAGCTGATAGCACGCAGGCTGTCTATCAACAAGGCTTTGTCATTTTTACCTAAGGCATGCTGTATCGATTGCTGTAGCATCTCTGCCACCTGTGTCGATACCTGAGCGTTTTCCAGTTGTGCCGCTAAAGGCTGGCGTACCTCGGCGGGAAGATGTTCCCAAGCGCTGCATAACCGCTGCTCGTTATCGCCTTGGTTTAAGCGCGCGGCAAAATCCGCCAGCCCTTGCACCGCTATGCTTTGCCACTGCTGCCAACCCAGTTTACCGCTGAAATACAGCTGCGTGTGCTCATAATACTGAGATGCACTTTGGCGTAGCTCTACCTTAATATGCGCATTAAAGGCTGCGCGCTTATTGGCATTGGGGGTAAACACATAAGGGTTGTTGTCGAGCTTGCTTTGCTCTTTTTCATCACCCAGTAATTGAGTCCCCACGGCTTCTAGCACCATGTTGGCGAAGTGATCGCGACTGGCGGAAACCAGTTTACTTTGCTCATCCAGTGGCAACTTTAAAAACCACACATAGGGCTCTGCGGAGGCCTTGGCATCCCAGAATTGTATGGCGAGTAGGGCATGCTGTGCCAAAGGGAAAGGATAAGCCTGCTTGGTTGACTCGATATCGGCAAAGGTGGCTTTATCTAGTTTCTGCACGCGACGGCCAATGTCGTACACCCGCCAGGTAGTACCTGCGGCGTCGAGTAGCTCGGCTAGGGTGGCAATATTTGCAGTCATGGGCTGCTCCTGGAAATAAAATTCCGCAAATTATAGGCATATTGCGTCATCAACCCAAGGGAAATGCTATTATGGCGGCTGCTAAATTTTTTTAATTCCTAGTATGTACGATAAAACCGCGTCGCTGTTACAGCAGCTAGAAACTCAATTACAGGCACATAAATTGTGGCAAGCCGAACCCATAGATGCGCATTTGCTGCACTCTGGACAGCCCTTTTGCGTCGATACCCTGCGTTTTGAGCAGTGGTTGCAGTTTGTCTTTATCGTAAAAATGCGCGTCTTGGTACAAAATCGCGCCGTGCTGCCAAGTAGCATAGCGCTGACACCCATGGCCGAGGTACAGTGGCCCGGACGTTACTTGGACCTACATAAGGTGCTTACTGCTTTGGATCAGCATTTAAGTCACGATGCGGGTGGCACTTATGAGTGAGCAAACACAGTCGCATGAGATTGAGGTGCTGCCGGTTGAGCCCTTGGAGATCCTTTATCGCGACGAGCATTTTATTGCTATCAATAAGCCGTCCGGCTTGCTGGTGCATCGCTCGCCCATAGACAAAAGAGAAACTCAGTTTGCGATGCAAATGCTGCGCGACCAAATAGGTCAGCATGTTTACCCTTTGCATCGTCTCGACAGGCCTACTTCAGGCGTCTTGTTGTTCGCCCTTAGCAGCGAAGCGGCGCGGGATGCGCAAACTTTGTTTAGCGACAAGCTGATCTGTAAACGTTATTTGGCTTTAGTACGTGGCTTTGCACCAGAAGATAGGTTTATCGACCGGCCATTAAAAGAAAAGCTAGATAAAATTGCCGATAAGTTTGCCGACACCAATAAAGGGCCGCAAGAGGCGCAAACTCAGGTGCATTGCCTGCATCAGGCAAGCTTGCCAGTAAGCCTAGGGAAATTTCCCAGTGTGCGTTATTCGCTGGTGGAGTGTTGGCCGAAGACCGGGCGCAAGCATCAGATCCGTCGTCACCTTAACGGCATTAACCATCCCATTATTAATGACGTAAACCACGGTGATAACACCCAAAACCACTTTTTTATTGACCATTTCGACTGCACCCGCCTTATGCTGTTTGCAACGGATCTGTACTTTGTGCATCCTTATACGCAAACAAGAATTCATATTCGTGCGCCCCTTGGCGAGCAGGCTTTGGCAATTTTTGCACGCTTGGGCTGGCCGCAAAGCGAAGAAAGTTATTATACCAAGGCTGTTAGCATGATGTTTAGCTCGCTAGAATGATTAGCTATTTAAGTGAATTGGTATTATGTAAAGGACCATAAATGGCAACCATAAGTATTTTTTACGGCAGTGTGTATGGCGCCGCCGAACGTCTTGCCGAAACCCTCAGTGCTCATATTAACGAGTTGGGCGGCAGTGCTAAGCTAGTAGATAACCCTCAGGTGGAAGATATTATTGCCGCCGAACAGATTTTGGTGGTCACTTCGACCACGGGGCAGGGCGACTTGCCGGATAACATCTTGCCACTGTATTTAGGTTTGCAAGATCAGTTTCCGCTACTGGGTGCTAAACCTTGTGCAGTGATTGCCCTTGGCGATAGCAGTTATGGCGAGACTTTTTGCGGCGGTGGACGCCAGTTTGAAGAGCTCCTTATTGAGCTACAAGGCAAGATTATCCAACCACGCTTGGATATTGATGCCATGGTTGATTTTGAGCCCGAGCCTGTCGCTCTGTCTTGGGTGGAGCGCTTGGTAGCGCAATCTTAAGCAGGTAATAAACTACTCTTTAAATTAAAAAAAAGCGCTCAAGGAGCGCTTTTTTCGTTCATAAATTACCCGCGTTTTACATCGACAATCAGTTTGAGTTTTTGCCCAGGCTGCAGGTATTTTTTGCTGTCCAGTTTATTCCACTTTTGAATGTCGCTGACGCGCAGACCAAACTGCGAGGCGATACGCGAGAGGGAATCACCACGGCGCACCTTGTAGGTGATGGTGCGGTTAACACTTTTAACGGCCCCCGAGTTGGCCGCCTGGCGAATTTTTAACTTTTGTCCCAGGCGCAGCACCGCATTGTCTTTAAGGTTATTCCAGGCTTTAAGCTGGGCTACTGTCACATCATATTCGCGACTGAGATCCCACAGGGTATCGCCGGATTTCACCGTATGGCTTCGGGTCACACTTGAACCGCCATTAACAGCCAAACGTACACGCTCGGGTAGATGGGCGGCACCCTGGTCCGATAAGGGGATCATCAGGGTCTGGCCGACGCGGATATTGGTGGACGATAAGGAGTTAAGGCTTTGAATGGCTTTAACATTGGTGTTGTGCTTGCGGGCAATCAAGGACAGGCTGTCGCCGGAGCGCACAGCATACTGTTGCCAGCGCATGCGGTCTTTGAGTTGTGCCGTCGCCAGACGCTTCTCGAAGCGCTCTATGCTATCGAGCGGCAGTAATAAATGATGTGGCCCTTCAGGGTCGCTGGCCCAGCGGTTAAAAGCTGGATTCAGGCGGTATAGCTCCGACAAGGAAATGCCCGCCATTTTTGCTGCCATCTCAAGATCGATTTGCGTACCGGCATCGACGCGGTCAACGACCTGGGCGTTAACGATTTTATTCCAACGTACACCAAACTCATCCTGACGCTTTAGCAAGTCGGCAAGGGCCAACAGCTTAGGCACATAGGCGGTGGTTTCTTTAGGTAGCTCTAAGGACCAGAAGTCGGTAGGTAAGTGTTTGCGACGGTTCTTTTTAATGGCGCGCATCACCCGGCCTTCGCCCGAGTTATAGGCGGCGATGGCGTTAAGCCAATCGCCCTCAAGGGTTTTGTGCAAATATGACAGGTAATCTAGAGCCGCGCGCGTCGACTCGGGAATATCGCGACGACCGTCGTACCACCAGTTTTGCTTTAAGCCGAAACGCTTGCCTGTTTGCGGCATAAATTGCCAGATACCACTGGCGCTGCGATGGGAGTAGCCATAGGGGTCAAAGGCACTTTCAACTATGGGCAGCAGGGCGATTTCGATGGGCATCTGCCGCTTTTCCACTTCTTCAACTATGTAGTAAAGATACGGTTCGGCGCGTTGTGAGATGCGATCCAGATAGGCTTGATGACGGGCATAATAATTACGCTCGGTCACCACAGGGCGATTTTGTGGTATGTCGATAGAGAGCTGGAAGCGAATGCGCTCCCATACATCATCAAAAACGGGTGCCGGCTCTTCGCTGTCGGCCTCAAGCTGCTGCCCATCATCGAGCAGATCTAGGGTGAGCGCTTCACTTATTTCTTGCGGGCTGGCGCCATTATCCGGTAATTGTGCCACCGGAGTGGTCTCGGTTGCCGTACAGCCCGTTAATAGTGCCAACAACAATGCCAGCGAATAGGTAATCTTGTTCATGAACCGTTAATTTTTGCAAAAACTGCGCGCATACTAGCAAAAAGTTATGAGCGTAGACAAATTTTGCACAGTTTGCCGAGCTCGCAATGGCCTTAGAAGTTATCCTTCCAGGCGCGCAGGGCGGCAAACTTGGCCGCCGCATCGTCCTGTTGTGGCCGATATTGCGGGGGAAGGGCGCTCAGGGCTATTTCATCGGCACGCAAAAATGGATTGATGCGTTTTTCCAGGCCTATGGTGCTCGGCAAGGTGTTTAGATCCTGCTCACGCTTGGCCTCGACCTGGCGCTTGTAGACTAAGACATCGGCATTATTGGGCTGACTGGCAGCAGCAAACTGCATATTGGCCTGCGTATATTCATGGGTGCAATAAACTTGTGTGTTGTCATCTAATGCCCGAAAAACCTGCATTGATTGCCACATCTGCTCGGCGCTGCCTTCAAACAGACGCCCACAACCGCCGCTAAACAGGGTGTCACCGCAGAAAACCAGGCCGACTCCGATATAACAAATATGATCAAGCGTGTGTCCCGGGGTGGTACGAACTCTAAAGTCGTATCCAAGCACGCTTAGCGTATCGCCGTCGCCAAGCGCGACATCGACATGGGTAAAGGGACTGTTTTTAGGCCCGTACACTGTGATTTGTGGATAGGCCTGTTTGAGTGCCTCCACCCCTGTGGTGTGATCCCAGTGATGGTGGGTAATAAGGATGGCGGCCAGAGTTTTGCCTTGCTCCTTAAGGTAGTCAAAAACCGCATCTGCAAGGCCTGGATCGACGACCACTACCTGTTTATTATCGCTACCTTGTAGCGCCCAAATATAATTATCCTTGTAGGCTTTTATTGCCTCTACTTGCACCATGGGCCATTGCTCTATATCGTTAACATATTCATTAGTATAACGAGCTAATTGTGTGAAACCAGCACTGAGTTTGCAAAGACATCCGCCGCCCCATGCCTGGGGGCAGTTTCCTCATGGCGAGTATCTGCAAAGCGATATTGAACGCAAGATGCAGCCTTGGCTGGAGCGCATGTTTGGCTATCACCTGTTGAAAATAGGTGATCTCAGCGTGCAATTGGATACTTCCGCCAGTCCCATCAAGCACCAGGTTGGAGTGGCGGCGCGTACGCCAAAGGCCGGGGTGATTGCCGAGGTGGATGAGTTGCCCTTTGCCGAGGGCAGTGTTGATGCCTGTGTTTTAAGCCTGTGCCTGGAATACAACACAGATCCCCACCATATACTCAGGGAAGCCCATCGCACCCTGATAGCCGGTGGCTATATAGTTATTACCGGTTTTAATCCTCTTAGTTTCTGTGGCTTAGCCAGTTTGATGCCTTTTAGCCGAAAAAAATTACCCTGGAGCGGTCGTTTCTTTACCCCCTCAAGGGTTAAAGACTGGCTGGATTTACTGGGGTTTGAATTGGTTGCCGAGGAGCGTTTTTTGCACGCCTCTTTAGCGCGTGGCTCACGGTTATCCCGCTTTGCTCGCTGGCGCAGCTTTTGCCGTCATTATCTAAAACCCATGGGCAGTGTCTATATGCTGGTGGCGCGCAAAAGAGTGACACCTTTGACGCCAATCAAACCCAAGTGGCAGGCTCGTCCAACCTTTAAGCCTGCCATCAAGGGAGTGGAGGTGAGTCGCCGAGGACGTACCAACAAAACCTTAAAGGACCAGCGCCCCCTGTAGATTAAAGGGCACGGCGATATCCATCAGTCTTGGCTTGTTCAGGCTGGCATCTCGCAATTGGCGTTGGGCGATAAAATCCTCTTTGTGCTGTTGCAAATGCACATTTGCCTGGCGTTGCTCTAAGATAGTACTGTGGCAATCCAGGGCGCGGTCATTGGGCTGATAATCATGACAAACCCACACCTTGGTGTGCCCGGGTAGGGCCAGCAGGCGAGTGATGGAGTCATACAGCTGTGCTGCACTGCCATTGGGAAAATCGCAACGGGCGCTGCCGGAGTCCGGCATAAACAGGGTGTCGCCAATAAACACCTGATTATTGCAATAGAGGCTAATGCCATCGGGCGTGTGGCCCGGGGTGGCAATAATCTCAATATTCAGGTCACCCAGAGCTAAAATATCGCCGTCTTTAACATGCACATCGAATTGCGAGCCATCGGTGGCGCAGTCCAGTTGATAGATGGGTTTCAGGGTTTGTTGCACTTCGGTGATATGCTCGCTGACCACGATTTTCCCGTGACTGTGCTGGCGCAGATAGGCGCAGGCGCTGAGGTGATCGGCATGAACATGGGTTTCAATGATCCATTGCAGTTGTAACTGATGCTTATTGATATAAGCCAGCAGCTTGTCGGCGCTGCTATAGCTGAGGGTATGCGACTCGCTGTTATAGTCGGCGACGGCGTCTATCACCGCCGCGACCTTAGTATGGGCGCAATAAAGAATGTAACTCAGGGTGTTACTGTCATCATGGAAAAAGGGAATGACCTTGAGTGACATAGTTATTCCAAAATTAGTTATAAGTTATATCCATTCGTTATATAACATTCACACCCTTGAGTAAAGTTAGCCTCGGCTAACGGCGGCGGCATCTTTGGGACTAACCTTGGTAGCCCTCATCCACCAATAAATTATGGCTCATGGCCGCGTCACGGGCTAAATCATCAACGATTTCATTTTCATCATGGCCGCTGTGACCCTTTACCCAGTGCCAGCTTACCTGGTGCGCAGTACGAGCTGCATCAAGACGTTGCCATAGGTCGACATTCTTTACCGGCTGTTTATTGGCGGTGCGCCAGTTACGCTTCTTCCAATTGTCTATCCAACTTTCAATGCCTTGTTTGACGTATTGGCTGTCGGTGGTGATATCGACATGACAGGGGCGTTTAAGGGATTCAAGGGCGACAATGGCCGCAAGTAGCTCCATACGATTATTGGTGGTGTTCTTATAGCCCTGGCTGAGCGTCTTTTGATGTTCTCCGTAGCGTAATAACACGCCGTAGCCGCCCGGTCCGGGATTACCTAAACAGGAGCCGTCGGTATAAATTTCTACGCTTTTTTGCACGCTTTACCTTGTTATTATGTACAATGTCCGAAGCAGCAAAGATAGCAAATATGAGCGTAAACTGATATGGCGCAAAGACAAATAGTCCTAGATACCGAAACCACGGGCATCAACCCCAAAGACGGCCATCGCATTATAGAAATAGGCTGTGTGGAATTGGTTAATCGCCGCCTGACCGGCAATAACTTTCATGTTTATATCAATCCGCAACGGGGTATCGAAGACGAAGCCATAGATGTACACGGTATCACCACCGAATTTCTAAAGGGTAAGCCCTTGTATCATCAGGTAGCCGATGAGTTTCTTGACTATATTCGCGGTGCTGAGCTTGTCATTCATAATGCGCCGTTCGACGTCGGCTTTATGGATCACGAATTTGCCCTGCTTAATCGCGGCCTGCCAAAAACCGCGGACGTCTGTGAGGTTCTCGACACCCTGGTTATGGCCCGAAATATGCACCCGGGTCAAAAGAACAGTTTGGATGCCTTATGTCGTCGCTATGATATAGATAACTCAAAGCGAACCTTGCACGGCGCCTTACTGGATGCCGAGATCTTGGCCGATGTTTACCTGGCCATGACCGGGGGCCAGAAAAAACTGAATCTAGCGCAAAATAACGAACAACAAGACAGTGCCAACAGCGGCGGTATTATCCGCCTATCGAGCGATCGAGCCCCGCTTAGTGTGATACGCGCCAGCGAAGCTGAGCTGGCTGAGCATGAAGAGCGTTTGGACTTGGTCGCCAAAGAGGGTGGCAGCTGTTTATGGCGTGGTGAATAAATACCAGGCTTTTACAACAAGGATGTGCAGGATAACGTGCCTTCTTTGTTATCCGCAGGCAATGAGTTGCGCTAGCGGGTGCCGGGCAAGTTGATTATTTGTTGATCGGTACCTGTTTCGTCGTGTTTTCGCTCTGAAAAAGCCACTAATGTCAGGTGCTAATTTGCTGTTTTGGTGGAAAAAACAACAAGGCTATATCAGTGCTTTACAAGCAAACTTAGGTAAAAATGGCTCAAAAAGTGATAAATCAGGTGAAATTTTAAACCTTTCGATGCCAGATGACTAAAAAAGCCTTAAAATTTCAAAAAAACTGTTGACTCACCAAGGGGTGATTCGTATCATTCACGCCGCTGTCAGGGCAGAGTCCTGAACAGTTTGGATAAAGCGGAGTGGTAGTTCAGTTGGTTAGAATACCGGCCTGTCACGCCGGGGGTCGCGGGTTCGAGTCCCGTCCACTCCGCCAATTATCCCAGTTTGCTTACTCTGTGGAGTGGTAGTTCAGTTGGTTAGAATACCGGCCTGTCACGCCGGGGGTCGC
>NZ_PQCF01000016.1 GCF_002964765.1 Pseudoalteromonas sp. T1lg88
CGACGTCACTCTGCGTTAGGCTATCTCAGCCCGCTGGAGTATGAGCAACGGTTTGCGTAATAACCTGTCTACTTTTGATGGGGAAGACCAATTTTCAGAGAGATCTAATTTTGCGTCATATTCTTATTTCGATAGCGATAATTTTCTTGACTGCCTGCGCAGCTGCATTAGTTCCTTACACCAGCGATCCAAATCAAAAGTTGTCCGATGCTTATTGGCTCTTTGACACTAAACAAAGAGCATTACCTGCGCAAAAGCTCATTTTGGAATCAATTGAAATATTTGAAGAAGAAAGTAACCAATCAGGGCTCGCAAAAGCGTACGTCGCTTATGCTATTTTCCTAAGGTCTTACGCTGTCGACAGGTATGAGGAACATTACAAAGAGACTGGTTTCAATAATGGGAAAATAGCTTTTAATGATCGATATAATGCTTCTATAGAGTATTTAGAAAAATCTGTTTCCATATATCAAGAAAAACAGGAGTTTGATAATTTAACAAACACCTATTTACATATGGGATTTACATACCTTACAGATAACAATGTTGCTAAAGGTTGTGAGATGTTCTTGAAAAGTTTAGAAATGAACAAAGTTTTCATAACAAAGAATCCTGCCGCCAAGCTGAATTTAGGTGGATATAACTCGTATCAAGAATACATTGATAACAAAATGAAGCAGGCAAAATGTCCCGCGTAATGAAAATATAACAAGCCAAGTCAACGGGATAATTTTAAGCTGGCTCCCGTCGCTTCGCTCTTAATTTTAGCCAGCTTAAAAGCTGCCCCTGCTTGGGGCGTTAACTGTATAGGCAATCATGGATGTTTGACTCAATTCGTAAGAAGATTGAAGAGCAAAACAAAGACAATAACCCCAAGAATATGTCTTTAGATTTCAAGCTCATGTTTGTATATCACATTGCAATGATGATTTTGTTTGGTACTCGCATAATTGATAACGCCGCCGCTCAAGCTTTATTTGCATTGGCGTTGTTTGTGGTTTTGATATTAATTTCAGCTGTGCATAAATTTCGAGCCCAATGGCAATGGCCTGGTATTGGCTTGCTTGGCCTTCCGTCAGCTATACTAGGCGTTGCCTTTGTATACGCATTTCTTGCTTTTGCGGCGTACACAATTAATCCTGATTTCTCTTTTCCAGATCTCCAAAATATTAACTATATTGATTTTATTGAAGAGTCGTGGTCTGTAATTATTGCCACCGCATCGGTTCCTGCAATTACACCATGGTATCTTGCTGGTATTGGCATTGGGATTTTTAATTTACTATCAAGCTTAAAAATAGCTACTACTAAGAAATCAGAGTTTGTAGCTCAGTGCAAAAACAGTTAACAAGCGGCTGCACCGAATAAATACTCTAACGTGTTTTTGTCCATAGCTGTGCTTGTAGGAAGCTCACTGAAGCACCTATGCCCCAAAATAAGTTAGAAAATTTTGCTCAAAGGGCTAACAACACCGTTTGCGCCTTGCTGTAAAACATGAGTATAAATCTGAGTGGTTTTAACGTCTGAATGACCCAGTTGACTTTGGACTGTGCGAATGTCTGCTCCTGATTGCAAAAGATGAGTCGCGAACGAGTGTCTAAACGTATGTGGTGTAATTAACTTTGTAATCCCCGACTGTTTTAAAGCAGCCTTCACCGCCTTCCTGACACAAGTTGGATGAAAATGATGTCGACGAATTTCTCCCGTTTTTGGATCGCCGCTTAATTTATAGGATGGAAATAGATACTGCCAAGCCAACGACTTGTTCGCAGATGGATATTTCTTTGCTAACCCATTCGGCATCCAAACGCCGGCATATTGTTCATTTTTTAAGTCAAGTTGTAGATATTCATCCACTTGCATAATTTGATTTCTTAACAATGGAATAAGCTCATTTGCAAGTGTTACAATTCGATGTTTATTGCCTTTTCCATTCCAGACTTGAATACATTTATAGTCAAAATCAATGTCTTTCACTCTGAGCTGCACCGCCTCCATTACCCTTAAACCGCTTCCGTACATTAATCCCGCAATTATGTAATAGCGCTTTTTCATAAACGACAATATTTCTTTGACTTCTTCTGGTGTCATTACGACTGGCAATTTGGGTTGTCTATTGCTTTTGACAAATTTTAAGTCCAACGACAATTCTTCTTTTACTATGTGTTTGTACAAAAACGCTAATGCATTTAATGCGGCCATTTGCGTTCTAGGCGACATATTTCTCTTTAAAATTAAGTGGTCTAAAAACTCAACCACTTCGTTATCACCCATAGTAGTGGGATGTCTTTTATTATGAAAATGTATGAAATTAGATATCCAACTAAGGTAAGCGTTAACCGTTCTCAGTGAATACTGTCGAGTCAACATGTAGTCTGCGATGTAATTTAAATAAGGCGAGCGAGTTTTCATTTTCATTCCTTTGAAAATATGTAAATACTGTATATTAAAACAGTTATAGCGTAATCGCTCACATAGTCAAGAAAACGACCCAATCGCGTGCTTTTGTCGCAAGATGAAAACGAGCAATAGCTATTTTTAATAATATTGGCAATAAGTTAACTAGTCTGTTAAAAATATATCATTCAGAAAAGTGAGCGGTAGCGTAGTAGAAAAACGCGCGATTCGCTCGCTATAAACATGTTAGCAGCCCAATGGAGATCGTGGCATTTGAGACACCTTTCGATTGCATTATTTAGCCTTCTCGCTTTTGGGTGTTCCGCAGAATCTGAATTCACTCAAACTGACTGTGAATACTTAAACGAAGACTATTTGATAGTCAGCTTTTCTAGCGACTCAGCAAGTAGAACACTCTCCATTGGAAACTCAGCTTTGACATTTAAAGGTACAACTTTAAAAGATATGAAGTGGTTAGCGGAGTATTCTGATATTCAATCGGTCTCGTTTGAGAATGAAGTAGTGTTAAAAATCACTTTGAAATCAGGCTTTGCTAAAAATATTGGCGAAGTAAGCGATAGTTGTAAGGTTTTGATCAATAAACACTTTGAAGAAAGAGGCGTCGTTTGGTAGCGTATTGAGCTGCTAACAAGCAACTAAAGCGGGACTGCTAACGCTTGGCTCAGTTTCGCTACGCTACACAAGTTTAGCCAAGCATTATCAGCCCCTTAGTGGGGCGTTATACATCAAGGAAGGTTATGCGTATTTTTCTAGCATTATTATTTTTATTAAGCTTAAAAGCCTTTGCATGTGATGAAGAAGTTAAAGAGTTTTTTCCTTTCTCAGTAGAAATCATTGAAAAAGATGATCCGAGCCAACAGCTGAAGGTTTATGAGATATTGTCGCCAATACAGAAAGGCGATACTTTTCTAAGTAGCATTACTGCAAAATTAGATGGTGAATTTGAATTAGCCTTAGACATACACGAAGACTTCAGTTATATCGGTGACTATTACCGCTCTTACCTTAGCGTTGCTAATAAACACGTAGACAATATCGAGATTATTATGTCTTACAATACTACCAAGAGAGATAGATCGAACATGATCTTTTGTGCTAATTGGAAAGTGTATAAATTAACTGAACTTCTTACATTCGAGCCTGCGGAGGCCGCTCCGCCACCACCTCCAAGAGCCCCGGACAAGGTAAGTGGCAATTGATGTATAACAAGTTACTCAAAAGGACTAAAACGCTTGGCTTGCGCTCCTTCGTCGCTAATTTTAGCCAAGCATTTATACGCCCATTAGTAAGGCGTTATATGCACATGAAGGTTTGGTGTCTATGAAAATGTATAGAAGGCTTTTGAAAGCATTCTTATTTGGCATATTAGGATACTCAAGTGGCATGTTTGGAATTTCATATCGAAGTAGTGAGCAGTTCATTTTAGCTCAGAAACGTTGTTTAAATGGCATCTTAGAGTCTTGCCTATCAGATAGTGATAAAGCTACTCTATTAGCTAATTGGTCACCTTATAATTTGTACTATTTATTTATCGCAATCATCAGCATTGTATTACTAATATTGTTAGATGATATATTGAAATTTGTGGTTTGCGCATATAACAAGCTGTTGAATAGTGGACAAAATTCCGTTGGCTGACTTCGCTCTGCTCAAAATTATAGTCAACTAAATTTTGCCCATTAACAGGGCGTTGTACGGATTAGATGGATGTCACGTAACTTCGTATCTACACTAGCTCGCAGCCTCACATGGGCTTGTTTTCTTATTGTCTCTATCATTACAGCTGGTTTGAGCCTCGCGCCCGAGTCTGAGCGTGATCTTGTTGGTCAGTTTCAAGCAGCAGTTTTCTTTTCCTGCATTCCGGTGGTAGCTGTAGCCGAGTTTCATATCCAGCGTTTCGAACTAAACCGAGGGCTAGCATCTGTTGGTTTGTTCTTCGCCCTATTATTGCTGGTGCCTACTTATTACGCAGTTTCAGTCATGGCAGCACACTCCGAGACCTCAACTGGTTGGTTGTTATTGGCAGGGTGGGCTTTTACATTCGTTGGAGTTATTTCGCTGTTTGCACACTCACGGATAGAGTGGTACCTCGTTGCAGGTTTTGGGGCTTTTTTTCTTTCAGGTTGCATACTATTGCTCGTACTCAGCCTATGGTTTTGGCCTCAGTTCTACTACGGGTATATCAAGCCAGAGGGACATTTACAGTGGACACCATGGTTTATGGCTGCCTTGGGGCTAGTTGTTTGGTTTGCATTATTTTTACTTAATGGCCGCTTTAAAAAAGCCATACAACAAGTCGCTCAAGCGGATCTGGCCTAGTCGGCCGACCCCTTAGCTAAACGTTATACATCAAGGAAGGTTATGCGTATTTTTCTAGCATTATTATTTTTATTAAGCTTAAAAGCCTTTGCATGTGATGAAGAAGTTAAAGAGTTTTTTCCTTTCTCAGTAGAAATCATTGAAAAAGATGATCCGAGCCAACAGCTGAAGGTTTATGAGATATTGTCGCCAATACAGAAAGGCGATACTTTTCTAAGTAGCATTACTGCAAAATTAGATGGTGAATTTGAATTAGCCTTAGACATACACGAAGACTTCAGTTATATCGGTGACTATTACCGCTCTTACCTTAGCGTTGCTAATAAACACGTAGACAATATCGAGATTATTATGTCTTACAATACTACCAAGAGAGATAGATCGAACATGATCTTTTGTGCTAATTGGAAAGTGTATAAATTAACTGAACTTCTTACATTCGAGCCTGCGGAGGCCGCTCCGCCACCACCTCCAAGAGCCCCGGACAAGGTAAGTGGCAATTGATGTATAACAAGTTACTCAAAAGGACTAAAACGCTTGGCTTGCGCTCCTTCGTCGCTAATTTTAGCCAAGCATTTATACGCCCATTAGTAAGGCGTTATACGCCAAGGAGGCTAAATTGAAATACCTAGCAGTAATTGTACTTATTGCATCAACTACTTTCAGTGCGCACGCGAACTACACTAAAGAGCAGCTTGATGAGTTCAAAGATTCAATCAAACAAGGCTGTATTGAGAGAGGTAAGGTACGAAAAGATGAAAATGCGGTTTCCTTTTGTAACTGCATGGACAATATATTGCGGACTAATTTGACAGATAATCATTTTGAAGAAATGGCTACATTAGCTTTAACAGGAAAGGATCCTTTTCAGGTACCGTCTTTAAAGGCACTGATGCCCCAAATTGCCATGTGTAAAAAAGATGTTGGCGCATAACAAGCCGCTGAAAATAGCCAGCGCAGCTGGCGGGACAATTACCCGCGAGGCGGCTAATCGCCCCTTAGCGGAGCGTTATGTAGAGGACTTACCCAAAAAAAGTAGACACCTTCTATAGTTAGAAAAAGAGGTGTCTCATGACTAAAAAGAAAAGAACCCAGG
>NZ_PQCF01000018.1 GCF_002964765.1 Pseudoalteromonas sp. T1lg88
TCCACTCCGCCATTTAATGATGTACAATGCATACCACTGCGGAGTGGTAGTTCAGTTGGTTAGAATACCGGCCTGTCACGCCGGGGGTCGCGGGTTCGAGTCCCGTCCACTCCGCCATTTGCTTCTCCCCTTAAGCAAACTTTTCCCTTAATAATTTTCTTTGAATTTTCGTAATAGCTTCCTTAAATACTCAGCTTTTATTCCCTACCATTGAAAAATTGTCTTTAAAATGCGCATAAAAAGTTAGGCAAAAAAATAGCCGGTGTTTAAACCAGCTATGTCTGTTTTGGCTTTATCTGCCTGTATTATTTGCCTTTTAGGTATTTATCCAGAAAGCGAACATAGGCATTGGATGCGGCAATGCGGTTTTCCCGTTTGCTAAAACCATGGCCCTCGTCATCGAATAGCACATATTCAACCGGGACATTATTGGCTTTCACCGCCGCTACCAGTTCATCACTTTCCACTTGCAGCACCCGAGGGTCGTTGGCGCCTTGTACTACCAGCAGGGGCTTGGTGATGTTTTTAGCGTGGAACAGTGGCGAGATGCGACGATGGCGCGCTTCGTCCGTGGCCGGATCGCCCATTTCGTCATAAAGCGACTTCTTAAAGCTTTCCCACCAAGGCGGGATGGAGGTGAGGGTGCGCACCCAGTTGGTCACGCCGAAGATATTAATACCCACCTCGAATTCTTCCGGGGTGAAGGTCAGCGCCGCTGCCGTCATATAGCCGCCGTAGCTGCCGCCCATAATGCCTATCTTGTCGCCATCGACCCAATCCAGGGTTTGCAGATGCTTTTTGCCATAGATGATGTCTTGCAGGTCGTCTTCGCCATGCTTTTTATCATCAAGGTGGAAGAAGGTTTTGCCATAGCCCGAGCTGCCGCGGTTGTTGACCGCAAATATCGCATAGCCATGGTTAACCAGGTGCTGCTGCATGGCGCTGTAGCCGGTGCGGCTTTGTCCACCCGGGCCGCCATGCACCCAAATAAGCGCGGGCACCTTATTGGTTGCCGATGCCTGTTTTGGCTTGTAGAGCACTCCGGGTATGGTTAAGCCATCGAAGCTCTTAAAGCGCACAATTTCACTGTTAACCAGGTTGTTTTCGTCTATTTGCTTACTCAAGGTGCTGGTCAGACGCTGCGCCGTATCGCTGCCGATCTCCCAGTGATAGAGATTACGTGGGCTGGTATCCGAGCTGAGATAGAAGGACATAAAGCGTTCGTCATGACTGAACTCAACGCCACTAAGGGTGCCCTTGGGAAGCGAGCTAGGCAGAGTTAACTGTTTATTGGTGCTGGTGTCGAAAATACTGACCTCGGTGCTGGCATCGGCATTGATGCCACTGACCATATAGCGTCCGGTTTCTGAAAAGCGCAGAAAACTGATGTCCCAGTCCGCTTTTAGCGCCAGGCTGTGTTCATTGGTGGCTAAGTCATAACGCCAGAGCTGGCGAAACTCACCCTTGGCATCGGTGGCATAATACAGAGACTGGCCATCGACACTAAAACCCCAGGCATTGTAATTGGCCGGGTCGTCGTGGGCGCTAAGTAAGGTCGGTTTGGCACTGCGGTTATGAGTGTCGAGCAGGTAAAAATCGCTGTCGCGATTACTGTTGGTTTTATTTAAGGCGATAAAGCGACCATCGGGGCTGATGGCGGCCACATTAAAGCCTTGCTCATTCTTATAAACCAGCTCGTTGTCATAGGTTTTGGCATCAAATTTATAGAGATCCATAAACTTAGGATCGCGTTTATTGCTTAATACATAGAAGCTGGCGTCGTCCTTGCTAAAGCCGGCAAATCCGGCGCGGGTTTGTTCCCCAGGGGTCAGATCCCTGATGGTGCCATCGAGTTCGCGCACAAAAAGGTGATGTAGTTCATTACCGCCGTTATCGCGGCTAAACAAGATACGGTCATCCTTGGGGAAATAGCCAACGCTATAGGTGCTGTCTTGTGCATCTGTGATCTGGGTACGACTGCCGTCACTCACCTTGACCTCATACAGGTTGTAAATACCCGTTTCGTCACTGCTTAGCAGCAACTTGTCGCCGCTGTGGTTAAAACTGTTGCCGCTCAGGCTTACTGTGTCGAAAAAGGTTTGTGCGCTATAGGTGGGGATAGCTGCAACATTTGCTGCCACGGGAGCTGGGGTCGATGTTTGACTTTGAGCCGTGCTGGAGGTGTTTGATTGGCAACCGCTTAAGGCCAGGGTTAACGCGGCAGCCAAACTGGTCGCGACTAGGGTTTTTGACATGCTTCTCATCCTTAGAGTTGTTGTTATAGCTTTTTGTAGCGTTAATAGTGTTTGCCTTGGCAGGCGTAAATGCAAGAAAAGTGTAGAATTTATAGCCAGTAATACCAATTCTGTTAAGTATGTGATCAGAAATAGCGCTGGATAAATGATGTGATCACAAGGCGGAATCTTTCTTATGTATTATTCTACAAAGAAAAATTCCAACACAGTGAGCATGATATTTAGCCCGCTAGAATGATTAGCTATTTAATTGAATTGGTATAAATTGTTAGCAAATTTAACCGGCATAAAAAAAGCCGGCTGGGCCGGCTGTTTAGAAGGGGAGTCAGGAAGCTTTACGCTGCCGACGCTTTTTTGCTTGTTTGTTTGCGTGCAGCTTTGCCGGCAAGCAGGTCTTCAGGGTCGAAATCGTCGACATTAATGACATCAAGACGCTGCTTTTCGACATCACGCAGACGCTGCGCTTCGTCTTCTGTGAGCACACCGGCTTTGAGGCCTTGCTCGGCAATTTTATCGAGCTGCATAAAGGCCAGTTTCTTACCTGTGGCGCGACATACCTTGTCGAACAGTGGCTCGACGGCAAGAATATCACGTAAGGTTTTTTCTTGATTACCTAACAGGCTGTTAGGCCCTTCGCTCAAGAAAATATGCTGTGCTAAACGCGTACGGGTTTCGTTTGGCGTTTGCAGTAGCTGGGCAATAACATGCTCTTGCTTGTCGGTTGGCTTGCGCACCGGACGGCCCCATGGGAAGAGTACAACCTTAAGCAATCCGCGAAGTGGTGCCGATGGCATATTGTTGATCAGATCCGCCAAGGCACGTTGACAACGGTACAGATACTCTTGGCAGGCCCAACGCACCAGAGGTAAGTCTTCCTTACGGCGACCTTCATCGTTATAGCGTTTTAGCGTTGCCGATACCAGGTATAGGTAGCTGAGCATATCTCCAAGGCGTGCAGAAATACGTTCCTTACGCTTTAATGAGCCGCCAAACACTGCCATACAGATATCAGACATGAGTGCCAGTGAGGCACTGAAGCGCGCCGCATCGCGATAAAACTGCGCAGTTTCATCTTTAAAGGGTACCGAAGTAAAGCGGGCACCGGTGAAGGCCAGCCACTTGGTACGTACCAGGTTAGAAATGGTGTAGCCGATATGACCCATTAGCGCGTTATCAAACACATCCAGGGCTTCTTTACGGTCTTCTATGGTGGTGGCGTTAAGCTCGGTCAACACGAAAGGATGACAGCGGATCGCACCCTGACCATAGATGATCATATTACGGGTAAGGATATTAGCGCCCTCGACCGTAATAGCAATAGGCGCGCCCTGGTAACCGCGGCCCAGGTAGTTGTTCGGACCGAGACAGATACCCTTACCGCCGTGAACATCCATGGCGTGCATGGTCGACTCGCGCATTTGCTCGGTCAGGTGATATTTAAGGATGGCGGAAACCACAGACGGTTTCTCACCCAAGTCCACGGCGCCGGTCGACATAGTCACTGCAGCGTCACAGGCATAGGCGTAACCGCCAAGTTTTGCCATGGCCTCTTCAACCCCTTCCATTTTACCTATGGGTAAGCGGAATTGGCGGCGAATACGGCTGTAGGAGCCGGTTGCCAGAGCCAACGACTTAATGCCGCCAGCCGAGTTAGAAGGCAGGGTGATAGCGCGGCCTACGGATAAGCATTCAACCAGCATGCGCCAGCCTTGACCGGCCATTTTCGGACCACCGATAATGTAATCTAGGGGTACGAATACGTCTTTACCCTGGGTTGGACCGTTTTGGAACGGTACATTCAGCGGGAAGTGACGACGGCCGATTTCCACGCCTTCCATATCGGTTGGGATCAGCGCACAGGTAATGCCCAGCTCTTTTGTATCGCCAAGCAGGCCATCTGGGTCTTGCATTTTAAAGGCCAGACCAAGGACGGTAGCAACCGGTGCCAAGGTGATATAGCGCTTATTCCAGGTCAGGCGAATACCCGTTACTTCTTCGCCATTAAATTCACCCTTACACACCACACCATAATCAGGAATGGCGCTGGCATCTGAGCCGGCTTCCGGTGAGGTTAATGCAAAGCAGGGGATCTCTTCACCGCGGGCTAGTCGCGGTAGATAATGATCTTTTTGCTCTTTGGTTCCATAGTGTTGCAATAACTCGCCCGGGCCTAATGAGTTAGGCACGCCAACTATGGAAGAGAGCAGGGTCGATTTACTGGTGAGTTTTTGCAGTACACATGATTGAGCATAAGCAGAAAATTCCAGGCCACCATATTCCTTTTTGATGATCATGGCGAAGAATTTGTTGTCTTTCAGGTATTGCCATACCTCGGGCGGCAGATCGGTCAATTCATGGGTTGCTTCCCAATCGTTGAACATGCCACATACCTCTTCCACAGGGCCGTTTAGGAAGGCCTGCTCTTCGGCACTGAGTTTGGGAGCTGGATATTGGTGTAGTTTTTTCCAGTTCGGATTACCGCAGAAAAGGTCTGCTTCCCACCAGGTGGTACCTGCGTCGATGGCCGACTTTTCGGTCTCTGACATGGTGGGGGTGACTTTTTTAAAGGCCTTAAACAGCGGCTGAGTTATATATTGTTGGCGAATTGTGGTAACCGATAGAGGCACCGCAATAACCAAGAATAATAGCCAGCTGATAAAACCAAAGGCGCCGGCAAAGGTGCCGATAAGCATGGTCGCAGCGGCCAAGCCCAGGCAGGTGTTGTAACTGGCTCTGTGGTAGCTGGCATAAGACAGCACCGCAATAAGCGCGAGTAAAAATAGGAGTGTCATAATCTTATTCCTTGTTAGAGGTCTGACCACTACCGAGTAGATTAGCGTTACTCTAGGGGGGTTGCAAGTCCTGTGTTTAATTATAGGGCTGTGATATGAATTTTATTAGTACCAGACTCGCTAGCGGCGAGTACTTTCTTAATACCCTTAGTATTTCTTTTTTTATTAGGAGCTTATGTGTGCGAATTGCTTGGCATGTCGGCCAACGTCCCCACCGATATTTGTTTTAGTTTTACCGGCTTATTAGAGCGAGGCGGTAACACCGGCCCACATACGGATGGCTGGGGCATTACCTTTTATGAGGGTAAGGGGTGTCGTTCGTTTAAAGACCCTTTACCTAGCGCCGAGTCGGAAATTGCCAAGTTGGTGCGTGCCTATCCCATTAAAAGCAAATCGGTGATAAGCCATATTCGTCAAGCCAATCGCGGTCGAACCTGTTTGGAGAATACCCATCCTTTTACCCGTGAGTTGTGGGGCAAGGAGATAACCTATGCCCATAATGGCCAGTTATCCAATTACAATGACCTTAAGCCGAGCTATTATCAGCCGGTAGGCAGCACAGACAGTGAGTTGGCGTTTTGTTGGCTACTTGATCAAATTCGCGAAAAGTATCCAAAGCGCCCCTCGAATATGGCCCCCGTATTTCGCTACGCGGCTAAATTAGCGCATCACTTGCGTGAGAAAGGGGTGTTTAATATGTTGTTGACCGATGGCGTCTATGTGCTGGCGTATTGCACCAATAATTTGCACTGGATCACCCGTCGAGCACCCTTTGGCAAGGCAACCTTGATCGACACCGAATTGGTGGTGAACTTTCAAGAAGAAACCACCCCCAACGATATAGTCACAGTGATAGCGACGCGGCCGCTCACCAATGACGAATGCTGGCATAAAATGGAGCCGGGTGAGTTCGCTTTATTTAAGCTTGGGGAAAAAATTTAGAGTGTATATCACGGCGCTAAGGTTTAGGCTTTTGGCGCCGCAGTTTTATTGTCTTATTTAAGCTTCTAGGGCACGTAATTCAAGGTCACGTTTGACAATTTCCAAAGCGCTTAGGGCCAATTGCGGCTCTATATTATGTTGCTCCAGCAGCATGATCAGATCGACCGCCAGTTTTACGTCATCCGGGGCTTTATCTAGGGGCTTGCCTGAATTCTCCATGGGTTCCTCGCTTTGCTATTAAACCGCGGGCTAACTTGATCGCTGCCTGTACCTGCAGCTGCATGTGGGCGGCTTCTTCTGCAGACAAATAAACCAACATATTGACATCGGAGCGGATATACCGCGACGGCAGCTGATTTAAAACGGTGCAACTGAGATCCGCAAGGGTATCTTCATCATAGTGCTGTTGCAACTGCTGCAGCGCCATTTCTTCGACTAGGAGTCTTTCATAGTAATTATGAACATCGTCATGTAACTTCATGAATTCTATGCCCAAATCTAATTGATATTCAATTAGCATAGCGCACCCAAAAGCCCTGTCCAGAAAATACCTTTTGCCTTGCGGGGTTTATTCCTTGTAGGTATGGTAGGCGCTTAGCAACAACTGCCAATGCACATCCACCACCCGTGTCAGGTTGCGCTGATAACCACCGCCGAGGGCACAGCACAAAGGAATGCTTCTTTGTTTCGCCATGTCCATAACCAGGCTGTCGCGCTGCCTAACGGCATCAAGTGATAGTGACAGGGTGCCAAGTTCATCCTCGCTAACTACATCGGCTCCGGCGTTATACAGAATTATGTCCGGTTGATGCAGGCGTAGTACCAGATTAAGCGCCGTTTCCAGGGTGTCCAGATAAAGGGCATCGTCGCAGCCCGTCGGCAGCGGGAAATCATAATCCGAGCTTTGTTTAAGACGGGGAAAGTTTTGCTCGCCATGCAAGGAGAGGGTGATGATATCCGCATCATCGCCGAGAATACTGGCGCTGCCATCGCCCTGATGGACATCCAAATCAAGCAGTAGCACGGTATCTGCACGCCCTTTCTGTATTAGCTCACGGGCGGCAATGGCGAGATCGTTAAAGATACAGTAGCCACTGCCATGGCCGGCAAAGGCATGATGATAACCACCGGCCAGGTTTACCGCTATGCCGTGTTCCAGCGCACAATAGGCGGCGCCCAGAGAGTTGCCAACAGACTGTAAGGTGCGTGCCACCAGGGTGTCGCTGTGGGGGAAACCTATGCGTTTTTGGGCGCTGGCGGGCAGGGTACCGCCGATAAAGTCATTTATATATTCTGGTGTGTGAACCCGGGCTAGTTGCTCTTTTGTTGCGGGCTCGGCGCAGTGTAAGTGCACAGCTTTGCCAAGCTCAGGATCTGCGAGCAAACGCTCGTATAGCAGCCGATATTTATGTATGGGAAAGCGATGGTGCGCCGGTAAGGGCAGTGCCGAATACAGGGGATGATAAAATACATTCATCGCGCTTGCTGTTTTTCCGCGTATTGAATGCGCTCTTCGCAGGCACCTATGGCTTTACGACAGCGTCCCAAACGTGCGTGCAATGCCAATATTTCTTTATTTAACTGGGTTGCTTGCTCGCCCTGAGCCTTGTGTAACAGCTGCCGACGTTCGCTTATCATCAGCTCTAAACGGCGTTCAAACTCATGGTTTTTGGCCAGCTCCTGATAGAGCTCACTGGTGGGCTGAATGAGCTGCTGCACCGCCTTTTGGTATTTTCTCGCCCGGCTACTTGGGGTATTTTCCTTTTCCCAAACCGGCGTAGCTTTTAATACTTTGACTATGGCTTCTATTTGCTCGCTTAATTGGGTCAGGGCAAAAGTGTACTGGTGACGCGCCGCTTGTAGTTCGCTGCGCCCGAGTCGCTCAAGCTGTTGCTCTACTTCATCCACATAGTCGAGTAACTGCATACTTCTGGTATTGAATACCGAACGCTCAAAGAGGGCGTGCTGGTTCTGCATATAGCGGTTTTTGGCAAACCACTTGGCCTTATCAAATTGCTCCGCATCGTGGCGCAAACGCTGCACTTGCTGCTTTAATCGAGTCAGGGCATCGGCACGCGCCATTAGAGATAGGCCTCATAAACAAGTTTTAGCGCCAGCAGGATCACCACGGTATTAAATACCGGGCGGATCACCTTAGAGCCAAAGCGAATGGCTGAATGGGCACCCAGCCAGGCGCCGAACATTAAAAACATCCCCATGGTAATGCCGAGGATAAAATTCACGTGACCCAGGGCGACAAAGGTGATCAGGGATATAAAGTTGCTGACAAAGTTCATCGAGCGCGCCAGGCCGCAGTTCAGCAATAAGTTCATCTTGTATAAAACGCTGTTGGTGGCTGTCCAGAAGGTGCCTGTGCCCGGGCCGGCGATGCCGTCAAAAAAGCCCAGCGCTAACCCTTGCAACCATTGTTTAACACGCAGTAAGGGCGTGAGGACGGGCAGTTTATCGCTCTGCTCAGGGCTGAGCTTGCCAAACAAAGAATAAATGGCCACCAGGATGATCACCACGGGGATCAGTTTATTTAAAAATTCGATGCTGAGACGGTCAACGATCAAGGTGCCTATGGCCGCACCAATCGCGGTGGCGAGAATTGAGCCAGCCCAAAATGCCGGGTCGAATAAGCGCTTACGGTAATAGGTGACGCTGGCGGTCAGTGAGCCGAAACTGGCAGCCAACTTGTTGGTGCCTAAGGTTAAATGAGGCGGCAGTCCAGCGGTGAGTAAAGCGGGCACAGTGAGCATGCCACCACCGCCGGCAATGGCATCGATAAAACCGGCGGCCAGTGCCACGGCGCACAGTATTGCCCAGGTAGAGGGGTCGATCGCTAATTCAAACATGATCAGTCAATTTGTCTTTTAAATGGCGGCAAGGTATCAAGCATCGCCTTACCATATCTTTTGCTGACTAAGCGCCTGTCGTAGATAGTAATGCGACCGCTATCGCGTTCTTTGCGCAGCAGTCTACCACAGCTTTGCACTAATTTCTTAGCCGCATCGGGCACGGTAATGGATAAAAACGGGTTACCGCCTTTGCTTTGCACAAACTCGGCTTGAGCTTCTTCAATGGGCGAGGTAGGCACCGCAAAAGGGATCTTGGTGATCACCAGATTAGTGAGGTAATCGCCAGGTAAATCAAGGCCTTCGGATAGGCTTTGCGTACCAAATAAAATGCTGCCTTGGCCATCGTCAATGCGTTTTTTATGACGGCGCACCAGGGCGTCTCGGGATATTTCCCCCTGCATTAATATGTCCCAGCCTTGTTTGCGCAGACGCTCGGCAACATGCTGCATTTGCCAATAAGAGGCAAACAACACTAGATTGGCGCGATCCTTTTGTAAACTCTGGGGCAAGGCCTTGACCAGATAGTCGCTAAAGGCTTTATCTGTGGGCTCACATTCGGTTTTTGGAATATGTAACAGGGCTTGCTGCGGGTAATCAAAGGGTGAAGGCACCTTGATAAACTTAACACCGGGCTCGCCACGCAGGCCGCTTTCATGGGCAAAATGTTCAAACGAACCTAGAGCCGTGAGTGTGGCCGAACAGAGCACGGCACCGGCGCATTCTCGCCATAATTTGTCTTTAAGATAAAAACCCACTTCGATAGGGCAGTCGCTGAGCAGGTAATCATGGTGATTTTTGTACTCCATGCGCTTTATCCAGCGGGCATGGGGCACGCTTTCACTGTGTTTGCTGTAGCTGGACCAAAGTTTATACAGGGTTTCTAAACGGGCGATGTATTGGCCACTTTCGGCCAACAAGGGCTCGGCGATAAAGCCCTTCACATCGCCGTCGTTAACGTCGCTGCTGAGCGCTTCATGCATTTTATTTAGGATGCGCAGCGCGGTTTTTGCTGCCTCGCCTATGTCCTGTGCCTGCTGTGTAAGCTGCTCAGGTAAGCGGCCATGGGCGAAGCGATAGGTATGATCTTCATTGTATTCATAGGCGGCGCTATCGAGCATGGTTAACACGGTTTTATGGCCACGACCGATATCATCGACGGCATCGTTTAGCTTAAATTGGCTGCCGGCAGCACTGGCGCTAAAAATGGCTTGTGCCATTTTGCCGCTGAACTTGAGCAGCTTCTCCAGCCAGTCCTGGGTACCCTTGATGGTCGCTGCGGCGGAGGAGAAGTCTCGGGTAATGTGAGCGAGGTGATGAGCCTCGTCTATCACATAAATACAGTTTTCCGGCTCGGGTAAAATAACCCCGCCGCCAAGCTCCAGGTCTGCTAGTAACAAGCTATGGTTGGCAACCAGTACATCCATTTGTGCAATTTTATTGCGCGCCAGATGGAAGGGGCAGGTTTGGTGTGCCTTCATCTGCCGTTGGCAGGAATGCTTATCACCGCTGATCAACCCCCAGACTCTATCCGGTATTACATCGGCCCAGGAGTCTCTGTCGCCCTGCCACTTTTTATTGCTGTAGGCTTGATGCAATTGCTTCAGGCATTTTTGCTCCATCTCACTGAGCGGCGAGCTAAGTGTGGGCATTAGCGCCATTTGCTGTTCATCGCCGTTGACGGCATTTTCCAGCTTGTGGGCACAAATATAGCGGCCTCGTCCCTTCACCAGGTCATAACTAAAGGTCAGGCCACTGTGCTCGGCAAAAAATGGCAACTCTTTAAATAGTAGTTGCTCTTGCAGCGCCACAGTTGCGGTAGAAATAACTAACTTCTTATTTGCCTTGAGGGCGATGGGCAGGGCCCCCAAACAATAGGCCAGGGATTTACCTGTGCCCGTGCCTGCTTCGATAACGCAGATGCGTTGTTTTTTGTCATACTCCCCAGCCAGGGTTTTGGCTATTTCCGCCACCAGGTAGTTTTGGCTCGGCCTAGGTCTATAATCCTCAAGGCTGGCAGCGATCCGCTGATGAGCGGTACGTATGGTCTTTTTAAGCGGATCGGAGAGCATGATTTAACTTATGTATATATTTACAGTGCTGATATTCTAGGGGGACTAGAAGAAAGACTCAAGGATTAGTCAACGACCAGTCTGCTACTTGGCATCTTTAGCTGCTGTAATTATGGCGCTGCTTGGTTACACTGGTGCCATATCTGATGTTTGAGTGAACCTGCCTTGTCTACGCCTAACCCTGCCACCGCCGGTTTTATCCTTTCCATGCAAACGCAACAGCGTCGCCATGGTATTTATTATGTTGCCTGGCTGGCTACCGAACGTGGTCCGGTCAAGGTCATATCGACGGCGCAAAAGGCGGTTTTTTTTGTCGCGCAAAAAAATAGTGCGAGCGCCGAACGCATTTTGGCATCTCTGCAGAGTCGGTATCAGCAACGTGCTCTGACGCTTAAACATTTGCGGGTGAGCCAGTCTGTGCGCTTTATTTTTCTTCCTTGCAAGATTATTACCAGGGCCGAGAGTTACTGCGTGAGCAGGGTATCGAACTCTATGAGGATGATATCCGCCCGCAAGAACAATTTTTAATGGAGCGCTTTATTCGAGGTGGTGTTTGGGTGCAAGGCGAAGCGTCCGGCGGTGATAACCGTTTAATTCGTAACGCGCGCTTTAAAGCTAATGATGGCTTTCGTCCCAAGCTCTCCATGTTATCGCTGGACTTGGAGTGCAGTCCCGAGGGCATTTTATATAGTGTGGCGCTGGTGAGTGAGCACAGCCGCCAGGTGATTATGATAGGCCCAAGTCCAAGTGCAGGCCCGGAGCAACCTTGGCTTGATTACGTAGAAGACGAAGCTGCGCTTCTATATGCGCTTATTGAGCAAATTAAAAATTTAGATCCGGACTTAATTATCGGCTGGAATGTGGCCGACTTTGATATGCAGCTTTTGTGTTTTCGTGCCCAGCAACTGGGCATTGAGCTCACCCTGGGACGCGATGGTGAAGCTGTGATTTGGCGCGGCGGTCAGGTTAATAAGCTAATAGTAGCGGGGCGGGTGGTACTCGATGGCATTGATATGTTAAAAAATGCCACTTATCACTTTAGCAGTTACAGCCTGGATAATGTCGCCGCCGAGGTGCTCGCAGAGCGTAAATTGCTAGAGCAGGGAGATAAACTTGGCGCCATACAGCATCTTTTCCATCACGATAAACTCAAGTTAGCCGAATACAACCTCAAAGACAGTGAGCTGGTGCTGGCGATATTCAATAAGCTGGAACTGTGCGAATTTGCCGTAGCCCGTGCTCAGCTAACCGGTTTGCCTCTGGAGCGCCTTGGAGGCTCGGTGGCGGCATTTAGCAATCTATATCTTCCCCATTTGCATCGCAGTGGCTATGTCGCCCCGAACTTGGGCGATCATGGCCTGAGCTTCGACAGTCCTGGGGGCTATGTGATGGACTCCACACCAGGACTTTACGATAACGTTGCCGTGCTCGATTTTAAAAGTCTGTATCCGAGCATTATTCGCACTTTTTGTATCGACCCCATGGCGCTTATCCTAGGTTTGCAGCAGCCGCAAGACAGTGTGCCGGGGTTTAACCATGCTTATTTCTCCCGCACCGAGCACCACCTGCCGCAACTAGTATCCAATTTAGCCCAGGCGCGTCAACGCGCTAAAAACCAGGGTGATCATCATTTGCAGCAGGCGATCAAGATTATTATGAATAGTCTCTACGGCGTGCTCGGTTCAAAGGGATGTCGCTTTTATGATCCCAGGTTATCAAGCTCTATCACCTTGCGCGGCCATGAAATTATGCAAACCACCAAAATGTGGCTTGAAGACTTGGGTGTTACCGTTATTTACGGCGACACGGATTCAACTTTTGTGGCCCTGCCCAAGGACCTGGATGAAGCGCAAAGTCATCGCGTTGCATCGGACTTGGTAGCAAAAATTAACCAAAAATGGCGTGATAGATTAAAAAACAACCTAAACTTAACCAGTTATCTCGAGTTAGAGTATGAGAGTTTGTATAGGCCATTTTTTATGCCAAAAGCTCGTCATAAAGATATTGGCAGCAAAAAACGTTATGCGGGCTTGTTAGCACAAGCGGATTATCGTCTGGTGTTTAAAGGAATGGAGTCGGTGCGTAGCGATTGGACGCAGTTCGCCCGGGATTTCCAACAAGATTTATTTAATGCCTTATTTACAGGTGGTGACCTGCAACAGGTGGTTGCAGAGTATCTAGATAAGTTGCACCACTGCGATGATGTAAAATTACTTACTTATAGTAAACGCTTGGGTAAAGACCCTGATCAGTATACAAAAGCTATCCCTCCTCATGTACGGGCAGCGCGGGGCTCTGTTAAGGGGCTAAGCAAGGGCGACTGGGTTCATTATGTGATCACCTTGTCAGGGCCTAAGCTGCTGCCGACCTCGCAACCGCTGGACTTAGAACATTATTTGGAAAAGCAATTAAGACCCATTATTGATGACCTTCAGGGCCTTGGAATTACCATTAATTACGGCCACTCGGGCAAACAATTCCCGCTTCTGTAACAAAATAATTTATAACGATTACACTTGTGTAATTGAATATTTAGATTGTTGTTTTTTAAGCTTATTTTAGAAACATAAAGCAATAGTTTGTTTATTTAACGTTGTTTTTTATGCTTTTGTTGTTAATTTGCTGTTGACCAGTATTTCTCAAATTGTTTAGTATCTCTTTAGGAAGTGTATTTTGTTACATTTCGCTAAGAGTTGTTCACAACAAAAAATAATTAGTCACACCAAAATGTGACCCAGGGAGAATCCAATGTTAAACAGCAAAATTGCAAAATCAGTGCGCTTAGCGCTAGTTTTTGGCGCTGCTTCAACTGCTGGTATTTCAGCTACGGCTATGGCCGCTGAAGAAAGTGCAGAAGAAGTAGAGCGTATTGAAGTAACCGGTTCACGTATCAAGCGTACTGATATGGCTGGTGACTTACCTATTACAGTTATCGACCGTGAAGCTATCGAGCTAAGCGGTGAAGCTTCAGCAGCTGACCTACTACGTAACACTACAGTTAACAGCTTAGGTTCATTCCGTCCTCAGTCAGGTAGTTCTGCTCAGGGTGTTTCATCAGTGAGCCTTCGCGGTCTTGGTTCAGACCGTACTCTTATCCTTGTAGATGGCCGTCGTCTACCTAAATCAACACTTACTGGTTCAAGCCAGGATTTGAACTCTATCCCTGTTGCAGCGATCGAGCGTGTTGAAATCCTAACTGACGGTGCTTCAGCACTATACGGTTCAGACGCTATCGGTGGTGTAATCAACGTTATTACACGTAAAGACTTCAACGGTGCTGAAATTCAACTTGGCGGCGCGCGTATCGAACACGATGGCGGCGACCGTGAGAATGGTTCAGTAGTATTTGGTGCAGCGTCAGACAACGCATCAGTACTAGCGGGTGCTTCTTGGAGTGGCCGTGATATCGTTTATGCACGCGACTTCCCTTGGTATTCACCAGGTGGTTCAGTTTACTCAAACAACTTCACAACTTTCGAAATTCTTGATGGCGAAAAGCTATCTAACTTCGACTTCTTCTCTCCAGAAGCTGCGTGTGAAGGCGTTGGCAGCGAAGATTTCTATCGCATCGGCGCACGTTGTGGCTTTAACTTCGCATCTGTATCTGCTGATGAAGCTTCAATCAAAAACCGTTCTGCGTTCGTTAAGGCTCGTTTTGAAATCAACGACCAGTGGTCTCTATATTCAAACGTGAACATCGCTCAAACTAAATCGTTTGGTCGCTATGCTCCATCATTGGATGAAACGGCTTATACCGCATCAGCACAAATCGATGCAGACAGCCCGAATAACCCAACTAACCCAGACAGCCCTCTATACGATGCTAGCCTAGGTCTAGAGCAACAGCCTGTTGACTTCTGGCACCGTTTTGCTGCTCTAGGTAACCGTGATAACAGCTTCACAAGTGAGCTTAAAGATATCGTAGTTGGTGCAGAAGGTTACATCGGTGACGTATCTGTTGACTTCGGTGCTCGTAAGACACTTAACGAAAGTAACAACATCGGTTCTGGTTACGTTCTACGTGGTGTAGCTCGTCAGTACATCAACGATGGTACTTACGACCTTTCAGACCCTTACGGCAACCCTGAAAGCGTTCTTAAAGCGATGACTGTAACTACTTCTCGTGCTGGTAAGTTCAACCAAGAAGAAGTTTACGCTAACGCTGCATTTGACGTAATGGAAACTTCAGCTGGTATGATTCAAGGCTTCGTAGGTTTTGAATACCGCACTGAAGACTACGCAGATAAATATGATTCACTATCTGAAGCTGGCCAAGTAGGTGGTTCATCTGGTAGCTCTGCTGCTGGTGACCGTTCAGTTCGCTCTGCTTTCTTCGAAGCATTGGTACCTCTAGCTGAAACATTTGAGCTAAACATTGCTGGTCGTTACGATGACTACTCAGACTATGGTAGCGATTTCTCACCTAAAGTGTCAGTTCGTTTTGACGGCGTTGAAGACCTAGTACTTCGTGCATCTTGGGGTGAAGGTTTCCGTGCTCCATCACTACCTGACCTTACTCAGCAGCCAGCTGAGTCTGCTGACTCAGTGAATGATGACCTACACTGTGCTGCTATCGGTGAAGAAGCAGGCTGTAGCGCGCAAATTAACGCGATTGTTATTGCAAACCCTGATCTTCAGTCAGAAAAATCAGAGTCAATCTCACTTGGTGCTGTTTACACACTAAATGATAACTTCGACTTCGAAATTGACTACTACGATATTGAAGTAACAGACCGTATTCGTGCGTTCAGCTCACAATACATTCTTGATTCAACTATCGCTGGCGACCCAATCCCGTCATCTTTCACTGTAAAACGTGCTCCTAACGGTGCGATTGCAGAAGTTGTACGTGGTTTCGGTAACGATGGTACGCTTGAAACTAACGGTATTGACTTCAAAGCAAGTGCTCGTTTTGACTTCGGTGAAGCTGGTGCACTACGTTCGAACCTATCTTACAGCTGGATCAATGATTACAGCACAGATGGCGGCCGTAACTTCGTAGAAGATCCAGGTGTGCCTGAGTACCGTGCTACTCTAGCAACTTCATACTCTATCGCTGATTTCGACATCGCTTGGAACATGAACGTAATCGGTTCTCAGTACGAAGAAATCGTTGACGGTGAAGGTGAAGGCCATGTTCCTACATGGGTTACTCACGATTTACAAGTTGGCTACAACGCTCCATGGAACGGTAAGTTCACTCTTGGTGCACAAAACGCCTTCGCTAAAGAGCCACCTCTTATTGGCTACGACGGTCGTGACTACAACTTCAACCTATACAATGGCTTCGGTCGTATTGTATACCTTAACTACAAGCAAACTTTCTAAGTTAGCTTAACAAGTTAATCTAAGCGGCCATTGGCCGCTTTTTTTATGGGGATATTTTATGAAGCAATGGGAAGACTTTTGGCACCAAACATCCATGGTTTCAAGTTTTGGTCTTAGTGGTCAGCAATACGGTTATCCTAAGGCAATTGAAGAGTTTTGGTGCGCCAAGGCGGCAACCTATGATGATGGTGACACCCTTCTAGATTTAGCCTGTGGGCGAGGTGCTCTCGCTTTACTTTTGGCTGACAATGCACAACAGAGCCACAAGCCACTAGACATTCATGCTACCGATGCCGTGGCCATAGATATGACCAGCGTTGCTGCCGAATATGAAGCATATAAACGAATTACCTGGAATTTAGGCTGTGATATTGCCAACCTGGCGTATGCTCAAGGTTCATTTAATCGCTTGGTCAGTCAATTTGGCGTTGAATACGCAACATTGAATAAACCGCTACTTGATTCCCTAATAGGCTTATTGGCGCCTGCAGGAAGTGCTGATTTCATCATCCACTCGGCAAGTTCAGCCATCTCGGCGGACTCGATACAGGGTATCAAGGCGATTGAACGGGTTTTTCATTCGGGGATTTTTTTGAAGGTTTATCAAGAGCTAACATCTTCTGGAGCGCGACAGTCGCTGGCCGAGGAGGTTCAGAACCTATTTAATAATTTAGCTAAGGACAGTCTGATGAAGTCTTGGCTAGATGACATATGTGCAAGCTTTTTACGTATTATTGATGCTCCCGCTGAGCGCACCATAGTCTTGCTCGATAGATTAGCGACCAACCTTGAGCAGACAGTGACAAGATTACAGCAGCAGCTTTCAGTAGCGCATAGCGTGGAAAAGCTTGAAGCCTTGTTACAACCTTACTCCGGTGTGGTCGAATATACGATAGAAAGGGTTGTGGTCGATGGCAGTGAGTTTGGACTGCATTTACATCTGGGCAAAAAGCCTTAATAGTTGAAGGCTGCTACCCTAGCGCCCGAAGTTTGATGTCCAGTAGGGTCAACTTGGGGCTAAAATAATGATTTCTCAAAGTACTAGCATAACAGAAATGACAGGGGAGTATGTTGGTGAGGCCAATCTTGCCTTACCTCTGTCATTCGTCTTCACCAGGCATCTCAGGGTGACAATGCGAGGTTACGCCTGGTTATTACACCAGCCTCTGCGTTGAAGGGGGAAATTACCGCCCGCCTCATATAAGCAGGCCTTAGCTTCACAGCTCCCCAAGTGCTGAAGCTAGCCCCGCACAGTAAGCACCGCGAAATTTCCCAACCACAACACTGTAACTCAAAGACTGATGGCAGTAGCTTGCGCTGCCAGACTATAACTTACAATAATAAATTTGTAGTTTCTGCCAACGGATGTTGGCTTTCAAAGCCATTAGGCTGATTACTATTTTCGTCAGCGTATCTAGCATATTTATGCTTAGTACAAAGCATACATGCTTTATTTTTAGCTATGGACTAACCTTAATTTGCAGCGGCGCAAAGACTTGCTAAAAAGTGGTTAAAGAGCAAGGTTAATATTGAAAACTGCCACTGCGTAGGGGGGCTATTTGCTCGTAAAAAGGGGGATTTTTGCTGTCACAGGACAATTAATAATTTAAATTTTATGTCAATTGTTAGGGTTTTTATATTAACTTTTTATTTCCAAAGTGCAGAAGGGGCTAGGCATTTTGGGCTATATAGATAAGTTGTGTGTTAATTTTATGTTTCATATGAAGAAATAAGACGAATGCAAGGAAAATTGCGATGAACATCAAGTTGACAGCACCGGAAGCTTTTAGCATTATTGGCTAGTTGGTATCACTATAAAGATACCTAGGTTGGCTCACTTTAGGTGGGCCGATAAAAATTCAAAAAGTAACATTACTTAATTGGTTGGGAACTATGTCTGTTAAAATCAGAAAGAGTCTTGTAGCTTCTGCGTTGGTTGGCGCAGCTGCACTTGCAAGCAACAATGTGATGGCAGATCCGTTGAATGACTTGCACAAAGCTGGTGCAACTATTCAAACGGCTGCTGTTAAGTCTCAAACTAAAATCGACAACATCTATGGTCAAACACAAGAGCTAATCGCTGATTACCGCTCTACTGTAGATGAAACAGAAATCATGAAGGTCTATAACGACCACGTTCAGCGTCTTGTTGATGACCAAAACTCACAAATCGAGTCTTTGGAGCGTCAGATCGCTGGTATCGACAAAACAAAACAAAACGTTGTGCCTTTGATGTATCGCATGATCGATACGCTTGAGCAATTCATCAAAGCGGACGTTCCGTTTGACACTGAAGAGCGTATGGAGCGTGTTGAGAAGCTTCGCGACATCATGACTAGCGCTTCTGTGACGACTTCTGAGAAGTTCCGTCAGGTTCTTGAAGCCTACATGGTAGAGAAAGACTACAGCACGACTATGGTTGCTAACCAAGGTAGCCTGAACATCGACGGTCGTGATATCTCTGTAGACTTCGCGCGTCTGGGTCGTATCGCTTATGTAGCACAATCTTTCGACCAGAAGAACGCTTGGGTGTGGAACAACACTACTAAGCAATGGGAAGAGTTAGGCGACGAATTCTTGAAGCCTATCAAAGAGACAATCCGTATGGCCCGTAAGCAAGCGGCTCCGGATCTTGTTAAACTACCAATCTTCGGCGCGGAGTAATAGATAATGAAGAAACTATTTAAAGGTTTTGCTGTTGCAGCAGTACTTTCTGTTTCTGCCGGTGCTGCGCTTAATGCCCACGCAAACACGCAAGTACTTGACCAAATCCTTGAGCAAGTAAAGAAAGAGCGTATCTCTGAAGGCAAGCTAAACAAGCAACGTGAGCAAGAGTTCTTAGCTGCTCGTGCTGACCAGCAAGCGCTTCTTAACACTGCAAAGCGTGAACTAGCTGCTGAAAAAGCACGTGGTGAGCGTCTGCAAAAAGAATACGCACAAAACGAAATCACTCTAGCGGAAAAAGAAACTGCACTTGAAAATGCAAAAGGTACCCTAGGTGAAATGTTCGGTGTTGTACGTCGTGCGGCACAAGAAACTATCGGTTCAATCGAAGCATCACTAGTAAGTGCTGAAAAGCCTGGACGTGCTGAGATCCTTCGTTCACTAGCGGCGGCTAAAGAGCTACCAACTACTCGTGAACTAGAAGAGCTTTGGATTGCCCTACAAACTGAAATGACCGAGTCTGCGAAAGTATCTTCTTTCGAAGCTGAAGTTTCTGAGCTTGATGGTTCAATCTCAACTAAGCAAGTAACTCGTATCGGTAACTTCAACCTGATCACAGACGAAGGTTACCTGATCTACTCAGGCGACACTCAGTCGATTCAACCACTAGGTCGTCAACCAGACGGTTACGTACTTGACACTGCTAAGTCACTTATCGGTACTTCTGCAGACGCGTACACTGGTTTCTACGTTGACCCAACTCGTGGTTCAATCTTGCGTCTAAACACGCAAAAAGCAACTCCTGAAGAGCGTTTCCACCAAGGTGGTGAAGTAGGTTACATCATCGCTATTCTACTAGTGATTGGTTTCCTAATCGCGATTGTTCGTCTAGTAGACCTAACAATCACTTCAGGTAAGATCAAGAGTCAACTTAAGAACACCAGCGCTCCTTCTGAAGGTAACCCGCTTGGTCGTATCCTTAAAGTTTACCAAGACAACAAAAACCAAGACGTTGAAAACCTTGAGCTTAAGCTTGATGAAGCGATTCTACGTGAAACGCCTCGCATCGAAATGGGTATCAACATCATCAAGATCTTGGCTGCTATCGCACCACTACTAGGTCTACTTGGTACCGTTGTTGGTATGATCAACACCTTCCAGCAGATCACTCTATTCGGTACAGGTGATCCGAAGATCATGGCTGGTTCAATCTCAATGGCTCTAGTAACTACAGCCCTAGGTCTAATCGCGGCACTTCCGCTAATCCTAGTACACGCTGTTGTTGCCGGTCGTAGTAAATCAATCATCCACATTCTTGATGAGCAAAGCGCTGGTATTATCGCTGCTCACGCGGAGAAGGAGAAAGCCTAATGCTAGTCCTGATGGAGATTTGGGAATCTATCAGGGATTTTGTTGGCACAGGCGGCCAGGTTTTATACGTGGTCGCGATAGCACTCTTCCTCATGTGGGTTTTAATGATTGAGCGCTATTGGTTCCTACTTGCTGAGTTTCCGAAAATGAAAAAAGGAATCGTAGCCAAGTGGGACGCCCGCCAAGACACTACGTCTTGGTACGCACACAGAATCCGCGATGCATGGATTTCTGAAGCGTCTGAAAAATTAGATGAGCGCATGTTGTTGATTAAGACATTGGTAGCTGTATGTCCGTTAATCGGTCTACTGGGTACAGTAACGGGGATGATCGCGGTTTTCGAAACCATGGCAACCCAAGGTACTGGTAACCCTCGACTAATGGCGTCAGGTATTTCAATGGCAACAATCCCAACAATGGCTGGAATGGTTGCGGCACTATCGGGTGTATTCTTTAGTACACGTCTTGAAGCACGTGCAAAAATGGCTAAAGAAAAGCTGATCGATAGCTTGCCTCATCACTAGAGAGAGATTTGAATATGGCACGTAAACAACGTTTTCGTGAAGAAGAAGAAGCAGCGGTCGATATGACGCCGATGCTAGACATCGTATTCATCATGCTTATCTTCTTTATCGTAACTACTTCGTTCGTTAAAGAAGCTGGTATTGATGTAAATAAACCTGAAGCAGCGCAAGCGACTCAGAAGAAAAATGCAAATATCTTCATCGCTATCCGCTCTAATGGTGAAATTTGGATGGATAAGCGTCAGGTAGATGCCGAGCGTGTAGCTGCAAATATCGAACGTCTATTAGCAGAGCAACCAACCGAAATCGTAATTATCCAAGCGGATAAAGAAGCGAAGCACGGTGTTGTTGTGAAGGTAATGGACCAAATTAAAGCTGCAGGTATCGATAAGATATCCATCGCTGGAGAAAAGTAATGATTCGTTTTCTGTTTTCACTGATTGCAGGTGGGGCAGTTACTTTCGGCTTATTCTTTTTCATGGCGTATCTGATCTCCGGAGGAGACGGACGCGCCGCTAACGAGAAAGAGAAGATCGTTGTCGAAATTATGACGAATCCACCTGAATCCAAGGTTCAGGAGCGCAAACGTGTACCGCCACCGCCGCCTCCTCCGCCTAAGCAGCCGCCTAAGCCGCAGCCGCCACAGCCAGACAACAGCAACCCTGATGCTGGCGCACTAGGCTTTAATATGCCAAGTGTTAACGTGGGTGGTTCTGCCGGTGGACTAAGTGGCCCAGGTGCGTTTGGCCGAGATGGTGATGCGACACCTCTTGTGCGAATTGAACCTAAATACCCTGTGCAAGCCGCACGTGATGGTAAAGAAGGTTGGGTACAACTTTCATTCACCATTAACGAGCTAGGTGGTGTAGAAGACGTAGAGGTTATCGATGCAGAGCCTAAACGTATCTTTGACCGCGAAGCTGTGCGCGCATTGCGTAAATGGAAGTACAAGCCAAAAGTTGTTGATGGCAAGCCAATGAAGCAGCCTGGCATCACAGTACAGCTTGACTTTAAACTGAACCAAGACCAGTAAGGAGAGTGTAGAGATGAAAAATCTATCGAAAGTTACTGCACTCGCTCTGCTAATTTCCGTATCAGGCGGCGTAGTCAGCACTTCAGCGTTGGCTGCACCGAACTATGCGGAGATCGAAAAGCGCAAAAACGCTAAGACCAAGGTCATGGGTGAGCGCGTCGGTAAAAAAGTGGTTAAAGCCTTTGAGCTTTATGAAGCGGAAGATATCGACGGTGCCATTGCTGTTTTGAAAGAGCTAGACCCTTCTGATAAGTTCGATAAAGCTACGGTAGACCGTTATTTAGGTCAGTTGTACGCGCAAAAAGACAACTTTCAGTTAGCGATCAAGCACATTCGCGATGCGGTTAAGCCTGATGTGCTTAACTTCAACGACCAAGAGCAGTCAATGAAGCTGATTGGTGACTTATTGGCTAACACCAAAAAGTACAAAGAAGCGAAGCAAGCCTACATAGAGTGGATGGACTTTACCGGTCAAGAAGATGCCACAGTGTACACGCGTATTGCGCAGGCTAACTATGAGCTTGGTCAGTTTAAAGACGTAGTACAACCAGCTGAGCGCGCCATTGAGCTAGATGCGAACAATGAGCCTAAAAAGGCTCCATTCTCGCTGCTTATGGGTGCTTACTACGAGACGAAAGATTTCAAGAACGTAGTAAAAGTTGGTGAGCGTATGGTTAAAAGTTGGCCCGAAGACAAAAAGTCTTGGACTAACCTAGGTCGTTTCTATATGCAGGTAGAAGACTATGAAAAAGGTCTTAATATCATGGATATAGCTTACGATAACGGCTATTTAGAGTCAGAAGTCGACTATAAAGTATTGGCCCAGCTATACTCTTTCGTTGGTATACCTTACAAAGCCGGTTTCCATATGGAAAAAGCGGTAAATGAGGGTAAGGTTGAGCGTACTAAGCTTAATTTAACGGCAATTGCCAGCTACTATCATAATGCGAAAAACGTTAAGACAGCGGCTAAGTATTACGAAGAAGCAGCAAAGTTTGATAGCGATGCTGAGCTTTTCCGTAAGGCGGGTTCATTGCGTTTACAAGCTCAGCAGTTTGATTCGGCGGTAGCCTTATTAAACAAGGCGCTTGACTTAGGTTCGGAGAAAAAGGGTGCTATCTACTCTGATTTGGCCGAAGCCTACTTACAGCAAGAGAAATACAAGCTAGCGTATGCAGCGATCTCCAAAGCAGCGGAAGATCCAAGTACACGTAAGTTTGCTCGCAGCTGGAAGACCTTCATTAAGGATAAGGCGCAGCGCAACGGCGTAAGTCTTTAATCACAGCATGTGATCATAAAAAGCCCCATTTGGGGCTTTTTTTATATTTATAACAGCATTGAGCGGATTATGATCAAGCGAATTTTATCGGTAGGTTTATTGTTATTGGCAGGGTGCTCGGATGCGCCTGACTTAAATTCACAACAGGCTATTGCAGCCTTGCAGCAGCTCAATGCCAGACTCAGTGGCGAATCAAGCGATACCAGCCAGCCCTGGCCCTATACCGAGCAGTATCTAAAGCAACGTCATGATATCTACAATGCCATAACCCGCTCACAGTTAACCCCAGCGCAAGCGCAAACCTTGGACTATTTAATCACCGAAGAACGCTTTGTCCGCCGTTATCAACCCTGGCCTATGGCGGCAAAAATAGATGTCGATGCCACTGCCTTCCAAAACCCTCAGTGGCAGCACGGCTTGGCCGGGTGGTTGACTTATGTTGAGCACACCCTGGAGCTGGCGAAAGAGAGTAAAATCTTCCTTAATGCCGTTGAAGTAGCGCATATGCAGGCCCAGTTAGGGCATTTTAAGGACAAGGGTACAGAGCCTGCGCTCAACAAGGCCATTACCAGCCTGGAGGCCTATTTAGACAAGTATACGCCTCGCAATCAACTGGGTTTGTCCCAGTTGCCCAATGGTGCCCAGTGGTATCAGGCAAAAATTAATTATTATAGCGGCCAGGTGCGCTCTCCAATCCAGTGGTTTACCCATATTCAAGGCAAGCAAAAGAGCCTAAAAGAGACGGATGTGCAGCCTTTGCCAAACAGAGACAGCGCCCAGCTGCTCCCAGACCTTGATTGGCGGCAAAACTATGGCGACCTAAGGGGGTGGGCTAAAGAGCAGTCTCTGAGCCCGCCACAGCGCCGCATGGCGTTAATATGGATGGAAGTTGACTTAGGCGTACATGCTCATATGTGGAACGAACACTTTGTCTATACCGCCTTGGCCAAGAAGGGAATTGATGCCGGGGTGGCAACGCGCATCTTGATGCAGGTTTTAACCCACCCAGGGCAAAGCTTTATTTATGCAGGCGTGCTTAACGAGCTTTAAGATGTGCCTCGCATTGCTCGCAGCGTTGGGTGGTCACGTCTTCTAAAATGCGGGCCGCCTCAATGGGCTCTTCGCAATCGCTGCAAAAGCCGAATAGCCCGAGATCGAATTGACATTGGGTTGCTTCTAACCGCTCCAGTCTATCCACAAGATCTTTATAGGTGGGTCCGGATTTATCGCGAAGATGCGCTACCCAATCCCATTCTGGGTGCGCTGCCAAGGTTTGATATATCTCGTTCTCATGGCTGAGGGTGGAATAGCGCAAGCGATTTAAAAGTTCTTCACGCACTTGCGCGAGTAACACCTCTACTTTCGATTCAAAGTCGAGCGTCTCGATAGTCATGGCACAATCCACTGTTTTACTTAGGTAGCTTTTATTGTGGCCATTAACTGGCTGTGTCGATATGACCGTGATCAACTAAAGGCGAAAAAGAGTGAGTTAATGCTCCGCTTGCTCACTATGGTGTTTTAACACCGCCAATACTTCATCTTTATCGTGTAGACGACGGATATCTTCGAACAAGGCATCGGCCTGGCTGTAGGTGCGTTTTAAGTATCCTAACCATTGCTTGGTGCGATTGGCGAAGTAGCGTTTTGACATCAGCTCATCGTCATGCATAGACGAGTGCACTATATGATAGATAACATCATGCCAGCTCAAGCGGCGGTGGGGTTGCCCTAAATCTTCTGCTTTTATCCAGGCCGCCAGGTCAGGCATAGCCAAGGCTCCGCGGCCCAGCATCAGGTGTTGACACTGGCTTTGGATGCGGGCGTTATGGGCATCTTTAAGATCCCAAATCTCGCCGTTGGCCACCACTTCCATATTGGTATTTCTGGCCAGCAGAGGTGCTATCTTGTCCCAGTAGGCCGGTGGGCGATAGCCGTCCCGTTTGGTACGCGCATGTATGGCGATACCATCGGCCTTGGCCTGGGCTACGGCATCGAAAATCTCACTGCTTAGGGAATCATCGTCAAAGCCAAGTCGAACCTTGGCGGTAACAATATGCTCATTATCCACCGCATCACGCACTGCCTTAACGATTTGATAGACCTGCTCAGGCTCTTTCAAAAGCACGGCACCGCCCTTGCTTTTATTAACCGTCTTGGCCGGACAACCAAAGTTCAAATCTATGCCGTGGGAGCCCAAAGCGACCGCTTTAACGGCATTTTCAGCTAAATAATATGGGTCTTGCCCAAGCAGTTGGATGCGCACTGGTGTGCCGGCGCGGGTATAGCCGCCATTGTGTAACTCTGGGCAATAACGCATAAACACGCGTCGTGGTAGGCGCTGGTTAACAACACGAACAAACTCGGTCACACACAGGTCAAAGCCACCAATGTCGGTCAGCAGCTGGCGCATTTTAAAATCTACAACGCCTTCCATGGGTGCGAGGATAAGTTTCATGTTTGACCTTATAGGAAATTTTGGCCGCGTATTCTAACCTGAACTAGGCTATTGATAAAATAGCATTATCAGTTCATATTTAAGTCTGTGATCTGATTACAAAATTAATCTAATCTTAGTGAAAGCATCCGCCATTAAGTCGGGTCTACTTATTTTGACAGCTACTAACACAGAGAGAGCAAGAGCATGAACACATTAAAGAAAAATTCAATTGCATTGACCTTAGGCGCAGTTGTTGCCGGTGGTGCTGCAATGACAGCAACCGATGCCCAGGCAAATCCATTCGAAATGCAAGAAATGGTAGCTGGTTATCAGCTAGATGCCGGTGAAGGCAAATGCGGTGAAGGTAAGACTGAAAAAGAAGGTCGCTGCGGTGAAGCCAAGAAAGCCGAAAAAGAAGGCAAGTGTGGCGAAGGTAAATGCGGTGAAGGCAAAGCCAAAAAAGAAGGCAAGTGCGGCGAAGGCAAATGCGGTGAAGGCAAAGCCAAAAAAGAAGGCAAGTGCGGCGAAGGTAAATGCGGCGAAGGCAAGGCCAAAAAAGAAGGTAAGTGTGGCGAAGGTAAATGCGGTGAAGGCAAGGCCAAAAAAGGCGAGAAAGAAGGCAAGTGCGGTGAAGGCAAAGCCGAGAAAGAAGGTAAATGTGGCGGCCACAGCGCATAAGCACTGAGGTAAAGTCAGACCTATGCAAGCCGCTGTCACACGCGGCTTGTGTTTTTAGGAACCCCCTAGGAGTACGAGATGAAATCCCATGCCACAGACATAGGTAAGGTTGGCCTTGGGCTGCGTCGCGAGATGGTAGAGGAGATGCTCACCCATATTCCCGAGCAAATTGGTTTTATGGAAGTCGCGCCCGAGAACTGGTTGCCCTTTGGCGGCAAGCTGGGTAAGCAATTTAAAGCCTTGACCGAGCGTCACCCCTTTATTTGCCATGGCCTTTCCTTATCGATAGGCTCGCCGGACCCCCTGGATATTAGTTTTCTCAAGGCCCTGAAACGCTTCTTTGATGAGCACAATATTCGTATGTATAGCGAGCATTTAAGTTATTGCTCCGCCGGTGGCCATATGTATGATCTTATGCCCATTCCCTTTACCTGTGAGTCGGTAGACTATGTTGCGGCGCGCATTCGTCAAGTGCAGGATATTTTAGAGCGACCGCTGATAATGGAAAATGTTTCTTATTACGGTGCGCCCGGGCAAGAAATGACGGAATTGGAATTTACTAACCAAGTGTTGGCGGCGGCCGATTGTCAGCTCCTGCTTGATGTAAATAACATCTATGTGAACTCGGTAAATCACGGCTATGACGCCACAGCCTTTCTTCAAGGTTTGCCCAGTGAGCGCATCGCCTATATCCATGTGGCAGGTCACTATAATGAGGCCGAAGATTTAATTGTCGATACCCATGGTGCCGATGTCATAGATCCGGTGTGGCGTCTGCTACAGCAGGCTTATGAATGTCATGGTGTGCACCCAACCCTGCTTGAGCGTGACTTTAATATTCCGCCCTTGCCACAGTTAATAACCGAGCTCGATACCATAGCCGAGCTGCAAAAGCCTTTTTTAGTTAATCAGCAGCGAGCCTAAAGATGCAGTTTAAACAGGTGCAAAAGCAATTCAGTGACTATATTCGCGATCCACAGGCTAACCCCAAGCCTGAGGATATCGAAGAGCGGCGCATGAAAATCTACCGTGAGCTGTTTTTTAATAACGTCAACGGCTTTTTAGAAAGTGGCTTCCCTGTCTTGCATAGCCTTTACAAACCGCAGCAATGGCAGCAGCTGGTGCGCGCCTTTTTTGCTCAACATCAGGCGCAATCCCCATACTTTCTTGATATCTCAAAAGAGTTTGTGGACTTTTTGGCGCAAGAATATACCCCTCAGGCCAGCGATCCCGCATTTTTGCTTGAGCTGGCTCATTATGAATGGGTCGAGCTTGCGGTGGCTACAGCTAAGGTGCAGGGCCAATATCGTGCCATCGCCGCCGTAAAGGATGAGCCCTTATATTTAAGCGAATGTGCGCAGGTGGTCTGTTATCACTATCCGGTGCAAACCATTTCGGTTGATAACCAACCGACTGCCCCAGATCAGGTGCCAAGCTATATTTGTGTTTATCGTGATAGGGATGATGAGGTGCAATTTTTGGCCCTCAATGCCATGACCGCGCTGTTACTCGATACTCTCGATAAGCATCCCGGTATTAGCCTTAGCGCTTTATGTACCTTGCTCAAACAGCAGGCACCGAGCTTCAGTGAAGCCCAACTACAAGCTGGGGCGCAGCAGATTCTGGCGGACTTAGCACAAAGAAGCATAGTGCTAACGCTGGATTGATAGCCGATATTAGATTACTATATGCGCCGTTTTTTGTCGTGTTTAAGAGGTAATTACTATGGCGCATAAAGGTGATTTTAAAGACCCTTTCAACTTCAAATATTTCGCTGCATTTCTCGCGGTATTCGTAGGCATTGGTTGTCTTAATGCAATTCTAGGTTGGGTAACCGCCATTTCAGCCTAAGAAAATATTTGCACAAGGCCCCGTTAGGGGCTTTTTTGTGCCTGAAAAACCCTTAGCTAAACACCGACTCGGCCAAGGTGATGGAGCCGGCATCGGCATCAAGTGTAACCCGAGCGCCCACGGGTAAGATAAACTGTTGCTTCACATGACCTATCATGGCCCCGCGATAGGCTGGTATGCCCAGCGGCTTAATATAATCTGCGAAAATCTCATCCAGGCTCAGCGAGCCGTAACCAGAATTAGGTTTACACAGGTTGCAATCGCCAAACACAAAGCCACTGAGCTTATCCAACGCGCCCATCAGCTTTAAGGTGCTCATCATTCTGTCGATACGATAGGGAGCTTCCTCTGTGTCTTCCAAAAATAAAATGGCGCCATCAAAGCTAGGTAAATAGGGAGAGCCTGCCAAGGCCGTGAGCACGGTTAAATTGCCGCCAATTAAGCGGCCACTGCTGCGCCCCGGATTAATGGTTTGCGTCAGATAGCGGCTGTTCACCAGCTCGTCCTCACCGCGGGGTAAATTCATATAGTGCATGCGCTGGCGCTGTTCAAACAGACGTTGGAACTGTTGCACATTAAATGGATTCCAATCGCTGCTTGCATTGGGGCCGTGAAAGCTGATCAAGCCGGCTTGGGAGAGCAGGGCGTTATGCAACGCGGTAATATCTGAGTAACCCAATAAGGGTTTGGGGTTGGCAGCGATACTTGGGTAGTCGAGTAGGGGGAGAATACGGGCCGCGCCTGAGCCCCCGCGCAGACAAAAGAGCGCATCGACTTCGGGGTCGGCGAACTGGGCATTGATATCCGCCGCACGCTGGGCATCGGTTCCCGCCAAATGGCCACGGCGAGCAAGTACATGCTCGGCCAGCTTAACCTTATATCCCAGGGCCTCTACCAGCTGACGCGCCAGGATCAGCTCTTTGAGCTCTACGGTCGCCGCAGAAGGGCTGACAATGGCGATTGTGCCGCCTTTTTTTAACGCCTTGGGTTTGATAACGGCTTGAGCGCCCAATTTAGGTATACCAATAGCCTGTGCCCCGGTACTGGCCAGCAAGCCAGCTCCAAGGAGGGAGCAGGTTTTTAAAAAGGTACGTTTGTTCATTTATCTACCTCACAGGATGCGTACTGTAGCCAAGAGCTGCAGACTCTATGATTACCGCAGTGAAGTATATATTTCAAATTTTATAGGTTGGATGGAATAAATTAATAGGTGTGGTAAAGCCTCCACGGGTTGTGGAGGCTTTTGAAGAGCTTATTCTACGCCACGTAGTAGGGCGTTAACGCCAACTTTTTCGCGAGTCTGTTGGTCGACCTTCTTCACGATAATAGCGGCATACAGGCTGTGGCTGCCATCTTTACTTGGGATAGAGCCAGGAACCACAACGGCACCGGCAGGCACGCGACCATAGTGAATTTGACCTGTTTCTCTATCAAAGATGCGGGTGCTTTGCGAGATATACACGCCCATGGAAATTACCGCACCTTCTTCGACGATGACGCCTTCAACGATTTCCGAGCGGGCGCCGATAAAGCAGTTGTCTTCGATAATGGTTGGGTTGGCCTGCAGTGGCTCAAGCACACCGCCGATACCCACGCCGCCAGACAGGTGCACGTTTTTACCGATTTGCGCACATGAACCTACGGTAGCCCAGGTATCAACCATGGTGCCATCATCAACATAGGCGCCGATATTAGTGTAAGAAGGCATTAACACTACGTTCTTGCCGATATAGCTGCCTTTACGGGCGACAGCATTAGGCACTACGCGCATGCCTTCTTGCTGGAATTGCTCCGGCGTGTAATCGGCAAACTTAAGCGGTACCTTGTCGTAATACTGATTGGCACCGTCGGCAAGCACCTGGTTGTCGCGAATACGAAACGATAGCAATACTGCTTTTTTCAGCCACTGATGCACCACCCATTCGCCGGAGATCTTCTCGGCAACGCGGGCTTCACCCTTATCCAGGCGCTCAAGTACGGCGATAATGGCGTCTTTGACTTCACTCGATACGCTGCTTGGGCTAATGGCGTCGCGGTTATCCCACGCCTGCTCAATAATGGTTTTTAAATCTGCCATATTATCCTCGTTAGTGCGCCGACTAAGCGGTTGTTGCTTCATTGTCGGCGTTTAGTTTCTTCCTAAGTGCTTGATGGATCTTAACTTGCTCTTCATCCGTCAAGGCCTTGTAGTCGTTGTTGGAAACGACGAAAAAGTCTTCCGCACGCTCGCCCACAGTGGTGATGCGGGCGGCATGAATATGCAGTTGGTGACGTTGAAATACCTGGGCTATTTTGGTCAATAATCCAGGAATATCCACCGCCTGAATTTCTATTAGACTGCGATCCGCATGGGCATGAGGTCGTAATATTATCTTGGGCTTAATATTAAAGTCTTTAAAGCGCTGTGAACGACTCTTTTTAATGCGGATCTTCTTCTTGGGATCGAGCATAAAGAGCTCCAGCGCCCGTTTTATACTTGTGCCTCGCCCTGTGCTTAATGGCTCGCCATTAACCTCTAAAATCACAAAGCTGAATATCACATAGCCGTCTTTGGTGGTCATCACCTGGGCATGTTGAATTTGCGCTTTCTTTGAGCCGATAACACTGACCAGACGCGCAAATAGCGCGGCACTGTAAGGGCTGTAGGCAAAGACCTGGGTGCCGCCGTGCATGGGTTCTGGGGAGACGGTAACACTGGGCTGAGACAGGTCCTCGGAGCTTAGCAAGTGCTCACAATGCCAGGAAATCTGCTGCTCACTAAAGGCGGTAAAATAATTGGCCTTAAAGCGACTCCAGAGCAGGTCAATCTGCCCCTCATCATAACCCAGGTTGATTAACCTTTGCTTAGCCTGCTGTTTTTTATCGCGAATTTGGTCGCGCATATCCATGGGGTTTTCCAAACCTAAACGCAGTGCCCTTTGGGTATGCAGGTAGAGTTCGCGCAGCAGGGTGTTTTTCCAATCGTTCCACAAATTGTCGTTGGTGGCGCGAATATCCGCCACGGTTAAACAATAGAGGTAATCGAGCTGGCGCTCATTTTTAACCTTGCCGGCAAATTCATTGATCACATCCGGATCGTTAATGTCTTTACGCTGCGCCGTAACCGACATCAATAGGTGATTTTCAACCAGCCAGGCAATCAACCTGCCATCGGAAGTGGGCAACTGATGTAAGCGTGCAAAGGCAAGGGCATCCACGGCACCGAGTTCGGAGTGATCGCCGCCGCGCCCTTTGGCGATATCGTGGAAAATTGCCGCCAGATACAGGAGCTCCGGCTTATCCATGCGGGTGACGATTTCACTGCAAATGGGGAAATCGCTGATACGGGTTTTATCGCCGTATTGGTAGATATTGTTGATCAGTCTATGGGTGTGTTCGTCCACTGTATAGGCGTGGAATAGATCAAACTGCATCTGCCCAAAAATATTGCGCCATTGTGGCAAGTAGGCCGCTAAAATGCCGTGCTTATGCATCAGGGTAAAGGCGCGACCCATGCCATTGGGGTGCTTTACCAAACGCATTAAGGCGTCGCGACAAGCTGCGTAGTCCTGTAAATCACCGAGTAAACGACGGCGTACCTGACGCATGGTGCGTATGGTACTGGGGTAGATATGGGTGATCTCCGGGTGATCGGCAATATGCTCGAACAGCGCTAAAAGCTGGTCGCGGCGGAAAAATACCGAAGGGTTTTTTACCCGAATTTGGTGACCAATGCGCTCAAAGTTACGGTCGAGCTCGACCACGGGCAATTGGCGTTGGTCCGGTAAAATACTTTGCTCAAAATAAGCCAGCAGCATCTGGTTGAGCTCGCGCACCCGGCTCATAATGCGGAACAAGCGTTTCATCATACGCTCGACCGAGGCCTTACCGTCACTGCCGAAACCTAAAATCTCGGCGGCATGGGGCTGATGGTCGAACAACAGGCGGTTTTCGTTGCGCCCGGCGGCTAAATGCAAGGCAAAGCGAATATTCCAAAGGTTCTCCAAACACTCGAGCAACTCTTGGTATTCCTCGTGGGTGAGGTAACCGTGGTTGATCAGCTCTTCAAGAGCTTCGGCCTGAAAGTGTTTTTTCGCCACCCAGATAATGGTTTGCAAATCGCGCAAGCCACCGGGGTTTTCCTTGATATTGGGTTCCAGGTTATAAGCGGTGCCATGACATTTGCGATGGCGCAGGTCTTGCTCCTGGCGCTTGGCGATAAAGAAGTCGTCTGAGCCCCATACCGGTGTTTGCAAAATATGCTCTTTGAGCTTTTCAAACTCGATATGGTTACCAAAGATAAGGCGGCTTTCCAGCAAACTGGTGGCGAAGCTGACATCTTCTTTCTTTTGCTCAATAACTTGCTCACGGGTACGTACGCTGTGGCCAATTTCAAGATTCAGGTCCCACAACAGGGTGACGAATTGGCCGATTTTTTCGCACAGCTCAGGGGCCGGGTCGTTGCGTACTAAAAGCAGAAAGTCGATATCGGAATAGGGATGTAATTCGCCGCGACCATAACCGCCGACCGCAACCAAAGCGAGCTCCGGTTCATGGGCCAGATCGCAGCTGTGAAACAGCTTGATCAGTAAGCGGTCTATGTATTCGGCGCGGGCGCGGATAAGCGAGCCTACCGGTTGTTTATCAAATTGATTGCCGAGCCATTTATAAAAGTATTGGCTACAGGCCTTGTATTATCCAATTTGCTCGCCTGCTCAAGCAGGTCTTTTAACTTATTCGGTAGGGCCACTTAGTTATCCTTGCTTATTAACCGGGTTCGTTAATTGTGCTCAATCACTCGCGGCAGATCTTCATCGCTGCGCAGCGTTAACACTTCAACGCCGTTGTCGGTAACCAGCAGGGTGTGCTCCCACTGCGCCGACAGGCTACGGTCCTTGGTGATAACCGTCCACTCGTCTTTAAGCAGTTTACACTGGCGCTTACCGGCGTTCACCATGGGCTCTATGGTTAAACACATGCCGGCTTTTAAGGTCTCGCCCGTGCCCGGACGGCCATAGTGCATCACCTGCGGCTCTTCGTGGAAGTCTTTGCCTATGCCGTGACCACAGTATTCGCGCACTATGGAGTAGCTAAAGCCTTCGGCATATTTTTGGATAGCAGCACCGATATCGCCCAAACGTGCACCCGGCTTAACCATTTTAATGGCCAGGTAGAGGCTTTCTTGGGTCACTTCACACAGGCGCTTGCCTTGAATCGTTGGCTGGCCGACATGGAACATCTTGGAAGTGTCGCCGTGATAACCGTCTTTGATCACGGTTACATCGATATTGATGATATCGCCTTCTTTAAGCGGCTTGTCGTTAGGAATACCGTGACAAATAACATGGTTCACCGAGGTACAGATGGACTTAGGGAAACCGTGGTAGTTTAGCGGCGCAGGAATCGCATCTTGCTCGTTCACTATGTAGTCGTGACAAATGGTGTTGAGCTCATCAGTGGTCACCCCAGGCTTTACATAAGGGCCGATCATTTCCAGTACCTCGGCGGCCAAACGGCCCGCAACGCGCATTTTTTCGATTTCTTCCGGGGTTTTGATCACTGCAGTCATTGATGCTCCAATTCGGTTTTTAAAGATATTTGCTGCGCACAAATAGTGCACAAAAATTTGAGTCTTGGTCGCTAATATGGTATAAAGCGCGCCGTCTTTTTACAAATAAAATCACCGCCGGTAAAATTAAACTTACTGCGAGTGGTTTGTCTGTAACGAAGACATAACCATTTAATATTAACACACACACATATCGACACATACACTTGGGTGCACTTAGGAATGATTTTACGAAACTTTCCGCGGTGTTGGTGCTATGGGATATGTGGAGGCTTAACCCAAAATTATAGAGGAAAATACAATGGCAAACGTTTCAATGCGCGACATGCTTAAGGCGGGTGTACACTTCGGTCACCAGGCTCGTTACTGGAATCCTAAGATGAAGCCGTTCATCTTCGGTGCGCGTAACAAGGTTCATATCATCAACCTTGAGCAAACTGTACCTATGTTCAACGATGCACTTAACTTCATCCAGAACGCTGCATCTAACAAAGGTAAAGTACTTTTCGTTGGTACTAAGCGCGCTGCAAGCGAAGCAGTAAAAGAAGCGGCAGTTAAATGTGACCAGTTCTACGTAAACCACCGTTGGTTAGGTGGTATGCTTACTAACTGGAAAACTGTTCGCCAGTCAATCAAGCGTCTTAAAGATCTTGAAACTCAAAGCCAAGACGGTACGTTTGAGAAGCTAACTAAGAAAGAAGCGCTAATGCTTACTCGTGAAATGGCTAAGCTTGAAAAGAGCCTTGGCGGTATCAAGGATATGGGCGGTCTTCCTGACGCACTATTCGTTATCGATGCTGATCACGAGCACATTGCTATCAAAGAAGCGAACAACCTGGGCATTCCAGTAGTATCTATCGTTGATACTAACTCTAACCCAGATGGCGTTGACTACATCGTTCCTGGTAACGACGACGCGATCCGTGCAATCCAGCTTTACACTAACGCAGTTGCTACTGCTGTTATTGAAGGCCGTGAAAGCAACATCGCCGTTCAAGCTGAAAAAGACGATTTCGTAGCCGCTGAGTAATCGCGACTCGCTTGTCATCAAGTCTTCATCCTAAAGTGGTGAAGACTTGATATTCTTAATTCAAAGTGACGCATCGTCACTTGCTCTAAACATTGATTTGAGGAAACTCCCATGGCTGTAACTGCTGCCCTAGTTAAAGAATTACGCGAGCGCACTGGCGCTGGCATGATGGATTGTAAAAAAGCACTAACTGAAACTAACGGTGACATCGATCTAGCGATCGAGAACATGCGTAAGAGCGGTGCTGCTAAAGCTGCTAAAAAAGCGGGTAACATCGCTGCCGAAGGTACAATCCTTATCAAAGAAGGCAACGGCTTCGCTGCGCTTCTTGAAGTTAACTGTCAAACTGACTTCGTTGCTAAAGATGCAAACTTCCTAGGTTTCGCTAACCAGGTACTTGACGCTGCTGCTGAATCAAAAGCAGACATCGCCACTCTTCAAGCTCAGTTCGAAGAAACGCGTGTTGCTCTAGTTGCTAAAATCGGTGAAAACATCAACGTACGTCGCGTTGAGTACATCGATGGTGCTAAGCTAGCTTCTTACCGTCACGGCGACCGTATCGGTGTTGTTGTTGTTGGTGAAGCTGAAGAAGAAACTCTTAAGCACGTTGCCATGCACGTTGCTGCGTCTAAGCCTGAGTTCGTAAACCCAGAAGACGTACCTGCAGACGTAGTTGAAAAAGAAAAAGCAGTTCAAGTAGAAATCGCAATGAACGAAGGCAAGCCAGCCGAAATCGCTGAGAAGATGGTTGTTGGCCGCATGAAGAAGTTCACTGGCGAGATCTCTCTAACTGGTCAAGCTTTCATCATGGAACCTAAGCAAACTGTTGGCGAAATGCTTAAAGAGCGTGGCGCATCAGTATCTGCTTTCGTTCGCCTAGAAGTAGGTGAAGGTATCGAGAAGAAAGAAGAAGACTTCGCTGCTGAAGTAGCTGCGCAAATCGCTGCTGCTAAAGGCGAGTAATTTCTTTAAGCTTGTATAAGCATGCTGTGGCGAACCTTTTATCAGTGCCGTGTCTCTTTACATTTAGTAGAGGAAACGGCGGCCTTAAGTGAGCAAAAGCCATGATTTGCTTTTGCGTCGCCCAGCAAAATTAATTAGAATAACCGCGCTCTTATGTACCCACATAGGCGCGGTTATTTTTTATCTCAATTCGTTATTGGCCAGGAAAATATGAATACTAATCGCAAACCTATTTTTAGACGTGTTCTACTCAAACTAAGTGGTGAAGCCTTAATGGGCGAAGAGGGCTTCGGCATCGACCCTAAAGTGCTTGACCGCATGGCACAAGAAATTAAAGAGTTGGTAGAGCTCGACGTAGAAGTGGGTTTGGTTATCGGTGGCGGTAACTTCCTGCGTGGCGGTTCGTTGGCGGAAGCGGGTATGAACCGTGTTGTTGGCGACCACATGGGTATGCTGGCTACGGTTATGAATGGCCTGGCAATGCGTGATGCCTTGCACCGCGCCTTTGTAAATGCGCGCTTAATGTCTGCCATTCCTCTAAATGGCGTATGTGATGCTTACAACTGGGCTGAGGCGATCAGCTTGTTGAAGTCGGGCCGTGTAGTGATCTTCTCTGCCGGTACAGGAAACCCATTCTTTACCACAGATTCCGCGGCCTGTTTACGCGGTATCGAAATCGAAGCCGACACCGTAATTAAAGCCACTAAGGTAGACGGTGTGTTCAGTGATGATCCGGTGAAAAACCCAGAAGCCACTCTTTATCGTCATCTTGCCTATAATGAAGTAATTGAAAAAGAACTGAAAGTGATGGACTTGGCCGCCTTTACCCTGGCGCGCGACCACAATATGCCAATCAGTGTCTTTAATATGAATAAACCTGGTGCGCTTAAGCGCGTGATCATGGGTGAAGAAGAGGGAACCTTGATTTCTTCTGAAGCCTCTAGTGAGACAAAATAAGTAGGATACTAGCGTGATAAACGACATTCAAAAAAGTGCGCAAGAGCGCATGCAAAAAAGTGTAGCCGCACTTGGCAGCCAACTATCTAAAATCCGTACCGGCCGTGCTCACCCGGCATTGCTAGACGGTATCACCGTTTCTTATTACGGTGCTGATACGCCGCTAAACCAAGTTGCTAACGTAACTATCGAAGACGCGCGTACGCTGGCGATCAGCGTATTCGACCGCTCTTTAGCACAAGCGGTTGAAAAGGCCATTATGACTTCTGATCTGGGTCTAAATCCATCGTCAGCGGGCACGGTAATTCGCGTTCCTCTTCCTCCACTAACGGAAGAACGTCGTAAAGACCTTATCAAGATCGTACGTGGTGAAGTTGAAAGCGGTCGTGTAGCGGTGCGTAACATCCGTCGTGATGCTAACGGTGATATCAAAACACTATTAAAAGATAAAGATATCTCTGAAGACGAAGCACGCCAAGGCGAAGATGCTATCCAAAAGCTAACAGACAAGTACATCAAGGAAATGGACGCACAGCTGAGCGCCAAAGAAGAAGAATTGATGGAATTCTAAATGTGCTAAATATGAGCAATTTGCTCATAAATTGCCATTAGGTTTGTAACGCCGTCTAGGGTATACTAGGCGGCGTTTTTTTGTGGATAATTTGAGTTACATGGCTTTAGACGCAGAACAAATTTCGCAGCAATTATTGCCCAAACATGTGGCAATTATCATGGATGGCAATGGTCGTTGGGCGCAGGCTCAGGGTCACCCGCGGGTGTACGGCCATAAAAAAGGGGTTGATGCGGTTAGAGAAGCAGTGAAATTTTGCTCCAAATTGGGCATAGAGTCGCTCACCTTATTTGCCTTTAGCAGTGAGAACTGGCGACGCCCGGAAGAAGAGGTCACCACGCTGATGGAACTGTTTTTAATGGTTCTTGGCCGCGAGGTGAAAAAACTGCATAAAAATAACGTTAAATTATCCATTATCGGCGACCTAGGTCGCTTTTCCACAAAGCTACAAGAGAAGATAGCTGCAGCTGAAGCGTTAACCGCCAATAACAGCGGTTTACGGCTAAATATTGCCGCAAACTATGGTGGTCGTTGGGATATCGCCCAAGCCGCTAAACAGTTGGCGCTTAAGGTATCGGCAGGTGAAATAACAGCGGATGACGTTGACGAGCACTCGCTGGCAAAGCATATTAGTCTTAATGAACAAAGTGAACTGGATTTATTGATACGTACCGGCGGTGACCTGCGCATCAGTAACTTCCTGCTTTGGCAGGCGGCATATGCTGAGCTTTATTTTACGCCTACGCTATGGCCCGACTTTAATGAGTCGGTGTTTGCAGAGGCCATTGCCTGCTATGTATCGAGAGAACGTCGGTTCGGATGTACCGGCGAACAAATAAAACAATTACTCTCACACGCTCAGCCCTAAGTTGAAGGTATAAGACTTGCTTAAACAACGAATTATCACGTCATTGGTGCTGGCGCCACTGGCCCTTGCATTAGTGTTTTTAGCCCCTCTGGATTGGTTTAGTTACTGTGCCGGCGGCATCGTATTATTAGGCGCCTACGAATGGTCGGCGTTAATGGGAATTTGTAATCGCGGCAAAAGGCTTATCTATGTGGCCTTGGTCGGTGTGCTGGTGGCTCTGATGCAATGGCATTGGCCGATCACCGCACTGTGGCAGCAAGGGCAAATGCTGCCGGATATCAATTATGTTTTCACCCTGGCGCTGGCTTGGTGGATTGTCGCCACCATTTTGGTGGTACGTTACCCTAAATTCAGTGATGCCTGGTCGCAGGGTTATTTAATGCGTGGCATTTCCGGAATATTAACCCTGGCACCTTTGTGGCTGGCGTTATGTGTGCTGCGCAGCGCCAACTATGACGAGTCGAGCCAGTTTGGTTCCTACTTGATCCTGGCGGTATTAGGTATTGTCTGGTGTGCCGATATCGGCGCCTATTTCTGTGGTAAAAACTTTGGCAAACACAAATTGATGCCCAAGGTGAGCCCGAATAAAACCATCGAAGGCTTTGTCGGCGGCCTGGTAAGCGCTGCCATCTTCGTCTTGGTATTTTGTTATTTTAAAGATATCGAGCCTGGTATGTGGGCGCCTTATGCACTGATGGCAGTGATTGTTGCTGCCTTTTCTGCGGTGGGCGATCTGCTGGAAAGCATGTTTAAGCGTCAGGCAGGCATGAAGGACAGTGGTAAGTGCTTACCCGGCCATGGCGGTATTCTTGACAGAATCGACAGCCTGACCGCAGCGGCACCTATCTTTGTCGTGTTTTACGCCTGGACCATGACTCTATGAGCAGCAAAAGCGTCACCATTTTAGGCTCTACCGGCTCTATCGGCCAAAGTACCCTGGATGTGATTGCCCGCAATCAAGAGCAATATTCGGTCTTTGCCCTGGTCGCTGGACGTAACCTTGAGCAAATGGTGAGCGACTGTGTTGTGCATAAGCCGCAATTTGCGACTCTTTCCTGCGCTGATGCAAACAAGCAGCTGGCCGAGCGCCTAAATGCGCTTGGAAGTGCCACCCAGGTCGTGGACTATGAGCAGGATATGGCCATGCTCTGCCAACACAGCGATGTTGATATGGTGATGTCCGCCATAGTAGGGGCCGCCGGGCTAATTCCAACCTTGTACGCCATTGAAGCGGCCAAGGTAGTGATGTTGGCAAATAAAGAATCTTTGGTCATGTCGGGGCAATTATTTATGGATAAGGTACGCCACCACGGCGCCACCTTATTGCCCATCGACAGCGAACATAACGCCATCTTCCAATGTATGCCCGAGGCCATTCAAGGCCACCATGACGCCACCTTGACGGCCCATGGGGTGACTAAAATTTTATTAACCGGCTCGGGTGGCCCGTTTCGTGAGCGCGCCCTGGACACCTTTGCCGATATTTCCGTTGCCGAAGCGGTCGCACACCCAAATTGGTCCATGGGCCAGAAAATCTCAGTCGATTCTGCGACCATGATGAACAAGGGTTTGGAATTTATCGAAGCCAAGTGGCTCTTTAATGCCAGCGCCGACGATATCGAAGTGGTGATCCACCCGCAGAGTATGATCCATTCCATGGTGCAGTACAGCGATGGTTCTGTGCTCGCGCAAATGGGGCAACCGGATATGCGCACGCCCATAGCCCACGCTTTGGCTTACCCGCAGCGTATTAATGCCGGTGTGGCGCCCCTGGACTTTAGCACCATGAAAGACTTCAGCTTCCATGCCCCGGATTTTAATCGCTACCCGAACCTGCGCCTTGCCATAGAGGCCTGTAAAGCGGGGCAAAGTGCGACCACCATAATTAACGCCGCAAACGAAGAAGCGGTGGCGGCATTTTTAGCCGGGCATATTCGCTTTACCGATATTTATGCGGTCAATGCCGATACCCTGGCGGCCATGTCGACCCAATATGATGAATGTTTACAGGGAATTTTGCAGTGCGATGGCGACGCAAGACGCGTGGCACAGCAGCAAATTAAGAGTAGGGCAAACTAATGTTTGAATTTTTGTGGCACCTGGGCTCCTTTATCCTTGCCTTGGGTATCCTAGTCACAGTGCACGAATACGGCCACTTCTGGGTGGCTCGCAAGGCTGGCGTTAAGGTGCTGCGCTTTTCCATCGGCTTTGGTAAGCCACTGCTGCGTTGGTACGATAAATTAGGCACCGAATATGTGGTGGCCATGATCCCTCTTGGTGGCTATGTAAAAATGCTCGACGAGCGCGTCGATAAGGTCGCCGAGCATGAGCGTCACCTGTCATTTAATGCCAAATCCGTTTATGCCCGCATTGCCATCGTCAGTGCCGGGCCCTTGGCCAATTTCTTATTCGCTATTTTCGCCCTGAGTCTGATGTATGTCATCGGCGTGCAATCAGTGAAGCCTATTATTGGCGATGTTGGCACACAAAGCCGTGCTCAGGTTGCGGGTTTAAAAGAAGGCGACCAGCTTATTGAGGTGGGTAGCCAGCAAACTCAGGATTGGCAGGAAGTAACTCTGGCATTAATGCAGCACCTGGGTGATGAAAGCGTTAATGTGAAAATACAAACGCCGTCGGGCATGCAAAGCATTAAGGTGCTGGATCTTGAGGGCTGGAGCCTGCAACAGCGCGACCAGTCGCCGCTGGCATCTATTGGTATAGTGCCGTTTCGTCCCGATGCAACCTTAACCTTGGCCATGGTGGCTCCGGATTCTCCGGCGCAAAGAGCCGGTTTACAAGAAGGGGATCTCTTGGTCAGTGTTGAGGACAAGCTGATTAAGTCCTGGCCGGCCTTGGTACAACAAATCGAGCGCTCTGCGGAGCAGCCGCTGAAGTTTCATATCATTCGCGACAAAAGCGGCATGGATGTGACAGTGACCCCAGCGAATAAGCCTATGGAAGATGGTTTGAGTCGCGGTTATCTTGGCGTGGTGCCTGTGGTAGAACCTTGGCCTGAAGATGCAATTGTGACCCGCAGTTACAACCCGATTACGGCCATTGGCCTTGGGGTGACTAAAACCTGGCAAATGGTTAGCCTGAGCTTTGAAATGATTGCCAACCTGATCACAGGTCAGGTATCGATTAAAAATATCAGTGGCCCCGTAGGCATTGCGGTTGGGGCAGGAACTAGCGTAAGCTACGGTTTCGTCGCGTTTTTAAGTTTCTTAGCGCTGATCAGTGTGAGCCTAGGGGTATTTAATTTATTGCCTCTGCCGGTGCTCGACGGTGGTCATCTAATGTATTACATAATTGAACTTATTCGTAAAAAGCCAGTCTCTGAAAAGACACAAGAAATTGGTTTTCGCATTGGTGCAACCTTATTATTGGCGCTTACTGCGTTTGCTTTGTTAAACGATATTGCGCGCTTGTAACTTGAGGTTACTGCCGGCTTGGTTGTTTTATGGGTAAAAACTGAGCCGGATGCATAAAGAAACTGCTGTGTAAGCCAAACAGCAATGATAAGATGGCTGTATTAAACGCAGCCGATGGCCCAAACCAAAACAGCCGTGCGCAAAACGAACTCTAATAGTGCGTTTGGGTGAAGACACTGTAGTAAAGGACAAAGATAATAAAATGGCTATAAAAAAACATTTGGCAGTAACGAGTTTATTAGGGGCCAGTTTCGCCGCCCTGGGCCAAGAATCCTTTATCGTAGAAGATTTAAAAGTTGAAGGTCTGCAGCGAGTAGCTTTAGGCGCCGCGCTGACCCATATCCCCATTAACGTGGGTGACCAAATTGATACCTATACGGTATCGAAAACCATTAAATCCCTGTATAAATCTGGCCATTTCGATGATATCGAAGTGTACCGCGATGGCGATCAAATCATCTTTAAGGTGACCGAACGTCCTACCATCAGTGCTATTGAGTTTGATGGCAACAAGGATATTAAAGACGAGCAGCTGACCGAGAGCCTAGATCAGCAAGATATCCGTACCGGTGAGCCTTTAGATAGAACGGTTTTGGATAATGTGGAAAAGGGTTTGATCGAATTCTTCCACAGTATAGGTAAATACAACGCCAAGATTGACGTTGAGGTCATTCGTCTGCCGCGCAACCGAGTGCGCCTTAAACTCAAGTTTGATGAAGGTGAAGCTGCCTCAATTCGCCAAATTAATATCGTTGGTAACGAGTTGTTCCCGGATGAAGAGCTGCTGGGCCTGGTGGAGTCAAAACAGGACTTACCTTGGTGGCGCTTTATGTCATCGGACCGTTACCAGAAGCAGACTATTGAGGGCGATTTAGAGAAAATTCGCAGCTACTACCTCGACCGTGGTTATCTGCGCTTTAATATCGACTCAACACAAGTTTCGGTAAGTCCTGAGCGTGAGTCCGTGTATGTGACCGCTAACCTCACCGAAGGCGAGCAGTACATGGTTAAGGGCTTTGACTTTATCGGTGACCTGCTTGGCCGAGAAGAGCTGATCCGCAGCGTGCTCCCACTTAAGGCTGGGGAGCTTTACAATGGCTCTGTGGTGACTTCGTCGGAAGAATTTATTAAGAGTTATTTGGCCCGCTTTGGTTATGCCAATGCCGTGGTACGTACTATTCCGGAAATCGACGACGAAACCAAAGAAGTACAACTGGTGTTGTCCGTTGACCCGGGCAAACGTGTTTATGTACGTCGTATCGATATCTCAGGTAACCAAAGTACCGCCGATGAGGTTGTTCGTCGTGAGATGACTCAGCTTGAAGGTGCCTGGCTTTCAAACCAAAACCTTGAGCGCTCAAAATTACAAATTCAACGTTTGCCCTATATGGAAAGCGTGGAGTTCGATGTTAAACCTGTACCCGGTGCAGATGACGAGGTCGATGTTGGCTTTACCGTGAAAGAGCAATCCGCCGGTAGCTTTACCGCTGGCTTGGCTTACGGTTCCTACTACGGCCTGCAGTTTAACATAGGTGTGAGTGAGTCTAACTTCCTTGGCTCTGGTAACCAGGTGGCCTTTAATATCAATACCTCACGTGGTTCAGAAAGCGTCAGCCTGTCTTATACCGACCCTTATTTTACGCCGGATGGCGTCTCTCAGGGTTCGAGCATCTTCTATCGTAACTATGATGCCGGCGAATTTAGCCTGATCGACTATAAATCGAAGAGCTATGGTCTGGGTACCAATATTGGTTTCCCTATTAATGCGGTTAACCGTTTGAACTTTGGTGTGCGTTGGATAGAAGAAGAACTGTCTGATTTGGCCGAATACGAGCAAACGCGCGTACTGCGTGAAACCTTCCTGGACCCGGAAAATCCGGATGCTGGTTTTGAGTTCACCAAGTACGAGCTAAGCGCCGGTTGGTCTCGTGTGACAGTTAACCGTGGTATGTTCCCAACGGCCGGTTCTCGCCAGTCGTTAAACCTGTCGGCAACCACACCGAACTCAGATCTGACGTATTTTAAGATCAACTATAACTCGCGTTATTACTGGCCGGTGAGCGATGACCATCGCTGGGTATTCTCAGCCCGTGCGGCGCTAGGATATGGTAATGGTTATGGCGAAACCAATGGCTATGAGCAGGTTCTTCCTGTGCAGGAGTTCTTCCGCATTACCGAGCAGGAATTACGCGGCTTTGACCGTAATACCATCTTGCCACGTGCGGTAATTCGTTCACCGCAGAATATCCCGGGCACAACCTTGCCTGATGGTACGCCTACCGGCAATATCGGTGGTGCCGAGGAGTTTGATACTCTGCAACTTGCCGGTCGTATCGGTGGTAATGCCAAGGCGGTGGCAGGTATTGAAATGATAGTACCAACACCGTTTTTAGACGACGAGAACAGCAGTTCCGTTCGTACCAGTTTCTTTGTCGATGCGGCTAACGTATGGGATACAGAGTTTAACGTTGACCGTTATCAAAACCTTCAGCCCGATGAGCGTGCGCGCTTGGATGATTATTCCGATCCAGGTCGCTTCAGGGTCTCAACTGGTCTTTCAATCCAGTGGATCTCGCCTATGGGGCCAATGCTAATTAGTTTTGCTTATCCGTTGCAAGAAGAAGAAGATGATAAGACGAAAACTGTTAGCTTTAACATTAGTAACACTTTCTAAGGAGTTTTCTGTGAACAAACTATTTAAAAACACAGCACTAGTAGTATTAGCGGCACTAACCATGGGTACTTCGGTACAGGCTTTGGCGCATAAGGTTGGTATTGTTGATATGCAAACCATCTACTCTCAGGTGCCACAAACTGCGGCTATCGACAATACATTGAAAAGTGAATTCTCTGAGCGTCGTCAAGAACTTGAAAAGCTGCAGGGCGATATCCGTTTTGAAATGGAAAAGTTTCAGCGTGAAGCGCCAACCATGAGCGAAGACCAGAAGAAAGCGCTTGGTGACAAGATCAACAGCATGCAAAAGCAGTTTAACGAAAAAGGTCGTCCGCTAGAGCAAGAAATCAAGCAACGTCAAAACCAAGAGTTGGCCAAGCTACAGAAAACCATTATTACGGCTATTGAAGAAATTGCCAAAGACGGTGATTTCGACGAAGTGAAAGTTAAAGACGGTACTATCTACTTCAACCCTAAAGAAGTGACTGACCTGTCAGAAAAAGTGGTTGAGCGCGTAAGTAAGAAGTAATGATGGCAAAAAGCTTAGCTGACATCGCCCAACACTTAGGTGCCGAGCTTATTGGTGACGGCACCCTTGAAGTAGTTGGCATACAGACGCTTGGAAAAGCAACTGCGGCGCATATTAGTTTTTTAGCGAATAAAAAGTATCGTAGCCAGTTGGTCGATACGAAAGCCGGTGCTGTGATCCTCAGTGCCGCCGATGCCGAGCACTTCGCCGGCAACAAACTGATTTGCCAGGACCCTTATGTGGCCTATGCTAAGTTGGCGCAGCTGCTCGACAGCACGCCGGCTGCGGCTCAGGGGATTCATCCCAGTGCAGTGATCAGCCCGGATGCCAAGGTCAGCGCCAGCGCCAATATCGGCCCATTAGTGGTGATTGAAGCCGGTGCAGTGATTGGCGAGCATGCGCAAATTGGTTCCCATTGTTTTATCGGCAAAGATGCGCAAATCGGTGCCCATACCAAGTTATGGAATAACGTGACTGTTTACCATCAGGTGCAGTTGGGCGAACACTGCTTAGTGCAAGCCAATACTGTGATTGGTGCCGATGGCTTTGGTTATGCCAATGAGCGTGGCCAATGGGTGAAGATCCCTCAGGTCGGATCTGTTATAATCGGCGACCGCGTTGAGATTGGCGCCAGTACCACCATAGATCGGGGCGCTATCGACGACACTATTATCCACGATAACGTGATTATCGATAACCAGTGTCAAATTGCCCACAATGTGGAAATTTGCGAAGGCACCGCTATTGCCGGCTGTACCGTGGTGGCGGGGAGTACCAAAATAGGTCGTTATTGCCAGATAGGTGGTCTAAGTGCCATCACAGGTCATGTAGAGATCTGCGATAAGGTGGTGCTAACCGGTATGAATATGGTTACCAGTGGCATCAACGAGCCGGGTATTTACTCCTCGGGCTTGCCGCACAGCAAGAATAAAGAGTGGCGTCGTACCATAGCGCACCTGCGCAATATTGGTGACATGAATAAGCGTATAAAGGCCATTGAGGCCGAGCTTAAGTCACAAGAATAACTTTGTTTTAAGGAAAAGAAGTTGGCTAATCAGTTAAATAGCTTAGATATTCAAGAGATAATGAGTTTACTACCGCACCGTTATCCGATGCTGTTGGTGGACAAGGTGTTAGATTACACCCCGGGTGAAAGCCTGCATGCAATCAAAAATGTGACCATCAATGAGCCGATCTTTACCGGTCACTTTCCTGAGCAGCCAATTTTCCCAGGCGTGATGATCCTTGAAGCCATGGCCCAGGCGACAGGTCTATTGGGTTTTAAAACCACAGAAAATCGTGGTGAGAACGAGCTATACTTGTTTGCAGCCATCGACAATGCGCGCTTTAAGCAGCCGGTATTACCTGGCGATACCATGCACTTGCATGTAAAGTTCTTAAAAGAGCGCCGCAATATGTGGAAATTCTACGGCGAAGCACGCGTTGACGATAAAGTCGTGTGCAGCGCCGAACTAATGTGTGCAAGAAGAGAGTTTTAATCGTGATCCATCCGACCGCAATTATCGAACCCGGTGCAAAACTTGCTGATGATGTTCAAGTTGGCGCTTATAGCTATATAGGCAATGACGTTGAAATCGGTGCAGGTACTATTATTGAATCTCATGTGGTAGTAAAAGGGCCGTCTAAAATCGGCAAAAACAACCACATCTTTCAATTCGCATCGGTAGGCGAGGCGTGCCAGGATAAAAAATACAAGGATGAACCAACGCAGCTTATCATAGGTGATAACAATATTATTCGCGAATGCGCCACCATTCACCGTGGCACCATTCAGGATCAGGGTATCACCAAGATTGGCAGCAATAACCTGTTTATGGCCTATACCCATGTTGCGCATGACGCAGTGATTGGCGACAACGTTATTTTTGCCAATAACGCCAGTGTCGCGGGCCACGTGCACATAGGTGACTGGGTGATCCTAGCGGGTAACTCAGGCGTGCATCAGTTCTGTAAAGTGGGGGCTCATGCCTTTATCGGCATGTACTCGGGTGTAAACCAGGATGTGCCACCGTATGTGACTACAATCGGCACGCCTGCGCGCCCGGTGGCTATCAATACCGAAGGCTTGAAGCGTCGCGGTTTTGAATCTGACGAAATCATGGCCCTGCGCCGTGCTTATAAGACCTTGTTCCGTAAGGGATTGAAGGCCGATGAAGCACTGGCACAGCTGCAAGAGGAAGTGGCTAACTTCCCAGCCATTCAGCCTATGATCGACTTGGTTAACAGCTCTACGCGCGGCATTATTCGTTAGTATAAGAGCTGCAAACTAGCAGAGCAGAAATATATGAAAAAGCGCTAACTCGGTTGGTAAACCCGGTTAGCGCTTTTTTTATGCCTGTGTAAATGTGATTGCGGCTGTTTCGCTAGTTAAGCAACTGGCTGATGGCACGATACTCCTCATACAGCTGATATAGCTCCTTGTGGCTAGCCACAGCTTTTATCTGGCCTTCGTCCATCCACAACACCTTATCCATATGACTCAGCAGTGAAGTTTCATGAGTGCTTATGACCAGGGTTTTGTTTTGTGTCAGGGTTAAGACCGCATCAAAGACCTTGCTTTGATTATCACCGTCCAGGCCGCGGGTGGGTTCATCCAATATCAGCACTTGTGGGTCGCGCAAAAATAGTTGCGCCAGGTGCAAACGCCTGGCTTCGCCGGCGGACAGCTGGCGTCCGGTGGCTCCTACTTGGGTGTCCAGGCGCTTAGTCATTTGCTTTACCGTGGCCGCCAGTTGCGCCTGTTCGAGCGCCGACCAGATTTCTTCATCAGTGGCATCCTCCTTGGCAAGAAGCAGGTTTTCTTTGATGGTGGCGCTAAAGGTGTGGCTGAATTGATTCAGCACGCCCAACTCTTGATTAAGCCAAGCGGGGTCTAGCATCTCTACGTGAGTATCAAACGCCAAAAACGTTCCCTGTTGTGGCTGGAGCTGCGCCGTTAGCAGGCCAAGCAAGGTGGACTTGCCGGCGCCGCTTCTGCCTACTATCGCGAGCTTCTCACCTCGCTTTATGTCCAGGGACAAGGATTGAAAAACAGGGGGCTGATTTGGGTAGGCAAAGCAAACTCGGTCGAGGGAGAAGATAAGCTCGGCGTGCGCTTTTCCTTGTTGCACCTGTGTTGGCGTTTTATCCACTTCGGCTAGTTGGGCGCGAATGCGCCCGGCGCTGGCCAAGGTGAGTTCCAGTTTTAGCATGGCATCGGGCAGCATTAACACGGACTCAAAGGCACCTAATACCAAGAGCACCAGCATGGCCAGCTCAACCTGTGCCAACTGACCGCTATTGACCAGTGGGATCAAGGCCACAAGTGCCATAACTATCGTCAGCTGGCTGATAAGCAGTGACAGTCCCTGATGGATGGCAAACCAGCGATGTGCCTTTTGTTGCTCTTTGGCCAGCGCTTGCTGCGCCTTATCCAGATCTTGCCAATATTGTTGTGCGGCGCCCGCCAAATGCAGCTCTTTTAAGCCGCGCGCGCCCTCTACCAGGCATTCACTTAACTTGCTTTGCGCATCCTGTGTGCGTTTGCCGACTCCTTTTAGATTACGACTAAGCCAGGCGGGCAAGATGACTCCGGTAATGAGCAAGGCCGCAAGGGTCACCAGCAGCAGCACAGGGCTGTAGCTGCCGAGCACCCAGGCAATTAAGGGTAAGGCCATGATAGCCAATAACAGGGGTACCAGAACGCCGATATAGAATTCATCGAGTTGTTCAACGTCTTCCTGCAACTGTGACAGGCGTTGCCCGACACTGGTAAAGCTCTGCAAGGGGGCCTGGGTGAGGGCGGCGAAAATGCGCACCCGCAGGGTTTTAAGTATTAAAAAGGTGGTGTTGTGATTGACCAGGCGCTGGGCGTAGCCGCTGGCGGTACGAACGATGGCCAGGAAGCGAATAATGCCCGCCGGGGTGAAGTAGTTCATGGTCATCCCTTGTAAACCCGCGGCGGCCATGGCCGCCAAAAACCAGGCGGAAACGGCCAGCAGGGTAATATTGGCGGCCAGGGCAAGAAAAGCCAAAAATAGACCTAACAGCGCCCAGCCAAGGTGGGGGCGAATGAGGGAAATAAGAAAGCGCCAATTAGCCATAAACCACCTCCGGCGCCTTAAGCATGCTGCCAAGCTGAGAATGAGTATCGGCGGCAAGCTCGTTATAGCTGCCTTGTTCTATCAGCTCACCCTGTTTAAGTACCAGGACCTGATTGGCTTGGCTCAAGGTATTGAGTCTATGGGCAATGATCACCACCAGGGTGTGTGCGCTGATGCGCCCAAGACAGGCCTGCACCTTTTGTTCGCTAAGCTTATCGAGCGCCGCCGTGGGCTCGTCTAAAAAGATCACATCCGGTTGCCGTAATAGGGCTCTGGCCAGGGCCAGACGTTGTATCTGACCGCCGGATAGACCCTGGCCCAATTCGCCGATTTTTGTATCGTACTGATGGGGCAGAGCCATGATAAAGGCGTCCAAATCCAGCTCTTTACAAAGCGCGCGTATAGCCTCAAGGTCGATAGACTCGCTGCCAAGGGCAATATTCTCGGCCAGGGTGCCACTGAATAAGGTGGGCGTTTGCGCGACCCAGGCAATGCGCTGTTGATAGCTGGCAATATCGATATCCGTTAACGGTATGCCATTGATGCGTATGGCCGAGTTTGCTTGCGGATATAAGCCCATCAAGCAGTCCATCAGGGTGGATTTGCCGGCGCCGCTTTGGCCTACCAGGGCGAGTATGCCGTTAGCTTCGGTGCTAAAGCTGATATTTTTTAGCACCGCATTGGCGCCCTCATCGAGGCTCAGGGATAACTCCTGCACTTCTAACTTGGTGATAGATGCTAGCTTGGCCTTATCCCGCGTATTTTTTGGCAGAGGAGCTTGCTGCAGCTCTTGTGTGCTCAAAAGCGCCAGCATGGAGTCGGCGCAGGCCAGACCCTTGAGCTTGGCATGGTAATGCTGCCCCAACTGACGCAGTGGCAGATAAAACTCAGGTGCCAACAAGAGCACCACAAAACCTGTGGCAAAATCCAGGGTGCCGAAATATAAACGAAAGCCGATGATCACGGCCACCAAGGCAATGCTGATGGTGGCTAAAAATTCCAGCGCCAGGGTGGAAATAAAGGCGATACGTAATACCGACAGAGTCGATATACGAAACTGATCCGCCATCTGCTCAACGCGCTTAACCTGGCTCTGGGCGCTGTTAAATAGTTTTAATTGAGTCAGGCCGTTTAGGCGGTCAAAAAAGAACTGCCCCATATACTGTAGGCGTTGCCAATTTCGCTCATTCAGCGCTTGCGCCTTATAGCCAATGAGGATCATAAAAAATGGAATAAGCGGCGCGGTAATAAGAAAAATAAGCCCGGACTTCCAGTCGATGGGAAATACCACGGCGATAATGGCAAAGGGAATAAGCCCAGCATAGGCTACCGCCGGCAGGTATTTGGCGAAGTAATCGTGCAGAGCTTCCACTCCCTGGTTGAGGGTGAGTACCCACTCCGATGCCGGGCGGCTCGCTGAGCCGTTTTCTTGCTGTTTGACCAAGGCTTTCCACAGAGCTTCACGCATCGCCAGCTTGATATTGAGTGCACTGCGCTCAGCTATGGCGCGACTGGCTCCTATCAAGAGCGCCCGCAGTAGACCTAATCCCGCCAGCAAGTACAGGGCTTGTGTCTGCTCGGCTAAGTCTTGCCCGGCAAACATCACCTTATGGCACAACTGCGCCAGCACATAGCAACTGATGATCATCAACACGCCACTGCTAAAGCCCAAAAATATGCTTAGCAGCAAAGGGCGGTTATGGGGGCGGGTAAATTCCTTTAAAAAGGCGCGCAGCTGGAGTTGCTGCGCGCGATTTGGTTGGGGGTTCATGAGCTTAGAAGTGCTCCTGCTCGTCGTCTGCAATACTGTCGGTGTGCTGTTGCATTTCATACCACATCACATTAATTACGCCGAAAGCAACGGCAAAGAGTACTCCTAATATCCAAGCGAAATACCACATAATGCCTCCTTAATAGCTGCCGTGAGAGTTGTTTTCGATTTCTTCATGACTGACTCGACGCCACATCTTCACATAACACCAGGTGGTGTAACTCAGGACTATGGGCAGCAGCAGTGCCACCACGATAAACATGATGTTAAGGGTCATATGGCTGGAAACCGCATCCCAAATGGTCAGACTCATATTGGCATCATGGCTTGAAGGCATGATGAAGGGGAACAGGCTGGCGCCAAAAGTCATAATAATGCCAACCAGCATTAAGCTGGTGAGGATAAAGCCCAGTCCGGCCTTGTTGCGCCAAGAGCAAAGCAGAGCCAATACGCCAGCCACATAAGCCAGCACTGGGAAGGCCATACTCCACGGCCGCTGCTGGTAGCCATCGAGCCATAAACCGGTGCCTGTTTTCACTGTTTTTGCCAAGGGATCGGCATGACTACCGGGCTCGGCCATGGTGATAATTTGCATGCCCTCGATTTGCGTTAACCAGACTCCGGCAATGGCAAAGCCCACCAGAGCTAGGATCAATGCCAGGCGACCCAATTTAGCGGCGCGTGAGGCGACCGGATCTACGGTGCGCAGTTGCAACCATAGACCGCCATGGGCGACCAACATGGTGACGCTAATAAGGCCACAAAGCAGGGCAAAGGGGTTGAGCAAAGCAAAGAAAGAGCCCAAGTAGCTGACCCGCATAAGATTATCTATATGCAAGGGCACCCCTTGGATCAGGTTGCCAAAGGCGACACCAAAAATGAGTGCCGGAATAAAGCTGCCGGCAAAGAGTGCCCAGTCCCAACGGTTGCGCCAAGACGGGTTATCCAGCTTGGAGCGATAGTCAAAGGCCAAGGGGCGGAAAAACAGCGCAAACAGCACCAGCATCATGGCGAAGTAAAAGCCGGAAAAAGCCGCTGCATACACCATTGGCCAGGCTGCAAATAAGGCGCCACCGGCGGTGATCAGCCAGACTTGGTTGCCGTCCCAGTGTGCGCCGACGGTGTTAATTACCACACGGCGCTCGACATCTTTTTTGGCGACAAAGGGCAGCAAGACCGCGGCGCCCATGTCCATACCATCGGTGATGGCAAAGCCGATAAGCAGGGCACCAATTAACAGCCACCAGATCAGTTTTAGGGTTTCGTAATCGAAAATCATACCTGAGTCTCCTTAAGGGCGGCCTGGCGTTCAAAATAATACTTGCCGGTGTGCAGCGAGCTGGGACCCTGTTTAATAAAGTGCAGCATCAACCACACCTCGATAATGGCGAGTATGGTGTAGAAGATAATAAAGCCGGTCAGGGAGATCAGCACATCATTAAAGGTCAGGCTGGAGGTGGCCATAAAGGTGGGCAGCACTTCGGAAATTGCCCAGGGTTGGCGACCGAACTCGGCCACAAACCAACCTGTTTCTATGGCTATCCAGGGTAGGGGAATGGCAAATAAGGCGGCCTTAAGCAGCCAGCGTTTTTTCTCAATCACCCGCTTGGCGTTGTAATAGAAAGAAGCGGCGAAGATAAACAGCATGATCATTCCACAGGCCACCATAACGCGGAAGGTCCAGAATAGCGGACCGACGGCAGGGATCGAGTCCTTCACCGCCATAGCGATTTCTTCTTCACTGGCGTTATAGACATCATCGCGATAGCGCTTAAGCAACAAGCCATAGCCGAGATCGGCCTTGTACTTGTCAAATTCGGCAACGATCTCGGGGCGGGTATCACCATTGCGCAACTTTTCCAGATAGCGATAGGCAATCATGCCGCTGCGGATACGCACCTCGTGCTGCTGCTGTAACTCCTTGATACCAGTGACCTCTTCATCAAGGGAGCGGGTGGCGATAATGCCCATCACATAGGGGATTTTAACCGCGGCATGGGTTTCCTGTGCTTCTGAGTCGGGAATGCCGAATAGGGTAAAGGCGGCGGGGGCGGGTTCGGTTTCCCATTCAGCTTCAATGGCGGCCAGTTTAACCTTTTGCACCTCGCCAACCTCATAACCGGACTCATCGCCGAGCAAGATGACACAGAGCACCGAGGCTAAACCAAAGCTACAGGCCACCGAAAACGAGCGTTTGGCAAAGGCCACGTCGCGCCCTTTAAGCAGGTAATAGGCGCTGATCCCAAGCACAAACATGGACGCGGCGACATAACCGGCGGACACGGTATGAATAAACTTCACCTGGGCAACCGGGTTGAAGACCAGCTCGCCAAAGCTTTGCATTTCCATGCGCATGGTTTGGTAATTAAATTCTGAGCCCACTGGGTTTTGCATCCAGCCGTTGGCGATAAGGATCCACAGCGCCGAGAGGTTGGTACCTATGGCCATGAGAAAGGTAACACCCAGGTGTTGCACCTTGGTCAGACGGTCCCAGCCGAGGAAGAACATGCCAACAAAGGTGGATTCGAGGAAGAAAGCCATCAGGCCTTCGATAGCGAGCGGCGCGCCGAAGATGTCGCCGACATAATGCGAATAGTAGGACCAGTTGGTACCGAATTCGAACTCCATGGTCAGTCCGGTGGCGACCCCAAGCGCAAAGTTGATACCGAATAACTTGCCCCAAAACTTGGTCATATCACGATATATTTCTCGCCCTGTCATCACATAGACGGATTCCATTATCACCAAAATCCATGTCATCCCTAACGTCAGTGGCACGAATAAAAAGTGATAGAAGGCCGTTATTGCAAATTGCAGACGGGATATGTCTACAAAGGATTCATCTATCATGGTTTACCCCTAATGTAAGATGTTTGAACTTTCAGTAATAACTGAAAGTTTGCATAGTATCCGTACTTATTGGTTAACAGTCAACCACACATTAGCAGCTGCTAATTTATAAAAAAATTCATTGCGATGAAAAAACAGCCGGCTTGCGCTCTGTGCCAAGGGATGAAAAAATCGGCTATTTTTCAGCGCCGTGGATTTGTGCTCCGCTAAGGTTTTAAGCACACCCTAAACAGGGTAGACTAGGCTGTTAATAATAACAGTGGTATATGGGAAACCCCCTTTAGATGAGCGCAGCAGCTAAACCTCTACGTATCGGTATTGTTGCCGGAGAAATGTCGGGCGACATTCTCGGCGAAGGCCTGATGAAAGCGATCTTGAAATCTCACCCGGATGCAGAGTTTGTCGGCATCGGTGGCCCGCGCATGCAGGCGCTAGGCTGTGACAGCCTGTTTGATATGGAAGAGTTGTCTGTGATGGGCTTGGTTGAGGTGCTCTCGCGTTTGCCACGCCTGCTGCGTATTCGCAAAGAACTGGTGCAGCATTTTATCGCTAACCCGCCGGATGTGTTTGTCGGTATCGATGCGCCGGATTTTAATCTGCGTGTTGAACAGCCGCTTAAAGAAGCGGGCATCACGACTGTGCATTATGTCAGCCCTTCGGTGTGGGCATGGCGACAAAAACGTATTCATAAAATCGCCAAAGCCACTAACCTGGTGTTGTCCCTGTTACCCTTTGAAAAAGCATTTTACGATGAGCATCAGGTGCCCTGCACCTTTGTCGGTCACACCCTGGCCGATGATATTGCCGTTGAACAGGATAATACCCAGGCGCGGGAGCAATTAGGTTTATCCCATCAGGATAAGGTACTTGCTTTGCTACCCGGCAGCCGAGGCTCCGAGGTTGGCTTGCTAACCCCTACCTATGCGCAAACCGCTGAGCGTTTGCAACAGCAAAATCCGGACTTAAAGGTGGTGGTGCCTTTGGTTAATGAAGCGCGTAAGGAGCAGTTTTTAGCACTGCAACAGGAGCATGCGCCAAAGCTTAAGGCCATCCTGCTTGACGGTCAGTCCAGCTTAGCCATGCAGGCCAGCGACGCCATTTTGCTGGCCTCCGGGACCGCCTCATTGGAAGGCATGTTGTATAAAAAGCCCATGGTGGTGGGCTATAAGCTTAAACCTATGACCTACTGGATGGTGCAAAACGTCTTTACCTTTACCATCAAGTATTTCTCGCTGCCGAACCTGCTGGCCGATGAAGAATTGGTGCCCGAGTATTTGCAACATGAATGCAATGTCGACGCCTTGTGTGCGGCGCTGGAGCCGCGCCTGTACGGTGATAACAGCGCCTTAATCGCTCGCTTTACCGAAATCCATCAGAATATTCGTTGTGATGCCAGCCGTCAGGCGGCCAAAGCCGTATTGGAGCTTATCGATGCAAATTAATCGCCCAGACGTACAATATATTGCCGGTGTCGATGAAGTAGGGCGCGGACCCTTAGTGGGCGATGTGGTCACCGCCGCGGTGATCCTCGACCCCAATAAGCCCATTGCCGGTCTGACCGACTCGAAAAAGCTAAGCGATAAAAAGCGCCAGGCACTGAGCGAAGAAATCAAAGAAAAAGCCCTGAGTTACTGTATTGCCCGCGCCACGGTGGAAGAGATTGACGAGCTCAATATTCTCCACGCTACCATGCTGGCCATGAGCCGCGCCGTAGCCGGTTTGGATATTACCCCAGATTTTGTGTTTGTCGATGGCAACCGTTTGCCGGCGCTCGATATGGCGGCGCAGGCCGTGGTGAAAGGGGATGCGCTGGTGGCAGAGATCAGTGCCGCATCCATTTTGGCCAAGGTGGCGCGCGATCAGGAAATGATCGAGCTTGATGCCCAGTATCCTCAATATGGTTTTGCCGGGCATAAAGGCTATCCGACCAAGGCGCATTTTGAAGCCTTGGCCGAGCATGGTGCCCTTGAGCAGCACAGAAAAAGTTTTAAGCCCGTACAAAGGGTACTGGCCGAGCGAGGACAATAAGCAATGGCAGCACCTCAGTTCGTTCATTTACGGGTTCACAGTGACTTTTCCATGGTCGATGGCCTGGCTAAAACCAAGCCCATAGTCGCCAAGGCGCAGGAGTTGCAACTCAGTGCCCTGGCTATTACCGATCAAATGAACCTCTGCGGCCTGGTGCGCTTTTATGGTGCTGCTCATGGCGCCGGCATTAAGCCCATAGTCGGTGCCGATATCTGGCTCAATACCCCGGAATTTCCCGACGAGCCTTGTCGTTTATTACTGCTGGCGAAAAACAATCAGGGTTATAAAAACCTCACCTTGCTTATTTCCAAGGCCTATTTGCGTGGTCATGTGATGCACCGTGCCATGGTCGACAGAGACTGGCTGGCGGAGCATGGCGAAGGCCTGATCATTATCAGCGGTGGTAAAGACGGTGACTTGGGTAAGGCACTGCTTAAGGGCAACGCCGGTATTATCGAAGAGATCAGCCAGTTTTATCGCACCCATTTCCCCGGTGATTATTATTTAGAGCTGATCCGCACCTCCCGCGCCGACGAAGAAACCTATTTACACCTGGCGGTTGAGCACGCCTATGCGCATCAGCTGCCGGTGGTGGCCACCAACGAAGTGGTCTTCTTAAAACCGGATGACTTTGAGCCCCATGAAATTCGTGTGGCTATCCACGATGGTTACACCCTGGAAGATAAGCGCAGACCCAAGCGCTTCTCGCAGGAGCAATATCTAAAAACGCCCGAGCAAATGACCGAGCTGTTTAGCGATATTCCCGAGGCGCTGCAAAACACGGTGGAAATTGCCAAGCGCTGTAATGTGACAGTGCAACTGGGCACCTATTTCTTGCCGGATTACCCCACGGGTTCGCTGAAAATCGAGGACTTCCTGGTTAAGGTATCCCGCGATGGCCTTGAAGAGCGTTTACAGTTTTTATTCCCTGACGAGCAGGTGCGTGCCGAGCGCCGCGGTGAATACGACGAGCGTTTGCAAATCGAGCTCGATGTAATCAACCAAATGGGATTCCCCGGTTACTTCTTGATCGTAATGGAGTTCATCCAGTGGTCCAAAGATAACAATATTCCCGTGGGCCCGGGGCGGGGCTCGGGTGCAGGTTCACTTGTGGCCTATGCCCTGAAGATCACCGACCTGGATCCGTTGCAGTTTGACCTGCTATTCGAGCGATTTCTAAACCCAGAGCGGGTCTCCATGCCCGACTTCGACGTCGACTTCTGTATGGACCGCCGCGATGAGGTAATAGACCACGTAGCCAAGTTGTATGGCCGCGATGCGGTATCCCAGATTATCACCTTTGGTACCATGGCGGCCAAGGCGGTTATTCGTGACGTGGGCCGGGTGCTGGGTCACCCTTATGGTTTCGTCGACCGAATTTCCAAGCTGATCCCTGGCGATCCGGGTATGACCCTGGCCAAAGCATTTGAAATCGAACCGCGTTTACCCGAAGCCTATGATGGTGACGAGGAAGTACGCGACCTGATAGACATGTGCCGTATTCTCGAGGGCTGTACTCGTAATGCCGGTAAACACGCCGGTGGTGTTGTAATCTCACCGACTACCATCACAGATTTTGCCGCCCTGTACTGCGATGAAGAGGGCAAGTTCCCGGTTACCCAGTTCGATAAGAACGATGTAGAAACCGCCGGTCTGGTTAAATTCGACTTCCTGGGTCTGCGTACACTGACTATTTTGCAGTGGGCCCTGGATATGACCAATGAGCGTCTCGCCCGTGAGGGCAAAGAGCCGGTGGATATCAATGCCATTCCGCTGGATGACAGACCCAGTATCGAGCTGCTGCTGCGCGCCGAGACCACGGCTGTGTTCCAGCTCGAATCCCGCGGTATGAAAGACCTGATTCGCCGTCTTAAGCCGGACTGCTTCGAAGATATGATAGCCCTGGTGGCCCTGTTCCGTCCGGGGCCACTGCAATCGGGCATGGTAGATAACTTTATCGACCGTAAGCATGGTAACGAGGAAATCTCTTACCCGGATGCCCAGTACCAGCACACCAGCTTGCAACCCATTTTGGAGCCGACCTATGGCGTAATCCTGTATCAGGAGCAGGTTATGCAAATCGCCCAGGTTCTCGCCGGGTACTCGCTCGGTGGCGCCGACTTATTACGTCGAGCCATGGGTAAGAAGAAGCCGGAAGAAATGGCCAAGCAGCGCTCGACCTTCGAAGAAGGGGCGATACAAAATGGCGTTGACGGCGAACTGGCGATGAAAATCTTCGACTTGGTAGAGAAATTCGCCGGTTATGGTTTTAACAAATCACACTCCGCCGCGTATGCCCTGGTGTCGTATCAGACCCTGTGGATGAAAACTCATTATCCGTCCGAATTTATGGCTGCGGTAATGTCGGCGGATATGGATAACACGGATAAAATCGTTACCCTGGTGGACGAATGTGAAAACATGAAGCTCACCTTGTTGCCACCGGATGTAAACGCCGGCCTGTATAAGTTTACCGTGAACAAGCAAGGCGAGATTGTCTACGGCATAGGTGCCATCAAAGGCGTGGGTGAAGGCCCGGTAGAAGCGATTTTGAGCGCCCGTGAGCAGGAAGGGCCGTTTAAGGATCTGTTCGACTTCTGTGCCCGAGTTGATTTAAAGCGCCTTAATAAGCGGGTTATCGAAAAGCTGATTATGGCCGGTGCCATGGATAAGCTGGGACCGGATCCTGTGCAGGGTGGTCGCGCCATCTTGATGGCTTCATTGCCCGAGGCGATTAAATCCGCCGAGCAGCACAATAAGGCTGAGCAACTGGGGCAGGGCGACCTCTTTGGCCTGCTTGCCACTGAGCCGGAAGAGGTTGAACAAGCCTTTAAACGAGTGCCATACTTTACCGATAATCAATGGCTTGACGGTGAGCGTGAAACACTGGGATTATTCCTAACCGGGCACCCAATAAATCAGTATCGTGGCGAACTTAAGCACTATACTAGCGGTAAACTCGTCGATCTGACGCCGACCGAGCGAGATGTGCAAACCACGGCGGCGGGCTTGGTGATCAGCGCCCGAACTTTGATAAATAAGAAGAATAAACGCTGGGGATTAATCACCTTAGATGACAAGAGTGCCCGTCTTGATGTACGCTTATTCCCAGAACAGTTTGAAATGTTCCAAGAATTGCTGCAAATCAACAATATCTTGGTGATAACTGGACAGGTCAGCTTTGATAACTTCTCTGGCGGCATTACAATGACCGCCCGAGACGTCTGTACCCTCGCCGAGGCCCGTGAAAAACGCATTAAAGCGATGAAAATGACGGTGGATATGGCACAAGTTGACGACAACTTCTTCGAAAAGTTGGAAAAAGTGCTGGAACCGTATAAGTTTGGCACCTGTCCGGTAAAAATACTGTACCGGCGACCAGATGCCTTGGCTGAGCTGGAACTAGGAACACAATGGTGTGTGACGCCTGCGGATGACTTAATTCATAAGTTATCCCTGATGGCGGCACAAAATATAGAATTAGAATTTAATTAAATGGGTTAATGAGCGCATGAGTCTCAATTATTTGGATTTCGAACTGCCAATTGCCGAATTGGAAGCGAAGATTGAAGAGCTACGTCACGTCAGTCGAGCGGGCGAGCTGGATTTAGGGCTGGAAGAAGAAGTCGGTCGCCTAAAAGAGAAAAGTGTTGAACTAACTAATAAAATCTTTTCTGAACTAGGTGCCTGGCAGGTCTCTCAACTGGCTCGTCACCCCCTGCGTCCTTACACACGTGATTACATCGAGCGTATTTTTACCGAGTTCGACGAACTCGCGGGCGATCGTGCATTTGCAAACGATCCGGCCATTCTTGGTGGTGTAGCGCGTTTAGATGGTGAGCCGGTTATGGTTATCGGTCAGCAAAAAGGCCGTGACACAGCTGAAAAGATCAAACGTAACTTTGGTATGCCAAAGCCGGAAGGTTACCGTAAGGCCTTGCGCCTGATGGAAATGGCCGAGCGTTTTAAAATGCCAATTTTCACCTTTATCGACACTCCGGGTGCCTACCCAGGTGTAGGCGCGGAAGAGCGCGGTCAAAGTGAGGCCATCGCCCGTAACCTAAAAGTAATGGCAGCGTTGAAAGTACCAACCATCTGTACCGTGATCGGTGAAGGTGGTTCAGGTGGTGCCCTTGCTATTGGTGTGGGTGACCGCGTTAACATGCTGCAATACAGCACTTATTCGGTAATTTCTCCAGAAGGTTGTGCATCAATCCTATGGAAGAGTGCTGAGAAAGCACCATTGGCTGCTGAAGCCATGGGTGTAACCGCGCAGCGCGTTAAAGAGTTGGATTTGATCAACAACATTATCGAAGAGCCGTTAGGCGGCGCGCACCGCAACTACGATGCCATGGCCAAGAGCCTGAAGGCACAGCTTAAGCGTGACCTGGCCGACCTGCGTCAAAACAGCGTTGAAGAAATGCTGGACTTGCGCTACAAACGCTTAATGAGCTTCGGTTACTGTTAAGCAAAAAAGGCCGCTCAGTCGGCCTTTTTTAATGCCAGTCTAATATCGCCTAATGGCCAGCCTTATGTATACACGCTTTGCCACACAATTAGCACACCTCCTTAATGAGCTGCCCGACTGCCAAGGCTTGGCGGTTGCTCTGAGCGGCGGCCTCGATTCCATGGTGTTGCTTGAGCTTGCCCAGCGTTATGCCAAGGATAAGGGCATGCCCTTGTGCGCCATTCATATCCATCATGGTTTAAGTGCCAACGCCGATCATTGGCTGGCCTTTAGTGCCGAGCAATGTCGGATGCGTGGTATTGCCTTTTATAACGAGCGGGTTACGCTGTCGGATAAAACCAGGCTGGGCATTGAAGCCAAGGCGCGTCAGGCTCGTTATCAAGCCATGGATATGGCCTTGCCTGCAGGCTATGCGCTGCTTTTGGGTCAGCATAGTGACGACCAGGTAGAAACCTTCTTCCTGCGCTTGAAGCGTGGTGCCGGTCTCAAGGGACTTGGCGGCATGCAGGCGCTAAGCTACTGGCAACAACGTCCTTTACTTAGACCCTTACTGGGTATTAGTCGTAAGCAATTAGCGCACTATGTCGAAAGTCATGGCTTTGAGCATATTCACGACGAGTCCAATGATGACAGCCGCTTCGACCGTAACTTTCTGCGTAACCAGGTCTTGCCGCTACTTAACAAACGTTTCCCCGGCTTTAGCGCTAAGGTGGCGCAAACCACTGAGTTACTGCAACAGCAGCAGCACCTGCTTGATGAGATTGCCGCCCAAGACTTAACTCAATTGGCTGTTAATCCGCAGCAGCTAAGCCTGGCGCCATTAATGGCCTTAGGCGCGGCTCGTGCCAATAATGTGTTGCGCTACTGGCTGCAAAGCCATGATGTGGCCATGCCTTCGCAATTGCAGCTGCAAAGCCTGTGCGAGCAGCTGTTAAGTGCCCGTGCCGATAGTCAGCCGAGTTTATCGCTGCGCACTCATAGTGGCGCTGAGGTGAGTGTGCGTCGCTTTAATGAGCAGCTGTACTTGGTTGAAAACCAAGTCGAATTATTGGCACAGCAACTAAGTTGCCCGGGCGCCCATATCCTGAAAGATGCACGTGTTTTAACCTGTGAGCCGGGGCAGGGAGTCAGAGCGCCAAATGCCGATGAGCAGGTCTGGGTGCGCTTTGGTGTGCTTAATGCCCGTATTCGTCCACAGCACAAACCCTATGGCAATAAACTAAGTCACTGGCTCAAAGAGCTCAAGGTACCGCCCTGGGAGCGCCAACGTATCCCGCTTATTTTTTATGGCGATACCCTAGTGGCCGTGGTGGGTTACTTTTATAATTACGACTTTTTGGCACAACAAGGATTGCAATGGCAATTGAAACCAACTCTTCCCCAAAGCCCCCTCATGTAGGTTTATCTTTGGTGCAAAAAGCACCCTTGGCTACGCTGGTTACCTTGATTTTGCTGGCTGTGGTGGTCGGTGTTTATGGGCCAATGTGGTCTGTATTGGTGATTGCGCTTATTGCCGGCGTCGGTTGCGGTGTTTTGTTACTCGCTTATTGGCTGGGTAAGGGTGGCATCTATTTTATTCTTGGCTTGTTGGTGCCCTTGCTGGCCGTGATCTTCGCCGAGTTACCAAACTTTATTTCCCTGTTTCAGCTTATTTTGGCGTTCTTTTGTGGTTTTTGGTTGTCGTTATGGGCGCTTAAGCTCGTCAATGGCACGGCAGATAAACCCGGGGCGCCGTGATAGGTGTTACGAGCACTGAATTTGGCCTGTTCAGGCCATATCGGCGCGCTCAATATGTACCGCTGTGAATATTAACTTCGTCTAGCATTTCCATGCTAGAACTGTGCCTGTAATTCAAACTAGCCATAAAACAACGCCTTGCTATAGTTAGTGAAGGGTCATTGGTTGGTCGGGTGTTGACGTTACAGGAGCGCCATGCAGCAGCTGTTTATCGAAGTTATTGGCTTGTTAGTCAGCGCAGTGGTGCTGGTATGGCTGTTTAAACGCCTGGGTCTGCCGGTGATTCTCGCCTATCTGGTCACCGGAATTATGGCCGGTCCCCACGGTTTCGACTGGCTTGCCAGCGGCTCACAGATGCATGGCATTGCCGAGCTCGGCATCGTATTTCTGCTCTTTAGTCTAGGCCTAGAGTTCTCTTTTCCCCGCTTGTTGGCGATGCGCAATATCGTATTTGGCGTTGGTTTATTACAAGTGCTGGTGACCTCGAGCGTTTTCTTTTTCTGCCTGTGGTTATTTTCTTTCGATACCCTAAGTGCTTTTGCTGTGGCGACCCTGGTAGCATTGTCGTCTACCGCCGTGGTGGTGAAATGCCTTAAAGACAGCGGCCAGTTGCAAAAGCGTCGCGGCCAGTTGGCTGTGGGTGTCTTGTTATTTCAGGATCTGGCCGTGGTGCCCTTGCTGATCGCCATCCCTTTACTGGCAAACGACACGGAGCAATCGTTACTTTATAGCCTGGCCTTTGCGCTCGGCAAGGGCGCCTTGGTTTGCGCCTTGCTGTGGGCCATAGGCAAGTGGCTGTTGCCGCTTATCTTTAATGAAGTGGCGCGGATGCGCAATGAAGAGCTTTTTGTACTCACCACCTTGCTGGTAACCCTGTTCGCCGGTGGATTGACCTATTGGTTTGGTCTGTCCATGGCCCTGGGTGCCTTTTTGGCCGGTATGATGCTTGGTGAGAGCCAATACCGGCATCAATTGGAAAGCGATATACGCCCATTTCGCGACATTCTGATGGGCTTGTTTTTTGTTACCGTGGGCATGCAACTGAGCCTGCTTTATGTGTTCTCTAATCTGCATATAGTGCTTGCGGTGTTGGTGGCCATGATGTTGCTTAAATGGGTCATTTTAGCGCTGATAGCCCAGCTAATGGGGGAGCGTAAAACCGATGCCTTCAGTGCCGCCATCATGCTTTGTCAAATGGGTGAATTTGGCTTTGTGCTGGTGGCCTTGGCGAAAACCCATGGCATTTTGGCTACCGAGTTAGCGTCCTTGCTTATTGCTGTGGGCGTGTTGTCTATGGCTATCACCCCTTATCTGATCGACTGCGCGCCGCGCTGGGTGCACCGCCTCTTTGCAACTTCAAGCGAGCCGGATCAGATCAATTGTGTCGATGAGCGCCAGAGCGAACATGTGATCATTTGCGGTTCTGGTCGAGTCGGTCAAAATATCAGCCGTTTTTTACGTGCCGAAGCGCTGCCCTTTGTGGCCATAGACTTAGACCCCTACCTGGTTCAGCAAGGCCGTTTGGCCAATTATCCCTTGATGTTCGGCGATGCCACACAAAAGGGGATTCTCCAGCGTGCGGGCACCGCCAATGCGCGCCTCGTGGTGATCACCTTCACTGATCTGGCTAAGGTCAAATTAGTGACCGAGGTGATCAAAGAGGTTGCTCCTGAGGTTAAAATTTTAGCGCGGATGCCGGATGATGCGCACCTCGAAGAGCTCAAAGAATGCGGCGTCTCGGAAGTGGTGCCCGAGTCGCTGGAGGCGAGTCTAATGCTCTCTTCCCATGTTTTGTTTATGAGTGGCGTACCCATGAAGCGGATCCTACGGCGTGTGAGTCAGGAACGGGAAAATCGTTATTCCCTATTGCATAGCTTTTATATTAGCGATGAGGCCCTACACAGAGAGCTTCACAGCGACCGTTTAGAGTATCTGCATGTGATGGCCTTAGGGGATAACGCCTATGCTGTGGGTAAAACCATTGCCGAATTAAATCTGGGTCTGCGCCGGGTTAGTCTGGCGGCTATGCGCCGCCATGGTGAGGAAATTGACGACCCTTGCGCCGATACTGTTTTGCAAGGTCAGGATGTGCTGGTGCTTAAGGGCAAGCCGCGCAGGGTGGAGCGTGCCGAGCGTTACTTACTCAATGGTAGCGAAGCCTGATCAATTCATGCTTGAGCTAATCCAAACTCAAAAAGTGGCGCAGCTCGGGTAATTTATCGAGTCCGTCCTGGTAGCCGAGGTCGATCAAATGTTGGGTATAGCGTTTCTCAAAGAGCAGGTAGCTGGGTAAGCTTGACTCGCTGTAGCGCTTCACACCAAAGCCACGCAGTAACAAGCGAATGGCGAGGGGCATATCGTCGTAATATTCGCTGCTTATGGTATTAAAGTTGTGCGAGGGATTAATAACAAAGGTGTCGATATGCTTGAGCTCTTTGTGGTCTTCACGGTCTTTTAGCAGGCTTAGGGTACGGTTAATGCGTTCAACGCGTTCCAGATCTGCCAGCAGGGTATCGGCGAACACACTGTCTAGCAGGTGGCCGGCAATATGCGAGATACCCGGATAATGCGGGGCATACTTGCGGTTTTCATCTTTCGGGGCCTCGACACCGATAACAAAAATGCGATCGGCGCCAAGGTGAATGGCACTCGAAAGCGGTGACATTTGGTGGATGGAACCATCACCATAATATTGCTGTCGAATTCTTACACTGGGGAACACCACGGGGATGGCACTGGAGGCCATCAGGTGTTCCATATGGATACGGGTTTTTAGTCCCTGGCGTCTCACCCGTTGCCAGGGTTCGGCGTTATGGCTTTGAAAAAAGGTAATGGAATCGCCGTTACTGTAATTCGAAGCGGTGACCGCCAAGGCATCTATGATCCCGCGGTGAATATTGCGGTCGATGCGCTCCATAGGCAGGACGTCGGCCAGCAGGCGCCTAAGAGGCGCGTTATTAAACAGGCTGCCCGGGGCATGGTTGGCATGGCCGGAGCGAAAGCTGGTAAGTATGTTGCGAAGGATATGGCCAAAAACATGGGCAAAGTCACTGCGGTAGACGTCCGAGGTATGAAATTGGCTCCACACCGCATCAAGCTTGCGGCTGGCCAAGTGGGCACAGGACGCCCAGCAGCCTAATGCCACGGAATTGATTGCCCCGGCAGAGGTGCCGGTGATAATACGAAACGGTAGCGGGGCGGTACGCGGTAGGCTATGAGTGAGGGCCTTAAGCACCCCCACCTGATAAGCCGCACGAGCGCCACCGCCGCTTAAAAACAATGCTGTGCCTTTTTGACCGCAATTAGTTTGCTTTCGCATATTATTTGCACTTAAATGGAGACCTAGCTTTAATGTAAAAGATTCTTCAGTAAAAAGAAACGTATAGGCAAGCGCGTTGTCAATGTTGGCACTGCCACTGATGGCCACCGCCCTTGCTGAAACCGTGGTTATGTTAACGGAGCACCTATGAAAGAGCAGCCCCCCGAACAAGACACGAAAACACCGAACAGAAATACCCTGTTATTTGCCGCCATCGTTGTTGTGGTGTTGATGATTGTAGTGGTTATCGCCCTCAGTAATCAGCAGCAACCGACTGAGCCGGCACCTGTTGCCGAGCCCAAAGAGGTGGTTATTGAGCCGCAAGAGCCCGAACCCGAGTTAGAGCCGCAGCCAACCCCCGAGCCTGTTCAGCCCGAGACCGTTCAGCCAGAGCCTGAGCCGGTAATGGAAGAGCCCCTACCAAGCCTGGATGACAGCGATGCTGAGGTCAGCGAGCGGGTAGAGCAATCCTTGGCCGCCAGCAGTGCCGAACTATTGGTTAATGATGATTTAATCCGGCGCACAGTGGTGTTTGTTAATAACCTCGCCGCCGGTCGCGTTGCCACCAATCACTCGCCGGTGACTAATTGCAAGAGCCATTCAGCGTAGTTGAAGGCGATGTGCTGACCATGGACCCGCAAAGTTTTAAACGCTATGACCCTTATGTGGCCATTCTTACGGCCCTGGACAGCGAGCAGCTTTTGGCGCTTTATAAACGCTTCGAGCCACTCTTTGTCGAAGCCTATGGCGAAGTAGGTGAGCCGGGTACCAGCTTTGAGCAGCGTCTGGTGCAGGCCATCGACCTGGTACTGGCAACGCCGGAGATGACCACACAAATTCCGTTGTTGCGCGATTCAGTTACCTATAAGTATGCCTATTCAGAATGGGAAAACCTGCCGCCGGCGCAAAAGCAATTACTGCGCATGGGCCCGGAAAACGTGGCCAAGGTGAAAGGGGTGTTACGCGAGCTCCGCACCCAGCTTGATTAAATGCCGGTAATAAGAGAGTCGGTGGCATTGCCATTCGATTCTCGATAGCACAATAGCACAATAGCACAATAGCACAATAGCACAGAGGTGGGCTGGCCATCAGGCTGGCCCAATAGCCTAAACTCGTGCCTAACAGACAACCAACTGTTTGTTTACTAGGCAGTTAACCTGTATTTATTGGGCAATTCACGGATTTCCCTTGAATCTCACCGTTAAAGTCGGGATAATCCCTCCTGCGCCCAAAGAGGCCCACTATGGTGGCCTTATTGGTCCTCTCGCAACACTAGCATGTGAACCTGGTCAGGCCCGGAAGGGAGCAGCCACAGCGTGTGATGTGTGTGCCGAGATGTGGCTGGTAAGGCTACCACCCAAATTCCTCTTCTGTTGTTTGAAGTATAAGTTGACAAATTTGAAGTTAAAGTTGACATAAATTTGAACAATAAGTTGTCATAGTCTAATTTTTAGTCAGTGAGCTAAAAAAGAAAACGGCTATGTACCGACGCAAACTCAAACACTCCAGAGTAAAAAACCTTTTTAAGTTCGCCAGTCAAAAGAACAAGGCTACCTGTCTCGTCGAATCGGCATTAGAGTTCGATGCTTGTTTCCACTTCGAATATTCCCCAGCGATTGTTGCGTGTGAGGCTCAGCCTGTTGGCTTTAAATACGACTTTGAAGGCCGTACTTGCCCATATACACCTGATTTTCTATTAACTCATAGCGATGGCGCGCAAAAGTATATCGAGATAAAGCCAGTAAAGGAGCTTGCTGAAGAAGAGTGATCTTCACTGTGAACTGCCGAAAAGGCAGGGCTAGACATCAAACACCCCAGCAAATGCTGGGGTGTTTTCTTTAAAATACAGTGGTAATCTGAACAGTATCTAATGCTATGCAATTTGTCTGGGAGTTTTGTTATGAATGACGTTCAAATATTTGGATTGGCAATGTTATCACTAACAGTAGTCACCTTTGTTGTCGGCATGTACATTCTGGCAAAGCGAGTGAAAAAATAAGTGAGCTAACTTTAGCTTGTTGTATTCTAATCGTAATGGAAAGACCAGTGTTATATCTAGGATACGGTATATGGAGACATAAGCTTTAGAGTCGCACTTACAAAATTTTGTGTATGTTCTGGGTCGAATTCATCAATATTTATGGATTGAATTACCAGCCAACCGTCAACTAAAGCTGTTAATTGGTCACATAGCATTTTAGCACTAATATCCTTGCGAATTGCACCTTCCAATTGTCCTTGCTCGATGCTTAAAGTGAGAATTGACTTTAACTTTTCGTATTTTTTCAGTAGGTACCTGGCAAAGTTGGGCTCATTTCTAGCGTAAATCAACAACTCAGAAAAAACAGGGGCTGTGCTTTTACTCTCATTTTGCGCGCGCATTAACCAGTTATCTAATGTGTCTCTTATATCAAGGTATTTTCCATCGTTAATTAGTAACTGTTCATATTCTTCAAAAATAAAATCAGTAGCAGCGGTGATCATTTCTTCTTTGTTTTTGAAGTAATAGGTCATTGTCCCTGTTGAGCTGCCAACCTTCGCCGATACTTTACGCATAGAGGTTCCTCGATGGCCTTGTTCGCACAGTACCTCTATCACGGCTGACACCAGTTGCTTTCGTTTGGAATCGTGATCTCCTGCCGGGCGTCCTCTTTTTGCTTTGCCTTTGTTGTGACTGAACTCATTATTACTCATTTGGTGGTTAAACTCCTCTGGGTTAGTTGTTCCGCACAAATTCGATATTAGAAGCTAAATTTTCAAGCTTGAACATGAACTACAAAAACTAAAAAAACACACTCTCATTCGCTGTGCATCGACGCGCAATTTTTCCATAACGATATGTCCTGATGCAACACAATACGACTACGTACTGGCCGTGACATATGAACATATTCACAAGAGTCACATGGAATAATTTCTATCGAACTAAAGTTCATTCTTTGGCAATCGCTTATTTACACACCTTGATTAAATTAACATAACACATGTTGTGTTAATTGTGGTGATTATATTACAATCAGGTTTAAGGCAACTTGGCACAACTTCATTTACGGTTTAATTGTGCGGTATAGGGCCAGGCACTATGTTTATTAAAATTACTCAAGTCTAATTACTGGGAGTTCTCGATGAAAAATGTAACAAAGGGCAGTATGGTTGTGATGACCTTAATGTTGGCGGCCACGTTGCTGGGGTGTGATCAAAAGCAGCCAGAAGAAAGCACTCCTGTATCAAGACCTGTAAAAATTTATACGGTTGGTGGAGATATTGTACAAAACTCATCTCGCTATCCGGGAAGTGTATCCGCCGCGCTTGAGTCAACCCTCGCATTTGAGGTGCCTGGCAAGATTACTTCTCTTAAAATTAAAGAGGGTCAGACAGTTTCGGCTGGCCAAGTGTTAGCAAATCTAGATGCTCGAGACTATCAATCGCAGCTTGATAGCACAAAATCTAATAGGGACGCTGCGTTGGCTGATTTTGAGCGATACAAAAAAGCTCTCAAGGCGAATGCTGTCACCCCACAAGCATTTGATGAAGCTAAACGAAATTTAGAAGTAGCTCAGTCTGAATTCAGGCGCGCAAAGAAAGCCGTTGATGATACAACTCTAACAGCACCGTTTGCTGGTAGAGTGGTGAGTATTAATATTGACCAGTTTGACACGGTTCATGCAAAGCAACCTGTTCTTCAATTACACAGTGATTCCGCTTTCGAAATGGTCGTTGATGTTCCAGAAGCTGACTGGGCACAGGGAGAAAAAGTCAGTTCCGCCTCGGAAATTGATTTAAAGGATCAATTGTTTGTAACAGTTAGTGCTGCACCTAATGAAAAATTTCCGGGTGTTATTACTGAATTTTCTGGTGCCGCTGATGCGATCACCCGTACATACAAAGTCACTGTCGCCTTTTCAGTACCTGAGGATAGTATCGTCGGCTCAGGTATGACGGGCCATGTTTTGTATGAGCCTCTTAAATCCTCTTCCGGAAATAATGGACTTCAGGTTCCCGTTGATGCAATTGTGGGTGATGTAGATAACCAGTCTTTTGTTTGGCTCTACAATGCTGATGAGGGCATTGTTACAAAGCAACCCGTTATATTAGGCAGTGTTAGTTCGAACTGGGTGCAAATTGAGAGCGGTCTAGCCAAAGGCGACCAAATCGCTGTATCAGGCGTGCACAGCATGTTTGATGGGTTTCTAGTTCACCCGTTAGAGGATTAATCTCATGAATTTTGCCTCAGCCGCTATCGAAAAGAAAACCGTTACGCTCGTACTAACCATCGTTATGTTACTCGCCGGCTTAATGGTATTTAGTCAAATGAGTCGACTGGAAGACCCTGAGTTTACAATTAAAGAAGCCTTAGTCGTCACCCCTTATAGCGGAGCTTCCGCTGAAGAAGTTGAACAGGAAGTAACAGAACTTATCGAAAAAGCGGTTCAACAGCTCGGAGAGTTAGATAAAGTTACATCCAAGTCAGAGCGTGGATTATCAACGATTACTGTTTCAATCAAAGAGCAGTACAACAGTGAGACTCTCCCCCAGGTATGGAATAAGCTCAGGCAAAAAGTAAGCGATGTTCAACGGTACCTCCCACCTGGAGCTGGAACATCGTTTGTTATGGACGATTATGGTGACGTGTACAGTGTATTTATGGTTGTAACTGGAGACGGTTACACCTACCGCGAACTAAAATCGTATGTTGATGACCTGCAGCAAAAATTACTGCAAGTGAAAGGGGTTGGCAAAATCAATACGTTTGGTGAGCGTAGTGAAGCAATCTACATTGAGTTCAATAGAGATCGGTTAGCCCAGTTAGGTTTGTCCCCGGAGCGGATAACACATCAACTAAGCAGTAAAGGCATTGTAGTTGATGCAGGTAATGTACAAGTAGGTAGAGCTAATGTTGCCATTACACCAACGGGTGGCTTTAGTCAGGTTGAAGATTTTAATTACCTGTTGATTTCTGACGGTTCGAGTAAACAGTTTTATCTACGAGACATTGCCAACGTGCGTCGTGGTTATGTTGAACCTGCTACACAACATATTCACTTCGATGGGAAAGAAGGGATAGGCCTTGGTATTTCTACTGTCTCTGGCGGCAATGTTGTTGATATGGGGGAAGCGATATTAGATAAACTGGATGAACTCAAGGGGCAACGTCCTGCAGGAATAGAATTTGGTTATGTATCTTTGCAATCAAAAGCAGTTACAGAAGCGATTTCAGGCTTCGTTACAAGCCTTGTGGAGGCAGTGATTATCGTGATCGCTGTACTACTTCTGTTTATGGGGTTAAGGAGCGGTTTGCTGATTGGTTTTGTATTGGTTTTGACCATTGCGGGTTCATTTATTTTTCTTGAACCAATGGGAGTTGCGCTTGAGCGAATTTCTCTCGGAGCGCTCATTATCGCGCTAGGCATGCTAGTTGATAATGCAATAGTAGTTGTCGATGGTGTGCTTGTTCGAATGCAAAAGGGAGAAAAAGCATCTAGTGCTGCAGTTAAAGTTGTTAATCAGTCTGCTTGGCCTTTGCTCGCTGCAACTTTGATAGCAATTTTAGCTTTTGCAGCCATTGGTACCTCAAACGATGCTACAGGTGAATATTGCCGCTCTCTTTTTCAGGTCGTGTTGGTGTCATTGCTTCTTAGCTGGGTTACAGCAGTAACCGTCACCCCAGTTCTGTGTGTTATGTTCTTAAAAGCACCAAAGGAGAGTGATAGAAAATCTGAGCCATATGGAGGAGCTTTTTATATCGGCTATAGAATGCTACTGAGACGCTGTATTCGCCACCGTTATATTAGTTCTGCATCGGTAGTCGGTATATTTGCATTTGCGTTGTGGGGATTTTCATTTGTAGAGCAAAGTTTCTTCCCAAGCTCAACAAGAGCACAGTTTATGGTTGATATGTGGCTTCCACAAGGCAGTCATATTGTCGAAACCCAGAAGAGTGCCAAAAAGGTCGAGTCTTATTTAAATGCACAGCCAAATGTAACACACGTTACAACGACAGTAGGCGAAGGTGCTCTGAGGTTTTTACTGACTTATCAGCCTGTGCAACCAAATAGTAGCTACGCCCAGTTTCTTGTAGATGTTGATGACTACAAAAAAATACCCGATCTTATGTCAACGGTAGAATCCCAGCTTTCTGAAAAGCATCCTGATGCATTGATTTACGCATCCCCCTTTGAATTGGGTACTGGCGGAACCGGTAAAATTCAAGCGCGTATAAGTGGGCCTGACTCAGACCAACTAAGGAGCATTGCTAATGAAGTAAAGCAGGTGTTTTCATCCGACCCGAATACAAAGGCCATTCGAACGGACTGGCGACAAAAAGTGAAGGTAATAAAAGCTGTTTTAATAGAAGAGCAAGCTAACTTGAATGGCATTACGCGGCCTATGGTAGCGGAGGCAATTCGGGAATCATATGATGGGGTATTAACGGGGGTATTTCGTGAGCAAGATCTGTTATTGCCGATCATTGTTAGGGCGGATGACAGTATTAGAGAAGATGCTTACAACTTAGGTAATATCCAAATATGGAGTCCTGTTGCGCAGAAAATGGTGCCTATCCGTCAAGTTGTACAGTCTTTTGAAACGGTTTTTGAAGATGGTTTAATCTATAGGCGAAATAGAGAACGTACGATCACTGTCATAGCAGACCCAAGTTCAGGAAATGCAGTCGAGCTCTTTAACCGGTTGAAACCAGAAGTAGAGAAAATACAGCTACCAAAAGGTTATAGTTTAGAATGGGGCGGTGAACATGAGGAATCTAAAAAAGCGGAGCAAGGCCTGGCAGTATCAATCCCTATTTTTGTTCTTGCAATGATTTTGCTTACCGTAGTGATGTTTAACTCTTTACGCCAAACGCTCGTGATATGGTTATGTGTTCCGTTGGCTGTTATAGGTGTAACTGTTGGTTTGTTGGTTACAAGTCAGCCTTTCGGGTTTATGGCCCTACTTGGCTTTTTAAGTCTAATTGGAATGTTGATTAAGAACGCGATCGTCCTGGTAGAGGAGATAAACCTTGAACAAAGCCAAGGTAAGGATTTATTAAATTCTATTGTAGATTCTGGTTGCAGTCGATTACGTCCAGTTGCTATGGCTGCATTAACTACCGCTTTAGGCATGATCCCATTGATATTCGATGCATTCTTCGTTTCAATGGCAATCACTATTATTGGTGGTTTAATATTTGCAACGATTTTGACAATGGTGGTTTTGCCAATCTTGTATGCTTTGATATTCAGAGCACCGAGTGAGAGCTAAAGCTTAAAAAAGCCGCAGGAAACCTGCGGCTTTTTTTGTGTAATAATTAAGCTTGTAAGTTATGTAAATTACACCGGAAAGCAATCTCTTACCTGAACGTTCACCGTCCGCTTTTAGCACTATGTGAACTGCGGCTGTGAGCAAAAACGGACTGGCGGACAAACTCGTTTTTGGACAGAAATGAGTTAGAGTATTTATTCGGTAACGCCAAGCTTTGGGGCGGCTGAAGCGCAGCGTAAGCCGTCCCAGCCGCGATAGCGGCGATAACAGCGCCTTGTTAGAAAACCTTACCACGTTACATCTACTACGATTTTTCCATTCGCATCGCGCTGTTCAACTGATTGGGTGCGATTGAAGCCTTTAATTGAAGTGTGATCCGTATGGACTACAGAGCCTACTTTGTTCCCGCTTGAATCCAAAACTGCATATGTCCAGATATCGGTCTCAGCCATAGTACCTTTTGAACGATGGCTTTCTTGCTTTAAGGTTTCGCCTGGATTCAACTTGATTCTATCTTTCAATGCTCGATCTCCATTGGTTTTCTAACAGCTTATTAGTGAGACCTTGCAAGGTATGCTACCTCGTAAGGTAGGAGATTACCTATGTATAGACAAACTAATAAAGCTTCAAAAAATTATCGTAAATCATACACTAATCGAAAATTTGATATAGAACAAGAAAGCTTTGTAGAGCCACAAAATATTCCTGAACTAAGAAGAATAATCGAAATCACCGATTACGATAGTGGTGAACCCATTACTCATAAGCTTGAACTTTATAAAACTGATCGGATCGATTGTTATAAAGTTTTGGTCGACGGAAAGCTTTGGAAAAAGCGTATTGGTTGGAGCAACATCTTGGCAGGAATTAGAAAAGCCCTCCCTAGAGTAGCTAGAGAGTGACAGTCCGTTTTACTCTAAGCCGCCCTTAGAGCATTCACCTTAACTCGTTTTGGGGCAGAAACGAGTTACGTGTGAAGGTCCGCTTTTGGCATAAAAGGGGACGCACGAGTGGCTATATTAGGAAAGTAAGGAACTTTTTGTCATCTTTTACTTCAAATTTATGTCAGCTTATACTTCCATAACATCTATATAGAGCTGAGGAGTAGGGAGTGTACTATGTCAACTTATACTTCAAACTACATCTTCTTTGAAATCTTTCTGAAATCTACTCTCTTTCTACACTTACTATGTAAATTAATTTGCAGCTGATATCCGATCCCGCATTGGCCGGAGTCAGGCTAGAAGTAAATAATCAGACCATATTAATTTTAACTGCCGAAAAGGCAGGGTAAATAATCAACTGCTCCATAACTTTGTAGGGGCACTTTTTCCTGAAGCTTTTCCTTTTGTCTCTCTTCAAAACTGAATTGATGAATTTCGGATATTAGCTTATGAGTGATAGTTTGAAGATATTTGGATTGAAAGTGACCTTTCCCCTGAATTAGTACCATTCATTCAATGAGATAATGCAAATGCTCTAAGGGAGGCTTTGAGCGAAAAGCTGACCTTCATCCTTCCACATAAATTACTGTTTATATATCCATAATCGATGAGTTTCTCCCATAGTCAGGAAAACGATCCAATGGGTCGTTTTTGTCGTGTCCACGTTTATAGCAACGTAGCGTAACTTCAATGCTGGCAAGCACTTCCTAAGTTTGCTATCAATGGTCATAGGACAAAAGCGAGACAGATTGCGGCAGAAAAACGACCCAATCGCTCGATATTAAATTGTTATGTGTTTCAAGCTGAACATCATGGACAAAGTTGTTTTGAAAAAATACGTTGGTTTAATCAGCAATATATTTTTGGCTTGCATAGTAGTTGTGTACTTAATACTGATCTTCAAAGCGCGGGAGGAGTTTAGTTTTACTCTACTAGCAGTGCTATTGGGTCTGGGGTTAATCGCAATTGTCACGTTAGCTAAATCAACGATTAGTAAAAAAAATAATGGTAAAAACACATAACAAGGCGCTGTTGTTGCCACTATCGTGGCTGGGACGGCTTACGCTGCGCTTCAGCCGCCCCAAAGCTTTGCGTTAGGTACAATACGAAAAGTTTGAAATCGAGCCAGCAATATCTAAGGTTTACTGGCGCTTATTGTTATTAGTTTTGAGCTAATTTAACTCTGATTTTGGTCTTAGCTACCGTTGAAAGGTGTAATTTTTCAATGGCTGTTTTTGCTTCGCTTTCGTCAGGCATTTCAACAAACGCGAAGCCTTTTGATTGACCAGTTTCTTGGTCTAAAACTAGATTGCACTCAGTTACAGTGCCGAAAGTGGAAAATAGAATACGAATGTCATGTTCCGATGTTTTACGCTCTAAATTGCGAACTAAAAGTTTCATAGTGGTTGCCTAATATAAAATGCGAGCTAAGTGTGGCAGGTAACGGTTAACAAACCAAGTTATTGATAACTTACCTTGAAAAAATTGTACCTAACAAAATGTTTAAGGCAGATTCGCAACGCGTGGCATTTTAGTCCAATTTGAGTTTTGTGTTTACGGTGCAATGGGTTAGGTGGTAGCGTTGCTCACTACTTAACGCGGCGTTCTCACCGTCCGCTTTTGGCACAAAAGAGTCATCCGAAGGTCATTATTGGGACAGGGGAAAGTTTTTGTCATCTTTTACTTCACTAATACCTCTGAAGTGCCTGAAATTGGCATGGGCTTTATGACAACTTTCACTTCAAACAACCGAACCCTACTCGAATAAGGTCTAAGATTAATTACAAACACCTTTAGTAAAAACCAATAAATAATGGGGGCGCGAAAAAGGATATGAAATGTCCAGAGTGTGATTACACAGAAATTAAGTATTGGGATGTACTAAGTAAGCCTAGGAAGTTACGTTGCCCTCAATGTAATACTTCCATTGGTACCCACTCACTTATCTATTTTATTTTTTTGCTTAGTGTCATTTCTCCAGTTTTTATACTCGATTTCTTTCCAACGTGTGACCCTTTATTGCTGGATATACTTATTATATTGCCTTTGCTGGTGGGTGGGTTTACTGGCTATTTCTTGGTATGGGTGTTGCCTCTACTCAACAAGGATAAAATGGCTTACAAACTCCAGGAGATTATATTTTGGTCAATTATGGTGTTTGTTGTTGTGTATGCCTTCGTTGGATAATTCCTTGTTGTGTTAATTTCAACGCTTCTATCAATACGAATTGCTGTGTGAACTGTGTTTAAGCTCAACCCAAGTAAGGGTAGGGCATGCTCTATGCAAAAGTCTTAAAAATATTTTCACCCCTTTTTATACCCCCATGCGTTTTCTTAGTAAGCACCTTACTTGTCAGGGTGTCAGTTTTTAAGGGGAAAGAGCATGGAAAATACATTGAATATTACTCATGGCGCTCACCAGAGTGGCACATACGAACCGGGTTTTGAGCCCAGCCATAATCTGATTGCACCAGGTTTTAAGGCGGTTGCCTTTGCCTTAGCCGCTGCGGCGATCACTTTGGCGACCTTTAGCTTTATGGTGTCGCTGTTGACCGCAGAGCAACGTGCGCCCGTTGAGGTGTTTGACGATGTCATTGTGGAAATCATGGAGCCGCCCAAGCACACCGAGGTGATCAAAAAAGCCAAGCCGGTGCCACCTAAGGTTGAGCCAAGGCCAGAATCAAGACCAAGCCTGGTTGCCGACCCAGGTGGTGAGGTGCTGACGTTAGCGCCGACCTTGCCGGATGTGGGCACCGAGATGTCGGATTTGGGGGAGTTTTCATCCATGTCTCGCGATACCGCCATGCCCTTGGTGCGGGTACCGCCGCAATATCCAGCGACCGCCGCCCGTGAGGGGATCGAAGGTTATGTCATACTTAGCTATGATATTTCCCCAACCGGTCAGGTTATCAATGCTAAGGTAATTAGCGCCGAGCCCAAGCGGATTTTTGATCGTGAGGCCCTTAAGGCGCTGAGTAAATGGAAGTTTAGCCCTAAGGTTGTGGAGGGTGTGGCTAGGAGCCAGCCCAATCAACAGGTAAGATTAGACTTTAACTTGCAAAATTAGTCGCCTAGGGCGCCACCCTGGATTTGAGCCTAGGGTGTCGCCGATTTAAGGAGTAAAGATGCTAAAAGCGGTTGCCACACGGATATTTGCGCCCCTGTCGCCAAACTATAGCCACTATAGTGATGAGCAGTTGGCGCAACTGGCCGCCGACAGCGCCAAGGCACGGGATGTCTTGGTGCTCAGGCTAAGCGACGATGTGCTGTATTTTTTGCAGGCCCAGTTAGTGTCCTTAAGTGAGGATAGCCATACGCGGCGGCAATTGGCGCTCGATTTATTGCATGAGGTGTGGTTGCGCTGGTTGGCCCAGCCACAACGCTTTAGTCCGCAACAGCAGGGCAGCTTTAAGGCCTGGTTATTTAGCCTGGCCCGCAATCAGGTGATTGATTATGCCCGCAGGCAAAAGCGTCATCTACCGGTAGAAGAATGTCTGCAGGAGCCTAATTTGCACCTCGACGCCCAGCATATAGAGGGACTGATCATGGCCGCCACCGAGCAGCAATTAACAGCGGCGATAGCAGACTTGCCGCACTTACAACGCGAGGCCTTAACCTTGCAACTCGAGGGTTTTAGTTTGCAAGAAATTGCCCAGATCACCGCCAGCGCCCAAGAGAGTGTAAAAACCCGATTGCGCTATGCACGCGCAAAAATCGCCGCCACCATGGTCAAAGGAGCACAGTAATGGCAAACCGCGGATCAGACAAACTGGCCCAATGGCAGCAACAACAAAAACAACAAAGCGGCCTGCAGGCACAGGAGAAAAAAGCCTTGTTGTCGGCTCTCAATTCGAGCCCCCGTAATCGTCGTAGCTGGTGGCATCAGGGTCAGTGGCTGATGGCCTGTGTGGCCTTATTTACCTTAGTGTCGGTAACCTGGCAGGCGGCAAAGCAAGAGCATGCCCCCCTGTATAGCGTTGAGAGTTATACGCGCATGGAAATCTTTGATATCGCCGATGGCGAGCAACGCATGCGTATCAGCGACACGGTACCGGCGCAACTGGGCAGCATAGAGCAGGCCGAGCTGCAGCTGGCCAGTCAGCTGCGGGTGCAACACCAGGCCTATGCGCTTGACCAAGAGCAGGAGCCGGTTCGTTTAGTGCGTTTAGTGCAAAATAAGGGCGATTGGTTGTTGGCCGATTGCCGGCAACAGGTGTTGATCGCCTTGAGCTCGGAACTGTTGAAGCGGGTAGGGCACCCGGCGGCGCAACTGCAGTCTGGCGCTCTGTTGGCCTTGTCTTTTGACAGTAACGGTCAGCTGGTGGCAATACAGGGAGCGGGCAAGCATCAGCAGTGCTGAGGTAAGAGAGGTCAGGCGCTAAATGTAGCGCCTGTTTTTGTGTTCTAAGATTAGTGGGTTGCGGTGCCTGGCGTGTACTTGGCCAATTCCACCTGGAACTGTTCTACGCCGTCTTTGCCCTTGTACATGCGTACCATCATATGATCTAGGCTAGGAGCAAACCAGGCGATGGCTTGGCGCTTATCATTGTCGTACACACGTTTAACCTTGATGGTTTCCACATTGCCTATGGGCAGGGTAATGGTTTCGTTGCCAATCACCTCGAATTGATATTCGCGGTTGTTGCCCTTTTTATCCACTATGGGGTAGGTAAACTTGGTTTCACCCTTGCTTAGCGCCTGACGCAATGAGATCTGGTAAGAAAGCACGTCCTGGAAGTTTTGTTGCCAGGTGCACTCAAGCGGGTATTTAGACTGGTTGCTAAATACCTGTTGCTGCTGGTGATCAAAACTGATCTTATAGGTTTTATCCGGGCCGGTACCTGAGCGCTTAAGTATATAGTCTATGGGCAATACGGCACCATCGACATACTTAAAGCGACTGCTTTCCTGGCGCTCGTCGGAGAAGATCATCCACTCAATTTCGCTGCGGTAGCTTAATTGGTAGAGGTCATTGTCGACGCGGGTCAGGCTGCGCTGTGCGGCACCATGGCGTTCACCCTGACGGGTCACTATATACTCGGCGCTGTATTCGTTTAAGGCGATGGTCGGTGCAGGATCTGCGTCTTGCTGCTCGGCCTGAGCAAGATTGACACCGCAGCCAAGGACTGCGGCAATCAATAATTTAGCTGTCCAAGTACGCGCTGAGGTCGGCGCCTTGGCTTGGAAGGGTGTTGTTATCGAGCACTGCATAGTTATCTTCCATTTTCAGTCGTTGTTCGCTGAACCACTTAACCACCAACGGATAGATAATATGTTCTTGTGCATGCACTTTTTGCGCTAAGCTCTGTGCTGTGTCATCGCTTTCGATGGCCACCTGTGCTTGAACTATCACAGGTCCGCCGTCGAGCTCTTCGGTCACAAAGTGAACGCTAACGCCATGCACTTTATCGTTTGCATCTAAAGCACGCTGGTGGGTATTCAGCCCTTGGTACTTAGGCAACAAGGAAGGGTGAATGTTCAACATTTTCCCTTTAAACTTTTGCACTAAGCCTGCTGTTAGAATACGCATAAATCCAGCTAATACAACACAGTCAGGTGAAAAACTCTCAATCAGCTCACCCAGAGCCACGTCATATTCTTCGCGCGTGGCAAACGCCTTGTGGTCTAACACTTTTGTTTCGATGCCAGCATTTTTGGCGCGCTCAAGGCCGAAAGCATCGGCCTTATTAGAGATCACCGCGCAGATTTCAGCGGGGAGGGTACCCGCTGTAACCGCATCAATGATGGCCTGAAGGTTAGATCCACTGCCCGAAATAAGTACTACGAGTCGAGCAGGTACCTGGCCTGGTGTCATTATTGCGCACCACCGGTGATTTCAACTTGCTCTTCGCCGGCAACAGCGTCTTGGATTTCACCAATGTGCCAAGCGTTTTCGCCGGCATCTTTAAGGATGCTCAGGCTTTGCTCTAGCTTGTCGGCAGGAACCACAAGCACCATGCCTACACCACAGTTAAAGGTGCGGTACATTTCGTGGGTTTCGATGTTGCCGTTGTCTTGTAGCCAGTTGAATACCGCAGGCCACTGCCAGCTGTCACCCTTGATCACGGCTTTAGCCGACTCAGGCAATACGCGTGGGATGTTTTCCCAGAAGCCGCCGCCTGTGATGTGTGAAAGCGCGTGTACGTCTACTTGCTTAAGTAGCTCTAGTACCGGCTTAACATAGATGCGCGTTGGCTCAAGCAGGTGCTCGCCTAGGGTTTTGCCTTCAAATTCGCTGTTGGTGTCGGCGCCAGATACTTCAAGAACCTTACGGATCAATGAGTAACCGTTTGAGTGCGGGCCGCTAGAGGCAAGAGCGATAAGCTGATCACCGGCAGCAACCTTAGTGCCGTCGATAATGCCTTCTTTTTCTACTACACCCACACAGAAACCAGCCATGTCGTAGTCGTCGCCTTCGTACATGCCAGGCATTTCAGCGGTTTCACCACCGATAAGGGCACAACCAGAAAGCTCACAACCCGCGCCAATGCCAGTAACTACGTCGGCAGCCGTGTCCACGTCTAGTTTGCCGGTGGCATAGTAATCAAGGAAAAATAGTGGCTCGGCACCTTGAACGATAAGGTCGTTAACACACATGGCAACCAGGTCGATGCCTACGGTGTCGTGCTTTTTAAGGTCGATTGCAAGACGCAATTTAGTGCCCACACCATCGGTACCGGCAACTAAAACAGGCTCTTTGTAGCCAGTCGGTAGCTGACATAGCGCACCAAAGCCGCCGATGCCGCCCATCACTTCAGGACGTTTGGTCTTTTTCACAACGCCTTTAATGCGTTCTACTAGGGCGTTACCCGCATCGATATCAACGCCGGCATCTTTGTAGCTAAGAGACTGTTTTTGTTCGCTCACAGGGTTTCCTCAAAATTTAATTTAGGGGTGATCAGGGTCTGTTGACCTTTGTTGTTTGTTTCTGCAGCAGTTTGTAGCAGATTTGTACAAGGCGTCACATGTGTGGTGTAGTTATTCTACATAAACATGTAACAACACAGTAGAAATGCGCTACAAACGCTGCCCTGTGGGTTCATCTAAACGCATCCTGCTCTGTGTTACTCGCTATGAACATAGGCGAGCAAGACCGAAGCAATGCTTCGCAGCTTAGCGAGGTGAGCGCATGGATGCGCGATGTAACCAAGCTTCATGGATGAATTTAACCAGATAAATCAGTGATTATATTCACCAGAATGCGTTTAGATTGAACATAAAGTAAACCACAAAGATAAACAGGCCCTCTAAACGCCGGGCATTTTACAGCAAATGCCGCGGCTTAGCTAGGAAAAGGAGGACCTTTGTCCTTGTTTATGCAGTGGCCACAATAACGGCTCTTAATGGTGCCGGATAGCCCTCAATAGTCTTGTTTGGATCATTAGGGTCTAGGAAATCGGCCAGAGATTCATTTTCCATCCATTCGGTGCGGCGCTGCTCGTTGAGCGAGGTTTGGTCGGTGTCGACGACGCGAATATCCTTAAAGCCAACACGGCGCATCCACAGCATCAGGGCTTCTGTGCTGGGGATATACCAGACATTACGCATTTTCGCATATCTGTCCTCGGGTACCAGAACTGTATTGATATCCCCCTCGATAACCAGGGTTTCTAACACCAGTTCGCCGCCTTTGCGCAACTGAGCGCGCAACTGGGCCAGGAAGTCGATGGGCGAACGGCGGTGATACAGCACGCCCATGGAAAACACGGTATCAAAGGCTTTGAGTTCCGGCAGTTGTTCCACCCCTAACGGCAGCAGGTGTACCGCCGGGTCTGGGTTATAGTGCTTAATGGTTTGGAACTGACAAAGGAATAAATCGCTTGGGTCAATGCCGACTACCAGCTCGGCACCTTCGCCGCGCATACGCCATAGGTGATAACCCGAGCCACAGCCGATATCCAGCACCTTGCGCCCATGCAGTGGGCTGATATGAGGTAAAACTCGATCCCATTTCCAGTCGCTGCGCCATTCGGTATCAATATCAATGCCGAACAAAGAGAAGGGACCTTTACGCCAGGGCATAAAACGCTGCAATAAATGGATAAGCTGCTTGCGCTGGCCTTCGTTAATATCCTCGCTGGTACCTACTTGCACCTGAGTTTGAATATTCACTTCTGAGGCGTTCAATTCAGGCAGGTTATTCAGTACTTTTTGCCATTTCGGCATATCGCCATGGCGGGCTTCGTCTTGCCAGTGTTGTAGTTGCGCCGGCAAGGTATTGAGCCAATGGCTGAGCTCGGTGCAGGCAATATGGCGATAAAATTCGTTAAACCACTGATTCATAGTTGTTCCGTTTATTTAATTGCGACCATGGAGCAAAAGTTGAAGCATTGATACCACACCTGGGTTTGGCTGAAGCCAATCTCATTAAGGCGGGTGAGGTGTGTGCTCAGGGTGTCGGTGCGCATCACATTCTCGATGGCGGTACGCTTTTGGCTGATCTCCAGCTCGGAATAGCCGTTGGCGCGCTTAAAGTCGTGGTGCAGATCGATCAACAGGTCGTCGACGATTTGATTTTCACCACGCAGCTTTTCGCTCAACAGTAAAACGCCGCCGGGCTTAAGGGCGTTGTAGATACGGCTTAATAGCGCCTGGCGTTTTTCCGGCTCAATAAATTGTAAGGTGAAGTTCATTGCCACTACAGAAGCATTTTCTAATTTGGCGTCTAAGATATCGCCCAACTCAACCTTGACCGGTACCGTGGAGCGAAAGCCTTCAAGGTGTAAACGGCAACGTTCAACCATGGCTGCGGAATTGTCGATGGCAATGATCTCACAGCCGGTTTGGTTCAGGTTGCGGCGCATGCTCAGGGTCACGGCGCCCAAGGAGCAACCTAAGTCATAGAGGTTACTGTTGTTTTGCGCGTACTTACCGGCAAGTTTGCCCAGGGTGCTGACTATGGTGGCGTACCCGGGGACCGAGCGCTCGATCATATCGGGGAATACTTCCACTACCTTGGCGTCAAAAGTGAAGTCTTTTACTTGTTGTTCAGAGGCGTAAATACTGTCTTTGGCTGACACTTTGCTAAGCTCTAGCTAGAAACGATGACGTTATTTTATCATTTTTGTGCTGTTTGTGGGCAGCTTTAGTCGGCGATTATGTACGGGCATTAACCCTGTGTGCTGGCCAAGGGGATATAAGAGCAGGAACAATGATAAAAAAGCGCGAATAAACCAAGCCTATTTGCCGTTAATTCAATATGTTAGTCGCGGCAATGCGCCATTAACAGCAGCAAGTGAGACTGTGCATGAGCAAAAGCAAAGTAATTAGCACCGATGATATCCTCGCTACCTTGTGTCATTCGGTCACTCAGGTCTTATCGTCCGCCAGTGGCAGTAGCATAGGTTATTCCGCCATGGTGCAGAAAATATCGCACACTTGTATGCGCCCGGACCTAGGCTGTTTTGTGCTGTTTGACGGCGGTTTTAGCGCCTTAGTGGTGACCAACTTCAGCGCTGGGGCGGCGCTGGAAATTTACGGCAATTACCTGCGCAACATGGGCATGCCACAGAGTGAGCTGGCAAAAAGCCATTTATCCGATGATGTGGCCAATGTGCTCGGTGAATTGATGAATCAGATTGTCGGCGACTTTAGCAAAAAAGTGCGTGAACTACTGCACACTTCTATCAGCCAAAACCAGCCGAAAATGATGGCTATTAATAAGCAGGTGCAGATCTCCGTCGGTACTACCTCAGACAGACCGCAGGCACGACGGGTCACCTTTACCACCCAAAGTCAGCATATCTTCTATCTTGAAATGGCGATGGAAAAAACCGAGTTTTTTAAGCTGCGTGATTTTGATATCAATGAAGACTTGGATACACGTGAAGCAGCCGACTTGGATAAGAGCGCAACTAATCCCCGCGCCAAGGCCAAGCAAGCGCAAGACGTAGAGCAGGATATCGATGATGACTTTATGGAAAACCTCGGTTTATAGTGGTGAGCCTCGGGGGGACTAAAAGAAACTGCTTTGCTGCTTGTATTCACCGGCAAAGGGGTCGACAGCTCTATGATGATAACCGCAGTGGGCTTTTAAATCTTGAGCAAACTGTCGTGCTAATAAGGGTGCGCCATGATTGTCGGCGGTGTGCAAAAACACATAGGGCTCACGGCCTTCATCCAGCCATTGCTTAATCTTTTTGAGCCAGGGTTGATAGTAGCTTTGATATTCATCCCCCATGGCGGCGATAACAAAACGTACGATAGGACGCTGGCCCAAAGCAATAGCATGCACGGGGAGATGGGGCTTCTTTTGCTGGGCATCAATAATGGCGTCGTTATAAGGCTTGGCGGCAAACAGCGCCCGGGTATCCATGCACACACGATCTATGCCCTGTTCAAAACAATAGCGATTAAGCTGTTTCTCGCCATCCCCTTTGGTGAAAAATTCAGGATGCCTGACTTCTATGCTGCGGCCGATGTCCGCGGGTATCTGCGCCATAAAGTGTTGTAAGCGACTCAGGTGCATGGGGGCAAAACTGGCGGGCAGTTGCAACATCAGGGATCCGGTTTTTTCCAGCAAGGGTGACATTAACTTCAACCAGGTATGTACCGCCTGTTTATCACATTGCAGCGCCAGGTCGTGGCTAAAACGCTTGGGAAACTTAAAGGTAAAGCGAAAGTCATCGCCGGTGGCCTCATGCCAGCGCTGTATTGTCTCAGTCTTGGGATCGGCATAAAAGGTGGTGTTCCCTTCCACCGAGTTAAACACCTGGGCATATTGCGCCAGCATCTGGGCGTTTTGACAGTCGGAAGTAAAAAGACTGCCTTTCCAGGCGTTATTGGCCCATTGTGGGCAACCCAAATACAACATCTGTGCTTTTGCTCTTGTCTTTATTTGCTCTGATACGCAAATGCTACCATAGCTTGGGTCTTCAAGGTGGTGAATAAATAGCCAAGCCGTAGTTTGCTTCGTGACATTGACCGCCGATTTTATATAATTGACGCAATTTATTTGGCCACTGCGTGCATTTAGCTCACGCGCTTACAATTAAAACAGGAATATTATGCGCTCTATATATTGCGGACACTTGAATAAAAGCCATGTCGACCAAGAGGTTACTCTTTGTGGTTGGATCAACAAACGCCGTGATCTAGGCGGTTTGATCTTTGTCGATGTGCGTGACCGCGAAGGCCTGGTGCAGGTGGTGTTTGACCCTGAAGTAGAAGGGTTAATGGATATTGCCAACAAACTTCGTCAAGAATTCTGTGTCCAGATCAAAGGTGTGGTGCGTGCTCGCCCCGAAAGCCAAGTAAATAAAGATATGGCCACAGGTGAAGTTGAAATTCTTGGCACCGCGCTTGAAATCATCAACCGTGCCGAAGCGCTACCGCTGGACTTTAACCAGCAAAACTCGGAAGAGCGTCGTCTTAAATACCGTTATCTTGACCTGCGTCGTCTTGAGATGAGCGATCGCATTAAACTGCGCGCCAAGGCTTCAAGCTTTGTACGTCGTTTCTTAGACAGCAACGACTTCCTTGATATCGAAACTCCGGTATTGACCAAGGCGACACCAGAGGGTGCTCGTGACTACTTGGTACCTAGCCGCGTACACCACGGCAGCTTCTACGCCTTGCCACAGTCGCCGCAGTTATTTAAACAGTTGCTGATGATGTCTGGTTTCGACCGTTATTATCAAATCGTGAAATGTTTCCGTGATGAAGACTTACGTGCAGACCGTCAGCCTGAATTCACCCAGATCGATATCGAAACCTCGTTTATGACGTCAGATCAGGTTCGTGCTATCACCGAAAAACTAATTCGTGATATGTGGCAAGAGCTACTGAACGTTGATCTTGGCGAATTCCCTGTGATGGGTCACGAAGAAGCCATGCGTCGCTTCGGTTCGGATAAGCCGGACTTACGTAACCCGATGGAACTTATCGACGTTGCCGACTTAGTGAAAGACGTTGAGTTTAAAGTATTCTCAGGCCCGGCCAACGATGAAAAAGGCCGTGTAGCTGTACTTACCGTACCAGGCGGTGCTGAGTTATCACGCAAACAAATCGATGATTACACTAAGTTTATCGGCATCTATGGTGCAAAAGGTCTGGCCTGGATGAAGGTTAACGACCGCGACGCCGGTGTTGAAGGCGTGCAATCACCTATCGCTAAATTCCTAAGTGAAGAAGTGATCACTGCCTTGCTAGAGCGCACCAATGCGCAATCTGGCGACATCATTCTATTTGGTGCCGACAGCCGCAACGTGGTTAACGAAGCCATGGGTGCACTACGCTTGAAAATCGGTTTAGACCTTGAGCTAACAGATTTAAGCAAGTGGGCACCGCTTTGGGTTGTTGACTTCCCAATGTTTGAAGAAGACGACGAAGGTAACCTGCACGCGGTACACCACCCGTTCACGGCACCAAAAGGCGTAAGCCCAGAAGAGCTGGAAGCCAACCCGGCAGGCACCTTATCCGATGCCTATGACATGGTCTTAAACGGCTACGAAGTCGGTGGTGGCTCGGTACGTATTCACAACAGCGCCATGCAAGAAACAGCTTTCCGCATCTTGGGTATTGAAGAGCAGGAGCAACAAGAGAAGTTCGGCTTCTTACTGGATGCCTTGAAGTACGGTACGCCTCCACATGCGGGTCTGGCCTTTGGTCTTGACCGTCTGGTAATGCTGCTATGTGGCACGGACAACATTCGTGACGTAATCGCCTTCCCGAAAACTACTCAGGCTTCATGCTTGATGACGGATGCGCCAAGCGGTGCCAACCCGGATGCGCTTAAAGAGCTGGGTATCGCCATTGCACCTAAAGCAAGTGCGACAGCGGAGCAGGGTGAGTAATCCGCTCGCTCAGACACAGAGTTCAATCTTAAAAGCGGCTTAGGCCGCTTTTTTCTTGTGCCTCGCCTTTACACTGGTCATCCATACAGTTACCATTGTTTGGTGCAATAACAAGAATAAGGTTTCTGGGTGAGTATTATTTTGGGGATTGACCCTGGCTCGCGATTCACCGGTTACGGCGTGGTGCGCCAGCAAGGACAGCGTTTTGTCTATCTGGGCAGCGGCTGTATTAAGCTTGGTGAGAACGCGTTTCCAACGCGCTTAAAAATGATCTACCAAGGTGTCACCCAGTTGATCGAACAGTTTAACCCCGACGCCTTTGCCATTGAGCAGGTCTTTATGGCCCATAACCCGGACTCGGCACTCAAGCTGGGTCAGGCTCGCGGTGCCGCCATCGTTGCCGCCACCATGGCAGAGCTGGGCGTCCATGAGTATTCCGCGCGCCAGGTAAAACAGGCCGTGGTGGGTAAGGGCTCGGCAGAAAAAGCACAAGTTCAACATATGGTTAAGCATATTTTAAAGCTGCCGGCGACGCCCCAGGCGGATGCCGCCGATGCCTTGGCCATTGCCATGTGTCATGGTCACTCACAACAAAACCTGATTAAATTAGCCGGCCAAGCGCGCAAAACCGTGCGTGGTCGTTTGAGGTGAATATGATAGGAAGAATTCGCGGACAATTAGTCGAAAAACAGCCTCCAGAAGTGCTGGTGGATGTGGCCGGTGTCGGCTATGAAATCAGCTTGCCCATGAGCTGTTTTTACGCCTTGCCTGAGTGCGGCGAAGACGTCACCCTGTTTACTCATTTTGTGGTGCGTGAAGATGCCCAGCTTCTATTCGGTTTTAACACCAAAAGCGAGCGCGCTCTGTTTCGAGAGCTGCTAAAAGCCAATGGTGTGGGTCCTAAACTTGGCCTTGGCATTCTCTCTGGCATGTCGGCGGAGCAGTTTATCCGCTGTGTCCATCATGGCGATGCCAGCACCTTAGTGAAATTGCCTGGGGTGGGCAAGAAAACCGCCGAGCGTCTGGTGCTGGAAATGAAAGACAGACTCAAAGACTGGGGGCCGGATTTATTCACGCCATATACGGATGTGGCGCCCCTTAGCGGTGCAGGTGGTGATACCTTAGTAGCCGCCAATGCCACAGACGATGCTATTGCTGCCCTGGAAGCCTTGGGTTATAAGAATAGTCAGGCAACAAAAGCGGTGAAAGCCGTTGCCCAGGAGGCCATGACCTCGGAGCAAATGATCAAGCAAGCGCTTAGGGCGATGCTGTAACAGAGATAAGTGAATGATAGAAGCGGATAGACTAATTGAGCCCCAGCAGCAGGGCAATGAAGACGTGGTCGATAGGGCCATACGACCTAAGCTGCTGGCGGACTATCATGGTCAGCCTCATGTAAAACAGCAAATGGATATCTTTATCGAGGCGGCACGCTCTCGCAGTGAGGCCTTGGATCACTTGCTTATCTTCGGTCCGCCGGGCCTGGGTAAAACCACGTTGGCGAACATAGTCGCCAATGAACTGGAGGTGAGTATTAAAACCACTTCAGGCCCGGTATTAGAAAAGGCCGGCGACTTGGCGGCCTTGCTAACCAATTTAGAAGCCCATGACGTGCTCTTTATCGATGAAATCCATCGCATGAGCCCGCATGTGGAAGAAATTCTCTACCCGGCCATGGAAGACTATCAACTCGATATCATGATAGGCGAGGGTCCGGCAGCGCGCTCAATCAAGTTAGATTTACCGCCTTTTACCCTTATCGGTGCAACGACTCGGGCCGGCTCTTTAACCTCACCGCTGCGCGACCGTTTCGGTATTGTCCAGCGCCTGGAGTTTTATAATGTCGATGACCTGGCATCCATAGTTAAGCGCTCTGCAACTCATCTTGGTTTGAGCATAGACGAGCAGGGTGCATACGAGGTTGCTAAACGTTCGCGGGGCACGCCGCGTATTGCCAATCGCTTGTTGCGCCGCGTTCGTGACTTTGCCGAGGTGAAAGGCGATGGCAGCGTGTGCGCCGATATTGCCGCCCAGGCTCTGGATATGGTGGATGTTGATAAAAGCGGTTTTGATTACATGGATCGCAAGTATTTACTGGCGATCATCGAGAAGTTTATGGGTGGGCCGGTTGGTTTGGACAACCTCGCCGCCGCCATAGGCGAAGAAAAAGAAACCATTGAAGATGTCATTGAGCCTTATCTGATCCAGCAGGGCTTTATTCAACGTACACCAAGAGGGCGCATTGTCTCTGACCATGCCTATGCTCACTTTGGTCTGCATAAGGCGACCTAAGTCTGGTGTGTAAAATCGCATTTTATTAGCCGAGCACTAATTAGCCGAGCCATAAGCTCGGCTTTTTTATGCCCGGAATACCTCTGTAGGTCGGGATTCATCCCGACAAAAGTGCACCCTTGATACCTTGTCGACGCGAAGCAACGGCCGACAACAGGCAGCCAATTGCTTGTCATACGACAGCCGATTCACAGCGGATTAAGGCTGCACCGATTAGGGTCTGTGACTGAGCTTGATTCAGGCAAAAAAAAGCCCGCTAATAAAGCGGGCAAAACAACAAGTTGAAGGAAGTAAATCCGAGGAACACACCAGCTGCTCAATAGTAGGATGAAACAGCCGATGGTGTGAGGTGGGGAATCAGAAACCACCTCATGAACTGTGCAATAGAGCCATAGTTGGTTGCGCTAGCTCAGTACAGGGAGAATAATAAAGCGGTAGCAGATTTTCTTCAAACTAGAAAAATTATTTTTTTCGGATAAAAAAAACTAATACCGAATAAAATCTTCATGATGATATTTTGCGCAATAAACGTAAGGCTATTAGCTTTGTATGTTGAAATATAAGGCTATTATTATTTTTGTGCTTTTTTTGTTCTATTAGAATTACTATTTTTTAACTTGTAATACATCGGCAAAATGACAGCTTATGCGAATAATTCGCATAAAATCTGTTTTTTTGGAACTTTTTCGCATGTAAAAGAGCCCAATAAGATATCTGTGTATCTGCCTGTTAACCACAGCCTGCGGCGATTTATCGGCGCTAGGCGGCAATTCATGGCAAGGTCATTGTCAGCGCAATTATGACTGGGTACACTAGGGTTCATTGTGTGTCGTACGCTGTATTGAGCGCGGATACAGTTAATTGCAATATACGCGCCTTAGGAGAAAATACGTGGATTCAGGATTAAACTTTATTGATCTTATTTTAAAAGCCAGCTTTTTAGTACAGCTGGTGATGCTTACCCTGGTTGCCCTGTCGGTGCTTTCTTGGGCCATTATCATTCAGCGTCGCAAAATACTTAGCAACGCCCTAACGAATGCGAAAAAGTTTGAATCCCGTTTTTGGTCTGGCGTTGACCTTTCTAAGCTGTATAACGAAATCTCTGCTCGCGGTACCCAAAGTGAAGGTATCGAAGCCATTTTCACGTCGGGTTTTAAAGAATTTGCCCGCGCCAAGAAAAACAATCTCTCTGCCGCTGCGATGGGAATTGATGGTCCACATCGTGCCATGCGTGTTGCCCTTTCTCGTGAGATTGAAAAGCTAGAAAACAGCCTGTCTTTCTTAGCCACTATCGGTTCTATCAGTCCTTATATCGGTCTGTTCGGTACCGTATGGGGCATCATGAACGCCTTTATCGCCTTGGGTGAAGTAAAACAAGCGACCTTGCAAATGGTTGCCCCGGGTATTGCCGAGGCTCTGATTGCAACGGCCATGGGTCTATTCGCGGCTATTCCTGCGGTTATCGCCTACAACCGTTTTGCTACCAAGATGGAAAAAATCGAATCTTATTACGGTAACTTTATGGAAGAGTTTGCCAATATCCTACATCGCCAGACTCTGACTCATGAGGTGAAAAGCCATGTATCAGCGTAAGAAGCGTCGTCCGGTCTCGGAGATCAACGTCGTTCCTTACATCGACGTGATGTTGGTGCTGTTAATTATCTTTATGGCCACCGCGCCTCTGATCACCCATGGCGTCAAGGTTGAGCTGCCGAAAATGGAGCAGTCGGAATTGGTGGATACCAAGGGTGAACCGCCTATCATTGCCTCTATCGATGCCGACGGTAAATACTATGTCAGTGCTAACCCTGACCCGGAAGAGGCTTTAGAAGCGGCTCAAGTTGTAGCGATAATTCAAATGCAACTGGAAAAAAGCCCGAAAACACCTGTGATGATCAAGGGTTCCGGCCAGGTCAGTTATCAAGAGGTACTCCGTCTTATGGACATACTAAGACAAAGTGGAGTGAACGAGGTGGGTCTGATGACGGAGTCGTTCGAGGATTAATATGCAGCAGTTTAAAATACCTCTTCTGATCTCTGCCGGTTTGCATGTGCTGATGATTGCCATACTCGTTGGCGTCAATTACTTGCGCCCGTCAACGCCCGAGGTGATCACTGTGACCTTGAATGCGCCGAGCAATGAAGACACGCCGCAAAAAGCCGTGGATGCGGTGGCCGTGGATCAAAAGCAGGTGGAAAAGCGTATCGACGAGCTGCGTAAGCAGGAAGAAGATAAGAAACGGGCTGAGCAAAAACGCATTCGCGAACTGGAAAAACGCGCTGAGCTGGCCAAGCGTCAGCGTCAGGAAGAAGCTAATCGCATTAAAAAGCTAGAGCAGGAACGCAAAGCCAAGGAAGAAGAGCGTAAAAAAGCCGAAGCCGAAGCGAAAAAAGCCAGAGAAATTGAGCGTAAAGAACGCGATAAAGCGAAGAAAGCTCAGTTAGAAAAGGAAAAGGCAGAGAAGGCTGCCAAGGCCGCAGCGGAGAAACGTCGCAAGGAAGAAGAAGCGGCACGCAAAGCCGAAGAAGAGCGCAAACGTAAAGAGGCGGAAGCCAAGCGTAAGGCTGAAGAAGCAAGGCAGAAGGCACTGCAAGAGCAAATGTTGCAAGAGCAGATGGCCGCCGAGCAAGCGGTGCGTGCTAAAGCCCGCCGTCAGCAGGTACTATCTGAAGTCGACAAATATCGCGCCTTAATCGGTCAGCGTATTCAGCAGAACCTGCTGCTTGATGATAGCTTCCGCGGTAAAGAGTGTCGCCTCAATATTAAATTGGCCTTTAATGGCCTGGTGACCAGCGTAAATTCGCTTGGTGGTGACAGACAAGTATGTGAGGCCGCAGTACGTGCCGTGCGCCGCGCCGATACGCTGCCGGTATCTAAAGATCGCGACGTATTTGAAGAATTAAAAAATATTAACTTAACGGTTAAACCAGAGTTTTAGGGGACTTTTATGATTAGATTATGCCGCATGGTGGCAGTGTCTTTACTGGCGAGCATGAGTATGTGGGCTCAGGCCGCGCTGGAAATTGTGATCACCGAAGGGGTCGACAGCGCTCGCCCCATCGCTGTGGTGCCCTTCGCCTATAAAGGCACAGGCGAAATGCCCATGCGAATCAGCGAAGTGGTTGCTGCGGACTTGCGCCGCAGCGGTAAATTTAAGCCAGTTGCCAATATCGATATGCCGCAGCGCCCGAGCTCGGATGCAGATGTAGATTATGGTGCCTGGGCACAGCGTGGTGTAGAAGCCATAGTTGTGGGCACGGTTGAGCAGCAATCAGCGGGTCGTTACCTGGTCAGCTTTGAGCTGATCGATGTGTTACGCGGTCAGATCACTGGCGGTCAAACCCGAGTATTGAACAATGGTCAGTTGGTGAACAGTGAAGACCATGTGCTGGATGCCCGCGAAACCGTGATTTCGGCATCGAGCTTCCGTCGCTATGGCCACCGCATCAGTGATGTGGTGTATGAGGCCTTGACCGGTGAGCGCGGCGCCTTTTTAACAAAAATTGCTTACATCATAGTGCGTGAGCAGGACGAGAAACCATATCAGCTAGTGGTTGCCGATTACGACGGCTTTAACGAGCAGGTGTTATTGCGTTCTAAAGAGCCGCTGATGTCGCCTTCATGGTCGCCGGATGGCAATAAGCTGGCTTATGTAACTTTTGAGAACCGTCAGAGTCAGATCTTTATTCAGGATATCTACTCAGGCCAGCGTCAGTTGGTCACTTCTCACCCAGGTATCAATGGTGCGCCGCAGTTTTCACCCGATGGCACTAAGCTGGCCATGGTACTGTCAAAAGACCGTACCGGCGCCACTGAATTGTATTTATACGACTTAATTACTAAGCAGGAACGCCGCTTAACACGCCACCGTAGCATAGACACGGAGCCAACTTGGCATCCCAATGGTAAAGACCTAATGTTTACCTCTGAAAGAGGTGGTAATGCCCAGATTTATAAGTTAAATTTAGACTCGGGTCGAGTACAGCGTGTGACTTTCGACGGCGATATGAACCTGAATGGTTCGGTGACCCCGGATGGGAAACATCTGGTCATGGTTAACCGTACTTTAGGTCAATATCATATTGCTAAGAAGGATCTTGATAACGGGAACTTCCATGTGTTGACTCGAACTCGCTTGGATGAATCACCAAGCGTTGCGCCCAATGGCTCAATGATTATATACAGCACCATGCATAACAATAAAAATGTATTGGCTTTGGTGTCGATGGATGGTCGTTTTAAAGCGCGTTTACCTGTGCTCGACGGTCAGGTTAAGTCGCCGGCATGGTCGCCATTTTTGTAACTCGCTAAGGGTGCAGTCAGCTTTAGTCGTATAAACTTGATGTTTGTGCGACTATCGCACTATATTAAGAAAAATTGAAAATCAGGTGATGGTTTCACTAAATCATAATAGGAATCTACTCAATGCAACTGAATAAACTGTTAAAAAGCCTGCTTGTTGCAGTGCCAGTAATGACACTAGCGGCCTGTAGCTCTTCATCTAACCTAGATGAAGGCCAAGCCAACGAGACTAACCAAGTTGAAACCCAAGTAACTGATACTGTAGAAGTTGAAACTGTTGAGCGCGTAGAAACTGCAGAAGAAAAACTACGTAAAAAGTTTGAAGAACTTCGCCAGCAACAAGTTATCCACTTCGACTTTGACCGTGCAACGATCCAAAGCAAGTATGCTGAGCTACTTCAAGCGCACGCTCAATTCCTAATCCAAAACCCATCAGTTAAAGTACTTATCGAAGGTCACGCCGATGAGCGTGGTACGCCTGAGTACAACATCGCCCTGGGTGAGAGCCGTGGTCAGTCGGTAGAAAAATACCTTCTAAGCCTTGGCGTTAGCGCAAACCAAATGTCAGTTGTGAGCTATGGCGAAGAAAAGCCAATGATCAAAGCACGCAACGAAGAAGCGTTTGCTCAAAACCGCCGTGCGGTATTAGTATACTAAAATCAGTAGAGTAATGATGAAGCCGAAACTTATTTTGGCAGCCTTACTCATGAGCGGGAGCACCCATGTTTGGGCTGCTCCCGCTCCTGTTTCTGAGGCCACTGCCAGCGAATCAAGTATTGAGCAGCGCTTAAGCCGACTTGAGCAAATGATGCAATCGCGCAACATTATGCAAGCCAATCTGCAGCAGCAGCTCGATATGTTACAGGATGAAGTGAGCCAGCTACGTGGCATTACCGAAGAGCATAGCTACAAGCTCGAGAAGGTGTTGCAACGTCAACGTGAGCTTTATCAAGAGATTGAGAACCGTGTGAGTGCCGCTTATACGCAGCAGCCGAGCTACGAGTCATCACAAGTGCCAATGCCGCAGCCTGACACTGGCTTAAGCACCACGGCGGTCAGCACCGACCTATCGGAAAACGAAGCGTACGATAAAGCGGTGAAACTGATTATGCAGGATAAGCGCTATGATGCCGCTATTCCTGAATTCCAGTCTTTTTTACAAAGCTACCCAAATTCCGTGTATGCGGCTAACGCTCATTACTGGTTGGGGCAATTGTTGACTATCAAGGGCGATACAGCCGGTGCCAAGTCTCATTTTGAGACCGTAGTGAATCAGTTCAGTGATTCTAGCAAGCGCCCGGACGCACTCCTTAAACTTGGCACCCTAGAACAACAGCAAGGTCAGCTGGCCAAAGCTAAGCAGTTGTTTAATGAGGTTATCACTCAATACCCTAATACCACGGCTGCGAAACTTGCCGCCGAACGTGTTAGCAAGTTGTAGCCGAATTTTGCCAGTTGCAATGTTTTAGACTGCTTTGTAGCTAAAGCGGTCTAAAATTAGGCAACTAAAAGGAAAAACTAAAAAAAACCGAGTATTTGTATTGCACTTGGATTTTAAATAAGTATTATAAGCGCCCGCAGCAGGGGATAACCACTCAGGAAGTTTTCTGCGGCAAATTACATAAAGTGGGTCATTAGCTCAGCTGGTAGAGCAGTGGACTTTTAATCCATTGGTCGATGGTTCGAATCCATCATGACCCACCACTTTATGTAATACTTAGCACAGCGTTGGGTCATTAGCTCAGTTGGTAGAGCAGTGGACTTTTAATCCATTGGTCGATGGTTCAAGTCCATCATGACCCACCAATTGCTAAATAGATTCTAATGTTGGGTCATTAGCTCAGCTGGTAGAGCAGTGGACTTTTAATCCATTGGTCGATGGTTCGAATCCATCATGACCCACCACTTTAGAATCAATACTGTTAACTTGTTGACGTTAATCATAACGCCTTAAACAACTTAACAACCCGGGCGGGTCATTAGCTCAGCTGGTAGAGCAGTGGACTTTTAATCCATTGGTCGATGGTTCGAATCCATCATGACCCACCATTCAATCTCCCCCTGCTATTATGAATAGCACTTAATGTGCCGACATCTTATTGGCTCATTACACCAGAGCGGGTCATTAGCTCAGCTGGTAGAGCAGTGGACTTTTAATCCATTGGTCGATGGTTCGAATCCATCATGACCCACCACTTTCTTTATTCCCTTTTAAACTAACTAGTTACTAACTATCTTCTCGAACCCTAGCGCATAGCTTCTTTTTATCGTCATAGTTTCGTATAATTGCCCTAGTATTTCGTAACCTAGAATAGTTTTATCAGTATGGGTATTAGCCAACAGATCATGCCAGAGGACTATATTTTTCCTCCTAAGCCAGCTCCTCTTTCCGATGCCGAAAAGCTCGCCTATAAAGAGCGTATTAAGCAATTGCTGAAAGAGAAGAATGCCGTATTAGTCGCGCACTACTATACCGACCCTGAAATTCAGGCGCTCGCGGAAGAAACCGGTGGCTGTGTTGCCGACTCGTTAGAGATGGCTCGTTTTGGCGCACGTCAAGAGCAAGCAGATATGATTATTGTTGCCGGCGTTCGCTTTATGGGTGAAACGGCTAAGATCCTGACGCCGAATAAAACCGTGGTCATGCCAACTCTGGAGGCGACCTGTTCGCTGGATGTGGGTTGTCCTATCGATGCTTTTAGCGCGTTTTGTGATCAGCACCCGGATCGTAAAGTAGTGGTGTACGCCAATACTTCGACTGCGGTTAAGGCCCGTGCGGATTGGATTGTTACCTCATCATGTGCGTTGGAAATTGTTGAGCACCTTGATAGTGAAGGCGAAAAAATTATCTGGGGTCCGGATAAGCACCTTGGCAGCTATATTCAAAAGCAAACCGGTGCCGATATGATCATGTGGAATGGCGCCTGTATCGTTCACGACGAGTTTAAAACTAAAGCGCTGCAAGATATGAAAGCTTTGCACCCGGATGCGGCGGTTCTGGTTCACCCAGAGTCTCCAGCGGAGATTGTTGAGTTGGCCGATGCGGTTGGTTCAACCAGCCAGCTGATTAAAGCGGCGCAGGAAATGGATAACCAGAAGTTTATCGTCGCCACCGATCGCGGTATTTTTTATAAGATGCAGCAACTGTGCCCAGAGAAGGAGTTCTTTGAAGCACCGACTGCAGGCGAGGGTGCTACCTGTAAAAGCTGCGCACATTGCCCTTGGATGGCCATGAACGGCTTAAAAGCCATTGAAGAAGCACTGATTGACCCAAGCGGTAAAGAAGTGTTTGTGGACATGGAGCTGCGTGAGGGCGCCTTACGCTCACTTAATCGCATGCTTGATTTCACCGCCGCCATGGCACGCTAATGGCGGATTACTAAGCAATTGATTTGGTTTTGTAAAAAACACCTTGCAACAAACAAAGCCTTTGCTTAGTATAAGCGGCGCTGCTGCGGCAGCCCAGTTAAAGTGCGGAGAGGTGGCTGAGTGGCCGAAGGCGCACGACTGGAACTCGTGTATACGTTAATAGCGTATCGAGGGTTCGAATCCCTCCCTCTCCGCCATTTTCTTTTTGTAAATCAAATACTTACCTTTCGGTTTCCTGCCAAAAATAGTCAATTTCTAGTCAAAAAAAAGTTACTTTTCCAGTCACCTCTTTTACTTCTGTTGGAGTTTGATTTGAATCTTCCAAGTGTTGGTGGCAAAGGGTAGCGCTATACTTTGCATGGCTTTGGGTGTACGCATTACTAAAGTGCAGAGGTGTGGTGTATCAACTTCATTATTTCAGTCTGTTGTAGGGCGTGAGAAAAGCGAGCTAGGTACCTCCAAGCGTTATACCTATGGTTTTGCGGTTAAGAAACTATTCCCAGTAGTTGATGCGATTACAGATTGGTAGGGTTATAAAGTGGTTTTGACATTCACAGCGCCCCAATCAATAATTTGGCTAGCCTGACGCCACTTGCTCCAGGTGGTTTGTGACCTGCAAGTTTCTTGAGGGTGATATATCAGTTTAACCCTGCTTGAGTTTATTGCAAAGTTCGTAACTCCCTGTTCGTTATCGTGATGACTGCGTAATCAGGTTTTCTGGTATCTAGCCAGAGGCGCATTTTGCACATGAGGGTTCACTCGTTTAGCAATTGTGCAGATTATGTAGGGCTTAGGTTGCTAATATTTAAATCTACGATATCTAGCTCCAATGTTTTTTTGTTTATTTGAGCGACCTTGACTTGCTCTAGCAAGCCCTGTGATTTGATTACCGCTAGTAATGTTTTGAGCTTGGGATGAGGTATCTTTTCCCCTACCACTATCGACCTAATTACATTGGGGTTAAAGTATACCCTATCCATCTCAGATATTAGCCTAAACTCCTGCTCATATACCCACTCAGGGCTTTTCCTTAGGAGAATTCTACTGAAATTACCTTTGGCGGTAGGGGAAAGGGAGAGGTCTTTAAGTGCATCCAAGCGCTCAAAATTACTGTAGTTAACCTTGCCGTACTGAACGGCAGTCTGGTTGCAGTCTTCAAGGGATTTTAGCAGTGCTTCAGTGTCAAACTCTAGCATGAAGCCTCTCAGCCCATTGGAGTAATGTGACCACATAAGCTTGCTCGTGATAGCTGGTTTATTTTCATAGTCAGTTATAAAGCAGCAGCATCGCTTTTTAGCCTCTAAAGTGAAGGTCGCCCTCAGCTGGCTTTCAATATTTTCCATTAGCACTTGCTTGTATGCAATCTTATCTTCTTCGGTTTTCATGATATTATTATAGATTGCGAGCGCTTTACTGCTTGCTGCCTTACTTGAATACCCAGCCCACTCATGCAAAGCTTCATTAATTTCAATAATTTCTTCATCATTTATATCGTCAACCCCTCGGAATGCAATCTGCTCTAGGTACATCCCTTCAAAAGGGTCATTGAAATCCTCTATTGAGCTAAACCAAAGGTATGAGCCAGCTAAGGCATCTAGGTCAAAGTCACGATAAGGATAAAATTTATAGATTTTATCGTTCTTAATAGTATCTCGGAGGTCTTTGTCTTTGTTATCTGTCATTTTGCTATTTAGTTGTTTTGTTTTTTTGCATCAAGAAGCCTATTAACGGCCTCGTTGACCTCATCGTGGCTCTTCAAAGCAAACTCTAGTTTTTCAAGGAAAGTAAAAAGAATTAACTTTATTGTGCGAGCCAAATCTAAGCATTTTTCGTCAGTATGAGAGTGCAATCCTTCGCTAAGGGCGCTATACATTAGCTTTAGAGGGTTGTGGTTATTTATTAGGAGGTAGTCAGGAAGTGCTACTTTAATCGTGTCGACCGCTTTGGTAAATTGACCTTCTTTTTTTGCTGCTTCAAGCTCATTGATTAAGGCTATATTGCTTGATTCTAGTTTTAGTACTTTAATTATTTCATCAAAAAGGGTGTTTTTCTTAGCCTCTAAAACCCTTCGGTAATAAGAGAAAGCCCCTATGCCCAACCCTCTATTTTCGCATTGGACGCCCTTTAGAAATAACCCCCTTTCCTTACCGAAAACTTTTAAGAATTTATCAGGTGTCCTTTCACCGTGAGGAGGGGTTTGCCCAACTTTTTGAATTTTGAATGTAGTATCATTAGTCGCGTTTTCAGTTACTGAACAGGTGATAGTTAAATGAAAAACATAATTGCTTTTGCGGCAGTGAGAGCAGCCGTACATCAATGTTATTGGGTGTGAGGTGAAACGAATCTTTATCGTTCTAACACTACCGTGGAGCATGTCAAAAAGACCAACCGCTTGCATTCCTCAGAATTACAGTATAGAGAAGGCCTAAATTCGTCATCTATAACCACTTCGGTAAAAGGCAGCCTGTAACCAGAGTCTTTAATACTCTGCTGCTGTTTTTCCACAGCTTTTTCCGACAAAAACCCTTTCACCTGAACTTCTGTATATAGAGGAGTGTCCTTTAGTAGTTTGTTAAATGAATTCACTTTCTTACCTTATATCCTTTAGTAGTATTCCATTAAATCAGCAGTTTTTTTCCATGGCAATCAAAATCCCTAGAACATGTTCAGAGGTGCTTAGCTCCAACTGGGCTACCCCTAAATATCCCGTAGCAATTTTAAAATCCCTGTGTCGATATGTGTTCATTAAGACCATGCCCTAGGTGAACAACTGTATCAGTCTTAGGTGTGTTCATTATACTTGTTGATGCAACTTAAAATGAACTGTATAGTTAGGGTCATTGGGTGGTGAACAGTTTAAGGCGGGAAGGTATGAAGTGCATTTACGCAAGGACATCGACAGAAGAGCAGAATGTTAAACAGCAAGTAGAAGAGCTTAAAAAGCATTATGGTGAAGTTGATATGATATTCACTGACCAGCGCTCTGGTAAGGATGTTGATAGACCAGATTTTAATAGAATGGTCAGCAACCTAAAGTTTGGTGATACCGTTATCTGTTACGACATATCGCGGTTAGGTCGAAAGGTTCAGCACGTATTGGACTTTGCTGATTATTGTAAGGCGAATGGTATTAAGTTGTTCATTCATGCTTTGGGTGGTGTAGATGTCACCAGTAGCTCAGGTAAAATGATACTAACCACGTTAACTGGTGTGGCTGAAATGATGCGTGTAGAGATGCTGGAAAAGCAGAAGATAGGTATTGCTAGAGCTAAAAGCGAAGGGAAGTATACTGGCCGTAAGCAGTCACCAGAAACGCTTAAGAAGTTTAATGAGGTAAATGAGCTGATAGAGGGTGGTAAAACAGCCACTAGAGCTTTGGAGTTGATTGGATTGAGCCGTGGTCAATATTACCAGATGAAGAAAGCCATGAAAGATTGACCGTCAGCAACCTTATTTCAGACACAAAAAAGCCCCTAACCATCAACCTTGGAAAGGGGCTTTTTAAAATGGCTAAAATGGCTTTGGAGTATCATTTCTAGCATTCTCTTGGTTTAGAAAGGAAGTTTACTTAATAGCTCAGCTCGTTTGATTTCCAGTTGTTCCAGTAGCTTAGTTTCGCTCTTGCAATAACCTACAGTCTCACGGTAAAGCCTAGTAGCTTTGATAGCTTCCATATCTTCTACTAACAATGCAGCTGGGAAGTAGGCTTCCATCTTGTTTTCACCTTTAGAAGTAAAGTGAAAAGTGAGAGTTTCATCTTTGAAGTAAAGCTTCTTCTTAAGTAGTAAAGTATCGGCGTCACTCATGGTTGGGTTGGTTGGCTTGTAGCTGGTTGAAATGCGCTTTACAAGCTCTTTGTGTTGCTCCTCGGGAGTTAATCCCATTTTACGCTTGGTTAGAATGCTATTGGTTGCGCTGCTCTGGGTTGTTTGCGATGGGGTGTTAGCTGCTAAAGCTGCCCCAACCCTAGCGATTAAAGATTGTCTATCCAGCATATTACAGACCCTCAACCAGTGATTGAATCTGACTGAATAGCTCAGCCTCTTCATCTTTCTCAGCTTGAACGGCTTCAGCATGTAAGGCTAGGGCTTTTATAGCTTCTTCTCGGGATTGGTTGTGGGAATCAATCTCCACTCGTAACTCTGCTTCGGCCTTATCCCGTAAGGTTTTTAAATCCTCTTCTTGAAGCGACTCTGGTTTAGTCATCCAAAACTCAACTGCGTTAGTTCGTATATCAACCTTGAACTGATAAAAGCTCTGTGGGCTACCGTATTCTTCCCAACCTTCCTTAAATAATCTTTCAAGAGTTTGGATAACTTCATATTTGTTGTTGTAGAAGATGAAGTGTTTCACAGCGCCAAGTACGCCATGAGATTCAATGTTCTTCTGGTATAAACTCTTGGAGCGCTCAAATCGATTTTGTACAGTTTCTTTGGTAAAGCGTCTTTTGGGGCTTTGGGCAGTAGTTAGCAATTGTTTAAATTCTGATTCTGATAGTTTCATTGTTAATAAATCCTCTTGTTGGATGTAAAAAGACGCAGCCAACTCCCTTAGTACAAGAGGGAACTAAGCAAGTTGGGAGGTCTGGATAAAGCAGTGGTTTTGTAAGTGCCGTCATAGCCACTCAACCACATACGGTAAAGGGAGGGAGTCCCTTATGAGATTCTTTTGAAGTTGGTGATAGGTGGAATCACCAATGGGTTATCTATGGGTAGTATTGAACTGGATAGATTGACTAAGGTATTACTCAATACTAGCCAATTAATTTATGAGAACTTTGAAGTATCTTGGCCAATCTTTTGAGTAAACCTGTAAGAGATTCCTAATCACCATACCTTCTATTCACTTGTGGTAAGAAGGTTTGTTTACTAGAGATATTTAATAAGGGTTTTATAAAATCTCTTATAAGTGGCAACCTTCCTGACAACCTACCTTAAAGTAGATGTGATTCCCATTTGTAAAAATGGTTATGAACCCTTCGAAGTGCACACTAAGAAATGCTTTACAAAATGTGTTATAAGTTTTCTTTTACTAAAGATGATTTATTAAAGGTTGTCCCTAATAATCTGTAACAATCTCCTCAATAAACTGTTACAGCAACTCCAGCCAACCTTTTAAGTAAACTTTATAATACTATTATAATAACATATTCCCCCTAAAAAGTCAAGCTTTATTTTCTCTGGTTTTGCTAAGTGGTTGTTGTATAAAGGAATTTAGTTTGAAAATAATTTTCTTGAATCTGGACTTTAGTATAATCCTGTGCTATGAGGTGTCATTTCAGCCTCCCCGTTAGCTGCTCATGTATACTAGGCTCACCCGTTGTACATCTCGATACCCCACCAGTAAATCGTCTTGTTCCCATTGTTTTACATTCTCCCTCAGTTTTCCAAGAAAACCCAGTAAACCCGTACCTCTACGCTATTAGTTTGTCTGTTTGCTTGTAGTTCTTTGAAGAACATTCACAATTGGTTGAAAAACACCACGAGCTTAAACCCATAGCCATACCCACCAGCCATAAATAAGCCTAGAAGCTCTGTAGCGCTCTGTAACGCTCTGTGATGGGTTTTAACTTGTTATTGGTAGGTTTCTATGGTTGTTGGTGTTAAAGTTGCTCAGAAATTTTTTTAGGAAGTATTAGTGGTGTCTGGGAGCTTCTGTAAGGGTTTTTGTTGGTGGCTTATCACGTTGTTACCCATAGAAGCCCCTAGGAAGCTCTGTAACGCACCGTAAGCGATTCTAGGGGTTGGGGCTAAAGACTTGGGAAGCACTTAACATAAGGGGTTAGTTTTTCTCCCACTTTATCTATATATTTTGCAGATAAAGATGGTTCTAGGCCAGTAGAGTATAAGCCATATGCTAGACCTTGTGCGATTCTTGAATGTCCCATGAGGTAAGCTGTCGCTCTTTCCTCGATACCGGCATTTTCACAAGCAGTAGCAAACATCGCTCTCAGGCTATAAAGAGCCACATCACTATCTTCAGTTATATGTTTTCTCTTTAAGCGACTAAACCACTGACCTGTCGAGTTTAATGGGCTTTCCAAGTCTTTAACCTCATTAAAAAGAAACTTACTTTCGTTGCTTTTATCATTTTTCAGTTTGAGAAATATATTCAAGACTGAGCTGTGAATCGGGATTTTTCTATAAGAGTTTTTTGTCTTGAGTCTTCGTTCTTTAGTTTCGTGAACTGATATAAACCATAAGCCTTCCTCTTCAAAAATATCATCCTTATACAACCCAGCTAGCTCCGATGGACGCATTCCTGTCATAAGCATCATTGGTACAAACCATTTCCTAGCTTCACTTATCTTTCTTGAGTTATTGATGATGCTCATTAACTTTGTGAATTGTTCAAGTGTAAAGGGTCTGTACCCTTTAGTGTCATCACCTACTGATTTGATGATGCTATGGTCTTGAAAGGGTGATTCGTTTTCTACGTACCCATAGTCTCTGGCGTATTTATAGATTTTGTTTAGACATGACAACATGTTACTGGTTGACTTCGAACCAACTTTAACATCATTTCTAAGAAAATCTATGAATCGAGTGACACTAGGTCTATCAATAGACTTTAAAAGAATATTTCTGCTTTTTCGGAATTGTTCGAAGTATTTTAAAGCGCGTTTGGTGGTGTTAATTGTTTGCTGTGACCTTTGGTCTTTCACTTTGTTAATATATTCTGCGCAAACTTCACCTAAGGTATATTCAACACTAACCCCTGATAGTGAACTAGAATCATTTCCTTTATTTGCAATTAGAATTGCATCAGCTAAAAGCGGGTCAGTCTTGGATACCCTCTCTGCATCATAAATATCATCAAGCGCCCAATAGTGTTCCTCTTCTGACGCCTTGGAGTATTTTTCACGTATTTCAGATATGAGAGTTCTTAAGCGTACACCCTCAGGGTTTACACCATGAGACTCTGACAAGCCTTCGTACTCTCTTAATAAATTATCTCGAAGCATTCTTGCTGTTTTAAGTGAGTCAGTACCTAAGGACTTGGTGATATTCTTCTTTTTCAATATCGGTTGGAGATGTTTGGGAACGGCATAATTAAAATACCAAGTATCACCTCTCAGTCGTAAGTGTCTTTTAGTCATAAATTTCTGCAAGAAATAGTCATCATTCTAGTCATTGTAGAGCTGCAAGTGTTTGTTATCAATGGCTTTGGGCGATGTAGGCGGGTGATATAGAGGGTTCGAATCCCTCCCTCTCCGCCATGCATTATGATAAAAAACCAGCTTCGGCTGGTTTTTTGCTTTTCGGCGTACGGTCGCAAGCTTCGGCCCTGCGGCGTTGCCTTGGGCTGTTCGTTCACTAGTGGTGAACTCGCTCCTCTGCGCCATGCATTAAAACGAAAGAGCCCAGCTAAATAGCTGGGCTTTTTTGTTTTAACAGCACTAGCTGAGTGGGGGAGGTCATGATGAAAACCCTAGTTCGACAAAACGCCGGGAGCGTTTTGTGCTGCGAAGCACCCGAAGGGGCGAATATAGGGATATATGAGCGCACCTAAATGCCGCGAGCATTTTAAGTCGCGTAGGCGCCCGCAGGGTTGCCTACAGGACGTAGGCAAGCTTATCCCTCCCGGTCGCAAGCTTCAGCCCTGCGGCGTTGCCTTGGGCTGTTCGTTCACTCGCGGTGAACTCACTCCTCACCTCAACACTTATAAGCCGATACAAATCGACATAAGTTCGGTTAATAGATAGACTTATGCCCTTATCTAACCAGACATAAAATAAAAATAACAATGTCGCAAACTCAGACTGTAATACTGGCCATTGGCGGGTTTCAGGGCTTTTTGTTGTTTACCTTATTAGTGAGTGACAAACGGGTTAACTACGCCAGTAAGTTATTGGCTATCCAGTGCTTGTTTATAGCTACAACTTTTGCTTTGCCACTAATCGTGGATGCAGGAGAAAGTCAATTTACTTGGTTGATAGCTTGGTTGGTGTTTCTACCCGCTTGTTATGGGGCTCTTACCTATTTGTATTGCCGAACAGCCATTACCGGTGCGCCGCTTAAGGCCAGTGATATTCTTCATCTTTTTCCCTTGGCAATATGCTACCTGCTCAATTACGACATCCTGTTTTCTGGCGACAAGGCGTTGAGTTTTGTCACCGTACCCGACACCACGCTTATCAAGCATACTCTGACAAAAATTGTTTTTTACGGACAAGTGGGCGTCTATTTAGCGCTGTTGATAACCATGGTCAGTCGCTACCAGGCCAAGGCTAAACAAACACTCTCCTCTTATAGCCCAGATATTTTTAAGTGGATTTGGAGCCTGGTGGCCTTTATGGTCGGGATATGGAGTTTAAAGCTGTTGTTTTACTTTATTAACTCGGCACCTATCGTCAATCTGCTTGCCGATTGCCTCCTGGTTTTAATGGTTTATTTTGTTGCAGTAGTCCAATGGCGCAACCCAAGTCTCTTTCATATTCGGCAACTGACAACACAACTGGAGCAGCCAAAGGATTCCGGTGCTAAAGCCTCTGCTGATGGTGTATTGGATCCAGATACGCGTTCAAGCATACTGAAATTGGTTCAAGATGAAGTCAAAAACCAGGCCCTATATCGGAACAGCGAATTGACCTTGGCCACACTTGCACAGCAGGTTGGTGTGAGTGTGCACCAATTGTCAGAGACCTTGAATCAAGCCGGTGGCAAAAATTTTAATCAATTTATTAACGAATACCGGGTGGCCGAGGTATGCGAGCAACTCGACCAAAAAAGCGAACGTAAATTAATTGATTTGGCTATGGATGCGGGGTTTTCTTCAAAAAGCAGTTTTAATGCCATCTTCAAAAAGCTTACGGGGCTGACGCCAAGTGCGTATCGATGCCAGTAGTGCTCTATCGGCTAGATCGGATATAGCGCCTAAAAAGGTGTAAAAACAACATATTGGACGTCTGATATTATAAGGCTGGACGCTTTTGATTCACCTGTGTGCTGAAATTACTCCATCAACAACAGATGGAAATACCCCATGTTTAAAACTCTTTTAAAATGGCTTTTTGGTCTCTTTATTGGCGTCAGCATTGTCGCAGCCGCTTATCTCGCTTGGTTTAAAAATGGCGTTAATTTTATTTATGGCGCCCATACCCAGGTCGTCGATCATCGCGCCTTTGCATCGCCCAGGCAGTTAACCGTAATTACGGATGTCAGCGTGCTCTCACCTGACGGCCAAACCATGCTACCCAATCGCACTGTGGTCCTGGATAAGGGAGAGATTCTCTCGGTGACCACCGAGGGCTCAATTCCCGCAGGTGCTATGGTCATACCTGGCCAGGGTAAATATCTTATTCCCGGCTTGGTGGACTCACATGCCCATCTTCTAAAGAGCCCCAACGATTTATTGCTTTACGTTGCCAATGGCGTCACCCATATTCGTGATTTGGGAGGCCCAGCCGAGCGTTTACAATTGCGTGAAGAGATTGACCAAGGTCGCGTTGGCCCTAGACTCTTTGTGTCTTCCCCACCCATCGACTCTATGGGACTGCTTGAGGGCGCATTTTGGGAGTTTATTACATTCCATAAAAATACCCATGATGTTGAGCATGCTAAAAGCATGGTCAAAGAGTTTGCCGAGCAAGGTTATGACGCCATTAAAATCTACCACCTAGATATGCCGACCTACCGCGCCGTGAATAAACTAGCCACCGAATTGGGAGTGCCAACCACGGGTCATTTTCCTTTGACCTTTGAGCTCTCGGAATTGGCGGTCACCCAACAAAGGGAAGTCGCTCACCTTGAGGAAATTGTGCGGGTGCTGATCAGAGAGTTTGGTTCTATCAATAAGCAAGGCAGCGAGGCCTTCTATGCCCATGTAGAAGCCCGTGCCGACGAGATTATTGACGACTTATTGGCGAATGACATCACAGTAAATTCCGTCTTATGGTTTATGGAAAGCATCCATGATCAGTTCAGCAATCTTGAGGAGGCATTAAAAGAAGTGCATATGGAATACGCCAACCCAGGCCTGGTTGAAGGCACCAAAGACGGCGGCGAATATAAAGTGGGCTGGTTACCCGGCTATAATCAGTTCGAAGCTGTGAATGATGCGTCGGAGGAGGCTTACAAAAAGAGCGATACTTTCTGGCAAGCGCGGGAGAAAGCGCATCATATTTTATTAAAAGCCATGGTTCGTCGTGGCGTTAAGATAGTTGCGGGCACAGACGCGGGAGGCAACCTGGTGGTACCTGGCTTCTCACTGCATGACGAACTAAGTTCGCTAAATTTAGGCGGCATGAACCCGGCGCAAACGCTGGCAACCGCAACCAGAATTCCAGCGGAATTGATGAAGAGTAATGCCGGTATTATTGAACCTGGCCGACGTGCCGACTTGCTAATACTCAATCAAAACCCACTTACAGATATTGGCAACACTCGCAGTATAGATACGGTTATTCTAAACGGTCGTGTGTTTGCGCGAGAGCAGCTAGATGCCATGTTAGACGCGGTTAAGCAGGCGAACGCTAACAGTCGCAAAATCAATATTGATAAGTATCTCTAATCGACCTTGTCCTTTGAAACAAAAAGCCCAGCTATGTCGCTGGGCTCTTTTATATTTGCATCCGATTTACGCTAACTCCTGCGCCACTTCTGCCACTTTTTGTCGTAACCAGATATGGCTCACATCCCTATGCAGCAGCGGCGACCAAATCATGTCGAGCTCGAACGGCGGTATGGGGAAGGGCGGCTCTAAAATGGTGAGCCCAGGGTCGTCTTTGTATATTTTTGCCGCCTTAGAGGGCAAGGTGGCCACCAGGTTTAGCTCTTTAGCCAGGTGAATGGCTACGTGGTAATTACGCGTGAAAGTGGCAATGTCTCTGTGTTTACCAAAGTGTGCCAGGGCCTCGTCAACCCAGCCGAGTTTTTGCACATCTTTAGGGTCCATACCCACACCGACGCCAAAACCGGTTTTACTCACCCAGATATGTCTGGCCTGCAAATAGCTCTCTAAATTAAAGCGCTCCAAAATGGGGTTGTCGGATTTAACCAGACAGCAGAAGCTGTCTTTCCAAATACGTTTGTGGTGGAAAGACTGAGGCAGTTTCTCAAAACGGTTGAGGGCCATGTCCACCTTGCCGTTTTCAACGTCGTGGAAGTTAACGTCGCTTGGCGTCAGTATATCCAAGGTGGTATCCGGTGCTTCGGCATGGAGTTTACTTAACAGGCGTGGAGCCAAGGTGCTGGCGGCATAGTCACTGGCCATAATGCGAAATACGCGCTTACTGCTGGCGGGCTCAAAGTCGCGGTTAGGGGCTAAGGTTTCTTCCAGGGTCATCAGCACCCCGCGGATCACAGGTTGCAGCTCTAAGGCGCGCTCTGTAGGGACCATGCCCTCACTGGTGCGCACCAATAGGGGGTCGTTCAACAGGTTACGTAGGCGTTTAAGGCCATTACTCATGGCCGGCTGAGTAATGCTGAGCTGATTGGCTGCCTTGGTGACATTACACTCGCGCAATAAGGTATCGAGATAAACGAGAAGATTTAAATCAATTTTGTTTATGTTCATTCCGCTATGCCATTTATTATATTTATAGTTAGTCTAGCTTATTCTTGGGTAGCAGAATAGGCTACCAAAGGTGTATAAATCGCTGTTCTTTGGGATAAGGATAAACCTGTTTATATTCGCCGCGAACAATTTTTTGCTGTGCCTGCTGCCAATAGGCGGCTTCAGTCAGCTCGCCATGATGACGCATAAATATTTCTTTATGAGTAGGGTTAGGTAACACAAAGGTGGTTAGCTGAGCCGGGAACACATCGTTTGGGGCGACCGACATGCTGTGCTCATCGTTGTAATCGAATTCGCGAAATTGCATATCTGTAAGATATTGAACTTCGTCATAGTCATAGAAGACCACACGCTGATGCTTGGTGACGCCAAAGTTTTTCAACAGCATATCGCCGGGGAAGATATTGGCGGCGATCATTTCTTTAAGTGCCTGACCGTATTCGATAATGGCGTGCTCGGCTTTTTCCTCATTCACCTCTTGCAGGTAAAGGTTTAGCGGCGTCATACGGCGTTCGATATAGAGGTGCTTGATGATCAGCATATCGCCTTCGATACGCATGGAATTAGCGATGCTGTTTTCCAACTGCTGCAGTAATTCATCGCTAAAGCAACTCAGGGGCAGAGCCACATCGGAATACTCCCAGGTATCGGCCATGCGGCCAACCCTGTCGTGGCGCTTAACCAGTTGATAACGCTCGAGTACGGTTTGTCTGCCAAAGGGTTTACTGGAGCCAAAGCGGTCGCGGATTATTTTAAATACGTAAGGGAAAGATGGCAGGTTGATAACCATCATCACCATGCCCGGAGTACCGGCGGCCAGCTCAAAGCGCTCCTGAGCATGCTGCATATGTGCCAGTAGCTCACGGTAGAATTCGGTTTTGCCCTGCTTATGAAAACCTATGGCGTTATAGAGTTCCGCCTTGGTTTTGCCAGGCATGAGTTGATTGAGAAAGTGCACTAAGGCCGACGGCGCATGAGTTTGCACCATAAAATAAGCGCGGGCAAAGCCGAAGATCACCCACATTTGCGATGAACGCGTGAGCAGGGCATCGATATAGAGGCCGCGGTCTTTGTTATGCAATACTGCAATGATAAAGGGCTGGGAGCCAGTTGATGAAACTATACGACCGACGATATAGGCGGCCTGGCCGCGATAAAAGGGGGTCTGCAGTATGTCAAAGCGCATTTGGTGGCTTTTAACATGGGTGTCTGGCGCTTGTTTTATAAAAGCCTTTAATAACAAGCGAATATCACGTTCTAAATTGGCAAAGGCACAACCAAACTCAAACTGAGTGATAATTTGGCGAATGGTGGGTTTAAGGCCTTCAACCACGGGAAAGTAGCTGCGATATTCGGCCTCCACCGGCAGCGCCGGGGCATCGGCCAAGGTCGCCTGAACGAAGATAAAGTCGTTATTGTAGTATTTGCGTTCAAATAAACGACAAAACACCGAGTTATAAAAGGTTTCTGCGAGCTCAGCCTGAGGGTGAAAGGTTAAAAACTGCTTATAGCATTCCTTGGTGTCTATCCACAGCTGGGGATCGTCCGCCGGATCACTGACTACAGAGGCCAGAGTGTCGACGGTTTCATTAACGCGGGTATCATAATAGCTAATGCGCAAACTGGCGATATGACGCATGGTCGCCCAATCACGCTTGGCAAAGGCTTGGGGAGCTTGCGCCGTGATCGATTGGAACAACTTATAATGATGGAAAAACCCATTAAGAATTTGTTGCGCTATTGCTTGTGCATACACAGTTAAAGCCTCTAGAGTATAAACTCTAACCTACCTTAAGCCATGGTTCTAAGTCTTTGCAAGTGTTATTGATATTTTGCCAGGGACTTTTCTAACCTTGCCAGCTTTTGTTCGGTTTCTTTAATGCGCTGAGTATAGCGACGTTCAATGTCCTTGATATTAACCTGAACCTCTTTTTTCAGTGCCTTGCGCTCGTCATCTGACATCAGACGCTCCAGGCGTTGTTCTTCGGCCAGGGTTTTTGCACTGCGCTCGCGCTTTAACATCACCACCTTATGTTTGGTGCTGCGAATTTGCATATTGATGCTGTCGCGCTTATTTTCCTTTTCCAGCTCGGATAGTTGCTTGTTGTAGTCTTCTTTTGGGCCTCGTTGAGGAGACTTGGTATGTGTTACTTCTTGCTCCTTCGCATTTTTATCGCAAGGGAACTGGCTAAATACCGTGCCTTCTGACGTTTGACACTTAAAATATGTGGTATTGGCATAACCCAAAACTGGCAGCGCCGCGCTAAGTATTAACACACTTCTTAGGAGTGCTAATCTACTAGTCACTATTTCACCTCGCTTAATTATTGTTCTCATTCCTTACCCAATATAGATGAACTAAAATTGAATGTCACGGAAGTAAGCCAAAGGTATTAAAGCGAGATGGTTGTTTTTTATCCGTTTTATTGCGCGTTAAAGCGTTTGAGCTGCTTAAGGCCTTGAATTAAAAAAGGCACATTAAGTTCTTGGTCGACATTAAAGCCCTCGCTGGCGGAAATATGTTTATAACTGCCATCGCTGCTTAACAAGGTAATGCGGTCTTTGCGCAGGGCGATAAACACCCCTTGTGAGTAATTGATATTGGGCTGAGTGTCATTACCCAGCATATTATTGGCAATTAATGCACTGGCTGCCAACTCTGGGCACTGCCAATGTTCGGCAAGCACTGTGGCCAGTATGTCCTGGGGTTGCACTATATGACCTAAACCCTGCAAACGCGTGTCTGAGCTCCACAACTGATTAATTGTCGTGATGCGCTCTGTGCTTTCGCTGGCAAGGGTAAAGGCAAAGACTGTATGCGAGTGTTGCACCGGCGTGTGCTCATCAAGGGAGACTGTGACCAGGGCGTCGGCATCGTCATGAATAAAATCAAATTGCGCTAGATTCGTTTGCAGCGTCAAAGGCGTGCGTCGCCACAGCGGATCTATGTGATCCTTGCTCATGCTTTGGCGGTAATAGCTGGGTAAGCCATACAGGGCATTGAATATAGTGTCTTCAGCGCTGGTTGGGTGCAAAATAGGGGCAACCTGTTGTAGGGTCGGATTAGCCTGGGTAAAGCGGGCTAAGTCGGCCTGAGTGCTAAACAAGCGAATATCAACTGCGGCGGCATCCGGCGCCAGGTTGCAGCTTGGCAATTGCGCTGGCATCACAAAGCTGACATTGGGCGCATTGACATTAACCGAGCGCTCTTGCTCGTAACGTTTCAGATCCAGTAAGTCATTTTTCGCGAGCAGGGATTTTGCCGTAGTCGGGTAAGACAGAGGCAACATATTGTCCTGCTTGGTGATATCAAATTTTAGCTCGGCGTCGGCCCAAATATGAATGCTGTGGCTAAGGGCAAAACACACCACTAATGCAGTGGTGATGGTGCGACCAATACGCAGGCGTTTGAGATCGCCCAGATGGTGCCATGCATAATTACTGACGATCAGCTGATAGGCCAAAATCAACATGACAAAGGCACTTACCATCAGAGTCGACAACGCTGGGGTATTACTTACATTGCGCCAAAACAGGGATAAAATTTCCCCTAAGGCACTGTAATTCAAGTGATATCCCAGGTTGTAATAAACAAAGGCATCCACCGCCAGCAAGGTCATGCCTATGGTGGCCAGCACCGAGGCCATGCCGCGAATATGCCGAGGATAGGGAAAAACCAAGGACAGCGGGAATATGGTCAGCACAAAGGCTAGAAAAGTAATAAAGGCGGTGTGGCTTAACCAGGTCACCACCATATAAAAGGTGCCGATAGCCGTTGCTGGATGCGCATCGGCGAATAAATAGGCAAGGCTAAGCAACAACGCAAGACCAATATTAGCCAGGGTAAACCAGTGACCCCAGGCCAGTAACTGACTGACTCGAGAAGAAAATTGATTTTGCGTTGTCAGGTTCATTGGTTACTTCAACGAATCCGTTAGGGCATTAGCAAAGTTTTGCGCCACGGCAGCTCTTTTTGCCGCAGGCACATGCTCTTTAATAATATGCGTGATAGTATTGCCCAGACACATCAGGCTTAAATCAACCGGTGCCTTTTTTTCGGCAAGTACAGCTACAAGCTGGTCGACAAGTTGTTCTACTTCTTCATTGGTATATTTGGATAACGCTGGCATCGGTGGTTCATTACTGATTTATATATGTCCTTGTATTTTAACACCGTAGGAGTGAAAAACAAAGATGACCACTGAGGTTAAGAAGCTGGTTGTACATTACGTCGATAAAGACGACGGTAATACCCAAATTCACTTGCGCAATGACGAAATGCCCATCAATGAGCGTGTTAATGTGTTTATCGAGCAGTTACATCACGCCTATAACGGCAAGCCAGGCAAGGGTTTTTGTGCCTTCAGTGCAGACAAAAGCAGCGTTGTGGCAAGTGCCATGCAAAGCTACCGTAATCATGAGCTTGGCTTTTGGCAAGTCACCGAGCAGGCCGCTACGGTATTAAAAGAAGAGCTTGATAAATATGCCTTTAATGAAACCGGCTATCTGGTGTTTTGTCATTATCAGTATGTTGCCACGGAATATATTTTAATTGCCCTAATTAATATTAAAGAGCATTACAGCATTACCTCTGAGCTTGACTTGGCTTCTTCCCGTCACCTGGATATCACCCGCATGCAATTGGCGGCGCGCATCGACTTAGCAGCCTGGGACACGCAGGCAGACGATAACCGTTATATCTCCTTTATCAAAGGTCGAGCCGGGCGTAAGGTTGCCGATTTCTTCTTGGACTTCCTCGGCTGTGAAGAAGGTATCGACCCGAAACAACAAAGTCGCTCCATGTTGAACGCAGTTGAAGACTACTTAAGCGAGCAAGGCTTAGACAAGACGGAAAAAGATGAACGTCGTCGCGAAGTCTTTGATTATTGCAGTGACCGCTTAAGCAGTGGCGAAGATGCTCAAATCGATGAAATTGGTAAGGCTATCAGCAAGGATGATGAGAACAGCTTTAACGATTTTTATCAGCAGCAAAATTATGATTTGGCCGAGTCATTCCCGATCGATAAGAAAACCGTAACCGGCATGGTGAAGTTATCTGGCATGGGTGGTGGAGTGAGCGTTGGCTTTGAGCGCAAGCACTTGGGTGAGCGGGTTATTTACGACCCGGTTAATGACACCCTGACTATCAAGGGCGTGCCGCCAAATCTAAAAGACCAGCTTGAGCAGTTGGATAAGGAGTAGGGGGTAAACCTGCTTCTAGTCTTAGGATATAAAAAGACATAAAAAAGCCGCTGAAATCAGCGGCTTTTTTCGTTTACCTTAATTACTCGGCATCAGCCTGAGCTACTTCGGGCACCGGCTCAGCGGCAATCTGTGGGGCTTTTGGCGTCGCCGCGCCACAGAATGCATGGTGTACAGGTGCAACTGACCCTGGCTTCAAGCCACTGTTTACAACTGCGATGCGCTGCTCAGCCGGCATTGGCTGTGGCAATTCCCCCAGAGGTTGCATGGCTGGGGTTACCGGCTGTGTCATAGGCGCAGTGGCATGACCGATTGCGCGTACGGCTTTAGCGGCTGGCTCAGCCGTTGCTGTAACCTCTGCTTCAACTTGTGGGGCTTCTGCAGTTTCCGCAACAGGTGCTTCTTCAGCTACAACTTCAACCTTTTCCTCTTGAGCAGGCTCGGCTGGTGTTTCAACAACTGTCTCGACGGCAGTCTCGACAGCAGTTTCGACGGAAGTCTCGACATTAGTCTCGGCAAGTGTTTCAACCTGAGCTTCAACTTCAACTTCAGCTTCAACTGGTTTCGCTTCATCTTGTTCGGCGGTAACTTCTACCGCTGGCTCTTCGCTGCTAGTTGCAGGCGTTTCAACAACCGCTTCTTCAGCTTGTGGCTCAACAGTTTCTGCAACAACTTCGGCTTGAGGCTCTGGGCTCTCTTGGCTTGGTGCTGGAGCAGCTTCAACGGCTACTTGCTCCACCGGCGTTTCTACCGACTGCTCGGCTGTCTGCTCTGCAGGTACAATATCTTGCTTCGCTTCTTCCGCCATGGCTTGATCCGCTACCGGAATAAAGGCAGCCTTTTCCACTTCGCCTTCTTGCTTTTCACGGCGACGACGTTGACCGGCGGCGCGCAGGTGGCGTGGTGAGCGACGGCTGCGAGTGCGGCCTTCTTTTTCACCCTCAGCTTGCTCTTCACCTTCTTGCGTCTCAGCGTTGGCGTTTTCCACCTGAGCTGCTGGCTCTGCTTTTGGCTCTGCCTTAGGTGCAGGCTTAGATTCAGCTTTTGGTGAAGCCTTTTCTTGTGCTGCATCAGCTTGCTGTTCTTGCACGGCAACTTCTTGAGTTGCTGCAATAACCGGCGCTGCTTGTTGCTCTTGAGCATCTACTGCAGGCTCAACCGCAGGCGTTGCTGTTTCGGCTGTAAGCGTTTGCTCTGTCTGATTTGACACACGTACCTTCTTACGAAGGTTACGGCGCTGACGGCGCTGCTTAGGCTTTTGATCTTGCTCTTGTTGTTGCTCTTCTTGAGCTTCAACAACCGCTTCTTTGCGCACTTCCTCGTTATCGTTGCGGTTATCGCGACGACGGTTTTGCGAACGACGGCGTTTATTGCGGTTGTCCGAGCTACGATTATCATCACGCTCGTTGCTGCGTTGACCACCACGTTGTCCGCCGCGCTCATCGCTGCGATTTTGCTCGTTGCTTTCGCTCTTCTCAGCTTCTGGCTTATCACCGCCTTTTTGCTGCGGGCCTTTACCACGGTTACGCGACTGATTGCTGCGACGACGCTGGTTATTGCGACGACGTTCACCCGTGCGGCGCTCTTTTTGCTCTTCTTGACCTGACTTTTTATCTTGCTCTTTTTGCTCTTCGCCGCCGAACAGGCCTTTAAGCCATTTGCCGATGCGCTCAAGCAGGCCTAGTTGTGCAGGCGCTTTGGCTTGAGGGCTGGCCGCTTTAGGCTGAGCAACAGGTGCAGGCTCGTGTGGCATGACTACGCCTTTAAGTACAGGCTCTTCACGTTGTGGCATAGCCGGCGCACGTGAGTACTCAATTGCTTCCGGCTCCGGCTCAATGATTTGCTCGTAGCTTGCTGCTTCTAGGGTCTCGTCTTTGCGTAAGCGTACGACTTCGTAATGCGGTGTTTCCATATGTTGATTAGGAATGATCACCACATCACAGTTGTGACGTTTTTCGATGCGCTGCACGCTGCGGCGCTTTTCGTTGAGCAGGTAGGCGCCAACGGCAACTGGTACCTGAGCATTAACCTGAGCGGTATTGTCCTTGATCGCTTCTTCTTCGATTAAGCGCAAGATAGACAAGGCGATAGACTCGTTTGAACGAATGGTACCTTGGCCACTACAACGTGGGCAGCTGCCTTGGCTCGCTTCACCCAGTGAAGGGCGCAGGCGCTGACGTGACATTTCCAACAGGCCAAAACGAGAAATTTTGCCGATCTGCACGCGGGCACGGTCTTGACGTGCCGCATCTTTAAGGCGGTTTTCTACTTCACGTTGATGGCGCGGCGGCGTCATATCGATAAAGTCGATAACAATCAAACCACCCAGGTCACGCAGGCGTAACTGGCGGGCGATTTCATCGGCGGCTTCCAAGTTGGTATTAAGTGCGGTTTCCTCAATATCGCTACCTTTTGTCGCTTTTGACGAGTTGATATCGATAGAGGTCAGTGCTTCCGTCGGGTCAATAACGATTGAACCACCAGAAGGCAGACGTACTTCGCGTTGGAAGGCCGACTCAATTTGGCTTTCAATTTGATAATGCGTAAACAGGGGCACATCGTTTTGGTACAGCTTCACGCGATTCATAAAGTCTGGGCGGAAGCGTTCGATATGGGCTTTTGCTTCTTCGAATACGCGCGGCTTGTCGATTAGTATTTCACCGATATCGCGACGTAGATAGTCACGAATAGCGCGGAAAATAACGTTGCTTTCTTGGTGAATTAAGAAAGGTGCCTTGCCGCTGTCGGCTGCATCTTTAATCGCCTGCCAATGTACCAGAAGCGCTTTTAAGTCGTAGTCAAGCTCTTCGTATGATTTGCCTACACCTGCGGTGCGAACAATCAGGCCCATGCCTTTAGGCAGGTCCAGGCGGCTTAGCGCTTCTTTAAGCTCGGCGCGCTCATCCCCTTCGATACGACGAGAAATACCGCCAGCACGAGGGTTATTTGGCATAAGCACCAGGTAGCTACCGGCAACACTGATAAAGGTGGTTAGCGCAGCGCCTTTTTGGCCACGTTCTTCTTTATCAACCTGGACGATCACTTCCTGACCTTCACGGATCACATCCTTGATATTAGGACGGCCGCTGAAGGTATAACCGCTAGGGAAGTAAGTGCGGGCAATTTCTTTCAGTGGTAAGAAGCCATGGCGTTCGGCGCCGTAGTCAACAAAAGCGGCTTCAAGTGAAGGTTCGATACGGGTAATTTTACCCTTGTAGATGTTTGCTTTCTTTTGTTCGTGTCCAGGGCTTTCGATGTCTAGATCGTACAGGCGCTGGCCATCAACCAGTGCTACGCGCATTTCTTCTTGCTGCGTCGCATTGATTAGCATGCGTTTCATATTGTTACTCTTAAATTCTTTACATAGTGCCCGACCTGACTTGGGTCGTTCGGCGCTCTTCTTTGTGTCTTAGGTACAGTCTCACGACTGGGCTTTTAACGAAAAAGCTTAACGTTTTAAATCTACCTTGGAGTGGTTTGGCAGTAATTTTGAGCCACTACACCACATCTAAGTTTATGCCCTCAGCTAGGGGCTGACAGGCGACGCACAAGGCAATAGTCGTTTACCGTTACACCAAATGGTGGTCGATAGCATTATGATTTTGTTTAATTACAGGCCGTTCGCTGACGTTCTATTTAATGCTGAATCGTGCGCAAAAGACCTAATGTTCTATTCTTCGTTTCCTATTATTACCCCGTTGGGCTAATCACCACTTGCGGTCGCAGCCAAACAAACAATCTATTACGCGCATTGTTTGTCACTGCATTCACGTGGTTTCTGGGTGATAAAGCTGTGGAAATACGAGCTCGAATCTGTATGATCGCCATTCCCAGAATGTGTTGCACGCAAGTTTTGGTTAAAACCAAAGGTGATGTAAAATCTTGTGTTATGCACAGGTTTTACAAGGGCGATTATCCCACTAAAACCTCAGCATAAGCAACTAAATTATGACTCAAATCAGTGATTAGGTAATGAAAGAGACAATTGGCACCCAGGTTTGCTTTGTAACCGTTGATGAAGACTACAGCGGACAACGCATAGATAACTTTTTGATAACCAAACTCAAAGGGGTGCCAAAAAGCGCGGTATACCGTATTTTGCGCAAGGGCGAGGTGCGGGTGAATAAAAAACGTGTCAAGCCTGTGTATAAATTACAAGCGGGCGATACTGTACGTATTCCGCCGATTAAGGTGGCCGAGCGCAGCGAACAGCCGATACCCACCAACTTGGATAAGGTGAGTAAGCTCGAAGATGCCATCTTGTTTGAAGACAAATATCTTATTGTTATCAACAAGCCTGCCGGTATGGCGGTGCACGGTGGTAGTGGCTTGAGTTTTGGTCTTATCGAAGCATTGCGCGCGCTGCGCCCGAATGACAGAAACCTGGAGCTGGTGCACCGCTTAGACCGAGATACCTCGGGCTGTCTGCTTATCTCGAAAAAACGCTCGGTCTTGAAGTCTCTGCACGAGCAATTGCGCGAAAAAACCATGGAGAAGAACTACTGGGCCTTAGTAGCCGGGCAGTGGGATGCCAAGGTGCGTAATGTGAATGAGCCGCTAAATAAAAATACCCTGCAATCCGGTGAGCGCGTGGTGCGTGTTGACCATGAGCGCGGTAAAGCCTCCCATACGCGTTTTCGCGTTCTGGAGCGTTTTGAAAATTGCTCCTTGGTGCAGGCATCACCTGTGACCGGGCGTACTCACCAAATTCGTGTGCATACTCAGTGTAAGGGTCATCCCATCGCCTGTGATGATAAATATGGCGATCAAGCTTTTGATGCGCAAATGCGTGCTCAGGGCTTAAACCGCTTATTCTTGCACGCTCGTGAGCTGCGCTTTTTCCATCCGCAAACGGAAACTACCTTGGCTCTGGAAGCGCCTTTAGATGCGGCATTGGAACATTGTTTAGGACGCTTACGTGAGCAAAATCAATAACAAAGAGCTGCTGATATTCGATTGGGACGGCACCATTATGGACTCGGTGCCGAAAATTGTGGCGACACTGCAAAGTGCGGCGCGCGCATTGAGCGTGCCCGAGCCCGACCCGGTGAGCGCAAAGAATATCATAGGCCTAAGCCTAGATACCACGGTGGCCACCTTGTTCCCCGAGCATAGCGAGTTTCATCAGGCCCTTGAAGAGCAATATAAGCACCATTATCTGGCCGTTGACACCACACCAACGCCGCTATTTGATGATGTTGAAAGCACGCTCACGGCGCTAAAGAATAAAGGTTATGCCTTGGCGGTGGCAACCGGTAAAAGCCGTAAGGGCTTAGACAGATTAATGGGTGAAACCGGTCTGACGCATTTTTTTGATATAACCCGTACTGCTTGTGAGGCCCAATCTAAGCCGCATCCGCAGATGCTGGAGCAAATCCTTGCCTTTTATCAACTGTCGCCACAGCAGGCGGTGATGATAGGGGATACGCAAATCGACATGCAACTGGCAGCCAATGCCGGGGTTGATAGCATAGGCGTGACCTTTGGTGTGCATGCCAAGGAAGAACTGGAAATCTTCAACCCCAAGGCGACTGTAAACAGTTATCGGGAATTATTGGCGCTATTTTAAGCGCCATTTTTGTGCTGGTGTGCTGGCACAGTTACAGCGCCAGCGGATCTATGCCCCAATCTAACAATAGCTGATTAAGGCGCAATAAAGGCAGGCCAACTAGAGCATTGGGATCATCGCCCTTAAGGGCTTCAAAAAGACAAATCCCCAAGCCTTCGCTTTTAAAGCTGCCGGCACAATTAAGCGGTTGCTCTTTGGCCACATAAAGACGTATTTGCTCGGCGCTTAAATGGCGAAAATGAACCTCAAAGGGCTCGACTATTACCGCATTTTTGCCCGTTTCTATGTCGAGCAGGGCTAAAGAGGTTAAAAAGGTGACTTTTTCGCCGCTAAAACGAGCCAGCTGCGCTTCGGCCTTGGCCACGGTGTGGGGTTTTCCAAGTATATCCCCCTGGTGCAGAGCCACCTGATCTGAACCAATCACCAGCCCTTTGTCATACAAGTTACACGCGGTTTGGGCTTTTTCCAGAGCCAAACGGCGTACCAGTTGCTCCGGCTTTTCGTCGGCTTTGGCTGACTCGTCAATTTCGGGTGAAAAATGGTGAAATTCAGGGATAATTTTTTTTAATAATTGCTGCCTAAAAGGCGAACTTGAGGCTAAGATAAAAGCTGTTTTCATTGCCCGATCATCGAATTGTTAAATATCGGCTCTAGAATACGGCGCAATCGGGCGAAAAACAAAAGGAAAGTCGAATTTTATTTTGACTCTAATGATAACTATCTATATGATGCAGCCCCTATGCAAAAGGTGAAGATTCCCGTCACCCTTGATCCGGGCAGGGCAGCACAGCGTCAGCTAAGTTATGATGGCGTGGTGATGTTTGAAGAACTTTCTCGATTCGAGCAAGTTGTGCTGGATAAAAGTGGTGAAGTAGCGGTACAAATTCATTGCAAGCAGGACGAACAAGGTTTAACTGTGCTAAGTGGTTCTTTAAAGGCCCGAGCCACCCTTATTTGTCAGCGTTGTAATGAAGAGTTTGGGTTGGATTTGGAACAAGACTTTGCGTATACGCCGGTTGGCATGGGTGCAGAGTCAGATCATCTCCCTGATTACTACGATCTTGTGGAGCTAGATGAGAACGGAGAAGTCAACATTCGACAATTAGTTGAAGACGAGTTGATTTTGGCCATTCCTATCGTGCCTATGCATGACGAAGCATCTTGTCGTTACTCAGAGCAACAAAAAAGCTTTGGTAAAATCGACGAAGAAGATGAAAAACCAAATCCATTTGAAATTTTGAAACAACTTAAGAAAGATTCTTAGGAGAAGGCTAATGGCGGTACAAAAAAGCAAGAAGTCTCGTGCAAGACGTGGTATGCGTCGTTCACACGATGCGATCAGTGGTCCAGCTCTAACAGTTGATAAAGTGACTGGTGAAACTCACCGTCGTCACCACATCACTGCAGACGGCTACTACAAAGGCGTTAAAGTAATTTCTAAGTAAGAGATTGCTTTATGCAACGCAGTCTAACCATTGCGTTAGATATGATGGGGGGCGATTACGGCCCCCGTTCATCTATCCCAGCCGCAGTTGAAGCGGTCCATCTTCATAGTTCACTTACCCTGATCCTCTGCGGTAATGAAACCCTAATTCAAGAGCAGCTTTCCCGTTTAGACGCGCTGCAGCACCCACGCTTAAAAATCAAACATTGTACGCAAATCGTCACCAATGCCGATGAACCCGCGTATGCGTTACGTAATAAAAAAGATGCGTCTATGCGTGTGGCCCTTGATTTGGTTAAATCCGGGGAAGCTCAGGCCTGTGTAAGTTCCGGCAACACAGGGGCGTTATTCGCCATTGCTCATTATGTTCTGAAAATGTTGCCCGGCATTAAACGCCCGGCGCTGATCTCTTCGGTACCCACAGAAACAAAACGACCGGTTTATTTATTGGATCTTGGCGCCAATGTCCATTGCGATGCTCATACCCTGTATCAATTCGGGATCATGGGCGCTGTGGTGGCGCGCGAGGTGCAAGACATTGAACACCCTAAGGTTAGCTTGCTCAATATCGGCTCCGAAGACATTAAGGGTCATGAGGGTATCAAAGAGGCAGCTCAGTTGATGACGCGCTGTAACAGCATTAACTACACGGGTTACAGCGAGGGTAGTGATATTTTCAGTGGCAAGGCCGATGTGATCGTCTGTGAAGGTTTTGTCGGGAATGTGGCACTGAAAACCTGTGAAGGAATTGCAAAACTGATCATGCATAAGATGACTAAAGCCTTGAAAAAGCATTTGCTTTATCGTGGCTTGGCGCTATTACTTATGCCTGTCATAAAAAAGATCTATAAAAAGGTGAACCCCGACCAGTATAACGGCGCATCTTTGGTAGGATTGCGCGGTATAGTGGTTAAAAGTCATGGGAATGCATCGGCAAGTGCATTTCTAGCGGCAATTAATGAGGCTGTTAAGGAAGTGCAACGACAGTTGCCCGAGAAGATTCAAGCGGCCTTTGCTGAGAACGAGCCAACGCCAGATACGAGCGCAGAAAACTCGTAAACTCCCTCCTCATTAATGCCTGCCAAAATTCGCGAACATCGCTAAAACAATACGAAAGAGCAGCATATGTCTGAAAAAATCGCAATATTATTTCCTGGTCAAGGCTCACAAAGCGTTGGCATGTTATCCGAGCTACTGAGCGAGTCTGAGGTAGTTAAAGCCACCTTTGCAGAAGCATCAGAAGCCCTTGGCTATGACTTGGCAGAGCTAGTGCTTAATGGTCCAGAAGAAGAGCTAAATCAAACTCACCGTACACAACCTGCGTTATTGTGTTCTTCAGTGGCTATTTTCCGTCACTGGCAACAACTAGGCGGTGCAGAGCAAGAAGTGGTATTGGCTGGTCACAGTCTCGGCGAATACTCGGCGCTGGTATGTGCCGGTGTACTGAGCCTAGCCGATGGCGTTAAGCTGGTTGAAAAGCGCGGTCAATATATGCAGCAAGCCGTACCTGCTGGTGTAGGTTCAATGGCGGCCATCATTGGTCTTGACGATGATGCAATTGCTAAAGCCTGTGCCGACAGTGCCCAAGACCAGGTAGTTGCGCCAGTGAACTACAATTCACCGGGCCAGGTGGTGATCGCCGGCAATAAAGAAGCCGTAGATCGCGCTAGCGAAGCCTGTAAAGAAGCAGGTGCTAAGCGTGCACTGCCGCTTGCGGTAAGTGTACCTTCACACTGTGAACTGATGAAGCCTGCCGCCGAGCAGCTTAAAGGCGACCTTGACGCCTTAGCACTAAACGCGCCTCAATACACGGTGATCAACAACGTTGATGTGGCTGCCGAGCAGGATGTTGAAGCCATTAAAGATGCCCTGGTACGCCAGCTTTACAGCCCAGTTCGCTGGACTGAAACCGTACAAGCCATTGCTAAAATGGGCGTTACTCAGGCCTTTGAATTTGGTCCTGGCAAGGTTCTAACCGGCCTGGTAAAACGAATTGATAAAACCCTTGATTGCAGCGCTGTTAACGACAGTGCCAGCGCAGAAGCAGCTAAATAAAAGAGAACAAAAATGGCAAATTTATTTTCCCTAGAGGGCAAAGTAGTCCTAGTAACAGGTGCAAGCCGTGGTATTGGTAAAGCAGTTGCTGAGCAATTGGTTGCGCAGGGCGCAAAAGTTGCGGGCACGGCAACCAGCGACGGTGGTGCTGAGAAGATCTCTGCTTACCTTGGTGAGAACGGCAAGGGTTATAAGCTAAACGTGACCGATGCCGAGTCAATCGAAGCAACTTTGGCGGCGATTAAAGCAGATCTGGGTGACATAGATGTATTGGTAAACAATGCCGGTATCACCCGCGATAATCTGCTAATGCGCATGAAAGACGACGAATGGCAGGATATTATCGATACTAACCTATCGTCTATCTTCCGCCTGTCAAAAGCCGTATTGCGTCCTATGATGAAGAAAAAGTCGGGCCGTATCATCAACATAGGTTCTGTTGTGGGCACCATGGGTAACGCTGGTCAGGCCAACTATGCTGCTGCGAAAGCGGGCGTAATTGGTTTTTCTAAGTCGTTGGCTCGTGAAGTGGCCTCACGTGGTATCACGGTGAACGTTGTTGCTCCTGGCTTTATCCAAACCGATATGACAGACGAGCTAACCGAAGAGCAAAAGGCGGCAACGCTTGCCAATGTACCGGCTGGTCGTCTTGGTCAACCGAATGAAATTGCAGCGGCTGTATGCTATTTGGCGTCTGACGCCGCGGCGTACGTTTCCGGCGAAACTCTGCACGTTAACGGCGCGATGTATATGGTTTAAGGCTCTATCGGGGCCAAAAAAGGTCACAAAAACTCGACTAAAAAGATTGAAGTTTTTGTGATCTTGCTTTAAACATACTTGAAATCGCTGTGAAAATGGGCGATAAAAGTGCAACTTTACTTTGATACAGGTTTGACCAGAGAAAAAACTCAGGGCAAATCCTTGAATCAGACAAATATGCTGCGTAAACTACGCCGCAATCTGAAAAAATAACGCAGTAGCGTTTAAATAAAGGAAAGAAGAATGAGCGACATCCAAGAACGCGTAAAGAAAATCATCGTTGAGCAACTAGGTGTTAAAGAAGAAGAAGTAAAATCTGAAGCGTCTTTCGTTGATGATCTAGGTGCGGACTCTCTTGATACTGTTGAGCTAGTAATGGCGCTAGAAGAAGAATTTGATACTGAGATCCCAGACGAAGAAGCTGAGAAGATCACTACAGTTCAAGCTGCTATCGATTACGTTACAGCTCACGCTGAGTAATCAACGCATTTCTTTTAAGGGCAGCATCCGCTGCCCTTAGTCTATCTGAGACCCCCATCTTTTATTCCCTTTTTGGAGGACACCGTGGCTAAACGTCGAGTCGTAGTTACTGGCTTAGGTATGCTTACGCCGCTGGGTAATGATGTAGCGTCAACCTGGCAGGGCTTATTGAATGGTCAAAGTGGCATAGGTGCTATAACCCATTTCGATACAACAGATTTTGGTACCAAATTTGCTGGTTTAATCAAAGATTTTGATGCCGAAGCATACATGGCGAAAAAAGATGCCAAGAAAATGGATTTGTTTATCCAATATGGTATCGCCGCTGGTATTCAAGCCTTAGATGATTCAGGCTTGGAAGTGACCGAAGCCAATGCCGACCGTATTGGTGTTGCTGTGGGCTCAGGGATCGGTGGTTTAACACTGATCGAAGAAAACCATGAAAAACTTTTAAATGTTGGGCCGCGCAAGTTGTCGCCATTTTATGTGCCGTCAACCATCATTAATATGATCTCAGGTCACCTTTCTATTATGAAGGGCCTGCGTGGACCGAACATTTCTATCGTTACCGCCTGTACAACCGGCCTGCACAACATTGGCCATGCGGCACGAATGATCGCTTACGGCGATGCGGATGCCATGGTTGCCGGTGGTGCTGAGAAAGCATCTACGCCTATGGGCATGGGTGGCTTCAGTGCGGCGCGTGCCTTGTCAACGCGCAACGACAACCCGCAAGCGGCGTCACGCCCTTGGGATAAAGACCGTGACGGTTTTGTACTGTCTGACGGTGCCGGTGTTGTGGTTCTTGAAGAGTATGAACACGCCAAAGCACGTGGTGCGAAGATTTATGCCGAGCTTGTTGGTTTCGGTATGAGTGGTGACGCTTATCATATGACCTCGCCGCCAGAAGATGGCGCCGGTGCGGCACTTGCTATGGCTAACGCTATTAAAGATGCAGGCATCAATGCTGAGCAAGTGGGTTACATCAATGCTCACGGTACTTCAACACCTGCGGGTGATAAGGCCGAAACCAGTGCGGTTAAGAGCATCTTTGGCGCCGCTGCCGACAAAGTGATGGTAGGCTCGTCTAAGTCTATGATGGGTCACCTGCTAGGTGCTGCCGGTTCGGTAGAATCAATCATCACGGTACTGTCGCTACAAGACCAAAAAGTATCACCAACCATCAACCTGGATAACCCGGATGAAGGCTGTGATCTGGATTACATTGCCCACACTGCGCGTGATGTAAAACTAGACTATGCGCTGTGTAACTCGTTTGGTTTCGGTGGCACTAACGGCTCACTGCTATTTAAAAAGATCTAACAGTGAAATCAACTGCCTACCAGCGTAGACCAAGTTAGGACTAAGCTGGTAACATAAGCTCGGTTATGACCGAGCTTTTTTTATGACTAAAACTATTATAAATGGCCAGCCGGGGCACCTAATCAATATTAATGACCGCGGTTTAAACTACGGCGATGGTTTTTTTACTACGGCCAAAGTGGTCGACGCCAAGGTGCAACTATGGCCCTTACACCGTGCTCGTCTAAGTGAATGTGCCCGTCGTTTAGGCTTTGGGGATTTGGACTTTGCCGCCCTTGAGCAGGACGTGGCGCAGCTGCTCAATAGCCGCGAAAACGCCCTTGATGAGCCGGCGGTCCTTAAGGTGCTCTACACCCGTGGCAGTGGTGGGCGAGGTTATGCGCCTCCGAGTGATGTTCAGCCTACGCGCATACTTAGCTTGTTGCCTTATCCCGATGCATACCGAGAGATAGCGCAAAAAGGCCTGAGTCTTGCGGTGGCCAAAACACGGTTAGGGCAACAGCCTTTATTGGCCGGTCTAAAAACCCTCAATCGTCTTGAGCAAGTCTTTATCAAGCAAGAAGCGGCGCAGCAAAACAGCGACGATTTGTTGGTATTAGACACCACAGACAAGGTGATAGAAACATCCAGCGCAAATCTGCTGATGTATAAGCAGGGGCAGTGGTACACACCAAGCCTAGATCAGGCCGGAGTGCAGGGCGTGTATTTAGCCCATCTGCAAGAGCGTATGCCGGTGATCAGTTGTCAGCTCAATTTGGCCCAGGTATTGTCGATGGATGCGGTGTTTTGCTGTAATAGCCTGATGGGCTTGGTGCCCATTACCCGCATCGCTCACCATGATTTTAATTTGGATGTCGCTCATAGCCTGCTAGCAAAACAAGGGATCAAGATATGATAAGGGTCATTGTCGGCGTTGTATTGCTGGCGTTAGTACTTACTTCTGCTGGATATTATCAATTGCGTCAAGCCATGCTAGCGCCCTTTAATATTGAGCACACCCAATTAGTTGAAATTCCAAGCGGCACTGGTTTCAACCAGTTATGCCGTCAGTGGCAGCAAAAACAATGGGTCGAAGAGTGTTGGCCGCTGCAGGTGCTCGCCAAGCTCGATCCCACTCTGACCGATTTAAAAGCCGGCGTGTATCAGTTGGTACCGGGCACAGCGCTTGGTGCCTTTAGACAGATAAGTCAGGGTCAGGAGCATGAATTCAGCTTCACCATTATCGAAGGTGACAACCTGCGTCAGGTATTGGCACGATTGGCCCAGTCCGCATATGTGAGCGCGCCATTGCAATGGGGCGATAGCTTTATCGACCAGCCCTTGGATGAGCGTTTCGAGGGTAAGTTGTTCCCCGACACCTATCATTACCATGCTCATGAAGATGCCGAGCAGATCCTAATGCGCGCCTACAATAAAATGGAATCGCAGTTAGCCCAGATCTGGCAGCAACGTGACGAGAGCACGCCACTGAAAAGCGCTTATGAAGCCTTGATCTTGGCGTCTATTATTGAAAAGGAAACCGGTGTGGCCGGCGAGCGCGCCTTGATTGCATCCGTGTTCGTAAATCGTTTAAACAAGGGTATGCGTTTGCAAACGGATCCCACAGTGATCTATGGGATCGGTCCGGATTTCGATGGCAATATTACCCGTGCCCATTTACGCCAGACGACGCCTTACAATACCTACCGTATCCATGGCCTGCCGCCGACGCCTATTGCCATGCCATCGCGCAAAGCGCTCTTAGCAGCTGTGCAACCGGCACAGTCGGACTATTATTATTTCGTCGCCAAAGGCGATGGCAGTCATCAATTTTCCAAGCAACTCGCGGAGCATAACCGCGCCGTGCGCCAGTATCAGTTAAGAAGAGCAAATGACAGCTAAGTTTATTGTGATTGAAGGCCTTGAAGGCAGTGGCAAGTCCACCGCCATGAAGGTCTGTGCCGAGCTATTAAAGAATGCCGGCATTGACTTTATCACCACGCGGGAGCCGGGCGGTACGCCTGTGGCCGAGCAATTGCGCAGTGTGGTAAAGGAATGTCAGGGTGAGCAAATCAGCACCCAAACCGAATTGCTGCTTATGTATGCGGCGCGCTCTCAGTTGCTTGAAAATGTGATCCGCCCGGCCCTGACACAGGGCACCTGGGTGCTGGGCGACCGCCATGACTTATCGTCTCAGGCCTATCAGGGCGGTGGCCGAGAAGTTGACGCCGAGGTGATGAGTTTTCTTGGCAAATATGTATTAGACGGGCTGCGCCCGGACTTGACCTTGTATCTGGATATCGACCCGGCGTTGGGCCTTGAGCGTGCCCGAGGCCGTGGTGAGCTGGATCGCATCGAACAAGAAGACCTGTCGTTTTTTGTCCGCACCCGAGAGCGTTATCTGGCTTTGGCGCACGCGGATGACAGCATATATATTATCGATGCCAGTCAAAGCATGGAGCAGGTGCATCAGGCCCTTGCCGATGTACTTGTGCCCTTTATTGCGGAGCAATAATGTATCCCTGGCTTAGCACAGTACAGCAACAATATGCCCAACAGCAGCAGCAAGGGCGATTGCACCATGCCCACCTGCTATACGGCGCTGAAGGTGTGGGAAAACGCGCCTTGGCCGAGCAGCTCAGTCAGGCGCTGCTGTGCGAACAACCGCTGCAGATGCAGCCCTGCGGCCAATGTAAGGGCTGTAAGCTAATCGCTGCTGGCACCCATCCGGATTTACTTATGCTCAGCGGCGATGGCAGCAGCATAGGCGTGGATGCCATACGTGCGATCAGCGACTTTATCCAACACAGTGCCCAGCAAGGCGGCGCCAAATGCGTGATTATTCCCAATGCCCAGCGTATGACGGTAGCGGCGAGTAATGCCTTGCTGAAAACCTTGGAAGAGCCCAATAATCATTGTTATTTATGGTTATTAAGTCCAGGCACCGCCAATTTATCGGCCACCATCTTGAGTCGCTGTGCTAAGCAACAGATCACGGTGCAGGACAATGAAGCCTTGGATACCTGGCTGCAGAATCATGCCTCGTTGGCGATACAGCAGCCCTTTGCCGTACATTTTAAAACTCAGCCCTTGTTATTACGCCAATGGCAGGAAAACGATGAACTAGGGCAAATCCAAACCTTATACCAGGCGCTGTATGAACAGCAATTGGCGGGTGACGAACAAAAGCTGGTTGATATTTTGGCGCAAAACTCACAATATATTGCTATCTTTAGGCTGTTCGTCAGCCAGTTTTTATTACATAAGTCTCAGCAGGGGTTAAGCTTTACGGCTTTTGAACGCTGTTATAGGCAATTACAACACTTTAGTGAGCAGGTAACGCAAACCCCAGGGCTAAATATGTCCTTAGCACTGGCAAAGCTGTTGCGTGTATTAAAGCAAGAATTAGGATAACAAAGGAGCCGTTGTGCAAGAGTTACTTGTAGAATTAGACGATCTGGACGAATTATATCGTTGTTATATGCCTTATCTAAAAACCGGTGGTTTGTTTGTACGCACAAACATGAGCTATGAAATGGGTCAGTCTTTGGCGCTGCGCGTGAGTCTACCCAATTCCCTCGAAGAAGAGGTGGTAACAGGCAAGGTAGTATGGGTGACGCCCATTGGTGCTCAGAGCTCCAACCCGCCGGGTATCGGCATTGGCTTCGTAGATGATAAAGTGCATCTGCGTGATAAAATCGAAAAGCAGCTCGGAACCATGCTAAACTCCGGACATCCCACGTACACCATGTAAGGCCTTCGGCCTTACATTCATATTGCAGTAACACATGATTGTAGACTCCCACTGCCACCTGGATAGGTTGGATTTCGATAAGCTTGGTCAAGACTTGCCAAGTGTATTAGCTCAGGCACGCGCCAAAGATGTTGAACACTTCTTATGTGTCAGCGTGACCTTGCAGCAGTTTCCACAAATGTTGGAAAAAATCGCCGCTTTTGATGATGTTTCCGCTTCCTGCGGTGTGCATCCTTTAGACCAAAAAGATGCCTTGGATATCGACCTGCTGCGCCGTTTGGCGGTGCATGATAAGGTGGTTGCCATAGGTGAAACCGGGCTAGATTACTACTACAGCGGCGACACCAAACAGGTGCAGCAAGACAGCTTTGTCGGTCATATTCAGGTGGCCAATGAGCTTAATAAACCGCTGATCATTCATACCCGAGATGCCAAAGCCGACACCATTAATTTGATGCGTGAGCATAATGCTGAGCGCTGCGGTGGCGTCTTGCATTGCTTTACCGAAGACCTGGATATGGCTAAAAAGGCCATGGATCTAGGCTTTTATATTTCCATTTCAGGTATAGTCACTTTCCGCAATGCAGAGCAATTGCGGGATGTGGTCAAACAGGTGCCTTTGGATCGCTTGCTTATTGAAACCGACTCACCCTATTTAGCGCCGGTGCCGCATCGGGGTAAAACCAATCAACCGGCCTATGTGCAGGATGTGGCCTACTTTATTGCCGACCTCAAAGGGGTGAGTTATAAAGAGCTGGCCAGCGCAACAACGGATAACTTTTATCGTTTGTTTAACGGTATCAACAGGCGTTAAGGATTGATGGGGCCAATATTGTGACAGAACTTCCTCTGCTGCTGCTTGGCCCTTTGCTACGGCGCGCCGAGCCCGAGCTTATTCGTCTGCAACTGGCGACCTCTAAGGCGATTAACCCAAGATTAGAGCTCAGCGGGGTCGAGCTTTATCAGCAGGTGGATATGTGTCGCTTGGGCGAGCATTTATACCTTTACAACCTGACCATAACGCCCGTCAACGGCACCTTTGTAAGCGATCTTGCCATTGCCTACGAGTTGTTTGATGGCCTAGAGCGCATCGATTTAAATGCGTTTTGCTACCCAGGCCAAGCCAGCCCGACCTTATTAATACCCCAGCTATTACACTCAGTGCTGCACGGCTCTTGTCGCAATCCCCATCATTATAGTGACGATGCCCTGGTGCAAGCCGATGCCTTACTGGCACGCTCAATGGAGCACGGCAGTGAGACTCAGCGTCCGCAGCTGCTCCTGCTCTCTGGTGATCAGGTGTATGCCGATGATGTGGCGGGTCCCATGTTAATGGCGATTCATCAGTTGATTGCTAAGCTGGGGATTTACACCGAATCGGCGCCACTGTTAGCTGTGAGCGAGCAGGTTGTGGATGAGCTCTATAGGCGCGCCGAGTTGCTGCCGAAAACCCCTTGGCAGCAGCTGTCAAAGTGGCATAGCGGCTATTGGCTGCGCAAAGACGAGGCGCACTTTAGCAGCATTAAAAGTGCCAACCATTTAATCCACTTTGAAGAGTTTATTGCTCTGTACTTGTTGAGCTTTAGCGCTGCGAGTTGGCAATTGGTCGACTTTGCCCGCTTAGATCTTGCCGCCGAGCACCCTCAGCATGCCCAGTTTAGCGCCGAGCGTGAGCATTTGCGTAAATTTGCCGCCAGTCAGGCTCGAGTGGCGCGGCTGTTGGCCCATACCAGTACCTTAATGATCTTTGACGATCATGACGTTACCGATGACTGGAACCTCACCGCCAATTGGGAGCAAGCTGTGTATACCCATGGCGCCAGCCGCGGCATTATTTGTAATGCCATGTTGGCGTATGCTCTGTTTCAGGGCTGGGGAAACACGGATGCGAAACAGGACTGGCCATTTTTCTCCTTGCTCAATAGCGCCTCGCGAGAGAATCACTGGCACTTGAAGGACGTGTATAAGCCCTTACTGCATTACGACTACTGGCATTATGAGCTTCCCACCGTACCTAAGGTGGTGGTGCTCGATACTCGCACCCATAGATGGCGTAATGAGCAGGACTTTAATGAGCCCTCGGGCTTATTGGACTGGGAGCGATTACTCGAGCTGGAGAGCACCCTGGAAGGATGTGACAAGGTCTTGCTGGTTTCTGCCGCCCCCGTATTTGGGGTTAAGTCTATTGAGGCGATACAGGCGCTCTTTACCTTGTGCGGCAAGCCGCTGATGGTGGATTGTGAAAACTGGATGGCCCATGAAGGCTCGGCGAAAAAGTTACTCGATATCTTCCGGCGTTTAGAGACACCGGTAGAAACCATTATTCTCTCCGGCGATGTGCATTACTCCTTTTGCTTTTCAGTAAAGGCGCGCTTTGGTGAGCGTGATAACCGTATTTGGCAGCTGACCGCCAGTGGCATTAAAAATGAATTTCCTCGTAAGCTGATTAACTTTTTGGATAGGCTCGACTCCATACTCTATTCGCCGCGCAGCCCCTTGAATATGTTTACTAAACGTTGGCAAATGAAGGTCGATAAGCACGATACCACCACGGGTCCGCAAAAGCATTTGGTGAGCCAGGCAGCGATCAGCCTGATTGAGTTGGAGCAGGGTGAGCTGAGTCGCTATCGCTTGCTACACAGTGATGGCAGCTGCACCGAGTATGAACTCGATTAAGGACGCAGAAACGCCGCAATAATTTCTCGCAACAGCTTGAAGTTTATTGTGAAAATTTAAAAGTGGAATAAAAAACGCCCAGGACGAATCCGCATTGTCCTGGGCCTAGGGGAATGGCTCTTGATGAGCCGTGCGCTAACTAAATAAACTGTTCACATTCGTACGGGAGAAGCGAAAGTCTTCTTAATTGTAGTTAACACACTGCAAAAAGTGAAATAAATGAACAAGATTAAAATGCATTTAAAACAGTGTGTTACTGGTCTTTGTGAAAAACTGTAAAAATAACTGGTGTTTTTTTATACCCCTTATACCCAAGTTATACCCAAGTTATTAACCGCCCATCCAGCACCAGATCCCGAGCCAGGGAGTTTTTTATTTTATTCTTCTGCACTTACCAAGACCGACACTGGCCCCATTTAAGCGGATGATCACCTCGCCTTGAGCCGCACTTGGCTCGCTTAGGCGCACATCTTTGCCATTAAAGTAGTCGGCGCCTTGCTCGGCAGTTAATTCAATGATGTTTTTGTTGGCCAGTTTACCTAGGCAACTGCCAAATTCATGTTCAAGACGCACGCCATTTTTGTGTGTGGTGCCGATCAAGATACCGATGCGGGAGTATTTAACCGCCTCAAACAACTGCACACTCTCCGCATCCGGGAACAACCAGACTTCCTTATCACGGCTATACACAGTGCCGGGTAAGGCTTTTATCCCAAACTGCTTTTTAAGATACTGCATAAATTCTTGCAGTTGTTTCGCTGGCATTGGCGCAAAAGGGAAGGCGCCTTTTTTACGTTTCGGCTCGCTGACCGCTTTGGCTCCGGTTTTCTTAAACTTGGCAATAAAGAAACCTTCGCTGTCGAACAGCTGTGGCCAGATATGCAGATAGCCTTCCTGTGTCGCCGCTTTTTCTGCGCCGGTAAACAAATCATTCAGCGGCTCTACTTCGATTAAGCCATCAAACTCGTCGAGCAGGTACTGGCACACCGTCTGATTTTCTACCGGAGTCAGAGTACAGGTGGAATAAACCAAGGTGCCGCCAACCTTAAGGGCATGGAAAGCACTTTTGATCAGCGATTTCTGTACCTCGGCGATATCGATATTCGATTGCAACGACCAGTTTTTTAACGCATCGGCATCTTTACGCACCGTGCCTTCGCCGGAGCATGGGGCATCCAATAAAATGGCGTCGAACATCTCCGGCATATAATCGCCAAATACGGCGCCATCAAAATGCGTGAGCCCAACATTATGGGCGCCGACGCGTTTAAGGGTAGCGCTCAGTGCCTTTAAACGTGACGAGGAATATTCGTTGGCGACTAAGAAGCCCTCATTATCAAGCATGGCCACTAACTGTGAGGTTTTACTGCCTGGGGCCGCAGCCATATCCAGTACTGTATGGGTAACGCCAAAGGCATTGTTCAAGGTTTCTTTTAAGGCGGTAGGTGGCAGCATGGAGCTGGCCTCTTGTACATAGATGCAGCCACTTAAGTGCAAATCGGTTTTGCCCAAAGGCAGGGCCTCTTCTTCCTGCTCGGGGCGCTCTAACCAATAACCTTCTTCACACCAGGGCACCTGGACTATTTGCCAGTTGCGCTCACTACATACTTGCTCAAACTCCTCGGTCGACATCTTTAGCGTATTAACCCGCACCGCACGTTTTAGCGGGGTTTGGCAGGCGTTAATAAAGTCTTCTAGTTCAAGGTGATCGGGCAAATAGCTTTTAACATCTTCAATAAAAGCATCAGGGATATAGGTGTTGATGTTCATAGATAGGGTAATGACGGGCAAATAATCTAGGCATAGTGTATCGCATCACCATAGTGAATGCCGATGTTTTTAAAGTGTCGACATTTTTGTTTCAATTTTACACAAAGTGCTAACTTCAGCCGGTATAAACAGGATTTATGTCGACAATATAAGGTGGCTACGGTTGACAATATCCCCATCCTCTCCCATAGTAGGTGCCAAGATTGTCGACAATTTGAGAAAGGCGTGAGCAATCAATCCGTGACTAATGAATCAATAGAACCGCAAAACCAGGTGACAACCGCAGTAGACCAAGTCTTTGTGGAGCTGCGCCGCGCCATCGTCGAGGGAGACGTGGCACAGGGGTCGAAAATTTCCGAGCCGGAATTGGCAAAACGCTATGGTGTATCGCGCGCCACCCTGCGCGATGCCTTAAACCGTTTAGAAGCCTGCAACCTGGTTGAGCGCAAAGCCAATGTCGGTTGTCGCGTGGTGGCCTTGACGCCGGAGCGCCTTATCGAGGTGTATCAGGTGCGTGCCGCCCTCGAAGGTTTGGCCTGTCGGCTTGCCGCGCAGAACATGAGCGACGAGGAAATTGCCAATATTAAAGCCTTGTTAAACAAGCATCTTAATGAGCAACGAGTGAAAGAGGGGGAGTCCTATTACCAAGAGGCTGGCGACCTGGATTTTCACTATCGCATCATTAAGGGTTCAAAAAACGAGCACCTATTTAATTTGCTAATTCACGATTTATATCAGCTTATTCGCATGTACCGAGTGCAAATGGGGATGACGGGCCCTCGAGTTTCCAAAGCATTTGACGAACATTTGGCTATTATTAACGCCATTGAAAATCGTGATGGCGAATTGGCTGAGATGTTGATGAAGCGACATATCAGCTATTCAATGAATAACATAGAAAATAAATTTAACGCGGCGCAATAACCGCAACCGTTCACAGAGCAGGAGTTTACAATGTCCGCAGGAAAAAAATTTAGAGACGCATTAACAGCCAATCAGCCATTGCAGATTGTCGGCACTATCAATGCTTACTGTGCCATGATGGCTAAACAACTAGGCCATCAGGCTATTTATCTGTCCGGTGGTGGCGTGGCCAACGCCTCATACGGTCTGCCTGACTTAGGTATGACTTCATTGAACGATGTGATTGCCGATGTACAGCGTATTACCTCGGCCTGCGACTTACCGCTAATGGTGGATATCGACACGGGTTGGGGCGGTGCATTTAACATTGCCAAGACCATCCGCGATATGGAAAAAGCCGGTGCCGCTGCGGTGCACATCGAAGACCAGGTGGCGCAAAAGCGCTGTGGTCACCGTCCAAATAAAGAAATCGTTCCCGTTGAAGAAATGGTCGACCGTATTAAAGCGGCGGTAGATGCCCGTACCGACCCAGATTTCTTCATCATGGCTCGTACCGACTCATTTGCCCAAGAAGGCTTAGAAGCCGCTATTGCACGTGCCAAGGCTTATGTGGCCGCCGGTGCCGACGGTATCTTTGCCGAAGCGGTACAAACCGAAGAGCATTACCGCGCCTTTGCCGACGCCTTAGACGTGCCAATCCTTGCGAACATCACCGAGTTCGGTAAAACCGAATTGTGGAACTGCAAAGAGCTAGGCGAGTGGGGTGTGGACATGGTGCTTTACCCATTGTCGGCATTCCGTGCCATGAACAAGGCGGCAGAAAACGTATACAAATCGATTCTGGCTAACGGCGATCAAAAAGCCGTAATAGACACCATGCAAACTCGTATGGAGCTGTACGATTATCTTGGCTATCACGAATACGAACAAAAACTCGATGCCCTTTTTGCCGAAGGCAAGAATAAGTAACCGAGTTTCAACAGGAAAAATTCAGGAGAATTATTATGGTAGATAAAGCATTAGGTGGCGCGGGTCTGCGCGGTCAAGAAGCGGGTCAAACAGCCCTTTGTACGGTAGGTAAAACAGGTTCAGGCCTGACTTATTGTGGTTATGACATCAGCGAGCTGGCGGATAAAGTACAGTTCGAAGAAGTGGCCTTTTTACTTTCGCGCGGTGAGCTACCTACCGCAGGTGAATTGGTTGAATACAAAGCCAAGCTTAAATCACTGCGCGGCCTACCGGCGGCACTTAAAACAGTGCTAGAAGCCATTCCAAAAGATGCGCACCCAATGGATGTGATGCGTACCGGCTGTTCTATGCTGGGTAACCTGGAAATGGAAACCGATTTCGACCAGGCCAATGATGCCATCGATCGCATGGTTGCTATTTTCCCAAGCATCATCTGTTACTGGTACCGCTTTAGCCACGATGGCGTGCGCATTGACGTTGAAACCGATGACGATTCGGTGGGCGCTCACTTCCTACATCTGTTACACGACAAAGCGCCATCGCAGTTGTTTGCAGACGTGATGAATGTGTCTTTGATTCTCTATGCAGAGCACGAGTTTAACGCCTCAACCTTCACCGCTCGCGTATGTGCGTCAACCCTGTCTGACATTCATTCATGCGTAACCGGTGCTATCGGTTCACTGCGTGGTCCATTGCACGGTGGTGCTAACGAAGCGGCGATGGAACTGATTGAGCGTTTCAGCAATGCCGATGAAGCCGAGCAGGAGCTGATGGGCATGCTTGAGCGCAAAGAGAAGATCATGGGCTTCGGTCATGCGATTTACCGTGAAAGCGATCCGCGTAATGTGATCATCAAAAAATGGTCAGAGCGTTTGGCTCAAGAGGTAGGCGATGATGTGCTTTACCCTGTGTCTGTACGTTGTGAAGAAGTGATGTGGCGCGAGAAGAAGCTATTCTGTAATGCCGATTTCTTCCACGCTTCGGCCTATCACTTTATGGGCATTCCAACCAAATTGTTTACGCCTATCTTTGTAATGAGTCGCGTAACGGGCTGGACTGCACACGTGAAAGAGCAGCGTGCTAACAACCGTATTATCCGCCCAAGTGCGGGTTATATCGGCCCAGAAGCGCGCCCTGTACCTGAGCTAAGCGAGCGCTAAGCCACGGCTTAGCCACCTTGCCTGTCGGTGCGGCACATTCGTTGGCGCACCACATCCATTCGCAATGTAGAGATGATTATGAATACCCAATACCGTAAGACGCTGCCGGGCTCAGAGCTGGTTTATTACGATACCCGAGCGGCCGTTGATGCAATCGAACCTGGCGCCTACGATGGCTTGCCTTATACCTCTAAAGTGCTTGCCGAGAACCTGGTTCGCCGTTGTAACCCAGACGATTTAACGCAAAGCCTAGAGCAACTTATTTATCGTAAGCGCGAGCATGATTTCCCTTGGTTCCCGGCCCGCGTGGTTTGTCACGATATTCTTGGTCAAACGGCGCTGGTGGATCTTGCCGGTCTGCGTGATGCCATTGCTGCCAAAGGCGGCGATCCGGCCAAGGTAAACCCCGTGGTACCGACCCAATTGATCGTTGACCACTCGTTGGCGGTCGAAGCACCGGGCTTTGACCCAGACGCGTTTGAAAAGAACCGTGCCATTGAAGACCGTCGTAACGAAGACAGATTCCACTTTATTAACTGGACCAAAACAGCGTTTAAAAACGTTGATGTGATCCCGCCGGGTAACGGCATCATGCACCAGATCAACCTGGAGAAGATGTCGCCGGTGATCCAGGTACGTGATGGCGTCGCCTTCCCGGATACCCTGGTAGGTACCGACAGTCATACCCCGCATGTTGATGCGCTGGGCGTAATCGCCGTGGGTGTAGGTGGTCTTGAAGCCGAAAGCGTGATGCTGGGTCGTGCCTCTTACATGCGCCTGCCGGACATTATTGGTGTTGAGTTGACGGGTAAGCCGCAGCCGGGCATTACCGCCACAGATATCGTACTGGCGCTGACCGAATTCCTACGTAAAGAGCGTGTGGTTTCAAGTTACCTTGAATTCTTCGGAGAGGGTGCCTCGCATCTGACTCTGGGCGATCGTGCCACCATCTCGAATATGACACCGGAATACGGTGCCACGGCGGCCATGTTCTATATCGATGAGCAAACTATCGACTATTTGAAACTGACTGGCCGTGAAGACGAGCAGGTGAAGCTGGTTGAACAGTACGCCAAAGAAACTGGTTTGTGGGCCGATGCCATGACGGGTGCGAAATACGAGCGCGTATTAAGCTTTGATTTGTCCTCTGTGGGTCGTAATCTGGCCGGTCCATCAAACCCGCATGCCCGTTTAGCGACGGCGGACTTGCAAGCCCGTGGTATCGCCAAGCATGTTGAGCAAGAAGAGGGCCTGATGCCGGATGGCGCGGTCATTATCGCCGCTATCACCAGCTGTACCAATACCTCTAACCCGCGCAACGTGATTGCCGCAGCCTTGTTAGCCCGTAACGCCAACAAGTTTGGCTTAGTGCGCAAGCCTTGGGTGAAAACCTCACTGGCACCGGGTTCAAAAGCGGTAAAACTTTATTTAGAAGAAGCGAACCTTCTTCCTGAGCTGGAAGCCCTGGGCTTTGGCGTAGTGGGTTTTGCCTGTACCTCATGTAACGGCATGAGTGGCGCGTTAGACCCGAAAATCCAGCAAGAAGTGATCGAGCGCGACCTTTACGCGACGGCGGTACTCTCAGGTAACCGTAACTTTGACGGCCGTATCCACCCCTATGCTAAACAGGCCTTCCTGGCCTCACCGCCATTGGTGGTGGCGTATGCCATTGCCGGTACTATACGTTTCGATATCGAAAAAGATGCCCTGGGATATGATAAGCAAGGTCAGCCTATTACCTTGAAGGATCTATGGCCAAGCGACGAAGAAATCGATGCGGTTATTGCCAAGAGCGTGAAGCCAGAGCACTTCCGTCAGGTGTACGAACCCATGTTCGATTTAGACGTGGATTACGGTGAAAAGAACAATCCACTGTATGACTGGCGCGAAATGAGCACCTATATTCGTCGTCCACCTTATTGGGAAGGGGCGCTTGCGGCACCACGTACCATGAAAGACATGCGTCCACTGGCGGTGCTAGGTGACAACATCACCACCGACCACTTGTCACCATCGAATGCGATTCTGGCCAGCAGTGCGGCCGGCGAATACCTGGCGAAAATGGGTCTGCCTGAAGAAGACTTTAACTCGTACGCCACGCACCGTGGTGACCACCTAACGGCGCAACGTGCCACCTTCGCAAACCCTAAGCTGTTTAACGAAATGGTGCGCGATGAAAACGGTGAGGTGAAGCAAGGTTCACTGGCGCGTATTGAGCCAGAAGGCCAGGTTACTCGTATGTGGGAAGCCATTGAAACCTATATGGAGCGTAAGCAACCGCTATGTATCGTTGCCGGTGCCGACTATGGTCAGGGTTCAAGCCGTGACTGGGCAGCCAAAGGCGTTCGCCTAGCGGGTGTGGAAGTGATCATCGCCGAAGGTTTCGAGCGTATTCACCGTACCAACTTGATTGGCATGGGTGTGTTACCTCTGGAGTTTAAAGCGGGTGAAAACCGTAAGACCTTTAACCTTGATGGTAGCGAGACCTATACGGTGTTAGGCGAGCCAGCACCGGGTGCGGATATGCAAGTGCAGATCACCCGCGCCAATGGTGAACAGCTGACTATTACCACCAAATGTCGCCTTGATACCCAAGAGGAATTGTCCATCTACAGTGCAGGCGGTGTATTGCAACGCTTTGCGCAGGACTTCCTTGAAGGCTCAGTATAAATTGCAGAAGGTGAGAGCCCATTTTTAGAGGTGGGATCTCACCTTTTTTTGAGGTTAATAATGACACAACAGCTAAAAATACCGGCAACCTATATGCGCGGAGGCACCAGTAAAGGGGTGTTCTTTGCACTGCATGACTTGCCTGCACAAGCGCAGCAGCCGGGCGCCTATCGTGATGCCTTGCTTTTGCGCGTCATCGGCAGCCCGGATCCGTACGGCAAACATACCGATGGCATGGGTGGGGCGACATCCAGTACCAGTAAAACGGTGATCTTATCGAAAAGCGATAAGGCGGATCATGATGTTGACTACCTGTTTGGCCAGGTTGCTATTGATAAGCCGTTTATCGATTGGAGCGGTAACTGTGGCAACCTAACCGCTGCGGTGGGTGCCTTTGCCATTAATAATGGCTTGGTGGATGCGTCACGCATTTGTGAAAATGGCATCACCGAAGTGCGGATCTGGCAGGCCAATATTCACAAAACCATTGTCGCTCATGTGCCTATGTGTGATGGCTTGGTGCAAGAGCTTGGTGACTTTGAACTCGATGGTGTGACCTTTCCCGCCGCTGAGGTGAAGGTCGACTTCTTATCGCCTGTAGGTGATGGTGCAGTACTGCCAACGGGTAACCTGGTCGATACCTTAGTGGTGCCGGGCGAGGGCGAGCTACAGGCAAGTTTTATCAATGCCGGTATCCCTACTATTTTCGTGAATGCCAGCGAGCTGGGTTACAGCGGGGCAGAGCTGCAGGACGATATCAATAATGATGAGCAGGCCTTAGCACGCTTTGAGCGTATTCGTGCTTATGGTGCAGTGCAAATGGGGCTGATCAGTGATATTGAAGAGGCGAAAACGCGCCAGCATACGCCGAAAATCGCCATGGTGGCACCGGCAAGCAGCTATGTGGCATCCAGCGGCAAGCGCATTGATGCGGCAGATATAGATGTACAGGTTCGCGCCTTGTCCATGGGTAAGCTGCACCATGCCATGATGGGCACCGCCGCCGTTGCCATCGCTACCGCGGCCGCCATCGAAGGCACCTTGGTGAACCTGGCTGCAGGTGGTGTAGCACGCCAGTCGCTGACCTTTGGCCACCCTTCGGGCACGCTGCAAGTGGGTGCAGCGGTAAATATGCTTGATGGTCAGGCTGATGTGCACAGTGTCAGCATGAGCCGCAGTGCCCGCCGCTTAATGGAAGGCTGGGTGCGTGTACCAGAGCCTGAATTAGGCGAGTAGACATAAAAAAAGCCGCTTTAAGCGGCTTTTTTTATTAAAGCAGAAGGTGAATTAGACAACGCCACGCGGTAGGCGACAGTCGTGCTCTTTCTCTGCAAGCTCTTTAATCCAAAATTCTTCGGCAGTGAAACCATCTTTGTTTTCACTAACGACAGTAAAGGCAGCCTTTTTCTCAGTTGCTTTTGCCGCAGGAGCCGCTTTTTTGGTTGTTGTTTTTTTGCTTGCTTTGGCAGGAGCCTTTTCTTCTACTTTAGCGACTGTTTCTGTTTTACCAGAAGTAAGCTCTTCAGTAAGTTCAGCTACCTCAGCAAGGCGCATGTTTTTGCCGCCATCAATGCTGTACCAGCCAGGCTTGGTGGTGATTTCTGGCTTTTTGCCATTCGCCGCTTCATACGCAGCTTCAAAAGCAGCTAACACTTCTGTTTTGTCTAGTTTACTCATCAAAAGATCCTAGTCGTTAACGCAGGTTAATTTTATTACAAGTATATATTTATACCCATTTGTCCTGGGATTTTCAATTTTTTGTGGCGAAATTGCTAATTTCCTTTATTTTTTCCGCCAATGACGGGAAAATTTAGGCCTAAATTAGGTCATGAGGTGATTATGAAACGCAACGAGCTACTCGCTATTTTGAATGCCAAGCTGGCACCGGAGCAAATCAAAGACTTTTGTCCCAATGGTCTGCAGGTTGAAGGCAACGAGCATATTAAAAAAATCGTCACCGGAGTGACCGCCAGTCAGGCCTTGGTTGATAAGGCCATAGAGCTGCAAGCCGATGCCCTGGTTGTGCACCATGGCTACTTTTGGAAGGGTGAGTCGCAAGTGATCAGTGGCATGAAAAAGCGCCGCCTAAAAGCGCTGCTGGCGGCGGATATTAACCTGTTCGCCTACCACTTACCCTTGGATGTGCACCCCGAGCTAGGTAATAACGCCCAGCTTGCTAAGCTACTGGGCATCGAGATCCTGGGCGGCATGGAGCCGGGACCAGTTAGCGTGCCGGTGTGGGGTAAGCTCAACGAGCCTGTCAGTGGCGATGAATTTGCCAAGCGCATTGAATCCGTGCTCGGGCGCACGCCGCTCAGCTCTGTGGTGCGCTCTGAGGTGATTGAAACCATAGGCCTGTGTACCGGCGGTGGTCAGGGTTATATCGACTTGGCGGCGGCGCAAGGTTTGGATGCCTACCTGACCGGCGAGGCCTCGGAGCAAACCATACATAGTTCCACCGAGCAGGGCATAGATTTCTTTGCCGCCGGGCACCACGCCACCGAGCGCTATGGTGCTAAGGCGCTGGGGGAGTTTTTAGCGGATGAGTTTGGTTTGGATGTAACCTTTATTGACATCGACAATCCGGTATAAAGATTATACCAATTCACTTAAATAGCTAATCACCCTAGCGGGCTAAATATCGTGCTAACTGTGTTGAAATTTTTCGATGTACGCCTACACGGATGTAGGCGGTAGAGCGGCGCAGGAGCCAAAGCCGAGAATAACTACATAAAAAAAATTCCGCCTTGTTATCACATCATTTATCCAGCGCTATATCTGATCACATACTTAACAGAATTGGTATTAAAAGGAGCCAGGGGCTCCTTTTTTATTGTCGCTGCAACAAATTATTTGCGGCTGTTATTTTGCTTACAGGTATTAAGGAAGTGGCGGTAAACCGGGTTGTCCTTCATTTCTTTTTTCATCGCCAAATACATGGGGCGGTTCAATCCCAGGGCGCCTAAAGGAATTGACTTGATCAAGCCCTGCGCCTCATAGGGCGTCACCAGCCAATCCGGCAGGGCGGCTACGCCCATGCCTGCACTGACCAATTGGAAAATCAACAAGCCCTGATCCACGGTTTTTAAGGTGCCATCGAAACGGGCATTTTGAATAAAGTGTTTGAATATATCCTGTCGTTCCCGCGGAATAGGGTAGGAGATGATGGTCTCATCTTTTAAATCTAAGGCGGTCACATAAGCTTTATTGGCCAAGGGGTGGTCCGGCGCCACGATAAGCTTAAGTTTAAAATCAAACAGGTGGGCAAATTCCAAGCGATCCGGCTCACGAATGTCCGAGGTCAGAACCAGATCTAAATCCCCATCAAGCAGCTCGGGAATGGCGTCATAACTAAACCCGCGTTCATAATCCACATGTATATCGGGCCAGAAATTATTGAATTCTTTAATGGTCGGCAGCAACCAGTGAAAACAGGCGTGGCATTCCACACTTAGGCGCAGTTGCGAAATAGGCTGATTTAAACTTTCTTTCAGGCGGCATTTGGTGGCTTCGACCTTAGGTAACACATCCTGCGCCAGTTCTAATAGCAGCATGCCTTGAGGGGTAAAGCGCACCGGATGGGTTTTACGCTCAAACAGCTGACAATCCAGCTTGTTTTCCAAGTCTTTGATTTGATGAGATAAAGCTGACTGGGTTAGAAATAATTCACGGGCGGTATTCACTAAAGAACCGGTTTCTTTCAAGGTGGCTATGGTTTTAAGGTGTTTAATTTCAATCATCTTTAGTAAATCTCATAAAAGCCAGTCACATATCTCATAATGATTGCGACTAAACCGAGCTGGATAAATGTATAAAAGTCTAGACGGCTAAAAAATTATCACTTTTATACTCAGTTGGCTATTAAAAGATAAAATTCATTGTGAAAAATGTCTATTTTCTCTGTTTTTAAATTTATTCAGCGGTGAGTTAACGCGCTGATATGAATTTAATTCATTAGCAATGTGAGTAAGCTTCGTTTGTGTCCCCAAGATCTGAGAGGTAATGTTTAGCCATCTAAACAGCTAAACGGATATTTACATCATGGCACGTATACATAACTTAGGTTTTCCCCGTATCGGCAAACGCCGCGAATTGAAATTTGCTATCGAGGCCTACTGGGCTGGCGATATTACTCAGGAAGAGCTGCGCCAGCGCGGTGCGCAAATCCGCCAAGAAAATTGGGCAATGCAAAGCGAGGCGGGCATAGAGCTTGTGCCGGTGGGCGACTTTGCCTGGTACGATCAGGTGCTATCTACCTCTATGCTGGTAGGAGCCATTCCGGCGCGCCATCAAAGCGACAGCAGCAATGCACTGGACACCCTGTTCCGTATCGGCCGTGGTCGTGCACCAACGGGCTGCGCCTGTGCCGCCAGTGAGATGACCAAATGGTTTAATACCAACTACCACTATATTGTGCCCGAGCTAAGTGCCGAGCAGCAGTTTGCGCTGAGCTTTAACGAACTTTTTGAGCAGGTAGAAGAAGCGCAGAATTTAGGGCATAAGGTCAAGCCCGTGCTGGTTGGCCCGGTTACCTATTTGTACCTGGCTAAATGCGCCGGGGAAGAGTTCGATAAGCTCACCTTGTTGGAGCGCCTATTGCCAGTGTATCAACAGGTGCTGGCCAAGTTGGCGGCACAAGGGGTGGAGTGGGTGCAAATCGATGAGCCAATTTTGGCCTTGGAGCTGGATACCCACTACCGCAGCGCTTTAACTAAAAGCTTCGCCGCCTTGGCAAATCAGGGCGTGAAGCTGCTGCTGGCGACTTATTTTGATGAGGTGAGCGCCTACTTAAAAGATATCAGTGAGTATGCCATCGATGGCGCGCATTTCGACTTGGTGGCTACACCGCAAAACATTGAAGCGCTGGACAAAGCCCTTGGCGAGCAGCGGGTGTTGTCTCTTGGGGTGATCAACGGCCGTAATATTTGGCGCGCCGATCTCAGTGCCATCTATGAGCAGGTGCAAGATATTGCCGCCCAGCGTGGTGATTCATTGTGGCTGGCGCCATCTTGCTCTTTATTGCATACCCCGGTGGACTTGGAGCAAGAGCAACTGCTGGACGGTGAATTGAAAAGCTGGTTGGCCTTTGCCAAGCAAAAAGGCGAAGAGCTTAATTTGCTGAAAGTGGCTCTGGAGCGCTGCAACACGCAAGATATCGACGCTTATAGTGCACCGGTGAAAAACCGCCGTACTTCAAGCAGGGTAAACAACGCGCAAGTGCAGCAGCGTGTGGCTCAGTTAAGTTTGGATCACGGTCAACGTCAAAGCGAGTTTGCGGTGCGTGCTGAAAAACAGAAGGCGGCCCTGCAATTGCCACTGTTGCCGACTACTACTATTGGCTCCTTCCCGCAGACATCGGATATTCGTAAGGCCCGTCGCGACTTTAAGGCTGGGGAGTTAAGTGCCCAGGCTTATGAGCAGCAGATGCAGGAACAAATTCAATACGCGGTGCGTGAGCAAGAAGCACTGGATATAGATGTATTGGTGCATGGTGAGGCGGAGCGTAACGACATGGTCGAATACTTCGGTGAATTGCTCCATGGTTTTGCCTTTAGCCAGTTCGGTTGGGTACAAAGTTATGGCACCCGCTGTGTGAAGCCGCCTTTGATCTGGGGTGATGTGTCTCGTGCCGCGCCTATGACATTACAATGGACCCTGTATGCGCAGTCGCTCACCGACAAGCATATGAAGGGCATGCTCACGGGTCCTGTGACTATTTTGTTCTGGTCTTTTGTGCGCGATGATCTGGATAAGCCGTCCATAGCTAAGCAAATTGCCCTGGCGCTGCGCGACGAGGTGGTGGATCTACAGGATGCGGGCATTAAGGTGATTCAAATCGATGAACCGGCGTTTCGCGAGGGTATGCCACTTAAAGCCAGCCAGTGGCAAAGTTACCTTGATTGGGCGGCCTATGCCTTCCGAGTGTCGGCCAGCGGCGTTGATGACAGCACGCAAATTCACACTCATATGTGTTACAGCGAGTTCAACGACATTATTGGCGCCATTGCCGCCATGGATGCGGATGTGATCACCATAGAGACATCGCGCTCGAACATGGAGCTGCTCGATGCCTTTGAACACTTCGATTACCCCAATGATATTGGCCCTGGGGTGTATGATATCCATACTCCGAATGTGCCTGAGGTCAAATGGATCAAGGACTTGATCCACAAGGCGGCGGCGAAAGTTCCGGTTGAGCGCCTGTGGGTGAACCCGGATTGCGGCTTGAAAACCCGAGCCTGGCCGGAAACCCGTGAGGCCCTGCAAAACATGGTGATTGCCACCAAGGAGCTGCGCCAAGAATTAAGCGCCTAGCAAAAAGAGTCATAAAAGAGCGGACGTTATAAATGTCCGCTCTTTTTTAAGCCTTTCTCACCCTTTACTTTCACAGCCTTCCCTCATAAGATCACACTAAATTTCTAGTGGATAAGCGCAATGACACATACCCCGCAACGTATTACCCTTACTCGTCCTGATGATTGGCACATTCACCTTCGTGATGGCGAGCAACTAAAAGACACGGTAAGAGACGCCAGCCGCTATATCGGCCGCGCCATCATCATGCCTAACCTGGTACCGCCGGCGACCTGTACAGACACGGCGCTAGCTTATCGTGATCGCATTATGGCTGCGGGGCCAAAGGCGCATTTTGAACCCCTGATGGTGCTGTATCTCACGGATAACACCACGGCTGATGAAATTCGCAAAGCCAAGGCATCGGGGAAAATCGTTGCTGCCAAGCTATATCCAGCCGGTGCGACCACCAACTCGGACTCAGGTGTGACCGATATCGAAAACATCTACCCTGTGCTTGAAGCCATGCAGGAAGTAGGCATGCTGTTGTTGGTTCACGGTGAGGTGACCGATTCAAGTATCGATATTTTCGACCGTGAAAAGGTCTTTATCGAAACCAAACTGAAGAAGGTAGTGAAGGACTTCCCTGAGCTTAAAGTGGTGTTAGAGCACATCACTACCAAGGATGCGGTTGAGTTTGTAAGCTCGGCCTCGGCCAATGTGGCGGCGACCATTACCGCGCATCACCTGCTTTATAACCGCAACCATATGCTTGCCGGTGGCATTCGTCCGCATTATTACTGCTTGCCTATCCTTAAGCGTAATACCCATCAGGAAGCCCTGATCGAAGCCGCCACCAGTGGTAACAGCAAGTTCTTCTTGGGCACCGACTCGGCGCCACACCTTAAGGACAAAAAAGAAGCGGCTTGTGGTTGTGCCGGTGCATACACGGCGCACGCGCCACTTGAGCTATATGCTGAAGCCTTTGAACAGGCCGGTGCCTTGGACAAGCTGGAAGCCTTTGCCAGCCACTTCGGTCCTGATTTCTACGGCATTGCCCGCAATACAGATACAGTGACCCTGGTACGTGAGCCGTGGCAAGTGCCGCAAAGCTACCCGCTGGGAGAAGACAAGGTCATTCCTATTTGTGCCGGTGAAATGCTGAACTGGCAGGTAAAGGACTAAGCTCCAGATTACTCTTAGAAAAAGCCCGATTTGTTATCGGGTTTTTTTATGCCTGCAAGGATAAGCCGCCAAGATGGATGGCGGGGTGTTGATCTGCCGCAAGCAAGTTGCAGAGCCCTGCCTTTAGCGGACAATTGTCCTTATGATCTAAAGTGGCTTTGACTAAGCTCTGGCGCTAAAATTAAGCACAGTCAGTGCTTCTCGCGCTATAACAAACAGGTGAAATAACCATGCACTTACCGACAGTGGACTATCAATCGCCGAACGCGCCAGCCGAATTTGTCGAATCGCTTCGCAATACCGGTTTTGGGGTGTTAACCAACCATCCGATCCCACAATCGCTGGTGGAGTCAATTTATCAGGATTGGCAGGCTTTTTTTAACTCAGAGCAAAAGCATGAGTTTCTTTTTGATAAACAAACTCAGGACGGTTATTTCCCACCCGAGATAAGTGAAGTGGCCAAAGGCTGCAAGGTTAAAGACATCAAAGAATACTACCATGTCTATCCTAAGGGCCGGGTACCTGAGCAGCTGGAAGAGAAAATTCGTGAGTATTATCGCTTGGCCAATGAGTTTGCCAGCGAATTACTGAGCTGGGTGCAGGCCCATGCGCCGGCGGATGTACAGGCTAAGTTCTCCATTGACCTTAAAGACATGATCAAGAATTCGGAGCAAACCCTGCTGCGTATTTTGCACTATCCACCGATGACGGGCGATGAAGAGCCGGGCGCCATTCGTGCCGCCGCTCATGGCGATATCAACCTGCTGACCGTGCTGCCTGCGGCGAACGAGCCGGGGTTACAGGTGCAAACCAAAGAGGGTGGCTGGCTGGATGTTCCAAGCGACTTTGGTAATCTGATCATCAATATTGGCGATATGCTGCAAGAGGCATCTGGTGGTTACTTCCCATCGACTATTCACAGGGTAATTAACCCAACGGGTAAGGCTTCGACCAAGTCGCGTATCTCGTTACCCCTGTTTTTGCACCCACGCCCAGATGTGGTGCTGTCTGAGCGTTACACCGCCGACAGTTATTTGCAGGAGCGTTTACGCGAACTCGGCGTAAAATAACGCCCATAGAGTGACCACAAAAAAAAGCCCGTTAAAAACGGGCTTTTTTTGTTTTGGATTTGAAAGTTTAGCTTATCAGTAAGGCACGGGCCGCCAGGCCGATACCGAGTGTGATCACCACGCTGAGTAGGGTGCCTAACATCACATACTCGGTAAGTTGTTTATCCTTGGCATTGGTTAAATCGCCAAAGCGAAAGACCGACTTGGCTGCAAGCACAAATCCCACCCCAGCCAATTCATCGATTATGATAAAGGTCAGCATAAGCAGGCGCTCTAACAGGCCGATGCTGTGCCCGGCCTGTGGTAGCGTTGTTCTCTTATCAGCAGCGATGCTGGCGGGCAGGTGCCAGCGCTCCAGCAGCATACGAATGGCCACGGAACTGGGGTTAAGCACTAATAAATAGGCGAGCAACAGCACATAAGTATTACTGTGCATCAGCTGAGCGTTAAACCACTGGCCGAGTGTATCGGCATCCGTTAAATAGCAGCTTAGCGCCACAAGAATAAGAATGTGCGCGCCTTGGTCGACAATAAAGGGCACAAAGCCACGGCTGCTGTAGGATTTGGCAACATCAATCAGCCAGTGGCTGGTCATAATAAGTGCGGTGGCCGCCAGCACAGGGAGCCAATCACCGAGGCCGTAATAGCACTCCCAGGCCCACAATAAGGCGCCGCTCAGAGCTCCGTGCACCAAGGTATGCAACACCAACTTAGGGGATTTAAAATGGCGTTTATTGCGCTGGTGAACCCAGCTTAAGGGTTGTAAAAAAAAGTCGGCGACCACATGGGCCAACAACAGCCCAAGCAGCAGGGCGATTTGCTCATTCATGTGTGTACTCCTTGGCGGCGACCGCTAGAAATTCATCGAGCAAATGATATTGCCCGGCATTGAGTAATTTGGTGACATTGGCTCGTGAGCTGCCCAGCTGAGCAGCAATAGCGGCATGATCCTTGTTTTCCAGCCAGTGATACCAGTACAGGGCCTGGGCCTGCTTTTGACTGGTGTGGTTAATTAGATGGTCAAGGAAGCGGATGTTTAAGGCAAAGCTGGCGCTCAAGGGGCTTTGATAGAGGCTTAGACTCAGGCGCTTGTTTTTAATCGTATCCAGTCCCTTACCGGAGAGCATCAGGGCGGCGCCGGTGGCGGTTTTTACATCCTGGCGATAGTTATCAATTGGCCCTATAGCTTCGCTAACACGGGCATCAAGGGCATGGCTGCGCAAATAAAGACGTAACATCAAGGTCGCTTGTAAAGGGACAGGGGCCTTGCCAAGAATGCATTGAAAAGCATCGCCGCGGTAAATGTTGAAGTGCCCATCAAAGCGTTCGCACAGGGCGCGCAAGCCTTGCTCCAAGGTATAAAGCAGACCGTCGTATTGTGCGCCTGCCTGCTCGCTGGAGCCGACAATATCGCCGCTCAGTACTGTGTAATTGGCCGTGGACATAGATCTCCGTGCAGTTTGGTTACTTAATTGAAAGTAACTGAAAATGGTTACATCTTTATTTGTAACTAAATATAGTTACTCCCCCTTAAAAGTACAAGCTTTGCTTTTTCTTGCCAGGAATGCCTGTCTTTTTGGTGTATTTAGCTAGGTGCTTAAAATTAGCAAACCATAATAATATCAGATAGCTATACCGCAAATGGGGTTTTTGTTGATAAATTCTAAAAAAGTTAATGACAACGCTGTCATTAATTGGGTAACATAATTTCAACATGAAAGAGCAGGTGGTTTGAGGCAAGGTGCGTACAGCGTTTTTGCCCGGATTGAATTAAGGTATAGAGGTCTGGTAATGAGGGTAGACGCGGCAACGCAGGAACAGCTATTTATTGGTATCGACGGCGGGGGAACCAAATGCCGGGCGACCATTTATAGCCCCACGCATGGAGTCTTGGGCACTGGCCTTGGCGGGCCCGCCAACCCCTTGCATGGTCTGGAGCGCACCTTGGAGTCGATCATGATGTCGACCCAACAGGCGTTGCGCGATGCCTCTATGAATTTGCACAGCGTTCATGAGCTGGTGGCCGGTTTAGGTCTGGCCGGGGTTAATTTGCCGAGCTTGTATGAACAGATCAGTGGTTGGCAGCACCCCTTTAAAAAAATGTACCTGACCACGGATTTGCACACCGCCTGTATTGGTGCCCATGAAGGGCAGGATGGGGCGGTTATCATCACGGGCACTGGCTCCTGTGGGTATGTCACCGTTCAGGGCAAGAGCAAAAGCTATGGTGGTCATGGTTTTGCTCAAGGCGATAAGGGCAGTGGCGCCTGGCTCGGTCTTGAAGCATTAAAGGCAGTGTTGCTCGATTTGGATGGTTTAGGGCCCCATACCCAGCTTACGGCTATGTTTACCTTACACTTTAATACGCAATCGGCGATGGTGATTGCCGAACAAATGGCAGGCCAACCCTCAAGTAGTTATGCTAAATTGGCACGTATGGTCTTGGATGCGGCGCAACAGGGCGATCCTTTGGCCACCGAGATAGTTAAAGATGGTGCCCGATATATCAGCATGATGGCCAAGCGCTTGTTGGCACTTGAGCCGCCGCGTTTATCCATGATTGGCGGCCTGGCAGAGCCCCTGCAGCCGTGGCTGGATGCGGATATTGCCGCGCGTGTCGCAACGCCCAAACAGCCGCCGGAATTAGGGGCGGTTTACTTTGCGCAACAATCGTTGGCACAGGAATAAATCGGCGCAAGAATAAATTGGCACCACAGACTCTAAGGTTATAAATAAAATGAATACAGCCTTCCATGCTCAGCGCTTATTTGATGGTGAACGTTTTTTAACAGACGTCTATTTTCAGGTGCGTGCGGGAAAATTGCATTTCCTGACATCGCCACAAGATCAGGCCACTCGACTTGAGGGCTTAGTGGTACCTGGGTTTATCGATGTTCAGGTCAATGGTGGTGGCGGTGCGTTTTTTAATGCCGAGCCCAACCTTGCCTGTCTCAAGAAGATGGTGCATGCCCATGGTCAATTTGGCACCACGGCCATGATGCCGACCCTGATCACAGATGATATTAAGGTGATGGGCGCTGCGGCCGACGCCATTGCTCAGGCTATCAGCGCTCAGGTGCCGGGTATTGCCGGCGTTCATTTCGAAGGGCCGCATCTGAGTTTGCCCAAAAAAGGCACTCACAGTGAGCAGTTTATTCGTCCTATCAGCGCCGCAGAAATGGCCATTTACGAGCGCGATGATCTGGGTCTGAAAATGCTCACCCTGGCGCCGGAGCATGTCAGTATCGCCGACATCAAGCGTCTGGTGGCCTTGGGTGTTAAAGTCTCCCTTGGCCATACTAATGCGGATTATGCCACCACCATGGCGGCTCTCGATGCCGGCGCCGATGGCTTCACTCATTTATTTAATGCCATGTCACCTTTTACTTCCCGAGAGCCCGGTGTGGTGGGTGCAGCCCTTTGGCATGACAACAGCTGGTGTGGATTGATAGTGGATGGTCATCATCTGCATCCTGACTCCGCCAAGCTGGCCATTCGTACCAAGCAGCGCGGCAAAATCATGCTGGTGACAGATGCTATGCCGCCGGTTGGCACAGACGCCACCGAGTTTGATTTCTTCGATGGTCGTAAGGTGTACCGCACCGGCGATCGTTTGAATTCCAGTACCGGAGAGCTGGCGGGCAGTGTGCTCGATATGGCCAGTGCCGTGCGCAATACGGTCAATACCCTGGATATTAGCCTTGGCGAAGCGCTACGAATGGCTTCGCTGTATCCGGCGCACTATTTGGGCTTACAGAATACTAAGGGGCGTCTGCTGGAAGACTTTGATGCCGACTTTGTGGTGCTTGACCAGCTACTGCAGGCACAGGCAACCTACCTGGGCGGGCACTTGCTTTAAGGTTAATCCCTGGAGACCCCGCAGGCAGTAACGCGGGGCTTTTTATTGTGCCCAGCCAGAAATGCGAGCGGGCAACTAGTGAGAGTATATGACAACAACTGACACGGTTAAAAAGAAGCAACGCCTGGCCTCTTTGGATGCCTTACGCGGCTTCGACATGTTTTGGATCCTTGGCGGTCAAGGCATATTTGCCGCACTTTTGGTGTTAACGGGTTGGCAGGGCTGGAAGGCATTTGAGGCCCAGACAGTGCACTCACCTTGGCATGGCTTCACCTTTTATGATCTGATTTTTCCGCTCTTTATCTTCTTATCGGGCGTAGCCATGGGCTTAAGCCCTAAACGCATCGACCATTTACCTCTTAAGGAACGACTGCCTTATTACCAAAAGGCGCTGAAACGACTGGTTATTTTATCAGCCTTTGGGGTGCTCTATAACCATGGCTGGGGCACCGGCATGCCTATGGCGCTGGATGAAATTCGCTACGCCAGTGTGCTTGGCCGCATTGCTATTGCCTGGTTTATTGCCGCCATGCTGGTCTGGCACACCTCGATGCGCACTCAGGTGATGGTGCTGGTTGGCATCTTAGTGGGTTATTGGCTGTGGCTTTGTTTTATTCCCGTGCCCGGTGGCCTTGCCGGTGACCTAAGTGCCGAGGGCAGTTGGAACGCCTGGATTGATCAGCGCCTGTTACCGGGCATTAGTTATCAGAATAGGCCGGTTGATCCTGAGGGGATATTGTCGAATATTCCCGCCGTGGCTAACGCCATGATGGGAGTCTTTGCCGGGCGTCTGATAGCTCAGGCACAGGAGCGCGGGCAGTGGCGAATAGCCGCTATTTTATTCGGCAGCGGGCTTGTTAGCCTGATGCTTGGCTGGTTATGGGATGGAATTTTTCCCGTTAACAAAGAGCTTTGGACCAGCTCTTTTGTGCTGGTGACAGTAGGCTGGAGTGCCATGCTGTTGGCACTGTTCTATGTGCTAGTGGACGTACTTGGCTTGCAAAAATGGGCGTATCCCTTTGTGATTATCGGCGCCAATTCCATCATTATTTACCTGGCCTCAAGCCTGGTGAGCTGGAGCCATATATCGAAAAGTCTGTTCGGCGGCGTGATACGTGCCGTGCCCGAGCCCTGGCAGCCCTTGGTCGGTGTAATAGCGCTGCTGGGCGTACAGTTGCTGGTGCTACACTGGATGTATAGGCGCAAGATCTTTGTCAGTGTCTAGGCCTTTATCCGGCGTAGGTAACAGCGAACAAAGCTAAATCAAAAATCCATGCCTGTTTCGTCGCTTTGGCTTTACAAGGGGAAATGAAAAAGGTAAAAATGACAACGTTGTCATAATGGTGTGACCTAATAACCATCCTATTAGGTGCTGATCTATGGTCATGGGCCAATTGCACGGAGCGCTTGACCATAGATCCCATTTTTTTCAACTTTAACAACGAGCTAGACATGCAAATTGTGATTCTAAAAGACGCGGCGGCGGTTGCTCACTATGGCAGTGAGTTGTTTGCGGCGCAGTTAAACAAACAGCCTGCCTCGGTATTGGGTTTAGCGACCGGTTCAACGCCGGTGGCCTTGTATCAAAACCTTATCAAGCTAAACCAGCAAGGGGACATAAGCTTTGCTCAGGCGCAAAGTTTTAACCTCGATGAATACCTGGGCTTGCCCGGTGAACATCCGCAAAGTTACCGCTACTTTATGAATCAGCAGCTGTTTAATCATATTGATATAGATATTAACAACACCCATGTGCCGCCAGGCAATGCGGACGATCCCATTGCGGCCTGCGAGCAGTACGAGCGGCAAATAGCAGAGGCAGGTGGGATTGATTTGCAACTACTTGGCATTGGTCGCAACGGCCATATCGGTTTTAATGAACCCTCGTCCGGCTTGACCTCGCGTACCCGGGTAAAAACCCTGACCAAAGCAACCATTGCCGATAATGCGCGCTTCTTTGCTGAAGGAGAATACCAGCCCCATTTATCCATCACCATGGGCATAGGCACCATATTGGATGCCAAGAAGGTGGTATTACTGGCAACTGGTGAGAGTAAGGCTGCGGCCATTGCCGCCACGGTCGAAGGGCCACTCAGTGCCGCTTGCCCGGCATCGGCGCTGCAAATGCACCAAAACGCCGTGCTGGTGATAGATGAGGCTGCGGCAAGTCAATTGGCGGATGTAGATTTCTACAAACATATTGAAGCCGAAAACCAAAAGCTGTTAAAGCGCCTTGGCAAAAGATAACTTCTTCATTAGCTAGATTAAAATGAGCTTTTATTGTCGCTGTCGGGGGCGCGCAAATATGCTAGGGTAGGGGCATTCGATTTTTTGGCCCGTGTTTAGATTTAGATGTTGCAATACTCCCAGTTGCCCCTCGACCGTCACTCCAGTGACCGCAAAGACCCAAATTGGCTTATTAACAAGCGCCAAGGTGGGCGTTATGTGCTTATCAATAACGACCATAATTTGTTTATCGCAGACTCACCCATCGCCGCTTTTGTCGATTACCAAGCCGTAAAAGAGTTTGATGTGGATAATGCCATCTATCTGGGCGAGCATCAGCAGCAGCATTATTTTGCCCTGGATGTAAGCGTGCCGCTGGCCGAAGAGAGGCAGTTCGCCGGCTATGAATTCGTTGATATCCGCAAATACGGGCCTGTGGTTGATGCCCATGATGCGGCCATTTTAGTGCTGGCCCGAGGTCTGTGTCACTGGCATAAAACGCATAAGTTTTGTGGTCGCTGTGGCACCCAAAACTTTATTGCAGAAGCCGGTCATGCGCGTAAATGCAGCAACAAAGACTGCCGTCATTTAACCTTCCCAAGAACCGATCCTGCGGTGATCATGCTGGTTCATTATCCCTTTAGCGATGGCGTTGAACGCTGTTTACTGGGCCGCCAGGCGAGTTGGCCCCAAGGTGTTTACTCAACCTTGGCCGGATTTGTAGACCCGGGCGAAACCTTAGAGGCTGCAGTGGCTCGTGAGGTGATGGAAGAGGCTGGAGTGGCTGTTGAAAATCCCAGGTATATCGCCTCTCAGCCTTGGCCTTTTCCAAGCTCTCTAATGCTAGGTTATATGGCTAAGGCAAAAAGCACAGATATATTTATCGACCAGGATGAAATAAGTGAGGCGAGATGGTTTTCCCGCCAGGAGCTGCGCGATTTCGGTAACTGGGGGGACGAGGGCGAGCATTTCAAATTGCCCCGTAAAGACTCTATCTCACGGTTTTTGATCGACTCTTGGATAGCACAGAATGAGGACCAGGAATGAAAAAAGAAACACAACTGATCGCCGCCGGGCGCAGTAAAAAGTACACTCAGGGGGTTGTGAACCCGGTATTGCAGCGGGCATCCACCGTGGTATTCGACAGCGTGGCCGAATTTAAAGAAGCGGCTAAAAATCGCGGTAATCGCGCCTTATTTTACGGTCGTCGCGGCACCAATACCCACTTTGCCCTGCAAGAAGCCATTACCGAGCTTGAAGGCGGCGCTGGTTGTGCCCTGTACCCCAGCGGCGCAGCGGCCATCGCCAATACCCTGCTGTCATTTGTGAAGGCCGGGGATCATATCCTGATGATGGATACCGCTTACGAGCCAACTCGTGATTTTTGCAACAAGGTACTGAGCGGATTGGGCGTGAGTACCACCTATTACGATCCCATGATAGGCGCAGGCATAAGCGAGCTAATTCAAGACAACACCCGAGTGCTGTTTATGGAGTCTCCCGGCTCCATCACCATGGAGGTGCAGGACGTACCGGCCCTGGTTAAGGTGGCCAAAGATCATGGTTTAATCACCATGCTCGATAATACATACGGCAATGGCCTGCAATTTCGTCCCTTAGATCACGGTGTTGATATCAGCATCCAGGCCGCAACCAAATATATCGTCGGCCACAGCGATGTGATGATGGGGGTCAGCGTTGCCAACGAGCGCTACTGGCCAACCTTGCGCGAGCAATCCTACCTGCTTGGTCAGTGCTGCAGCGCCGATGATGCTTATATGGCACTGCGTGGCCTGCGCACCATGGCGGTACGTTTGGCGCAGCATGAGCAGGCGGCGTTAGAAGTAGCAAACTGGTTAAGCACGCACCCCTTGGTCGACCATGTGCGTCATCCTGCATTATCAACGTGCCCAGGACATGAGCACTTTAAGCGCGACTTTCACGGCAGCAATGGGTTGTTTTCCGTGGTGATGAAAGAGGGCAATCAGGCGGCGTTGGATGCCTTGGTTGAGGCCTTGCATCACTTTAAAATGGGCTTTTCCTGGGGTGGCTATGAGAGCCTGATCACCACAGGCCTTAACATGGCACCGCTGCGCAGCGTCACCGGATGGGCGCATGGGCCAATTATTCGTCTGCATATTGGTTTAGAGAATGTTGATGACTTGATTGACGACCTGAGTCAGGGTCTGGATGTGTACGCCAAGGTTTGTGCTCAGGCTTAGTGTCCATAAGCCGTAGACTTTACTGAAACATCTTTTTACAAGCGCTCATACTTTTGAGCGCTTTTTTCATTTATAGTGGTAAGCAACTAATAATAATAAGGATAACGCCATGGACCCTGTGCGTATCGGCAAGCTTATGCAGTTTGAGCTAGCGCGGCATTTTTTAACTAAGAAAGCCTGGCTGGCACTGTTGGCCTTTGCCCTAGTGTGGCTGATGATTTACCGCTATGGCGTGTATGAAGCGGTGAATATTCTTGCTCAGCCGGATTTTGAGCAGTTTATTTTAGCCGTGTTTGGCAACCTGGGTCTGCAGAGTCTGTTACATTGGCCCGATGCCGAGATGGCGGTGTATTGCCTAATCGCCATGCTCACCTTTCCACCCTTTATCATTTACTTGTGCAGCGATCAGTTTGTCAGCGATCGCGAGCGCGGCACTCTGCGTTTTATTGCTTTGCGCGCCACACGTTTGGAAATCGTACTGGGACGTTTTTTCGGCCATGCTCTCAGTACCGCATTCTTGATTGCCATTAGTTTGTGCGGGGCGCTTATTTTGGTGGCGCTGCGCGATATCAGTATTCTTCCACAAGCGCTTTGGCATGCCCTGCAGTTTGAACTCTTACTGCTGGTTAATTTACTGCCCTTTATTGCTCTTATGTCTTTGCTCAACACCGTGGCGCGCTCATCGCGAATGGCACTGATTTACGTGATCTTGCTCTACACCCTGGGCTTGCTGATCTTATCCATACTGCAGGTGAAACTGGGTGTGCCCGAGGCGCTGGATTATTTGTTCCCCGGTGAGCCGCTCGACCAGATTGCGACCTTACGCCCGCCCTTAATGAGCGCGGTGTTGTGGCCGCTGGTGCAAACGGGGCTCTTCCTAGGGCTTGGCTTTTATAAATTTCAGCGAGGCAGTCTATGAGTTTTTTAATAGAAGCCAAGGGCGTCAGCCATTTCTTCGGTGCCAAGCAAGCGCTGCAAGACGTGAATATCGAATTGACTGCGGGTAAGCCCATTGCCCTGGTCGGCCCTAACGGTGCCGGTAAGACCACCTTATTCAGTTTAATCTGCGGCTACTTGCAACCGAGCCGGGGTGAGTTGCGCGTGCTTGGTCATAAGCCGGGCAGTGCTGCCTTGTTTGGTCAGCTTGCGGCCTTGCCCCAAGATGCCTTGCTAAGCCCGGATTTTAGCGTTGGTGAACAGTTAAATCTGTTCGCGCGATTGCAAGGATTTAGCCGCGCCGAGGCGCGAAGCGAATGTGAGCGGGTATTGGAGCTGGTGAGTCTGCCCGAGACTTTAAATAACCGTCCCAATGAGCTGTCACACGGCATGAAAAAACGTATCTGCATAGCGCAGGCGCTGATCGGCTCGCCTAAACTGGTGATGTTGGATGAGGCCACCGCGGGGCTTGATCCGGTCAATGCCAGGGCTATTCGTGAGCTGGTGAGTATGCACAGCGACCACACCACCTTTGTGCTCAGCTCCCATGATTTATCCGAGCTAGAACGCTTATGTGATCGCGTTTTATATTTACGCCAGGGGCAATTGGCAACCCACGAACTTAATCAAGGCGGCACGCAGCTGAGGTATCTTACCCTGCAATTGCGAGCGCAAGATGCGCAAGTCGTAGAGCGACTAAAAACCCTTGAACGGGTGATTGAGGTGAGTAATAGTCAAAGTAATGAATTTGTGATCGGCTACGAACATCAGGTCAATTCTGAGGCCATGGACATTCAGGTGCTAAGATTATGTCATCAACAAGGGTGGCAGTATCGTGCGCTGGTTAATGGTCACACTCTAGAAAATCAACTTTTTGCAACAGGAGCCTAATATGGGACTTTTAAGCGGACTAATGGGTAATGCCAGTGAAGTGGACGGTGAGGAGCTGGAAACCCTGCTCGAAGAAATTCTTGCCCCGGGAGAGAATCTGGAAAAAGCGTACAAGGTGATCCGCGATTTATTCTTGTTTACCAACAAGCGCTTAATCTTGGTGGACAAACAAGGTATGACAGGGTCAAAAATGGAAGTGTTGAGCATTCCTTACGGCAAAATTACTAAATTCAGTAAAGAAAGCGCCGGTCACTTCGATATGGATGCGGAGCTGAAAATCTGGATTGGCTCGGATAAGGAGCCGTTGACGAAAAACTTCAAGGCTGGCGACAACATTAATGAGGTTTATCGAATATTGTCACGCTATGCTTTGTAAGAATTTGTACCCATATCTAACAATCCCTAACATTTAATTAAAACAATCAAATGGTTAGTTAAGTTATAATTCAGTTCAGCGGCGCTAGAGTGGCGCTGCTTTATTTAGATATAGGGAAATCTATTATGAAAAAACTAACTGTTGCCATCGCATCTGTACTTTTCTCAGGCGCTGCATTCGCCCAGTCTTATCAGTCGATCACCGACCTTGAATACGTTAACTTCGACTCTGATGACTTTGTTTCTTTAAGCTCTAAGTACTATTTCGCGCCTAAGCAAGTACTTGGCCCGTTGGATCAGTTTGAATACATCAACAAAACCACCAATGTATACGGCGGTCTTGCTGATAGTGACTTCGCCACTAGCTACAATGTAGGCGGTGAGTACTTCTACAATAGCTTTGTATTTGGCGCATCGTTCAACACCACAGACTTTGATGATGCTGGTGATGTTGATGGCTACACATTAAGCCTAGGTTACCTGGTAAACGACAACTTGTTGTTCAAAGTTGAACGTGAAGATTATGAACAGGCAAGCGACGTTTTCTACTTTTCAGGTCAATACAATCACGCGCTAAACGCCACCGATTACATCGGTTTCACAGCCAAAGTGGATGACGGATTCGATCATCGTGAAGTAAGTGCAAAATACTTTAAAGACCTGCAGCAAGGTAACTACCTAACGGTTGAAGGGACATTTATCGATATTGAAGATGGAGACAGCTACTGGCAACTTGGCTCTAGCTACTACTTCAGCAAAGCAACTTCGGCATTCGTTGAGTTTGATGAAGAAGACAACTACGGTTTTGGTGCTAAGCACTTCTTCACTACTAACTTTGCTGTGACTGCTGGTTATGGTAACAACTGGGATGACTCAGGCCTAGATCAGTACTACCTAAAAGCCACGGCGCAGTTCTAATCTGCTTCGCTTTAGGAATAAAAAAAGCCGCGATTATCGCGGCTTTTTTGTTTTCAACCTTTGGTTAGAAAATTACCAGCCGCACTGACGGCCTTTGTTTTGCTCATCAAGGTAAGCTTGAAGCGGGGCAAAGTAATCCAGGATGGCGGTGGCATCCATTTCTTCTTTACCCGTCACGCTGGCCAGGGCTTCTTGCCATGGGCGGCTTGAACCCATCTCTAGCATGGCGTTAAGCTTTTCACCGGCTTCTTTCGAGTTGTATACCGAACAGCGATGAATCGCTTCTTCGTTTCCGGCGATTTCACACAGGCTACGGTGGAAGTCGAACTGCAGAATATGCGCTAGGAAATAACGCGTGTATGGCGTATTGCCTGGTACATGGTATTTCGCACCGGGATCAAAGTCGGCTTCAGAGCGGGCGATAGGCGCTTGTACACCTTGATACTTCTCACGAAGATCCCACCAGGCTTGGTTATAGTTCTCAGGAGTAATTTCACCTGAGAATACCTGCCAGCGCCATTGGTCAACGAGCAGACCGAAAGGAATAAAGGCTACTTTATCCAATGCCATCTTCATCAGCAGGCCGATGTCTTTTGACTCATCCGGCACTTCATCAAGTAGGCCGATTTCTTTTAGGTAAGCCGGAGTCACAGACAGGGCTATGGTGTCGCCAATGGCCTCATGGAAACCATCGTTGGCGCTTTCCTGATAATAAAGCGGCTGCGTGTTGTAGGCTCGCTGGTAGAAATTGTGGCCCAGTTCGTGGTGAATAACAGAGAACTCTTCACCGGTGCGCTGGATACACATCTTAATACGCAGATCGTCCTTGCTGTCGATGTTCCAGGCCGAGGCATGACATTGCACATCACGGTCCTGAGGCTTAGTGAACAAGGAGCGCTCGTAGAAGGTTTGTGGTAGCGGTGCAAAGCCCATAGAAGTGAAGAACTTCTCAGCGCCTTTGACCATCTTGATCTCGTCATAGTTATGCTTGGCGAGCAGTTCGGTAACATCATAACCAGGATCGGCATTTTCCGGGGCGACCACGTCATAAATGTTACCCCAGGTTTGCGCCCACATATTACCTAGCAGGTGAGCCGGGATAGGTTGATCTTGCGGTACCTTGTCTTCGCCGTATTTTTCGCCCAATTTGGCGCGCACATGGCAGTGCAGTGAATCATAAAGCGGTTTTACCTGACCCCAGATGCGATCTAGCTCTTTGGCGAAGTCATCGGCTGGCATATCGTATTTGCTGCGCCACATGGCGCCGGTGTCGGCATAACCCAACTCCTGTGCACCTTCATTGGTAAGTGCTACTTGCTGCTCGTAAAGCGGGCGCATGGGTTTAGACACTTGGCGCCAGCCCTGCCATAAGTCCAGCAGTTCGTTGTAATCACGGCTGGTGGCCATGGTGGCGGTCATCTCGCCCAGGCTTAAACAGGTACCGTCTTCTTTACAATATTTGCCTTTACCGTATAAACCGCCTAACTCGGCAACCAACTGAGAAAGTTTGGCTGTTTTCTCGGCATCCTGAGGTGCAGGCAGAGTTAGGGCAAGCTTAAGCTTGTCGAGCTTACGACGGGCATCATAATCAAGTTCCAAGCTGTCAAACTTAGCCGCTTCATTGGCAAGACGCACCACGGTTTCGGTCATCTTGCGGTTTACTTCGGCAGAAAGCTCGGCGGTATCATGAGTAATAAAGTTGGCGTAAATCCACTCGGCACGGCTTGACTCAAGATATAGGGCGGCTAAGTCTTGCTCGGTTTTATCTAAGAAACGCTGAGCATCGGCAACACTCACCTGGGTTTTAGCAACACCTTGTTGTTTTGTTTCTGCGGTGTTGGCATCCGAGCAGGCAGTTAGGCCGAGCGCCGCGCAGACAACCAAGGCGCTTAGGCTTGGTTTAAATGGCAAATTGGTCATGAAGATTCCTCTTGTTGTTAGACCCGGGTTAAATATCCCGGTTAAAGCAGCAGAATAATAGCAGTGCGCTGCGAATTGGTACAATGCAGATGTCGCAAATGATTGTAAATCTTGATAGTTCGTCCATACTGAGGGCTAAGATCGAGTATCAAGGAACAAAGCAATGAGTTGGTTATTTATCCTTATTTTGGTCGCCATTATTGTGGTGTTTGGGGTGCGTGATATTCGCATGAATATTATTACCCGGCCGTTGTTTAAATGGTTTAAAAATGCATTGCCGCCGCTGTCGCAAACCGAGCGTGATGCTATGGAAGCGGGGGATATCTGGTGGGATGGCGAGCTTTTTCGCGGCAATCCCAACTGGCATACCCTGCATCAATACGCAACCACCATATTAAGCAGCGAAGAGCGTGAGTTTATCGACAATCAGGTGGCTACCTTGTGCAGCATGCTTGATGACGAAGAGATCACCCGGAATCAGGATTTAAGCGAGCCCGTCTGGCAATACCTTAAAGACCAAGGCTTTTTTGCTTTGATCATTCCTAAAGAGCACGGTGGTCATGAATTTTCGGCCTTAGCAAACTCCACCATAGTGGCGAAAATTGCCACTAAGAGCTTAAGTGCTGCGGTAACCGTGATGGTGCCCAATAGTTTGGGCCCGGCTGAGTTGTTATTGCACTATGGTACCTTAGAGCAGCAAAACCTCTGGCTTCCTAAGCTGGCCAAGGGCGAAGAATTGCCTTGCTTTGCCTTAACCGCACCGGATGCAGGCTCCGATGCCGGTGCAATCCCGGATACGGGCATCGTTTGTAAGGGCGAATACCAGGGTGAGGAAGTACTGGGTTTAAGACTCAACTGGTCAAAACGCTATATAACCCTGGCGCCTAAAGCCACGGTGCTTGGCCTGGCATTTAAGATGTTCGACCCAGATGGCCTATTGGGGCACACCAAGAATATCGGTATCACCTGCGCCCTGATCCCCACGGATCACCCCGGGGTGAATACGGGTATGCGTCATAAGCCCATGAATATGGGGTTCCTTAATGGCACCACCACGGGTGAAGATGTATTTATTCCCCTTGACTGGATTATCGGTGGTGAAGTGCAGGCCGGTAATGGCTGGCGTATGCTGGTCGAGTGTTTATCAGCGGGGCGGGGCATTTCCTTACCCGCGCTTAGTACCGCAACCGGACATTTAAGTGCCCGCACCAGTGGTGCCTATGCGGCGCTGCGCCAACAATTTGGTGTGGCCATTGGCGAGTTTGAAGGCGTACAGGAAGCCCTTGCGCGTATCGGTGGCTTAACCTATCAGCTTGAGGCCACCCGGGTGCTAACTGCCACGGCCATAGATCAAAAACTGAGCCCCGCTGTGATCACTGCTATCGCCAAATACCATATGACGGAAATGGGTCGCCAGGTGATCAATGATGCCCTGGATATTCATGCCGGCAAGGGCATTCAAATGGGACCCTCGAATTATTTGGCACACTGCTATATGGGCACGCCAGTTTCGATCACAGTTGAGGGCGCGAATATTCTCACGCGTAACCTGATGATTTTCGGTCAGGGCGCTATTCGCTGTCACCCTTATGTGCTCGATGAAATGGTGGCCGCCGCACATGAGGATGGCGAAAAAGGGGTGAAGGAATTTGATCCTCTCTTGTGTCAGCATATCCTCTATAGCGCGAACAATGGCGCCATGGCCTTTGTGCACGCCTTGACTTGTAGCTACTTTGCCCGTACCCCCGTAGGTGGTGCCACAGCACATTACTATCGTTATCTTGGCCGTTTCTCCAGAGCCTTGGCGTTTTGCTCTGACATCGCCATGCTGCGCTTTGGTGGCGAGCTTAAGCGCAAAGAAATGCTTTCGGCCCGTTTGGGTGATGTATTAAGTCACCTTTATCTTGCTTCTGCTGTGCTGAAGCGTTTTGAAGACGAAGGGCATCAGCATGCTGACCTGCCTTTTGTGCAATATTCGGTAGAACGTAACCTGTATCTGTGCGCCAAGGCCTTTGACGAGTTTATTACTAATGTTGGCGGCTTAGCGCTGCGTAGCCTGTTACGTCTGGTGGTGTTCCCCTTAGGCAATCATTTTAAAATGCCTAAAGACGAGGTTGCCAAAGCTGTGGCCAAGCACATGACTCAAATAGGTGTAGTGCGCGAGCGCTTAACCCACTTGTGCGTGGTTGATGAAAAAAATGGCACTGGCGTGCTTGAAGCGGCACTCGAAGCCCAGCATCAAGCTGCATCTGCTTACAAAGCACTGAATAAACTTAAACGCGACAAAGAGATCCGCGGGTTAACTCTGGCCGAGCTTATTGAGGATGCAAAAGAAAAAGAGAAGATCACCGAGGAGCAATATAATTTGTTATCCAAGGCTGAGGAATTAAGGCAAAAAGTGATAGCCGTCGATGTTTTTGACGCCGATGAGTTTGCCTAGCCAAGTTCAATAACTACTAAAAAGGGCCACTAGGCCCTTTTTTAATGTCCGGCTCAGATTTAGCCGCTGTAGGATATTAGCCCGAATCACAAGCAAAGAAAAAGGCGCCTGAGCGCCTTTTAATTACGAATAAAGAATCATAAGCTGAGTTATTGTACTAACTCTTGGTCGCTAAATTCATCGGCAAACAGGGCACTAGATAGATAACGCTCAGCTGAGCTAGGTAAGATAACCACAATGTTTTTACCTGCGTTTTCAGGACGCTCGGCGATGCGCTTGGCAGCTACCACGGCAGCACCAGATGAAATACCCGCAAGGATACCTTCACGTTTCATCAGCTCATGGGCCATCTCCATGGATTCTTCATTACTGACTAGTTCAACGCCATCAAGCAATTCTAAATCCAGGTTGCCAGGAATAAAGCCGGCACCTATGCCCTGAATTTTATGGGGGCCAGGTTTTACCTCTTCACCGGCCATGGTTTGGCTGATCACTGGTGAGTCGCTTGGCTCAACGGCGATAGACTTAACATCCACGCCTTTTTCCTGCTTCAAGTAGCGGCTCACGCCTGTGATGGTGCCGCCTGTGCCAACACCGGCAACAAAGAAATCAATCTTGCCATCTAGGGCATCATAGATTTCCGGGCCTGTGGTTTCGAAGTGAATCTTAGGGTTAGCTGGGTTTTCAAACTGTTGCAATAAAATATATTTTTCAGGGTTACTATCGCGAATTTCTTTGGCTTTCTCGATAGCGCCTTTCATGCCTTTGGCGCCGTCGGTAAGTACCAGGTTTGCACCTAATGCCTTCAACAGCTTACGACGCTCTAAGCTCATGGTGTTGGGCATGGTTAGGGTTAGCTTATAGCCACGAGATGCAGCAACAAAGGCCAGGGCGATACCTGTATTACCTGATGTCGGCTCGATCAATTCTTTGCCTTCGGTTAATTCGCCAGATTTTTCGGCTTCCCAAATCATTGACGCACCGATGCGGCATTTAACACTAAAGCTCGGGTTGCGAGCTTCGATTTTGGCGTAAACATTACCAGAGGTGACGCGGTTAAGTTTGACTAACGGGGTGTTTCCAATTGAAAGCGAATTATCTTCGTAAATCTTTGACATATTCAGTACCTAGCTAAATGTGACCGTATATTCGGTAATGCCTTCACTTTACTATTTGAAGCGCAAAACTAAAGGAAAGATTGGCTATATGATATAGCTAATCGGTTATAACAGCAGGGTATAAAAACAAAGTTTGATATTCCTGATGCTTTAATTTTATTCGCAGTTCCTTACCAGAAGGTGAAATAATTCTGGCGCATGCTAGGGCGTTTTGCCAGTTCTCTATATACATGAGTGGCATGCGTATAAGGCAGTTGTTTGTCAATCCTTACTCATCCGATGCGTGATTGAACGGATTTATGCGTACATAAGTGTTAAAAGATGGTAAAACATCAGTATTGTTAAATTAGATTCTAATATTATGAAGCTTATTGTTAAATTGATAGCCGGCATCCTGTTGGGGATTGTTATTGGTGCCTTTGCTCCTGAATTGGTGGCGCGGGTGTTGTATACGGTGAAAGCCCTGATCGGCGAGCTGATTGGTTTTACCATTCCTTTGATCATCCTGTTTTACATTTGTTCAGGTATTGCCGGGTTGCCCCGTGGAGCCAATCACTTGTTGGGTAAAACCGTTGGGTTTGCCTATGGCTCAACGGTTATCGCCGGTACTTTGGCTACTTTAGTGATGATCTGGGCGGCGCCACACCTAAGCGGTAGCATCAGTTTTTCCGGCTCTGAAGAGAGCGCACTAAAAAGCTTTATTGATATTCAAATCCCACCTTTAATGGGTGTGATGACGGCTTTGGCCACCGCTTTTACCTTTGGTATAGCCATCAGCCAGCGCCAGTTAAGTGAGCTGCAAACGGTTGTTGACCAAGGCCGAGAAGTGATCGATGCCTTATTGGCCAAGGTGATCATTCCGGCGTTGCCTTTTTATATCGCCGGCGTCTTTGCCGATATGACGGTCGCCGGTACCGTGGCCTCGACCTTGCAAACCTTTGCTGTGGTATTGGCCATTGCATTGGTAATGCACTGGTTATGGCTGACCGTGTTGTATGTGGGCACGGGCATTTTGCTTGGCCGCTCTCCGCTAGAACTAATTAAAAACATGTTGCCTGCGTATTTTACCGCCTTGGGTACCATGTCCAGTGCAGCCACTATTCCTGTGTCCTTGCAGGCAAGTAAAAACAATGGCGTAAAAGAAAATATTGCCAACTTCAGCGTGCCCCTGTGTGCCACCATTCACCTGTCCGGTTCGACTATTACCATAGTGACCTGTGCCATGGCAGTGATGGCCTTGTCGCCGGGTATGAGCGTTGGTAGTTTAACCGAGATGCTGCCCTTTGTGTTTATGCTAGGCATAGTGATGATCGCGGCTCCTGGCGCTCCTGGTGGTGCGGTGATGTCGGCCTTGGGTCTGCTAACTAGCATGTTGGGCTTTAATGATGCGGCAATTGCGCTTATGATCGCCTTGTATTTAGCTCAAGACAGTTTTGGTACCGCTTGTAATGTTACCGGTGATGGCATCATAGCATTGTGGGTCGACCGTTTTTCTGTTAAAACAGAGGCTTGAGTAAGGTGTTTACAGGTACGCTCGGGTAACAAGGAATTACTTGAGCGTAACTAAAGAGGGTAATCCTGTTGATTAATGTATTACTTGTAGATGATCACGAACTGGTACGTACAGGAATTAAACGTATTCTTGACGATGTTCGTGGCTTTAAGGTGATAGGCGAAGCTAAAACCGGTGAAGAAGCGGTGCAGTTTTGCCGTCAGAATGAGCCGGATATCGTCTTGATGGATATGAATATGCCCGGTATTGGTGGCCTGGAAGCGACCAAGAAGATCTGCCGGTATTGCCCCGATGTAAAGGTCATCGTATTGACCGTACACTGTGAAGATCCTTTCCCTAGCAAAGTGATGCAAATAGGTGCCCATGGTTATCTCACTAAGGGCGCCGGCTCGGAAGAAGTGATCCAAGCCATTCGCTCCGTGAATGCCGGTCAGCGCTACATTGCTCCGGAAATCGCCCAGCAGATAGCTTTGGCCAAGTTTAGTGGTCGTACCGATGAGAGCCCTTTCCAGACTCTGTCCGATCGTGAACTGCAAATTATGCTGATGATCACTAAGGGTGATAAGGCGCAAAGCATTGCCGAGCAGCTGAATCTGAGTTCGAAAACAGTCAACAGTTATCGTTATCGAATTTTCGAAAAGCTTGCGGTGAACGGCGACGTAGAGCTGACACATTTGGCTATCCGCCATAAAATGATCGATATTGATAGCGATCACTGATCAAACCTTATGACCTTTGCTGCTGACCAGTTTCTTAAAACGGTCTCTGAAGAACCCGGCGTATACCGTATGCTCGACAAAGAAGAGCAGGTGATATACGTCGGCAAAGCTAAAAATCTAAAAAAACGCCTTTCCAGTTATTTTCGTAAAACCGGTTTAGATACTAAGACACAGGTCTTGGTGAGTAATATCTGTGATATCCAGGTAACTCTGACTAACACCGAAACCGAGGCCTTGCTGCTCGAAAATAACCTGATCAAAAAGTATCAGCCGCGTTATAACATCCTGCTGCGTGACGATAAGTCTTACCCTTATATTCTGTTGACTAAGCACCAGCACCCTCGTTTAGCTTTCCACCGTGGCGCCCGTAAAATTCAGGGCGAATATTTTGGTCCTTTTCCCAGTAGCAGCGCGGTGTCCGACAGCTTACGCTTAATGCAAAAGCTGTTTCCGGTGCGTCAGTGCGAGGATAGTTACTATAAAGCGCGCAGTCGTCCTTGTTTACAGTATCAGTTAAAACGCTGTAGTGCCCCTTGCGTGGGTAAGGTTAGTGATGAAGATTACGATGCTCAGGTAAACTTTGTGCGCAAGTTTTTGGGCGGCAAATCCCAAGAGGTGATCGCCGAGCTGGTAGCAAAAATGGAGCAGGCCAGCGAGGAGTTGGCGTTTGAGAAGGCAGCCAAATATCGCGACCAAATCCAGCTGCTGCGTAAGGTGCAGGAGCAACAATCGGTATCGGGTAAGCATGCCGAGCTCGACGCCATAGGTTATTACTCCCATAATGGCTTGATCGCCATACATATTCTTATGGTGCGCGATCATAAGGTGCTGGGCAGCAAGACTCTGTTTCCTAAGGTACCTAAAAACAGCAGCGACGATGAAGTGCTCACCTCTTTTATTGCTCAATACTACTGCACACCGGGAGCCAGTGGACGCATCGCCAAGGAGCTGATCTTACCCTTTGCCATTGATGAGCAAGCCGAATTGGCAGCGGCCATGAGTGAGCTAAAATCGGCAGCGGTCAAGCTGGTGACGGTGCAAAGGGGGGAGCGTGCCCAATACCTGCAACTGGCAAATAAAAATGCCCGTAGTAGCCTGGAGGTGAAACAAAGCACCCAGGATTCCATCAATAAACGCTATGCGCTGTTAAAAGATGCGTTGAATCTAGATGATATTAGCCGCATGGAATGTTTCGATATCAGCCATACCATGGGGGAGAACACGGTTGCCTCTTGTGTGGTGTTTGACGCCCAAGGGCCAAATAAGTCCCAATATCGGCGTTTTAATGTAACCGATATCACCCCTGGGGATGACTATGCGGCCATGGCATTTGCTTTGAAAAAGCGTTATTCCAAGCTGGTGGATGAAACCAAGATCCCCGATGTGATTTTTATTGACGGCGGTAAAGGGCAGTTAAATCAGGCGGTTGAATTTTTTAGTGATTGGCCCTTTGAAAAAGAGCCATTATTGGTTGGGGTGGCCAAAGGCACCAGCCGAAAGCCAGGTCTGGAAACCTTGTTGATCGATGCCGGGCGTAAAACAGTGAATTTAAGTAGTGACTCGCCTGCGCTGCATCTGATCCAGCATATACGGGATGAGTCCCACCGATTTGCCATTGCCGGGCATCGCAACAAGCGCCAGAAACAGCGTAACCGCTCGGTGCTAGAAGAAATCAGTGGCGTGGGCCAAAAACGACGCCAGGCGCTGCTCAAATACCTAGGAGGAATGCAGGGAGTTAAGAATGCAACAAGGGAGCAGTTGAGCCAAGCTCCGGGGATCAGCCAGGCCATGGCTGAAAAGATATTTAACCATTTGCATGACAAGGCATAGCCCTTCGTGCGAATATTAAAAAAAAGAAGACGCTGCTAGTAGTTATGTGGAACATTCCCAATACGTTAACAACCTTTAGGTTGTGCCTTATTCCAATTTTTTTAGTTATTTTTTATTTACCTTATCAATGGGCGTTTTTCGCAGCGGCATTTGTATTTTGGTTGGCGTCGATCACGGATATTCTCGATGGCTATCTGGCGCGACGCTTAAATCAGTCGACTCCCTTTGGTGCCTTTTTGGATCCTGTAGCCGATAAGGTCATGGTCAGTGTTGCTTTGGTGTTACTGGTTAGTCATTATCAGAGTTTATGGATGACGGTGCCGGCGATCATCATTGTTTCTCGGGAAATCGTCATTTCCGCATTGCGTGAATGGATGGCCGAACAGGGTAAGCGGGGTCAAGTGGCCGTATCCCAGCTAGGGAAAATTAAAACCGCCGCTCAGATGTTAGCCATTATCGGCTTGATTTGGCAGTTCCAGCCCTGGATGGTGAGTTTAAGCTATGTGTTGTTATACATTGCGACCTTGTTGACCTTTGGTTCTATGGTGCAATATTTAATGGCAGCACGTCATAGTTTACTGGCCGATAACGGCTAAATGTATAATTACACACCGTTTTAGATAAAAATTAAGCAAACGATTCAAAACTGATATTTTTTGTATTGACGCGTTTAATAATCTCTGTAGAATGCGTCGGTGTTGAGAGGGCGCTAGCCCAATCAAAGTAAACGAAAAGCCAAGCTTTTCGTGCAGTGAGAATGTCTCACTGTAGGATGCGAGTATAGCTCAGCTGGTAGAGCGCAACCTTGCCAAGGTTGAGGTCACGAGTTCGAACCTCGTTACTCGCTCCAATCTTTGATGGCGGAATGGCAGAGTGGCCATGCAGCGGATTGCAAATCCGTCCACCTCGGTTCGACTCCGGGTTCCGCCTCCATTTTCTCAACACTATCCACATGCGCAAGCAACCCGATGCCCGGGTGGTGGAATTGGTAGACACAAGGGATTTAAAATCCCTCGCTGGTAACAGCGTGCCGGTTCAAGTCCGGCCCCGGGCACCATTTTAACACTATGTGTTTTCGGATTTTGCGAGTATAGAACAGCTGCAAGAAGGTAAGGACGCAACCTTAAACTTCTAGCAGTTAAACTATTCTCACTATGGAACGCGAGTATAGCTCAGCTGGTAGAGCGCAACCTTGCCAAGGTTGAGGTCACGAGTTCGAACCTCGTTACTCGCTCCAATCTCCTCCGCTTCGTATGTACGACTCTTGAGTCGACCATCCGCCCGGGTGGTGGAATTGGTAGACACAAGGGATTTAAAATCCCTCGCTGGTAACAGCGTGCCGGTTCAAGTCCGGCCCCGGGCACCATTTGACTGCTTAGTCAAATGACCTAAGAGTAAAGAATTGTTTAGCTGCTAGAAGGTAAGGCGATCTTCATATAAAACGGCGGTAAACTTTCTTTTTGGAACGCGAGTATAGCTCAGCTGTAAGAAGGTAAAGACGCAACCTTAATTCTTATTGCGGTGCGAATATTCCCATTCCGATCATGGAACGCGAGTATAGCTCAGCTGGTAGAGCGCAACCTTGCCAAGGTTGAGGTCACGAGTTCGAACCTCGTTACTCGCTCCAATTTCCTATGATTCATAATCAAATCCCTCTCTTAATAAAATAATAAAAAACGCCATATAAAATTGTCGAACGCTTAATTCTACCTAAAGTTAATAAAACCCCTGGTGTTTACTGCATTACTAAACCTAACTGCTCCGGCTGTTAGTTATACTGGACCTCCCGTCGTTTATTTCACACATTGCCTTGATAACAGAACTTAGTAACCATATGACTCATTGATACTTTTTATCTCTGTGCTCAACCTGGCATCGTATTTTTATTGCGGGTGGCGCCCAGGAGCGGGTTAATATTTGTCGCGGTGACGATAATTATTTAAGGTTAGCCTTACTATTATCTTCCCCCTAGACCTATTGTATTCTTTCATTGCAAGCCTAGCTTATCAGCCGATACTTACTCGCGGGTTGCCTAAACTCTGAGGTGTTAGTTTGAGTAATGGGCGGGGCGCCCAGCTTTTTTGAGCTATCCAGGTATTGCACTCACAGTGACTCAAAACCTTGGCCAATTAGCCTTTCATTGCCCTGGTGGTTTGGCAAAACCTCACAAAGTAACTTTTATTTTCAATTTAAAATTCTTCTAGGTCAGGGTGTTATTTTTTGAACATAATTTAGTCATTTCGCATTCATCTAGCTGCATTATTATCCATCACACTAAAAAACAGCATGAGTATCGACGGGATAAAAAGGTGTTTTATTGCCTAGTGTCGATTCTCTGCTTAATTTTATTTTTGCTTCTTTTCTATTCTTAAGCTTTTGATTTGGTTGTTTTTATTTTATTTTCAGCCATGCAGTTCAAGCGAGTGCGCTTTATAACTATAAGAAAAGTTTTCGTTATAGATTTGAGTCTTAAATTTAAGTAATTGATGTGGCAAGCTTAATTTCCATTGGCGAAAATCTATTCAATTTCATACCTTAAATTGGTTGAATTTTGACCTTTCGTCTTGTTATTATGCCGCCTTTTTTATTCTGGTTGTGATTTAGCAGCTCAATAAAAGCATACAGTTTTTGGTTCAATTTCTATGGACCAAGGGTTTTTATTGTCTGAATTCACTACCTTTGCCGTTTTTTGATTTCTCTTTTATATGAGATTTCAATTATTTACATAAATTATTTCAGGTGTAGCGATGACAGCAAAACTTAAAATAACTAAGGCAGGGATGTATAAGAGTTTATCTTTTTTACTGGTACTGTTCGTATATTTCCAAAGTGTGCAATCTGCACTAGCAGCAAGTGCGCTAGGGCAACAAAAGACTCTGGTAATGTTGCTTAACTTCAAGGAAAACCCAAGCGAGCAGCCAATGAGTGCAGCAGAGGCCAATAGCCTGGTCTTTGGTACGGTAAGTGATTTTTATCGTGAAAACTCTTTCGACCAAACTTGGTTCTCGGGTCAGGTAGTTGGCTGGTATACACTGCCTGTTTCGAATCAGGTGTGTGATTTAAGCGCCGTGCGCGACGCCGCCGATCAAAAAGCTATCTCTTCTGGTATTCAACTAGAACAATATGACCGTATCGTCTATCTGATGACCAAAACAGCCTGCGCTATTTCCGGATCTGCGACCATGCAGGGAACACCTTCGCGTGCGTGGATCAACGGTGGTTTTGCGGCTAAGACTATCGCCCACGAGTTGGGACACAATTTAGGCTTGTATCATTCCCGTGCCCTAGATTGTGGCGACACAACTATTTCAGAACAGTGTAAAACACTTGAATATGGCGATACCTATGATGCTATGGGCGGCCCAGATATTGGTTATTTCAACACATTTCAGAAAGAACAAATGGGTTGGTTGGAAGGAGCCCATGCCGCTAAAACAATCGAAGTGACTCAAAGTGGTACTTATTCAATCGCTAACTATGAAACGCAAACCAATCAACCTGTGACCATCAAGGTGCCACGTGGTATAGATTCAACTACTGGCAAAAAGAGCTGGTTTTATATTGAATACCGTCAGTCGGTAGGCTTTGACGACTTTTTGGATGCCCGTTCATACAGATCTTCGCGGGATGATGTAACGGCTGGCATCATTGTTCGCTCGGCTATCGAGGGTGACGGACGTAGCAGCAATTTACTTCACTTTAAACCTGAGCCTGACTCTAGCTTTAATGACTGGTTTGATCCTGCTCTGTCTGTTGGCGGCAGCTTTACCGACCCTGTTTCTGGTGTTTCCTTTAGCTTGGTTAGTGAAAACGGCAGCTTGGCCGAGGTAAAGGTTACTTTAGATGGCTCTGGCTCAGGCGGTGATAACGGAAGTTGCGCAATTAACGCGCCGTCCATAAATGCACAGGCCATTACGGAAAGTGCGGTATTCGCTGGCGCCGAAGTACAGTATCAGGTGACGGTTACCAATAAGGATTCAGCAGATTGTGCCAGTGCCAGTTTCGATATCAGCACCGCAGTACCGTTCGGTTGGCAAGCAACTAATGACCGAGTAACTTTAGCGCCGGGGGCATCTGGGCAAGTAGTTATCGCCGTGACTTCATCTCAAAGTGCAACCGCAAAAGATTATTCGTTATCAATTAAAGCAACGCACGGTGGCGATTCAGCTTCTAGTGCAGCAACATCGGTACGTTATACTGTAATTGCCGATGAAGCGACTACACCAGCAGTGGTTGCGGTTGACGACTCGGTAGCGCTAAGTTCAAAGGCGTCAGTAGTTATTGATGTATTGGCCAATGATATTGCTGGTGCACAGGCTTCAGTGACTTCCATCACCCAGCCTAGCAAGGGGACTGTAGAGATGCTGTCAGATGGCACCTTACGTTATACACCAGGGCGTCGATTTAAAAACAATGATAGTTTTAGCTATACCATTAGTGATGGGAATACCCGTTCGACAGCTTATGTTTCTGTAAGGCTACAGTCAGACGGTGGCAGCAATACAGGGCCTGGGAAGGGCAAAAACAAGTAAAGATAGATATAAAAAAGCCTGACTCGCAAGAGCCAGGCTTTTTAGTTTTTCGATTTAACTTTGCCTATTCAAGGTTAATTGCTGAAGCAGGTGCAGGGCACATCTCCATGTCCACACACTGAGGACATAAGGTACATTCTGCATCCGCTGGCATAGCGTCTACAGGAAGACCAAAGAAGGTTACGCCACTGGCTTCAACTGTGTCAGAAAACGCTCTGACATAAAAACCAGCTTGGCCTTCGTCGCCTAATTCTCCATCTCCAGGTACTGGTACATAACTACCTTGGAACTCAGCGCAGGCGCCCATAGTACCAGCAGGAGTCAGTGTACCTATGTCATGTGTAGCTATGATGTTGCCACCAACGACGTCTTCTACTTCCACGTCTAACATAGTCACAGCAGAAGTATTACAGACCTCACCGCTGTAGTTCACTTGAAGTCCGTAGTCTAAGTTGTCATTTAGCACTACCACCACATTACAATCTTTTTCAAGTGATAAGGAACCTGGAATTTCCTGGCTTGGGCAATCCCAGCTGGCCATATCATCAACTTCAACCGGGCCGTTATCTTCTATTGCTGCGGTTACGGTAGCATGGTTTAAAATACCATTTTGACCAATAACAAAAGAGCCATTGAACTGCTTGGTAGCACCGGGCTCTAACCCGTCATGGTTGTAGGTGTGGCTGCCTGCGCCATCAACACCCTCAGCTGTGGTGTCGACTACTGTAATGTCGAATAAAGGTAGGGTACCTGTGTTTTCGACGGTTAGCACGTAGTTGTATTTAAGTGCTTCGCCATCCACAACGCTGTCAAAGGTACAGTCTTTAGTAAGTTTGATGTCGGGAGCACCTGGGGTATAACAGAATGAAATATGGCTAAGGCCATAGTAATTACCATTCTTATGGTTGACCGGAGAATGCAGTCCTCCGTCAGATAAGGTGATCTCGCCACTGTCGGCGTAGTATTCATAAAGGTTGCCGGCTGGGCCACCTTTAACGAAGATGGACTGGATAATTACACCGCCGCTAACGGTCCAATCGAACGTTTTGTCCGGCTGTATATCTATGTCCACGTTTATTTCGCCATTACTCCACATGCCGTCACCGGGGTCATTGATTCGGTACTCCAATAACCCTTCAACACCCGTGAGTTCAAAGCAGGTTGGGTTGCCCTCAACATATTCAGGTTGCACCCCATTGTCGGATGGCGCCCCAGGGTCTTCGGCGAATGCATTTTGTGCGCAAAGGGTAAACCCTAAGACCAAAAACAGAGCAAGTAATTTGCTGTTGGTTAAGGTGGAACAACTAAACCCGCTTGTGCCCCACCATGAATTCATTTTGGTTTTCATAAAAGCTCCTTTGAGTATGGACAACAAACTGCGGCCCTATACACAGTGATAGTTAGTTATTGCCTAGTGAAACTTTTTACTTCGTACTTTTAGTACGTCGCTATGCTTATGAGCACAGACCATGCCAATTCTTAACCATATGTATTTATTAGAAATTATTTTAATTTGATAAGATGCGAGGTCTATGTTGTGTCATAGCCGATACACCCTAATTTGCTGAACTGCTCTCGGAATGTGATTAACTGTATGAATTTAATGAAATTTAATTTTTGGCGGGTTGATGTGTACAGCAAGGGACACAGTGTTCACCAGTGTTACACTTCTTAAGACACATAATTAATTGAGCGCTTCTTAATCATTCAGATCAGAAAGTTAAAATTTATAGTTGACCGAATTCAGTAATTCGTTAGACTACGCGCTCGTTCATACGGCAGAGTTCGTGGGAACGGTAGTTAGAATGTAAGATGGGAAGGGTCTTACTGCGTAAGTTAATGGTACAAGCTTTAGCTTATAGCAGGTCGGTGATTCTCATTATGGAACGCGAGTATAGCTCAGCTGTAAGAAGGTAAGGACGCAACCTTTTGTCTTATAGCGGCGCGAATATTCTCTTTCTGACCTAGGAACGCGAGTATAGCTCAGCTGGTAGAGCGCAACCTTGCCAAGGTTGAGGTCACGAGTTCGAACCTCGTTACTCGCTCCAACTTCCTTATTTCTGTTGCTACAATCATTTCAAGAGGGCGGAATGGCAGAGTGGCCATGCAGCGGATTGCAAATCCGTCTACCTCGGTTCGACTCCGGGTTCCGCCTCCATCCATACCAATTCACGTAACTCGCTAATCATTCTAGCGGGCTAAATATCATGCTTACGACGTTGGAATTTTTATATGTAGAATAACTACATAAGAAAAATACCGCCTTGTTATCACTTCATTTATCCAGTGCTATATCTGATCACATACTTAACAGAATTGGTATTACTTCTTCTCTTCTTTATTTTCAAATAATCCCTTTAATAATTCCATGGGTAATGGAAAGGCGATGGTTGAGTTTTTCTCGCCGGCAATTTCCGTTAATGTCTGCAGGTACCTTAATAAGATGGCGTTAGGTTCTTTTGATAAGGTTTCTGCCGCTTCAACCAGTTTTTCTGAGGCTTCCATTTCCCCAGAGGCGTGAATTACTTTTGCTCTACGTGTACGTTCTGCTTCGGCTTGTTTGGCTATGGCCCTAATCATGGTTTCGTTAAGGTCGACGTGTTTAATTTCGACATTGGCAACCTTGATCCCCCAACCATCGGTACGCGCATCTAAAATCTCTTGGATATCGACGTTGAGCATGTCTCTATTTGCCAGCATTTCATCCAGTTCATGTTGCCCCAGCACTGAGCGTAAGGTTGTTTGTGCCAGCTCGGAGGTGGCTTGGAGAAAGTTTTCAACATTAATAATGGCTTTTTGCGGATCGATAACGCGAAAGTAGATCACCGCATTGACGCGTACCGATACATTATCCCGGCTTATTACATCCTGGCTGGGCACATCCATTACTATGGTACGTAAATCCACGCGGACTATTTGTTGGATAAAGGGAATGACGATAATGAGGCCAGGCCCTTTTACCTTGTAAAAACGCCCGAGCAAAAATATCACGCCGCGCTCGTACTCACGCAAAATGCGAAATGCACTGAGAATGATTAAAATGAGCAAGAGTATTATGGTGCTCGAGAATATCTGACTATTGGTTAAGAAGATTTCCATGACTTACTCCTTGGCTGGGGGTGGCGAAACATGCAATGTTAAGCCTTGAACTGATTCTATGGTGACCTGATCACCCTGTTTGATGGGGCTATCGCTGTGCGCTGCCCAACGCTCGCCGCCAACATCCACAAAACCCTGGCCGCAAAAATCCTTTTCGGCGATGGCTATTTTTCCAGCCATGCTTTCTTGACCGAAAACCACTTCCACATTTCGATTTCGCCATAAATAACCAAGTAAAAATATCACCACCAAGACACTGGTGAAGGCGACGCCGGCTATTAAAGGGATGGAAATCTGAAAGTAGGGGCTTTGAGTATCGATTAAGAAAATTGAGCCTAAAACAAAAGCAGCAATGCCACCGAGCCCAAATATGCCAAAACTTGGCACAAACGACTCGGCAACCATTAAAGCAATGCCTAACGCGATCAGCGCCAGGCCGGAGAAACTTAGGGGTAACATTTGAAAGGCATAAAGGGCGACGATAAGGCTGATGGCGCCAACGACACCGGCGACACCAATGCCCGGGCTGTAAAATTCCAGCAGTAGGCCATAAACGCCTATGAGCATTAATATATACGCTATGTTTGGGTCGGTAATGGTGGCAATAAAGTTAAAGCGCCAATCCGGCTCGACTGGCTGCAATTGAGCTCCTGCTAGCGTAAGCTTTGTCTGTTGCTCACCGCTTTTGATGCTAAACCCCTCAAGCTGTGCCAATAGATCTGTGGGTGAGTCGGCCAGATGAGTGATGACGTTTTCTTTCATGGCTTCCGATGCCGTCAGGGTTGCCGCTTCGCGCACCGCTTGCTCTGCCCATTCGGGATTGCGTCCGCGTAGCTGTGCTAGTGAGCGAATATAGGCAATAGCATCATTGAGCATCTTCTTATCCATGGCGCTTGGCGTTTGCTCTTTTTCTCCTTGAGGCTGACCTTGCCCAGGCGCGGCGATATTCACCGGCGTTGCGGCGCCTAAGGTGGTGGCCGGAGCCATGGCGGCAATATGACAGGCGTACAAAAGGAAAGTACCCGCACTGGCGGCGCGAGCGCCTTGAGGGTATACCAGGCAGGCTACGGGAACGGATGATGTTAACACCGCCTGGTTAATTTGCCGCAAACTACTGCTTAGCCCGCCGGGCGTGTCCAGGGTGATCATCAGCAAGGGCTGCGACAGTGCATTGGCTTTATTGATTTGGCGAACGACAAAATCTGCCACAGCGGGACCAATAGCCCCCTCTATGCGAATTACCGGGACCATGTTTGTTGGTTGTTGCTCAGTTTGCTCTTGTGCCAATCCATAAAAAGCTGTCAACAGCAATACTAAGGCGAGGAGTCGTATCATGATCAATTTGAACTTGATGCTTTAGTCACAGTATAGCCCTAGTTGGAGCACCGCGTTATTTACAACTAAGATTCAAAGAAATACTGAGGTTGCACTCAGTAAATTTTACCGAGTCGACTAACAATGACCATGATCGAGACCTATCATCTCCTTGAAGCGCTAGGCGGGTTGGGGCTTTTCTTACTGGGCATGACCATAATGACCGATGCCTTATATCAACTTGCTGGTCAGCGGATCCGTAATGCCTTGATGTCCTTAACACGTAGCCCTGTGTCCGGAGCGTGCACTGGAGCCTGCAGCACGGCTATCCTGCAGTCTTCAAGCGCCACTACTGTGGCCGCCGTCGGTTTTGTTTCAGCCGGGTTGTTAACCTTTAAAGAATCCTTGGGGATTATTTTTGGTGCCAATGTAGGCACGACCATAACCGGCTGGTTAGTGGTGTTGATAGGTTTTAAGCTTCAACTGACCAGTTTGATCTTGCCTTTATTGCTGTTTGCCATGGTTGCTAAGTTGTTTTTAAAGGGAAAGCGAGCCTCACTGGCCATGGCGGTAGCGGGATTTTCCGTTATTTTTGTTGGCATCGGCATGATGCAAAGTGGTCTGTCCGGGTTTGAGCAGGTATTAACACCAGAAACCTTTGGTCCGGATACCTGGCTTGGCAGAATACAACTTTTGCTCCTTGGGGTCGCCATTACCCTGGTTACCCAGTCCTCAAGTGCCGGTGTAGCGGCGAGTCTCACCGCCTTGTATGCAGGTAGCATTAACTTTCATCAAGCCGCCGCCTTGATCATAGGCATGGATTTGGGTACTACGGTGACTGCTTTGGTTGCGACCTTGGGTGGCTCGGTTGCATCGCGGCGGACTGGCCTTTCGCACGTAATTTATAATGTCTTAACGGCAATGATGGCGCTGTTGCTTATCACACCCTTTGTGCATCTTTGGCAATGGCTGTTCACACAATCAGTTGAAACCCAGGCGCAGCTGGCTCTGGTGGCCTTTCATACGCTCTTTAATGTCTTGGGGCTGTTTTTGGTTTTGCCTTTTACCAATCAGTTTGAGCACCTCATGCGAATGCTGGTTCCTCAACGGGGGCAGTCGTACACCGAGGCATTGGACAACACCTTATTGCGGGATGTGGACCTTGCTTTAAAAACGGTTCATGCCAGTGTGTATCGGCAATTTCATGATCTCCTCTGTTATCTTCGCACTCGGCTAAAGCCGGGAGACTTTGTTAATGCTCCCTCTTTTCCCGAGCTTCAAAGTGCACTGGACGAAACCCATGTCTATGTTGACCTGATCCATTTACAGCAAAAAGATAAACCGAGCTGGTCTCAGTTACTGGAGCTGATTCATATTCTAGATCATATGCAGCGTTTGCATGAAAGATGCAAAGTCTTGGGTGATGACCCATGGTATGACACAGATGGCGAACTTATTATGAGAAACGGGCATTTTAGCGCACTCCTTATAAATACGGAGCAAGCCCTGAATAATATGATGCTGAGTATTAATGAAGGTGACAACCTCCGTTTGTGGCAACAGGCGCAGAGCCTGGGTGACGAAGTGGAAAGCGAGTTAGCGAGGGCCCGAGCTCAGCGGATGCATGATATAGCCGTAGGCCGGCTGGGGGTACCAGAGGCCGAGGACTACTTGGAGCAATACCGGCACCTGCAAAAAACTATCTACCATATTCGCCGGGTTTGTTTGCATCTTAATCGGTGGCAAGAAATTAAATAACAAAAAAGGCCGCAAGTGCGGCCTTCATTATTACTCCCAAATTCCCGGGGGTAAGTCCTTATCCAGCTTTTTATGGTCGCGACGATTAAAAGTGGGTACGTCTCCGGCCTTAAGTTGTCTGCGATAGTCTTTAGCTAACCAGATCACCACGCCTGAAAGCATAAACAGAGCGATAACATTGACGATGGCCATCATCCCCATGGAAATATCTGCAAGTGTCCACACCAGCTTAATTTCACCGAGCGAGCCAAACATAACCATGGCGAGCACCAATAAGCGGAAGATCAACATGCCTTTTTGATGGTTGTGCTCCAAAAACAGCAGGTTGGTTTCTGCATAAGAGTAGTTAGCAACGATAGAGGTAAAGGCAAAGAATAAAATAGCGATGGCGATAAAGGTTGAGCCCCATTCACCAACGTGTGTCACTAATGCTTGTTGGGTTAAGGCAATGCCGGTCAGGCCAGAGCCAGGTTCAAGTTGACCCGATAATAAAATCAGCGCCGCCGTGGCACTACAGATCACTAAGGTATCAATAAATACGCCAAGCATTTGCACATAACCCTGAGAGGCCGGGTGAGGCGGGTTGGGCGTAGCCGTGGCGGCGGCATTGGCGGCACTACCCATACCTGCTTCATTTGAAAACAGGCCGCGCTTTATGCCTTGTATCATAGCCTGCATAACGCCATAACCAATGGCGCCGGCACCAGCCTGCTCAATACCGAAAGCATGATCAATGATCAGCATAAATACGCCGGGCAATTGCTCCGCGTTGACCGCACATACATATATAGCCAACAGAAGATAAGCAATGGCCATAAAGGGCACCACGATTTCGGCAAAGCGGGCAATGGTTTTAAGGCCGCCGAATATAATAAAGCCGGAGCCAATCACCAGGGCTATGCCAACGGCATACTTGGGAATATCAAAGGCCACATTAAAGGCTGCGGCAATGGAGTTAGCCTGTACGGCATTAAAGACCAAGCCAAAAGCGAGGATAAGGCAGAGTGAAAATAGCACCCCCATCCAGCGCTTACCTAGACCAAGCTCCATATAATAAGCTGGGCCACCACGGAAGTTACCTTCTTCATCTTTTATTTTGTAGGCCTGGGCCAGGGTGCTTTCAGCGAAACTGGTGGCCATACCTATTAGTGCGATAAGCCACATCCAGAAAATCGCGCCAGGGCCACCTAGGTATAAGGCAACGGCAACGCCGGCCATATTACCGGTACCAACACGAGCGGCAAGTGAAGTACAGAAAGCCTGGAAGGATGAAATACCGCCTTTGGCTCCTTCACGACTAGCAAACATGACTTTAAAAGAGTACCCAAAGTCTCGAAATTGAATAAAGCCCAAACGAACAGTGAAAAATACACCTGCAGCTATCAGCAGATAGATAAGTACATGCCCCCAAATAAGGCCGCTAATAGCGTTAGCGATTTCGGTCATAACAAGAGTACCTTTGAACGAGTAAAAAATTGAGGCGCAATCTAGCATATAGACGAGCAAACTTTTAGTGCCTTAGTACATAAGATAGCTAATTCATTTGGTTATCCACAGGAATTTGTGAATAACTGGTGGGTAGGATGTAGTTAAGTGTGGGGGTTAAATCTTTTTGTCATTTTCTTTAAAAAAGGGGTTGCGTCGAAATCGTTTCTCCCTATAATGCGCATCCACCGACACGGAGCACAACGCTGAAAAGCAACGAGCAAAGTGGTCGGGAAAGTTAAACGGAAAAGTTACTTCTCTTTGAGAAAAAGAAAATTAAATTTTCTAGTTGACTTTAAGTCAGGAAGGCTTAATATACGCAGCCCTGACGCGATGAAGAGTCATCGCAACGTTCTTTAAAAATATGAAGCAATCATCTGTGTGGGCACTCGTACAGATTGAGTTCTAACAGCAGATTCTAGTTCGCTAGATGACGCAAACAAATTTAGAGTCTCAATGTTTTTTCCTTAAATGGAAAGTGAGTGACCAACGGAAATAAATTTATTTATTGCAGCACAGTCAATTCGATATCGAAAGATATCATCACAGT
>NZ_PQCF01000019.1 GCF_002964765.1 Pseudoalteromonas sp. T1lg88
ATCGCGAAACGTAGACCTTCGTCCATCGCGATTGGGCAGATTAGTTCAACAGTCATCTTGATGTTGTCGCCAGGCATTACCATTTCTACGCCGTCTGGTAGTTGGATGTCACCAGTTACGTCAGTTGTACGGAAGTAGAACTGTGGACGGTAGCCTTTGAAGAATGGCGTGTGACGGCCACCTTCGTCTTTAGATAGTACGTATACTTCTGCTTCGAACTTAGTGTGCGGGTTGATTGAACCAGGAGCAGCTAGTACTTGACCACGCTCAACTTCATCACGCTTAGTACCACGTAGAAGGGCACCGATGTTCTCACCAGCACGACCTTCGTCTAGAAGCTTACGGAACATTTCTACACCAGTACAAGTTGTCTTCGTAGTTTCTTTGATACCTACGATTTCAACTTCGTCGTTCACGTTGATGATACCGGCTTCAACACGACCAGTTACAACTGTACCACGACCCTGGATTGAGAATACGTCTTCGATAGGCATGATGAATGGCTTATCGATGTCACGCTCTGGCTCTGGGATGTAAGTATCTAGGGCTTCTGCAAGCTCGATGATCTTGTCTTCCCACTCTTTCTCGCCTTCAAGCGCTTTAAGAGCTGAACCTTGGATTAGAGGTAGGTCGTCACCTGGGAAATCGTACTCAGAAAGAAGTTCACGAACTTCCATTTCTACTAGCTCTAGTAGCTCTTCGTCGTCAACCATGTCACATTTGTTCATGAATACGATGATGTAAGGTACACCAACCTGACGAGAAAGTAGGATGTGCTCACGAGTCTGAGGCATTGGACCGTCAGTCGCAGCTACTACTAGGATCGCGCCGTCCATCTGAGCAGCACCAGTGATCATGTTTTTAACGTAGTCAGCGTGTCCAGGACAGTCAACGTGCGCGTAGTGGCGAGTTGGAGTGTCGTACTCAACGTGTGAAGTTGAGATTGTGATACCACGCTCACGCTCTTCTGGAGCGTTATCGATTGATGCGAAGTCTTTAGCTGTACCACCGTATACTTTTGCAAGTACGTTAGTGATTGCTGCAGTTAGAGTTGTTTTACCGTGGTCAACGTGGCCGATTGTACCAACGTTTACGTGCGGTTTTACGCGTTCAAACTTTTCTTTTGCCAT
>NZ_PQCF01000020.1 GCF_002964765.1 Pseudoalteromonas sp. T1lg88
TTCAGTCTTTATTTCTAACTTCTAACTTAACAGTCTCACACCATTTTGGTGTTGTATGGTTAAGCCTCACGGGTAATTAGTACAGGTTAGCTTAACGCCTCACAGCGCTTCCACACCCTGCCTATCAACGTTGTAGTCTTCAACGGCCCTTCAGTGGAGTTAAACTCCAAGTGAGAACTCATCTCGAGGCTCGCTTCCCGCTTAGATGCTTTCAGCGGTTATCGATTCCGAACGTAGCTACCGGGCAATGCAATTGGCATCACAACCCGAACACCAGCGGTTCGTCCACTCCGGTCCTCTCGTACTAGGAGCAGCCCCTCTCAATTCTCAAACGCCCACGGCAGATAGGGACCGAACTGTCTCACGACGTTCTAAACCCAGCTCGCGTACCACTTTAAATGGCGAACAGCCATACCCTTGGGACCGACTTCAGCCCCAGGATGTGATGAGCCGACATCGAGGTGCCAAACACCGCCGTCGATATGAACTCTTGGGCGGTATCAGCCTGTTATCCCCGGAGTACCTTTTATCCGTTGAGCGATGGCCCTTCCATTCAGAACCACCGGATCACTATGACCTACTTTCGTACCTGCTCGACGTGTCTGTCTCGCAGTTAAGCTGGCTTCTACCATTACACTAACCGTACGATGTCCGACCGTACTTAGCCAACCTTCGTGCTCCTCCGTTACTCTTTGGGAGGAGACCGCCCCAGTCAAACTACCCACCAGGCACTGTCCGCAACCCCGATTCAGGGGCCAACGTTAGAACATCAAACATACAAGGGTGGTATTTCAAGGATGGCTCCACAGAAACTGGCGTCTCTGCTTCAAAGCCTCCCACCTATCCTACACATGTAGGCTCAATGTTCAGTGCCAAGCTGTAGTAAAGGTTCACGGGGTCTTTCCGTCTAGCCGCGGGTACACAGCATCTTCACTGCGATTTCAATTTCACTGAGTCTCGGGTGGAGACAGCGTGGCCATGGTTACACCATTCGTGCAGGTCGGAACTTACCCGACAAGGAATTTCGCTACCTTAGGACCGTTATAGTTACGGCCGCCGTTTACCGGGGCTTCGATCAAGAGCTTCGCATACGCTAACCCCATCAATTAACCTTCCGGCACCGGGCAGGTGTCACACCCTATACGTCATCTCGCGATTTAGCAGAGTGCTGTGTTTTTAATAAACAGTCCCAGCCACCTGGTCACTGCGACTCCCGTCCGCTTAGAGAGCAAGTCTCATCACAGGTAGGAGCGTACCTTCTCCCGAAGTTACGGTACTATTTTGCCTAGTTCCTTCACCCGAGTTCTCTCAAGCGCCTTAGTATTCTCTACCTGACCACCTGTGTCGGTTTGGGGTACGATTCGGTATAAACTGAAGCTTAGAGGCTTTTCCTGGAAGTATGGCACCAACAGCTTCCACTCCGTAGAGTGTCGTCTCGTATCCTCAGCCTTAAAGAATCCCGGATTTTCCTAAGATTCAAGCCTACATACTTTCACACGGACAACCAACGCCGTGCCTGTCTAGCCTTCTCCGTCCCCCCATCGCATTTATACCAAGTACGGGAATATTAACCCGTTTCCCATCGACTACGCCTTTCGGCCTCGCCTTAGGGGTCGACTCACCCTACCCTGATTAACATGGGATAGGAACCCTTGGTCTTCCGGCGTGCGGGTTTTTCACCCGCATTGTCGTTACTCATGTCAGCATTCGCACTTGTGATATGTCCAGCATGCCTCCCGGCACACCTTCAGCCACTTACACAACGCTCCCCTACCCCGC
>NZ_PQCF01000003.1 GCF_002964765.1 Pseudoalteromonas sp. T1lg88
CGTAGAAATGGTAATGCCTGGCGACAACATCAAGATGACTGTTGAACTAATCTGCCCAATCGCGATGGACGAAGGTCTACGTTTCGCGATTCGTGAAGGTGGTCGTACAGTAGGTGCTGGTGTTGTAGCAACTATCGTAGAGTAATAGTTACTCTCAAGAAAAAAGGCCGCTTTTAGCGGCCTTTTTTGTGCCTGAAAGTTGAGAAGACCAGCTTCACGGCCGTGAAGGCTGAAAGCGGAAATAAGCGAGTGAACAATTTCACTCGCGCCGCTTGAAGGCGACGAGCTCTGCGAGGAGCGGGAGGGCGTACAGTAGGCAAGGCGCAGCCTTGCTAGTGTTTGTACACTCGGTGCTTACCGTGGATACCAAAAGCCGCTTCAGCGGCCTTTATCACTTCTGTAATACCTTCTACATACTCACCTTTTCCGTTAAAACTCCTCACAGCTCTCTGTGGTGCGATCTTGTCGCGTTGGCGACCCAACTAGATCTCCAATCTCAGCCTTTTTGGGTTAGCCATGACGAGCATTACCACATTGATTTTTAAGTGCCTAGTGTGTAAATGTCGTCAAAATAGAGCAAATTTGAATGTCTACTTAAAAATGATGCTGTCACCTAAAGTTAGTGTTTTCTTTATTTTTACACGACAGCATTTTAATGGAGTGCATCGCCGATGCAGTTTGGAGCAAATTTGAATGTCTAAGTGGAATTAAGTATGTCGTCTAAATTGTATGAATCTCCAATTTTGGCTGGACATTCAAATTTACTCATCCACGTTGTGTTTTAAATCATAAATTCGGTAAGAGCTTAATAAAATTGACTAAACAGCCACTTAGCGCCAATCTAACGAGATTGTCCCCGACGTTAAAACGCTTATGCCTGAGCTGAAGATCCCCACGAATATTCCCCGTACCCATAGTCGCTTTGGCCGTTGGCTGGGTACCAAGGTGCTGAACTGGTTTGGTTGGCAGGTGGTGGGGGAGTTTCCCGAGCATGGCAAGTTTGTCGCCGCGGTGGCGCCTCACACCTCAAACTGGGATTTTGTTATCGCCATCGCGGTGAAAATGCACTTGCAGGTGCGGATCCGCTTTTTAGGTAAGCACAGTATTTTTGTCTGGCCTTTGGCGCCCTTGTTACGAAAGTGGGGTGGTATTCCTGTCGACAGACGCTCTTCCCATGGCGTGGTGGCCCAGGTGAAGACTCTGTTTGATAACAGCGACGCGCTGATCCTCGGCTTGGCGCCTGAGGGCACCCGCAAATATACGCCGCAATGGAAAAGTGGTTTTCTGCATATCGCCAAGGCGGCAAAGGTTCCCGTGGTGCCCATGGCGCTGGATTACAGTAAAAAGCAGTTTGTGATCATGGCACCGTTAGAGGTTGGAGAAGATATAGATATAACCCTGGCTCAGGTAAAGGCCCTGTTTCCCGCCGAGATGGCGAAATATCCCCAGCAGGTATCGGGCATCAAGTAACACTAAAGTCAGTGGTGTTTTTACATACAGCAAGCGCTATGATGATGAGAAAATAATAATAAATTAGCCCGTTATGTTCTCGATTGGTGTGATAAGCCTGATTGCCCTGGCCTACCTTGGGGTCTTGTTCGCCGTGGCCTGGTATGCGGATAAATTCAAGCACCGCGCCAGTGCTTGGGTTTATGGTCTGTCGCTCGGGGTGTATTGTACCTCCTGGGCGTTTTACGGCACCACGGCGCAGGCCGCCAATAACGGTTGGTGGCTGGCTCCCACCTATACCGGCACCATCTTACTCTTTATATTTGGCTGGCAAATCTATACCCGCATCGCCACCATCTGTCGCCAGCAGCAACTGACCTCCATGGCCGACTTTATTGCCACCCGTTATGGTCAGTCATCCAGTTTGTCGGGCCTGGTGTCACTGATTTCGGTGATCGCCATAGTGCCCTATATCGCTCTGCAGCTAAATGCCACCAGTGCCAGTATCACTATGCTCACCGAGGTGGAGCGCGGGCAAAACGACTATTTCTATCAGGACAGTACCTTTTATATCACCCTGACCCTGGCGCTGTTTGCCATTTTATTCGGGGCGCGAAGGGTGCGCCCCAGTGAGCACAATCCGGGCTTGATGGCCTCCATCGCCTTTGAGTCCGTGGTCAAGTTGCTGGCCTTCGTCGGTGTGGGTTTATTTATTTGCTTTGGTTTGTTCGACTCGCCTCAGGCCATTTTTGCGGCGGCGCAGCAGCAGGAAATCGTGGCACAGATGCAAACCACCGCCAGCCCTGGCTATGTCTATTGGGTGCATGTCCTGCTCGGCCTGTTGGCAACCCTGTGTTTACCGCGACAGTTCCATACCGCCTTTATCGAGCATGATAACGAGCAGCAGATAAGGACCTCGCGCTGGCTGTTCCCCCTTTATCTGTTGCTGATTAACCTCTTTATTCTGCCCATCGCCTATGCGGGCCTGGTGTATTTTCAGGGTCAGGATGTGGGCTACGACACCTTTGTGCTGGCCCTGCCTATTGCCGCCGAGGCGCCCTGGGTGTCGTTGTTGGCCTTCTTGGGGGGCTTTTCTGCGGCGACCAGCATGGTGATCGTCTCCACCATAGTCTTGTCTATCATGATCACCAACGACTTTATTAACCAGTTTTTGCTGCGCCGCTCACAGCTGAGTTCGTCCCACCGCGGCCTCTCCAAGTTTAAATTACTTCAGGCGCGTCGGGTGGTGATCGTGGTGATCCTGCTACTCAGTTATGCCTGCCACCGGGTACTGGCCGAGGGTAATACCCTGGCCAATATGGGTCTGATGTCTTTTACTTTGGTGGCCCAATTTGCCCCGGCGATGATCATCGGCCTGTGGTGGTCTAAGGCCTCGTGTCGCGGCGCCCAGCTGGGTATTTTAAGCGGCTCGGCGATTTGGTTTTACACCCTGCTGTTGCCAAGCGTGTATAGCGCCCTGTATGGCGAGGCCGTCTGGCTGAACGAGGGGCCCTGGCAGATTTCCTGGTTGGCGCCCAACGATCTGTTTTCCTTGGGTCTGGAGCCTTTAACCCAGGCCGTGCTGCTGTCTTTGGGTGTAAACACATTTGTGTATTTGCTGGTGCCCTTTATCAGCGCGGCGCAGCTGGCCGAGCGCCTGCAAAGCAATAAGTTTATTCTGCGTGGCGTTGAAGAGCGTGACGCCAATATCGCCCTTAGCTATCAAGAGCTGGCGCTGCTATTACAACGTTTTAGCGAGCCGGAACGGGCCGCCGAGCTGGTAGAAAAATACTTCCCCGCCGCCCGCAATCTTTGGAAGGAGCAGGCGCCCACCACGGTGGAAGAGCGGGTCGAGCGGGAAATGTCGGCCTTGGTCGGTGGCGCCTCGGCGCGGCTGATCCTCGATGTGGCTAAGGATGAAAAACGCCAGCCCTTTGAGCAGGTGGCGGAGTTTGTCGATGAGGCCTCCCAGGTACTGCGCTTTAACCGGGATCTATTGCAGGCCACCATAGAAAACATAGAGCAAGGTATTAGTGTGGTCGACAGCGACCTCAAACTGGTGGCCTGGAATCAGGGCTATCAGGAGATGTTTGCCTATCCAAAAGACATGCTGGCGGTAGGGCGACCCGTGGCCGAGCTGATCCGCTTTAATGCCGAGCGTGGCCTGTTTGAATGCCAGCAAATCGAGGCGGAGGTAAGCAAACGCATCGCCCACCTGCGCCGTGGCAGTGCCTATAAATATCGCCGTGAGCACAATGATGGCCGGGTCTTCGAGATGCAGGGTAACCCCTTGCCCGGCGGCGGTTTTGTTACTACTTACACAGATATCAGCGACTTTGTGCAACAGCAACGAGAGTTAGAGCTGGCCAACTTGAATCTGGAAGAGAAAATAGCCGCTCGTACCAGTGAGTTGGTGGCCACTAACTATGCCCTGATAGCGGCCAAGCGTGAGGCGGAATCGGCTACCGAAAGTAAGACCCGATTTTTCGCCGCCGCCAGTCATGATCTGTTACAGCCCTTTAATGCCGCTAGTTTATTTTGCTCGCTGATGAGCGAAAAGGCGCAGGGCTCGGAATTGGCCGAGCTGGCGCAGAATATTCGCAACTCCCTGGCCAGTGCGGAGGACCTGCTGTCGAGCATCTTACAGCTCACCAAGCTGGAGTCCGGCTCCTTTAAAATCAATAATACATACTTCTCCCTGACCAGCCTGTTACAACCCCTTGCCAATGAATACGGGGCCTTGGCCAAAGACAAGGGCCTGGCATTTCGCCTGCAGGGCGCCGAGGTAATGCTGAAAACGGACAAGGCGCTGCTCAAGCGGGTGCTGAGCAACCTGTTGAGTAACGCCATTCGCTATACCGAGCGGGGCGAAATCCGAGTGCTCTGCGAGTGTCATGGTCAGCAGTTATCCATTATGGTGGAAGACACCGGTGCCGGCATAGCCAAGCAAGATCAGGAACTGATTTTTGAGGAATTTAAACAGTTGCAGGGCAAGGAGCAGGCTCAGGGCCTGGGTTTGGGACTGGCCATTAGCAAGCGTATTTGTGCCGCTTTGGATATCAATATGACGCTGGGTTCACAGCTCGGCAAGGGCACGCAGTTTACCCTGAACCTGCCATGCTCTAGCCAGGTGCAAAACATAGCGCCAGAGTTCAATGAGCTCAAAGGGCAGGATAATCAACTGGCGGGTCTGCGCATCTGGCTGCTCGACAATGATGATAACGTGTTACAGGCGCTGTCTCAGGTGCTCCAGAATTGGGGATGCAGCGTGGCGCTGGCCAATGATCAGGCGCAGTTGGCGGAGTTGGTCAATGGCGGTGACGCGGATATTCTGATTGCCGACTACCAGCTCGATGATGGCGTCACCGGCTTGCAGGTGATCCAGGCTTTAGGCTTGGAGGAGATGGCAATCGTGATCAACACCGCCAACCATGACGAGGCCATTCGTGAGCGCGTCAGTGATTGCGGTTATCCCTTGTTGTATAAGCCGCTAAAAACTCCAGCATTAAAGCGTACTTTAAAGCGCTTAAAGGCGAATCAGGAGCGGGTTAAATTGTAGGTCGGTGCTTTGCGCCGACAAAGCGAGATTCGCGCCCATTTGTCGGGCTGCTAGGTAACTGCTCCTGCGTTACCCTAATACCGCCATCCATGGCGGCAGAATCCCGACCTACAATTCAGGCTTCTTCGCTTTCGGCCACTGTGGCCATTTGCTTGAATAAAATGCCCGCCTGGGTGCGGTTGTAGACATTGAGCTTTTTCAAAATGGCCGAGACATGCTGCTTAATGGTGGTTTCCTGAATCGACATGGCATAGGCAATTTGCTTATTGAGCATGCCATCGGCGATCATGCTTAACACTCTATACTGCTGTGGCGTCAGTTTTTCCAGGTTACGGGCAAACTGGGCCTGCTCACTGTCGTCGTCGGTGCAAATTTCCGTTTGTGGCGGTAACCAGTTTTCCCCTTCGATAACCTGGGCTATGGCTTCACTGATCACATCCAGGGATGAAGACTTGGGAATATAGGCACTGGCACCGAGCGCCATGGCTTGTTCAATTATGCTGGGATGTTCATTGGCGGAGACCATGATCACCAGAATATCCGGGTATTGATTGCGCAGTCGCGCTAAGCCTTCCAGGCCTTGAGCACCGGGAATGGTGAGATCTAAAAACACCAGTTCAATCTCCGGATGGACGACAAGGGCACTAAACAGCTCCGATAGATCGCTGGCTTCTAAAATTGGCTCATCGGCCATGGCCTGAGCGGCGGCTTGTTTGAGGGCGCTGCGAAATAACGGGTGATCATCGGCGATAATGGCTTGCACACTGGGCATCCTAAGTTGACTCCATCTTCCTCGTTATAGGGGATTTTATTAGTCGCGGCAAGGGCCTGCGTTAAGTTGCATATGGAAAGGCGGCCATTTGAAACCGGGGGAGGGCTGGCCGCCTTGATACGCAAGAAAGGTTAGAAGTTATAACCCACGGTGAGCGACACGGTGCGCGGGTCACCAAAGTAGCCGATCAAGGTGTTATCGCCACCCAGACCCGGGGTGTACTTACTGACATCCGTGGGATCAGACGCATCCGGGGTGACAAACTGATAGCCGCCGATCATATATTCTTCATCCGTTAAGTTCTTGCCATGGAGGCCAACACGCCAGTGGCCGTCGCTGCTGTACCAGTTAACGCTGAGGTTAAGCAGGCCATAGCTGTCCTGGCTGAGCAGGCTGTCTTCTTCGAATAACACATAGTCGCCACGGTAGTAGTAGTTAGTGTTAAACACCCAGTCGCCGTTGTCCGTATACAGGCGATAGGTCGCACCCAGGTTAAAGGTAAGATCCGGGGTGTTTGAGATGCTAAAGCGATCCGATTTATCGAAGGTTTCGCCGCTAACAGGGTCTGTATCCAACACCTCTTCGAAATCGGAGTCGATATAGCCCATTGACGCATCAAATGTTAGGGCGTCGGTGGCGACATAGTTCAGCTCCACTTCCACCCCGTCCGCCGACGATTTACCTATATTGCCCAGACGCTGATTAAGCACCGCCGAGCTATCGCCGGGCAGTACAGAAATATACTGGCGGTCTTCATGATCTAAGGTAAAGAAGGTGATATTGGCGCGCAGGTTGTCATTCCATTCACTCTTCATACCCAGCTCGTAAGAATCCACGATTTCCGGGTTAGCCGCAGGCTCTGCACTGCTGGCTCGGGGGTTAAAGGTGCCCGATTTAAAGCCCTGAGCGTAGCTGGCGAAGAACATGATGTCGTTATTGTATTGATACTCGACGCCGACACGCGGGGTAAAGCGTGACCAATCTTCTTCATCGTCCAATACGCGATTTTCTTCAAAGTCTGGGCGTTCATAGCCGGGTACCCAGCCAGATTCTGGATAGAGGGTGGCAACTAGGGCGGTGTTATTGACGTAGGCTTCTTTCTTATCCTTGGTATAACGGGCACCCAGGGTTAATGACCATTGCTCGCTTAGATCCACACTACCCTGAATGTAGGCGGCCTTGCTGGTGGAGTTGCTGCAACCGCTAATTTCGCGGGTGAAGCTAGGGAGTGGGACGCCAACGCCCAATTTATCGAGCTGCGCGCCCACTTCTAAAATGGCATCGAATACGCCGCATGATTCACCGTCGTAATAGTACAAACCGGACACCAGCTTGTAGTTGTCGCCCTGATGGTTCAGTTGCAGCTCGTGGGTGGTTTGCTCGTCATCATAGATGGCGGGCACATCAAAAATACGTAACGCGGTATTATCAAAGTCGATATTGGTTGGCGAATAACTGTCGCGCTTCGCGCCTATATATTTAAACGAGGTGTCGTCGCTCATGTCCCAGCGTGCGGTCAGGCTATAGCCTTCCAGCTCCACCTTGTTCCAGGTCGGCATACTGGTGTAAGAGTCATAGACATCATCCGGCACCGGGGCCTCGGTCAGTATGCTGGGTAATAAGCGATAGCCGCCTTTGGCGTTGGAGTCATCATCGGTTTTATCCCAGCCGAGGCGGAAAAACAGATCTTCCGTGGGGCGATATTCCAGGGTCAGTCGCGCTGCGGTAAGATCCTTGTTGTAGTTTTCCTTATCCTGACCATCCAGATCCGACACCAGGAAATCACCAAAACCGTCGCGGTTTAAGGTGGCAAAGCCGTAACCAACGTAAAGCTGCTCGTCAATCAGTGGAATTTGCCCGGTGATCTTTAAATCGCGCTGGTTGTAGCTGCCCACAGTACCCTGGATATCAAAGGTCATATCGCCGGTCATTTCCTTGGTGACATACTTCACCGCGCCGCCAATGGTGTTTTTACCGTAGAGTGTCCCCTGAGGGCCACGTAATACTTCAATTTGCTGGACATCCAATAAATCCAGTACTGCACCCTGAGGGCGAGCCACGTAGACATCATCTATGTAGATACCCACACCCGGCTCATAACCCCACAGCGGGTCCTGCTGACCTACACCGCGAATAAAGGCGGTGATGGTGGAGTTGGTGCCGCGGCTGGCCTGCAAGGTGGTGTTGGGTGAAAACTGCTGCACCTCGGTCATCACCGAAATACCGTTTTCCTGTAGTTGCGCGGCGCCGATTGAGGTCACGGCCACCGGTACCTCTTGCAGGTTCTCGACCGTTTTACGGGCGGTAACCTCGATGCGTTCCAGCTCGGCTTTTTTTACTTCTTCTTCTGCCAAGGCCGTTGGGCTTGCCAGTGCACTTGTGAGTGCCGCCCCAATCGCTAAGGCTAGACTAGAGCGGCGTAGACTGTATGTGTTCATCCTGTATCCCCTGTTATTGTCGTTGTCCGTGCGCCGGTATTGTTATGGGTCGTCACGGTATGGGTTTGTTTTAAAAATATTAATTAACTGTGACTTTAGGGGAAAAATGCGACGAGGGGGTTAGTACCTTAGTACTATCGCCGCTACAGCCCTTTATTTATGGGGTATAGAGCAATTCTATAACCTTAGTACTATGTATTTTAACGGATTGTGGGGCCACACTGATTGCCAGTGTTGTTAACAGAAACAGCTGCTATGCTAGCTCTGATAACTAAAACAATAATAATTCGAGGAGCACTTCTATGCTCAGTATGATTGGCCTTATCGGCGGTCTGGTACTACTTATCATTCTTACCCTGCGCGGCGTAAACCTGTTTATTGCCGCCCCCTTGTGTGCCCTGTTGGTGGCGCTGAGCGGCAAAATGGCGCTCTTTCCCGGTGAGAATGTGTCTTTAGACTTTGTCAGCACTTATATGAACGGCTTTGCCGGTTTCCTCAGTGCCTGGTTCTTTATGTTCTTGCTCGGCTCCCTGTTCGGCAAGTTTATGGAAGACAGTGGCGCCGCGGACAGCGTTGCCCGTGCCATAGTCAACAAGCTAGGCATGAAGCACGCGGTACTGGCCGTGGTGATTGCCTGTGCGGTACTGACCTATGGTGGTGTCAGCGTCTTTATCGTCGCCTTTTCCGTGTATCCCATGGCCTTGAGCCTGTTTAAAGACGCCAACCTGCCACGGCGCTTTATTCCCGCGACCCTGGCCTTTGGCTCGGTGACCTTTACCATGACCTCGGCGGGCTCGCCGGAGATTCAAAACTGGATCCCCATCAAATATCTGGGCACCTCGCCCTATGCGGCCTGGGAAGTCAGTTTGTTCGTTGCTGTGTTTATGGCCATCGCCGGTTACTGGTGGCTGAAGAAGATGATCACCAAGGCGGTAGCTAACGGCGAGTGTTTCGAGGCTCGTGAAGATGATCCGGAAATTCCCGAGCGCGACTATCCGCACCCAATCACCGGGGTGATCCCGCTGCTGGTGGTGCTGCTTTTATCCTTCACCTTGCACGATGTATTTCAGCAAAGTGCGTTGATTGTGGCGCTATTAGGCGGCGTTCTGACGCTATTGATCATCAACTTCAAGCATTTCCACAATCTAGCGGGGGCCATTAACGAAGGCACAACCGGGGCGCTGGTGGCCATAGGCAACACCAGTGCCGTGGTGGGCTTTGGTGCGGTGGCCAAAAACACCGAGGCATTTCAGGTGGCGGTGGAAGTCATGACCAATATGCCGGGCAACGAATTGCTCGGCGCGGCAGTGGCCGTTAGTGTGATTGCCGGTTTGACCGGCTCGGCATCAGGCGGTCAGGCCATAGCCCTGCCGTTAGTAGCGCCTCATTACCTGGATGCCGGTGTTAACCCGGAGCAATTACACCGGGTGGTGGCGATCAGTTCCGGGGCATTGGATACCTTGCCGCACAACGGTTATGTGGTGACCACTATCCGTGCCATCTGTAAAGAGACGCACCAGCGTGCCTACTGGTCTATGGCCGCATTAACGGCCGTGGTGCCGCTGATTGGCGTTGCCCTTGCATTAGCCCTATTTATCTTATTTTAAGGAATGAACAAGATGTCTATGTTACGAGTTATTGGTGTTGTCTTAATTGTTGTAAGCCAGTGGGCCTGGGCCCAGGGTGAGCCCCTGCTGGTGGAAAAACAGCGTTTCGCCTTTGCAAATTACACCACGGAGTCGGGCGTCACCTTGCCCGAGGTGCAGGTGGGGTGGGAGAGCTACGGCACCCTAAATGAAGCCAAGGACAATGTGATTTTGATCACCCATTTCTTCTCTGGCACCTCCCATGCGGCGGGTAAATACAGCGCGGATGATGCTTTGCCCGGGTATTGGGATGCCATTATTGGTCCGGGTAAGGCCATAGACACCAACAAGTTTTTTGTGATCAGCTCGGACACCCTGGTTAACGCCAACTGGCACGATAAAAACGTGATCACCACGGGCCCGGCCTCCATCAATCCGAAAACCGGTAAGCCCTATGGCCTGGATTTCCCCGTGGTCACCATAGGCGACTTTGTCGAAGTGCAAAAACGTTTGCTCGACAGCCTGGGGATTGAAAAGCTCCACGCCGTTATTGGTGCATCCATGGGCTCTTTCCAGGCGCTGGAGTGGTCGGTGCGTTACCCAGACAAGGTTGAGCGACTGGTTCATGTGATTGGTGCGGCGAAAATGGATGCCTGGACGGTACCTGCGCTGGAGAAGTGGGCCTTGCCTATTCGCCTGGACGCAAACTGGAATAACGGCAATTACTATGAGGGTGACCGCCCGCTGGCCGGTGTAACCGCCACCATGCTTAACATCACCCAGGACGCCATGCACCCGGAAAGTTATAAGGCCAGCTTCCCAAACTTTAAAGTGCAGGACGAGGGCGCGAAAAAAGACATACGCACCCTGCCAGCCATTAACCAGACCCTGCATGAGCGTGCCCTGGCTCGAGCGCAAACTCAGGATGCCAACCATATTCTCTATTTAGTGCGCGCCTCGCAACTATACAGCGCCGGCATGCAGGAAGACCTAAACGCGGCGGCACAAAAGGTTCAGGCTAAGGTACTGCTTATGCCCGCCAGTAACGACTTGTTGTTACGCCCAGGCCCGGTGCACGCGTTTGCCAAGCTGCTTAAAGAGCAAGAGAAAGATGTGAAAATCGAGGAAATTGAGGGTATCTGGGGTCATCTTGACGGTATTTTTTCCATTCAAACCAAGGCCCAGGTGATCACCGAATTCTTAGCGGAGTAATTATGAGCAAACGAATTTTAATTACCGGTGCCGCCAGTGGCATTGGCCGCTATGTGGCGGAGCATTTGGGCAAACAAGGGCACGAGATCTTACTGACCGATCTCGATGGTGAGCGTGCCAAGGCCGAGGCCGAAATGCTCCAACAGCAGGGCATTCGTGCCCAGGGCCTGGCGCTGAATGTGGCGGATCTTGCTTCCCTCGGGGACTTTATTGCCAGGCAGCCGACCATAGATGTGCTGATCAATAACGCCGGTGTTCAATACGTTGAGCGTCTAGACGACTACCCCTTGGATAAATGGCAGCTGTTGCAGGATGTGCTGCTCAATGGCCCGGCCATGCTCACCAAGGCGGTGCTCCCGGCGATGCGAGAGCAAAACTTTGGTCGCATTATCAATATCGGCTCCATCCATGCCCAGGTGGCCTCCAAGTATAAGTCGGCCTATGTGTCGGCCAAGCATGGCCTTATTGGTTTGGGCAAGGTGCTGGCGCTGGAAACCGGGGATGTGGATATCACGGTCAATACCATTTGCCCGGCCTATGTGAAAACACCCCTGGTCGAGGCGCAAATAGCCAGCCAGGCCAAACAACATGGCATCACGGAGCAGGAGGTGATCGACACCATAATGCTGGCCCCCATGCCTAAAAAGGCCTTTATCGGCCTGGATGAAATCGCCCACACCCTTGACTTTTTAATGGCGGATGCGGCGCGCAATATTACTGCCCAAGCCATCGCCCTTGATGGCGGCTGGACGGCGCAATAGGAGAGAAGATGGCAGGTTTTAATAAGGTAGTGAACAGCTACGGTGAAGCTATGGCGGGCCTCGAAGACAATATGACGGTGATCGCCGGCGGTTTTGGCCTTTGCGGTATTCCCGAGGGCTTGATTAAAGAAATCAAAAACAAGGGCACCACCGGCCTAACAGTGGTTTCCAATAACTGCGGCGTCGATGGCTTTGGTTTAGGCATATTGCTTGAAGATAAGCAGATCCACAAAATGGTGGCCTCTTATGTGGGTGAAAACGCCCTGTTCGAGCAGCAATTGCTGAGCGGTGAGCTGGAGGTGGAGTTAACCCCTCAGGGCACCTTGGCGGAGAAAATGCGTGCCGGTGGCGCCGGCATCCCCGCGTTTTACACCGCAACCGGAGTAGGCACAGTGGTGGCCGAAGGCAAGGATATCAAGCAGTTTGCTGGCCGCGACTATGTGCTTGAGCCCAGTATTGTCGGCGACTTTGCCATAGTGAAGGCGTGGAAGGCGGATCGCTACGGCAACTGCATCTATCGTCATACGGCGATGAATTTTAACCCCATGGCCGCCACCGCTGGCAAGATCACCGTGGTTGAGGCGGAAGAAATCGTCGAGCCCGGGGAACTGGAGCCCAGTCAAATTCACACCCCGGGTATTTATGTACAACGCGTGATTCAAGGTCAGTTTGAAAAGCGCATCGAAAAACGTACGGTGCGAGGAGCATAACCATGGCACTGACACGAGAGCAAACGGCGCAGCGCGTCGCCCAGGAATTACGCGACGGTTATTATGTGAACCTCGGCATAGGCATTCCTACCCTGGTTGCCAACTTTGTGCCCAAAGGCATAGATGTGATGCTGCAATCGGAAAACGGCTTGCTGGGCATGGGCGAATATCCGCTTGAGGCACAAGTGGATGCGGACATGATCAATGCGGGTAAGGAAACCGTGACCGCCCGCACCGGTGCCGCGATTTTTAACTCCGCCGAAAGCTTTGCCATGATCCGCGGTGGTCATGTGGACTTAACCGTGTTGGGCGCTTTCGAAGTGGATCAAAACGGCAACATCGCCAGTTGGATGATCCCCGGCAAGCTGGTCAAAGGCATGGGCGGGGCCATGGATCTGGTGGCCGGCGCCAAAAATATTATCTGTACCATGACCCATGCCAGCAAGCATGGCGACTCAAAACTGCTGACCCAGTGTTCGCTGCCGCTGACGGGCGTGGCGTGTATCAATAAGGTGATCACCGACCTGGCGCTGCTGGAAATCAAGGACGGTGCGTTTCACCTGCTTGAGCGCGCTCCCGGCGTGAGTGTGGAAGAAATTAAAGCCAAAACCCAGGGCAAGCTCATCTGCCCGGAACAGGTGCCTGAGATGCAGTTTTAGGTTTCTCCCGATTCTAAATTGCACGACCAAACACCCAGCTAGCCTGTTATGCTGGGTGTTTTTTATGAATTCATCACAAACCGACACAAACGCAAGCTGAGGGGTTTCAAGCAGGAGGTGTGCTAAGGTTTAAGGGCTATTAACCAAGATGCGACAGAGATCTAAATGAATAATGTCATTCTCGAGTCTGTTATCACTTGCCCAGCGTGCGGCGCAAAAAAGCAGGAAACCATGCCAACGGATGCGTGCCAATTTTATTATGAGTGCACGTCTTGCCACACTCTGTTAAAGCCTTTACCCGGTGACTGCTGCGTGTATTGCTCATATGGCTCGGTTAAATGCCCACCGATACAAAAAGAGGGCAGGTGCTGCGGTTAATAACACTCAAATCAAATCGGGCAGCGATTGCCACGGCTACAGCCTAGATCCCCCCCTTGTAAAAGCTGCTTACATTTTATTCGATGCACTGAATGTGCATTTAGGTCATGCTAGGTCCATCAAGAAAAAGGAGAAAGCACAATGCGATGTCATGAAGTTGATTATGAAATTATCGGCCATTCGATGCAGATGGTGGAAGTGGAACTGGACCCGGGTGAGGCGGTGATCGCCGAAGCGGGGGCGATGAACTACCTTGAAGACGGCATTCAATATGAAGCCAAAATGGGTGATGGCTCGCAGGTCAATCAAGGCTTTATGAGCAAGTTGTTCAGTGCCGGTAAGCGCATGATCACAGGTGAATCCCTGTTTATGACCCACTTTACCAATCAGGGCATGGGTAAAAAACGCGTTGCCTTTGCCGCTCCTTTCCCGGGCAGTATTGTGCCCTTAAATATGGCCGAGCTGGGTGAGCAGGTGTTCTTACAAAAAGACTCCTTCTTGTGCGCGGCACTGGGCACCGAGGTCAACATCGCCTTTCAGCGTAAATTAGGTGCCGGTTTCTTTGGCGGCGAAGGTTTTATTTTGCAGCGCTTGAAAGGCGACGGCATGGCCTTTGCCCATGCCGGCGGCACTGTGGTTGAGAAACAGCTTAATGGTGAAACACTGCGTCTCGATACCGGTTGTGTGGTTGGCTTTACCGGTGGTATCGAATTTGATATCGAGCGGGTGAAGGGGTTACGCTCCATGTTCTTCGGCGGTGAAGGCTTGTTCCTCACCACGCTGCGCGGCCATGGCACCGTGTGGATTCAAAGCTTACCCTTCTCACGACTAGCAGATCGTGTGCTTGAACATGCTCCAAAAGTGGGAGGTGCACGCCAAGGCGAGGGCTCAGTCCTTGGCGGTATCGGCGATATGATAGGCGGCGATTAATTCACGCCGCCTCATCTTACTTACTGGCAATGCCGCACAGGTATTGCCATTCTTCCTCGGTAACCGGCATCACGGACAAGCGCCCGGATTTTTTCAGCGTCAGCTCTTCGATGGCCGGGTCGGCCTTAATAGCCTGTAAGGTCACCGGCTTGTTAAACGTTTGCCGGTATTGCACGTCGACACTAAACCAGCGCGGCGCCTCGGCCGTGGCTTTAGGGTCATAGTAATCGCCATTGGCATCATATTGTGATGGATCCGCATAGGGGCCGTTCACTATCTCGGCCACGCCGACTATGGCCGGTACCTTGCAGCTTGAATGATAGATAAACACCTTGTCGCCCACCTTCATGCCATCGCGAATAAAATTACGGGCCTGATAATTACGTACGCCATCCCACACCGTGGTGCCGTTCGGCGCCGCTTTTAGGTCTGCTAATGAAAATGCATCGGGCTCTGTTTTGAGTAGCCAATAAGCCATGTTGGGTCCTGTGCTGAGCTAGGTAATCGGGTTCATTGTATAGTATTATCATTGTATTAGCTGCAATGTGGAAATGAGGACACAATGAGCCAAGCACTAGATAATTTACTATCCCTGTTAAAACTGGAAGAAATCGAGTTGGGCCTGTATCGCGGTGCCAGCCAGGACCTGGGTTTTAAGGCTGTTTTTGGCGGTCAGGTTATGGGTCAGGCACTCTCGGCGGCGAAGGAAACCCTGCCCGAAGGGCGCGTGGTGCATTCCCTGCATTCCTATTTTTTACGCCCCGGCGATGCCTCGCGTCCCATTGTGTATGATGTGGAAAACATCCGCGACGGTAAGAGCCTGAGCACCCGCCGTGTCAGTGCCATTCAGTACGGCAAACCGATTTTCTATATGACCGCCTCTTTCTCCGGCGACGCCCAGGGCCTGGAACACCAAAGCACCATGCCGGATGTGCCGGCACCGGAAGGCCTGCGTTCGGCATTGGAATTTTACCAAGAGCATGCGCACCAAATTCCCGAGCCCATTCGTAACAAGTTTATCAGCGAAAAGCCCATCGACATGCGCCCGGTGAATTTCCAAAACCCCTTTAAGCCGCAGGTGGCCGAGCCGATTAAGCATATCTGGTTTAAGACCAATGGCGAGATGCCGGATGACCAGCGTATTCACAACTATTTGCTGGCCTATGCGTCGGACTTCGAGTTTTTACCAACGGCACTTCAGCCGCACGGTAAGTCCTTTATGCACCCAAAAATGCAGGTAGCCACTATCGATCACTCCATGTGGTTCCACCGTCCATTCCGCATGGACGAATGGATGCTCTACAGCGTGGACAGCCCCAGCGCCAGCTGTGGCCGCGGCCTGGTACGCGGCCAGTTCTTTGACCGCAAGGGCAATCTGGTTGCTTCTACCATTCAAGAAGGTGTGATGCGCGAGCGCTAGGGGGTTAAAACTGCTGCGCTCATCATGACGGCGTTAAAAATCGCTTTAAAGTCCTCATTTACACCCAGTAAACTGCGGCTTTTTAGCGATTTTTGCCTTGTACTGACTTCGCTCGTTACGTTTTGTGAGTGCATTGTTATGTTACGAGCCGTCGACAGTGGCGTTTTTGTAGGTCGGTGCTCTGCGCCGACAGCGCTGGTTATTGACATAACTTGTCGCGTTGGCGACTTCAAGTCAGAGGAAATGCTATTAACTTGGGTGTGAGCAATTCATCCATGAAGCACTTCTCCTGTCGGCATCCATGTCTCCACCTCTTCGCACAGCGAAGCTTTGCTTCGAACGCTCGTCGCCCAACGCGACAAGATCTATCAGCGACCACCGCTGTCTGCAGTTCGACAAACAAAACCGCCATAGCCAGGCTAAAGCCTGACTTACAAACTCAAAAGGCATGCGCGACTTATCACGTAGCCACCACAGTGCTTTTTCCTTGATAGCTCTGATGTCGCCAAAGTGTTGCGCGGCATACAAATGGAGTTATGTGCCAAAATCAGGGGTAAGTTTACATATGGTTGATATTTATGCTATCAAACAAGGGAGGCTAGGAGTGCTGGCTTTTTGTTAACAATAAAAAAGGGAATTTTTATATGACACTTAGTAATTCTATATCCCACCCCATTGTATTTTTAGCATTGTGCTTATTTCACTTCCCCGCATACGGGCAAACGTCTGATAGGAATGTAAAAAGTGCACAGATTGGTTTTTGTGAAAATTGCACTGATACGGAAGTCATCAACCTAGTCAAAAGCTGGTCTAAACCACACTCAAATCCGACTCAATGCACTGGTGGACTTGGAGTTGGTGATTGTCAGCTCAATGATGACAATCTTGAGGTGCACTGGTTTTATGTAATAGATACAGCAAATAACAAGAAATATAAGTATGTCGCTAATGTGTATCCCTTTACTGAGGTCTTAATCCCTCAAAGTAACTATTTGGCTAAGGATGATATTAGTTTCATGGAGAGTGTTGAGCAGTACTTCAAGCGCTTGAATGTAGCAATTGACGATATGCAGACAGTTTCCCATCAATTTTTGCCAGCATCACTTTTAAATTCGAATTTATACGGTACTTCCATAGGTGTTGATAACAATTTGTCGAGCACTCAATCAAGCGATCCTGGCCTAGAAATAAATTGTGCATTAAAGGAAAACCAGTCTCAGTTCTACGGGCTATTTGTGAATGATAGATCTGGGTTGTATGACCTAAAAAAGCGTGCAAACGATTTTTTTAAGAATAACTTTGATGAGGTAGCATCTTGGGATTTTAGCGCTACTTTGGCACTGGATGGGGTGTTAAAACGTATTATGGCGCAGGGTGAAGTCGGGATGAAACGAACAGAAAAGGAACCTGTTATTCCGCAAATCTATGTGGTTGAGCTTAATGGTGGGCAGGGAGGAAGAATCGTGTTTGATATTGCTTTCCCTAAAAAGGGTATTGTCAGCACAGCTATCATGAAATTCAATGAGGAATGGTCTCAAGATGCCCAAGGCCAAACCATAAATCAGAGTATTGCGCGACTCAAAGAAGGGAGAGTAGGTTTTATAAAAAATCCATGTGATGCGCAAGCCTTAGCTAAATTGGCGGTGCAGAATGGTTACGCTCCAAGCTCTTCTGCGGGGGGAGGCGGTGCAGGTGTTATAGGTGAAGATTGGGCTCCGGGAAACCAATTGCCATATTATTACACCGAAGCCAGATATATTTATACGGTTATTCGTCAACCTGACGGCTCGACTTATATAGATGTACAGACTCAGTTCCAGGAAAAGGTGACTAGAATAGGATGCGATTGAAGCCTGTTAAAAATCTGAGATCGAAAGCGCGAATCTAAACGGGAAGCGGTGATACCTGTTAGTTTGGTGGGGCTTGACTTGGTTTTACAGCGCTGTAATTGCGTGCAATAAAAAAATTAATATAACTTTTTGATATTATTTGACTTGATGGTAAAAGGCTGGCTGGGAGAGTTACGCTAAAACGTAATAAAAAGCTAGTTCTTGCTAGATGCAAGACCTGACCCCGATATATTCGACTTTAAGTGGTAGTAAAATTACTTTGCTACCACTTAAATTTTGGATGAATGTAAAATGACGATCTTGTATAAAAAAATATATTTGCTGATTTTTTTATTTTGTTCAATGAGTTCTGAAAGCTTGTTAGCAAATGAGTATGCATCTTTTATTAAAGACAAAAGTTTTCAAGATCTAAATCATGAATCAATAATAAGAAAAGGCCATTGTTTGAGTGGTTTATTTAACAATTATAAAGACTGGAGAGAAAAACTTGTCGCTCTTGGAAGAGTTACTGACATAGAATTTGAAAAAAGACTGACTGAAAAAGAGTATGACTATTACAAGTCATCAGTGAACTGTGCTTCTATTATTTATAAAGTTCAAAATTATTATGTTCGCGGTTTTGTTCTTTATCCAAAAGAGCAAAGGCTTTCTAGGTTACCAGCTATTGTTTTTAACCGAGGAGGCAGTGATTTGCATCGCCATACATTAAAGGTTGGGGATTTATTTTTACTACCGTACCAGCTTGCGGCAGCTGGAAATGTTGTCATTGCCAGCCAGTACGGTGGCGCTCAAGTTTGGCCTGAAGATAGAGAGTTTGAAATTGGAGTAGATGAATTTGGCGGGCAAGAATTACAAGACGTGCTTGCTTTAGTGTCAATTTTAAAGTCAATGCCAATGGTAGACATTGAAAAGCTGGGAATGGTTGGCTGGAGTCGAGGCTCTATGATGTCTATGTTGGCATTAAAAAACGGTGAAAAAATAAAAAGCATGGTTATAGGTGGATCATTGGTTGATTTATCTGCAACGGTAAAAGAAAGGCCTGAGTTTGAACAGCAGGTTTTAAAAAGGTTAATTCCAATGTACGCAAATAATAAAGACAAGGAGCTTTTTAATCGTTCTGCAATCAATTGGTATAAAGAGTTGCCTAGCATTCCACTTCTTATGCTGCATGGAGAAGATGACCAATATGTAAATCCAGAGCATGCAAGGCTATTTCATTCGTTATTTTCAGAGCAAAATAAACAAGCTAAATATATTGAATATCCAAATGGATCGCATACCTTGATAGAGCAGAGTGATAAGGTTCAAAGAGAAATAATTAACTGGTTTGCGAATACTCTTTGATTTAAAGGCGGTAAGAGCTTTACGTGCTTCGCGAGTTAATATTGCATGAAGGGGTTAGGCCTTGTTTTTTGCACATTGTGCATATTGGGCAGTTCAAAACCGGACCCTCTTAGACTTTTGCTGTCCATGGCGGCAAAGCCTCGCCTACAACCACAAACTCCAACCCACCTCAAGAACTCCGGAGTGTCGGGGCGCCTTTGGGGGCTGTCGCCACCGCGACAATATCTTTTAAATTAACACCGCTGTCGGCGCAGAGCACCGACCTACAAACCGCAGTCGGCGACCAGACAAAATCAATATGCCCGCAAGGCTAAAGCCTCGCCTACAACTACAAACTCCAACCCATCTCATGAACTCCGAAGTGTCGGTGGATTCCCCTTACATTGCATCCGAAACGTGATGCGAGAAGAGTAATCGCCAGCACGACGCTGGCGAAAACATGCCCAGGGCATGGACGCCCTGTGCATGTTGGTTACGTTCATTTCTCGTAGCGCGTTGAGGAAAGAATGCAATGTTGGGGCGCCTTGGGGTTCCAAGGGGCGACGAGTGACCGAAGCATTGCTTCGCAGCACTCAGAGGTGGAGGCATGGATGCCGTAACTTCGTCACGAACAGGGACCCGCCTTCGGGATGAATTACTTGCACCCAAGCAAATTTTCCCTCTTTAGGTGCCGCCTCCGGCCTTTCGCTGGCTCAAGGCGTTCGCTTGCTAAAAATAGTTCACCGGACTCTTTTCTTAACGCGCTCACCCACCGCGACAAGATCTAACAGAAGCCATTCGGTCGTCAGGCCTAAGCCTGACCTGCATGCATCGCCGCTATGGCATCACTAATCGACTGCCACAACCTGGCCGGCAGCAACTGCTGCAGATCCTGATAGAGGGCGACCAGCTCGTCGGTATGGGCGAGGGCGTTGTCGCGCTGATGCACCAAGCCCTGCTCTTTAAGGCTGGTAATAAAGCCGGTCAGTACCTTCTTATCGAAGAATTCCGGGCTCTTAATGCCATGCAAGGTGCCCAGGCGGTTAGCGACTACGGCGCCTTCTTTTTCCAGCTCAGATGGGCTCATATCGCCGCTTTGGCTTAATAAGCCTATAACTATGGCGTAGCGCAGCAGGGTGTGGTGTACCACCTTGCCGAGCATTTCCAGCGTGGCCTGGTTGTCACCCGCTTTGATCACTTCTAGCTGCTCGCCATGCTGGCGAATAAGGCCCTGTTCGGCAAAGCTGGCGATAATCTTGTCGATGTAGTCGTCGTTCAGCTCGGGCAGGAACCATTCCTTGGCAAACAAGGGGTAAAGGCGTTTAACCTGTGCCTTGCACTCGCTAACAGTAATGCCGTGGTGGTTAAACAGCTGCTGGGCGATAACGCTGGGCACGGCAAACAAATGCAGCACATTGTTGCGATAGTAGTTAAACAGGGTGCGCTCTTTTTCTTTAATGGCGATGATGTCGCCAAACGGGTCATTGACCACGTCAAACTTATTGAGCGTTAGCGCGTGCTCAAGCAGCTCTAGACTGCTTTGCTCGGGCAGGGTTAGCTTGTCGCTGAGCGGCGCGTCGCGGTGCAGGCGCAGGTAGAAGTCCATCTGCTCCAACAGTTGCGACTTACTGAGCGCAAACTGATCATTTGTCAGCAAGATGGTGGCCAGCAGGTTTACCGAGTTCAACGCTGCGGCGCTGTTGATATTCATCATAATTTCGTCGGCCAGATTGCTGACCTGTTTACCCAGCCAGGCGGGTTTTTGCACATCCGTGGGATGAATCGCCTCGCGCCAGTCAGGCTGCTGTTCATTAAGGAACTGGTTGATATTGATGGGGGCGCCAAAGTTCACATTGCCGCGACCATAGTTCTTAAGGTTTTTAATGGCCTTAAAAATACCCAGCACCGACTCGTTCTTTTTATTGTCGCCGGCCAGTTCTTTTAAGTAGGTGTTGATCTCCATCACATGCTCATAGCCGATATACACGGGCACTATGCTGATGGGGCGGTCAATGCCGCGTAGCATGGCCTGCAGGGTCATGGCCAGCATGCCTGTTTTTGGTGGTAACAGGCGACCGGTGCGGCTACGCCCACCTTCGGTGTAGAACTTCACCGAGTAACCCTTAATAAAGAGCTGGCTCAGGTATTCCTTAAACACTGCCGAGTACAGCTTATTACCGCTGAAGGAGCGGCGAATAAAGAAGGCGCCGCTGCGGCGGAATATGGGCCCGGCGGGGAAGAAATTCAGGTTAATACCGGCGGCGATATGCGGCGGCACCAGACCCTGGTGATAAATTACATAGGTCAGCAGCAGGTAATCCATATGGCTGCGGTGGCAGGGCACATAGATGATCTCATGACCCTTGTCGGTCAGCTCGCGCACTTGCTCGGCATAGTTCACATCGATGCCGTTATAAAGCTTGTTCCACAGCCAGGTAAGAATGCGGTCGCCAACACGCACCATGGCATCCGAGTAGTGGGCGGCGATCTCATCGAGCAGACGCAGGGCGTTTTGACGCGCTTCTTCATGGCTCAAGCCCTTCGCCTTGGCTTCATCGGCAATGGCTTTTTTAATGGCGGGTGAGGCCAGCAGAGAGTTAAACAGGGCTTCGCGCGACGGCAGTTTGGGGCCGGTGGCGGCGAGCTTTTGGCGACGGAAATGCACCCGGGCCACGCGCAGCAGTTTTTGCGGCAGCTCGTCCTTATCGCCCTTATCGTGCACCAACTGGGTTAAATCCAGGGGCTGACTAAAGCGAATAAGGTTATCGCGACCGGAAAACAAGACCACAAAAAACTTGCGGAATCGGCTTGGCGTCAGGGAATGAGAGATCAGCGTGCCTAAGCCCGGCTTTTCTTTACCCGGGTTGCGGCCCCAAAGAATGGTGACCGGAATAATCTGGATTTTTTGCTCTGGCTGTTTGGCCAGGGCATCGAAAATCGCCTTGCCCTGCTGCAGGGCGCAACTGGGACGGCTTTTATTACCAAATAAAGGTGGCGGATTCTGAATACCGATAAAGCGCGGCAGCTCGGTGTCGGCCAGATTCTGCTCCTGAGTTGGGTCGGGTAAACCCAGTTTGCGGCATACCTTAGCCAGGGCGGCGATATCAAGGCGCGAGTTTAAGCGGCCAATGTAGAAGGTCGGTACCGAGGTATCGAGCTCAAAGTCGGCGATCGGCTGCTGCGGCAGCACCTTGGATCGGACACAAATGGCATTTAAGCAGCGGGCCAGAAAGTCGACGCTGCGGTTTAAAATCTTCATTTATACTCACTCGCTTAACCACATTACCAAGGGGCAATAACAGATCAGGTAATGTCGAATACCAATTAATTAATACCTTGCACCATCCAGCGCGTTAAACGACGTCCTGGCTTGGTTAAAAATTATTTATACAGAACAACTATATACCATAATTTTAGCCTTGCTATCCTGCATCTCTATCCGACGCTATGGCCGCTTACTTTATTAATGCAATTGGTATCAGAAAACACAAAAAAGGGCGTAAATGATACCAAGTTATAACTGGACTGACCATTTCTGTAAGCCGACTTTGCGCCTGACCTGAGCTTGCGCCCTAAAGGTGTCGCCTAGCTTTATCGCTATGAGATATTTCGCGGTATACAAAATGATCAGGCCTTAAGCTTGCTGTCAGTTAAAAATCTAGATAATTACGACTAATGGTTGCGATAAACGCACCAGGCTCGGTATTTAGTCGTATCCCTGAGGCTGAATTCTGTGTTACGGCAGGCAAGAAGGATGGATACGCGGCGCTTGTCGAGCATTTCGTCCTTCTTGTCCACTGTACCCATCCCCCGCTGAAAAAACTGTTGCATTTATCACCAATCTCTCTATAATACGCAGACTTTCTTTGCCTTAGGTGTCTCACCAAGGACTTGGAAAGCTAGATATAGCTTGGATTTCAAGCATAAACAGGAGCTCCGATTTGGAGCTCAATGGTAGAAAATAAAAGGACAACCGACTTCTTAGTAGTAAGTAAGTTTCGGGTGTTTTTTTATGCTCTTTTTAAATGCTCTTTTTATTGAGGTTTTAGAATGTCAAATCAACGCATTCGCATTCGCCTAAAAGCTTTTGACCACCGTTTGATTGACCAATCAACGGCGGAAATTGTGGAAACTGCGAAACGCACAGGTGCTCAGGTACGTGGTCCAATCCCACTTCCTACACGCAAAGAACGTTTCACTGTATTGATTTCTCCGCACGTTAACAAAGACGCGCGTGATCAGTACGAGATCCGCACCCACAAACGTCTGATCGACATCGTAGAACCAACAGACAAGACTGTAGACGCTCTAATGCGCCTAGACCTTGCTGCTGGTGTTGATGTTCAAATCAGCCTGGGTTAATCGGAAGATTAGAGAGGTTTTAGGAAAATGGCATTAGGTCTAGTCGGTCGTAAAGTGGGCATGACTCGTATCTTCACTGAAGATGGCGTATCTATCCCAGTAACCGTAATCGAAGCGACTCCTAACCGTGTTACGCAGATCAAATCTGACGCAACAGACGGTTATAACGCGCTTCAAGTAACCGCAGGCGAGAAAAAAGCTAGCCGTGTAAACAAACCAGCAGCGGGTCACTTCGCTAAAGCTGGCGTTGAAGCGGGTCGTGGTCTGTGGGAATTCCGTCTTAATGGCGGTGAAGGCGACTTCGAAGTTGGTAACGAAATCACTGTTGAAGTATTCAACGAAGTGACCAAAGTTGACGTTACCGGTACTTCTAAAGGTAAAGGTTTCCAAGGTGGTGTTAAGCGCTGGAACTTCAGCATGCAAGACGCTACACACGGTAACTCTTTGTCTCACCGTGCTCCTGGTTCAATCGGTCAAAACCAATCACCTGGTAAGGTGTTTAAAGGTAAGAAAATGGCCGGTCACATGGGTGCTGAGCGTGTAACTACTCAGAACCTTGAACTAGTACGTGTTGACGCTGAGCGTAATCTGCTTCTAGTTAAAGGTGCAGTACCTGGCGCTATCGGCGGTGACGTTATCGTTAAACCAGCTGTTAAAGCATAAGTCCTGGAGATTTAGTGATGGAATTAGCAATTAAAGACGCGTCAGGCGCTCTTGAAGTTTCCGAAGCTACTTTTGGACGTGAGTTTAACGAAGCATTAGTACACCAAGTAGTTGTTGCTTACGCAGCAGGTGCTCGTCAAGGTACTAAAGCTCAGAAGACACGTTCTGAAGTAAGCGGTGGCGGTAAGAAGCCATGGCGTCAAAAAGGTACTGGCCGTGCACGTGCTGGTACAATCCGTAGCCCAATCTGGCGCAGCGGTGGTGTGACTTTTGCAGCTAAGCCGCAAGATCACAGCCAAAAAGTAAACCGTAAGATGTATCGCGGTGCGATCAAGAGCATCTTATCTGAGCTTGTTCGTCAAGAGCGTTTAGTTGTAGTTGAGAACTTCGGTATCGAAGCTCCTAAGACTAAAGCCCTTGTAGCTAAGCTTAAAGAGCTTGAGCTTAAAGACGTACTAATCGTGACTGAAGAAGTAGAAGAGAATCTATTCCTTGCAGCACGTAACCTATACAAGGTTGACGTACGTGACGTAGCTGGCATCGACCCAGTAAGCCTAATCGCTTTCGATAAGGTTGTTATGACTAAGGGTGCTGTAAAGCAACTTGAGGAGGCGCTAGCATGATCCGTGAAGAACGTCTTTTAAAAGTAATCCTTGCTCCACATATCTCTGAGAAGAGCACTGTATCTGCTGAAGATAACAACACGATTGTTTTCAAAGTACTTAAAGATGCAACTAAAGCTGACGTTAAAGCAGCTGTAGAAAAGCTTTTCGAAGTAGAAGTAACTGGTGTTCGCACACTTAATGTTAAGGGTAAAACAAAGCGTACTGGTATGCGTTTCGGTCGTCGTAGCGACTGGAAGAAAGCCTACGTTACTCTTAAAGAAGGTAGCGAGCTAGACTTTGTCGGCGGCGCCGAGTAATAAGGGGAGTTAGAATTATGGCACTTCAAAAGTGTAAACCAACTTCTGCGGGTCGTCGTCACGTCGTTAAAGTGGTTAACCCTGATCTACACAAGGGTAAGCCATACGCTCCGCTTCTAGAGAAGAACTCTAAGACCGGTGGTCGTAACAACAAAGGTCGTATCACGGTTCGTCATATCGGTGGTGGTCACAAGCATCATTACCGTGTAATTGACTTTAAACGCACTAAAGATGGCATTCCAGCTAAAGTAGAGCGTCTAGAGTATGATCCAAACCGTAGCGCGAACATCGCCTTGGTTTGTTATGCCGACGGTGAGCGTCGTTACATCATCGCTCCTAAGGGTCTTAAAGCAGGTGATCAAATCCAGTCTGGTGTTGATGCACCAATCAAAGCTGGTAACGCCTTACCTATGCGCAACATGCCTGTAGGTTCGACTGTACACAACGTAGAGCTTAAGCCTGGCAAAGGTGCACAGATTGCACGTTCTGCAGGCGCTTACGTACAAATCCTAGCACGTGAAGGTCAATACGTGACTCTACGTCTTCGTTCAGGCGAAGTTCGTAAAGTACTAGCTGACTGTCGCGCAACTCTAGGTGAAGTAGGTAATGCTGAGCACATGCTACGTTCACTTGGTAAAGCCGGTGCAAACCGCTGGCGTGGTATCCGTCCGACCGTTCGTGGTGTTGCCATGAACCCGGTAGATCACCCGCACGGTGGTGGTGAAGGTCGTACTTCTGGTGGTCGTCACCCTGTATCTCCATGGGGCGTACCTACCAAAGGTTACAAGACTCGTAAGAACAAGCGTACTGATAAGTTTATCGTACGTCGTCGTACTAAATAATAGTTGAGGAATAGCCATGCCACGTTCTCTCAAGAAAGGTCCATTTATTGACCTGCACTTGCTGAAGAAGGTAGAGAAAGCGTTGGAAAGCGGTGACAAGAAGCCAATTAAAACTTGGAGCCGTCGTTCAATGATCATACCTAACATGATCGGATTGACCATCGCTGTCCATAATGGTCGTCAGCACGTTCCTGTGTTTGTCACAGACGAAATGATCGGTCACAAACTGGGTGAATTCGCACCTACACGTACTTATCGCGGCCACGCTGCTGATAAGAAAGCTAAGAAACGTTAATCGGAGGTTATGATGGAAGCATTAGCTAAACACAAATTCGCCTCTGGTTCGGCGCAAAAAGCACGTCTAGTTGCAGACCAAATCCGTGGACTACCGGTAGATCGCGCCCTAGAAATCCTGGCGTACAGCCCTAAGAAAGCGGCTGCATTAGTTAAGAAAGTACTTGAGTCTGCTATCGCGAACGCGGAGCACAACGAAGGTGCTGACATTGATGAGCTTGTAGTAGCGAAAGTATTTGTAGACGAAGGTCCTACAATGAAACGCATCATGCCTCGTGCTAAAGGACGCGCTGACCGCATCCTTAAGCGTACAAGCCACATCACTGTTGTGGTTTCGGATAACTAGGAGATATAAGTAATGGGACAAAAAGTTCATCCTACTGGTATTCGCCTAGGTATCTCTAAACCATGGGTTTCTACCTGGTACGCGAATACAAAAGATTACTCTGAGCAGCTTTTTGGCGATCACAAAGTACGTTCTTACCTTACTAAGGAACTTAAGAACGCTTCTGTGGCTAAAATCGTTATCGAGCGCCCAGCTAAATCTATCCGTGTAACAATTCACACAGCTCGTCCTGGTGTTGTTATCGGTAAGAAAGGCGAAGACGTTGAAAAGCTACGTCAAGCTGTAACTAAAATCGCTGGTGTACCGGCTCAGATCAATATTTCTGAAGTTCGTAAGCCAGAGCTTGATGCACAACTAGTAGCTGACGGTATTGCGTCACAGCTAGAGCGTCGTGTTATGTTCCGTCGCGCTATGAAGCGTTCGGTACAAAACGCAATGCGCTTAGGTGCAAAGGGTATCAAAGTTGAAGTAAGCGGTCGTCTAGGCGGCGCAGAAATCGCACGTTCTGAGTGGTACCGTGAAGGTCGTGTACCTCTACACACTCTTCGTGCTGATATCGATTACGCAACTTCTGAAGCTGCAACCACTTACGGCATTATCGGTGTTAAAGTATGGATCTTCAAAGGCGAAGTTATTGGTGGTCTTCCACTAGTACAAGAGCAAGAGAAGCCTGCTAAACGTGGCCCGAAGAAAGCCAAGAAAAGTGCTAAGTAGGAGTAGCGAATAATGTTACAGCCAAAACGTACAAAATTCCGTAAGATGCACAAAGGCCGCAACCGTGGTCTTGCGCAAAACGGTAACAAAGTAAGCTTCGGTACTTTCGGTCTTAAGGCTACTGGTCGTGGCCGTATGACTGCTCGTCAAATCGAAGCAGCTCGTCGTGCTATGACACGTCACATCAAGCGTCAAGGTAAAATCTGGATCCGTGTATTCCCAGACAAGCCAATCACAAACAAACCGCTTGAAGTTCGTATGGGTAAAGGTAAAGGTTCTGTTGAATACTGGGTTGCTGAAATTCAGCCTGGTAAAGTACTTTACGAAATGGAAGGTGTTTCAGAAGAGCTTGCTCGTGAAGCATTTAACCTAGCGTCTCGTAAATTACCATTCAAAACCACTTTTGTAACTCGGACGGTGATGTAATGAAAGCTAGCGAACTTAAAGACAAAAGCGTAGAAGAGCTTAACGCTGAACTTATTGAACTTCTTCGTGAGCAGTTTAACCTGCGCATGCAAGCAAGCACTGGTCAGCTAGCTCAATCTCATTTGCTACGTAAAGTACGTCGCGATATCGCGCGTGTTAAAACGGTTATTAACCAGAAGGCAGGTGCATAATGAGCGATAAGATCCGTACTCTACAAGGCCGTGTAATCAGCGACAAGATGGACAAGTCTTTCACTGTTGCTGTAGCCCGTTACGTGAAGCACCCTATCTATGGGAAATTCATCAAACGTACTACTAAGTTGCACGTACATGATGAGAACAACACTGCCATGACTGGCGACACAGTTACTATCCGTGAGTGTGCGCCTATCTCTAAGACTAAGTCTTGGACTTTGGTAGATGTTATCGAGCGTCCGAAGAAAGCTTAATTTTTAATTAAGTCTATTTGGACCTAAAAAGCCCCGGCATCTGCCGGGGCTTTTTGTCATCTGCACTTCATAAACTTGCTCTAGGATGCGCCCTCTATGGATGCAATGCGAGTAAGTCATGCCTGAGAACAAAGAGCCGATTTTGATCATTGGCAATGCGCCTATCACCGCAGACATCCGTGCCGAGGTGGACTCTTATACCCGGGTAGTGCGTTTTAACTTTTGTGCCGGCATGCCTCAGCATCTTGGCCGCAAATGCACCGATCTCTGGCTCAGTGGCCGTGGTCGCCAAGCCCATAAACTAGCGCATTCACACTTGGATATAGATCCTCAGCAACTGCTTAGCCTAGTGATCACAGACCCACCCCCTAACCCAGTTACACAGACGTGCTTCCGTCTCCTTGGTCGCCAAGGCAGCTTGGATCATGGTGAAGCGCTGATGGCTAAGTTTGCCCCTGCGCACTCAAAAAAAAGAATAACGGCGGCGGTAAGGCAGCAGTTATTAGCCGAGTTGTTGCGTTTAGGGCAGCCCGAGTGCAAACCCAAATGGCCCAGCTCAGGCACTCAGGCCATAGCGCATTTTGTCGCAGCTGGAACGCCGGTGCATATTATCGGTTTTGGTTTCCAAGGCTGGAAACGCCACCCCTGGCGATTGGAACGGCGTTATGTGGCTAAGTTGCAGGCCGAGCGTAAGCTCAGCTATTTGGCCTAAAAAGAAAAAAGCCGTGCTAGGCACGGCTTAATCTGACTTAGGAGCGCAGCATTTGTCTGAGCACATACTGCAAGATGCCGCCGTGCTTGTAATACTCCCATTCTTTCGGGGTATCGATACGCACATCCACTCTAAACTTGGTTTGCCCCCCGCCCTCAGCGGTGGCGACAATCTCCAGCTCCTTGGCTTTATCGCACAGGCCATTAACATCGAAGGTTTCCTTGCCGGTTAACCCCAGCTCTTCATGGCCTTCACCCGCTTTAAACTGCAGGGGCAGTACGCCCATGCCGATGAGGTTGGAGCGGTGGATACGCTCATAGCTTTTGGCGATAACCGCCTTAATGCCAAGCAGGAGGGAGCCCTTGGCCGCCCAATCCCGCGATGAGCCAGTGCCATATTCGGCCCCGGCCAACACCACCAAAGGCGTGTCCGTTTGCTGGTACTGCATGGCCGCATCATAAATGCTGGCAAGCTTATCTTCTGGCTGGGTTCTGGTTATGCCTCCTTCGGTGCCCGGTGCGAGTTGGTTACGCAGGCGCACATTGGCGAAGGTGCCGCGCATCATCACCTCATGGTTACCTCGGCGTGAGCCATAGGAGTTAAAGTCTCCTTGTGATACACCATGTTCAAGCAGATACTCTCCCGCAGGAGCATCGGCCTTAATCGCCCCGGCCGGGGAGATATGATCTGTGGTCACAGAGTCGCCCAGTTTCGCCAAACAACGGGCCCCGACTATGCTGGGTAGACCCGGAGGCTCCTTGCTCATGCCATCAAAGAAGGGCGCCTTGCGAATATAGGTGGACGCCTCATCCCATTCATAGCGTTTGGCCTCGGGCACAGCGATAGTGCGCCAGCGCTCATCGCCCTTGTAAACGTCGGCATAGCTTTTCGCAAACATCTCCTTGGTGACCGTGGACTTCACCAGCTCCGCCACCTCGCTCACCGAGGGCCAGAGATCTTTAAGGTAAACATCGCGGCCTTGCTCGTCTTGCGTCAGTGGCTCGTTATACACATCGATATCGGTGCGCCCGGCAATGGCATAGGCGACCACCAGAGGCGGCGAGGCGAGGAAGTTCATCTTCACATCCTGATGAATGCGCCCCTCAAAGTTGCGGTTGCCGGAGAGAATCGAGCTGACGATCAATTTATGATCAATGATGGCCTGGTGAATTTCATCGGCGAGTGGCCCGGAATTACCAATACAGGTGGTGCAGCCATAGCCGACCAGGTTAAAGCCCAATGCTTCTAAGTCATCCATAAGCCCGGCTTTTTTTAAGTAGTCGGTGACCACTTGTGAGCCCGGCGCCAGGGAGGTTTTTACCCAGGGCTTCACATTCAGTCCCAGCTCCTTGGCTTTTTTAGCAACCAGTCCGGCGGCGAGGATCACACTGGGGTTCGAGGTATTGGTGCAACTGGTGATGGCGGCGATGACACAGGCGCCGTCGCTAAGCTCAAACTCCTCACCGTTAAACTTAACCTTGGCAATGCCGCAGGTATTTGCTGCGGTTTTGGATTGTCTTGGCTGCCCACCCTCGGAAACAATGCGGGCTTCATCTTCCATCCCCAGTGCAGTTTTCTCGGCTCGCTCATCTTCAAAGTGACGTAAATGTGCGCTAATGATCTTGCCGGCTTCATCAAGCGGGATACGATCCTGCGGTCGTTTTGGTCCCGCCAGGCTCGGTACCACTGTACCTAAATCCAGTTCTACGGTGTCGCTGTAAAGGAATTCGTCGCCGGCCTCACGCCACATTCCCTGATGCTTGGCATACGCCTCAATTAGGGCTATTTGCTCGTCACTGCGATTGGTGAGTTTAAGATACTCAATGGTTTCCTGGTCGATGGGGAAGATGCCGCAGGTGGCACCATACTCCGGCGCCATATTGGCTATGGTTGCTCTGTCAGCCAACGGCAAGTCGGCCAGGCCATCACCATAGAATTCCACAAACTTGCCGACCACGCCTTTTTCGCGCAGCATTTGTGTCACGGTTAATACCAGATCCGTGGCTGTGGTGCCTTCGGGCAGTGCGCCCTTGAGTTTAAAGCCGACTACCTGGGGGATCAGTAAGCTGATGGGTTGGCCGAGCATGGCGGCCTCGGCCTCAATGCCGCCCACACCCCAGCCGAGAATGCCCAGGCCATTGATCATTGTGGTGTGCGAGTCGGTGCCGACCAGGCTGTCCGGGTAGGCGAAGGTGTGTCCCTGCTCCTCATTTTCAAACACCACCCGGGCCAGGTACTCCAGGTTTACCTGATGCACTATACCGGTGGCCGGAGGCACTACGGTGAGGTTATCAAAGGCCGTTTGCCCCCAGCGTAAAAATTCGTAGCGTTCCTTATTGCGCTGGTATTCCAGTTTGGCATTGATATCGAAGGCGCCGTTGTTGCCATAGCTGTCGACCTGCACCGAGTGATCGATCACCAGCTCCGCCGGTGACAGGGGATTGATCTTGCTGGGGTCGCCACCGAGTTGCTCCATGGCATCACGCATCGCGGCTAAATCTACAATAGCGGGCACCCCGGTGAAGTCCTGCATCACCACCCGTGCCGGCGTAAAGGCCACCTCTTTACTCGGTTCGGCTTGTGGTTGCCAATCAAGTAAGGCCTGAATATCGTCTTTGTGGATGTTCTCGCCATCTTCGTGGCGCAGCAGGTTTTCCAGTAAAATCTTTAACGAGAATGGCAGGCGCTTGGCTTTATCGCCTAAGCTTGCTAACGAGTGAATATGATATTGCTTGGCGTTGACGGTAAGCTGTGCAAGCGTGTTAAAGCTGTTCTTCATTCAATACCCCTTTTGCTCTTGGCGCATGACACAATCGCACAGTGCGATTATTTGATGCGTAAAGTTCCTTGCGGCTGAATTTTAGCCACATTTAAGAGCTTGGGGATATTTGCGTGTTTTTCAACCTGTCAGGGCAGGAAACTTTGTAACTCGCCCTGCGAACTTACCCGAATGAAATGGGCTTACGGCCGGTGTTTTCGTCGCGGTTAGAGGTTTTCTTCTTGGCTTTTTTGGCTGCAGCGGGTTTCGCTGCTTGCTTCGCGGGTGCCGCTTGCTTTGCCTTGGGAGCTTTTGGCGTAGGGGCTTTGTGTTGCTCGCGCTGTACCATATTTTCCGCAGCGCTCATTAAAAAGGTGTCGCCGTCGAAGTGCACCGTATCACCGGCATAGATTTTTTTTCGCTTTTGCGTGCACAACTCGCCGTTAACGCCCACATAACCGTCGGCGATCAATAACTTGGCATGGCCACCGCCCTCTGCGAGGTCGAGCACCTTAAGTAGCTTACAAAGCTCTATGGGTTCTTCTTCAAGTTCAACTTCAATAATATCGTCGTGCATGCTGTTCGGGCGCTTGTTGCCTAGTTGATGGCCATTATACCCCAAGCCTGGCGGCAAGCATCGCAAAAAGACAAAACTTTTGTCGCCGCCTGTAGTCCAATTCATAAATTTGTCATACAAAAGCCTACAATAGGGGCCTGGTCGTGATGAGCGGCCAGCCAAGATCTATAGGAGAATAAGATGGGTGCAAGACAAGCGGTTTTTGAGGAATTTTTAGGCCATAAATATGCACATCATTGCAGTGCCGAGCAGGTGCGCACGGCCATTACCGATGCTATTAAGCTCTCAGGTGCGCATGGCGAGCAATACTTTGCGCTGCTATCGCGCTTTAATGATAACCATAACCGTATTCTCTATCAGGGTCGCAGCGCCGAGCCCTTCTTGGAGTTTTGCCAGCATAAGCTGTTTAAAGAAATCACCTATGACAAGACCAGCGTCAGAGCCTGGGCCCAAGGTCGTGGTCTTGAACTGAGCCTGTGAAGGTTATTCAGAAAACGAAAAAAGCAGCCTAGGCTGCTTTTTTTAACTTTCAATTCGACGTAGCGGGCTGCTTAGGATTGCAGGGCACTGACAATAAAGAAAGGATTGAGATAGCTTTCTTTTTGATTGTATTTAAGAGGCGCTCCGTCAACCGTAGTCACAGTGGCACGGCGATGACGGCCACCGCATGTCCGGCACCTGTATCCCACTCTGATGTCGGTCCTAAACGCGGGTAAATATCGGCGGCGCCTTCGGCTACCAAGCACAGCTTCAGCGAGCTGCCTTTGGGTACCATATCCACTTCGTCAAACTGCTTTAGGAAGTTGGCTAGTTGCTCGGACGGGTGCGAGCGACTGCCGACCACGCGGATCACGCCCTTATTTTCCTTCTTAGTCACCTTCAGCTCGATGCGCGCTTCGCCAACCTGCTTAAAGGCACCTATATCCTGGGTGGCCAGATAGGTGACCCCGAGCGCCGGGGCATCGACCACGCCCAGTACTGGCTCGCCGTTTTCAATCAGGGCGATATTAATGGTGAATTCGCCGTTTTTCTTAATAAATTCCTTGGTGCCGTCAATGGGGTCGACCAGCCAGTAACGTTGCCATTGCTGTCGCTCCTGCCAGCTAATGGCGGCGCTCTCTTCACTCAGCACCGGCAGCTTAGGCGTGATTTTCTCCAGCCCAGCAAGGATCACCTTGTGAGCGGCCAAGTCGGCATCGGTGACCGGGCTTTTATCGTCTTTATACTCGACGTTAAAGTCCTTGTTATAGATGCGCATGGCCGCTTGTCCGGCGTCTTGCGCCAGTTGCACAACCTGTTCGAGCAGTTCTGGAGAAGTCATTGGCTATCCTATTATGTTTTTGCCGCGTAGATAGGCGATAAGTTGCGCCACGCAGCCGTCTATATCCTGTGTTGAAGTATCCAGGGTGAGCTCAGGGTTACGCGGCACCTCATAGTCAGAGTCAATGCCGGTAAAATGAGCGATTTCACCTGCCCGCGCTTTCTTATACAAGCCCTTAGGGTCGCGCTGTTCGCAGGTGGCTAAAGGTGTATCTAAATACACTTCGATAAACTCGGCTTCACCCACCAGATTACGTACCATATCTCTTTCTTCCTGAAATGGGGAAATAAACGCGGTGAGTACAATTAATCCGGCATCGACCATAAGCTTAGCGGTTTCACCGACGCGGCGAATATTTTCTTTGCGATCGGCGTCGCTAAAGCCGAGATCGCCACAGAGGCCGTGGCGGACATTATCGCCATCAAGCAAATAGGTGTGCTGGCCCAACTCATGCAGCTTGGCTTCCAGGGCGCCGGCTATGGTGCTTTTGCCCGAGCCGGAAAAGCCGGTAAACCACAGAATGCAGCTTTTATGGCCATTTTGCTGTTGTCTTTTTTGCTTATCGACACCGTGTTGGTGCCACACTATGTTTTCATCCATTCTCAGGTCTCGATCTTAAAACTCAAATACATAACCAATCAGTGACAGTACCACGGCGGCATAGGCCAAAGACATTATCACACCTAGGCGGGCAAAGTCGGCAAAGCGATACTGGCCGGCGTTCATCACTATCATATTGGTTTGGTAGCTATATGGGCTGATAAAGGCGGCGCTGGCGCCATAGGCCACCGTCATGGCGAAAGGCATCAGGCTTACCTCTAAGGAGCTGGCCAGGCCATAGGCGAGCGGGAACATCAGCGCCGCAGCGGCATTATTGGTGATCAGCTCGGTCAGCAGTACGGTCAGCACATACACCAATACCAGGGCCATAAAGGGGGTCAGCCCCTGGTGCTCTCCCAGTAATTGCTGCAAGGCCAGCTCGGCACCTGAGCCGCTAAAGGCATTGGCCAGACCCAGGGCCGAGGCGATGATGATCACCAGCTCAAAGGGAAAGCGGCGTTTTAATTCCTGGCCGTCGAGCACCTTGGTGGCCAGCAGCAGGGCGACAAACACCAATAGGCCCTGCACCAGGGGCACAAGTGCGCTGGCGGCCAGGGCGATAACCGCGGCAAAGCCGCCAAGCAGGGCAAATTCGCTAACGCGATTGTAGGCCTTGGCGACACTGTGCTCGCTGACAAAGTAAAAGTTCTTATCCAGGTTGTTACGGTTTTGAAAGTCGCGGCCCACCGCCAGCATCAGCCGGTCGCCGGGACGTATGGCAACCTCGCCAAGCTTGCCAGAGAGGCGTCCACGGTTGCGGTGGATCGCTACCACAGCGGCATCGAATTTGGCGCGAAAACCCACGTCCTTTAAGGTCTGGCCCACCAGGGTCGAGGTGTGGGTGACTATGACTTCTTGCAGGTTTGAGCTCAGTAAACCATTGCTGTCGGCGAACAGGGTGATCCCGGGAATGCGCTGCAGGGCGGTCACGCTCTGCACATTGCCGGTAAAAATAAGCTTGTCGCCGGCGCGTACCTTGTTTTGTGGGCGAACCGGGCTGATCAAACGCTTTTCGCGAACGATTTCCACTAAGAAGAGGTCATCGAGATCGCGCAAACCATTTTTTTCTATGCTTTTGCCAATCAGGGGGGAGTCCGCATTAACCTTGGCTTCAAGCAGGTACTCCTTGTGTTCGCCTTCAACCCTGGGGTAGTCGGGCAGCAGCTTATGGCAAAAGATCAGCAAGAGGACGCCCACCAGAGTGACGGCCAGACCTATGGGTAAAAAGCTAAACATGGCCAGGCTCAGGCCATCATATTGTTGGGTAAAACTATTGACTATGAGATTGGTGGAAGTACCAACGAGCGTAGTCGTGCCGCCCAAAATGGCCGCATACGACAGTGGGATCAACAACTTAGAAGGTGCATGATGCTTATTGCGGGTCAGTGGCCCAACTAAAGAGGCGACCACGGCGGTATTATTTAAAAACGCCGATGCTGCTGCCGTCAGCGTACTTACCTTGATAATGCTTAATTTCAAGGAAGGGTCAACGATGCGCTTGGCCAAAATCTGCAACAAGGAGGTACGCTCCAGGGCGATGGAGACCAGCATCAACAACACCAGGCTAACCAGCCCGGTGTTGGTAAAGTTGCCCAGCAGGGTTGGGGTATCCACATACCCCAGGGCATAGCAGCCGAGTAATGCGCTGAAAAACAGGGTCGCCGGGCGCACATGGGTCAAAACCAAGGCGGCAAATAAGGCGGCTATTATCAGCACATAAAAAACGGCATCCATGGCTTAACGCAACTTACTGATGTCTAATGCTTGCCAATGCGGGAAGTGCTTACGCACCAGGGCATTTAGCTCAACTTCAAAGTCGCTGAACTGACTTGCTTGTTGCTCCTGCGTAGCTGCTAATACCTGCTCAACCATACCCGCACCCACGGTCAGGTTAGACAGGCGGTCGATCAGGATAAAGGCACCAGTTTCGCGGTTATTGCGATACACATCCGCTAGCAAGGGTTCGGTCAAATCCACAGTCACTATGGCAATCTCGTTAAGCTGCAGCTTGTCCGCCTCGCCATGGGCCAAGGTATTTACGTCTATGGTGTGATCTATGCGTGAGATCACCGCCGCAGTTTTCTTGGCACCCAACTTAAGGTTATAGGTTTTGCCGACAACCAAAGGCTCTTCGTGCATCCATACCAGTTTGGCTTGCAACTGGTTGGTCGCCACCGAAGTGGAAGCGCTCGGTACGATCACATCGCCGCGACTGATATCTATCTCGTCGTTCAAGGTCATGGTGATTGCCTGACCGGCTTCTGCGCTCTCCAGGTTGCCGTCGAAGGTGACCAGTTCCTTGATGCTGGAGGTTTTACCCGAAGGCAGTACCTTCACTGCATCGCCAACCTTAAACTCGCCCGAAGTGATAGTGCCCTGGAAACCACGGAAATCAAGGTTAGGGCGTACCACATACTGCACCGGCAGGCGGGCTTCAAAGCCATTATTGGTGGCTGCCGCCGGAGAGTCTTCCAGCAACTCAAGTAAGGGCTTATCCGTGTAATACGGCGTGTGCTCGGAGCGAGTCACCACGTTGTCGCCTTTAAGGGCTGACATGGGCACAAACTTGATATCGCTGACATTCAGCTGCTCGGCAAACTTAAGGTAATCGGCCTTGATCTTTTCGTACACAGTTTCATCGAAGCCGACGATATCCATTTTGTTGATGGCTACCACAAACTGCTCGATACCAAGTGAGTCACAGATAAAGCTGTGGCGCTTGGTTTGCACCTGTACACCATAGCGGGCATCAACCAGAATAATCGCCAGATCACTGGTTGACGCGCCGGTCACCATGTTTCGGGTGTATTGCTCGTGTCCCGGGGTGTCGGCAATAATAAACTTGCGCTTGGCGGTGGAGAAATAGCGATAGGCCACATCTATGGTGATGCCTTGCTCGCGCTCTGCCTGCAGGCCATCAACCAGCAGGGCTAAATCCAGCTCTTCGCCGGCGTTACCCACCTTTTCATTGTCTTTATGCAGTGCCGCCAGTTGATCTTCATAGATCTGGTGGCTGTCGTGCAACAAACGGCCGATCAGCGTCGATTTACCGTCGTCAACGCTGCCACAGGTCAACAGGCGCAACAGGCTTTTGTCTTGTTGGCGCGTTAAATAGGCCTCTATGCCTAATTCTTTTACTTCATTGGCAGTTGCTGACATTAGAAATAGCCCTCACGTTTTTTCTTCTCCATGGAACCGGCGGAATCGTGATCGATTACGCGGCCCTCACGCTCCGATGATGTCGACAGCAGCATTTCTTCGATAATGCCGGTCAGGGTATTGGCTTCGGATTCCACCGCGCCGGTAAGCGGGTAGCAACCCAGGGTACGAAAACGTACCGACTTCAGCTGCGGCTGCTCGCCTTCGTTCAGTGGCATACGCTCATCGTCGACCATGATCAGGGTGCCGTTACGCTCAACCACGGGGCGTGGCTGGGCCAAGTAAAGTGGCACGATTTCGATATTTTCCTGGTAGATGTACTGCCAGATATCCAGCTCGGTCCAGTTCGACAACGGGAATACACGGATGCTTTCACCCTGGTTCACTTCGCCGTTATAGGTATTCCACAGCTCCGGACGCTGGTTTTTCGGATCCCATCTATGGTGCTTATCGCGGAACGAATAGACGCGCTCCTTGGCGCGGGATTTCTCCTCGTCACGGCGGGCACCACCGAAGGCGGCATCAAAACCATACTGATTAAGCGCCTGCTTCAGACCCTGGGTCTTCATGATGTCGGTGTGCTTGCTGGAGCCGTGTACGAAGGGGCTGATATTGATTGCCAAACCTTCGGGGTTTTTATGTACCAGCAGGTCAAAGCCGTATTCTTTGGCCATGCGATCACGAAACTCAATCATCTCGCGAAATTTCCAGTCGGTATCTACATGCAACAAGGGGAAGGGGATCTTCGCCGGAAAGAAAGCCTTACGGGCCAAGTGTAATAGCACCGAGGAGTCTTTACCTATGGAGTAAAGCATTACCGGGTTTTCAAATTCAGCCGCGACTTCGCGGATAATTTTGATGCTTTCAGCTTCAAGCTGCTGAAGATGTGTTAAAGCCATAGCTTTGTTCCTGCCTAAACTCTTAATAAATTTGCCATAGGGTGTTATGCCACATCGGTCAGGGGCTGCGCCAGGCTGCTGGTTTGCGCGGTATTGCCAAACCAGGCCAACTGCCGATGTAATGAGGCTACTTCACCTACTATGAGTAAGGCCGGTGACTGAATATTATGTTGAGTCACCAACTCGTCTAACTGTGCCAGGGTGCCCGTAACCACGCGCTGTTCTTTGCGCGTGCCGTTTTCTACTATGGCCACCGGTGTTGCCGGACTGCGGCCATGGTCAATAAGTTGTGCCTTGATATCCGGAGATTTCATCACCCCCATGTAAATCGCCAGGGTTTGATTGGGCTTAGCAAGGGACTGCCAATCCAGCTCCTGACCCTCTTTTTTACAGTGGCCGGTTACAAACTGAATGCTCTGCGCGTGATCCCTGTGGGTCAGCGGAATACCGGCGTAAGCGCTACAGCCCGCTGCCGCGGTAATGCCTGGGACGATTTGATAGCTGACGCCATGCTCGGCCAGTACCTGCACTTCTTCGCCACCGCGACCATAAATAAAGGGGTCGCCGCCCTTAATACGGCAGACTTTTTTGCCTTGCTGCGCCAGCTCCACCAGGATTTCATTGGTGCGCTCTTGCGGCACGCTGTGATCACCGGCGCGCTTGCCCACACAAATAAGGTCGGCATCGCGGCGTACCAGCTCCATAATTTCGTCGGACACTAGGTAGTCGTAAACCACCACATCGGCCTGCTGCATTAGCTGTAAGGCTTTGAGCGTCAATAATTCCGGGTCGCCTGGGCCGGCGCCAATCACATACACCTCGCCCTTGGGCGCTGGGGTGTCATTCAGCATTTGCTGCAGTTGCGTATAGGCCTGTTCTTCATTGCCTTTTTGCACTTCACTCACCACATTGGAGTCAAACACCTGCTCCCAAAACTGACGGCGGTCGGCAAAGTGGGTAAAGCGCTGCTTTACCTGCGAACGAAAACGACCGACCAGATTGGCCAATGGGCCAATGTGCTGTGGGATCAAGGTCTCAAGTTTTTCCCGCAGACGTCTTGCCAGTACAGGCGCAGTGCCGGCACTTGAAATAGCGATAGTCACCGGGCTGCGGTCAACAATCGATGGGAAAATAAAGCTGCACTTGGGCTGATCATCGACCACATTAACGAAAATGTGCTGTTCATCGGCGGCCGTTTGTACCTGGGCATTGACCGTTTCACTGTCGGTAGCGGCGATCACCAGCATAAAGCCCTTTAGCTGCTCGGCGTTAAATTCGGCGCGAATCAGGGTGATTTTTTGTGCTTGTGCCAAGTTCTCTAGTTGCGTGCAAAATTCAGGCGCGATCAGCGTCAGTTTGGCACCCGCCTTGAGCATGGCCGTTGCCTTACGCAGGGCCACTTCGCCGCCGCCTACGACCAGTACCGGCTTATTATCTAATTTTGTGAATATGGGAAAATATTGCACGCGTTACCACCTGTTCCAAGCAACTAAAAAATAGCGAACCCTAAGATTCGTTAGAGCTGCAAAGCATAATGCCAGCCCCAATGGTTAAAAAATAATTTGTTCCAAGCTTATATAACCAAAAGTTATATGCTGACTTTCGAAATGGCTTAAGCCAATAAAAATAAAGCGTTAACGGAGTTTTATAAAACAGCCGGGAAGGGGATTTAAGAATTCCGTTTGAATGTTAGTATAGGTGTAGCGGAAAAAGGAGGGTGTGGAAATGAGTGCAGCAGATGACGCCTTGCGGGCATTGGCCTGTTTGGATTTTACGCGTTTGGATGAGCGGGATGAGGAGCAAGATATCAAAGCGTTTTTGCAGCAGTTGTCGGCGGATAAGCCCTTACCTGCGGCGATTTGCATCTATCCGCAGTGGTTAACCTATGTGCGCGCCTATATGCAGATGCACTTTTCTCAGCCCCCAGCCTTGGCGACCGTGACCAATTTTCCACATGGCGATCAGCCTTTAGATGAAGTGTTACGCGAAACCGAGTTGGCACTGGCCCTAGGCGCCGATGAAATTGATTTGGTCCTGCCCTATAAGCGCTTGCAGGCGGGGGATGAACAAACGCCCTTGGATTATGTGCGCCGTTCAAAAGAGCTGTGTGCTGGTCGAGCCCGGCTTAAGGTGATCATCGAAAGTGGCGAGCTCAGTTTGCCTCAGGTAGCGCAGGCGACCCGCATTGCCATCGCCGGTGGCGCCGATTTTGTTAAAACCAGCACAGGCAAGGTGGCGGTCAATGCCACTTATGAAGCCGTGGCTGTGATGCTGGCAGAAATAAAGCAAAGCGGCCAGGATGTAGGGCTAAAGGTTTCCGGCGGTGTCAGAACCCTGGCACAGGCGCAGCAGTATATGGCTTTGGCCGATAAAGAAATGGGCGATCACTGGTTGGCTCCCGCTCATTTTCGTTTTGGCGCTTCGGCGCTTTTAGAAGACTTGTATCGCGCCTTATGACAGACAGCGAAACAGAAAAATTACAATTAGAGCATGAAGCGGCGCGGCTTTTTTTGCGTGCTTATGAGCGCACCTATCATACGCCGATGCGCCATATCTGGCATAATGAGCCGGCCAAGCCCGACGTTAGCTGTTATATGGACGAAGAGCGTCTGGACATAGAGATCGCCCACCTGTATGCCAATGAACACGAGGCCATGGCGGTGCTGGGGCGGGTGTTGGGTCTGGATATCCAACGCCAACTGGCACAACTGGCTTTGAATCCGAGCTCGGAGCAACTGTCCTTTGCCCTGGGCCGATTGTTAAGCGCCAAAGCCAGCAAAAAATACGACAGTAAGCGAGTATGGCTGCTGATCCGCAATGCCAGCACACTATGGCAAAGAGAGGACTTTATTGCCGTTTTGCGTACTTTACCGGTGCCAAAGACGCATCAGTTTGAGCAAATCTGGTTGTTAAGCGATTGGCGTGGCGAAGAGCAACCTCTGCTGCTATACAAAGATTGAACGGACTAAAAGCGCGCAATTAATTTTATATGTGGCTGGCTTTTACTCTTGTGTTAGCGCGGTTGGTCAGTATAATGGGCATCCACTTTGCAGGGGCGTAGTTCCAATTGGTAGAACAGCGGTCTCCAAAACCGACGGTTGGGAGTTCGAATCTCTCCGCCCCTGCCACTTTTCAGCTAGTAAGTCTAAGTTTAAAAATCTGTTTTAAAAGCAATTTTTTAAGGTTAGATTTGGATAGATTTACCCTGTCAAGTGACGGGGTTGTTGTGTCTGTATTTAAGGTATCAGGAATTATGAGTGCAAATGTAGAAAACCCGTCAAGCTCGATGGACTGGGTAAAGTGGCTATTCGCCATCGCGTTACTGGTAGCAGCGGTAGTAGGTAACACCGTATATGGTGAAGAGTCTGCACTACTTAGAGCTATCGGTGTTGTTGCGGCAGTGGCTATCTCCTTAGCGGTAGCAGCGACCACAGAAAAGGGTCGTAACTTTATCAATTTCGCGAAAGAAGCACGCATCGAAGTACGTAAAGTGGTTTGGCCTACGCGTCAGGAAACCATACACACTACCTTCATCGTAATGATTGCAACAGTTATCATGGCACTAATCCTTTGGGGATTGGACGGAATTTTATTCCGAGTAGTAGGCTTTTTAACTGGGTTGGAGATCTAGTCCCATGACGGAAGAGAACAAAGAAAAGAAATTACGCTGGTATGTGATTCAGGCTTTCTCAGGTTTTGAGAAGCGTGTAGCACAAACCATCAAAGAGCATATTCAAATCCAGGGTCTGGAAGACAGCTTTGGTGAAGTGCTAGTACCTACTGAAGAAGTAGTGGAAATGCGCGCCGGTCAAAAGCGCAAATCAGAGCGTAAGTTCTTCCCGGGCTATGTTCTGGTTGAAATGGACATGAACGATGCCAGCTGGCACTTAGTGAACAGCACGCCTCGCGTGATGGGCTTTATCGGCGGTACTTCTGACCGTCCAGCGCCAATCAGCAAAAAAGAAGCGGATCGTATTCTTAACCGTCTACAAGAAAATGCCGAAGCGCCTAAGCCTGCGACTCTGTTTGAGCCGGGTGAAGTGGTACGTGTTGTTGATGGTCCTTTCGCCGACTTCAACGGTGTTGTTGAAGAAGTGGATTACGAGAAAAGCCGCGTAAAAGTATCTGTACTTATCTTTGGTCGTTCGACGCCGGTTGAGCTGGAGTTCAGCCAGGTAGAGCAAGACAAATAATTTGTCTACTTAAACGACAAAATCGTATTGAAAAAGGCCGCTGATTAACTTATAATCAGCGGCCTTTTTGTATTCGTGCTCGGTGTTCTGCACTTTAGTATGGGCAAAAAGCGCACTAAATTTTTAAATTGGGAAGCCGTTTGAGTACGCGTCCTCGCGCGCACGAGGCTAAGACCCACCTAACGAGGTATAATCATGGCTAAAAAAGTTGAAGCTTTAATCAAGCTACAAGTTGCTGCTGGTATGGCTAACCCTAGTCCACCAGTAGGTCCTGCTCTAGGTCAACACGGTGTTAACATCATGGAATTCTGTAAAGCGTTCAACGCCCGTACAGAATCACTAGAGAAAGGCGCTCCGGTTCCTGTAATCATCTCAGTTTACGGCGACCGTTCATTCACGTTTGAAATGAAGACACCACCTGCTGCTTACCTTCTTAAGAAAGCTGCTGGTATCAAGTCTGGTTCAGGCCGTCCTAATACTGAAAAAGTAGGTACTGTTACTCGTGCTCAACTAGAAGAAATCGTTGAGATGAAGAAACCTGACCTTACAGCGGCCGACATGGACGCTGCGGTACGCACTATCGCAGGTTCTGCGCGTGCAATGGGCTTGAACGTAGAGGACTAAGATAATGGCAAAACTAACTAAACGTATGCGTACTATCCGCGAGAAAGTGGAAGTAACTAAAGATTACGAAATCAACGAAGCTGTAGCGCTTCTTAAAGAGCTAGCGACTGCTAAGTTCGTTGAAAGTGTTGACGTTGCTGTTAACCTTGGTATCGATGCACGTAAATCTGACCAGAACGTACGTGGCGCAACTGTTCTTCCTCACGGTACTGGCCGTGACGTTCGCGTAGCTGTATTCACCGCTGGTGCAAATGCAGAAGCAGCGAAAGAAGCAGGTGCTGACATCGTAGGTATGGAAGATCTTGCTGAACTAGTTAAGAAAGGCGAGATGAACTTCGACGTAGTTGTTGCTTCTCCAGATGCAATGCGCGTTGTTGGTCAACTAGGTCAAATCCTAGGTCCACGTGGTCTTATGCCTAACCCTAAAACTGGTACTGTAACTCCTAACGTTGCAGAAGCAGTTAAAAATGCTAAAGCTGGTCAGGTTCGTTACCGTAACGACAAGAACGGCATCATCCACACTACTATCGGTAAAGTGGATTTCACAGCTGAGCAACTACAAGAAAACCTTGAGTCTCTAATCGTAGCGCTTAAGAAAGCTAAGCCTTCTCAAGCGAAAGGTACTTTCATCAAGAAAGTAAGCATCTCTACGACTATGGGCGCAGGTGTTTCTGTTGACCAAAACTCTCTAAGCACGCAAGTATCGTAATTAAAGAGTTTACGTGGCGCGATTTTTATACTATAATTTCGCGCCATTTTGTTGAGAAAACGTCTCAACAAAACAACAAATTCGGGTTGAAGCCAAGTTAAATTGGCTTCCGTCCAAGACCGTAGGTGCAGTGTTTCATTGCTTAATCTCCTACGTAGACGGTGTGAATCCCAGCTAGATTTTTCCTAATCTTCTGGCTCTCGCCGTAACAAGCAACTCCGCTAATTGATTGGTGGAGTAGAGTAAAACTGAGGGATGTAAGTTCCTCACAACCAGGAGTAACACCCATGGCTTTAAACCTTCAAGACAAAAAAGCAATTGTTGCTGAAGTCAACGAAGCTGCCAAAGGTGCTCTATCTGCAGTTGTTGCAGATTCTCGTGGTGTAACAGTAGACGCTATCACAGGCCTTCGTAAAGAAGCTCGTGCAGCTGGTGTATGGATGAAAGTTGTTCGTAACACCCTAGCTCGCCGTGCTGTTGAAGGTACTGAATACGAGTGTCTAACCGAATCACTAGTAGGCCCAAGCCTAATCGCTTTCTCTTCAGAGCACCCAGGTGCTGCTGCGCGTATCTTCAAAGATTTCGCCAAGAAGCACGAAGCGTTTGAGCTTAAAACGGCCGCTTTTGACGGTTCACTAGTTGATGTAGATATGCTTGCTAAGCTACCTACATACGACGAAGCTGTTGCACGTCTAATGAGCGCTATGAAAGAAGCTTCTGCGGGCAAGCTGGCAAAAACTCTTGCTGCAGTTCGCGACCAGAAACAAGAACAAGCTGCTTAATTTTTATTTATAAGCTATTGTTCTTTATCGGTGTATTGAATTTAATGAACCGCAAGGTTCGAGAATATTAGGAAATTTACAATGTCTGTAACTAAAGACCAAATCCTTGACGCTATTGCTGAAATGTCAGTAATGGAAGTTGTTGAACTAGTTGAAGCAATGGAAGAAAAGTTCGGCGTAACTGCAGCTGCTGCTGTTGTTGCTGCTGGTCCTGCTGAAGCTGCTGAAGAGAAGACTGAGTTCGACGTAATCCTAGCTGGCGCTGGCGCTAACAAAGTTGCTGCTATCAAAGCAGTACGTGGCGCTACAGGTCTTGGCCTTAAAGAAGCGAAAGCTCTTGTTGAATCAGCTCCTGCACCTATCAAAGAAGGTGTATCTAAGGAAGAAGCTGAAGCACTTAAGAAAGATCTTGAAGAAGCTGGTGCTGAAGTTGAGATCAAGTAATCTAGCATACGCTAGGTTCGCTGCCTGAGAAATCAGGCAAGGGCTGGTGATTATTTAATCACCGGCCCTTTTGCGCTATAGAGAGAAAATCCACTGTTGCGCTCTCTATAATCAAATTTCACTATTATTATCAATTAGTTACACCAATTATTGGCAATAGCAGTGACATTTGGACGCAACTCTAAATGTTGTAGAAATTGGCATATCGTCAATGAAGTCCTGTTCTTACAAGAACAGGTAGGGTCAAAGATCAGCAAGCTGAGGAACCCCATGGCTTACTCTTATTCTGAAAAGAAACGTATCCGTAAGGATTTTGGTAAACGTCCACAGGTGTTGGATGTGCCTTTCTTACTGCAGATGCAGCTAGAATCGTTTAAAAAATTCTTAACGCCGGACGCTGACGGTGATTTCGGTTTGGAAGCAGCTTTCCGTTCCGTTTTCCCGATTAAAAGCTACTCGGGCAATTCTGAGCTTCAATACGTAAGTTATCGTATTGGTGAGCCAGTATTCGACGTTAAAGAATGTCAAATTCGCGGCGTGACATATTCTGCTCCACTTCGCGTGAAACTTCGTCTAGTGCTTATGGACAAAGAAGCACCTGGCACTGTTAAAGACATCAAAGAGCAAGAAGTTTACATGGGCGAGATTCCGCTCATGACCGACACAGGTACCTTTGTTATCAATGGTACTGAGCGTGTTATTGTTTCTCAGCTACACCGTTCACCTGGTGTATTCTTTGATAACGACCGTGGTAAAACCCACTCGTCGGGCAAGGTTCTTTATAACGCCCGCGTTATCCCTTACCGTGGTTCTTGGCTCGACTTCGAATTCGATGCTAAAGATAACCTGTATGTACGTATTGACCGTCGTCGTAAACTTCCTGCGTCGATCATTCTGCGTGCCCTTGATTTCTCAACTGAAGAAATCCTAAACATCTTCTTTGAAACCACGACCTTTGAAGTGACTGACGGTAAAGTTCTTATGGAACTTGTGCCTTCGCGTCTGCGTGGTGAAACCGCTGCTTTTGAAATCAAGAGCGAAGACGGTGAAGTATTGGTTGAGCAAGGCCGCCGTGTAACTGCGCGTCATATCAAAACCATCGAGAAAAAAGGCATCGACCAGTTAGAAGTACCACACGAGTACATCATTGGCCGCGTACTAGCTAAAAACTACTTCGATGAGTCTACTGGTGAAGTAATCGCCAACGCTAACGACGAGCTATCGCTAGAGCTGATGGCTGAGCTTGTTAAAGCAGGTCACACTAAGATCGCAACTCTTTACATCAATGATGTAGACAGCGGTGCTTACATGTCAGATACGGTACGTATCGACTCAACGAACAACCGCCTAGAAGCACTTGTGGAAATTTACCGCATGATGCGCCCTGGTGAGCCACCAACAAAAGAAGCGGCCGAAGCTCTATTCGACAACCTATTCTTCTCTGATGAGCGCTATGATCTATCAACCGTAGGTCGTATGAAGTTCAACAGCCGTGTTGGTTACGACTCAGACGAAGGTCCGGGTACGCTTTCTAAAGAAGATATCGTTTCGGTAATGAAGGTACTTATCGACATCCGTAACGGTAAAGGCGATGTGGATGATATCGACCACCTAGGTAACCGTCGTATTCGTTCTGTGGGCGAAATGGCTGAGAACCAATTCCGTGTTGGTCTAGTACGTGTTGAGCGTGCGGTACGTGAGCGCCTAAGCCTTGGCGATCTAGATGCCATCATGCCACAAGACCTGATCAACGCTAAGCCTATCTCGGCGGCGGTTAAAGAATTCTTTGGTTCATCACAGCTTTCACAGTTTATGGACCAGAACAACCCGCTTTCAGAAGTAACGCACAAGCGTCGTATTTCTGCATTAGGTCCGGGCGGTCTAACGCGTGAGCGTGCAGGCTTCGAAGTACGTGACGTACACGTAACGCACTACGGTCGCGTATGTCCAATCGAAACGCCTGAAGGTCCAAACATCGGTCTAATCAACTCATTGTCTACGTACGCACGTACCAATGACTTCGGTTTCCTAGAAACACCTTACCGTAAAGTGGTAGATGGCTCTGTAACTGATGATGTTGATTACCTATCTGCTATCGAAGAAGGTCAATTCGTAATTGCTCAGGCAAACGTTGACTTGAACGATAACAACGAATTCATTGAAGAACTGGTTACTTGTCGTCACAAAGGTGAATCAACCTTGATGCCGCGCGAAGACATCCAATATATGGACGTATCGCCACAACAGGTTATCTCAGTAGCTGCTGCCCTTATCCCATTCCTAGAGCACGATGATGCGAACCGTGCATTGATGGGATCGAACATGCAACGTCAGGCTGTTCCTACACTACGCGCCGATAAGCCGCTAGTAGGTACAGGTATCGAGCTTACACTTGCGAAAGACTCAGGTGTAACTATCGTTGCTAAGCGTGGTGGTGTGGTTGATTACGCTGATGCGAGCCGTATCGTTATCAACGTAAACGAAGATGAGCGTGTACCTGGTGAAGCCGGTATCGACATCTACAACCTGACTAAGTACACCCGTTCTAACCAGAACACCTGTATTAACCAAAAGCCAACTTGTATGGTTGGTGAGCCAATCGTACGTGGTGACGTACTAGCCGACGGTCCTTCAACAGACCTAGGTGACCTGGCACTTGGTCAAAACTTACGCGTGGCATTCATGCCTTGGAATGGTTACAACTTCGAGGATTCAATCCTACTTTCAGAGAACGTTGTAAAAGAAGATCGTCTAACGACTATCCACATCCAAGAGCTTCAGTGTATTGCTCGTGATACCAAGCTTGGGCCGGAAGAAATCACAGCCGATATCCCGAACGTGGGTGAATCTGCACTAGGCAAGCTGGATGAGTCTGGCGTTGTTTACATCGGTGCAGAAGTGAAAGGCGGTGACATCCTAGTAGGTAAAGTAACTCCGAAAGGCGAAACCCAGCTTACTCCAGAAGAGAAGCTACTGCGCGCCATCTTTGGTGAGAAAGCGTCTGACGTTAAAGACAGCTCGCTACGCGTACCTAACTCTGTATCTGGTACTGTTATCGACGTACAGGTCTTCACCCGTGACGGTGTAGAAAAAGACAAGCGTGCGCTTGAAATCGAAGAAATGCAGCTGCGTGAAGCCAAGAAAGACTTCAACGAAGAGTTCAAGATCCTTGAAGAAGGTGTATTGAGCCGTGCTCGCAAGCTTCTTACCGATTCAGGTGTAGACGCCGCCAAGCTAGCCGGTCTTGCTGCTGACAAGATCCTAACGCAAAGCCTGGCCGAAGAAGACAAGCAAGCTGAACTAGAGCAACTTGCTGCTCAGTACGAAGAGCTTAAGGCCGAGTACGACAAGAAATTTGAAACCAAGCGTCGCAAGATCACTCAAGGTGATGACTTAGCGCCGGGCGTATTGAAGATTGTGAAGGTTTACCTAGCGGTTAAACGTCGCATCCAGCCAGGTGATAAGATGGCGGGTCGTCACGGTAACAAGGGTGTTATCTCGACTATCGTACCTGTAGAAGACATGCCTTACGATGACAAGGGCCGTACCGTAGATATCGTGTTGAACCCACTGGGTGTACCATCACGTATGAACATCGGTCAGATCCTTGAAACCCATATGGGCCTAGCGGCACGTGGTATCGGTGAGCGTATCGAAGAAATGATGAAAGAGCAGCGTGAACTTCACGAGCTGCGCGAATTCATCAAGAAAGCGTACGAGCTAGGTGAATGTCGTCAGAAAGTAGACATCGACACCTTCTCAGATGACGAAGTTCGTCGTCTAGCCGAGCACCTTAAAGGCGGTCTACCAATCGCAACTCCGGCCTTCGATGGCGCTAAAGAAAGCGAAATCAAAGAGCTATTGGAGCTAGGTGGCTACCCATCAAGCGGTCAGGTAACCCTGTATGACGGTCGTACCGGTGACCAGTTTGAGCGTCAAGTAACCGTAGGTTACATGTACATGCTGAAACTGAACCACCTTGTTGATGACAAGATGCACGCCCGTTCAACTGGTTCTTACAGCCTAGTAACGCAGCAGCCTCTGGGTGGTAAAGCTCAGTTCGGTGGTCAGCGCTTCGGTGAGATGGAAGTATGGGCACTTGAAGCGTACGGCGCAGCCTACACGCTACAAGAGATGTTGACGGTGAAGTCGGATGACGTGAACGGTCGTACCAAGATGTATAAGAACATCGTTGATGGCAACCACAAGATGGAGCCAGGTATGCCGGAATCATTCAACGTATTGTTGAAAGAAATCCGTTCACTCGGTATCAACATCGAGCTTGAAGAAGAATAAGCCGGTTGGGCGCATAGTGCGCCCACTACCTGCAAAAAGAATGAATGGGCGGATTTCTGCCCTCGAGATTAACCTCCGACAGGAGAGCTAAGGTGAAAGACTTACTTAAGTTTCTGAAGCAACAAAATAAGACCGAAGAATTCGACGCAATTCGCATTGGTCTTGCTTCGCCAGACATGGTGCGTTCATGGTCATTCGGTGAAGTAAAGAAACCTGAGACCATTAACTACCGTACTTTCAAGCCTGAGCGTGACGGCTTATTCTGTGCCCGTATCTTCGGCCCAGTGAAAGACTATGAGTGTTTGTGTGGTAAATACAAGCGCTTAAAACACCGTGGTGTTATCTGTGAAAAATGTGGCGTTGAAGTAACGCTGACTAAAGTACGTCGTGACCGTATGGGTCACATCGAGCTTGCAAGCCCAGTAGCCCACATCTGGTTCTTGAAATCACTACCGTCTCGTATCGGCTTAATGCTTGATATGACGCTACGTGACATCGAGCGCGTACTGTACTTCGAATCATTCGTTGTGACCGAGCCTGGCATGACTACGCTTGAGCGTGGCCAGCTACTAGGCGAAGAAGAGTACCTGGATGCCCTTGAAGAGCACGGCGACGAGTTCGAAGCTAAGATGGGTGCAGAAGCTGTACTTGATCTGCTACGTGAACTGGACCTAGGTCAGCTGATCGCAGAAATGCGTGAAGAGCTACCTACTATCAACTCAGAAACCAAGCGTAAGAAAATCACTAAGCGCTTGAAGTTGATGGAATCATTCCACCAGTCTGGTAACAACCCAGAGTGGATGATCATGACTGTTCTTCCGGTTCTACCACCAGATCTACGTCCTCTAGTACCACTAGACGGCGGTCGTTTTGCGACCTCTGATCTGAACGACCTATACCGTCGTGTTATCAACCGTAACAACCGTTTGAAGCGCCTTCTTGACCTAGCGGCACCAGACATCATCGTACGCAACGAAAAGCGTATGCTTCAAGAAGCGGTAGATGCGCTACTTGATAATGGTCGTCGTGGCCGTGCGATCACAGGTTCTAACAAGCGTCCTCTTAAGTCGCTTGCAGACATGATCAAAGGTAAGCAAGGTCGTTTCCGTCAAAACCTTCTAGGTAAGCGTGTTGACTACTCAGGCCGTTCTGTAATCACCGTAGGTCCTACACTGAAACTACACCAGTGTGGTCTTCCTAAGAAAATGGCACTTGAGCTATTCAAGCCATTCATCTACGGCAAACTAGAGCGCCGCGGTATGGCGACAACCATCAAAGCTGCGAAGAAGATGGTTGAGCGTGAAGTACCAGAGGTTTGGGACGTACTAGACGAAGTAATTCGTGAACACCCAGTGCTACTTAACCGTGCACCGACACTTCACCGTTTGGGTATCCAGGCGTTTGAGCCGGTACTAATCGAAGGTAAAGCGATTCACCTGCACCCACTAGTGTGTGCGGCGTATAACGCCGACTTCGACGGTGACCAAATGGCGGTTCACGTACCATTGACGCTAGAAGCGCAGCTAGAAGCGCGTGCGTTGATGATGTCAACCAACAACATTCTTTCGCCTGCGAACGGTGAGCCAATCATCGTACCTTCACAGGACGTTGTATTGGGTCTGTACTACATGACCCGTGACCGCATCAATGCCAAAGGTGAAGGCCTGGTATTTAAAGACGCGAAAGAAGCTGAAAAAGCATACCGTACCGGCGTTGCGCAACTACACGCACGCGTAAAAGTACGTATGACGCAAACAGTGATTGCCGAAGACGGTACTTCAAGTGAAGTAACTGGCATCGTTGACACCACTGTAGGTCGTGCAATCTTCTCATTAATCATGCCACAAGGCTTACCGTTCGAGTTGGTTAACCGCCCACTTGGTAAGAAGCAAATCTCTGGCATGCTGAACGAGTGTTACCGTCTACTAGGTCTTAAAGATACCGTTATCTTTGCCGACCAGGTTATGTACACCGGTTTCCACTACGCGATGAAGTCGGGTGTGTCTATCGGTATCAATGACATGGAAATTCCACCGGTTAAAGCTGAGATCATCGAAGCGGCCGAGGAAGAAGTTGCTGAAATCAACCAGCAGTTCCAGTCAGGTCTTGTAACCGCCGGTGAAAAGTACAACAAGGTTATCGATATCTGGTCACGTGTGAACGAAAACCTTTCACGCGAAATGATGGCTAACCTGTCAAAAGACACTGTAATCAACGCTGACGGCGTTGAAGAAGAGCAAGACTCATTCAACTCAGTGTTTATGATGGCCGACTCGGGCGCTCGTGGTAGTGCTGCTCAGATCCGTCAGTTGGCGGGTATGCGTGGTCTAATGGCACGTCCGGATGGTTCAATCATCGAAACACCAATCACGGCTAACTTCCGTGAAGGTCTGAACGTACTTCAGTACTTCATCTCGACCCACGGTGCGCGTAAAGGTCTTGCCGATACCGCATTGAAGACAGCGAACTCGGGTTACCTAACGCGTCGTCTAGTAGACGTAGCGCAAGACTTGGTAATCAACGAAGTAGACTGTGGTACCGAAGATGGTCTAACCATGAAGCCGCTAATCGAAGGTGGTGACGTAGTTGAGCCGCTACGCGAGCGTGTACTAGGTCGTGTGGTTGCTGAAGACGTGGTTATCCCAGGTACTGATACTGTACTAGTTGAGCGTAACATCATGCTTGACGAGAAACTGTGTGACCTTCTAGAAGAGCACTCAGTGGACGAAGTACGCGTACGTTCTGTTATCACCTGTGACAACGACTTCGGCGTATGTTCGAACTGTTACGGTCGTGACCTTGCCCGTGGCCACCGCATCAATGCGGGTGAAGCGGTCGGTGTTATCGCGGCACAGTCAATCGGTGAGCCGGGTACACAGCTTACGATGCGTACCTTCCACATCGGTGGTGCGGCATCTCGAGCGTCAGCAGAGAACAGCGTACAAGTTAAGAACAACGGTCGTCTTAAGCTGCACAATGCGAAATTCGTATTGAACACTGAAGGCAAGATTGTAATCACTTCACGTTCAACTGAAATCACCATCATCGATGAGCATGGTCGTGAGAAAGAGCGTTATAAAGTACCTTACGGTGCAGTACTAACTGTACAAGACGGTGCGGAAGTGAAGGGTAACGACATAGTTGCTATGTGGGACCCGCACAGTCACCCAATTATTATCGAACACGAGTCAAAAGTGTCGTTCAGCGACATTGACGATTCGAACACGGAAACGCAGACAGATGATCTGACTGGCCTAACACGTGTGGTTATTAAAGACCTTGCGAAAGTTAACGCCAAAGAGCCTAAGCTAATCATTGAAAATGAAGAGCGTGGCCTGCAGGAAATCCGCCTACCGTCATTCACCACAATCGAGGTGAGCGATGGTGCGACATCTAAACCAGGTGACGTATTAGCGCGTATTCCACAAGAAGGTTCGAAGACTCGAGACATCACCGGTGGTCTACCGCGCGTAGCGGACCTATTCGAAGCTCGTAAGCCGAAAGATCCAGCAATCCTTGCTGAAATCTCAGGTATGGTTAGCTTTGGTAAAGAGACCAAGGGTAAGAAACGTCTTGTGATCACACCGGAAGAGGGTGATGCATACGAAGAGATGATTCCTAAGTGGCGTCAGCTTAACGTGTTCGAAGGTGAAATCGTATCTAAAGGTGAAGTTATCGCCGATGGTCCGGAGTCTCCGCATGACATCCTTCGTCTACGTGGCGTAACCGATGTTGCTAACTACATCGTTAACGAAGTGCAAGACGTTTACCGTCTGCAAGGTGTAAAGATTAACGATAAGCACATTGAAACCGTGATCCGTCAGATGCTACGTAAGTGTCTGATCACTGACGGTGGTGACTCTGAATTCCTAGCCGGTGAGCAGGTTGAGGTAGCACGTGTAAACATTGCGAACCGTGACCTAGAAGAGCAAGGTAAGATCCCAGCTAAGTTTGAAATTCAGCTGATGGGTATTACCAAAGCGTCACTTGCTACAGAATCATTCATTTCTGCAGCCTCGTTCCAGGAGACCACGCGTGTCCTAACCGAAGCCGCTGTAAATGGTAAGAGCGATGAGCTACGTGGTCTGAAAGAGAACGTAATCGTGGGTCGTTTGATCCCAGCCGGTACCGGCTTTGCGTATCACCAAGATCGCGCTAATCGTCGCAAGCAAAATGCAGAGGACCTGCTAGAGCCAACAGTAAGTGCTGAAGAGGCAACTCAAGCGCTAACTGACGCCCTAAACGCAGATCTGTCTGGCGACCAAGAATAAACTTAATTTCATAATTAAGTCATGCCTGGAGTGGTAGAATGCTGCTCTGGGCATTGTTTTGGTTGACAGGCTAAACTTTGCTCATTAAAATTCCGCCACCCTTTTACTCGCTACAGTGACTGTTGCGGATAAATTGGGCGGAATTTTTAATTTCAGTAGTAATTTTAATTTTTCAGGAGCTATTTAATGGCAACTATTAACCAGCTAGTGCGCAAGCCACGTCGCAGCAAGGTTACCAAAAGTAACTCAGCCGCGCTAAAGGCATGTCCACAAAAGCGTGGTGTATGTACTCGTGTATATACTACTACTCCTAAGAAACCTAACTCGGCTCTACGTAAAGTAGCCCGTGTTCGTCTAACGAACGGTTTCGAAGTAACATCATACATCGGTGGTGAAGGTCACAACCTTCAAGAGCACAGTGTAATCCTAATCCGTGGTGGTCGTGTTAAAGACTTACCAGGTGTACGTTTCCACACTGTTCGCGGTGCACTTGACTGTGCAGGCGTAAATGACCGTAAACAAGGTCGTTCTAAGTACGGTGCAAAACGCCCTAAGGGCTAATGGTTCTCCGTTAGTAAGGCCAAGCACTTAAATTTTTAATAAATATTGTTTTGGGAATCTGTTCAAAAGACAGACCTGAAGATACCGGAGATTCAAAATGCCAAGAAGACGCGTTATAGGTCAACGTAAAATTCTTCCAGATCCTAAGTTCGGATCAGAATTACTTGCAAAGTTCGTCAACGTAGTAATGCTTGACGGCAAAAAATCTACTGCTGAAAAAATCGTATATGGTGCGCTAGACGTGGCTGCTGAGAAATCAGGCAAGTCGCACCTAGAAATCTTTGAAGCTGCACTTGAAAACGTTCGCCCACAGGTTGAGGTTAAATCTCGCCGTGTTGGTGGTTCAACGTACCAAGTACCAGTTGAAGTACGTCCAGTTCGTCGCAACGCACTAGGTATGCGTTGGTTAGTTGACGCTGCACGTAAGCGTGGCGAAAAATCTATGGGCCTTCGTCTGGCTCAAGAGATCGTTGACGCTGCTGAAAACAAAGGCACTGCGGTTAAGAAACGTGAAGACGTTCACCGTATGGCTGAAGCGAACAAAGCATTCGCTCATTACCGTTGGTAATCTGTCCTTAACCTTTAAGAGGATAATATGGCACGTACAACTCCAATTGAGCGCTACCGCAATATCGGTATTTGTGCTCACGTAGATGCGGGGAAAACCACCACTACGGAACGTGTACTTTTCTACACGGGCCTATCTCACAAAATCGGTGAGGTACATGATGGTGCCGCAACTATGGACTGGATGGAGCAAGAGCAGGAGCGTGGTATCACTATCACGTCTGCTGCGACTACTTGTTTCTGGAAGGGGATGGACGCGCAATTTGACGATCACCGCATCAACATCATAGACACTCCTGGACACGTAGACTTCACCATTGAAGTTGAGCGTTCACTGCGTGTACTAGATGGTGCCGTGGTCGTGCTTTGTGCCTCATCAGGTGTACAGCCACAGACAGAAACAGTTTGGCGCCAGGCCAACAAATACGAAGTTCCTCGTTTGATCTTCGTAAACAAGATGGACCGCATTGGCGCCGACTTTTTGTCGGTTGTAGACCAGGTGAAAACCCGCCTGGGTGCTACTCCTGTTCCCATTCAGCTGCCTATCGGTGCTGAAGAAGAATTTAAAGGTGTTATCGATCTTATCAAGATGAAAGTCATCAACTGGAACGACGAAGACCAGGGCATGACCTTCAGCTATGAAGAGATCCCGGCAGAACTTCAAGACCAAGCCGAAGAATACCGCTCTGAGCTAATCGAAGCGGCTGCGGAAGCGTCTGAAGAACTAATGGACAAATATTTAGAGGAAGGCGAGCTCAGCGAAGCTGAGATCAAAGAAGGCCTGCGCGCCCGCACCTTAGCGAACGACATCGTGCTAATGGCCTGCGGTAGTGCATTTAAAAACAAGGGTGTTCAAGCCGTGCTTGATGCCGTTGTTGAATACATGCCTTCACCAACCGAAGTCAAAGCAATCCAGGGTGTGTTAGAAGACGGTGTAACCGAAGACACGCGCCCAGCAGACGACAAAGCGCCATTCTCGGCCCTGGCGTTTAAGATTGCCACCGACCCCTTTGTTGGTACGCTAACCTTTTTCCGTGTTTACTCGGGCACAGTGGGCCAGGGTGATACGGTTTATAACCCAGTTAAATCAAAGCGTGAGCGCTTCGGTCGTATCGTTCAGATGCACGCAAACTCACGCGAAGAGATCAAAGAAGTTCGTGCCGGCGATATCGCCGCTGCGATTGGTCTCAAAGACGTTACAACAGGTGATACCCTGTGCGATGGTAATGCTCCTATTACGCTTGAGCGTATGGAATTCCCAGAGCCGGTAATCTCTGTTGCGGTAGAGCCAAAAACCAAGGCAGACCAGGACCGCATGGGCGTGGCGCTAGGTAAACTAGCGGCAGAAGACCCATCGTTCCGTGTACAGACCGACGAAGAATCTGGCCAGACTATTATCTCTGGTATGGGTGAACTTCACCTGGATATCATCGTCGATCGTATGAAACGTGAATTCAATGTTGAATGTAACGTTGGTAAGCCCCAGGTTGCCTATCGTGAAGCGATTCGTTCAACCGTTGAGGTTGAGGGTAAGTTTGTACGTCAATCGGGTGGTCGTGGTCAGTATGGTCACGTTTGGGTCAAACTTGAACCACTTGATATCAGTGATGATGACGCACCAACCTTCGAATTCGTTAACGAAATCGTCGGTGGTACGGTACCGAAGGAATACATTCCTGCGGTAGAAAAAGGTCTCCACGAGCAGATGGAGCAAGGTGTTCTTGCTGGTTATCCGCTACTGGGCGTAAAAGCGACACTTTTCGATGGTTCATTCCACGATGTCGACTCGAACGAAATGGCCTTTAAGATCGCTGGTGCACTGGCAATGCGTAAGGGTGCGCTTGAAGCAAGCCCGGTATTGTTAGAGCCTATCATGAAGGTTGAAGTGATCACTCCAGAAGCAAACATGGGTGATGTTGTAGGCGACCTAAACCGTCGTCGCGGTATGATCGATGGCATGGATGAGGCACCTGGCGGTTTGAAACAAATCAACGCCGAGGTTCCGCTTTCAGAAATGTTCGGTTATGCAACTGACTTACGTTCTGCCACGCAAGGTCGTGCCTCGTACTCGATGGAATTCCTCAAGTACGCAGAAGCGGCTAAAAACGTAGCAGAATCTATTATTGCAGCTCGCGCTGTTAAGTAATTTTAGTTCGGTCCGATCTTCGGGTCGGACTTTAATTTCTTTATAGGAATTTTTAAAATGGCAAAAGAAAAGTTTGAACGCGTAAAACCGCACGTAAACGTTGGTACAATCGGCCACGTTGACCACGGTAAAACAACTCTAACTGCA
>NZ_PQCF01000022.1 GCF_002964765.1 Pseudoalteromonas sp. T1lg88
CACTGACGCTCATGTACGAAAGCGTGGGGAGCAAACAGGATTAGATACCCTGGTAGTCCACGCCGTAAACGATGTCTTACTAGAAGCTCGGCTTTCGGGACTGTTTTTCAAAGCTAACGCATTAAGTAGACCGCCTGGGGAGTACGGCCGCAAGGTTAAAACTCCAAATGAATTGACGGGGGCCCGCACAAGCCCTGACGATGTTCTACTTTCACATGGCAAATGCCACACTATCATCGACGCTGTTTCGTTTCACTACTGAGTTCGGCATGGGGTCAGGTGGTTCCAAAACGCTATGGTCGTCAGGAAAAAATTGTAAATTCGGAAAGCTTAATAAGTAATGTGTCTACTTCAGTCTTTATTTCTAACTTCTAACTTAACAGTCTCACACCATTTTGGTGTTGTATGGTTAAGCCTCACGGG
>NZ_PQCF01000004.1 GCF_002964765.1 Pseudoalteromonas sp. T1lg88
ACAGTGTCGTAATTGTCAATCGTGGTATTGCCATCCCCCTTGGCAAACAGGTAGGTATCATTCCCGGCCTCGCCACGGAGGTAATCACCCTCGCCCGTACCACCGCGCAGCACGTCATCGCCATTGCCACCATACAGGTAATCTTTACCAGCCCCACCATCGAGACTGTCGTTGCCATTACCGCCATAGAGGTAGTCATTACCACTTCCAGAATGCGCTATATCGCGACCATCACCAAGGTGGAGTATATTGTCGTCACTCTTACCAAGAACAATATTGTCATCTCCATCAGCAGTGAAATTACCCTGAGCGTCAATAATTAAACTGTATTCATTTCGAATACTGTCTAGCACTTCTTGTGTTGTTGATGGATCCGTCAATAAATTGATGAGGTAACTTGAGGCGTCCCAGTGGCTATTCTTAATTGATTCAACATTATGAATTATATCTATTAAATCTTTGATAGCCTGACTTCTATCCAAAACCAAAAGCTCTTCAAAGTTTGCTTCAAACTGACTAAAATCGTAAGCAATACCTTCGGGATTAAAAACCACTGTGATCGAATCGAGTAGGGGTTTCAATCTAGTTTGAGCTGCCAAAGAAAAATACGTGCGTTTCTCTAATTCTTGAAAGGCTGCCTCTATGGATTCGTTAACTTGATCTTTTTGACCTGCTTGTATATTTGCGAATAAACTCCACGTTTCAATGGTATCGTACCCAACACGTGAAACTCTGGATTGATATAGCTCTGCATAACGACGACCGTAAAATGCCTCTAACATACTAATTTTAGAGGCAATACCGCCGTCGTGACTCAAGGCAAGATCGTTAAATATAAATTGACTGCTTTGTGTACTGCCATCACTCAAGGTAATAGATTCAAAATAAGATAAATTAATATCAGTGACTTCATAACCAAGGCTATATTTTGTACCTTCTTCGAAATACTCACGGTTATAATAGTCTTGCTGAGCTAGCTCAAGTCTATTCGATTGAAACTCGTATAAGGTATTGCTATTGGACGTTTTATGCCACTCCCACAGCAGCGCTTGGGTAAGTGCTTTTTGTTCATCTCGCGTCGTAGAAGCGCTAAACTGTTGAACAAGCTCAGCTAACTCTGAACTTAAAGTTGCTGACTCTCGTAGACTATGTAACCCGCCTGTGCCCTGCAACTCGGGTAAAGAAGCCAGCTCAGCACTAATTTCAATAGGGTCTTGCGCTTGTTGATAAAATGCTTCCTCGGCGAAGAAAACTGCAGATACCGTATTGGTCGTGCCATCTTCTAGAGTAAAAGTGCTGTTGAAAGCAAGCTGGTTACCATTTTGCAGGGTGCTTAGATTATCAAAGTTGAGGTTTATTGATTGAATTCCCAGCTCTTCAAGTGAATAGAGTTCATCAATTTGGCTAATACCGTCCTGATTAACATCTTGCCAGATCTGCAAGCTGCTGTAGATACTGTCTTGTGCGTCAATAACACCATCCAAATTTTCATCATGCACCTGCAACGCAGCAAAACCATGTTCTGCGCGCTCCCCTGTTTGCGCATCGATGATGGTGTTGTCACCGAATAACTCATGGCCATTATCTATTACGCCATTGTTATTTATATCAAGAACAAGCAGGCCATCCTCAGCAGATACCCAGCCGCTTCCCACACGAATACCATCACCGTTATGGTCAAACATAATGCCCGCATCAGCGCTCACTGTGCTGACGCCATCACCATTTAAATCAAATACAAGTGGATCTCTTCGTGGGCGCGCTGCATCGACGATATCATCGAAGAAATCTTTAAGGCTCTCTAACGCATTATCGGCATGCTCAGGTAAGTTGTTCAAGAAGTCAGAAAGACTAAGCAGATTATCAAGGGTATTTTTCTCGAACTCTTCAAGAGCGTCTTGCACCTTGCCATCTAATTCACCTAGCTTATCGGCTAGTTTTTCAAATTGGTCCTTCAGCCAAGCAGAAAATTGATCTGCCAGCTGATTAGCTTTTTCTCCGAATTGTTCAAATAGTGCATTTGCAGCCTCAGCAATACTATTCGCAACATCAACCAAGTCATCTACAAGATCATCTACAAACTTATCCTGCTCTGCCCCCCAATTATCAGCTACTAAATAAGATCCTAATAAACTAACTCCTAGAGCTATTCCCCCAACCACTACAGCTGGTAAAGCTACCGAAGCTAAAGCGAAACTGGCGAAAGCTCCAAGAGCGAGCCCTACGCCCGTGCTAACAACCGATTTCGCGAACCCAGATACTCCATCATTTGCTGCTTGTATACCTGCGTCAATCACAGCAAATGGAATAGTCTTCGTAATCAACTGAAGTGCTTTTAACCCTTTAACATCAATTTTAAGATGTTCTGCCTGATTTACATTATATTTTTTAAGTGCAGTTTCCGCCCCCTTAAAAGCGCCATCAAAGGATGCTCTAAGGTAATCCATTCCACCTAATAAAGGGGGATCCGCTGGATCATAATCACTATCAGAGCCTATAATGGGAACATCGGGATCGGTGTCGATAATTTCGGAAATAGGTTTTTCAACCGTCCACGTTTCATGGTTTAGTATGTCACCATCTAAGTTATGATATAATCCATCACATTTATTATAAAAAACAATCTCACCATATTCATTATAGCCACCAATTAAATTTGGTACTAGCTCACCTCCAACCTGCCCACCACTTCCGCTCGTATAAACTGAGCCATCATGATTTATCATAAACCGATAGGTCCCTCTAAAACTAACAAAAACAGGCTCAGAAGGGTAGGTTATAAGTAAAGAATTAGCTTCCATAGCACTTTCTCCAAATTATCAATAATGAAATATAAAAAAACCTTAACAATTGATTAAACAACACCCCAGCAAGTACTGGAAAGCCATAACCTATAAAGAATGAGAACCAAAAAAGCATAACTATTCTATTTTCATAGCTTGATATTATTATTCTAGCCCCTTTGGTACCCAAATCGTCATAACTTAAAAAAACACCAGGATTAACATAAAAAAAGCAAAAAGAATAAAAAACAAAAACAAAAAGAATAATCAAACTTAAATAATACTTAAAAATAGATAAAAGGTTATAAAAACCATGATAGAAAGCCCTTGTAAAACCACGAAAAAAGTAATGAAAAAAAAGAGCGAATGACGTAAAAACACTCATCACAAAGGAAACAAAAACCTCCTCCCCAAGACTTAAGCTAAATTCATAATGAAACTTAGAAGAAGGAATATATTCATAAATAAAATCATGTGAAAAATCATAAAAAAAATCAGAAAAACAAACCAAAAAATAACAAGATAATAGGTATAAAAATAAATAAAGACTATGCAAACTATCGTCACTCTCATGCCGCCTAAAATCAACCAACATCAACTTGGCCACTTTCCTATGAAAGTTAACAAATGCACTATATCTAACCGCTTTCTTAGAACTCATCGCTCTCTCGCCCCTTCATCAACATGCTGCACGATAGGCGATAACAAAAATTCAATGATTTTCCTTTGCCCCGTTTTAACCTCGGCAAAGACCGTCATCCCCGCTGATAAGGGGACTTTTCTACCATCCACTTGAATACTTTGTTGTTTTAAGGCAACTTTTACTGGGAAAATAAGGCCTAGTTGCTCATGCTCTACGGCATCGGTGGAGACATCAATAACCTCTCCTTCGATAATGCCGTACCGGGTAAAAGGAAAGCTTTCAATCTTGACTTCCACCGCTTGACCTGGGTAAGTGAAGCCAATGTCTTTATTTAGCAGGCCCGCTTCAACAATCAACTCGTCATCCTCTGGGACAATACGTAAAATCTCTTGAGCAGGAGTGACCACGCCACCGAGCGTTGTTACAACCAAATTTTCAACCGTTCCTGAAACTGGCGCTTCTAAACGCGTTTTACCTTCAAGGAATTCACTCTTTGTTAGCTCCTGAGAAACTTGATGCAAACGTGCAGTGAGTTCATGCTTGTGCGACAAAATACTCTGGAGTTGCTCTGCTTGTTGCTGAGCTAGGTTACTTGCCGCACTTTTTATAGCGGCTTTTAGACGTGCAATGTTTGCACCTTCTATGAGCAACTGCTGCTCCATGGTGATTGCGTCTTGCTTAAGGGCTAGATATTGCTCCCGGGCTACCATTTTTGTACTTTCTAGTTTGGCAAGCGAGTGTGTACGTTCTTGGATCAAAGGCAGTGTGAGTTTCACTTGTTGTTCGGCTAATGTCACCGCTTGTAATTCTGCATTGAGCCTTTGGATTTCGGCATTCAACGCATCAACCTTTTTATCATAGGTGTTTAGCTCGCTGTGTAAGAGAGCTTGTTGCTCAGTATTAAGCCCGTTAACATTTGGTCGTTGACCATTTTGTAAGTACTTAGCAAACAAAGTTAACCGTGAAATTTGTTGTGTAATGTCTGCCTTTTGCTCAGCTAAATTACGCGTATCTGCCGCATTAATGGCCGGGTCTAACTCAATGAGTAACTCACCTTTTTTTACTTTCTGTCCTTCAACAACATGAATGGCCCTGATCACGCCACTCTCTACTGGCTGAATCACTTTAACCTGTTGTTTTGGTGTAACTTTCCCTGTTGCCACGGCAACAATATCTACTTTTCCAATACAAGCCCAAAGAACAGCGATGATAAGTAGCGCCACTAGAGTCCATACAATACTACGAGCAAACTTAGGGGGCGGGGCTGACTGCACCTCTAATGCGGCAGGTAAAAACTCATAGTATGTTTTGCTTAATTCACGACTCATGGCTTGCTACCTTTACTGCTTTTGAAGGTGTGAATTGCATACTATGAAGGTAATGGTAATGACCCCTTTGGGTTAATAACTCACTATGGCTGCCAGCTTCAACGATGCGCCCTTTATCAAGCACGATAATACGGTTTGCTTGTTGAACTGCGCTGAGCCTGTGGGCTATGATAAACACCGTTCTACCTTTAGATATTCGCGCCATATTTTCTTGAATAATTCGTTCTGACTCATAATCTAAAGCACTCGTTGCTTCATCGAAAATAAGAATAGAAGGGTTTGTAAGAAGCGCTCTTGCGATAGCGATGCGTTGGCGCTGCCCTCCTGATAAGGTGGAGCCTTGCTCTCCTACTTGGGTGTCATACGCATGAGGTAACTCCAAGATAAACTCATGCGCACCGGCAAGTTTTGCAGCCGCTATAACCTTGTCGAGAGGCGAACCGGGATCACTCAGTGCAATATTATCTCGTACGCTAGCGTTGAATAAGAAATTCTCCTGAAGCACAACACCCACGTTTTGACGAAGCCAGGTAGGATTAACCAGAGCTAGGTCGACGCCATCAACGAGGACTCTGCCCGATTCGGGAAGGTACAACCTTTGAATTAACTTTGTCAGCGAGCTTTTGCCCGAGCCTGAACGCCCCACTAATCCGATAACTTCTCCAGATTTAACCCGCAAACTAATATCACTGAGTGCAGTAGGACGATTAGGCGCATACCTAAAATTGACATGCTCAAATGTAACGTTGCCAGCTAGTTTGGGCAGTGAGATTTTATTTTGCTCACCACTTTCCTGCGGCGTATTTAGGATATCTCCAAGGCGTTCAACCGATATACGAGCCTGCTGAAAGTCCTGCCACAGGTTCGCAAATCTCATTATTGGCGCAGCAATTCGTTGCGCAAGCAAATTAAAAGCGATGAACTGGCCAATAGTAAGCACACCATCGGTTACAGCAATCGCACCAAAATAAAGAATTAAAATGCTGGTTAACTTTGTAATGAATGAAGAACACTGACCGTATAAATTATTTAGCTGACCAGCTTTAAAAGAAACGGACACATAATCTGCGAGCTTCTCATCCCATTTGTTACGCATTTGCGGCTCAATTGCTAATGACTTAATAGTCTCCACACCATGCACTGACTCGACAAGAAATGAGTGATTTTCAGCGCTACGTTGAAATTTTGCCTCTAGTTTATTCCTTAGCTTTGGTCCTAGAGCAAACGCGACCAAAAAATACAATGGCAAACTACCAACAACGATCCACGTTAAATTGGGAGCGTAATAAAACATGACAGCAAAAAAGACCAAGGTAAAAAACATATCGAGCACAACGGTGAGAGCGGAGCCAGTCATAAAGTCTCGGATTGTGTCTAACTCTTTCACACGCGCAACCGTGTCACCCACGCGCCGTGATTTAAAAAATGAGATGGGGAGACGAAGCATATGATTATAGAGTTGACTTCCTAACTCGACATCAACTCTATTCGTTGTGTGGCTAAACAAGTAGGTACGCAACCCAGTTAGCAATACTTCAAAAATAATGATGAAGAAGAAGCCAATTGCAAGTACATCCAAGGTTGTCATGCCTTTGTGGACCATAACCTTGTCAATCGCAACTTGAAAGAATATAGGTGAAGCCAATGCTAGCAACTGTATAAAAAATGATGCGATTAATACTTCACTAAAAAATCGCTTGTATTTCGCCATAGCTGGAATAAACCAACTAAAACCAAATTTTGCTGAGGGGCTTAATAAACTTTGTCGCGGAGAAAGTAACAAGATTTTTTCCCCAAAGGTATTGGGGAATTCGTCTAAGGAGATCGTACTTTGAGCTGGAGAAGAAAGGGGGTTATGAACAAGAACCTGATCATCAACCACCTTGGCAATTACGACATATTCACCCTTTTTGGTGAATGCGATAGCAGGCAACACATCATTGTTTAATTTAGAGACCTGGCAAGCCACATAATTAGACTTAAAGCCAAGAGAGCGAGCCGCTCTAAGTAGTTGAACATGTATATACTCTTGATTATTTGTTTCAACATTAAAGTCATGAAACAACTGTGCAAAATCAGCTTGTTTTTGATGGTAGCGGGCGATAAGACAAAGCGAAGATAAGCCCGATTCAATGGAAGCTATTTGTGTTGCGTCCTGCATTAACTTTAATTCCGAAATATTCTAGCGTGGATAAAATCTAATGCTCCACGCAGTGCATCCTTGCGATTGGGTTGAATTATTAACGTTTACGAAACAAAAATCAAACAAATTTAAAAGACAAATTCGTTACAGCTCATTATTACGCAGCTCGGGAATATCCGTCAGGTATTGCACAAACTCCACCTCAAAACCCGCCGGATCTAGAAAGTAAACATTGCGACGATAGGGATTATCCATCCCGTCTTTGGCAATAGCAAAGCCCGCCTGCTGCAAGCGCTCTATCACCCCATCGATATCCTGAGTGACATAGGCGAAATGCGCCAAGCCGGGTTGATGCCCTTCCAGATCACGATTAACCCCCTCGCCGTTATCGCTCAGGGCAATGTAGTGGTAGTCATCGCCAAAGTGCAGCCAATTGCGCGGTTTACCGGACCAGGTACCTTCTCCCTTGCTGCGTACCTGCCAGTGCGGGAAGGCGGCGCGATAAAAACGCAGCGACTCATTGATATCCGTGACCACTAAATTTACATGCTCTAAGTACATAGCTCTCTCCTAATTTGGTTTTCATTTTTTAACTTAGGAAAGACTTTAAAACCTCAACTTAAGTTAAGGTAAAGCGCAAAATGAAAAAAAGCGCCCATCAGGCGCTTTAAAGTTATTCGAAGAATAGATGCTTGAGTTACTCGCCGGCTATCTGCATTTGCTCGATAAGCACTGAGCCGGTAAGCACACCACCGCGCGGGTCGATGTCACCACCTATGCCGACTATGCCCTTAAACATGTCTTTCAGGTTACCGGCTATGGTAATTTCACTCACCGGATACTGAATTTCGCCGTTTTCAACCCAGAATCCGGCGGCACCGCGGGAGTAATCTCCGGTCACTGTATTAACGCCCTGGCCCATCAGCTCGGTCACCAATAAACCACGACCCATCTGCTTCAGCAGCGCCTTTAAATCCTGGTGCGTTTGTTCCACCAGCCAGTTATGAATGCCACCGGCGTGACCGGTTGCCGTCATACCCATTTTGCGGGCCGCATAGCTGGCCAGAAGATAGGTTTTTAGCTCACCGCCGTGAATAATTTCACGGTCCTGAGTTTTTACCCCTTCTGAATCAAAGGGTGACGAGGCAAAGCCTTTAAGCAAGTGCGGGCGCTCACTAATATTAACTATATCGCTGAACACCTTAGTATTTAGGCTATCAAGCAAGAAGCTGGATTTGCGATACAGGGCGCCACCACCAATGGCTCCTACCAGGTGGCCAAACAAGGAGTTAGCCACATCGGCACGGAAAATCACCGGTACCTTCATGGTGCCCAGCTTTTGGCTATTTAATCGCGCCAGGGTTTCGCTGGCCGCTTCCAGGCCCACTTCGCTGGCCGCCTTTAAACCGCTTTGTTCACGAGCTATGGTGTAGGCCGAGTCGCGTTGCATTTGCTCCCCTTCCTGACCTATCACCATGGTGCTTATGCTATGGCGGGTACGCGGGAAACCAGCCAGCATGCCATGGCTGTTACCATATACGCGCAGGCCCTGATGGCTGCTAAAACTGGCACCATCGGAATTCACTATGCGCGGGTCGAAGTTTAGCGCCGCGTGCTCCGCTTCCTGACAAATTTCAATGCCTTGTTCCGGCGTTACCTGCCAAGGATGATAAAGGTCCAGATCCGGCGGGCTCATTTCTAACAATTCGGCATCGGCCAAACCATTGCAAGGGTCTTCCGAGGTGTATTTGGCAATTTCAATGGCCTTTTCCACCACGGAACGCAAGGCTTGTGGACTTAGGTCTGCGGTCGATGCCGAGCCCTTTTTATTACCCACATAAACACTCACACCTAAGCCACCATCTTGGTTAAATTCGATGGTCTCGACTTCGCCCAAACGGGTGCTCACCGACAAGCCGCTGGTGCTCGACATCGCCGCTTCGGCCGCCGTGGCGCCGAGCTTTTTGGCCTGCTCTAAGACTTCACTGACGGCCTCTTTTACTTCGTCGATTTGCTGGTAAATCGCCGCAGATTCGTTTTCTTGCATAATTCGTTTCGCTCTTGAATCTAATGACCCTAGCCTACCACAAAGCCTCTCACTAATTTAGCGTCAGTTACGCTTTGTTGTTTGTTTCTGCCTTACAGGCGGTGCTGCCGCGATTTTATCTGCGCAATTTTCCGACCACTTAGCCAAACGAATTGGTATAATAACGACAAAGTGCATTATTCGAGACCAGTATGGCCAAAAAACCGCAACCCGAAGAAGAGATTATTTACGTATCTAAAAGCGAGCTTAAGCGCGATGCCATGGAATACCATGAGCTAGGCATAGAGATTGCCAACCTGTCTAAAAAGCAACGCGAGAAGCTTCCGCTTAGTCCCGACTTGGAAGCGGCGATGGACCTGGCCGATCGTTTAAAGGATAAAAAGGACGCCTACCGTCGACACTTAAACTATATTGCCAAAACCCTGCGCAGCACCACTAATGTCGAAGACATTCACCAGGCAATGGCCATTATCACCAATAAGAACAACCAGAAAGACGTGATCATCAATCATATCGAGCAAACTCGTGATGATCTTATCGCCCAGGGCGACGCCGGTCTTAATCCCTTGCTGGAGACCTACCCGCAACTGGAACGCCAACGTATGCGCCAGCTTATTCGCCAGGCGGCGAAAGAGGTTAAGCAGGAAAAACCGGGCAAGGCCTTCAAAGAGCTATTTCAGATCCTTAAAGATCTGATGCTTTAGAGCCGACGTCTTAAAACACAAAAAAGGCAGCCGTGGCTGCCTTTTTTCGTTGTTTACCTACCTTAGGCGGTACCGCCCACGGTAAGCTGGTCAATTTTCAGCGACGGCTGACCCACGCCAACCGGTACACTTTGACCGTCCTTACCACACACGCCCACACCCTTATCCAGCTCAAGGTCGTTGCCGACCATGGAGATTTGCTTCATTACCTCTGGGCCGTTACCTATCAGGGTCGCGCCCTTAATCGGCGTGGTGATCTTACCGTTTTCGATCAAATAGGCTTCGGAAGCCGAGAACACAAACTTACCCGAGGTAATGTCTACCTGACCGCCGCCGAAGTTAGGCGCATAGATGCCCTTATCGACCGAGGAGATAATATCCGCCTGTGAATGTTCACCGGCCAACATATAGGTGTTGGTCATACGCGGCATAGGCAGGTGAGCATAAGACTCACGACGACCATTACCGGTAGGTGCCACCCCCATCAGCTTGGCGTTATGCTTATCCTGCATATAGCCCTTAAGGATACCGTTCTCAATCAGCACGTTATAACCGGCAGGCGTACCTTCATCATCGATATTTAATGAACCGCGACGATCGGCCATGGTGCCGTCATCAACCACGGTACAAAGTTCGGAGGCCACCTGTTGACCTATCTTACCGCTAAAGGCCGATGCCCCTTTACGGTTGAAGTCACCTTCCAGGCCATGACCTACCGCTTCATGCAGTAGCACGCCCGGCCAACCTGCGCCCAATACCACTGGCATGGTGCCCGCCGGAGCATCTATGGCTTCAAGGTTTACTCGCGCCATGCGCACCGCATCCTCGGCGTAGTGCATCCAGCGTGGCTTACCTTCGACCAGCTCTTTAAAGTAATGAAAATCTGTGCGACCACCGCCGCCGGCACCGCCGCGCTCACGGCGGTCGCCCTTGGTCAGCAATACGGAGCAATTCAAGCGCACCAGTGGGCGAATATCCGTAGCAAAGGTACCATCACTGGCGGCAATCAAAACCTCTTCATAAACCGCCGACATGGAGCTGACCACCTGCTCAACCTCTGGAGCCAATTGACGGATATAGTCTTCCACTTCATGCAGCAGGGCCACCTTGTCCGCGTCCTTCATGCTTTGAATGGGCTGCATGGGCTCAAACTGGCGCTTTACATCCTGCTCGCTAAAGACTTGTACCTTGCCATCCTGACCAGCATCGGCAATGCTGCGCGCGGCCATAGCGGCATTATTAATGGCCTCAAGATTGATAGCATCGGAATAGGAAAAGCCGGTTTTCTCGCCGCTGATGGCGCGCACGCCAACACCACGCTCAATGTTGTAGCTGCCTTCTTTTACCAGGCCATCTTCCAATACCCAGGACTCGTTATAGCTGGACTGGAAATACAGGTCGGCATAATCCACCTTGTGCTGGTGAATATAGGCCAGGGCTTTGGCGAGATCATCACGGTCAATATGACTCTGGGTTAAGAGATTGTGCTCTACTTGGCTCATAAAATTACTTTTCTCGCTTGGCGGTGAGCGGCCATCGGCATGCGCTCACGGCATTGATTTAATTCGTTGCTGTCGAGGGCGGCGCTTATCCACCCTTGGCCATGATCTAGCTCGGCGAGGATCTCGCCCCAGGGCGACACTATCACACTGTGACCATAGGTTTCGCGGCCATTATCATGGCTTAGCTCGGTGCCATTACGGCCATATAAACCGGCGGCCACCACATAGGCCTGGCTTTCGATGGCGCGGGCCCGCAGCAGGGTATGCCAGTGGGCACGCCCGGTGGGCACGGTAAAGGCACTGGGAACAAGCAGCACATCAGCGCCTTGTTGCACTTGCGCCCGATATAATTCACTAAAGCGCATATCATAACACACACTGAGTCCCAGCCGGGCAAAAGGCGTGTCGGCCACGACGACTTGCTCGCCAGGCTGGGTATGCTTGGACTCGCGATAATTGCCCGTGCTGTCGGCAACGGTCACATCGAAAAGGTGAATTTTATTGTACTGGGCGCGCTCGACGCCTTGGTTGTCGATAAGCAAGGAAGCGGCATAATAGCGACCACTGGTGCTCATCACGGGCAGGGTACCGGCGGCCAGCCAAATATTTTCCTCACGGCATAGCTGTGCCAGACGTTGACGCCAGGCTTGATGCTGCTCGGCCACGGCCAGCACCTGCTCGCTTTGTTTGGCAAAGCACAGCCAGCTTTCAGGTAAGCACACCAGAGCGGGACGCTGCGGCGGCAGTTCGGCTATCAAGGCCTGTACCGCGGCAAAGTTCACTTCCGGGTCGCTTTGAGCACACACTTGCAAGGCATGAATAATCACTGTGGTTGTGGCTCCAGATCGCCCTCTTCTGGCGGTTCATTTTGCGCCGCCTGAGGCAAGGTCACTTCACGACTCTTACGGTCAAGCTCAATCACCTCAGGGTCACTCATGGGGCCACTGATCTTAAACTTAATCTCGGAGATCACCCGCGCCGAGTGGATCACCTTGTCCAGCGCTAAAGCTGCTAGGCCCGTTACCGGGTTCACCATCCAGGCCACAATCACCGGCAGGCTGGAGGTTACCTGCGGCGCCACCGACAAATCGTAATTAAGAGTCTGGTTATTCAGATCGGCATACCCTTGAATACTTAAATCTGCCGGCACACCATCCATTTTTGTGTCCTTGGTATAGGCAATACCGCTGGCCAGCTGCATGCTTCCTTCCATGCTGTTGTAGAAAAAGCCCTTGGCGAAAACATCGCGAAAATCCAGTTTCAGTTTACGCACCAGTGAGTCCAAGCTCAGCAATGAGAATACCCGGGCACCGCCGTCGCTGATCTCGCTTAAATGTCCTTCCCCTAGACGCCATTCGATATTGCCACCCAAACTGGCGATATCGAAATCATAGGGCGCTGCTCGCCAGTGCAAGGCAAAATCCATGCTGGCGTTAGAGTCCTGAACCGTGGAGGTAATATCGAATTCATCGAACAGCTCGCCGATATCATCGCTTTTAAACTCTCCTTGCAGCGCCGTTTGCCCGTCTCGCCAGATACCATCGGCACGTAAGGTATGCTCGCCCTTATCGACTAGGATATTTTTAATATTAAGTTGCTGGCCATCCCCTTCAAAAGCCATGCTTACCTTATCCAGCTGGTATTGATTCAGGCGACAGTCGTCGCAGTCAAAGCGCACCGCCGGTAGACGGGCTAGCCAGCTAAGGTCTTCCTCAGGCAGCTCAAGCGCTTGCTCTGCCAATGCATTTTCCAGCTCGTTCTGGGGCTTTTGTTCCGTAGGCACATTGGCTCGTAAGTAATCGGCTTGAATATGAATATCGCGCTGCTGCTCCCCCGTAGGGATATCAACACGCGCTCTTAATTCCTTGGCGTTCAGCTTTAAATCCATGGCACCTGGCGTTGGAGTCAGAGTAAATTCCAGCTCGTTGAAGGGCACTGGGCCCAACTGCGCCTGGCCTATCTGCCCAACTACCTTATTGAATTTGGGCATTACCGAGTTGCCGCTCGCAGGGCGACTCGAAACATTGATAATATTGTCGATAACAGGTTGCCAGGCCAACACATCCGCCTTGGGCAGGTTTACCGTGACATCAAAGCCCTGCTGATTCAGGCCAAGGTTTTGCTCACCGACTATCAGGTGAGCGCTGCTCATCTGCCCACTGCCATTATCTAAGATGCCATTGAAATACAGCTGACCATCGAGCTCAGCCATAATTAAGTTAGAAATATCATCGCCTTGGATCAGCGCATTAAGGGGTAATACCTCTTGTGCCTGTTTGTTATAGGGTGCCGGTAGGCTGCTGGTGATGCCGATCAGATCGCTTTGTACATGGGCCTCATAATTAAAGCCTTGCGCCCCGAATTTCAGTTGAAGCTGAGCATTCAGCGGCGTTTTTCCTTGCAACTGAGGCGCCAGCAAGCCATTTAGGTGCTGCTCTAGCTTGACAGTATCCGCCTCCAGGCTCAGCTCAATATTGGTGTTATAGCTGTCACCTTCCTGCGCCCCTAACAGGCTGATGGTGAGCGGCATGCCCTGCCAACTGGCACTGGCCTCTTTAATCTCAATGTGATCATTGGCAAAGCTCAAACGACCACGTAAGTCTTCGAGGTTTAAACCGGGCTGAGCCAGATACACAGGGTTGCCGGCAAATTCCACATCGCCCTTTGCCAGCACACCACCGTCCTTAAGGTCGATTTGCAGCTGTAACTGTCCGGCAATACTGCCCTTTGCCTGAATCACATCAAATACGGTCGCCAGTGGCTTAGCCAATGGCGTATCGGCAAAAAACGGCTGTAATTCTGGGGCGTCGACCTGCTCGTCAATATCGATAAACAGGGTATCGGCATTGAGCAAGTCTTCTAGGTAGACATGCACGCTGCTGTCCAGGCTTAAATTTAATAACTCCCCTTCCCGGCTGTAGATATCCATGCGCTGATTATCAAAGTTCAGGCTCACACCTATCTCGTCAAGGGCTGGCCACTGGGGGGCGAAGGCGAATTTGGCGTTGTCGACTTCGGCCTTAACAACAAAGCGGCCCTGATTTTCTGTATAGGGAAACTCGGCAATCGGCCCCTGCATCAGCACCTGAGCAAAGCGCATGTCACCACCCTTAATGGCGCCATTGAGGTAGTCGATCAAATTTTTGTGCATATAGGGCACGGGAAAATAAGCCCCGGCGCTGGCGGCGCTGCCACCGCTGATCTCAGCATAGAGGTCAAGATTAGGCTGAGCCTCTAGGTGCAAGGCAAATTCGCTCACCAGTTGCAGGTCGTCATTGTTTAAGCGCACATTATCGCTTTCAATCGACCAATAATCGCCATGGTTATAAAAGGCAATTTCCGCCACCAGTTGTTGATAGGCCAGCGGCTGACTAAAGGTGTCGCCGGTAAGCAGGTGATTATCACTCCCCTGTACGCTTAGCAGGCCTTTTTCATTGGTAATATGCGCTGTGGCACTGAGGTCTTGCGCCCCAGGAATACCATAAATGCCGGACCAGCCGAGATGCTCGGCGGCAAACCATAAGCGCCATTTATCGGCGTTTTGCCAATGGAAATAACCTTCATTGATAAAGCCTTGCGGCTGAATGGAAAGCAAGCCTTGTAGGGCCTCGCCCTTGGCCAAACGAGCAAAGGTGGAGACCATGGAGATATCCAAATCCTGCACCCAGACCTGTTGCTCATCGCTAAACAAGGCATCGAAAATCAGCGGTGACCATTGGAACTGCTCGTCGCTAAGCTGCAGTCCGGATGTACGCACTCGCCAGCCCTTGGCTTGCGGGTGAATTCGTACCATGCCTTGCTGCAATTCAAGGTATTCATCCTGCTCGCCATTACGCCAGGATAACTTGCTCGGATGGGTTAACAGCTGCACATCGGTCAGGCGCCCACCGGCAAAATGCAACCAAGACTCAATGTTTAAATCCGACTGCAGCTCTTTAAGTTCGGGGTGCAGATAGTCGTTTAACCAGCCGGAAACATCCAGACCTTGAGCCTGCACATAAAGATCCCCATACACCCCGGCCAGGGTTTCACCGGATAGCTTAAGCCGTGCTTCCAAAGAGTTCTGTTCAATGCCGGGCAGGCTTACCTGCCCCTCGGCATAATGCCCGTCGATGCGGTTTTCCCACACCAAATTTTCTAACAAGATTCTATGATTACGATTATCCAGGCTGATGATATTAAGCTCGCTCTCCTCTATGGCAAAATGCCCTGAGGCGCCGAGGAAGAGGCTCTCGATCAGCGCTTGCTGCTGTGAGTTATTATTGCTTTGCTGATTGGCAAACAGTTGCCGAGCGTCAATTTTGGCCTTAAAGCCATTAAGCACAAAATAGTTAGAGCGTAACTGTCTGTGCAGCAGGGATTGCCACAAATTGATATGGAGGCGGGTTTGCGCCACGCTGACGCTGATGGGGGCTTGGGCGTTATCGGCAAAGCCCACTTCGTTAACCACCAGGGCCGGGCCATTGCCCTGCCAACTGGCACTAAGCGAACCTATGGAGATATCGGCGTTAAGCTGCTCGCCAAGAAACTGCTCGACCTCGACACGGTAATCGTTGGCATAAGGCAAGCTGTATTTTAGCAGCGACACAAGCACGGCCAACAGCACTAAAATTATGGCGCTGAGTTGCCAAATTTTTGTGACGCAAAAAAAGCAAACCGACCTGGCGTTCACTACATCATCACCACATCGAACTGCTCTTGGCTATACAGGTTTTCGGTTTGAATAATCACTTGTTTACCAATAAAGAGTTCTAGCTCGGCAAGATTGTGATATTCATCGTTTATCAGCGCTTCACTGACGGCCGCTGAGGCGTACACCATAAATTTGTCGGCATCATAGGCGCGGTTGACGCGCACAATCTCACGGAGGATTTCATAACAGACGGTTTCCACCGTTTTCAACGAGCCCCGACCGGCACAGGATGGACACACACCGCAGAGAATATGCTCCAGGCTTTCCCGAGTGCGTTTGCGGGTCATTTCCACCAGCCCCAGTGCCGATAAGCCATTGATATTGGCCTTGGCTCTATCCTTAGACAACGCCTGCTCTAAAGAGTGCAATACCCGCCTTTTGTGCTCATCGGAGATCATATCGATAAAGTCGATAATTATGATGCCGCCCAGATTACGCAGTCGCAACTGACGCGCAATGGCACTGGTGGCTTCGATATTGGTGTTGAAAATCGTTTCTTCGAGATTGCGATGACCGACAAAGGCGCCGGTATTCACATCCACCGTGGTCATGGCCTCGGTCTGATCGATAATAAGATATCCGCCGGACTTCAGCTCTACCTTGCGGTGCAGTGCCTTTTGAATTTCGTTTTCGACATCAAAAAGATCAAAAATGGGGCGCTCACCTGGGTAGTATTCCAGCACTTTATGAAGGTGCGGCACAAACTCTTCGGTAAAGCTCACCAGCTCCTGATAAGTCAGCTTGGAGTCGACGCGAATGCGCTCCATATCCTCGCCAACGTAATCACGCAGGGTACGAAACGCCAGCTTTAAGTCTTCGTGCAATATGCTTTCTTTACGCGTCTTTTTACGCTTATCGACTATTTTCAACCACAGCTTTTTAAGGAATTCGGCATCGTGCTTAAGCTCGTGCTCGCTCGCCCCTTCGGCGGCGGTGCGCACAATAAAGCCACCGTTTTCATCATTATACTGAGCCACTATGTCTTTTAAACGCTGGCGCTCCTCATCGCTTTCGATGCGTTGGCTGACGCCCACGTGTGTGGCGTCCGGCATAAACACCAGATAACGTGAAGGAATGGTGATGTCCGTGGTTAATCGGGCACCCTTGGTGCCGATAGGGTCTTTAACCACCTGCACCATAATATGCTGGCCCTGACGTACCAACTCGCGAATATCCTGCACCTTTTTCACCGGCTGCTCGTCGAGGCCGTCTTCAAAGGAGGCGCTGTTGACTATGTCAGAAGCGTGTAAAAATGCTGCTTTGTCTAGGCCGATATCGACGAAGGCTGCCTGCATACCGGGCAATACGCGACTCACCTTACCGAGATAAATATTACCGACGATACCGAGATTGCCGATGCGCTCAACCTGGATCTCTTGCAGCACGCCATTTTCTATTAAGGCGACGCGACTCTCACTGGGAGTCACATTGATAAGTAATTCTGAGCTCATGCTAAAATTCAGCTAGTAATTTTTGTGTCTCATACAAAGGTAACCCCATCACCGCAAAATAGCTACCGCTAAGGTGGGTGACAAAAGCGCCCGCACGCCCTTGAATGCCGTAGCCTCCGGCCTTGTCATAGGGTTCACCGCTGTGCCAGTAGGCGGCTATTTCCGCCTCGCTCAGGGTCTTGAAAGTGACCTGAGTGCTGACCACCACACTGCTTGTATGCTCTGTGTCTGCCAAAGCCACCGCGGTCAAAACCTCATGGCTGCGGCCACTGAGCAGCCGCATCATGGCAGCAAAATCATCAAAATCATGGGGCTTACCCATGATTTGTTCGCCGCACACCACTACTGTGTCACTGCCAAGCACAGGACGGTCATGATAGCCCAGGGCAACGCCGGTCTCCGCCTTAAGACGAGCCAGACGCTCCACCAGCGCCAGAGCGCTTTCACCGGCCAAGGGACGTTCGTCCGCATCCACGGAAAACTGTTCAAATTCAACGCCCAATTGCGCTAAAAGATCGCGGCGCCGGGGCGACTGCGAAGCAAGATAAATTGGCTTCATGATTAACGGATCCGAAAATGACGGCGGTATTTACGCAGCAACAGGAACAACCAGGGCCAACAAATGGCACCGGTTAACACCGGCCACAGGTATTGCGGCGAAAAGTAAACATCCAAAAGAAAGTGATGGAGCCAGAACTGCAGCAGATGATGCAAGGCCAGGAACACGGCTACTAATAAGCCTTGCTGCCAAATGGAAAAATTACGCAGCTTTTGATAATTACTGGCAGTAATGTAAATGGTCACCGCATAAGTCAGCGAATGCACTCCAAGCGGAGAGCCTGTGGCCAAATCAATGATCAAGCCGGTTAGCCAGGCGGTGCCTATATTGACGCGATGCGGCAAGGCTAATGACCAATACATTAAGACCAAAAGCACCCAGTCGGGACGAAACGCTTCCATGGAAATCGGTAAGGGCATTAGCGCCATTACCAAGGAGAAAAAGACGCTTAAGATAATGAGCCCATATTGCTTACTCATCGATCTTTACCTCTTGCATCTGGGGTGAATCGGTTAACACCAGCAATAGTCGAATACGATCGAGCTGCGCCACCGGCTGCGCGTAGATTTGCGCAAAGGGGCGACCCTCATCACGATTGATATGGGTGACCACGGCAACCGGATAACCTTCGGGAAAACGCTCGCCAAGCCCAGAGCTTAATAACACATCACCGATACGAATATCCAAGCTATGAGGCACATGAGAAAGTTTAACACTGGAGATCTTACCCATGCCTTCAACCACTGTGCGCACATTGTTGCGCAGCACCCGCACCGGCGTGGCATGAGTGGTATCTGTAAGCAACAAGACGCGACTGGTACTGGCGCCGACCTGGATCACCTGGCCGACCACACCCAACTCATCTATTACCGCCAAGCCTTCACGCAGGCCATCCGAAGTTCCTTTATTGATCACCACCTGGTGACTGTAAGGATTCGAGTGCACGGATAAAACCTGGGCCACCAGCTTACCTTGCTGCTGCCTCGGGTTTGAGCCTAATAAAGCACGCAGCTTTTCGTTTTCCTGCACCAAAAAGGCATATTGCTGCAGCTGTTCACTTTGCAACAATTGCTTGTTTTTCAGGGCTTCGTTTTCCTTTAGCAGTTGTTCACGAGAGGTCAGGTTTTTAGCGCTGGTCGAAAGCAGCTCATAGGGAAGATTGGCCAGGTATAACAAGGGGCTGACCAGGGTATTAAGCGAGGTACGTACTGCTGTGCCGCCACTGGTGTAGCGATCACCAAGAATAAGAATAACACTAAGCACAACTGCGATGGTTAATCGCAGTTGCATTGAAATAGTGCGACCAAATAATAAATTCATTAGTCGTAGCTAAATACGTCACCACCATGCATGTCGATCATTTCCAGGGCCTTACCGCCCCCACGCGCAACACAAGTAAGTGGGTCGTCGGCTACCACAACCGGAATACCGGTTTCTTCCATTAGTAAGCGATCCAGGTCTTTCAGTAGTGCGCCACCGCCGGTCAATACCATGCCGTGAGCAGAAATATCCGATGCCAACTCTGGCGGCGATTGCTCCAGCGCCACCATTACCGCACTTACTATGCCCATCAATGGCTCTTGCAAGGCTTCGAGGATCTCGTGTGAGTTCAGAGTAAATGAACGCGGTACACCTTCGGCCAAGTTACGGCCACGTACTTCCATTTCTCTTACTTCGTCGGTCTTAAATGCCGAACCTATCTCGTGCTTGATCTGCTCCGCCGTGGCTTCACCGATCAGGCTACCGAAGTTACGACGTACGTAGTTGATAATGGCTTCATCAAACTTATCACCACCGATACGCACCGATGAAGAATACACCACACCGTTCAGTGAGATAATGGCCACTTCTGTGGTACCACCACCGATATCGACCACCATGGAACCCGTTGCTTCAGATACCGGCAGACCGGCACCAATGGCTGCCGCCATCGGCTCTTCGATAAGATACACCTCACGAGCACCAGCACCCATGGCCGACTCGCGAATGGCGCGCTTTTCAACCTGAGTGGCACCACAAGGCACACAAATTAGAACGCGTGGGCTTGGGCGCAAGAAATTGTTGTTGTGCACTTGCTTAATAAAGTGCTGCAGCATTTTTTCGGTAACATAAAAATCGGCAATAACACCGTCTTTCATAGGGCGAATGGCTTTAATGTTGCCCGGGGTACGACCCAGCATTTGCTTGGCTTCCGTCCCTACCGAAGCCACACTTTTAGGTCCACCAGCACGCTCTTGACGAATGGCTACTACTGAAGGCTCGTTAAGGACGATACCTTCTTCTTTAACGTAAATCAGGGTATTCGCTGTCCCCAAATCGATCGATAGATCGTTGGAGAAAAGACCACGGAGTTTCTTGAACATGGGACTGGTTGACCTTTGAAAATTCTTATTATCTGAAAGCTTGGGACACTTTACCAATGCAACTGCGTCGCGGCAACATAAAGCTTGCATTGGTCTCTAAAAAACAGCACATTGAGCGCCGTAAATGCAAAACTTTGATGACATCTGTCGACATACGCATAAAGTAGTACATTTAAAAACTTACCCGCGGCAAGCCTAGTATAACCCCTTATCTCGCCACCGCTGGCGCTCATTGTCCACCTCTGTGCTTAACAGTCGCTGACTCGGTGGGTAAAAGTACTGGATTCCAGCTTGAAGCTGGCTTTTACCCTAGTCGCAACGGATAATAACGCAGCGCCATCATTGCACATACTCACAGCAAATAAACACGGTTAACCATGAATCTGGTCGAAAATACAATCCCCGAATCTCCCCTGCAGCAAATCCAGGATGCGCTGCTAACAAAACACTGTGTGCGCTTGAGTATTAAACGTGACGATTTGCTGCACCCCATTATCCATGGCAACAAATGGCGCAAGTTAAAGTACAACCTGGTCGCCTTTGCCCAATCCGGTAAATCCGAGCTGCTGACCTTTGGTGGCGCCTTTTCCAACCACCTGTATGCCAGTGCCGCCGCCGGCAAAATATTCCGCATACCAACGCGCGCTATAGTGCGGGGCCCGCAGCTGGATGAGCATAATCCGACGCTGCGTTTTGCCAAGGCCTGCGGCATGCAGTTGCATCCGGTTACCCGTATCGAGTATCGCCAGCGCAATAGCCCGGAGTATCTAGAGCAATTACATCAGCGCTTTACCAAGGCTTTTATCCTTCCCGAAGGTGGCACCAATACCGCCGCCTTAAGGGGAGTCGAAGAACTGGCCCACAGCCTGCCGGAACATCAGTTCTTAGCGTGTGCCACCGGCAGTGGCGGCACCCTGGCGGGACTGCTATCCGGGCATACACAAACCCAGGTGTTGGGCATAGCTGTATTGAAAAATGCCGAATACCTACAACAAGAAATCACACGGCTTCAGCCACAGCCCAACTGCGAATGGCGTCTGCTTTGTGACCATCATGACGGCGGCTATGGTCGCTTTAGCCCCGAACTATGGCGCTTTTGCCAATGGTTCGAACACACTCACAAGGTCCCACTGGAGCCCATCTACAGCGGCAAAATGATCTATGCCCTCTGGCAACTGATCGAACAGGGTTATTTTCCCGGCGGCAGCCATATCATTGCCATCCATACCGGTGGCTTACAGGGTAAGGAAGGCCTTAGGTATCGCGGCCTTATTGGGGCAAGTTAAAGGCACTGAGTTGGTTAATGGTGCCGGTGAAGTAAAAGCCCTGCGCTCCTTGCACACCCAGTTGTTTTAGCACTTCGGCCTGTTGATGGCGCTCAATGCCGACCGCAAAAACCACTATCCCCAAGCGCTGTGCATTGGCGACATAAGATAAAACCCGACGCTGAATATGCCTGTCCGTATCCACATGGCTGATCAATTCACTGGCTAATTTAACGGCCTTAATCGGTACATTAAGGGTGTTTATGGCGTCGGTGGGCCACTTGCTTAGCTGGTCGACAATGATTCCGCGCTGGCACGCTGTTGTGCTTTTTAAGCGCTTTGCTATCAGCCTGGGTTGCTTGGCCAGCAGCGCTGCCGGACACTCCAGGCACACCCTGGGGTGGGCTTCTAAAAACTCCCCTAACCGCCGCCATACATCATCATCAAGCCAGGAGCTGGGGTGAATATTTAAACTGATATCGGCCTGCAGCTGCTCGCTCTTAAGCATGGTTTCAAGACGCTTCAGTACGGCAATATCAACGCTGCGCGCAGCACTTTCAGGCGTGCTGTGACTTAGTAAATATTCGGGAGAAATCAGCCCTAGCTGTGGATGGCGAATTCGCAGCAGGGTTTCGTGATGCATAATCTCCTCATTATATAAGTCGAATACAGGCTGGAAGAAACATACAAACTGCTCGTTATTAATGGCATCAACCAAAGAGCAGGACTTGGCGGCCAGCAGCATGGAGTGATTATGACTAAAGGGAATGCGGTAGCAATGCTTGTGCTCACTCTGACACGCCAGTGCCAATGCCGATTGGCATAGCTGATAGACCACCGCCTGATCGGCACCACTGCGATAGTTACACAGGCCGACTTTAACCTCATCGCGACGCAAATCAGGCAATAGGCTACGGCAACACTTAAGCGCCATGGCACTAAAGCTTTGCAAATGAGTTTCCAGCTGTTTATAGGCCACTTCTTTAACCGTAATGGCGAAGCAGCCGGAATTAAGAATTTTAACCGATACCCTTTGTTGATGCTGTAACTGCTCCTGCAACAGGGTCTCGAATAAGCTCACGACCCCGGATGCTACCGAGCTTAAGCGCTGGCAATAAACAATAGCAAAAACACTTTGATAAAGCTGGTTGACCCCCAGCATATTGGCACTGACCGGATGGCTATCCTGGTCTTCGTCCTCTTTTTTCTGCCCTCCGTAGCAGCTGAATGCCCGCGCCGCACGCCATTCGGTCCTGCGCAGCCACTGTACCGTGCGCCATAAAAAAATAAGCAACAAAACATTAATGGCAATAAACCAATGGCTATGCTGCTGCCACAAGGGCTGACTATAAACAGTGAGCGCCCCTGAGCTCAGGGCCAGATTAAATTGTACCGGCATCACAAAACTCCCCGTTTGCGCCTTACTTGATAAACCATAAGGCGCCAGAGCCGTGGAGAGCACCTGCTCGTTAACACTGCCCAATTGCTCAAGCCGCGTTTCCAGTTGTTGTATTTGCGATTGCCGCTCCTGCATCAAGCCCCACACCAAAATGGCGTTGATCAGCACCATCATCAGCGCGCCAAGCATGCAAGTTAAGCCAAGCTTTTGATACTTAGTGAAAATGGACAAATCCAAGGTCTATTAGTCATCTTTACTCATGACTAAAGTGTTGTCCATGTGCTGGGGAAGCTCAAGTGTGAGCCCATAAAAAAGCCCCGTATTACGGGGCCTTCAGAAGAAACTATCTAGATTTCAATAAGCTCAGTTAAGCAAGCTTATTTACCTTAGAACGGAATATCGTCATCGAAGTCGATTGGCGGTTCCATTGGGTTAGCAGCGCCGCCTTGAGGGGCATTTTGTGGCTTAGGAGCGAAACCGCCCTGTTGGCCGCCCTGCTGGTTGCCATAACCACCGCCTTGTTGGCCACCTTGCTGGCCACCTTGTTGTGGAGCAGCTTGCTGCATGCCTTGGTTACCCTGCGGTGCATAACCCTGCTGCTGTGATTGACCATAGCCACCACTTTGCTGACCGCCTTGTTGGCTCTGCGCCTGGCCGCCACCGAAGCCGCCCTGCTGCTGGCCACCTTGGTAACCGCCTTGACCGCCGCCTGGGTTTTCACCGCGACCGCCGAGCATCTGCATTTTACCGTCGAAACCGTCAACCACGATTTCCGTGGTGTACTTTTCCTGACCGCTTTGATCTGTCCATTTACGGGTTTGCAATTTACCTTCGATATAAACCTGCGAGCCTTTACGTAGATACTCACCGGCTACCTCGGCCAGCTTGCCGAACAACACCACGCGGTGCCACTCGGTACGCTCTTGCATCTGACCCGTGTTTTTATCCTTCCAGCTGTCGCTGGTCGCGATGCTAATGTTAGCAACGCCATTGCCGTTAGGCATGTAGCGAACTTCAGGGTCTTGACCCAGGTTGCCCACTAAAATCACTTTATTAATACCGCGCGCCATGGATATATGCTCCTACTTTTTACGCTGAGGCGACTAGCTGTTGCGCCGCCTGTAAATCAAATTTCTTCTCGTCTACCTTGAGGTAGCTACGGTTTTCATCACATACCACCGTGGCTTCAAGCACTCCCGGCAGCTCTACCAATTGCGCCGCTAATTGTTCTGCATCATGTTCGCTGCCTACTGCACTTAGCAAACTGATAATTTTACTGCGCGGCGGTACTCGCATTTTTACAGCAATGACAAACCATATTAACCCAACCAAGGCGGCAGCCGCAAACACCATCTCGGGGGTACCGCGCTGAGCCACAAATCCGCCAAGAATACCGCCCAAAAAGGCACCGATAAACTGGGATGATGAGAACACGCCCATGGCCGAGCCCTTCTGATTGGCTGGCGACAGTCGTGATACCAGGGCCGGCATGGTCGCCTCTAGAAAGTTAAAGGCGATAAAATACAACATCATACACAAGGCTATCATATAGACAGAGTTGGCTCCGAAAACCAAGCCCAGCATGCTGACAACCAGCATAATTATGGCCACCAAAAACAGGGGTTTTTCCTTTTGCTTAGCCACAGCCACTATCATCATAGGCACCATAAGCACAAAAGATAAAATAAATACCGGAATATACAATTGCCAATGCTGGGCCGCGGGTAAACCGTCGTTAATAAGCTGAGGTGGCAAGGAAACAAAAATGGTGGTCAGGGTCAGGTGCAAAAACAGCACCCCCAAATCCAAACGCGCCAGATCCGGGTGGCGCACCAGTTTACCCACATCCCGCAGGGTCACAGTGGTTTCCCCCTTGGGAGCCCGATTAACCGCACTGGGTACCAGCCACACAACTATGGCCATTCCCACCAGCGCCAGAGCTGCCGTTAACCAAAAGATACCTGAGACGCCAAAGCTGGCCGCCACCATGGGCCCAAGCAACATGGCAATCGCAAAGCTCATGCCTATGCTCATGCCAATCACCGCCATCACCTTGGGACGCTGCTCGTCGCGGCTTAGATCCGCAGCCAAGGCCAACAAGGCACTGGCAATGGCGCCCATGCCCTGTAGTGCTCGACCTAGCGTCAGCATATACATGGACTCGGCCAAAGCGGCTATCACAGAGCCCAGGGTAAAGACGATTAATCCTGCGATAATAATACGTTTACGACCGAAACGGTCAGAGAGCCAGCCCATGGGGATTTGCAGCAGCGCCTGAGTCAAACCGTAGGCACCAATGGCAAGTCCGATCCACAAGGGCGAAAAACCACTGAGATCCTGACCATAAATGGCCAGCACCGGCATCAACATAAAGAGGCCAAGCATACGAAAGGCAAACACGCTCGCCAACGACAGCGCGGCGCGCTTTTCAACACTGTTTAACTGGGATGCAGACATGACGGATTACTAATCGGCTGATAACAAATTCTATCTTGGCCGGCGATGATAGCATAATCGCCTGCCATTGGGACATGCCTAGCCGCGAATTTAGCCCTTGCCAAGATGCAAGCCATCGGCTCGGTTTAAGGACAAGAAAGCATCGCTAAGTAATGGCAAACTATGCGATACTTACAGGTTAATAAGCAGCTCGGGAAACAGGCGAAGAATGGATAATATCGAAGTTCGCGGTGCGCGCACCCATAACCTTAAAAACATCAATCTAACCATACCTCGGGATAAGTTGATCGTCATTACCGGATTATCGGGCTCGGGCAAATCGTCCCTCGCCTTCGACACCCTGTATGCCGAAGGGCAAAGGCGTTATGTGGAATCCTTATCGGCCTACGCGCGCCAGTTTTTATCGCTGATGGAAAAGCCCGATGTAGATCATATTGAAGGCCTGTCGCCGGCTATTTCCATCGAGCAGAAGTCGACCTCCCATAACCCACGTTCAACCGTGGGCACCATCACCGAGATATACGATTACCTGCGTTTGCTGTTTGCCCGTGTCGGCGAGCCACGCTGTCCAACCCATCACCTGCCGTTGGCGGCGCAAACCATCAGCCAGATGGTGGATCACGTCCTAGCCCTGCCCGAGGGCAGCAAGCTGATGCTGCTGGCACCCGTGGTAAAAAACCGTAAGGGTGAGCATGTTAAGCTGCTCGAGCAACTGGCGGCACAAGGCTATATCCGCGCTCGCATCGATGGTGAAGTCTGTGACCTATCCGATCCTCCGCCGTTAGAGCTACATAAAAAGCACACCATAGAAGTGGTGGTTGACCGCTTAAAGGTGAAAGAAGGGCAGCAACAACGTTTAGCCGAGTCCTTCGAAACCGCGCTGGAGCTCTCCGGTGGCGTTGCTCAGGTGGCCGCCATGGATGATTCCCTCGAAGAAGAGCTGGTGTTCTCCGCCAACTTTGCCTGCCCAAGCTGTGGCTATGCCATGAGCGAACTTGAGCCAAGATTATTTTCCTTCAATAACCCGGCCGGTGCCTGTCAAACCTGTGATGGCCTGGGTGTACGCCAGTATTTCGACCCCCACCGCGTGGTTCATAACCCCGAGCTAAGCCTCGCCGGTGGTGCCATTAAGGGCTGGGACAAGCGCAGCTTCTACTATTTCCAAATGCTGCAATCTGTGGCCGAGCATTATCAATTTGATTTGGATACGCCCTTCCAAAATTTAAGTGATGAGGCCAAAAAGGTGGTGCTGGAGGGTTCTGGCAAGGACAAGGTCGCCTTCCATTATCGTAACGACCGCGGCGATCTAATCACCCGCAATCATGAATTCGAGGGCGTGCTCAATAATATGCAGCGCCGCTACCATGAGACCGAGTCCAATTCGGTGCGTGAGGAGCTGGCCAAGTATCAAACCTCACAGGCTTGCCCCAGTTGTAGCGGCTCACGCTTACGTCAGGAAGCACGTAACGTCTTTATCGACGAGACTAACCTGCCTAAGGTGACCCTGATGAGCATAGGCCAGGCCTTCGACTATTTCGACAGCCTGGAATTCAGCGGCCAAAAAGCACAGATTGCCGATAAGATCCTTAAAGAAATTCGCGACCGCTTATCCTTCTTAGTCAATGTCGGCCTAAATTATTTATCCCTGGAGCGCAGTGCCGATACCCTCTCCGGGGGCGAAGCCCAGCGCATTCGTTTGGCCAGCCAGATAGGTGCCGGCCTGGTAGGGGTTATGTATGTGTTGGACGAGCCTTCTATCGGCTTGCACCAGCGCGATAACGACCGCCTGCTGCAAACCCTGACGCGCCTGCGCGACCTCGGCAATACTGTCTTGGTGGTGGAGCACGATGAAGACGCCATTCGCGCCGCTGACTACATTATCGATATCGGTCCGGGCGCCGGGGTTCATGGAGGCCACGTAGTGGCCGAAGGCTCGCGCGACGACATCATGAACAATCCGGACTCATTGACGGGCCAATACCTCAGCGGCGTCAAAGAAATCGCCGTGCCCAAGGAGCGCCACCCTACTAACGAGAAATGGCTAGAGCTGTTTGGCGCTACCGGCAATAACCTCAAGAATGTCGACTTGCGCATCCCATTCGGTTTAATGACCTGTATTACCGGTGTCTCCGGTTCGGGTAAGTCGACCCTGGTTAACGACACCTTGTTTAAGGTGGCACACACTGTACTCAACGGCGCCACAGCGGTTGAGCCGGCGCCGCATAAAGAAATCACCGGCCTGGATCATTTCGATAAGGTTATCGATATCGACCAAAGCCCTATCGGCCGTACGCCACGCTCAAACCCAGCCACCTATACGGGTATTTTCACCGCCATACGTGAACTTTTTGCCGGTACTCAAGAGTCACGCTCGCGTGGCTACAAGGTGGGTCGCTTTAGCTTTAACGTTAAGGGCGGACGCTGTGAGGCCTGTCAGGGCGATGGCGTGATCAAGGTGGAAATGCACTTCCTGCCGGATGTGTATGTGCCTTGCGATGTGTGTCAGGGCAAACGCTATAACCGCGAAACATTAGAGGTGCTCTACAAGGGTAAAAACATCCATCAGGTGCTGGAAATGACGGTGGAAGACGCGCGCGAATTTTTCGATGCCATTCCTGCTATCAATCGTAAGCTGCAAACTCTGATGGATGTAGGCCTGTCCTATATTCGTCTGGGACAGGCGGCAACCACCTTATCCGGCGGTGAGGCGCAGCGTGTGAAACTGGCCCGAGAGCTGTCCAAGCGCGACACGGGTAAAACCCTGTATATCTTGGATGAGCCCACTACCGGCCTGCACTTCCATGATATTCAGCAACTGCTGACGGTATTGCACCGCCTGCGCGACCACGGCAATACCATAGTGGTGATTGAGCATAACCTGGATGTGATCAAAACCGCCGACTGGATTGTTGATTTGGGGCCGGAAGGCGGCAGCGGTGGCGGTGAAATTCTCGTCGCCGGTACCCCGGAAGAAGTAGCTGCGCATGAGCGCTCCCATACCGGGCACTATCTCAAGCCATTGTTGGCAAAATAAGCAATTAGGGGGTAAAGTCTGAATAAATAAAGAAAATATTCAGGCTTATCATGACGGCCCCCTTATTACGCCTCAAAGCAAAAACAGCCCGAACTACGAGAAACCTTACACTAGGCTTTGCAAGGTTTTGGCAAGCATTGACCCTGGCACAACGCCTGTACGCGGTCGCTTTGTTGCTCTCTCCCGTCAGTATCTGGCTGACAACGGCATGCACAGTGGCGGCTTTAACCATTGAGTTCTGGCCGCGCTTTCTTCAGCTTTTTCACTCACTTCCCGGTAAAGCCATTCTCTTACTGTTTTACGGTACCATAGCCAATTTTGTGCTGGCGAATGCAGCTGGCACGGTAAATGAAGTCACCGGCGTGGCGGCAAGCCATTTCGACTATACCCATAACTTTGCTATCTTGCTGTACCTGCCCAGTTGGATGTTAGCGCTTTCGGTTATCGCCTTGCTTCTTCTCCAGCTGGTGCTTCCCCTTTACATCTTGGTATTACTCTTACTCAGACCTTTCCAGCGCTTTGGCTTGCACTTTTTGGACAGCACGAAACGACCCATTCAAACCGCCATCGCCCGCTTTGTTTTATGTGTTATTGTCACGGCCAACCTAGTGGTAACCTCAGGGGATTTCGACAATGCGGGTGATGTCATAGATCAGGTCAGTGCGAGCTTTGAAAAAGAGATGAGTAAGGAGCAAGAACCCAATGCAGAACAAACACAAGAGGCACCGGCGACCATGCACCTTGAAGCAAACATTGCCGAGCCGGGCAAGGATTCCGACAAATGGATAAAAATCCTGGTTGCCCAGTTTGCCTACAATTGGGAGGCAGACAGCTTCTCACGCTGCGAAAAAAGTAAAAACAGTAAGGTGGTTGAGCTCAATGATTATGAAATTGTTGAGCTCTTCGAGGACGAGCAAGCCGAGTATGGCATCCGCTTTGAAACAAAACGGTGTGTGTCTCCGGCTTTCCCTGCCACAACCACCATCAACAGCCCCTAGCCCTCTTGCACGGCCTCGAGATGCTGGCTAAGTTGCGACTTTTCGTCTTCGCTTAAGGCTTGTGACGCTTTGTTTTCAAAGTTATAACGCACCATCACCGTCTTACCCTCGGCACAACACTGCCCATGCTGCCAAGCTTGTTGTTTGATCACAAAAGAGCTGGAGCCGATGCGCTCGATCATGGTTTTCACTTCCACTTCCTGGCCATAGAAAAGCTCGCCCAAAAAGGTCACTTCCACCTTAGCAACAATCAAGCGCCATTGATGTGGATTAAGATCTGGGGTAAAGATTTTAAAAATAGGCGTGCGGGCGGCTTCAAACCACACCGGTAGTACTGTATTGTTAATGTGCCCGAGGACATCCGTTTCACTAAATCTGGGCTGAACTTTTTCAATAAGCATAATAATTCCAATAGGTAAGGTTGCAGTCATGACAGACTTCATTGGCGTTTATGATAACGCGCTTAGTGACACTTTTTGTAGTCAGTTTATCGACCTGTTCGAGCAGAGCCCGCATTTGAAGCAGGGTACCACCTCTGGCGGCATAGATTTAAGTAAAAAAGACAGTAAAGACCTTTACCTCAATGCTCACCCAGAGTACCAGCAGCACTTGCAGCATATTCAGCAGGTCACCGCACAACACGTGATGCGCTATGTTGAAGAACATCTATTTATGATGATTGGCGCCTTTGGTCTGCAGGTCTTCCACCCAAAAACCGGTAAACCGGTGGCGCTGAACCAGGACAACTTTGAAGAGGTGGCCAAACCGCAACTGGGTACCTTGATGCAACAGCTGTTTCGTTTAGGCAGTATTCAAGCGCAGAAATACGAGATCAATAAGGGCGGGTATCCTTACTGGCACAGTGAGGTCTATCCACAAACCGGCCATAACGAAGCCTTACACCGCGTCCTGCTGTTTATGTTCTACTTGAACGATGTCAGCGAAGGCGGCGAAACCGAGTTTTACTATCAAAAGCGTAAAATCGCTCCAAAACGCGGCACCATGGTGGTCGCACCGGCCTACTTTACCCATACCCACCGCGGTAATAAGCCCTTGTCGAATGACAAGTACATTCTTACCTCTTGGGTGTTGTTTAATCGCGCCGAGCAAATCTACGGCCAAGCACAAAAATAACCCACCGCCCAAGATCAATAAAGGCTGCCTAGGCAGCCTTTTTAACAGAGCGCAGCGCTATGAGCCGAGTAGCTCGCCGAACAGGGTAAATAATCGGTCAATTTCTTCGATGCTGTTGTAGTGCATACAACCGATACGTACCACACCACCCTTGTCCATTACACCTAATTGCTCACACAAGCCCTGGGCATAGAAGTTACCGTCCCATACACAGACATGCTGCTTGCCTAAGAACTCGGATACCTGACGTGGCTCTAAGCCATCAAAGGTAAGGGCAAAGGTCGGCGTACGCTCGGCCAAACGCTCCATATCATCAATACCGAATAGCGAGATCTGCGGAAATTCTTTTAGCCGTGTAAGGAAGTGCTTGCTTAATGCCATTTCGTGCTCTTTGCTGTTGGCAAATGCCGCTTCAAGACGCTGACGACGCGGCAGTTGCGCATCCAGGCCGCTCAAAGAGGCGATATAGTCAACAGCGGCAACCACACCGGCCAGGCCTTCGAAGCTCTGCGTACCCGTTTCCCAACGACCCGGTACTACATCTTTCGCCGGCTCTACCTTGTATGGGGTGAAGTTTTCCAAATGCTCACGCTTACCATAAACAATGCCTACATGGGGGCCGAAGAACTTATAGGCCGAGCAGGCAAGGAAATCACAATCCAGTGCCTGCACATCCACCAGCTCATGTGGAGCATAGTGAACCGCATCCACATACACCAAGGCGCCATGCTGATGCGCCAACTCGATAATGCGCTTCACATCATTGATTGAGCCCGTGGTGTTCGACGCATAGGTTACGGCGACCAGCTTGGTATTGGCGTTAAGCAATGACTCGAAGTGCGCCATATCCAGGGTGCAATCCGCTTCGTTAATACGCAGCGCATGCACAGTGGCTCCTTTATCCTCGGCGGCCTGTCGCCACGAAGACACATTGGAGAAGTGATCCGCATTGGTCACTATGATCTCGTCGCCACTTTGCCAGCCGCGTGAAATAGCGCGACTAAAACTAAAGGTCAAACTGGTCATGTTAGCGCCGAAGACGATTTGCTCCGAGCTTGGGCTGTTAAGCAGGTCGGCTATGGCCTGACGCGCTTGGCTCATCACAGCCACGGTTTTATCGCTGGAGAAAAATGCGCCGCCCAGGTTTGAATTATAAAAACCCAGGTAAGCCGACATGGCATCTAATACTGATTGGGGTACTTGCGCACCACCGGGGCCATCAAAAAAGATTGGCGACTCGCCATTTACTTGCTGCATTAGTGCCGGAAACTGGCTACGTAGAGAGACTAGATTCATCATCATTCCTTACGCAGTCAGTACAAAACAATCAAGGTAGCCGATCTTCGACTCATCCAGCTTGTTCATGGGGGTGGCGTTGTGCCACACCTGGCGATCGTCGATAAGTGCGAACATGCCGTCTTTGATTTCCATCTTGAAACACGGCTTGGCTTCTTTGTGCTCATACACCAATAACTCACCACCGGCGATGTTTTCATGGGATACACCGCATATACAGACGTGGTCGAAGCCATCCTGATGAATGCCTTCAGGTGCCGGCGGCGTATCGCTGTCGATGGCCAACATACGGAACTGGTGAATTTCAATATCACGATCGGCGTCGATACCTGTCATGGCAATAAACTCGGCCACAATGCGCTTCATGCCTTCGCTGCTCAGCAAGTCTGCGTCGAGGTTTTCGTAGGTACGCTCAACATTGCCCTGGAAGGTATTGATGGAATCATCTTGTACAAAGGCTTTAGTAGGCTGAAGGGTGAGTTCACCCTGTTGCACCTTGATCACTGAATAACGACGCTTACGGAAGGCACCATCGGCATAGGGATTATCGGGAAGATGGTCAAAAGAAGGCTTTACCGCGTCAATATGAGACTGGTCAATGAAACGAAGTTGCAGAAGGTTCTGGTTATTTAACGAAGTCATAAAGATCCTGCCTTGATAAGAAAATTGGCGGGGATTTTAAGCTATTTCCGTCGCAGGTTTGATTTCATTTAGCGACAATTTCAATGTCAAATTGAATAAAAAAATCTTCAATCTTTAATTTGAAGAATTAAAAATTGAAAATATGAAAAATTAAGAAAATCCATATTCTATTTTAACTAAATTTAAACATAAAAAAGCCCGCTTAGTAAGCGGGCTTTTATCACATATGCAAATTACACGGCTTGCTGGATAATCACGTTATCCGCTTTCTTCGTGTACTGAGGCATCTTGTGGAAGTTCAAGTAACGGTAAGTATCACCGCTGTTGCGTTGATCTTCTCCGCGTATTCTTGATATTCCGCAGCTGTAGGTAGTTTACCTAGAATTGCTGCTACCGCTGCAAGCTCGGCAGACGCTAGGAATACGTTTGCACCTGTACCTAGACGGTTAGGGAAGTTACGAGTAGAGGTAGAAACAACCGTTGCCTTATCAGCAACACGTGCCTGGTTACCCATACACAATGAACATCCTGGAGTTTCGATACGCGCGCCTACACGACCGAAGATACCGTAGTAACCTTCGTCGGTAAGTTGGTCTTTATCCATCTTAGTAGGTGGTGCAACCCAAAGTTGGGTTGGTAGACGACCACCGAAGTTGTCTAGCAGCTTACCAGCGGCACGGAAGTGGCCGATGTTAGTCATACATGAACCGATGAATACTTCGTCGATCTTCTCACCAGTTACGTCTGAAAGTAGACGTGCGTCATCTGGGTCATTAGGAGCACAAAGAATTGGCTCTTTGATTTCCGCCAGGTCGATTTCAATTACGTGCGCGTATTCAGCGTCTTTGTCGGCTTCCATAAGCTCTGGGTTAGCCAACCACTCTTGCATCGCGTTGATACGACGCTCGATAGTACGTACATCACCGTAGCCTTCAGCGATCATCCACTTAAGCATAACGATGTTTGACTCTAGGTACTCAGAGATAGACTCTTTGCTTAGCTTAACGGTACAACCTGCGGCTGAACGCTCGGCAGAGGCATCTGACAGCTCGAACGCTTGCTCAACGGTTAGGTGCTCAACACCTTCGATCTCTAGTACGCGACCAGAGAATTCGTTGATCTTACCCTTCTTCTCAACGGTAAGCAGGCCTTGCTTGATGCCGTAGTAAGGAATTGCGTGTACTAGGTCACGTAGTGTGATACCCGGCTGCATTTCGCCTTTGAAACGTACCAATACCGACTCAGGCATATCCAGTGGCATAACACCGGTCGCCGCTGCAAACGCAACCGCACCAGAACCCGCTGGGAATGAAATACCTAGTGGGAAACGAGTATGCGAGTCACCACCTGTACCTACGGTATCAGGAAGAAGCATACGGTTTAGCCATGAGTGGATTACACCGTCACCTGGACGTAGCGATACACCGCCACGGTTCATGATGAAATCAGGTAGTGTGTGGTGCGTGTTTACGTCGATAGGCTTAGGATACGCAGACGTGTGACAGAAAGACTGCATAGTTAGGTCAGCAGAGAAACCAAGACAGGCAAGGTCTTTCAGTTCGTCACGAGTCATAGGACCTGTGGTATCTTGCGAACCAACAGTGGTCATCTTAGGCTCACAGTATTGACCAGGGCGGACGCCAGGCATGTTACATGCTTTACCAACCATCTTCTGAGCCAGGGTGAAGCCCTTACCAGAATCGGTAACAAGAGCTGGCTTACGGAAGATGTCTTCGGCTTCCATACCCAATGAGGTACGAGCCTTATCGGTCAAACCACGACCAATGATCAATGGAATACGGCCACCGGCACGTACTTCATCAAGGATCACGTCTGACTTCATCTTGAACGTAGAGATAACTTCATCGGTACCGTGACGCTTAACCACACCTTCATACGGGTAGATATCGATTTGATCACCCATATTCATGTCGTCAACGTTCAACTCGATAGGTAGTGCACCTGAGTCTTCCATGGTGTTGAAGAAGATAGGAGCGATCTTACCGCCTAGACATACACCGCCAACGCGCTTGTTTGGTACGTGAGGAATATCATCACCCATGAACCAAAGTACCGAGTTAGTTGCCGACTTACGTGATGAGCCAGTACCTACAACATCACCTACGTACGCTAGTGGTAAACCTTTGGTTTTAAGCTCTTCAAGTTGGGCGATTGGACCGATTTCACCGGCTTTATCAGGGTTGATACCGTCACGCTCGTTCTTAAGCATAGCCAGTGCGTGTAGTGGGATATCCGGGCGAGACCAGGCATCTGGAGCAGGTGAAAGGTCATCTGTGTTAGTTTCACCGGTTACCTTGAAAACGGTTACAGAGATCTTCTCTGGCACAGCCGGCTTCTCAAGGAACCACTCGGCGTTTGCCCAAGACTCGATAACTTGCTTAGCAAATTCGTTACCCGCTTTGGCTTTTTCTTCTACGTCGTAGAAGGCATCAAACATAAGCAGGGTGTGCGATAGGCCTTTTACTGCGAACGGTGCAAGTTCAGCATCGTCTAACAGATCAATCATAGGCTCGATGTTATAGCCACCTAGCATGGTGCCAAGTAGCTCGGCCGCTTTTTCTTTATTGATTAGTGGCGACTGCGCTTCACCTTTTGCAACGGCGGCTAGGAAGCCCGCTTTTACATAGGCGGCGTCATCTACGCCAGGCGGTACACGGTTAACTAGAAGGTCTAGGATAAACTCTTCTTCACCGGCAGGTGGATTCTTGATTAATTCGATCAGGTCAGCAGTTTGCTGAGCATCTAATGGTGCAGGCACAATACCTTGGGCTGCACGCTCTTCAACATGTTTACGATATTCTTGAAGCACAATTATGCCCTCTTGGTGACGTGAAAGTAGCAGACTTCGACGCGTCCATACTACTTATAGAATTTTGACACGATAACAATTATAAAGGCTTTAAAGATAGAAGAAAATTGGCGTCGCCGCCTAGAGGCAAAATAGTCAATATAAATACAATGAATGTAAGGGCTTTAAAACTATAGGCTGGTGAATGTTGAGTAATAATTATTTGCAAAAAGCCCGGCATCAGCCGGGCTTTTCATCATAGGTTGGTAGTAACCTACTATTAGTTACGTTTGATGCTTACACGCTCAGTAACTGAGATGTGCGCTTCAACGCGACGGTTTTCAGCGTGAGCTTCTTTGGTGTTTTCAGTGTTCAATAAACGCTCTTCACCTAGGCCTACAGTTTCTACGCGAGAAGCTGAGATACCATCATTGATTAGTTGCTTAGCAACACCGTCTGCACGCTTTTTAGAAAGCTTTTTGTTGTAACCTGCATCGCCTACTGCTGAAGCGTGACCTTCAAGTAGTACGTTTGTTTGCGGGTACTTAGTCATGAATTCAGCAACTTTTTGGATATCATCCAAGTAACGCTGGTTAACGTCAGAGTTATCGTGTGGGAAACGTACTAACAAGCTAACCTTGTCGCCTTTTTCCATGTAACGAGTACAACCCGACGCATCTACTGCATCTTCCATAGGTGTGTTTGCACACTTATCGTTGGCATCAAGTACGCCGTCTTTGTCTGTGTCTTTTGGCTCTGGCTTAGGAGCAACAACTACTGGTGCTGGCTCAACTTTCTTAGGCTCAGGCTTGTCACCAAAGTGGTAGCTAACACCTAGCTTAAGACCGAAATCAGAATGGTTCTGGTTAAGACCTTCGTAATAGTTGGCTTCACCGAAGAATGCCCAGTTGTAACGGAAGTGGCTACGGAAACCAAAACCTAGGTTAGCTGCATTGAAGTCATCGTATACGTCAAATTTCTTTGCACCTAGTACACCGTAGAAAGTGTCGTTGAAGTGGTACAATACATCAGCACCGTAACGCTCACCTGTTTTGTGGTTGTCTGAATTTTCTTTATCAAGCTCAAGGGCTGCAAATTCTAGACGAGCTGTCCAGTATTCGTTAAAGCGGTAACCTACTTCGATACCTGAACCGAAAGACTCACCTAGTGCAACATTCGCAGGGTTTGCGCCCTTGATGTTGTCCCAGTCAGCCCAGAAGTAATCACCAAACACACCAATGTGAATACCTTCGTGAGGGTTTTTCTGTTCTTCAGCAACAACAGCTTGTGATGCCATTGCCAAAACGATAGCAGCAGAAAGTGATTTGATTTTCATTGTTTCCATCCCATTTTACGATTATCGATTATGCGCACCAAGGTAAATTAGTCCTTAATGCGCCAAGTAAAAGGTCCATCTTGTGCCTCTTACTTAGTTATATTCCGATGATTCATTAATCTATCAGCCGACATTTCTTGCTTTTATCGCAGGTGCTATACAGCACCAGGTCTAGATCCGCGCTAACAGGTTTCAACACATCTACATTGTAGTCTAATTAAGCAAGTTCGCGCCTTAACTTAATCAGGTACGCTATATTAAAGCATTATGTTCCTGAATATAAGATGATTTTAGTATTAAAGTAGTAAAGTTTCTGCCACTTTGCAAATTACAACACAGCAGAAAAAGCCCTCTGAACCAGCCCTGGCAAGATATTGTGGTTTAATTAACCCACATCTTTAAACTTACGGGAGCTAGGCTGAAAAATACTCACCGCATCTGCAATAAAACCCTGCATCCATCCAACCTCTTTACCAAGGTTTCTTTATTACCCGAATCGCGACATGTAGTTTTTCCCGGCGCAATAGCTAAATTTTATAATGGCCCTGGCACTCATAACCCGAGCAATGCATCGAGCTGTAGAAAAAACAAACAAGAATATGGCACTTGTTACTGGACAATTGAACGCAGCTACCTACAATAGCGGCGCACATAAATTAGTAGAGGTTTGCATGCCAGTAATAGAAATCGACGCGTCCGGGTACAACCAGCAATTAGCAGAAAAAGAAGAGCGTATTATTGCGCAATTTTCTCGCTTTGGTGTCAATAAGTTAGAAGTGTTTGCCTCGACCCCGAAACATTACCGGCAACGTGCGGAATTTCGTGTCTGGCATGATGGCGATGACCTCTACCACATTATGTTCGATCAACAGAGTAAAGAAAAAGTCCGCGTCGAGCGCTTCGACCCGGGTGCCGAGCTGATCAATGAACTGATGAGTGCCATGATCGCCGAGTTAAAAGATAACGAGCTGATGCGTCGTAAGCTGTTCCAAATCGATTATCTGACCACTTTAAGCGGCAACGCCTTAATCAGCCTGCTCTATCACAAACAGTTAGATGAGCAGTGGTTGCAAGCGGCACAGGAGCTACAAGCACGACTGCAACAACGCTTTAATGTCGAGCTTATCGGCCGTGCCCGCAAACAAAAGCAGGTACTGGCCACGGATTATGTGATTGAGCAACTTGAAGTAAATGGCCGCACTTATACCTATCAGCAGGTGGAAAACAGCTTTACCCAACCCAATGCCAAGGTAAATGAGTCTATGCTGGCCTGGGCTCAGGATATCTGTGCCCCCTTGAGCAATGATTTGCTCGAGCTCTACTGTGGTAATGGCAACTTTTCAATCGCCCTAGCGGGTTCCTTTAATCGCGTGCTGGCGACGGAAATTTCCAAGTCATCGGTACACTCGGCGCAATATAATATTGCCGCCAATAAGGTTGAAAACCTGGATATCATCCGCATGAGCAGCGAAGAATTTACGCAGGCAATGCGTAAAGAACGCACCTTTACCCGCTTAGGTAACATAGACCTACACAGCTATGATTGCCAAACCATCTTGGTCGATCCGCCACGAGCCGGTATGGATGAACTCACCTGTAAGCTTACCAGCGAGTACGACAACATCATCTATATTTCCTGCAACCCGGAGACCCTGGAGCGCGATCTGGAGATACTGACGCAAACCCACGAAATAGCCCGCTTTGCTATCTTTGATCAGTTCCCCTACACCCATCATGTTGAATCCGGGGTCTACCTAAAGCGCAAATAAGAACATAAAAAAACCGCATCAAAAGATGCGGTTTTTTTATCATTGGCCGTACTTACTTCTTGGCCAAGTAATTGATTAGCGCCGCGATATCATCTGGCTCGGTAACGCCAGAATCACGACCTAAGATCAAACGATACTTACCGTTAACGATAAAGGTAGGTACGCCTTTCAGGGCACCCTTCTCTTTATAGTATTCTTGGTCGCGCTGCATCTTTGAGGCTTTAGTGCGTACCGCAAAGCCTTCGAATAACTTGTCGAACTTTTGTGCATCCACGCCATTGGCAACAAACACGTCTCTTACGTCGGCCATTTCGTTAAACTGCGAACGTTTATTGTGAATGTGGTTAAAGATGGCAGCAACCAAAAGCTCTTTTTCAGGTAACACACTGGCCGTTGCCAAGGCTTGCGACAACATGTCCTGGTTTTCTGCGGTGCGACCACCCATAAAGTTTACATGGCTGCGCTTAAAGCTCACACCTTCGTTTAGCTTAGGCTTAACGTCTCTTAGTAAACCTTCATAAGCATTACAGGCAGGGCAGTAGAAAGAGAAGAATTCTTTTACTTCCGGCTTACGGCTAGCACGCTCAGAAACGACTTCATAGTGAGTACCTTCTTCAAACTGTGCTGCCACTGCTGTCAAAGGTAATGCCAGCGCCATTAGCGCTAGGGCAATAAACTTCTTCATACCTTTATTCTCCGTGTTATTTTTCTAATAAATGGTTAACGAGCTCATTAAGCTCTTGCTGCGACTTCACAGTGTGTACATGCACCTTGTATTTGTCGTTAACAATAATGGTAGGCACGCCCGTTAGAGCGCCGGCCTTGGTATACGTTTCTTGCGCTTCCAGAGCGGCCTTTTCACCGGCCAATACCGGCATGCTGCTTGCTAACATGCTATAACGCTCGGCGCCAATGCCCTGCTCCGCCAATAATTTTTCTACCGCTTGCTGCGATTGCAGTGGCTCGCGTTGCAGATGAATACTCTTGAAGATGGCCTCAGATACCTGTTCGCCTTTACCTTCTTGCTGAGCGATTAGATACGCCGTAGTTAGGCGATTTTGCGCAGCCTTATCCAAACGTAAAAAGTTTACATGGCTTTTAATAAAGGGCACATCCTTTGGCAAGGCATCTTTAAGCGCACCGACCGCCGGCTCAAGACGATAGCAATGAGGGCAGTAAAAAGAAAAGAACTCGGTTACCTTGTCACTTTCAGAGGCCTTAGTATCAAGCACTTGGTAATGCTCGCCGGCCTTAAAGTCGGCTGCCCAAGAGGCCAGAGGTAAACAAAGTAGTAATAACGAACCTGTTAGTGTTTTTATCATAATCGTCTCTTTTAAATTCAATTTGGCTGCGCGCTTATGGCATCAATTTCAACGCTGGCTCATCCAGCGCCGCCAGTTGCTCTTTTAATGCCAGAGTTTGCTGCTCCCAGTATTTGTCTTGTGCGAACCAAGAAAAGTTCCGCTCAAATGCCGGGTCTTGCCAACGTTTGGCAATCCAGCCCATATAATGCACCATGCGCATCGCCCGCAGCGGCTCTATTAAACGCAACTGGCCATGCTCAAAATGGGCAAACTCCTCATAGGCATTCACCAGGGTATCAAGCTGGACCAGCTGATTTTGCCGATCGCCACTGAGCATCATCCATAAATCCTGCATTGCTGGGCCCTGACGGCTATCATCAAGGTCAACAAAGGTTAGCATATCATCGCCGGACCAGAGAATGTTGCCAGCGTGGCAGTCTCCATGCAAGCGTATAGTAGCAACACTCTGGTATAAGCGGCTAGCTTTGTCGATAACCTGATCGAGCACGGTGTAAAAAGGTAAAGACATTGCCTCACTTACCAAGTTACTGTGCTGCAAATGAACCTTGGCTTGATATAGATATTCATCACAGCCTAGCACAGGCCGCGTGGTAAAAGGTTTTGCCGCCGCCACCTTGTGCATGCGGCCAATTAAACGGCCAAGCTGTTCTAGCTGGTCGAGATTATCCATCTCAAACTGGCGGCCACCAACGCTGGGGAACAGCGTAAAGCGATAGCCTTGATGCTCAAACAGTGTCTGACCATCAATACGCAACGGCGCCACCACAGGTACCTCGGCTTCTTGCAGCTCGGCACTGAAGCTATGCTCTTCGAGGATCTGCTCATTACTCCAGCGCTCAGGGCGATAGAATTTTGCCACATAGCGGCGCTGATCCTCAGCTATAAACTGATAAACACGGTTTTCGTAGCTATTAAGCGCCAAGAGCCCAGACTCAGCATAGATGCCCACACCATCGAGGGCATCTAAAATGGTATCCGGGGTTAAGGAAGCAAAACTAAATTCACTCACCTTAACGACCCTTAAAGAAATTACTGCTTTGCTTAATTTGCGTCTCGGGATCGGTCACCGGGTAAAGCACAAAATTAAACTCTGTCATCGGCTTTTTCAGATCGTAAGGGTCGATAATCACAGACAAGGGCAGATCGTGAGAGCGTCCCGGTGCGACGCTAAACTCAAGTTGACCAATCACCTGATAATGCTCCAGCCCCTCAACCTCAACTCGGAACTGCTGCGCTACCTGAGCCTTATTCAATACCTTCAATGTGTAGGTGTTTTCTACCAAGCCATCAACATTGATACGGAACAACTGGTTACGGTCACGAATAATATCGAGATCCATAGGCACCCGCATGGCTATATTAGCCGCCAGCGCGCCGATAAGGATAAAGAGAATAATAGAGTAACCAATTAACTTACCGCGCACCGGCTTGGTTTTCTCGGCGGAAGCCTCCAGGTTACGTTCCGTGGTATAGGAGATCAGGCCACGAGGATAATTCATCTTGTCCATAACGCCGTCACAGGCATCAATACAGGCGCCACAGTTAATGCACTCGTACTGCAAGCCGTTACGAATATCTATACCGGTAGGACACACCTGTACACAGAGGTTACAGTCGATACAGTCGCCCAACCCCAACTCTATAGGATCTTGCTTGCGCCCACGCGGACCGCGGTTTTCGCCGCGCTTGGCATCATAACTTACGGTAAAGGTGTCTTTGTCGAACATGGCCGACTGGAAGCGCGAATAAGGGCAAATATGCAAACACATAATTTCCCGCATCCAGCCCGCATTACCATAGGTACAAAGGGCAAATACGACAATATTCAACAGCGCATAGCCGCCCACAGAAAAGGTCACAAAGTCGAACACCAGCTCACGCATGGGCGTAAAGTAGCCGACAAAGGTAATGGCGGTATACAAGGAGAAAAGCAACCAGCTGCCATGTTTGGCCGTTTTGCGCCAAAACTTATCAAAGTCCATGGGACGCTGATCCAGCTTTTTACGCTGGTTGGCGGTGCCTTCAAACTTCTCTTCAAACCAGATAAAGATAAAGGTCCACACCGTTTGCGGACAGGTATAACCACACCAGACACGGCCGTAGAAGGTGGTCACCAGAAACAGCGCAAAGGCGGCAATCATAAAAATAAAAGCGAGTATGGTTAAGTCTTGCGGCCAAAAGGTCAGGGCAAAAATACTGAACTGCTGATTACCTATATCGAATAAAACCGCTTGCTGGCCGTTGTAGTTAATCCAAGGCAACAACATAAAGGCGAGCATACCGACTAAGCCAATACGCTGTCTTAGCAACTGGTGTAATCCGGTGACGGCTCGGACATAAATACGGTTACGGGGATTAAATCTATCGTACTCGGCCCCGCTGGGCTTTTCGATTTTCACGTCACTGGGTATGTTTTTTACCTTGATCCGCTGCTCTTTTTCCATCTTAGTTCCTCAACGCCAGGGATTTAGGAATGGGCAAACTTACCTAATTGGTTATTAGGTTTGTCGTTTCGGGCAAGTATATCAATTCGGCCACCAAAATGATGTAACCAGAAGATTATATTTAACCCTAAGCGCCTTAATAGGCTTGCTTTTAAAACCCAGAGTTTACTACACTATCAGCGTCCCCGTTGCCACCTAGATCAAGGTTTACTCATGAAGAAGTTATTACTGTTGGTCGTTATTCTGTTAGCACTGCTAAGTGTTGATCATCCTTTGATAAAAAATCCCCGTGACAAAATTCTTGGCTCTGTGGTGTCGGATTTAAGTGATTCCACTCAGGTACAACGGGAAGTGAAGGCAAAACATGCCCTAGCTGAGGTCCGCTCTCAACTTAAATTAAACAAAGATCAGGACGCCCATCTCGCCGACATTTTTAAAACGGTTCGCGGCATGCATGACTGGGAGAGAAAATACTGTAAAAACAGAGAACTCAATCAGTATTTTTATGGTGACGATTTACTGCAGACCTGCACCATTATTGCGGCCACCCACTAGTAAGCTATGGACTTTTCGGCACTCAATAAAAAGCAAGGTGATTCTTTTGCCGAGCACAAGCGTCTGCTGCAGCAACTGAGCAAGGGCAAAACCGTGTTATGCAAGCACTGCCAAGGTGCCATCAGCCTGCAACTCGCCGAACCCGGCTATGCCAGAGCCCGTTGCACCAAGGGCTGCACCGACCTGCTATTGCAACTCGGCTAAGCTCACCCAAGAAGACATAGCGAAAATGGCGGGGTTAGGTTTCCCAGTGCGGCTCATCATCGAATAAACCACTTTGCACCGCAGTAAGCTCAATCAGTTCGGCAAATCCCAGACTAAAATCAGCCATCATATCGACCAGAGCATCGTTAAATGCCTGCTCATCCTGACCAGAGTTTGCCGCATGTATGCTGAATTGCTCAGCATCGGCAAATAATCCAAGTACAGTGACCGCCTGAGCAAGCATATCTTTACTTTCTTCGGGGCACGATGGGGCACTTAGCAAGGGTTCAAGGTAATAGCTGACACCCAGCACAAAGCCTTGTGCCCATTGATGCAACTCGGCATCGGCAGCTAGATTATCCCGCCAGCGCTGTGCAACTGCGACATTGCTAGTAAGCTTAAAACCGGTCTCATACACCTGCTCACTTATATCCTGATGCAGACTCAGCAGTGCAAATAAAACACTTTCATCGCAATCGGCGGCATGGCCACCAAGCACCTCTTGCAACCATTGCTCTTCCTCTATGGGAGCAGGAGCACAGATAAGTGCAAAAAGATAACCCTGAACCTGAGCCAAGGGCATAGCATTACCAGCCTCCCTCAGGTAGTCACGCAAAGAGGTTAGCGCTTGCTCACTCATTAGAAATCGATCCGATAGCGACCGTCGGCTCCCTGCGCTCCCAGGAACTGCACCGCATCATGTACATCCTTAGGCAGGCTGGCATCCGGTTTAATAAAGCCTTTAACGCTAAACTGACCACGGTCGTTAAAGCTGGCATCAACCTGTAAACCCAGACGGTTTTCCTTGGTAACCGTCACCTTAGCAGCACTATTTACGCAGCTAAGCTCACCTTCCAGCTCACCAATGCTAAACCAACCGTTACGACCCTTCACGCTGATATCCGCAGAGCTGATGGTGCCGGCTAGCGCTTGGCAATGAGGCTCACCGAGTTGGTAGTTATCCAGTTCAACAAACACCCGCCCCTTGGCCTCTGTAGGTATGGGTAGACGCACTCGCTGTAAAACTTGCTCAAGAGAAAGTCGTGCCTGGGTATCGTGAAGCTGCAGCTGCTTGTTAAACAGGCCATAGACTAATTGACCCTGGGCCGAAATTTCATTGGTATTGCGCTTATTACCTAGCACCAGATCCATATTCAACTGCGCCTGCAACAGCGCCAGCGGCTTAACCTGCCATTTCACCTGGCTGACATACTGGCCCTGATAACGCGCCCCGTGCACCTGGCCTTGCCAGACCGTGCCCGTGGCCGGACCCAACTGTAAGCCAGGTGGTAAATCTTTTTTAAACCAGTCCAAGGCCACCGAAGCGGGCAGCAGGGCAATGGCGAAAACCAGCAAAAAAACAACAAATACAACGGCTAGACCGCTGATTTTCTTCACAGACATAGTTACTCCAGAACGATACGACTAACACGGACATGGCCCGGTTTTGGATCTAAAGACAGCTCGATATTACTAATGGTCACGCCATGGTTTTTGACTATGTCGTCCAACCAAGACAAGAGTTGATTAAAGGGCACACTATCAATATTTAAACGCAAACCTTCACCACTGGGCTGCATGCGAGCGATCTCAATTTGATAGCGTGAACGGGTGCTGTTCACCACCTGGGTGACATTACCACTGGAGACAGCTTTTACGGAGCCGCCCTGGGCCTTTATTTGCACCACACTTTGCTGCACAAATTGCAGCAATTCTTGCTGTTTGCTCAGCTCTTGTTTGGCCTCAGCAACGGCGTTATTTAACGGCCGATAGATCACCATAACAAAGAAAAAGATGATAAAAATAACGCCGGCGATGCTTAGCAAGCGCTGCTCTTGTGGCTTCAATGATTGCCAATAATTCGTTAATGCGCTCATTGTTCGCCCCTTATGCGTAATTCACCCACCACGGTTTCGCCGTCATTGTTTAATGACCCCTGGTCGACACTGAAACCGCGCTGTTCCAAGCGCGCCTTTACTTGTGCAAAACTTTGGAAGTCTTTGGCTCTGGCGCCAACCCGTAATTCATTGCGGCGCTGATCAAAACGCAGCGTTTGCGTTACAAACTCATTGCTTTGCTGCACGATATCGGCAAAATCCTGCAACATCATCAGAAATTCAGCGCCGCCGCCCTGACTCTGGCCGCCCAGTGCGGTATTAATCTGGTTACGGATAAGATGCGGACGCACCTTGGTGCCGGGGAAAGCCGACTCATAACTGCTCACTACCTGCTCTTTCACCGACTCGGCCTGAGAAGAATAGTGATACCACTGTCCCCCCTTGACGCCCAGCATAAAGACCAGAGCCACACCCGCGGCAACCATGGCCGGACGCCATACCTTAATCCAACCACTGCTTTTTTTCTTGTAGGCAAAGGTGCCTTGGCGCAAATTGATAGGTGAGATGGCCTTGGCGAACATGGCTAAAGGCAATTCAAACTTATCTTCGTGGCTATAGGTTTCAATTCCCAATTCGCCACTGGGTAATGGACTGTATAAGTCTAAGGTCTCGATGCCTGCCGAGATTAAATAGGCCGCTGCCCAATCCGGCTCCAGCTGAGCGCCTTGCCACTGGCTGGAACGCACCAAAAAACTGTCATCATTAATGGCAATAGCGCTGGCTCTTTGCGGTGCAGGCTCGGGTAGCAAGAGGGCATCAACATACACATTCACTACGGCAATATCGGCTTCAGCAAATAGCTCCAGCCAGTTTTGCAGCCACTGCTTATTAACCAGGGCGATATTAATAAAATGATTATCCGCCTCGCTGTAGGCATTGCCATGGGCGATAAACAGGCTGTCGATATCGACCGTCACCTGCTCTTCCACCATAAAGGGTAAGGCCTGAGCCAGCTTGCGATTCCACTTCGCGGGCAATTTCACGCTTTGCAGTTGCACCTGAGCGCAGGGCACTACTAAGGTGCAATCGCGATTGCGCGCCTTGTCCGTGAGTCCGGATAAAGCGGTTGCCTCGGCCAGGTGGCCGCTGGCGATAATTTCGTCCTCTGCGGGATTATATACCAGCCAATGAATAGGCTGATCTGGGCGCTCGCCCACGTGGATCAGTAAGGATTCTCTCACTGCAGGCCTCCAAATTTTCGCGCCATAATGGAAATTTCTTTATTATTTATTTGTAATAGCGAGGTCATAGTAAACTCAAACTCGACAAAAGTTGCGGTTGTTTGCAATTGAAAATACGAACTTTTCAGCACAAACCGACCATCGTCCTCTTTAACATCACGGCCCCCCTGCTGGGTTACCTCGTTAACAAAGTCGCTCAGCGAATCAAAGCCTTTTTCCGGGCGTGCACTGATCACCGACTGCGCCGATGACTCGTCCAACCCTTCAATCATAGCAGCCAGAAGCAAGGCTTGATCTTCGGTAATGGTATTTACATTCAATGCAAACACCTCACTGCCGGGGATCACGCAAACATAAGGAGCCAATTTACGCATCGCCAGCGGGTTAAACCCTTTTACCAGGCGTAACTCGGAAAAATCGGCAAAGAAGTTATTGGCGGTTAAATAAGGCACATCCCGGGATAAATACTCGTCTTCCTCGGCGCCGGAACGCATGGTAATACTGTCTTCATCCACCCAGTCAAACACGCTGTCGGCCATAGCCTCTTCAGACTCATCACTTGGCAAATCATCGATTTCCTTTAATAAGGCTAGCAGAGCCTGATGAGCCGGGTTAGATTTTACATAGCCGCCGTTTTGCGTTTGAGGCTCAGCCCGTAGCGCATTAAGATTTAAACAGGCTTGCAAGTCTTTAATTTCCCCAGCAATGGTGCCATTTTCCACAGGAAACGGCGTATTAGCTGCCAAAGCCCAGCTCTGTTTCAGGTGCATTTTGTCCGGCTCTTCTTCGATACTTTCGCGCAGCACCTTTTGCGCTAGGGCCTCCGCCGCATAGGCATACCATTTAGCCTGACGAAAATCGTTAAGATTCGATGACTTTTGCACCTGAACCATAAGATTCATACTCATCTGCGCGGCAATGGTTGCGGCTAGGGCAACAATAAATAAAACAATGATAAGGGCCGCCCCGCCTTGATGACGATTAACCATGATTAGGGCTCCCCGTCGAACCGCCGCCACCCGAGTTGTTGCCGCCTTGATTATTATTTCCACCTTGGTTACCGCCCTGGGAACCAGCTGAACCACCGCCTGAATTATTTCCTGAACCGCCTTGCTGCACCGGGATATCGGCGCCCTGACCTGCCAGTAAAAATAGGCGACGAATTGGGTCGCCTTCTTTTAAGGTCAGATCCACGGCAACGGCCTTAGGTAACAGTTCCTGCTGCCATTGCTCCTGCCACTTTTGCGCCTGGCCGTTAAAAAACTCAAACCTAAAATCTTCCACATCATTTAACAGCACCTGCACTCTAGGCTCACTGCTGTCTAACTGATCGACATAAAGACTATACAAACGCTCTAAACGCCCTTCTTGCACCCGATAGGCTACGGCTTGTAGTTCACTGCGCGGCAACAAGTAGCCCGGGTTGGTCCAGCCGTTGCGTATAAAGGCAATGCCATCTAGTTCACTGCCAAATAAAAAGCGCTCGTGTAACAGGTATTTTTCCTGAAAATCGCCAGCCTCATTGCGCACCTTGCGCTTACTTATCTGACTAAAATCCTGTTCCATCACCCGAAAAACCGTCTGCAAACGTGATAGGTTATCCAATGTCTCTTCCGACATTTCCTTGGTTCGGGTGCTGACCTCAAAAATCTGGTGGGTTGCGCCGATAATAAAGGCCATTACGGCCAAGGCTACAAGCACCTCAACCAGGGTAAAAGCACGTTGGCGAGACACATTAGCAAAGCGGCTACGCATCATGTTTTACTCGCCTCTTTATCTATATAGGTCGCGAGCTCATAGGCAAATTGTTCGCGCTCTTCATCGGTAAATACGGATATCACAACTTTCACAAAGCTGCTGTTGGCGGTGCGTATCACTTCCTGTTGCCAATACCAGGTTACTCCGGCCAACTCGGTTTTGCCCTTGGCACCATTTTTGGCATCCCACTTATCTCCTTGGGCGCGAATTTCAACCAACTGGTTTTCCGCGACCCAGGAGCCATAGGTTTGTTCTTGAATGGCGCCTAAATGATTAATATGTTCGCCACTGATCTGCATGGCAGCGATCCCGGCCATGGCACAAATACTGAGCGCCACTAAAACTTCGATAAGGGTAAAGCCAGCGCTGCGCTTACCTGAGCGAGATCTATGCTGAGCCATCATTGCAGCTCTTCTTGGTAAAGGCTAACCGGCGCCATAAATTCCCCTTCGATAATAAAGGGAGCCAGATCTTCGTCCGCATCCTGCAAGGCAAGACGTAGTTGAAACGGGCTGATTTCGCCTGAGGATAGGATCATCACTTGGGGGATCTGCATTTTTTGCAGTTCAAGAAAGTCATCGTCATCGGCTCCCAATAGTTTTTGCCAATCCACTTCATTCAGCAGACTATCCTGCGCCCAAGGGAGATCTTCTTGATTCAGGGTCAGGGAAAAGTCGGACTCCAGCTTTTTGCCTTTCAGCACACCATCGCTGTCATCCAATGCTTGCCATTTTTGCTCACCATAAACCATAAACTCATAACCATTTTCGTCATCTACAAATAAACCGAGCTGACGCTGATTAAGGATGGCGTATTCGGACGCAAAGTTAATGCTGGTTTGCAAGGCAAAGGCCGTTTGCTCTAACTCGTCGTGGCGTGAATCATCAATGCTATAAACTATCAGGTTGGCGCTAAACGCAATAATTGCCAGCACCACCAGAATTTCGATTAGGGTAAAACCGGATCGATGATTCACCGCCTTCATGCTTAGCGCTCTTCTTCGTCCCAGTTACCGATATCGTCTTCGGTACCTGCTTCGCCGTCAGGGCCCATAGAAAATACATCAATCTTACCGATTTCACCCGGATAGATTAGCTGGTAGGGGTTACCCCAAGGGTCCAGTGGCAATTCATTGATAAAACCACCTTCAGGGAAACGCTTTGGAATTGGCTCTATGCTGGTTTTGGTCACGAGTGCTTCCAAACCCTGCTCTGTAGTTGGGTAGGTATTAACACGCAACTTGTACATGCTTAGCGCATCTTCAATTTGCTGAATGTCCAACTGCGCCTTATCAAGATCGGCTTCTTCTTTTTGTCCCATGATATTCGGGGCTACAATCGACATGATCATGCCTATGATGACCAATACCACCATCACTTCAAGTAATGAAAAACCAGACTGCTTTCTCATTGTTCGTACCTCTAAATTTACTGAAATCTGTATTTACTTGGCCACTATAAGCCAATTGCCTTGTTCATTGCCATGATTGGCTGCAATATTGCCATTACGATAAATAGCACAATTAGTGCCATGCTCGCTATCATTGCCGGCTCTAAGAGTTTTAATGACACATTCACCATGGTCTCAAACTCGCGGTCCTGGTTGTCTGCAGCACGCTCAAGCATTTGCTCCAACTCACCGGACTTTTCACCGCTGGCAATCATGTGCAGCATCATGGGTGGGAAAAGTTTAGACTGTTCCAAAGAAGCACGCAGGCTGGCACCTTCACTGACCCGAGTAGCAGCCTCGGCCACCGCCTGTTTGATCTTATCGTTCTCTAATACCTGACCGGAAATCTTCATGCCTTCAAGCAAGGGCACAGAACTGGAAGAAAGGATACTTAGGGTACGGGCAAAACGCGCTGTATTCAGGCCACGACTGACCTTGCCTAAACCAGGCATGGACAATAACCGGGAATGGTACCAAAAACGAATATTGGGGCGCTTCAACGCCTGCTTAATAGCGACCACCACGGCTATCACCACGACCAGGGTAATAAACCAGTAGTTTTGTACAAAGGCACTGGCCGCCATTACCCATTCTGTGGTCCAGGGGAGAGCCTGTTTGGATTTCTCAAACGTCTTTAGGATCTCGGGAACGACAGTACCAAGCAAGATAGAAACTATGGTAATGGCGAACACCACAAGTATGGTGGGGTACACCATGGCCTGCACTATCTGCGAACGCATATACTGGCGCTGCTCGGTATAATCCGCTAGGCGATTTAACACCTGATCCAAATGCCCGGATCTTTCCCCTGCCGCCACCATAGAACGATAGAGGTTATCGAAAACATGAGGAAATTCCGCCAGGCCATCGGCCAGGGTGTAACCCTCGACCACCTTGGAGCGTACCGCCATCAGCATCTTCTTGAGGCGAGGCTTTTCACACTGTTCGGCCACCGCCATCACCGCGGCTTCTACCGGCAGTGCAGATTGGATCAGGGTCGCCAACTGGCGGGTGATCAAGGCCAGATCTGAGGTCGCGATTTTCGCCTTAAACAGACCGCTAAACAGGCCGGTTTTTGCGGCACTGGCCTTCTCCTGCGAGGCTGCCAGCTCAACGGCTAAAGGCATCAAGCCCTTATCACGTAATTGTTGACGTATCTGTTTTGCCGTATCGGCCTCTAAAATGCCCTTTTTTTCTTTGCCTTTGCCATCCAGAGCTCGATATTCAAACGCCGCCACTATTGCTCCTCACGGGTAACCCGTAATACTTCTTCGAGAGTGGTTTTGCCTGCCAGCACACGGGTACACCCATCGCCACGAATACTCGGACTATGCTGACGAATGTATTTCTCAACCGCTTGCTCGCCCTTACCATTGTGAATAAGTTCGCGAATATGGTCGTTCACGATCAACAGCTCATGAATACCGGTTCGGCCCTTATAGCCATTGTAGTTACATTCTTCACAACCCACGGCGCGGTAGATGATTGGCGCCGATTCAGCACTAACGCCGAGCATCTGACACTCATTGGCATCGGCCTGATGCGGCTGCTTACAAGATTTACACAGGGTACGTACCAGACGCTGCGACAAGACCCCAAGTAAAGATGAAGAAAGTAAGAAGGACTCAACGCCCATATCTTCCATTCGGGTAATGGCACCAGCGGCGGTGTTGGTGTGCAGGGTCGATAATACCAGGTGACCGGTTAAAGATGCCTGCACGGCGATCTGTGCCGTTTCCAAGTCACGGATCTCACCGACCATCACCACATCCGGATCCTGACGTAAAATAGCCCGTAAGCCGCGGGCAAAGGTCATATCCACCTTAGGGTTCACCTGAGTCTGGCCTATGCCAGGAATTTCATATTCGATCGGATCTTCAACGGTTAAGATATTACGATCTCTACTGTTGATTTCGCTCATACCGGCATACAAGGTCGTACTCTTACCCGAGCCCGTAGGACCGGTCACCAGGATAATGCCGTGAGGCTTGCGGATAAGTTCGGCAAACAGCTCCTGATTGTGCTGCGTCATGCCTAAGTCTTGTAAGTTAAGGCGGGCGTTGTTTTTGTCCAACAAACGCAGTACCACACGCTCACCAAAGCTCGATGGCATGGTCGATACCCGCACATCAACGGCGCGGCCGGCAATTCTTAAACTAATACGACCGTCTTGCGGTACCCGCTTTTCGGCGATATCCAGCTTGGCCATAACCTTGATACGCGACACTAAAAGCGACGACAATTTGCGGTTGGGTTTAAGCACTTCTTTAAGCACGCCATCGACACGAAAACGTATCACCAGATCCTGCTCAAAGGTTTCTATATGTATATCCGAGGCGCCTTCTTTAATGGCTTCGCCGAGCATGGCATTGATCAACTTGATGATAGGCGCATCATCGTCACCCGCCAAGAGATCTTCGGTTTGCGGCAGCTCTTCGGCAAGAGAGAAAAGATCCGCCTCGTTGCCGATATCTTCCATGATCTGCTGGGTTTCGGAGCTGTCTCTTTGGTAAGAGGCTTCCAATAGCAGCTCAAATTTATCTTCTGCGAGCTTTTCCACTACGAAGCCGCGTCCCGCGAAACGGCGCACTTCCAACATCACCTGCGCGTCTAGCTCATTGGCGTAGTACAACACCAATTTTTGGTCCTTGTCGACCAACAAAACCTGGAAACGGCGAGCATAGGCAAAAGGCAGTCGCAACGGCGCTGCGGCAAGCACTTCCGATACTTCCATCAGCTCTTCGTCGCTTACCGGCAGCTCAGGAGAGGCATCATTGGCCACTTGCTCAGTCATTGTTACGCTCAGCCTTATTCTGTTCTCTTAGGTACTCTTCATACGTAGGAGGCAATACCAGGGCGTCGTCCCACTCCGGCAGCATAGGCACCTTCTCGAATGGCATAAGGTCGATACCATCGTCATCCTGCTTTAACTGCTCGCCACGGATAAAGTTATACTTGCTGTGGCTAAGACGGTTCATGCTTTCGCTGTCGCGAAGAATCGTCGGGCGAATAAAGACAATCAGGTTACGCTTACGCTTGGCCGTACTAGTGGACTTAAACAGGTGACCCAGCACTGGAATATCACCCAGCAATGGTACCTTAGAAACACTTTCTTGTACGTCTTCGTCAATCAAGCCACCTAACACCACCATGCCGCCGTCATCGGCTAAAACGGTTGTGGTAATGGCACGCTTGTTGATGGAGATATCCACCGCGGTAGAGCCGGCAACGTTCGATACTTCCTGCTCAATTGTAAGTTGTACCGCCGAGCCATCGTTGATTTGCGGCGTTACTTTCAGTTTCACACCCACTTCCTGACGCTCAACGGTCTGGAATGGGTTATCGTTGTTACTGCCAGTCGATGAACCTGTGATAATTGGCACTTCCTGACCCACGATCATCGAAGCTTCTTCGTTATCCATGGTGGTGATCGAAGGCGTTGCTAGAATGTTCGAGTTAGTATCATTTGATACCGCCTGAACAATAGCGCCCCAGTCGTTGCGGACAATACCCATGGCCAGACCATTGATACCGCCTAACAACGCGGCTAATGGACCTAAGTCACCTTCTTGAGTACGTTCGATTGGTGTTACCGTGCCATTTTCAGAGCCGATAACATTATCAATAATGGTTTCATCACGAGCCTGCTCTGCGGCCACGGCCAATGAACCCACCGGTACTGTGGTGCCGTTATTAAACTGCAGCATGCCGCCTTCTTCGGTGATCCACTGCAGGCCAAAATTAATGCCGTCGCCTTCCGATACTTCAACGATAATGGCTTCGACCAATACCTGAGCACGGCGGATATCCAAACGCTCTATCACTTTCTCAAGCGAGCGCATCATATCCGGCTGGGCGGTAATAACCAGTGAGTTGGAGTCACTATGAGCTTCGATGCTGATATCGCTGCGAGAGCGACGCGATGTTCGTTGAGTGGCAGCGGCGCCCTGTTGTTCTTCGGTCAGTGATTTACTTACACCCTGTAGTACTGTGACCAAGTCTTCGGCCTTAGCGTAGTTAAGATAAAACACCTTGGTATTACCCGTGCTTTCCAACTCGTTATCAAGACGTTTCACTAATTCGATGGCACGAGTACGGGCCTGGCCTTCACCACTGACGATCACGCTGTTGGTACGCTCATCGGCGACCACGCGAGGGATCAAAAACTCAGGCACACTGCCCTTGCCGGTATCTTTAAAAATATTATCGACTACCGATACCACATCCGCGGCGGTGGCATGTTTCAGGCGAACGATATCAACGCTCTTATCACCGGCTTGGTCAACCAGGCGAATGATCTCTACGAGACGGTTAACCGACTCGGCATGGCCGGTCAGCATCATTACGTTTGATGGGTTAAAGTTGGTTACATGGCCGCCGTCTTTTTGATCGCTGAACTGACGAATAAGCGGGCCGAGCTCTTGCACAGTTACGTTTTTAACTCGTACTACGCGGGTCACCAGCATATCGCCGCCGTAACCGTCTTCTTCGCCGATCACAGGCACATTCGTCTTTTTCGCGTCTGAGCTTTTTTCAACCTTAAGAATACCGTTAGGCATTTCTACCGCGGCAAAACCGTGCACTTCCAGCACGTTAAGGAAGAATTGATAATACAATTCTTCGTCCATCAATTCATAACTGCGGACATTGATTTTACCGCGCACATTGGGATCTATGATTACGGTTTTATTCAGGTTTTTACCGACGATATTAATAAATTCATTAATATCCGTGCCTTTAAAATTTGCCGCATACTCAACTGCATACAGGTTTAAACTAATACCAGCGGCAAAAAAGAGCGCACCATATTTGGCCAGCCCTTTTAAAACTTTTGTGCGAAATTTCGCGCCCATTATTCTTCTCTCCACACTTTGTGATTATTGCAGGCTAAATTGCACGTCGATAAGCTGGCCATTACGGTTGACCGTAATCGCCGCTTCTGTACTTGAACGAAGCTCCTGCAAAGCCGCCATTGCTTGTTTCATATCGGTGAGTTGATAGCCATTAATCGCAACAGCAATATCATTATTCTCTAAGCCCATCTGCTTAAACAGCAGGGGATCTTTACCCGGACTTAACTTGTAACCCTGCAACTGTCCCTGGTTGCGCACCGGACTAACACGAATATAATCCGTCAGCTTGCCAGGATCCGCCAATACCTCTTCGCGTTTTTGTTGTAACTCTGCTTTGAGTTCGGGATCGGCGGTGACATTCACGCTTTGCTTAGCCTGTTGTCGGCTTGGTCCGGATTTTTCTGGCTCCTTGCTGGCCGGAACCGGCATACTGACCGTTTTGGTAAAACTGACGCCATCGAGCATCAGGGTTTCAAAACGACCATTAACGTCCAAAATGGCGCGATCGGGCAAAACTTTAGCCAGTTTTGCTCGGGTGCCCTTGATCACATCATCTATGCCGTAGGTTTCCTGGCTACCCTGGGATTCGATAATGGCCAAGCCAGCACTATTATCATCGGTGGCCGCCACAACCCCGGTAAGGTTGATGCTTAAACGTGTCTCAGGAGCATCGCTGGTCACTTCTTGCTTGGGCTGCTCCTGCACTACCGCTGCAGCATCACCAAATAATTTAACTGCCTTAATAGCGGCAATATTGACGCCATTTTTTGCCGTCGACGAGGCCGTCGCCGGCGGCATGACCGCCGTAACTTGCGGTTGTGGCCACAGTAACCACACCAACGAAGCCGCTAAATAGCCACAATATATTGTCGTAGCCAGCACTATAGCAGTCACAATCTTCGTCTGTGGAAGCTGTTTAAGCCTTTGTTGTAGTTGGGCTAAATCCAAAACTGTTCACTATTATCATTCTGTTAACTAACGCCACATAGTACATTCATCACCTGCGTTCAACAAGCGCGTACTGTAGCAATATGTAAAATCGGGCAAGGACTATATAAGCTAAGTAAGGCATCTGTATTACAATCTTGCCAACTTTTTTTACACTTGCTTATATGTTAACTTTGCCCCTCTATATATGGGCTTGCAATAAGGCCAAACATCGTGACCAAAACCCCCGAACAAAAACCCGACCCGGTACGCTTAGATAAGTGGCTTTGGGCGGTGCGTTTATATAAGACCCGCGCCCTGGCTCGCGAGATGGTGCAAGGCGGCCGAGTACATTACAATGGACAACGCTGTAAACCCAGCAAACAGGTTGAGGTAGGTGCGCAAATTCGTCTCGCTCAGGGCTTCGATGAAAAGCAAATTACGGTAATTAAATTACTTGAAAAACGCGTTGCCGCCCCCATTGCTGTGACTTGCTATGAGGAAACAGAGCAAAGTAAGCAAAAACGCGAAGAAAACGCGCAAGCCCGGAAAAATAACGCCTTCTTTGCACCGCATCCAGATCACAAGCCGGATAAAAAACAGCGCCGTGAACTGATCAAGTTTAAAGCCAGATAGAGAAACACATGCAGCAAGATCTACTATATCGTTATATTTTTGAACAACTCGACGTGCGCGGCGAGTTAGTGCAAGTAAGTGACGCTTTCACCCAAATGGTGGTAGGACGCGACTACCCTGACCCGGTTAAAAAACTCTTGGGCGAGCTGTTTGTAACGACTTCTTTACTCACAGCAACCTTAAAGTTTCAAGGCCATATTAATGTGCAAATCCAGGGCGATGGCCCGGTTAAATTTGCCGCAATAAATGGTGACCATGAACAAAATATGCGCGGTGTAGCCCGTATGCAGGGTGAAATAAAAAGCGACAACCTGCTTGAGTTGATGGGTAAGGGTCATATGATCATCACCATCACTCCTATCAAAGGCGAGCGCTACCAGGGCATAGTGCCGTTAGAGCATGACACCTTGGCAAAATGCGTTGAGCAGTATTTTGCCCAGTCGGAGCAGCTGCGCACGCGTCTGTGGTTTGCCACCGATGTCACCGAAGGCCAAGAGCGCGCCGCAGGTTTATTTTTGCAGGTATTGCCTGTGCATCAAGGGGAGAAATCGGAAGCCGATTTCAGCCATTTAGAAACACTGAGCGACACGGTTACTAACGATGAGCTGCTCAACCTCGATGCCCATACAGTGCTAACGCGCCTTTATCACGAAGACAACCCCCAGTTGTTCGAGCCGCAGCCGATTCGCTTTAAATGTACCTGTAGCCGTGAAAAAACCATGGATGCCCTAGTCAATATAGGCCAGGAAGAGTTGCTCGCCGACGTCCATCAAAATGGCGAGATAGTGATCAGCTGTCATTATTGCCTGACTGATTACCGCTTTAACGAAGAGCAGATTAAAGCGATTTTTAATTAATATAGGCCTAAACGAAGGCGATAAAAAACTCGGGTTATTAACGCCCGAGTTTTTTTGTGAATAAAAATGACACCGGTATCATAAGAACATGCATTTTTCATGACACCGGTATCACTGTAATTATTCATGTTTTTTCACCTAAAACGGGCATTTTTAGCGACTTCAAAGCTCGTATATGCACAAACCATCTGTTACTATAATTTGCATATCAAAGCACTCTCACACCGCTTTAGATTAACCGTTCAATCTCTCACAACTTTTAGGTAAAAACATGACTTCAAGCGCTACTCGTTTTGTTGATCTTACAACTGCAGAACTAATCGAGCAGGCAATTCGCCGTGGTGAAGGTTCTCTTGCTGCTAACGGAGCTTTCGTGGCTAAAACTGGTCGTCGTACCGGCCGCTCTCCTAACGATCGTTTTATCGTAAAAGAGTCTAGCACCGAGAACGATATCCAATGGGGTAACGTTAACCGTCCTTTCGATGCTGATAAATTCAACGCCCTTTGGGAGCGAGTTGAGAATCATGTATCGCAAAACGACCACTTCGTTTCTCACCTTGAAGTAGGTGCGGATCCAGAGCACTACTTACCAATCGTTGTAACCACTGAAACTGCTTGGCACCATGTTTTCGCTAAAAACATGTTCATCCAGCCGGAGCACTTCAACAAGGCCAACATGCCACAGTGGCAAATCCTAAATGTACCTTCGTTTGTATGTGAGCCAGAGCGTGACGGTACAAACAGTGACGGAACGGTCATCATCAACTTCGCAGAGCGTAAAGTACTACTTGCTGGTATGCACTACGCGGGCGAAATGAAAAAATCTATGTTCTCAGTACAGAACTTCCTACTTCCAGCTAAAGGCGTGCTACCTATGCACTGCTCTGCAAACGTAGGCGAAGCAGGCGACACTGCCCTGTTCTTCGGTCTATCTGGTACTGGTAAAACAACTCTTTCTGCGGATCCAAGCCGTTTCCTAATCGGTGATGACGAGCACGGCTGGGCACCTGGCAGCGTATTTAACATCGAAGGCGGTTGTTACGCGAAATGTATCGACCTGTCTCAGAAGAACGAGCCTGTGATCTGGGATGCTATCCGCTTCGGCACCATCCTTGAGAACGTTGTTCTGGATGACACACGTACTCCTGATTACACAGATTCATCACTTACGCAGAATACTCGTGCCGCGTACCCACTTGAGCACGTAGCCAAGCGTAAAGAAGAAAACCGCGCTGGTGAGCCTAAGGCCGTGGTATTCCTAACTTGTGACGTAAGTGGCGTACTACCTCCTGTTTCTGTTCTAAGCGAAGAAGCAGCTGCATACCACTTCCTAAGCGGTTACACAGCGAAAGTAGGTTCAACCGAAATCGGTTCAACTTCTGATATCGAATCAACCTTCTCTACTTGTTTCGGCGCACCTTTCTTCCCTCGCCCAGCTGGCGTTTACGCTGAGCTTCTAATGAAGCGCGTTCGTGAGTTCGGTGCCAAGGTATACCTAGTAAACACAGGTTGGACTGGTGGTCCTTACGGCGTTGGTAAGCGTTTCGACATCCCGACTACGCGTGCCGTTGTTGATGCTATCGTATCTGGCAAACTAGCCGACGTTGAAACTCAACATATCGACGTACTAAACCTAGACGTACCGGTAGCCGTACCTGGCGTTGATAGCGCGGTTCTAAACCCAATCAACACTTGGAACGACAAAGAGAAATACGCAGAATACGCACAGAAACTAGCGAACGACTTTAACGAGAACTTTGCTAAGTACGACGTATCTGACGCCATTAAACAAGCTGGCCCTAATAGCTAAGGGTCAACTTCTTTAACTTAGCCATAGCGCTGAGAATTCGCACCAACGCCAGCTTTATGCTGGCGTTTTTGTTACTAGAGCCGAGCCGTGAGCTTATAACTCAATCAGCAGACAGGTGCCTAGCGCAAGGGCAAAAGGAAAAAAACAGGATGCAACGCCGGCTTTATGCCGGCGTTTTTATGGGTAGGTAGATGGTGGCACACAAACCGCCTTCCTTGCGATTTCTTAATTCCACCCGGCCGTTATGCATGGTAATAATGCGCTTAATAATGGCCAGGCCTAAACCGCTGCCCTCACTGCCACGAGCCTGATCGCCCTGGGTAAAGGGCGCAAACACCTTTTCCAGCTCAGACTCGGGAATACCCGGGCCTCTGTCTTTTACGCTCACACAAACATGAGTTTTACGGGCGTTATAGTGGGTTACCACCTGGATGTCATCATCGGAGTAACGCAGGGCATTTTCAATCATATTGGTCAGCACCCGTTTTATGGCCACATGACTCATGGGCACGTTGGGCAAGCTGGGATTGAGGTGAGCGCTAATTTCCCGCCCCTGCACGCGCCCATGCTGTTGCTCCGCATGCACTACTTCTTCCACTAGGGCATTCAGATCTTCCCTTTGATAATCGCCCTTATCATGGTGGCGCAGGTACTCAATAAACTGATCAATAATGGCATTCATGTCTTCGATATCATGAATTATGCCTTCGCGCAGGTAGTCCTCATCGTCAGACATCATTTCCGTCGCCAGACGAATACGGGTTAAGGGGGTACGCAAATCGTGGGAGACACCCGCCATAAGCAAGCGCCTGTCCTGCTCAAGGGCGGCAATACCGCGCGACATCTTGTTAAAGGCCCGGGTCACTTCCACCATTTCCGTCGAACCTTGTTCATCGACCTCGGTACTGAAGTCCCCCTTACTCACCTTAATAGCCGCTTCCTGCAAGGCCTTTAACGGGCGGTTGAGGTGACGGGCAAAGAGCCAGCCACCGAGCACACTGAGAAAACCGATACTGGTCAGGTAAAAGGTTAAGAATTCAATATTGGCTTCGGTAAAGCCCGACAGCGGCACCCGCACCCAATAACCCGGTGCCTGCGGTGGCTCTATCCAATAAATCAGAGGATCGGTTTGACTGATGCGCACCCGGGCCGAGCCATTGAGCTGCTGCGACATAATATTCGAGAGCATGGAGTACTCTCGCGCTTCGCCTAAGCCATTAATGTAGGCATCGCGCTGAGTTAATATCTCAATACCGGTTTCCTCAAGGAAACGCTTGGACACTTGATCACTCACCTCAACGCCGTCATTAACGCCGATAAACACGGTTTTTACCTGTTTGGCGAGCATGATGTTGACCTGCTCTATGGTCGGCTTAACCACATAGAAGCTCACCGCTACATAAGACACCACCTGGTTGATCAGCAGCAGGGCGCCAACCAGGAAAACCGTTTGTCCAAAAGCGCTTCGAGGAAGTAAGTGCATCAATTATTGCCGTCGGGTACGAATACGTAACCTAGTCCCCAAACGGTTTGAATATAGCGAGGATTGGCGGCATCCACCTCTATCATCCGCCTCAGGCGCGACACCTGCACATCGATGCTGCGCTCCAGGGCGCTGTAGTCACGGCCCCGAGCCAGATTCATTAACTTATCCCGACTTAACGGCTCGCGAGGGTGCGAAACCAAGGCTTTAAGCACAGCAAACTCGCCGCTGGTCAGGGAGATCACCTCATCGCCTCGGGTCATTTCCCGGGTCGCCAGATTAAGGGCAAATTCACCGAATTTTACCAGGTTCTCTTCGGCAGAAGGGGCACCGGGCACCTCTTTGGCGCGGCGGCGCAGGATGGCCTTTACACGGGCCAGCAATTCACGGGGATTAAAAGGCTTAGGGATATAATCATCGGCACCGAGTTCCAAGCCGATAATGCGGTCTACCTCGTCCCCTTTCGCGGTCAGCATAACAATCGGAATTTCATTTTCCTTTTGTCGTAAACGCCGACAAATTGATAAGCCATCTTCACCGGGCAGCATTAAGTCGAGCACCATGAGGTGAAAGTTTTCCCGCTCCAGCAATTTATCCATTTGCTCTGAGTTGGCGGCACTGCGAACGATAAAGCCCTGCTCAACCAGGTATCTTTCTAACAGGCTGCGTAAACGCATATCATCATCGACAACGAGGATTTTGGTGGTTTCTTGTCCCATCTTCTTGCTTAATTTTTCTTGTTGTAGCCTTAACTATATGCGAAATACCCGAGTTGGGAAACGCCCAAGGTTAAGAAGATTGTTACATTTGTTTTCCGCCTTACTCTTCACCTTGCTGATAGCGAATACTATTGATATACCACAACTTTCGACCATTAGGCGTGTTCACCCAGGCCTCGTCATCGACTTCCTTTTTCAACAGAGCGCGAGCCATAGGGGCATCAATGGAAACCACGGCCTTGTTATCGTAAATTTCATCTGGGCCGACGATTTGAAAGGCCAGCACTTCGCCTTGCTCATCTTCAACCTCCACATAGGCACCAAAGAACACCTTACCTTCTTGCTTCGGGCTGTAATCTACGACTCTAAGCTCGTCCAATCGCTTTCTTAAGTATCTGACTCGGCGGTCAATTTCCCGCAGACGCTTCTTATTATATTGGTAATCGGCATTCTCAGAGCGATCGCCCAAACTCGCCGCCCAGGCCACTTTTTTTGTTACTTCAGGACGCTCGGTTCGCCATAAATGGTCGAGTTCAGTTTGTAATTGCAGATAACCACGGCGGGTGATTAATTTCGTTTTCATAAATAATGTTCAGTTTTCGTTCATATAAACAGGGTCATATTTACCCCTAGGTAGTAATTTTATAGGCAGGTGATGGTATGCAAAAGTACAACTTGAAGTACAACCTGCTTTTTGTGTTTGCCTTGTTTGCCCTATGCGGCCTATTCGCAAGCCAACACCTATTCACCTCAGCTGCCAACTCCAGTGACCAGTATAGCCTTACCGTTAGTGTCGATACGGCACAAAATATCAATCCTGATAGCGATAATGATCACGACCCTGAGCATCCGCTAAGCCCTGCTATTAAGCAAGCGGCCTTAGCAAAAAATACAGTGTCGATAGCGCCCAGTGCGCCGCTTAACCGTCGAGTGCTCACCGCAGCACAACAAAGAGCACCGCCACACCTCTCTTAAAAAACTGTTTTATTTACAATTTTTTTGGAGAAATATCATGACTAATTTTAATTCATTACGTACACACCATATTCTTGATGGTGCTCAATTGGCGAGCGCACACGAGTCACACTTACAGCTAGATACCAGCAGTGGCGCCTTAAGCCTGTTGCAAGACTTCACCCTGCAAAGCCCCATTTGTGTGCAGGCCAACACCCCGCTGACGGCGGCGCGTAAATTGGCCAGCAGCACGCCGACAGATGCGCTCATGGTGCTTGATGAGCAAGGACAGGTGATAGGAGTCACCTCAAGCGTTGAGCTACAAAGTATTCGCGTCACTACCCAAGCCCTGCAGCTTGGTCTTAAACCCAATGAGCTGATGGTGCACGACGTTATGCGCTCCCTGCATGCGTTGCCGTGCATTACCATGCTGGCGGTACGCAATACTTCTCTAGGCAATGTGCTTAGCACCATGGAGCAAACCGGTAGCTTTTATCTGCTGGTGACCGAGAATGAGCAAATTCGCGGTATTCTCTGCGCCCGTAAGATAGCCAAAACCCTGAATATTGGTTTGGATATTACCCCGGTGGCACAATCATTTCAGGATGTGGTTGCCAGCGTAGAACACCCTCACTAACCAGCCGTTTTAAGGCACTTAAGATGCGAGTCACGAACGACAAATTTGCCCTGTCGTTCGTGACCAGCTGTGATATTATCCAGTTAATTTTACTCGTATTAGCCCTGCTTTGGGCACCAAGATATAAGGTTATTAATGGCTAATCTCACCACGATTCTGGCGCAGGAATTACAAGCGCAAGAACATCAAGTGCTAGCAGCAACCAAGCTTTTAGATGAAGGCGCCACGGTGCCATTTATTGCCCGCTACCGTAAAGAAGTAACCGGTGGCCTGGACGACACCCAATTACGTACGTTAGAGCAGCGCTTAGGCTATTTACGCGAGCTTGAAGAGCGCCGTCAATTCATCATTAAAACCATTAGCGAACAAGATAAATTAACGCCGCAACTGAGCGCAGATATTGCCGCCGCCGCGACCAAAACCGAACTTGAAGACCTGTATCTTCCCTATAAGCCTAAGCGTCGCACCAAGGGCCAGATCGCCATTGAAGCCGGCCTTGAGCCCCTGGCTGATGCCTTACTAAACGATGCCAACCTGGATCCAGAAAGTGAAGCGGCTCGTTTTGTTGATGCCGATAAGGGCGTAGCGGATAGCAAAGCGGTCCTAGAGGGTGCCCGCTATATATTGATGGAACGCTTTGCCGAAGACGCCAAGCTACTGGCCAAGCTGCGCAGCCATATAAAACAACATGGCCATATTAGCAGTGCAGTGATCGCCGGTCAGGAGAAAACCGGCGCCAAGTATCAGGATTATTTTGAGCACAGCGAAGCCATTGCCAGCATTCCATCGCACCGCGCCCTGGCCATGCTACGCGCCCGTAACGAAGGGGTGCTAGCGCTGAGCATTAACCCGGATGCGCAAAGCGAAGATGGTCAGGCTCTGTGCGTTAACATGGTTGCCCGTCATTTCAATCTCGCCATCGAAGGCAAGGCGGCCAGCCAGTGGCTGGCACAGGTAGCTCAGTGGACCTGGAAGGTGAAACTGGCTCTGCATCTTGAAAATGAGTTTCTTGCCAATATGCGTGAGCAGGCCGAAGCCGGCGCCATAGATGTGTTCGCAAAGAACCTTAAAGACCTGCTCATGGCAGCCCCTGCGGGCACCAAGGTAACTCTGGGTCTGGATCCGGGTCTGCGTACCGGCTGTAAAATTGCCGTGGTTGATAGCACGGGCAAGCTGCTTGGCACCGCCACCATTTTCCCTCATGCGCCACAAAACCAATGGGATAAGTCCTTGCGCACGCTTGAGCAATTATGCCGCCAGCACAAGGTAGAGCTGATCGCCGTAGGTAACGGTACCGCCAGCCGCGAAAGCGATAAACTGGTTGCCGAGCTAATTAAAGCGGCGCCAGAATTGAAATTAAGCAAGGTAATGGTCAGCGAAGCCGGTGCCTCCGTGTACTCTGCATCTGAGTTTGCCGCTCAGGAATTCCCGGATCTTGACGTTTCTCTGCGTGGCGCCGTATCGATCGCCCGCCGTCTGCAGGATCCTTTGGCAGAGCTGGTAAAAATCGAGCCTAAATCCATAGGTGTGGGTCAATACCAGCATGATGTATCGCAAAGCCAGCTAGGACAAACCCTGACCTCAGTGGTAGAGGACTGTGTAAATGCCGTTGGCGTTGATGTGAATACTGCCTCGGTGCCACTACTGACACGCGTTTCCGGCTTAAACAAAACCCTGGCCCAGAATATCGTCAAATATCGTGATAGCAATGGCGCCTTCGCCAAGCGTAGCGAATTGAAAAAGGTTGAGCGTTTAGGGCCAAAAGCATTTGAGCAAAGCGCCGGCTTCCTGCGCATTGTCGGTGGTGCCGATCCATTGGATGCCTCTGCGGTTCACCCGGAAGCCTATCCCTTGGTTAAGAATATTTGTGCCGCCAACGATCAGGATATCGCCCATTTGATCGGCAATGCCGAGGTGTTGAAAAACCTCAAAGCCGCGGACTATACAGACGAGCAATTCGGTCTGCCCACGGTCACCGACATCATCAGCGAGCTGCATAAGCCGGGTCGCGATCCACGTCCTGAGTTTAAAACCGCGGCATTTAAGGCCGGCGTAGAAACCATTAATGACTTAAAGCCCGGCATGGTGCTTGAAGGCGTGGTATCCAACGTTGCTAACTTTGGTGCCTTTGTCGATGTGGGTGTACATCAGGATGGCTTAGTGCATATCTCGGCGCTAACCGACAAGTTTATTAGCGATCCCCGCGAGGTCGTTAAGGCCGGCGATATCGTTAAGGTCAAGGTGATGGAAGTCGACAGTGCCCGCAAGCGCATCAGCTTTACCATGCGCCTTAATGACGAGCTGCCTGCTGCAGGCGCGGGTGCAGGTGCAGGTGCAGGTGCTAAGAGCACAGCTAAACCGGCGGCAAAGAAAAGTGCAGCACCAAGTAAGAAGGGCAATAACCGCAGCAAGGATCAAGGCAATGCCGCCATGGGTAATGCTTTTGCCGAGGCCTTTGCCAAGCTGAAAAAGTAATGCCTTTATTGGCTGTAATGCCAGTCAGTTAAGCTGACTGGCATTCGCCTACAGCATGGCTTTTAATGCCGCTACAAACTCGTCCTTATGGGAAATAAAAGGCGCATGAGATGCCTTATCCAACACTTCTATATCCAAGTGTGGCCTTAAGCGCTGCATCTGCTCTATGGCTTTATAAGGCACCAGGGCATCCAAGCGCCCAAAGATGGCACCTATGGGCTGCTTAAGATGAGCAAACTCTTGTCTTAAGTCCTGATATTCAAGGATCTCTAACCCCTGCTTAAGCACCTGCTCCGAGGTACTGGGCGCCTGTTGGATCAACGCCTTCAGCTGTTTAATATCCTGACGTGCCGACTCGCTGCCCATGGCCTGAATGGCAAGAAAACGCTCTATGGTTTTATTGCTGTTTTCCACCAGCTGCTGATTAAACTGCTCTAACACCGCATTCTTAATTCCCGGCCAGTTCGAGCTGTGGCTAAAAAATGGCGTCGAGGCAACCAAGATCACCTTGCTGACCTTATGCGGATAAAAGTGCGCCAGATACAAGGCAACCAGACCACCGAGTGACCAGCCGACAAGGATGGAGCCGTCTTGTAACTGCTCCGATAATTGTTTGGCCATGGTCGGCAGATCCGAGTGAGTGCCCTCGCCCTGTAACGGCTGGGCATGACCATAGCCGGGCAAATCCAGGGCCCGCACCTCGCCGTCAAAAATAAAGTTAAGCTCTGGACGAACCAACTCCCATACCTCACGGTTCATACCCCAACCATGAAGCAACACCAGTTGTTTTTGCATTTAACCTGTTCCGCATCCACTATTATTAAAGCCCTGTCGCGCCATACGCCGACACCTGCATTATTAACGCGAATAAAGGCTTATGCAATGGACGCATTCACAAAAGCCTGTGCCTGGCTCTTCCCGCAATACTGCCAGCTCTGTGCTCAACCCCTCTGTGCCGGACAACAAGTATGCGCTCACTGCATCCGCGCTTTTCGCGGATCAACGCCGACCTAGAGGAAGATTTGCTGCTGCGCGCCGATATTCAACGCCAGTTTCCACTGCGTTATATAGACAGCTTGCAGGCCTTGGACTGGTATCGCCCGCCGCTGTCGGCCTGGTTAAAACAGTATAAATATCAACAACGCATGTATCGCCAAGTGGCCATCTCCAGCCTGCTTAGCCATTATTTTGCACAGCTGTCGACCCAACCAAACTGGCACTGGCCGCATCTCGTCGCTCCTGTCCCCCTAGCGCCTTCGCGGCTGGTGTGGCGTGGCTTTAATCAGGTGGTGCGGCTATGGCAAGACGCCCTGCCGCCCCAGCTGTTTGTCACTAACCTCTTGGAGCGCCACCATGGTACTCGGGCTCAGGCCAGACTTGGGGCCAGGCAAAGACGTAAAAACCTGGCTCAGGCCTTTAACCTTCAGGCCGATGTGCATAATCTAGATATTGCCTTGGTGGATGATGTGCTGACCACGGGAGCGACCCTGGATAGCGCCGCAAAACTACTAAAAAAAGCAGGAGCCCGCTCGGTGTCCGCCTGGGTCGTCTGCCTCACCGCCAAAACATAATACCAATTCACTTAATATAAAAAAGCCGACTAAAACGCCGGCTTTTGCTTGGGAGAAAACTGCTATTTGCAAGCGGAAGCTTTACTCGCCGCTGGCATCAATATGCGCGCCAAAGAATAAGGCATTACTGAAAATACGGCTGCTGCCATACCAGAAGCCCCTGAATACCGGGTTGTCTGTCATGGCCACCACGGCACCACGGCCATAGCTATGGGCCAGGATGGCACCCCCGTTGGCGATTTGTGCCAGGTTTTGCTCATGAGTAAAACCGGCAAGCAAAGGTTTTTCCGTATAGGTCGCCACATTCACAAAGGGCACGGACGCTTGCTCCAGCAAGAAGGTGCCGTTCTTAAATACCGGCAACTCGTCGCGGGTTAATGAGTAACTCAGTGGATGGCTCAAATCGACCTTGGTATTAAAAATCGCGCCGGCAATACGCTGCTTACCCGCCAGCATATCCCTGTCGCCATATGTCAGGCCTTGGGTTGAAAAAGCCGCCGCCATGTCTTTACGGGACAAATAGCTGGCCTTTAATACCTGCTCATCGGCCAGGAATTGCGCCCCGCCCTTATGGCCCCAGACCACACCGCCATTACGTACCCAGGTGTGCAACTCGGCTTTAAATGACTTTGCCAAACTGGCATAACGGCCGTTGGCAAAAACGATATGGGTGTAGTTATTCAAATCGACCTTAGTTAGCTCGTCGGCCTCTATAATACTCGGCGTTAAACCCACATGGCGGTCAAGGTAATACCAAAGCTCACCCACTTCATACTGGCTGCTTTGCTCACCGCCTACCAAAAGCACCTTGGGTAACTTCACCGGGGCGAGCTGGCGCGACCCCAGGTCGGCGCCACGACGGGTTAACCCTGAATCGATACCATGCACATCAATATCAAATTCGGCACTGACCTGGTTTAGTACCCTTAACCAGTCGTCGCGCTGCTGCAATCCTGCAGCGATCACGATTGAACCGGCGGCCAGCTCACGACTTTGGCCGTCGCTGCTGGCGGTAAATGGCGCCAGGGCGACACGCGCTTCTATGCCTTGCTGCAATAGTTTGGTTAGCAGTTTAGGGGCGTGATAATCGAACCACTCAAAGGCAAAGGCATAATGAGGCTGCAATCCCTGTTGCGAGGCACTGCTGCTCGGTGACCAAGGCTGCGACGCCACATCTAAACCGCGAACGCTATTTAGCTCTTTAAATTCCAGGTTAAAGGCATGGGCCAAGGTCCAGCCGGAAACATCATAAAAGGTATTATCGACAAAGTTCTGCTGCTCGCTAAAAATGGCCTTGATCAAGCGATATTGGCGCTGTGACAAGGGCACCAGATAACTGCTTTGGGCTGCAAACTGCTGCTTTTCCACGGTCGCATCTTCTTGCAGCGCATACGCCTTTATCTCATGTTGGGCCAGGATAGAGAGGAAATAACGCAACCGAGTTGGATCTTTTGGCGCACCGACCACGTAACCCTTTATCTTGTCTTTATCGGCAAGTTGACTCGCCTGGGCAAAGAAATCTTGCTGATAATCGAGCAGCTGATGTCGCTTTTCGAGCACGGCATCAAAGGTCGAAAAGTTGGTTAGCAGCTGATTTTTAATGGTAAATGGAAACTCCAAACGGCCATTGATGGTGTCCTGCACATGACCGCGACTGCTGCCCTGCTCAAACAAAATACCGACGCTGCCATTTACATCCGGGTAGGTCGAGCCCTTACCCACATAAAAGTCATCGAATGCTTCCTCGGTAAAATACAGGCGATCATGGCTGTCGAGAATACGGGCGTGATGTTCGGCTATGGCCTTGGTCAGATCCACGTTTTCGTCAGGCGTCAGCGGGTTTTTACGACTGGGGATACCGGGCTGGAAGAAGAAGGTGCTGTTTGGCCCCATTTCATGAAAGTCGGTCAGCACATTGGGCTGCCAGCGCTGAAACTGGGCGATACGGGCTTGCGACTCAGGGTGCTGTAATAACAACCAGTCGCGGTTGAGATCGAACCAATAATGGTTACTGCGGCTGCTTGGCCAGTTCTCATTGTGCTCGCGGGTGTTAGGATCGGCACTGGGCACCATGGCGCGGTTAGAGTTAGCCCAGTTGGCAAAACGTGCCAGCCCGTCCGGGTTTAACGAGGGGTCGAGCAGGATCACTGTTTCCTGCAACAGGCGTTCAACGCGCTGGTCCTGCGCCGCGGCCAGATAATAAGCCACTAACAGCGCGGCGTTACTGCCGGAAGGCTCATTACCATGGACGCTGTAACCCATGTACATAATCGCCGGAGCGGTTTTCGATGAGCCCTTGTCTTCGCCCGTCACTCGGGCCAGGTGAGCCTGACGCACCTGCTCAATATTGGCCAGTCGCTCGGGTGCGGCTATGGTCAGCATCACCAAAGGGCGCTGCTCATGGGTGTAGCCTATGGTTTGCATTTGCACACGATCGCTGTGCTCAGCCAGCTCACGCATATAATAAACCAGCTGGTCGTGACGCACATGCCACTGACCAACCTCATAACCCAGTACCGATGCCGGCGTGGGCACCTTAGGGTCAAATTGAACCTCGTCACCAAAATAGTAGCTGAGCGGTTGCGCGCTCAGGGATGAGGCAAAGGCAGTTAATAATAAAAGTAAAATTCGGCGCATTAGGATAACAGTGAGTTAAAAACCATATTCTCACGCTACCATTGGCTTAAAATTAAGCCAACTTTTTACGTTCAACACTGGCGACAACGCGATGAGCGGAGTATCATAGCCATTAACCGAGTAAAACAGTCAAGTATAGTGTTGTTACTATGATCACAATTTCAGAAACCGCGCAAAGTCACTTTGCAAAACTACTTTCAGAACAAGCAGATGGCACTAACATCCGAGTGTTCGTTGTTAATCCTGGTACCTCAGGGGCCGAATGTGGCGTGTCATACTGCCCGGCCGATGCGGTTGAAGAAGATGATATTCGTCTTAACTTCAACGGTTTTGATGCGGTAGTCGACAAGGAAAGTGCACCTTTTCTAGAAGCGGCGGAAATCGATTTCGTAACCGATAAAATGGGCACCCAACTGACCCTTAAAGCGCCTAATGCCAAGGCCCGTAAACTGTCGGACAATGCCACTTTGGAAGAGCAGGTTGAGCACATGCTGCAAACCGAGGTTAACCCTCAGTTGGCTAACCACGGCGGCCAGGTACAATTGGTTGAAATCACCGCCGAAGGCATTGCCGTGCTGCAGTTTGGCGGCGGCTGTAATGGTTGTTCCATGATCGATGTCACATTAAAAGAAGGCATCGAGAAGGAAATGGTCGCTAAATTCAGCGAAATCACAGGCGTTCGTGATATCACCGAACACAGCCATGGCGACCACTCTTACTACTAAGTTTGCGACGCTGATTAGCGCTTGGGCGCCAAGCCCAAGCGCAGCCTCAAACCCTTTCTTATCGGCCTCGGCATTTTTGCCAATCATTTCGTCTTGTTATTCAGTAAAGCATCCGCCTTTAGCAATTGACGATAACGCACCGCCAGACTAATGCCACGCAGCGCCATAAAGGCGGTCATAGCTGCCCACAGGGCATGATTTCCCCAGTCCTGGGTTAACACAAAGACCCCGAAAAAGCCCACTAAGGCAGACAGCATCATGGTGTTGCGCATATCCTTGGCACGCATAAGACCGACAAAAATACCGTCGAATAAAAAACAACTCATAGCAATAAGCGGCATCAGCACCAGCCAGGGCAAATAGGCGATAGCCAGGCTGTTAACCTCGGGCACATCGGTGAGCAAGCGGATCACCTGCTCCCCAAAAACATAAAAGCCCACGGCATAAAGCACCGCAAATACAGCACCCCACTGTAAGCTAATACTTACCCACATTCTAATACGATGCACGGATTGCGCCCCACGCGCCTGCCCCACCTTGGCCTCGGCGGCATAGGCAATGCCATCCATGGCAAAGCTGATCAACAGCAGAAAGTTCAGTAGTACCGCATTGGCGGCCAGCACCACATCCCCTAAGCGGGCACCGTAAAAGGTCATAAAGCTAAAGCACAGCTGCAGCATTAAAGAGCGCAGGAAAATATCGCCATTGAGGCGCAGCAGGGCACCCAGTTGCAGCAATCGAGCGCCGAAGGACCAACACCAGTGCAACTGCAGCTTGGCAAACAAACGCGATACCAACCACAGGGCAAAGGCCAAAGCGCAATAATCGGCAATCACCGAGGCCAGGGCCGCGCCCTTAACGCCCCAGCCAAAGCCGACTACAAAGAGAATATCCAAAGCGATATTGATGACATTGGTGAGCAGCACCAGTAAAAATGGACCACGCCCGTATTGCACGCCAAGCATCCAGCCCAGCAGCACCAGATTCGCCAAGGCCGCCGGGGCGCTATAAATACGAATATAAAAATAATTAAAGGCCTGCTCCATGGTTGGCTGCGAAGCATCGGCAAGCAGCGCCATCAGCGACCCCAAAGGTTTTTGTAACAGCAACAAGAGCAGCGCCACCGCCAGCGCCAGCATTAAGCTTTTTTGCAGCGCCTGCACCAGCTCTTGCTTGTCTTCGGCGCCAAAGGCGGCGGCGATAAGCCCGGTAGTGCTCATACGTAGAAAGCCGGCGAGCCAAAACAAGATGGAAATAACCGTTGCACCCAGGGCAATACCTGCTAAATAATGGGCGCTGCCGAGGTGGCCGATAACCGCGGTATCAACCAGGCCTAGCAAAGGCACCGTGATATTAGATAGAATCATGGGCCCGGCAAGCAGCAATAAGCTTTTATGGTGAGTGTTGTTATGTATAGAAAATTGTCCCATTTATTCTTCTCTTTATGCGCCCTGTTTGGCGCCTCTGCCCAGGCAGCGGTTATTTTACAGTATCATCACGTCAGTAAAACCCTGCCCAAGGTAACCAGTGTCGAAGCCGACACCTTTCGCGCCCATTTACAGTATTTGCAGCAGCATGAATTTAAGGTAGTTGCCCTGGATACCCTGCTAAGCGGTCTGCAACAAGGGCAAACCTTTGACGATAAAACCCTGGCTATCACCTTTGATGACGGCTATGACAATAATATCGAGCAGGCCGCCCCTATACTGGCGGAATTTGGCTACCCCTACACCATCTTTGTTAATCCGGCTTTGATCGACGAACAAAAAGGCTATGTGATGACCTGGGCACAACTCAAGGAGCTCAGCAAACAGGGTGCCCTGATTGCCAACCACAGCAGCCGTCATGATTATCTCCATCATCGCCTTGAAGGAGAAAGCGAAGAGCAATGGCGCAACCGCATTAAAGCCGACCTCACCAGTGCCGAAAAACGCATCGAAGAGGAAATTGGCTACAGCCTGAAATACCTGGCCTACCCTTATGGCGAGTTCGATAAGGCACTGCAGCAGGTGGTGAAAGAGTTAGGTTATATAGGCATAGGTCAGCACTCGGGTGCCCTGGGCCCGGGCAATGATTTTACCCGCCTGCCGCGCTTCCCTGCTTCTGGTTTTTATGCCGACCTGGAAACCCTGGCGACCAAGCTGGAGTCCTTGCCCTTTGCCCTGGCCAAGCTCGACTATAGCGACACTGTAACCGCCGAACCGCGTCCCAAGGTCACCCTGGAATTTGCCGAAAAGGGTTTTCATAACAATCAGTTTGCTTGCTATGTCTCCGGCCAGGGTCAAGCAGAGATCAAGTGGCTCGACGGCAATCACGTGACCGTGCAGGCCAAACAGAATTTAAAACCCGGCCGCGCCCGCTATAACTGCACCGCCCCGTCGCTGCACAAATCGGGGCGTTATTTGTGGTTCTCCCAACCCTGGGTGATCACCCAGGGTAATAATCAATAATCGCCTTTAGCTCGCGTACCATGACCTCGGTATTGATGGTCGGTACCGAGCCGGCAACAAATTCTGGCTTAAAGATGGCGCGGATCTTCCCATGCGGGTCCACCAGCACCACGGAAGCACTGTGATCCACCAGGTAGTCGCCTTCCTGCTGCTCGCTAATGGCGTACATCAGCCCGAGGTTTTGCACAAAGGGATAGAGGTCCTGATGCGGGGCCGAAACCGCCTTGTACTGAGGGTTAAAGTAGGTGATATATTGGCGACGTTTCGCCGCCGTATCCCGCTGAGGGTCCACAGATACAAACCACACATTCAGGTTATGATCTTTTACTTGCGTCTCGACCTGACGCAATTTCGCCAGCGTCATGGGGCACACATCCGGGCAGCTGGTATAGCCTAAAAACAGCATATCCCACTGCCCTTGTAAATCGGCCACACCAACTCGCTCGCCATGCTGATCTTCCAGACTAAAGGCATTTATCACCCGTGGCTGCTCATACACCAAGGCCTCCACCTGCAATTCCGGCTTGCTACAACCCAGAGTCAAGGTTGTAAGCGCCCCAATCAGCCACCACTTAAGCGACATAAAATACCCACTTATCAATAAATAATGCGACAAAGAGTAACATTAAATGCAGGATAGAGAACTTAAAAACACGCATTGCCGATTGATGCTGAGGCTCGCGCTTTAAGCGCCAGGCATAGGCGATAAACATCAGGTTAAGCGCCGATGCCGCCAGCAGATAGAAGAGCCCGGACATGCCGATCAGATAGGGCAACACACAGACCAGAGCCAAGAGCACGGTATAACCGAGCACGCAGGTTTTACAAAAATCGATACCATGGGTGACCGGCAGCATGGGAATATTGGCGCGGCGGTAATCCGCTTCACGGGCAATGGCCAAAGCCCAAAAGTGCGGCGGCGTCCAGGCAAAAATAATCATCACCAAAAGCCAAGGCGCGGCGGCCAGCTGCCCGGTTTCACTCACCCAGCCCAATAACGGCGGCATGGCGCCGGCCAAACCACCAATGACGATATTTTGCGGCGTTGCCCGCTTAAGAAACAGGGTATAAACCACCGCATAGCCCACCAGCGCCAGCAGGGTTAACAAGGCGGTCAGCCAGTTGGCAGCGCCGACCAGGGCAACAAAGCCAATGCCACCGAGCAGCGCCGCAAAGGCAAAGCCCCGTCCCTCACTGACCTTCCCCTGGGCCACCGGGCGATGGCGGGTACGCGCCATCTTGGAGTCTATTTCGCGGTCGACAATATGGTTGATCACCGCCGCCGCCGCCGATAGCAGGCCAATGCCGAGCAGGCTGATCAGCTGCAGCCCCCAGGAGCGCCCCATATCCGGCGCCAGGGCCAGGCCAACCCAGGCGGTCAGTACCAGCATCAGTACCACCTTGCCCTTGCACATGGCCAGATAATCGCGCCAGCTTGCACAGTGCGACAGAGAGGGTGTTAAGGTTATTGCTTTACTCATAATTCTTCTCCTTCGCGCCTAACATTTTCGTTTTTGTAAATAGCACAACCGCACCAGGGTCAGCAGCAACAGCAGGGCCATCAGGTTATGCGCCAGCGCCATCAACAAGGGGATCTGCAAATAGATCAGGGCAACTCCCAGGGTGAGTTGGGCCGCCAGGGCGGCACCGACCGCTAAGGCCGCATTTTTAATGGTGCGCGAATAGGCAGCTTTATATACCCGCCACATGGCCGCACCGACAATCAAGAGTGTCATCAGAGCGCCAAAGCGGTGCAGCAGGTGAATAGACATGCGCGACTCGTAGGAGAGCACCCCATACTCGTAATTGGCATGCTCCATAGGCAAATGGAACACCTCGGCCAGGGAAAACGCCTCACTGCCTTCACACAGGGGAAAACCAACACAATGGGCGGCGGCATAATTGGCCGCCAGCCAGCCCCCTAAGGCAATCTGCACTATTACCATACTCAAGGCTGCCATGCTCCAGCCCTGCAAGCTTTTGGCACCTGGGTCGCCACCGGGCACGGGGCGACTGTGGTTGCGCAAATACAAGAGCCATAACAGGCTGGCAATGGAGAAACCACCGAGCAGGTGGCCCATCACCACCAGAGGCTGCAGGTTCATGGTCACGGTCCACATACCCAACATGGCCTGGAAGATCACCAAGAGCACAAGCACCGTGGGCAAACGCACCGGCATACGGACCTGCTTGCCATAACGCCACGCATACAGGGCAATGGCGAGGATCAATAGCCCCAGGGTGCCGGCAAAGTAACGATGCACCATTTCCTTCAATGCCTTACCCTGATCCACCTCCATACCGGGAAAGTTTTCCTCCACCGCGGCGATTTCATGGGCCTTATCGGGCACGGTTAAAAAGCCATAACAGCCGGGCCAGTCGGGGCAACCCAGACCGGCATCGCTCAATCGCGTATAGGCCCCCAGGCCCACCACCAACACGGCCAATAAAGCCGTAGTTAACACCAGAAATTTATAGTTTTTTGTCATACTGGCCTCTTTAACTGCTACGCGCATAATTAAGTAGTTTTTTTAAGTCCTTCAACAATCCCTTGTGTACCAAGCGATTGGCGTCGGCTTGTGGAGCAAAGTCATACTCCAGCACCACCAAACCATGGTGGTCGATTAAATACAGGCTGCCGGCATTCAGCTGCGCCGGAGCCCTGTTAATATGAATACTGGGCATGTCTTGCGCCTTGGGCGCTGCTTCGCCCAAGACGGCAATGCGCACCTTGTCTTTATTTTTACCCAGAGCCACATAGAGCGACTGCAAGTCCTGCCATTGCTGCGCACAGCCCTGACAGGGCTCGGTATTAACCAGGGCTATGGTCCAGGGCGATGGCGGGTATTGCTGCCAGTCGCTCAGTTCTACCTGCTCGCTCATCAGCCGCCCTTGATTGCTTTGATGGCCGGGCAGCCAGCCGGAATACAAAACCGCCACGGCGGCAACAATGGGCAGCAAAAAGCAGCCGATAAATAACATAAGGGGTTTAGGTAGCTGCATGCGTTCTCCTTGCTCGCCAATAGGCACTTAAAGCAATCACCAAGGCCGCCAGGGCAATTAAAAACCACTGCCAGGCGTACGCCTTGTGCTTGTCTGCGGACATGGTGACCGGCTGGTAATGGGGGATGGCGCCTATGCCATCAATGGCATCTTGGGCATAGACCATAAAGGGATATATGGGTTTGCGGGTTTGCTCGCTCATCTGGGTGATGGCGATCTCTTGAATACGTTTAGGCCAACCCTGCTCCGCCTGGCTGTCGCTCAGGGTAAACTGCGCCAGCGGCCCTTCTTTGACCAGCGCCTGGCGCAGGGTGATCTGCGCTGGCAGCTCAATGGCGGGGAGCTCACTGCGCGCACTTGGCGCCTGCACAAAGCCCAGATTGACCACCAGCCAGTGGCTGGAGCTCGGAGGCAAGGCCAGTGCCAGCAGATCGTAGCCGACCCGGCCCTGATACACCTGATTGTCCAGCAGCCAGTATTCACGCTGCAGCTTGGCATCGAAGCCTACCTGCAAACCTGTGGCATCTTCGCTTTCGATATAGCGCAGCGCCTTGGTCAAAGGCATAACGCCCTGAGCCGACCAGGAATCCAGCAGCTGTTGTCTTTGCTGTTTTTGTTCTGCCCGTTCAAGTTGCCAAAAACCCAAGCGAGTACAAACAGTTACCGCGAGGATAACCAGCCCTATCCATAAAATTGCGCTAAGCTTAGCTGTAAACACTCAACCACCAACCTCGGAGTATCCGTATCTTGCTTATTAAAATTATAATTATTGCGCTCTTGCTGACCGTCATTTACACCCTTTTCCGCGCCTTACTGGCGATGATAAAAGCCGATAACAAGGTGCCTATGTCGCGCTATTTGGGCAAACGCGTTGCCCTGTGCATCCTGGTACTTATTATTATTTTGCTGGCGCAGCAGTTTGGTCTGCTGCGCTTTAATCAATCACCGATCACAACACATACACAAATACAAACAGGCACAGCCACACCACATCTACAAAGTGCCAGTACCAGGCCGCCGCTTGAAAGGCGAAATACTTTTCGCTGCTAAAGTGGCCCTTTAACACCCGGATCCAGACCACAATAAGCATTATGGTGCCCAGGGTTACGTGCAGGCCGTGAAAGCCGGTAAGCAAGAAGAAGGTATTGCCGTAAATGCCGGAATCCAGCTTCAGTCCTAAATCCTGATAGGCATGCACATATTCATAGGCTTGCAGGCCCAAGAAACAGATACCAAGAACTATGGTCAACAGCAGGAATAGGGTCAGAGGCGTGCGCTTATCTTTTTCTATGGCGGTGTGAGCAAACTGCAAGGTTACCGACGACACCAAGAGGATAATGGTGTTGATAAGCGGTAGACCCTGCCAGCCCATGGCCTGGGTGCTGGTGCCATCCGGAGTGTTTTCCAGCGGCCATGCAGATGTGAATTCCGGCCATAACACTTCGCCCGTCATCACATTATTGCCATCACCACCGAGCCAGGGCACCGCCAGCATACGGGCGTAGAACAAGGCGCCGAAGAAGGCGGCAAAGAACATCACCTCGGAGAAAATAAACCAGCTCATGCCCTGTCTAAAGGAGCGATCCATCTGCATCGAGTAGAGACCGCCATGGGACTCGCTGATGACATTACGAAACCAGCCCACCAGCATGTACAGCAACACGGCAATACCGGCAAATAACAGGTAATGGCCATGGCTACTTTCCTGCTCCATTTGCATCACGGTTAGACCGGCACCGGCGGCAATAAAGAACAACGCCACCGCGCCGACTATCGGCCAGGGACTTTGCGCCGGCACATAGTACTTTTGATACTCTTCACTCATATTCATGCCTCATTTGGGTTATCGCGCCGCCGCCACTAACGACTCGCTATGCTTGGCGCTGATATCAAAAAGCGTATATGACAGCGTTAGCTCCTCGTATTCGGGGGGCAACGCCGGATCGACATAAAATCTTAATTGATATTCTTGTTGTTCGTTGGCCTGCAAGGTTTGCTGGTCAAAGCAAAAGCACGCCAGTTTATGCAGGTATTTTGCCGCTAACCCAGGAGAGACAGACGGAATGGCCTGCATCACCCGGGCTTGATCGCTGGTATTGGCCGCCGCAAAGGTCACCAGGCTCATCTCGCCGGGCTTCACCACCACAGACTGCTGCTGAGCGCTGACCTTAAAGGGCGCACCGCTTTGGGCATGGGTGGTAAAGCTCACGGTAACCTCACGGCTGTTATCCACCCGCTCGCTTTGCCGCGCCTGCTCCATGGAGGGCTTGCCGTTAAGGCCGGTGACATCGCAGAACACGTCGTACAAGGGCACCAGCGCAAAGGCAAAGGCGAACATCGCCAGGGTGCCTAATAAGAGCTTTCTTAACAGCGGCATATGGTTCATTTATTTCACCTCGGGCGGCGTTTCAAAGGTGTGATACGGCGCCGGTGAAGCCACCTGCCACTCTAAACCCTCGGCTCCGTCCCACACCTTGGCCGGGGCCTTTTCGCCAGCCTTGATGCACTTAAACACCACGGCCACAAACAGCAGCTGCGATAGACCAAAGGCAAAACCGCCGATACTGATAATGGCGTTAAAGTCGGCAAACTGCAGCGCATAGTCTGGGATACGACGGGGCATGCCCGCGAGGCCAACAAAGTGCATGGGGAAGAAGAGCACGTTGACGCTGATCAGCGACATCCAGAAGTGCCACTTCGCCAGCCTAGTGTTGTACATATGCCCGGTCCATTTCGGCAGCCAGTAATAGGCCGCGGCCATAATGGAGAACACCGCCCCGGTAACCAGCACATAGTGGAAATGCGCCACCACAAAGTAGGTATCATGGTATTGGAAATCCACCGGCGTAATCGCCAGCATCAGGCCGGAGAAGCCGCCCAGGGTAAAGAGCACGATAAAGGCGATGGCAAACATCATCGGCGCTTCAAAACTGATGGAGCCGCGCCACATGGTCGCCACCCAGTTGAACACCTTGACCCCGGTGGGCACGGATATCAACATGGTGGAGTACATAAAGAACAGCTCGCCGGCCAGCGGCATGCCGGTGGTAAACATATGGTGCGCCCAGACCACGAAGGACAACAAGGCAATGGACGCGGTGGCATACACCATGGAGGAGTAGCCAAAGAGTTTTTTACGCGAGAAGGTGGGCACTATGGTGGAGATAATACCAAACGCCGGCAAGATCATGATGTACACCTCGGGGTGACCGAAGAACCAGAAAATATGCTGGAACATCACGGGATCGCCACCACCGGCGGCATTAAAGAAGTCGGTGCCGAAGTATTTATCCGTCAGTACCATGGTCACCGCCCCGGCCAGAACCGGCATTACCGCAATCAGCAGGAAGGCGGTGATCAGCCAGGTCCATACGAACAGCGGCAGCTTCATCCACTTCATGCCCGGCGCCCGCAGGTTGACGATAGTCACTATGACGTTAATGGCACCCATAATGGAGCTGATACCCATAATATGGATGGCAAACACAAACAGCGCGGTATTGTCGTTGCTGTAGGTGGTCGACAGCGGCGCGTAGAAGGTCCAACCGAAGGCCGGGCCGCCCCCATCCATAAACAGCGACATCAGCAAGATGGCAAAGGCAAAGGGCAGGATCCAGAAGCTCCAGTTGTTCATGCGCGGCAAGGCCATATCCGGCGCCCCGATCATCATGGGGATCATCCAGTTGGCCAGGCCGGTAAAGGCCGGCATCACCGCACCGAAAACCATGATCAAGCCATGCACCGTGGTCATCTGGTTAAAAAAGTGCGGGTCGACCAATTGTAATCCCGGCTGAAACAGCTCGGCGCGGATCACCATGGCCATGGCGCCGCCGGTTAAAAACATCAGCAGCGAAAACAGCAGGTATAGCGTGCCTATGTCTTTATGGTTAGTGGTAAAGAGCCAGCGTTTAATGCCAGTCGCAGGCCCGTGATGTTCGTGTGTTGCAGCTGCTGTACTCATTGTTCTTCCCCATCAATAAAGGCCTGGATCGCACTTGGTTGCACCGTATCGCCGGTGTCATTACCAAAGGCATTACGCTGGTAAGTAACAACGGACGCGAGCTCTTTAATAGTGAGCTGGCTAACAAACGCCTGCATGGCGGTGCCAGGTTTACCGTGTACCACGATATCGATGTGGTCTTTGATTTCGCCGGTCGCGATTGGGCTGCCCTTGATTGCCGGGAATACTCCGGGAACGCCGAGACCAGTCGGTTGGTGACAGGCTACGCAGCGGGTCATATAGATCTTCTCACCAGTGCTCATGAGCTCGTCATGAGACAGGGTTTGGTCGAGTAAGGCAGCATCGGCATCGGCCTGGTCTAACATCGCTTGTTTTTGCGCCGCCAGCCAGATATCAAACTCCTCAGGGGATTTCGCTTCAACCACCACGGGCATAAAGCCGTGGTCCTGACCACACAGCTCGGCACACTGACCGCGATAGATACCCTCTTCGTTAACCTTGGTCCAGGCCTCGTTGATAAAGCCTGGGTTGGCGTCTTTTTTCACCGCAAAGTCCGGAACCCACCAGGAGTGAATAACATCGTCCGAGGTCATCAGAAAACGTACTTTTTTACCGGTTGGGATCACCAGCGGCTTATCCACTTCCAGCAGGTAGTTTTCGCCTTTATTCTCGGCATTTTGAATTTGCTCCTGAGGGGTGGCCAGCAGCGAATAAAAGCCCAGATCATGGCCCATGTATTCGTAATGCCACTTCCACTGCGAGCCGGTCACCTTAATGGTGATGTCCGCCTTGCTGGTGTCTTCCATGGCGATCAAGGTCTTGGTCGCCGGCACCGCCATGCCGATAAGGATAAGAAAGGGAATAGCGGTCCAAAGAATTTCGACCTTAGTGCTTTCATGGAAGGTGGCGGCGGTAACGCCCTTGGATTTACGGTGCCTGAGCAAGGCCCAAAACATGACCGAGAATACGATCACCCCAATCACACAGCAGATGATAAATATCGTCATATGCAATTGGTAAACATTCTCGCTGATATCCGTCACCCCGGGGCGCAAGTTGTACTTGCTGTTGGCCAAGGCCAGATGGGGAGCAAACAAACACAGCAACATGAGGGAGCAAAGCTGCTTCATGTACCATCTCCTTAACTACGCGCAACGCAAAAAGGGAAGAGGCAATTACTGCTAGCCAATCTTCGTTATTATTATGCTTGGACTGGCCGATTCAATTTTCTGCAAACAAAGTGCGCAAAAAGCAACCAGCAAAGCCTGTAATATAACCAATTAGTCAAGAATTGAGCGAATAGCAAGAAATGAAGCGTTTTTGTTTTTCTTTTTTAAATAAATATTTGGGGGATATTCAAACTGTTAGCGCGTAAGGAAAGAAAGGAGAAAAGCGCCGTAAAACCCCCAATAAACGGCGTATCGGGGGCAAAAATACCGAATAAAAACTACATCCAGTCGGCGTTTCGAATTACACCAACCGCTAAGCCCTCAATATCAAAGGATTCATGTTCTAAATCGACTTCGATGGGAGCAAATTCTTCGTTTTCCGCATGCAGGAAAACCTTGCGGCCGGCCTTTTCCAGGCGCTTCACGGTTACGTCGTCACCCACTCGGGCCACCACCACCTGACCGTTTTCGGCCACTTGCGCACGGTGTACCGCCAGCAGATCGCCATCAAGAATGCCGATATCCTTCATACTCATGCCGTTAACCCGTAGCAGATAATCCGCCGCCGGTTTAAACAACATGGGGTCGATTTGGCAATGGCTCTCGATATGCTCCTGCGCCAAAATGGGCTCACCGGCGGCAACCCGACCGATTAGCGGCAGGCCTAATTGCTCCGGCTCTTCTTCCTCAACCAGCTGAATACCGCGGCTGGCACCGGGTTTCATTCTGATCACCCCTTTTTTGGCCAGCGCCTTAAGGTGCTCCTCGGCGGCATTGGCACTGCGAAAACCTAATGTTTGTGCAATTTCGGCGCGCGTCGGCGGCATGCCGGTGTCTTTAATAAAGACTTTGATCAGCTCTAAAATTTGCGATTGGCGATTAGTTAAAGGGCGCATACAACTGGTTTTCCATACAGTACATTTAACTGTGAGTATATACAGTTGTCAGAAAATCGCAAATATATTCAATGATTTTGCTGCTTCCACAGTCAGGAGTTATTTCTAAGCTGTATCAGCGACTGCGCAAATACTTGAAAAAGCGCCTACAGTTATAGGTAGCCGATTTCGCATCGAAGCATTTTAAATGAAAGAAGGAACCCAATATGCTCTGTATCAGCCTAGATAATGAACATGATATTGGCGTATTTACCCCCCATGGCGAGTTGTCTGCCGCCGACTTTATAGCCGCCGTACGTATTATAGATCCCTATATAGAGCGTCATGGTGGACTCAAGGGGCTAATGATAGCCACCCGTCACTTTCCCGGCTGGGATTCGTTTGCGGCCTTGTCGGCGCACCTGCGCTTTGCCCGCGACCACCATAAGAGAATCAGCAGGATAGCCGTAGTTACCGACTCTCCCCTGGCCATGCTCGGCGAGCATTTAACGGCGCATTTTATCAGTGCCGAAATCAGAGCCTTTCAATATGACCAGATGGAGCAAGCACGTAACTGGGTGAGTGAGGCCGATTAAAAACTGCTGTTGGGCGTTTCTAAAAATGCTATTTCCTCTGGTGTCGACCGACGCCCGAGTATAGCGTTGCGATGCGGGTAGCGACCAAAGCGGTCGATGATCGCCTTATGGGTCAGCTCATAGGAATAACTCTCCAAAGGCCGAAACAGGTGCTCGGCAAGCATATGAATGACGGCACTTTCGCTGTGCATATAAGGCATGTATAAAAAGCCACGCTCCTGCTCATTGAGCAGCAGGTCGTAGCCCTTTTCTACCGCATGTTGAGCCAGGCATAAGGCCTGAGCATCCTGGGCAAAGGCGCTGGCGGTATCGCGATAGATATTACGGGAGAATTGATCGAGCACGATAATTTCACTCAGGGCACCGTGGGCACTGCTACGCCAATGATAGAGCTCCCCCCGACTGGCGGCGCGGTGAGTCTTGGCAAACAGCTCGGTAACCCTGGCATCGAAGGTCGCACTCTTTTTAAACCAGTCCTCGCTGTTGCACTGGTTAAACCAAAAATCATACACGGATTGAAAGTCCATAGACCCTCCTTCAACATTTACACCCAGGTCGTTACTGACAGTCTAGTCAAATCCGGCCCTCAGGTGATAGCCAGGCCGCCGAAGATATCGCCGCCCCGTTCCTCTTTTTGCGCTCGCTAACCGTCGTAAAAGGCTTGCAGAAGCCCAGGCGAGTGCAGCACTATGTGGAGCACAGTGCCAATGAGTGCAAATAACCCCCTTTAACCATGCCGCCGTATAAGGAATCTGTATGAGTATTCAGAATCATGAAAACGATCTACCGGTCACAGAGCAGCCAGACTCGAGTGTAAGCGAAAACACCCCAAGTATTTGGGCTCAGGAAATCGATTTTGATCTTTGTCGCAAACTCGACCTCGGCGTCGGCGCCAAGGGCACGCTTATGACCAAACTCGGCATTGAAATCAGCGAAATCGGCCCGGATTACCTGGTGGCCACCATGCCAATCGACAACGAGCTCTACAACCCCATCGGCATAGTCCACGGCGGCGCCTACGTGGTACTGGCCGAAACCGTCGCCAGCTACGCCGCCAACTTCGCCGTCGACATCAATAAATATTACTGCGTCGGCCAGGAGATCAACGCCAACCACCTCAAAGCCTCACGCACCGGCACGCTCAAAGCCGTGACCAAACCCGTGCACCTGGGCGGCCGCTCATCGGTATGGGAGATTAAGATTTACAACAGCGCCGGGGACTTGTGTTGTATTTCAAGGATGACCGCTGCGGTGGTGGAGAAGAGAAGTAAAAGCGCCGGGCTTTAATGCGGGATTGTTTCTGAGCCTTGTCTGTAGGCGAGGCTCTAACCTTGAGAAAGGCCCTTCGATTTTAGATCTTGTCGCGGTGGCGACGACACCCAAAGGGAGAGTGATTCGACTCCCCCTTTGGAAACCCCCCGAACCCGTGATTCGCTAATGCTTCCGAACTCGGGTTTTTGTTAAGCGTTTCGTTTTGCTTTCGACACGGTTTAACGAGGTGTCCTACCTCGGTAAACCTAGCTCGATATCCCTATCTCGCTGTCTCTAGCACACTCCACAACAAAAACCGATTTCTACAGCGCGAATCAAAACGGGGGATCGATACCTGTTAGTTGTGAGGTGTCCGAGAAGGCGCTAAGTGCCAAAAGCGGACTGTGGGAACGCCTCAATCAGCCGACGCGTCAGCGGTCGGCTGGATTGACTTGTTAGCCTCTCGTGTGACCCAAATAGGAGAAGTTCCTATATTTTTATATCCGTATATGGCTTTTGCTCTTTTTATCAAACGCTTATCCTCAGATAGGATTGCTGAGCAGTACGCACCCATTGCTATATGGCCGGCATCGCTTCTTACGTTATGAATTTTATTTAGTTTCCGGCATTTTTTCTCTGCTTGAAAACCTAATATATCAAGTACCGCATTGCATCCGATTATTCCGAGATACATCGGCCAAGACTCGTAACCTTGCTTTTCTAAAGGATCAAAGCCAAAAAATTGATCGCAACTAATATCAGCTCCCTGCATTGTTGGAGATATTATTTCCCAAATTTTTTCGACCTCCTTCTCTCCTGAGATGCTACCGATAGCGCCTTTCTCATCGCCAAAAGCCGCCCTAGTTTTCTCTATATCATTTCCATTCAAGATCATGTCATCGATCATAGAATCAAATTTGGGCTTTATAGACTTAACTTTGTCGATCATTTCGGTAGTATCAAAAGGCAACTCAGAAATTAGACTGAGAATTTGGTGTGCGAATTTTTCGGATAGATTTTTTAATGGCCCTTCGTCTCCGCCACCGTTAACCCACACCTGAAATGGGTCAAAAAGAGTATCGTCGAAATTCACATCCCTGTTTGCTTCAATATAGGCATCATAATGCTGATGAGGTGTTCCGCTCTCATTTAACCGGGCTTCACCAGCAATCTTCCAGTTCTCGTCGAGAACAAGATCCAATATTTTTGCATCTATAGCATCGAGTACATCTAAATACTTCGCGGGCTCATCGGAACGTCTAATCTCCGCAAAGTGTTCCTTTGAGTAGACCCAAGTTACATCATCCCGCTTAGCTAGGCTGATAATGCCCTGCAAATGCAATCCGATTATATTCTGATCGATGTAAATTAAAGGCTTACTCATAAGTCTCCATGAAGGCTAACGCCTCAATGAGCCGCGCCGGCAGGCGTCGGCTTGATTGAATTGTTAACAGTTTATACGACTTACTATATGGCTTTTAACATACTCAAAATCTTCTTTCTTGGGCAATACACTTGATACAAGTGTAAGTTTACCGCCATCATGAAAAATATTTAAAAATAGATTTTTTTGGACTTTCTGCTCTGTAATATTTTCTATATTTTCATATTTCACGGTAACTATTTTATTGCTAATTCCGCTTTTAGGGGCCTGAATATATTCATCAGTAAGGACTAACTCATTCTTAGATGTAACACCTTTAAACAGGAGTACAGCGCCCAAAATCGAAAGAACACCAAAGAGCCCGGTGATGGCCCAGTAAAAAATAGAGGCACCTGTTGCTGAGAATTCAATTACCCGGTTTAAGATCAGGCCCCTATCGTTTTCACTGGCAACCTGACCCGTAAAATAGGAAAAAATGCCAAAAAACAAAATACAAAGGATAGCTACAAATAGTTTGGGCTTGTATGGATATCTAATCTCACTCATTACTATGATCCCCTCGATTGAGACTGTTAACGCCCGCATAAGGGGCTGATAATGCTTGGCTATACTGTGAAGCGAAGCGGAACCGGGCCAAGCGTTAGCAGTCCCATCACTTAATGCGCTTGTTAGCTGATTATTCAACTGACAGTAACGTTATACTGTAGAACGCCCAAGAAAGTGTATTAAGAATGACACTGGTTAATACAACTAATTGGCCAAAAGCATGCTATTAAACAAAAAAACAGCCAATTATTTGTGAAGAACGCCTGCATCTTTAAGCTTATTTATGATACTCCAATCGTTATTTCTGAATGCTATTTGGGCAATTTCTGAAACGGCTACAGCATCTTCTCCTTTGAGATCACCCCCTGTTGGATATTTTAAGTCAAACATTCGACACCATCCTTCTGCGGTTTCCTGTTTCTTTTTTAAATTAAACTCTTCGATACCATCATTAAATTCTGATATATGTTTGTTAAAATTTTGTATATTTTTGCTAAGAGTGGCTAAAAAGCCATTATCATTTTCCTTTACCATTAGTTTTCTCAATATTCTACAATTACACCAATACTTCAGTACGACTTTAACGTCTAAAGCTCGCTTTAAACAGTCTATCAGATTAAATATGAGCTACTAAACTTGAAATGGTATTAGTCCGACTTGCCTGTAATTTTAAATGCATTTAAAGAAGCCTTTCCTAAAGCGCACCTATGAACTTTTCTTAGTGATCAGATAATTATCACGAATCAGCTAACATGTTTATAGCGAGCTAATCGCGCGTTTTTCTACCGAAACATTGCTCGCTTTTATGATTGGTCTATTTGTATCAAACAATGTAAGTTGCTGCCACTTTTAGGATTCATTCACTATAAGAATATTGTGTATGGGATAAAAACGAGCGCTTGGGTCGTTTTCCTGAATATGCACGCAATTTGCGTTATAAACGGTTTAGTCGAAAATTATCAACGGCCGCTTCGCTCTAATCCAACTTACAGTTTGCGTTAGCCTAAATTGAAACGCAGGTGTATCAGCCTAATCCCGTTTAAATTCGCGCTGGAGAAATCAGCTTTTGCTGCGTAGCGTGGCTAAGACAGCGAGGCACGACGCCGAGCGAGATTTATCGGCACAGGGAAGTGCCGTTAAATCGTGTCGCAGCCTAAGCGGAGCGTTTAGCAAAAACCTGAGTTCGTAAGCACAAGCGAATTACGGGCGCCTTGGGGTTCCAAGGGGTGACGAGTGACCGACGATTGATAATCGTCGCAGCACGAGGAAGTGGAGGCAAGGATGCCGACAGGAACCAGGCTTCAGGGACGAATTACTTGCACCTAAGGTGAATTGTATCTCAAGTTGTCGTCGCCAACGCGACAAGATCTATTAATTACCGCCACAGTCGATGGCCCGACAAAAATTGTCAGGTTGAAACCTGACCTACAGGTATCGAGCTTCCCGTTTAAATTCGCGCTGGAGAAATCGGCTTTTGCTGTAGAGCGTGGCTAAGACAGCGAGGCACGATGCCGAGCTAGATTTATCGGCACAGGGAAGTACCGTTAAATCGTGTTGCAGCCTAAGCGGAGCGTTTAGCAAAAACCTGAGTTCGTAAGCATTCGCGAATTACGGGTTCGCGGAGTTTCCAAAGAGGGAGTCGAATCACTCCCTCTTTGGTTGTCGTCGCCAACGCGACAAGATCGCACTACAGAGAGCTCTGGGGAGATTAAATTGAAAAGGCTAGTAGAGTTGACATGAACACGCTTAAAAGGCTGTGTGGGGAGATACAGGGGTTGTCAGGCTGAAGCCTGACCTACAATTCACGGCCGTGAAGCAGGTCTATAAGGTTTTTCACGCATAAAAAAAGGCGCCCTAGGGCGCCTTTTTATTAAGCGTAAAAGCTTATTCTACGATAGTTGCTACAACACCAGCACCTACTGTACGACCACCTTCACGGATCGCGAAACGTAGACCTTCGTCCATCGCGATTGGGCAGATTAGTTCAACAGTCATCTTGATGTTGTCGCCAGGCATTACCATTTCTACG
>NZ_PQCF01000023.1 GCF_002964765.1 Pseudoalteromonas sp. T1lg88
TCATCTAGCGAACTAGAATCTGCTGTTAGAACTCAATCTGTACGAGTGCCCACACAGATGATTGCTTCATATTTTTAAAGAACGTTTCGAGTTGCTTTCGCGTCTCGAGGGCTGTGCATTCTACTCAACCCTGATTTGTTGTCAACACTTAATTTTGAGAAAGTTTAAAGTTTCTAAACTTAAGTTTTATTTGACTCCCTGAGCCGCTAGCGCCTCGCTATGCGTTGCTGCCTGCCGTCTCAGTGGGGTCGCATTATAGGGAGATTCGATTTCGACGCAACCCCTTTTTTAAAGAAAATTGCCAAAAATGGATCGTTTGCGCAAAAAAGAAACTAAAACCGATGTATTTAACGGTTAAAGATCTGTTTTAGATCTATTTGGTTACATTTAGCTTGTTTTATATAGAGAAAGGAGTAGCCAAATAGCTATATATAGAAGAGGGAAACGTTTTATTTTGGCCATATAAAGAAAAAGCCGAGCATAAGCTCGGCTTTTTGTGTCTTTTTAAGACTTACTCTGCAGACTGCGCGTCTTCTTGAACTTCTTCAGTCGCAACTGGGCGATCTACTAGTTCAATGTAAGCCATTGGTGCATTGTCGCCAGCACGGAAACCACACTTCAAAATACGAGTGTAGCCACCAGGACGGCTTTCGTAGCGAGGACCAATCTCGCTGAACAACTTACCAACAACTTCTTTATCACGCGTGCGAGCAAACGCTAAACGGCGGTTTGCAACGCTATCAGTCTTAGCCAGTGTGATTAAAGGTTCAATTACACGGCGCAGCTCTTTCGCTTTAGGCAATGTTGTTTTGATGATTTCGTGCTTCACCAAAGAACCAGCCATATTGCTGAACATCGCTTTGCGATGGCTGCTGTTACGGTTTAATTGACGACCACTCTTACGATGGCGCATGACCCTATCCTTCTAACTAAACTAAATATAGTGATCTAGATTACTCAGCTAGGCTTGCTGGCGGCCAGTTTTCTAGGCGCATGCCCAGAGAAAGACCACGTGATGCAAGCACGTCTTTGATCTCAGTTAGAGACTTCTTACCTAAGTTAGGTGTCTTAAGAAGCTCAACTTCGGTACGCTGTACTAAATCACCGATATATTGAATTTGCTCGGCTTTCAAGCAGTTTGCTGAACGAACTGTTAGTTCAAGATCATCAACTGGACGAAGCAGAATAGGATCGAATTCTGGCTTCTCTTCTTTCTCTTCTGGCTCAGAAACATCACGTAAGTCTACGAATGCTTCTAATTGCTCAGCAAGAATAGTTGACGCACGGCGGATCGCTTCTTCAGGATCTAAAGTGCCGTTCGTTTCCATATCAATGATTAGCTTGTCTAAGTCAGTACGTTGTTCAACACGTGCTGATTCAACCGAGTACGCAATACGCTCAACCGGACTGAATGATGCATCAAGCAACAGACGGCCGATTGGACGCTCATCGTCTTCAGAGGATACGCGGCTAGACGCTGGTACATAACCACGACCACGCTCAACACGAATACGCATGCTGATCTCGCTATTATTTGTCGTTAGGTGACAAATTACGTGATCAGGGTTAGCGATTGTTACGTCGCCATCGTGCTGAATATCTGCCGCAGTCACAGGGCCTACACCAGATTTAGTCAGGGTCAGAAAAACTTCATCTTTGCCTTCGATATTTACCGCCAACCCTTTCAGGTTTAGCAGGATTTCAATGATGTCTTCTTGTACGCCTTCTTTCGCGCTGTACTCATGTAAAACGCCATCAATTTCTACCTCAGTAACTGCACATCCAGGCATAGATGACAACAGAATACGACGTAGTGCGTTTCCTAGAGTGTGACCAAAACCACGCTCAAGCGGCTCAAGAACCACTTTTGAACGAGTCGGGTTGATAGCGTCGATATCGACTAACCTTGGTTTTAGGAATTCGGTTACAGAACCCTGCATTTTATCCTCTCTTAACTCTTAACTTTACTTCGAGTAAAGTTCGACGATTAGTTGTTCGTTAATGTCCGCAGACAGATCAGAACGCTCAGGTAGGCGCTTGAAAGTACCTTCCATTTTCTTACCGTCAACTTCAACCCAAGTTGGCTTTTCACGTTGCTCAGCCAATTCTAGAGCTGCTACGATACGCGCTTGTTTCTTAGACTTCTCACGGATTTCTACCTGGTCTTCAGGAGAAACGTTGAAAGAAGGAATGTTAACAACACGACCATTAACCATAACCGCTTTGTGGCTTACTAGCTGACGTGCTTCAGCACGTGTGCTTGCAAAACCCATGCGATATACAACATTGTCTAGACGTTGCTCTAGAAGCTGAAGTAGGTTTTCACCTGTGTTGCCTTTAAGGCGAGCAGCTTCTTTGTAGTAGTTACGGAATTGCTTCTCAAGGATGCCGTACATACGACGAACCTTTTGCTTTTCACGTAGCTGTAGACCGTAGTCAGATAGACGACCTTTACGGGCGCCGTGCTGACCAGGTGCGTTCTCTAGCTTACACTTAGAGTCGATAGCTCGTACGCCGCTCTTAAGGAACAGGTCAGTACCTTCACGACGACTTAGCTTGAGCTTAGGGCCCAAATATCTTGCCATGTTCTTTCTCCTAACCTATTGTTATACGCGACGTTTCTTCGGTGGACGACAACCGTTATGAGGGATTGGCGTCACGTCAGTGATGTTGGTGATACGGAAACCAGCAGCGTTCAATGCACGTACAGCAGACTCACGGCCTGGACCTGGACCTTTAATGAAAACTTCTAGGTTCTTTAAACCGTATTCTTGAGCAGCAGTACCTGCACGCTCTGCAGCTACCTGAGCAGCGAATGGAGTAGATTTACGTGAACCACGGAAACCTGAACCACCGGCAGTTGCCCATGATAGTGCATTACCTTGACGGTCTGTAATAGTAACAATAGTGTTGTTGAAAGAAGCATGAACGTGAGCCATACCATCAGCAACTTGCTTTTTTACCTTCTTACGACGAATTGGTGCTTTAGCCATAACTTACCCCACCTTATTTCTTGATAGGCTTGCGAGGACCCTTACGAGTACGCGCGTTAGTCTTAGTACGCTGACCACGAAGTGGAAGCGAACGACGGTGACGTAAGCCACGGAAGCAACCAAGGTCCATAAGACGCTTGATGTTCAAAGTAACTTCACGACGAAGATCACCTTCAACAGTGTACTTGCCAACTTCTTCACGAAGTACGTCAAGTGTTTCGTCTGAAAGTTCACCGATTTTTGTGGTTTCGGCGATACCAGTCGCAGCTAAGATCGCCTTAGCGCGAGTTTTACCTACACCATAAATTGCTGTTAAACCAATAACTGCATGCTTATGGTCAGGAACGTTAATGCCAGCTATACGGGCCACTAACACATCTCCTATTTTAAAGTTTGGTAATCATCTTCTTGAAAAGCCCGTAAGGATACTCAAGCGATAACCAAACCAATATTAAAAACACAGGCCGAGTAGGATACTCAGCCTGCATGACTGTTTAATTAGCCTTGCCTTTGCTTGTGCTTAGGCTCACTGCAGATCACGCGTACTACACCAGCACGCTTGATTACTTTGCAGTTACGGCAGATTTTCTTAACGGAAGCACGTACTTTCATTACTCAACTCCGTAACAGACCTTAGCGGCCGTAGCCTTTAAGGTTCGCTTTTTTCAGCACAGAATCATACTGATGTGACATCAGATGGGTCTGTACTTGTGCCATAAAGTCCATGATCACAACAACGATAATCAAAATTGATGTACCGCCGAAGTAGAATGGCGTTTGCCATGCCATGGTCATAAACTCGGGCACCAGACAGATAAAGGTAATATACAAGGCACCTGCCAATGTCAGGCGTGTCATTACTTTATCAATGTATTTCGATGTCTGCTCACCTGGACGAATACCTGGAATAAATGCACCAGATTTTTTCAGGTTATCTGCAGTTTCACGCGGGTTGAACACCAACGCAGTATAGAAAAAGCAGAAAAAGATAATAGCCGCTGCCAAGACCATCGCATACAGAGGCTGACCTGGGGTCAACGCTGTTGAGATAGCTTGTAACACGTCAGCTACAGGACCTTCACCCTGGCCGAACCAGCTTGCAATTGTACCAGGGAACAGAATGATACTACTAGCAAAGATTGGTGGAATAACCCCAGCCATATTCACTTTTAACGGCAAGTGTGTGCTTTGAGCAGCGTACACCTGACGACCTTGTTGGCGCTTCGCGTAGTTAACAACGATACGACGTTGACCACGTTCAAAGAAAACCACCAAGTAAGTAACGGCAAATACGATTACCGCAATCAATACCAGTACCAAAATGTTCAATTCACCTTGGCGCGCCATTTCGGCTGTCGAACCAATAGCAGACGGCAGGTTAGCTACGATACCAACAAAAATCAGCACTGAGATACCGTTACCGATACCACGTTCTGTAATTTGTTCGCCCAACCACATGAGGAACATACAGCCGGTTACTAAGCTCACCACAGCGGTGAAATAGAAACCAAAGCCAGGGTTAACAACTAACCCTTCCATCATGTTCGGTAAGCCAGTAGCAATACCGATTGATTGGAATGTAGCAAGCACGAGCGTACCATAACGCGTGTACTGGCTAATTTTCTTACGCCCAGCCTCACCCTCTTTTTTCAGCTCTATCATCGCAGGATGTATATGCGTTAATAGTTGCATGATAATCGAGGCCGAGATGTACGGCATAATACCCAGTGCAAGCACTGAAGCACGCTCAAGCGCACCACCACTGAACATGTTGAACATCTCAACAATGGTGCCCTTTTGTTGCTCGAAGAATTCGGCAAGTACAGCGGCGTCAATCCCAGGGATCGGCACGAATGAACCTAGACGGTAAATGATGATAGCTCCGAGAACAAATAGTAAACGACGCTTCAACTCCGCAAGCCCACTTTGTGCACTTTGCATATTTTGACCTGGTTTAGCCATAAAGTACTTCCTTACTCTTCTACCTTGCCTCCGGCAGCTTCAATCGCCGCACGAGCACCTTGAGTCACTTTAAGACCTTTAACGGTAACCGCGCGAGAAACTTCGCCAGATTTAACTACTTTAACGAACTGGATGTTCTTCTTAACCAGACCAGCTGCTTGTAACGCGTTTAGATCTACCACATCGCCTTCAACTTTAGCGATTTCGAATAGATTTACTTCAGTAGACGCAAGCGACTTACGTGAAGTGAAACCAAACTTAGGTAGACGACGTTGCATAGGCATTTGACCGCCTTCAAAACCAACGCGTACTTTACCGCCTGAACGTGATTTCTGACCTTTGTGACCACGGCCACCAGTTTTACCTAGACCAGAACCAATACCACGACCAAGACGTTTCTTAGGTGTTTTAGAACCCGCAGCAGGAGAAAGTGTATTCAAGTTCATCGAATTACCCCTCAACCTTAACCATGTAAGAAACTTGGTTGATCATACCACGTACTGAAGGCGTATCTTCTAGCTCTACAGTGTGGTTGATACGACGTAAACCAAGGCCACGTAATGTAGCTTTATGCTTCGGTAAACGACCGATAGAGCTACGTACTTGAGTTACTTTTACTGTGTTTGCCATGGTGTCTTACCCCAAAATCTCTTCAACGTTAAGACCACGTTTCGCAGCAATTGCTTCTGGAGATTTCATGTTCTCAAGAGCAGAAATTGTTGCGCGAACAACGTTGATCGGGTTAGTCGAACCGTAAGCCTTTGATAATACGTTCTGTACACCAGCTACTTCTAGTACTGCACGCATCGCACCACCGGCGATGATACCTGTACCTTCAGATGCAGGCTGCATGTACACTTTAGAACCAGCGTGACGACCCTTGATAGGGTGCTGAAGTGTATTACCTTTAAGGTCTACGTTGATCATGTTGCGACGTGCTTTTTCCATTGCTTTTTGAATAGCAGCAGGAACTTCACGTGCTTTACCATAACCAAAACCTACTTTACCTGCGCCGTCACCAACTACTGTTAGTGCAGTGAAGCTAAAGATACGACCACCTTTAACCACTTTAGACACACGGTTTACCGCGATTAGCTTTTCAGCCAAATCAGGCTGTTGTTGCTTTGCTTCTACGTTAGCCATTGTCTACTCCTAGAATTGCAAACCGGCTTCACGCGCTGCATCAGCAAGCGCCTTCACACGGCCGTGATATTTAAAGCCACTGCGGTCAAAAGCGATGCTTGCGCTAACGCCTTTTTCAGCCGCACGTTCAGCAACTGCTTTACCCACTGCTTGCGCAGCTTCGATGTTGCCTGTGCCTTTAACTGTTTCAGCAATTGCTTTTTCAACAGTAGAAGCAGCAGCCAGTACAGTACCCTCAGGGCTAATTACCTGAGCGTAAATGTGACGTGGCGTGCGGTGGATAACAAGACGAGTTTTGCCTTGTTCAATAAAATTTCTACGGGTGCGCTTAGCACGACGTAGACGAGCTGTTTTCTTATCCATCGTCTTACCTTACTTCTTCTTAGCCTCTTTACGACGCACGTGTTCGTCAGCATAACGTACACCTTTACCTTTATAAGGCTCTGGCTCACGGTATGAACGAATGTTCGCAGCAGTTTGACCAACTAGCTGCTTGTCTGCGCCCTTAACAACGATCTCAGTTTGACTTGGAGCTTCAATAGTGACGCCCGCTGGGATCTCGAAGTTTACTGGGTGTGAGAAACCTAGAGTTAGATCTAGTACGTTACCCTTTACCGCAGCACGGTAACCAACACCAACAAGTTGTAGCTTCTTCTCGTAACCGTCGTTTACACCAACAATCATGTTGTTGATAAGTGCACGAGCAGTACCAGCTTGAGCCCAAGCGTTAGCAACGCCTTCAACTGGGTTCGTTTTGATTACGTTCTCTTCGAATGAAACTTCAACAGCCTCGTGGATCGTACGGCTAAGTTCGCCGTTCTTACCTTTAACTGTGATATCCTGGCCTTTTAGCGTGATTTCTACACCGGCAGGAACATTAATAGGTGCCTTTGCTATACGCGACATAGTCCCCTCCGATTACGCTACAAAGCCAATGATTTCACCGCCAACGCCAGCACTACGTGCAGCACGGTCAGTCATTAGGCCTTTAGAAGTTGATACGATAGCGATACCTAGACCACCCATTACCTTAGGTAATTCGTCACGCTTCTTATAGATGCGTAGACCAGGGCGACTAACACGCTGGATATTTTCGATTACAGCTTTGCCTTCGAAGTACTTAAGTTCGATAGCAAGCTCAGGCTTAGCACCTTCAGTTACAGAGTAACCAGATACATAACCTTCATCAGTTAGCACTTTAGCAACTGCTACTTTCAGCTTTGAAGATGGCATTGAAACAGAAACCTTCTTCGCAGTCTGGCCGTTACGGATACGTGTGAACAAATCCGCAATAGGATCTTGCAAGCTCATAGTCTTACTCCCGTGATTCTATTACCAACTAGCCTTTTTAAGGCCAGGAACTTCACCGCGCATAGCAGCTTCGCGTAATTTGATACGGCTTAGGCCGAACTTGCGAAGGTAACCATGTGGGCGGCCCGTGATGTTACAACGATTACGTTGACGTGCAGGGCTAGAATCACGCGGTAGACTCTGAAGTTTCAGAACCGCGTCCCAACGCTCTTCATCTGATGTGTTAACATCGCTGATGATAGCTTTAAGTGCCGCACGCTTTTCAGCGTACTGTGCTACTAATTTAGTGCGCTTTGCTTCGCGCGCTTTCATTGAATTCTTTGCCATAACCCTACCCTTATTTCTTGAATGGGAAGTTAAACGCTTCTAACAACGCACGGCCTTCATCATTCGTTTTCGCAGAAGTAGTGATAGTGATATCAAGACCACGAACGCGATCTACTTTATCATAATCAATTTCTGGGAAGATGATTTGCTCACGTACGCCCATGCTGTAGTTACCGCGACCGTCAAAAGACTTAGCGCTTACACCACGGAAATCGCGAATACGCGGGATAGCGATTGAAACCAAACGCTCAAAGAAGTCCCACATACGCTCGCCACGTAGGGTTACTTTACAACCAATTGGGTAGCCTTCACGGATCTTAAAGCCTGCAACTGACTTGCGAGCTTTAGTGATTAGAGGCTTCTGACCAGAGATTGCTTCTAGGTCCGCAACAGCGTTTTCTAGAATTTTCTTATCAGCTAGGGCTTCGCCCACACCCATGTTTAATGTGATCTTTTCGATCTGAGGGACTTGCATGACAGAGCTGTAACCAAACTTCTGTTGAAGTTCTGCTACTACTTTGTCTTTGTATACTTCATGCAGTTTCGCCATCTTCTACTCCAACTATTAAATAGTTTTACCAGTAGATTTGAAGATACGCACTTTCTTGCCATCTTCAAACTTGAAACCCACACGATCTGCTTTACCCGTTTCCGAGTTGTAGATCGCAACGTTTGATACGTCGATAGACGCTTCTTTCTCAACAATACCGCCAGCTTGGTTCAACTGAGGAACAGGCTTTTGGTGCTTCTTGATAAGGTTTACGCCTTCAACAAATACTCGACCAGTTTCAGTTACAACTGAAAGCACTTTACCGCGCTTACCTTTGTCTTTACCGGCTAGTACGATTACTTCGTCATCACGACGGATTTTTGCTGCCATGATCGACTCCTTATAGTACTTCTGGTGCTAGTGAAACGATCTTCATGAACTTTTCAGTACGAAGTTCACGAGTCACAGGGCCGAAGATACGAGTTCCGATTGGCTGAAGGTTATCGTTAAGGATAACTGCAGCATTGCTATCGAAACGGATCAAAGAACCGTCTGGACGACGAACGCCTTTTTTGGTACGCACAACTACTGCGTTTTTAACATCACCTTTCTTCACTTTACCGCGAGGAATAGCTTCTTTAACAGAAACCTTAATGATGTCACCAACCGATGCGTAACGACGGTGTGAACCGCCAAGGACTTTAATACACTGCACTTTGCGAGCGCCGCTGTTATCAGCAACGTCCAGCTGAGTTTGCATTTGGATCATTTTAGATGCTCCGGTGTAGTTACAAACAGCCTAAATCTCTTTAAAAATTAAGGCATTAAATATTTTATCCGCTCAATAATCAGGCAACTTTTATGCTGTATGACTGCTGAGGGCGGGCAATTGTATCAGTAATGGCGCGCAAAAGGTAGGCTAATTTTTAATTAATTTCCCGACCAAGGGGCTGTATCTACACGCATATTCGCCTGCGATAAATGCCCTTAAGCTGGCCTTTTCCCCTACCAGTCATTCAATTGCCCCAAGGTTCAATTGCTTACAAAACAAACAGGGCGCATAAAGCGCCCTGTTGCTAAATTTCTATATGGGGTCAATTAACCACCAAACAAGCCCTTGAGCTTATCTTTTACCTTGTCTTTAACTTTTTCTTTGGCTTCTTCCTTGGCCGCATCGGCCACGTCTAGCTTAATGCCCACATCGTGGAATGGGCCCTTAATACGCATCGGAATTTTAAAGCCTGTGCTGTCATCCGTGGTGCCCTGACCTTCGATGGAATCGACGATACCGGTAACTAAACGATAGTTCACTTCGGTCGCCGGTAAATCCACCTCACCCTCACCCGAGATACGAACAAGCGGGCTCTGCAAAGACAGGTCTGAGTTAGTGCCCACACCATTGGTAAACGTCATGCTACCCGTTAGCGCGGTAAAGTCTGTTTTTTGCGACTCGTCATAGCCGGTATTTAAACCATCGGCCAGCGCTGCGGTGTTACCCTTGATCAACTCCTTGGCCTTACGCACCAGCTCAGCCACGTTGGCCCCTTTCACTGCACCGTCGGCAAAGTTAAAGCTCAGTTTACCCGCTAAGGCATTCACAAAGTCTTTTTGGCTTTGGCCCCGTGTACTCAACTGCCAATCAATAGAGCCCTTGCCCATCAGCTTATCGAACTTGGCTGCATCGGTTAGCAGCGGCTCAGCATTGATGCCTGCCAGACTGAAGTTAGTATTGATTTGATACGGCGCCTGTTTGGCGTTAAGCATCACAGTACCTTTACCCTGGCCTTCATAGGCCACAAACTTATCCATGCTTAAATTCGCCACGGCATTTTGTAGTTTCAAGGTGAACTGGTTTTCCCCTAGGGTAATGTCGCGTGCCTTTAAGCCGCTTGAACGCACCACCACGTTGGCATCCAGGCTATTAAGTGCTGACAGGTCCATCTTGGTGTTATCCCAGACGATTGGCTGAGCCTTGGCATCGCCCTTGGCATCCTCGGCCGGTTTTTCAGCTGGCGCTTCTGCTGCTTCAGTTGGTTCAGGTAGATACGGGTTTAGGTCCAACATGCCGAGGTCAACATTGGCATTAATCGCCAAACGCTCACCCAGGTTGATGGTACTCATACCCTCGATGGCAAGCTCATCAAGCTTGGCCACTAGCTTATTAATGGTCAAGGACTGACCTTGCATCTGCATGCTGCCATCAACACTGAAGGCATTAAAGGCGTTATCCTTGGCATCAAGCTCAACACCCTGCCACTTGGCGATGTCTTTTACCGAGTCGCCATCAAGATGCAAAGTACCGCTAATATTTTGGCCCTGATCGGCGATTTGCCCCTTAAATTCAACATTAACCAAATCCGACTCGACGGTTTTAGTTACCGCAAACGGGCGTCCTTCAATGGCTTTAATAGGGTTATCGACCACCACATCCAGGTTAAAGCGCCGCGCCATATAGGTAATGCCACCTTTCAGCTCCAGCGGTTTACGCAGTGATTGCAATAACACCGCCAGTTCCAGGTCGGAAATTTGCTGCTTGGCACCGGTTTGGCCATCAAGGTAGGTAAATTGACCGCCATAGATGGCGACTTCACCGAGTTCGATATCGAAGTTTTCAGGAAGGCTAACCTGTCCAGATTTCGTTTGCTCAGGTTGCTGCTCGGCCACCTTATCAAACAACTGCCAGTTGCCCTTGCCCTGAGCATTGGTCTCCAGCAAGACATCCGGTTCGCGAATAACGAACTTATCCAGCTTCACTTCACCGGAGAAGAGTGACGTCCAGGGAATATGAATATCCAGCTGCTTCATGGTCGCCATGTTGGCGCGTGAGCCGTCGGCCATGTTGCTAAAACTGACATCATTGAGCTCCAGGCGTAGCGACGGGAAAATCGCTAAGTTTTTATCACCGGCAATGGTCAAAGTACGGCCGGTGGTTTTCTCCACCTGCTCGGACACCTTAGTAAAGATGGCATCGACCGGAATAAAAAATGGAATCGCGATCAACAAGCCGATGATCACGACAATAATAATACCTAATACCTTGGCAAGGGTTTTCATGCTTAACCTCGTTCCTTTTGAGACAACACTAGTAGCATAACCTATTGGCTATAAAAGTGTAATTGTAGTCGAGATGGATGAATATATGATGATAGCTGCCTGCTCCCGCTTACCAACGGTAGCCAAGTTGCAAACCCAGGCCATCCACCCCGGGGTTCGGCGGTTCAATCCCCCCGTTAGAGGTATGCTGGTAGCGCAGTGATGTAAACACGTCGCTCTGAGCAATAAAGTAGGTGTAACTAAGACTGGATGTAAAATGCCAGCGGCTTCCTACGTAGTGAGCATAATAGTAATTACCATCTACATAGGTGGGGGCGAACTCAAAAGTAAGCCTGGTTTGCTGCCCTTGCAATAGATGCCAATATAAGCCCGCTGAAAAATAGGGCACATCATCGAACTCATTCCAGCCATAATGCTTGTCTAAGCCATTAAACTCGCCATAAGTGAATGCAACACCATCAAACCAGGTAAAAGATGGCTCGGTCTCTAAGCTGTATGAAATGGCCGTTATGCGATCATCATCATTCGCACCCAATGTATAACCAAGGTAAATTGCCACCTCATCTGCAGCGACTTGCGGACTATAAAATTGGGCCAATAAAGCAAACGTGGATAAGAAAAGAGTCGAGGCTGGTTTTGCCCAAGAGTTGTTAACCGCGGCTATGAGCATGAGACTTCTGCACACCTTTGAATCGAAGTAGTTGTTTCGTGGCAAGAATAACGCAGTTGCTATCCACAAGAAACATAAAGGAAAAATATTAACCGGCAACCTAGAGGCTCGCAGGTGTGATTGCTTTGTAAAAATGGCGTTGGCCACTCCTTAGCTACGAATGCGAAGTCGCGGCTAAGAGCATTGAAATAAATAGGCGAATGTCAATATTGCAACAAAACTCAATCTCAGTATGATGCACAGCCCCGCTGGATCACCAGACTCGGTCGGGGCTGTAATGTATCAAGCGGAGCGTAGTACCTAGCATGAAGAAGTTGCTTATCTCGCCATCTAAAATGGCGCTGGCAGAACAAGAAAGTCAGATTTATCAGAATATCCTCAAACAGGCGGCGGACATCAGCCTTAACCTGATGGCGGTCAAAGTAGAGCACCACCCTGAAGACTTTCTCGGCTGGGCCTATGAGCTGCTTGATGTGACCACCGAACGCCTGAACTTTGATTTGCTTGAGCCAACGCAGCTGCCCACGGTGAAAAAACTACAAGCCCAACTTAAGGACGCGATTAGCTTTTTACAGCTAAAAACCCTGCGTATTGCCCCTTGGCCGGTGATCTGCGCCTACCTTGAACAAAATAAAGAAGGTGTATTGCTGGCTGAGCACCTGAGCTTGGCCGAGCATATTGCCAGCATTAAAAGCACGCCATTACAGGAAATGAGCAAGGAAGACCGCCTCGCCTTTATCGGCAAGCACACCGCCGCTCACGACCCGGCTGTGTATCGCTTTGATGTGGAGTTCTTTGCCGGCATCAAAAACAACAAGGCCTTTGCGCAAATTCTTGACGACCAACCGCAGGCGGTCGAGGCGGCACTGGCACATATCCCCCTCACCGACGAGGTGAACCTAGAGCACTACCAAGCCTTTGTGCTTGCGTACCTGCAACTCTTTAGCGGCAGCGATGACAAGCCAACCCTGGCCCCGGCCACCCGCCTATTGGCGATGCGCCGTCCCGATGTGTTCACCCCCATTACCAATGCCAAAAGCGATACCCTATGCGCGGCATTGAATATTGCCAGACTGAACAACCGCGACTTTGAGCGCTACTGGCAAGATATCGTTTGCACCCTGGCCCGCCAGCCATGGTTCGCCATGGCGCAAGGGGATAACGAGCAGGAACAGCGCTTAGTGGATATTAAGGCCCTGCTTCCGTGTCTGTTCTACTACTTTGATAAAAACGCCATGGAGCAATCCAACTACTTTAAGCTGTTACACAAGCCTAAGGCGAGCCCGGCCAGCGCCAACAGCACGGCGAGAAAGCGCTCCAAGGAATCGGCTGCCCTGCTGGTCGACCGCGCCCTGGCCGAAGAAGGCATTCCCGAGCATATTCGCGCAAAACGTGATTCTATTATCAGTGAAGTGGAAAAAGGCCGCAGTGTGGCGGATACCATTAGCTTGATGCGGGCGATTTTTGGGTAATCTGTAACTTTTTGTCGGGGCGCCGACTGGCGCTTTTTGTTGTTTGGCTTGGCCGCAAGTAGGTCGGTGCTCTGCGCCGACAAAGGTGCTTTTGAGTAAATTTTGCCGAGTCGCCGACTGTGGTTTTGACTGATAGATCTTGTCGCGTTGGCGACGACAACCAAAGAGGGAGTGATTCGACTCCCTCTTTGGAAACTCCGCGAACCCGTGATTCGCTAATGCTTACGAACTCAGCGTTTTGTTAAACGTTCCGCTTAGTCATTGATGCGATTTAACAGCACCTCCCTGTACTGATAAATCTAGCTCGGCATCGTGCCTCGCTATCAATGACAGACTCCACAACAAAAGCCGATTTCTCCAGCGCGAATCAAAACGGGAAGATCGATGCCTGTGAATCTTGAGATTTCCGATAGGACGCTAAGCACCAATAGCGGACGGTGAACGCCGGGCTCAACGGCCGGAGGTTATTGGCACCTTGTTAGGTGCATCTATGATTTGGGGCGGGTAAGCATTACGAATAGTCCAAGAATGATATCGCCAAAAACCCATAGACCTATGATCATTGCCGCACCCAAACCCGTTCCAATTGCAGCACCTGCTTGTTCGGCTGAACTACCTGCAGTTTGAATAGTCTCGCTCGCTGCTCCCATGCCTGCAACAAGCCACCACCCCATAAGTAAATTAAATACAATGAACGTATATTTGATGATTTTGCCAAAAAATCCTCGTTTTGGCTTTCTTAGCTGAACCCCACATTTTGCGCAATTTAATGCAGAATCACTTACGTCAGCTGAACATTCAGGGCATGCGATTAGTGCCATTTAACTTCTCCTTTTTAATGAAATTATTTAACTTCTAAAACTTTCTTTACAAAGCACGAGGACTTTACTGCTTGTGAATGCATAAAGCCCATATTGAAGTTAGGATATCTTTTCTTACTTCCGTGTTTGACAACTTCATAGATAGTTCGATTGTTACTATCTATTTCAGTGCCACTCTTTGCAAAATGGTTACATTCAATTTGAATATCTTTAACATCAACATCATTGTTGTTTGTAATAATGAAGTCAACTTCCATAATTGAACCAAAGGCTTCTTTAGTCCATGTGTATTCCAAATCCATGTTTTCCTCTAGAGGCACTTTTTCGACCGCAAGAATTTCAGTATTTTTTCTCTTTGGCGAGTTAGCAATGCCAATCACTATCAAAGCTATAAAAAATATTCCGACCCAGTGGATAATACTGAGTTTCTTAATTCTTTTTCCACAATCCGGGCATTTTTTGGCCGATTTTGAAACACTCTTATTGCAGCCTGTACATTGAGTAAATAAGCTTTCACTGCCCATATATTATCCTTTCTCGAATTAAGTCCTACACATAACGCCCGCATTTGCGGCTGGTTTGGAGCGTAGCGGAAAACCAGTCCGACAACATGCGCTTGTTAGCACTATTTGCACACTCTAGGATCGGCAACCACTCGCAAGGATTTGCATTCTGGGCAAAATAGCCCAATTTTTACTTTCCTTGTAAATTTGTGACCACAGCTTTTGCAAATATAGAAATATGGGGGACCTGGAAAAAACTTACTCATGGCTTTTGTCTTTTTCTGAGTTTCAGGGAACCTTTTGAATAATCAATTTCTTCATAGTCGAGAAACAGGGCAATAATGAGGCCGACACCCAGAGAAGCAGCCGCAATAATCGCCGCTATCTCAACACCAGTTAACGCTGCGGCAGGTGCGGCAGCAAGGTAAGATAAGCCGCCAGTTACAGGGGCTGTGACGGTTGCAACGCCTAGCGCAGCCGTTAATGCCGCGATACCTGCACCGCTTAGCTTTGCTACTTTTTTTGACTTTTTCAGCTTGTCTGCTAACTCCCCTTGGACAAGGATTATCGTTGCGCCAGATTTCTTTGCTTTCTCAAGCTCTTCTTTAGTTTTAACTATAGTTTCCATACTTACCTCGTTTGAGTGCTAACAATTTAATATCGAGCGATTGGGTCGTTTTTCTACCGCAAGCTGTCTCGTTTTTGTCCTATGACCATTGATAACAGATTTAGTAAGTGCATACCAGCATTGAAGTTACGCTACATTGCTCTAAACGTGGACACGACAAAAACGACCCATTGGGTCGTTTTCCTGACCATGGGAGAAACTCAACGATTATGGATGTATACACTGTGATTTCGGTTGAAGGATGAGCATTCAGCTATTCGCTCTAATCGAACTTACAGTTTGCGTTAACCTAAATTGAAACACAGATGTATCAGCTAAATCCCGATAAAATTCGCGCTTTCGATCTCGGCTTTTGCTGCGAAGCGTGGCTAAGACAGCGAGGCAGGGCTGAAAGCGGAAATAAGAGAGTGAATAATTGCACTCTCGCCGCTTGAAGGCGAAGAGATCTGCGATAAGCGGGGGCGACGAGTGACCGAAGCACCGCTTCGCAGCGCGAGGAGGTGGAGGCATGTATGCCGTAACTTCGTCACGAACAGGAACCCAGCTTCATGGACGAATTACTTGCATCCAAATTAATCACTCCCTCTTTGGGCGCCGTCCCCGGCCTTTCACTGGCTCAAGGCGTTCGCTTGCTAAAAATAGTCCACCGGACCATTTTCTTAACGCGCTCACCCACCGCGACAAGATCTTAATTTAACAACCAATACCACCAGCAACACAAAACCAAACAAGAATTCTTATGCAGTACCTTTGGTTAAAATGAGTGCAAAAGCATAAAATATGCACCACCAGAGTGCATCCGCACTTCCCCGCCCACCAGCCAACACAGCCCCAAAAACCAACAAGCACCTGAAAAATAGTAACTTTTAAAAAATATTCCGCTATTGGCACACGCCTTGCCAACTAAATATTCAACACAGCGTTACTACAGGAATGAGAAAATGAACAAAAAGAAATACGTGCCGGTGCTGGCTTTGTTGGCACTGTCCCTCACCCCGCTGGCCAGCCAGGCGGAAGTCACCGCCAATGTCGCCGCCAGTTCTAACTATTATTGGCGCGGTATTACCCAGTCGGACGATGGGGCCGCGGTGTCCGGTGGCATAGACTACGCCTCCGACACCGGCTTTTATGCTGGCACCTGGCTGTCGAATATCGATTTCGGCGATGCTGCCAGCACCAGCTATGAAATGGACTTGTACGCGGGCTTCGCCGGTTCAATCGACGACATAGGCTACGATGTCGGCTATATCTATTACGCCTACCCGGATGCCGAGGGAGATATTGGTTTTGGTGAGATCTATGGCTCGGTGAGCTGGCAATGGCTCAGCGCCGGTGCCAGTTACCTGGTCAATGCCGAAGGCGATGCCACCGACGAAGAAGACATGCTCTACCTTGAGCTCAACGCCAGCTTTACCATTTTAAAAGATACCGAACTGGCGCTTCACTTCGGCCATTCCAGCGGCGATACCGTGCAGGAATGGTACGGTGAAGACGACAGTTACATAGATTATGGCGTCAGTATCAGCAAGTCGGGCTTTACCTTTGGTCTGCTGCAAACCGACCTGGACGCGGATGATGATTTAAAAGCGTATGTTTCATACAGCTTAGACTTTGAGCTTTAAGCTTAAAGTCATACCCTCTTATTGTTGCTGCAAACCGGGGCCGTAAGGCCCTTTATCTTTTCTGTTTGGCATCTAAAGCCATTTTTGCCACTATAATCTTGCCAATCAGTAGGTTTACTAAGGCTGCCTGTGCCGAGTCTCTATTTTCTGCTTTATTTACTCTTTATTCAGTGGCAACAGGCCGTGCTGCCGGAGCCTTTGCCTGCGTCGCCCTTTAGTGCCGACTCACCCCAATCCTGCGCGGCCCTATTAGCCCAGCCCGGTGAGCCAGTCAGCATGCCCTTGCCGGTATCGGAACTCAGACTGCTCAGCTGGAATCTTTATAAGGCGGCCAAGCCTGAATTACTGGCAGATCTGCACGCCCTGTCAGAGCAAAGCCATATTATGCTGCTGCAAGAAGCCATCACCGATGAGGCGCTGTTACAACTCAAGCCCCACACCCGTTTTTCGCCAGGCTACAAGGGCCTCAACCAGCAAACCGGGCTGGCCTTGCTAAGCGACTGGTCGCCCCAGCTTTATTGTCGTTTTTATCAGCGGGAACCCTGGTTGCGTACCCCCAAAGCATCGAGTGTCAGTCGCTATCCCTTGGCTAATGGTGACTCCTTATTACTGGTGAATATGCACGGCATTAACTTTACTCTTGGCATCAGCGACTATAGGCAACAGCTGGAGCGGTTAACGGGATTAATCAAGCTTCATCCCGGGCCGGTGATCTTTGCCGGAGACTTTAACAGTTGGAGTCGCGCGCGCTGGCAACTGGTGCAAGGGCTGCTGAGTGAACTAGATATGACAAGGGTCAGTTTTACACCGGATCATCGTACCCGGGTGTTTGATTTACCCCTAGATCAAATATGGATAAGAGGCGTGACCCTCACCTCAGCGCAAACGCTGGAGCGCACCAGTTCGGATCACAACCCTCTCTTGGTGTCTGTGCATATCACCACAGAGGAACCCGGCGGTGATAAACAGCATTAGAGTTTCTTGATGTTATTGGCGCTGTCTCTGTCGACCAGCTTCACCAGGGGGTCAACCCCGGCATAGCTCGGCTTCTTGTCCACATACAGCTCCAGGGTATTTTCACCACTGGTGAGCTGATGCTTTTGCAGATAGATCACCGCGTCCTCGGCGCTCAACTTCTCTGGGTCCTCACTAAACAAGCCAATATCCACCAGCTGCGCCATGGGCTGCTCGGTTTCATTGCCCTTACCATCGGCAAATGCCTTCTTAGCCGTTACCGTTAGCGTGACCTTAAACTTACCATCGGCATCGGCCTGCTCGGCCACTTCTACCTTTTCTACGCCCAGCTCAAACAGGGTAATGCGCTTAAACTGATCATCGATAAAGGCCTGCTCCTGCTCATCGACATCCGCTTTGAGGTAAGACAACAAGTCCAAGGTAGTTGGATAAGGGTCGTCTTTATACTTAAAGGCCTGTAAAAATGCCTTTAACGCCTCATTGGTGCGCTCTACACCGATGCGATCGGCGATGGCCATCATCACCACAGAACCCTTTTGATAGTGCAGGTATTGCTGGTTCTCCGAACGATACAGCGGCATTTCCTCATGGGCTTCACGGGTTCGCCCCTGCAGGTAGCGATCCAGCTCATACTTTAAGAACTTACGCAGCTTTTGCTCGCCATACTTTTCACGCAACACCTGAATGGCGCTGTATTGCGACAGGGTTTCGGAAATAACCGCCGAACCTTGTACATCGGCGGCACCCACCTGATGACCCCACCACTGGTGCGCCACTTCATGAGCGGTAACATAATAAGGCGCATCGATATCATCCGGGTCGCGCAGGTCGGTGATAAAACCGATATTTTCAGAGTAGGGCACGGTATTGGCAAAGCTTTGCGCAAACGAACGATAGCCGGGGAACTCCAAAATACGTAACTGCTTGTGCTGGTATGGGCCAAAGGCCTGGGTAAAGTAGTCGATAGAGTCCTTGGTGGACTGGATCATGGTATCTATATTCCAGGCATGGTCGCTATGATAGTACACCTCGATATCTATGCCCTTATACTCTTCCTTCTTCACCTCAAGCTGGGCCGACATAATGTTGTAGAAGTGCACCATGGGCGCATCCATCTCATAACGGAAGGTACGGCGTCCACGCTCCTCGTCCACCTCTTCATGCTGCAGGTAACCGGGCGCAATAGCGAATTGATCCAGACTCGTGCTAATGGTGGCGCTAAAGTCGATAAAGCCCACACCCTGACCAAAGAAGCTTTGCTGGTAATAACGGCTGTCTTTAAGGTCATGAGCGCGCTCCAGCTCCGGCAGGCCGCGCTTGCGACGTTCGTTGCGGTCTTGCAACTCATAGTCGCCACGGTAACCAAATACCGGGAAGAGTTCATAGTTATTGATAAAGGTGCCATTCTCAACCAACTGGGTATCAAAGCCACTGTTCTTAAAGCCCTGATGTTCACGCACCACGGACATTTCACCGCTGCGGGTTTCGCCTGGCTGTAACGGGGTATCAAATTCATACCACCAGGATTTAAACTCGCTGAGCTCCTCCCCTAACTGCCCGCCCTCAAGCTTAAGCTGCCACTGGGAGCTAAATCTTGGCTTGCTTACCAGGAAACGGCTGATTGGCTGCTCACTGGTATTGGTAAACTCCACCTCGGCCTTGGCGAGCATGCGACGTTCCTGCGGGTAAATATCCGCGGTGACATCCACCTTGGTAATTGCAGGAATAGGAGCATCCTTATACTGCACCAGTTGTTGCTCGTACTGGGCGCGCAGGTCTTCGCTCTGATCTTGGGTTTGGTAATCATTCAACACCCGGGTGTTGTGATATATCCAGCTGCCGCTGGCAACAAAGATCACCAGACCGCAGGTCGCGACCAGCTTACCCTTATTACCTAAGTGATAACCCAGCAAACGCAGGCGCGAAAGCAGCGTCTGCTGCGGACCACGGTGCCACAGGCCATAGCCTAGGGCCGCTAAGACCAGGGTTAAACCCAGCCAGTATAAGTTGTACCAGTGCACTGCGGTTAAGAAGTGACCATAGGTATTCAAATCGGAATAAGGTGCCGCCGGCGAAGAGGCAAAGCGATACATATTATGGCTAAAACCGTAATTGCTGAGCACCATGTTCACGGCGTAATAGATGATAAACAGCAGCATGCCCACGTATTTATTCGGACTGATCACCTGGAAGAAAAACGCCAATATGGTGGTCATCACCAAAGGCACCATGGTCAGGTAACCAAGGCGGAACAAATACTGGCTAAGTTCGATATTAAACTGCCCCTTCACCAACTGATAGGTGATGGTAAAGAGCATGCCGGCACCGTAGAGCAGCACCAATACCGTGGTGATAGCCAACAACTTTGACGCCCAAAAAACCAGGTTATGGGTGGGGTAAGAGTCGATAATGTCACCGAAGTTGGAATTGCGCTCACGCCACACCACCTCGGCACTGTAATACACCAGGATGATGATCATAAACATGCCCATCACTCCCTTGATCAGCGGGATCATCGCCTGCGTCAGCGGCCAGTTTGAGGTGCCATACCATTGACCCGGCACCAGCAAGGGCGAGATCAACATAAACAGGGTCAGCGCCGCGAGAATCATAAAGGGCGCGCTAAAGACCACCTGTACTATCTCGAAGCGGGTACGCAGTAAAAACTGGCTTTTAGTGCTGATCTGCGCCGGACGCACGGCAATCTTATTGCTAAGCGCCTGCTGCGCGCGTTTAAGCATGGAAGCAGAAACCTGCTGCGGCTTTTTATCCTTACCGCCGCTTTGATACCCGCCCTTCAGGCCCATGGTGACAAAGAGCACCAGGGCAACAGTCAACCAAATCAGGCGGTTATAAAGAACATTTCCTTCCAAGGCCAAGGTTTGCGTGTCTTTCTCTGCCACCGTCCAATAGCGAGTGGCATCCATAAAGGCACCAAAACCGAAGGGGTCGAACAGTGCCGCCCATAAGCGGAATTCCGGTTGCTCGAAAAACACCGACACCACGTTATAACCAATAAAGAGCACCACGGCGGCAATATATACCGCCATCATGGTACGAAAGCGCAGCGCCGCCACATGGCAGCTTACCGCCATCACCAGGAGGGTTGGCACCGCCAGGATCACAAAGGGCTGCAGGTAATATTGCAGTTTGTTGGGGGCCAGTAACTCAGGGTCTAACCAACCCACTAACGAGCCGAACCAGGTACCGAGGAAGATCCCTAGCGGCACAAAGGCAAAAACCAGCACGGTGACACAAAAAGCGCCAAGGAAGCGGCCGAGGTGATAACTGCGCTGAGCTATGGGTTTGCTGTACACCAGCTCAGCCATATGTTCGCTGTCGTTGCGTATGGTCGAGGAGGCGACAAAGTTCACCACGGCAAACAGAGCAAAGATCAACAGCACCGCCGTCATCATTAAGATGGTATAGGGACTGTTGGCGTTCACATTACTGCCGCCGATTTGCACCTTATCGGAAACGGTGGCGAAAAATGCCAGTAAAAAGAACAGCAGGCTGGACACATAGAATGATGGCTGGCGCACAAAATAGCGCAGCTCAAAGGTGAGCATTTTTAACAACATAACCCCTCCTTAGGCCGATGCTGCCAGGCGTTGCTGATGCAAGGTCGAGAAGTACACGTCTTCCAGATTACTGGCCACGGTTTCAAAGCCTTCCGGCGCCTGCTCGGCAAACACATGCAATATGGTGTTACCGGCAAACAGACGCTTGGAAATCACCGGCAGATTTTGTTCAAGCTCTTGTGCTTCTTGCTGGGTGACCACTTCTTTACGCCAGATACGGCCGTTAAGCTGTTGCGTCAGGTCGATGGGGTTGCCCTTAAGCAGGATTTCGCCACCGGCCAGTACCGCCATGTTCGGGCACAGCTCGCTGACATCATCAACGATATGGGTAGAGAGGATCACCACCTTTTGCTCGCCTAGGCTCACCAAGAGGTTATGGAAGCGGTTACGTTCCTCCGGGTCAAGCCCGGCGGTGGGTTCATCGACAATCAGCAGATCCGGGTCGCCTAGTAGCGCCTGGGCAATGCCAAAACGCTGGCGCATACCGCCGGAAAAGCCACTCACCGACTTAGACTTATGTTGATACAAATTTGTATGGGCGAGCAGACCTTCCACCACCTCTTTACGCTCTTTGGCCTGGTCTAAGCCTTTAAGAATGGCCAGGTGGTCGAGCAGCTCATAGGCGCTAATACGTGGGTACACACCAAAATCCTGAGGCAGATAACCTAAACGGCGACGAATTTCCTGGGGCTGGTTGAGCACATCGATACCATCGAAGGTGATGCTGCCACCGTCGGCACTTTGCAGTGTCGCTATGGTTCGCATTAACGATGATTTACCCGCGCCATTGGGGCCCAAAAGACCGAACATGCCCTTGGGGATATCTAAGTCCACGCCCTTTAAAGCCTGCACACCATTGCTGTAGGTTTTGGTAAGACCTTGAATTGTTAGCACCTGATTGTCCTTAAATTAGCTTTATTATTATAAAGTTACTCTTATATCACATGGCTAATTAGGTACAAAGGTGAAGTAAATATTAATAATGTAAATATTTATGAATGAGGATGCCCAAGAGCACCGACAGCGGTGATCTTGGGCATATCAATAAGGCAGGCTATAGCCTTGGTGGTTTGGCATCGATAGCGATTTCATCGCCAGGGCGCAGGCCGCTGAGTACTTCAACCTGATCGCCAATCACTCGCCCAAGGCGCACATAGCGACGTACCAACTGCTGATTCTCCACCACTAAGACCATATCGAGCTGGCCGTAGCTGTGCACATACTGCGGCGAGATCATCACCGCCTCATGCTGAGGCAAGGGCAGCTGTAGCTGGGCATAAAGACCGGGCAGCAACTGCGCATTTTTAGGGGCCGACAATCGCACCAGCAGCGAGCGCGAAGCACTGTCGGCGGCGGGCACGATTTCTACTAACTCGGTGGCCTCGCTGACATCCAGGGCCGGGACCTCCACCTGGCGCATATCGCCCAAGCGCAGATTGACCGCCTGGCGCTCACGCACCGCAAATTCCAGCTGTAACTGCTGTGGGTTGTATATGGCCAACAAGTCGCGACCCGGCGTGGCTGTGTCGCCCGGCTCGGCAAAGCGCTCTACCACACGCCCGGAAATGGGCGCGGTAATGGTGGCATAACCCAAGGCAATTTGTGCCTGTTGCTGGCGCTGCCCCGCCTGTTGCAAGCTGGCGGATAAATTATCATGATTGGCGGTGGCCGCATCTATATCGCTTTGCGCAATAAGTCCCTGGGCAAAAAGCTCCTTTGCGCGCTGTAATTGCTTTTGCGCCTGGGTGAATGAAGCCTGCAGCGCCTGCACCTGGGCCTTGGCCTGTTGCAATTGAGTGGTTAGCTCCTGCTCATCGAGACGGATCAGCACCTGGCCTTGCTCCACCATATCGCCAGCACGCACGGTAATTTGCTCAATTTGCGCCATCACCCGTGCCGCTACCTTGGTATTTTGCTGGGCAATCACCTGACCGGGTACGGCCTCATAAGCGACCACCGGCTCACTGCCAACGCGCTGGGTTTGCCCGCTGTAGGGCGCGGGCGCCTGTTTTGTTCCAGGCGCCAGATGTTGATCCAGCACCCCGGAAAACCAAATAATCGCAGCGACTAAGAAGCCGACCACAAGGACAATCACTAACTTAGGTTGCATGCGTGTGTTCCTCATCAGCAAAAACCAGGTAGTACACTAGTGGCACCACCAATAAGGTAAATAAAGTGGAGGCAATAATGCCGAAAATAATGGCGATAGCGAGACCGCTGAACACGGGGTCAAAAACAATCACTATGTTGCCCAACAAGGTGGTGCCCGCGGTCAACAACACCGGGCGCATACGCACTCGTCCGGCGGTCACCAATGCCTCCTTAATAGCCATGCCCTGGGCCCGAGCCTGGTTAATAAACTCAACCAAAATGAGCGAGTTACGTACCACAATGCCGGCCAGCGCTATCATACCTATCATGGCCGTAGCAGTGAATAACACCGGCTCTGGCGCACCGGCAACCTGGCGCTCGCCAAACTGATTCAGAAGCCAAAAGCCAGGCATAATGCCGATCACCGTCAAGGGAATGGCCGACATAATGATCAGGGATAAGCTCATGGAGCGGGTTTGCACACGCAGCAGCACCAAGATGGCGGCCAGGGCAAAGGCAAAGGCGATGCCCATATCGCGAAAGACATCTATGGTAATGCGCCACTCGCCCTCGCCACTGAATGACACATCAACGCCCGGGGGCAACTGCCAGGCTGCACTGCCGCCTGGGTTAAAGAAACTACGTTGCTGCCAAGATACCGGCTCCACTTCCTCTGGGCCACGGTCGGCACTGATATCGGCGATCACTTCCGCCGGGGTGCGCCCGTTGAGCTCGGCGGTGACATAAATCACCCGTTTAAGATCCTTGCGCATAATGGCCTGCGGTCGTGGCTCAAGATGAAACTCACCCACCTCGGACAAAGGCACCAGGGGTTGCGGCGCGCTCACCAGACCGAGATCGTTACTGATCTGGCTAATTTGTCTTTGCCCCTTCACCTGCAAGGCCAATAAGTGGGCCTGATCACGCTGGGCATAGGGAAGCGAGACACGAATGGGCAGCATTTTTGCCTCTTCGGTCACATACAGGGCGCCGACTTCTCTGCCCTGCACCGCCACAGCTATGGCATCGACCACATCTGAGGTACTCAAGGCAGACAGCGCCGCCTTGGTTTTATCGGTGACAAAACGCAGTTGCTGCTGCTGGCGCTCCAGGGTGCTATCCACCTCCACCACATGGGGCTCCTGGCGCAAACGCTGGGCAATTAACTCGGCACCAAGACGATGTTGTTGCTCACTCACAAAGGGCTCGGCATAGACTTCGGCAACCAGGGTACTAAGTACCGGTGGCCCGGGCGGCACTTCGATCACCTTGATGCTGATACCCTTATTGGCCAGTGGCGCCAACTGTTGACGCAAACGCAATACCACGGCATGGGACTGATGCTGACGCTCGGTTTTATCGCGTAACAGGATGCGTAACTCACCCAAATGATCGCCATAGCGGCGATAATAACCCCGCACCATGCCATTAAAGTCCATACTCGACGGCTGACCGGCATAAGCGGCTATGGTTTGCACCTCGTTCAACTGCCAGCTTAGCGCCTGCACCTTGCTCAGCAGCGCCGAGGTATCCTCCAACGAAGTGCCTTCGGGCATATCCACCAAGACCTGTACTTCACTCTTGTTATCGTAGGGCAATAACTTAAGCGGCACCGCGCGCAACAAGGGTAAACAGGCACTGAATACAAACAAGACCAACACCAACAGCAGCATCAGCTTGGCACGACTGCGGCGCAGTAATAAGTAGTCCAGCATCCGGGTATAGAGATTGGCGGCCTGGGCTTGTTCGGCCACCTCATCGCCCTCGGGCTTAAGAATTTTCATCGCCAGCCAGGGGGTTACAAAAAACGCGACTAATGTAGAAAGCGCCACACTGATCGGCACGTTAAAGGCCATGGGTGCCATATAGGGCCCCATCATCCCGGTTATAAAGGCCAATGGGAAAAAGGCCACCATAATGGTCAGGGTCGACATCAACAAGGGCGTGCGAATCTCCGCCATGGCCCCCACTATGCGATCCTGCACACTGCCTTGATGGCTAAAGAAGCGGCTGATGTTGTCGATACCGGTGATCGGATCATCCACCAACAAGCCCAGGGCCAAGATCAAGGCAAACAGGGTCACTCGGTTAATGGTGTAGCCAAAGGCCCAGTCAAAACTCAGGGTCAGGCCATAACAAATGGGCAGGGCCAAGGCGATCACTATGGCCGGACGCCAACCCAGGAACACACCAATAAAGAGCACGACCGTGACTATGGCAAATACCAGGCTGGCTCCCAGATTATTGACCTTTTCATTGGCGGTTTGACCATAATCGCGCAGCGTCACCACCTTAACCTCGGGCGGTAACAACTCATCTTGCAGCTGTTGCATTTGCGCATGAACATCGCGAGCCACAGCCACGGCATTGGCACCGGCCTGTTTCGCCACACTCAGGGTAACCATGGGCAGTTGGGGCTGACCATCCTGGGTTTGCAACCATTGATAATGCTGCGCCTCACCGGGGCCATCGATTATGCTGGCAACGCTGTCGAGGCGCACCGCCTGACCATTCACCACATTGACCACCAGGGACTCAAGCTGCTCCAATGAGCGCAAGGCATCGCCGCCTTGTACTTGCAGGCGCCAGTGTCCCTGAGCATCTTTGACCTTACCCACATCCCGCAACTGGTTAGCCACGCTTAGGGCATAAAGCACATCCGAAATCGTCGTTTTATGGGCATTAAGGGCGGCGCTGTCGAGATAGATATTGGCGCTGCGGGTACGCCCGGTGATCACCTTAACCTCACTGGTGTCTTCGAGCCTTTGCAATCGGGTTGCCAGCTCCTGCGCCATACGTGTCAGTTGATAATCGTCGTATAACTGCGGCGCCGAGCTGTATAAACCCAGCATGACGATGGCCACATCATCCACTTCTATGGGTTTAATTTGCCACTGGCGTACCACCGCCGGCATGGTGTCCTGATAGGCATAAAGCTTGGCATAGGTATCAATCAGCGCCTGCTCGCGAGAATGACCGACCTCAAACCGTAAGGTACTGACCAGGCGGCCATTTTGGGTGGCCGAGTAAATATGCTCAACGCCCTTTATCTGCGCCAGCAGCTTTTCCAGCTCCACTGTCACCAGGCGTTCGACCTCTGGGGCTTCTATATCACTGACATCAACCAGGATATCGAACATGGGCACAACAATTTGCGGCTCTTCTTCGCGGGGCGTTTGCTGCAGTGCAAAGGCGCCGGCCACCAAGGCGATAATAAAGATAAACAAGGGCATTGGCCCACCCAGGCTGGCCCTCACTCCTCTATCTAACCAAGTCACGGCCTACTCCTCACAAAACAGCGTGTACAGGGTGTTGAGTACGGCCCGTACCTGGTCGTTGCACAAGCTATAATAAATGGTCTGACTCTCACGGCGGGTACTCACTATGTTTTCCTGCCTCAGTACCGCCAAGTGCTGAGACAAGGCGGACTGGCTTAAGGGCACACTTTCATTAAGCTGAGAAACACTGAGCTCACCTTGTTGCAGGCAGCAAAGAATCATCAGCCGATTTTTATTGGCCAGCAGTTTTAGTAAGGCTTGAGCCTGCTCGGCATTGTCTGCCATTTTCATCAGGTCCACGAGTTCCCCCGGTTAAGCTAGAGAATTGAAGTATGCAAATCAGTATAGAAGCTAACATTAGTAAAGTCTAATATTAACTATTGCTAAATTAGGTTTTACTAATATAATTAAATTGAACAAATTACCAACAAGGGGCTTACCATGAAAATACCCGCCGCACTCAGATTGATCGCTGGCATCATGATTTTATTGTCGCTATTGTTAACTTATCTGGTCAGCCCAATGTGGCTGTGGTTTACCGCGTTTATCGCCGTTAACCTGATCCAATCGGCGTTTTCCGGCTGGTGTCCAATGATGGCCTTACTACGCAAATTAGGCATGGAGGAATAATATGCTCACCCCAATCCCAGACTTACTAAAAACCATAGTTCCCAAGCAGCGCCGCGTTGATGCGCAACAAGCCAAGGCGGAGCTGGCCGAGAACCACGGCCTGTTAATTGACGTGCGTGAGCCTGCCGAGCACGCTACCAAGGCGGCTACTGGTGCCATTAATATTCCTCGCGGTGTGCTGGAAATGAAGCTGATGGAAATAGAAAAAGACGCCAGCCGTCCTATCTATTTGCACTGTGCCAGCAGCGCCCGCGCCACCTTAGCCGCCGAGCAACTCACCCGGGTCGGTTATGAAAATGTCACCGTGATCAGCTGTAAGGCCGAGGAGGTATGTAGCGTCTTCTAGTTGACATGCTTGTCACCGAACAGTAACACTGGTCGGATAAGCTCTGCATCATAAAAAAATAACAGGTACAAACCAATGCAGTTTACTCGTAGACGTTTTTTAAAAGCTTCGGCAGCGGGATTTGGCGCTGCCGTTTTATCTCTTGGCCTAAGCGGCTGTGTACTCGACAATGACAGCGACGAAGAACAGATTAATGTTAGCTTCGACCATGGCGTAGCCAGCGGCGATCCCCTTAACGATAGCCTGATAATCTGGACTCGCGTGACGCCCAAAGACCCAAGCGTTACTCGCGTAAAGGTACAGTGGCAAGCGGCCACCGACGCCAACTTTGAATCCCTGGTTCATGATGGCCAAACCGAGGTGAGTGCGGACACCGACTTTACCCTGAAGGTCGATTTACAAGGGCTGGATGCCAACACCACCTACTATTATCGCTTTATTTCCTACGGTATCACCTCGGCCACAGGTAAGGGTAAAACCCTGCCCGTCGGCGACATAGATCAGGTTAAACTGGCGGTACTTTCTTGCGCCAACTACCCGGCCGGTTATTTCCATGTGTATGGCGAAGTCGCCAAGCAGGAAAACCTAGATGCCATCCTGCATCTGGGTGATTACATCTATGAATATGGTGCCGGCGGCTATGCCAGTGAAGACGCCGCAGCCCTTGGCCGCGAGCTAGCCAGCGACAATAACGAAGAAATTATTACCCTGGACGACTACCGTAAACGTTACGCCCTGTATCGTCAGGATGCGGATCTGCAGGCGGCGCACGGCCATTGCGCCTTTATCACCGTCTGGGATGACCACGAAATCAGCAATGATACCTGGCACAGTGGTGCTGAAAACCATGATGATTCGGAAGGCCCGTTCGAAGAGCGAAAAATGCAGGCGCTGCGCGCCTATTTTGAATGGATGCCAATCCGCAACGTCGCCGACAAAGAAAAAATCTATCGTCGCTTCGACTTCGGCAATCTGGTTTCTTTGTACATGCTCGATACCCGCGTCTTGGCACGTGATGAACAACTCAGTTACGGCGACTTTGACCTCACCACGGCCGCAGGCCAGTACGACTTTGCCAGCGCCATTGGTGCTCCAAGCAGGACCTTACTTGGTGGCGAGCAGCTTACCTGGCTTACCGACGGTATCAGCACTTCAAGCCAGCAATGGCAGGTATTAGGTCAACAGGTATTGATGACCAAGATGCATCTGCCCGCCGAGGTGATGATGTTATTGGCCGCGGTGCAAGGCACCCTGGCTCAAGGTGGCGACACCGCGCCGCTATTGGCACAGGCCAACATTTTATTTGCCGAGCTGGCACAAATTAAGGGCCGCATTTTAGCCGGCGACCCCAGCGTCACCGAGGCTGAGCGCGCTCGTGTAGAAACCGTATTGCCTTATAATCTGGATGCCTGGGATGGCTATGCTTATGAAAGGGAAGTAATTTTAGGCACAGCCCTGGCGACGCAGAAGAATCTGGTGGTGCTGGCCGGTGATACCCACAATGGCTGGGCGGGACAACTGCGTACCGACGCTGCCAACCCCATCGCCGGTGCTCAGCCCGCCGGGGTCGAATTTGCTACCGCATCGGTTTCATCACCGGGTATTGAAGAGTATTTGTCACTTAACACGCAAGACCCACAAGCCATAGCGCAAATGGAACAGGTGATTGCCCTGCTGATCGATGATCTGAGCTATAACAACCTGGTAAACCGCGGCTTTTTGACCGTGACCTTCAGCGCCGCTGCGGCGCAGGCACAATGGCATTATGTTGATACCATCAAGGCCCGCGCCTACCAGGTCAGCACCGAGCGTGGCCAACAGCTGCAGATGCTGGCAGGCAATCCGCAGTTGCAGGCTCTGGGCTAAGCCTTAGGCTACGCCATAGACTAGGCCTTAGGCGAGGCTTCTTCGGACGAAGCCTTTGCCGTGGCCTTTGGCTCTTGTTCAAGGCGCGCTAAGCGCGCGTCTATGCGCTCCACCGCATCGACCAGGCGTTGCATAAGCGCCTGGTTATCTTGATTAGTGCCGCCTTGCGCGGCGCTTTGTCCATGATGGTGCTCACCCTGCTGTGTTGCGGCTCGTTCCTTTTGCGTTAAAATCGCTTCGCGAAAATGATGCGCATCCACCACCCCAAGCAAGGACACCAAGGCTCCCGGCCCGGACTGTCCGGCGGTTTCAAAACTTAACCTATGCAAGCCGAATACTCGCATCAGCGGGCCCTGAGTCATGGCCACATCGGTAATTTTATCAAGCGGAATGGATTTCTCCTCACGCACCCAGATACCACGCTTCACCACCAGCTTCTTTTCACTTAAGGTCGCCGACATGGCCGCCAAAATGCGCCCACCAAGCCACCATACCAAGACAGCGACAATGGGCAGTAAGGCGATGCCAAACAAGGTGATACTGGCCACTAGCAACCAAATGGTCAGCCAGTATTGCTTAACCCTGGGGTCAAACTGGGCGGTGTTTAAAATCGTTTCGCTACTCATCATCAAACTCCAAGCGGTAATCGAATTCATAATGGTGCACACCCTTATCGATACGAATACGCATCAGCCCAGATAGACCACGCAATTCGCCACTGGCGGAGTCAGGCACCACTTCGAGGACGAGTCGGTCCTGGCCCTGATTCATGGTACCGAAGTGCTGCAACACAAAGCTGCCTTTTCTGCCATCCAGGGTACCGGTCACCTGCTCGATGGCAACATAACCGGCGGAGCCTTGTACCACAGTCATGGCGCTCAACATCTCTCCCTGGCTAATGCCATGCAGATCGCCGCTAAAGGTTTTGTCTATCGACATGCGCCCAAGGTTAATGCCGTCGACACCGGTGGCATAGGCATCCTGGGGGTTTAGTGTCACGGTAAAGGTGCCGATCGCGTTCATAAGTAAACCTGTTAATGATTGTTTTATGTTTATTAGTATATAAAAAAAGCCCGCAGTTCAATGCGGGCTTTATCAATAGTTATTCGACGTTTCGTCGCAGCTCTTTAAAATGGACACGCTGCTTAGCGTCAAGCTGAGCGTTGGCCTGCCATTGCAACCACTGCTTGAGGGCGATGGACATCTGCAAGGAATAGTCGAGCGAACGCCACTGCTTGGTATCATCATCGGCATAATTGGGCGCATTGCTGTCATGCATCAAGTTAACCTTCTGGCCCTGTTCATTGACCACCATCATGTTAAACGACTCTCCAGCACCCACATTGGTAAAATAAGTCGCATCCACTGTGTCAAACGCCACCTGATACTTCACTTCGGCACTGTCACCCCCTCTGTCGATTCCGGCACTGGTGCTGCTGATCAGCGGCGCCACACATTGATGGGTTTGATCGCCGGAAAACTGCGACAACAAAGGGGGTGTATCGAAGTTTTTATCCGGTACCGAAGCGCTGCCATGGCACGACATACAGGAGCTGTTGCTGTTATCGGCAGGACCATTGAGGCGCTGATTGCAGCCCAGGTGCCCAGGTGCTCGCATGCGTCCTGAGCCCGCGTATTTGTTCAGCTCATCGACGCTGTCCCAAATAATAACCGCTTCTTTAAAGCCATTTTCTCGGGGTGCCTGAGGGTAACTGATGGCATAGTGACCAGCGGGCGGTGTGTCATTACCCCACATCATGCCGAGCAGGCTGATGCGCTGCCATGGGTTTTTCTCTTTCGCTTTACGCAGGCCATCGGCGACGAAGGTGCCATAGACCCAACCCGTATCGCGAGCACGGCTGTCTTTGACGGCAAAATCGAATTGCAGCAGCTTTACATCACCCCATTGAGCATAACTGCGCGGACATTGCTGACTTTCTTCCTGCAATGTGCACTCGTGACGATTGCTATCGCTGGGCTTACAGGCGCAAAAAGCCGGATCGGAAATATTGGCGTCCCAGCTGGGCATATTGGTCAATATCGGCAACTGTGCCACGGTCGAGGTATTAAATAAGGGCTTGGCGATCACCGCGCCCTCATCAAAGCGAATATTGTCGCTTGGCACCTTAGCACCGCCATCTTGCCACACCTGCCCCAACGTATAAGCCGCGGTCGCATTGTAAATAGCCACCGCCCACATGGTGGATTGATCGGTGCCGGTACCCGCCTGCACCGAGAAGGTCACCGGCGCTTCACGGGTTAAGCCATGGGTAAACTCCCGACCCGACATGGCATCATAGGTTTGAAACGGCATATGGAACCAGGGGCGCACCTGGTTTTCGCATACATCGAAGTCTTCCCTGTCCTGGCGCTGCACATTACCGGCGAGAATATAATCCATCACCGCCTCACTGTAGGCCAGCGCCAGCTTATACTTGTCTTTAGCGCTGGTGCCCTCGGCAAACAAGGCGTCGAAGCGTTTATCCCGCCAGGCCTGCGCCTGTTTATCGTCAACTGGCTGGCCAGGGAAGGCATCGGATAACTGAAACACCGGACCTGCGTAGGCCTGATTAGGCACATTGGTCAGTGTTTGTCCCGCCCACATTGGCTGAAAATTCGGGTCCTGCCAATAGCTGGGATACTGGCCCTGACAGGTGTTGATGGATTGATACTGCTGATTATAAATCGGCTCGTTACGCCAGTCGGCCAGCGCCGCCGTGCTGGTCAGAGACATGGCCCCGACGAACGCACATAGGGCACGAGATAGGGTGTTTACCTGCTTCATTATCATTCCTTTTTATTAGTCGCTTTTAAATTGATAGTCGTTAAAGCTTAGTCGCAAAAATAAAAGGCGTTATTACATTTGCTTACGCCGCTCTGTTACACTCAAATGGACAATTCAATCTGGTACCCCCATGGCTGCATCCAATACCGAAACATCCATTAATGAGAAAAGTGCGCTACGTCACTTACGACCGATTTTCCGCTTTCTTTTACCTACAAGTGGGTGGTGGCCGCTGCGCTATTTGCCTTGGTGCTCACCGCAGGCATTAACCTTTCCCTGGGTCAGGGCTTGAAGCAGGTGATAGACCAGGGTTTTATCGCCGGCTCCATGGAGCAATTGCGCGGCTCGGTCTTTTTATTGATCAGCTTGATTGCATTGATGGCGGTAGGCATCTTTTGCCGCTTTTATCTGATGTCCTGGCTTGGCGAACGGGTCAGCAGCGATATTCGTAAGGCAGTGTTTGCCCGCATTCTCGCTCTGCACCCAAGTTATTTTGAAGAAAATCGCAGCGGCGAGATCATGTCACGCCTGACCACGGACACCACCTTGCTGCAAAGCATAGTCGGCTCGTCCTTATCCATGGCGCTGCGCAGCACCCTGATGCTGATCGGCGGCGTCATTATGCTCTTTATCACCAATGTGAAACTCACCCTGATAGTGCTCTTATGCGTACCCATGGTGCTGCTGCCCATGAAGCTTTTTGGCCGTCGGGTGCGCACTTTGGCCAGCAGCTCACAGGATGCCATCGCCGATATCAGCACTTATGCCGGCGAGGTGATGCAAAACATCAAAACCGTGCACAGTTTTAATCGCCAAGGCAGTGAACTGGCCGCCTTTGACGGCGAGGTTGATAAGGCTTTTGCGGTAGCTAAAAAGCGCATTATGCAGCGCTCTTTTCTTATCGCCTTTGTGATCTTTATCAGCTTTTCCGGCATCAGCTTTATGCTCTACAGCGGCGGTGTCGATGTGCTTAGCGGGAAGATGTCCGGCGGCGAACTGGCCGCCTTTGTGTTTTACGCCATAGTTGTGGCCATGGCGGTGGGTACGGTGGCGGAAATTTATGGTGAGCTGCAAAGAGCCGCCGGCGCGGCCAAACGTCTGATTGAATTACTGGAAGTGCAAAGCGAAATTCTTGACCCGACACAGGCACAAAGCCTGAATACCCAGGCTCAGGCTGATGTTATCGAATTTACTGACGTCAATTTTCATTATCCTTCCAGGCCACAGCAAAGCGCCCTATCGGCCTTTAATTTACAGATCACCCAGGGCGAAACTGTAGCCATAGTCGGCCCTTCCGGCGCCGGCAAAAGCACCTTATTTGAACTGCTACAACGTTTCTATGATGTCAGTGCCGGCAGCATTCGCCTGCATGGCACGGATATCCGCGAGCTTAGCTTGCATGATATTCGCGAACAAATGGCCATGGTAGCCCAGCACCCCGTACTATTCAGCGCCGATGTTTATCACAATATTGCCTATGGCAAGGAAGGAGCTACGCAGGACGAGGTGAGCGCCGCCGCCAGGCAGGCCTATGCCGATGAGTTTATCGAGCAGTTACCCGATGGCTACCACAGCTTTTTAGGAGAGCGCGGAGTGCGTTTATCCGGCGGGCAAAAACAACGTATCGCCATTGCCAGAGCCATACTCAAAGATCCGAAAATTCTGTTACTTGACGAGGCTACCAGCGCCCTTGATGCGCAAAGTGAGCACCATGTACAGGCGGCATTAACCGAACTGATGAAGTCGCGTACGACCCTGATCATCGCCCATCGCTTAAGTACCGTGATGCACGCCGATCGAATTGTGGTAATGGATAAGGGGAAGGTGGTTGCCAGCGGCAATCATGCTAGCTTAATGCAACAATCGCCGCTGTATCGAAAGCTTTGTGAGCTGCAGTTTAATCAGCCCAGCGCCTCCGCTTAGTTTTGTACGTTAGGTACGATTTGAATTTCTACGCGACGGTTTAGAGCGCGGCCATTTGCCGTGCTGTTGTCGGCGATAGGACGGCTTTCACCGTAACCCTGAGTACTGATACGCGCCGCCAGGATCTGGCTGTTCACCAAGTAGTTTTTCACACTTAGCGCACGCTGCTCAGACAGGTTTTGGTTGTATTCGCTGCGACCCGTGCTGTCGGTATGACCTTGTACGCTTAGGTAGGTTTTCTCGTACTTGTTCATCACGCTGGCGATGGCATTCAGAGTGTCATGAAAACCGCTTGAGATGTACGACTGCTCGGTAGCAAAGGTAATGTTTGACGGCATTACCAGGCGAATGTTGTCGCCTTCACGCACAACTTCAACACCAGAACCGGCTAGCTCATCACGAAACGCCTGCTCTTGGTTATCCATGTAGTTACCTACCGCGGCACCGGCTAGTGCACCGATAGCGGCACCGATGAAGATACGCTTATCATCATGATCGCCTGTGGCTTTACCTAATACCGCACCGACACCGGCACCGATACCTGCGCCTTTTTGCGTATTGGTTGCCTGACAGCCCGTTAATAACAATGCCACTGAGGTTAGTGCCACGACAGGAGTCAAAGTGTTTAGTCGTTTAGCCATGATTTATTTTCCTATTATTTGTCCTATTGGGGGATGGTAACAGATTTGCATGAACTTACGGTTAAAATGGAGCCAGTAAAAATGATTTATTGCACTAATTTCAATGGTCTTGTTATCAATACCTGGCGATCGGCGGCAGCGCATAAGGCTTCACCAGCTCAGTTAGCTGACCCCTTTCGGCAAGGTCCTGGTATAAAGAAGTGATTTGTTTTGCCGGGGACGTCTTGGCAAAATCGCGACTGTAGGCCATATAGCCAAAGATCGAATCGCGATACTGATAAGGCTGCTTAACCAATTCGTGCATGGGCTGCTGCAAGATGCTCATGGCATGCTCGGCGGTATCTTCAACCCCAATAAATAAATCCACCCGGCCCTTTAGCAGCATTTGCACCGCCACCTGCTCCGAGGTTACCGGCACCTTGATGATATCCCGGTCTTTATCGAAACGGGCAAAGTGCGCCGCTCCGCGCATCACTGCAATACGCTTGCCGTAAAGATCTTCGTAATCGGTGATTTCTATGCCATTGGCGCGCAAGGAATAAAAACGAAAAGATGAGTGCAGCGCCATATAAGCGGGAGGAACAAAGGTCAGTCCCTGCTCGCGCTGCTTAGTACGAATAAGGCCGCCCATAATATCGACCTCGCCCTGCTCCAGCATATGCACGCAGCGCGAAAAGGGGCAAGGGACCACCTTAAGCTCAAGCCCAAGCTCATCGGCGATGGGCGTAAGAATATCGAGCAAGAGGCCTTTAGCCTGAGCGCCATGGGTAGAACTATAAGGAGGCGCATGATCTATAGCGACGGTAATTGTGCTGGCTTGCACAGCGGCCATGGGAATGAACAGCGATAATATTAGTGGCACCCAGCACCCTGTGCGCATCTTCATAACAACCTCAATGTTGTTGCAACCAAATGGAACACCTCTATAGTGTCACATAATCTACACAAGCTCTAAGTATAATGAAACTATGAAATTGTTATCCATCTTCTACCAGTTCCTGTTGCTTGGTTGCACTAGCTTTGGTGGCCCGGCGGCACACCTGGGTTACTTTCAACGTCACTTTGTGGAAAATAAAAAGTGGCTGACTCAGCAGCAATACGGACATTTTATTTCCCTTAGTCAATTGCTTCCCGGACCGGGCAGCTCGCAGGTAGGTTTTGCCATTGGTGTAGAGCGCGCCGGTTTAGCCGGGGGGATCGCCGCCTTTATCGGTTTTACCCTGCCCTCCATGCTGATCATGGTGCTGCTGGCATTAGGAGCACAACAGCTGCCTTGGGCCACTACGGGGCTGATCACCGGGCTTAAATTGTTCGCCGTGGTGATTGTCGCCGATGCAGTGTTTAGCATGAGTAAAAGCTTCTGTCGCACCTGGCATACCCGGGCGTTAGCGTTACTCAGTGCGGGTGCCTTGATATTAATCCCCAGCCTGTATACCCAGTTATTGATCTTGGTGCTGGCGGCTATCTGGGGGGCATGGCAACTGCAACCCTTTAAGGATGAAGGCACAACGCAAGACGCAGACAAAGCAAGCACAGGCCTTAGCAAGCTACCGCTGCTGCTTTTTGCCCTGCTGTTTATCCTGAGTTTCGCCGCTACGGGTGAGTTGTGGCAGCTCAGCGCCCAGTTTTATCAGGCGGGCTCTCTGGTGTTTGGCGGTGGGCATGTGGTGTTGCCCCTACTCGATACCATATTGACCGATGTGGATGCCGACAGCTTTTTAACTGGCTATGCGGCGGCGCAGGCCATTCCCGGTCCCATGTTTACCTTTGCGACTTATCTTGGTGCTGTCTTAGCGCCTTCAACCCCCTTGTTGGGCGCCTTAATTGCTACTTTGGCCATTTTTCTACCCGGCTTCTTACTGGTGCTGGGGTGTGCCCGTCATTGGCAAGCGCTGATGAGCAACCCCCTGCTGGCCGGCGTAAGCACTGCCATCAACGCTACTGTGGTCGGTTTTATTTTGGCGGCGCTCTATAACCCCATAATTCCCGCTGGTGTAACCCAGTGGTGGTACGTTGTTTTTGTCGCCTTGGGATGGTGGTGGTTGCAACGCTTTAAGCCACCTGTGCTGATGCTGATTGCCGTCTTTGCGGCGCTGGGACTGCTACTGGAGCAGTTGCCTTACTAACGAGGCTGAGTTTTTGAAATGCGCAACTAAAAAGCCCGGCGAGCCGGGCTTTTTAGTTTAATGCTTAAGACAATCGCTTAGCTAGAGCCATTCATTTGCCCGCTTACGCTCTGATAAGGCCTAAGCTCAAAGATGGGCAGGACCGCCAGCAGATGATCCATAATTTCCGCTTGAATATGCTCGTAGGAAATCCAGCGCTTGTCGGCACTAAAGCAATAGAATTCAATGGGCAGACCATGGTTCAAGGGCTGTAACTCACGCACCATCAGGGTCAGGTCCTTATTGATACGGTCGTGCTGTTTCAAATAGCCCTCGGCGTAACGACGAAACAGACCTAGGTTGGTGACCTTATCCGGCAAGGATGTGGTGTTGATATACTCACACAGCTGCAATGTTTCCTCTATGCTTTGCTGCAACTCGTCATCGGCGATACGGATACTGTTCATATCTATATTGAGCGAGCGCTTAATACGCCGGCCGCCGGACTCCTGCATGCCGCGCCAGTTTTTAAACGAGCCGGAGACCAAGGTATAGGTCGGCAAGGTGGTGATGGTGTTATCCCAGTTGCGCACCTTCACGGTATTCAAACCCAGGTCGATCACCTCGCCATCGGCGCCATAGCTGTCTACCTGAATCCAGTCACCATAGGTCACCAGACGGTTGGCGGCTATTTGTATGCTGGCCACAAAACCTAAAATAGTGTCTTTAAACACCAACATGGTCACCGCGGCAATGGCACCAAAGCCGGAGATAATATAGGTAGGTGACCTTTCCAGCAGCAGGGCAAAAATTAAAATCGCACAGATGATGAAGGTGATCAGCTTAACCAGCTGAATTAGCCCCTGAATCGGCACCTCGCGGGAGAATTCAAACTGGTTATAAAGCGCACCGCCTATGCTCACCATGCTGCTAACGATAAAACCACCGTATACGATAAGCAAAATCTTCACGCAGGAATGGATAATATCCAGGTAAAGTTCGGGGATTTGCACCACGGTTTGGAAGGACGCCAGAAAGGCAACACAGCAAATAAAGCCGGCCAAACGACGGTTCAATTTAATCAACAGCGGCTTCAAGGCCGAGGTACGCTGTGGTGCTATGCGCATCATCAGGCTTTGCAGCGCCGGCAACATTAAACTACTTAAAAAGAAGTACAGCAGGATAATGGCCATCAGACCGATACCCGTCGCTGAAATCGTGCTTAGCAACTCGGCACGCTCGGTGTCGGCGAATAAGGGCTTAAGCAATTTTTGTAAATGACTTTGGGTCATAGCTGAGTTACACCTTTCCTGTGTTATCTACTACTTTGGCGCAGTCGGGGGCGGCTGTGGGTGCTTGTTGCTGGGCGATAAGCTTATCCTTGGCCTGCCAAATATCGTTGAGTTGTTGTTGGAACTCGACCCGAAACGCCTTGTTTTGCTGATAATCACCGATCAGCTGCGGCGCTATGTCACGCACATTGACCAGTAAATCTATCTGGGTCAGGCGTCCGAGCATAAAATCACGACAGATATGGGTTCCCTGAGATTGATAGCATAGTGTGGCATCGAGCAAACCGTCAAACCTTTCCCCTAAAACCTGTAACGCAAAGGCGATGCCGCCAGCCTTGGGCTTGAGCAAATAGGCAAACGGGCTGAGTTGGCGCTGCTGTTTACCCGGAGTAAAGCGCGAACCCTCAACAAAGTTAACTATGCAGGATGGGTATTGCTTAAAGTTATTGCAACTGCGTTTGGTACGCTCCACATCCATGCCCTTTAACTTTGGATTCTTGGCAATTTGTTCCTTGCTGGCGCGCTTCATAAAGGGCATACCCATGGCCCAGGCACCGCTGCCGATAAAGGGCACGTATTTTAGTTCATCCTTAAGGAAAAACTTCGGCGCCGGCAGCTCGGTAACGGCGCTTAGCACCACGATATCAAGCCAGCTCAGGTGATTGGCAATCAACAGATACCAGGCATTGGGGTCGACCTTACCGTCAAAGCGCACATTAAAGCGCTCGCAACCTAGCTGTAACGCCAAGCGATTGCCAAGGCGCCAGCCACTGTAGGCCCAATGCAACACCACAGTGGTGGCATAAAACGGCAGGATAAGTTTTACCAGCCCAAGGATAAAAACGATCACTCCCCACACCAGGGTATTTACCAGCAATAAGCAGGTCGCCAGGCTTCCCACCAGCCATTTGGGCAATAATCGTTTCAGCATAATTAGTTCCTATTCTGCTGCGTTAGCTGCTTCAGGGTCGAGTCTTTTTCTTGCCAAAGAGCATTGAGATGCTGCTGAAACTCTACGCGAAATGCATTGTCGTTGCTATAGTCGCCGATCAGCTGCGAGTCCAGTGGACGCACTTCCACATGCACCACAACCTCTTTCACCCTACCGCCAGCAAAGTCCATAAAAGTAGGAATACCGCCCGGGTAATGAATGGTGACATTCACTATTTTACTGATCTGCTCGCCCATGGCCTGCAACACAAAGGCGATCCCGCCGGCTTTAGGCTTAAGTAAATGGTTAAAGGGGCTGTTTTGACGCTGATGCTTGGCGTCTGTATAGCGGGTACCCTCAACAAAGTTGACTATGGACACCGGCATTTCCTTAAACTTTTCACAGGCCTTGCGCGTGGTTTCTATGTCTTTACCGCGCAGTTTAGGGTTTTTCTTCAACTGCGACTTGCTGGTTCGCTTCATAAAAGGAAAATCCAGCGCCCACCAGGCCAGGCCTAAAAACGGCACATACAACAGTTCTTTTTTCAAAAAGAAGTTCAAAAACGGGATGCGGCCGCGAAAGATGCGCTGCATCACCAGAATATCGACCCAACTTTGGTGATTAGCCACCAGCAGGTACCAATCTTTTTTGCGTAGTTGCTCAAGCCCGATCACTTTAAGTTTATAAGGAGTAATCAGTTTTTGATTTAAGGAGTTACCCGCAACCCAACAACTGGCCATGGTTTTTGCCAAGGCGCTCATGGCTTTTTGCCAGGGCCTAATGGGGATAAGCTTAAAAACACCACACAGGACTATGGGGAGAAACCAAAATAAGGTGTTCAGGGTATATAAGCCAATACTCACAATTTGCCGAAATAAAGCAACCACTGCACGCACAACAACTTTCCTATTTGGGTATAAAAAACAAGCGCTAATGATAGCGCTTTTTTGTCTTTAACGGAAAAGGGTTCTGTTGCCGACTGGCAACAAACCCGGGCTAGTCTTCAAAGTAGGTATAGCCGCTTAATCCGTGATTTAGCTCATCCAGATAACTCTGCTTCAGCGCCGCATCGATAGCCATTGAGCTGACTCTTTGCTGATAACGCGCCGCCAAGGCTTCACTATCGTAATGAACAAATTTTAATACGTCCTGAACACTGTCGCCCTTGATTTCATTGGTCAGGCGGTACTCTTCACCGTGCATTTCCACATGCACAGAGTCGGTGTCACCAAACAGGTTATGCAGGTCACCGAGGATCTCCTGATAGGCACCAACCATAAACATGGCAATATGATATTGCTGACCAAACTCATAGCGTGGAATGGGCAGACTGGCTTCGATACCGGCACCATCTACATACTCGCGAATTTGTCCGTCTGAATCACAGGTAATATCCTGAATGATCACGCGCTGATCCAACGGCTTATCTAGATGTTCGATGGGCAATACCGGGAATAACTGACCAATACCCCACACATCCGGTAGCGACTGGAATAATGAGAAGTTTACAAACAGCTTATCCGCCAGCTTTTCATTCAGCTCGTCGATCACTTCGCGATGGGCACGAGCCGACTCGCTCAAACAAGCACGCACCTTGTGCAGGGTACGGAAATAAAGTTGCTCAACCAGGGCCCACTGCTCAATACCCAGCATGCCATGCACATATTGAGCATGAGCCTCGCTGAATAGATGCATGGCATCGTGATAGCTTTCAATGGCCATTCGGGCGTTAACACCGGCGCAGGTTTGCTGCATTTCCAGCACCACCTTAGGCAGGTTTGCCTCATCGGCTATCGCCACCTCGTTATTAGGTGCTTTTTCTACGTCCACCACATCTGTGATCAATACCGCATGGTGTGCGGTCAGCGCCCTGCCCGATTCGGTAATAATGGCCGGATGAGCCAGATCGTTGGCATCGCTCACCTCAGCAAAGGCGGCAACCACGTTTTTGGCATACTCTTCAACCGTGTAGTTCATTGAGCAGCTGCTGCGTGAGCCCGAACCTTCGTAGTCAACACCCAGGCCGCCGCCCACGTCCACGGTTTTCAGCGGCACGCCCATTTGGCACAACTGCGCATAGTGGCGGGCACATTCGGTTAGCGCTCGTTGGATATCGCGAATATTGGCGATTTGCGAACCTATATGAAAATGCACCAGCTCCATTAAATGCAGCTTATTATGTTTCTTTAAGGTCTCAACGGCCTGCAGCACCTGAGAGGCAGTCAAACCAAATTTGCCGCGCTCACCACCGGTATTTTGCCACTTGCCCTTACCCACGGAATTAAGACGAATACGAATACCGATTGGCGCCTCAAGGGCCATGGCATCCATTTCGCGGATCAGCGCATCAAGCTCGGAAAGCTTTTCGATAACAATATTGACCTTGTGGCCGGTAGCCTGACCGATCAGCGCCAGACGCATAAACTCACTGTCTTTGTAACCATTACAGACTATGGTGATGTCTTTTTCGGCCAAGCCGAGAATGGCCATCAGCTCAGGCTTAGAACCGGCTTCTAAGCCGACCTGACCACTGCTGTGCGCCAATAACTTGGACACCACAGAGCGCTGCTGGTTTACCTTGATCGGATAGACGCAAGTATAGTCACCCTGATAGCCCTTGGCGGTTTTGGCCTGACTGAAGGCAGAAATTAAACGCGATGCACGATGCTGCAAAATATCGGTAAAACGCACCAACACCGGCAAGGTCAGGCCTTGCTCTTTAAAACGCTCGACTAAGGCATTTAATGCCAAACCGGGTTTATTTTTATCGCCATCGGGATAAGCCACCAGCTCGCCCTGAGCGTTAATATCAAAGTAGCCATCGCTCCAATGACTGACGTTATAAACGGATTGAGCGACCTGGTAACCCGCTGGGTGACCTGTCAGGGGACCCTTTTCCATAACTCTGCTCTCAATATTGACCCAAGAATTTGCCGCTAGTTTAATACCTCTTATTGCCACTAGCGAATAGAAAATCACATAAATGCAGCTAAAATGTGATTGAGCATTGCCCTGCACACTGGCAAAATTGCGTTTCTCATTTATTGGTGATTATGTAACACATGACAAGTTTAGATAAAAACCACTGGTTTACCGAAATCAGTGACCGTGATGGCAGTGCTTTCTCACTGCGTATCAACAAATTACTTGAAGAAAAACAGTCTCCCTTTCAGCATGTTGCCATGTATGAAACCACCGACTTTGGCAACCTGATGATCATTGACGGCTGCACCATGGTGAGTACCCGCGAGAATTTCTTTTACCATGAAATGATCGCCCACCCTGCGCTGTTCAGCCACCCGAATCCGAAAAACGTGGTGATCATCGGCGGCGGCGACTGCGGCACCCTGCGTGAAGTGCTTAAGCACGACAGCGTAGAGTCGGTCACGCAAATCGATATAGATCAAGTAGTTACCGAGATGTCGCTGAAGTATTTCCCTGAGCTGTGCACTTCAAACCAGGACCCACGCGCAACCTTGTTATTTGATGACGGCATCAAATACATGCGCGAAGCCGCGCCTGAGTCTATCGACGTAGTGATTGTTGACGGCACAGATCCGGTTGGCCCGGGTGAAGGCCTGTTCAACCACGCCTTCTACCAAAGCTGCTTGCAAGCCCTGCGCCCTGGCGGCGTGCTGGTACAGCAAAGCGAAAGCCCGCTAATGCATATGCCATTACTATTGGAAATGCGCGGTGCGATGAAGGAAGTGGGCTTTGGCGCCTTGCAAACCTTGCCATTCCCACAGCCTATTTACCCGTCGGGTTTATGGTCTGTGACTCTGGCTCGTAAAGGCATGGGTTTCGACGGCTTCCGCGCCTGTGATCCACAAGCACTACAAACCGAATACTACACCCCGGGTATCCACCAGGGCGCCTTAAGCGAGCCGCCATTTATGGCAAGAGCCTTCGCAGGCGAAACAAAATAAAAAAAGGCGAGTTCAACTCGCCTTTTTTACCTCTGCAGCTAGCCCCTCGCCTTTGAATACGTATGCAATTTCTATGTGATCACCCTGGATTCACCTTACCCTAAGATTTCTCTTTAGGCGTTATGTATTACCAGGACAAGTCAATGCGAGTATTTATCCCTTTGCTTTTGGCATCGCCATTAGCGCTGGCAAAAACCGTGAGCGTCAGCTCTCCCGACGGCCAGATCCAAATTTCTTTAAGTGATGAAGGCGCCCCAAGTTACCAGGTGACGTTTGCCGGTAAGCCGGTGATTAACTCATCCAAGCTCGGCTTTTACTTTAAGGACGCGGCACCGCTACGCGATGGCCTGGTGATCACCGAGACGCAAACTCAAAGCGTCGACCAAAGCTGGCAACAGCCCTGGGGCGAGCAACGCCTTATTCGTGACAATCACAACGAACTGGCGGTTACCTTCAGCGATGAAAGCGATGCCAGCCGCAACTACAGGGTGCGGGTGCGCGCCTTTAATGACGGTCTGGGCTTTCGTTATGAATTAGAAGGCAAAGAGCGCCCCGACTACCAGATCACCGATGAGCTCACCGAGTTTGCTCTGGCCGGACAAAACAACGAAGCGCTGTGGATCCCGGCCCGTGGCTGGAACCGTTACGAGTACGTCTATAAGCGCACCGACGCCAGCGAGGCAGCCCATGTTCATACGCCCTTTACCCTGAAAATGGGCAATGGCGTCCATATCAGTATTCACGAAGCCGCGCTGGTCGATTATGCCGGCATGACTCTGAACCAGCGTCGTCCGGGTATTTTTAAAGCCGATTTAACGCCCTGGTCCGACGGCATTGCGGTAAAAGCCGAAAACGGTTTCACCACCCCCTGGCGTACCATTCAAATCGCCGATAAGGCCACCGGGCTACTTAACTCGCACCTGATCCTCAACCTCAATGAACCGAATAAACTCGGCGATGTATCCTGGGTTAAGCCGGGTAAATACGTGGGTATCTGGTGGGGCATGCATATCAATGAAAACACCTGGGGCAGCGGTGAAAAACACGGCGCCACCACAGAAAACACCATTGAATACCTGGACTTTGCTGCCAAATATGGCTTCGATGGCGTGCTCGTTGAAGGCTGGAACCAAGGCTGGGACGGCGACTGGTTCTTTAATGGCGATGTCTTTAGCTTTACCAAAAGCTATGATGATTTCGACCTGGCCGCCATTGCCAAACACGGTGAAAAGGTGGGTGCGAAACTGATCGGTCACCATGAAACCTCAGGCAATGTCAGCAACTATCGCAACCAGATGGAAGACGCCTTTAAGCTCTATCAGAAACATGGCGTAAGCCAGATCAAAACCGGCTATGTTGCCGATGGCGGCAATATCAAACGCATCGATGAGCAGGGTATCGCCCGCTACGAGTGGCACGACGGCCAGTTTATGGCCAACGAATACCTCTACAATATTGAACTGGCGGCCAAGTATCAGCTCAGCATCAATACCCATGAGCCGATCAAAGATACCGGCCTGCGCCGCACCTACCCGAACTGGATCACCCGTGAAGGGTCGCGTGGTCAGGAATTTAATGCCTGGGGCACACCGCCAAACCCACCGGCGCATACGCCCATGCTGGCCTACACCCGCATGCTGGCGGGGCCGATGGACTTCACTCCGGGGATCTTCGATATGGGCTTTAACGGCCTAGGCGCGGATACCAACCGCCCGCAAACCACCTTGGCGAAACAGCTGGCGCTCTATGTGGTGCTCTACAGCCCGGTGCAAATGGCGGCGGATTTACCCCGTAACTACCTGGCCAAGCCGGATGCCTTCCAGTTTATCCAGGATGTGCCTACCGATTGGGAGCTAAGCCAGGCCATTGCCGGTGAAATGGGTGAGTATGTGGTTTTTGCCCGTAAGGAACGCAAGCGCGATCACTACAGTGGTAACGACTGGTATCTGGGCGCCATTACCGATGGTGAAGCCCGCAAGGTCGATATCAAGCTCGACTTTTTAGAGCCGGGTAAACGCTTTGAGGCGCAGATTTATGCCGATGGCGAGGATGCCGAATGGGTGAATAACCCCTACAGCATGACCATCAGCAAGCAGGTGGTCACCAGCAAGGACCAGCTTCCGCTTAAGCTGGCGCCCAGCGGCGGTACCGCCATTCGCTTTAAGGCCCTGGACTAACAACGAACGAAAAAGCCACCTACTCGGTGGCTTTTTTATGGCTGCGCTCAAGCAATAAATACTCGGTGCGTTTAATCTCGCGAATAATGGAGTTGCGGTTCATTTCCATAAAGATCCATAGCTTCACTGCAATCTGCACCATAAGGCCGACGATAAACCACACCGCCCAAAAAATCTGGGCACCGACTTCAGTGGCGATGTAAAAGCGATAGCCGCAATAAATAAAGGCAGCCGTGGCAATCAAGGCCAACAGAGTTGAAAACCATACCCAGAAGCGCATGGAGCCCTGGTAGGTTTGCCCCAAGCGGGCAAATAAGCCCTCATCCCGACTTAAAATACCGTCTAATTGCTGGCGCTCCTGCGCCAGCTCCGACTTAATTTGCTGCTCTAGATTCATGCTCGCTTCCTCTTTCATCTTGGGCCCACTGGCTTAATTTCTGCCTAGCACTGTGTAAGCGCGATTTAATTGTGCCTGGTGGCGTATCGAGTACCTTGGCGATATCCGCTATGGGCAACTCTTCTAAATAAAACAAATACACACTATGGCGCTCCACGTCTGGCAATTGGGCGATCAGGGCGAGTAAGTCTAAATGCCGCTCTACCTTGGCCGTATCCCCGCATTGTTGCTGCGGTGGCTCGGCCACCAGCAGCTCTTTTTGCCGACGTCGCGTTAGGTCGATAAAGCGCCGATATACGGCGCGAAACAACCAGGCTTTAAAGGCACTGGGCTCAAGCAAAACGCGAATATCTTTGGCCACCTTGCTCCATACCTCCTGAGTGAGATCCGCCGCATCCTGCTCACACTGGCAGAGCTTAAAGGCAAAGCGGTAACTGCCCTGATAGTGGCCCTCACACAAGGCCGAGAAGGCGCTCGCGTCCCCTTTTTGTGCGGCCAGAACCAATAACGCCGTGGTGGTTTCTGTCATAGTGAAAATCAAATCTTTATTACAAGACGCAGTAGCAAGCAAAAAGGTTGGCAACCAAGGTAATTAATTTATGGTCGCCGTCAAAGTATAGCTGCTAGATAGCTGCTAGTATGGTGCAAAATTGAAGCAAATTAATTGATTTTAGGTGTGTTTATGCGGTTATTCTCACTGCTGTTATTACTCTTTTGCGGACTTACCTATGGCCAACAAGGCGCGTATTCCATCCCCCGCAGCCAGGTCATCGAATTAACGGATCACCATAGCCAGCATACCTACCCCCTGTATATTAAGCTGCCAGCTTCCTATGCTAAAAACCCAAGTAGACAATACCCGGTTATTTACCTCACCGACGGCCATTACAGTTTTCAACTGGTCTCTGGGGCCACTCGCTTCCCGATGAATTCAGGGGCCATGCCCGAGGCCATTTTAGTTGCCATTGGTTACGCTCAAGGCGACAAGGGCCAGAGCAGCCGCGTTCGTGATTACACCCCAACCAAAGAATCGAGCTGGAAGCTGGCCACTGGCGAAGCAGCGAAACATGCGCGCTTTATTCGCGAACAGGTATTTACCCATATACAAAAAAATTACCGCGCTCTGGCAACGCAGCGCACCTATATGGGGAATTCTTTAGGTGGACTGTTCGGCGCCTATTTACTGCTGCAAGAACCGGATATGTTCAGCAACTATATTCTGGGCAGCCCATCGGTGTGGTTTGATAACCAGTCTATTCTGGCTTTAGAGCTAAAGCCCAGTAAGGCAGCGCCCAAGGTCTATATAGGTGTGGGTAGTTTAGAAACCCCAGCGTATGGCGAGGGGCAAGATATGGTGGCCGACGCACAGGCCCTGTTTGATAAGCTGCGCAGCCTGCCGGCGAGTCACAGCCAAATCAAACTGAGGATTATAGAGGAGGCTCGTCATGCCACCGCTTTCCCAAGCACCTCAATCCAAGGGTTGGATTGGCTGCTCAGGGAAGGTGAGTAACACCAAGTTACGGCCACTTTACCTCGGCGGCAAGAACGCGTACCGGGGCAATATAGTGAATAATATCGCCGCCCTGAATGGCGTAATCCAGCGGTGGGTTGAGATCCATATCCAGAGCGCTGCGATTATGGGCAATGCCTAAAATGGTGGCGTCATACTGGCGCTTAAAGAGCTCAAAAATATCCGCATAGGTGAAGCGACTGACTTCGTTTGGGATCACCATGGAGAAATGCGTGTCACCATGGAGACTCGACATAATTTCCTGCTGCACTCGACTGGCACCCGGGTCTTCCATGGAGCGAACCAGCACCTCGGCGGTACGGTTAGAGCTGCATTCAACGTTGGCACAGTGTTCGCTCAGCATTTGCGCCTTACTTTCATCATCGAAATAAGCACAGATATGGGCGCTTTCCTTCACTAACTTGCTGATCTTCAGCGCCGTGGTAAAGCTTTGGTTATCGTCCGCCCCTTCCACTATGATGCGATCGGCGGTACTGATACCAACACGATTGAGTTGCTCTTCATCGGTATAGCTGCTCAGTTTTACAAAGCTGACATTGGGCTCAGAAAAGAAAGGGTGCTCAATATCATCGGTCACCGCCAGCACTATGTCTCTGCGCACCCGTTTGTCATCGGCAAGAATGTAGCGCACCATTTTGCGAGTGCGCACTGGGTGCCAACCGAAAATAATGATGTGGTTAGCAAAATGCGTTACGTCTTTTTCACCTGTCATAGCACGCCTTATTATATGTGTAATGGTTTGTCCGGCCTTACCCAGCAGCATACCGAATAATGCCAAACCGAAAGGAATTTGCACCAGGGCCACCAGCAGGCGCCCCAGATCTGAGCTTGGGCTTAAATCGCCATAACCCACGGTTGAAGTGGTGACCACGTAATAATAAAAAAACGTGTTTGGCGCCAGCAGCGCCTGCTCACCGGCGGCCGCCAGCAGCAGCCAGGTTATCCCCATATGCGCTAAAATTGCGAGTACCACCGCCTGCCAACTGAGCTGGTCGATATGACTGCGAATGGTGAGCAAGAGGCGCTTAATCAATATCGGCATAATTCGCCTTATCCCTAACTATTTGGGCGCCTTAGGCGCCCAATTTCTTGTAATATTTCAGCATTCTAGCTTTTCTTGGTCGCTAATGCCTCAGCAATATACTGGTCAATTTGCTGCTCTAGTACATTAAGTGGAATAGAACCATGACGCAAGACCTGATAGTGGAACTCGCGAACGTCAAAGTCATGACCCAGGGCTTTTTCCGCCTTGGCACGTAAGCGCTTAATGGTCAGCTCGCCAATTTTGTACGATAGTGCCTGAGCTGGCCAGGAGATATAGCGATCCGTTTCCGTTTTCACATTATGCAGTGATAATGCTGTGTTTTCGCTCATAAAATCCAGCGCCTGCTGGCGCGACCAACCGAACATATGCATGCCGGTATCCACCACTAAACGCGCCGCACGCCACATTTCATAGGTGAGGCGACCAAAGTCGCTATAAGGGTCTTGATAGAAGCCCGCTTCAATACCCAAGTATTCACTGTACAAACCCCAGCCTTCACCAAAGGCCGATAGATAGGCATTACGGCGATAGCTTGGCAGGTAATCCAGCTCGGCATTAAGGGAAATTTGCAGGTGATGACCCGGTACCGCTTCGTGCAAGGTCAGTGCTTCCAACACATACAAGGGGCGCTTATCCAGGGCATAGGTGTTGACCCAGTAGAAGCCAGCTTCGTCATCACGGCTGGAGCCCGAGTAGCGGCCCGTGGTGTATTTAGGGGCTATGTTGGCGGGAACCGGCGCAACACCATAAGGCTTACGAGGCAACTCCTTAAACAATTTTGGCAACTGAGCGTCCATCTTTTTGGCGATATAAGACGCTTCCTTCAGCAACTCTTCCGGGGTGGTGGCGTAAAACTGCGGATCGGTACGCAAGAACTCAACAAAGTCGGCAAAACTGCCTTCAAAGCCAAGCTCATCGATGATCGCCTGCATCTCACCACGGATGCGTTTTACTTCCTGCAAACCCAGTTCATGGATTTCCTTTGGCGTCATCTCGGTGGTGGTGTAATGCTTGGCGCGATTGGCATAAAAGGCCTCGCCGTTAGGCACATTCGAGATGCCTATGGTATCGCGGGCACCGGGGCGATAGGTGTTAACGAAAAAGTCGTAATACCCCTGATACGCTGGCAACACCTGCTTACCGATCACTTCCTTGGCCTGGTTTTGCAGCAGGGCAAATTCATCATCACTGATACCGGCGGTATTTTGCTTAAAGGGCGCATAAAACTCGGATTCGGTAACATCATCCACCAAAAAGGCGCTGATGGATTCTTCATAACCGGCGAGCACCGCCTTAGGTTGAGTCAGACCGGTTTCCAGGCCCTTGTTCATCCAATAAATATTCTGCTCGAAGAAACGCGGCACCTGGCTTAAGCGCTTAAGGTAGGTTTCAAAACCAGCTTTTGAGCTGTAATCGCCACGGGCAACCATAAAGGACAGCGACGAGTGAAAGCCGTACTCTGAGGTCAGCGGCATATAGTGGGTATTAAAGCGATACTCATCCAGCTGGTTCTGCACCTGAGCGCGGATAATCTGTAGATTGATCTTGTTCTCGCCGCTGAGTGCCTCGCTATCTATGGCATCAAGCTGGGCAAGCAAGGCCTGGCGTTGCTCGTACTGCGCCTTGAGGTACTCGGGGCTGAGGTTGGCCAGCAGATAACCGTCCACCTCTTGCCTGTAAGGATTCACACTTTCGCGATATTTGACGATTTGCTCGGCGACCTGGGTAAAGGTCTCATCCTGGTTCAGGGGCGCGGTTTTGCTGGGCGCCGCACAGGCACTAACGCCCAATACCAAGGCAGTGGCCAGGGCCAATGTTTTCAACTTAAAGGGAGACTGCATATTTCTGTTCTCGTTATTGCAATGCACTATGATGCCCTACTCTAGCCCAGCGGCTATGTGTGTCAAAGTCGATGCGACCAAATCTCCCTTCTTTTGTTCACCCCACTGCGATTGCACGGCTATTAGGTCACATTGGCGAAAATCATGGCAGGCGTAAAAATGGCTTAATCCTTGAGCTGTTACGGGCCCTCAAGTACACTATGGCCAAATTCCCTCTAGGCTTGAATTACCATGAAAGAAGCTGAGCAAAAAACCACGCATTTTGGTTATAAAACGGTCGCGGCAAACGAAAAAGCGGCTCATGTTGCCGATGTTTTCCACTCGGTCGCAGCTAAATACGATTTAATGAATGATTTGCTCTCTTTTGGCATTCATCGTCTATGGAAACGCGTAACCATAGCCAGCTCGGGCGCCCGCAAAGGCCAGACAATTCTTGACTTAGCCGGTGGTACCGGCGACCTGACCGCTAAATTCAGCCAGCTGGTTGGCGATACCGGCCGCGTGATCTTGGGCGATATCAATGATTCGATGCTCAAGGTAGGTCGTGACAAATTGCGCGACCGTGGCCTGGTCAGCAACATCGAATATGTACAGATGAACGCCGAAGAGCTGCCGTTTCCGGACAACAGCATAGACGTGATCACCATCGCCTTTGGTCTACGTAACGTGACCGACCAAAGCAAGGCTTTGGCTTCCATGTATCGCGTGCTTAAGCCAGGCGGTCGTCTGCTGGTGTTGGAATTCTCCAAGCCTGAGCATGAAGTACTGACTAAGCTTTATGATATCTATTCCTTCAATATTCTGCCTAAGGTGGGCCAGGTAGTGCTCAATGACAGCGAGTCTTACAAATACCTTGCCGAGTCTATTCGTATGCACCCGGATCAAGAAACATTAGAGGGCATGATGAAAGACGTGGGCTTTGAGCAGACCAGCTATCAGAATATGAGCGGCGGTATCGTTGCCCTGCATCGCGGCTTTAAGTTTTAAGGAGCGGCCATGCTCGGGCATTTTGCTATCGCCGCCATAGAAACACTCGCCAACAGGCTAATCTCCCTCGCCCCCCAGGTGCAGGCCCGTCTTGCCAAGGTACAGGGGCAAAGCCTTGTGGTACATGTGCGCGACTGGCAGCAATTTATCAGCGTCGTCTACGCCAGCGAAGGCCTGATGCTGCAAGTGCACGATGCACAGCCCGAGTACAGTGATTGCTTTATCAGTGCCGATACCGACACCCTGATGAAGCTTAAAGAGCCATCGCGCCTGACCCAGCTTATCCGCCAGCATAAACTCGATATCGACGGCGATATTCATCTTGCCCAGGCCTTTAGTCAGGCCTTTAGCGAGCTCGATATCGACTGGCCGGAACATTGGTCGCAATATATCGGCGATGCGCCAGCGCAGTTATTATGGCAAGCTGTCAGCCAAGGCAAAGCCCGGGCGTTAGAAGCACAAGGCAAGCTGGATCATATCCTGCTGACGCTGTTACAAGACGAGCTTAAAGTAAGCATTCACCCGCTGGAACTGACCCAATTCACGCGTCAGAATCGCCAATTAAAGAGCGATGTCCAACAGCTGGAACAGCGCCTAGATAAACTATTGGCGCAAATGCCAATGCAGCAAACAAGAGGTTAATTGTGGCCGTAGCGCGACTGTATTTCATCACCAAAACCTTATTGCAATACGGCATTGATGAGCTGCTGCCGCGCCATAAACTGCCCTGGTTTGCCAAACTGGCCAGAAGCAGCGCCTTTTGGTTGCGCAACCGCCATCGCGACAAACCCGCTGGTATGCGCCTACGCCTGGCCCTGCAAACCCTAGGGCCGGTGTGGATTAAATTTGGACAAATGCTGTCTACCCGCCGCGACCTCTTGCCTCCTGAGATCGCCAACGAACTGGCGCTGCTGCAAGACCAGGTGCCGCCGTTTAGCGGCGACCTGGCGCAGAAAATTATCGAACAGGCGTTAGAAATCGACGATATTAGCGTCGTATTCAGCGAATTCGACACCACCCCATTAGCCTCTGCCTCCATCGCTCAGGTACATACCGCCAAGCTGGCCGATGGCAGCGGCGAGCATCAGGAAGTGGTGGTTAAGGTCATTCGCCCCGATATCAAAAAGCAGATCGATGCCGACCTCACCCTGATGCAACAATGCGCCAAGGTGGTGGCCAAATTACTGCGCGAGGGCCGTCGTTTACGCCCGGTTGAAGTGGTCAAAGAGTATAAGAAAACCCTGCTCGATGAGCTGGATTTAATGCGTGAGGGCGCCAATGCCATTGTGCTCAGACGCAACTTTGAAGGTTCTGAATCCCTCTACATTCCCTATGTGTACAGCGATTACAGCCGCAGCAATGTGCTGGTGATGGAGCGCATTTACGGTATTCCCGTATCCGACACCGATGCCCTGCTTAAGCAAGGTACCAATATGAAGTTGCTGGCCGAGCGTGGCGTTGAGGTCTTCTTTACTCAGGTATTCCGCGACAGCTTCTTCCATGCCGATATGCACCCGGGCAATATTTTTGTCTCTCACGAGAACCCGCACAACCCGCAGTATATAGGCATAGACTGCGGCATTGTCGGCACCCTGAACAAGGACGATAAACGCTACCTGGCTGAGAACTTTATCGCCTTTTTTAACCGCGATTACCGCAAGGTGGCGGAGCTGCATGTGGACTCGGGCTGGGTGCCTGCCGATACCAGCATAGAAGAATTCGAATTTGCCATTCGCACCGTGTGTGAGCCCATTTTTAATAAGCCACTGGCGGAGATCTCCTTCGGCCATGTGCTCGTTAACCTGTTCAACACGGCGCGACGCTTTAATATGGAAGTGCAGCCGCAACTGGTGTTACTGCAAAAAACCTTGCTCTATGTTGAAGGCCTGGGTCGTCAGCTCTACCCGCAGTTGGACCTGTGGCAAACGGCGAAACCTTTCCTCGAAGATTGGGTCAAACAACAAGTAGGTCCTTGGGCCGTGGCCAAGCAAATGTATGCTAATTTGCCATTTTGGGCGGAAAAGATGCCCGAGATCCCGGATTTGCTCTATCACGCGCTGAAGCGCCAGCATCTGCAGCCGCCACCCCAGGCCAATAACCACAAACCCGTGCTGCTTACCCTAATTGGTTGCAGTGCCTTGATAGTCAGTAGTATTTTGGTCATCAACCACTGGTATACTGGGGCCGCACTTAGCGCCACCTTGGGAGCAGGCCTTTGTTGGCTGGGTTGGCGAAAGGGATAGGGTCTCCCCCGTAAAGATTTATACTATTAGCTCGACGTAGTACAAGGTATACTCGTCGAACAATTATCCGCATATTGGAGTACATAATATGGGCATTGGTAACGTCGGCTGGGTACAGCTACTTATCGTTTTAGCGATCATCGTATTGCTATTCGGCACCAAAAAACTACGTAACATCGGCAGCGATCTAGGCAGTGCGGTGAAAGGTTTTAAGAAGGCCGTAAAAGACGAAGATAAAACCGAAACGACCACTCAAGAAAAGATCAGCGAGCAAGATAACGCGACCAACCCGGCCGCCGATAAAACCGCTGCGCAAGATAAAGACAAGGTATAAGCGCCGATGGGCATGTGGGAATTGCTGGTTGTGGCCATAGTTGGCCTGATCGTATTGGGCCCCGAGCGTTTGCCGGTGGCCATACGTACCGTCAGCACCTGGATACGCAAAATCAAAACCATGGCTAATCATATTTCCGCCGAAGTCAGCGAAGAGCTGCGCGTGCATGAGCTACATCAGAACCTCAAAAAAGCCGAGCAGCAAAATATGAGCGATATTTCCCCGGAACTGCAAGAATCGGTGGCGCAATTACAGCGCGCCGCACAGTCGGTCACACGCAGCTATGAGAATACGGATAGCACGGCAACAAGCGTCCAGAGTAAAGAGCAAGCGGGCATAACGTCCGAGCCTACCACAGACACCAGCAGCGACCTGCAAAGCACAAAGAAAAATCATGACTGAACCCGCGCAATCCGGCTTTATTTCGCACTTACTTGAACTGCGTAACACCTTGTTGCGCTCTGTGATTGCGGTATTGGTGATCTTTATTGGCCTGGCTTATTTCGCCAATGATATTTACTCCTTCGTCGCCAACCCCTTGGTAGAAAATCTGCCTGAAAACAGCCAGATGATCGCCACAGATGTGACGGCCCCGCTGTTTACGCCCTTTAAATTGACCTTGTTTGTCGCGCTTTTTGCCGCCATTCCCTTTATTTTGCACCAAATCTGGTCCTTTATAGCGCCCGGCTTGTACGCCCATGAAAAGCGTATGCTGATCCCCGTGCTGCTCTCAAGCATAGTTCTGTTTTACGGCGGTATCGCCTTTTGTTATTTTGTCGTGCTGCCGATTATCCTCAGCTTTTTCACCGGCATTGGCCCCGAGGTCATGACCCTGACGCCAGATATCAGCAGCTACTTGGGCTTTGTACTTAAGTTGTTTTTGGCCTTTGGCATCGCCTTTGAAATTCCCGTCGCCATCATGTTGTTATGCTGGAGCGGCGTCACCTCGACCACCAGCCTTAAAGAAAAGCGCCCTTATATAGTGGTCGGTGCCTTTGTACTGGCGATGTTTCTAACGCCACCGGATGTGCTATCACAAACCTTGCTTGCCTTGCCCATGCTGTTATTATTTGAGCTTGGCCTTATTTTGGCTGCATTTTACAGCGCGAAACCGTCATCGGAAGAATCACAGGAAGAAAAGCAATGAAAAAATACCTCGTGCCCGCCTCGCTAGCATTACTAGCCACCCTAAGCACCACGGCTCAGGCCGATGATGGTGTAAATATTCAGGCCTTAAAAGCGTGTAGCTTTATCGAAAACGATTTTCGTCGCCTTTTATGTTATGACAACATCATGGCCGGCAAACCAATCGACAGCATGCCTGCCAATGTGCCCACCAATGTGCCTGCTAACAAGGCTGGTAAGTCACAAGGCAAAGGCGCAGAGGCTTCTGCCGCTGCAGCAGGCAATGCCAATGCAAACGCCGCCAACAAAGGCAAAAAAGACAAGGGTGATTTTGGCTTAGAGCACAAACAGCGCAATGAAGAAAATGGTGATGAACTTGTAGCCAAGGTCAGCAGCATTAAAGAAGCGCCATACGGTGAGCTTATCATTACCCTGGACAACGGTCAGCGCTGGCGCCAGGTTGGCACTGAATCATTCCGTATCAGTAAAAACGATACCGTAGTGATCAGTCGCGCCATGTTCAATTCCTTCTTGTTGAAAAAACAAGGCAGCAATAAAAGTATCCGCGTAAAACGCACCGACTAATATGATCGACGCCGGCGTTAACCTCAGCAGCAGTCAATTTCGCCATGACTTTGATGCCGTTGTTGCCCGCGCTCGCGAGGCCGGCGTTCAATCCATGATGGTGATCGGCTGCGATGAAGCCGACAGCCGAGAAGCGCTGGCTCTGGCGCAGCAATTTAACCTTTATAGTTGCGCCGGCATTCACCCCCACAATGCCAAGGATGCCACGGACGATTTCGCCGCCAATCTCAGCGCCATGGCCCAGGCCAAGGAAGTGATTGCCATAGGCGAATGCGGCCTTGACTATAACCGTGACTTTTCACCTCGCCCCCAGCAAAGAAAAATATTTGCCAGTCAGTTAGCACTTGCTAACGAGCTCAATATGCCGGTGTATTTACACGAGCGTGATGCCCATGACGATATGCTTGCCATGCTGCGTGAGTATCAACCCCGCGGGGTATTGCACTGCTTTACCGGCAACCGCCAGCAGGCACAAAATTATTTAGACCAGGGCCTGTATCTGGGCATTACCGGCTGGGTATGCGACGAGCGCCGTAGCGGCGAGCTTAACGATGCGCTTAAGGTTATTCCCATGGCTAAGCTGCTTGTGGAAACCGACGCCCCCTATTTGTTGCCGCGCACCATTCGCCCTAAGCCTAAATCACGCCGCTGCGAACCGGCTCATCTGCCCTATGTAGTTGCGCATCTAAGCGAACATTATCGGGTACCGGAAGAACAAATAAGCGCCCTCAGCATCGCCAACTTCAACACCCTGTTTGCCCTCGACCGCTAAAAACAAACGCGCCGATAACTATGCGCGACATCAACAAATTATCTCATTGCCAGAGCATCCCCTTGGATTAGCTGGTAAAATGGCCAACTATACTGCGCGGCATCGCCTTGCCGGCTTACACTCAATGTACAGGAGAGCACCATGCCTCAATCAGGACTCGATTTATTTCCTTACACCCGTATGCGCCGTTTGCGCAAAAACGACTTTTCACGCCGTTTGACCCAAGAGCATGAGCTTAGCGTCAATGATCTGATCTACCCCGTTTTTGTGTTGGAAGGAAAAAACCGTCGCGAAGCGGTAGAGTCAATGCCGGGCGTTGAGCGCCTGTCTATCGATCTTCTGGTTGAAGAAGCCAAAGAATTGGCAACCCTTGGTGTGCCTGCCATTGCCCTGTTCCCGGTGACGCCTGGCGATAAAAAGTCGCTGCACGCGGAAGAAGCCTACAACCCGGAAGGTTTGGCTCAACGCACTGTACGCGCCCTTAAAGAAGCGGTACCTGAGCTTGGGGTGATCACAGATGTGGCATTAGACCCCTTCACGGTACATGGTCAGGACGGCATCATTGATGACAACGGCTATGTGATCAACGACGTGACCACGGAAATCCTGGTGAAGCAGGCGCTGTCTCATGCCGAGGCTGGTGCCGATGTGGTGGCCCCATCGGATATGATGGACGGTCGTATCGCCGCCATTCGTGAAGCCCTGGAAGAGCATGGCTTTCTCCATACGCAAATCATGGCCTACTCGGCCAAGTATGCGTCCAGCTACTATGGCCCGTTCCGCGATGCGGTGGGCTCTGCGGGCAACCTTAAGGGTGCGGATAAGAAAACCTATCAGATGAACCCGGCCAACTCGGACGAAGCCTTGCGTGAAGTGGCTTTGGATCTGCAAGAAGGCGCCGACATGGTGATGGTAAAGCCGGGCATGCCGTATCTGGATATTGTTCGTCGCGTAAAAGACGAATTTGCGGTACCCACCTTTGCCTATCAGGTAAGCGGCGAATACGCCATGCATATGGCCGCCATTAACAACGGCTGGTTAAACGAGCGTGACACCATAATGGAATCCCTGCTGGCCTTTAAACGTGCTGGTGCCGACGGCATTCTTACCTACTTCGCCAAACAAGCCGCTGTTTGGCTAAACGAGAAATAATTTCTTAGAGGACGGTAGCTTAGGTTATCGTCCTTTTATTAGGGTCTGTTTATCTTTGCGGTTTACTTTATGTTCAATCTAAACGCATTCTGATCACGACGCTCGTTATGATGCATAGTCATTCTATGTTCATAGCGAGTAACACAGAGCAGGATGCGTTTAGATGAACCCGTAGGGCAGCGCTTGTAGCGCATTTCTACTGTGTTGTTACATGTTCATGTAGAATAACTACACCACACATGTGCCGCCTTGTATAAATCCGCTACAAACTGCTGCAGAAACAAACAACAAAGGTCAACAGACCCTAAAATCATCACATTTAGGTTAAATTATTGACACCTAAGTGTAACCTCTCCCCCGTAAACTATGTACCCCTTTAAGGGTTAATCTAACTAGAAACACGGGATTCATACCATGAAAAACACCTTTACACCGATAGCACTGGCGGTTGCCAGCGCCTTTGTGTCGCTCTCGGCACAAGCGGATATTTTTATCTCCGAATACGTTGAAGGCAGCAGCAATAACAAGGCCATCGAGCTTTACAACCCGACCGACCGCGAAATCGATTTAAGTCAGTATAAGTTAGCCTTTTATTTTAACGGCAGCAGCAGCGCCGGCTTAACCCTTCCGCTGACGGGCACCTTAGCACCGCAAGGCGTGTATGTTGCCGCTCATAGTCTGGCGGCGGCAGAGATACTTGCAACCGCTTCTTTAACCAATGGCAGCGGCTGGTTTAACGGTGATGATGCCATAGTACTGAGCAAGCAAGGCGAGGTTATCGACAGCATGGGTCAGGTGGGTATGGACCCAGGCTCAAGCTGGGGTGCTGGCACAAGTACAACACAAAACAATACCTTGCGCCGCATCGATGGCACACCGGCACGCACGGATATCGCCTCACCTTATGATCCAAGCGCTTATTTTAGCGGCGCCGGCAATGATAACTTTAGCGATCTCGGTCAGTATCTGGGCACTAACCCGCCGGTTGAGCCAGAGCCTGAACCAGAGCCGGATTTCAGCCTCACCTGTGCCGATACCGCCACGGCCATCCACAGCATTCAGGGTAATGGTGCGGTCAGCCCCATGGCCGGTGAGCAGGTGGTGGTTGAGGCCGTGGTCAGTGCCGACTTCCAAAACAGCAATGAACTGAGTGGCTTCTTCTTATCTTCACTGCAAAGCGATAACGACCCAAGCACCTCGGAAGGTATCTTCGTATATCACAGGAATAATGACGTGAATGTCGGTGAGCGAGTGCGCCTAATCGCCACGGTAGCCGAATACTATGGCGCCACCCAGCTTAAAGATGTAACCGCCCTGGTCGATTGTGGCACCGCCGCGGTGAGCGCAACCCCATTGACCCTGCCGGTCGCGGATGTAAACGACCTGGAAGCCTATGAAGGCATGCTGGTGACTCTTGCCCAGCCCCTGTATGTGGTCGATAACTACAACTTGGCGCGCTACGGCGAAGTAGGCCTGGCCAGCGAGCGTTTGTATCAAGGCACTCAGGTTGCCCTGCCCGGCGCTGCCGCCAATGCGGTAGAAGCCGATAACCTGTTAAAGCAATTACTGCTTGATGATGGCTCAACCCGTCAAAACCCAGCTCACATAGCCTACCCGGCGCCGGGTCTTGATGCCTATAACACGCTGCGCCTGGGCGACACGGTCAGCGGCCTGACCGGGGTACTGGGATATGGTTTTGATCGTTACCGTCTGCACCCAAGCACGGCACCTCAGTTTGTTGCCGCCAATCCACGTACTCAAGCGCCACAGCTAACGCAGCAGGGTGATATCAAGGTAGCCAGCTTTAACGTTTTAAATTACTTCAATGGTGATGGCCAGCAAGGTGGCTTCCCCACCGCTCGCGGTGCCGACAGCCTGGAAGAATTTATTCGCCAGGAGCAGAAACTGGTCAGCGCCATCAGCGCCATGAACGCGGATATTATCGGCCTGATGGAAATCGAAAACGATGGCTTTGGTGACTTCAGTGCCCTGAGCTCTTTGGTTAACGCCCTGAATGCGGCCAGCAGCGAGGGCGAATATGCCTTTGTCGATTTTGGTGTCGACCAAGTCGGTAGCGATGCCATCACCACGGCGCTGATTTATCGCAAGGACAAGGTAGAGGAAAATGGCCTTGCCGCCATTAACGACCAGGGTGCATTTGCCTACGGCAACCGCGCCGCCATAGCGCAAACATTTAAAGATATTGCCACCGATGAGGTGCTGACCGTTGCCGTTGCGCATCTTAAGTCAAAAGGCGGCTGTGGCAACGCTCAAGGTCTGGATGCCGATCAAAATGACGGCCAGGCCTGCTTTAACGCCACCCGAGTGGCCGGCGCCAATGAATTTGCCAGCTGGCTTGCTAATCACCCAACCGGTGTTGAAGACGAGGACATCATACTGGTAGGTGATATCAATGCCTACGCCATGGAAGAGCCTATGCAAGCCTTTGCTGACGCCGGTTTTGCTAATGTGGTACCGACTCTGGACGGTGATAACCTGAGCTACTCCTATAACTTCCAAGGCCGCATGGGTAGTCTGGATCATGCCCTCGCATCACCCAGTCTGATGGCCAAGGTGGTCGCAGCAACGGATTGGCATATCAATGCCGATGAACCGCGCGTGCTGGATTACAATCTGGAATTTAAAACACAAGAGCAACAAGCCAGCTGGTACGCTGACCATGCGTACCGCGCTTCGGATCACGACCCTGTGATCGTCGCTATTAAGGCAGAGCCAAAGCCAAGCGAAGAGTTAAGCGGCGAATTCACCGCCATCAGCGGCTCATTCCAACCGAAAAACTTCACCATAGAGCTACCCAGCGATTTCGATTATCTGGATATCGAGCTGGTAGGCGGCTGGGGTGAAGCCGATCTCTTTGTCAGCAAGCAGCGCCGCGGCACGAAGAAACATGCCGATTGCGCCTCGCGCAACAGCGGCTCAGAAGAGCTTTGCCAGTTCACTAACCCGACTGCGGGCAAATGGAAGGTACGTGTTCAGGGCAACCAGCCTTACGGTGAAGTAACCCTGCGTTACCGCGCTACTAAGTACTAATCGCTTTAGTGTAATTAGTACTAAAAAGGGCAGATATCGTATCTGCCCTTTTTGTTGGGATGCTTAATGGAAAAGCGTGCCATGGTGCTTATTGTAAGTTTAATAGCTGTCTGCTTTGAATTAACGCCGTAATATGGGGCGTATAAATGCTTGGCTATAATCGCGAAGAATGAGCGCCAGCCAAGCTTTAGACGTCCCATCCATAATTACCTTGTTATATACCCAATTTCTCCAGAGCTATTTTACGAAATTCGGAATAATTTTTAGCATACTCCCAAATGGAAAATAAATGGTTACCGTTAACATCAATGAGGCAGAATATTTGGCAACTAGGGTAAGCTTTTGATTTTTTTAGTTCGTTCCAAGAATAACTCTTATTAGCTCCATTCTCGCAAAGAATAATACCGTTATGATCAAATTCTAAATTAATTTTAAGTGTTTTAATAAAGCGACATAATAAGTAAAAATTTTGAACACTAAAATAAATTAAAAATCCTGAAAAAGCTGAGAGCAGTATAGCGATATAAAGTTCTTGAGAAATCCATGATTTGTAGGTTATGTAACAAATAGCAATCGAACCTAAAGAATAACCAGGCAATAAAATTAGAGCACATACATAAGCTAATATTTGAATGTTTTTAGAATGTTTAACCATACTTTACTTGGGTATATAACATTTTAGTATTTATGGGACACGTTGTTCGTGTCACATAATCGCTTGTTGAACTGAGGCGCTACCTGCACCTAGCTTGGTGTAATTTATGCTATGGGAATTTGCTTTTTAAGCATGAGGGGTAATGACTTGGTTTGCTCAATCCTTTACCTTCTTTTGTGCTTCCCAGCATCGCTCAGTCATGTTTTTTATGTTTCTATTACAGCGCTTCCAGGGCCTATAAGCAACCTTTTTTAAACCGCACAGCCTATCCCATCCCAATCCTGTTAATTAGGATAACTCATTGAGTTTAGGTAGCTCATTTGCGCTGCTAACTCAGTCGTATGTCTGCCTATATGTCGCTTTGACAAAAGATGTTTTGCAGGTTTGCGTGCACGCAAACAATCAGGTGCATTCCAAGTTGGAAGTCACGCCGTAAGCAAGTACAGCATATATACGTTATACACCTTGTCGCGTTGGCGGCGCCAAGATCTAACAAACGGTATAAATTTGTCAGGCTAAAGCCTGACCTACAGGTATCGCGCCCTCCCGTTTTGATTCGCGCTGGAGAATCAGCTTTTGTTGTGGAGTGTGCTTGAAACAACGAAGCATGGATGCGTAGTTAGGTTTACCGAGTCAGGACGACTCGTTAAACCGTGTTGAAAGCTAAGCGGAACGTTTAACAAAAACCTGAGTTCGGAAGCATTAGCGAATCACGGGCGCCTTGGGGTTCCAAGGGGCGGTTGGCGTAAACCGCCCTTTGGTTGCCGTCGCCAACGCGACAAGATCTATCAGTAGCTCCCTTTGTCGGCGCAAAGCACCGACCTACAAGTGCCGCCGCTGTCGGCGGCCCGATAAAAATCGTCAGGTTGAAACAACGAGAGAGGGACATCGAGTTAGGTTTACCGAGTCAGGACGACTCGTTCAACCGTGTTGAAAGCTAAGCGGAACGTTTAACAAAAACCTGAGTTCGGAAGCATTAGCGAATCACGGGCGCCTTGGGGTTCCAAGGGGCGGTTGGCGTCAACCGCCCTTTGGTTGTCGTCGCCAACGCGACAAAATCTATCAACCCACACAAGGTTGTCAGGCTAAAGCCTGACCTACAGGTATCGCCGAGTTTCGCTATGCGCATTCGCCGCACAGCACGCGCAAGCATCAGCAAATGTGGGGGTGTCCTAGGAGTTGTTAGAGGAAATGGACAAGCATTTCCTCTGACCCGAAGTCGGCGGCCCGACAAAAACTAATGATGATGACCACCCTTTAGCGCCTGACCATCACTGCTGTAAAAGCCCGAGGCACCATGCTCGATAAAGCCTTGGTTAATCATTTTCGCCAGGAAAGGGTCTTGCTCGTTGTCGCCAACATCCGCATAGTCGGTGCTCTGGTAGCTATCCCAAAGTGCGAACTGGCGCTCAACCGCTTGTGGGTTAAGCTCATAACCCTGCAGCTTTAAGCTGTTTACTTGCTGCCACTGACCTTGGTCGTCCTGCTGGCTTAGGGTCATGCTTTTTACCAGCTTAAGCTCGGGCAGCCAGGTAATGGCCAGCTTTTGCTGCTCATTGCCATGCTCATAGAATTCTTCACGTTCGCAGCCCTGCCCCTCAGAGCGCAGCGGTTGCTCCAGTAAGGCATTGCTTACTAACTGATATTTTTGGGCCCACTCAATTTTTTGACCCTGACTTTTAAGCTCGCCTGGCTGGTACTCAATACCTCTTTGGTATTGCTCAAAATAGCGTATTGGACGTAGCTGACCTGCGCTTAAACGTTGCCATTTTTCAACAAGGCCCTGAGCCATCGCCTGATGGGCAACTTCCTGATGCAAACGCCACAGGTTAAAGTCTTTGCCGTCCTGCTTGCCCTGTTGCTGCTGATAGCTGGCTTTAAGCACGTCGGCATTGGCATCACATTGTTCGGCTGGGGCTGCGTGGGCAACACCCGTTAGGGCACAACACAGTGCCGCGAGGGGAAAATACTTCATTTTCATTCCTTTAATACCAATTCTGTTAGGTATGTGAGCAAATATAGCGCTGGATAAATGATGTGATAACAAGGCGGAGTTTTTCTTATGTAATTATTCTACATAGAAAAATTCTAACGCAGTTAGCACGATATTTAGCCCGCTAGAATGATTAGCTATTTAAGTGAATTGGTATAAGCAGGGCCGAGCATCGGCTCGGCCCATGGCTTATTACTTAGCTAGCTTGGCTTCTGCTTTGCTTACCAGGTCAGCGGCATAGTTCATCACGTGGAAGATGTAACTTTGCTCATTGGTACCTGTTACCAAGTGCGCGCCAGGGCCTTGAGCATAAACACCCACGTCCTCACCGGCGTGCGTTTCTGAGCTCATAGGTACCAGGGCTTCCTGGTGGAAACCTGGAGATGCAGTATCGATACCGCTAAGGTCAACACGACCGGTAACGATTTCGCCGCTATAGCTGGCGTCGGCATCGGTTTCTGCGCCCAAGTCTTTAAAGCCGTTACCATTGGTGTAACCCAAGGTAGTGTAAGGCATGTTATCGGCAGCCAGAGTTGGCTTATCACTGCCTACACCGACAACCTTACCCAGAATTGGGTTACCACGCTTAGGATAACCGGCAATGGTAAATACGTGGCTGTGGTCAGCGGTAACGATAATCAGGGTTTCTTCGCTGTTGGTATTGTCGATAGCCGCTTGTACTGCATCGGCAAAGGCCACGGTATCATACAAGGCGTTATAAGCATTACCGGCATGGTGAGCATGGTCGATACGACCCGCTTCAACAGTCAGGAAGAAGCCTTCATTGTTATTATCAAGTACGTCGATGGCCTTAGTGGTCATCTCGGCCAGCGACGGCTCACCGGCTACGTCATTGGCACGGTCTTGCTCGTACTGCATATGTGATTCGTTGAATAAACCGAATACGCGCTCTGTGTTCGCCGGGTCAATCTTATCGAAGCCAGCCTGATCCATCACATAAGTGCCGCTTGGATAGGCTTGCTGCCATTTAGCGGTAAGGTCGATACCATCGGTACGATCACCCTCTGTGCTGCTAAGCGCATCGGCACTGTTAAATGCAGGGTCTTTAGGCAGGAAGTGACGACGACCGCCACCCATAACTACCTCGATACCGTCCACATCTACTGCGAAACGTTTTTCCAGGTTTTCCTCGAAGTTAACCAGCTGCATAGCGATATCCTGACAGCCCTCAGCCACAGCTGCGGCCGGCATATCGGATACATCTTCCCAGTTACGGTCTGCCGACTTAGCATAGGTTGCCGCCGGAGTCGCATGGGTAATACGTGCCGTTGAGATAATACCGGTAGACTTACCGGCAATTTCCGCCAGCTCTAATGCCGTTACCAGCTCGTTACCATAAACAGAAGCACAGCTGCCGCGCTCTACCGCTTCGGCCACACCGATCACGCCGGCATCGGTTTTTACGCCCGAGGCCATGGCGGTCATGGTACCGGCTGAGTCCGGTGTTTGTGCATCGACGTTATAAGTTTTTGAGAAACCAGAGTAAGGCATGGCTTCAAAACTAAGCTGGTGTTCTTCACCGGCCTTGTCTTCTAGCTGACCGGCAAGAATACGCGCCGCAGTCACGGTAGAAACACCCATGCCATCACCAACAAATAGGATCACGTTTTTAGCCTTGCCCGTAGTCGTTGCTAACGCTTCGCTACGTTCCTGAGCCTGACCCACCTTTTGCTGCGCATCAGTAAACCAAGGGTTGCTGGTTAAGCTTGCCAGCTCAGACGCATCCAGTGAGGTTTTAACGTCATTACAAACGGTTTTACTACCATCTACTTCGCCTTGCTCCAGCTGGCCGTTACCATTATCGTCGGCACCAACCTGAGTCAAAACACCGCCATTGATACACTGGCTGTCACCAACCGGGATAGCGCTGTCCAGGCTTAGGGTCTTTGGCGCATCATCATCCGAGCAACCAGCTAATGCAGCCAGCACTGCTAGAGAAAGAAAACTTAACTTTTTCATTTTATTAATTCCTTATTGCTTGGTTAACTCAAGCGCCGAATCGATAATGTGGAAAACCACGCTTTGCTCAACAACACCCTGCGCCAAGTGTGCGCCTGGGCCCGTGGCATGCAGAGAAATATCTTCACCGGCATGAGTTTCTGAGCTTAATGGAATTGTTGCTTCCTGGTGGAAGCCAGGAGTCGATGTGTCCATACCTGTGATATCTTGGCGGCCCGCCATAGGCGCATCGTTGTAGCTGGCGTCGGCATCGGTTTCAACGCCCAGGTCACGGAAGCCCAGACATTGGCGTAACCCAAGGTAGTGTAAGGCTTACCATCTGCGGCCAAAGTTGGCTTCTCGCTGCCTACGGCCACAACCTGACCCAGGATAGGGTTACCACGCTTCGGATAACCGGCAATGGTAAATACATGGCTGTGGTCGGCAGTAACCAGGATAAGGGTTTCTTCCGGGTTGGTATTTTCAACCGCATGCTGTACCGCTTTGGCCAGTTCAATGGTGTCATACAGAGCATTGTAAGCATTACCGGCATGGTGGGCGTGATCGATACGACCCGATTCTACGGTCAGGAAGAAGCCCTTGTCGTTGTTATCAAGGATATCGATAGCTTTAGCCGTCATCTCAGAAAGCGAAGGCTCACCGGCAATATCGTTTTCGCGGTCTTGCTCATACTGCATATGCGATTCATTAAACAGCGCAAACACACGCTCGGCATTATCGCTAAGGGCTTCAAAACCGGCACGATCCCAAACATACACACCGTTTTCGTATTGCTCTTGCCATTGCGCCGTTAAATCAAGACCATCGGTGCGGTCGCCTTCAACCGTGCTAAGGGCATCGTCACTGTTAAAAGCTTCGTCTTTAGGCAAGAAGTGGCGACGACCACCGCCCATCACGACTTCGATACCATCGACATCTGTGCCCAGGTAGCGTGCTTCTAAATTCTTTTCAAAGTTAACCAGCTGTGCGGCGATATCCTGACAACCTGCGGCAACCGCTTCTTCTGGCATGTCTGAAACATCTTCCCAGTTACGGTCGGCCGACTTGGCATAGGTTGCCGCTGGCGTTGCGTGGGTGATACGCGCAGTTGAGACAACCCCGGTGCTTAAACCACGGATCTCGGCCAGTTCCAGCGCCGTTACCAGCTCATTGCCAGCAACCGATGCGCAGTTACCGCGCTCTACATCTTCGTCAACACCGATAACACCGGCATCGGTTTTTACACCGGAAACCATGGCTGTCATGGTACCCGCCGAATCTGGAGTCTGGGCATCGACATTATAGGTTTTCACTTGCGCCGAATACGGGAATTGCTCGAAGCTAAGGTAACCTTCTTCGCCGAGCTTGTTATTGTCTTGGCCCTGTAGAATACGTGCTGCGGTCAGGGTCGAAATGCCCATGCCGTCACCGACAAAAAGGATCACGTTTTTAGCTTTAGTTTTTTTCTCTGCAGTGGCCTGCTGTAGCTTAGTGTTCAGCTTGTCTTGGTCGGCTTGATACCACTGGCTATTGGCTTGTGCTTCTGGCAAAACAGATGCAAAAGCCTGGCTTGATAGGGCCAGAGCCACTGATGTAGCAAGGGCTAACTTTGTCACTTTCATGATTGGTTCCCGAGTATTGGTTAAATAGCGCAGGGTAGAGATACGCCTCTGTCGCGCTGATGCTTCAAAGCAAGGGATTTCCTTGCTGCAGCCCATACTCTAGTGAAGGAATGTTGCTAAAAAATAACTGTTTGTTGACCCTAAGATGACGAGAATATGACAGAGAGAAGTCAGTAAGGCCGTCGGCTGGCGAGATTTTAGGCATAAAAAAACCCAAGTCTAGGACTTGGGTTTTTCTGTAAAAAAGGCGGCTAATTACTTAGCAGCTTTTTTCGCTTTTTCAGCTGCAATTACTTCGTCCGCTACGTTGCTTGGACAAGGTGAGTAGTGTGAGAACTCCATAGAGAACTGACCACGACCTGAAGTAATAGTACGTAGGTGGCCGATGTAACCGAACATCTCAGATAGTGGTACTTCACCCTTGATGCGAACGCCCATAGCGCCTGCTTCTTGGTCTTTGATCATACCACGACGACGGTTAAGGTCACCGATTACGTCACCCACGTTGTCTTCCGGAGTGAACACGTCAACTTTCATGATTGGCTCAAGAAGCTGAGGGCCCGCTTTAGGGATAGACTGACGGAATGCGCCTTTAGCAGCGATTTCGAACGCGATGGCTGATGAGTCAACTGCGTGGAAACCACCGTCGAATAGCTCAACTTCAACGTCTAGTACTGGGAAGCCTGCAAGTACACCTTCCTGCATCATTGACGCGAAACCTTTCTCAACTGCTGGCCAGAATTCCTTAGGAACGTTACCACCAACAACTGATGAAGTGAAAGTGAAGCCTGAGTTTTGCTCACCTGGCTTGATGCGGTAGTCGATCTTACCGAACTGACCAGAACCACCAGACTGCTTCTTGTGCGTGTAGCTGTCTTCAACTTGCTGCGTGATAGTTTCACGGTAAGCAACCTGAGGCTGACCAACGATTAGGTCTACGCCGTAAGTACGCTTAAGGATATCAACTTTGATATCTAGGTGTAGCTCACCCATACCTTTAAGGATGGTTTCACCTGAATCTTCGTCGGTCTCAACTTGGAAAGAAGGATCTTCTGCAACCATTTTACCGATAGCAACACCCATCTTCTCGTTACCGCCTTTGTCCTTAGGAGCAACAGCGATTGAGATTACTGGATCAGGGAAGATCATAGCTTCAAGCGTACATTCGTGCTTAGGATCACAAAGAGTGTGACCAGTTTGAACGTTCTTCATACCTACAACAGCGATGATGTCACCGGCTTGAGCTTCGGTAAGTTCAGTACGCTCGTCCGCTTGCATCTCAACCATACGGCCGATACGCTCAGTTTTACCCGTAGCAGAGTTAAGGATGGTGTCACCCTTCTTCATGCGGCCTGAGTAAATACGGATAAAGGTAAGTGCACCGAAACGGTCGTCCATGATTTTGAACGCAAGCGCTTTTAGTGGCTCATCTGCAGAAACAGTTGCTACTTCACCAGTAGGCTCACCAGTTTCAGGATCAGTTAGCGGCTGTGGATCAACTTCTGTAGGAGCTGGTAGGTAATCTACAACAGCGTCTAGTACTAGTTGCATACCTTTGTTCTTGAACGCAGAACCACAGAAAGTCGGGAAGAAGGCTAGATCACGAGTACCTTTACGGATACATGCTTTGATCTGCTCAAGAGAAGGCATTTCACCTTCCATGTAGGCTTCCATTAGCTCGTCGTCTTGCTCAACCGCAGTTTCGATTAGCATTTCATGGTATTCTTCAACTTTGTCTACCATGTCTGCAGGAACGTCTTGTACTTCGTAGTTTTCAGGAAGACCTGTCTCGTCCCAAACGTATGCTTTTTTCTCAAGTACGTCAACAACACCACAGAATTGGTCTTCGATACCAATTGGAAGTGTCATAACTAGTGGGTTAGCGCCAAGTACTTTTTCTACTTGACCAACTACGCGATAGAAATCGGCACCCATACGGTCTAGTTTGTTTACGAAGATAACACGTGCAACTTCTGATTCGTTCGCATAACGCCAGTTGGTTTCTGATTGCGGCTCAACACCACCAGAACCACAGAATACACCGATACCACCGTCTAGTACTTTAAGTGAACGGTATACTTCAACTGTGAAGTCAACGTGTCCAGGAGTGTCGATTACGTTTAGGCGGTGACCTTTCCACTCACATGTTACGGCTGCTGACTGGATTGTGATACCACGCTCTGCTTCCTGCTCCATGAAGTCGGTAGTTGACTCACCGTCATGTACTTCACCGGTTTTGTGGATCTTACCGGTAAGCTTAAGAATACGCTCAGTGGTGGTAGTTTTACCCGCATCAACGTGCGCGAAAATACCAATGTTTCTGTATTTGGATAAATCTGCCATTTCTATACTCTGATTGGTCGAAAAATTATTCGGCGGGAGTATATCACCTCTCGTGGCGAACATCATCATAGAAACCGCTTAAAATGCAATCAAATTTAGAAAAACTAAGCGAGCGGGTCTTCGCGGATGCTGAAAATGTCGTCCGCTGCCGCACCATGATAAAAAATGAGATCGAAACTTGGTACGGCCAGTATTTTAGGAACGCGAAAAGCGAGGTAGAAGTGGTATTTCAAGCTGATATTAGCGAGATCTAGATATGAAGGCGATACGCAGTGGTGGCGATCCTGGATGACCTAGTGAGAAATCAGAGAAAGTTTACAAGAAAAGTGCTTGTGGGAGCTGTGAATATTGAAGGTGAACCGACGACCAGAGGTCGATAACTATAAATTTAAAGGGAGATTAATAAGAAAATCTACCAAGGAATTGGTTGCGGGAGCCGGATTTGAACGCGACACGCCGTGGTGGCGACCGTAGGTCGAACAATAATAAATTTGAAAACTTTAAGTGAGAAAACACTAAGAGTTGGTTTCGGGTGCTGTGAACGTTGAAAGCGAACTGACGACCGGAGGTCGATAATTATAGATTCAAGGGAGAATAATAAGAAAATCTACCAAGGAATTGGTTGCGGGAGCCGGATGTGAACGCGACACGCCGTGGCGACGACCGTAGGTCGAACAATAATAAATTTGAAAACTTTAATTGAGAAATCACTAAGAATTGGTTGCGGGAGCCGGATTTGAACCGACGACCTTCGGGTTATGAGCCCGACGAGCTACCAGGCTGCTCCATCCCGCGCCAGTAGACTGAAGGTTTATTTTTGACTTCTAACCGAACAAAAAGAAGTTGGTTGCGGGAGCCGGATTTGAACCGACGACCTTCGGGTTATGAGCCCGACGAGCTACCAGGCTGCTCCATCCCGCGCCAGTAGACTTTAAAGCTTCATCATCGTCGGGAACCGACGACCTTCGGCTTTTAGGCTTAGCAGTCCGGCGAATGATTTATCATTCTGCTCCATCCCGCGCCTGTAAATTTCGAAACTCAACCCTGTCAAAAACACACTGATTTAGCTTCTACCGCTGGTATTGAGGAGTGTCCCCTAGCCAGCGAGAGCGCCATAATATAGCAAAAGAGTGAAAATGCAAGTTTAAATGCTAAGAACGCGACTAGATGCTGCTTTTTCCACCAATTCAGTCGTGGTGCGAGCGTTGATGTGGGCTGATCATCTTTTGCCATTCCCAATCGGGGTGACCCATAACTATAAAGTCGGGATTTTCGGTCGACTCCCTTTGATTATAGGTCAGAGGATTGAATTCGGCATCGGTAATACTGCCTCCAGCCTCTTCAACTATCACCTGTGAGGCGCCCGTATCCCACTCGCCTGTAGGGCCGATGCGCATAAAGCAGTCGGCCTTACCTTCGGCAACAATGCAGGCCTTTAACGAGCAGGAGCCTAAGGGTACGGTATCAAATGTGGTGTTTAGGTATTGGCTTACCGCTTCGAGTTTTTGCCTGCGACTGACCGCAAGCGTAAGGCCGCCTGGTTGCGCCACACTAATGCGTTCTATGCCTTTAGCACTCTTTTTAAAAGCACCATGTTGGTAGGTGGCATAATAGGTGATGTTTTTCGCCGGCCAGTGGATCACCCCTAAAACCGGGCGATTATTCTCAACCAGGGCAATATTGACGGCAAAGTCGCCGCTTTGAAGAATAAACTCGCCGGTGCCATCCATGGGGTCCAACAACCAATAACGAGACCAGTGTTTTCTGTCCGCCAAGGGGGGAATAGGCGTTTCTTCGGACATAATGGGGATATCGCTTGCTAATTCTTGCAGACCGGCGACCAATACCGCGTTCGCCGCAAGGTCGGCCTTAGTGACCGGCGTATCATCGGCTTTTACTTGCCTGCCAATATCCGGCTGACGATAAATCGCCATAATTGCTAAGCCAGCCTGTTCAGCCAATTCAATGCATGGCTCTAAGAATTGTTGCAATCTTACCCCCTCTCCTAAAACTTACTAGGAAGCCTTCACTAATAATAGCAAAGCGGCAACGCTTCGCGCCTCAGTAAAATCCGGTTCTGCCAACAGTTGCTGCCATTGTGATTTTGGCCAGTACACCACCTCTAAGGGTTCGGGCTCATCACCGGGTAAACGTTCGGGATAAAGTTCAGTGGCGGCAATAATGTGCATATGGGCATTAAAATAGCTTGGCGCCAATGACACCTTCTTGAGGGCCTTCAAGTTATGTGCGCCAAAGCCTACTTCTTCTTTAAGTTCACGCACCGCCGCCTGCTCAGGGCTTTCACCGGGATCGATCAAGCCTTTGGGAAAGCCCAGCTGATAATCATTGGTGCCGGCACAATACTCGCGCACCAGGATCAGCTCATCCTGCTCGGTAACCGGCACTATAAGCACGGCTCCTCTGCCGCCGCCACGAATACGTTCATACTGGCGCTGCTCACCGTTGGAAAAACATAAATCTAAGGTTTCGACTGTGAATAAGCGGCTTTGAGCAACCACTTGCGTGTCGAGAATTTGTGGAGGAGTTGGATGCTTTTTCTGTGTCATGGCCGCGACTTTGTTATTATCACCTTAATGCTCATCATAATTGTTTTAATAGGAAAAGCCTATGCCAAATTGGGCCAATATCGACACCGTGCTACTGGATATGGATGGCACTTTACTGGATCTGCATTTTGACAATCATTTTTGGCTGGAACTGATCCCCCAGGCCTATGCCAAGCGCCACCAAATAAGTCTCGTCGAAGCCCGCGATATCATAGCCCAGCGCTATGAAGAGGTGCATGGACAACTGCAATGGTATTGCCTGGATTACTGGCAGCAGGAATTACAGCTGCCGATCATGGAGCTTAAACGCGAGATACAACACCTTATCTCCATTCGTGATGACGCTATTGTGTTTCTCAAGGCCTTAAAAGCGGCGGGTAAGGAACTGATTCTGCTCACCAATGCCCATCGCGACAGCTTAAGCTTGAAGGTGGAGATGACCGAGCTGGATCAGTATCTGGATCTGCTTATTTCCACTCATGACTATGGTGTCAGTAAGGAAGAGCAGAGCTTGTGGCAACAGGTGCAAGAGGATTTGAAATTCGATAAGGAGCGCACCTTGTTTGTGGATGACAGTGCGGCTGTGCTGGCATCGGCCAAACGCTTTGGTATTGGCCACCTGCTGGCGGTGGCCAACCCGGATAGCAAGCAACCGAGTCGCCAGCTAGCCGGGTATGAAAATATCACCGACTATCGGGATATTTTACCTATCTAGGGTTACGCTGGGTAACGTTGTTGTAAGCCCTGGTAAACCAGGTGGGCAAAGTCTGGGGTTTCTGTATCCAGGCTTTTCACCACTTTGACTAGGCAGTTGTGGGTCTGGTTATGACTTGTCAGCCGAGCCCCACACATTAGACCCTTTAGACTTCAGGTATCCAAGGGCAGTTCACCTCTTTAACTATTTTTTCTGCCATACTTATTGTTGAAGCATATGCAACATCATCACTTTTCAGCAGTAAATTGGATGTTTTTGAATTAGTGTAATTTACTAAAGCACATTTTAAGTGCTTCTTTACCAATTCTTGTGCATTGCTAGGCACGGGAGTATCTGTTAGTTCTTTGTAGAGAACTAAATTATTTGACACTCCCTCAAAACTAACTTTAAGTCTTTGACTCTCAGAGGTAATGTAAAGCAGCCCGACGATAGAGAGAAAGTTAGTTAAAACGATAACGATTAAAAATTTATACATTTTCATACTAATCAAACATAACCCGCCTAGGGTAATACACAATGTCACAAATCAAACCAGGTACAAGACTTCCTGACTCTCCAGTAAATCCCCACTTACATTCTTTAACTGCTTCAAGTGCGGCTGTGCTGGCGTCGGCCAAACGCTTTGGTATTGGCCACCTGCTGGCGGTGGCCACCCCGGATAGCAAGCAACCGAGTCGCCAGCTAGCCGGGGTATGAAAATATCACCGACTATCGGGATATTTTACCTATCTAGGGTTACGCTGGGTAACGTTGTTGTAAGCCCTGGTAAACCAGGTGGGCAAAGTCTGGGTTTTCTGTATCCAGGCTTTTTACCACTTCCACCAGGTGCTCGTTGTCTTCCTGGCCATGCCACACCTTGATATAGGTGCCATCCTTATAGCCGTTATCCTGGCGGAAGAAATTAAGGGTATTTTTACCAACATAGCCACGATACAGGTCATCGATATTCATGCCGATTTGCTGCATACAGCCGGCAAATGCCGCGGCGTTAAAGGATTTGTCATTCACCGCACTGGCGGCCAAGACTTCTAAAGTGGCTTTAAAATCCGCTTCGCTATGCACTTGCGCCATTTCCTGCTCAAGGGCGGCGGCTAGATCGGTAAAAGAGGTTTCACCGTCAATGCGTAGGCTTAGGCCAAAGTGAAAAATATCCACCAGCTCTAATATTACTTGCTCGGTGTCGGGCGTTTGCTTTTTCCACCATTTCCAGCCGTAGTGATCGAGCATTTCCGCACACTCAACCCAGATTGCTCGATACCATTCAAAGCCTTGGTCAAACCATTGCTCATGCACCTTGGTATTCATGGCATGTTGCATTTCCAACATAACGGCTATTTTTTTTGCAGCACTCGACATTTTATCTCTCACATTCGCGGTTAATAAACCTATCATACCGTTAACTGCAAAGAGAGTGAAAGGGATTAGCCACTTCCCCTACTCTGGCTCTAGGTCTGCAGCGAATTCAAGGCAATAAAAAAGGAGTCCTGGCTCCTTTTTTGTGTCTCTTAAATTTTATCTTAAGCGGTAATCACAGACCCCTTGGGTCACATATCGGGATTCAAAGGGGGCACCGCTGGTAAATACAAAACGCATATCCTGAAGATTAAAAATAGGATGAGGGTGCTCTTGAATCCATTGCTGTGTGGCCTGACAAATGCCTTCAAGTTTATGCAAGCGGAAAGTGTTTACCACCACCACGGCATTACCTTGCTCCAGGTAGCTGCGCTGAATATTCTCAACCCAATCGGTGTGCGTAAAGTTACTACGCAGATAAAAAGCCAAATCGGTTTCGTCGGCTTCTTTAGGGCCTACGTCCGGTGCCTGACGTGCTTTTTGCGCAAACTGCATCAGCGACATCTGCTCACGCACCACCTGTTCACGGTGTCCCGCAGGACAAGGCTCCGTGGTGTAGGCCACTTTACCCGAAGGGCTAATACACTTATTCAACTTCTTTTCATTCGCCTGAGCAGTGAATGCCGTTGCGACAATAATTAAAAATATAGACCAATAGTGCATTGTTATTCTCTTTCTAATAGGCACGAGCACAACAATTTTGCCAAAACAAACACTAGTACACAAGTGTTATAAAATTGTTGCACCATAAACTGCTAAGCTAACGATTTTCCAGACGATTATAATCAAACAGCCCGTATTCAATGCCGCGGTAGCGCTTTGAGACCTGGTGTAACAAGTCGCTATAGCGCCAAAAATCCGGGTCGCTGCGACGCACAGCAAAGAGACTTTTCAGGGCCCGATACTGCTGCTCATTGCGCACCTGTTCCAAGCCTTGCACAAAGGCAGTTAGCTGCTCTTCACTGAGCACCCACAAGGCTTCCGGATAGTCACCGATAAAACCGGGCACCACCAAAGCCTTATCTTCATCGTAGGCACGCTGCGCCTCTTCGCGTAGCAGGCTGCTGATATTGTAATGGGCGTTATGGTGCACCAGGGTATAGGCCTGATACTCAGACTCCTTATCGCCCACCAGGATATAACTGACCTGGGGCAATAGGTTTACCGCCTTACTATCCAGGGCATTGAGACGCTGCAACACCTCTGGCGCCTGACGATAGTCATAACGTTTGCTCAGCACAGGCTCCAGTTTGGCCGCCAACTTGTGATAAAGCTCCTGCTGCATATCGTCGCTGCTATAGCTTATCCCACTGGGTTGGGTAAAGCGGATGTCCGAGTCTTTAAGGAACTCAACCAGGCTTTTCGGTGAGCGGCGATACCAGTGGGCACGCAATTGGGCACGCTCCTCCAGAGGTAATAAAGATAAGAAGTTGTCTTCCCCTTCCATACGCAAAAAGTCCATATAAAGACGGGTGAGCAGCTGATGACCGACATTACCGTAAACATCAAACCCGGCCACCAGCAGGTAATGAATGCGCTCGAACAGGGAATAGTCGAGGATCCACGCCGTTTTCGGCGCTTCGCCCACCCAGCCCTTCACCACAGTAGCACTGTTAAAATGGCGGAAAATGGTCAAGGCGGCATTGTCATTATAGCCCTCCCCCTGCCAGAGCAGGTCCGGGGTTAAGTGCTGACCGTCGGCAAAAACTTCGTTTGCCAAAGCCGCTTTGGCTTCTAGAAATTCGCTTTGCTTGGCGGCATATTTGACCCAGCTAGAGATGGGCAGTGCATTACTTTGTTCCTGCGCTGGCATATCCAGAGTATCTTCATGACGCTCTAAAAATTGCTCGAATTGCTCGGCACCGATAAATTGCGGATCGACAAAGGCCACCCAAAATTGGTCATTGATCACATTGAGGGCGATTTGCCCGCGACATACCGGGCCTTGAATAAAGCCGCGAATAATCAACTCGGCCTCATCCAACATAAACTGATAGCGAGAGCGCACCGGGATGGCGGCAAAGGCCTTAAAGGGGTTGGAGGCCACCTCTATGCTATAACCGGGCAAACGGGTGACCTGGTACTCGGCATCAATAAACTGCTGCTGCAGACGCGCAAGTTTACCGTCATTCAGCAATAGCGGAATATTGGTTTTCGCCAGTACTGTACTATGGGACGCCTGTAAACGGTAATAAACGCGCTTAACCTTGGGGTCTTCATAAGGACGGCGGGTGGCGATCACCTTAATGGCTTGCCCCGGCGGCGTGCTGGAGCGCACCAGCTTAAAGAATTGTCCGCGTTCCACATCGGCAAAATAGATATTGGCCAGATACCAATGCTCATAAATATAACGGGCGCTCAATCTGTGCTTTAACTCGTCGCGATTAAGAAAGGTTTCCCACTTATCGACCTCAGCCTGTAACCCGGCACTGATCTCCGGGGCGTCGGGTAAGGGCGCCCCCAGCTGCAACCAATTCGTCAGGGTTGCCATTTCCGCATTGTTTAGCGCCGGTAAGCCATAAGGCATACCCGCCAACGGGTTGTCGAGAGCGTAGTCTTCAAATTCTTCTATGGTCGGGCAGCTTTGCTGGCGATCCAGGCTAAAGTCAAACTCCTCACCCAAGATGGCCTGTTCTGGCAAAGGATGCTGCTGTTTAAGAGCCAGGGAGCGATACATAACGCTGGCCATTAAATTGGCCTGAGGATTTTGCTGGCGCTCATTGAGCACCGGATTAAAGCCCTTATCACGCCATTGCGCCGTGGTGTGTGCATCGATAAATAAACGACTCGGCTCGGACGCCAATAACCGGGTACCGTCATACACCAAGTCTTTTGAGGTGCCACGCTCTATGCCCTCAGGTGAGGACATTTTCAGCTGGCACGGGGCATCATAACAGCCATGACAGACCACACAGCGGTTATCGATTATGGGTTTAACCTCTTGTTGGAAAAAGTTCTGCTGCTCGATAGAAATGGGATGCTGACGATTTTCCACCAGCTGTTGGCCGTAGAGACTGTCATATTTCTGAGCACCAAGTACGGCGCAGCCGGTACAAAAGGCCAGAACCAGCATCCACGCCAGTTTATTCATATTCGTCACCGAGGTCGAAGGTTGGCATCATTTCCAACTGGGGCGAAACGTAGCTTTGACCATCGCTGCACTCCAGGACTGCTGCCAATAACGGGCCACGACTTAAAGTCAGCATGGCCTGATGCTCACAAGACAACAAGGGCTGAGCCTGAGGACGCAGCTCATAGCTGCTAAGCTGCAGGCTCACCGTTTGCTCGGCGCTGGGGTTTTGGCATAAATGCGCCAGCAGATCTTCGTCCAGCTCTACCTCTAACAGCAGATCTGGTTCATTCATGTCGCGAGAATAAAGTGAGTCATTGAGTAAAAACAAAGGGAGGCTAAGCACAGCGCCTTGCGATAATTCCACGGAAAACCCCGAAAAAGTCGATAATCAGCCCTCATAATAGCAAAAAAAGTCTTTGCTTTGGCTGCTTTTGTAACCAGATAGGGTATATTAACCAAGTAATTAGGGAGGAGAACGCACATGACAGTACTTTTAATCATACTGGTTGTTGTCGCCATAGCCGTGGTAATAATCTTCAACAATCTAGTACAGTATAAGAACGAATTTCAAAATGCCTTTGCACAGATAGACGTGCAATTACACCGCCGCCATGACCTGGTGCCTAACCTGGTTGCTACCGCGCAGGCGTATCTGGATCATGAAAACACCACCCTAAAAGCGGTTATCGCCGCCCGTAACCAGGCGGTAAGCGCCCTGCAAGCACTGCATCAAGGCAATATCGATGCCACCAAATTGGCACAGCTGGCCGCCAGCGAAGGCGCACTAAGCAGTGCCCTCGGTGCCTTGCAAATTAGTGTCGAGGATTACCCCGACCTTAAAGCCGACAGCACCATGGCCAACCTAAGCGAAGAGCTTACCAGCACAGAAAACCGTATCGCTTTTGCCCGCCAGGCCTATAACGACGCGGTGATGCAGTACAACAGCTTTAAGCAAAGCTTCCCTCCTGTACTGGTTGCGAAAATGACGGGTCATGGTATCGATGCGCCACTATTGCAGTTGGAAGACCCACAAGTACAACGTCAGGCACCGAAAGTTTCCTTTAACTAGCCGTGCACAACTTCTTCAAACACCAGCGCCAGGCTAGGCGCAAAACCTGGCTGCTGGTTACCTTGTTTGTGCTGGCGGTCACCCTGCTGATCGCCCTCGCCCATTGGCCAATATTGTGGCTGATGCGCGTCTTGGACAGTGATCTCTATATACTCTTTAATTATGGCCTGCAGCCACTAGGTGAAGGCAGCCGCATTCATCTTGGCGTCACTTTCACTATCGGCACGATAATAATGTCGGCCGTTCTCTATAAGTACCTGCAATTACGTCGTGGCGGCCATGTTATTGCTCAGCAACTCGGTGGCGAACAGGTGCAAAGCAACTGTTATGATCCATTACACCGCCTGTTGCTCAATGTGGTTGAAGAAGTTGCCATCGCCGCACGAATGCCGGTTCCTGGTGTCTATGTGCTCAAAAATCAGCCCAGTATCAATGCCTTTGCCGCCGGTTACCATAGACAGGACAGTGTGATAGCCGTTACTCAGGGAGCATTACGCCTACTAAGTCGCGAGCAATTACAGGCGGTGGTAGCTCATGAGTTCAGTCATATTCGCCACGGCGATGTGCGCCTTAATGTGCGTATGACGGCCTTACTCTTTGGCATCACCTTTATCGGCCAAGCCGGGGAAAACCTTATCCACGGCGCTATGTATGCATCCAGAGGACAAAATCAAAGAGGCGATGGCGCTGGCCTCCCAGCTATAGTGGGCCTTATACTCACTCTATTTGGCTGGCTTGGAACTCAACTCGGCGACGCCATTAAGGCCCTCGTCTGTCGCCAGCGGGAATACCTCGCCGATGCCGGTGCGGCAGAGCTCACCCGCGCACCCTACGATCTGGCGCAGGCCTTATTGGTAATAGCCGAAAGCCCACGCAAAAACACCCTGAGGCAAAGCAATGCGCATTTATATAGTCATTTGTTTTTTTCCGATGCGCTCAGTCCCTGGCTGTCCTGGTTAAGCACCCACCCGCCTCTAAGCAAGCGTATCCGGGCACTCGACCCCAGCTGGGATGGCATGCTTACCGAACGCCCAAGAGGCCATGCCCATGCGACGGTGCATGGCGCCATGATGGCGGCGCATGAGCAAAGCCTGTTGCAGGTGGCGCGACACCAGCGCAATAGCGAAAACCAAATAAAACTTGAAGGCATTGATGCTAACCTGGGCTACCTGGCCCATGAGCCAGTGGATGCCCAGTGGCTGGTAATGATGCTCTGCCTGCATCAAGACTGGCAACAACGGCAAACGCAACTGCGTCAGATTGTCGCCTTGCCCTATGTCGATGCCTTTAAATTCGACCAGGCGGAAGCCTCTTTGGCAGGGCTTGGCATGAGTAAGAAGCTGATGCTGTTGGAAGTAGCCATAGGAGCACTGCGTTGTTTGCCACTACATGGCCAGCGAGAATTTTTAGCCAAGCTAAAAAATATTGTCGTCGTAGATGGCAGCCTGGATCTTAATGCCTGGTCCTTCTATGAGCTGAGTGTCCATGCCTTGAGCGGAGCCAATAGCGGCACCATTGGGCAATTTAACAGAAAGATCATAGCTAAGGCCTGCGAACAATTGCTTAACGCCCTTGCCAGCTTTGGACACAGTGATGAGCAGCAACAAGCAACAGCCCTTAATGCTGCTTCCGAGGCCTTGCAGCTACCCATGCGCTATTATGGTGATGCCCAATGTCAGGTCACCCGATTACAACGCGCCTTAAGCATAGTGAAAACCTTGCCGCAGGCGAAAAAGCAGGTGCTGATCCAAGCCTGCCAACTCTGCATTAGTCACGATGGCGAAATTAATGAGGCGGAGCAGGTGATCCTATACACACTTGCCGCCTGCTTAAATGTAGATAGTGAAGTAGTGAGCCGCTTACCAGGGTAAGCGCTCACCATTGGCATGCCAAAAGCCGCCGGTATTGGCCAAGTCCAGCTCGGCGATCCGCTGCTTTATGCGCTGCGCTGCGACCTCGGGGCTGACGTCACCGGCAAAACCCACCATACGCGTTTGCACAAAACCGGGATGAAATAAACCGACTGCAACGGCACGCGGCTTAAGTTCGTGGGCCAGGCTCACGGCGGCAGCGTTCAGGGCCGCTTTAGACATGCGATAACCTATATAGCCCCCAGAACCATTGTCGGCAATAGAGCCCATACGTGAGGTGATCATCGCCACCTTGGCACCGGCGGGCAATAAATGCCCCAAGGCATGGGTAACGCGCAAAGGTGCCAGGGCGTTGACGGCAAACTGCTGCTCTATTGCCGCAAAGTCCATATCGGCCAAGGTTTCATTGTGTAATAGCCCGGCGTTGTTAATCAAAATATCTATGGGCTTATTATCAAGTTTGGTTGCCAGATCACGTACCTGATCGGGTTCGCAAACATCGATACCAGAGATCACCTGAACACCTAAAGCATCAAGTTCATCGCTGCTTTGGCGCACCAAGGCGCTTACTTCGGCACCGGCATTCACGTACTGCTTAGCCAATTCCAGGCCTATGCCACGATTGGCACCGGTAATCACCACATGTTGAGTCATTGCCTTATCCTTGAAGTTGAATAACCGAAAATACCGCGCCTTGGGGGTCATTAATCACGCTGAAGCGACCAACATCCGGAATATCTATAGGCTCTACGCAAACCTCAGCGCCGAGCTTTTTTGCCAGCTCCACCTGCTCATCACAGTTATCAACCTGAAAATACACCATCCAATGCGCTGGAATGTCGTCCGGCCACTGCTCATTCATTTCCAGCATGCCACCAATTTCCTCACCATCAATGCTGAGAACCCTGTATTCCATATCGTCCATAGGGTGTGATTCACTATGCCAGCCCACCAGCTGCTTATAAAACTCGGTACTGGCGCGCATGTCCCGGGTGGCCAGTTCAAACCAGCAAGGGGTGTTGGTTTCATTCTTACGTTGTGAACCCTTATGGCCCTGACCCTGCCATAAAGCCACCATGGCGCCACCGGGATCGCATAGCAACACCATTTTCCCGGCACCGGGCACCTCATGCGGACCATGCACTATGCTGGCTCCAAGCTCTTTGGCGGCGGCGGTTTTACTATCGACATCATCAACGGCAATATAAGTCAGCCAATAGCTAGGCACGCCCTGCGCCTGCTGATCGGCGGGCATCTGATACATGGCGGCAATATCCTGTTGCTGCTTTTGCAGCATGGTGTAATACACACCTTCTCCAATAGGCTGATCGTGCGCCGACCAAGAGAAAAAATCGCCGTAGAAGGTCTTGCCGTTTTGCCAGTCTGTTGAGCACAGCTCGGCCCAGCAAAAATGTCCTTGAGGGTAATTATCTTGACTCATACTAGTACATCCCCTTTATTGTTTTAATAACCATAGCGTAATCCGCGAGAGACTGGAGCAATAATTCTATTGCCAGATCTTAGCTATTGACCTTAAACGAGTTAAGTATAAAAAGACATGAAAAATTTAATTGAGAATTATTTGCAATAACTGTTGACTGACGCTTAAATCTAATTGATAATCAATCTCAACAAGTTGAGAGGATTTAAACCCGCTTGTTACTGAAAATTTGTTTCACGACCCTGAAACACGCTTAGCGCTCGTAAGGCACAGGTTGATGGCGGTCAATTCAACGCCCCTTGATATGGTCATTCCATCAACCGCACTACATTTTACTTGCTACATTGCTCATATCGGTGACGGTAGATATGAAAACAAAAAAGCCCTTGCGGGCTTTTTTTATGTCTGTGATTTAATACCCGTAGATTAACGGCGGTTTTTACGGGCCCGGGCGCGGCGCTGACGCTTTTCTTCTTCCTTGGCCGCTTTTTTGGCCTCGGCTGCGGCGCGTAGTTCAGCCACCATCAGCTCTTCGCGCTCACGCATCTCAGGCGTTTCCATGCTCACTCGGCCAAGCACTGCATCGCGCAGCTCATTGATTAAAATTTCCGAGAACTTATGCAGGTCTACCTGGTTACCACCACGAATACAGCCGCGATTTTTACCCGCCGCCAACATAAAGTCATAATCATGCTCGGGTAAAGGGTTAACCTTGTAACGGTCAATCAGCAGCTGCGGATAAGCTTGCAGCAAATACTCCGCGGTGTAGCTGGCGACTTCTTCATAATCTATGGCGGTATCGCGAATAGCGCCGGTGGCTGCTAAGCGATAGCCGGAGTTTTCATTCTCAACCTTGGGCCAGAGCATTCCTGGGGTATCATAAAGCATGATGCCTTCATCGATTTTAATCCGCTGCTGCGCCTTGGTTACCGCCGGTTCGTTACCGGTTTTGGCGACGATACGCCCCGCCAGGGTATTGATCAAGGTCGACTTACCAACATTGGGAATACCCATGATCATGGCTTTAATTTGTTTATCGGCACCCACCTTGTGAGGCACCAGCTTTTTACACAGCTCGACTATTTTGCCCACCTGCGCGGCCTTATCATGCTCCAGCGGCAGAGCCTTAACACCACTTTCCTGCTCAAGATAATTGAGCCATTGCGTGGTCATCTGTGGATCGGCCAAATCGGCCTTATTAAGGATCTTGATCACCGGCTTATCGCCGCGCAGTGCACCCACCATGGGATTCTCGCTGCTGTAGGGAATACGCGCGTCCAGTACTTCAATAATCACGTCCATTTGCGGCATGATTTCTTTTATTTCATTGCGCGCCTTGTTCATATGGCCCGGAAACCATTGAATTCCTGCTCTACTCATTTGATAAATTTAACCTTTTAGTCTTGATGCTTGTATTTAGGCAAAGCCCAGGATCTCAAGCTCACTTTCTTGCTGACAACTATACCACAGACTTGAGCTTGCGTTTCCTTTGCTCGCGATTGGTATTACCACACCACCTTTTCAACTCGTATGCCCAAACGCTTGGATAAACGCATCAAATTGGCGCGATCAACGCAAAGGTGTTTCGCCGCCTGACTCCAATTGCCTTGGTAGTGATGCAATGTCTGCTTGATCAAGGCTTTTTGATAATCGTCTACCGCGTCTCTTAAATTGATGCTCTGCTCAGTGCTAATCTGCTCTGTTAACGCCAGCTCCCTTGGCGCTTTCGCATGCTCTTCTGTGCCTTCTGGAGCAAGCTCATCGCAATCGCCGATCTCCAAAGTCACTATTTGCCGATGACGATCTTGCATGGAAACCTTGGCACAGGCTTTAAGAGCTGCTCTACTCAGCAGGTGCTCAAGCTCACGCACATTGCCTGGCCAGAAGTAATGCTCAAGGCGCGCCATCAGTTCACTTGATACCTTTAACTGATTCACGCCCAGCTTACGTTTGATGCGCTCATTAAAAAACCCCACAAGCAGCGCTATGTCCCCCTCTCTTTCCCGCAGTGGCGGCACTGTGACCGGGTACACATTGAGCCTATGATAGAGATCGGCACGAAAATGCCCCTGCTCAACTTCCGTTTTCAGATCCCTGTTGGTGGCGGCGATAACGCGCACATCAACATGGACTGTGCTGTCATAACCCAGTGGTTGAATTTCATTACTTTGCAGCACACGCAGTAGCTTACTTTGCACCGCCAAAGGCAGTTCACCCACCTCATCTAAAAATATGGTGCCGCCATTGGCGATAAGAAACTTGCCGGCACGCTTTTGTGCCGCCCCAGTAAAGGCCCCTTTGGCATGACCAAAGAGCTCGCTTTCTATCAGATTTTCCGGCAAGGCGGCGCAATTGACATGAATAATGGCTTCGTCACTGCGCGTCGACTGCTGATGAATGCTGTGCGCCACCAGCTCCTTACCTGTGCCGCTTTCCCCTTGAATTAAAATCGAATAGTTTGATGGGGCGACCAGGGCTATTTCACCTTTAAGCTTTTCCATTGCCGCACTTTGGCCAACCAGGTTTGATTGTTGACCCAGGTTGCCCGGCTCATTTAGCACGCGCATGACCTCTTTGGAGTGCTTAATATTGGCTTCCAATAAATCCAGGGCGAGAGCCGTATGCAGGCTGATCGAGGCCATGGAGGCGATCAGCGCCAGGGTTCTTTGCGACAGGGAATCAAAGACCTCGGGCGTTAAGCTATCTAAGGTCAGCACGCCAATCAGCTGTTGTTCAAAATACAAGGGAATGCCCATGCAGGCATGAATGGGCAAGTCGCCGTCGGTGGCCAGCACCAGCCCATCATAGGGATCGGGTAAATCTGAATCCGCCTCAAAACGCACCGCTTGCATGGATTGGCACACAGCCAAAAATCTCGGATGTTCAGCAATAACAAATTGCCGCCCCATGGTGCCGCGCCTTAACCCCTGCAAGGCCAGCGGCTGTAGGTAATCCCCTTTCAAAACTAATAACACTATGGCATCACAGGTGATAAATTTGCGCACAGCGGTTAGCAGGCCATCAAAGCGCTGCTTGCTAGACACGCTTTGCGCCAATTCCAGCGAAAGCTCAAGCAACTGGTTATCGGTAGGGTTATTCATACATCACCTAATCATAAAGACAACACTGAGTCATAAAGACACAGTAGCAAAAAAGTCATTATGACACACCTTTATTTCTAAAAAACAAACTTATCCATATATTTCAAGCAATTACAAAATGGCACGCATTTTGACTATATAACCATGCCTAATTGTTCATAGTGTGGAGCGCAGATGTACTCAAATTTTTTACTCACCAATAACCAACAGCTGGATGGTCAACAACTTAGCTTCCAATGGTGTGTTATTGGCGGTAACTGGGCCATGGTATTGTCTTTTATAACCACGGTTTTGTGTCTACTGATGACCTATAAATTTAATCATTACTTTTCTATCCCAGCACAAGTCAGCGCACACATCGCAACCATAGTCTTCGCGGCCATGTTCAAGATTGGTTATGTCATACGTTGTGTTGGCCTACACGGACTCGGTTGCTACGTTAAGTAGCCACATCTAATGATTTAGCAATGAGTATAGCCAATTGCCCATCTAAGACGGGGCGATGGGCTATTTACATCCGGTTAGGCAAGCACTCAAGTATTGCTGCACAAACTCTTGGGGTTCCCCTAGCGAGTAAAGGCAGCCTGCTTTATTCCTATGTTTCTAAAATTCCGGCCAACTATTCAAGGCCATAGCTATAACTTCTGGAGTTAAGATGTTATCCATTCAAGATATTAAAACTGTGCAATCAACCCTTCCTTTGATTGAACAGGCTGGCGCTGCGGTTACCGAGCACTTTTACACCCGAATGTTCACACACAATCCTGAACTTAAAGATATTTTCAACTTAAGCAACCAGCACTCCGGACGTCAGAAATTGGCGCTGTTCGAAGCAATTGTCGCCTACGCAAAAAACTTAGATAACCCAGCGGTACTCGCTCACGCCATTGAGCGGATCGCCAATAAGCATGTTAGTTTTGATATTAAAGCAGATGATTATGACATTGTTGGCCACCATCTGATTGAAACCATGCGCGAGTTGCTCAGCCACCACTTTACCCAAGCTGTCGAGCAGGCATGGGGGAAGGCATACGGCATCTTGGCCAATATTTTTATCTCCAGAGAAGAGCAACTATATTCGCAAAGAGCTTCCGCCGTTGGCGGCTGGCGAGGCAAGCGAGCGTTTCAACTAGCTGAAAAAACAGAAGAGTCAGAGCTGGTAACCAGCTTTACTTTTCGACCTGTAGACTGCCAGCCGGTCATGGACTTCCAGCCTGGCCAGTACATTGCCATCGAATTGCAACCCGACACCTCAGAGCATATCGAAATCCGCCAATATTCTCTTTCGGCCAAAGCAAATGGTAAAGACTACCGCATCTCGGTGAAACGCGAAGGCGATACGCAACAGGGAGTTGTTTCCAATTACCTGCATAACAGGCTTAACGTGGGCGATCTGGTTGATTTACATGCGCCAACGGGAGACTTCTTCTTTACCGACAAGCAACAGCCCGTTGTGCTTATTTCTGCAGGTGTGGGGATTACCCCTATGCAATCCATGTTGGAGACCTTGGCACATAGCCAATATGCGCACCAGGTAACCTTTGTCCATGCCTGTGAAAACCAGGCTCAGCACTCGTTTGCAGCGCACACCGCTCACCTGTGTGAACAGCATAACTGGCGTCATTATACTTGGTACAACCAAGAACAAGGAAATGGCCAACATACCTTCGCGGGCCTTATCGACTTTTCTCAGATTGAACTGCCCATTGCCGATGGCGAATACTACCTCTGTGGTCCGATTGCCTTTATGCAGTTCGCCAAAGAAAAGCTGCTGCTACTGGGTATTGATGAAGCGCGTATTCACTACGAGGTGTTTGGCCCTCACGCCACACTTTAAATTTAGTGTGCATTGGTTTTGGCTGCTGGGAATCCCCCGGCAGCGTCTATATGAGCTGAGCAAATCGCCCCGCGAACGTGTATACTGCCCGCTTTGCTCGCCTAGGAAGTAGTTGTTATGGCATTAAAGGCCACCATAATTAAAGCGCGTCTCAATATCAGTGATATGAATCGCCACCACTATCAAGAATACCCTTTAACCGTCGCCCAGCATCCTTCGGAAACCGAGCAACGACTGATGATCCGCCTGCTGGCTTTTGCCTTACATGCCAATGATGAGCTGCAATTTACCAAAGGCCTGTGCGCCGAAGACGAGCCGGAATTATGGCAACGGGAAATGGATGACAGCATCAGCCTGTGGATAGATCTCGGTCTGCCCGATGAAAAGCGCCTCAAAAAAGCCTGCACTCGTGCCCAAGAAGTAGTGCTGTACGCCTATGGCGAAAACAACCAGGAAATTTGGTGGCAAAAGAATCAGCAAAAGTTAAGCCAGTTTAAAAATCTTAGGGTGATCAGCTTGAACTATGAGCAGACTCAGCAACTGGCGGCCATGGCCTCGCGCAGCGTCGACCTCACCATTAGCATAGAAGATGCCGAAGTATGGGTGAGCAACCAGGAGCAAACGCTGCAAATTACCTTGACCTCTTGGCAGGGTCAGGGCTAAATAGCCAAAACTGGGACAAAGTGTTGGTGACGATTCGTCATGAATTATGTCGGACCTAGGTCAAGGTGTGGGTAAGGATAAGTATGATCACTAAGGTAGTAGTTTTACATGGCTTGTATATGTCGGGTTTTGTTATGCGCCCCCTGTGCGCACGGCTGCAAGAACACGGCTACGATATACTCAACCTGTCATATAACACCTTAGATCCCAATACCGATGAGATCTTCGCCCGCATCAATGCCTTTATCGGCGATCATGAATGCGCCTTTGTCTGCCATTCCTTGGGCGGCCTGATCGCACGACGCTATCTCAGCCAGGATTTCCCCCAAGCGGATCAGGTAAAAAAGGTTTTTACCCTGGGCACGCCCCACAAGGGTGCCAAGATAGTCCATCATATGCAGCAAAAAGGTATGCAGGCGCTGCTAAAAAACAGCCTGGAATATCTGGCCAGTGAAAATCAAGACTGGCCCTTTAACGCCAAGCTCTACAGCATTGCCGGTGACTTACCTCTGGGCCTGTTACCCCTGTTTGAACAGGGACACCCATGCGATGGTACGGTCAAGGTCGATGAAACCAAGCTCAACGGCATGGCGCAGCACAAAATATTTCACCTTAGCCACACCAGCCTGATCTACTCCCGCAAAGTCGTTGCTTATATTCTTGAGCAACTGCGCGAGGATTAATCCTCAGCAGCAGCGGCAATCTTATAAGCAACCATAGCGATAATAGCCAGCACTAGAGGGATAGGTGCTGCAATCATGCCAAAGGCATCGGAATTTGCGTAGCTGGCACCGGCAAGGTGACCCACTAAAGTAATTACAAAGGTGAGAACGGCAATAACACAAACGGTGATTTCAGCTTTTTTCGATTTATTCATAACCACATCTCCTATGTCGATGTTCAGATTATGCTCCCCTAGTGCATACAAATATTGCGCTAAATCAACTTTCAGTGTCGCTTTTTTGAGCTCACAATCCGCCTTTGCGATAGATCAATATTTCACCATGAGCACCTTGTTTTTGGCATAAATCATGCCCATGTCATTAGTTACAAGCGTATGCAAATCATTTTATTTGATGGCTTAAATCGATTTTATCCGCTTGTTATTAATGGGCTTTAAGCCATACTGAAGACAACTTCTAAACGCAAAGGAGACAGCTATGTCGCAAGTAAATGCTATTGGATTAGATACTCAAGAAACAGAAACCATTATCGATGAGCTCAACCGCTTATTGAGCTGCTATCAAATTCAATACATGAACGCTCGAGGCTTTCATTGGAATATAAAAGGCCGCGACTTTTTCGAACTGCACGTCAAATTTGAAGAAATCTACAACCTGTTACTGGAAAAGGTCGATGAAATCGCCGAACGCATTCTTACCCTGGGAGGGGAACCGCTGCATGCGTTTACAGATTATATCGAACTGAGCCAGATCAACGAGGCTAAAAATATCAGCGATGGTGGTCAGGCGTTGCAAAACCTCCTTGAGGGCTATACCACCTTGATCAAGATGCAGCGCAACATTCTTGTCGATGCTAGTGATAATGAAGATGAAGGCACGGCGGCATTAATGAGCGACTACATCAAAGAACAGGAAAAGCTGGTGTGGATGCTTAAAGCCTATCTCGACTAAAAGTCCATCAAGCCAGGCGACAACTTAGCGCCTGGCTTTCTTAACTACCGACTTTACTAGCCTTCAGGAGCAGAGCATGACCCCTAAATACCGCCGCGACCACGATAGCATGGGGGAGCTCAAGGTTCCCGCCAACGCCCTCTATCAAGCGCAAACACAGCGCGCCGTAAATAATTTTAAAATCAGTTCGCTAACCATGCCGAGCCGCTTTATTACCGCGCTCGCTCATATCAAACGCGCCGCGGCTAAGGTCAATACTGAGCTCGGCTATTTAGATGCCAAGACAGGTTCGGCTATCGCCAAAGCATGTAGCGAAATCATCGCTGGAGAGCACTTAGAACACTTCCCCGTTGATGTATTCCAGACCGGCTCAGGCACTAGCACCAATATGAATGCCAATGAAGTGATTGCCACCCGTGCCACTGACCTGCTCGGTGCCAAGGTGCACCCCAATGATCAGGTGAATATGGGGCAAAGCTCTAATGATGTAATCCCCACGGCCATCCATGTCAGTAGTGCCATTGCCATCGAGCAGGAACTACTACCAGCCTTGGATCATCTTGCAGAGGTGATCGCGGCCAAGATCGAACAGGTTGGCGAGTTGGTCAAAACCGGACGCACCCATCTTATGGATGCCATGCCGGTTACCTTTGCGCAAAGCATGTCAGCCTGGCACACGCAAATCGTCGCCGCCAGAGTCCATATCAGCCAAAGCGCAGCTGCCCTGTTACAGCTCGCTCAAGGGGGCACTGCGGTCGGCACAGGCATTAATGCCGATCCACATTTCGCTACACATTTTGCCAAAGAAATGACCAAGCAAACTGGCGTGGATTTCAGTGCCGCAGATAATCTCTTCTTTCATATCTCCACCCAGGATACCGTGGTCGCCGTTTCCGGGCAGCTTAAAACCGCTGCGGTGGCACTAATGAAAATAGCCAATGACTTGCGCTGGATGAACTCGGGCCCGCTCGGTGGTTTGGCTGAAATAGAGCTGGAAGCACTGCAGCCTGGCTCATCGATTATGCCCGGCAAGGTCAACCCGGTGATCCCGGAAGCCACCACCATGGCCGCCGCTCAGGTGATAGGTAACGACACCACTATCACAATCGCCGGTCAGTCAGGTAATTTCGAACTCAATGTTATGTTGCCGGTGATCGCCTATAACGTACTGCAAAGCATAGAGTTACTTAGCAACAGCAGTAGAGCGCTGGCCGATAAAGCCATCGCCAGCTTTAAGGTAAGCGAAGAAAATCTCACCCGCTCCTTAGCTAAAAACCCTATTTTAGTCACCGCCCTAAACCCAATTATCGGTTATGAAAAAGCGGCGCAAATAGCTAAAAAAGCCTATGCCGAAAAGCGTGCCATACTCGATGTCGCCGCCGCTGAAACAGATATTCCCTATGAAGACTTATTGCAATTACTGGATCCCAAAAAGCTTACCCAAGGGGGCATTCAAAATTAGTGCAGGTATGGTTAAAGGATAAAAAGCAAGCATTTGCGCACGGCTAAAATGTCAGTATGATGGTGCTTAAGATCATCAACAAAAGAATAAACTTATTATGCGATTATCATTTATAGCCATCGCGGTGCTGGCGCTTAGCGCCTGTAATAACAGTAGCCAAGCGGAAACTCAGACCTTAGCTGCGGAACAGCCAAACCAAGCACAACAACTAGACAACCAACTTAAGCCGGCACCTAAACAGCTGGTCACTACAAAAAACCCTATCAGAGTGGAAAATATGCAGATCACCGCCACCCCTGAGTCTATCGCTCAAGGTTATAAGCAGATCCATGAACTTACGGCAGATAAATCCTGTGATAGCACTGAGCAATGCCAGGTGGTTGCCGTTGGCAGCAGAGCCTGTGGTGGTGCCAATGAATACCTTGTATTTTCGACTAAGACAGCAGATGCCGCCCAAGTTAAAACATTGGCAGAAGAAATCACTGTGCAAGAGCGTCAATTTAACCTGAAGACCGGGGCCGTAAGCATTTGCGAACACCTAATGCGTCCATCAACCCAGTGCCAACAGTCCCAGTGCGTTAAAATTCAGGGCTCCTCTTCTTCGGTTTACTAATCTCAGTAACCAAATAAGCTGAGCAGTAAAGACAGGACAATAATCGCCAAGAGACAAAGTAAGGCCCTGATAATATATCGGGGCCGCATTTCTTGGCGGCGCCATTGAAAATAAAGAAATTTAGCAAAATAAGTGGCAGCCACCCCAAATAGTGCAAACACCAATAAATATGCACCTAGTGCTATCACAACAACCTCGACACTCTTCTCTAATCATCCCTAATAGCCTAACAAGTTCACTCCCTTAATACCAAGAAAAGCCAGCCTAATCCAAGCGGGTTTTTTATATCTTGATTTTGCAAGGCTAAAGCCTCGCCTAGAGATAGCTGTGGGAGTTTTTTAAGTAAGGGTTTGCCGACAAGGCTGTTGTAGGTCGGAGTTTACCCCGACAATGTGCAAACCCATGCCGCATTGTCGGCCTAAAAGACCGACCTACAAACACAAAAAACCCGCTGCATTGCTGCAACGGGTTTCTTTAATTAGGCGACGAGTGACCGACGATTAAGTATCGTCGCAGCACGAGGAGGTGAGGTCATGGATGACCGATGTAACCAAGCTACAGGGAAGTATTGTTAAAACAGCTCTGTTTACCAGCCTTCTGTGATCAACATCCAAGCGGGTTTAATATTCTGCTTTTGCAAGGCTAAAGCCTCGCCTAGAGATAGCTGTGGGAGTTTTTTAAGTAAGGGTTTGCCGACAAGGCTGTTGTAGGTCGGGGTTTACCCCGACAAGGTGCAGATCCATGCCGCATTGTCGGCCTAAAAGACCGACCTACAAACGCAAAAAACCCGCTGCATTACTGCAACGGGTTTCTTTAAATAGGACCCTGACGATGTTCTACTTTCACATGGCAAATGCCACACTATCATCGACGCTGTTTCGTTTCACTACTGAGTTCGGCATGGGGTCAGGTG
>NZ_PQCF01000024.1 GCF_002964765.1 Pseudoalteromonas sp. T1lg88
CACTTAACCATACAACCCAAAAGGGTGTGTATTTCAAGGACTGTTTAACTTCGCCAGAAGTTAGAATACTAAAGTAGACGCACAATCAACGTTCCTAATAAAAGGTCAATTGACTGGCATATTTCTTTACTTATTGAGAACTCTAAATCGTTCAAATTGAACAATTCAAAGTTTTATCAGCTTTCCAAATTTTTAAAGAGCAAGAGAATTACTTCTCAGAGTTAAACACACTCTATTCTCAGGGCATTTCCCCGAAAGAATGTTTATCTATAAGAAGGAGTAGTAAAGTGGTGGAGCTAAGCAGGATCGAACTGCTGACCTCCTGCGTGCAAGGCA
>NZ_PQCF01000025.1 GCF_002964765.1 Pseudoalteromonas sp. T1lg88
TGCGGGAGTGGCGGAATTGGTAGACGCGCTGGATTTAGGTTCCAGTATCTTCGGATGTGTGAGTTCAAGTCTCACCTTCCGCACCATGTTCTTGATAAGAACTAAAACTATCGACCCTTTAGTTGGAGTATCGCCAAGCGGTAAGGCAGCGGGTTTTGATCCCGCCATTCCCAGGTTCAAATCCTGGTACTCCAGCCATGGCTACGTAGCTCAGTTGGTTAGAGCACATCACTCATAATGATGGGGTCCCCTGTTCAAATCAGGGCGTAGCCACCATTTTCTTGCTACCAATAAGAAAATGGTATAAAACACAAAATGTGGAAGATGCAGGATTTTGATTCCTTCTCTGTACACATAAAAATGCGGGAGTGGCGGAATTGGTAGACGCGCTGGATTTAGGTTCCAGTATCTTCGGATGTGTGAGTTCAAGTCTCACCTTCCGCACCATGT
>NZ_PQCF01000026.1:0-39285 GCF_002964765.1 Pseudoalteromonas sp. T1lg88
CGAGTAAAGTGGCGTCCCCTAGGGGATTCGAACCCCTGTTACCGCCGTGAAAGGGCGGTGTCCTAGGCCTCTAGACGAAGGGGACACAAAATGTGTCACTAGGACTGGTTATTTAGACTCTTACCATACGAGTTAAACACTTAGACATTCGAAGTCTAGCCCGACGCGCGGGCAGCGTGTACACTGCAGATTTTGGTGGAGCTAGGCGGGATCGAACCGCCGACCTCTTGCATGCCATGCAAGCGCTCTCCCAGCTGAGCTATAGCCCCAAACCTGAGTGCAAAAAGGGCAAATTTGACGCTGCCATCTCGCTTAGTGCGGGGCGCATTCTATGCAGCCACCAAAACAAAGTCAACATTTTTTAGGTAACTTTTTATCGACCGCGGCAATTTTAAACAAAGCGCATAAAGCTTGTGCAAGATACTGGTATTTGTGGTTTTTTATTAATCAAAAAGCCCTATTTAGGCCATAGCCCAGAGCGCAAACGTAGCCTTCTTTTGCAGCACAGAAACTTGTTTAAAGGCTATAGGCACAGATTGAGCAGCGCCATAGGCCACATGCAAGGGCATTAAATGCTCTTCGCTGGGGTGACAATCTCGTGCCCCAGGAACACTTTGCCAATTAATCAGGCGTTGCGCCCTCTCCTGCTTAGATAATGGCGTATTTAAAACCTGCTCCAGCCAATTCTCGAACTCAAGGTTGCTCTTAATAGCTTCCTTATTATCGGCCAATCGAAATGCTGCCATATTATGAAAGGAAAATCCGGAGCCTAAAACAAGGACATTATCCAAGTGTGTAATCGTCTTTGCTATACGCTCACCCATTTGTAGGTGGAGCTCGGGGTTATAATCGCGCTGCAGAGAGATTTGCACACAAGGAATATCCGCCTCTGGGTACATTATGGCCAAGGGCACAAAAACACCATGATCTAGACCTCGCTCGGTTTCCTCTATTACTGGCACTCCTAGCCCTTGCAAACCTGACAGCAACTCTTTTGCCAACTGAGGAGCGCCCGAAACGGGATATTTAATATTGTAGGCCTGTTCTGGGAATCCATAATAGTCATTACAATAAGGGGGGCTGAGCCTGGGTGTTCACTTTTATCTCCGTCGTATCCCAATGGGCACTGATCACAACAATTGCAGCAGGTTTGGGAATTAAGGACGCAAACTCCTCTAAGGTTTCAACCATCTCCTTATGACTTTCATGACCCAAAAGTGGAAGCGGTCCACCGCCGTGAGAAATAAACGCACTGTAGTTCATAGATAATTCTTCATCTTGTGTATACGGAATACGAGCATTGTCATTAGATGCAAAGCCGAATACCAGGCGCTGAGCGCACAACTAATGTTCAACCGCGCACCGACGGTCCATTTATAAGGGTAAAATTGATTAAATAGCCCACGCATTGGCTATAAATGCCTCACCTAAAACAAAATGTATCATTCAAGTGTTGACAGTCTTTTCTCTCTATCTATAATAGCGCCCCACAACAACGCGGCTAATTCGTTTAGCAAGCAATGTTGTTACCAGATGTGGGTTGTTAGCTCAGTTGGGAGAGCATCGCCCTTACAAGGCGAGGGTCACTGGTTCAAGTCCAGTACAACCCACCACTTTAAAGTGACACATCTGAAAATTCTATATGGGTTGTTAGCTCAGTTGGGAGAGCATCGCCCTTACAAGGCGAGGGTCACTGGTTCAAGTCCAGTACAACCCACCATCATTTAGATGGCGTTAAGGAAAGTCGATGCTGGAATCGCACTATTATCCTTAGCAAGGCAAGGTTTATTGGTTAAATCCAGTACAACCCACCATATAGAATTTAATAAGACCCGGGTTGTTAGCTCAGTTGGGAGAGCATCGCCCTTACAAGGCGAGGGTCACTGGTTCAAGTCCAGTACAACCCACCATCATCTTGATGGAGTTAAGGAAAATACGATGCTCAGCATCGCACTATTATCCTTAGCAAGGCGAGGTTTATTGGTTAAGTCCAGTATAACTAAGCATCATTTTAAAGTGACACATCTGATATTTCTATATGGGTTGTTAGCTCAGTTGGGAGAGCATCGCCCTTACAAGGCGAGGGTCACTGGTTCAAGTCCAGTACAACCCACCATATAGAAATCGCAAAAAATTACGTTTTGGGTTGTTAGCTCAGTTGGGAGAGCATCGCCCTTACAAGGCGAGGGTCACTGGTTCAAGTCCAGTACAACCCACCATCTACTAAAACGTAATCCTAATGCGGGTTGTTAGCTCAGTTGGGAGAGCATCGCCCTTACAAGGCGAGGGTCACTGGTTCAAGTCCAGTACAACCCACCATCTACTTCAAAACAATCTTTCCTGATGCTCTAGCATTGCGCTCTTACGCTCAGCAAGTCGAAGTTCACTGGTTCAAGTCCAGTACAACCCACCATCTACTTAAAAACTATCTTTCCTGATGCTCTAGCATCGCGCTCTTACGCTCAGCAAGTCGAAGTTCACTAGTTCAAGCCCGTGCAACCAACAATCTACTTCAAAACTATCTTTCCTGATGCTCTAGCATTGCGCTCTTACGCTCAGCAAGTCGAAGTTCACTGGTTCAAGCCAGTACAACCAACAATCTACTTCAAAACTATCTTTCCTGATGCTCTAGCATCGCGCTCTTACGCTCAGCAAGTCGAAGTTCACTAGTTCAAGCCAGTACAACCAACAATCTACTTCAAGATACTTTTCTCGATGAAACCTGCTCGCTTACCTGGGATCTGCTTAGCCAGTTAGAAATTAAGTTCAACAGATATAAACAGGCACAGAGCTACCTCAGTACAGCCGCTGGCAATGTGCGTCAAAGCCTGTATATTGATGCCTTAAATCAATAACAAACGAACCCAAAATGAATAAACTAACAGCCCTGGCTCTTGGTGTATCACTGGCTTTGGCCGGTTGCCAAGACGCCCCTGCCCCACAACAAGAAAAACAAACACAGGCAGTCTCTGTGGCACCAAGCTCGCAGCAAATAGCCAAGGTAGTAGATGCCTATACTCAGCGCTTTATCGACCACCAGAGCGCGCTGGCGACATCCTTAAAATTGCCGAGCGAGCAATATGGTCCTTACGCCAGCAAGTTACCGGATTATTCAGTGGCCGGTATGCAACGCCTGCAACAAGATATGCGCAATGCCGCTGAGCAGTTGGCTGATTTGCAACACTCGGCATTGGCACCAAAAGATGCCTTACACCTTAAGGTCAATCAGGTGATCGCCAACTACTATGCTGGCGATGCCGATTTTGCCGCTGGTTATATCGACACCTGGGGTGGTCACCTCCCCTATGTGGTCAATCAGCTTTCCGGGCCCTTAATCGACCTACCAAATCTGTTAAAAGACCAGCATGAGATAGACTCAGAGCAAGACGCCAAAGACTACCTAGCCCGCCTTAATGCCTTTAGTGACGTGGTGAAGCAAGTGCAAGAAAAGGTCAATGCCGATGCCAAGCTGGGTGTCATTTTACCTAAGGCTTTATTCCCCAACACTTTGGGTTACTTGGAAAACTTCACCTCAGAAGCGCCGGGCAAGCATTCCTTGGTCAGTTCAATGAAAACCAAGTTGGATCAGCTTGAAGGTCTAAGCAAACAACAGGTTACTGAGTATGTGCAACAAGCCGAGGAAATAGTTCGCAGCAAAATTTACCCCGCTTTTGCAAGCATCTACAAAGACATGCAGCGCCTACAAGAGCAAGCACCTGAGCAGGTAGGTATCTGGGCGCAACCCAATGGTGAGGCCTTCTACCAACATGAAATCACTTATTTGGGCGACTCCGACCTCAGTGCCGAACAAATCCACCAGCTGGGCTTGGATGAAGTTAAACGCATTAGCGAGCGTATGGACGAGATTTTAAAGGCAAATGGCTATAGCGAAGGCAGCGTCAACGAGCGCATGCAGCAGCTTAACGCTGAGCCGCGCTTTTTATATGCAGACAGTGATGCAGGTCGCGCCGAGCTATTGGCCTTCCTGCGCGAAGAAATCGTCACCATAAATCAAAAAGCACCGGACTACTTCTCAACCCTGCCGCCGCAAAAGGTCGAGGTGCGTCGTATTCCAGTGGCTGTGGAAGCGGGCTCGGCCGGTGGTTACTACAATGGTCCGTCGCTCGATGGCTCACGCCCTGGAGTCTTCTATATCAATCTTAAAGATATGGCTGCGGTACCCAGCTTTGGCATGAAGACCCTGACCTACCATGAAGCCGTGCCTGGGCATCACTTCCAAATCGCTTTAAATATGTTGCAGCAAGACATAGGCCTAATGCGCCAAAACGCCTCTTTCAATGCCTATGTTGAAGGCTGGGCTCTGTATTCCGAGCTGGTTGCTTATGAAATGGGCATGTATGAGAACGATCCTTTCGGCGATCTTGGTCGTTTGCAGGCGGAAGTTTATCGCGCCGCGCGCTTGGTGGTAGATACAGGTTTGCATTATAAGAAATGGACTCGTCAGCAAGCCATAGATTACTTTGCTGCGGCCACCGGCAGCCCCATGAGTGATGTGGTGCCTGCCATTGACCGCTATATTGCCTGGCCGGGCCAAGCTCTGGGTTATAAACTGGGTATGCTAAAACTGGTTGAGCTTCGCGAGCGCGCACAGAAAGCGCTTGGTGACAAGTTTGATATCAAGGCCTTCCATGATGTTATCTTACTCTCTGGCGCCCGTCCTATGGCTACCGTCGAGCAGGATGTCGATGCCTGGATAGCCTTACAGAAATAACACCAAGGGCCCAACAGGGCCCTTTGCTTTGCTAATCTTCGCCCTTCACTAGGGCGACGGCATTAATACAATACCGCAGATGCGATGGCGGCGGACCATCGGGAAAGACATGTCCCAAATGGGCATCGCAGACATTACAGATGGTTTCTATGCGCTGCATGCCATGACTGCCATCAGCAATATAAGCGATAGCATTGGCACTTGCAGGTTGGGTGAACGAGGGCCAGCCGCTGCCGCTGTCAAACTTCTCGGACGCATCAAACAAAAGGTTATCGCAACACACGCAGTGATAGCGCCCAGGCTCAAACAAGGTGCAGGACTCACTGCTAAAAGGACGTTCTGTGCCTTTTTTACGGGTCACGTAAAACGCTTCTTCGCTTAGTTGTTCACGCCACTGCTGCTCGGTTTTTTCCACGCGATAAGGAGGCTCGGGGTTGCCCTTCGCGCTCATCATAAGAATATTTTGCCAGTTCAGCATAGTCACTCCAAAATTTGGCTAGTCGGCAAGGCACTTTGACACACCTGCGCGGCTCGGGTCTAGCCCTTAGAGCCTAAACGGGCTTAATACTTAGACCCCGGCTACGGGTTAAAACTGAGATTAGCGGATATAAGCCTTACCCAAACGAATAAGCGCCTGAATGCGATTATCTTCGCGCAGGTCCTTATGATACACAAACCACAGGCTGCTATCGTTATGTGGTTCGATACAATCAAGACGCCTTAGATGGGGGCATTGTCTGGCCTTGCTGTCATCTATGGGGCCAATCCCCAGGCCATTTTCTACCGCAAACTGAATATCCAACAGATTATTGCTCTGGTAACAAATATTGTTCTCGTCAATTGCTTCCAACACCTGTTTAACAAAGGCTAAATTTCTCTTACGCCCGCCAGGCATCACCCAATGATGTTGGCTAAATTCACTTTCGCAGCTCGGTGCATTGTGCAGCTGAAAATAGTGCTCGGAGTAATAATAAGAGAAATTCAGGTCGCTGACCTTTAAGGCCACAAGATCGGCCTGTGTCGGCATGGCTCCGGCGCGAATAGACACATGCGCCCTGCCCTCTGCCAACGGCACTATATCATCGCTGACATCGACAAGAATTTTGAGTTCACGGTACTGCTCTTGCGCCTGCACCAATATCGGATGCAAGAATGAAGAATATTCCGGCAAGGTAGTAATCTTTAGCGTACCTTTAACCTGATCAGAGGTAGCGAAAAGTTGCGATGGCAACTGGTTGAAGCGGCTCTCAATTTCGGGAAAGGTTTCCAATAATCGGGTGCCTGCCTCGGTAATTTGATAACCACGCTGATTGCGAAAAAACAATTTACAGCCTAGGTCTTTTTCCAGCCGGTTAATTTTTCGCAATACCGTGGTGTAATTAATGCCTTCGAATTCCGCGGCTTTCGCCAAAGAGCCGGTAGCGGCAACACGATATGCGACTTTTACATCGTCCCAATTAAACTCTTTCACGCTAAAAAATCCAATGCTTTCCGAATTAGAAGTTTACCTTTGCTTAAATGCCTGTTCGCTATGCATTTTTGCAGAATCATTATGCGCATTTAAGCATTAATTTACCTAAGGATAAAGGATAGCATCCCCCCGATAACAAAATTGCTACAAACAAGCGCAAGTGTAACTCGTGTTTATCGGAGGGAATATGAAACCTAATATTGCAATTATCGGCGGTGGAATTGCCGGTTTGGCTTTCGCTATTTACTACAAAAAACTCGGAGGACGGGTCGATATTTACGAACGCAGCCCGCTTTCAGGACGCGAAGGTTTAGGTTTTATCATGCTTGAAAATGGCGTTAAGGCCATGGCCCAACTAGGTTTGGATGAACAAGCCGCCAAGGTGGGTTATCCGGTTGAGTTATGTAATATCGTCGATGATGAAGGCAATCTGCTGATCGAAGAAACCTTAAAAGGAAGCTACGGGGTAACCCGCAAGGCGTTTTTGGACGTACTGCTAAATGAAATCCCAGCGGAATGGCTGCATTTCGATCATCAGTTTTCGCATTTTGAATGGCATCAAGACGGCAGCGCCAAGCTGGCTTGTTTTACCAATGGTGAGAAAATTGCGGCCGATTACTTCCTCGGCTGTGATGGCGGCCGCTCTGCGGTGCGCGCTCAGATCTTCCCAGAAGCAAAACGCTCCGACATCAAGGTGAAAGAGCTGGTTTCCATCGTCAATAGCCCAGAGCTGGTTCAACTACTCGAAAATAAGTTCGTTAAGTACAAACACCTGGACGGTGGTCTGGCGGTTGGTATGGTTCCCGCCGACGAGCAAAGCGTGGTTTGGTTTGTACAGTACGACTGCGAACGTTTCGATATTCTTGACGTCAGTGATAGCGGGAAGCAGCACTTCGCCGAACGCCTAGTGGGCCAGTGGCCTGACCCGATAAAGGCGCTGATTAAATTAACCGACTTTTCCCAATCCCATATTTGGAATACCTGTTACCTGCTGCCGCTGGAGCGCTTCCACAAACACAATGTGGTGCTGCTAGGTGATGCCGCCCATGCCCTGCTGCCCTTTACCAGCCAAGGCGTAAACTCAGCCATTGAAGATGCCATCGAACTGGCAAAGATTTTTGAGTCAAGCGTCGCTGGTTTTGATGTCACCGCACTGGAGCACTTCTCCGTGATGCGCAAAAGCGTTGTTGCCAACTATCTGAACCAGGGGCTAGCCTTGCAGCAGGAGTTTTTAGCGCCGCATCATCACGAACAAAAAATCCCATTCGCTTTTTAAATTGGAGTTAAATTGATGACCACCTCATTATTTGCACATGACCAGGTGCCCTTGGAGACCTTGCGAACTCGGGCTTACAACTTTCGCTGGGCGGAAACCGATGCCGATATCATTCCCCTAACCGCCGCCGATCCGGACTTTGCGGTAGCAAAGGAAATTCGCCAGGCAATTGCCGATTACGCTCAAAGCGGTGTGTTCTCTTATGGACCGCACCTGGGGTTGCCCGAATTTAAAAACGAATTAGCCAATGCCCTAGCAATGCGCAAAGACTACCGCCTTAACCCGGAATTGATCTTGCCCATAGACAGCGCCGCCAGTGGCATGTATGCAACAGCGCGTTTTTGTCTGGAACCAGGTGATGAAGCCATTATTTTTGACCCGGTTGACTTCCTCTTCGAACAGTCAGTGCTGGCTGCCGGTGGTAAGGTGATCCGTTGTCCATACGATAAAGACACAGGTCGTTTTAAACTTGAATTGCTACCAGAGCTTGTGAGCGAGAAAACCCGTCTTATCGGTGTGTGTAACCCACATAACCCGCTAGGCAAAATTATTCCTTTGGAAGATCTAAAGACCATAGCCGAGTTTGCCAACCAGCACATGCTGTGGATCATGAACGATGAGATTTGGTCGGATATCATCTACCCGGAAAAACAGTTTACCAGCTTCCATCACCTGGCTCCTGAGCTGTGTGAGCGCGTGATCACCGTCTATGGTTTCTCTAAAGCCTTTGGTCTAGCCGGTCTGCGTGTTGGTGCCGTAATTTCACCAAGCGCCGAAGTACATCAAAAAATTGTCGACGCCGCCTATGTGATGACTACCGCCGGCGGAGTATCAACCATTTCGCAAGTGGCCGCTACCACGGCACTGACAAGCTGTTGGTATTGGGTGGATGCCTTTATTGAGCACCTAACGGCTCTTCGCGACCACGCGGTGCAAAGATTAAATGCCATAGAAGGTGTGAGCTGTCAGGCCCCAGAAGCCACCTATTTATTATTTGCCGATATTTCCGCAACCGGCCTGGAAGCGGAAGAGCTAGTCGAGCACCTGCGCAATTACAAGGTTGCCGTGGTGCCTGGCAATGAACGCTTCTTTGGCCCCGGAGCAAAAGGTCATATACGTATTTGCTTTGCCACCAGCATGGACATCTTAGATCAGGGCTTGGATCGTATCGAGGCAGGGATTAATGCATTAAGGAATGAAAAATAATGGAATGTGATGCAGATATTGGCTGTGTAATGCCGAATTATGACAGCAAAAAGGACATAGAGACCAAGGCGACGCAGACGGAGCAAGTGCATCTTGTCTTCGTCACCGACCCTATTTGTTCTCACTGCTGGGCCTTAGAGCCGGTTTGGCGCCGCCTCAAGTTAAACTACCAGGTTAACGAGCGCTATATTCACGGTGGCCTGTTGCCGGGCTGGGAAAACTTTGGCGATCCAGGTAATGGTATCGCCAAGCCCACGGATGTAATCGGCCATTGGCAACAGGTAGCCCAGCACTATCAGCAGCCCATAGACCCATCGATGTGGGCCAAGGATCCAATAAGCAACTCTTATATTCTCTGTCGAGCGGCTATTGCCGTGCGTTTATTGGCCCCCAATCTGGAATCGGCCTTTGTGCGCCTAATGCGTGAACGTATCTTTCTCTACGCCGAGAATATGGCCAAGGATGAAGCACTTTTAGAACTGGTTACCTTGATGGGCATGGATGCACAAGCATTTGCCGCCTTGCTACATTCTGAACAGGTGCTGGCGATATTTAATGCCGAGCAACAGGAAATGATGCAGCTGGGTGCCCGTGGCTTCCCATCCCTTATTTTTAACGGTGATAACGCCTTTAGACTGGCCGGCTCACAGCCGTATCAAAATCTAGAGCGAGCCCTGGTGCTTATGGGAGCGGCGCAGCCGAAACGCCGCCATTTAACGGTGCAGCAAAAACTGACCGCCTACCCAAGCTGGACGCTACGTGAAGCCTGTGAAGTGTTGCAGGTAAGCCCTGAGGAAGCCCGTATAGAACTGTATCAATTCGGTTTTATCGAAAGTCAGATTGCCGGTGGCAGCTTCTGGTACCAAGCAGCGCCTTAGACGCTCTCTATTTATGTGCGGGCATTAGGTGAATACTCTCCCTATTCACTTAGTGCCTATGCACATTCTCCATATTCTAGCTTTACCTTGTCAGCGGCAATAGCATCAGCAAGCACCGAGCTCATATAGGCATGTAGGCTATCTGTGGTGCCAACAACGCTAAGGCGATATTCCGTCTCCTCGGCTGTAATCTCAATGCCATGCTGCCACACTTGTACCGACGAAATCCTGTCTATGGGCAGGTATTGCCAAGGACCATGGAAGTCAAAAAAGCCCGCCAGTGAACAAACCTTTAAGTGCCCCTGCTCGCGTTGCACAAAACGGCTCAGAGGATTGCGGGCGATAAACCAGGGCGTCAGGCGATACAGGCAGGATGCCAGCGCGACAGAATAGGCCAGCATCAAGGTCAGGCGTACAAGTGGCCAAGGCGCAGCCAATAACAGCAAAATAGCCACAAATGGCAAAGCCACCAGGGTGAACTTGGCCAGGGTTTTATCTACGGTGCGTAGCGAACTCGCGCTGAACACCCTAGTTGTCCTTACCTTTTGCATCGCTTTTCTTGCTCTCCAGCTCATCCGGCCAATCGGCAAAAAACACCCGCAAATAGCGGCTGCGCATTAAATACAGCAGGATCCAGGCCACCGCCACCGCTTGCACGGCAATATACAAGGAAAATCTATAGTACTGTTGTGAGGCCTGTAAAATAAGCCAGGCCAAATCCAGCATGGCGCAGAGCACTAATGGCCAGCGCATATGCCGCCACAGGGATTTTAACCTCAAACTGCTACCGGGACGACGCAAGGAGTACACGGTGGCTGGCAAAATGGCGATAGCAGCTATGGCCAAGGCGACAAAAAAATCCTGCTTTTGCCGATACACCAGGGCCACCAAATCAAGCTCAGGGCGTCGCGATATAGCGGCAAAGGCCCAGATAAGATAAGGGCGCAGCAAGATGATAAGCGCCAGGGTAAAGCCTATCGGGGTACGATAGGCGCCATGCTTATCCCAATATTCAGGACCATAATGTTTCACAGCTGAGACTTCCTGTCCGCTAAAACCCCCACCAGGATAAAGGCGGCGAATACGGTCAGCGGCAAATAGGTGCTGCCGAAAAACATCAGGGCCTTGGCCATAAAGGGGCTCACCCACAGGGTTAAAACTCCTAAACCAAAGGCACTCACCAGCACAAAGGCTAAGGTGCGCAGTAAAAAGTGCTTACCGGCCACCAGCTTTTTAACGCTTTTGATCACATCCCCGGCATACAGACCGATAATACAGACCACAAACACCAAGGCAATATCGCCTAGATAAGGTGACAGCCACTGGCCAAAACGCGCTAAGCCCGACTCCAGCCAGGCGATAAAGTCATTCATGGCCTAGGCACCGTGCTCGGCAAACAAGGCCATTAAGTCGTCTTCACTGAGTACCTCAATACCCAGCTCCTGCGCCTTGGTGAGCTTAGAGCCGGCCTTTTCTCCGGCCACCAGGGCATGGGTTTTTGCCGACACACTGCCCGCCACCTTAGCTCCTAGAGCCTGTAATCGCGCCTTGGCATCGTTGCGGTTCAGCGTATGCAAAGTACCGGTAAGCACATAGGTCAAGCCCGTAAGTGGTTGCTCACTTTCATTTTTAACTTCCAGCGCTGGCCAGTTTACGCCTTCATCAAGCAGAGCCTGAACCACCCCTTGATTCGACTCCTCGCTAAAGAAGCTGTGAATATGCTTGGCAACTATCTCACCCACATCACTGACTTCCTGAAGCTGCTCTATACTCGCCTGCATAATGGCATCCAGGCTCAGGTAATGATTGGCCAGGTTTTGCGCCGTCGCCTCACCTACCTCGCGAATGCCCAGAGAATAGATAAACTTGGCCAGGGTTGTGGTCTTGGCCGCCTCCAGGGCATTTACCAGGTTGGCTGCCGACTTAGGCCCCATACGCTCCAGGCTTTCAAAATGACCCTGACGCAACTGGAATAACTCGGCCGGAGTATGGATCAGCTCACGCTCAACCAGCTGCTCGACGATTTTATCCCCCAGACCATCGATATCCATGGCCTTGCGCGAGGCGAAATGTTTAATCGCTTCTTTACGCTGCGCCGCACACACCAGACCGCCGCTACAACGGGCCACCGCCTCCCCTTCGATACGCTCTACATGGGAATGGCACACGGGGCACTCGCTTGGGAAAAGGATATCTTTTGCATCTGCCGGGCGCTGCTCCAGCACCACCTGAGTGATCTGCGGGATCACATCACCGGCGCGGCGCACCACTACGGTATCGCCAATTTTCACCCCGAGACGGGCAATTTCATCGCCATTGTGCAAGGTGGCATTGGAAACCGTCACCCCACCTACGTACACAGGCGCCAGGCGTGCCACTGGGGTAATAGCCCCGGTACGGCCGACCTGGAATTCCACATCCTGCAACTGAGTGATCTCTTCTTGCGCTGGGAACTTAAAGGCAATGGCCCAACGCGGCGCGCGGGCAACAAAGCCCAGCTGCTCTTGGGCGTCTTTATCATTAACCTTGATCACCACGCCATCGATTTCATATTTCAACTCGCCGCGACGCGTAAGAATATCCTGGTAATAGGCGATGGCCTCATCGGCGCCATTGACCAACTTGGTCTCCGGGCAAAGGGGCAAGCCCCAGTCTTTCAACTGGTGCAACTGCTCGAAGTGACCCCCCGCCAATTCGGCGCCGGTTACCTGGCCCATGGAATAGGCGTAAAACATCAGTGGGCGTTTGGCGGTGATCTTAGAGTCAAGCTGACGCAAACTGCCGGCGGCGGCATTGCGCGGGTTGGCAAACACCTTGCCCTCGTTTGCCTTGGCTTCCTCGTTAAGACGATGGAAACCGGCCAAGTCCATAAATACTTCGCCGCGCACTTCTAACTCTTCGGGGAAGTCACCGCGCAGCTTCAGGGGAATATTGCGAATGGTTTTAACGTTTTCGGTAATGTTTTCACCTACCTGACCATCGCCGCGGGTCGCCGCCTGTACCAGTACGCCGTCACGATACAAGATAGATACGGCCAGACCATCGAGCTTGGGCTCACAACAAAACATCGGCTGGGTGCTTGCGGCCAGACGGTCGTTAATACGCTTATTAAAGGCATTAAACTCGTCTTCATCAAAAGCGTTGTCCAGAGACAACATGGGCACCTGGTGGGTCACCTGAGAGAATTTGCTCAGCGCCGCGCCGCCCACTTTCTGGCTTGGCGAGTCAGGGCTTTGTAAATGCGGGTGCTCGGCTTCCAAAGCCTGCAACTGGCGCATCAGGCGGTCATATTCAGAGTCGGGAATGCTGGGGTTGTCCAACACATAATAATTATAATTGTGCTCCTCCAGCTTGGAGCGAAGCTCGGCAATCTGTTGCTCGGGGGTGAGACTCATATCTACCTCGATAAAAAAGCCACCGGGAGGTGGCTTAGTGTCAATGTGTTTCCCTGCGTGTTTAGCCTTGGCAAAGCAAGGCCGACACCTCAGGATTAAGCGTACTCGCGGACTTTTTCCACGTACTCGCGTATGCCGTTTACACTCAGCGGTTGACGTTTATGATCCAACAGCTCGGCACCGAATTCTTCGGCCAGCTTTTTCGCGGCACTGTGCAGCATATTAAAGGTGGTCATGGCCTCGCCTTCGTTTGGCAAGGTCATAAACAAACTGATACCTGCGGTGCTGAATTGCTCCATATTGTCGATATCAAAGGTACCCGGGTTGTACATGTTCACCATGCGGAAAAGTACCGGGCCCTGGCCGCTGCTTTGCTCGTGGCGATGGAAAAAGCCATCGTCGGAATATTTGAAGCCCAGTGTAAGTACTAAGGGCAATAACTTGGCGCCATGCATTTGCAGGCCCTCAGGCATATGCACATGGATAATTACAAAATCTTCTGGCTGTACTTCGGCATTTGGCTGGGGCTTCGCTGAAGGATCTGACGAAGGCTCGGCTGCAGCGTCCGTTTGCGCCTGCTCTTCGGCCTCGATGCTAAAGTCGCCCATTTTGGGCTCATCGTCCAGGGCATTAAAACTAGGCTCTTCACGCACCTCTGAGGCCACCTCTGGGGTCATAGCGGGCTCTTCGGTTTGACCTAATCCTCTCTCCTGGTCTCGCGATGCAGCCTCGGTCTTTGACGTTGACGCTACTGTAGCCGCAGGCTCACTGGCTGCTTTTTGCTCAGAGGCTGGCTTGGCTTTTGTCGCCGCGCTGCTATCAACCGACTGCGCGCGTTTACGCACCGACCATAGGCCGTGAATCAGCAAACCGCCAATAACTACCGCACTGATTAGAATTAATACCCATCTGAGATCTTCGGCCATCCCCTCACCTTTATTCTTAGTTTGTTCAATTAACTGGCTTGAGCCATTTCCATTGCTTGCTCAATATCCACTGCCACCATACGTGACACTCCAGGTTCCGCCATAGTGACGCCGGTCAGGCGCCCTGCCATTTCCATGGCTATTTTATTATGGCTTATGTACACAAATTGCACGGTTTGCGACATTTCTTCAACCAAACGGCAAAAACGACCGACATTGGCATCATCTAACGGCGCATCAACCTCGTCAAGCATACAAAATGGTGCTGGATTGAGCCTGAATATCGAAAACACCAATGATAATGCGGTCAGCGCTTTTTCTCCACCACTTAACAAATGGATTGTGGAATTTTTCTTACCGGGCGGTCTGGCCATAATCGCTACCCCACTTTCAAGCAGGTCATCGCTGGTCAATTCCAAGTAGGCCGAGCCGCCACCAAAGACCTTGGGAAACAGCTCTTGCAAGTCCATATTGATCTGCTCAAAGGTGGCCTTAAACTGGGCCTTGGTCTGGCGGTCGATTTTGGCTATGGCCGCTTCCAGCGTGTCCATCGCCTTGGTGAGATCTTCTAATTGCTCATCCAAATACTGCTTGCGCTCCTTGGCACTGGCAAACTCATCGATGGCCGCCAGGTTCACTGCGCCCAAATCGCTGATTTGCTTATCCAGGGTCGTGAGCTGCGCCTGCCAGCGTCCGGCTTGCGCATCTTGTGGCAAGGTTTCCAGCACGGCTTTTAAGCTGGTATTGAGCTCTTCTAGGGGAGCCAAGGCCTGTTGTGCCTTTAAGGTCAGGGTTTGCTCTGCCAACAGAGCCTGCTGGATCTGCTCTTGCAATTGCTCCCTTTGCTGCTCGCCCTGTGCCAGCTTATCTTTATTTCTCTGCAATTCGCTTTGCGCCTGCTCAAGACGCTGTTGTAGGGCCAATTGCTCCTCACTCAGCTGCTCTTTTTGCTCCAGCAAGTGAGCGATTTGCTCTTCCTGCAGGGCGATGGGTTCGGCCACTTCCTGCTGCTCGGCTTCAGCCTCGGCTAATTGCTCACGGGATTGCTGCAGCGAGCGTTCAATATTTTGCAGCTTGCTGCGACTTAACATCAGCTCACTTTGCAGTCGCTCTGTGCTAATTTGTGCCTCGTTCACCTGAGCTTGCAGCTCTTGAACACGCAACTGAGCCTGCTTCAATGCCTGCTGAGCTTGCTCAAACTGGCGGCGCTCTTGGAGTGAATTGTGCTCGGCCTGTTCTAAGCTTTCCTCAGCTTGCTCAATACGCGCCTGCTGTTGTTCAAGCGTCAATTGTGCCGTTTCAATTTGCTCGCTCAGGATTTGCTCTTGAGATTGCAAACGCTCAAGTTCCTGTTGCCATACCTGGGCCTGCTCTTTAAGGAGCTCCTGGCGGGTTTGCATACTGGCGTAAGATTTAGAATGCTCGTGAACTTCTTGCTTGGTCTGTTCCAGCGATACTTTAAGCGTTTCCCGCTCGCCGTTGAGCTGCTGCAACTCTTTTTCTATGGCCGGTAATTTATCCCGGCGCTGCTCTAAGGCAGTCTCTAATTCATTGAGCTGCTGGCGCTGGGCAAGCACTCCGACTTGCTCGCTGTTAGCCTGCAAATACCAGTGGCGACCATGCAGATGGGCGTTTTCATCAACCACTGCCAACCAGCTTGGGTCGTCCAACACCCGGATATCGCCCTTGGCGTCAAAGGCGATGCGATGCAACAGATCCGGGTAGTGGCCGGACTGAATAAACTGGGCGACCGAGCGATGGGGCGCTTTATCGTTTTGCGGCGTTAACCAGCTGCCACTTTTATCAGCCATCACCTGCAAATGGCGCAGTTGCATCAAGGCGGCTTCTATTATCTGCTCATAACCCTTTTGCACCTCAAGCTGGAATAAAACGCCCTTGCCCTGCTCAGCCTCTTCATCCTGTAACAGGGAGGCAATGGCATCACGTTTGGCGCCCAGCTCCTGCATTCGTCGCAGTATGCCTTGATGCTCCTCGCTGGCGTGACTCAACTCTTCATCATTGGCGTGTATGGCCTGCTCAAGTTTTAGCTGCGCACTTTTTGCCTTGGCCAGGCGCTCGGTCAACGCCTTGCTTTGCTGCTCGCTGTCGTTAACTTGCTGGGAAAGAGAGGTATCCTGATGCCTGCTCAGGGCCGCACCATTGTCTTGTGCCTGCTGCTGCAAGGCCTGCAGCTTGACGGCAGCGCCTTGGTGCTCGTGGCGGCATTGCTGCAACTGTTGCTGACTTTGAAATAAAAGCTCGCGCTGTTGATGCTGTTGCTCTTGCAACTGTGCAAACGCTTCATCAGCCTCATCACGCACCGCCTGGCATTCGAGCATGGCTTCTTGTAACTGTTCACTTAGCAGCTGCTGCTGCTCACATCGCTCCTGATGCTGGGCCACAAACTCATTTTGCTGGCACTGGGCCTCAAGGAGCTGCGCCTGTTGTTGCTGGTTTTGCGCTATGCTGGTTTGCAACTGGTGGGCCCGTTGCTTGGCATGAATTTGTTGCTGCTCCAAACGCGCCAACTGATTGTCGGTTTGAAATATTTGCTGCTGGTTATGGTTTAGCGCCGCGCTGGTATCATCCAACTGCTGTTGATAGGCGCTCAGCACGTCCTGCTCACCGCGATGAGCATCCTTAAAAAATGCCAGTTGCTCTTTTAGCTCGGCGAGTTGTTCGGACTGTTGCAGTTGTTGTTGGTGCAGTTTTTGCCATTTAAGTACCGCCAGCTCGCCCTTATAGCGGCGCTGCTGGGCTTTGAGTTCACGATAACTGCTGGCTTGCTGGGCCTGATGCTCTAGCTTATCGAGCTGACTTTGCAGCTCGGCGCGTACATCAAGCAGACGCTCAAGATTTTCCTTGGTGTTGCGAATACGAGTTTGTGTCTCGCGGCGACGCTCCTTGTATTTGGACACGCCGGCGGCTTCTTCGATAAAGACCCTGAGTTCCAGTGGCTTACTTTCGATCAGCCGGGAGATCATGCCCTGTTCGATAATGGCATAGCTACGCGGCCCAAGGCCGGTGCCTAAGAAGATATCGGTAATATCGCGTTTGCGGCACTTACTGCCATTGAGGTAATAAAGGGACTGGCCGTCGCGGGTCACCACGCGCTTAATAGCCACCTGATTTCGCGCCGCCAGTGTGCCGGGTAAGCGCCCGAGGGTGTTATCAAACACCAGCTCCACCGAGGCTTGGGAAACAGGTTTACGGGTTGCTGCACCATTAAAAATAACGTCCGTCATAGCATCGCCACGGAGGTTTTTGGCCGAGCTTTCACCGAGCACCCAGCGTACCGCATCAATAACGTTAGATTTGCCACAGCCATTTGGCCCCACCACACAGGTCATGGGGTCGGGAAATGGGATCTTGGTGGCATCAACGAAGGACTTAAAACCCGCCAGTTTTATGCTGCTTAAGCGCATTACGCCTCATTATTCTAGTTGTTATTCTAGTTATTATTGGTTGCAACATCTGCCTTAGCGCTAGGCACTTAACCGTGACAACGCTTTATATTATCTAAAATAATGCCACTGGCAATAGCCACATTTAAGGATTCGGCGCCACCATAGCCGGCAATAGTGATACGCTCGCTGACATGCTCCGCCACCGCATCACTGATACCGTGAGATTCACTGCCCATCACCAAGATGCCTTGCCCGCCAAAGTCGGTGTGATGCAGGTTTTGTCCACCTAAGAAAGCGCCGTAAACCGGCTTATCACAGCTTTCCAGGTAGGCGGGCAAATCGACTTGATGGCATGACACCCGGGTAAAGGAGCCCATGGTGGCACTGATCACCTTGGGGTTATAAGGATCGGCGCAATTGGCCGACAACAAGACCTGTTTAAAACCGTACCAGTCCGCCAAACGAATGATGGTGCCGAGATTGCCCGGATCGCTGACGCCGTCTAGGGCTATTTGCCAAGGAGTATGCTCGATTTCCACCTGAGCCATGGGGGCCACGGCAATGGCATCGTTATTAGTAACCAGGGTGCTGACCTTAGATAAGGCCGCTTCATCGCTGTGATGCACATCCTTACCACTTAAACGGCTTTCAATCAGTTGTTTATGGGCCGCGCAGAACTCATCGCTGGCAAATAGTTCGGTGATGCCATGCTCGCTTTGCAATAGCTCAAGCACATTTTTAGTGCCTTGAACTAAAAATGCTTGCTGCTGTTTACGGTATTTCTTTTGACCTAATTGACGCAGGTGCTTTTGCTGATTTTTTGAAAGCATAGGGCATGGCCTTGGCTAATAACTAAGGAGGACCGACCTATTATACACATGCTTTGCCCCATTGCAGAGAGTAAAAGCAGGTTAAGCCCTTGCATCTGTTGCATTATTCGAAACTTAACGCTAAATTAATGAGCTGCGTTTTAACCGCCAAAAAGACTAAAAAATGGATTTATCACAAACAGATAGCGCAACTAACACGACGCCTCAGTTTCAACCTTATAGCCGTCGCGTCGAGTTTAGTGGCTCAGGGAAAGAGTTTTTCTCAATTTGGATCGTTAACATAGTTTTGACCTTGCTAACCCTGGGAATTTATTCCGCCTGGGCCAAGGTACGCACCTATCGTTATTTCTACGGCCATACACAACTCGATGGCCATAGATTTGATTATTTGGCAACGCCGATTCAGATACTAAAAGGCCGCATTCTTGCCTTTATCTTTTTTGTTATTTATATGTTCTGCACCCAGTTTGTGCCTGTGCTGGGCATACTGGCGATTTTTATTCTGCTGTTTTTAACGCCCTGGATCATCAATCAGGGCATGCGCTTTAACATGCGTATGAGCCGTTATCGCAATGTGCGCTTTAACTTTAAGGGCAGTTATGGCGAGGCCTTTGTGGTGTTCTTATTGCTGCCAGTGGCCAGCGTATTCACCCTTTATTTATTGCTTCCGTACGTGTTTAAACGCATGGACCAGTATTTACACAGCCATATTGAGTTTTCCGATACCCCCATTAGTGTCAATACCAAGGGCGGTGAGTATTATTTAGCGGCGCTGATGGCCTATGTTGCCGCCGGCATTGTCGCGGTGATCATGCTAGCCCTGGCTGGTGCCTTCGGTTTTGGCCTGGAGGCCATGATCCAAGACCCGGAAATGATGAACGACCAAGCCGGTGCTATTGCCGGTGTAAGCATCATGGTGATGATGATGATTGTTTACTTTGTTGCCTTTGCGGTAGCCACGGGCATTTATCAGACTCATATTCGCAATCACCTGCTTAACAGCAGCGAACTGCAGGGCATTGCCGATTTTAAGTCGGATTTAAAGATGATCGACTACACCCTGCTGGTATTTACCAATACCCTGGCCATCGTCTTTAGCCTAGGTTTGGCTTACCCCTGGGCCAAGGTGCGCAGCGCCCGCATGCTTAGTAACGCCACCGAAGTGACCTTCCTGTGCGACCCGCAAACCCTGCACGATCAACTGGGTGAGCAGCAATCGGCGTTTGGCGAAGAAGCCGCTGACATGTTCGATATCGATCTGTCTTTGGGCTAACGCATGCAAGTCACCGGGTTTTATTACCTGAACAATCAAAGCCACAGCACGGAAGTAACCCTGTGGCTGACGCAAGATAGCAGTTGCGAGCAAGTGCGCATTTACAGTGGCGATGAGTTGTTGGTGCAATTTGACCAATACCGTCAAGGCCAGCAGCTCAGCGGCCTGCCGGTAGAGCTGGTGTTTATTGACGGCAGTCGTTTTGTACCCCATAGCGCCAGCCATCGCTGGCCTTCGGAGTCCGCTTGGGATCGCCTGCTGGAGCGCATCGAAAAACATAAAACGGCTGTGCTTGGCTGTGTAATAGCCAGCGCTGTGCTCGCCTGGCTGTTGTTCTTTAAGTTCATTCCTGCCAGCGCCGCTGTGGTCGCTCGCTCATTACCAGACTCTGTGGTTCATGCTGCATCAGAGCAAACCCTGGCAGCACTGGAATACGTGTATCTGGAACCCACTAATCTGGACGAGGCACAGCAAACCCATATTCGCACCTTGTGGCAAAGCCATATTGCGAAAATGGACCAGGCTCCCGAGCATTTGGTTTTGCACTTCTACAGTGCCCCTGAGATAGGCGCCAATGCCTTTGCCCTGCCCGACGGCCAGGTGGTCTTAACCGACGAACTCGCGCTTATCCTCAAAGATAACGACACCGCCCTGCTTGCGGTATTACTGCACGAAATTGGCCATGTTCAATATCAGCATGGCCTGACTTTGGCGGCCCAATCCGCCGGCTCTTCGGTCACTTTGGCGCTGATGTTTGGCGACCTGGAAGGCTTTGCTGAGATCATCATGGGTACGGGTTCGGCCTTGATCCAACAGCAGTTTTCTCGCGATATGGAACGTCAGGCCGATACCTTTGCACTAGAGCAGCTTAGCCAATTAGGCTATCATCGCTCGGCTTTTGCCGAGGCCATGCAGGCCCTGGCTCAGGCGCACGGGATGGATGAAAAAGAGCAAGGCACTTTGTGGGATTATCTCTCATCACACCCAGCAATTTCCGAGCGCATAGAAAACGCGCATAAAACGGACTAAAGAATTCTATTAACTCCAAGGAATCATCATGGCTTATGATTTTGGCTCGAAAGGGCTAGGTATTTCTAACCCATTTAAAATTGAAGGAACGATACGCACCGCAGGTGGTGCCATTATCACCCTGATTGGTTTATTTAGCCTTTTTAAAGTCACCTCTTTAACGCAAACCGATATGATCTCTGCCTGGGCCTACGCAGCAGTAGGCTTAGTGCTTATGATCTTAGGTTTAAAACGCTGTGGTAGCGGCCTTTTCCAACTGTTTAAATTCTTCGTTGGCCGCTCGGTACCCAGCTCATTAGCACTCAACCTAAGCAAGAGCGAGCAGGAAAATGCGGCGCTGGAGCAAAAGAAAGGTTCCCTAGCCTATACGGCGAAAACCTTGGAATCCATGTTGATGGGGCGCAAAAACGCCACCTTCACCGAGCCCAAGGGCTGGGTAGGTCGTTTTGCTCACTCGGTATTACCAAAATTAATCTTCTTGCCCTACCCCATGCGTAATGTGGCACAGGAAGTCATCGGTGTTATTCTGCAAACCATTTTGGCCTTTGTTGCCTTCGGCCTGACCTATTTTGTCTCATCATCTGGCCTGGCCGGTGAAGCGGGTCATATTATCGTCCCGGTATTCTCAGCGCTGATTTTGGTTTACCTGCTGCTATGCTGGCGCAGTGCTGCCAATGCGGTAAGCCTGAACCGAGTAAAACGCCTTAAAGACGTAGGCGCCGCCTCACTTGCGAAAATCATCGCCTTTTCGGTGATCTTCCCCGTGGTTATAGGTCTTATCTATCATCATTTCTTCGCCCCACATAAGGGTGAATTGGAGCAATGGGCGCAGCTGACAGAAAAGGTAAGCCTGTTCTCCGCCTGGCCTAGCCTCTTTACCTTATTATTCCTAGGTGCGCTTTGCTGCGCGGCAGTCTTCTACCTGATCAATGCCCGTAGCAAACAAAACGAAGTGGCCACCGAGGTCAGCGAATACCGTGCTAACTTGCAAGAAGAAGTGCATCCGAACGAGATCTTCATCAATATCGAAAGCATAGTTCTGGCCAACCGCCGCTATAAAGAAATCCCGAACCGTACCTATATCGACTTCGATCCGGTCTTGAATGAGCAAAGCAGCAGCAAGGGTGATTTCCGCGGCGAATTGCTGATTGAAACCCAGCCTGAGTTTAATCCTCGTCCTGGCCACAAGGGCTTTAATATTACCCGTTTGGTAAGCACCACAGCGGCTCAGCTGTGTCTGGTGATCGGTGCCTTGTTGTTCTTCTCACTGGCTGGCGAAACCATTGGCCTGTATCACTTTATCAGCCAGCAGAGCAGCCTGTTACCTGAGTTCACCCGTGCCGCCAACCGTGGCAATATCGAGCTGTTACAAAACTGGTTAGGCGAGCTCTCTGGCCTGATCGTGGCCGTGCTTGGTACCTTCTTTATGTGGCAAATTTTCAGCACTATAGGCCGTATGTTGGAAAACTTCAGCCATGTGTTCTGGGCGGAAATGCAATTTAGCTCTTTGCTACTGTATCTAAAAACCGAAGGTACTTTCACCGAGTCGAAGATCTCTACCGGTATGTCAATCCATGACTCGACGCGCAGTGAAAACGTGGTGATCAAGTCGTCAATCACGCCTTGGATCATCAGTTCGCGCATCAGCTCAAGCACCTTCGCCACCAGCGGTGCCGATAATGTTGAGATGCCGCGTTACGTGATGGCGATGAAGAAGAATGAGCAAGAGCTCAATACCATAGTCGATGAAATCCACAGCTTCTTAAAAGCACGTGAAAACATTGCCGGCTTCAGCAATACCTCGGATCTGCAAAACGCCGAAAACATCTTAAAGATGAACCAGGTGTCACGCGCTCAGCAGGAAACACCGACGCTCATCGAAGAGCAAAGCGGTGCATACCGCGAACGTCAGCAGCAAGAAGCAGACATGCTCGAAGATAAGAACTAACCATCACCACCTCCTTAGGAGATGGTTTAAAGTTGACAATAAACGCCCTGCCTAGCAGGGCTTTTTTTTGCCCGTTTTTTAAAACCCTAGCCCGCTGTTTTTGCAACAATTGTTTACCACTTTGCGCTGTAAATTCGCAGCGCCTTAGATATACTGCAAACCATACCCTGTAACACTTTGAGGTAAAGCATGCAGTTAGGTCGCGGATTTGAATACTTTTTTAGTGGTTTTCCAATGATCACCGAAAAAGGCCTAAAACGCTTTGTACTGATCCCCCTGATGATCAACCTGGTGATCTTCGGCACATCCCTGTTTTTTATTTATGGCTGGCTGACCGACGCCTTCGCCTGGATTAATGCCCAGCTGCCCGAATGGTTGTCCTGGCTAGAATGGCTGTTGTGGCCTTTAGCACTTCTGGTGGTGCTATTTAGCTATTCGATGATCTTTACGGTGATCACCAACTTTATCGCCGCCCCCTTTAACGGCATCCTCGCCGAGAAGGTGGAATTACATTTAACCGGGCAGCGCGTCAACGACGACGGCCTGCTCGATACCATGCGCGATGTGCCGCGTATGCTTGGCCGGGAATGGACCAAGCTGTGCTATTACCTGCCCCGCGCCATCGGCTTTTTTATCCTGATGTGGTTTCTGCCGATAATTGGGCAGATCATCTGGGCGCTGTTTACCTGCTGGATGTTCGCCATTCAATATAAGGATTACGCCTTCGATAACCACAAGGTGAGCTTTGGTGATATGAAGCGCGATTTAAATGCACATAGGGGACTGTCCTACGGCTTTGGCGCCGGGGTGATGCTCTGTGCCATGATCCCCATTCTCAACATGATAGTCATGCCGGTGGCCGTGTGTGGCGCCACCAAGTTGTGGGTGGAAAACTACCGTAACAATTATCGCGGGCAATAATATGAAAGGCACCTGGCAATGGACGCTGATGTTATTGGCGCTTGGCTTTTTTGCGTTTTTGGGCTGGATCATCTATCTCGCTAATACAGGCCAGCCAAGCATCTTTTTTGACTTGGTCAGAGCCCTGCCCTATGGCGATAAGCTGGGCCACTTCGTACTCTTTGGCACCGCCACCTTATTATTGAGCCTGGCCTTAAAAGCCGCCTACTGGCGCCTTGGCAGGGTAAAACTATACTGGGGCGCCTTAATCGTTTTTCTCTTTGCCCTAAGCGAGGAAATAAGCCAGACCTTTGTAGCCAGTCGCACCTTTGATCTGGTGGATTTAACTGCCGACGTTTTCGGCATAGCCGCGGCCAGTTATCTAATCAGCCTCTTGGTGAAGCAATACAAAAAAAGCCAGAGTTAATCTCTGGCTTTTTTGCATCATAGGTATATATCTTAGCTAAATACGTTTTGCGGTACGCGCAGCACTTGCAAATGCACCGTAACCTCTTCACGGTCGTGATACAGGTGCTTGGCCTGCAGGTTGTATTTTACGCCATACTCATGCAGTTCATCGCGAATACGCTGGAGATTCTCGTACACAGTATCAAAGCGCTTTTTCATTGGCAGCTTAAGGTTGAAAATCAGCTCCTTCGCAAAACCGTTCACAGCCCAATCAATCATTAGCTCGGTCACGCGGCTTGGTTTTTCCACCATGTCGCACACCAACCAGCTGATATTACGACGCTCAGGGCGGAACTTAAAGCCGTCTTCACGATAGTGCTTAACCTGACCACTGTCCATCAAGGCCTGATCCATGGGGCCATTGTCTATGGCCTGCACAAACATGCCACGGCGCACCAACTGATAGGTCCAGCCGCCGGGGCAAGCACCCAAATCCACTGCCTTCATGCCCGAGGCCACACGCTCTTCGCGCTCATCTTCAGGCACAAACATCATAAAGGCTTCATCAAGCTTAAGGGTTGAACGGCTCGGTGCATCCTTAGGATAACGCAGGCGCGGGATACCCATATACAAGGGTGAGTTGTTAAAGCTAAACGAATAACCCACATAAGCGGTATCGCTGGCGATAAACAACACATGCAAGGTCGGGCGGTTTTTAACCTGTTGACGCAGCAGGGTTTCCTGACTCTCTAATGCCTTGGCCAGAGGGTTGCTGATCTTTTTACAGAACTTAGAAAGCTCTTTGCCTTCGTTGGTATCACAGGTTTCCACGCGCAATTCACCGCATAGAGGGAATGACTTGGCAACCTCACAAATGCTGCCGACGCGGTCGTCGATAGGCATTTTTGCTACTTGCGTGCCGATAAACCACTGGCGGGCAAAGATCATGTCCTTAAACGGGATCTTCTTGATCAGGTATTCTGCTTCATCTTGGCTATAGCAGTGATATGCCACCAAGGCCGAATTCGGCTTCGTCTTAACATAACCGCCCACACCTAGATTGCTGGCGTGGTGAGTGATCTCTGCGGCAGCGTCGTTTTCGAAACCAGCGCGACAATAAATAACGATACAGGACATGGTAATGACTTATTTCATTTGTAAAAGTTTAATAACCATCGCCGCCCAGGCGACAATAAAGCACAGGCCACCTAATGGAGTAATGGGGCCAAACCACTTAATGCCGGTTAGGGCCAAAGCGTACAGACTGCCACTAAATAATAGGATGCCGGCGAGCATAAAGTAGCCGCTGACATTAAATTGCATCCCGAGTTTCCCCAGCACGCCGATTAATATGAGCCCAAGTGCATGATATATCTGGTATTCAACCCCGGTTTGAAAGACGCCGATAGCGTACTCCGAGAGCCGACTTTTTAGGCCATGAGCGGCAAAGGCGCCGAGTATAACACCGAGCCCTGCGAAAATCGCGCCTAGCACCAAAAATAACTGACTCATAGCTGCTCCTTAATAAAGTCCACTGGCGACATCCGCCGCCTGCTGCCAATTGCCCTGCTGGGTAAAACCGCTTCTTTTACGCGGCACCAGGGAATGGTCGCCGTCACTCAACCAATGGATTTGTGCCGGACGGGTGTCGGCAAGCTGACTTAATTCATCGCGCTTGCCAAAGGTATCCCGCTCGCCCTGAATAACGCAAAACGGCACCTTGATATCATCAAAGTGGGCAACCCTGAGCTTGTCTTTTTTCCCCGGAGGATGAAACGGATAACCAAAGGCTAATACTCCACGCACCTCTGCACTGCTTCCTTCGGGCTGCGCCACCAGCATACTGGCCATGCGCCCGCCCATGGATTTGCCACCGATAAACAAGGGCAAGGCATCTTGCCGCTGGGTCAGTTGTTGATTAAAACTGGCCAGCAGCTTGTCGGCGCGATCCGGTGGGCGACGCTTGTTCTCTGCCTTGGCTTTTTCCATATAGGGAAAATCAAACAAGCCAACGCTAATTCCCTGCGCTGCCATTAAGCGCGCCAGCTCTTGCATAAACTCACTGTCCATACCGGCGCCGGCGCCATGGGCAAAAATAAATTGAGCAATCGGCTGCTCTGCATTAAACCACTGCATTTAGAGTTGCTCCTGCTCTTTTTCTACCAGACCTAACATCCATTCTTTAAAGGACACTATTTTACCCAGCTCGGATTGTGACTCACGAAATACCAGATAATAGGCATTTTTACTTTCCAAGCTGTGGTTGAAGGGCACGATCAAACGTCCGGCGTCGATTTCAGGTTTTGCCAATACCAGGTTCCCTAAAGCTACCCCCTGACCATGGGTTGCGGCCTGCATGGCCATGGAAGAGTGGGAAAAAATCGGTCCCTGATTCACCTGAACATTACGCACCCCGGCGGTCTTCATCCACACCTTCCAAGGACGTCGGGTGGTGTCGTGTAACAAGGTGTGATTTTGCAGATCCTGCGGCTCATTCAAGGGCTTGGGCCCGGTGAGCAGCATGGGGCTACACAAGGGCACCAGATATTCCGTATGCAACTTATGGGTTTCCACCCCACTCCAGTGGCCACGACCATAATAAATGGCTACATCCACATCATCTTGTAGCGAGTTGTCGTCCTGATCCTGCGCCTTAATTCGCACATCGATATCCGGATGCTGCTCATTAAACAGGCTTAAGCGTGGAACCAGCCATTGAATGGCGAAACTTGGAGTCAGACTTACGGTTAAGGAGCCCTTGGCACCGCGAGCCAGGCGCCTTTCAGTAGCATCGTCCAGCTGAGTGAAGATCTCTTTGATATCGAGAAAATAACCCTGACCTTCCTCGGTCAGCAATAAAGAGCGGTTCTTACGTAAAAATAATTTTAAGCCAAGATGCTCTTCTAATGTTTTGATCTGATGGCTCACCGCGGCCTGAGTAACATAAAGCTCTTCTGCGGCCTTGGTAAAGCTTAAGTGCCTTGCCGCAGCTTCAAAAGCCTTGAGGGAATTAAGAGGGGGAAGTCGCCGAGCCATAGCCAATAGATTAGTTTTTTTAATTTGAACTGATTATATACAAAGGCCTTCAAGATGCCAATTTAGTGCGCAGCGCTGGCTCAAACATAAAAAAAGCCAGCAACTAGGGCTGGCTTTAAATCATTTAAAATAAATCTACAGATCGCTGGCGCTGGTATCTAGCGGTGGAAAGCTTTTTACCAGATCATCAATGGCCTTCATTTGCGTTAAATACCCTTCTAACTTAGCCAGTGGCAAGGCGCAAGGGCCGTCACATTTGGCTTCATTGGGGTTCGGATGCGCTTCAATAAACAAACCAGCAATACCTAGCGCCATACCGCTGCGTGCCAGCTCTGCAGCCTGGGCACGACGGCCATCGGCGCTATCGCTGCGTCCGCCAGGGCGCTGCAAGGCATGAGTAGCGTCAAAGATAACTGGGGCCATGGTTTTCATATCGTCCATACCCAGCATATCAACAACCAGGTTGTTATAACCAAAGCTGGTGCCGCGCTCACATAAGGCCACCTGCTCGTTACCGGCTTCGGCAAATTTCTTGATGATATGACGCATTTCGTGCGGTGCTAAAAACTGCGGCTTTTTCACATTGATCACATTGCCGGTTTTGGCCATGGCCATCACCAGGTCGGTTTGACGCGCCAAGAAGGCTGGCAACTGAATCACATCAACCACTTCGGCCACTGGCGCGGCCTGATAAGGTTCATGCACGTCAGTGATCAAAGGCACATTAAAGGTGTTTTTGATTTCCTCAAAAATTTTTAAACCTTCTTCCATACCTGGGCCGCGATAAGAATTAATCGACGAGCGATTGGCCTTATCAAAAGAGGCTTTAAACACGTAAGGAATGTTTAACTTGTTGGTCACTTCCACATAGTGCTCGGCGATGCGCATGGCAAGATCGCGAGACTCCAACACATTCATGCCACCGAACAGTACAAAAGGTTTGTCGTTGGCCAATTCAATGGCGCCAATATTAATTTGTTTAATGGTCATTTTTAATTCCTTAAGGGGCGACCGACTGCATGATCAAGCCGCAAATATAAGCCATATACGTACCTACGCCGTAACCCAGCACAGCCAACAGCACACCTACAGGTGCTAGCGACGGGTGAAACGCCGAGGCCACAACGGGCGCCGAAGCTGCACCGCCAACATTGGCCTGCGAGCCCACCGCCATATAAAACAGCGGCGCCTTAATGGCCTTGGCAACAATCAACATCAAGGCCGCGTGAGTCAGCATCCAGATAACACCCAAGACAAAGTACCATGGGGTATCGAAGATGGCGGTGATATTCATATGCAAACCGATAGAGGCCACCAGAATATATAAGAAGCTGGATGCCACTTTTGAGGCGCCAAATGCTTCGATATGACGCACACGGGTAAACGACAGACCAATACCTATGGTGGTTGAAATCACGATTAGCCAGAAGAATTTGCTGTTTAAGCTGTATTCTTGCGCCCAGGCAAACTGGTCGAAATAAGGCGCCAGTATATCGCCACAGAAATGAGCTAAACCTGTAATACCAAAAGCGATGGCGATTATGGTCATATAATCATTCAAGGTCGGCAGGCGTGCATGCTCGGCATGATAGGCTTCGACGCGTTTTTTAAGATCTTCGATGGCGCTGGTGTCGGCGCCGGTTTTCGCATCTATGGCTTTATGGTTACCAGCCATCAAGAGCAATACCGCCATCCAGAGGTTGGCAACAATGACATCCACGGTCACCATGGCGGAGAAGATATCTCCCCCAACGTCAAACATTTCCTTCATCGAGGCCTGGTTAGCCCCGCCGCCTATCCAGCTGCCGGCTATGGTGGTCATGCCACGCCACACCGCATCCGGGCCATGGCCGCCGACTACCTCGGGGTTTACCGCACTCATAACCAGGATGGCCAAGGGGCCGCCTATGACTATGCCTAGGGTCCCGGTCAGGAACATGATCAGCGCCTTGGGGCCAAGGTTAATAATGGCCTTTAAATCTATACTGATGGTCAGCAAAATCAAACAGGCTGGTAGTAAATAGCGCGAAGCCACGTGATACACGCTCTTCGCACTTTTTTCGTCGACTATGCCAAAGGTATTGAGTAAAGAAGGCAGGAAGTAACATAGCAGCAACGCTGGCACATACTTATAAAAGGTCCGTAGCCAGTGGTTTTGACTATGGGCGGTTTTAAAAATCACGCCGAGAATTACGGCGAGCAGGCCCATCACCACGGCTGGATTGCTGATCATGGCCTCAGCAGGTTGATCCATAATGATTCCTTACTAATGTAGTGTGTTGTTATTATTGTCGAGCTCATCAATTTGATGGCGTACTATTTCAATACCTGGGTCGTCCGGGCACTCTTCAACAAAGAAGCGCAGGTCTTCTTTGGCCAGCTCAGGGCGATTAATCTGATTGAGCAAATAACCACGGTCGCGACGCTCGTAAGGGTCGTCACCTATCAGCTCTAACAACAGCTCGGCACAGGCCAAGGCGCTGCCAAAACGCTCGGTAGCAATAAACGCCCATTTTTGATGGGCCAGGTACAACTTATAGATTTCTTCGTCGATAAGCAGCTCTGGGCTTTGCTCTGGCTCGGCGTTTTCCGGCTGCAGATGCCACATTTGCTGGCCCGAAGTCGGCTCGATCAGATAATGCTCCTGATCACTGAAGTGCACCTGCACCATCACGCTTTGATCCACCAGCACCAGATCCGCATTAAAACCTGCGTCCTCTAAAATACCGTGCAATATAATGCCCAGCGCCAGGCTGTTTCCGGTGCGATAAAGCAGGGCAAAGTACACGCTGTTAAGGCGATACTCGGGCACATCCTGATGGGTACCGCTAAAGCCCCATTCGGTGTAGAAACTATCGACCACGGCATCCAGTGCCTGATGCTTATCATCTTCATGGCGCGCAACGATTTCATGCGCTTGCTGCTCTAAGCTTTGCAACTGCGTATAGGCTTGCTCGGCTTGAGCCTGGGCCTGCCAGCGTGATTCGGCGGCAATACAACGGTTTATGGCGCTAACACTGTAGCTGTGCTCTAAATCAAATTGGTCATCTAACCAAACATCAGACATAGATAGGGATATCTCACAGGCAATAAAATGGCCACTAGTTTACCTAGGATCGCCCTAAGATACCAATTTCACTGCGTTAGCGCCGTATTCACGGCTAGAAAAACGCGGATTTTGTACCCGCCAAATAGCCAATTGCCAACAACACCAAGGTGTTAACTCCCAGCCATAGCCATTTTTGCCCTTTGCTTTGCGCTTTAAGTAGCTTAAAGCCAATAACAATATAGGCCACAACCAGGATGATTTTTTGCCATAACCAGGGCATGGTCAACGGATTCATGCTGGCCACAATCAGTAGCGCCACCGCACTCACTAGTAATAGGGTGTCGACTACATGACTGGTGATAAACACGCCCTTGTTTGCGGCAATTTTGCCACTACCAAGGCGCGAAAACGCGCGGACGTAAAAAAGCACTACACTGAGCACCACAAATAACACATGCGTGTGTTTGATAGCGATATAATCCATGTTCTTCCTTAAGGGTCTGTTGACCTTTGTTGTTATTTTATCTTTATTCTACGCACACCCGGGCACCAACTCGGCCAGGGTAATGCGGTCATTGTCACCTAAATCGCGCTCGGTGCGGGCATTAATGTAACCATGGTCGGTGAACAATTGACGCACCGCGGCACCTTGCTCGTAACCATGTTCAAACATCAGCACACCGGGGCGCGTTAAAAACGCTTTGGCATGAATAATAATATGTTCTATATCTGCCAGCCCCTGCTGCGCGGCAACCAAGGCGCTAAGCGGCTCAAAGCGCACATCACCCTGCTGCAAATGGGGATCCGCCGCATCGATATAAGGTGGATTGCTGACGATTAAATCATATGTAACATCATTAAGGGCGCTAAACCAGTCACTGTGCATAATTTGCACATTGCTAAGCCCCAGATTTTGCTTATTTTTTAGTGCTAAAGCCACTGCATCCGCGCTGGCATCAAGGGCATCGATATGCCAGCTGGGGCGCTCCGAGGCCAGCGCCAGGGCTATGGCTCCGGTACCTGTGCCAAGATCAAGCACTCTGGCGTTATCCGGCAGGGCTAACGCTAAAGCTTGTTCAACCAGTGTTTCTGTGTCGGGGCGAGGAATAAGGGTGCTGTTATTAACCATGATGGGCAGCGACCAGAACTCCCGCACTCCGGTGAGGTGAGCAACGGGATGACCGGCGCAGCGCTTTTCCAGCAGCTGCGTAAAGTCATCGTATTCCTGTTCGCTAAGTGGGCGGTCGCCCCAGGCAAAAAGGTAGCTGCGGGGACGTTGCAAGATATGCAGCATCAGCACCTGAGCGTCAAGTTTTGGCGAGTCGCTCAGGGCTTGCAAGCGCTTTGTGGCCGCTGACAAGGCATCATCTATGGATGGCAGTGCCAACTTACTCCTCTCCCATCGCCGCCAGAAGGTCGGCCTGATGCTCAAGTAAAAGTGGGTCAATAACCGCACCCAGTTCGCCGGCAACGATTTCGTTAAGGCGATATAGGGTTAGATTGATACGGTGGTCGGTAATACGACCCTGCGGGTAGTTATAGGTACGAATACGCTCAGAGCGGTCACCGCTACCTACCAGGTTACGGCGTTGAGTTGCTTCTGCGGCCTGACGTTTTTCCGTTTCTGCCTGCTCTAGGCGAGCGGCAAGTACGGACATGGCCTTGGCACGGTTCTTATGCTGTGAACGCTCGTCCTGACATTCAACTACCACACCGGTTGGCAAGTGAGTAATACGAATTGCCGAGTCGGTTTTGTTAACGTGCTGACCACCGGCGCCGGAGGCGCGGAAGGTATCTACCTTGATATCCGCCGGGTTAATTTCGATGGCTTCTGCCTCTGGAATTTCTGGCATCACGGCAACGGTACAGGCAGAGGTATGCACTCGGCCTTGCGATTCGGTTTCTGGCACACGTTGTACACGGTGGGCGCCGGATTCAAACTTAAGCTTGCCGTAAACGCCATCACCCTTGATATTAGCGATCACTTCTTTGTAGCCGCCGTGCTCACCTTCGTTGGCGCTGACCACTTCCACCTGCCACTTTTGTGACTCGGCGTAGCGGCTGTACATGCGGAATAGATCACCGGCGAAAATCGCCGCTTCGTCACCACCGGTACCGGCACGTACTTCAAGGAAGACGTTGTTATTGTCTTTTGGATCTTTAGGTAGCATCAAGACTTGAAGCTCGTCTTCAAGAGCTTCAATTTGGCCTTTGGCTTCTTTGAACTCTTCCTGAGCCATTTCGCGCATATCTGGATCTGAGTCTTTGAGCATTTCTTCCGCTGCGGCGACATCGCCCTGCGCCCGCTGGTATGCGGTGAAGGTTTTTGCTACTTCTTCGAGCTCCGAATACTCTTTAGATAAAGCGCGGAAACGATCCTGATTGCCGATCACCTCGGGATCACTGAGCAACGCCTGCACTTCTTCATAGCGTTCCACTAAGGATTCTAACTTACGGTATACGGACTCTTTCATCTGTTTGTTATTCCTGGTTAATTCCTAACATCTTCTTCATTTGTGCCAACTGCCCCAGCTCGCCTTTTTCAGCGGCGTCTTTAATCGCCTTGGTAGGAGCATGCATCAAACGATTGGTCAATTTATTGGCCAGCTCGACCATCACCTTGTCCGGTTCTTTACCGCTGGCAAGCTGGCTTAGCGCCCGCTCTAACAATTGTTCTTTGGTTTGCGTTACCTCGTTGCGGTAATCGCGGATCATATCGAGCGAATCAAGGGACTTCAGCCAACTGGCAAACTCTTCCACCTTGGCGGCGATAATGCCCTGCGCCTGCTCTGCTGCCTGCTCTCGCGTCGCCATATTTTCACTCACTATGGCCTGCAGATCGTCCACCGAATAAAGGTAGGCATCGTCAAGTTCCGCTACCTGGCTTTCGATATCCCGCGGCACGGCGATATCGATAAACAGCATGGGCTTGTTCTTACGGGTGCGCAGCGCCTGCTCAACCACACCCTTACCGATAATAGGCAAGGTACTGGCTTGGAACTTATAACGATATCAGCATTGGCCAGTTGCTCGGGCAATTGCGCCAGGGAGATCACCCCAGCGGCAAATTCATCGGCCAGATTACGAGCCCTATCCAGAGTACGGTTTGCCACCGTCATGGACTTGGGTGAATGCTGATGAATATGGCGCGCTACCAGCTCTATGGTTTCGCCGGCCCCGATAAGCAAAACGCTGGTGTTATTAAGTTGACCGTAAATATGCTTAGCCAGATTCACCGCTGCATAGGCAACGGAAACCGCGCTGGCACCTATATTGGTCTCGGTACGTACTTGCTTGGCCACCGAGAAGGTACGCTGGAACAAACGCTCGAACAGCACGCCAACACCGCCATTTTTCTTGGCGCTGGCATAAGCCTGTTTAATTTGCCCAAGAATTTGCGGTTCGCCCAAGACTAAAGAGTCCAGGCCACATGCCACCTTCATCAGGTGAGCTATGGCGTCATTATGGTCGTAACTGTAAACATTGTCGGCCAGTTCTTCGATATCGAGACAATGAAACTCGGCCAGCCACTGCAATACCTGCTCGGGTGTGCCGCTCTCTAGCGAGCAATAAATTTCGGTGCGGTTGCAGGTCGAAACAATCACGGACTCAGCGAATTCATCCTGCATGGTGAGTTGCTGTAGTGCACGATCAAGCTGCTCCGCCGAAAAGGCGACTTTTTCTCGTAAATCAACGGAGGCCGTTTTGTGATTAATACCCAGTGCGACTATGGTCATGGTGACAACTATTGCTTAACAACCAATTTGATTAAATACCTACTCATTGATAAATTAGCGCACACAAGCGCTTTACCGGCAAATGGATTTTTACGATGCCGACAAACGCTTTATTCGACGCTAAATACAAATCGCTTGCAATTAATATTGGTCAAAACCTGCTACAAGCGAATAATTTTACGAAAATCAAGCGAATAAGAAAAGGCAGGAAAGACATTTGATTAACTTTCGATTGATTTTGCTGGTGTTTTTTTTGTTTATCACCGGCTGTGCTCAACAAATCCCAAAATCCACCACCCCAGATGACAACTGGCGCCAGCAACTTGCGACCATCTCTCATTTCAGCGCGGAAGGGAAAATGGCCTTTATTTCGCCACAAAAGCGCCAATCGGCTAACTTTGTGTGGCAACAGCAAAATAAAGACTATGAACTGGATCTCAACACCTTTATCGGCACCAATGTACTGCGCCTGCAAAAGCAAGGTGAGCAGGTACACCTGGAAGTGGATGATGGGCATTATCAAGATCAGAATGCGCAGCAACTGGTTTACCGCTTAAGCGGCTGGCTGTTGCCATTAACTGAACCGCAAAGCTGGCTGCTCGGGCAGCTTGAGAGCGATGCCGAGTTGGATGAGCTCGAACGCGTGCGCAGCGCCCACTGGCTAAGCCCGGATCAGCGCCGCTGGCAAATTCGCTATGAAGAATACGAGGCCATAAACGGCGTCTGGTTGCCCACCCGCATCACCCTGGTTCATGAATCACTGCGGGTAAAACTTTTAATTAATCAATGGCAAGTGCAATGAATTCCCAAACTTTGAGCGTGATTGCCCCGGCAAAGCTTAACCTCTTTTTACATATCACCGGGCGTCGCGATGACGGCTACCATGAACTGGAAACCCTGTTTACTTTTCTCAATTACGGCGACACCTTGCACTTTAAAGAGCGCCCTGACCAGGAGATTGCCGTCGCTCCCCTGCCCGGCGTAGCCAATACCGATAACCTTATCTATCGCGCCGCGCGCATGCTGCAGCAGCGCTATGAAGAATTAGGCTATGCTCATAAGGGTGTCGACATCAGCATAGACAAGGTGCTGCCCATGGGCGGCGGCGTTGGCGGTGGCTCATCCGATGCAGCCACCACACTGCTGGCTTTAAATAAAATGTGGCAACAACGCCTGAGCTTGGCACAATTGGCTGAACTTGGGGTGTCACTGGGCGCCGATGTGCCGGTTTTTATTCACGGCCACAGCGCCTTGGCACGCGGCATAGGTGAGCAATTACACACCGTGGAGCTGCCTGAACGCTGGTATTTAGTGGTGCATCCTCAGGTGCATATTAGTACCGCCGCTGTTTTCACTCACCCCGACTTAATACGTGATAGTGAGAAACTTCCAGAGCAGTGGCAACTGGCGCAGCAGCGTAACGACTGTGAGCCGCTGGTCAAAAAGCTGTACAGCGAGGTTGAAAAAACACTGCTGTGGTTGTTAAAATACGCCCCGTCGAGAATGACTGGCACTGGGGCATGTTGCTTTGCCGAGTTCGAAAATGAACAAGCCGCACGCAATGCTCTAGAAAAGCTGCCTGAAAAATGGCATGGCTTTGTTGCCAAAAACCTGAACAAGTCGCCCGCTCATACGGCACTTGGTTTAGAGAAGTAAAGTGTTTAAGTTAGCCTGTAACCAGGCATACTCCTGCACCTTTGCAAACCTTGGTTTGCCATCGCAGTCGATATGCTTAACTTACAAGTTAGTCCCAAATTTCAGTGCCCGAGGACCCCTACCGTGCCAGACATGAAGCTCTTTGCTGGTAATGCAACGCCTGAACTTGCTCAAAAAGTTGCAAAACGTTTATATATCGAACTAGGCGATGCCGAGGTTGGTCGTTTTAGCGACGGTGAAATCAGTGTGTCTATTAATGAGAACGTCCGTGGATCGGACGTTTTTATTATCCAGTCTACCTGTGCGCCAACTAACGACAACTTAATGGAATTGATCGTTATGGTTGATGCGCTACGCCGTGCATCTGCAGGCCGTATCACCGCCGTAATTCCTTACTTTGGCTATGCTCGCCAAGACCGCCGCGTGCGTTCTGCTCGTGTACCAATCACGGCCAAGGTTGTTGCCGACTTCCTATCTAGCGTAGGTGTCGACCGAGTACTAACCGTTGACCTACACGCAGAGCAAATCCAAGGTTTCTTCGATGTGCCAGTAGATAACGTATTCGGTAGCCCGGTACTAATCGAAGACATGAAGCAGCGCAACTTTGAAGATGTTGTTGTTGTGTCTCCTGATATCGGCGGTGTAGTACGTGCCCGTGCTATCGCTAAGTTACTAGACGATAAAGACTTGGCGATCATCGACAAGCGTCGTCCACAAGCCAACGTCTCACAAGTAATGCACATTATTGGTGATGTTAAAGGCCGTGACTGTATTATCGTTGACGATATGATCGACACCGGTGGTACCTTATGTAAGGCAGCTGAAGCGCTTAAAGAGCATGGCGCCAAGCGCGTATTTGCTTATGCCACGCACCCGGTGCTTTCTGGTAAAGCAGCCGAGAACCTACGCAACTCAGTAATCGATGAAGTGATTGTAACCGATTCAATCCCTCTATCTGACGAGCTAAAAGCGCTGGATAACATCAAGGTATTGACCCTTGCCGATATGATGGCCGAAACCATTCGCCGCATCAGCAACGAAGAGTCAATCTCAGCGATGTTCGAGCACTAAGCTCAACATCTTAGCGAGGGCTCGGGTTTCCCCCTAGCCTTTTGAAAAACACCGCAATCGCTTAGCCATTAGCTCTGAGCAATTGCGGTGTTTTTTTATATCTCTTGTTTATTTTATAAGGTCGCGGTGGTACTATAGCGCGCCTTTTTTGATTGGTGGTTGTTTAAACGGCTATCAATCGGCTAAGACTTTTGGTCGCGAAGGTCTTAAAACTTTAACTAAATTATTTTGGAGACATCCATGTCTAACATTTCTTACACATTTGATGCAGAAGTACGTGCTGAGCTAGGTACTGGTGCGAGCCGCCGCCTACGTCGTGCAGACAAAGTTCCTGCAATCCTTTACGGCGCAGACAAAGAAGCTGTATCTCTAACGCTTGACCACAACAAAATCATCCAAGCGCAAGCACACGAAGGTTTTTACACTCACATCCTTACGCTAAACATCGGCGGTGAGTCAGTTGAAGCGATCCTTAAAGACGTACAACGTCACCCGTTCAAGCCTAAGATCACTCACTTAGACTTCCAACGTGTTGACGCTAACTCTAAGATCCACACTAGCATCCCAGTACACTTCATCAACGAAGATGTAGTAACTAAGAAAGGTGCAACTGTTGTTCACCAGCTAACTGAGATCGAAATCACGTGTCTTCCTAAAGTACTTCCTGAGTTCATCGAAGTAGACGTAGCTAAACTAGCTGCAGGTGATTCACTACACCTGTCTGACGTTAAACTTCCTTCAGGTGTTTCTTCTGTTGAACTAGCTAAAGGTGCTGATCACGACCAAGCAGTTGTAACTGTTGTTGCTCCTAAAGGCGCTGCAGCTGAAGACGCAGAAACTGAAGAAGCAGCAGAATAAGGTTTAAGGTGTTAGCACCTTGAATACTATTCAAATGCTAGTGGGCCTGGCTAATCCAGGCCCCGAATACAAAGATACTCGCCATAATGCAGGGGCATGGTTTATCGAAGAACTGGCCGCCCGCTACAACTGCATCCTCAAGCCCGATAGCAAACACCATGGCCTAACCGGCAAGGTGCTTATTGCCGGCACAGAATATAAATTATTGATCCCCACCACCTATATGAACCTCAGTGGTAAAGCCGTCTCAAGCCTGGCAAACTTTTATAAGATCCCAGTTGAGAGTATTCTTGTCGCTCATGACGAGATGGACTTAGAGCCGGGTACAGCCAAATTAAAAAAAGGTGGCGGTCATGGTGGTCATAATGGCCTTAAAGACATCATTGCCAAGATGGCCAATAATAAAGAGTTTATGCGCTTACGCATTGGCATTGGTCACCCCGGACACAAAGATAAAGTAACTGGCTGGGTTTTAGGCAAGGCACCGGCGGCAGATCAAGAAAAGATTAACGCAGCGGTAGATGAAGCGGTGCGTTGTATGGAAATTTTGGCGAAAGATGGTGTGCTTAAAGCACAAAACAGACTCCATTCATTTAAGCCTTAGGCTTAAAGATTAAATAGGTATTAAGAATATGGGTTTTAAATGTGGCATCGTTGGCTTGCCTAACGTAGGTAAATCAACTCTATTTAACGCACTTACTAAAGCTGGTATTGAAGCGCAAAACTTCCCGTTTTGTACCATCGAACCAAACACGGGTGTAGTTCCTGTTCCAGATACGCGCCTAAATCAATTGGCCGAAATCGTAAAACCACAGCGTATTCTACCTACGACCATGGAGTTTGTGGATATTGCCGGTCTGGTTAAAGGCGCTTCTAAGGGTGAAGGCCTAGGTAACCAGTTCCTTGCCAACATTCGTGAAACAGATGCCATCGGCCATGTGGTTCGCTGCTTTGAAAACGAAAATATCGTTCACGTAGCGGGCACGATCGATCCAGCTGACGATATCGATGTTATCAATACCGAGCTCGTACTAGCCGATATGGATACCGCCGATCGCGCCATGCAGCGTCAAGCGAAAAAAGCCAAAGGTGGCGACAAAGACGCCAAATTTGAAATTCAGGTACTTGAGAAAGTAAAAGCACACCTTGATGAAGGCTTAACGCTACGCTCATTAAGCCTAGAGAAAGAAGAGAAAGCGGCTATCGCCTATCTTAACTTCTTAACCATCAAGCCAACCATGTACATTGCCAACGTCAATGAAGATGGCTTTGAAAATAACCCACACCTGGACAAGGTACGTGAAATCGCCGCTGCAGAAGATGCAGTTGTGATCCCGGTTTGTGCCGCCATCGAAGCGGAACTTTCTGAGCTTGATGATGAAGATCGCGAAGAGTTTATGGCCGACTTGGGCCTTGAAGAACCGGGTCTTAACCGCGTAATTCGTGGTGGTTATGAGCTGTTAAAGCTGCAAACCTACTTCACCGCCGGTGTGAAAGAGGTTCGTGCCTGGACTATTCCTGTGGGTGCAACGGCGCCACAAGCCGCCGGTAAGATCCACACCGATTTTGAACGTGGTTTTATTCGCGCCCAGACTATTGCTTTCGCTGACTACATCGAATTCAAAGGCGAAAATGGAGCCAAAGAAGCGGGTAAGATGCGCCAAGAAGGTAAAGAATACATAGTTAAAGACGGCGATGTGATGAACTTCTTGTTCAACGTATAAAAAGTTTTTACCTTGATAAGCCCGCTATTTGCGGGCTTTTTTGTAGGCTTTTTAAGCAAGATAAGTCGATTTTTATTCGCTTCGTTTGTTTTTCAAGCAAACGATTCATCCTGAATGTGTTTTTCGCAAAAAGGTGTTGACGCGCTTTCACCATATCAGCATAATACGCCCCGCATCAGCGATGATGACAAACAAAAGTTGGCTACGTAGCTCAGTTGGTTAGAGCACATCACTCATAATGATGGGGTCCCCTGTTCAAATCAGGGCGTAGCCACCATTTTCCACTACCAAGGAAAATGGAAAGCTAGTTTGTATGCGAAAGTAGTGGAATTGGCCGATGTCTTGAATTAGACGCTGGTTTTAGGTTCCATAAAATACTTAAGCGAAATGCGGGAGTGGCGGAATTGGTAGACGCGCTGGATTTAGGTTCCAGTATCTTCGGATGTGTGAGTTCAAGTCTCACCTTCCGCACCAT
>NZ_PQCF01000026.1:39295-279741 GCF_002964765.1 Pseudoalteromonas sp. T1lg88
TTATCATCTTAATACATGCAAATGAGACGTTGGACTTAGCTTCCATAATAAATTTGGATGTAAATAATACATTGCGATAGTACGGAATTGGCAGTTGTCTTGATTAAGACGCTGGATTTAGGTTCCATATCATAATGTAAGTAATACATTGCGGGAGTGGCGGAATTGGTAGACGCGCTGGATTTAGGTTCCAGTATCTTCGGATGTGTGAGTTCAAGTCTCACCTTCCGCACCATGTTCTTGATAAGAACTAAAACTATCGACCCTTTAGTTGGAGTATCGCCAAGCGGTAAGGCAGCGGGTTTTGATCCCGCCATTCCCAGGTTCAAATCCTGGTACTCCAGCCAACTTTCTGAAGTTGCGGAATTGTCAGATGTCTTGTATTAGACGCTGGATTTAGGTTCCAACAACACTGAAGACAGTACCACGTTGCGGGAGTGGCGGAATTGGTAGACGCGCTGGATTTAGGTTCCAGTATCTTCGGATGTGTGAGTTCAAGTCTCACCTTCCGCACCATGTTCTTGATGAGAACTAAAACCATCAAACTCTATTGCTGGAGTATCGCCAAGCGGTAAGGCAGCGGGTTTTGATCCCGCCATTCCCAGGTTCAAATCCTGGTACTCCAGCCATCTCTTCTTGAGATAAATGCGGGAGTGGCGGAATTGGTAGACGCGCTGGATTTAGGTTCCAGTATCTTCGGATGTGTGAGTTCAAGTCTCACCTTCCGCACCATGTATTAACCTTCTTAGTTATCCTTCAAAAATATCAATCCTGATTCTTAATCATTTAAACACCCTTAAACTTCTTTCTATCCATTCGTTATATACCTGATTTTTTATGGCATAAAAAAAGCCGCCCTATTGAGCAGCTTAGATAGATTTGCAGTCACTTTTACAATTAAGTAATGCCGCCCATGGCGTGTTTCAAGACCTGTTGTTTCAGCGGACCAGCCTTGTTCGCTGCTGTCAAAGCCAAATTACGCAAATATTTAAGTGGCGATACGCTGTTCGAGAAACCAAAATAACAGGCATCCATCATACTCATCATCAGCAGATTGTCCGTGCGGCGCGTGCGCTGATAATGCGCCAGAGCGTCCGCTAAGGTCGCGCTGGTATCAGCTAACGCCTTAGCAAGTGCATCCACATCTTTAAAACCAAGATTAACTCCTTGTCCCGCCAAAGGATTAATGGTGTGGGCAGCATCACCAATGAGTGCGACGCGTGAGCCGATATAGGTATTTGCATGCTGACGGGCTAATGGGAACACGGCGGCGGCTTCTACCTCAAAGTCACCGGGAAGAGTAAAAAAGTGCGCTTCAATCTGTTTCTTTAACGCCGATTTATCCAGCTGTTGCAGTTGCTTAAGCTTGGCGCCTTGGTCATACCAAATAAGATTGGCATAGGGATATTGCATGGGTAGAAAAGCAATGGGGCCACTGGGTTTAAATTGTTGCCAGGTTTTCGTTTGTTGTGGGGCGTCCAGTTTTATCAGTATGCCCATACAATGTTGCTGATACTGCCAGCCGGTCACACCAATTCCTGCTAATTGACGAATACGAGAGCGGCCACCGTCGGCGGCAATAATCAGATCACAATGAAACTGCTCGTGTTCATAGATAAGAGTCGCTCCTTGAGACGTTTGCAGCAATTGCTGAGCTTGTCCCTCGGGTGAGCATACCTTGATGTCGTATTGGTCGAACTGGGCCCACAGGGCTGCTTGTAGAAGCTTGTTCTCGACCAGATGTCCTAAGTGGCTGGCGCCAAGTTCCTGGCAGTCGAAAAGCAGCTGCTCGGGCTTATCTTCGTACGCCTCCAATTGGGTGTACTGGGCAATACGGTTTTGACGCAAAGCCGGCATGGCCCCTAACTCGTCCAACAGCTGCTCGGAAAAGCGGTTAATAGCGGATACGCGAATATCAACCTGATCGCTTTGTAGAACCGCCTGCGGGTCTATTACCTGCTGCTCGATAACGCATACCTGCATGCCCTGCTTGGCCAGCTTGATGGCACAGGCTGCGCCCACCATACCGCCACCGACAATCAGCACCTGTTTTACACTCATTGGCCTTGTCTCTTATTCTTGTTTCGCTGGCGCAATTGTAACCCAGTTCTTTAGGCAAATGGCAGTTGTTGACATCAAGATGTCAAGCATCTTTGATTTACTGCACCCCGGCGCGGCAAATATCAAAACTATACTTGGCTCATAGCGCGATAGCATATAAAATACGCGTCCTTTAGGCTAAGCTAAGTCAATGACCACAGGTCCAGAGTATTAACTTGGCCTAGTCGTGCATAGTCAGTACCGGATTGAAAACGAGGCAATATTTCAATGAGCAAAAAGCTGCATATTAAAACCTGGGGTTGTCAGATGAATGAATATGACTCCCAGAAAATGGCGGATCTTCTAGATGATACCAATGGTTATCAACTGACCGAAGAGGCCGAAGATGCGGACGTGATTTTGCTTAACACCTGCTCTATCCGTGAAAAAGCACAAGAGAAAGTATTCCACCAGTTAGGCCGCTGGAAGCCGTTAAAAGATAAAAACCCGGACCTGGTTATCGGTGTGGGTGGCTGTGTTGCTTCACAAGAGGGCGACACCATTCGCCAACGCGCGCCTTTCGTTGATATCGTATTTGGCCCGCAAACCTTGCACCGCCTGCCGGAAATGATCCAGCAAGTACAAGCCAAAGAAGGCTCGGTCGTTGATATTACCTTCCCGGAAATCGAGAAATTTGACCGTTTACCTGAGCCGAAAGCGGAAGGCCCGAGCGCTTTCGTATCAATTATGGAAGGCTGCTCTAAATACTGTACCTTCTGCGTGGTGCCTTACACCCGAGGTGAAGAAGTAAGTCGCCCTCTTGATGATGTGTTGCTTGAAGTGGCTCAGTTGGCCGAGCAAGGCGTGCGTGAAGTAAACCTGCTTGGTCAAAACGTAAATGCCTACCGTGGTGCTACCCATGACGGTGAGATTTGCTATTTCTCAGATCTACTGCGCTATGTCGCCGCCATCGATGGTATCGACCGTATTCGTTACACCACATCGCACCCGGTTGAATTTACGCAAGACATAGTCGATGCCTATGCCGATATACCAGAGTTAGTTGATCACTTACACTTGCCAGTGCAAAGCGGCTCAGATCGCATTCTTAATCTGATGAAACGCGGCCACATGGCGATGGAATACAAGTCGACTATTCGTGCCCTGCGCAAGGTGCGCCCGAATATCAGCATGAGCTCTGACTTTATTATCGGCTTCCCAGGTGAAACCACCGAAGACTTTGAAGCAACAATGAAGCTTATCAATGACATCGGTTTCGACATGAGCTTTAGCTTTATCTACAGCGCCCGTCCGGGTACGCCGGCGGCCGATTTACCGGATGACGTAAGCGAAGACGAGAAAAAGCAACGCCTTTACATTTTACAAGATCGCATTAACCAAATGGCTCAAAAGATCAGCCGTGATATGTTTGGTACCGAGCAGCGTATTTTGGTTGAAGGTCCTTCGAAGAAGAACCCGATGGAACTGCGCGGCCGTACCGAGAACAACCGTGTGGTAAACTTTGAAGGTCCACACTCGGTGATCGGTCAATTTGTGGATGTACGTATTACCGAAGCGCTGCCAAACTCACTACGTGGTGAACTTATCCGTACCGAAGCAGATATGAATCTGCGTCGTGACGTGGCCCCAAGCGATATTCTCGCCAAGGCACCAAGCGAAGAGCAAACCAATGAGATTGGCGTGGGTACCTTTACCCCTAATTAATAAAAATAATGCGCTGTGGCCAAGGCCACGGCGCCAATCAACAGGAAGCAACTTTGAGTAACCAGCTGAAGAACATCGATATTTATTTAGAACCGTCCGATAACACCCGCCTTTCTTCTTTATGCGGTCCTTTTGACGAGAACATAAAACACATCGAGCGTCGTCTGGGAGTTGAAATTGCGCACCGCGAAAACCTCTTTAAAATAACCGGCAAACCACATACGGCAAAGGCTGCAGGCGAGATCATCAAAAGCCTGTACCTTGAAACTGCACCGGTCAAAGGCAAGCAAAAAGAAATCGAGCCCGAGCATGTGCATCTGGCCATTATTGAAGCCGATGTGCTGGAGCAAGAAGCGCCGAGCGTCTGGGGTAAAGAAGTCTTTATTAAAACCCGCCGAGGCGTGGTTAAGCCCCGTAACCCGAATCAAAGCCAATATGTGGCCAACATTCTGAACCATGACATATGTTTTGGTATTGGCCCTGCCGGTACGGGTAAAACCTATCTGGCCGTTGCAGCTGCCGTTGATGCCCTGGAGCGCCAGGAAATCCGTCGTATTTTGCTTACCCGCCCTGCGGTAGAAGCGGGTGAAAAACTGGGCTTCTTACCGGGTGATTTAACTCAGAAAATAGATCCCTATTTGCGCCCGCTTTACGATGCCTTGTTTGAGATGCTGGGCTTTGAAAAGGTTGAGCGCTTAATTGAGAAAAATGTCATTGAGGTTGCACCACTTGCCTATATGCGTGGCCGTACCTTGAACGACGCCTTTATTATTCTCGATGAAAGCCAGAACACCACGGTGGAGCAAATGAAGATGTTCCTGACCCGTATCGGCTTTAACTCTAAGGCGGTGATCACAGGTGATATCACCCAGGTCGACTTACCTCGTGGCGCCCGCTCAGGCCTACGCCATGCCATTGAAGTCTTGGGTGAGGTTGATGAAATAAGCATGAACTTCTTCCAATCTCATGATGTTGTTCGCCACCCAGTGGTAGCGCGCATCGTTGAGGCCTATGAGCATCACGAAGAAGCAGAGCGCGTTAAGCGACTGCAAAAAGAACAAGCCAAAAAAGAGTCTGACCAATGAGCACCACAGTCGATCTGCAAATAGCCTGTGAGTTTGATAACTTACCAAGCGAGGCCCAGTTTCAGCGCTGGGCGGCACTGGTACTGGATGAGCTGAAGCCCGACTCAGAGGTCACCATTCGCATTGCCGACGAGCATGAAAGCCAAAGTCTGAATCACAGCTACCGCGGTAAAGACAAGCCGACCAATGTCTTATCCTTTGAATTTGACGCCCCGGCCGGAATCGAATTACCCTTGGTGGGTGATTTGATTATTTGCCCGCAAGTGGTATATGGTGAAGCCTTGGAACAACATAAGGCATTTCATGACCACTTTGCCCACATGGTGGTACACGGGTGCTTGCATTTACTTGGCTATGACCATATAAATGAGGCCGATGCCGAGATTATGGAAGCGTTGGAAAAACGTTTGCTGGCCAGCATCAATATTAGCGACCCATACAGGGATGATGAGTGTTAATCCCAATAGTGAGCTAGGTCTCATTATCGGAATTAATTCAACTTGGAGCGCATAAAGCTAATGAGCGACGAAAACTCGCATAGTAGAGAGGGTTCTTCTGGAAAATCCTGGTTAGATCGTATCAGCCAGATGTTTCAAGGAGAGCCCCAAAATAAGGAACAGCTGGCAGAAGTGATCTCAGATGCCCAGGAGCGCGATCTGATCGATCCTGAAACCAAGGAAATGATTGAAGGTGTTTTGGGTGTCTCTGAACTCAAAGTACGAGATATCATGATCCCCCGCTCGCAAATGATCACCCTGGATGTCGATAAACCCTTGTTCGACCAATTACCGCAGATGATCGAGTCGTCACACTCGCGTTTTCCTGTGGTCTGTGAGGACAAAGATCATATTGAAGGGATCTTGCTGGCGAAGGATTTACTTCCTCTGCTGATGGATAAGGAAGCCGATCTTCCTACCTTACGCGAAGTATTACGCCCGATTGTGATTGTTCCCGAAAGCAAGCGTGTTGACACCCTGCTTAACGAGTTCCGTCAGCAACGCTACCATATGGCCATAGTCATTGATGAATATGGTGGTGTATCCGGCCTGGTAACCATTGAAGACATTTTGGAAATTATCGTCGGCGAAATCGAAGATGAGCACGATGATGAGGAAGAAAATCTGCAAATTAAGCAAATTTCCAAGCATGTTTTTTCAGTGCAAGCCCTCACTCCTATCGATGAATTTAACGATAAATTCAACACAGATTTCAATACCAACGAAGCCGATACCATAGGTGGTATTGTTCTTCATGCCTTTGGCCATATGCCTGGGCGCGGTGAAATCATCGACATCCCTCCCTTGCAGTTTAAGGTAACAAGCTCCGACAGCCGTCGTATTTTGCAACTGCAAGTGACTTTGCCAAAATCGAATGATGGCGAAGACTCTGACGCGGCTTAAGGGCGCACTAAGGGATAGTAAAACCTGGCTGGCCTTCGTGGCCGGCCTTGTTTTAACCCTGGCCTATGCCCCATTTTCAATTTGGCCCATCGCCTTTCTCAGCATCGCAGTGCTGAGCTGGTGCAGCTATCAACAAACGCCCAAAAAAGCAGCCTGGTACGGTTTTGCCTTTGGCCTCGGCTGGTTTGGCGCCGGAGTTAGCTGGGTTCATGTTTCCATTGCCGAGTTCGGCGGCTTACCCATTATCGCCTCCTTGGCGGTCATGGCCCTATTGGTGTGCTATCTGGCCCTGTTTCCCGCTCTGGCGCTGGCGATTACCGGCTGGTGTTACCGTCGCAGCGGCAGCTGGTTTGCCCCTCTAATCCTTAGTTTCGCGTTCGCTGAGTGGCTACGCGGCACACTGTTAACCGGTTTTCCCTGGCTCTCCCTGGGTTATACGCAAACCGACTCACCGCTTAATATTCTTGCCCCCCTGGTCGGTGAGTTTGGTCTCGCCTGTGTCGTATTGGCACTGGGTTACAGCCTGTTTCGCTTAGTCTTGAACCGTGCCTGGCAACCCCTGGTTGGTACTTGTGCCCTGGTGGCTATAATAGCGCTTAGTGCATACTTTGCCCCGGCTAATCAGTATGCCAACAAGCATCTTTCGGTGGCTCTGGTGCAGGGCAATATCAAACAAAGCATGCGCTGGGAGCCAGAAAACTTCTGGCCAACCATGCTCAAATACCAGGATATGACCCGCACTCACTGGCAGGCGGATCTGGTGGTCTGGCCCGAGGCGGCCGTGCCCGAACTGGAGTCCCTGGCCGGCAACTTCCTGCGCTCTTTGGATAAGGCCGCGGTCTTTAACGACAGCGCCCTTATCACCGGCATAGTGGATTACCAGTATGACACCCGCAAGGCCTACAACACGCTTGTGGTTATGGGTAAACAAGAGGCCGACAGCAGTGAGGGTCAATATACTTACCTGCATAGAAATCGCTATCGCAAGCACCAGCTTTTGCCCATAGGCGAGTTCGTGCCTTTTGAGGATCTCCTGCGCCCCATAGCGCCGCTGTTCGACTTGCCCATGTCGAGCTTTAGCCGTGGAGAGCGAGTGCAGAATAACCTGCTCGCCAACGGCTATCATATTTTGCCGGCAATCTGCTATGAAATAGTCTTTCCCGATTTAGTGCGCGCCAACTATCGCAGTGACTCGGATATTCTCTTTACCGTCAGCAACGACGCCTGGTTTGGCGACTCCCACGGCCCCCATCAGCATATGCAAATATCACGTATGCGGGCACTGGAGCTAATGCGTCCCCTGGTTCGCGTTACCAACACAGGGGTCACTGGAGTGTATGATCCGCTGTCACAAAAGCAGGTGAGCCTGCCTCAGTTTGTTGATGATGTATTACTTACCGATGTACAGCTTATCGACGGCGACAGCTTCTACGCCCGCCAAGGTACATGGCCGGTGTGGCTGCTGTTGATTGGCTTTGCCCTGGTTAGTATGGGCATTACTTACCGAAGTAAAAAAGGCGCTTAATAGCGCCTTTTCACTTTCCTATTTCAGTATCACTTATCCAGGTAATCAAACACCAGATTAGTGAGGGCCTTCACGCCTAGCGGCAGCCCCTGCTCATCAATATAGAAGTGTGGCGAATGGTTGCTTGGCGCCGTTTCTGCGTTTTGCTCGGCTGGAGTGATCCCTAAGAAAAAGAACATTCCCGGCGTTTCTAGGGCGTAGTAGGAAAAGTCCTCGGCACCTGTGATCAGGTCGGTAATAATGACATTATCCTTACCCGCCGCTTGCTCCAGGGTAGGCATCATCTTCGCCGTGAGTTCGGGGTTATTCACAGTCACCGGATAGCCATGGTCTATATGCACCTCGGCCTTGGCACCTGCGGCTTGCGCAGTCAATTCGGCAGTATGTTGTAAGCGTTTTTTAATGTCGGCGCGCATATCCTGATCAAAGGTGCGAATGGTGCCGACCATTTCCACCTCATCGGGAATAATGTTATTGCGCACACCACCTTTAATGGCACCGTAGGAAATAACCGAAGGTGCCTTGGTCACATCTACCTGACGTGACGCTATGGTTTGAGTGGCCATAATAATCTGACTGGAGGCCACGATTGGATCTATGCCATTCCACGGCCTCGAACCATGGGTTTGACGGCCACTGACCTTGATACTAAAGGCATCCGAGCTGGCCATCAGCGGCCCAGAGCGCAACCCTATCTGACCGCTGTTAAGAGATGATGTTACATGCAGGCCGAATACCGCCTCGGGCTTTTGCGCAAACAAACCTTCTTTCAACATTAACTCGGCACCACCCTCCTCGCCTTGAGGCGCCCCTTCTTCGGCGGGTTGAAAGATCAAGAGTACATCGCCGGCAAGTTCATCCTTTAAGGCCACCAGCGACTGTGCCACCGCCATTAAGATGGCGACGTGAGCGTCATGGCCACAGGCATGCATTACACCCACGTCTTCACCACGGTAAGTGGCTGTTTGCTTTGAGGCAAAGGGCAAGTCCACCTGCTCGGTCACCGGCAGAGCATCCATATCGGCGCGCAGCGCTATCAAGGGACCACTTTTACCACCCTTAATTTTTGCCACTACCCCGGTGTGGGCGACGCCCGTTTGTACCTCTAGGCCTAAACTTTCGAGATGTTCGGCGACATATTTGGCGGTTGCAAATTCGCGGTTACTGAGCTCCGGGTATTGATGTAAGTGACGGCGCCACTCGATCAGCTTGTCTCCTACCTCGGCATTGACGGTATCGATTTGCGCCGCTAATGAAGCGGCATAGGTGTGCATACTTAGGCCAGTGACGGCACTAAAGAGCAGAGCCTGACATAAAGGTTTACCTAGTTTCATTGTTTCATCCCCTGTTGATTGCTTTGGGCTGCTGGCTCTGTGAACGGCACAGCTTCACTAAAACTAGGCTATCAAGGCGGGGAACAAAAGTGCAATGCGACAAAAGGCAGGTATAAAAAACCACCGCAGGGGCGGTGGTTTTTTTATTGATTAGTACTGATTTAAGCTAGGCGCAGTAGCTCAACCTCAAAAATTAACGCACTGGCAGGCTCAATGATCCCCACGCGACGGTCGCCATAGGCGAGGTGGGCGGGGATGTACAAGGTCGCCTTATCGCCCACACGCATCTGTTGCAGCCCTAGCTGCCAGCCCTTGATCACCTGATTCAATTTAAAATCTAAAGGCTTGTCACGCTTATAGGAGCTGTCAAACTCACGACCATCTAGCAAGGTGCCACGATAGTGCACACAAACCTTGGATGTTGGCTCTGGCTGTACTCCCTCATCGCTGCGACTCTGCCACAGGATTTGCACCCCGCTTGGCAGCTCTTCCAGCCCTTCCTGATCTTTGTTTTTGGCAAAGAAATCGGCTTCCTTCTGCTTGTTGAGGGCCGCAACCTTACGGTTGCGCAGGTGCCCGCGTATGGTCAAGACCAGTAATACAAGAATAATGGCCGAAAGAATAAGATTAAGCATCGTCTTCATCCTCCCCACCGACTATGGCGGCAATTTCCCGCAGTCGGGTCATGGCCAGGTCGTGAATACTGCCCTTGGTATAGGCACCATCTTTTAGCTCGCCGCATTCCTTGCCTGTAAGCAGGCTTAGCGCTTCATCGACATTGGCCACAGGGTAAATATGAAAACGTCCCTGCTCCACGGCATCGATCACGTCCTGGTTTAATACCAGATTCAAGCAGTTCGATTTAGGAATGATCACCCCCTGCTCACCACTTAAGCCGCGCATCTGACAAAGCTTGAAGAAACCTTCAATCTTCTCATTCACACCGCCTATGGCCTGCACCTCACCGCGCTGGTTAATCGAGCCGGTCATAGCGATGCCCTGGTCAATGGGCACTCGGGTAATACTCGATACCAGGGCACACAATTCCGCCAAAGACGCGCTGTCACCATCGATATAGCCGTAGCTTTGCTCGATGGCAATATTGGCGCTCAGGGTCAGGCTGAAATCCTGGGCATACTTGCTACCCAAATAACCTGTCAACAGCATCACCCCTTTAGAGTGAATCGCCTTACCCAGCTCGGCCTCACGTTCGATATCGATAACACCATCACTGCCGGCATAGACGGAAGCACTGATGCGCGCCGGGGTACCAAATGAGGTATCGCCCACATGCAACACGGTAAGACCATTGACCATACCCACCGCCTTGTCCTCGGTGGCAATCAAAATATGACCTTCGCGGATATCGCTGAGCATATGTTCGCTCATTTGCCCGGTGCGATACTCCTTGCCGGCCAGGGCCTCATGTACATGAGTGGCGTGGATCTGCTCGCTGCGGTCCTGACGGGCGTAATAGCTGGCCTCTGCCACCAACTCCATCACATCGGCAAAACGCGCCGAGAGTTTTTGCTGATGTTCGGCCTGACGGTGGCTAAAACGCAGCAAAAGTGACATGGCATCGCAATTCACCTCGGTTTTTAAGGTCTCGCGGCAATATTCCTGCACCTTGGTAATAAACTGATACTGGTATTTGTCCGTGCCCGGCAGGTAGAAATCAAAGTCCGCCAGCACCCTAAAGTGCTCGGCAAACTCTTCATCGTATTCGTTAAGTGCGTAGTAGAGGTCGCGAGAGCCCAACAAAAGCACTTTTACATCCAGGGGAATAAGCTGGGGGCGCAGGGTAAAGCTGCTGCCCACAGAGCTGTCCTGATAGGGCAAATCATTTTTGATCTGGTGGGTTTTTAAACTCAGCTTTAAGCCATCCCACACCTGGGCATTGGCCATCACCTTCTCGGCATCCATAATCAGATAGCCGCCGTTGGCACGGTGCAAGGCGCCGGGCTGAATACTGCGGTAACTGGTCACCAAAGAGCCTTGCGAGGTAGAATATTCAATCTTGCCAAAAAGATTACCAAAGGTCGGATTCGGCTCGTAAATTACCGGTGCTGCATCGTGCTCCTTGTAGGGCACCAAAAGGTTAGGAGCAAAGAATTCGGTAAGCATTTCCTTGCGGTCATACTCCTCCTCGCTCTTGTCATTGCTCTGCTCTTCATCTAGCCATTCCAGTACTGTATCCACCAGCTCCGAGCGCAGGTCTTTTAGATAGCGTAATACGCCGATATGGGTGGCGTATTTGTGCTCCAATTCACGCAGTAACGGCTTAATGGCCGCCTCTGCGGTGGCCTTTTTCAGCTTACGCAGCGCTTCGCTCGACTCACGTTTCCATTTCGGCAGCTCGATCAGGGCATCGATTAAGGCATCTTCGAGCTCAGTAATGGCGTTGATAAAGCGCTCCTGAGTGTGCTCGTCCAGGGCGCTGAATTGCTCATCACTTAAACGTTGATTGTTCACTATGGGCACAAAGCCAACGTTGTTTTGATCTTCAATCAGCTCCACGCTGTGTTCATTGGCCAGCTCTTCTACATGGGCCAGCGCATCTTCGTATTTGTCTTCAAATTCGCGGTCGATTGACTTTTTCTTACGCTGATAGCCAGGGTTGTCAAAGGCAGCAGGAAAGGTATCGAGAATTTCCTCAAGCACGGCGTCAATATCGTCCACCAGAACCTGCCCTTCACCCGGGTTCATCAAGATAGCAATAGGCTCACGGTGATCCTGATAGTTGTTTACGTACAACCATTCTCTGGGGGTTTCCCTGTCCTTGGCATACTGTTGCAGCTTGTGTTGCACCAGGGTGTAACGACCCAGAGCCGGCTCGCCCATCACATACGCATTGTAACCCGGCAAGTGCATACCCAAGGCAAAATCAAGGGCACTGTCGGCACGCTTTTGGCCGATAAAAGGCAGCTCTTCGGGGTAAGGATGAGTGAGACAAGTACGAATATGATTTTCGGAAATTTGCGGCGCAAGAGCGCAAGCACTTAAGGTGCTGACCACGCCTGATGTTTTATGTTTCATACAACACGTCTTTTGCTGGGCCCATAGCCGGGCCCTTGTTATTTTCAACGCCGCTAAAATTGGCTATGGCTGCAGCGCCTGACGATTAAAGTGAATGCCGCCGCACTCGGTGCAGGGCAGAATTTCACTGGGGTGGTAAACATCTACCTTAGAATGGCAATTTTGGCACACTAAGGTGCCCATGGCTATCCATTCTCCGCTATGATAAACCCCTTTATGTTTAAAGTCTTGGCTCAACGCCTGCCACTCCAACTGGGACTTGTCTTCGATATGGGATAACTCAAACCAGAGGCTCTCCTTAAGCTCCTGCCAGGCCAATGAGTTGTAATAGTTCTCGTGCTCGATAAGGTGGTCTATATCCCGAGCCAAATAACGCTTATATTCTTCGTACTTATCCTTGCTTAAATCCTTTAGCGCCTGCTTAGACTCTAAAAAGGTGGCCACCATATCTTTGACTTCATGGTCGTTAACATCCTTTAGCCAATCGCTAAATTCGGATAACCATTGTCGATAATCTGCCATATTAACTCCTTGCATAATTTTTACCCCTACTAGTTAACTATAGCCTGCCTGCCCACAATTCAATAATGGCGACAAAAAAGCCTGTCCCTTGCTGTGATTAACCATAGATTTGGGGTATGCTATCGGGCAAATTTGTCATCATTTTGCAAGAAGTCTGGAAGAGTAGATGCAAGAGCAATATAACCCGCAGGAAATTGAAGCGAAAGCCCAGTCATACTGGGAAGAAAACAAGGTATTTAAAGCCACAGAAGACGACTCGAAAGAGAAGTTTTACTGTCTCTCCATGTTCCCCTACCCCAGTGGTCGACTGCACATGGGTCACGTGCGCAACTACACCATTGGTGATGTAGTTTCTCGCTTCCAGCGCCTGCAAGGTAAAAACGTAATGCAGCCTATGGGTTGGGATGCTTTTGGTCTACCTGCTGAAAACGCCGCGATTAAAAACAACACGGCGCCGGCTAACTGGACCTATCAAAATATCGATTACATGCGCAACCAGCTAAAACTGCTTGGTTTTGGTTATGACTGGGATCGTGAAATCGCGACTTGTCACCCTGGATACTACAAGTGGGAACAGTGGTTCTTCACTAAGCTTTACGAAAAAGGCTTGGTATACAAGAAGATGTCAACAGTTAACTGGGATCCGGTAGACCAAACCGTACTTGCCAACGAGCAGGTTATCGACGGTAAAGGTTGGCGTTCAGGCGCGGTGGTTGAGCAAAAAGAAATTCCGCAGTGGTTTATTAAGATCACCGACTATGCACAAGAGTTGCTGGATGACTTAGACAAGCTAGAGCACTGGCCTGAGCAGGTACGCACCATGCAGCGTAACTGGATTGGCCGCTCAGAAGGCGTAGATATCACCTTTAAACGTGCCGATGGCCAGGGTGAATTCAGTGTCTACACTACCCGTCCTGATACCTTTATGGGCGTGAGCTATGTGGCCGTGGCCGCAGCGCACCCGATTGCCCAGGAAGCAGCGGCAGCCAATGCCGAGGTAGCAGCCTTCGTTGAAGAATGTAAAAACACCAAGGTGGCCGAAGCCGATGTTGCCACCATGGAGAAAAAGGGTATTGCCACAGGTTTGTACGCCATCCACCCATTAACGGGTCAGGAAGTGCCAATCTGGATCGCCAACTTCGTATTGATGGATTACGGTTCAGGCGCAGTTATGGCCGTACCGGCACACGATCAGCGCGACTTTGAATTTGCAACGGCTTACGGCCTTGATATCAAACAGGTTATCGCAGCAAACGAAGGCGATGAGTGTGACCTTTCAAAAGCCGCCTACACGGAAAAAGGCACGCTGGTTAATTCTGGCGAGTTCGATGGCCTGGATTTTGATGGCGCCTTCAATGCCATCGCCGACAAGCTAACCGCGCTTGGCGTGGGTGAGCGCAAGGTTAACTTCCGCCTACGTGACTGGGGTGTAAGCCGTCAGCGTTACTGGGGCTCACCAATTCCTATGTTGAACACAGAAGATGGCTCTGAGCTGGCCGCGCCTGAAGACATGCTGCCGGTGCGTCTGCCAGAAGACGTAGTCATGGACGGTGTAACTTCGCCGATCAAATCAGATCCAGAGTGGGCCAAGGCTACCATTAACGGCGAAACCGTGTTCCACGAAACAGATACCTTCGATACCTTTATGGAGTCGTCTTGGTACTATGCCCGCTACTGTAGCCCGCGCTACGATGAAGGCATGTTAGAGCCGGGTGCAGCCAACTACTGGCTACCGGTAAACCAATACATTGGCGGTATCGAGCACGCGATCTTGCACCTATTATATGCGCGCTTCTTCCACAAGCTATTGCGTGACTTTGGTCTGGTTAATTCTGACGAGCCGTTCGAGCGCCTTCTGTGTCAAGGCATGGTACTTGCTGAAACCTACTTCCGTAAGGATGAAAAAGGCGGCGATATCTGGATTTCACCCACTGACGTTGAAACCGAAAAAGACGACAAGGGCCGCATCATCAAGGCATGGCACAAAGACGACGGCCAGCCGGTAGAAAGCGCCGGTATGAGCAAGATGTCGAAGTCGAAAAATAACGGTATCGACCCGCAGCATGTTATCGATCAATACGGTGCCGATACCGTGCGCTTGTTTATGATGTTCACTGCGCCACCAGAGCAAACCCTAGAATGGTCAGACTCGGGCGTAGAAGGTGCGCACCGCTTCATTAAGCGTGTTTACAAATATGCGCTAGATGTGAAAAAAGCCGGCTTTGTAGCGTTAGATGTTGCTTCGCTCTCGAAAGAGCAAAAAGAACTGCGTCGTGAACTGCACAAGGCGATCGCCAAGATCACCGACGACCTAGAGCGCCGTCAAACCTTCAACACCGCCATTGCCGCCGTGATGGAGCTGTCTAACAAGCTGATCAAGGCACCATTAGCGGATGAAGGTGACAAAGCGGTGGCCAACGAAGCCCTAGAAGCCATGTTGATCATGCTTGCGCCTATCACCCCGCACTTGTCGCACCAGCTATGGCAAGACTTGGGCAAAGAAGGCGATGTGCTTGACGCTACTTGGCCGGTTGCCGATGAATCGGCTATGGTTGAAAGTGAAAAGCTGGTCGTGGTCCAGATCAATGGTAAGGTACGTGCGAAACTGACTCTTGCGGCGGATGCCGATCAAGAAGCGGTAGAGCAAGCTGCTTTTGCCGATGCCAATGTACAGAAATTCACCGAAGGCCTGACTGTGCGTAAAGTGATTTATATTAAAGGCAAAGTGCTTAACGTGGTGGCGAACTAAGATGTTCGCCCCATCGCGTTTGCTCAACCTTATGATTCTCGGCTGCTTAGCGCTTATGCTAAGCGGCTGCGGCTTTCATCTTAAACGAGCTTCCGACCTGCCTGAAGAGCTTATGACCTTAGAAGTCACAGCGCAGGACCCTAACTCGGCCCTTTTTGCCGAGGTATTGCAGGAGCTAGAGCACAGCAATGTGCTGGTAAACCAAAATCTTAGTGCTAAATCCCCGACACTCACTCTAAAAGCCGATAGTCTCGACAGACGTGTACTGTCGCTGTTTAAAAACGGCCAGGTAGCGGAATATGAGCTGATTTATTCGGTTTCCTATCGCTTAGAACGCGCCAACGCCGAGCCAATTGAGCAATACTTTGAGCTCTATCGTAATTATCAGGATGACCCGGATAATGCCCTGGCTAAGGCCAATGAGATGACCATCTTGCTCGACGAGTTGCGCAAACAGGCCAGTCGTCGCATCGTTCGTGAGTTGGCCCAGCTCTAATGCGCGTCTACGCCAATCAACTGCCGCAACAACTACAAAAAGGGTTAGCGCCATTTTACATGGTCTTTGGCGAGGAGCCCTTTCAAGTCAGTGAGTGCGTGCAGCAAATTCGCCACAGCGCCAAGCAACAGGGCTTCGATGAAGTCATTAAGCTGAGCGCCGGCGCGCAATTCGATTGGCTAGAGCTGGACGCCCATTATCAAAGTATGTCGCTCTTTAGCGCCCGCACCCTGATTGAAGTGGATATGGCGGGGCAAAAACCGGGCAAAACCGGAGCCGAGCACCTAAAAGGCTATGTGCAATCCCCTAACCCGGATTGTGTTATCGTCCTGCACGGCATGAAGGCATCGCAAGAAATCCAGCGCAGCGCCTGGTTTAAGGCTCTAGATCAGCAGGGCCTCTTTATCCCCTGCTACCCTTTAAGCGGCAATCATTTGCGCCGCTGGCTCGACGGCCATTGCCGTCGCCTGCAGTTAAACCTCGAAGGCGATGCTAAACAGGTGTTGCTCGACACCACGGAAGGCAACCTGCTGGCCTGCTATCAGGAGCTGGAAAAGCTCTCCCTGCTCTATGGGCAGCGCGCCATTAATGGCCATACCCTGCTCGGAACCTTACTGAATCAAAACAAGTTCGATATTTTCGATTTGGCCAATGCCATCTTGCTGGGCGACAGCACTAAGGCCATCCAGGTATTAACCCGGTTGCAAAACGATAATACCGAGCCCACCGCCATTGCCTGGGCCCTGACCAAGGAAGCGCAGCAATTACAAAAGCTGCTGAGCTTGCAACAAAACGGGCAAGACTTTAACAGCGCCTGCAAACAGTTGGCCATATGGAAAAACCAACAAGGTATGTACAGCCAGGCCTTGCAGCGCCTGCGCAGCGAACACCTAAGTGCGTTGCTCGACCTGCTGGCCGATTTCGATAGCGCCTACAAAAGTGGCAAACTGGGCTCTCCTTACCCCATGTTGGCCCATATCAGCGTCAGCTTTTGCCGGGCACTGCCTTTTGCCGCACCTAGCTTTGTGGAGTAAGCATGTTGTTATTTGGCGGCACCTTTGATCCGGTGCATTTTGCTCACCTGAATATGGCCGAGCAGTGCCTTGAGCATTTCGGCGGTAACACCCTATTTTTTATGCCCAATCGGGTTCCCGCACATAAACAGGCAAGCGGTATCGACAATGCCGATAAGTTGGCAATGCTGAAACTCGCCATTGCCGCCGAGCCCCGCTTTGCCATAGACGAGCGCGAATTGCACCGCAGCGGCCCCTCTTATTCCTTATTGAGCCTGCAAGAATTGCGCAGCGAACTCAACGCCAGCGGTCGGACGCATGAACCCATTTTGTTTTTGTTGGGTATGGACTCCTTTAACGGCTTTGATTCTTGGTACCAGTGGCGCGACATTCTCGAGTTATGTCATCTGGTGGTGTATCAGCGCCCCGACGAGCATCTGTCCCCCTCGCCTCAGTTGCAGGCCTATTTAAACCAGCACCAATGCAACCAAGGTTCGGCGCTGGAGTCTAAACAAGCGGGACTGGTGTACTTTTTAGCCGGGCCGCAACGGGCTGTCTCCTCACCCTTGGTGCGCGAGCGCTTGCAACGTGGAGAGCCCTGTGAAGATTTAATACCCGCGGCGGTGAGCCAATATATACGCGATAAGCGCCTGTATATGGCCGGTTAAAAGTGATAACATCACCCGCTTAAATGAATTTGATTAAACAGAGAGTGTATTTTGCAAACCAACGAACTCCTTGACTTTGCATTAGACAAAATTGATGACATGAAAGCCCGCGACGTGATCACCTTAGACGTACGCGAAAGCTCAGACATTACCGACTACATGGTGGTGTGCTCTGGTAACTCCAAACGCCAGGTACAATCTATTGCTCGCCATCTAGCTAAAGAAGCCAAAGAACATAACCTCGACGTCATCGGCCAAGAAGGTCAGGACGTGGGTGAGTGGGTATTGGTCGACCTTGGCGATGTAATCGTCCATGTTATGCAAGACGAAACCCGCGACTTCTACCAGTTAGAAAAACTCTGGGGTTAAGCGGTGAAGATCCAATTGGTCGCCGTGGGCACCAAGATGCCTGCTTGGGTTGAAGCGGGCTTTAGCGAATATCAGCGCCGCTTTCCCAAAGATATGGCCTTAGAGCTGGTCGAGATCCCCGCCGGTAAGCGCGGCAAGAATGCCGATATTAAACGCATCTTGCAGCAAGAAGGTGAGCGTACCCTGGCCGCCATCCCTAAGGGCAACCGCATAGTCACTCTGGAGGTGACGGGCAAGGCCATGGACACCCATCAATTGGCCAAAGCCATGGAAAAGTGGCAGCTTGATGGCCGTGATGTCAGCTTATTGATCGGCGGCCCAGAAGGCCTGGCGCCCGAGTGTATCGCCCGCTCGGAACAAAAATGGTCGCTATCGAATTTGACCTTGCCACATCCCTTGGTTCGCATTATTGTAGCCGAAAGCCTGTACCGGGGCTGGAGCTTAAACAACAACCATCCTTATCACCGAGAATAATAAGAACCCATGCTGCGTAAACGCACTCCGATCCGCGACCATTCCGCCGAGGCCAATTTGTTTGCGCGGCGGGCCTTTACCGCCTTTGTTTTTGTCTTGATCATGGTCGCGATACTTATTTCAAACCTGTATAACTTACAGATAGTTTCGCACCAAACCTATCAAACACGCTCGAACGATAACCGCATTAATGTGATCCCCATAGCGCCCAACCGTGGCCTTATTTATGACCGTAATGGCAATCTGCTGGCGGAAAACAAGCCCGTGTATAACCTCGAGGTGATCCCCGAAGAGGTGGATGATCTCGATGCCGCGCTTGATGAAATTGGTAAACTGATCAGCATTAGCGAGCAACAAAAAGAAGAATTTTTAGACGACATACGTCATAACCGCCGTTTTAAAAGCCAGGTGCTTAAAGGCCGCCTTGATGAAAAAGAGGTAGCGCTTTTTTCCGTCAATCAACATAAATTTCCCGGCTTTAGCATAGAAGCCCGACTGGCTCGCCATTACCCCTACGGCGATACCTTAACCCATGCCCTGGGTTATGTGGCCAAGCTCAATAAAAAGGAGCTGGCACAGCTTGAGGCCGAAGACTTAGCCACCAACTACCGCGCCACCCGCGACTTCGGTAAATTGGGTTTAGAAAAATTTTATGAAACCGAATTGCACGGTGAAGTGGGCTCGCAATCGGTGGAGATCAATAACCGCGGCCGCGTGCTGCGCAGTTTGGATGAAACCGCGCCTGTGCCGGGTAAAGATCTGGTACTGACCTTAGACATTGGCCTGCAACAAATCGCTCAATTGAGCATGGAAGATAAGCGCGGTACGGTAATCGCCCTGGATGCGAAAACCGGTGGCATCCTGGCCCTGTATTCCAACCCCAGCTACGACCCTAACCTCTTTGTTCACGGCATCAGCTCGGCGGACTACAAGGCCCTGTTAAATCCAGACAGACCGCTTATCAACCGCGCTACTCAGGGGCGCTACGCTCCGGCTTCAACCATCAAACCGCATATGGCGATTTTCGGCATGGAAGAAGGGTTAGTGACAGAGCAAACCAAGATGTTCGACCCAGGGTTTTTCCAAATTCCCAATGTTGAGCATAAATGGCGTGACTGGCGCCGCTGGGGTCATGGCCATGTTGATGTGTATAAGGCCATCGAAGAGTCGTGCGACACCTATTTTTACGATATCGCCTATCGCGCCGGCATCACCAAGATCAGCGACTTTATGGCGCAATTTGGCTTTGGCGATCTCTCTGGTATAGATATTAAAGAAGAAACCACCGCCATTTTACCTACCAGGGAATGGAAAGAAGGACGTTTCCGCGAGCCCTGGTGGCGCGGCGATACCATCTCAGTGGGCATAGGTCAGGGTTACTGGACGGCAACGCCGATCCAAATCGCCAACTCCATTAATATCCTGGTGAATAAGGGCAAACACCATCCGCCGCATCTGGCACAAGCGCTGCGCCGCGATGAGCAAGTAGAAGTAATCAATAATGATGAAAAGCCCCCCATAGTCTTGAACAACCCTAGACACTGGCAAGTTGCCCTCGACGCCATGCATAACACAGTGACCAAGATCACAGGTACGGCACATAAAGCCTTTAAAGGTGCGACCTACGACCCAGCGGGTAAAACCGGTACGGCGCAGGTAGTCAGCATAGCCCAGGGTGAGCGTTACGAAGCCGATAAACTTAAAGAGCGTCATCGCGACAACGCCATCTATGTGGGTTTTGCCCCCTTTAACGACCCGCAAATCGTGGTCACCATTATTGTGGAAAACACCGGTGGCGGCGCTTCGGTGGCGGCACCTATTGCCCGTCAGGTAATGGATTATTATTTCCTCGCCAATCCCATTAGCCAAGGCAAGAAGGAGCCGCAGTCATGACGCCAGTCACCAATAAGGTTTCTATTTGGCAGCGTGTACATATCGACCTGCCGCTGTTTTTGGCACTGTTAGCTATGATGGCAGGTAGCTTAGCCATAGTGTATAGCGCCAGTGGCCAGGATACCGGCATGATGATGCGCCACAGCACCCGCATGGGCGGCGCCTTTATTGCCATGATGATCTGTGCACAAGTCTCGCCAAGCACCCTAAAACGCGTGGTGATCCCCGTCTATCTGGTGGGCACGTTAATGTTGGTCGCCGTGCTCTTTGTCGGTGTCAGTTCCAAAGGCGCGCAGCGCTGGCTGAATATAGGTATTCGCTTTCAACCCTCGGAAATCATGAAACTGGCGGTGCCCATGTGCGTCGCTTGGTATATTGGTCGCAACCATTTACCGCCGAAATTAAGCAACCTCTTTATCGGTTTGGTGATCGTCATGGTGCCGACCTTGCTCATTAAGGAGCAGCCTGATTTAGGTACCTCGATTCTGATCGCCAGCTCAGGCATCTTTGTGCTGTTTTTAGCTGGCGTCAGTTGGCGCCTGATCGGCTCTTTAGCGGTATTAGTCGGCGCCGGTGCGCCGCTGTTTTGGCACTATGGCATGCACGCCTATCAAAAGCAGCGGGTACTCACCTTCCTCAATCCGGAAAGTGACCCTTTAGGCTCGGGTTATCATATTATTCAATCGAAAATCGCCATAGGCTCAGGTGGTATTGAGGGCAAGGGCTGGCTGCAAGGCACTCAGTCGCAACTGGAGTTTCTACCCGAGCGCCATACCGACTTTATCTTCTCGGTATTGAGCGAGGAGTTTGGCCTTATCGGCGTCTTATTCCTGCTCGGTGTCTACCTCTTTATTATCGCCCGCGGCCTCTATATCGCCGTGAATGCTCAGGAAGCCTTCGGTAAACTATTGGCCGGCGCTCTGACCCTGACCTTCTTTGTCTATGTCTTTGTAAATATCGGCATGGTATCTGGCTTATTGCCCGTGGTGGGTGTTCCGTTGCCGCTGATCAGTTACGGCGGCACATCTATGGTGACACTGCTCGCAGGCTTTGGCATCATAATGAGTATCGCCACGGAAAAACGGATGTTGAATAAATAATGGCCTTACGCGCGCTTTTTATCGTCTTACTTAGTTTCATTATCACCGCCTGTAGTTCACCCGGCAGCGCCCCGAGCAAGGGTCAATCCGGCCGCTATCAGATGGAGCATGATGCCGCACCTTTGCGTCACCCTTCGGACTTAGAACTACAAGACGCAGTGGTCACCGACGAAGCGAAAAGCGCCGCGGCGAATCGTCCCTACCAAGTCAGGGGCAAGCAATATGTGCCTATATTTGATGAAACCGGCTTCACCCAAAGCGGTATTGCCTCCTGGTACGGGCGCAAATTTCACGGCTATCACACCTCCAACGGCGAGGTGTACGATATGTTTGCCATGACTGCGGCCCATAAAACCTTGCCGCTACCTAGCTTTGTGCGCGTCACCAATATCGACAATGGTCAAAGCGTGGTGGTACGAGTTAACGACCGCGGCCCTTTCCATGAAGACCGTATTATCGATTTATCCTACGCTGCGGCGTATAAACTGGGTTATCACTTAAAGGGTACAGCCAAGGTTAAGCTCGAAGCCATTACCCTTGCCGACGCAAAGCCGCGCACCAAATACATACAAGTTGCTGCCGGGTCACAATTGGCGAATATTCAGGCGCTGGCACTGCAGCTAGAGCAGGATTATCACGTCCCGACCCATATAAAACAGCACAAAGATGGAATTTTTCGCCTTCGCTTAGGTCCAATAAGCGACGAGCAACAGGCTAAGACGTTATTAGAGCAATTAAAAAGTACTAGGTTTGCCCAAGCTTTCTTGCTTTATGACGACCAAGCCCTTTAAGATAACACCCTAACCGCACTTTCACCCAAAACAGATTAAACAAGCATAATGAAATCAATTAAACATTCTCTTCTAAAAGGCTTAAGTGGACTGCTATGTGCTAGCGCCGTTTTTACCGCTAACGCCCAAATTATCCCCGCAGCTCCTGAGGTTAATGCCAAGGGTTATTTCCTGGTTGACTTCACCACAGGCAAAGTAATCGCTGAAGGCGAAGCCGATACCAAATTGGCACCGGCCAGTTTAACGAAAATGATGACCAGTTATGTGGTTGGTACAGAAATCGCCGCGGGCAACCTGGCTCCCACCGATATGGTGACGGTCAGTGAAAATGCCTGGGCAAAGAATTTCCCAGAATCATCAAAAATGTTTATCGAAGTAGGTAAACAGGTCAGTGTTGAAGATCTTAACCGCGGTATCATAATTCAATCGGGTAACGATGCCTGTGTAGCCATGGCCGAACATATTGCCGGCAGCGAATCAGCATTTGCCGATTTAATGAATGCGCATGCGGAAAAACTAGGCATGAGCAACAGCCACTTTATTAACAGCCACGGCCTAGACACCAACGAGCATTACACCACGCCACGCGATATGGCGACCCTAGGTGCCGCCTTGATCCGTGATGTGCCGGACGAGTATGCCCTGTATAAAGAAAAAGATTTTACCTATAACGGCATTAAGCAGTTCAACCGTAACAGTCTGTTATGGGATCAAAGCCTTGAGGTAGACGGCATTAAAACCGGTCATACCGATGATGCCGGCTATAGCCTGGTTTCTTCAGCGACCAAGGGCGATATGCGCTTAATCGCTGTGATCATGGGTGCCAGCTCTGAGCGTGCCCGTAAGGTTGAAAGCAAAAAGCTGCTTAACTACGGCTTCCGCTTTTTTGAAACCATCACTCCGTATCAAGCCGGTGACAAGTTTGCCGAGCAACGTATTTGGATGGGTGATAAAGAAATCGTTTCTCTGGGTATTTTAGAGAGCACACCAATCACTATTCCGCGTGGTCAACAAAAGAACCTGGAAGCCAACTTCGAGCTTGATACTACATTGGAAGCGCCACTGGCCAAGGGCACTAAGGTAGGTACCTTATACCTGCAGCTAGCCGGAGAAGACATTGCCAGCTATCCTTTAGTCACTCTGGAAAGTGTTGAAGAAGGTGGTTTTTTCAGCAAGATCTACGACTACTTACGCTTGCAAATCATTGAGTAAGTAGAAATATACTTACAACTGGCCTAATCCAGAATAAGCGCCCCTATTGAGGGGCGTTTTTTTTGCGCTAAAAAATGCTAGAATATGCGCCATTGTGAACTAATGAACCCATTAGTTTGTTTGCGTCCTGTGCTGTAAATGAGGGTCAAGCATTATGGTCAATCCGGTTAAAGACACCAAGTTTGATGAGTATCTAGAGTTTCCTTGTCCGTTTACCTTTAAGGTAATGGGCCTTGCTAACGTAGAATTAACCGAGCAAGTACTTACAGTTATGCAAGAACATGCTCCGGGCGACTACGCGCCAAGAACCAAGCCCAGTAGCAAGGGTAACTACGAGTCGGTCACCCTGATTGCGACCGTAACATCGAAAGAGCATATCGAAATTATCTACACTGAGCTGGGCAGCCTTGATCATGTCCGCTACGTGCTTTAACAGCACCACAGAGGACACGCCGTGAGTAATCTAATTGTTCGCCAGCTAGGACGCCAAGAATACATGCCCATTTGGCATGCCATGCAGGAATATACCGATGTGCGCGATGAGCAAAGTGCTGATGAAATCTGGCTGGTTGAGCACGAGCCCGTATTTACCCAGGGCCAGGCCGGTAAAGAAGAACACCTGCTGATGCCGGGTGATATTCCTGTGGTTCAGGTCGATCGCGGCGGCCAGGTGACCTATCACGGCCCGGGCCAGCAAATGCTCTATGTACTGTTTAACTTACGCCGCCTGAAAATTGGCGTCCGCGAGCTGGTAACCTGGCTCGAAGAAAGCATTATCGATTGCCTGCAAGAATATGGCGTCGAAGCCTATGCCAAAAAAGATGCCCCGGGCGTCTACGTGAATGAAGCCAAGGTTGCCTCGTTAGGCCTGCGTGTACGCCGTGGTTGCTCCTTCCATGGGCTGGCCTTAAATGTCGATATGGATTTAGGCCCATTTTTACGCATTAACCCTTGTGGTTACGCCGGCCTGCAAATGGTGCAATGTAAAGACTTAGGCGGTCCACAAAGCGTTGAAAGCGCCGGGCAAGGACTGGTGCAGCAATTAATTAAACGACTCAATCCTGCAGAGGTTGAGTACCAAGAAGGTTTAGTGAAAGAATGACAAAATCATCTGTACGTATGGAGCCGGGCGTAAAGCTTCGTGACGCCCAAAAAATGGCACTGATCCCGGTTAAGGTCTTGCCGACAGAAAAAGAAGAAATGCTGCGCAAGCCACAGTGGCTGAAGATCCGTTTGCCTAAGTCGAGCGAGCGTATCGATGGTATTAAACAAGCCATGCGTAAACATGGCCTGCATTCGGTATGTGAAGAGGCCAGCTGCCCTAACCTGTCCGAATGTTTTAACCATGGTACGGCCACCTTTATGATCTTGGGTGCTATCTGTACCCGCCGCTGCCCGTTTTGCGATGTGGCACACGGCCGTCCGCTTAAACCGGATGCCGAAGAGCCGGAAAAACTAGCACTGACCATCAAGGATATGAAGTTAAGCTATGTGGTGATCACCTCGGTTGACCGCGATGACCTGCGTGACGGTGGTGCTCAACACTTTGCCGATTGTATCCGTGAAATTCGCAAGCACAACCCGGGTATTACCATAGAGATCCTGGTTCCCGACTTCCGTGGTCGTATGGAACGTGCACTTGAGATCCTCAGTGAAACACCGCCGGATGTGTTCAACCACAACCTGGAAACCGCGCCACGTCTGTATAAACTGGCACGTCCAGGTGCCGATTATAAATGGTCACTAGAGCTGCTACGTCGCTTTAAAGAAGCGCACCCAGAAGTTCGTACTAAATCTGGCCTAATGGTTGGTTTGGGTGAAGAAATGAGTGAAATCGAAGAAGTGTTACGTGATCTACGTGAGCACAATGTTGATATGCTGACCGTGGGTCAGTATCTGCAACCTTCGAAGCACCACCTAGCGGTGAAGCGTTATGTGCCACCCGAGGAATTCGACGCACTAAAAGAATATGCCGATGAAATTGGCTTTTCTCATGCTGCCTGCGGACCTTTCGTTCGCTCCAGCTACCATGCCGACCAACAGGCGGCGGGTAAAGAAGTTAAGTAACACCCAAAAACACGGCACTGCGTCATGCAAGTGCCGTGTCTATTTCAGGCACATCTTGGGCGCTTCCATAACCCTAGTGACATTACTCCCACAGACCGGCAAGATCTTTATCTCCAACCAGTGCCCTGCTCAATATAACTTCCCTTAAAATTCCACCTCAAAGTGCGATGGCTAACCGAGTTTTGTCTCAGTATGATACTTAACCGCTAAAGCTAAAACAGAACTAAAAAGTATCTTTGGGCAACTTAAATAGCATTTTCAGCGCACTTTTCAATCTTTGACTTATGCTTGTTAAATGCCTGTTCAGCCTCATTTGTTAAGCTCAAAAATACTGCAAACAAAGGGAATCAAAAACTATGAATAAACTATTACTAGCAACGGCCATCTCAGCTACTTTACTAACAGGTTGTGGTGGTTCTTCGAGTGAAGAAGAAACGGCTCAATTCAGCCTAGGTGTATCTGATGCGCCTGTCAGTAATGCAAAAGAAGTATGGGTAGCTTTTGATAGCATCATCATTAATGGTGCCGACGGCGAACGTCCAATGTTCGAAACCCGTACCGCAGACGGTGAACCTGTAATGGTTAACCTTTTAGAATTCACCGGTAGCGACGTATTCAGTCTTATCAATGATGAAGTTGTAGCGCCGGGTCAGTACAACTGGCTACGCGCCAATATCGTGAACGGTGATGAAGCCAATATCGCGATGACTTCTCACATTGTATAAACGATGATACCGTTGCTCCTTTGGTAGTTAACCGTAAAAACAAAGATGGTCTTGGTGAGATTCAAATCAACGACTTCACCCTAGCGGTAGGCGAAAACCAGTTCGTTCTTGAGTTCGACCTGAAAAAATCACTGGTTGATCCTAGCAACAGCGAAGTTGTGAACCTTAAACCTACCGGTATCCGCCTTGAAAACCTTGCCGATGTTGAAGACATCGAAGGCTTAGTAACAGAAGCCATGATTACGAGCTGTGAAGCCGACAACATCGCCTTTGCTCCAGAAACAGGTGCCTTTGGCCATGCAGTTTACCTATACAGCGGTGATGTTGTTGAGCCTAAAGATCTGTATGTTGAGGCAGACGGTGTAACCTCACCTGCCGATGCACCAATCGCAACGGCTAACGTGGTATTCAATGAAGAAAGCGGCCTGAACGAGTTCGAAATCGGCTTCGTTGCAGCGGGTAGCTACAAGCTTGCCTACACTTGTACGGCACACCTTGACGACGCTGAAGTACTGAATGAAGAAGTTACTCTGTACTCTACTCAGGACGTGACTGTAGTAGCCGGTGAAGACGCTCAGGTTACTTTTGATATCGCTGAATAAACAGCTGAAATAGAGCGATAAAATTTTTAAAAATTTTGCTTGCGTGGCGCAATAATTTGGCTATTATTGCGCCACTTTTATTAGATAGCCAATCCTAGTACAGCATTTCTTGCCAAGGCGAAAGAGTAACTATCCAAATTAACTTTTGGAGTTATGATGTCGGTTTCTACCTTTGCTCAGCCTTTTGCTACAAACAACGAGCACCTTTCTCTATGCACCGCTCTTGCGAAGCAACACGGCACCCCATTACTGGTGCTTGATCTAAACCAAGTGCGTGAAAATTATTTACAGCTGGCTAACGCCTTGCCTAATGTTGCCTTGCATTATGCGCTTAAGCCTTTGCCTCATATTGATGTGGTACACACGTTAAATGAGCTTGGTGGCAGCTTTGATTTAGCCACGAACGGCGAAGTGGATCTTGTGGCTCAGGCCGGTGTTGCTCCTACTCAGGTGATCCACACTCACCCGATCAAACGCGTAAGTGATATAGAGCATGCTCTTAACTATGGCTGTACCACCTTTGTGTTCGACAGCGAAAATGAGCTGCATAAGTTTGTGCCCTATCGCGACCAAGTCGAGTTATTGCTGCGCCTGAGCTTCCCTAATAAAGATGCGGCTGCTGACTTGTCCAAGAAGTTTGGGGTGATCAGAGCTGATGCCTTACCCTTGCTTAAGCGCGCAAAAGAGTTAGGCATTCGCGTACGTGGTTTATCATTTCACGTTGGTTCACAAACCATGGATGCGGGTAAATATGTGCATGCTATCGAACAATGCAAAATAGTCTTCGAAGGAGCCGTCGCCGAAGGCCTAGGCGCTATGAATACCTTGGATATTGGCGGTGGTTTCCCGGTGAGCTACGCGGGACAGCCCATTGATATCTATGAATTTTGCGCACCGATACGCGATGCTTTGAGTAGCTGGCCCGACACGGTACAGTTTATTGCCGAGCCAGGACGCTTTATCGTTGCTTCGGCTATGACCCATGTCATGAGCGTGATGGGTCAAAGCAAGCGCGGGGGCACCACCTGGTACTACATGGACGATGGTGTCTACGGCGCCTTTAGTGGCCGAGTGTATGGTGAGCCAGAACAGCGCTTTTACAGCCTGGCATATGAAGATGTGCAACCCTGTGTTTTAACCGGGCCGACCTGTGACAGTATCGATGTGATCAGCGATAACTGTTTAATGCCGGCCTTAGCCGACGGTGATTTGGTGTTTACCGAGAATATGGGTGCCTATACCTGGACCACCAGCACCGAGTTCAACTTCTTTGCTAAAGCGCAGTTGATCAGTCTCAATTCAACGATGCTAATCGCAGAAGTGGGTTAAATTAAAAAGCGGTGCCATTAAGGCACCGTTCTTTTTAGAACCATATTCTACTTCGCTTTTAATAGCGCATACTCGTTTGTTAGACGTTGCAATGCTTTTTGTTCTATGTCGATTAAAGTTGCGTACTTAGCTGTTATTGCTGACATTCTTTGCGCATTGGCATTATCGAACTTCGCAGCCACTAAGTTCGCAGACTGGCCCGTAGTCTTAATCTTCAACGCCTTGAGCTCCGAATCTAATTGCTGATGATAGGTCTCAATTTTATCTTCATGCTCTCGTATCTCCCGCTCAATTCGCTGCATTTTGATGTATTCATCAACGCTATCATCCTTATTCGATGGCTCAGCGGTCATCTGTTGCTTGAGAAGAAGACGATCGATATTAAGTTGCTCTCTGTTTATCAACGCTTGGTAATGATCGATGCTTGATTGCATTTGTGTTGCTATCGCCTTTTCTCGTTCAGCACCGGCAAGATTCTTGCGCTGACCGTTAGCTTGGGCTTCGAGCTCAGTTAACTCCTGCCTCATCTGCAATGAATAGGTATCTATTTTGTCTTTGCTTTGCGCTAACTCACGCGATATGGCTCGGTTGTCTATGTAGTTCGCAATACCTGAATCTGCCGGCGTTGAGGTCATTACTTGTTGTTTATCGACTAGCGTTTTGACATCAAGCTTTTGCGCATCTTGGCTACAGGGTAATTGTGAGTAGCTTACAACCCCATCAATAACACATTTGTACACCGCGGTTTGTGCAACTAACTGATTACTAGATAATAATAACGTTATCGCCAATATCCTTTTGAACATGATAAAAACTCCTTTTGCACTGTTTAATTGCTTCCATTGTAGCTGATTTACACACCTGTCTTCGCTAAAACGATCGAACTCACTGTTAATTCCGTATCACTAAACATAGAACACTCACATTATGAACCTATGTCTACGGGCTTATATCTATTTAGTAACGATCTCAGAATCGCCGACAATGAGTTGCTGCAACGACTTTGCCAACATTGTAAGCAGCTTATTTTCATCTATACGCCACTAAATGAGCTCGTCGATGCGAGCTACAACGCTTATCCAAAACAAGACGTCTCCAAAAGCGTATGTTCGTTTAGAGGGCAAACGCTTAAATGCCTCGCCGATGAACTATCGCGCCAAGGGCACAACCTCTATTTCGCAGACAGCATAGAAGATTTAGTTCGCATAATACGAGAGCATAAAGTGAGTGATATCGCCATTGCCAACCAATTCGGATGGAATGAGTCATTAGCACTGCGTAAATTGACACAGCAAGTACGGGGGATCAACTTTTGGCATAAGTCCAACCATACGCTGTTTGCAAAAGAGCAGTTACCCTTTCAAATTGACGACACTCCCGACACCTTTAGCCGCTTTAGAAAGCTTGTGGAATCTAGCGTTGCGGTCCATCCAACCATGGGAAGCCCACTACATTTTCCTACTTCGGTGCAGTGTAAATTACCCTTATGCACGGACATATACAATGATTTGCAGCCAATGGGCGCATGGTTTTCACAAACAGCGACTACAGCGTTAACTAGTTATTTCAGTAGCACTGCTCCTAGTCGCTACAAGCAAACACGTAATGCCTTATCTGGCGACAAGTTCTCCACCGGGTTTTCTCCCTGGTTGGCCAATGGCTCTCTCAGCGCTCGCCAGGTCTATAGCGCCCTACTTGCTTATGAGCAGCGCTGCGGCGCCAATGAATCGACTTACTGGATCTACTTTGAACTCTTGTGGCGAGAGTATTTTCAATGGCTGGCTCTAAAGCAAGGCCGCTCGCTATTTGTATTTAAAGGCATGAGCCACACGGCCCCAAAAACCAGCTTTTACCCGGAACGTTATCAGGCCTGGTGTCATGGCAATACCGAGTTTGAGCTGGTCAATGCGCTCATGCATCAACTCAATACCAGTGGATGGATGTCCAACAGAGGCAGGCAAATCGTCGCCAGTTGTTTTGTCAATGAATTGGAACTGGATTGGCGCTATGGCGCGGCCTACTTCGAGCATCACTTAATTGATTACGATGTTGCCAGCAATTATGGCAACTGGCAGTACATAGCCGGGGTCGGTGCCGACCCCCGCGGTGGACGGCATTTCAACCTTGCCAAGCAAACCGAGTTATTCGACCCCGACGGCCGGTTTATCAAGCGTTACGGTGGAGTGGCTGTGCAAGCACAGGAGCGGGATCACAATGGCTGGCCACGGCACTAGTAAGAGAGCGAGCATGAGCAAGCAACAATACAAAGAAGTTCGCCTGATTTTAGGCGACCAACTCAATGCCAATCATTCTTGGTTTAAAACCAAGCGAGATGATGTGCTTTACATCATTGCTGAGCTGCATCAAGAAATGCACTACACCAGGCATCATATTCAAAAGATCATGTGCTTTTTTGCTGCGATGGAACGGTTTGCGTCTGCCCTTAGCCAGGCGGGGCATCAGGTTTTATACCTTACTCTGGACGACACCCAAGAGTTTGCACAGCTCAATGAGTTAATTGCCCACTGTGTCACCGAGCATCAAGCCGACTGTTTTAGCTATCAGCTACCGGATGAATATCGGCTACGCCGGCAACTGGAGCAGCTGACATTAAGTAGCGTTGAGATAAGGCGCTATGACAGTGAGCATTTTATGCTCGGATTTGAAGAATTAGGCGACTATTTCCAGGCGGATACCCATCACACCATGGAGCAATTCTATCGCAAGATGCGCAGGCGCTTCGATATCTTGATGGACCAGGGTAAACCCCTTGGCGGCCAATGGAACTTCGACAAAGAGAACCGTAACAAGCTCAAGGCCGAGGACATTAAACAGCTTCCCCCTCCCTTGTGCTTTGATAACGACGTTAAGGCAATTACCGAGCGCATTGCTCGCCATAAAATAAAAACCATAGGCAAAGGCGGGCCCAGGCTGCTGTGGCCGGTGACACGCAAACAAGCACTGCAGTTGCTTGAGTATTTTTGTAATCATCTGCTGCCTCTGTTTGGCACCTTTCAGGACGCCATGACCTGCCACAGCGACGCTAAATGGTCCTTGTACCATAGCCGCCTGTCGTTTGCGCTCAACGCAAAAATCCTCCACCCACTGCAAGTCATCAACGCGGCAATAGAGGCATATCATGAATCTGAAGGAAGGATCACCCTTGCGCAAGTTGAAGGCTTCGCCAGGCAAATTTTAGGCTGGCGTGAATATGTCAGAGGCGTCTATTGGCTCAATATGCCCAAGTACGCACACAGTAATGCCCTCGAGGCGCACCAAGCGCTGCCGGAATTTTTCTGGAGCGGCAAAACAAAAATGAACTGCCTGCAACACGCCATTGGCCAAAGCCTGGACTATGGATATGCCCATCATATCCAACGCCTGATGATCACCGGCAACTTTTGCTTGCTGCTGGGCGTTGACCCGGACCAGGTGGATGCCTGGTACCTGGGTATTTATGTAGATGCCATTGAATGGGTGGAAATGCCTAACACCCGGGGCATGAGTCAGTTCGCCGATGGCGGCATTATTGCCACCAAGCCCTACTGCGCCGGCGGCAATTACGTCAATAAGATGAGCGATTACTGCCAAGGCTGCCACTATAAGGTCAAGGAAAAAACCAGCGACCTCGCCTGCCCCCTAAATAGCCTCTACTGGCACTTCTTACACCGGCACAGAGCGCGCTTTGGCAATAACCACCGCATTGGCATGATTTATCGAAACTGGGATAAGCAAAGCGATGAGGCCCGCCGGGCCGTGCTTAATAGAGCGCAGTGGTGCATCGACAACATCGAGTCATTATAAGGATTGTTGCAAAGTTGCAGCTAACAAAGCAAGCACTAAAGGAGTTGCCGCGCTTCCATTTGCAGTCGCTAAAGCGCGGTGGGCACACTAGGCAAGAAACGAGCACTATTTAGAAAAGGTGTTGAATAGCAAGTAAATTTTCATGCTCTTGCCCTGAAAGCTTTCCTAGTTAGAGGGGAGGTAGAGAATAACTTTTCAGGTACAAAACTTTACTAGATGGAAAGGTAGCTAACTGAAATGGAACCCGCTTTTTAGCGGGTTTTTGGGGATGCCCTAATTGGCTTTTTTACTATTTTTTATGTGGTTATGTGAGCCTTTATTTAACAATTATCTTTGCGTCCTTATAATTCAATATAACTCGTAATTCTTTTACTCCTTGTACTTCTACTGGTTGCATAACAATGCTAATTGGTTGCTCAATTCTTTGAATAAGATCCTTGGAAAACTGCTCCGGTGAATCCTGTTGGGAGTAATCAAGAACGGCAGCGCAAACCTCATCATTGCAGCCAATACTTCTCGGCAACATTCCATTATTGGATTGAGCAACATCGTGAACTGTATTTCGAAACTGCTGTTCGAACTCTTGGTTAATTCCGGTGCTTTGAAGTTGATATACTAGAGAATCAAAGTTTTTTAATCTAAATGCCGTTTCGATTGAGGTATCAGAAAGGCCACCTTCGTTCGAGGATAGGTTATTAATCAGGTTGTCTATAGAAGAGGCATCGTCATGCTGGATCCTGTCATCCAGTTTTATAGTTATTCCTGAAGCTTTTATAGTATTAATAGAGATCTTGTTTTCGTCAGGGAGCTGTTCTGCCGAATTCAATGGATCCATAGCGTTATAATAATCTGTTGAATCTGCTGGTTGATTAAACACAGTGTCGTTGGTCGGGGGGGGAGATTTGGGTGAATAGAGGAATACTAACGTTGCAACAACGCTAAGCCCTATTAGTAGTAAATATAGTTTTTTCATAAGTGAACTCTCTAACTGACACTAAAAAAGCATAAAGCACCTAACAACCGAAGTCATTGTTAGGTGCGCCTATTACTAGGCTCTATTCTATTATGATCACGTCTCGCCTGAGCTCAGCGACAGTTCCTCCACAACAATCGCCGATCGTCATAGGAGGTCCGGAGTCAATGCTACAAGAGTTAGAGCATTCATAAGTAGTTCCATTTACAGTCACTTTGTCCGCATAGCTAACACCGGAAAAAGCAAACGTTGCTAATATTGATGTAAAAAATATTTTTTTCAAAGCACTGTCTCCCCAGTTGATTATTTATTGGAGAGATAACTCTAAAGACTGCAGAATAAAGCGAAAGTAATTATCTACGTACATCGTCTCCATTTCTCCTTATTTTCAAGCTTTAAAATTACCTAAAGCTGAGAATAAATATTGTAAAAACTTTTTATTTTTGTCAAGCACAATTAAAATATTTATACAAAATATAGTAAACCGAATAAACTGGACACTCACTCTAATATTTCACACTAAGCATTGACTACACCCCGAATTCAGATATCGCAAAATGATCAGATGCTATAATGTTGGCTAGTTTAACTATAGTGGTCCTCGATCATCCCAACAACAAGCTCTCATCTATGGCGCGAAAATGACTGGATGCATTAATTAACGATGCGGCGGTGAGCTTTTCGCTGCTATACACTTCCACACGCTTGTTTTTTTCGTCCCGTAACTTTTTCGCTAACAGGTCAAAATCGCCATCGCCGGAGAGTAAAATGGTGGTGTCGGTTTGGCTACCATATTCAATGGCGTCCAGGGTAATGCCCACATCCCAGTCCCCTTTCGCCGAGCCATCGGCGCGTTGAATAAAAGGCTTAAGCTTGACCTCAAAGCCGATGGCACGAAGGATATTTTGGAATTCCCGCTGCTTGTTATCGCCCCTGTCGATGGCGTAGGCGATGGCCTTTTCAATGCGATATTGGCCGCTGACTTCACGCCAAAAAGCGTTGTAATCGAAGTTGCGTGCAAAGGTTTCGCGACAGGTATAATAAATATTTTGCACATCGACAAAAATTGCGGCGCTGGGCAGTTCGGTGCTCATACTTTGAGTCCTTGTTATTTTAACCGTTTTGCCCAATTCCCCCTATGGTGAATCTGGCATTCTTGTTCGCTGTCGTAGACTAACTGTTTGGTCTTATTAATCGGGCTCAGCCCTATCACTTTAAGAGCCTTAACTAGCTCGTCTTCAACTAACGCTCGGGTATCGCTTGCTAAATATGCCTCTAACTCATCGTCCGTGGTAAAAACAAGGGTGAGTGTGAGGCTCTTTTGTGGGCTTTTCCAGTCTATTTTATGAGTTAACCAGCAAAAGCCGGCAATGGCTTTACAATGATCGTCACAAATTTCGGTGAGTAGGTCACGCAATTGTTTATCGCGCTTTTTATCCGTTTTAGTCACATCGGGCTCTAAATAATAAAAACGCCGCCCAAAAGGGCGGCGTATCAAAGGGAGAATGGCAAGTAATTATTTACTCTCTAGCAACTTACCTGTGCCAATTTCAATTTTGCGCGGCTTTAATGCCTCTGGAATTTCGCGCTGCAGGTCAATCACCAGCAGGCCATTTTCCAAACTTGCGGCCAACACTTTGACATGGTCGCCCAGCTGGAACTTACGCTCGAAGTTGCGCTCAGCAATCCCTTGGTGGATAAACTTGCGCTCTTCTGTCGATTCTTTGGCGGCCTTTGTTCCGGTAACCTTGAGCGTGTTATTCTCCGACTCAATGGTCAGCTCGCTTTCGCTGAAACCGGCTACGGCCATGGTAATTCTGTACTGATCTTTACCCAGTGCCTCTATGTTATACGGCGGGTAACTTGGTTGTTTATCGGTGCGTGCCGCTGCATCCATAAGTGATGCCAGGTGATCAAAACCGATAAATGAACGATATAGTGGAGAAAGGTCTACTGTACGCATAATAATATCCTTAATTTAAGCAATATTTGGCGGTTGTTTTTCTGCTGAACAAACAACCTTTATATATAAATATCAATAACTTTGTTTTGGTTGGGACCCTTTATGGCGTCCTCATAATCAGATGTATGGACGCCATATATATTTTCAAGATAATAATTTCACATTTTTCTTAAAAAAGCCGGTCTACAATATGTATCAATTTGAAACTAAAGAATTTTTATGAAGAAGTTTTTTTTCCAACTTGTGCTGATGGCGGTGGTATTTTTCGCGGTGAGCGCCTATCAGGAGCGTAACCTCTTGTCTGCCGACCACAGCCCGGCGCCTTATTTTTCCCTGCCGCAATTACACAGCGATACCCGCTTTAGTATTAAGGAACTGCAAGGGCAAAAAACCCTGGTATATTTTTTCGCCCCCTGGTGCTCTGTGTGCAAGTTGTCTATGCCGAATTTACAAAAAGCCATGGACAAGGGCGATGTTCACGCCATCGCCATTGCCCTGGACTATCAATCCAAGACGCAGGTACAAGAATTTGTCGATGATTTACAGCTGACAATGCCTATACTTTTAGGTAGCGAATACACCGCACAGCAATATAAAATATCCGCCTTTCCAACCTATTACGTGATTGATGAGTCTTTATTGATCAGTGCACGGGCAATGGGTTACTCCACTGAGTTGGGTATTAAATTAAGAGGTAGATCAGATGATTAAAATGCTTTGCGCCGCCATGGGCCTGGCCCTGTGTGGCCCCCTGTTCGCCGCAGAGTTACCGGCACTCCCGGAACCTGTCAGTAATAATGCTGTGGCCAAGGTGGACACAGATCAAGGCAGTTATTTCCTCAGCTTTATGGGTCTTGGGGCGGGTAAAACGCACCTGGATATCCATAACAAGGTGTGGGCATTAAAGCTTGGCAGCAATGCCTGGCACACTAAAGCGCCCGTTCCGGCCTCAACCCAGCTTACCGGACGCCTTGCAGCCACCGCCGTGGGTGTAGGTAAATACGCCTATGTGTTTGGTGGTTATACAGTGGCTGCCGATAATACCGAGCTATCTGTACCGGATGCCTACCGCTATGACGTGGAGAAAGATCAGTATCAGCGCTTGGCCAACATGCCGGTGCCGGTAGACGACAGCGTCGCCCTTAATTACAACGACCAATACATCTATCTGATCAGCGGCTGGCACAACGACGGCAATGTCAATCTAGTGCAGGTTTACGATATCGCCAAAGACAGCTGGTCTCAGGCCTCACCCTTCCTTGGCGATGCGGTATTTGGCCATGCCGGGGCCATTAAAGATAACCTGATGATCATTTGTGACGGGGTTAAAACCGTGGCCTTTGCCGATAAGCACCGTGGTTTTGCCGCCAAGGCCCAGTGCCTTAAAGGGGTTATCGACCCACAAGACCCACGCGAGATCTCATGGCACAGCCTGACTCATCCAACAGGCAAAGCACACTACCGCATGGCGGCGGGCACCATTAATGGCAACCTGGTATTTATTGGCGGCTCACCCAATCCCTACAACTATAATGGCATAGGGTATAATGGCAAACCCAGCTCGCCCTCAAGCCAGGTATGGCGCTTTGATATTCCCAGCAATCGCTGGCAACGCATGGAGCACGCCCAAAAGGCAACCATGGATCACCGAGGCCTGCTTGCCCATGAAGGCACCGCGTACCGCATCGGCGGCATTGGCGAGAAACAAAAGGTGTTAGACCAGATCACACCGTATCGATTTAAATTTTAGGAGTAAAACCATGGCCAAAGCCTGTGCCTATCACATTCTCGTGAAGAGCAAAGAAGAGTGTTTAGCAATTAAAGCCAAACTGGATAAAGGCGGTGATTTCAATAAGCTTGCGAAGCAATACTCAACCTGCCCGTCGAAAAAACGCGGTGGCGATCTCGGCGAATTTGAACGCGGCACCATGGTCAAGGCTTTTGACGATGTGGTCTTTAAAAAGCCGCTTTTTGAGGTGCACGGCCCGGTAAAAACCAAGTTCGGTTATCACCTGATTAAAACCGTTTATCGCACTTAATCGCTTTTAGCGAACGGATAAATCGTTTTTTGGCATTTTACCTGAGCCCTTAAGCTCGTTACACTGCACCTCGTACCTTAAAAGAAGCACTGGAGAGATTATGTTAACTGTTATTTTTGGTCGAGATGGTTGTCCTTTTTGCGTGCGTGCAAAAGATGTCGCCAGTCAACTAGCCGAGCAACGTGATGATTTTAAATTCCGCTATGTGGATATCATCAAAGAAGGGATCAGCAAGGCAGATCTGGAGAAATCAGCCGGAAAACCTTGTGAAACCGTGCCGCAAATTTTTATCGGCCAAGAGCATATCGGTGGCTTTACAGAATTTGAAGCCTACGCCAAGGCAAACTTGGGTCTGTATCAAGAATAACAGCTGCCCTAAAGCGCCGCTCACCCAAGCGGCGTTTTCATTTGTTCATAAAACAAACTAAAAATTAAAAAAACAAGCGTAGCCCGAAACAAATCAATAAACACCTCATTTTCAGCATTTTTATCCTGCCATTTCTACTTTGGGCAAGGACTAAAAAACTCTTTATTCGCTAACAGAAAACCCTTTATTTATGCCGTTTACACAGGTTTCCTAAAATGCGCCTGATTAAATTTCATACAAAACCAATCACATAGGAAATAGTTTCAATTTATACAAGCAATTACTGCTTCATTCCTGTACAATGCGCGCTCTTTGAATTCCTGAGGCGTTTTAATGTCAGAACCAGTCACCTTTGAGTCGTTGAACCTTTCTCCTGCTATCTTAAAAGCAGTGGAACAGTTGGGTTATGAGACTCCTTCCGAGATCCAAACTCAATGTATTCCCCTTTTACTCGACAAAAAGGATGTCTTGGGAATGGCGCAAACAGGTACAGGTAAAACTGCTGCCTTTGCTTTGCCTTTATTGAACAACATTGATGCCGATGCTAAGCATCCGCAGATCCTTGTACTTACCCCCACTCGTGAGCTTGCTATCCAGGTAGCGGAAGCGTTCGAGCAATATGCAAAATTTACTAGGGGCGTAGAAGTCCTAGCACTTTACGGTGGCCAGAGCTACGGTATCCAGCTAAGTGCATTGCGTCGCGGCGCACAAATCATAGTCGCGACCCCTGGTCGCTTATTGGATCACATCAGCCGTAAGTCTATCGACCTATCTCGTCTTAGCGCACTTGTGCTGGACGAAGCAGATGAAATGCTGCGCATGGGCTTTATCGACGATGTAGAAAGCATCATGGCGCAAACGCCAGAAGACAAGCAAACCTGTTTGTTCTCTGCGACTATGCCAAAACAAATTCAGTCTATCTGTAAAACCTACCTGCAAGACGCCGAGCAAGTGCGCATCACGCCACGTAACAGCACGGTATCGACCATAGAACAGGTTTACTGGCAAGCCCGCGTACACAAGAACAACGCTATCGTGCGCTTCTTGGAAGCGGAAACGTTTGACGCCGCTATCGTATTCGTACGTACCCGTAATGACACGGTACAGTTGGCAGAACTACTAGAGCGTGAAGGTTTCTCTGCGGCACCGCTTAACGGCGACATGAACCAGCAAGCCCGTGAGCGCACCGTAGACCGTCTGAAGAGCGGCTTACTTGATATCGTTATTGCTACCGACGTAGCGGCCCGTGGCCTTGATGTTGAACGCATCAGTCTGGTTGTGAACTACGATATCCCACAAGACAGTGAAGCCTATGTACACCGTATCGGTCGTACCGGTCGTGCTGGTCGCCAAGGTAAGGCCATCTTGTTTGTTAAGGGTAACGAGCGTTACCTGCTTAAAAACATTATACGCCACACCAAGAGCGACATCGCAGAAGTACAGCTACCAAGTGCTAAAATGGTTGAGCAAAAGCGTATCGACGCCCTTGAAACCAAGATTGCGGCAGCCCTTGAGCACAAAGACAGCGAGTTCTTTGCCCAGGTTGCCAGTTCAATCGGTAACAAGCTGCAACTTAGCCAAGGCGACCTTGCCGCAGCCCTGCTATGCCTAGCGCAACAGCAGACGCCATTGAAAGTGGAAGAGATCAAAGCGAAGGAACGTCCAGAGCGCGGTGAGCGCAACGACCGAAATGAGCGCCGTAACGAACGCGGTGACCGAGGTGAGCGTCGTCGCGACGATAACCGTCGTGATGGCGATAAGCCACGCCGTGAGCGTCGTGACTCAAACACACCTATGGATACCTACCGTATCGAAGTAGGCCGTGAGCACGGTGTACAGGTTAAAAACATCGTTGGCGCTATTGCTAATGAAGCTGACATCTCTAGCAAGTACATTGGCGACATTCGCTTGTTTGATGCTCACAGTACCGTTGAGCTACCTCAAGGCATGCCGGCTGAGAAAGTGGCACACTTCCAGAAGGTATACATCTGTAAGCGCCCAATGAAGCTAACATTGAGCCCTTCTGAAGCGAATGCGCCACGTGAGCCACGTGAGCAACGTGATTCACGTCCACCACGTGATCGTAATGAACGCAGTGAAGGCAAGAAGCGCAGCTTCCGTGACCCTAATGCGAAAAGCAAAGCACCGCGCAAAGAGCGCCGCGCTGTAAGCTTTCAGTAATTGCACTCGCAATAGTTAAAAAAACCGCCTCAGGGCGGTTTTTTATTGTCTAGTTATTACGTATCCAGCCAACACTGAAGACATATCGAGTACCTTCCTCTACCTCTGTGACTTCATGAGCATGCATATCGGGGCGAAACAATTTAATGCGCTTACTGGCATAGATGGGCTGCTCGCAGACGAACTCACCGCCTTTCCCCGCGGCTTTAATAACGATATTAAGGCGATAGTGGCGGCCGGACTCCACCTTGTCTGTATGGCGCCTGATAAAACTACCTTGCTTAAAGCGCAACAGGTAACAATCAAACTTAATCGGCCAATAGGCACCGGCCAAAAACATTTTATCGTACCCAGATAATTGGCGGCCCATTTGCCATCGCAACCAACCCATAAGCTTACCTTGTTCACATAAACGGACTATATCTTGCTGTTTATCAGCGGGTTTGGCAAATATCCAGGCACAAAAAAACCGCGCCTAAGCGCGGTTTTTCAAACTAGGGTGAAACCTTATAGGTCGCCTTCGTTTTCAGATAGGAACTTAGCAACACCTTCAGGGCTTGCGTCCATACCTTTTTTACCTTCAGTCCAACCAGCAGGACATACTTCGCCGTGCTCGCTGTGGAATGCTAGTGCGTCAACCATGCGTAGCATCTCGTCGATGTTACGGCCTAGAGGTAGGTCGTTAACTACCTGGTGACGTACAGTGCCTTCTTCGTCGATTAGGAAAGAACCACGGAAAGCAACGCCCGCTTCTGGGTGCTCAACGTCGTATGCTTGACAGATTTCGTGCTTAACGTCAGCAACTAGAGCATATTTAACTTGACCAATACCGCCGTCTGCAACAGCAGTGTTACGCCATGCATTGTGTGAGAATTGTGAATCGATAGACACACCAATTACTTCAACGCCACGCTTTTGGAATTCTTCATAACGCTTGTCGAAAGCGATTAGCTCTGAAGGACAAACGAAAGTGAAATCAAGTGGGTAGAAAAAGATAACTGCTTTCTTGCCTTTGATTGTCTCGTGTAGGTTGTAACCATCTACGATTTCGCCATTACCTAGCACTGCTGCAGCTGTAAAGTCTGGTGCCTTGCGGCCTACTAATACACCCATTTTATTCTCCAAAATAGTTTGAGTTTATCGTACTTTGCGACTGAGACGATGACTTCGCCTCGTCTGTATTTCTTCCTGCACATAGATATAGTGGCGGGCTGTTGAAAAACAACCCCGACAATAAAAATACATGCATTTATATTCTGAGCGCTATGTTACTGAGCTAGGGCGCAAAAGAACAATCGCATTTAACGATAGCAGCTATCGAAAAAAGTGATTGTTAAATTTTTAAGTGAGCAGAGACAAAAAGGCCCGCAATAGCGGGCCAATTATTAATCCATAATATTTTCGGGCATATCGCCACGAATTTCCTGCCAGATTTGACCACTTTGATGACCATAGCGACGCATCAAGGAAATAGCACCGTCGTGATCTTGCTTCTCAGCCAGCTCAGCCAAGTCCGAGTAGAACTGACGTGCTAACTCACGAGTACGAGGATCAGAGAAATAGTGGCAACCTATCTTGGAGTAAAAACCTCTAAAGCCATTGAGGATCAACACATAAATTTTGTTGTTGCCGGCACTGGCCAGGTGGTGGTGTACCAAATAATCATAATCCGCCAAAAGCCTGAGCCGTGTCTTCAACACCATCGCGCTCGGCAACAATTTCCTTAACGCGCTCTGGGTCTATTTTAATCGCTGCACGCATATAGATGGCACTGATGTTAGTGCGGGCAGAAAGTAACTGATCGGTCAGCTCCGGCATTTTATCTTCATCAAGGCGCGCCAGCGTCTCAAGAATGTTCAGGCCCGAGGTTTCCCAAAAGTTATTTACTCGCGTTGGCTTACCATGCTGAATGGTTAACCAACCGTCTCGAGCAAGACGTTGTAATACTTCACGCAGTGTCGTGCGAGTCACGCCGATGAGTTCCGATAGCTCGCGCTCGGCAGGAAGAATAGAGCCTGGTGGAAACTCCCCATTCCAGATGGACTCAACTATATATTCCTCAGCAAATCCAGCTGGGCTTTTCGCTTTAAAAATTCTCATCTAAGGTCCACTTCAACACGGTTTATTTCATTTTAGTTATTCCACTGATTGTACCAGATGATCAGCAACTAACAAGAAAACTTCACTGTAAAGCACGCCTCGTATAGTCGGCAATTACACAAGACAATAATAAAGTATCAGCTTTCGAGTGCCATTGACCTAAACTTGCATAGACCTAGGTGCAGGGGCATAATCTCCAAAATAAAATTAATAAGAGAATCTCATGAGCTGGTTAAGTAGCATCTCGCGCACACGCGCTCCTTGGTTGTTGTTGGCACTGATTGCCTTTTTATTCGAGGCAACGGCCCTTTATTTTCAATACGCCATGGATTTAGCTCCATGCATCATGTGTATCTACCAACGTACCGCCGTGTTAGGCGTGTTATTGGCTGGCCTTATTGGCGCCATCAACCCTGCTAATCTGTGGCTGCGCCTGAGCGGATTGGCCACCTGGCTGGTTGCCAGCATTTGGGGTCTGCTTTTGGCCCGCGAGCACATTATGATGCAAACCACCACAGACCCTTTTGCCTTCGTTTGTGAATTTGAGCCTAATTTCCCGGTGCCCTTGCATGAGTGGATCCCTGGATTTTTCGCTGCAACCGGTGACTGTGGCAACATAGACTGGCAGTTTTTAGGTCTGTCTATGCCGGGTTGGATGCAGGTTATTTTTGCAGCCCTTGCTGCGGCAGCGGTTATCGTGACCTCTGCGAGCTTGTTCTTTAAGCCAAACAAGCCATGATTTATTTTTTAGCCAGCCAGATCCCCAGCCTGCAATCCTTTAGCCACCGCCAGCGTTTGCAACTGGTGGCTGAGGCGTTGGAAATGTTAAGTGCCCAGGAACGTATCCTGCTCAATATTATTAAACTGCTGCTGATCACGCCGCTGTTTTTATTGTTGGTGCGCTTTGAGGGGTGGAGCATGCTGCCCTGGTTATTGATCGCCGGTCTTGCCTACCCCATTTTGGTGCTGCCGGTGCGCCACTACTTTGCCTGCCGTCACCTGGACCAGGCGATTGCAGAACATAATAAAGGCAGCTAACGCTGCCTTTATATTATGCCAATTACAACGACACCTTTTCCTTGAGCTCAGCCATTAGCCGCTCGCCTATCCCTGGCACATCATCCAATTGCTCAATACTCTTAAAACCACCGTTTTTATCGCGATAATCGATAATTGCCTTGGCTTTCGCCGGACCAATACCGGGCAAGGTCTGCAATTGCTCGGCCGTGGCCTGGTTTAAGCTGACCTTAGCATGGCTTGAGGCTTCGCTTTTACTGGGCTCGGCTGGCGCTGCAATAACCGGGGCTGTGGTGGCAAGTAAGAGTGTGGTGGCAAGAACGCCGATAATGGCGCTTGCAGAGGTGTTAAGTAGTTTCATACTTCTCTCCTTAAAGTGATGAATCTTCCATTGGTACTACCGTTATTAAATAAAGAAGACGAGACAGGGCTTGTCAACCTAAAGGCTTATGAACGCGAGCACTAAGCCTCTCACTCGCTCACAAGTTAAGTAAAAAGCGTAAAAACACCTTGACCTTAGCTGCTTGCCACCCTAATCTAACTGTATAAAAAAACAGTATAGTTAGGAGATCCCATGGCTGTTGTCGTTAAGTACGTAGTTGAAAGAAATGGAGTCGAGCGCATGACCTTTACCAGTAAGAAAGAAGCCGATGCTTATGACAAAATGCTCGATATTGCCGAAAGCCTTGAAGGTCTGTTGGCAAATGCCGATGTGCCCTTAAGTGAACAACAAGTAGAAGGCCTGGCACTGCAAATCGCTAAACAAAAAGATGAATTTATGCAGGTGTTAAAAGGCGCGAAACCAAGCGAAAATAAAACAGAAAAAAAGCCAAAAGCGCAAGATAAAGACAGCCAGGAAAATGTCACCGAACTGAAAGCCAAAGAAGCCTAAGTAAAAAAAGAAAAGCCAGCAAATGCTGGCTTTTTTGCTTCGCTCTAAGCGAAAGTTATTTCGTTACTTCGGCTACGGCGTCGGCGAAGTAATCGATATTGGCGTGGCTGATACCGGCTACGTTAACGCGGCTCGAACCAACGATGTAAATCGAATACTCTTTTTGTAGACGCTCGATCTGCTCTTTATTAATACCTAAGAAAGAGAACATACCGTGCTGGCGCTCAATAAATGAGAAGTCCATGCCGTGGCATTTGGCGTTTAGCTTCTCTTTTAGCAATGAACGGAATTCATTGATGCGTGAACGCATTTCATCCAGTTCATCGTGCCACATAGTAGTAAGCTCAGAGCTAGATAGAATAGTGCTAACAATGTCCGCACCGTGCGCCGGCGGCATAGAGTAAATGCTGCGCACTACACTCAATAGTACCGAGTTAGATACATCGGCAGCGCTGGCATCTTTAGAGATGATAGAACAGGCGCCGATACGGTCACGGTAAAGACCAAAGTTCTTCGAACATGAAGAACAGATGATCAGCTCTTCAACCTGTGAAGCAAGCAGGCGTAGACCAGCAGCATCTTCGTCCAGGCTAGTACCAAAACCCTGATAAGCGATATCGATAAGCACGGTAAAGCCTTGTGCTTTAGCGATGTCGGTTACGGTTTGCCATTGCTCGGCGTTCAAATCCATACCGCTTGGGTTATGACAACAAGCGTGTAGCAATACCACATCACCTGCTGGGATCTGACTTAAGGCGTTAACCATTTCGTCGAACAATAAACCCTTATTTTCATAGTCGTAGTAAGGGTATTCTTTTACCGTCAGACCGGCAGCTTCAAACAGGCTGATATGGTTAGCCCAGGTCGGAGTTGTCACCCAAACAGTGGCATCGTCGTTACAACGCTTAATAAACTCAGCGGCTACGCGAAGTGAACCTGTACCGCCTGGAGTTTGTGCCGTGCGTACACGGTTTGCCAGCAAAGCAGGGTGTGCATCGCCTAGCAACAATTCTTCCATTTTCTGACAATAATCCAGGTTACCGGCCAATCCGATATAAGACTTGCTGGTCTCATTGGCTAAGCGAAACTCTTCCGCTTTTTTTACCGCTTTTAGCACAGGGGTATTACCCTGCTCGTCTTTATAAACACCGACACCTAAGTCGATTTTATTGGCATTGGTGTCAGCCTTAAACGCAGCCATCAACCCAAGAATGGGATCCGTCGGTAATGGTTTTAATTGTGAGAACATGGGACTCTCTTTTTATTTATCTCAGGGTTAGCAGTACCCGGCCACATTAGGCTGGCAGATGCGCGACAATTTCTTTGCTTGCGGCGACCAACAAGGCTATGCGTTCGGGGGTAAAAAAATCTGTGCTGAATGCTTCTGCATCTATGATGCCCACTACTTTACCCTTCTGCGAATAAAGCGGCAAGCAGCTTTCCGCCTTCACTTTAGGATCACATGTATAGTATTCGCCACCGCTGGCAACATAGTCTTCCACATTGTTGATAATTCTGGCCTTTCCAGAGCTTACAACCTGCACATTATTACTGGTGGCGGCAAACTCAGGGGTAATGGGAAACAAGGGACGACTGGGGGCGCCATGATACGCCAGCTTTAGCAACTGCGACTGACCCTGGATATCACGAGACTGATAAATACCGAACCAATCGACGCCGCTTTGTTGTACGACAAAATCGACTATCCCCTGCAACTTGGCAAGCTGTGCCTCGGCATCAATATCAAGATGTTCCCGCAGGCTAAAGGGCTCTTCCTGTAAATGACCAAACAAGCTGCATGCGCCGCCCTCACCCAGCTCTGGAATAAGGTATTGCCATTGCACCTGGGCACTTGTATTCGCCAAATATTCTTGTAATAAAGCTTGATACTGCAGGGTCTGCGACTCATCCGCCTCAATTTGTGCCCACTCGTTATATAAAATCATTTAGCCATCCAAACATCCAAAAATTTGAAAGGATGCTAGCACAGAGGCAAAAGAACAGGCAATAGCAAAATGAAATGGGATCGGGGCCGCTGCAACTGCTTACCTAGAGCTCATAAGCTTCTGATTATTTACCTGATTGAAGTGCAGTTCTCAGCACTATTTTGGCAAGACGCAGAGCCCAGTTATGATAAGCTAACAGCCTGTTTAGGTCGGAGGTACTGATGAGCGACAATAACCTAGTGTATTCAACTGAAACGGGCCGTATTAAGGCACCCGTTGAGAAAGAGCAAGCCGACGTTAAGTTGTTTAAAGACGGGGCGCTGCGCATAGAGCGACAAACCAAAGGTCGTAAAGGCAAAGGGGTGATGCTGGTTGTGGGAATTGATCCGCAGGAGCATGATCTGAAGAAGCTGGCCAAGCTGTTAAAGTCAAAAATGGGCCAAGGCGGCGCCGTTAAAGATGGCGTTATCGAAATCCAGGGAGATGACCGCGACAAGCTAAAGGGCTTGCTTGAGGCACAGGGCTTTAAGGTAAAAATTGCTGGCGGCTAAAGCCGGAGATTCGCAGTTATTACGAGCTATGCTATTGCGGGCTATACAAGGCCCGCCAATGGCCACGTAGGGTCTGTGGGTCATAATCTATCTGAGCTACACCACAGGTTGGGAAGATAGGCATCTTATCCGGACACAACTCGGCCACCATATAGCTGACTATGGGCATATGGGCGACCACCAGCCAGCAATCAATTTCATCATGCACAGCTATCAGGGCGCTGAGGTAATCAACGGCGCGTTTGGCATCGGCACTAGGAGTCACCTCTTCGCTTTCTTCACTGTAAATAAAGTTACGACAATGCCCCTTCACCTGCATCGCGGTTTGCTGCGCCCGTACATAGGGACTGACAATTAACCCTTGTGGATTAAAGCGTTGCGCCAGCCATTGACCAACATGATCCGCCTGCGCCAACCCCTTATCGGTTAACTCACGCAAATTATCTTGTCCCTGCACTGCCTGCGCATCCCCATGACGCATGATTAAAACTGTTTTCATTTCTGTTAAATCAACTAATTAGAGAAAAAGTTTTGCCGCAAAAGCTAGCCATTAAGGCGCGATATTCGCTATAGTTTAGCTTTACCACCCGATATTCAGGTAGGCACTTCGCCGTAACCGCTGGCCCTGAACATCTTGTAACTTTTCTAGTTTCAGGAGCAATAATTGAATATCAGCCGCAATGATAACAGACTCTACCAAGCGCTAACACTGCCCAATGGTCTTAGGGTTTTGTTAGTCGCCGACAGTGATAGTCAAAAAGCGGCCGCCGCGCTTACCGTTAACGCCGGGCATTTTGATGACCCCTGGCATCGTCAGGGCCTCGCCCATTTTGTTGAGCACCTGCTTTTTCTCGGCACCGAAAAATACCCCGAAGCCGGTGAATTTCACGACTTTATCAGCCGCCATGGAGGCAGCAGCAATGCCTGGACCGGCACCGAGCACAGCTGCTATTACTTCGACATCACCAAGCAATTTTTTCAACCGGCTCTGGAGCGTTTTAGCCAGCTGTTTATCGCGCCGCTGTTCAATGACGGGGAAATAGACAAAGAGCGCAACGCCATCGATGCCGAATTTAAACTCAAGATTAAGGACGATGGCCGTCGTATCTATCAGGCGCACAAGGAAACGGTGAATCCAAAGCATCCCTTTGCCAAGTTTTCGGTGGGCAGTCTCGATACCCTGAGCGATGCTCACGGCCCGATAAAGCAAGAGCTGGAAACCTTCTTTGCCGAGCACTACCAGGCCCAGTGGATGACCTTGGTGCTGTGTGGTCCATACACTCTGGCGCAATTAAAGGCCTGGGCCGAGCACCTTTTCGCGGATATCAACAGCAATGCAACCGCTAAGCCGGATATTGCAGAGCCTCTGTATCGCCCGCAAGATCTGGGGCTGGAGCTGCATATTGAGCCCCATAAGCATTTGCAAAAGCTGATCATCAGCTTCGCTATGCCAAGCATAGATAAGTTTTATAAGCACAAAACGGTCAGCTTTCTTGCCCATTTACTCGGCTATGAAGGCGAAGGCTCCTTGCATTCTCTGCTAAAAAATCAGGGCTGGATCAATGCCCTGTCTGCCGGTGGTGGCATTAACGGCAGCAACTTTAAAGACTTTAATATCAGCTTGGCGCTGACCGATGACGGCATCGAGTATTATCAGGATATAGTCGAGATGGTGTTTGCCTATATCGCCCTTATCCGCCAAAACGCCGAACAATTACATGCCCTGTATCGGGATAAGCAAACGCTGTTGCAAATCGCCTTCGATAATCAGGAAAAGGCTCGTTTACTGGATTGGGTCAGTGGTTTGAGCGTGAATATGCACCATTACCCCAGCGAGCATTATCTTAACGGCGACTATTTGATGGCCGGTTATGAGCCCCAGCAGTTTGCTAAGGTGCTCGACTGGTTGAGCCCGAAGAATATGCGCTTGGTGTTGATCCACCCGGGCGTAAGCAGCAGTAAAACCACACAATGGTACAACACCCCTTATTACACCAAGGCGTTGGAGCCTCAGTGGCTCGATGCCCTGGCCGCCATAGATACGCCGCTGGGCACCATGTCGCTGCCCGAGGTAAATCCTTATTTGCAGCGCCCTTGCGTGCTTCATGAGCTGGAATCCCCCGGTGCCACCCCGGAAAAACTGGCTTCACATCCGGGCTTTAATTTCTGGTTTAAACAAGACGCCACCTATCGCGTTGCCAAGGGTCATTTTTACCTCGCCATAGATTCCCATTTGGCGGTCAAAGATGTGCAACATATGGCCCTGACCCGCTTATTTGCGGATCTCTTTATCGACTGCGTGGCTGAGCAGTTTTACCCCGCCGAACTGGCGGGCCTGAACTACCATTTATCGTCGCACCAGGGCGGTTTAACATTACATACTGCGGGCCTGTCTTCGAGCCAGCTTGAGTTGGCGCAGGGGCTCTTGGATGCCCTCTTTAATGCAGATATTTGTGCCAAGCGCTATGCCGAATACAAGAAGCAATTGGTACGCCACTGGCAATCGAGTAATCAAAACAAACCTGTGAGCGAGATTTTCAGCCGCATCGGCGCCGAGATCATGCCTTGGAATCCAACCCCGGAGGCCTTAGCACAGGCACTGAAAAGCACCAGTTATTTGCAGTTTAAGCAATTCCGTCAGGAGTTTTTTGCCGCCGTGCATATTGAAGCCTTTTTACATGGCAATTGGCGACCCGCCGATGCTTACGACTTTTTACGCTTGATCCAGACACATCTGGAACAAAGAGCCAATATCGAGGCCATTAACCGCCCCCTTGCGGAGATCACCTCTGTAATCCAGCAACAGCTTAGTTTGCCCAGTAACGACCATGCCATGGTGATCTATTATCAGGCCGCCACGCACGATATTGAAGAGAAGGTGCTGATGATGGTGGTCAATCACCTCCTTAATCAGCCTTACTTTAATGCCCTGCGCACCGAGCAGCAGCTTGGCTATTTGGTTGGCGCCGGTTATGCACCTTTTAATTCCCGCGCAGGCCTGGCATTTTATGTGCAGTCGCCCAATGTCTCGGGAAAGGAGCTCTTGGCGCACCATAATCAGTTTATTAGCCAGTACTGCCAGCAGGTGGCGCAAATGGATGAGCAAACCTGGGAGCACAGTAAACAAAGTCTGTATCGCCAAATTGCCGAGAAAGATAAAAACCTGCGCCTGCGCTCACAGCGCTTTTGGCTGGCGATCAGTAACCCGGGGGTTGATTTTACTTTGCAGGCCAACCTGTTGAACACTTTAGAAAATATAGAGTTTGAGCAGGTACTGCAGTATCTTAACGCGCTATTTGCGCCACAACGAGCACGGATGGAATGGTTGAGTGATCCCCAAGGCTCAACGCAGGCGTAAACCTGCCCCCCAACCCAAGGAACAAGTTATGTGTACCAGATGTAGCTGGGTGGATCTCAGCAAAGAAGATTATGTGGCCTACCATGATAATGAATGGGGCGTGCCCATTTATGACGACCAACAATTGTTTGAGTTTTTAACTCTGGAGTCGGCCCAGGCCGGACTGAGCTGGTACACCATTTTAAAAAAGCGCGACAACTACCGCCGCGCCTTCGCCAACTTTGATGTACACAAGGTGGCCGCCTTTAACGACCAGGACGTCGCCCGCCTGCTCGACGATGCAGGGATCGTCCGCAATAAACTCAAGATCAACGCCACCATTAATAACGCCCAGCGTTTTATCGAAGTGCAAAAGGAATTTGGCAGCTTTAGCGCCTATCAATGGCAGTTTGTCGATAACAAGCCCAGGGTGAACTCGATTCGGTCGCGCGAGGATTATGTCGCCACCAGCGAACAATCCGATGCCTTTGCCAAGGATCTAAAAAAACGCGGCTTTAAGTTCTTAGGGTCAACGACCGTGTACGCCCACATGCAAGCCTCTAGACCACCATTTGCAAGTGGTGCTAAACTAGCCAAAACAATGCTTGGCAAAAACCATAATGACACTCGCAGTTTCCTACCTCAGATTCAGTTCTAGCAAACAACGTCTTGGGACATCCGAAGAACGACAAGAAGAACTACTGGTAAAGTATCTAAAGAAAAACCCGCATATAACCCTGCACTCAAAATCATTCAAAGACCTTGGTCTAAGTGCTTATCATAGTAAACAGATGGAAGGTGACCTAGGAGCATTCCTAGAAGCCGTTCAGAAAGGTGAGTTTCCCGAAGGTACGCTTCTTATTGTGGAAGCTATAGATAGACTAGGACGCTCTGAAGCATCCGAGATGCTAAACGTACTAACGGGTATTATCCGAGCTGGGATAGAGATAGTCACTCTTGAAGACAATATGACCTATAACCGTGAATCTCTTAACGGTGGCGGTATTTACATTCTCGTTGGTAAGGTACAAGCAGCCCACCAATACAGTGAAAGATTATCTACAAGGATAATTGCTAGTTGGGATTCCAAGAGGAAGAAGGCTAAAGAACATGGTATTAGACCAATATTTTCGCATCCATTTTGGTTAGATAAGAAAGGAGACTTAAAAGAAGAATACCAACCACTATTGGAAAGGATGTTCAAAGACTACCTAAGCGGCCTAGGTCAAACATTGATAGCAGAACGCCTAAGAGGTGATTCATCAGGACTACTTCCAAAAATTAATGCAAAGACAGTAAAGAAAACCTTAGCCAATCCACTTGTAATAGGTTTGTGGGAAGGTGCAGAGGTTTACCCCGTTGCTATCCCCAAGACCTTATTCTATAGGGTGCAAGGTGAACTAACTAAACGCTCAAAGAAACCAAAGGTTGAACCGAGGTCACTATTCTTCTCTGGTATAGCTAAATGTGAGTGTGGTTCCAACCTCTCGTTTCCTACTGACTATCAAAAGGGATATACGAGCAGCAGATGCAATACACGCTCTAGAAAAAAAGAAGCTTGCGGCAACAATAGAAGCATTGCTTATAAGGTTTTTGAATACGTCCATGAGCAAAACAGCTTTCATTGGGAATGGATGTTAAGACAACACAGGCAAGACAATAACGATGAAGCAGAGTTACAAGCTTTAGATGGCGAGATAGCCTTAGTGAAAAGTAAGTTAAAAAACATAGAAAAAGCTCTTGAACGTGTTGTAACAGATGGTCTACTAGATTCACTAGAATCCTTTCAAAAGGATTTGGATTCACTGGAAGGTAAGCGACTATTACTGGAAGGAGGCAGCTCATTCAGTGTTGACTTCATCACCGATGAGGAAGAACCACTACTTGCCGATGAAGAATTATTAAGAGCTTCCCTAATAAAGTGTGGATATAAAATTGTATGTGACTCCAAAGGGATAGTGACCGTATACACAAACTTTTGCGGGACTGATGGAATCGAATCAACATATAAAGTACTAAAAGGATTTAAGAAAAATGGCGCGGCGGCTTATAAAACTAGAATCGAAGATACATGGAGTAGAGCTTGCTTTTGGTTATAGTCCTAGCCCCCAGAAGCCCCTCAAAGCGATTGTAAGGGGCTTTAGCAACCCAACCCACACCAACCTATAAACCACCAACAAAAAACCCTTACAGAAGCTCCCAGACACCACCAACACTTCCTGTAAGCGATTCTAAGAAGCTTTAACACCAAAACCCATAACAACTACCAATAAAAAGTTAAAACCCCTCACAGAGCGTTACAGGAGCTTCTGAGCTTATTTATGGCTGGTGGGTGTGGTTGATGGGTTTAAGCTCGTGGTGTTTTTCAACCAATTGTGAATGTTATTTCAAATACTACAAGCAAACAGACAAACTAATGGCGTAGAGGGGGCGGGTTTACTAGGTTATCTTGGAAAACTGAGGGAGAATGTAAAACAATGAGGAACAAGGCAAATTAATAGTGTGGTATCGAGATGTACAACGGGTGAGCCTAGTATACATGAGCAGCTAACGGGGAGATTAGAATGCCACTCCATAGCACATAACTATACTGATGTCCATAGCTGTAAGAATTATTTTCAAACTAAATTCCTTTATGGAACAACCACTTAGTAAAACCGGAGAAAATAAAGTTTGACTTTTTAGGAAAAGTGTGGTATTATAATAGAATTATAAAGTTTACTTAAAAGGTTGGTTGGAGTTACTGTAACAGTTTATTGGGGAGATTGTTACAGGTTATTAGGGATAACCTTTAGTAAATCATCTTTAGTAAAAGAAAAACTTATAACACCTTTTGTAAAGCATTTCTTAGTGTGCACTTCGAAGGGTTCATAACCATTTTTACAAATGGGAATCACATCTATTTTAAGGTAGGTTGTCAGGAAGGTTTGATTTTATAAAGCACTTACAAGAAATTTTATAAAATCCTTATTAAATATCTCTAGTAAACAAACCTTCTTACCACAAGTGAATAGAGGTATGGTGATTAGAATCTCTTACAGATTTACTCAAGAGATTAGCCAAGATACTTCAAAGTTCTTACAAATTACATTGGCTAGTATTGAGTAACACCTTAACCAATCTATCCAGTTCGATACTACTCATAGATAACTCATTGGTGATTCCGCTATCACCAACTTCAAAAGAATCTCATAAGGGACTCCCTCCCTTTACCGTATGTGGTTGAGTGGCTATGACGGCACTTACAAAACCACTACTTTATCCTAGACCTTCCAGCCTTCTTAGGCCCCTCTCGGCTGAGTCGGTTGGTTGCGTCTTCTAATTAACCGAGAGAGGATTTATTAACAATGAAACTATCAGAATCAGATTTCAAACAATTACTAGCTGTTGCAAAATCTCCCAAGCGTAGATTCACAAAAGAAACCGTACAGGCTCGGTTCGAACGCTCTAAGGGCTTATATCAGAAGAGCATTGAATCACATGGTGTGCTGGGGGCTATTAAACACTTCATCTTCTATAATAATAAGTATGAAGTTATCCAAACTGTTGAGAGGCTATTGAGTGAAGGTTGGAAGGAATACGGTAGCCCGCAGAGCTTTTATCAGTTCAAAGTGGACCCAGCAACCAAGGCTGTGGAGTTTTGGATGAAAAAGCCAGAGTCACTGCAAGAGGGGGATTTAAAGACCTTGCTGGATAAGGCTGAGGCGGAACTACGAGTAGAGATTGATACCCACAACCAGTCTCGTGAAGATGCAATCAAAGCCCTAGCCTTACATGCTGAAACCGTTCAAGCCGAGAAAGACAAGGAAGCTGAGCTACTTGGTCAGATTCAAGAGTTAGCAGAGGGTTTGTAAATGCTGGATAGACAATCTTTAATTAACAGGGTTGGAAACCAGCTCAAGGCCAACACTTCACACCATCATGGTGATTCATCTAACAAGGTTACTGAAATTCTATCAAAGAGAGCTTCTGAGATGTCTTCAGAGGATAAGCACAAAGACCTTGTAAAGCGTATTTCAACCAACTACAAGCCAACCAACCCAACCATGAGTGACGCTGATACTTTACTGCTTAAGAAGAAGCTTTACTTCAAAGATGAAACTCTCACTTTTCACTTTACTTCTAAAGGTGGGAACAAGGTGGAGCATACTTTCCGGCTGCACTGTTAATAGAAGATATGGAAGCTATCAAAGCGACTAGGCTATATCGGGAGACTGTAGGTTATTGTAAGAACGAAACCAAGCTACTGGAACAACTGGAAATCAAACGAGCTGAGCTAATAGACAAGCTCCCATTCTAACAACCAAGAGAATGCTAGAAATGATACTCCAAAACCATTTTAGCCATTTTAAAAACCCCTTTCCAAGGTTGATGGTTAGGGGCTTTTTTGTGTCTGGAATAAACTATCTGAAAAGCTCTCAGGGTTTCTGTAGGCGCTTAACCGTACTTGCAGATATACCTAGCTCCTTGGCAACTCCAGCGATGCTCATAGACTTTCTCAGTTGAACCACCTTACCCCTTAAAGACTCGTTACTAGGTCTACCCAGTTTCTTACCTTCGGATTTGGCTCTTTTCAAGCCATCTATAGTGCGCTCTTTGATTCTGTTCTTTTCAAACTCTGCAAATGCCGAGAATAGCTGTAACATCAACTTACCTTCACTGGATGACAAATCCCTTACAGGCAAGTCCAGTGATACCAGCCTAATTCCCTTACTCACAAATAACTCCACCACCTGCTGGACATCAATGTTATCTCTACCCAGCCTGTCCAAACGCTGAACCACAACAGTATCACCCTCTTCCAGTTTGTGGTCGACCATAGCCTTAAACGCCTCACGCTCCATAGCGTTAACCCCACCACTGACAACCTCAGTGATAACCCTGCTAGCAGGAACGCTATACCCAGCCCTTTGGATGGCCTCTAATTGGTTTTCAACCGTAAGCTCACTTGTAGATACACGAGCATAGATAAAGGTTCTTGATGACATGACTTCAATTCTCTTGGTTCAATAAGGTGGGTTTATAATAGGTGGCTAGCTCAAAAATTACAACCCTAGATTTTGAACCAGAAGATAAGAACCTTTACCTAGGTTCATTTAACGGGCGTTATTGAACCAAACAAAAAGACCGAGTGATTAACACTCTCAGGGATTTTAAAATTGCTATGGAATATTCAATAGGAAGGTAGCTAGCACTTAATACCTCGACACTGTCGCTAGAGATTTCAGAGTTGCAATTAAACAACAAACCCTTTTAAATAAATTTTTAGTCGCTAACCTATAAAACATTTACCCCCAAAGAAAGCTGATAACTTTAAAACATGCACCATTAATTAATCAGCAGACTATGGATTTGAGCTTAAACAGGGAGGGCCTAGCGTGAGCAAGTCGACTTCAGAAAAAGTTGCTGAAAAAATAAATGAATTTAACAACAACTACTCCAACCAAACCTACAAACCAATGGAGCCCGAGAAATATAATAACATTTTGAACGGGTCAATAAATCAGATTATATATGCCGCCATGGAGCTATCCTACCAGCGACTCACAAGAGGTAATTATAGAAATCAACAGGAGTTTATGTCCCAAAACACTGACGATTTCCTCAAGCCTCATGGGCAGTCAGGAAGCTTAAGTAACGACAAGCTAGACCAAGTAATGAATGTGTATCAAGTTATGTATAACCACCACTTTGCTATTACCGATACCACTAAGCAAATAAACAAGCAGGACTGGAAAGAAAAAGGGCGTTTCTTACTTTTCAGAATCCTTACAACGATTGGCGTGGCTGGAGCTGCAATAGGTATGGCTATGCTTGCAAACAGTTTGGGCTATGAAACTGCTTTGATAAAAAAGACAAGCCCTGAAGCAGTTTCAGCAAAAGCTATAGATGCCAAGGAATTAACACCTAACTTAACCATTAAGCAACAAGCTAAAGGCAAGGCTTTAGAAGAAGTTACCAGCACGAACGGCAATAACTAGAAATGACTACACAATCTGAGAAAATCTATAAATTTTATCCTTATCGTGACTTTGACCTAGATGCCTTAGCTGGCTCATACCTTTGGTTTAGCTCAATAGAGGATTTCAATGACCCTTTTGAAGGGATGTACCTAGAGCAGATGGCCTTTAAAACACCTGAGGACATTTCAAATGATGACCTTTTGATTTTTCATCAGAAAGGACTTCTAGGAACTGGTTTCAGTGAGCAAGAAGCTATAGACAAGGTTAGTGAGTATTCTTATTTTTTAACGAATCAAATAACCGAGGGGCAGCTACTAGAAGAAAAGCGCATTTTTAGAGATGCCTTGGTTGAAGCCATTAACAGAACTGTTAGCGATGTTAAGAGTCGCCGCTTCTGCTGCTTCATCAGAGATAATGAGAACAAGAGAGCCCTTGAAAATAAGCTAATGTGGAGCCACTACGCAAACGGTTTGCGAGGCTTCGCTTTGGAGTTTGATGATAAGCAACTCGCTCAATCTTTGGAAGAAGAAAACTCTCAGACAATCCTTAAGGATGAAATTAGATATCGTGAACTTGAAGCGGTAGATATCCTAAGTAGCGCCATGAGCAACCAATCAACTGGCCATAATGTATCGGACATCATGCTAACCAAAAGCCCTGAATGGGAATATGAGCAAGAGGTGCGCATGGTTACATCAGAAGCGAGGATTACTTACAACCCCAATGCAATTAAATCAATTATTGTTGGCCAAAAAATGCCATACGCCAAACTGGTTACTCTTTTGGCCGTTATTAAGTCTCACGGATTATACGAGAAGGTAAAGGTGGCAAGAATCGACCCAAGCACATTTAGACTCAGAGTGGCAGATTTCGATATATCGCTATTCAGGAGTGAGTAAAATAAGACAACCTCCCTGTTGTCGCGAGTAACTACTTATTACGCTTTATAGTCTCAACAATTGCAGTGGATTTTCTCTTGCGAGCCTTTTTTACTGTAATAAATTGACCTGTTTTAGCATCACGACCTACCTTAAACTTAACAGTCTTTGTCATTAGAATTTCCTCTATGGTATTTAATGGTTACATTTAGCGCACTAACAAAACCCCTTAGTACATAAATAAAAGTAGTAGACAAATTAAACATGTGCAAATATACAGGCTGTATACAAAAACAGGTAAAGGTGATTCGATGTGCAAAAGATGCCCTTGGTTAGATACGACCAAGCCAGACTATGTTGCTTATCACGACAATGAATGGGGTGTTCCTGTTTACGATGATAAGACAATGTTTGAGTTCCTAGTGTTGGAATCAGCTCAAGCAGGTTTAAGCTGGTACACTATTCTCAAGAAACGTGAAGGCTACAGAAGGTTATTTGCTGACTTTGATGTAATTAAAGTTTCTAAATTCACCCCTGAAGATGTAGAACGCCTAATGCAGGACAGTTCAATCATCAGAAACCGACTAAAGATAGAAGCAGCTATCAACAATGCCAAGTGCTTTATAGAGATACAAAAGGAGTTTGGAAGCTTCTGTAACTTCATCTGGGGGTATGTAAACAACCAACCTATCGTTAACAGCATTAATGATATTAGTGATTATGTTGCTACCTCACCAATTAGCGACAAGCTTGCCAAGGACATGAAGAAAAGAGGTTTCAAGTTCCTAGGTTCAACCACCCTATATTCACACCTCCAAGCTACTGGACTCATAAACGACCACCTAAATAATTGCTTTATAAAACAACAGGTTATACAACTTGCAAATGAATACCCACATTAAGCCTGCGGCATGGTCAACGACCATCATGATGACTGCTATAGAAAAGCGCAGGTTTTGGCTATGTATAAGTAAGTAGCTAAGGCGAACTCTTGCGCCTTTTAGTTGGTGAGCGAGTAAGTGTCAGAAATTGGTATTTACACCCAATGTTGAGATTATTTCGTAATAACCGAAAAGCACAAGAATAAAAAAAACAATTAAAATTAGCTCTTGTTTGAAGTGATGGCGTAGATAGAACAAGCGCTCTTTATGGTGAAAAACGTCCATCAGTTCATCACCAAATCGGATAGACAGAAACGTCCCCACCCCAGACAGCAAAATAACCAGCCAATATGGAAAAGGTGTGGTTAATATCATTTTCATAGTCTGTGTAACAAATGTTGTTTCATAAAACTCAGGAAGGTAAGACAGCAAGAGCGCATTAATCATAATAGCAATCAACCAGACTGCTATTTCTGAGAACACCATACGAATACCCAGTAATAATCGAATGGGAAAGTCCAGTAAAAAGCCAGCATCGGCAACCGGAGTGCAAAGCACAAAGAAGCTCCAGGTAATCAGGGATGCGACCCCGCCTGTCACAAAGTCATACTGGTAAGTTAAATAACCAAAGTAGGATAATAAAATTAACAACAGTAGTATGAACTTTACCCATACCTGATGCCTAGGATGCTTCATTAACCGCTCCTACTTAACTATTTGAATGCCAGAAGAAATACGCCTTTAGAATCCGACCAAAAGCATCAACTTCTTAAGCCCGTTTCTCGTTACATCGAGCGAGCTTTACCAGTAACGACTTTTTCGCAAGCGTATTTAATCAATAGTAGAAAAAGAGGAAGGTTTCCGCCTGTCCAAGGCTAGCAGAGGCGTTAATTAACAACTCGCAGCCAATATCACTATTGTTAGCCCGATCATTTGCGATGAGCTTGAGTTTATAAATAGCTGAGGCGAGCTGTTACGCCTTTTAGCTGGTGAGGGTGAAACGCAGCTGAAGTGCACTAACTCAGACACCCACTCCAAAATTTCACACTTCCAGACTCATTGACTACACTTTGAATGTTCGACTCAAGGAGGAGTGGATGATGGCAACGCCTCGGAAAAACCAAATTAGTCTGGCTGATACCCCCTATTATCACTGCATCTCTCGTTGTGTACGGCGGGCGTTTTTATGTGGCATAGACGCACTGACCGGCCGCTCTTATGAACATCGCCGCGATTGGGTTGAAAGTAAACTGTTGCAGCTAGCGCAAATTTTCTGCATAGATGTATGCGCTTATGCAGTAATGAGTAACCACACCCATGTGGTGTTGTATGTGGATAAGCCTAAAGCCCAGCACTTAACGGATAAAGCCATAGTGCTGCGTTGGCATAAATTGTTTAAAGGCACCGTGCTCTGCCAACGTTTTGTGCAAGGAGAGCATCTTGATACAGCAGAGCTTGCCGCGTTGCACAGTCGTATCTTGATTTATCGGGAGCGTCTTAGTGATATCAGCTGGTTTATGCGTGTCCTCAATGAAGGGATTGCCCGTCAAGCCAATCGCGAAGATGACTGCACCGGCCGTTTTTGGGAAGGGCGTTTTAAGTCCCAGGCCCTCCTTGATGAAGCTGCCTTGGTTGCCTGTCTAGCCTATGTGGACTTAAACCCGATCCGTGCAAAGGCTGCTGATTTACCCGAACAATCCGACTACACTAGCGTGAGAACTAGAATCGCTTCAGCAAAGAAGGGTCAGCAACCCACTACCTTAATGCCCTTTGTTGGTAATCCACGCAAAAACATGCCTAAGGGGTTGCCTTTTGAGCTACAGAGTTACTTAGAGCTGATTGAATGGACAGGACGCTGTATGCGCGAAGATAAGCCAGGGCATATTTCATCAGATGCAGCCCCCATACTTCAGCGCCTCGATATTTGCCCGAAAACTGGCTAGCGCTTACGACTTCATTCACCAAGGTCTTTCACGGTGCGGTAGGTAAGGAGCAAGCCTTAACAACCTACTGCCAGCATCAACACCGAAAGCGACGTGTAGATTTAAGTAATAGCCAAAGCTTATTCGCTTAAGTGTTACTTTCCTTCCCTATGATTGAGTCCTTAACCGAAGTGTCGATTTCGCACGTCCAGAATTTACGACAATGACAAAAACGAAGGGGAAATCCACTAACAACCGCTTGTTCTGATTGAACTCGCTTTAAAAATGTATTTTCTTGTTCCGTTGCACAAGCTCAATTCTTAAAGTGGGTGTTTTGTTTGTTTTGGTTTTAATTGTTTTATTCTTTTGTAGAGGATGCTAGTTTGAGTCAAATAACGCGTTTATATAAAGGGATTTATTGTGAGTCTTCTAAAGCCGACCTGCGCTCTGCTGATGACTTTTTTTGTCGCCACGCTGACCTCAACCATGACTTTGGCTCAAGAACAGCCAGATAACATCTACAGTCAACACACCGAAATCATACAGTCAAAAGTGCTTGGTGAAGAGCGCAGCATCCTGGTGCAATTACCTAAAAGCTACCACACCAACCCTGACAAGGTGTACCCGGTAATTTACCGCCTAGATGGTGCCAGTAATGTCCCCCTGCTTACGGCGGTTATAGAGCGCTTACAGAATGCCCAATCAGCTCCCGAGGTTATTATTGTCGCCATAGAAAATACCAACCGCCTGAGAGATCTTTATCCCACGGTAAACCAAGACCCAAGGGGGCCGGTCGGACTCGGTGGCGGTGGCGCCAAGTTTTTGGATTTTTTCGAACGTGAATTAATCCCTTTGGTCGATAATAAATACCGTACCCATGACTTTAGAGTCATTGCCGGCGCTTCCGCAGCCGGAGTCTTTGCCCTTTATGCGCTACAAACCAAGCCCGAGCTTTTTCAGGCCCATATCGCCTATAGCCCTGCGGTGTGGTGGAACCATGGCGCGTCGGCAAAGAGTACCAAGGAGTTCATTGCCAAAGCAAAAACGCTTAATAGCTATGTGTATATGAACATAGGTGAAGAAGGTGGCGATATGCGCGCTGTGTATGATGACTTGCATAAGTTTATGATGGCCAATAAACCCAAGAATCTGACCCTGGTCACCAACGCCTTCGACGATGTAGCGCACGCACTGACATCCAGCGCCGGCATATTCAATGCGTACCATCATTTATTTATGCCCAGGGCCATGCCGGTACAAGCATTCACCGGCGAGCTGGACTCTATTACCGACTACTACGCTCGCCTTTCACAGCAATACGGCGAACAGATAGCGCCGCCGGAACAGGTAATAAGAGAACTGGGTTACTACTTTGTCTTTGAAGATGACTTTACAACGGCAATAAAGCTATTCAAGTTTAATATCGAATTGCACCCTAAGTCCGCCGATGCATATAACGGACTGGCCTTTGCCTATGAGCGCAACGGACAATATAAGGACTCACTGCAACAGGTTAATATGGCCTTAGAGCTGTCCAAAGAAGACGATGCTGGTTATGACTTCTTTATCCAACGTCGCGATAGATTGCTTCCGTTAGTGAAGGGCACGCAAAGTTAACTGGCTTACAAGGCCGCGATAATCAACTTTAGTTTGAAAAGGAAATCATGGGTGCATTTGTATTTTTATACTTCTTTCTAATTTTCTATGCACTTGCAATTAGGTTTGCATCTAGAAAAGAGTTCTCTTCTGGTCATGTTAGTTGGGCATATAAATTACAAGCTTTAACTTGTGTTGCTATTACAGCATTAACTAGTGCATCAATTGCATTTCTTTTTGCTCAAAATATAGCCGAATGGTTCTATCAGTTTATACCTGCATTTATTGTGGCAGTCATTGTTGCTGCAAATAAGCCTATTGATTACAGTGAAATTCAAACTAACAAGTTGTTAAAGCAGGACAAGTAAAGCTAGGCTGGCGCTAATTTTAGCCGAGCTGAACCTGCCCATCATGCGGATGTTATATCTCTAAGGAAGGAGTTACCTCATGGAAGAAGAATCGACGTTTATTTCCTTTGCATTGTTTACGCTCTTGGCAGCCATTAGTCCCATTATTTTGGCCATTATTGCAAGCGTGAAACTACACAGAACCTTTGGCAAGGGAGCCATCTTTTTTCTTAGCATTGGAACCATCCTAATAGGGTTGCTGCCGCTCGACACGCTCGCGACGGTTGCACTATCAAGGTTGGATACCGACCTACTTGCTAAAGCTATGCTCTATAAAAGCTATGTTGTCATGGCGTTGACTTATCTGGGCTCGGTCTCTATCTCAGTGGGCATTTTAATGCTGTGCCACCAGTATCAAACAAAGCCCTAACCATGCCGCTTGGGAAGTATTCACTCTCTTCAGCCCGTAGATTGTGCCACCTCGCTACCCATGCTGGTTTTAGCACAGCCAACAAGGTAAGCTAACTTCAAGGACTGAATAATAACCTATTATAAAGAAAGGAAAAATTGTGCACCCAAATAGAAATGCAATCGCTTTTGGTGGTCTGGTGGCCACAGTTTTATTCTTTGTGATATTAATCATACTGGCCTTATGGGCTTGGCCTAAATACAAAGTATATAAATTAGAAATGAATGGTATTGCCGCATTAAAAGAGGCGGAATGGAGCAAGCAAATCCTCATTGAAGAGGCCAAGGCAAGAGAGCAAGCGGCACTCATGCAAGCAAAAGCACGGGTCACATTAGCCCAAGCCGAAGGTGAAGCCAAGATTGTTCAAGCAAAAGCCGAAGGCCAAGCAGACATTGAAAGAGCAAAAGCAGCCGCAGAGGCAAACAGAATCATAGGCGAGTCTCTAAAAGGGAATGAAGCTTACCTGCGTTATGTCTGGATTAAAGGCCTGCAAGAAGGCAATGGCGAGCGCATATACATCCCCACCGAGGCTGGCCTACCCATACTCGAAGCGGGCAAAGCAGGAAAGTAATCTGCTTTTGGATGAATTGCTAAAACTAGGTAGTTTGTCCAAACAGCTGGATCTTGTCGCGGTGGCGACGACACCTAACTGAGAAAACCGTTGCCGATGAGTTGCAACTCACTTACACAAAAAAGTATGCTCGGCGGCATCCTTTCCAGCACCAAGAAATCTCAGGGTCGCCAAATAATTCCACAATGGGCTATGGTGCGCATCAAGGCGCGGCGGTAATGCACATTAAACAGCGCCAGGGCGAAGGGGCCACATAATCCGCCGAGTAGAGCCCAGCGCTTGGCTGGCATGCCTTTGGCGGTAGCAACAACAAATAATAAACTGGCAAACACGACGCTTAACAATAAAATCATAATCCCCCCCTCATTCTCGGGCGGCGACTTTAACACAAAGCTGCTGCTTAATTAACCATACACCCCGCCCTGTTTCTAGAATTCCTAGCTAGGTCATTGGTTAGTAAGTAAACTTTTTCAGTTGATTTTATTTCATCTAGAAGCCGATACGCGCCCAAAAGCCTGAGCACAAAAAAACGCAGCATATTGCTGCGCTTTTCAATCATGTACTTAGGAGGAGATTAGCTGCGAGCCTGTTCCTTGTCTTGCTCTACAGCGTCCTCGGCAACGTCATCGGCAACGTCCTTGGCGACGTCCTCGGCCAGCTCTTCAGTATCAACTGCTTCGGACTCGTCGTTACTTTCAGCGTCGGCTTTGTCGCTAGCCTCTGCCTTGTTCTCAGCTTCAACCTTGCTTGTAGCCTCGGCAGCCGCCTGCTCCTGCGGGTAATAACTTCCGCCCTGCTCGGCCATAGCCAGTAAGGCCGCCGCCGGAGTGAAGCTATCATTAAACTGCGCATAGGTTGCCAGGGTTGAGCACACATTGGCGGCGCCCAGTTTATCCATATAGCTAAATGGACCACCTAAGAACGGCGGGAAGCCAATGCCAAAGATGGCACCTATGTCGCCATCGCGGGCATTGCTGACGATGCCTTCTTCCAAACAACGAGCCGCTTCGTTGAGCATCTGCACAACACAGCGCTGGGCAATCTCTTCCTTGTTTAGTTTCGGGCTTAGGGTTACACCCAGGAATTCGTAAACCGACTCGTCTACCTTCTTCTGTTTCTTGCTGTAATCGTAGAAGCCTCGGCCCGACTTGCGACCTAGACGCTTGTCGTCGATTAAGCGATTAAACACCTCGGGTGCCTTAAAGCGCTCGCCAAGCTCGGCCTCAAGGATAGGGGCAATCTTAGAACCGATATCAATTCCTACTTCATCGAGCAGCGCCAAGGGACCAACCGGGAAACCAAACTCCACCAGGGCCTGGTCTATTTTCTCCACAGGCTCACCGGCGAGTAACAGGTTTGCCGCCTCGTTCACATAAGGAGCAAGAATACGGTTTACAAAGAAACCAGCCTTGTCTTTAACCACAATTGGCGTTTTACCTTGCTTGCGGGCAAAGCTCACGGTGCGGGCTATGGTTTGCTCACTGGTTTTCTCGTGGGGAATAATTTCCACCAGCGGCATTTTTTCTACCGGCGAGAAGTAGTGTAAACCAATGACATTTTCCGGACGCTGCGCCTGTGCGGCAATTTGCGCTATCGGCAATGAGCTGGTGTTGCTGGCAAAAATGGTGTGCTCTTGGGCGTATTGCTCAACATCGGCGACCATGGCCTGCTTCAAAGAAAGGTCTTCAAATACCGCTTCGACCACCATGTCCACATGCTTAAAACCGCTGTAATCTGTGGTGCCGGTAATGCGGTTCATCTGCTCTTGCAACTCGGCCAGAGACAAGATACGACGCTTACGCTTCTTCTCAAGAATTTTGTAGCTGTAGTTCATGGCACCGGCGATGCCTTGCTGCGCCACGTCTTTTACTCGGGTGCGCACACCCGCCTTAATGGCGCTGACATGGGTAATACCCGCGCCCATCAGGCCACCACCCAACACCGCAACCTTGTCGGTGCTTGGGGCATTATCGGCGCGCCACTCTTTTTTCATCTCAGTGGTGGCAAAGAAGATACCGCGCAGCTTTTTAGAGACATCGCTCATAACCAGATCGGCAAAGCCTTCGGCCTCGGTCTTATAAGCCTTGAGTTGGTCCAGCTCAACACTGGCACGCACCGCCTTGATAATAAGCTCAGGCGCCGGGTAATGGCCGCCGGTCTTCTTGGCCACATTTTCGGCGGCTTTTTTGAAGATCAAGTTGCGGCCAAAGGGGTTAGACTCCAGCAGCGCCGACATTTTATCGAGCTGAGGTTTCGCCGCTTTCGCTTTGCCTTTTTGGGCAAACTGCACCGCCACATCCAACAAAATCGAGTGCGGCACGCAATCATTTACCAGACCGGCTTTTTTCGCCTGCTTGGCACGTACCTGCTTGCCAGTTAGCATCCATTCCAGAGCCTTCTGAATACCCACCAGCTTAGGCAGACGCTGAGTACCGCCGCCGCCTGGTAAAAGACCTAGCTGAACTTCTGGCAGACCCATTTTGGTGCTGTCGCTGTCGCTACATACACGGTAATCACAGGCCAAAGCAAACTCTAAACCGCCACCTAAAGCAGCGCCGTGAATGGCGGCCACCGTGGGATAAGGCAATTTAGCTAAATCAAAAAAGGCATCATGACAGGTGCTCGACAGAGCCAGCGCTTCTTCGCGGGTATTGGCCTCATCCAACATGTTGATGTCGGCACCGGCAATAAAGTTATCCGGCTTGGCGCTGATAAATACCAGGCCTTTGACGTTATTTTCGTTGGCTGTGGTGATCACATCCTGCAACTGCTCGGCAAAACTGGCGCGTAATGTGTTCATCTTCTCGCCGGGCACATCTATGGTGACGATACCCACGCGCTCATCATTGAGCTCGAATGTAAATACTGATTCAGTCATTATGCGCTCTCCAATACAAAGGCAGCACCCAGGCCACCGGCGGCACAGGCCGTGGTTAATGCTAAACCACCACCGCGACGATTAAGTTCATGAATACTTTGAGTGATCAAACGCGCACCTGTGGCGGCGAAGGGGTGACCATAAGCCAGTGAGCCACCGTTAACATTGAATTTATCCATATTAATTTCACCAATGGCCTTGTCGCGGCCAAGCTGCTCCTTGGCAAACTTATCCGAGGCAAACATCTTCATATTCGCCAGGGTTTGCGCCGCAAAGGCCTCATGCATTTCAATCAGGTCAAGGTCGCCCAGGGTAATACCGGCACGATCAAGGGCCACAGGCGTTGAATGCGCCGGGCCCATTAGCATGTCCTCATGCACGCCGATGGCGGTAAAGGCATAGCTACGAATATAGCCCAGGATTTCATAACCCATGGCCTTGGCTTTGCTTTCATTCATCAACAGTACCGCCGCGGCACCATCGGTTAAAGGCGTCGCATTGGCGGCGGTAACGCTGCCGTATTTGCGGTCGAACACCGGCTTTAACTTGGCGTAACTGGCCAGCTCTGAGTTAGCGCGAATATTGTTATCCTGCTCAATAAAGGACTTATAAGGCGGCACATGAGCGGTCATTACCTCCTGCGCCAGCTTACCCTCGGCCCAAGCTTGACCTGCCAAGGTGTGTGAGCGATGCGCCAAGGCATCCTGATCGGCGCGGCTGATATTATGGGTTTTAGCCATCTGCTCGGCGGTTTGTCCCATGGACAAGCCGGTGGAGTATTCGGCCACAGCTGGCGGCACCGGCAGTAAATCTTTTAGACCCAGCTTTGAGAAAATCTTTAGGCGCTGCGAGAAGGTGCGCGCTTTATTTAAATCGACCAGACTGCCCGCCAGTTTTTTGCTTACACCAATGGGCAAAACAGAGGATGAGTCGGCACCACCGGCAATACCTACTTGTGTGTGGCCGGCCATAATCGACTCGGCAACATTGGCGATGGCCTGGAAGCTGGTTGCACAGGCGCGAGAAACCGAATAGGCATCGATATTCACCGGCATGCCGGTTCCGAGCACAATTTCACGAGCAATATTTGGCGCTTCAGGCATTTGTACCACCTGACCAAACACCAGCTGGTCGATTTCCTTGCGGTCGAAATCAAGACGCTCAAGCATCTCGTTAACCACCAGCTTGCCTAAATCCAATGCGGGTACATGATGAAAAGCGGTCGCTTGCTTTGCAAAAGGTGTACGCAGGCCGCTGACAATGGCGATGCGCTCCCCGTTTCGTGTTGTTAGTTTTGTTTGCCCAGACATATAAATGCTTCTCCTGTTGACAGGTCTGACCTGTTATATTTCCTCGATTCTAAAACAACCCTGGGCGCATTGCCAATAGGCTTGTCAAAATTTACCACCCAGCTACAACAATAGTTAACAACTTGAAGCAATTAAAATAAAAAACAAGACTTTAAAACTGAACAATTGTAAGTAAAATCGATCGAACTATTTGGCTGCAGCAATGCCTAACAGGCGTTGTTAGGCGTAACCAAATTATGACACGCGCCCTATTTTTCACTGCATTTAAATATGCCGGCAAGGACAAGTACACTTATGGCAGTTTCTAAGTTTGCACAATTAAAAACCTATTTAGATACCCAAATCATCGGTCAACACCAGCTCACTCAGTCCCTACTTATTGCCGTATTGGCGGACGGTCACCTGCTCGTTGAGGGCCCTCCCGGACTGGCCAAAACCCGCGCGGTAAACGCCCTGGCCAAAGGCCTTGAGGGCAGTTTTCAACGCATTCAGTTTACTCCGGATTTATTGCCGTCGGATGTCACCGGCACGGATATTTATCGCCAACAAACCAGCGAGTTTGTGTTTGAGCCGGGCCCACTGTTCCACAACCTAGTGCTGGCGGACGAAATAAACCGCGCCCCGGCCAAGGTGCAGTCGGCCCTGCTGGAGGCCATGGCCGAGCGCCAAATCACAGTGGGCAAAAACACCTACCCACTGGAGCAGCTGTTTATGGTGATGGCGACACAGAACCCGCTGGAGCAAGAAGGCACCTACCCGCTGCCAGAAGCCCAACTTGACCGCTTTTTACTGCACCTCAATATCGATTACCCGGATGCCGAAGCTGAGCTGGCGATTTTACGTCTGACTCGTGGTGAAGCCCTGGCCGGTGAGCAGCTTACTATCGAGCCTATATCTCAGGCCGATTTGTTTGATGCCCGCCAACAGGTATTGGCACTGCATTTGGCCGAGCCGCTAGAACAATATCTGGTGCAGCTGGTCATAGCTACCCGCGATGGTTTGCGCTTTGATGATGAGCTGGCCAACTGGATTGAATACGGCGCCAGCCCAAGGGCCACCATAGCGCTGGACCGGACGGCGCGTGCCCATGCCTGGTTGAATGGCCGCGACTTTGTTAGCCCGGAAGATATTCAGGCGGTCTTTCATAATGTGCTGCGCCACCGCATCATCCTCAGCTACGAAGCCCAGGCCGAGGGGATCAGTAAAGATCAGGTGTTAACGCGCATCTTAGAGCGCGTGGCAGTGCCTTAATGGCTAAGTGGAAGTCAGCACTGAGTGTGCAGCAATGGCTACAGCAGTTACATAGCAACGGCCATAGCCTGGCTTTAAAAGAGCTCACTTATTACAAGAGTAAAACCCAATTGCTGGACTTAGCGGTGCGTAAACGCATTCGCAGCCCCCATAGTGGCCAGTATTTGGCGCCGCATAAGGGCCGAGGCATGGAATTTGCCGAAGTACGCCATTATCAAAGCGGCGATGATGTGCGCAGCATCGACTGGCGTGTCACCGCCCGTACCGGCGAGGCTCATACCAAGCTGTTTCAGGAAGAAAAGGAACGCCCGGTGCTAATGTTGGTGGACTTTAGTGCCAGCATGCAGTTTGGCTCTCAGTTGTTATTTAAATCTGTACAGGCGGCGCACCTTGCAGCCCTTATCGCCTGGTCTGCCTGTGCCCGGGGCGACAAACTCGGCGCCCTGGTTTTCAATGACCAACAACATCATGAGTTTCGCCCACAAAGCCGAGATAAAGCGGTATTAAGGGTGTTTCACGGCCTGCTCGACAGCCATAAACAACAACAGAACCTTATTGATAGCGCCGGTAGTAATGGCTCTGCCAATGCCCCCGCCAAGGGTGGCCCCGCCAACGGTGGCCCCGCCAACATAGGTTTACTGGCCCAGTTACAGCGCTTAAACCAGCTGGCCAAGCCCGGCTGCACCGTCTATCTGCTCAGTGACTTTGCGGTATTGCAACAGGGTGACAGCCCGGCCATTGAGCGTGAACTGCAGCGCCTGGCTCGCCATTGTGAAGTGGTCGCCTGCGTGATCAGCGATCCCTTTGAGCAGCACCTGCCACACTATCCAGAAGCGGTGAATGTGCGCAGTCATCAGGGGCAATTTAGCCTGCCCCTGCACGACGCCGGCTTTCGCCGCCGCTTTAACCAGCAGGCACAGCAACTCGGCGCTTTGCGCCAGCAGAAGTTGGCCCGATATTGCCATTCCTTGGTAGAAATCACTGCCGCCAAGGCGCTGGAACAACAGTTTTATGAAGGGAGTTTGTAAATGCAGTCAGCCCCCACATTACCATTGGCCGATGTCATAGTTCCCACTGAGGTTTCCAGTTGGCCACCGGGTCCGGCCTGGTGGCTCTTAGGCGCCCTGCTGATACTCTTGGTTATAGCCGCCGTACTGGTTTATCGTCGCCAACAGCAACACTTGCGCGCCAAACGCCACGCCCTGCAATTGGCAGAGCAGGAAACGGCACTGGGCTTACATCAACTGCTAAAGCGCCTGTGCAAGCATTATTACGGCGCCAAGGTCAGTGCCCTGAGTGGCCAGCAATGGGCCTTAACCCTGTCTCAGTTGAGCGGCCTGAGCTTTAACGCCGATGAACTTAATGCCCTATATCAAGGGAGAAGCGCGCAACATGAGCTGGCGCAGAAACTAAAGCAGGCCCTAGTGCAGTTTAAAACCAAGGAGACTTTGGATGTTTGAGTTTTCCTGGCCCTGGCTGTTTATCCTTGTACCCCTGCCCTGGTTACTGGCCTGGGTGCAAAATAGCAAAAAAACGCACAGCAGCCTGTTGCTGCGTATCGACTCCCTGGCTTATCAGGCTAAGGCAAAAACCCAGACCACCGCCAACAAGGGCTGGCCGCATTGGCTGCTGGCTCTGGCCTGGTTGGCCCTGGTAAGCGCCTTAGCTAACCCCGTGTATCGTGGCGAGCCCATCACTTTAGCCAATGAAGGGCGAGATATTATGCTGGCGGTGGATTTGTCCGGCTCCATGCGCGAGCAGGATATGGCCTATCAAGGGCGCTATGTAGACCGCTTAAGTGTGGTTAAAAGCGTGCTTAGCGACTTTATTAGTGAGCGTCAGGGCGATCAGCTCGGCCTTATTCTTTTTGCCGATACCGCCTTTTTACAAACCCCCCTGACCCGGGATCTGGATACAGTGGCGCAAATGCTTAAAGAAGCGCAAATAGGCCTGGTGGGTCGCGCCACCGCCATCGGCGATGCCCTGGGTTTAGCGGTTAAACGCTTTAATGATAAATCCGCATCCAATAAGGTGGTGATCCTGCTCACAGACGGCCAAAACACCGCCGGCAACCTTACCCCGGAGGAAGCCTTGATACTGGCGAAGGATGCACAAGTGAAGGTGTACACCATAGGCGTCGGATCCGACGGTAACTTTGGTGGTGGTTTGTTTTCCATGGGTGGCGGTGCGTCCTTGGATGAGCGCCTACTCACTCATCTGGCCAAGGAAACCGGCGGCCGTTATTTTCGTGCCACCGACACCCGTAGTCTGGCCAATATTTACCGAGAGCTGGACGCCCTGGAGCCGTTAGCAAAAGAAGAGCAAACGGTGCGCCCGGAAGAAGCACTCTTCTACCTTCCCTTATTATTGAGTTTCTTAATACTCTTGTTAGCCACGGTTTGGCACCGCTTTGCATCTGCCCTACAACGTGTTGCAGGAGAGCAATTATGACCGAATTTATTTTCTTACGACCGCAACTATTATGGTTACTGCTACTGCCGGGCTTTTATCTGATCTGGCGCCTGCTTGCCGGTAAGGGCGAGCAACAGCAACAGCCCCTGATCGCCCCCCATTTGGCGGCACAAGTGATGCAAGAAGGCGCTGAGCAACGACAAAACAATGGCCTGCTCAACGCTCTGCTGCTGGCACTTATGGTGGTGGCCATAGCCGGCCCCAGCTTTAGCAAGCAAGAGCTGCCTGTGTATGAGGCGAAAATGGCACGGGTTATGGTGATGGACATGTCCCGCTCCATGTTTAGCACGGATATCAGCCCCAACCGACTGCAACAGGCCCGCTTTAAAGCCCTGGATATGGTGGAGCTGTTTAAAGAAGGTGAAACGGCGCTTATCGCCTATGCCGGCGACGCTTTTACCATTTCGCCGCTGACCTCGGACAGTCAAACCCTGACCAATCTTATCCCCAGCCTAAGCCCGGATATTATGCCGGAGCAAGGCAGTAATGTGATGGCGGCCTTGACCCTGGCACAGGAGCTGCTGGAGCAGGCCGACTACCCGCAAGGGGACATAATTCTTATCAGCGACGGCATAGATAGAGAAGAAGAAGACGATATCCGCTCTTGGCTCAGCAACAATGATTACCGTTTGCATATCTATGCCATCGGCAGTGAGCAAGGTGCTCCCATCAGCCTGCCTGATGGCGGCTTCTTAAAAGACAATCAGGGACAAATCGTCATTCCTAAAACTAACTTTGAGCGCCTGCAACGCCTAACGAGATTGGGAAGCGGTAAACTGATCCGTTATCAGCCAAGCAGTGAAAACCTTGGCGTATTGGCGGTTTCCAAAGGCGAAAAAATGACGCAACAGGCACAAAACCAGCAAACCCTTTGGCGAATCGACGCCGGCATCTATCTGGCGTTATTGGTTCTGCCCTTGCTGCTATGGCAACTGCAACGCCGCGCCATTATGCTATGCGCCGCCTTAGTGCTGATACCGCAAATATGGAGCCCGGCCTATGCCGCCAGCGGCCAGTCCTGGTTTAATAATGCCGAGCAAAACGCCCTGAATGCCTACCATGATAAGGCCTATGAACAGGCGGCACAGGCGCAAAATCCTTTGCTCAGTGGCGCCGCCAAATACCAGCAGCAGGATTACCAAGGTGCCTTGGCGGATTTTAACAAGGATAACTCGGCCACCGGCCTGTATAACCAAGGTAATGCCCTAGCGCAGCTGGGTGATATTGATGCGGCCCTGGAGCGCTATCAGCAGGCTTTGGAGAAAGACCCAAACCTGGAGGCCGCCAAGGCCAATAAGGCGACCCTGGAGCAGTTGAAAAAGCAGCAAGAGCAGCAACAAAATCAACAAGGTGATTCGGGGCAGGAGCAAGGCTCCCAAGACCAGGACTCGCAACAACAGCAGCAAGATGGCCAACAACAAGGTGACGGCCAGCAGCAAGGCACTGAGCAACAAGGTGAGTCGCAACAACAAGACGACTCCGAGCAACAAAATGGTGGCAGCAGCACGCAAAACGAGCGTAACAGCAATGAGCGCAACCGCCCGCAAAACAGCGCCCAAGCCGACGATAAGTCGGAGCAAGGCGAGCAACAAGATGCGGATGAATCTTCGAGCGAGCAATCTAACGAGCAAGATGCCAAGCAAAAAAATAATGCCGCAGCATCGCCTAAGGAATCGCCCGAAGCCGATAGCTCACAAGAGCAAGAAGGCAAATTACAGCAGCAAGCGTTGAACGAACAAGAGCCTGGCGCCGAAAAGGGAGAGCAGGATGCTGAGCAACAGGCTGCCATGGCCAGTGCCGCACTTAGCCCAGAAGAGCGCGAAAAAGCGCAACAGCTCAATCAACTGCTACGAAAAATCCCCGACAACCCGGAAATCCTGCTGCGCAACAAGATGCAATTAGAAGCTCAGCAACGCCAAAGTCATCGCCGCCGCTTACCACAAGGAGTAGAGAAGTCATGGTAAGAAGTTTTTTATATATTTGCTTTATTTGCTTAAGCCTGCCGACCTTGGCCTTGTCGCAGCTTGAAGCCAGCGTCGATAAAAACCCTGTGTCCGCCGGTGAATACTTTATGTTGACCCTGAACGCCGATGACGCCATAACAGACAGCCAACCAGACACCCAGGTCCTGTTGCAAGACTTTGTGGTCGGCCCTACCTATCGCAGTACCAACACCCAGATCATCAATGGTGTGATCAGCCGTAAAACCAGCTGGCGGGTGGAATTGATGGCCCGTAACCCGGGCCAATATGAGATCCCGGCTTTCGAAATCCAGGGCATCAGCTCCACGCCCTTTACCCTTAACGTGGTCGCCAATAAGGATGCACAGAGCGATGACAATAACGCCTTTATTAAAACCGAGCTGACGCCGGCCTCCTTGTATGTGCAACAGGCGGCTATTTATACCGTCAAACTTTATGTTGGCGTCGACCTTATTGATGCGGCCATGTCAGCCCCAGCAATGGGTGACGCGAATGTGGCTCAGTTGGGCCGCGACAGCGAAAGCCAGGAAGTGATTGATGGCCGCCGCTATCGGGTGATCCAGCGCGAGTATCTGATCCAACCGCAAAAAAGCGGCACCTTTGAGCTGCAAGCACCGGTATTCGAAGGTAAAGTCCGTGTAAACTACCGACCAGTGGCCATCAGCGCCCGCGGTAAGGATCAGTTAGTGGATATTAAGCCCACCCCGGCACAGTACAGCGGCGCCTGGCTGCCCAGCGAGTTGGTAGATTTAAGTGAGCAATGGCAAGGTCTGGAGCAAGAGGTAAAGGTTGGCACGCCGATCACCCGGACGCTCACGCTCACCGCGCTCAATGTTACCAAGGAGCAATTACCGGATCTAACCAGCACAAACATAGAGGCGGTGCGCAGCTATGCAGATCAATCCGAGCGCACTCATGTGGTTCGCAATGGCCGCATTATCGCCCAGACCAAAACCTCCATCGCCTATGTGCCTCAAAAACCGGGCACCTATACACTGCCGGCAATTTCAATTAACTGGTTTAATACCGTGACTGGGCGTGAGCAGGTGGCCAGTGTCCCCGAGCAACAAATTACCGTAGTCGCTGCCGATGGCACTAAAGTCGCCGCAAATGAGCCGCCACAAACTGAGCAAACCACCACACCGGATATCGATGTGAGTGCGAACGAAAATACCAGTGCAGCTCAAGAGCAACCCGGTTCACTGCCCTGGTGGCTGGCCTTACCCGGCTATTTTCTTTGGCTGGTGACTCTGCTGCTCTGGTGGTTTAGTCACAAGCGCAGCAAGGCACAAACTATAGCTCCAAGCCAGGAAACAGCTCCTATTGCACAGGCAAGTGTGCAATCAATCCAGGACGCCGCGGCTAAGAATGATGGTAAGGCCCTGTATCAGGCCATAGACGCCTACGCCAAGTCCCATTATGGCAACATAGATGCTTGGCTTGCTCTGTGGTCACAGGATGCGGTGCAGGAATTTGCCAAGTTGCGCCAGTCCCTGTACAGCCCAAGTACAACCGAGGTTGACTACAGTGCTATCGCCAAGGCTGCAGCCTATACCCCGCGCCCAAGCCATAAACCACAGGCTGAGCTAGACTCCTTGTATTAAAACCTTTTTCGCCTGGTTTGCGCTGCGTCGCAAGCCAGGTGCAAAAATTTCCCCTTTTACGAAATAATTTTTCGTCATTACAGGTCTTTATGGGCATGGCAGATAAACAAAAGCGCTATGAAGCGCTGGTGCAGGTCTACCACAAAGAGCTCTATCGTTTTGCCTTTTGGTTAAGCAAGGATGCCACTGTGGCGGAAGACCTGGTCCAAGAAACATTTTTAAGAGCGTGGCGATCGTTGGATTCCTTGCAGGATCAGGGCGCGGCTAAGTCGTGGCTGCTAACCATATTGCGCCGTGAAAACGCCCGCCGCTTTGAACGTAAACAGTTTGATTACAGCGATGTCGAGCAAGACACATTAGTCGATGAGCGCAATACCGCCCTCGATGATGATATGGAGCTCACCGTGCTGCAGCGACATATCATGGCCTTACCAGACGAATACAGGGAGCCCTTGATATTGCAGGTGATGGCCGGATGCAGTGGCGAGGAAATTGCCGACATCCTTAATCTCAACAAGAACACGGTAATGACGCGCTTATATCGGGCTCGCAACCAGCTAAAAGACGCATTAACTCGTAACCCTGACAAATTTAATGAGGCCCCCAATGGATGAACTCGAATTTCGCCGGCGCCTTTTAGCTCAGCCGCAGAATAAAGACAAAGAGCTGCTTGAGTACGCACAGCAAAACCCTGAGCGCATGAGTTTGGTCAATGAACTCAAAAGCTTTGATAAGGAGCTGCACCAAGCCATGAATGTGTCGGTGCCGGAAAACCTGGTCGATAAGATTATTTTTAGGCAAAGCATGAGCGATGATACGAGCGCGAATACCCACCCCCTAAAACGCTCCCCTAATCGTCCCTGGTATCTGGCGCTGGTTGCCAGTGTCGCCCTGGTGTTTACCTTTGCCTTGTATCAGCTTAATAGCCCGACCCTGAGCATAGGCGAGCATGCTCTGGCCCATGTGTACCACGAAATCGACTCGCTGGAGGCCCAAGACCGCCTGGATATGGCCACGGTCAATGCCCGCCTTGCCGAGCTAGGTGGCCAATTAAGCGCCCTGCCCGGTGAAGTGACCTTTGCTCGTTTTTGCCGCTTTAAGGGGCAAAAAAGTCTGCATCTGGTATTTAATTCTCAGTTTGGCCCCATGACGGTATTTATCGTCCCGACCAATAACCAATACCTGGGCGATGACTATTTTTCCGATCAGCGTTTTGCCGGACGGATTTCCCACTTTCCCAAGGGGGATGCCATCTTGGTAGCCGCCGCACAGGCGCCTATAGATGAATATCAAAGTCGCATAAACCAATCGCTGCAATGGCTATAAGGCGGCACTTCCCCAGATAGCAAAAAGCCACCCTTAGCGAACTAAGGGTGGCTTTTTTGTGTCTCTAAGCAAGCGATAAGCCCAGGCTTAATTTAGCTCCGCTTTCAGCGAAGCTTCTACTTCCTCAAAGGTAGCCACCAACTCTTCGCTTGGCTCTTTGGTTGCCAGCGACACCACAAAAATGGCAATACAAGAGAAGATAAAGCCAGGGACAATCTCGTAAATAAGACTGCTCAGGCTCTGACCGTTAATGCTAATTGGCGCATAAATCCAGAACAATACCGTGGCGGCACCCACCACCATACCGGCAATCGCACCTTGCAGGTTCATGCGTTTCCAGTACAGGCTAAACAAGACCAAAGGACCGAACGCAGCACCAAAGCCAGCCCAAGCATTACTAACCAGATCCAAAATAGAGCTGTCGCGGTCATAGGCAAGATAAATGGCACACAGGGCAACCAGCACTACGCTGATACGACCTATCAACACCAACTCTTTCTGTGACGCCTCACGACGCACATAGATGCGGTAGAAGTCCTCGGTCAGCGAGCTTGAGCACACCAACAACTGAGATGAAATGGTACTCATAATGGCCGCCAAAATCGCCGCCAGTAAGAAGCCAGCAATCAAGGGATGGAACAGCAGCTCGGCAAGCACCAGGAATATGGTTTCCTTATCATCGATAGGCATTTGGTTTTCCAGCATATAGGCGGCACCGAATAAACCGGTTAACACCGCACCTATGGCCGAGAGCGTCATCCAGGACATACCGATACGACGCATGGTAGGCATTACCTTCACCGAGCGTACCGACATAAAACGCACAATAATATGCGGCTGACCAAAATAACCTAGGCCCCAGGCCATGGCTGAAATAATGGCAATGGTTGAACCACCGGCAAACCAGTCCATCATATTCAGTGCATGCACTTCGCTGTCTTTGGGCGAGGACAACAGCAAGTCATAACTGGCATTGCCTAGCGTTTCGAACACCGGCTGATCCAGCATGGTATAAGTGACTAGCGGTACCGCCAGTAAGGACACAAACATGATACAGCCTTGCACGAAGTCCGTCAGGCTCACTGCCAGGAAACCACCGAACAAGGTGTACAGCACCACCACACCGGTAGTCACATACAAGCCGGTTTCATAACTCATACCAAAGGAGTTCTCAAACAGCTTACCACCGGCAACCACGCCGGATGAGGTATAAAGGGTAAAGAAAACTATGATGACGATGGCGGAAATAACGCGAAGAATATTTTTGTTATCGGCGAAGCGATTGGCAAAGTAATCCGGGATGGTAATGGCGTCATTTGCTCTTTCTGTGTACACACGCAAACGCGGTGCAACCAGGAAGTAGTTAGCCCAGGCACCCAGTACCAGGCCTATGGCTATCCATACCTTGCTCAAGCCAAATAAATACATGGCTCCAGGCAAGCCCATAAGTAACCAACCACTCATATCTGAAGCCCCGGCGGACAGGGCGGCAACACTTGGCGACAGATTTCGACCACCGAGCATATAGCCCGACACATCATCCGTCGATTGTTTATAGGCGTACAAGCCTATGCCAAGCATGGCAATAAAATAAAGGGCGAGTGATATTATCGTACCTAATTCCAAACTAGCCTCCAACTTTAGCGCTACTAAATAGTGCGTGCCTTGGCCACTGGCTCAAAGCTATTTGTTATTGTCTTATTCGGCCATAAACCAAGACCGAGTCGCATACTATAGCATGGCGAGCGGGGGCAACTCCAATTAGTGCGTTTGTCGCCATAATTGCGATAACAAAAGTAAGTATGTTGTTTAAACGTAAAAAGTACTTTTCTGGGGTAACAAAAGTATATAGTACTGGGTGAAAGCCATTTCAATTTCTCATATATTGTTAGAAATACAATAGCTCTGTAATGGACTGGGCCCTAACTGATCAGCAACCGGTATGGATGTAATAAATGAATTTCTACGCTGCGCGACAACCTATTCTAGATAGAGACAAATCCCTGGTAGGCTATGAGCTCCTGTTTCGCGATGGTCTTGATAACGTTTTCCCCCAGATCAATGACGACCAAGCCACCTCACGGCTTATCGAAGGCAGTCAGTTTACTTTTGGTCTTGAAGAGTTAACCGGCAACAAGCCCGCCTATATTAATTTCTCCCTGGAAACCTTGGCCAAGGGCTATGCCACCACCATGGGCAGCGACGAAATCGTCGTGGAAATCCTCGAAACGGTGCAACCGAGCCTGCGCCTGCTGGCTCTGATCAAGGATTTGAAAGAGCGCGGTTATACCCTGGCACTGGATGACTACAAGCATCAAAATGAATGGCGTCACTTTTACCCCTATATCGACATTATAAAAATCGACTATTTGCAAACCCCTGTGGAGCAAATTGAGGAAGTGATTGAAACACTTAAGCCCTTCCCTCATATTAAACTGCTGGCGGAGAAGGTTGAAACCCATGAACAATATCAACATGCCATGGACCTTGGTTTTAGCTTATTCCAAGGCTTTTTCTTCTCTAAACCGGAAATAGTGCAAAGCAAGGCGCTGCCGCCTTCTGAATTAACTTTGGCTGAGCTGCTTTATCAAACCTTGAACACAGAGTTGGATTTGGCCAAGATCACTGCGGTGTTCGAGCGCGACGTCAACCTTAGCTACAAATTGCTGCGCTATTCCAACTCGGCCATGTTTAAACGTCGTACGGAAATCACCAGTATTAATCAAGCCTTAGTGGTACTGGGTGACAAGGAAATCAAAAAGTTTCTCTCCCTCTTGTATACCGCCCAACTCTCATCGGATAAACCCGCCGAGCTTATACGCCTGTCTTTAACACGCGCTCGTTTTGCCGAGATATTGGCAAAGCAGCATGCGGAGCAAATCGACTCGGAGCGCGCCTTTTTAACGGCCATAATGTCGCTGCTTGATGCCATCTTAGATCTAAGCATGAATGAAGTAGTAGAGCGCTTACCTCTGGCTGACGATATCAAGGAGGCGCTGCTCGACGGCAAGGGGGAATTGGGCGATTACCTGGCCCTGGTTGAACAATACGAGCATGCCCAGTGGCAAGAAGCCAATGCCACCATAGATAAGATGAAGCTTGATGCCAAACGCGTGCCCGATGCTTACCATGAGGCCATTCTATGGGCTCAGGAGCAAATGAAGGCAATTATGTAAGCCACTATGAAGCAATAAAAAAGCCTGCTAAATGCAGGCTTTTTTATTGCTGATTTTTAGAGATTCTCTAGGAAGTCATCGTCGTATTCTTCCGCTTCCGGCTCTTCGACCAGCGGCGGATTACCATCGTGCAGCTCATACAGCTGACGCTGATAATAAACGTCTTTCACAAAAGTATAAGGGTCCAGTGACTCATTCAACAGACTCTCTTGAGGGATCAGGGAGGCACGGGTTTCTACCACTTTCAACACAAATACCAGGATGGTTTCCGGCGTACTCAGGGCGATTTCCGGCAACACAAAGTTATCCACCACATCGCCTGTGAGGTTGCGGGCCGTGCTCGGGCCCATACCCGGCAACATCAAATAGGCACCATCACCTATGCCCCAAACACCCAGGGTCTGACCGAAGTCTTCATCCACATGCTCTAGGCCAAGACTGCTGGCAATATCGAACAAACCACCAATGCCGACCGTGGTATTAACCAAAAAACGCGCCATGGCGATACCGGTGCGATCCGCCTTGCCTTGCAACGCAGCGTTAATGGCATCCGTGGGCGCACCTATATTGTCGGTAAAATTGGCGATCGAGCGACGCACTGGCGCCGGTGTCACTTCCACATAACCGACCGCCACAGGACGTAAAATATAGGCGTCGAGGACATCCATATTAAAGTCATAAATAGGGCGGTTAACACTTTGCAGCGGGTCGCGCGGGTCTTCCTTCTCCGCCGGCACCTGAGCACAGGCGCTTAGCAGCAGTGCCGATAAGGTTATTAGAGTCTTTTTAAGCATCGTCTATCCTACTGAATCAAGGTATCTATGGTCACATCGACACTGGGTTGCTGATGGCGGTTAAAGGGCTGAGATTTACCTTCCAACTCACCCAGTTCAACGGCCACGTCACCATCCTTTGAGATACGGGCAATCACTTGAATTTGCTCAAATTGTTGCAAACTCAATTGCGCCATCATGGCATCTGCCTCACTCAGAGTGACTGTCATGGGCAAAGAGAATTGCTCAAAGCGCTTAACCGCCAATGGCATAGCAGGCCCTTCTGCGGCCTTGGCAAACACAAATAGCACCGCATTAAGAGGAATACGATCGGCTATGTCATCGGCCAGAGTCACCTGTACCTGCACCTTATGCGTCGGTTCGCTGTTTTGCGCTTGCGCCAGACGCGCATCAATTTCTTTAATGCGTTCACTGACCATGGCATAACGGGAGTCTTGCTCATTCATGGTCAACAAGATCAACTCAAAGGCGCTTTTGGCTTCGGCCCAATCCTTACGCTCGTAGGCTATCAAGGCCAGCATGGAAATGGCATCGATATTCTGTGGCTGCACCTGCAGCACCTGCGACAACAGCTTGGCCGCCTGATTCATCGCCATATCATCACCTTTGATCAGCAGCGACTGAGCATAGCTGACCTTGGCACTGATATTTTCAGGGTCCATGGCCAAAACCTTGTCGAACGCCTGCATCGCCATTTCATAATCGTTTAAGGTCATGGCCACACGACCCAGCATCAGCCAGGCCACTGCATCATCACCGTCCTTAGCCAGGCGGGTACGCAAACCAAGCAACAAGGCCTGACGCTCATTGGCATCAAGAGGCTCGCCCTTGCCCATCACCGCGCGCTCACCCAGTTCTGGCAGCTCCACCATGGCCTTTTCCCACGCCTGTAGCTGCGCCTGACTACCGGTGAAATAATAGAACACAGCGCTAAGCAGCACCAAAAATGAAGCACCGGTCAATGCCAAAATTCGGTTATTACCGCGGCTTTGCAGCTGTTGCTCCGGCGCCAGATCATTCAACAGGCGTCTTTTAAGTTCCAGTAGCGACTCATTAAAACTTGTTTGCGAAATACGCCCAAGCGCTAAATCATCCGCCAACTCCTGCTGGCGCTGCTCAAAGATATCGATGCGCTCGGCATTAACGCTTGGGTTTGCATCGCTTTCAAAACGACGGAAAAAAGGCCAGCACACAAATATCAAGGCGGCGAAGGCTAAGGCCGCAAAGGCCCCCCATAATGACAACATTACGCAGACTCCTTGCGCTTATAGCGCGTGATCAACTTTTGCAGTTGTTGCTCATCGGTCTCAGACCAACTTGCTTTTTGCGCCGCCTTTTTCTGGCGCAGAATAATAAAGGCAAAACCACCCACCACGATCAGACCGGGCAGAATCCACAGCAAAATAGTAGCAGGGGTAACAGGCGGCTGATAATGCACAAAGTAACCGTAACGATCGATCATGTAATCAATAACCTGATCCTTGCTCTGCCCTTCTTTAACCAGTTGCTCCACCTTCTCGCGAAGATCCTTGGCCACCACGGCATCTGAGTCGGCAATATTCTGGTTTTGACACTTGGGGCAACGCAGCTCCTTGGTCAGCTCGGCAAACAAGGCCGCCTGCTCGTCGTTAGCAAAGTCGTACTTTTCTTCCACCGCGGCAGCGGAAACGGCAAATACCAAGGCCAATAATACAAACACAAAACGCATGTTATTCTCCCAGTAGCGGCGCAAACTTGGCACGCCACACTCGCTCGTTAACATCACCAGTGTGATGCACCAGCACCTTGCCTTCACCATTGACCAGGAAGGTCTCCGGCGCACCTGAGACCCCTAAGTCCAAAATAAACTGGCGGTCTAAATCAAGCATATTGAATTGATAAGGGTCGCCGGCACGGGCCAGCATATCCCGCACTTCCTGTTGCAAAGCCGCTAAGTCAAAGCGGTCGCCGAAATCAGGGTCGTAACCCTGCTCGTAGTACAAACCCACTATGGTCACGCCGCGCTCACGCAACTCGGTTAAGTAACCCAGCTCCGCCAAGCAGGTTGGACACCAGGTGCCCCAGACGTTGATCAAATAGGTTTGACCGGCCATATCGGCATTGGTCCAACGCTTTTGCGGCTCCATCAGATCCGGCAAATCAAAGGCTGGCAGTGCCTGATTTACCCGGCCACTTTGCAGCTCACGTGGGTCGGAAAACAAACCCTTTAACAGGAACGCGCACAGCAGTATAAATACCGCCAGTGGCGTTAATACGAACCACTTTTTATTCATGCCTGTGCCTCCTTGGGATTACGACGACGATAACGGCGATCAAAGAGGACGATAAAGCCTGCCAAAGCAATCAAGATACCGCCCAACCACATCACCCGTACAAAGGGTTTATGGTAAATGCGCAATGACCAGGCGCCACCGGTGAGCTGCTCGCCCAGGGCGAGATAAAGATCTCGGCTCAGGCCAGCATCTACTGCGGCTTCGGTCATAAACTGCATGCCGATATCGTAGCGACGCTTTTCCGCGTGCAATACGGTTTCCAGCTCACCTTCTTTAAATACGGTCACCACTCCGGCATGGCCGGTGTAGTTTGGTCCGCGAATGGCTTTAACGCCATCGAAACGGAAATCATAACCACCTAAGGCCACCTGCTCGCCGGGCACAACACGTACATCACGCTCGGTTGAATAGGCCGAAGTCAGGGCCACAGACATAATCACCAGCGCCAGGCCGATGTGACCCAATTGCATGGCCCAATAGCTTAAACCTAAGCGCTTGATTGATTGCGCCTGCGCGGTTTTCTGGAGCAGATCCTGAGCGCTCATCACCATGATCCACAGCGCCAATGCGGTGGCCATAAAGGTTAAAGCACTGACCTTGGCAAAACTGCTAAACAACCAGGCGGCGGTAAGCACCAGGGCAATCACTACGCCTAACCCATATTTACCCGCCACTTGCTTCAGCTTGTTTTGCTTCCAACGCAGCAGCGGCGCTGCACCCAGCAATAAAGCAAAAGGCACAATTAAATAAGTAAACATCTGATTGAAGAAGGGTTCACCGATGGAAATCGAGCCCAGACCCAGCTCCTTGTGGATCATAGGCAAGAGCGTACCTAGTAAAACGATAAGCGTCGCCACCACCAGAAGAATATTATTCAGCCACAGTGCCACCTCGCGAGAGAACAGGCTATAGCGACCTTCACTCGATACATGACCGGCGCGCAGGGCATAAAGCGTTAACCCGCCACCCACGACTATGGCCAAAAAGGCAAGGATAAACATGCCGCGATCCGGGTCCGAGGCAAAAGCGTGTACCGAAACAATAATGCCCGAGCGCACGATAAAGGTGCCCAATAGACTCAATGAGAAGGCGGCAATGGCCAAAAGCACTGTCCATGATTTAAAGATACCGCGCTTTTCCGTCACCGCTAATGAATGCAGTAACGCCGTGGCCACCAGCCAAGGCATCAGGGAGGCATTTTCTACCGGATCCCAGAACCACCAGCCACCCCAGCCAAGCTCCGCATAGGCCCACCAACTGCCGATGGTGATACCCAGGGTTAAAAAGCCCCAGGCCGCCATGGTCCAGGGGCGCGACCACTTGGCCCAAAGGTTATCCAGCTGACCGGTGAGAAGTGCCGCAATGGCAAAGGCAAAGGAAACTGACAGCCCCACATAGCCCATATACAAAAGTGGCGGGTGAATGATCATGCCCGGGTCTTGCAACAGCGGGTTCAGGTCTCGTCCTTCCACCGGATAATAAGGCAACAGGCGGTCAAACGGGCTCGACATCAAGAGGGTGTAAAGCATAAAGCCGACGGCCAAAAAGCCCAGCACACCGAGGACTCGGGCACGCAATGGCCAAGGCAGGGACTTGGACATCAGCGCCACCGCCGCCGTCCAGCCGGCCTGCATCACCAGCCACAGCAGGATAGCCCCTTCATGACCGCCCCAGGTCGAGGTGATCTTGTAATACCAAGGCAAGGTACTACTTGAGTGATGGGCCACATAGGCCACTGTGAAGTCATCGGTAAGACTGGCGTAAATCAGTGCTGCAAAAGAAAGCAGCACAAAGATAAACTGACCCACCGCCAACGACGGTGCCGCACGCATCAGACGTAAATTGCCTGTGTGCGCGCCCCACATGGGAAAAATAAACAACAGCACACAAAGCACCATTGCCAAGGTTAATGAAAAATAACCGAGCTCTGGGATCATAACTTAGTTGCCGTTGTTATTATAAGTAGGTTTGTGGTGCTTAATGCCCTTCACCGCTTCGGCGACTTCCTCAGGCATATATTCTTCATCGTGCTTAGCCAGCACTTCGAATGCCTCGATCACATCGCTTTCAATCAGGGTGCCCTGTGCCACTATGCCCTGCCCCTCACGGAACAGATCCGGCAAAATGCCTTTATAGCGAATGGTTACCATGGGGCCGGAATCGATCAACTTAAACTCAACGAATAAAGAGTTATCATCGCGTTTAACCGTACCTGGTACTACCATGCCGCCGATACGCAGCTTTTGTCCCACGCTTGGTTTTTCAAGCTCTGGGCCCTTGCCGTTGATAAGCTCGCTCGGAGTATAGAATAAATTAATATTCTCTTGCAGCGCGTACAAAGTCAGGCCCACGGCGCTAGATAGGCCGAATAACAAAGCGATAATAGTTAATAGGCGTTTTTTACGTCTTGGGTTCATGATTGCGACTCCTGCTGCTTAGCCAGCTTAGCTTTTTCAATACGTTGCTCACGAGCACTCTGTGCCGATACCTGTTGTAATAACTTACGCTTTTCCTGGATAGAGCTAACCACCAGGGCGATAATAATTAACGCACAGCTGCCGAAGGATAACCACACGTAAAAGGCGTAGCCACCCATGGCAAAAAATTCTGAAAGACTCTCAAACTGCATCTTATTTGCCTCCCGCCAGAGCTTTAACCCAGGGGCGATGTTGCTCGCTTTTTAGGATTTCTGTTTTCAGGCGAATTAGCGTCACCGCCCCCAAGAAACCGGCAAAGCCAAGGATATTGATCATCAAGGGCCAGAACATGCTTGAGTCTATGGCCGAGGTATCAAACTTGGTGATGGTTGCACCTTGGTGCAGGGTGTTCCACCACTCCACCGAGAAATGGATAATCGGCAGATTTACTACGCCAACCAGGGCAAGAATAGACGCCGCCTTACCCCCGGCGCGCTTGTCCTCAAAGGCATGATAAAGAGAAATCACACCCAGGTATAAAAACAACAAAATCAACTCTGAGGTTAAACGGGCATCCCATACCCACCAGGCACCCCACATGGGTTTACCCCAGGCAGCACCGGTCAATAAAGCAATCACAGTCATGGCCGCACCCACAGGAGCAATGGCAATCACCGCCAACTGGGCATTGCGAATTTGCCACACCAGGGCCACTAAGCCAGCGATAGCCATGGACGAATAGGCGCCCATAGACCAGATGGCCGACGGCACATGAATAAAGATGATGCGATAGCTGTCTTTTTGTTGGTAGTCCGCAGGCGCAAAGGCCAGCCCCCATACCCAGCCCACCAGGATGCCAAGCACGGCGATCACGGCAAAATAGGGCAGCAGGGTGTTACACAACTGATAGGCCCTTTCGGCCTTAGCGTAGGGATGTAACCACTTCCACATTAGTTAATACTCACTTTCAATGCTGATGAAACGGCAATAGGCGCAAGCACGATAGCCACGGCTAAAAATGCACCTAGAATCGCAAGCTGGCCGCCATAAGCCAGGGACATGCTGGCGGTATCTATGGCGGAGGTCGCGAAAATTAATACGGGTATATAGAGCGGCAGGACCAATAAACTAAGCAGTACCCCACCCTTTTGCAGGCCCACGGTGAGCCCGGCGCCGATGGCACCAATCAAGCTCAGCAGCGGCGTGCCAATTAGCAGGGTCAGCATCATGGCGCTTAGAGCCTGCGATTGTAAATTCATCAAAAGCGCAAACAACGGCGCTAGAATAACCATGGGCAAGCCGGTTACCGTCCAGTGCGCGGCCACCTTAGCCGAGACGCTCAATGACAGCGGAAAAGGCGACAGCATCAGCTGCTCCAAGGTACCGTCCAGGTAGTCATCACGAAACATCTTGTCCAAGCCCAACATGGTCGCCAACAGGGCCGCTACCCAGATAATTCCAGGCGCCATGCGCGCCAATAAATTAGGCTCAGGGCCAATGCCCAGCGGGAACAGGGTGATAACGATTAAAAAGAACAATAACGGATTGATAATGTCGCTGCGCTGGCGAAACGCCAAACGAACATCTTTTTTATATACGCTGGCCCACACGCGCCAGTATGAATGGTTCTGTGCTATCAAATGCGATACTCCAGCTGCAACTTGATGAGCTTATCAAAGTGCGCGGTAAGGTCTTGGTGGCTGGTCAGCAAAATAGCACCGCCCGAGGCGAGATGCTCGGCAAAACGCTGTTGCAGCAATTGCACACCCTTTTTATCCACCGCGGTGAAGGGCTCATCCAATAACCACAAGGGCGCACGATTTAACCATAAACGCGCCAGGGCTACGCGGCGCTGCTGCCCGGCAGAAAGCTGGCGCACCGGCACATCTTCAAGACCAACCAGACCCAGGTCGGCAAGTACCTCGTAGAGATCTAAGCCGCTTTCAAGACCATGGGTATTGAGCCAAAAATGGCAATTTTCTAAGGCATTAAGCGCAGTGTTGACGCCGGTTTTATGGCCGATAAACAGCACATTCTCGGCGTACTCGTCATAATTACGACCAATACACTGCTGATTAAACTTTACTTGCCCCTGCATAGGCTCGGCGAAGCCCGCTAAAATACGTAATAACGAGGTTTTTCCGGCACCGTTAGGACCTTCTAACTGCATGATCTCGCCCGACTTTAGGGTAAAACTCAGGTCTTCGAACAAACATCGCTCTTGCTTTATACAAGTGACTGCGTCAACGTGTAGCACAAACAGGGATTCTCAATGCTTAAAATTGGGCGTTAGTCTACCATAATGCTAAGCTAATGCGAAAAATTGCAGGTAAAACTTTGATCTCTAGCAAGGGGGAATATGTCGGGTCCATTTACCCCTTTATTCAACCTAGTCTCAGCGCTGGAAATCACTGCCTCAAGCGCACCAATACTGCAGCCAAAATCACCTTAAAAATAACCCTGGATGGCACACAGGATTCACCTTAAATAGCAACAAATAAACATGAAAATGCACGTGCCGGGGCGAGTGCAGGCGCTACCAATTCAATTCAAAAAAACGATCACCTCAATCAGTTTAAAGCATTTTAATGATTAAACTTACTTTGGCACACTAGGCTCATTGATTTAGAGAAGGACTAAAACTAATGAGCCAATTTAAAAACAGCACAGGCCTACGTGTACCCGATGTCACCTTTGCCATTCGTGAGAATGACCAATGGCAAAAACGCACCAGTGCAGATAGTTTTGCCGGTAAAACCGTGATCGTCTTTGCCCTGCCCGGTGCCTTTACGCCAACCTGTTCGTCCACCCATCTGCCCCGCTATAACGAATTAGCCGCGGTGTTTAAACAAAACGGCGTCGATGACATAGTTTGTGTTTCGGTAAATGACACCTTTGTTATGAATGCCTGGGCGCAGCACCAGGAGGCCGGCAATATTACCCTGCTGCCCGATGGCAACGGCGAATTTACCGATGGCATGGGCTTGTTGGTCGATAAGAATGACCTTGGTTTTGGCAAGCGCAGCTGGCGTTATTCCATGCTGGTTAAAGATGGCGTGGTTGAGAAAATGTTTATCGAAGCGGATGTGCCCGGCGACCCCTTTGAGGTGTCCGACGCCGATACCATGCTGGAGTACATCAACCCGCAACAGGTAAAACCTCAACCGGTCAGCCTGTTCAGTAAACCCGGCTGCCCCTTTTGTACCAAGGCAAAGAATCTGCTGACAGAAAAGGGGCTGGCGTTTGAAGAGATCACCCTGGGTAACAGTGTGTCGCTTACCAGCTTAAAGGCTATCACAGGTCGTGAAACCGTACCGCAAGTCTTTATTGGCGGTGAGCATATAGGTGGCAGTGACGATTTAGCGGCCTACTTCGCGGCACAATAAGATGGCGGCCCCTGCAGCACCTAAAAACAGCCTAAAATGGCTCTTAGGGACCAATTAACAACTTATTTTTAAGGAAAAAAACACCTTTTTTTACACCCAAAATCAACGTAAAAAAAGGTGTCTAGTTGTTTAAGGGAAGATCAGGCATCTGTGGACTTAAGCAATGTACGCGAGCTGTTAGAGCATAGTGACTTAGATATGACGCTGAGGTTTGCACATTTAGCGCCTGAGCATAAAGCGGCTGCGGTTAATGTGATTGGCTAATTTATTTGGATTGATCGATCATAACCCAATAATCATAGAAGTCATTTAACCACTTGGGAAGCTGATTACGCATAACTTATAGATAGCTAAGAACATGATGCTGTTGCTCTTTTTTATTGCCAATTTATAATAAATCATATGAACAAAGGCAGTTCATTAGCCGCTCAAGGAATTAGTTCACATGTCAATCAGCAAAGTTAAAAGTTTATTTTCTCGTTCACAATACCCGCTTCACTACGGCTGGTTAGAATTAGCGGAAAAGAGCACAGACACCTCTAGTGATCAAGAACATCTACTAAATGAGATCAGCGACATCTCGAAAATAATGGGTGATGAATATACAGAAGCTTTGATGTTGATCCTCGACTCCGAACCTAAATCGCCTGACTCATTGCTTTGGAAGTTAATGCCCATAAAGCTCGCAGCAAAAAAAAGAATAGCGACAAACAGTGGTGAGTTAGCTGGAAACTGTGAAGAAATTAAATCCCTGCTCTCAAAGTTATGTCTCAGTAGGAAGTAAAACTCCTAAAGAGCTGAGGGATGAGAAAATGGAAGCTAGGCGTAAATCTTCAGAAAAGATGTTTAAGGAACTAAAAGCCAAGCGTGAAAAAGAATCTAAAGAACGAAAAGCCAAGTACGACAAAGACTATATTGATTTCCCGTTAATAGACGTAGTTAAAATACGAAGGCGCTCCAAAGCTGCCACAGTCTTCAAGGCATTGACCAACGGGAAAACAATTTCTGATAGCGACTATCTCTGGTTGATTAGCAATGGTTTTGATAATCAAAAAGTAAGTGAGTTGTACTACCTAAATCGAGCTGAACTAGCAAAGCGTAAATGGGAAGATACGAAGAAGCCTTGGAATCTCGTGAATGCTATTGCTGATTACAGAAAAGCTGGAGAACCAAAAATAGCGGCTGGTTTGGTTAACATAAATTACCCCTTTAACTTTGCCAATGGTAACAAGAATCTCAAGTCTGCATTACTCACTACGAGTGGTGGAGCAAAGCGAGATCTAGGAATGTTTGATGAAGCAGTCAAATTGGGCACTCAAGCCCATGAACTGACTCAACAAGACTATCGCCCATGCACCTTAATTGGCGCATGTAAAATGCTCTCAGGAAATATTACTCAAGGACATGAGTGGTATCAAAAAGCAATTAAACGTGGATTTAACGAAGATAGTTTTGAACAAGAGCTTCGCTCAATCTACAGTCGTGCCAATCGAAAAGACAAAGCCAAAATCAAACAAACATTAATTAATGATGGAAGGGTATATCAGTGGCTCAAATAGGACACTTGCTTAATATGAATTAGTATTTTGATTGTCCAAGTCATATTTCCATACGTAATAGCAATCCCCTATTTATGTGAACATTGGATACACTGCTACACAATTGCTAAACAGACTTAGAGTTTTAACCTATTTTATTTTTAACTTATTGATTTTAATGGCGGCCCCTGCAGGAATCGAACCTGCAACTACCCCTTAGGAGGGGGTTGTTATATCCATTTAACTAAGGGGCCTATCCAAGGTCTATGACCTAGGGCTTGATTATAAAGCTAGGTGTTTGGTAATCAAGCCTATTAATTGGACTTAACTGGCTATCCCTAGCCCCAGTTTCTCATGCACCACACGCGCTCTTTAATAGTACGCCGGTCGCTTCAGATTAACGCGATTACAGATAAAACCAGACATCCAGCTTTCATCCTTAGCATTTTCGCTAAGGGATTTTATGCAAAATCCCGATCTAAAGATTCCTAATTGCAGTGCAATGCAGGAGACTAGTTATACGGCAAACGGATAGCGAATAGCCTCATGATGCTGATAACCGGAGATCTCAAAGTCATCCGTGCTCACCCAGGTTTCCAAATCTTCCAGGGATTTGATCTTTGGGTTGATGTGCAGTTGCGGCGAAGGGAAAGGCTCACGCTTTAGCTGCACGTCACGCATCAACTCAAGCTGGTTTTCATAAATATGGGCATTAACGATTTTGTGATACGCCATACCCGGCTTATGACCCGTGATCTGCGCCACCAAGGCCAGCAGGGTAAAGACCTGGATCTGGTTGAAGTTTAAGCCCAGTGGCACATCGCATGAGCGCTGATAACTGGTCAGATGCAGGGTGTCACCCAGCAAGGAAAAGGTATGAGTGTGCATGCAAGGACGCAAACAACCCAGTTCAAATTCGCCGGGATTATAAAAAGTGATGATCTCACCGCGGTCATCAACACCACGACTGAGGTTATCAACCACCTTCTTTAACTGGTCCAGATGCGTGCCGTCCGGCTTTTGCCAGCTGCGCCCCTGCACGCCATAAACACGGCCCATATCGTCTTCACCGCGACGGTTGGGGTTGTTCAACCAGGCCTGATTTTCGTTGGCATTGGCATTCCAGGTGTTACAGCCGATATCGCGAAACTGGGCGGCACTGTCATAGCCGCGTAAATAGCCAAGCAACTCGGCGATGGCCGCCTTAAAAAAGCTCTTACGAGTGGTGATCAGTGGAAATTCGTTGGCAGCAACATTGTATTCCAAGTCCGCATTAATCACGGTCAAACAACGGATCCCGGTACGCTCATTTTCCACCCAGGTGCCGGTGTCGACGATGCGACGGCATAAGTCTAAATACTGTTTCATCTTTGCTTCCTTATTTCTTCGCTGCCGATGCCGCGGCGTTATCCGCTTTGCTGTACGCCCAGTAGATAAACGCACCACCGATAATAATCATAGGCAGGGATAAAATCTGCCCCATAGACATAATGCCGCCTAATAAGCCTAAGTGGGCGTCCGGCTCGCGGAAGTATTCAATGGCAAAACGGAAGGTACCGTAACCGAGTAAGAACAGCCCTGAGACACTGCCCGCCGGGCGCGGCTTTTTAATAAACCACTGCAAAATAAGGAAGAGCACCAGGCCTTCGAAAAATGCTTCATATAATTGCGACGGGTGACGCGCGTCCGGCCCGCCGGTTGGGAACACCATGGCCCATGGTACATCTGACGTACGTCCCCACAACTCGCCATTAATAAAGTTACCTATGCGTCCCGCCAGCAGGCCAAGCGGCACTAAAGGCGCCACAAAGTCGCCAACGGTAAAAAACGATTTACCGCGCGATTTAGCAAACCAGAATATGGCCGCAATTACCCCGAGCGTGCCGCCATGGAAGGACATGCCGCCTTGGTCAATACGGAATAGGTAAAGCGGGTTTTCCAGGAAATAAGAGAATTGATAAAAGAATACGTAACCCAAACGACCACCGAGAATAACCCCGAGCATGCCGTAAAATAACAGGTCGCTGACTTCTTCTTTGGTCCATCCCGAGCCGGGTTTGGCGGCCTGACGGTTTGCCAGCCACATGGCCAGAACAAAGCCAACTAAGTACATCAAGCCATACCAGCGTACGGCCAGCGGCCCTACTTCGAAAATCACCGGGTCAATTTGTGGAAATTCTAAAGCCATAATTTTATTTTTGCCTAGCTAAACACCATACGTAAGGCGATGATCACCAGCAGTAAGGCGAAGATTTTTTTAATATGTGAAACGGGTAAATAATGCGTAGCGCGCGCACCAAAGGGGGCCGTAAACCAGGACGTTGCAACAATGCCGGCCAGCGCGGGAACATAAACAAAGCCAACAAAACCATCGCCGATGTCCTGCACCTGCCACCCGGAGGCAATGTAACCCAAGCAGCCAAACAGCGCAATGGCAATACCACTTACCGCGGCGCAGCCAATGGCCTTTTTCATGTCTACGGAAAAGTAGTTAAGCAAGGGTACGAGAAGCGCGCCACCGCCAATGCCAATCAACCCGGACAGTGCGCCGAGAACCGAGGTTGAACCCAAGATCACCACATCGGATGGCATGGGTCGGGTGCTGGTCGCCCTATGGCTGGAATAGATCATCCGCATAGCGATAAATATGACCGCCACGGCGAAAATTGCTTTCAGTCCCTGCTGGGGTATATAGCTGGCCATAAAGCCGCTGATCAGGGCGCCGGTAGACACACCAAACAGTACCGCTGGCGCCACTTCCCAGGGCACATTTTGGTTGCGATGATGGGCCAGTGCCGAGGACGTTGAGGTAAATAAAATAGAAGCCAGTGAGGTGGCAATGGCTATTACCAATACATGTTCAACATCGGTGACATTAAAATGCACCAGCAGCGCACTGAGCGCGGGTACAATAAGCAGGCCGCCACCTATGCCTAACAGACCGGCGAGAAAACCCACCACACTTCCTAACACCATGCACAAGATAAAAAGCCAAATAAGATCTGCCATGTATTTTACTTATTCTGTTTTCTTATATGATGAATATATCAGGTTATAAAGAGGATTTCATTGCTTGCCATCATCGTCTTTTTGTCGATATAACAATTGCCCTAGACCCTGTTCAAGCATGAAATCCCGCACTAAACGGTGCACCTGTTTGGCATGGGCGGCGCTTAAACATTGTGCCAGTAATTGCTTACACTTCTTAAGGCCAACGCGGCGGATAACCCATTTCACCTTATGCAGGGCGCTAAAGTTCATACTTAAGCTGTCAAAGCCCATGGCTATCAACAAAATGGCTCCTTCCGGCTCACCGGCCAGCTCGCCACACAAACTAAAGGGAAAGTTGGCAGCCTGACATTGCTCGGCAATACCGTTTAAGCGCGCAGAACCGCCGGGTGGTAACAATCGAAGAGATTGGCGACGCGGGAATTTGCTCTGTCCACCGCCAGCAGATATTGAGTCAGGTCGTTGGAGCCGACGGAACAAAAGTCCATTTTGGCGGCAAACTCATGCAGCAAGTACATGCTCGATGGCACTTCGATCATCACCCCAATCAGGGGCTTGTCGATATAGCTGAATTCGTGTGGGAAGTCCTGTTGCAGCTCATAATAAGCGCGCTCAAGCAGGGCTAAAGACTCATCGACCTCCCCTACTTCGCTAACCATGGGCAAGAGAATACGCAGGTTACCCAGGCCGGAATTGGCCTTGATCATGGCCTTAAGCTGATCGAGAAACAACTCGGGATGATCTAGGCTCACGCGAATACCGCGCCATCCCAGAAAAGGGTTTTCTTCCTGAATATCAAAGTAGTCAAGCGCCTTATCACCGCCTATATCCAAGGTGCGCATGGTGACCGGGGCCGGATGATAACTGTTGAGCACCTGGCGATACCATTGCTCTTGTTCATGCTGGGACGGAAAGGTGCCTTTTTGCATAAACCAGGATTCGGTGCGATACAGACCCACGCCGTCGCAATAACGGGCGCTGTCGAGCTCGGTTTGTAGATCCAGACCGGCATTGAGCATCAGGTCGATGGCCTTGCCATCCAGAGTGGTCGAAGGCAGATGGTATTCCGACTCAAACTGGTCGTGTAACTTGGCGTCGCGGTGCTGAATTTGCGCATATTCTTTTTTCAGCGCCTCGCTGGGGCTAAGATACACCCGCCCGGCATAGGCATCGATGATCAGCTCTTTATTATCGAACTGTAACAGCGGAATATCGTTAATGCCCCACACCGTGGGGATATTAAGGGCGCGCGTCAAAATCGAGGCATGGGAGTTGGCGGCGCCATGAACACTGACCACCCCTTTTAAGCGCTCCTTGGGCACCTGCGCTAACATGGCCGGAGTCAGGGTATGGGCCACTAAAATGGTATTTTCCGGATAAGGCTTGGTGGCCTTTTCGGTATTGAGCAGATGAAACAGCACCCGCAGGCCAATGTCTTTTACATCGACGGCCCGCTCTTTAATATAAGGGTCCTGCATGGCGTTAAATTGCTGCACCAATCGCTCTATAACCAGCTTTAAGGCGCTTTTGGCACACCAGCCATCGGCAATTTCCAGCTCCACATCGCGACCCAGGCTGCGAGCATCGAGCAATTGCAAATAAACTTCAAAAACAGCTACCGCCTCGCTCGGCAGATGTCCTTGCATGGACACAGCCAGAGTGCTGAACTCCTTACGGGTGGCTGCCACTGCCTGTAAGAAGAGTTGCTTTTGTTTGAGCTTATCCTCTTCCTTGCGCAGCTCCACGGACGAAAAGTCGACTTTAGGCAGCACCACATAGGCATGGCCCTGAGCGATACCGCCGGAGCTGGAGATCCCCTTGAGCATGGTCGAGCGATGACTGAGGTCGTCCTGCTGCAACAAGGTTTGTATCTGTGCAACCGCCAGTTGCGGCGCCAATTGCGCCGACAAGGTGATCAAAAAGGATTCTTCGTCTTCACTAAATACTCTGGCCGCCGTCTGCTGCACCACAATAACCCCTAGCACCCGTTTTTGATGCACCACGGGCACGGATAAAAAGGCGTTATATTGCTCTTCTTGAACAAGATCTGAGGTTATAAAGTGCGGGTGTGACTTGGCATAGGCAAGGTTGATCGGTTCTTCACGCTGAGCCACCAGACCCACCAGGCCTTCGGTAAAGCCAAGGCGAAACTTACCCACGGCGGCGGGGTTAAGGCCATCGGTGGCCATCAAGACAAAGTTATCCTGGCTGTAATCGGCAAAATAGATCGAACAGCACTCGGTCTTCATCGCCTTTTTGACCTGGCTGACAAACACCATGAGCGCGCTTTCCAAGCTCGGCTGCTGAGCAACTTGCTCGACGATGGCGCGCATGGTGGCAAGCATATTGAAAACTCTCCTTAACGGCGGTTACGCCACTGCCCCTGGGGCGCTGATTCCTTGCGATTAAATGGCATCGCAATAGGAGCAAATTCTTTCATTACCCGGCGGTAGACGTCGCGTTTAAAGGCCACGACCTGGCGCACAGGATACCAGTAACTCACCCAACGCCAATCATCAAACTCCGGATGATGGGTTTTCAGCAAGTTTACGTCTTCGTCTTTGCATTTTAGTTTCAGCAAGAACCATTTCTGCTTTTGGCCAATACACACAGGGCTCGAATCGCGGCGTATTAACCGTTTCGGTAGTTTATAACGCAACCAATGACGCGAGCTGGCAATCACCTCAACATCTTCTGGTAGCAGTCCCACTTCTTCATGCAATTCGCGGTACATGGTTTGCTCTGGCGTTTCGCCATCATCTACCCCGCCTTGTGGAAATTGCCATGAATGCTGGCCGTAACGGCGGGCCCAAAATACCTGCCCCTGATTATTGCAGATTACGATTCCGACATTGGCACGAAAACCTTCGGCATCAATCACCTTAGTGCCTCTTTTGTAAGTCGATTTTTATCGATTGTTCCACAATCACCAATTGACAGCAAATAATATTCGCAATTAACACCAAGTTACTCACATGTTGTGCATAACTTTTAATAACTACGGATAAAAATAAAACAAATCCACAATCAGCAGGCCAAAAACAGTATTTCTCCACAGATTCTGTGGATAAATGTGTTTATACATCTGTATTTTGTGGATTAAAACACCACACCAATTGTATTAAATCTTAATAGGCAATGAAATAACCAATTAAAATCAATGTGTTACAAATAAAACCAAAGCAAATGGGTGAGCAAAAAAGCACCCAATTTTTTCTGCTCAAAATAGCAACACCCTTGTCCGCTGTACCGAACAAGACTAGGAATTCACCGCGCCTTTGTTACAATCAGGCCTCCACAGCCCTTATCGAGCAGCTATGATTTCTCCACCTACTAACCTTGCCCAATTACGTCAGCGCGTCGATGCCATTGCCGGTATGACCCTAGGGGCGCTTGCCGAGCAATACGGTTTTAAAACCCCGGAACATTTGCAGCGAGAAAAGGGCTGGGTTGGGCAATTGTTGGAATATGTGCTTGGGGCTACCGCTGGCTCTTTGCCGGAACCGGACTTTCCCGCCCTTGGTGTGGAATTAAAAACCTTGCCCATTTCCTATCAGGGCACGCCGCTGGAAACCACCTTTGTCAGCGTCGCCCCCCTTACACAGGTGACTGGGCTGAGTTTCGAGCAAAGTACCGTGTATAAAAAACTCTGTCATGTCTTGTGGTTGCCGATTTTGGCCGAGCGCGATATTCCTGTGGTGGAACGAGTGATAGGCAGTGGCTTTTTATGGCAACCCAATGCGCAGCAATTCGCCCAGCTGAAGCGGGATTGGGAGGAACTCACCGAGATGATAGCTCTGGGGCAAATTGAGCAGGTCAATGGCCATTTTGGCGAGGTGTTACAACTGCGCCCCAAGGCCGCCAACAGCAAAGCCCTGACCGCAGCCATAGGCAAAAATGGCGAGCGCATTCAGACCCTGCCACGGGGCTTTTATTTAAAAACCCAGTTTACCCGGCAGATCCTCGCCCAACAGTTTCAGCCTTAAATTCATTTGTAGGTCGGTGCTTTGCGCCGACAATGCCAATGAATGTGCAATTTGTCGGGGTGAATCCCGACCTACAACGACATATCGCTTGTGACACCTTTGTCGGGCTGAACCCCGACCTACAACGACATATCGCTTGTGGCACCTTTGTCGGGGTGAACCCCGACCTACAACGACGTTTCGCTTGTGGCACCTTTTGTCGGGCTGAACCCCGACCTACAACGACGTTTCGCTTGTGGCACCTTTTGTCGGGCTGAAAGCCCGACCTACAACGACATGGTGATAAGGGTGCTCCAAACAGGCATAAAAAAACCGCGGTAAGACCGCGGTTTTTTTTATTGGCTAAATAAGCCCAGCTTATTGGCCTTTGATTTCAGAACGGCCTTTATAAACCGCTTTGTCACCAAGTTGTTGTTCGATACGTAGTAGCTGGTTGTACTTAGCTACACGGTCTGAACGACATAGTGAACCAGTTTTGATCTGGCCAGCAGCAGTACCTACCGCAAGGTCGGCGATTGTCGCGTCTTCGGTTTCGCCACTACGGTGTGAAATAACCGCAGTAAAGCCGGCGTCTTTAGCCATCTTGATTGCATCAAGCGTCTCAGACAGTGAACCGATCTGGTTGAACTTGATAAGGATAGAGTTACCAATGTTCTCGTCGATACCACGCTTTAGGATCTTAGTGTTGGTTACGAATAGATCGTCGCCCACTAGCTGTACCTTGTCGCCAATCTTATCGGTTAGAATTTTCCAACCCGCCCAGTCGCTTTCGTCCAGGCCGTCTTCGATTGAAACGATAGGGTAACGTGCCGCTAGGTCTGCAAGGAAGTCGGCGAAACCAGCCGAGTCGAATACCTTGCCTTCGCCTTTAAGGTCGTATTTACCATCGTGGTAGAACTCTGAAGAGGCACAGTCTAGCGCTAGGGTTACGTCTTTGTTTAGCTCGTAACCGGCAGCAGCAACGGCTTCGGCGATCACTTCCAAGGCTTCTTCGTTTGACTTAAGGTCAGGTGCAAAACCACCTTCGTCACCTACCGCAGTGTTTAGGCCGCGTGCGCTTAGTACTTTTTTCAGGCTGTGGAAGATTTCCGCACCCATGCGTAGCGCTTCGCTGAAGCTAGGAGCGCCTACCGGCTGAACCATAAACTCTTGGATATCAACGTTGTTATCCGCATGCTCACCACCATTGATGATGTTCATCATAGGCACAGGCATTGAATACTGGCCAGATGTACCATTGATGTCGGCGATGTGTTCGAATAGCTCAACACCCTTGTCCTGAGCTGCCGCTTTAGCGTTTGCTAGCGATACCGCCAGGATGGCGTTTGCGCCTAGCTTTTCTTTGTTTTCGGTGCCATCAAGCTCAAGCATGATGTTATCGATTGCACGCTGCTCAAGCGCATTTTGGCCTTTAAGGGCGGCGGCGATTTCGTTATTTACATAACCTACGGCCTTCAATACACCCTTACCCAGGTAACGGCTCTTGTCGCCATCGCGTAGCTCAAGCGCTTCACGTGTACCGGTTGAAGCACCAGAAGGTGCACAAGCACGACCCCAAGCACCGCTGGCTAGGTATACTTCGGCTTCAACAGTTGGGTTACCGCGTGAGTCCATAACTTCACGGCCAATCACTTTAACAATTTCTGACATCTCGAATGATTCCTCTTGTCCCAGGTTTAGTACTCCCTCCCCCCGGGGCCGATTCTTGGCGCCTCTGGGCAAGGGGTATAAAAACGAAAAAGCCGTGCATGGGCACGGCTTAGTACGATCGATTACGAAGACTGCTTCTGGAAGCTGTGTGCAGCCGCCACGAAACCTTCAAATAGTGGGTGACCATCACGTGGCGTTGAGGTGAATTCCGGGTGGAATTGCGCCGCAATAAACCAAGGGTGATCTTTGTTTTCAATGATTTCCACCAGCTTCTTATCTTCGGAAAGACCGGTGAACTCAAGACCCGCTTGCTCAAGCTGCTCAACATAGTTGTTGTTCACTTCATAGCGGTGACGGTGACGCTCAACGATTTGATCATTGCCGTACACTTCACGTACCTTTGAACCTTCTTTCAGATGACAAAGCTGAGCGCCAAGACGCATGGTGCCGCCTAAATCAGACGCTTCGTCACGTACTTCAACATTACCGTCTTTATCAAGCCATTCGGTGATAAGGCCCACTACAGGGTGCGGCGAGTTAGCATCGAACTCGGTTGAGTTCGCGCCTTCAAGACCGGCTACGTTACGCGCATATTCAATTAGCGCCACCTGCATACCTAAACAGATACCTAGATAAGGCACCTTGTTTTCACGGGCATACTTGGCCGCCATGATCTTGCCTTCAACACCACGGCCGCCGAAGCCGCCCGGTACCAAGATGGCATCAAGACCTTTCAGCAGGTCAACGCCCTTGCTTTCGATATCTTGTGAGTCAACGTACTGAATGTTCACTGTCAGGCGGTTTTTCAAACCAGCATGCTTAAGGGCTTCGTTAACCGACTTATAGGCATCCGGTAGTTCGATGTATTTACCCACCATACCGATAGTCACTTCACCAGTAGGGTTCGACTCTTGGTAAAGTACTTGTTCCCACTCGGATAGATCCGCTTCCGGGCAATCCAGGTAGAAACGACGACAAATGATGTTGTCCAGATCCTGCGACTTAAGCAGCGCCGGGATCTTATAAATGCTGTCTACGTCTTGTAGCGAGATAACCGCTTTTTCTTCAACGTTAGTGAACAGGGCAATCTTGGCACGCTCATTACCCGGTAGTTTACAGGCCGAACGACATACCAGGATGTCTGGCTGAATACCGATAGAACGCAGCTCTTTTACAGAGTGCTGAGTCGGCTTGGTTTTCACTTCGCCCGCAGGGCCTAAGAATGGCACCAGCGTTAGGTGCATAAACAAGGCGCGCTCGCGACCGATTTCGGTACCAAGCTGACGAATGGCTTCTAAGAAAGGTTGTGACTCGATGTCACCTACGGTACCGCCGATCTCAACGATGGCGATATCATGACCTTCTGCACCTTCAACTACACGACGTTTAATGTCGTTAGTGATGTGCGGGATAACCTGAATGGTTGCACCCAGGTACTCACCACGACGCTCGCGACGAAGAACATCTTCGTATACACGACCTTGGGTGAAGTTGTTGCGGCTGGTCATCTTGGTGCGAATGAAACGCTCATAGTGACCAAGGTCAAGGTCCGTCTCTGCACCGTCTTCGGTAACGAACACTTCACCGTGTTGAATTGGGCTCATGGTGCCCGGATCAACGTTGATATAAGGATCCAGCTTTAAGATTGTGACTTTTAAGCCACGTGCTTCTAAGATCGCTGCCAATGATGCAGCAGCAATACCTTTACCCAACGAGGAAACCACCCCGCCTGTAACGAAGATAAATTTTGTACTCATGCGAACCCTAAGATATCAGGAAATGGATTAAATTATAGAATCAAGACGGGGCGATAGTATAGCAAAGCCCCCTCGGCCAATCCAGCTAAAATTAATCTCGAAGAGCGCCCTTTGGGGCACCCGAGGGAGCGCCCTTACTCGTGCTCTTTTACCGCCTGCCAGGCCGCTTCCATCTGCTCTAGATCGGCGTTTTCCAGGTTCAGCCCTTGAGCCGCCAGTTGTTCCTCGACGCCATTAAAACGTCGGCTAAACTTGCGGTTGGCCTGACGCAGCAACTGCTCCGGGTCACGACCTAGGTGGCGGGCAACATTTACCGTGGCAAACAGCAGGTCGCCAAGTTCCTCGGCGCAGTGCTCGCTATTTGGGTCATGCTCTATGGCCTCGCGCACCTCAAGTACTTCTTCGGCGACCTTGTCCAGAGCACCATCGACACTGGGCCAGTCAAAGCCTACGGCGGCAACGCGCTTTTGAATTTTATTTGCAGCGCTGAGCGCTGGCAGGTTGGTGGGAATGTCATCGAGCAGATGCGCCTGCCCCTTGGCCTGGCGCTCCTGATGCTTGCGGGTTTCCCAATTATCCCGGGCTTGGCCATCGGCAAAAATATGAGGGTGGCGCTGTTTTAACTTGCTATTGAGCTCGGCAACCACGGCATTAAAGTCAAATAGTTGTTGCTCACTGGCCAGCTGGCTGTAAAAGATGACCTGAAACAGCAAGTCACCCAGTTCCGCCTTGAGTTCATCATAGGCGCCACGCTCTATGGTGTCGGCCACCTCATAGGCCTCTTCCAGGGTGTGCGGCACTATGGTTTTAAAGGTTTGCGCCAGGTCCCAGTCACAACCGGACTCAGGGCAGCGCAACTTGGCCATTATGGCCTGCAGCTCGGCAATGGTGTTGTGACTCATCCACCGGCTCCCACACGAGAGGCATCATACACGCCCTCGATTTGCATCAGCTTAGTCAGTAAGCGGTTGGTACTGCTTAAATCCGACACCGCAATCTTCATATTGAAAATCGCCAGCTGTTTCTCGTCCACCGTATTCACATTCATGCTCAGCACATTGACCTTTTCATTGGCCAGCACCGAGCTGATATCACGAATAAGCCCCTGGCGGTCATTGGCTTCTACCTTAATAGAGAGTGCAAAATCGCTGCTGGTTTTTGCCGACCAGCTGACCTCAACGATGCGCTCCGGGTGGCGCTCCTGTAAGGTGGCGAATTGCTCACAGTCACTGCGGTGCACGGCAATGCCCCGACCCTGGGTGATATAACCACAAATGGAATCGCCGGGCACCGGCTCACAGCAGCCGGCCATATGACTCATCAGGGAGCCGACGCCTTCCACCACTATGCCGTTTTTATCCGCCTTGGTGCTGCGACTGGGCTGTTTAAACTTAATTTGCGGCTCAGGCTCACCCTTGTTTTGCACAAAGTTCAACAGCTGGTTTAGACGCACATCGGCGGCGCCTATGGCCACCAGCAGGTCATCCAGATTGGTGAAGTTAAAGCGCTTAATAGCCGGGTCGAGATCCTTGTAGGTAAGATCCAGCTTCTGCAGCTCGTTATCAAGTATGTCTTTACCAGCCTGCAGGTTTTTATCCCTGTCGAGCTGTTTAAACCAGTGATGGATTTTCGCCCGTGCCCGTGATGAGCGAATATAGCCAAGGGATGGATTGACCCAGTCGCGGCTCGGATTCGGCTCTTTCTGGGTAAGAATTTCCACCTGATCGCCGGTTTGCAACTGATAGGTAAAAGGCACAATTTTGCCAAATACCTTGGCACCAATGCAGCGATGGCCAACATTGGAGTGAATATAGTAGGCAAAGTCCAACGGCGTGGCGCCATAGGGCAAGTCAAAAATATCGCCGCGCGGGGTAAAGACATAGACCCTGTCTTCCACCACCTGGTTTTTCAGTTCATCTGCCAGGTCTGTGCCGTCGACCACTTCCTCTTGCCATTGCAGAATCTTTTGCAGCCAACTGATTTTTTGCTCATAACCGCTGTCGCGACCGCCCAGCGCTCCTTCTTTATACATCCAGTGCGCGGCCACACCGAGCTCGGCATCCTCATGCATCTGCGCGGTGCGAATTTGAATCTCCACGGTTTTGCCCTCGGGGCCAAAAACCACGGTATGAATGGACTGATAACCGTTCGGCTTAGGGGTGGCGACATAATCGTCAAATTCTTTAGGCAGATGGCGCCAGCTGGTATGCACCACACCAAGGGCGCCGTAACAGTCCTGAATTTTATCCACCACGATACGCATGGCGCGAATATCGAAGAGCTGGTCGAACTCATAGTTCTTTTTGCTCATCTTCTTATAGATGCTGTAGATATGCTTAGGGCGGCCATAGACCTCGCCCTTAATGCCGACTTCGTCCAGCTTGGTTTGCACCTGCTTGACCATGTCGCGCATATATTCTTCGCGGTCGAGACGCTTTTCTTCTAATAACTTGGCGATGCGTTTATAGGTTTGCGGGTGCAAATAGCGAAACGCGAGATCTTCGAGCTCCCATTTCAGCTGGCCAATACCCAAACGGTTTGCCAAAGGGGCAAAAATATTACTGGTTTCCTTGGCCGCTATGACCCGCTCTTCTTCGCTGGCATCTTTCACCTCGCGCAGATAACACACCTGCTGCGCCAGCTTGATCACTACGGCACGCACATCTTCCACCATGGCCAGCAGCATGCGGCGGATCTTATCCACCTGCACCTGGCCGCTTGAGGCATGAGCCAGGGTGCTGATGGTGGCCATTTGCTCCACCCCGGTCAGTAACAGGCCGACATCCTTATTGAAGTCCTCGCTAACATCACTGATAGCGATTTTATTGGCGATAAAATAGGGCGTCAGGTAGGCGGTGGCCAGGGAGGTTGCATCAAGGTTGAGTTGCGCCAGAATTTCCACCATTTCCAACGCCAATCGGTCGCTGTCGGCATTGCGGTGCTCACCGCAGTATTCGGTGGCCGCTTTGACCAACTGATACTTGTCGTCACTTAACGCCAGCTGCTTTAAGGCGCTGTCGAAGTTTTCGATATCGGTGCGATGCGACTGTCTTGTTGCCACCATGGCGGACTCTACCCCCGTGTAAATAATGCCATTGTTTCGATATGACCTGTGTGCGGGAACATGTTCATAATTCCCAGCTTATTGAGCGAAAAACCCGCTGCCAGTATCGTTTTGCTGTCTCTTGCCAGAGTAACGGGATCACAAGACACGTACAAGACGCGTTTGAACTGTTTGAGCGGTAATTGCGCAAGTATGGCCTCGGCGCCCATGCGCGACGGATCAAGCAGCAACACATCGAGGTTTTTATCAAACCAACTCGCCTGCGCCAAGGGCTCGGTTAAATCAAAACAATGAAACTGACAATTATCCAATTCATTGGCCTTGGCATTTAACTGAGCATAGTCCACAGCCGAGGCCACGCCCTCAACACCGACCACTCTTTTTGCCTGCTTAGCTGCCAGCAAGGAGAAGTTGCCGACACCGCAAAACAAATCCAACACCTGCTCATCGGCACCTAACGCCAACCACTGCATGGCCTGGTTAAGCATCTGCTCGTTCACCTCGGCATTGACCTGAATAAAATTATCCAGGCCGAACCGCAAGGACAGTTCACCTTGTTTAATATGATAGCTGGCCGCCGGCAGCGCCTGCTCGGCGCTGTGCTGCCAAACCAAGGTCCAGTCATGCTCGCTGGCCTGCTCTTCGACTCGTTGCTGCACCTTGTCGACGATGGCCTTAGTATGACGTACTACTATGTAATGGGTGTCTTCTGTGGCCACCAACTGCAAATGCGATACTGAACGCAGCGCCGGATGCTGCTCTATCTGGGCGCGGAAAAATGCAAAGACCGCATCAAAGCCCTGCTCCAACACCGGGCAGTGTTCGATATTAACTATCTGCTTGGAACCTTGCTGGCGAAAGCCCACCTGCAGGCCGCGATTCTTATCATGGAAAATACTGATACGGGCACTGCGGCGATAATGCCAGGGCTGACTTTCGATTGGGGCCTGCCAAGGTAATTCGCTTTGGCCGGTAAACTTGGCAAAAAGAGCGCCCACCGCCTGCTGCTTGGCATCCAGCTGCGCCTGCAACTCAAGATGCTGCAAGTTACAACCGCCGCATTGATGATAATGCTGGCACATGGGCTTAACCCGCGCTGCGCTGGGCTCAAGCACCTTAATGCATTGGCCCTCTGCGTAGCTTTTCTTATCGGCATTAATACGTGCCAGAACGCGCTCCCCCGCCAGGGCTCCATTAACAAAAACAACCTTGCCGTTATTTTTTGCCACGCCGCGTCCATGGTGATCCATACTCTGGATGCCCAATTCTTGTGTTTGATTTTTAACTTGTTTTTTACTTGGCTTAAAAAAGTTCGCCATGCCCCGCCCTAATTTACATTGATAAAGATCGGTGTAAGCTATAACCTAAACTTAACACAGTCTCATTTATTTGTTTGCTTATGAACCGACTAGGCCTTCGGGATTCAGTCCTGATCCTGACCTTGGTGCCTACCGTGGTGATTGGTCTATTGCTCGGCGGCTATTTTACTATAAATCGCTACCTGGAGTTGGATGAATTTCTCATCGAGCAAGGCAGCACCATAATCGAGCCATTAAGTATTGCCATAGAGCAACCCTTAGTTAAGAACGACAAGGCTACGTTAGAGCGCATAGCTCGCCATATTCACAATATGCACTCGCCGCTTGTAAAGTCCGTGGCCATTTTTGACGCCAGCGATTCCTTGGTGGTGACCAGCAATTTACATCGCAATTTTGACCGTCTGACTACTATTCCCCCCGAGGTGCATCAGAGCCTGAATAAGGCCATTCACGACGATGAATTTTTAATTTTTTATCAGGGCGTACTCAACCCCAATACCCCCAGCCATTTGCCGTTTCAAACCGCCGGCACTGTGATGGTGCAATTTAACCGCCAGGCCGCGGTAATAGAGCAACAAAGAGCCATTTTAATCAGTGCCGCTGTGATCTTATTAGCCATCGGCTTTGCCGTGGTGCTCTCCATTCGTCTGAGCCGTATGATCACCCAGCCCTTGTCACGTTTGGTACGCGCTACCGGCGAAGTGGCCCGGGGCGAAGTGCCGCAAAACATTACCCAGACCATGCAAGGCGAGCTGGAGCAACTGCGCTTGGGCCTAGTGAGCATCACCGAATATATGGCCGATGAAAAAGACGAGATGCAGCGTCATATCGACCAGGCCACCGCCGACTACCAGGAAACCCTGGAGCAGTATGAGACCCAGAATATTCAGCTCAATATCGCCAAACGCGAGGCCCTGGCTGCAAACAAGGTTAAGTCCGACTTCTTAGCGAAGATGAGTCACGAGCTACGCACCCCGCTTAATGGGGTTATTGGCTTTGCTCGCCAGCTTTATAAAACGCCGCTTAATAAGAGCCAAAAAGATTACCTGGATACCATAGAGGCCTCGGCCAACAGCCTGCTTAGCATCATCAGCGATATTCTCGACTTCTCCAAACTTGAAGCCGGCGCCATGGAGCTCGAAAGCATTCAATTCCAATTGCGCGATGCGGTGAACGAGGTGCTGACCCTGCTCGCCCCCGGCGCCCATGAGAAAAACCTGGAGCTGTCGATTCATGTAAACCCCAATGTGCCCGAGCAACTGTTTGGCGACCCAACCCGCTTTCGACAAATTCTTACCAACCTGGTGAGTAACGCCATTAAGTTTACCGAGCAGGGTGAGATCAATATAGATATTAGTAGTCGCCTGCTGGCCGATGAGCGCACCTCCTTGTTGATCTCGGTAAAAGACACCGGCGTCGGCATTGCCATGGATAAACAAGACACCTTGTTTACCCCCTTTGGCCAGGCCGACTCCAGCATCACCCGTAAGTTTGGCGGCACCGGCCTGGGGCTTATGATCACCAAGCATTTGGTTGAAGCCATGGGCGGACGCATCACCTTGAACAGCGCCCCGGGTAAGGGCACCTGCTTTACTTTTAATGCTGTGTTTAAGCTGCCGGACCATCATTTCCAAACCGAACTGCCCTGCGGCTCGTTAGCCACTAAGCGGGTGCTGTATTTCGAGCAAAATGAGCACAGCTACATGGCCACCACCAGCATATTGCATGCCTGGGGTGTGCATGTAAGCGGCTGTCGCAACCTGGAAGAGCTAGAGCAAGTACTCACCGGCTCCTTTAAATTTGATATCTGTGTACTTGGCGATGCCGGCGGTGTCGAGTCCATGGGGCTGATGAAACAGCTCATTTCCATGGTGCGCCCACACAGTGACTATATCTATTTGCTGCTCAATACTGTGTCGCATAATATGCGCGAGGCCTTAGTGGGCAGTGGTGCCGATGGCTGCCTCAGCAAACCCATTAATCATCGTAAGTTCTGTGAAATGATGGCGGCGCCCTATCGTCTTGATCACCCCACCATTCACACCCAGGACCGCAAGGCCAGCCGCTTGCCGTTGAAAGCCTTGGTAGTAGACGATAACGATGCCAACCTGAAACTGATCTGCGCCTTGCTTGAAGAGCAGGTGGAAGAGCTGGATACAGCCCATAACGGTGCCCAGGCGGTGGAGGTCTGTAAGAGTCATAAATACGATATGATCTTTATGGACATACAAATGCCGATTATGGACGGCATTACCGCCTGTAAGCTCATTTGCGAGTCCTCTCTCAATGAAGACACGCCAATCATAGCCGTGACCGCCCACGCCCTAAGCGGGGAGAAAGAACAGCTTAAGGAAGTTGGCTTTGCCAGCTACCTGACCAAGCCTTTGGACGAGGACATGCTCCACGAAGTACTTATGGAGCACGGCGCCGATCATAAGCGCCTGCGCGAGCGCCACGTCAACAAGAGCCCCCCAAGCACACCTCCCTTTGCCAGCAATGGCCTGAACTGGGATCTGGCCCTGCAACGCGCCGGCGGCAAGGAAGACCTGGCCCAGGAAATGCTCAATATGCTGCTGCTCAGCATTCCGGAAACCGTCAGCCTGATAGAAGAAGCCATCGCCGCCAAGGATCATCAGCGCCTGCTGTCTATTATTCACAAGTTCCACGGCGCCTGCTGCTATACCGGCGTGCCGAAGCTGAAAAAGCTCGCCGAGCTGATTGAAACGGCCATGAAGGAGCAGGCCAGCATCAATGATATCGAGCCCGAGCTGCTGGAATTGCTGGATGAGCTCAGGAATTTGCTGACGGATGCGGGGTTGGAGAAGAACAACTCTTTATGACCGCTGGTGTGATTACCATCACACCCAAGGGGCGAGCCCCCTTGGAACCCCGGTTTTGGGTGACTAGTGGACGCACTGGTCAGTTTGCTTTAAGCGTTAAGATCTTGTCGCATTGGCGACGACACCTTAGGGGTGGTTTACGCCAACCACCCCTAAGAACCCCAAGGCGCCCCGACATTGCATGGTTTCCTCATCCCAATACGAGAAATGAACGTAACCAACATGCACAGGCCTTCCCTGCCCTGAGCATGTTTTCGCCAGCGTCCTGCTGGCGATTACTCTTCTCGTACCGCGCTTCGGATGCAATGTAAGGGGATTAAGCTGCTGCACCGACTTTCAAATTTAGGATATCGCAATCTGTTAGATGACTAAGAGCGAGGAGCGGAAGCTCAATTGATTTTAAGTCGAGGAAGAGCTTTTCGTATAACGATAAAACTATTTCACCGACACTATACTAGAACCCTTGGCACGCTTGTTTATACTGCTCATCGTATAGCTTTCGACTCACTTGAGTATAGTTGTCGAAGTCCGGGAGGGGGCGCTTATCATATAACCAATCTCTTTGGAGTGAGTTAGAAATAACTGGTTTGTTATTAGCGTAACACCAGTCAATCGTTTTACTAGCTATACCTGAGTAGCCTAAGCTCAAAATTAGCCCTTCTTCAGCCAGTAAAACTTCTGTGTAAATCTCACCAGAGCCAAAACTTAGACATGTACAAGCCCTAATATTTTTTGCTGAAATTTCAAATGAGCCTAGTGGGGTGTTTTTTGTGTCTATATACAAAGCGCCTTGGTTCAACGCGAACCCACTCGTACTGCCCGAGCTTAATAACACGCCAGGGTGATGTATCGATTGAAACAGCAAAGAATCAACTGGTGAAAGCGGTACTTGCGGTTTCTCTTGTTTTGAGTACTTTTCTTTCAGGCTTATAAAAGGTTTGTATACTTCTTCTTTACTGGGTGGAATAAAATCACATCCAGTTAAGTGAACTAAAGCTAGCGCTAAAGGTAAGATACGATATCCATTCATAACAACAGTCCCTCGTTCCAAAAAGTAGCTTCTGTAATATCTGCAATGTAAATCCTATAGATAATGAATATTAGCACCTCTACATGTGATGGCTAAATTAACGAAAATATTTGCCGTCTACTATAAACATCCACACATAATTTATTTAATAAGCAAGAGCATCGTTTGATAAACACCAAGAATCACCACAATTCGTTACTTATCTTGAGAGCATGTCGCAGGCATTACAGTTAAAAACAAGTTCTGGAAATATAATTTTGACCAATGTCCCTTCCAGGCAGCCTCGATTAAGCGGAAAACTGACGTTCATACTTCCACCGAAATTACTGGTTATCCATCCATAATCGATGAGTTTCTCCCATAGTCAGGAAAACGACCCAATCGGTCGTTTTTGTCGTGTCCAGGTTTATAGCAATGTCTCGTAACTTCAATGCTGGTAAGTACTTCCTAAATTTGCTATCAATGGTCTTAGGACAAAAACGAGACAGATTGCGGTAGAAAAACGACCCAATCGCTCGATATTAAATTGTTAGCTGTACTAGGTGAAATTTGAGCCCATATTTTGAAATCAGTTTAAACCCCAGCATTGATTACTTTTTGTGGGTGCTACCTGTTTTATTTTTGCTTGCAGCTTTTGTTAGTTTGCCAGCCGCCTCTGATCTTGTATTGAGCATGGTTAAGATTTCACGAAATTGGCTTTTAACAATTTTTGGATTGATTTTTTTCATTGCATTGTTTGGTACATACTCAGAGTTACGACAAGATATCGATGTAAAAAAACAGATTGATTCGGGTGGGTTTTCACTTGTATCAGGTTGTATTCAAAACTATCGTCTAGACGAAGTTAAGAGACATACAGCAACATTCGAAGTGAAAGAGGTCGAGTTTTCTTATAATAGCTTTACAAGAACACCTTTTTTCTATGAAAAAGAGTTACCAGGTAAAGTTATAAAAAATGGTAATTGCCTAGAAATTAGCTACTTAACAATAGCTAAAGAAAACAAAATCATAAAAATCGTACAGCTAACAAAGTAATTAAAAAAAGGACACAAAACAGCAGGCTTGTGCTCCTTCGTCGCCAATTTTAGCCTGCTATTTTGTGCCGTTTATTACGGCGTTATGTGAAAGGGGTAAATTCGTGAAGTCAGTATTTAAATACTTAGGTATTGGTGTTCTTTTAGGTCTGGGAATATCTATTGTTGATGAAGCACACTATCACCTAAGTAAAAAAGATCGATTGAATGACTTCGAAGATGCTATGGAAAAAGCGCAGCAGTTAAGAGAGTCGATGACAATCAGCTCTGATGAACTGTTTTTAAGTGATATTCCTGATATGTATTATGACCCGAGCCATGATTTATATTTCAGCATTCAAAGTTATAAAGATATGGGCGATGTGATAGAGATTTCAGGTGTTATAAGTAACAAAGGTAGTAGTACTTGGAAGACTGTGGAGGTTGATTTTGAGGCATATACAGATGAAAAAAAACTAATTGCTAATTGCTCAGCTTGGACTGGTCAACTTGTGCCTCTAAGCACCGATGGTGTTGTAGTACGTTGTGATAAGGTTCAGGAATTTATTTCACAGCCTATATCTGAAGTAACTATGCAAATCAGGTGGAATTTTCATGGAGAACGTGTAATTTCACATAACAAACCACTGAAACGGGACTTGTAACAGTTGGCTTGGCTCCGCTTCGTTTCACATTTTATCCAACAATTACTCACCTCTTGGTGAGGCGTTAGCAGACAAGAGGAAAGAGCTATTAATAAGGAATGGTTTGCATTAGTTCTGCCCACATTTTTTTTAGGTTTCTTCTGGGTGTACTTTTCGTTATTTCCAGCGCTTTATGCTAATTCGGTACTGCCCAAAAAGTTAAAGCAGCTCATCGAGAGTCTTAGGGAGTATGAAGGAACGCCGAGTGCTACGATTATTCCAATGGCATTGTTCTTACCAGTACTGTTCTTAGGTTTTGTTGTTGGCTATTTCCAGAGTAAATCCTCTGACTCAGCAACAAAGTGGATGGGGCATTTTGCAGCCTTTTTAGGCTTGGGGTTTTATTATGGACTGTATCGTCTTTTTGCGTAAGTCTGCTAACAAGACACTTATCGGCCCATCAGCAAATTCTGAAGTAACAGGTATCGACCTTCCCGTTTGGATTCGCGCAGGAGAAATCAGCTTTTGTTGTGGAGTGTGCTTGCAACAACGGAGCATGGAGGCGGAGTTAGGTTTATCGAGGTAGGACACCTCGTTAAACCGCGTTGAAAGCTAAGCGGAACGTTTAACAAAACGCTGAGTTCGGAAGCATAAGCGAATCACGGGTGTCCTAGGAGTTCTTAGAGGAAATGGACAAGCATTTCCTCTAAGTCGAGGTCGGCGACCCGACAAGATCTCAACAAAAACAAAAAAGCCGGCGATAAACACCGGCTTTCCAAAGAAAGTATCTCAATATCAAAACGCCATCAGCGTCCTGACCCCCTTCCCTCTTAGGCCCGCGCCTCTAGCATCAGACGTTTCATATCACGTACGGCCTTTTCCATGCCATCGATGGCCGCACGGGCGATGATCGCATGGCCAATGTTAAGCTCGTAAATCTCAGGCATTGCTGCGATAGGCTTTACATTATGGTAGTGCAAGCCATGACCGGCGTTAACCACCAGGCCTTGAGCGTGGGCATATTGTACGCCAGCGCGGATGCTCTCAAGCTCTGCCGCTTGCTCGGCGTCGTTTTCGGCATCGGCATAGGCGCCGGTGTGAATTTCGATATAAGGAGCACCGGCTTTTACGCTGGCATCAATTTGCGCTTCATCGGCATCGATAAAGAGGCTTACCTTAATACCGGCATCGCTTAAACGTTTTACCGCATCGGCCACCTTGTCGTACTGCCCTACTACATCCAGGCCGCCTTCTGTGGTCAACTCTTCACGCTTTTCCGGCACCAGGCAGACAAAGGCCGGTTTTACTTCCAGGGCAATGGCGAGCATTTCTTCGGTGACCGCCATTTCCAGGTTCATGCGTGTTTGTATGGTGTCTTTCATCACATAGACGTCACGGTCTTGAATATGACGTCTGTCTTCACGCAGGTGAATGGTGATCCCGTCGGCACCGGCATGCTCGGCGACTGCGGCGGCATGGGCCGGATCCGGATAAGTGGTGCCACGGGCCTGACGTAAAGTGGCGATATGGTCAACGTTAACGCCTAGTAGAATCTCTTTCATGCTGCCTTACCTTGATTTAAATAGTTCTCTGCTTTTTAGTGGTTTGTTGCCAAGCAAGGGTTTGAGTATATAACGACAAAAATGCTTGGCCGCCCTTTGTATTTGCGGCTCGGAAAAATCATAACGGGCAAACGCAAGAATATGCGCACCGCTAAAACCGTAACCCTGCACCGGTTGTGCCTGGCGTACCCAACCCTGCTCGGGATAGTAATCGTATTGTCCTTTGGCATCAATGGCATCGCCCTGATAGTCGCTGTCAAAGTTGACGCCATAGCCCAGGCTCTCCAGCAGCTGCAACTCATAACAGCGTAAACTGGCACCCAGATCTTTAGCTCCTGCGAGTTCCTGCAAGTGCTGGGAATAGAGGGAGAATATCTGCTCCAGAGGCTCATTGATGGGGATGATGCGCGCCGCCAATTCATTCATATAGAAGCCGCAATAGAGCTTGTCGCCGCGCAGTGGCTCCAAGGCGGTGTCGAGTTCAAAGTGTTGCAGGTATTTGAGCTCGCCATTGCCTTGATAGCGAATAAGGAGTGCTTGGAATGGTTGTAACTGGGCTTTGTGTTTGATCGCCTGCTTACCGCTTAGGCGCGCTATCATGCGCATCAGGCCGCGATTTTCGACCACAAAATCGACCAGCCATTGCGAGTCGCTAATGGCCCGTCGATGCAGTAAAAAGGCGCGCTCAAAGCCCGCATTCATGGGCTTAGTCTTCGCCGTAACCTAGGCTACGCAGGGCGCGTTCATCGTCCGCCCAACCCGATTTCACCTTGACCCACAGCTCAAGGAACACCTTGTTGTCGAGCATATCTTCGAGATCGCGACGGGCTTCACGGCCGATGGTTTTCAGCTTTTCACCCTTGTTACCTATGACCATGCGCTTTTGCGTTTCGCGCTCAACCAGGATCAGGGCGTTAATTTGCCATACGCCGTTGTCTTGCCATTTAAACTGCTCGATTTCCACGGTCACAGAATAGGGTAACTCGTCTCCCATAAAGCGCATTAGCTTTTCACGCACGATCTCCGCCGCCATAAAGCGCATGGAACGGTCTGTAACATAGTCTTCCGGGAAGTAAAATTCACTTTGTGGTAAGCGCTTACGCACTTCTTTTTTGATCAGGTCAAGATTGCGATTATTCTTGGCGGAAACCGGAATAATACCGGCAAAGTCGCCTTTTTCACTGAGCCAGAGCAGATGCTTGGGGATCAGTTCCTGGTCTTTCACCTGATCGGTTTTATTCATCACCAAGAGCACGGGTGTTTTACCGGCACAGACCTTGTTCAACACCATTTCGTCGTCATTGGTCCAGTGCGTCCCTTCAACCACAAAGATGATCAGCTCAACGTCACCGATAGAGCTTGAGGCGGCGCGGTTCATTAAACGATTAATGGCGCGCTTTTCTTCCACATGCAGGCCCGGGGTGTCCACATACACGGTTTGATAATTATCTTCGGTATGAATGCCCATAATGCGGTGGCGCGTAGTTTGCGGTTTACGCGAGGTAATACTCACCTTCTGCTCAACAATTTTGTTCAACAAGGTTGATTTACCTACGTTCGGGCGGCCTACAATGGCCACCATGCCACAGTGTGGCTGTGTGTGCGTATCAGCTGTCATTCTTTAATATCTTTAAGGCTTTTTCTGCGGCTTTTTGCTCCGCCTTACGGCGCGAACTGCCCACAGAGATAATACTTTCCATCCCTTCAACGATACATTCAACCGTGAACGTCTGGTTATGCGCCTGACCCTTGGTATCGATCACCGTATAACCCGGCAGGGGTAACTTACGGGCCTGTAAAAACTCTTGTAGCAGAGTCTTAGGGTCTTTTTGATTCATTCCCGGGGAAATAGAGTCCAAGCGCGAGGCGTACCATTGCAGTACCAAGTCGCTGCAGGTGTCGATATCTGAGTCCAGGAATACGGCGCCAATAATGGCTTCTACCGCATCGGCCAGGGTCGACTCGCGGCGATAACCGCCGCTTTTAAGCTCACCCGGGCCCAGGCGCAGGTACTCGCCCAGGTTAAACTCAAGGCCAAATTCGGCCAGGGTTTGGCCGCGCACTAAAGTTGAACGCATGCGGCTCAAATCGCCCTCGCGCGCCTTAGGAAACTTGTGATACAGGGCGTTGGCGATGACAAAGCTTAAAATCGAGTCACCAAGAAACTCCAGGCGCTCGTTATGCTGGCCCTTATGGCTGCGATGAGTCAGGGCTTGCTCAAGCAAGCCCTGGTCAATAAAGCTATATCCTATTTTACTGTACAGTTCTGTTACGTTTTTCTTCATTGTTACTGAATATTACCTAAGCGTTCAAAGCGAACACTGGTTGGCACCCAACTTGGCAAGAAGTCATCGGCTGTGTTTTCAAATTCAAAACTCATCCAAATAAAGACCGCTTTACCTACCAGGTTAGGCTCTGGAACGAATCCCCAAGCGCGACCGTCTTCACTATTGTCGCGGTTGTCGCCCATCATAAAATAATGACCTTCGGGAACAACCCACTCGTCAATCTTGGTGCCTTGTTGTTGGTAGTACTTGCTCTTAAACTCAGGCAGTCTTGGGTTTATTAAAATATCATGCTTAAGGCCGTCAAGGTCTTCTTCAAGACGCACAAGTTGCTGACTCCCTTGCATAAACTCATCTTTATTAATTATATCTAGTGCAATTTTATTGTATTCGCCACAAAGCAAACTGCCCTGCTCGGCCTGGCCTTGCTCACAATGCGGTTTGATATACAGCTGCTTGTTGCGATACACAATGGTGTCGCCCGGCAGACCGATAACACGCTTGATAAAGTCCAGCTCCGGCTTAGGCGGAAACTTAAACACCGCAATATCACCACGCTCCGGTTTGCCCGTAGCTACCAGTTCAGAGCGCCATACCGGGTCCTTAATACCGTATGAGTATTTTTGTACCAGGATAAAGTCGCCCACCAACAGAGTTGGCATCATGGAGCCCGATGGGATCTGAAACGGTTCGAACAAAAACGAACGAAATACGGTAATGATGGCTATCATGGGGAAAATCGACTTGGCATGCTCGGTGAGCACAGGCACAGGAGCGATTTCCTCTTTTAATTCCTCGTCCAGCGGCTTACCACTGGCGCCCTCTGCAAGCGCAATAAGCTGCTTGCGCTTGGGGGCATAAACCAGATGATCTATCAACCAGATCAGGCCCGAGGCCAGGGTAAGTAGCACTAAAAATATGGAAAAATATCCAGCCATCAGTGGTGTCCTTTATTGTTATTATTTGCCGACTTTCAAAATCGCCAAGAAGGCATCTTGAGGAACTTCAACGTTACCCAGCTGCTTCATGCGCTTCTTACCTTCTTTCTGCTTTTGCAGTAGCTTTTTCTTACGGCTTACGTCACCACCATAACACTTGGCGATTACGTTTTTACGAAGCTGTTTAACCGTTGAACGGGCAATAACATGGTTGCCGATAGCCGCCTGAATGGCGATGTCGAACATCTGGCGTGGAATAAGCTCACGCAGTGCTTCTGCCAGTTCACGGCCACGGCCTTGAGCGTTGTCGCGGTGACAAATAATGGCCAGGGCATCAACGCGGTCGCCATTGATAAGAATATCCACACGTACCATGTCGGCGGTGCGGAATTCTTTAAAGTTGTAATCCAGTGATGCGAAACCACGGCTGGTTGACTTCAGCTTATCGAAGAAGTCCATCACCACTTCACCCATGGGCAGCTCGTAAGTCACCGCTACCTGGTTGCCGTGATAGTTCATCTTGGTTTGCATACCGCGCTTTTCAATACACAGGGTAATGACGTTACCCAGGTACTCTTGCGGTACGAGAATATTTGCTTCTACGATAGGCTCACGAATTTCAAGAATGTCGTTTACCGGCGGCAGCTCAGACGGGTTATCGATTTGAATCGTGCCATCTTTGGTTACCACCTCATACACTACGGTCGGTGCCGTGGTGATAAGGTCGATATCGTATTCGCGCTCCAGACGCTCCTGGATGATTTCCATGTGTAGCATGCCTAAGAAGCCACAGCGGAAACCAAAGCCCAGGGCCGTTGAGTTTTCAGGCTCGAAGAACAGCGAAGCATCGTTCAGGCTCAGCTTATCAAGGGCATCGCGGAATGATTCATACTCGTCTGAAGAAATAGGGAACATACCGGCGTAAACCTGCGGCTTAACGCGCTGGAAGCCTGGCAGGCGTTCTTGTGCTGAATTACGTGCCAGAGTAATGGTGTCACCCACAGGAGCACCGTGGATTTCTTTGATACCGGCGATAATAAAGCCTACTTCGCCCGTTTTCAGCGCACCCGTGGTGGTCTGCTTCGGGGTGAAGATACCTACTTTATCGGCAATATGAACTTGCTCGTTCGACATGATCTTGATCTTGTCGCCGGCTTTAAGCTCACCTTGCATAATACGTACAAGTGAAACAACGCCCTGGTACGGGTCGAACCAAGAATCAATAATAAGTGCTTTTAGCGGGCCATCCACATCACCTTGCGGCGGCGGAATATCACGCACGATACGCTCTAGTACGTCATCGATACCGATACCGGTTTTGGCGCTACACTGCACCGCATCTGTGGCGTCGATGCCGACAATGTCTTCAATTTCTTCGGCCACACGATCAGGATCGGCTTGCGGCAGGTCAATCTTGTTCAAGATTGGCACCACTTCCAGGTCCATTTCGATGGCGGTGTAACAGTTAGCCAGGGTTTGTGCTTCAACACCCTGACCGGCATCAACAACCAGCAGCGCCCCTTCACAGGCCGCCAGAGAGCGTGATACTTCGTATGAGAAATCCACGTGTCCCGGGGTGTCGATAAAGTTTAACTGGTAGGTTTCACCATCTTTGGCGGTGTAGTTAAGAGTTACGCTCTGCGCCTTGATGGTAATACCGCGTTCACGCTCAAGCTCCATTGAGTCCAATACTTGCTGCTGCATTTCGCGGTCGGTTAAGCCGCCACACACTTGGATCAAACGATCGGACAGGGTCGATTTACCATGGTCGATATGGGCGATAATCGAAAAGTTACGGATATGCTTCATAAATTGGATTCTGACTTCTTAAAACTGAGCTCGGGTAAACAAAGGGCCAATTTTACCTGTAATTGACGCTAATCACCATCTCTTTGCGATACTGGCAGGCTAAGAGGGTAAATCTTTATCACTTTCACATCATGAACAACACGCTTAAGCCTATGTTTAGCAAGGATAAAACCAAGAACACCCGCAGCAAATGCGGCGCCTATTTGCAACCCTTCACTAACACCGAAAACAGCCTGCGCGAGCACCGCCGTCACCAAAGCGAATAACAGCGGCCAGATATAAACGACAAATGAACTCATCACTATGTGCGAGTCATCAAGGGCCAGTTTAACCTTTTGGCCCACGCTCACAGGCTCGGAAAATTGATAGGGAAAACGCTTTTTGTCTGTGCCGAACAGCTTGGCGAACACTTGCGAGCCGCACTTGCCATTACAACCGGCACAAGCCGGCTTAGGCTCGGCTTGTAAAAACGCGGTGTCGCCCTTGACGGCGACCACGGTAAGAACTTGTTCAATCATGGGCTTAACTACAGAGGTCGCTGTACCGACTCGGCTATATTTTTTGCCGTAGCGACGGGGATATTACCTATCACCGAGACATCGAAGGCGCCGGCGTTATGGATATAAATGGTGGTGGCACCCGAGGTTAACGAGCCGCTCGGACGTTGCCCGGCCAAAGGCCGCTGCACAAATACCGAGACTTCAACCAAGCCATCGGAATACAAATAATAATCTGCCAACTCATTGTTTAAATTGAGTTTATGGCGATCTGATTTAAGTAGTTCAAAGCCCTGAGGCAACCAGCCTATTTGCCAACTGCCCTGGTCTCGTGCCTCTTCATTACGAGGCAAGGGGGCCGGGAATTCACGACGGCTGATCTCAAGTAACTCCGGAGCCGGGGTTTCCGAGACATTGATATGACTCAGTTGCAGTTGCTCTAAAAATTCACCCTGATTGTTCACATAGGCGGACTTAAGCAGTAATGAGGTTTCGGTATCAAGCCAGACCCAGTAGCTGTATTTGTCCTGGTCTTTGGCTTCAATGCGCAATAGCTGTGCTGGACGACCGGCAATACGGCCCTTGTTACCAAGCACGAAATTATAGTTTTGTGCCAGTTGTTCCACGTCGCCAAACAGCACTTCCGGGATGGGACCGCTGATCGCCGAGGTTTTTACCGAATAAGGTTGAGCTTGGGGTTCGTAATAGGTAACACGATCGTCAACGCGCACCATTTCCAGGCCGGCACCATTAAGCAAGGTCAGTAATTCCAGTTCCTGCCCTTCATGAATACCGTGACTCCAGCGGTAAGGCTCCATGGCGCGGTCTTTCACCACCACAAATGAGGCGACGAAGTTGCGCTGTTTAACCGCGGTGGCCATATTGTCCAGCCACTGCTTGGCGGTCATCTCCGACATAGCCTGGGCCGGGAACAGCCACAGGCTCACTAGCACAACATAAAGGTACTTCATTAACTATTATTGTTCCTGTTGTTCTTGCTCATCTTTGTTTGCCGTGTTCGCTAAATGCGCGGCTTCACGGGTCTGACGCTGATGCTCTAATACCAGGGCGCCAATGCGCTGATGTTGTAATTCACGTAAACCACGTTCGGCATTTTCAAGCGCCGGCTCCGAAGAATAACTCACCGGGGAGGCCGCACCAATAAATGGGTTAGACTGCAAGGGCGGTAGTTCATCGGCACCATTGCCCGTCGCACCATATTGCTGGACGCCCAGTACCGCAACCACGGCCACGCTTGCGGCAATGGCGGTTTGCGTAATACCACGCCACCAAGTACCGCGGATGACGTTATCCTGTTGGGGTTGTGCTTCCCTGCTTGACTCAAACTCTTGGCCGAATTGCGCATGAACCGGTTCTTGTTCAAGTTGTTGGGCTACCTGCGCGGCTATATCTAACTGGATGCTAGGTGCTGTTTCGGAGCGCATCACATTGCCAATCAGGCTGTAACGAGCCAATGTATCTGTATCTACATCAGCAACGTTAAGCGTATCGACACTGGCTTCATTGTCCACCAAGGCAGAAATAAAGGCTTTGTCCTGCTCACTACACTTTGCTTTAGTCATAATTACGACTCACCTATTAACGGAGTTAACTTGTTATCTATCGCTTCACGAGCACGGAATATACGTGAACGCACCGTGCCCACTGGGCAATCCATTACCGCGGCGATTTCCTCATAGCTCATCCCTTCAAGTTCTCGTAAAGTGATGGCTGTTTTCAAATCTTCAGGTAGCTTATCAATGGTGGCAAAAATGACGTCTCTGACCTCGTCACTTAACAGCAAATTTTCTGGGCTGGCATTACTACGCAGTGAATCTGCACCTTCATAAAACTCAGCATCATCAGCATCGACATCATTTGCCGGCGGCCTGCGCCCCTGTGCAACCAAATAGTTCTTTGCACAGTTCACGGCAATACGATATAGCCAAGTATAAAACGCGCTGTCGCCCCTAAAATTAGGCAGCGCCCTATACGCCTTTATAAAGGCTTCTTGAGCTACATCTGCAATGTCACCTTGGTTGGCAACATAACGCGATATCAATCCTGCTACTTTGTTCTGATATTTGGCGACCAACAGGTTATAAGCATTTTTATCTCCCTGTTGAACCTTTCTTACCAGCGCTAAATCCAAATCCTGCTCGCTCATTCGAGCCGGTACTCCTCTGCGTTATTTTGCTTTTATCTTGTATCCAAGCTACCAAATACACTCAGTCTGACTGGGTCGAAATGAAAAAGTTCGCAATAACTGCATTTTTTTTCTGTTCTTAGTTAACTTCAGTCGTGCCCAGGCGGCAAATATGATACATATAGAGGCAACATAATAGGTAATATAAACCTCGGCTCGACACTATAACATGAACCCGAATAAACAACATCACAGCGACGTTGCTATCATCGGCAGCGGTGCCGCTGGCCTGTCTTTGGCGCTTTCTCTCGCCAACCATTGTCAAGTAACCGTACTCAGTAAAGGCGCTCTTAACGAGGGCTCCACCCTGTACGCCCAAGGCGGTATTGCGGCGGTATTCGATAAGAAAAACGACAGTATTGAATCCCATGTTGAAGACACCCTCACCGCCGGCGACGGTCTGTGCTCCCGCGAGGCGGTGCACTACACGGCCTCCAATGCCAAAACCTGTATGCGCTGGTTGATTGAGCAGGGTGTGCCCTTCGATATGGAAACCGATGACAAGGGTCATGAGCGCTATCACCTAACCCGTGAAGGCGGCCACAGCCATCGCCGTATTTTGCATGCTGCCGATGCCACCGGCCGCGCGGTGCAAACCACCCTCATTGAGCGGGTGTTGGCTCACCCCAATATTACGCTGTTGGAAAACTACAACGCCATCGACCTGATCACAGATGCCAAGCTCGGCAAAGAAGGCAAGCATTGTCATGGCCTTTACGTATTTAACCGCGCCAAGGAACGGGTCGAGATCATCAGCGCCCGCTTTGTGGCTTTGGCTACCGGCGGCGCCAGTAAAGTTTACCTCTATACCTCCAACCCGGATGTGGCCAGCGGCGATGGTATTGCCATGGCTTGGCGGGCCGGTTGTCGCGTTGCCAATATGGAGTTCAACCAGTTCCACCCCACCAGCCTGTATCATCCTAAGTTGCAAAACTTTTTGATCACCGAGGCGATGCGTGGCGAAGGCGCTTATCTACTGCGCCCGGATGGTACCCGCTTTATGCCGGAATTTGATGAGCGCGCCGAACTGGCGCCGCGTGACGTAGTGGCTCGGGCCATCGACTTTGAGATGAAGCGCCTGGGCGCTAATTGCGTCTACCTGGATATTTCCCATCGCGACAAAGAATTTATTATCGAACACTTCCCCACCATTTATGCCAAGTGCTTAAGTGTAGGGATAGATATTACCAAGGAAGCTATTCCCGTAGTGCCAGCGGCCCATTACACCTGTGGTGGAGTGATGACCGACTTTAACGGCAAAACGGATTTAGACAACCTTTACGCCATCGGCGAAGTCGCCTACACCGGGCTGCATGGCGCCAACCGTATGGCCAGCAACTCATTATTAGAATGTATCGTCTTTGCCCATGCGGCAGCCAAGGACATAGTCGCCAAGCTGAATTTGCCGTATGAGCCCACGGCCTTGCCACAATGGGACGACAGCCGGGTAAGTGACTCGGATGAAGAAGTAGTGATCACCCATAACTGGCATGAACTGCGCCTCTTTATGTGGGATTACGTCGGCATAGTGCGCTCCACCAAACGCCTGGAGCGAGCTCTGCGCCGGGTAGAATTACTGCAGCAGGAAATTTACGAATATTATGCCAACTTCCGCATCAGCAATGATTTGCTGGAGCTGCGCAACCTGGTGCAGGTAGCTGAGCTAATCATCCGCAGTGCCCTGGCGCGCAAAGAAAGCCGTGGCCTGCACTACACCCTGGATTATCCAGAGCACCTACCCGAAGCTCATATTACCGAGCTCAAACCTGGGGCTGACTAAGCGCCAATTGCACCGCCCGGGCACACTCACGAAAGTGTTCGGGCGTCATCGCCCTGGCGGCAATAAAGACATGATGACGTTTCCCGCCCATATCGTCTTGCAGCTGCAAATGAATTAAGCCCGGATAAACCTGGGATTGAGCCAACAGCCTACCGCTAACAGAAGCATTAGCTTGATGCACTTCGGCACGTTGTCCTTGGATCAGCACATTGCCCTGATGTGGCCAACAGCGACGAAAACGAAACCAAAAATGGCAATAACCTAAGGCCAGAATTAAGGCACTGCACAGCGCCCAAAGCCATTGCGGGTGCGCCAATAACAAGAGCGCATAGACAAAAACAAACACCGCCATAACCGGGCGGTGTTGTGGGATATTGTTTGAGAAGGCGCCGCTATACACGGACGCGGTCGAGGATGATCTTAACCAGACGCGCCAGCTCAGGGTCCTTACATTGCTCATGGCCCATAAACCAGGCGAACAGATCCGGATCATCCGCCTCCAGCAAACGTTGAAACACCGCCTTGTCTTCGTCATTTAAGGCATCATAGCCCTGCTCGACAAATGGCATAAACAATACATCCAGCTCCAACATGCCGCGACGACATGCCCAACGTAAACGCGCCTTACTATCTAAATTCGCCATGGTTTTCCTCTCAATAGTCTGCTGCCCAGCAGTGTAACAAAATCTCCTCCGGCTCACAGCTATTTTACGCTAAGGCGCTGTCATCAAAGAGGTGCTTAAGTTACACTAAGCACAGTAATTGCTCGTGCACCAAAGGAGTCATGCATGTCCACTTTGTCGGTTTATGTTACCGAAAACACCGCCATTTATGTTCATGGTGATGATGCCAAGTCTTACCTGCAAGGTCAGTTGACGCAAGACGTCATCGATATAGACGCCAACACCTGGCGCTGGGCCGGTCAGTGTAATGCCAAAGGCAAGCTGTGGGCCTGTTTTCGCATTAGCCAGTATCAGCAAGGCTATGTGCTTATTTGCTCAAACACCGAAGCACAATTTGCTCTTGCCGAGTTAAAAAAATACGCGGTATTTAGCAAGGTCGAGATCGAACAGCTCGACGCCCAGATATTGGGAGTGATAGCGCCCAAGGCGGAGTTGGCCAGCCAGTTAAATATCGACATCAGCGGCAATGCCCATCAATGGCAAGAAAACCTAGTGCTCCTCTTGGACGACCAACGCGCCCTCTTTATTGGCGATAACAGCGTTCTGCCCAAGCCACAACAAGGCGGCGAGTTTGCCTGCGCACAAATTAAAGCTGGCGAGCCAAGCCTGAATGCCGAAGCTATCGATGCCTATGTGCCGCAAATGGTTAACCTGCAGGCCCTAGGTGGTATCAGCTTTAACAAGGGCTGTTACACAGGTCAGGAAACCGTGGCGCGTATGAAATACCTGGGTAAAAACAAGCGTGCTATGTTTGTGCTACGAGCTGAGCATGAGGGCATCTTAGCCCCTGAGCTAGATGCAGAGCAAAACCCACTCGACTTAGAGCGCCAGGTTGGCGATAACTGGCGTCGTGCCGGTAGCTTAATCGCCCAAGCCAGCGCCAATGGCGAACTTTTTGGCCTTGCCGTGTTGCCAAATGATACTGAGCAAGATGTTCAGCTTCGCGCAAAACACGCTCCACAGGTGCTGTTCACCATTGCACCTTTGCCTTACTCACTGACAGAAGATTGATCTGGAATACATTATGAATATAGCTGACAACAAAGTCGTTACTATGCACTACAGTGTGGTCGACAAAGCGGACAACACCATAGACAACACCTTTGATGGCGAGCCACTGGTATTTATCGTAGGTACCGGCTTTTTGATCCCTGGCCTGGAGCAAGCGCTTCAAGGTAAACAGGCTGGCGACACCTTTAGCGTCGAAGTTGAGCCAAAAGACGGCTACGGTGAACGTCATGAGCAACTAATGCAGGCGGTACCTAAGGCCATGTTCGAAGGCATGGATATTGAGGTTGGCATGCAGTTTCGTGCCACCACGGATGACGGCGAGCAAACCGTGATCATCGTTGATATTCAGGGTGAAGATGTGATTGTCGACGGTAACCACCCGCTAGCCGGTATTGCGTTGAAGTTCGACGTCGAAGTAGTTGATGTACGCGATGCGACCGCCGAAGAATTGGCCCATGGTCATGCCCATGGTGCTGGCGGCTGCGGCCACGATCACTAAGAAAGCCTTTTTTGTAAGCGAAAAAGGACGCTGATGCGTCCTTTTTTTATGCTTCTTGGCTAGGCGACTGCTTCGTCGAAGGCTCCGGCGAAGGCTCCGGCAAATACCCAGACAAATGCTTGTTGATGGCTTCGGCCAGGTGCTCGGCCTCATTGCTGCCAACCCGATAAAAGGTCCCGTCCTCTAACTCAATAGCCACAGCGGCAAAGCCATTGGCACTGTAGACCCAGCCATCATGGGTAATGCGAATACCGATACCATGACGAAACGAGTTACTGACTACGGCCACGGATTTAATTTCACTAAAGGCCAAACGCTTTTTGCCAACTCCCGGACCAAAAAACCATTCCACCCCTTGTTCATCCACTCGTACCGTCAGGCCATGAAATAAAAAGGCACAGACTGCCAGTATTGCCGCAAACATGAGCATGGGGCCATCGCTGCCCATTAGGTAGAACGCCATACCGACAAAGGTGCCGATCCACAAGATTAGGGCCAAAATAGCCCAGGCATATTGTTTATGCTGATACATAGAAATTAAACTCTTTTAGTCAAAACTGTAGACAAAGGTGGCGCTTAGCTCGGAGTCATAGGTGTGTTTTAACGTCTCTGGCTTGGAGTTATAGCGATACAAGTAGGCAAACTTTAGCGAAAGCTGACCCATAATCTGGCTAATTAAGGAGGTTTCCGACTTTAACCGTGAGTTTAACCCAGACAGGGATTGCTCGGCACTTATAAACTGATTAAAGCGGGTGCGTTTCGACACCTTACGCTCCCACTGCAGGGCAAGGCGCAACAGATAGCCGGTCACATCGCCATCGTTTTGCTCAGCCTCTTCCTCGCCTTCGGCCTCATCAAGGTCAACCTTAGACACATAAAGTCCGGGACCTATATCAAAATCCACGGTATTTTTTACGCCGCGATACAGACGATTGCCGTACCCGGTTGCCACCGTAGCCTTAAAATCCAGGCCAGAGAATTCATCATCTTCATAATCGCCGTACAAAAATAAAGAGGCGTCTTCACTGCCCACCTTATAGTTGGATTGCCCGGAGACAAAAAAGCGCTGTGCTGAGATGGTTTCTTCACCGGTTTCGCTGTCGACATCGCGACGATAAAGGGAGTCGAATTTAAACTGGTTTCGCCAATGGGTGAAGTCCTGATAGACGTTGGCACGCAGTTTAAAACTGGTTGAGTCTGTGTTGCCCCTGGTGACGATAAAGCCAAACTCGGCATCGCCGTAGAACATTTCGCCCTGATGTATTTCATGGATTTCGGCATCCGTTAATTGTCCGTATTCGTGAAAGTCTTCAAACGGATCCACCGCCCAACAACTCAAACTAAAACAACCAAGGAGGACTACCAAAAACCGCATACTAACTACTTACTCTTTCCAAATAACGTGACAAAAAGGGGCATCCTGATCTCGGCTGATCAACACCCGGGCAAAAACGATATCTTCATTTTCCAGCTCCAGACCTATGGTCACTTCACTGTAAAATTCTGGCTCGATTTCCATTGCCACTATGCTCTGCCAGTCCGCGCTTGGTTCACTTTCTTCAATAAAACCCAGCTCTTCTCTGTGAGCATTAAAGTCATCAATATCCTGTTCGCTCAAATGTTCTGGAGCGAGCTCTAAAAACACTTCATACGCGTGGTGAGTGATCTCTTCGGCGCTAAATAATCTGGGTCCGGACATGCTGGCTTCTTTATTTACTCTTGTTTGTGCCGATAATAACAAAAGTTATGGGCAATGTGCATAGGACCAATAAAAAGCCGGGAAATTCCCGGCTTGTTGATATTTTTATTCTTGGGGGTTCGGGTCTATGCCGAGCTTACGCTTAACCCCCTCACGCATATTCTGCACATAGGTGTAGAAGAGCGGAACCAATAAGGTACCCAGTACGGTCGCCGCTATCATCCCTGACATAACAGTGACACCCAGAGACACCCGACTGGCGGCACCAGCACCGGTCGCCAATACCAAAGGCAGCACCCCGAGCACAAACGACAAGGCGGTCATAAGTACGGCGCGAAAACGCTGCTCGGCGGCAATTTTCGCGGCTTCGAAAATAGTCTTACCGGCGGCTCTTTGCTCCATGGCAAACTCAACGATCAGAATCGCGGTTTTGGTCGACATACCTATCAATAGTACAAAGCCTACCTGAGCATAAATATTATTGGTCATGCCGAGCATATAGAGGGTGCTCATGGAACCGAAAATCGCCAGCGGGACCGCGGCAATAACCGAAAAGGGTATGGTCCAGCTTTCATATTGGGCCACCAGGAACAAGAACACGAACAGCACGGCCAAAGCAAACAAGACACCGGCCAAATCCCCGGCCATTATCTCCTGACGAGTCTGCCCCGCCCAGTCGAACACATAACCGTCAGGCAACTCGGCAGAGAGTTCCTGCATCACCTTAATGGCATCACCGGTGGAATAACCAGGAGCGGCGTTACCTGTGACGCTCACGCTGCGATACAGATTAAAGTGATTCATGCTGGTTGGGCCAAGTATAGGTCGCAAGGTGGCAACCGTGGTCAGCGGCACCATATCCCTTGGTTATTACGCACATAGTAGTACTGCAAGTCCTCTGGCTTGGCGCGATACTCGGCCTCAGCCTGGATATTCACCTGATAGGTACGACCAAATTGGTTAAAGTCATTGATATACAAGGAGCCCAGCTGAGCCTGCAAGGTAAGGAAGATATTACCTAAAGTGATCCCTTGCGCCTTGGCCTTGTTACGGTCTACCTCCAGGAAGTATTGCGGCGAATTGGCGCGGAAGGTACTGAATACGCTTTGCAGCTCAGGGCGTGAATTAGCCTCGTAAATCAAGCCATTCATCACCCCGGCCAGCTCGGCCGCGTCACGCCCTTCGGAGTCAAGCAGGCGATATTCAAAGCCGGAGCTGGCGCCCAGGCCCGGGATAGGTGGCACGTTAAAGACCATGGCCTGAGCATCGGGCAGCGCCCATAATTGCCCCTGCAAACGGCTAATAACCTGGTTGATTGATAATTCTGCTGTGGTGCGCTCTTCCCAGTCTTTAAGCACCACAATGCCCAGAGCGTTGTTAGAGCCGGCACCACCCAAGAGTGAGAAGCCCGATACGCCAACAAAGTCTGCGGTCGCCGGATCTTGCGCTATGATGTCACCTATTTTTTGCACCACGGCATCGGTACGCCCTAAGGCCGCCGCATCCGGAAGCTGGATATCGACAAATACGAAACCCTGATCTTCCGGTGGCACAAAACCGGTAGGCACGTTTTTCGCCAACCAGCCGGTGGCCACAAACAGCACTACAACGATAATACCGATACGACCGGCACGCTTAAGTAAAAAGCCGATAATCCCCGTATAGCCCTTGGTCGAGCTGGTGATCACGTTTTCAAATGGACGCAACCATTTAATCGGTTTCATTTTCTCGGCACTAAGCAACAAGGTACAAAGGGCCGGGCTCAGGGTCAGCGCGTTTACCGATGAAATCAGTACCGCAAAGGAGATGGTCACAGAAAACTGCTTATATAGCTCACCCGTGATCCCCGGCATAAAGCCGACAGGCACAAACACCGCCAGCAATACTAAGGTGGTGGCGATAATGGGCCCACCCACCTGAGACATGGCCTTAAAAACCGCATCCTTAATCGGAAGCTTTTCTTCTCGTAAAATACGCTCAACGTTTTCGATAACGATAATGGCGTCATCCACCACTATACCTATGGCCAGTACCAAACCAAACAGGGTGATCAGGTTAATGGAAAAACCCATGGCCAACATGGCGGCAAAGGTGCCGATCAGTGAAACCGGAATAGCCAGGGTGGGGACCAGGGTTGCGCGCCAATTTTGCAAGAATAAGAAGACCACTAAGATCACCAGGCCTACCGCCTGGAACAGAGTCACTTTAACTTCTTCTATAGAGCGGTTGATAAACTTGGTGGTGTCATAAGGGATTTTATATTCAAGCCCGTCGGGGAACTGCTTTGACAGCTCCTCCATCCGCGCTTTAACCTTTTCGGCAACCTCAGTCGCATTGGCGTCGCTAAGCTGATAGATAACGATAAAGCCGGTGTCTTGCTGATTCAACTTGGCCGTACCGGCATAGCTCTTGGCGCCACGCTCAACGCGGGCAATATCCTTTAAGCGAACAAAATCGCCATCTAGGTTGGAGCGAATAATGGTTTCACCGAATTCCTGCGGCGTTATAAAGCGCCCCTGTGCTTGAATAGCATATTCAAATTGCTGATTCGGAAGCGCCGGGGAAGCACCGAGTTTACCGGCGGCCACCAAGGTATTTTGTTCTTCCAGGGCGGTTTTCACTTCTACAACCGTCACCCCAAGAGAGGCCATTTTATCCGGCCTTAACCAGACCCGCATGGAGTAAGTCAAATCACCCATGACACTAGCCTCTGCCACGCCTGGAATACGACTGAGCGGCTCGGTCAGATAGTTAGTGGCATAGTTACTTAAGAAGCTGGAGTCCATATCCGGATTGTCTGAGTACAGACTCACACCCATCAACATGTTGCTCGACATTTTTTTCACCGACACGCCCTGGCGGCGTACTTCTTGCGGCAAGAAAGGTTCGGCTAGGGAGACCCGGTTTTGCACATTCACCTGAGCCATATCGGTATCCGTACCCACCTCAAAATACACGGTTATGGTGGCCGAGCCATTATTGCTGGAGGTGGACTCGATATACATCATGCCTTCAACGCCATTGATCTTTTCTTCAATGGGCCGGATCACGGTTTCTTCTATGGTTTGGGCGCTGGCACCGGCGTAAAAAGCCGACACCTGAACCTGGGGCGGGGTAATTTGCGGGTACATGTTGACCGGCAATTGGGTCATGGCAATAAGCCCGGCTAAGGTGATCACAATGGAGATCACCAAAGCCAATTTCGGTCTATAAATAAACGTCTTACTGATCATTGGAGACTCTCTTATTGTTTGTCGCTAAGGGTACCGGTTTTTTTGTCTATCTGCTTTGGCACCGGCTGCACGCTAATACCTGAGCGCACCTTTTGTAAGCCTTCAACTATCACTCGCTCGCCTTGCTCAAGGCCCGAGTCAACAACCCACATGGCATCGATGCGACGGCCCAATTTCACCAATCGCTGCGCCACCGTATTATCTTCTTTAACCACCAGCACAAAGTTACCCTGCTGATTCACCTGCACCGCCGCTTGCGGCACCAGGGCCTGCTTTTGCTTCTCTTTACTTTCTACAATCAGGGTCACAAACAACCCAGGCATCACTATGCCGTCCGGGTTATCAAACTTGGCACGCAGTTCCACCGTGCCCGTGCTACGATCAATTTTGGTGTCGGCAAAGTCGAGCTCACCGTTTTGCGCAAAATCCGTATTGTTTGGTAAACGCAGGGCCAGATCTAATTGCACCTTACTGGGATCTGCGTTCTTTTGCTGTTGCTGCTGTTGATAGGTAATGTAATCCGCTTCCTCAACCTGGAAGTTAACGTAGATAGGGTCGATATCGGTCAACTCGGCTAACGAGCCGGAGTTAGGGCCAACGATATTACCAACATCGTAATTTACCTTACCTATCATGCCGCTAAAAGGCGCTTGAATTTCGGTATAGCCCAGGTTCAACCTCGCCTTTTCCAATCCGGCTTCACTGGCCTTAACGGCAGCAAGCGCCTGATTGTAGTTGGTTTCTAACTTGTCTAAGTCGGCGGCAGAGATAAAGCCATCGGAGGCAATTTCACGACCACGCTTAAGATCGCGCTCTGCCCTGTCGGCAATGGCCTTATTGCTGCGCAAGGTAGCCTCAAGTTCACTGACGCTGGCACGGTATTCGGAAGGATCAATCTTTAACAGCAACTGCCCTTTTTCAACTTGAGAACCCTCAATAAAGGTGCGTTCAATCAGCTCCCCAGACACCCGCGCCTGAATACTGGCTTCCTGAAATGCCTCGGTGCGAGCCACAAATTCACGATATTGACCAATTTCCTCTACTTGAACATCATAGACCGATACTGCGGGAGCAGGGGCGTTCTGATTGGCGACGGGTTTTTCTGAGCACCCTTGGACCAGTGTTAACGTAGCACCCGTAAGCGCCACGGCTAAGATCTTCTTTGTAAATGAACTTTTATTCGAAGGTACGCCGAGCATACTCCCTCTCCTTGATAGCTAATAATGATAAGCGCGCAATTAATCCCCGCGGAGATTACATCAAGTCGACCTCAATAGCGCTTCTCAGTTCTTTGAAAATATAGACTAATTTGTGACTTACTGTATTTATCCTTAGATTATATAAATACCATGTAAACAAACTTATTGTTGAATAAATTACATACTATCAATGAAGTTGCATAACAAAATGACAGGGCAAACCCTTTGCGTTACATTGCTAGTGGTCAGAGGAGATAATAATGATAACGCTCAGCTTTAAAGAACAAATAGCCCATGTCACCCTAGCACGGCCGCAAAAGCGTAATGCCTTGAATTATGAGATGTTTAAACAGCTTGATAAGGTCATAAAAACCATTAAAAAGCGTAAGGATATACGCGCTGTAATTCTGGATGCCCAAGGCCAGGATTTTTGTAGCGGCCTGGATGTTAAAGGTGTGATGGCCAAGCCGCGTCAGGTAGTGTCGCTACTGTTTAAATGGCTGCCGGGCAATCAGAACCTGGCGCAGCGCGTAACCTTAGGCTGGCAAGAATTAAATGTGCCTGTAATAGCCCTGACGCAAGGGCGCTGTTGGGGCGGCGGCATGCAAATCGCCCTTGGCGCAGACTTTCGCATTGCCAGTAAGGATGCCAGCTTTGCCATTATGGAGGCGCGCTGGGGCTTGTGTCCGGATATGGGCGCCAGCCTGATTATTCCAAGCCTGCTTAAAGCCGATGACTATCAACGCCTGGCGCTGACGGCACAGCCGATTGATGCAGTTCAGGCGCGCGAAATCGGGCTTATCTCTGCCATAGAGGAAAACCCCATGGCCGCGGCAGAGGTGCTGATCGCTGATATCATCGAACGCTCCCCTGATGCTATAGCCGCCATTAAGCGTCTGACCACCAGTGCTTACCGCCAAGGTCACAGGCGCCAATTAGCAAAAGAAACCTGGTCGCAGGTGCGCCTGCTTATGTGTAAAAATACCCGTATCGCAGTTAAAAACGCCAGCAGTGATAAACAATATGACTATCAACACCGCCGCTCTTGGTAAGCATGCCAAAACGGCTTTGCAGCTACTGAGAAGCTGGGCCATTTTAAGCGCCTTTCTCGTTGTTGCACATTTAGTGAGTGACCACTTGGCGCTCACCTTCCCGGCACCGCTCAGCGCCATGTTGGCGCTGTTTTTAACCCTGCAGCTTGGGCTAATAAAGTTGCACTGGTTGCTGCCGGGCACACAACCCTTGCTTAATTTTATGCCGCTGTTTTTCGTGCCCGCCGCCGCCAAGGTGGTAGAACATAGCCCGCTTATTAGCGAGCACTGGTTGGTGCTTTTGCTTTGTTTGTTTTTGGTACCGGCGCTGGGCTTAATCAGTATAGGCTTTTTAATGCAAAGGCTAAGGGGCACATCATGATGTGGCTGGCGCTACCTTTGACCATTATCGCTTTTCTATGTTTACGCCAGCTCCACGCTAAAGTGAACTCACCGCTGTTAAACCCTGTCTTATGGACCATAATTGCGTCCGTTTTATGCCTGCTGCTGTTTGACCTTGATCTGCCCGGCTACAGCCGCGCCACGTCTCCCTTTAATTACCTCTTGGAACTGGCCGTGGTAGCACTGGCGGTGCCCTTGTATAAACAAATACATCAGCTTAAAAAGCAATTGCTGCTGATCCTTATCGCCGTAGCCGTGGGTGTTATTATGGCAACCAGCAGTGCCTATGTTATTGCCACCTTACTTGATGCCCCACAGCAACTAAAGGCATCCTTAGCCAGCCTTTCGGTGACCACTCCCATCACCCTGTTAGTGACCGAGCAACTGGGCGGCATCGGCAGCATAGCCGCCTCCATGGTGATCCTTATTGGCGTAGTCGGCGCCATCGTCGGCTTTAGCCTGTTGCGCCTGTTTGGCATCAAGGAGCGCAGTGCCCAGGGCCTGGCCTTGGGCGGTGCCTGTCATGCCATAGGTACGGCAACCGCCATCGCAGATAACGAGTTAAGTGCTGCCTATGCCTCAGCAGCCATGGCATTAAGCGCCATACTCACACCGCTTTTGGTACCACTTTATTATCCCTGGCTGGTGCACTGGGTAGGATAAGCAACCGCACCCTTAGCTCTCACTCTTACCTTGCTTTCTCACTAGCAAGGTAAGTGCTTACTTACACCTGTGGCAAATATGCTTTACTATCCCCTCGGGCGATATCGACCACTGAGCTTTTTTCATTATTGCTTTTTTATTACACTGAAATCCGAGCAAGGAGTGCCTAGGCGTGCTGTGCTTGTTATTTTTACGTAATTTTATGGGAATCAAAAATGAAAACTAAGCTCCCGCTACTTAGTCTAATTGCCGCGGCAACACTAACCGCTTGTAGTTCAACCAATAATGCTCTGTATTTTGAACGAGCACAGCTGCAGCAGGATATCAGCTACCTGGCCAGCGACGACCTCAAAGGCCGCAAAAGCTTCTCTAAGGAAATTGACGTTGCCGCCGACTACATAGTCGAGCGTTTTACCAGCATAGGTTTGCAACCCATGCCGGGTACCCAAAGTTTTAAACAGCAATTCAATCTGCACTCCGTGATTCCCAAGTCCGTATCGGTCGCGCTAGATGGCCAGCTAATCGCAGCAGAACGAGTCGCTACTGTATCTCAGTCTGCCGGCTTTTCTTGGCAACAAACTCATGAGCTGATTATCACTCATATCTCCGCCGACGCTGATCTTCGTGAACAACTGCGCAAATTAAACCAACAAGGTGGTAATCACCTGGTTCTTATTGATAAAGCTCACGAAGAAGTCTTCAGCCGTTATCAGAACTATTTTAATAATGGCCTGACCAAGCTGGAGCTTAAAGACCAAGGTGCCATGGTCTTGGTGCTAGACCATCAGGGTGAAGTAAAAGATCTGGACGTTAAAGTAGTCAATGAGGTTAAGACGCAGCAACTAACCAATGTTGTTGGCGTGTTACCCGGTAAGCGCAAAGACACCGACATGGTACTTTTTAGCGCCCACTATGATCACCTGGGCGAAAGCAAAGGCGATCAACATGACCATCAGCAAGAAGAGAGCGAAGAGCAGGATACCATTTATAACGGTGCCAACGACAACGCCTCTGGCACCGGCGCCATGTTGAATCTGGCGCAGCATTATGCCCACCTTGGTGATAATGAGCGCACCCTGATGTTTGCCGCCTTCACCGCGGAAGAGATGGGTTTGATCGGCTCAAAACACTTTGCAAAGACGCAAAACCCGGATGCGATTGCCGCCATGATCAACATCGAAATGATCGGTAAACCCTCTCCATTTGGCAGCGGTAAGCTGTGGATGACGGGAGCTGACAAGTCTGACTTACAAACCCTGTTAAACCAAAGCCTGCCCGAAGAAAATCATATTCAGGCCAACCCCTATCCTAAGCTGAATTTATTTTACCGCTCCGATAATGCCTCATTAGCGGGCATGGGCGTACCCGCACATAGCTTTAGTTCAACGGATATGGCCAATAACAACCACTACCATACACCGAAAGACGAGCTGGCAAACTTGGATTTTGAATCTATTTATAAGTCGGTAACCCTATTGGCCATGGCAAGCGAGCCGCTGGTAAGCGCGAAAGCCACGCCCTCACGCGTAGCCCCGTTAAAGGATGACGCCGAAGGTAAAATTTACTGATCTTAATTAGCTAATTAGTTATAAGGCGGCCTAAGGGCCGCCTTTTTTATATCCGTAAGGTTATTTCAGGCAATAAAGAGCGTGAGATTGCGCCTGAGCCACTAAATTTCAGGCAATAAAAAACCCCGACCATTGCTGATCAGGGTTTTTTTATTAGTGGTGCCCAGAGGCGGAATCGAACCACCGACACGGGGATTTTCAATCCCCTGCTCTACCGACTGAGCTATCTGGGCAATAAAAATGGTGCTGTTTAGCACCACATTTAATAATGGTGCCCAGAGGCGGAATCGAACCACCGACACGGGGATTTTCAATCCCCTGCTCTACCGACTGAGCTATCTGGGCAAGAATTAGTTTCTTGTGCTCTAAATTCATCCATGAAGCGAGGTCCTGTCGTCATCCTGACTCCACCTCAACGAACTGCGAAGCTGTGCTTCGGTTTCGTTTCGCCCAACTGAGCTATCTGGGCAAATATAAATGGTGCCTGCTGCCGGAGTCGAACTGGCGACCTACTGATTACAAGTCAGTTGCTCTACCAACTGAGCTAAGCAGGCACACAAAAGTGTGCGTATTCTCGATTAAATCAAAAACACCAAATAATGGTGCCCAGAGGCGGAATCGAACCACCGACACGGGGATTTTCAATCCCCTGCTCTACCGACTGAGCTATCTGGGCGTGCGGCGTATTAAACGGTTTTTAGGGTATCAAGTCAACCATTTTTTAAAATAAACAATTCGTTTGCACACAATTCATGCAAACTGGGATTTTTTGCCGAAAATCCCAGCAAATCGCTTATTTTTCAGGAGGTCTGTAACCTTCGATTTCGACTTCTTTACCCTCGAAAAGGAAGCCCACCATCTGCTCCTCAAGGAAAGTACGATGCTCAGGCTCCATCATATTAAGGTGCTTCTCGTTAATCAGCATGGTTTGCTTTTGCTGCCACTGAGACCAGGCCTCTTTGGAAATATTATTAAAGATTTTCTCGCCCACTTCGCCCGGGTATAACTGATAATCCAGTCCTGGAGCTTCTTTTTGCAATTTTTGGCAAAATACTGTGCGTGCCATATTAATCCTCACCTACGCATCTGCTTATATTTGTATGTTAGTTTACCCTAATGCACTAGTGCTCGCATCTGCCAAGTGACGCTTTAGTTGCTTCAGCAACTTCTTGGTCGGGGCTGCGAGACCAACCTGAGGTTCATCCTCCAGGTCATAATCCAGAAGACCACCATCGGCCAGGGCTGCCGGTACCTTATCCAATTGCACTACCACGGGGTTAATATTCAGCTGAAAATGGGAAAATATATGGGTAAATGACTCAAGTTCATGGGCCCTGCCTTGCCACCCTTGCTGTGCCACATATTGCTGCGCCAGATCCTTATCGGCAAATTCCAAAAAGCAGTGCAGTCCGCCCCAAATCCCACTATTGGGCCTTTTCTCCATATAGGTCTGCCCATTGATAACGGGAATAAGCATGGTACAGCTCTTCTTCGGTACCTGTTTTTTCGGCTTAGAGTGAGGAAATTCACCTACCTTATTATGTGTAAACGCCAGGCAGCGGCTTTTAAGCGGGCAAGGTTCGCAATCAAACTTGCTGCGAGAGCAGAGACTTGAGCCCAAATCCATCATGGCCTGATTAAACTGAGTAACACCATCTTTAGGGGTCAGCTGTTCACTAAGCTGCCACAGCTGATTTTCAACCTTTTTAACCCCATACCAGCCCTCAACCATAAAGCAGCGAGCCAACACACGTTTAACGTTACCGTCCAAAATGGGATGATGCTCCCCGCGCGATAAGCTTAAAATGGCGCCGGCGGTGGAGCGACCAATACCTGGCAGTGCCATCACCTGCTCCAGGGTTTTAGGAAACTCACCCTTATGCTCGGCACAAATCAGCTTAGCGGTTTTATGCAGATTACGGGCTCGGGCGTAATAACCCAGCCCGGTCCAATGATGCAGCACCTCGTCCTCATCGGCCGCAGCCAGCTGCTCTATTGTGGCAAAGCGTGCCATAAAGCGATTAAAGTAGGGGATCACTGTGGCTACCTGGGTTTGTTGTAGCATGATCTCCGAAACCCAAACCTTATAAGGCGTTTTTGCTAATTGCCAAGGTAAGGTTTTACGCCCACATAAGTCGTACCAATCGACAATCTGCTCGGCGAACCAGGTTCGCATTTCTTGAGATAATTCCACTACATTACTCTTTGCTTTTTTAAATTGCGCCCAGTCTATAATTGTGTCGATAAATATCAATAGCCACCGACTTGTACTTAAGCACGCAAGTGGGGATAATACGCACCCATTTTCATTAGGACTGTCACTATCATGAGTGAATCAACACAACAGGCTCTTGCGCAAGCCGAGCGCGAAGGCAAATACATTCGCAAGGTGCGCAGCTTTGTAAAACGTGAAGGCCGCTTAACCAAAGGTCAGGCAGCATCATTAGAAAAGTGTTGGCCAAGCATGGGCCTAGAGCATAAAAACGGCCTACTTGATTTCACCAAGGTATTTGGCAACGACAACCCAGTTGTGCTGGAAATCGGTTTTGGCATGGGTAAATCATTGGTCGAAATGGCCAAGAACGACCCAAACAGCAACTTTATCGGCATTGAAGTACACCGCCCTGGCGTGGGTGCTTGTTTAATGGATGCCGATGCCCAGGAAGTTACTAACCTGCGCGTATTCGAACACGATGCCGTAGAAGTGCTGGCAGATTGTATCGCCGACGGTTCACTAGCCAAGGTACAGCTGTTCTTCCCAGATCCTTGGCATAAAAAGCGCCACCATAAGCGTCGCATAGTACAGCCTGAGTTTGTCGAGAGCCTACGCAGCAAATTAAAAATCGGTGGTGTTTTCCATATGGCCACCGACTGGGAAAATTACGCCGAGCACATGCTTGAAGTAATGCAGGCAAGTGAAAACTACGCTAACCAGTCACCTACCAATGACTATATGCCGCGCCCAGATTCCCGTCCCCTTACCAAGTTTGAACAACGCGGTCACCGTCTTGGTCACGGAGTATGGGATCTTATGTTCGAGCGCGTGAAATAAGATGCAGTTGAGTAATCCATCGCAGCTGTTGCTGCGCAGTGATGAGCTATTGAGCGCCGACTCAATTCTAGTGGTTAACTTTAACTGCGATGGTTTCGCTCACCAATTGCGAGCCCTGAACCCGCACGCAAATATTTGCCTGTTTAGTTACAATTTTGCCGACGGCCAGTTTGCAAAAAACCAACTAAGCGGCGCCAATGTCACTACTTTAGTGTCTCATCAGTTGCCGGAGCAAAAGTTTGATCTGGTGATCTACTACTACCCTAAGGCCAAGGCCGAAGCCCTGATGACACTAGATAATATTCGTGCCAGCATCAATGCTGATGCCAGACTTTTAGTCGTAGGCGAGAAAAAAGGTGGCGTTAAGTCTATCGAGAAACAGCTCAAAGATCTGGCTCAAGGTCATAAGCTTGACTCGGCCAAGCATTGCCAGTTGTATCAATACACGGATATCGCTCTGTTAACCGAGTTTGATATTAGCCGTTACCATAAAACCTTTACGCTAACCCGAGATATCGCCGGGCAAAGCATAGAGTGCAAGGTCGTCAGCCTGCCTGGGGTGTTTAACCATGGGCAATTGGACGACGGCACCGCCCTGCTGCTAGATAGCCTACCCGCTTATCCAAAAGCCAAAAGCTTACTGGACTTTGGCTGCGGCGCCGGCATTATTGCCAGCTTCTGTGCCAAGCGAAACCCTAAGGTCAAGGTTACCGGGCTCGACGTTAACGCCCTGGCTGGCTATGCCACGGCGCAAACCTTTGCCGCTAATGATGTAGATGGTGCAGTGTTACTGAGTGACGGCTTAAGTGAAGTGGATAAGCGCTTTGATCTGATCATTAGCAACCCACCGTTCCATACCGGCTTAAAAACCGATTATAAGATCACCGAACGCTTCTTTGCCGCCGCCAAGGATCATTTAAACCGAGGTGGCGAGCTAACCCTGGTGGCCAATAGTTTCCTGGCTTACCCAGAGCAACTGCAAACGCACTTTAAGCATCATGGTACCTTGGCAAAAACCAAACGTTTTGCCGTGTATCAAAACCGCTAAAGTACTTGCGCCCTGTTTAGCCGCGGCAAACCAGGGCGTTTTCGTATTCTACTTGCTAGCGTACAACCTAACTTAAGCTCCCGGCCATCCGCCAACAATAAATACAACACTCCTCGACGCACTAGATACACACCATTTTGCTGAAAGCGCCGCAAATAACCCCACCCCAATTTGGGATTGCAGCGTACAAATACACTGGCCTCACGATATTGCATGCGCTTGTCGCCACCAAAGCCCAGGCTATAACCATGATGCCTAACAGCATCAATCAACAAACCCAGTTGATGACGGTTTTTACGTATTCCTACTTGCCGCCCATAGGGATTACAGGCGGTAATTACACAGCCACTTGTCGCTTTGGGCAAGCGCTGGGCAAAAACAAAATAGGCCTGCGTATAAGCATCAAGGTAGACATCAAGTGATGCCGGAGCTATGTCTTTAACACCTGTTTTGAACATAAGGGTACTTCTCTCCTCACTCATTCTCTTGCTTACAACTTAATCATCTTATTGATAATGATCACACGGGGGCAGCATGGGTGTTTTTTTGTTTAACTAAACGCAACAAAAGTCGAAAAATACGTAAAAAAGCGTTATCAAACGTAAAAAAACACCTAAAAGTATAAAAACGAAGGAACTTTTTCACATAACAGCCATCCCATGCTTTGAAGGTAAAAAAGAGAATGATATACTATCTCCTTGGCTCAAAATTCACCCTTGAATTTATTATCTATTAAAGGTCGATTTTGAGTTTTTCACTCATACCAAAGCCTTAGCTTGGTGAATAATGAGTGAGCAAATTCGATTGTATGTCAACAACGAAGGTCGGCTGAAAAATTAGTGTAAATATTCAGCTAGAATCTTGAGTACGTCTAAATTTTATCCAAATTGTTTTTACTTGTTAACATTTAGATATACTCCTATAATCGCAAGTATTCGGAAAGTTCCTATTTTCCGTCTTTATGTAAATATTTTATTCCGAAAAGGTTAATAAACAATGCAAACGCCAGTCATTCTGATCGTTGAGGATGAAGATGTTACTCGTCTAAACCTCGTTAGCTTATTTGAAGCTGAAGGCTACAAAGTGATTGAAGCCATTGATGGTGATGATATGCATGACAAACTCACCACCAATGACGATATTAACCTGGTTGTTATGGATATCAACTTACCAGGTAAAAACGGCCTGATCCTCGCGCGCGAGTTACGCCAGAAGCGTAATGTTGGCCTTATTTTCTTGACCGGTCGTGACAACGATGTCGACCGTATTCTAGGCTTAGAAATTGGCGCTGATGACTATATTACCAAGCCATTCAATCCTCGCGAGTTAACCATTCGCGCCCGTAACCTTATTTCTCGCACCGCGGCGAGCAAGGACGATCCGGCGCTAGATTCAGATGGCGTTGTAAACTTTAACGGTTGGGAGCTGGACGAAAACAGTCGCTGCCTTACTTCACCTGCAGGCGAATCTAAGCGCCTACCTAAGGGTGAATACCGTGCCCTACGTCTGATGCTTGATTCACCGGGTCGTATTTTTAGCCGTGAACAGTTAATTAAGCATATGACTGGCCGTGAATTACGTGCCAATGACCGTACCGTGGATGTAACCATTCGCCGAATTCGTAAGCACTTCGAAAGCGACAGCGGCACACCTGAGCTTATCAGCACGATTCATGGTGAAGGCTACCGCTTCATCGGCAAGATTGATAACTAATCATCTGCCAAACTAGATAAGAATGACTGAAGGGCCTCGAGCCCTTCTTTTATTTGCCCGTCTAACTCATCCAGCCAGCTTTGGCGCAACTCCAGCTCAACCTCAAGACACTGGTTTTCCATCTTCTTGGCCTGCAACTGCACCGCCTTTAGACCCACAGAGCCAGCCGCCCCCTTAATCTTATGGGCCACGGATTTATACTCTTCAACGTCGTCAGCCACGCTAACAAGCAGTTCTTGCTGATAGCCGGGAGCAAGCTTGGCAAACAGGGCAACACTGCGTGAAAACGCCGTAACTCCCATGGAGTCTATAAACTCACTGATAATTTCCTGGTCGAGCAAACGCTCATCAAGCTTAAGTGTTGGCGCTAGAGTTTGCTGATGCACCAAACGCTCAGCCGCTACCTGTTGCATGCATCCCTCGCCTATCCCAAACAGCTGTGAAAGCATATTGTCGAGCTTGGTGGTGTTGATGGGCTTGGCCAGTGCACCTTGTATATTAATGCCGCGCAGCTCTTCTTCGGCACTGCGCACATTGGCGGTGAGCACCACTATGGGAAGATGGTCGAACTCGCTTTGTTCGCGAATTTCCCTGGCCACCACATCGCCGTTGATATCAGGTAACTGCATATCCAGCAACACCAGGTCGAGATCATCCTCGGTTTCCACAAAGGCCAGCGCATCTTCACCGGTTTCCGCCCAGATCACCTCATGGCCGCGCTGCTCCAGCAGGTTAGTAGCGATTTCGGCGTTGAGCGGCACGTCTTCAACCAGCAGGATATTAAGGCTCTTACACTCATAGCTCTCGACTACCGGAGCAGAAGTCAATTGCAAAGGAATACTCACGGTAAAGCTGCTGCCCTCGCCTGGGCATGAGTTCACCTGAATATCACCACCCATGGCACTCACCAGAGCCTTGGTCACCGCCAGGCCAATCCCCGAACCTATGGCATTAGCGCCGCTGGCATCCGGAGCCTTGTAATACATATCAAAAATATGGCTAAGCTGGTCATCGGGAATGCCAATGCCTGAGTCGCGCACGGTCAGGATCAGGCTATGATTATCGCCCTGTTGCTGATGTTCACAGCTCAAAGCAACCCCGCCCTCGGAGGTAAACTTAACGGCGTTATTAATCAGGTTCCAAAGCACCTGGCGCAAACGCGTCGGGTCAATTTGCGCATATACATGGAGTTCACCCACGCGCTCTATATCGAATGACAGCTCTTTTTGCGCGGCAATTAAGGCACCAAAGTTAACCACATCATTGATAAAGTCGGCGACACTGACCGGCTCGGTCACTATATCCAGTTGCTCCCGGTCAATTTTATCCAGGTCAATAATATCGTTGAAAATATTGCCCAAAGTCTCGGCGCTGGAAAAGACCGTATTACACCAGCTGCGCTGTTGTTTACTAAGCTCGGTATCAAGCAGCATACGGGTTAAACCCACTATGCCATTGAGTGGAGTGCGTAGTTCATGGGACAAGGTAGCAATAAATTTACCCTTGTCCTTAAAGGCTGTTTCAAGGGCCTGCTCGGCTTCTTTACGACTGGTGATATCACGACCGAAAGCCAATAGGCCTATATATTCACCCTTATCATTGATAAACGGCAGCTTGCGCATCTCAAACCACCTTTGTTCGCCATCCACCGGATATTGCACATCCACGGTCACGGCCTCGTGCGAGGACTCGACCTGACGATCGGTTTTAAGCACCGCCGGTAATAATTGTGCCGGATAGATATCTTCGGCCTTCATGCCGATAAGCTGATCAGAACTACGGTCCATCACCTTTTCAAACATCTTGTTGCAGCCAGCAAACACACCTTGGCGGTCACGGTAATAGAAAAGGTCGGGAGAGGAGTCGACTATGGAGCGTAGCAACATGCCCTGCTGCGCCAACTCGACCTGGGTTTTCTTGCGCTCGGCAATTTCCCGACGCAGTTCATCGATTGCACGATATTTGGCATTAAGGGCCATTTTCCGCTCATCGATCTCTGTGTTCAGGAGGCGAATATTGTCTTTTAATGATTGGTTGAGCAGCTTTTCTTGCTTGGTCGCCGTCTCTAAGTATTTTTGCGAGTCTTGTAATTGCGTGATGGATTGCAGCACCACCATGATCACTAAGGGAGCTGCCACGGCGGTAAAAAATACCACGGCCAAAACATCCAGCAACATGATTTCGCCGGTAGCGACATAATAATACATGGCGCTGAAGATCAGTGCGGCAACAATGAACACGCCATAGACTATGGCGCCGGCATACCAAGTCCCGAAGCGTATAAGGAGATTTGTTAAAACACGAACCCAGGGGCTCAGGGAAGAGTCAATCATAAAAAAAGGGGTTTTGCTACAAACCCCTCTATTGTAATCAACTTAGAGTGCCTTTGGCAGTATCTGCGTTGAGATTCTTGCGAATGAGCACACGCCCATGCGTTTTCCGCCTTTAACCAACACCCCTTTACGCATATTGCTGGCGCCGCTGGCGTTTAAGATCAGCTCATAACTTTGGCTGTCTATATCACTGCTACCGCCGGCGGTGGCCGCCCCGGTATTACACTGCATTTGCCCCAGTTTATGATAGTTGGCACGGCTAAAGGGTGTCGATGTATTCACTAGCGGACCGGCACTGGTGGTGTTCACCGCTTGTTTCCAAGAGGCCAGTTCAACATTAACCACGCCACCACGCATGCTGATCTTGTCCTCATGGGTTAGGAAATAACTGTCAAAAGGACCATATTGCATAGCCCCGGACATTGAGTCCTGACTTTGACGCAAGTCGCCTAACCAAAGGCCGCCTTCACCAAATACCTGCACCTCAATATCGTCCGTATCGCCGTCGACAACACGCTCAACAGTGACGTAACTATTACTATCAAGACCAAAGATCATTGAGCTTGAGTTTTGCACGCCAGCCTTAATTAAACGTGGCTGTTTACCGTGACGCGCCACTTGCGTATCCAGGGTGCCCCATGGGAAAAGATCTAACACCCCTGACTGAAGATAACTAAGCTCACGGTTATTGGTTACGGAAATACAGTCAACGCCTAAGCGACAGGCTTCAAAACCATTGCCATAAATAATTGGCTGTTCCGTTAAGACCTGTACGCCTTCACCAGAAAGAATAGTGACATTATTGCTACCACCCACCATGGCGTTAACCGACTCGCCTTGCGCAGCTACCAGCAACTGGCCTTTCGCCGTCATTTCTTGGATCTTCTTCAGCAGCTCGCTGGGCTGGTTGGCATTTTTATAAAACGCGTGGTACAGCAGCAAGGGACTGGAGTCGGCGATAAATAGCGCATCGGAACGACGCAGCAGATCATAAAGTTGCTCTGGGTCGCGACATAACTTTTGCTGCTTTTGATATAGCTGCGGGTACAAAACATCACGACGGAAACTTGCCAATCGCGACACCTGATACTCGGCCAGGTTAGCGCATTGCGCCGAATCATTAGTATTATTCAGGGCTTGCATTGCGCCGTCTATGGCCAGCCAGTGCGCTTCAAAACCCAGTTGTTCAAACAGGGTCTGATAATACTCAACATCGCGATACGGGTCGCGGCTACCGCCTGTTACAAAGGCGATACGAGGCTTACGTTTGGCTTCGGCAATACCTTGTGCCGCACTAAAGAGTGTCGCAAAAGCGTCCTTGGTGACCCAATCGCGAGTACCGTTAATATCAACCTGAGGCTTTAAGCGGCGCTTACTATTCCCCTGTTTTTGCTCTAGCAGGTCAAAAAAGTTTTGCTGCTCAAAACCAAACAAGTTAAACCAAAACTCTCGTGCCGTTGTCTCGCTGTTGCTCAACTTAAAGTCGCTGCGACGCAGGTAACGTTCGAATTCTTGTTGGCTAAAGACGTCATCGGCAAAATGTTGTCGTGCCTTGGTTAAGATTTCCACAGCCTGATTACGAATATTCGACTGTTCGGTCCAGGCCATATTAACAATACGCTCCAGGCCTTCATCGGTGATCTTGAAAACCGGCTGTTGTTTATAGCTGTTCTTATTCAGGCGCTCGCGAGATTCGCTATTACAATATTGCAATCGCTCACTGGAGCACACTTGTAGATCATCGGCCATTAGCAATAACTGGGGTGCCGCTTGAGCGCTAACGCTAGAGCTACCTAGTATTGCCATTGAGGCAACTCTTAATAGAAATGATTTCATGGGACTGGTCATTATTATTATTTTGCAAGTTACGGGTTAAAAGCAGGTGTACAGCAATACAGAATATTAACAATGTTTGCAGTGTATGGGAATAGTTACACCTTTAATATTAGCAAGAGATACGCTTTTGCATCTGCTGCTAGTTATGGCGCCTGTAAACTCCACATTTGCTAATTTTCAGGTAGAATATCGGGCTTTTCAGTATTACCTATGAGGAAGGCCATGCACAACGCCATGCCAGATATTGCTAACACGAGTTCAGCTCCCGTTCAAGAAACACTAGAATGGGTGGGGATGAGTGATATTGAGCTGCCGCTGCTGGTCGAATCCGACGGCCTTGCGCCCGTGGTCGTAAACGCCAAAGCCCAGGCTTTTGTTAACCTGATCGACAAAAATGCCAAAGGCATTCATATGTCGCGATTGTTTTTAGCACTTGATGAACTCTCCAGCGCCCCAGCGGTAACGCCGCTAAATATTAAGGCTACACTGGATAAGTTTATCAGCTCGCACTGTGATATCAGTTCACAGGCGCGTATCAGCCTGGCCTTTGACTTACCACTTCGTCGCCCGGCCCTGTTAAGCGATAACAGCGGCTGGAAGTTTTACCCTATCGCCATTGATGCTCGCATCAATGAAGGCAAACTGGAGTTTGAAGTCGGCATTAAGGTGACCTATTCGTCAACCTGCCCCTGCTCAGCAGCCCTGGCGCGACAGCTGATTCAGGCCAACTTTGTGCGCGATTTCGATGCCAAAGAACTAAGCTTCGCCGATGTGCATGCCTGGCTTGGCAGCAGTGAAGGGATCAGTGCTACTCCGCATTCTCAGCGCTCGGTCGCCGAGGTGAAGGTGCGCTTGGCTAGCCAGGTTTCAGCATTCAACTTCCTGGCCCTGATCGACGCCATAGAAAACACCCTGAAAACTCCAGTGCAAACCGCGGTAAAACGTGAAGACGAGCAGGAATTTGCTCGCCTTAACGGTGAAAACCTGATGTTCTGTGAGGATGCGGCGCGCAAGATCAAATCGACCCTGAATCAAGACGCCGATGTACAAGACTTCTGGTTGCGTATTAACCACTATGAGTCGCTGCACGCCCATGATGCCGTAGCCATTGCTACTAAAGGCATTGCCGGTGGTTATCAGCCTTAGAGGCTGGATAACAAATCACTCAGCAAGGCTCAAGCTCCTAGCAGTTCGAGCAGGCTTATTGCTCCCAGAGCGTATATGTCAATATTCGCTCTGGAGTAACTCATGAAATTCACTCCCTTCTCAATTCTCGACTTAAGTCCCTGTGCAGCGCTATTTTACTTAAGCTCAGCATAAGCTGAACCAGCCATAAATCGGCCTCCTGCTGTGCTGTCATCGCCACAAGCCAAGGCAAAAATGCAAGGCCCTGTCATTATCACCTCGACCCAGGTGGCGGAGATTTAATGCCATATCGATACAGCCTTTGATATACTAAGGGCTGTTTTTGCCAATAAATTAGAGATGCTATGAAAGTAGGTATTATCGGCGCTATGGAGCCGGAAATTGCAATTTTACGTGAGCAAATGAGTAACGTTGAGGTTCTCGAGCAAGGTGGCTTCACCTTCTATCACGGGCAATTAAACGACCAGGAAGTGACCTTGGTGCAATCGGGTATCGGTAAGGTTGCCTCGGCCGTTGCTACCACTATTTTAGTTGAACAATTCCACCCGGATTGTGTAATCAACACGGGCTCTGCCGGTGGCTTTGATCAACGTCTGGCGGTAGGCGATGTCGCCATTGCCAATGAGTTGCGCCACCATGACGTGGATGTAACCGCTTTTGGTTATGAATTCGGCCAAGTGCCACAAATGCCAGCCGCTTATACTTCTCATCCTGAGCTGGTAAAGGTAGCGGAGCAATCTATTGCCGAGCTGGCGCAGTGTCAGTCTTTGGTTGGTCTGGTTTGTACCGGTGATTCTTTTATGTGTGATCCGGCCCGTATCGAGCAAACCCGAGCGCAATTCCCCACCATGTTGGCGGTAGAAATGGAAGGTGCGGCCATTGCTCAGGCCTGTCACCTACTTAACACTCCTTTTGTGGTGATCCGCTCGCTGTCAGATATTGCCGGTAAAGAATCTCCAGACTCATTTGAGGCCTACCTTGAGGTAGCATCAAAGAACTCATCGGCCATGGTGATGGCCATGCTAACCAAGCTTTCCAACGTTAGCCTATAAATGCCGTTGGCGGCGTTTAGCAATCACCTGAGTAATTGCAGTTATTGGCAGCTGTCGCCTTGCGCGATGGCCGCCACTGCCACCGCACCACACATTTACCCTGCAGCGGCTCGCTTTTAGTCAATTAATTGCTCGCCTAAAACATGGCATAAAAAAAGCCACCCTGAAGGTGGCTTAGTTATTTTTAGCACTACGGCTTTTTATTAGGCCAGAGTAACCTTGGCAAAGCGACGTTTACCAACCTGGTATACCGCGGTTGTACCTTTGGCTATCATCAGCTTGCTGTCATCAACCTTGGTTTCACCGTCGATTTTTACCGCACCTTGTTTGATCATGCGGATGGCTTCAGATGTACTGGCAACCAAATTCGCATCTTTAAGCAAGGCCGTGATCATCATTTCGGCATCAGCACAGTCCAACGTCTGCTCTTCGATATCATCAGGCAAAGCATTTTTAGAAAAACGCTGGGTGAAATCATCATGAGCCTGCTGCGCCGCCTGCTCATCGTGGAAACGGGTGATAATTTCCTTGGCCAGGGCAATCTTGATATCACGAGGGTTGGTGCCATTGGCAACATCCACCTTTAATGCCTCGACTTGCTCCAGGCTCAAAGCACTTAATAACTCGTAATAACGCCACATTAGATCATCGGAGATAGACATTATTTTGCCGAACATGTCCTCAGGCGAGTCTGTGATACCTATATAGTTACCCAAAGATTTCGACATTTTTTGGACGCCATCTGTACCTTCCAGCAATGGCATCATTAGCACGGTTTGCGGCTTTTGACCTTCGTCTTTTTGTAGCTCGCGGCCCATCAGCAGGTTAAAGCGCTGATCGGTACCACCTAGCTCAACATCGGCTTCAAGTGCTACCGAATCCCATCCTTGCACCAAAGGATATAAAAACTCATGAATAGCAATCGCCTGACCATTAGCATAGCGTTTTTTAAAGTCATCACGCTCAAGCATACGTGCTACGGTCTGTTTGGCCGCGAGTTTGATCATTCCCGCTGTACCTAAGTTTTCCATCCACTGTGAGTTAAAGGCAATGGTGGTTTTCTCAGGGTCCAGGATTTTAAAGACTTGCTCTTTATAGGTTTCGGCGTTAGCTAACACATCTTCACGGGTTAAAGGTTTACGGGTCACATTTTTACCCGTTGGATCACCTATCATGCCGGTAAAATCACCGATCAAAAAGATTACTTCATGGCCTAAGTCCTGGAAGGTTTTCATCTTGTTGATAAGCACCGTATGGCCAAGATGAAGATCCGGCGCCGTAGGATCAAAACCAGCCTTAATTCTTAGTTTTTTCCCTGACTTAAGTCGTTCTGCCAACTCGTCTTCGAGTAAAATTTCCTCAGCACCGCGTTTAATTTCTGCCAGTGCCGTCTGCAAGTCTGTCATTTATTTCTCCGATAAAATATGTGCTAACCGCGCGATTCTAGCGCACTTTGGCGCCGGTTTAAATGCACAAAACCCTGGTATTTTGCCAATATTAGATATATGCTCAGCCATTGGTTAGTTTTATTTCCTTTATGGCAAAAAAGGTAGGTTATGGTAAGCGTGGTACACAAGCTCCCCAATAAACACAAAATGCTCATTGTGGGCTTCTTGGTGACTATTGTTACCTTGATGCTTATACCTACGGAACGAGCTACGGCTTCAAAGGATAACGATGCTAAACCACTAGAGGTAGGCAAACGCTACGAGCTACAAGTTAAGCTGGAAGATGAAGAAAAAATTGCCGAGCTTAATTCCGCCGAAGAAGCCCTTACCCTGCCTAGCTACGAACACCAAGACTTTGAAGTAAAAAATGGAGACAGCCTGGCTGTTATCTTTAAGCGCGCCGGCTTTTCCGCACAAACTCTGCACAAACTCGTTAATACCAACGAAGAAACCAAAAAACTAACCAAGATTCATCCCGGTGAAGTGCTTAGCTTTGCAAAAAATGAGCAAGGCGAATTGCAGCAGTTAAAATATGTGCTTAGCAAAACAGATACCCTGTTCGTAACATTAAACAACGAAGGCAGTTACGATACCGCCATCGACTCCAAAGAAATTGAGACCCTGACCAAATCGGCCTCGGGCTCGATTAACGGTAGCTTTTGGACCGCAGGGATCAGCGCCGGTCTGAGCGAAAAACAAATTATGAATTTTGCTACCATTTTTGGTTGGGATGTGGACTTTGCCAACGACCTGCGCAAAGACGATCAATTCAGTTTGATTTATGAAACTCACCATGTGGATGGTGAATATATTGGCACAGGCAAGATCCTTGCTGCCGAATTTATTAACCAAGGCGAGCGTTATGCCGCCGTGCTGCACAGCGATGGTAACTTCTATACACCGCAAGGCCGCAGCATGAAAAAGGCCTTCTTACGTGCCCCGGTTAACTTTAAATATATCAGCTCAAGCTTTAACCCTCGTCGCCTTCACCCGGTAACGAAAACGGTTAAACCGCACCGTGGCATAGATTACGCAGCTAAGACCGGCACGCCTGTGGTGGCCGCGGGTAATGGTCGCGTACTCAAGGCTGGCTATAACCGCTTTAACGGTAACTATGTCTTTATCCAGCACGGTAATACCTATGTTACTAAGTACCTGCACCTGCATAAGCGTAAGGTTAAGCAAGGTGAGAAGGTTAAACAGGGTCAATTAATTGGTACGGTTGGGGCTACAGGTCGCGTTACCGGCGCTCACCTGCACTATGAGTTCCTGGTTAACGGTGTTCACCGTAATCCGAAAACCGTTAAGCTGCCTAAGTCAGAGCCGCTACCGGCTAGTGAGCTAGCCAAGTTCAAACCAATTGCCGATACCTTGTTGGCGCAATTGGAGCGTGAGCGCGAAATTCAGCTGGCCATGAACAGCAAATAAGAATTGTGATACGAATAAAAAAAGCACCTCAGGGTGCTTTTTTTATGCCTGCGAACTAGCTAGCGATTAAACGCCAAGTACAACAGCTGCAGGATCAGGCTAATTGCTACCAAGGGGATGATGTATTTACGAAACCGCACCATTTTATTGAGCCCCATTTGCTGCTGATAGCGCTCCAATAAAGGCACGGCGATGGCCAAGGCTACAAACAAAGCGAGGATAATCAAAATCGCATTCATGCTTATCTACTCCTTAATTCAATACTCCCCTTATAACATACCAAGCATATTAGCGTCTTGATTGTCTGAGGTTAGTGTTGTGGGCGGGGCTTTACCTGTAGGTCGATGCTTTACGTCGACAATGAGGCAGGGGTTTATCTTTTGTCGGGCTGAAAGCCCGACCTACAAAATGGCAAAGGCCGCTCCAAGGTTAATGCTTTACCTGTAGGTCGATGCTTTGCGTCGACAATGAGGCAGGGTTTTATCTTTTGTCGGGCTGAAAGCCAGACCTACAAGATGGCAAAGGCCGCTCCAAGGTTAATGCTTTACCTGTAGGTCGATGCTTTGCGTCGACAATGAGGCTGGGGGTTATCTTTTGTCGGGCTGAAAGCCCGACCTACAACCATGGCGGCAAAGCCCGACCTACAAGGCATAAAAAAGCGCACCTTAGTGAGTTCACAACCAAGGTGCGCAATGGCTAGGAAGAGCCAATTAACCGATTTTAGCCTACCAGGGCAAGCAAGATACCCGCGGCCACCGCACTACCAAGCACCCCGGCGACATTGGGACCCATGGCGTGCATCAATAAGAAGTTATGTGGGTTATTTTCAAGCCCGACCTTGTTAACCACCCGCGCCGCCATGGGCACAGCAGACACTCCCGCAGCACCAACCAAGGGGTTAATGGGCGTTTTCGAAAAGCGATTTAACGCCTTGGCCATATACACCCCAGAGGCGGTGCCGATGGAAAATGCCAAGGCTCCGAGCGCCAATATGCCCAGGGTTTCCACGGTTAAAAACTTATCCGCCGCCAGTTTAGAGCCCACGCCCAGACCCAAAAAGATGGTAGTGATATTGATCAGCTCGTTTTGCGCCGTGCCGCTGAGACGGTCCACCACCCCACTTTCACGCATCAGGTTGCCCAAACAAAACATCCCCACCAAGGGCGCCGCTGCCGGCAGGAACATGGCGGTAAGCGCCAGCACCATAAGCGGGAAGATGATTTTTTCCTTCTTCGACACAGTCCGCAGTTGCGGCATTTCAATTTTTCGCTCCTGCTCCGATGTTAGCGCCCGCATAATAGGCGGCTGAATAATGGGTACCAGGGCCATATAGGAATAGGCTGCAACGGCAATGGCACCGAGTAAATCCGGGGCCAATTTTGAAGCTAGGAATATCGCCGTAGGGCCATCGGCACCACCTATAATGGCAATAGCCGAGGCATCTTTAAGAGTAAATTCAAAGCCAGGCACATAGTTCAGGGCTATGGCGCCAAACAAGGTGGCGAAGATACCAAATTGTGCCGCCGCCCCCAGGAGCAACATGCGCGGGTTGGCTATCAGGGCACTAAAATCGGTCAGTGCCCCCACACCCATAAAGATCAACAAGGGAAATATCCCGGTATCTATACCTACATGGTAAACGTAATAGAGAATACCGTTAGGGTCGGCCATACCGGCCACTGGGATGTTAGTCAGTAACGCACCAAAGCCTATGGGCACCAAAAGCAAGGGCTCAAAGTTACGGGCTATCGCCAAATACAAGAGTAAACAGCCCACAGCTATCATGATCAACTGGCCGGCGGAAAAGTTGGCTATGCCCGTGGCCTGCCAAAGATTAACGACTGCTTCCATAGCTCCTCCTAGGCCAGCGCGATAAGCGCATCGCCTGTGCTTACCGAGTCGCCTTCGCGCACCAGTACTTCTGCCACTTTACCACCATGTAAAGCGCGCACTTCGGTTTCCATCTTCATCGCTTCCATGATGATAACCACATCACCTTCATTAACCTGCTGTCCCGGCTTAACCAGCACCTTGAAGATATTGCCTGTCAGTGGTGCATTCAGGGTTTCGCCACTGCTTATTACCGCACTTTGTGGCGGATTTTCACCCTCACCTGCGATGGCGCGAACACTTTCCAGCTCACCGCCAGGGGCCACAACAACATCATAAGCCTTGCCATCAACACTAATGCTGTAGCGCTCAGGCCCGCCTTGTGCAGGCGCTTTAGCAATCGGAGAAACCGCAGGCGCGACCGCGTCTTGGTTTATCTCACCGGTAGGTACTGGCTCAAATGCATCAGGATTATTACGATTCGCCAAGAACTTCAGACCAATTTGCGGGAATAAGGCGTAGGTCAGCACATCGTCTATAACTTCATCGGCAAGCTGCAACTGCTGCGCTTTCGCATGCTCGTCCAGCTCAGCGGTCAGTTTATCCAGCTCCGCATCGATTAAGTCGGCGGGGCGACAGCTAATAGCCTCAGCACCGTTAAGTACCTGTTGTTGCAGCAGGCTATCCACCGGTGCCGGCGTAGCGCCGTATTCACCTTTCAATACCCCGGCGGTTTCCTTGGTGATGGACTTATAACGCTCACCTGTGAGTACATTTAACACCGCCTGCGTACCGACAATTTGCGAAGTTGGCGTAACAAGCGGTAAGTAGCCAAGATCTTTACGTACCAGAGGGATCTCTTTGAGTACCTCATCGAGGCGATCCGCGGCGCCCTGCTCTTTTAGCTGGTTTTCCATATTGGTCAGCATGCCACCAGGTACCTGAGCCAAAAGAATGCGCCCATCCACGCCCTTTAGGCTGCCCTCAAACTGAGCGTATTTTTTACGCACATCGCGAAAATAGGCAGCAATTTCTTCTAACAGCCCCAAGTCTAAGCCCGTATCTCTTGGCGTATCTTCAACTATCGCAACCATGGTTTCGGTGGCACTGTGGCCATAGGTTTGGCTCATACTGGAAACTGCGGTATCGAGCATATCAATACCCGCATCTATGGCCTTTTGATAGGTGGCAGTGCTTAAGCCCGTAGTGGCATGACATTGCATGGCGATAGGCAAGGACACGGTTTGTTTTAATCCGGTGATCAACTCATGGGCATCATAGGGCTTTAATAATCCCGCCATATCCTTAATGCAGATGGAATGACAACCCATGTCTTCAAGTTGTTTGGCCTGGGTTAACCACATATCCAAGGTATGTACCGGCGATACCGTATAGGAAATCGTGCCCTGGGCATGAGCGCCCACATTAACCGCGGCCTTAATGGCCGTTTCCAGGTTGCGCACATCATTCATGGCATCAAAAATACGAAACACATCGACGCCATTGGCGTGCGCACGCTCTACAAACTTGGTCACTACATCATCGCCATAGTGGCGATAACCCAGCAAGTTTTGTCCGCGCAGCAGCATTTGCTGCTTAGTATTTGGCATCGCCTTTTTAAGCTCGCGAATGCGCAGCCAAGGATCTTCACCCAAATAACGAATACATGCATCAAAGGTGGCGCCGCCCCATGATTCAACGGACCAGTATCCTACCTGATCCAGCTTGGCGGCTATGGGCAACATATCGTCCAAGCGCATACGCGTTGCCAGTAAAGACTGGTGTGCATCTCGTAATACCAGCTCTGTTAAATGTAATTTTGACATTCTGTGCCCCTATTATTATTGCTTTCTATACTGGTGAATCGCTGCGGCAATGGCTGCGATATGGGCTTTCGGTATGCCCTCTGTGACTGGCCCTCTGCTTGTCGATAACTGCGCCCCAGTCGACTCATCTTCTTGCAGAAAGTGCGACATCAGCTTTAAGGCGCCAATCAGCAGCAGCAAAAACATAAAAACCACCAGCATCCCAGTGGCCATTAATCCCGCTGCTTCAAGCATCAGTGCTGCAATCTTCATCCTCACTCCAGTGCATTTCTGTTAATTTTGGTAAACGTACAATCAACACCATATCAAATAAAAGTAAATTGTCTACACAATGTAAATTGGTATTACCAATATTTGAGTTTACTCTAAGGCTATTAATTAGCTTTAAAACTAGCCACTTAGAGAGATAACTCAGGTTAAATCCGAATATATGCGATTAAAATATTGGATATAACCATTATTAATAGTGGTTACTGGGAAGAGCTGATTTGGCAGGGCAAGATACCCTACCAGAAAAAGAAATTGGTAAGACCAAAATAATTTGAAACAAGTATTTTGCACCAATATGGCTAAAGCCCTTGGCATTATTGACTTTCAGCGTCTAAGCTTTATTGCGCTAATAGGAACAACCGCAGTTTGATTGTCCCTGATGTATTAGAACTATCTAATAACTAGGGAGAAAGACAATGTTAAAATCCAGACTTGCGCTGGCGCTTCAACTCGCGCTCGGCGTTAGCATTTCCTCTATGGCCTTTATTGCCCCTCAGGCACAAGCCGCGGGCGAAGAAGAGGCCGACAAAGATATCGAAGTGATTGCCGTAACCGGTAGTCGTATCCGTCAACCTGGTGCCGTATCCGCCAGCCCCATTACCTCTATCGGCGAGCAAGAACTTGCTTTTCAACAAGAGCCTGAAGTAGAGCAGGTACTACGTACCTTGCCGTCCACCATTCCCGGTGACGGCAGTAACGTGAACAATGGTTCAGCCGGTGCTGCCACGGTTAACTTGCGTGGTCTTGGCGCGGAACGTTCACTTATCCTGGTCAATGGCCGTCGGATGATCCCCTTTAACTACGATGGCGAGGTAGATACCTCGGTAATCCCTGCAGCTCTGGTAGAGCGTATCGATGTGGTAACTGGTGGTGCCTCGGCTGTATATGGTTCGGATGCTATCGCCGGTGCGGTTAACTTTATCCTTAAAGAGAATTTTGAAGGGATAGCCCTCAATACCTCGCACCAGGAGACCGGTGACAATGATGGCGATAAAGACAATATCTCGCTAACCATAGGTTCTAACCTGGCCGATGATCGCGGTAACGTGGTGTTGTCATTAGATTGGACCAAACGTAAGGAAATCCGCCTGGGTGATCGCCCGCTCGGCCTCTTAGGTATAGAAACCAAAAGCGGTGCCAACTATGAGCAATTCTTAAATGGCGAGCCCCCAATCCCGGCTCCACCTGAGTGTGAGGCACCTAACTCGGTAGAAAGCGGCGGTTCAACAACGGCTATCCCGACACGCTTTGCCATTGTTGGTGGTGGCGCCAGTTCATCGGGACAATTTAGAAACGATGGCACGCTGGCAGCGGATAGCTGTAGTGTATTTAACTTCAACCCTTATAACTTCTATCAAACCCCTTCTGAGCGTTACTCGGGTACCGCGCTGGCGCGCTATAACCTGACCGAAGAACATGAAGTCTATTCATCACTAACCTACAGCTCTATCTCGGTTGATACCCAGGTAGCGCCATCGGGTACCTTTGGTTCGGCATTTCAACTCCCCCTGTTTAACCCTCTGATTGGCGACCAAGCCCGTCAATTTATGATAGATGCAGGGAATGGTGCCTTGGCCAACGGACTACTTGATGGCAGCAATTGGAATGACGTTAACGACAACGGTATGGTGGATGAAGAAGATTATCTTACCGTGCAGCTGCGCCGTCGTACCTTAGAGTTAGGCGCGCGTACCGAGCGTTACGACACCTCCTTGTTCCAATTCGTTACCGGTGTGAATGGCTACGTCTTTGACGATTGGCAATATGATGTAAGTTTCCAATACGGCGAGTCAAACCGTACCACGGTGCGTGGCGGTTATACCAACCTGACTAACATCCAGAACGCCTTGGATACCGCTGATGGTGTAACCTGTTTGAATGGCGATGCCACCTGTGTGCCCATCAACCTGTTTGGTGGTTTCGGTACCATTACCGATGAAATGGCCGGCTATGCTACCGCCATTGCCCTACAACAACAGAAATACAGCCAGCGCATCGCTACCGCAACCATCAATGGTCCGGTGGAGTTCATCGAAATCCCAGGTGCCGGTGCGCCTTTAGCCATGAGTTTCGGTTATGAGTACCGTAAGGAAAAAGGCCTGTTTGAGCCAGATGAGTGTTTAAAACTTGCCCCAGCCAGCTGTCAAGGTGGGGCCGGTGGTAATCGACTCCCCATAGAAGGCGGCTTTAGCGTTGATGAGTTCTTCCTTGAGGGTTATCTACCCATACTCGATGGTATGGCCTTTGCTGAAACATTGGATGTTGAGTTTGGTTTCCGCTGGGCCGATTACGATACCGTGGGCTCAAACGAAACCTGGAAACTAGGTGTTAACTGGCGTCCGGTCAGCTCTGTGCTGGTACGGGTAATGCAACAACAAGCAACGCGCGCACCTAACGTGGGTGAAATCGCCGCTCCCGTGGTAACAGGTCTGGACAACGCAGGTAGCGATCCATGTTCGGTGACCAATGCAGAAAGATTGGCAACGGATTCAACTTTGCGAGCGCTCTGTGAGTCTACCGGCATGACCGCGGCTCAGGTAGGTAACGTTCAAGACTTTATCTCAGGTCAGGTGCAGGTTATTTCCGGAAGCGATCCAGCTAACCCACCGGGTGCGGAAGATGCAAGTACCTTTACCGCGGGTATTGTCTGGACACCCGAGTTCGATACCTTGGAAAATTTCACCATCAGTCTGGACTACTACGATATAGATATTGACGACATCATAGGTGAGTTCACTGTTGATGAAATTCTTGCTGCCTGTTACACATTAGGCGATGCTGAGCAATGTGCCAAGATTCAACGTGTTGGCGGTGGCCTAACCGTTGCCGGTGCAGGTATTGAACAATATACCACTAACCTTAAAAACCTTCGCGCCGAAGGCATAGAGCTTGGTTTTAACTTTGCCTGGCCTATGGATAACTGGGGTGAACTACAGTTCTCAGGTACGGTTAACAAGTACCTGACTCAGGAATCGCAAAGTGCGGAGACGGCCCGTGTTATCGACTGTAAGGGTTACTACAGCACCAACTGCGATCCTCTATCCGAACTGCGTGCGGTACAGCGTACCACCTGGGCCATGGATGACTTTACGGTATCACTACAATGGCGCTATATGGATGGTATAGATGTTGAGCCTTATCGTACCGTCGTACCAAACTATGATCCTAGGTTCAGAAGTATCGGTTCCTACAGCTACTTCGATCTCTATGCCAACTACCATATCACCGACAATATTACCGCCAGCCTAGGCGTGGATAACCTCTTTGAGAAAGAGCCACCGGTTGTAGGTGGTGAGGCAGGTGGCACCAGCTTTAACTCGGGTAACACCTTCCCAAGTAGCTATGACGTACTGGGTCGTAAGTTTAAATTGGGCGTTCGCTTCCAATTCTAAACTCCCGATTTTTACATCCCAAGGCCGCGCTTAAGCGCGGCTTTTTTATTACTCACACTTTGGAATAGCCTCACCAGGCTGAATCAGTGTACTGACCACAAAAGGTTTCGTCTGCGCGTCCTGCACCTGAACTTTGGCAACATCCAATACGCGAAAATCGCCAGGGGCATTGAGATGCCATAACCCGGACTTGCGCTGCGAGAAACAAAACTCAGAGGTATCGCCATGCACCAGCAAAATGGGAAATGCCACTTGCTCGGCCAGGGTATCCAGGTGCTGACGGTATAGCGCTAACGCATCACAGTTTTGCTGAAACTCTTGTGTGCAAGGTGCGCCATAGTTATTGGCGGCATAGATATCCGCCTGCATAAAGATCACCGCAGCGTTAACATCGCCTTCCAGCTCGGATGCGAGCCACTGCATATTGTATTTATCGCGGCGCTCGGCGGCGGCAATAGCGCTTTGTGGCGAGCTTTTTAATATTTGCGAGCGACCATTATTGGTGCCCACCACATGCAGGGTCAGGTACTGTACGCCATCAATGCGCCAGGCCTGATTTTCCACCTGCTCCTGCTGTCTTTGATAATCAGGCAGCGAAAGCTGGGATTGAGCAAAGTGTTTACGAATATAGGCAAGGCGCTCTAGCTCATCGAAACCGGGCTCCAGAGCCGGCCTGTCACAATCTGTCCAATCATTGTCGCCGGGCGTATAAACAAAGGGCGCACGGGTTAATTGCGCCACCAGGTTATAATTTTTTTGCAGCAAGTCATTGGTGCAAGGCAGGGAGCCGGATTTTAAATCCCCCACATGGGCCACAAATAGGTGTGGGGTTTGCTGTATCGCTTGGTATAATCGCCCATCAGGGGCACTGAGCAGAGCCTCGTCGATGGGTGTATAAGGCATATCACCCAAGACTAAAAATTGCTGCGCTGCGGCGTGAGCCGAGCCGGCCAAGCTTATAAACAGTGCCGCCATAAAAAATAAAATACGCATAACATCCCTTACTTTGCAGTGGCTTAAGCGAGCGAATATGAACTACACCACCACTTACATCTTAGACAAAGACTACTTCCTCGAAAGCTACGAGCAATCGTTACCATTGAGCAATCGCAAACAGCCCAAATATGGTTTAATCCTGCTTTTGGTTGCCCTCGCCCTGTTTAGCATACTAAAGCTGCAAAACAACTATGTAGGCTATTTTTTATTTGCCTTGGCCTTGCTGGAGATGGTGGCGTATCGCTATCAAAAGGCCTGGTGGGTAGCCCGTCAACGCCTTTCTCGCGCCGCCGGTCATGAGGTTGAACTAAAAATCGATGAGCAAGGGATCAGCACCACGGCAAACGGTAATACCCGCACCTTGGCTTGGACCAATATCAGCAAGACTGTGAGCACAGAAAAAGGCCTAGTCTTGGTGACCAATAAGGGCTACCGCCATTATCTGAGTAACGCCATATTAAATGACCAAGTAAGGGAATTTATACTGGCTCAGAAAAAACAAAAGCCACTTTAAAAGTGGCTTAGTAATCAGCGGTATTATTCATTACCCGGATTCGATGAACCCGATTTTTCCGCTTGTATTCGCATATAAATTTCTTCACGGTGTACAGATACATCTTTAGGCGCATTCACACCAATACGTACCTGGTTACCCTTCACACCTAATACGGTAACCGTGACTTCGTCACCTATCATCAGGGTTTCGCCAACGCGACGAGTAAGAATTAGCATTCTCTTGCTCCCATTATTCCAAATTAGTCAAAAATTCCGTCAACGGCATTTTAATGAATAATTACTATAAAAGTAAGTAAAACTTTGCTTAATTATTCATCTGCCATGCCAAATTTTGCATGCAGTGCCCTTACTGCAAGCTCTAAATATTGCCGTTCGATCAGTACCGAAAGCTTTATCTCTCCAGAGCTTGCAATAAATACCTCGATATTCTCGTCAGCAAAAACTCGAAAGAACTGACTGCTTATCGATGCATTTGTTTTTATACCCACACCCACCAAAGAAAGCATGGCTAAATCGTCCCGAGTGGTGATATTTACGCCAGCTAATTGGTCGCTATTTGATAACGCAACTAGCGCTTCTCGCAACTCTAAGCTGGGTATACTTATAGCATAGTCTACTTTGCCAACTTTTTGATTAACTTGATTAATAACATCGACTTCTATGCCTTTATGGGCCAACAACTCTAGTATATTCGCCAAAGTTGCTGGATTTGCGTCACAATTATTAAGAAAAATGAGCGCTTGTTCCCTTTTAAAGGCAATACCCGACACATTTTGCTGTGGCATTGGCTCGTCCTCATCGCTTAAAACTAAAGTGCCCTGGTCGGGGTCAAAACTGGATAATACCCGCAACGGCACCCGATACTGAGCCGCTGCCTCAACGGCACGGATATGCAGCACCTTGGCCCCTAAGCTGGCCATCTCCAACATAGCTGGTACGCCAATGCTGGTGAGGCGTCGCGCTTTGGGTTCAACACGGGGATCGGTACTGTAGACACCATTAACGTCTGTGTAGATTTGACATTCTTCGGCGTTAAGCGCCCCGGCAATGGCCACCGCCGAGGTATCACTGCCGCCACGGCCTAGAGTGGTAATATTACCTTCGCTATCACGACCTTGAAAACCGGCGGCAATAACGATGCGACCATGCTGCAGCTCCTGACGCAGACGACGAGTGTCGATATCCAGTATGCGAGCTTTGGTAAAGAGGTTGTCGGTATTCATACCCAGCTGATCGCCGAGCAGGCTTACCGCCGGATAACCGCGGCGGATCAGCGCCATGGACAAGAGCGAGGCAGTTACCTGCTCGCCGGTGCTGACCAGCACATCGAGTTCTCGCGTACTGGGCCTGTCATCCACTTGACCGGCTAATGCCAACAAGCGGTTGGTTTCCCCGGACATGGCCGAGACCACAGCCACCACCTGATGACCAAGTTGCCGTTGGCGAATAATAATATCGGCGACCGCCTCAATCCGCTCAATAGAGCCAACCGAGGTGCCGCCGAATTTTTGGACTAAAAGCGCCACTGTGTTTAATACAGCCCGCTATTAACCGCGTTCGCTCACCCAGCCCTCAACACTGGCTAGGGCAGCGTCAAGGTGTTCTGGTTGTGTACCGCCGGCCTGAGCCATATCGGGCGACCACCACCTTTACCACCAACCTGAGCAGCCATATGGTTAACCAGTTCTCCAGCCTTAAATTGACCTGTCAGATCCTTGGTTACACCGGCGATCAAACTAACCTTATCGCCATCGGCAACACCCAGGGCGATAATGCCTGAACCCATTTTGTTTTTCAGATCATCAACCATGCCACGCAGGGCTTTGCTTTCTGTACCGGCCACATTGGCAATCAATACCTTAACGCCATTGATGTCTTTAGCGCCGTCTAGCAGCGAGGCACCAGCAGCGCTAGCAAGCTTGTCGTTAAGCTGAGCTACCTGCTTTTCCAAGCCTTTAGAGCGCTCTAACAGGCCTTGAACCTTATCCAGTACATTGCCGCTATCCGCTTTCAACAGTGCCGCGATTTGCGTTAGCTTCTCTTCTTGCGCCGCAATATGGTTTAGGGCGTCGGCACCGGTCACCGCTTCAATACGACGTACGCCCGCAGCGATACCCGCTTCGGAAACTATCTTGAATAAGCCGATATCACCGGTACGCTCCACGTGAGTACCGCCACACAGCTCAATTGAGTAGTCGCCGATACTAACAACACGCACTTCGTCATCATACTTTTCGCCAAACAGCGCCATGGCACCTTTTTCCTTGGCGGCATCTATGGCCATCAACTCGGTTTGCAGCGCAAAGTTATGACGAATTTCGTCATTCACTTTCTTTTCAACGCGCTGTAATTGCTCTGGCGTCACACCTTCAAAGTGCGAGAAGTCAAAGCGCAGGCGATCCGCTTGCACCAATGAACCTTTCTGGTTTACGTGCTCACCCAACTCCTGACGCAAAGCTTCATGGATAAGGTGAGTCGCAGTGTGGTTTTTCTTAATGCGGTCGCGACGCTCGGCATCGATGCGCGCATCCACCTTGTCGTTCACACCAATCTGCCCTACCACCTTACCGTGGTGAGCAAAGGCATTACCCAGTTTTTGCGTATCGGTAACGATAAACTGACCGTTGGCAGTAGCCAGCACACCTGTGTCGCCCACCTGGCCACCAGACTCGGCATAGAAAGGGGTGCGGTTAAGGATCACTATCCCTTCTTCGCCATCGTTAAGCAGGCTGACCTTCTCACCGGCGGCAAACATTTCCACTACCGTGGCGCTGTGCTGCTGAGCATCATAGCCTTTAAATTCGGTCGACTTATCCGAGCGTAATTGATTGTTGTAGTCGGCGCCAAACTTGCCCGCTTGTTGGGCTTTTTTGCGCTGCACATCCATACATTCCTGGAAGCCCTTCTCGTCTATGGTCAAAAAGCGCTCACGGGCCACATCCGCGGTTAAGTCCGCCGGGAAACCATAGGTATCGTAAAGCTTAAAGACCACATCACCCGGGATCACATCCCCTTCTAAGCTGCTCAAGTGCTCCTCAAGAATCGCCAGGCCACGCTCAAGCGTCTTACCAAACTGCTCTTCTTCGATGCGTAATACTTTCTCGATAATGCCCTGCTTCTGGGCCAGCTCAGGGTAAGCATCACCCATTTGCGCCACCAGCTCGGCCACTATCTTGTGGAAGAAGGTGCCCTTGGCGCCCAGCTTATTACCGTGGCGCACGGCGCGACGAATAATACGGCGTAATACATAACCACGACCTTCATTCGAAGGCATAACACCATCGAGTACCAAGAAGGCACATGAACGAATATGGTCGGCGATTACGCGCAGCGACTTGTCTTCCATATCCTGAGCATTAGTCACCTTAGCAGCTGAGCTGATCAGGGCCTGGAAAAGGTCGATTTCATAGTTTGAGTGCACGCCCTGTAAGATAGCGGCAATACGCTCAAGGCCCATGCCGGTATCGATAGATGGGTTCGGCAATGGCTCCATGGTACCGTCGGCGTGACGGTTAAATTGCATAAATACCAGGTTCCAAATCTCGATATAACGGTCGCCATCTTCTTCTGGCGTGCCCGGAGGACCACCCCAGACTTCCTCACCGTGATCATAGAAAATTTCTGAACAAGGACCACAAGGACCCGTATCGCCCATAGACCAGAAGTTATCTTTTGCACCTATGCGTGACACGCGCTCTTTAGGCACACCAATTTGGTTAATCCAAATATCGGCGGCTTCGTCATCTTCGGTGAAAACGGTCACCCACAGCTTTTCTTTCGGTAGTTGCAGCTCTTCGGTCAAAAACTTCCAGGCAAAGGCAATGGCCTGCTCTTTAAAGTAATCGCCAAAGCTGAAGTTACCCAGCATTTCAAAAAAGGTATGGTGACGGGCGGTATAACCTACGTTTTCCAGGTCATTGTGCTTACCACCGGCACGAACACAACGCTGAGCACTGGCGGCACGAGTATAAGGACGCTTTTCTGCGCCCAGGAACACGTCTTTAAAAGGCACCATACCGGCGTTGTTGAATAACAAGGTGGGGTCATTGCCCGGCACCAAAGAGGCCGAAGGCACCACCTGATGTTGGTGTTTGGCGAAATAATCTAAGAACTTCTGTCTTAGCTGTGCGGTCGTCAAATGCTGCATTGCGTTTTTCTCACTCGTCTGTCGCTTCACTTGCAAGTGCAAATTCTATTTGTTGGTAGTCAAAACCACGCGCCGTTAAGTAACGAATACGCTTGGCTTTTTCCTTATAATCTAGTTGTTTTCCCAGCGCCTTAAATTTACGCTGGTAGGCCTCTTGAGCCAGTTCGAACCAATCGACGTCCATTTCTGCCAAGGCTCCAGCCACCTGGTCTTTATCCAGACCCTTTTGCTGAGCATCGGCACAAATACGGCGCGGCCCGTGACGCTTATCTATTGCCCGGCGAATAAAGCTGGCGCAATAGCGGTTATCGTCCAAAAATCCCTGTTGCTCGCACCAATCTAACAGCTTGGTGGCAAACTCCTCTGGTACCTGACGTTGCTGCAATTTGCGCTGCAAATCCCTGCGGCTGTATTCCTGCCGCCCCAGTAACCAGAGCACATAATTCTTTTGTTTTTGCTGTTCGCGCTCATCCATTAAGCGTCAAACCGGCCATCGGAAGAATGTGACTCCTGTGGCTTCGCCGGCTCATTTTGCGCCCTATCCACTGCGCCCTTATCACCTTCATGCTGCTGTAATTGCGGCATAAATATCGCCTGAAAGGCGATGAATAAGCTAATGTAGCAAATCGGCATAACAACAAGAAGAGGAATAAGAGACAAAATCGCACAGACCAGCATCAGAGCGGCGCCGATCAGGCCATAAACCGTCATCGCCGCCATATTACGGTAAAACGCCAGCAGGCTGGCCTTCATTACCGCCCACATTGACGTATGACCGCCAAAATAAACCAAGGGCACGGCAAAGGCAAAAGCACACAAATAAACGCTAAAGAGGACTAAAATCAGGGCTACCGCGGGGAAGGAGAAGCTTTGCGCTAACTCTTGCAGCGCCACTTGCGGGTCGATATCCGGCTGGCTAAGCACAGCCACCGCATCGGCAAACAGCAAGCTGCTCACCATGCCTAACAGCAAGGCCGCGCCCATTTGGTAGAGACCAACACGAAACAGCAACATGCGTCTGCCCTGTTGGGAAAAAACATTCAGGATATCGGCAAAGGCAACCTTATGCCCCTGTTGGCGGCGCAAGGCTGCCTGATAAAAACCCGCCAATAAAAATGGCGTGGCCAAGGCCGCCGGAATTTTTAGCAGCGGCAGGACAAAGCCCAGCATGCCCACAGCGGCAATAAACATATACATAAACATAAAAATAAACGGCTGGCGTTGGAAAATATCCAAACCTGCTTTATACCAGCGGGCTCCCGAGCTGGCCTTGTGCACGCGTATTTCTATCGACATGATGACTAATCTTCCTTTTGCGTATTGCGCTTATGATTTCTTAATTTTTTTAATATCCAGCATGTGTGCACCATGGGCTATTTTGGTTTCCAGGTACGCCTGATTGCCGGTCTGCCCCACCTTGATATGCGCATGGGTGCCAACGACGGCCTTAACCTCTATGCCATTATTACGCAGGGCATCGAGCTTCTTCGGATTATTGGTCATCAGTTTGACCTGGCTAATGCCAAGCGCCTTAAGCATTAAAACAGCATCGGAGAAATCCCGCAGATCGTCGGCAAAGCCAAGATGATTGTTGGCTTCATAGGTGTTCATGCCCTGAGACTGCAACACATAGGCATCGAGCTTATTGTATAAACCAATGCCGCGACCCTCTTGGCGAAGATAAAGAAGCACCCCACCTTGCTCATGCATAAGCTCGATGCTTTCATTAAGTTGCTCACCGCAATCGCAGCGGCTGGAGTGAAATACATCGCCGGTCAGGCACTCTGAGTGCATACGGATCAGGGGCGTTTGTTGCTCATCCGCTTGGTTAAAAATTAAGGCAACATGTTCCTGACCATCTTTTAATCCGCTAAAAGATACGATTTCCGCAGGAATATCACTTTTTTTGCCCACATTTAAATGGACCCTAGCTCTGACTTCGGCCACGACGACTCACTCTGTACAATAAACAATTGTAATAATATAACAAAGCCAACCTCAAAGATCAGCCTGCTTTACTTAGTAAATGGCGGCAATGATAGCACGAAACAAGTGGCCCTCGCGACGTGCAAACACACAATTCAGACCGACAAAAAGTTATGCTATGGTTATTGGCAGCCACAATGTTAAAACATGAAGCTGATGGTAATAGCAGTTGGTTGGGATAAACGGCGCTCAGGCGTTTTAGTAACAAGGGGAAGATCTATGATGAAAAACACCGGCGCGGCGCTTATCGCCGCAATCGCACTTTTTTGCTCGCCCTTAAGTATGGCACAAGGCGAAGCAACTGATATAGCCGCGCAGCAACTCTTGGTTGACCGCTTTAATGCCGAGCCAATGCAGTTATTGGACGTGCGTACCAGTGAAGAATATCAACAAGGGCATATCAAGGGGGCCGTTAACATCAGCCACAATGTGTTGGCGGAGCATGCCGCCGAGCTCGATAAAGAACGCCCCATAGTGGTTTATTGCCGCAGCGGCCGCCGCGCAGCCATGGCCATCAGTACCTTGCAAGAGCTTGGTTTTAAGCAAGTGTACCATCTTGAAGGCGATTGGCTGGGCTGGCAAAAGCAGCAATTGCCAGAGATTACCCAGCCGTGATCAAGGCGCTTAAAGGCACAGGTTCACGCTTACTGATCTGGTTGGCCTGAGCCAAAAACAGCTCAGCGGTGGCCAAGGCATCGCTGAGCGCATCATGAGACGTATGCGCCATTAAACCATAACGCGCTCGACAGGCTTCCAAGGACAAGGCATCAAAGGCAATATCCGAGCCCTGGCGTGCCAAGCGCCTTTGCTCAATTTTCAGGGTGTCTAAGGTGATTCGAGGTAACTGCACCTTGTGCTCTTTGCAGACCCGCTGCAAGAAACGAGTATCAAGCAAACTGTTGTGAAACACCAAAATACTGTCGGCACATACGGCACCAAAGCGCTCAAGTATTTGTGCCATGGGTAACCCCTCAAGCTGCAGGCGCTCGGCGGTAATACCGTGGTAAATAGGTGACTGCGCCAGCTCCAATACTCCCTGATGCAACAAATGACCACTTTGACTGAGCTTAATGCTTTGCTGCTCTATCACCACCCAGGCCAGCGACACCACCTCATGCTCCCTGGGGTTTAAACCGGTTAACTCCAGGTCCACCACCACATACCTATGACTAGTCCAAGGCCTTGACAAGCCATGGGGATCGAACCCCAACTGCGACTTCACTTGCTGCCACCAGGAATAGGTCATGGTTACAGACTCCCGCGGGCAAATTTAAAGGTTGCCGCTTGCTGTGCCTGGCGCACCAGATAAAAGGCCTCTTTTAATTGATGCCGCTCCAGGGAAGTCAGGCCATCGGGGTTGATACAGTTGCTGGGCAGCGGCTCATTATCAAGCTGAGCGCGCAGGCGCAACTGAGTGAGGTAGCGCCAGCAATCCTTAAGATCAAAAATATCCTTTTTCGACAACCACTGGGTTTTGCTAAGCGCATCGAGGCGCTCCAAGGTACTGGCATGGCGAATATTGGCCTGCAGCGCATAGAGGCGAACAATATCATTGATGATCACTATGCCACGGCGTTTTAAATCTATGTATTTATGGCGCTCGGCATCCGCCTCGGTTTTAAGTTGATTAAACAGACCTATGGGCACCGAGTTTAGATTTAACTCACTGGCCAGGGCGCGGTAGAAGAACTGATCGGGTTTAAGCGCCGATAAGGCCTCGCTAAAGGTGGCGAACAAATCACTCGAGCCGCTGATAAAACGAATATCGAAGAAGATTTTGCAATTAAGCATGGCCTCCGGCGTCGGACTGGACAGCCAGCGGTCAAACTTATCAAGCCAGCCATCCAGACTCAGGCGGCAGGCTTCATTGCTGGCCATAATATTGCCTGGGCAACGCCTGATACCGCACACATCCAACTGCTGGCAAACAAACTCCCCCATGGCCTTAAAATACTCGCGCTGCTCTTCATCCAGACCATTGGGCAAGAGCAGGCCATTATCCTGGTCCGAGTGCAGGGTTTGCTCTTCGCGGGCCTGAGAGCCAAAGCAAATCCAGCTAAAGCGGGCCGGGGCATCGCCGTGGCGCTGCTGAAACAGCTGAATTAAACGTGTGGTCAAGGCATCGCTGATGCCACTGAGTAACTTGCCAATCAAACTGATGTCATCAATATGATAGGCAAAACCCTCAAGTAGCTCGGGGACTTCCTGAGCATAGCGTTTTAAGTCGGCAACTCCGCTGGCCTTGTAGATGCGACCAATCAATTGCACCGGGTCGCTTTTTTGCTGGCGTAGCAAGTCGGTAGAGGTGACCATGCCGAGCGGCTGATGCAGCTCGTTAAGCACCGGCAAGTGGTGAATATTGTGTTTGAGCATCAAGTGCATGGCCGAAAACACCCGGTTGTTTTCAAAAATAAACTTGGGTTCCACACTCATGATTTCGGCAATGCTGCACTCTGGGTCCACGCCTTCGGCCAATACCCGCGAGCGTAAATCCCGGTCGGTAACAACGCCAATTAAGCGAGCCTCCTGGCCCTCCCCCTGAGTCACCATAATGGAAGACACCCTATGCTCGCTCATGGTCTGCGCGCATTGACGAATACTGGCATCCGGGGTCAGGGTGATGGCCTGACGCGTCATCAACTGGGCAATTTTGCGCTCCGACCAACTATCACCATGGTGCTGATACTTAGACGACAAGAGTCGGTTTGAATGAGCACGCACAAAATATTGTTCAAACGCCTTATATTCGTGGCGCAGATAATCGAAGTCCGCTTGCGAGAGCATATAGACCAGGGCTTCACGCTTCACCTCAATGCGGTTTTTTATACTCTCGCCGCTAAGCAAGGAGGGATAACCAAAATAGTCGCCCCCGGTGAGGCGCGCAATAGGCTCGCCGTCGGCGGCCACCAGCTCAATAACACCGCTGCGAAGTAAAAATAACTTGGGATGGGCAGAATCCAGCCATTGATGCTGATTTTCCCGGGTGACATAAATTACTTCTAAATGATGGGTAAAATAATCGCAGGCAGAGTCTGGCAAGGCGTTAAATGGCGCCTGCTGGCTGACAAAGTCAAAAATATCCTGATGCTGGGCACTCATAGTCCACGTCCTAAACACATGTGGTAACAAGACTAAATCTAGGACCTATTCAACAACAAAAAAAGCCCGACCTTGGTCTAAGGTCGGGCTTGTTATCTGCAAGTTAGGTTACTACACCTTAGTGCGAATGGGCCGTTGCAGAACCTTTAGGATTACGAATGCCCTCAACCATTTCTTTGATCTCATCCGGAGTTTCCGCAGTCATGCGTTGCACCACGGCAGCAACAAAGAAGTTGACCAGCATACCCACAAGGCCGATACCTTCAGGTGAGATACCAAATAGCCAATGCTCGACACTGTTTAGCTCTGGGCTAACAAACTTGAAGTAGATGATGTACGCGGCGGTGAAACCTATACCCGTAACCATACCGGCAATGGCACCTTCTTTGTTCATGCGTTTTGAGAAAATCCCCATAATAATGGCTGGGAAGAAACTCGCCGCCGCCAGACCGAAGGCAAAGGCCACCACAGAGGCTACAAAGCCAGGCGGGTTGATACCAAAGTAGGCTGAGATACCAATGGCTACCATGGCCGCCAAACGCGCCGCCAACAGCTCTTGCTTATCGTTGATATCCGGTTTCAAGGTACGTTTTAACAAATCGTGAGAAACCGAGGTAGAAATAACCAGTAACAGGCCTGCGGTTGTCGATAGCGCTGCGGCAATACCACCTGCGGCTACCAAAGCAATAACCCAGGCTGGCAAGTCGGCAATTTCAGGGTTCGCAAGTACCATGATATCGCGGTCAACCTTCACTTCATTGGCGCTGGCTGGATCATTAATGTCACCCGCCGAATAGTTCATACGACCATCTTCATTCTTGTCGTTGAAGGTGATAAGGCCGGTTCTTTCCCAGTTTTTAATCCACTGCGGTGCTTCTTCATACAAGGTACCGCTGCCGTCTTTACCATTGATGGTGTCGATCATGTTCACGCGAGCGAATGATGCAACCGCCGGAGCCGTGGTATAGACGATGGCAATAAAGACCAGGGTCCAAGCCGCCGAGATACGGGTATCACGAACGCGAGGTACAGTGAAGAAGCGTACGATTACATGAGGCAGACCTGCGGTACCCACCATTAGCGCGCCGGTAATGGCAAAGACATCAACCATACTCTTGGAGCCTTCGGTGTATTGGGCAAATCCGAGCTCGGTACTGAGACCGTCAAGCTTATCGAGCAAGTAGAGTCCGGAGCCGTCGGATAAGGTGCCGCCGAAACCGGTTTGTGGCAACAGGTGACCCGTCATCATCAAGGAAATAAAGATAGCAGGTACCAGGTAGGCAAATACCAGCACGCAGTACTGAGCAACCTGGGTGTAGGTAATGCCCTTCATGCCGCCAAGTACGGCGTAGAAGAATACAATCACCATGCCGATATATACACCGGTTTCAATGTCTACTTCCAGGAAGCGCGAGAATACTACGCCCACACCACGCATCTGACCGGCGATGTAGGTAAAGCAGATAAAGATGGCACAGAAAATAGCGACCACACGGGCTGCCTGTGAGTAGTAACGGTCACCGATAAAATCCGGCACCGTAAACTTGCCAAATTTACGCAAATAAGGTGCTAGGCACAGCGCCAGCAGTACATAACCACCGGTCCAACCCATAAGATATACACCGCCGTCATAACCGGCAAAGGAGATGATCCCCGCCATGGAAATAAACGAGGCTGCACTCATCCAGTCTGCGGCCGTAGCCATACCATTGGCTAAGGGTGGTACGCCACCACCGGCAACATAGAATTCATTGGTTGAGCCGGCACGCGCCCAAATGGCGATACCTATATAGAGCGCAAAGCTCAGGCCAACAATTAAAAAGGTAAGTCCTTGAACATCCATCATTTTGCTCCTTATTCGTCTACGCCGTATTTCTTATCTAACGCATTCATTTTGTATGCGTAGACAAAAATAAGAGCTACAAAGGTGTAAATAGCGCCTTGTTGTGAAAACCAAAAGCCCAGTTTAAACCCAAAGAATCGTACTTCGTTGAGTACGTCGACCAACAAAATGCCAAAGCCAAAAGAAACGACAAACCACACCACCAGTAATTTAAATACCAGGCTGAGGTTTTCACTCCAATAGGCCTTCGCATGTTCTGCATCTTTAAAAGCCATTTTGTATCCCCTTTACATCACACCCAAAGGCATGAACGGTTGTTATCATCACTTTTGAATCTAGCAATGCTTGGCCAAGAGGAAATTCAGACCTTAGTCGTAACAAAAAGTTAACCTTTGATGAGAGAGAAGCATAAAATAAAAAATAACCAATAAAAACATATGGATAATGAACTTTTTAGTTATTAAGGAAATGGTTGGCACGGCATTTTTTGGCATTTATACATTAGTCTAATAACCCTTAGTCGCATGCTAGTGCGCAACAAAAGCACTGCTATTCGCCATGGGCTTTTGCTATGGTAGAGGTACTTATAAAAATAACCCTTACACCATGACCTTAGCTTTAATTCTTGTATCTCTGGCCTATATCTCCGTGTTGTTTTGGTTAGCCAACTGGGGCGACAAAACCACACCCTGGGCCAAGTACATCAGCCATCACCCCTTTGTGTATGCCTTGGCGATCGGGATCTACTGTACCTCCTGGACCTACTACGGCTCGGTGGGCACAGCCGCCAGTGATGGTTGGCACTACTTGCCAATTTTGCTCGGGCCCATTTTATTGTTTGTCTTCTTTCAGGGCTTCCTGCGCAAACTCGTCTTGGTAAGTAAAAAGCAAAATATCACCACCATTGCCGACTTTATCTCGGCGCGCTACGGCAAACGGCAACTGACGGCGATTTTAGTGACCTTTATCGCCCTGATGGCCACCATTCCCTATATCGCCCTGCAGCTTAAGGCGCTCTCCAGCAGCTTTATCTTATTATCGGGAGATTCCAAGATATCAGGCCCTGTGCTGGCTCTGGGCGGAGCCCTGATCATGGCGGTGTTCGCCATCTTCTTCGGAACCCGCAAGGTGGATGTGACCGAGTACCGCTCCGGTTTGATGCTGGCGGTGGCCTTTGAATCCCTGGTAAAGCTTATTGCCCTGGTCTTTGTCGCCGGTCTCGCTTTATATACCTTTTACAGCCTCCCCCAGAGCGTTTCACTCGATACCGTATGGCAACACTGGCGGAACTCCCAGGTACTGAGTTTTGGCTTTATCGGCCAGACCCTGATGGCGGCGGCGGCCATCATTTGCTTGCCACGCCAGTTTCATGTCACCGTGGTTGATAACCAGGATATCCGCCATCTGCGCACGGCACGCTGGGCCTTCCCCCTGTATTTACTACTTATTGCGCTGATGATTATTCCCATCGCCAGCGCCGCCATAATGCCGGAAATTGGCCATGGCCATAGCGCCGACAGCTTTGTATTGGCACTGCCGCTGAGCAGCGGTCACAGTGTTTTGACTACCTTTGTTTTTATCGGCGGCCTGTCAGCGGCCACCGCCATGATAGTGGTAGCGACCCTGACCCTGAGCACCATGATCTCCAATGACGTGGTACTGCCGCTGTTACTTAAACGTAAGTTCCGCCGCAGCCATATCAACACCAGCTATCGCTCGCGTATCTTACTGGTGCGACGCTTTACCATAGGCGCCATATTGCTGCTGTCTTATCTCTATCAGCAGTTTTTTGGTCATGGTGAAACCCTGGCCTCCATGGGCTTGGTGGCATTTTCTTTAGTCACCCAGTTACTGCCGGCCATAGTCGGCGGCCTGTATTGGCGTAAGGGCCATGCCTATGGCGTGTATGCGGGCCTGACCGCCGGTGTAGTCTGTTGGACCCTGTTCCTGCTCATCCCTATTCTGAGCGCCACCACGGCACTCGACAGCGGTGCCCAGCAAAATCTAATTACCCAGGGCACCCTCATCGCCCTGTTTGCCAATATCTGCTGCTATATCAGCTTCTCTTTAGGGGCTCAGGAGCGCCTTATCGACCGCATTCAGGCCGCCGCCTTTGTTAATCCCATGGAGCAACTGAACTTTGCCAAGCGTCTGAATAAGAACGTTGATGCCACTGTGTATGACTTTAAAGTGCTGCTGCAAACCTTCCTCGGCGCCCAGCGTAGTACCCAGGTGCTGGCTCATTACAGCCTGAGCGAAGATATAGACGACAACAATGCTCAACCAAGCAATGAATTTATCGCCTATTGCGAGCGCGCCCTGACCGGGGTGCTTGGCGCCTCCTCGGCACAAGCCTTGATACAAACCGTGGCCAGTGGCAAACGCCTGGCCTTTGAAGAAGTGGTCAACTTTTTCGACGAAACCACGCAAGCGCTGCGTTTTAACCAGAACCTCTTGTTTACCTCGTTAGAAAATCTGAGCCAAGGTATTTCCGTCGTCGATAAGGACCTTAATCTGGTGGCCTGGAACAAGCGCTACGCGCAGATGTTTGGCTACCCCGACGGCTTCTTACAGCAAGGTCAGCCCATAGAAGAGGTGATCCGCTATAACGCCATGCGCGGTGAATGCGGCCCCGGCGAAATTGAACAGCATGTGGAAAAACGGGTGCGACACCTGCGTAACGGCACCCCCCATCACTTTATTCGTCATCGCCGCAATGCCCAGGTGTTTGAGATGATTGGTAACCCGCTGCCGGACGGCGGCTTTGTGACCAGTTTTTCCGATATTACCGCACACATGGAAACGCAAAACGCCCTGGAAGAGATCAACATGGATCTGGAAAACCGCATCGAGGCACGGACCCAGGAAGTACGCGCCATGAACCAGGATCTTAAGGCGCAAATCGCCAGCAGGGAGCAAATCGAGCAGGCATTGAAGGCGGCAAAACTAGAAGCGGAACATGCCAACGACAGTAAAACCCGCTTCCTCGCCCTGGCCAGCCACGATATTCTTCAGCCTCTCAATGCCGCACGCCTGTATCTGGCGTCCATGGACGAGCAGGAGCTAAGCGCCCACAACGCCAATAGCCTGGCCAAGCTCGGTGACAGTCTGGACAGTACAGTGCACCTGATGTCGGCCCTGCTCGATATTGCCAAGCTCGACCAAGGCGCCATGTCGCCCACGCCGCGCCACTTTCATATCGACGATATTCTTACGCCCCTGGTCAATGAATACGCCATTTTATGCGCCGACAAGGGCCTGAAACTGACCCTGCGTTCGAGCAATGAGGTGGTCCACAGCGATACCACCTATCTGCGCCGCATCATTCAGAATCTGGTTTCCAACGCGGTGAAATACACCCCTAGCGGCAAGGTGCTGGTTGCCTGTCGCCGCCGTAAACACCATCTCAGCATAGAGGTGTGGGATACGGGTCTGGGCATTTCAGATCATGAACAGAAAAAAATATTCGATGATTTCTATCGCGTTGAGTCCGGCGACAACAAGGGTGTCGGCCTTGGGCTTGGGGTGGTAAAACGCATGGCCGAGCTGCTTTCCCATCCCCTGACCATGCGCTCACAATTCGGTAAGGGCAGTTGCTTTAAGGTAGAAGTGCCCTACGGCTCGCTGGCTCGAATTCAAGGTTCAAGTATTCCGGCAACCACAGCTGCGGCTCAATCTCATTATGATGTACTGGTGGTCGATGATGAGGCCGCCAATATAGAAGCCATGCATCATCTACTGAACAAATGGGGCGCACGCTGTCATGGTTGCCAAGGGGCTGAGCAAGCGCTGGCTGTGGTCGAGAGCGACACCAATATCGATATTATCTTTATGGATTATCAGCTTGGTGAGGGCGATGATGGCCTGGCTCTGATAGCCAAGATCCGAGCCCTGAGAGGCAAAGAGATACCCGCTATTTTGATCACTGCGGTGCGCGACGACCAGTTAAAACTGGCGGCAAAAAATGCCGGTGTGCATTATCTCTCCAAGCCGGTTAAGCCCGCTAAACTAAAGGCCCTGCTAAATCATTCCTTATAAAAAAGCACAATTGCCATTATCGTGAAACCCTGAGCATAATGGCAATTCGTGTAACACAAACAGGAATGAGGAATGAAAAAGGTTTTACTGGCGCAGTGCCCGGACCAAGAAGGTCTAATCGCCAAGATCACCGGCCTGTGCTTTGAGCATGGTCTCAATATCACCCGCAACAATGAGTTTGTCGACAAGGCCCATGGCCGCTTTTTTATGCGCACCGAACTCGATGGCGATTTTAGCAATATCGACCTGGAGGCTCAGCTACAAGCAATTTTACCGAGTAACTCCACACTGTCGCTCCATGGCGACGAGCCGGTTAAGGTGGTCTTGTTGGCGACCAAGGAAGCCCATTGCCTTGGCGGGGTATTATTAAAGTGTTTTGAGCAGGCCTTGAATATTCAGGTGCTGGCGGTGATCGCCAATTACCCGGACTTACAACCCCTGGCACAGGGCTTTCATGTGCCCTTTCACTGCATCAGCCATGAAGGCTTAAGTCGCAGTGAGCATGACCGCCTGGTGGCAGATAAAATTGCCGAATACAATCCGGATTTGATTGGCCTGGCCAAGTATATGCGCATTTTAAGCCCGGAATTTGTTGCCCGTTTTGCCGGGCGCATTATTAATATTCACCACTCCTTCCTGCCCGCCTTTATTGGTGCCAGGCCCTATCACCAGGCCTTTGAGCGCGGTGTTAAGATCATCGGCGCGACCGCCCACTTTGTGAATAATGAGCTCGACGAAGGACCGATTATTTTGCAGCAGGTAACGAATGTCACCCATGCGGACAGCGCCGAAAGCATGGCGAAAAAAGGACGGGATGTGGAAAAGCTGGTGTTTTGTAAAGCCCTGGAGCTGGCCGCCGAGCATAAGCTCTTTGTTAATGACAACCGCACCGTGGTTTTTGACTAGAGCGGTTTTTGATTAGATCAGTGTTTGCTGGCAAGGCACTCCTAGCCTTGCCTGTTAGCCTTATTTTTCTTTATTGTTGGCTTTCCATGGCCTCAAGCTGCAACTTGGAGGCAATAAGTACCGCCTGAGTGCGGTTATACACCCCGAGTTTACGGAAGATGGCGGTAATATGCGCCTTCACCGTGGCTTCGGAAATATTCAGCTCATAGGCGATTTGCTTATTGAGCAAACCTTCGTGTAAATAACTTAAAACTCTATACTGCTGTGGCGTTAATGATGCAACCTGGGCCGCAAGCTGCTTGTCTTCACCACTGATGGCTTCCACCTTGTCTTTGATATCAGCAGGCAACCACACCTCACCTTCGAGGATTTCATTGATGGCGTCGGCGATTTCCTGAGCCGATGACGACTTGGGAATAAAGCCCATGGCGCCATAACCCATGACCTTAGACACTACCTGCAAGTCCTCACTGCCAGAGACCACGGCTATGGGTAAATCGGGATAATCTTCACGAATACGGATAAGGCCGTACAAGTCGCCATTGCCCGGCATATGCAAATCCAGCAGCAAGATATCCAGGTCGTCATGCTTATCAAGCACCGCCAAGGTGGTGTCGAAGGTATCCGACTCTAACACTTCCAAGGGCTCAAATTGCTTGGTCAGCGCGCCTTTCAGGGCTTCTCTAAATAATGGGTGATCGTCCGCTATTAAAAACTGACTCATGCTGCGCTCCTAAAAAAAATCGGCCATTACCTAAGGTAATAGCCGATAGTCTACGTTTAGAATCATTCTTTAATCAAGCTCTTAACGATTAATTAACGATTCAAGCGGTTTTCAATAAGCTCATCAACCACACTTGGATCGGCCAGAGTTGAGGTATCTCCCAGCTGCTGGTGCTCATTTGCGGCGATCTTACGTAAAATACGGCGCATAATCTTACCCGAGCGCGTTTTCGGCAGACCCGGCGACCATTGGATCATATCCGGCGAGGCAATAGGGCTAAGCTCTTTACGAACCCAATTACGCACCTCTTTGGTCAGCTCGTCGCTCACCACCACACCCTCGTTAGGGGTGATATACACATAAATACCCTGGCCTTTGATATCGTGCGGATAGCCCACCACAGCCGCTTCGGCCACGGCCTCATGGGCAACCAGTGCACTTTCAATTTCAGCCGTACCTAGGCGGTGGCCAGACACGTTCAGTACATCGTCAACACGACCTGTGATCCAGTAATAACCGTCTTCATCGCGGCGACAACCGTCACCGGTAAAGTACACTCCCGGATAAGTAGAGAAATAAGTTTGCTCAAAGCGCTCATGGTCGCCATATACGGTACGTGCCTGCGACGGCCAGCTATCAAGAATAACCAGGTTACCATCCACGGCTCCCTCAAGGGTATTGCCTTCGGCGTCAAATAGCGCCGGGGCGATACCAAAGAAAGGTCTGGTTGCCGAGCCCGGCTTCATATCGGTAGCGCCCGGCAATGGCGTGATCATGATGCCGCCGGTTTCCGTTTGCCACCAGGTATCGACGATAGGACACTGGTTGTTACCAATACGCTCATAATACCAGGCCCAGGCTTCGGGGTTGATTGGCTCACCCACAGAGCCCAATACACGCAAACTGGTGCGCGTTGAGCTGGCGGTAGGCTCGTCGCCCTTAGCCATAAGCGCACGAATGGCAGTCGGTGCGGTATATAAAATAGTAACCTGATGTTTATCGACGATTTCACCCATGCGGCCAGCACTTGGGTAAGTAGGCACGCCTTCAAAAATAACCTGAGTACAACCATTCACCATAGGGCCGTAGGCAATATAGCTGTGACCTGTGATCCAACCCACATCGGCGCTGCACCAGTAGATATCGTCCTCATGCAGGTCGAATACATATTCGTGCGTCATGGAGCTGTAAACCAGGTAACCACCTGTGCTGTGTACAACACCTTTAGGTTGACCCGTCGAGCCCGAGGTATAAAGGATAAAGAGCGGGTCTTCGGCATTCATCACTTCCGGCTCGCATGTGCTTGGTAAGTCTGCAACCAGGTCATGCCACCAGATATCAACATCATTCCACTGCACCTCACCACCGGTCAGCTGATGCACAATCACATGCTCTACCGTAGTGACGCCGGCTTGGCTCACCGCTTCATCAACATTGGCTTTAAGCGGAACACAATTGCCGCCGCGGCGACCTTCGTCGGAAGTGATCACTACCTTGGCGCCACTGTCTTTAATACGATCGGCAATGGCCGAAGGTGAGAAGCCACCAAACACCACGGAATGCACCGCACCAATGCGGGCACAGGCCTGCATGGCGTAGACTGCTTGTGGTGTCATCGGCATATAGATGGCAACGCGGTCGCCCTTTTGTACGCCGAGCTTGCGCAGGCCATTGGCCAGTTTACACACCTCGTCGTGAACTTGTTGATAGCTGATGTGCTCGCTTTGGCTAGGGTCATCCCCTTCCCAAATCAGCGCGGTTTTATCGGCTTTATCTTTTAGATGGCGGTCAATACAGTTGTAAGAAGCGTTTAGTTGCCCGTCTTCAAACCATTTGATGCTGATATGGCCTTTATCGAAAGAGGTATTTTTAACTTTTGAGTAAGGGGTGATCCAATCTAGACGCTGGCCGTGCTCGGCCCAAAATGCTTCTGGGTCGTCGATGGATTGCTGATACATAGCTTGGTATTTTTCGTTATCGACTAATGCGTTGTTTTTGATGTTTTCAAAAACCGGATAAATGCTCTGTGACATAACCGTCTCCATATTTTTTGTTGCCTTTAGGCCTGCCCACAGCATTACCCAGGGCCACGTCTTGCAGTATTAGACCTTAGTATAAAATCTTTATAAACAGCACTGTTTTCGCCAAAACGCCTGCTAAAAATGGCGCGAAATACTTAGTCAAATGAGCCCACAAGGGCGTCCTTAGCCTCGGGCTCTCTCAGATAAAAGGTCATCCTTTTCGCTCGCTATACCTTAGTCGTACGACCAATAGATAATTGCCTAAAAAGCCATCAAGGACCATTTTCTCTGAGCTAGCTTGCAACAGGATAAGATGATGACAACACAAAAATTAATGATGAAAACACTGACTGCACTTGCGGTATGTACGGCAATTGGCAGTGCCCAGGCTGCCACCATAGGCAATACAGAAGTCAGCTACGGCGGCTATATTAAGCTTGATGCCATGTGGAGCGACTACTCGGCTGGAACCATTTCCGGCGACAGCATTGGCCGCGACTTTTATGTGCCCAGCACCACGCCGGTTGGCGATGATGATGGCAGCGATGCGGTATTTGATATGCATGCGCGCCAATCCCGTTTTAACTTTGGTACCAGCACCAAACTAGACAACGGCAAGAACATAAATACCAAAATAGAGCTGGATTTTATTGCCTCTATTGGCGGTAACGAACGCGTTACCAACTCTTACTCTCCGCGTATTCGTCAGGCTTATATCACTTATGATGGCTGGCTCTTTGGTCAGGCTTGGTCAAACTTCCAAAACGTTTCTGCCCTACCGGAAACCCTGGATTTTGTTGGCCCGGCAGAAGGTACCGTGTTCGTACGTCAGGCGCAGGCACGCTACAGTATCGGTAACTGGGCCTTTTCCGTTGAAAACCCGGAAAGCACCATTACGGTTAACGGCGCCCGTGTCGAAACCGACGATGCCAGCCTACCGGATTTCACCGCCCGTTATAACCATAACGCCGATTGGGGCCAAATCGTGGTTACCGGCTTGGCTCGCCAGCTCACTTACAAGCAAGGCGGCGCCGACGAAGATGAAACCTCTTATGGTGTCAGTGTTTCCGGGCGTTATAACCTGGGTCAAGACAGCATTAAATTTATGCTGACCCATGGTAAGGGTCTGGGTCGCTATATTGGCTTAAACGTGGCCCATGGCGCCGTTTACGATGGTGATGGCTTGGATGCCATAGACTCTACCTCAGGCTTTATCGGCTATCAGCACCACTGGAACGAGCAACTGCGCTCTACCTTCCTATATTCTTTCTTTAGTGCCGATAACAATACCCACCTACTCGCGTATAGCGGCGACCCCACCGAAAGCAGCGTAAGCTACAGTGCTAACCTGCTGTACTCACCGGTGAAAAAACTCACCTTCGGGGTCGAGTTTAAGCATGCCGAGCGCGAAACCGAAAGTGGTGCAGATGGCGACTTAGACCGTCTGCAGTTCTCCGCCAAGTACGCATTTTAACTGCGTTCAGCATAGAGAAGCCGCCATTCCTTTATAAGGGAGGCGGCTTTTTTATTTTTCTAACGTCATAGAACAGGCATAAAAAAACCAGCCCTGGGGCTGGTTTTACTTACTCTTATTCTTTACGCCTTACTCGGCATCCACCTCTTCGGCAAGCGAGTTTACTTCACCCTCTTCCGGCTTAATGGTGGCCTTTAGCAACAGCATTTCACGTAGCTTGCCTTCGATCTCATTGGCGATCTCGACATTCTCTTTTAAGAACTTAATCGAGTTCGACTTACCCTGGCCTACTTTCGAGCCATTGTAGCTATACCAGGCACCTGATTTTTCAATCAACTTGTGCTTCACGCCCAGGTCGATAAGCTCACCTTCTTTAGAGATACCCTCACCATACATGATGATAAATTCGGCTTGCTTAAACGGCGGTGCTACCTTGTTCTTCACTACCTTAACGCGGGTTTCGTTACCTACTACTTCGTCACCGTCTTTTACCGAGCCGATGCGACGAATATCAAGGCGAACCGATGAATAAAACTTCAGCGCGTTACCACCTGTGGTGGTTTCCGGGTTGCCGAACATCACACCTATCTTCATACGGATTTGGTTGATGAAGATACACAAGGTGTTTGAACGCTTAATATTACCGGTGAGCTTACGCAATGCCTGTGACATCAAACGGGCCTGCAAACCAACGTGGCTGTCACCCATTTCACCTTCAATTTCTGCTTTTGGTGTTAGTGCGGCTACCGAGTCGACGATCACTACATCAACGGCGCCCGAACGTACCAGCATGTCACAAATTTCCAGCGCCTGCTCACCCGTGTCCGGCTGAGAAACAAGTAGCTCATCAACATTTACGCCTAGCTTCTCGGCATAAACCGGGTCAAGGGCGTGCTCGGCGTCAACGAAGGCACAAGTTTTACCCTGGCGCTGGGCTTGAGCAACAACCTGCAAGGTCAATGTGGTTTTACCCGATGATTCCGGACCATAAATTTCCACTACACGGCCGGTAGGCAGACCGCCAATACCCAAGGCAATATCAATACCCAGTGAACCGGTAGAAATGGCTTCAACGTCCAAAGCCTGGCTGTCGCCTAGCTTCATGATTGAGCCTTTACCAAATTGGCGCTCAATTTGTGAAAGCGCAGCGCTTAAGGCTTTTTGCTTGTTATCGTTCATTATTTTCTCCAAAATCATTGACCGCCAAGCTCATAATGCTTGGTATTAACGCTTGACTTAATGAACCTTAGTATACTGTATGAAATTACAGTATCAAGCAGATTCTAAAATTTTTACCACCATGCTCAGGGCGTGACTGATAGCCTGCTCGCGTACATAGGCGCGATCCCCCATAAAATAGCGCTCTTCGGTATAGACCTGCTGATCAAAGTACACGGCAAACCATACTAACCCCACCGGCTTATCTTCGCTGCCGCCATCCGGACCGGCAATGCCCGAGGTCACCACGGCGACATCCGCCTGTGCCGCATGGGCTGCGCCGCGGGCCATTTCCACCACAGTTTGTTCGCTGACGGCGCCAAATTGGGCCAGGGTTTGCGCTGATACACCCAGGCGCTCTTGCTTAGCCTCATTGCTGTAGGTCACCGCGGCTTCGGCAAAATAACGCGAGCTTCCAGGGGTGTCGGTAATGGCATAAGCAATACCGCCGCCGGTACAGGACTCAGCGGTAGTGATCATCATCTGCTTATCCGTTAAAATAACGCCCAGTTGCGCGGCAAGGGTTTGTGTATTGGCAGTAAACCTTTGTTGTAAGTTCATAACCATCCTTATTCGAGTGAGTGCATGTCGGCAAATCTCTATAGTGAAGATAATATAAAACAACAAACCCCCATGATGCAGCAATACTTGCGCATTAAGGCACAACATGCCGATATTTTACTTTTTTATCGCATGGGGGACTTCTATGAAGTGTTTTTCGATGATGCCATTCGCGCAGCAGAATTATTAGATATTTCGCAGACTTACCGAGGAAAAGCCGGTGGCGATCCAATCCCTATGGCGGGTGTACCCTATCATGCGGTAGAAAACTATCTGGCACGCCTGGTACAGCTTGGCGAATCCGTGGCCATTTGCGAGCAGGTTGGCGATCCGGCCACCAGCAAGGGCCCGGTTGAACGCAAGGTAGTGCGTATCGTCACCCCGGGCACGGTAACCGACGAAGCCCTGCTTAACGAGCGTCAGGACAACTTGCTGGTCAGTGTGTGCCAAGGCACTGGCGACTATTTTGGTGTGGCGTATCTGGATATTAATTCCGGACGTTTTAATATCGTCGAGTGTGCCGACGCCGACGCCTTTAAATCGACCCTGCAACGCCTTAACCCCGCTGAGCTGCTGTATTCGGAAAGCTTCAGCGATATCAGGCTTATTGAGCATATCAAGGGCATGCGCCGTCGCCCGGAATGGGAGTTCGACCTGGACACCGCCATCACTTCCCTGTGCCAGCAATTTGGCACCCAAGACCTGATTGGTTTTGGTGTTAATGATGCCAAACTGGGATTAGTGGCAGCCGGTTGCTTGCTGCAATACGTAAAAGACACCCAGCGCACCGCATTGCCCCATATCAATGCCATCAGCCTGGAGCAAGACAGTCAAGCCGTGGTGCTCGACAGCGCCACCCGAAAAAACCTCGAGCTCACCCAAAACCTTGGCGGTGGCATTGAAAACACCCTGGCGGCCGTTTTGGATAAAACCGCCACGCCCATGGGCTCGCGCCTGCTTAAGCGCCGTATTCATAACCCGATACGCTGCCGCGACGAGTTGAGCCAACGCCTTGATGCCATCGAAACCCTGATCGACCAGGGCTGGCACCTTGAGCTCCATCCCTTGCTGCGCAATGTCGGCGATATCGAGCGTATCGTAGCTCGCTTAGCATTGGGCAACGCCCGGCCCAGAGATCTGTCCCGTTTACGCGCGGCGCTGCAACAGTTGCCGGAATTAAAGGGCCTGCTCGGCACCGCCTCGCAACGACGTCTGGCACAAATCGCCAACGCCTGTGAGCCCAACGATGAGCTTTTGCACTTGCTTGAGCGCGCCATTATCGATAACCCGCCGGTGCTTATTCGCGACGGCGGCGTGATTGCCGAAGGCTATAACCAAGAGCTCGACCATTGGCGCAACCTCTCCCAAGGTGCCACCGATGTACTCGAAGCCATGGAAGAGCGTGAGCGCGAAGTTACTGGGATCAGCACCTTAAAAATCGGCTACAACAAGGTGCATGGCTTTTATATCGATATTAGCCGCGCCAACTCGCACCTGGTGCCGGCGCATTATATTCGCCGTCAAACCCTGAAAAACAACGAGCGCTATATTATTCCCGAGCTTAAAGAGCATGAGGACAAGGTGTTAGGCAGTCAGTCTCAGGCCCTGGCGCTGGAAAAGCAGCTTTATGAAGAGTTATTCACACTAATCGCCCCGCACTTGGAGCGCTTACAGCGTTTAGCGGCATCCCTAAGTGAGCTCGATGTACTCAATAACTTTGCCGAGCGGGCGCTGACCCTGAACTATTGCAAGCCGGCGCTTGATGAAGGCGATGCCATCAGCATTAGCGAAGGTCGCCACCCTGTGGTCGAGCAGGTGATGCGCGACCCCTTTATCGCCAACCCCATAGAACTTAATAATCAGCGTCGCATGTTGATGATAACTGGCCCAAATATGGGTGGTAAATCAACCTATATGCGCCAAACTGCTCTGATCGTGCTGATGGCTCATATCGGCTGTTATGTGCCCGCTGCGAGCGCTAATATAGGCACAGTAGACCGTATATTTACCCGTATCGGCGCCAGCGATGACCTGGCCTCCGGGCGCTCAACCTTTATGGTGGAGATGACGGAAACCGCCACCATTTTAAATAATGCCAGTCAGCATTCTCTGGTATTAATGGATGAAATTGGCCGCGGTACCAGCACCTATGACGGTCTCTCCCTGGCCTATGCCACGGCGGATTACCTGGCGCATAAGATCAATGCCAAAACCTTGTTCGCAACCCATTATTTTGAGCTCACCGAACTGGCGGAGCAGGAGTCGGGACTGGTCAATGTGCACCTAGATGCCATTGAGCACAACGACACCATAGCCTTTATGCATAAGGTATTGGAAGGGCCGGCCAGTAAGAGCTTCGGCCTGCAGGTGGCGGCTTTAGCCGGTGTGCCTAAGGCGGTGATCACCAACGCCAAACGCAAGCTTAAACAGCTGGAGCAGCAGCCGGCCTTAAACGCTAATGGCAATGGCCAAGCAAACGGCAATGGTGCAAATCAACTTGAGCTCTTACCCTCTGAGCCCGAGCCCAGCGCCCTCGAAGTGGCGCTTGGTGAGATCAATCCCGATGAGCTTACTCCTCGTCAGGCGTTAGATGCCCTGTATCATTTAAAGTCGCTGTAAAGTGACCATCTAAAAACACAAAAACGCCGCTAATTTAGCGGCGTTTTTTCTTATCTTAATAACTTAGGGAAGTTATATCTGTTCGAACAAGCTTTCGGTATTCAGCCCTTCATGTTGCAGCATGTCTTTAAGACGGCGCAGCGCTTCTACCTGAATTTGCCGTACCCGCTCACGGGTCAGGCCAATTTCACGGCCTACATCTTCTAATGTAGAAGGCTCATAGCCCAGTAAACCGAAGCGACGTGCTAACACTTCCCTTTGCTTCGGGTTTAGCTCATCGAGCCAGTGCACAATATGACTGTTAATATCGTTATTCTGCACTTCCCCTTCTGGGCCGCGGCCCTTTTCATCGGCAATGATATCGAGCAATGCCTTGTCATTATCGCCCCCGATCGGGGTGTCGACGGAAGAAATTTTTTCGTTCAAACGCAACATCTTAGTTACGTCTTCCACCGGTTTATCCAAACGCTCGGCTATTTCTTCGGCGGTCGGCTCGTGGTCCAATTGCTGCGTTAACTCGCGGGCGGTGCGTAAGTAGACGTTAAGTTCTTTAACTACGTGAATAGGTAGGCGTATGGTGCGGGTTTGATTCATGATCGCCCGCTCTATGGTTTGGCGTATCCACCAGGTGGCATAGGTTGAAAAGCGAAAACCCCGTTCTGGGTCAAACTTTTCCACCGCTCGGATCAGACCCAGGTTACCCTCTTCAATCAGAGCCAGTAATGCCAGGCCGCGATTGTTGTAACGGCGGGCGATTTTTACTACCAGCCTCAAGTTACTTTCGATCATGCGTTTGCGTGATGCTTCACAACCGCGCAGCGCCTTGCGGGCAAAATAGACTTCTTCTTCGGCGCTTAGCAGCGGCGAGAAACCAATTTCACCTAAATATAATTGCGTGGCGTCGAGGTTTTTGACATTGTCGTCTTTGGCAAACAATTCATCGTCACTATCGTCCTCAACCTCCTCAAGAAGCTCCTCTTTTGGCTCATCAAGAACGTCCGAATCATTGCTATTGTCATGCGTACTTTCTAGTTTTACAGTTTGACCCATCAGAATACCCTCCCGTGTAATTCAGATATATCCTTACACTAAATTACTCTTATTGCCCGTCGCGCTAGGGTAAAAAATTTGCCGGATTGACCGCCTTACCTCTATACCGTATTTCAAACCTAAGTGCAGTGATAGAAGATTCAGTACTGCCCATTTCCGCTATTTTTTGCCCAGCTTTGACATCCTGTTTTTCTTTTACTAGTAAACGCGAGTTGTGCGCATAGGCGCTAAGATAATCATCATTATGTTTCACTATGATTAAATTACCGTATCCCCTGAGCGCGTCCCCAGCGTAAACAACCACACCGTCTGCCGCTGCCGAGATAGCCGTTCCTGTTTTGTTCGCTATTTGCAATCCCTTGAAGCCATTCTCACGGTTGGAGAAACCTTGCGTTACTTTCCCCTGGGTGGGCCATTTCCACTTTAGTTTGTTAGCAACTCCTGATGATTTGCTAACATTTTTTTTACTAGTTGCATTTTGAACATACTCCCGTTGCACTGGCTTAGCAACCTCTTTCTTGAAATTTCCGCCTGTTTTTTGTCTTGTTTCTCTAGGCTTTTTACTCGAATTAAGGTATCTTTCCTGCTTTTTCTTTTTTAGCCACTGTGATTCTAGGTAAATGAGTTGATTGGGATAAATGGTATAGGGAGGTTTAATGCCGTTTATTTGCGCGACTTCGCGAACGTCCTTTTTTGCACTAAACGCAATAGAGTAGAGGGTATCGCCTTTTTGCACCCGGTAATGCTCACCGGTTATATGAATTTTACGTGTCACTTTGGCCTGACCAGTTTCCAGGGAGGAAACTGGTGCCGGCCCAGTACGGGAGGTGCAGGCGCTGATAACAAAAGAAACCAGCAGTAATAAACTGGTGTTTTTGAAACTCATGCAGCGCCCTTCCATTAGCTAGCGGAGCACTAAATATAAAACGATTGCCAGGCCCACGACAAGCCAGCCTAGAACTTCCACATACTGGCGCAACTTTTCTTCCATGCGTGCGCCGCCCCATTTCATCAGCGCTGCCACCAGGAAGAAACGCGCTCCACGACCTATGGCCGAGGCCAGTAAAAAAGGCAAAAATGCCATCTGCAACAGGCCTGCGCCTATGGTAAAGACCTTATAGGGAATGGGCGAGAAACCGGCGATAAACACCACCCAGATGCCGTATTCCTTAAACCAGGCCAGGGCATGATCAAACTTATCCTGCCAACCCATGGAAGCAATCAAGGGCTCAACAACAGGCTCAAAAAGCCAATATCCCAGGGCATACCCTAGGATGCCACCGATCACTGACGCCAAGGTAGTCAACAAAGCAAAGCGCCAGGCCGAACCAGGTTTGGCCAAGCACATGGGGGCCAACATAACATCCGGTGGGACGGGGAAAATAACAGATTCGGCAAAACTCATTCCGGCAAGATAACGCTCAGCATGGCGATGTCTTGCCCAACGCAGCGCGGCGTCGTACAAAGCAGTAAAGAGGCGCAAAGAATATCCTTAAATTATATCGCCAGGCACCAAGGGTACGAAACGTACATGGGCTATGACTTGTTGTTTAAACTCATTTTCGCAGCGAGTATACAGCATCAATTTTTGCTCTGCATCGCCAATGGGAATTATCATGACCCCGCCTTCATCGAGCTGCTCCAGCAACTGCTGCGGCACGCTTTTCGCCGCGGCGGTGACGATAATACCCTGAAACGGCGCTTGCGAGGCCCAGCCTTTCCAGCCATCGCCATGTTTCATGGTCACATTATACAAGTCGAGCTGATGTAAGCGTCGTTTCGCCTGCCATTGCAGGGCCTTGATGCGCTCAACCGAGTACACCTTATCGAACAACTGCGCCAATATGGCGCTTTGATAGCCCGAGCCGGTGCCAATTTCCAGTACCTTATCGCGCACCCCGTGCTGGCGTAATACCTGAGTCATCAGCGCCACAATATAAGGCTGAGAAATGGTTTGCCCCTGGCCGATAGGTAGGGCGGTATTTTGATAGGCCTTATGTTGCAATACATCATCGATAAACAAATGGCGCGGCGTTTTTGCCATCGCCTCTAACACTTGCTCATCGCTAATGCCTTCCTGAGCCAGCAGCTTGACCAAAGAGCCGGCGCTACGCTGATAATTAGTGATCATTTTCCAGCTCCGCTAACCAATGCTGTAAAGGGGCAATGCTTTCTTTAGCTGTCATGTCTACGCTCAAGGGCGTAACCGAGGCATAGCCTTGGCGAATGGCCGCAAAATCCGTGCCCTCACCGGCATCAAGCTCAGGCCCAAGAGAACCATACCAATACACGACACGACCCCAAGGGTCACGCTGTACTGTCATGGTTTCGGCCTTATGTCTGGCGCCCAAGCGGGTGACCTTAACGCCCTTGAGTTCGTCGTAAGGGACATCGGGAACATTGATGTTGATGATTTGGTCATTGGGTAAGGGGTGACTTCTCAACTTGGTGATTATATCCACCGTCACCTTAGCGGCAGTTTCAAAGTGTTTGCAATCATGGCCGACCAGGGACACGGCGATGGCGGGCAGACCCATATGGCGCCCTTCGGTAGCGGCGGCTACCGTGCCCGAATACAGGGTGTCATCCCCTAAATTGGCACCATGATTAATGCCGGCCACCACTAGATCCGGCTGCTCAGGCAAGAGCGCATTGAGGGCCACATGAACGCAATCAGTGGGGGTACCATTGACACTGATAAAGCCATTCTCTAATTTTTGCGCCCGCAATGGATTCATTAATGTGAGCGAGTTACTGGCGCCGCTGCAATTGCGATCCGGGGCGACCACATCGACGCTGGCAATCTCCTTTAAGGCCCGATGCAGGGCCGCTATGCCCTTGGCATGTACGCCATCATCATTGCTCAGCAATATCTTCATCATGACTCCTTGCAATACTGTTTTCGCACTGGCGGTAATCCACCAATTCTCGTAACAACGCAGTGGCAAAACACCCTTTTTTCAGTGAAAAGCTCAATTCAATCGAATCGCTCGTGGGCATTTTTACCTGTAAGTTTTCCGGATATAAGCGCAACATGCGGCGCTCGGTTTTTAAACCTATCTCCGCCAAACCCTGACACCAGTCATGATAAGGCTGCAACCAATGTTGCTCTTCTTCAACCAAGCCCTTATCGCCCTTACCCACCAGGGGCGCCGACAACTCGATGTCACCTTCCACCAATCGGGTAATGTTATCCGGGGTGATGGCATCGGTAAAAAATGCGTTGCTGCCACTGAGCATAAAGACTTCATGTTGCAGGGTTTTGGCAAGACCATGCTCAGCCACACGCAGGCTGACTATCTGGTTAAAAATATAAGAGCGGGCGGCAGAGATCACCATAGACCTTAGTTTACGATCGCGGATTTGCTCGCCGGCAAACATACGCTCGGCCATCACCAGGTTATGGCCATCGTGACCAAAGCGTTGCTCGCCAAAGTAATTAGGCACTCCTTGGCGCACCGCATTGATACGACTGAGCACAGCCAGTGGCTCGCTCACCTCACGCAGCACTATGGTAAAACGGTTGCCCTTATGGCATCCGGTACGCAGCTTGCGACCATGGCGCACTTGCTTGGCAACAAAAATTTGCTCGTCGTTGAGGGCGCTAAAGTCGAGCTCCTGTTTAATGGGCACGGGCACGCTAAACCATTGTGAACACACACCTTGGCGGTCTTTTTGTCCGGCGTAGCTGACCTCACGCGGCGCTACCTTGGCAAATTTCGCGATTTTCTTGGCTACATTGACGGTATTGATACCGCGCTTGATCACATGCAAACACACGTGCTCGCCACTGCCATCAAGCTCAAAGCCCAGCTCTTCATCAACCATAAAGTCTTCCGGCAGGCGCTTAAATACCGCCTTGGCGGTAGGCTTGCCGTATAAATACTGCAGCGAGGCTAATGGCTCTTGTGTGCGCTCCGCTGCTGGCGCTTTTTGCCTAGGTGCTGAAGGCTCTTGCTTCATGGTTGCTGCACCAAAAGCGCTACCGCGTGGGCGGCAATACCCTCTTTACGTCCGGTAAACCCGAGCTTTTCAGTGGTGGTGGCTTTGACATTAACCTGATCTAAACTGACCGCCAGATCCGCCGCCAGGCAAGCGCGCATGGCATCAATATGCGGGCGCATTTTTGGCGCTTGCGCCACTATGGTAAGGTCGACATTCGCCACTACAAAGGCGCGATCATGCACCTCGGCCATGACTCGGCGCAGCAGAATACGGCTGTCGATGCCGGCAAATTCTTCGCTGGTATCGGGAAAATGCTTGCCTATATCGCCCATTGCCATGGCGCCAAGCAAGGCATCACACAAGGCATGAATAGCCACATCACCATCTGAGTGGGCGATAAAGCCTTGTTCATAATCGACCTTTACGCCGCCGATAGTAAGCGGCCCATGACCGCCAAAACTATGTACGTCAAAACCATGGCCTATTCGAATCATAAAATCTCCGTCATTTGTTGCCCTAACAGGAAGTCGGCAAGTTGCAGATCTTCTGGGGTGGTCAACTTAAAATTGTCGCTGCGACCGGCGATTAAACGCACCGGGTGCCCAGCCCATTCCATCGCTGATGCCTCATCGGTAATGGTAGCGCCACAGGCTAAGGCATCACGCAAGGCCTGGCGCAATTGGGCATAAGGGAAAAACTGAGGGGTCAGCGCCTGATAAAGATACTCGCGCTCTATGGTTTGCTGCACATGACTGTCACCGCGCTTTATGGTGTCGCGCACCTTGGCGGCCAGTATGCCGCCCTCGCCATGGTGCTGGCACTCATTTATTAAACGTTCGATATCGGCGGGGCTCACCAAGGGCCTAGCGGCGTCATGCACTAGCACCCACTGGGGTGGATTTGCTTCAAGGGCATCAAGGGCGGCAAGCACGGAATCGGCGCGCTCTTTGCCACCAATTACGGTATGCACAAATTGGGAGTCTATAGGCAGCTCGGCGAAATACTCGTCATTGGCGCCTATGGCCACGGTAATACTCTTTACCGCCGCCACCTGGGCGAGCTTATTCAGGCTGTGCTCCAGCACGGTTTTGCCCTGTAATTGCAAGTACTGCTTAGGGCGTTGAGATTGCATCCGCGCGCCAACTCCGGCGGCGGGCACTATGGCAATAATGCCGTGATTTTCACTCATATAACTACTTTGCGTTATTATTTTGACTCAGATTGTTTACTCGGTAACACCCGATAAAACACTTCTCCGGGCTTGATCATACCCAGCTCATGGCGGGCACGCTCTTCCACCCCTTCCAAGTCCAGTTTTAAATCTTGTATATCGGCTTCGAGTAACTTGTTACGCTTATTTAATTGCTGATTCGTTTGCTCATGATTGGCCACCGCCTTGGTTAAACGGCTATAGTCTTCGATGCCGTTGTGACCAAACCACAACAAGTATTGCAGATACAGCAACAATGCCAACAAACCTAATTGGAATAATCGCATTAGCTTTCCTTCATCGGCAGTGGTTGCTTAAAGTTTTTCCAGTTAATTCGTGTTGTTAATAGCATTTCTCTTAGACTCAAAGTCCGTGGTGAGGTCACCTTAAATTGTTGCCAACGATGACCACAACAAGCCGGGGTAAAATGTTTTTTACTGGGTACCAGTAACTGCACGTCCTGGGCCGAGCTTAATCGCGTGTCGCGATATTGGCCGTCAAGATCAAACCAGCCCGCCTGATTACAATGCAAGCGGTTGCTGCTAACTTGATCTAGGGTGTCGAGCATCACAAATTGCAATCGCCCCTGCGTAACCAGTAATGGTACTAAAATACCGACTTCGGCATAAGCGCTAAAGAAGGCTAAATTAGCCGATTTATCGCTTTGTGGCGGTTTACTCGCCTGTTTGGCTATCCAACTGCCATTTTGCCCATCCAAGGTTAACGGGCAATGACCATGAACTATATGAAAGGCGGCGCGTTCCACGTAATAAGGCAGACTGTCGAGCAAACGGGCCAAGCGTGTGCCATCGCCTTGATGCGTTAATTGCTGACTTATGCGGTGCAACTCGCGAGCGTAGAAGGCATTGCACAATTCGGCATACAGCACTCGCTGTTGATCGAGTGCAAATAAATCTGCTTGCTGCGATGGTTGTTGCCGCACATTGCCTCCCACTGGTTGTGCTTAAGTTTATACCATAGTTGCGCAAAATTTGAGAAGCGCAATGGGGAGGCTCTATAAATTACCCTGGCTGTTGGCCCAGGCGGGCAAAACCCGACTCTAAAAACTGCACCACCTGCGGGCGTTTTTTACCAATTAAGAAGCTGCCATCGGCTAAGAACATAAAGTTCTGCCAGTGTTGCTTAAACACATCGAAACGAGTTTCGATGACCTCGTCACGACTAATACAGAAATACACGGTAGTGTTATCCTGCCAGTCCAGGTGAGCCAGGATCCCCTCGGGAATAGCGTCACCGGCTTCAAACGCCCGCTCCCAAAACACGTCTTCATGGGGCCAGTGCTGCGCCTGTTTGACCCAATCGGCGTCGGTGAAAAAGTCCGGGTGATCTTTGTCTCGGCTGATAAAAGTGGTCCACAACACCGCCGCACGGGTGGCGGTCATGGGTTTGATCTGCGCCAATTGTGGCGCCGGAATTAAAAGTTCTTGGTGTCGAAACACCCACGCCTTGGCGTAGTCATCCAAAGGAAGATAGTTCATTCGTGCTTATGCCTGCTGCACTCGTTTAATGGGAGCATTATACGCATCTCATGCGGCGCTGTCACAAGCCGACTTGGTAGTAAATGCCAACTATGGCAGACTAGGCTAATTCGATGTCTGACCAGTGTTAGGAATTTCCACGTGCATTTTGATTCAACCGACCATTATATTGCCAGTAGCGCCCTGAAACAGGCGGTCAATGCCGCCATCGCCTTAGAAAAACCGCTTTTGATAAAAGGTGAACCCGGCACGGGGAAGACCCTGTTAGCCGAAGAGCTGGCGAAAAGTATCGGCAGCGAACTGATCCAATGGCATATCAAGTCCACCACCAAAGCCCAGCAAGGTCTGTATGAGTACGATGCGGTGTCGCGCCTGCGCGACTCACAACTGGGCGACGAGCGCGTGCATGATATCGGCAATTACATAGTTAAAGGCAAGCTGTGGCAGGCCTTTGGCGCCAAGGAGAACGAGCCGCGTCCGGTGCTGCTGATAGACGAAATAGACAAGGCCGATATCGAATTCCCCAACGACCTCTTGTTAGAGCTCGATAAAATGGAGTTCTTCGTTTATGAGACCGGTGAGCGCGTCCGTGCCGAGCAACGTCCGATAGTGATCATTACCTCAAACAACGAAAAAGAACTGCCGGATGCCTTTTTGCGCCGCTGTTTCTTCCATTACATCGATTTTCCCAGCGCCGAGGAAATGCACAAAATCGTCGCCGTACACTACCCGGATATCAAACAAAAGCTCTTGCGTGAAGCCTTAGAGGTCTTCTTTGGTTTGCGTCAGGTCGACGGACTGAAGAAAAAGCCCTCCACCAGCGAGCTGTTGGACTGGCTTAAGCTCTTGATGGCCGAAGACATAGCGCCCGAGGTTTTACATGGCAGCGCCACTAAAGGCGGACTTATGCCGCTCTTTGGTGCTCTATTGAAAAATGAGCAAGACGTTTCCTTGATTGAAAAACTGGCCTTTATGAGTCGCCGCTAATGCTCATCGAGTTTTTCTTCACCTTAAGAAAATACCGCCTGCCGGTAAGCCTGCGAGAGTTGCTCGACCTCATTGGTGCATTACAGGCCGGGGTGGTGTTTGCCGACAGCGAAGCCTTTTATCATCTCGCCCGTACCATAATGGTGAAGGATGAAACTCATTTTGACCGCTTCGACAAGGCCTTCGCCGATTACTTTTGTGGCATTGAGGATATCGACCTGCTTGACGCCTTAAAGGCGCAATACCAGATCCCCGAGGACTGGATGCGCAAGGAGTTTGAAAAACAGCTGAGCGCCGAAGAGAAACGCCAACTCGAGGCCATGGGCGGCCTCGAAAAGCTGATGGAAGAACTTAGAAAGCGCTTCGAAGAGCAACAAAAACGCCATGCCGGCGGCAATAAATGGATAGGCACAGGCGGCACCTCGCCCTTTGGCGCCTATGGCTATAACCCGGAGGGAGTGCGAATCGGTCAACCCGGCTCGCGCCAACGCCGCGCCGTTAAGGTGTGGGATAAACGCCAGTACCGTAACCTCGACAGCGAGGCCGATATCAGCTCGCGGACCATGAAACTGGCACTGAAAAAACTGCGCCGCTTTGCCCGCAGCGGAGCCAGCGATACCCTGGACTTAGGCGCCACCATTGCCGCCACCGCCAAACAAGGGGGTATGCTGGATGTGAAAATGGCACCGGAGCGCCATAATGCCGTCAATGTGATCATGTTGTTCGATATCGGTGGCTCCATGGACGACCATATTCAACTGTGCGAGCAGTTATTTAGCGCCGCCCATGGCGAGTTTAAACACCTGGAGTTTTTCTATTTCCATAACTGTGTTTACGAGCAGGTATGGCAGGATAACGCCCGACGCTATGACCAGAAGATTGACACCCACAGCCTGATGCAGCGTTTTGGCCGCGATTACAAGGTTATCTTTGTCGGCGATGCCACCATGGGGCCTTACGAAATCGCCTACCCCGGTGGCAGTGTGGAGCATTGGAATGAGGAGCCCGGCGCCGCCTGGCTGCAGCGCATCACCCAGCATTTCGATAAGGTGGTATGGCTGAATCCACACCACAGACGCATTGGCGCTACTATCATTCCATCGAGATGATCGACCAGTTAATGGCCAAGGGCGAACAAAGCCGTATGTTTCCCCTGACCCTGGATGGCATCAGCGCAGCAATAAAAATGCTGACCTAGATTTATCCCCAGCGCTGCCAAATCTGCAGGCCGATAAACCCAAGGCTAAAGCCGACTAGGTATATCAATCCCAACCAGGTTAACAGCCGCAACCACAGCGGCTGTTTAATCTTGGTTTGGCGCACCAGGCGCATATTCAACCAGGCAAATACCGGCGTGGTTAAAAATGCTAGGGTCATGGCAAAAGTCAGCATCTCTTTCAAATTGCTTTTGAAAAACAGGATCACCGCCATCCCCGCCACCGCCTGCATGATCAGCCAGGTATTTAAATGCTTTGGCAACGACCAGTTTGGCATCAGCTTGGTGCCGGTATACAAGGTCCGCGCATAGCCATCGAGTACAGTTAACGAAGTCCCCAGCATACATAAAAAGGCCACGGTAGCGATAAGCCAACGCGACCACTCGCCCATGGTATTGGTGTACATATCGATCAGCTGCTGGGCAAAGGCCACCCCGGCTAGGGCTATTTGCGTATTGCCGCCATACTGGATGAGCACTCCTAGGGAGCAAAACACCAGTGCCAGTAATGCGGTGACGATAAAGCCAAAGTTAAAATCGAACAGCCCTGCCTTTAGAGGCACCTCGGTTTGCTGTCGCTTCGCCTGCAACCACAAAGAGCTCGCCACGGAAATTTCAATCGGCGCCGGCATCCAGCCCATTAAGACCACGATAAAACTTAAGGCCGTCAGCGACAGCAGGTCGGGCGGGGTGAAATCAGCGGCCGCATTCATGGGCACACCACCGCTTTTAAGCAAGGCTATCACTAGCGCGGCTATGGTACTGATGGCCAGCACCGCCATAATCCACTTGGCAGCACTGTCGAGGGCCTGATAATGCCCAAGAACCAAGAGGGTCAGGCAAAAAAGCAGAATAATGATGCACAGCACCGTCATGCTAAGGGCACCACCGACCACATAATGCAACAGCGCCGCAGTCAACAACAGCACCCCTGCGGTATTGACTATGGCGGCGATAATATTGAGGGCAAAAAAGCAGTAAAAATACCAGGGACCCTGGCTCTTATAACCGGCCACCAGGTTATTGCCTGTGACTAATGTGTATTCAACACCGAAACGGAAAAACGGATACTTCAGTAGGTTTACGGCCAGGATAAGCCCTATCATTTGCCAACCGAATAAGGCTCCGGCCTGAGTTGAAGCCACCAGATGCGAACCGCCGATTGCTGCGGTCGCCATTAAAATGCCTGGCCCTAAGGCCTTGAGATACTGCCAATACTGCACTGGAACACTCTTTATAATTGTTATATTGAGTCCCAGACTAGGGGAGATGGCGGGTGTTTTCAACCGCCTTATTGCGCGCCTTAGGCAAGGCGCCCGTCTGTACAGGCGCACTCTACCCTTACATGTGGATTACAGCTGTTTAAGGTACTCGCTCTGATAACGGCTGGCGTCGGCTTCGACATTGTAACGCTCGGCCAGGGTATCGAGCTGAGCCTGGGAGATGGCCAATTCATCCATGGTGATGGTGTTATCATCAAGCTGCCATAACTGCCTTGAACCGGCGTAATTAAATTGCAGCGCATGCATGGCCTGCACATCGCCCTGCTCCGCCGCCGCCTTAATCTTGCGCAGCTTGCGAGTGATCTGATTAAGTGCCTGCTTCAAGCGCCATACATACACCACCTCGGTCATAAAGGGATGATGCTCGACACGTTTAAGAGCAAAACCTATGGCGATACAGCTGACCACAACACCCAGCAGGTTCCAATGGAAATGGCTGCCACTGTCGCTTGGCAGGGCAAGGATCAACAACCGGGCGATACCTAAACTCCCCACTACTAAGGCTGCGATACAGGCGACTATCACTATATTAAGATGTTTGCGGTAGCGGGTTTTATCTATCTGTTCCAAGGTCATGCTGGGCACCCTAATGAAAATAAAAAACGGGGGCATTATACCCCCGCCTGTTGGCAATAAATAGCGCTATGTTAACGCCGACTTAGCCTGTCTCTTAAAGTATTGCCAGGCTCACCAGGAAGTAGGCAACCAGGGTTAAAGCACCGCCCACCAGGGCATAAGGCATCTGGGTTTTAACATGGGTAAGCAAGTCACAGCCGGAGGCAATGGCCGACACAGCACTGGTATCTGAGATTGGCGAGCAGTGATCACCGAATACACCGCCACCCAAAATAGCACCGAGCACCAGCGCAGGAGGTAACCCCAGGGCCTGAATTAAGGGCACACCAATGGGGATCAAAATAGCAAAGGTGCCCCAGGAGGTACCCGTGGTAAAGGAGATCACCGCACCGGTTAAAAACAGCATGGGCACCACCAAGGTGATAGGTAAGTAATCACCCACCAGGGAGGCCACAAAAACGCCGGTTCCCAGCTCTTTCAGGCTGGCGCCCAAGGTCATGGATAACAAGACTATGGCCACCAGAGGCAATAACTCCCCCATGCCCTTAAAGCCCATTTCAACCAATTTATGGTGGCTGAAAAGCTTGCTGGCACTCAGCAGGAAATAGGCCACAACACAGGATAAGATGGTGGCGTAAAGTACCGACTTAGAGCCACTGCCGGAGGCGATATCACCATTGCCGGTCCAGAACATAAAGCCGACCATGGACACCACCAGGGTCAATAAAGGCACCAACATAAAGCGGGCCTTGGTGCCCTTGTCGGCCTCGGTGGGCACATTCACTTCCAAACGTTCCAGCTTTTGCTCCGCTTCCTTCATAGGACCATGCACCTTATCAAAGGCGATGGTGTAGGCGACGATCAGCAAGGCGATAATCGCATAAAAGTTATAGGCAACACTGCCCCATAAAATACTGACCGCCGATTGCTCCAATTCATAGTTGCTCAACAGCCCGAGCACATAGGCGCCCCAACCATTAAGCAGAATCAGGATACATACGGGGGCACTGGTACTGTCGATAATATAGGCCAAACGGGCACGGCTCATTTTAAACTTATCGAAAAGACCGCGCGAAAGAATACCCGCGGTCAACACACTTAGGTTGGACTCGATAAACACGGCTATGCCGGAAAACATGGTTAAAAAACCCACCTGGCGCTTTGACTTGGCCACGCCCTTGCCGATTAACATGTTCACGGTTGCGGCCACGCCGCCGGACTCGCGAATATAAGCGAGCAGCGCGCCTATAAGCACACTAAAGAGAATGACTCGGCTGTTACCCGGCGACGATGCCGTCGCGACCACACGCTCTATGGTATTGATAAAGGTATAGAATAAGGTATTACCCTCGCCACTTATCGCCAGTAAAAACTCGGATGTTGCCACGGCCAACAACAGAGCCATGATCACTTCTTTACGCCAAAAGACGATTGCAATTGCTACCAGCGGCGGCAAAATGGAATACCAAGACATGGTGTTATCCTTGTTATTATAAAGCTTGAATAGTCTTGCAAATGAGCATAGATTATTCAATTAGTTTTCATTCAACTGTAATTTTTTAGTTATGCAGCCACTTCCCTACTTTCCTTATGTGGATCAGCACATGCAGGTTGAAGATGTTACCATCGGCGAGCTTGCCAAACACATCCCCACCCCATTTTACTGTTACTCGGCTGCGGCTATTGCCAGTAATTATCAGCGCTACAGCGATGCGTTTGCAGGACTGGATAGCTTAATTTGTTATGCCGTAAAAGCCAACTCCAATCAGGCAATTTTAGCCACCTTGGCGCAATTGGGTGCCGGTGCCGATACTGTTTCCGAAGGCGAGATCCGCCGCGCGCTGGCCGCCGGCATTAAGGCGGAGAAAATCGTCTTCGCCGGTGTGGGTAAAAGCGAGCAGGAAATCCGCTATGCCCTGGCCCAGGGCATTTTGCAGTTTAATGTTGAGTCCGAGCCGGAATTAGAGCGCATCAGTGCCCTGGCGGTGGAAATGAATACCACAGCACGCATCTCCATTCGCGTGAACCCGGACGTTGAGGCCAAAACCCATGCCAAGATCACCACGGGTCTGGCGGAGAATAAGTTCGGCATTAATATCGATTTGGCGCCCGAGCTTTATCTTAAAGCGGCGTCTTTACCGGGTATAGAAGTGACAGGTGTGGATGTGCATATTGGCTCCCAGCTGATTAACCTGGAGCCCTTTGCCGCCGCCTTTGCCAAGGTTGCGGAGCTAGTAAGCGCCCTCAAAGCACAAGGTATCACCATTAAAATCATAGATATAGGTGGTGGTTTAGGCATTAATTATGGCGAGCACAGCGATGAGCCGGACATCCGCACCTATGCCGAGCATGCCAAACAGCACCTTGGCCACCTTGGTTGCAAAATCATAGTCGAGCCTGGGCGTTCCATGGTCGGCAATGCCGGCGTCCTGGTCTCTCGGGTGGAATACGTGAAAACCGGGCAAGAGCGCACCTTCTTGATCCTCGATGCGGCCATGAATGACTTGATCCGCCCGAGCATGTACGACGCCTACCACCATATTGCTACCGTGGAGCAAAAGCCCAGCCAAGCGGTTTATGACATAGTCGGCCCGGTATGCGAAACCGGCGACACCTTCGCCAAAAACCGCTCCCTCGGCGAATGTGAACAAGGCGATCTAGTCGCCATTATGGGCGCCGGAGCCTACGGCGCCGTGATGGCGTCACATTACAACTCCCGCCTTAATGCCCCCGAGGTACTGGTGAAAGGCAGCCAATACAGTATTATTCGCGAGCGTATTGACTTTGATGCCCTGCTTGCCATGGACACCCTGCCAGCCTGGCTTTGATAGGTTGGCCAAGTCCTCTTGGCCAACCTTTACTATTCCTTTCATATAGATACTTAGCCTTACCCCATACCTGCAAGCAAGAATTCGCCCGCTGTATGGTGCTCATTTCGCGTCGTTATATTCATATTTTATTTTTAATAATAAGAATAACATGAAAAAAATATTCTTGATTAATCCTGGTAACAATTGTTTAATATATATGCAACAAAAGGAAGGTTAGCACTAATAAAACAGGGGAAATCACAGGGTTAAGGTCCAACCGATAAATAAATTATTATAAGGATGGGGATATAATGAAACCAACTCACTTCAACCTCAGCGCATTGGCGCAGGCTAGCTGCCGCGCGATGCGGGCACCTACAACAGCGATCACTTCCACCCTGATTGCCGCGGCCTTTATCAGTGCTCCGGCACTGGCGGCCTTGACCGGCGGCATCAAGGGCACGGTTATCGCCGAGCAAACCGAACAGTCCATGGCCGGGGTAACGGTCACCGCACGCTCAAGCGTTATGCCTAAGGCCCGTACCGTGGTCACCGGAGCCGATGGGAGCTTCGATCTGCCACAGTTAAAGCCTGGTACCTACGAGCTCACCTTCACCAATAAAGACGGCGCCAGTCAAACTATGACGGTGCAGGTATTGTTAGAGCAGACCTCTAAGGTTGATGTGGAACTGAGCCTGACCGGCGACAAGACCGAGGTAATCACTATTACCGGCAGTCGCTTATATCGCCAAGGTAACTCCTCGCTCACCAACTCCTTAGGAGAGAAAGCCATCGAAGGGGTGCCCATAGGCCAAGACTATCGCGACCTACTTAAACTGGTGCCTGGCGTCGAGCTGTCTGAAAACTCAGTCCTCGGCCCGTCGGCCGGTGGCTCTGGGGTGGATAACTCCTATGGCTTTGATGGTGTTAATGTTTCCTTGCCCATGTTTGGAAACCTGGCATCCGAGCCTTCCACCCACGATGTTGCCTATGTCACCATGGACAGAGGCGGTGCTAAGGCCGTTGACTTTAACCGCTCCGGCGGCTTTGCCATCAACACAGTATCCAAGTCTGGCACAGACGAGTTTACCGGCTCGGTGGAATACAAGGTTCAGCCCAAAAGCCTGGTTGCCTCTCCCGTTGGTCAGGAAAGTTATGAAACGGATAAGAGTTGGATAACAGCTAACCTGGGCGGCCCGCTGATTGAGGATACCCTGTATTTCTACACCTCCTATTACCGTCCCGAGGAAAAGCGCAGTAACAAGGATACGGCCTACGGCGATGTGAAAAACTATAAGAGCGAGCGCGATGAGTTCTTCGGTAAGCTTACCTGGGCGCCCCGTGACGACCTGTTATTCAATATTTCTCAGCGCATCTCGGATAAGACCGAGGAAGGTGCCTCCATTGGTGAATACGAAACCGACAGTGTGTCCGTTGGCGGCGAGACGGATCAGGATATTTTCACCCTGGACGGCTCCTGGCTGATAGATTCAAACACCACCTTATCGTTTCAGTACAGCACCTTTGATCTACAAAGCAGCTCGCGCCCGGATACAGAGCTTAATTTCCAGCCGTCGCTGAGCGGCACCCTGGATGTCGATAACCTAGATCAAATGGGTTACTTTAATGTGCCCGAACTGCGCGGCCCAAGTGACAACTATACCCCAGAGCAAATCGCCGCCTATAATGCCGGTGCGGCGGCGCTGATCGAGCAGTTCGGTTACACGGAAAACGGCATGAAAATGGGCGGCGGTGGCGTCGGTGCCTACTTGCAGTACGACGACCAGGATTTTTACCGCGATTCATTTGAGCTCGAACTCGATCATGAATTTAGCTGGGGCGATACTTATCACACCTTGCACTTTGGCGGGCAATGGTCAGAGGGTAAGGAGGTACTTACACGCTTCTCCAATGGCTGGGGACGGATTAACTATGTCGGCGGCTTGGATCTGAGCCAACAAGCAGGCAATGACACCCCGGTTATTTATCGCGCCCTGGTGCAACAAATGAGCCTGGTAGGCAGCGGCGATTTGGCACCGGCCATCACCTCCGAAACCAAGACTCTGAACTTCGAGATTAACGACACCATAGAATATGGCGATTGGACTTACAATATAGGTGTGTTAGTCAGTCGCGATACCTATTATGGTCAGGGCCTGCGCCCTAAATCCGGCACCATCTCCGGCTATGAATTGGCCCCGGGACATAAGTACAAGATGTATGAAACCGACTGGAGCGATATGATACAGCCGCGCCTGGGCGTGAAATGGAATTATGCCGACGAAGATGATGTCTTTGCCAACTTCGCCATCTACAACCCGGAAACCAGCTCCCTGGCTCGTGCCGCCTCCTGGGACAGGAACAACCGCAGTGCCATTGACGTTGAATTCGATGCCGATGGCAATGTTATCTATGCCGAACCCCGCGCTTCTTCTTCAGGTAAGCTGTTTCAGGAAGGCATGAAGCCGCGTCGCATTAATGAAATCACCCTGGGAACCACCAAATACGTGGGTGAAGATCTGGTGCTGCGGGCGCATGTACGTCACCGCAAGGGCCTGCACTTTTGGGAAGATATGCCCAATAACGCCCGCCTCACCAACTATGATGGCATCGATGCCCCGGGTGTACCGGCAGACATTGCCGCTCAGGGCTTATACATAGAGAACCTGCAGGATATTCGTAATGAAATCGGCGGCTCATCCTATGTAATAGCCGAGGTGGATGGTGGCGAGACCAAGTATTGGGAAGCCAGCCTTGAGGCCGAGTACATGGGCGATAACACCTATGTAAATGCCTCCTATGTATGGAGCCACTACTATGGCAACTTCGACCAGGATAATACCACCGCCAACAATGATGCCAACACCTTTGTTGGCTCCTCCTGGTATGGTGACGGCATAGGCCGCTATCCTTGGGATTACCGCTATGGCACCCTCTCTGGCGATAAGCCACATAAGCTCAAGGTATACGGCTACTACACCACTCCCTGGGAAGCCAATATCGGCGCCTATTTTGTCTTCCAGTCGGGTCGTCCCTGGGAGAAATGGGATGGTAATCTCTATGGCAGCAGCTCCAGCCACACCAGCCGCTATGCGGAGCCGGCGGGCAGCCGCCGCAGCGCAAGCCACTGGCAGTTGGATCTGAACTACAGTCAGGACTTTACCGTCTATGGCGATTATGCGCTGCAGTTCCGTGCCGATATTTTTAACCTGTTTGACCGTCAGACCGGGTATAACAACGACCCTTATTTTGTTAACAGTACCTTTGGCGAGCCCCGTGACTATTACAGTCCGCGCCGAGTGCAACTGTCATTGAAATTTGCGTTCTAAGCTAAGATAACAACCTAAGATAGACCAGCGCCCTTCGGGGCGCTTTTTATTTTCTGCGCACTTCCTAACCCTGTAACAAACATCAAAACCATGTCCCCGGCACCCTTTGCCTACGCACTTCTTTTAGCCATAAAAAAACGGCATCAAAAGATGCCGTTTTGGGCGATACCCGGGCAGGGGTATCCTGTGTTAGTCGTTACTTGCCATGAGCCAAAATAGCTTCATAGACACGGGTGATCACCGAACCGTATTTCCCCGTTTCAAATTCTTTGCCTTTAAATCTATAGTCGCTTTGCGAGCCGGTCACTTCGCTATGGCGGGCATTGGTAAACAGCACTATGGCCAGATCATATTCCGGGTCTATTACAGTTACCGTGCCGGTCCAGCCCGTGTGTCCGTATGCCCTTGGGCTGGCGTAGGGACCAAAATGCCATATGCGCGCGCCATTGCCGGCGCGACGCCAGCCCAGGCCATAGCTTTCATCCGTTGCCGTGGGCTTAATAAACTGATCGACCACCTCGGGCCTGATTAACTGCACTTCACCATAACTACCCCGGTTTAGCAACAATTGTGTGAGTTTTGCCACACTTTGCACATCGGCAAACAGGCCCGCATGTCCGGCCACCCCGGCCAGGGAGTAAAACGCCTTTTCATCATGCACCTCGCCTTGGAGCACATAATCCCGCACGCCCTCGAAATTCACCCGGCCACCGCGGGTATTGCCTTCAATCTCGGTAGCCGCTATCTGCGAAGGCATAAAGCCCTTTTGCAGCGGATTAAATACCAGGGTATTGAGCCCTAAGGGGGCAAACAAGCGGCTTTCCACATAGGCATCAAGGGGCATGTTGGTAATACGTTCAATCAAAACACCGAGCAGCATATAGTCAACATCACTGTAGAGGTGACGCTGAGCCCGCATCATCTCAAAGGGCACGCCACGGATTAACAGCTGTTTGGTGCGCTCGCTATTAAGGGAATAAAATGGCCTGCCTAGGTGATTATCGGCGCGATGAAAGTCCACCACCGCCGGGTAACCTGCGCTGTGAGTAAGCAGGTCTTTTACCAACCGTACCTCGCGTCCCTGCCCGGTATATTCCGCCAGATAATGGCTAATGGGCTTATTAACATCCAGGCGTCCCTGCGACACCAAATGCATCAATGCCAGATTGGTGGCAAACATCTTGGTATTAGAGGCAAGATCAAACAGGGTATCGACTGCCATGGGCTGTGCGGCTACAGATTCTTTGCCGTGGTGCGCACGGGCATAACCATAGGCGCTGAGCTTAACCAGCTCGCCCTTGTGTACCACGCCAAGCACGGCGCCGGGGAAGCCCAGCTCAACCTCTTGTTCAATTAAGGCATCCACCGCGGCAAAGTTGAGCGCCCCCGGGTTGGGTTTTAGCTCGGGTGCGGGAATACGGATGCGCAGCTCGGCATCCTCGGGAAAGACCGACTTTATATGCAATGTATTTATCCCATCGCGGGTGCGCCTTGCCAGCGAATAGCGGTAGCTGTGCCCGGCCTTTAAGGGCCGAGCGATATTAATGGTTTCGCCATTAATAATGATTTCGGCGCGTTCGGCGCTGATGTTGTCTATGATGATCTCACCACGGCGGCGATAGGACTTAAACTGGTATTTGTTGTTTACATCGACCCGCGAGCTGACATCCGGCTGTGGGTACTGGATATAAAGCTGCTCATGACCCAAGGCGGCAAACTCCTGTGGTTGCTCGACCAACTCCTGGTAAAGTGCAAAGTTTTTATCCGCCTTTTTCGACTTATAACGTTTGAGCAGAGCGAACAATACCGCCGCCGTTTTCGCATCCGCCTGGGCATTTACCTGCCAGGGCAAAAAGTGTGTTTGAAATGCCTTAAGTACATCCAGTGTTTGCTGATCGAGCCGGGCGGTCACCGCAATCCCATAGCCATAATCCGCCAGCGCTTGCTGTATCACGGCCACAGAAGGCGGCGCGGCGCTAAAGTGGCGCCAGTAATATTCCACATCCTGCTGTTGATACCAGGCACCTATGCCCGCCTTATAAAGCTGATACCAAGGGAAACGTGGACCCGGGTCGAGTTTTCGCCCCGGTGCTATATCCGCATGCCCGACAACCTGGGTCGGGCCAATATCCGGATTACGAGCGAGAATATCCTGACTAAGGGCGATTAATAATTCGATTTGTTTGGGATCATAATCGGGGAACACACAAAACGGCTCAGCACCATATTCAATGGTGGAAATCTCCGGCTCCATACTCGGCGCCCTGTCGCTGCAACTGGGGACATTCACCACCTCAATACCGATGGAGTGGTCATTAAGATCGGTGCGCCCCTGCCAATAACTATTCCCCGCATGCCAGGCTCTGTCCTGCTCTTTCACCAGCTGAAGAACTTGCAGATCGCGCTCACCATAGCTGGGATCCTGACTTTCGGGCACCAGGTAATGGGCGCTTAAACCGCCTTTTTCCACCAACACGCGCTCAGACTTTTCATAATCAATCGCTGTGTAGTGCATCACCAAAAATTTAATGCGCTTGGAATAATTATGTGACTGCTTGAAATCGTAGCCTGAACTGCAACTGCTCAGTAAAAATAACAAGGGCAACGACAGCAGACTCTTACAGCGCATCTGCAAAGATTCTTTATCCATACCAACCTATAGCGAAAAAACTATGCTTAAGCACAGTGTCTTGAACTTATAAACGCAACAACAACCCTCTAACCGTATAATAATATTTTATTTCTTTCAATTTAAAATTAATGGAATATATATTCTTAAACTTAACTTCCCCTGTGCTTAAAAGGTAATAAAAATAGCCTAGAAAATATGAACCAAGGCTTAGAACGAGGCTTTTTTACTCGACCTCGTTGGGCCTTCTTATAAAAATTTTTTATTCCTTTTATTTGGAATATTGAGTTACACTTTGCCATTACGTCGTTGTTAACATGTGTACCAAGCGTTCAAAGGTATCCATAAGACAGAGAAACCTAACAATACTAAGTAACTTCTTATGTCGACATTTGTAAAAATTAAAGCACTGCGTAAGTCTTTTTCCAGTAGCGAAGCCAAACTGGCCGATTTTACGCTGAACAGTGCGAATGCTATTCGCGACCTCTCCTCCATTGAGTTGGCCAAGGTGGTGGGCGTAAGCCAATCGAGCGTGGTTAAATTTGCCCAAAAGCTCGGGTATAAGGGCTTCCCCGCCTTTAAGCTGGCGGTTATTGACGCCCTCAACTCAGAGTCTCCTGCCCCTAAGCTGCACGGTAAGATCACCCTTAATGATAGCCTAGAGCAGATTGCCGAAAAGCTGTTAAGCAGCAAGATGGCGGTATTAACCGAAACAAAGAACCTCAATGAAGCCCAGTCCGTAGAGCAGGCGGTGGCCTTACTTAAAAATGCCCGTCGCGTTGCCATTTGTGGCCTCGGTGGTTCGGCTTTGGTGGCCAAAGACTTTGCCTATAAGCTGCAAAAGTTAGGCATAGCCGCCATCGCCGAAGCGGACGGTCATGCCCAACTGGCCTATGTGTCGACCCTGGGCAAGGACGACCTGGTTATCGCCATCAGTGAGTCGGGTAAAACCCGGGAAGTGGCAGAAGCTGCGCATCAGGCTCAACAGAATAATTGCCCCGTGATTGCGGTGACCAAGTTTGGCTCCAGCCCGGTGGCAGATTGCGCTTCGGTGAACCTCTATTCTGTGGCCGAGGAAGAGTCGATTCGTCTGAGTTCTATTCTGGCGCGCACGGCGCAGGACTTTGTGATCGATATTCTCTTTATCGCCCTTACTCAGGCGACGCGTCCGGGGCGTAAGTTGTTGGAGCATTCCAACGATGTGGTAAAAGCATTCCGTGAAGGTTAAAACACAGAAGCAAAAAAGGCCCAACTGGGCCTTTTTTGTTATCTCCAACTACTCACTCTGGATACAGCAGGTATTTTTTCCGCGCCGCTTTAAAGGCATCCAGGCCTGCTTGCCAGCTCTTTCTTATCTCAGCCTCGCTTTGACCAGACTCTATCGCTAAGCGCAGGGCATCCGTACCGGCAAGCTTATCCATAAACCCGGCACTACTAAAGAACACCTCGCCCTGCTCCGCAAAACGCTTATGGGCGGCAATCAGCCAACCCAAATCCAGGCCCCTGACCTGGCTTTGGCGTAGATCTAAGCCCTTGGCCACCAGACCTTCCAGTTTAGGGGAGCTGGCAGCACCAACAATGGAACGTGGGGAAAAAGTAAATTCGCCTAGAACCACCTTATCATGGCCTAACACCTGAAACGGGAAATCCGTACCGCGGCCGATGCTGACCGGCGTCGCCTCAAAGAAACACAGCGACGGATATAAACCTATGGCCTGATCGTTGGGCAGGTTGGGGCTGGGTTTTATCGGCAAAGAATAACCCCTATCACGAGCGTAATTCGCCACGGGGATCACTGTGAGCTCGGGATTCACTCCCTTCTCCAGCCAGTTTTCACCCACTATCATTTGCGCCAGCTCACCCACCGTCATGCCATGCAAAACGGGTATCGGGTGCATGCCAACAAAGGAGCGAAACTCCGGCTCCAGTATCGGCCCGTCGATATAGGCGATATTGGGGTTGGGCCTGTCGAGCACGATAAACTCGGCCTTGGCCGCGGCGCTGGCCTGCATCATATAGTGCATGGAGCTGATATAAGTATAAAAGCGCACACCCACGTCTTGAATATCGAACAGCACCACATCGACCTGGCTCATCGCCTCTGCGCTGGGCTGCTTGTTCTTGCCATAAATAGAAATGATGGGCAGGCCGGTTTTGGTATCTATGCCCGAATCTATGTGGGCGCCGGCATCTTGATCACCGCGAAAGCCGTGCTCTGGAGCGAAAATGGTGGTGATCTTAACCTGCTTGGCCAGCAAGGCATCCACCAGGTGGGTGTCGCCCAAGGTAGAAGTTTGGTTAACCACCAGGCCAACCCGCTTCCCCTTGAGTAAGGGCAGGTAGTGCTCAAAGCGACTGGCGCCAACCTGGATATCTTGCTGGTCGGCCTGAGCACAGGCACTGCTAAGTAAAATCAATAGGGCAAAGGCTGCCAACAGGCGCTTAAGCATCGCCTTCAACCTCTTGCACCGCCGAGCGTAAAAAACCCTTGTTGTTATCCAGCAAGGCCTTGCCCTCACTCGCGGTTTTGCCGGTCAACAGCATTAAAATCGCTAGCTTGGCACTATGCTCGCTCTGCGCCAGTGCCTCGACCGCCTCCTGCTCGGTGCATTCGGTGGCCTGCATTACGATACGCACGGCACGGGCCTTGAGCTTATCGTTGCTGGCATTCACATCCACCATCAGGTTGCGATACACCTTACCGGAGCGGATCATGCTGGCGGTGCTGAGCATATTAAGCACCAGCTTCTGCGCAGTGCCCGATTTCATGCGCGTTGAGCCGGTCAGCGCTTCTGGGCCGACCACGGCGGCCAGCTGGATATCTGCGGCATTAAGCACAGCGGAATTTGGCGAGCAACTGATCCCTACGGTTACACAGCCTTGCTCACGGGCATAATTGAGCGCCGATACCACATAAGGCGTGCGACCACTGGCAGCAATACCCACCAGCACATCGTCACTTTTTAGCTGGTGTTTTTGTAAGTCTTCAATTGCCATGGCGGCATTGTCTTCTGCCCCTTCCACTGCCTTTTGAATCGCCCGCTCGCCACCGGCGATAATGCCCACTACCTGACCGGGTTCAACACTAAAGGTGGGAGGACATTCGGCGGCATCAAGCACCCCTAAACGGCCACTGGTTCCGGCGCCGATATAGATAAGGCGGCCGCCCTTAGCAAAGGCATCAACTATGGCGTCGACCGCCTTGGCGATAGCCGGGATAATTTCCCTGATCGCCGGGGCAACCTTTTGATCTTCATCATTCAGTTTACGAAGAATGGCCTCGCTGGGTAAGAGGTCAATATCCAGGGTTTGCGGGTTTTGTCCCTCAGAAACTATGGTATTTAACTCTCGCAATAACTCAGAGCTATGGTCACTTGGTAAACTCATGTACTTGATCCAGTTATAAATTCTTTAATGCCAGCAAATAGGCGCCATCCAGAGCCGAACCCCGCGCGCGCTGCACCAGGGCCTGACACCAGGGTGCCAATAATGGGATCGTATTGTCGGCTAAACCGCCCAACAATACCACAGGCAAATCATATTCTCCGCGGGTAGCGCGGATAAGTTGCTCAACCGCCCGGGCATGACGTTGCAGTATTTCTGCGGCCATATCGCAGCGCCCTTGATAGGGCCACACCAGCTCACTCAGGCCTGCATAGTCCCCTACCTTAGCACCGCTTAGCCACTGACTCAGCGCCTCGCGGCTGTGACCGACTCTTTGCGCCAGCACCTCGAGCAAGGGGGTAAGCGCTTGTTGTTTGTCCAGCGCCTGCATCAGGGCCTGCACCAACATGGCTCCCAAACGGGCACCGCTGCCTTCATCGCCCAGGGTAAAGCCCCAGCCTCCGACTAAGTGCGCGCTGCCATCTGCCAGTAAACGGGTGCCGACACTGCCGGTGCCAAGGGCAACACAAGCCACCGGGGCGCCCAAATTGGCGCCATAGGCGGAGGTAATAGCGTCGCTGACCACCGTAACCTCGGCAAAGCCAAGTGCCTGTAAGCGGCTGCGTAATTGCGCTTGATTATACGGATTCCCGGCGCCGGCAACACCGGCAACGCAATTGACCTGACTCGGCAATATGGCCGCATCGTGAAGTATGCTTGCCACCTGAGCACACAGGGTATCACAGCCCAATAGCAAGTCATGACCCAGTGATGAGCCCGGCCCTCTATGCTCTTGCACCACCTGACCATCCGAGTCATACAGGCGTAATGCCGTTTTTGTGCCGCCACCATCTATGGCCAGTACCCAGTTAGCCATGACGCACCTCATGATTGATGGGATTATTGCTTGATTGATTAGTCGCCGCGCTCACTGCCTGGCCTGCCGCTTCGGGCTTGCGACCAAAGGCACAGACCAGGGTGGCTAACGCGGTGCCGATACACAGCTGCCAGGTAAAACCTAGATTAAACTGCCACTGGCTCGGCAACAGCATCTCTTGCACATAGGGTTGCATCAACAAGGTGGCCACAAAGCCGACTATCAGGGCTGCGAACACCGATGCTTCGCTGCCGCGTCCGAGGAAAAGACTAGTGAAGTACACGCCCAACAGGCCAGAGTACGAAAACACCATGACACTCAGGGCAAATTTCAGCAGCGGCATTTGCGAATATTGCTGCCAGAAGTAACAAAGAACGGCCATGGAGCCCAGCGCCAGTGACACTCCCAACATGGCAAAGCGCCCCACCAGCACATAATGATGATCTTCTTTTTGTGCGTCGCCCTGCTGGCGCTGACGCTTTTCATGCCAGGGTCGGTAGATATCCTGCACCACCACGGAGGCCATGGAGCTGAGCCCTGAGTTCAGGGTGGAAATGGCGGCGGCAACGATGCCTATGGTCACCAGGCCCTTTACTCCGGCGGGAATTTCATTAAGAACATAGTGCATAAAGACGGTGATCTTCTCACCCTGGAATTGCCCGACATTGGCTCCATGGACAGCCCGTTCGGTGGCCCCCAGCATGATGTCGGGGCGCTGATAAAACACAAACAACAGCAGGCCAATGACGATAAACAAGAACATCACAGGGATCACCATGGCGATGGACAGCATAATGGCGCGACTGCCGGAGCGCGCGTCTTTACAGGTCAACACCCGCTGCGTCATGTCCTGATCCAGACCGAAGGCGGCAATGTTTAAGAGCACAAAGCCGGTCAGTACCGACGCCATGTTAAACACCCCGGCAGCGGAAAAATCCAGGTCAAACTTAAACAAGGCCAGCTTGGAGCCCTGCTCCGGCCCCGGGTTTTGCAACGCCTCGATAATGGTTGAGAAATCGGCGGGGATCGCCAGCCATAAACTGACAATCACGCACACGGCGGCACTGGTGTACACCAAGCACTGGATCACATCGGAATAGATGACGGTGCGAATACCGCCAAAAATACTGTAGGCAAGACCTATGATCACCAGCACCAGGGTGGCCATAATGACGCTGCTGGCGGCGATATTGCCATAGAGGATCATGGCCACGGCAATGGCGGCCATATACAGGCGCGCACCGCTGGCAAACACCCGCCCGAACAAATACATCAGGCCGGCGCGGCGCTTGGCCTTGGGGCCCACCTGCTGCTCCAGCAGCTCATAAACGGTATAAACACGATATTGATAAAAGCGTGGAATAAGCACCTGAGCCACCACCAGGGCCGCAATAAAGGCGCCTATATTGGTGGCCAAATAGGACAAATCTCCTTGATAGCCTTGATCCGGGCCACCGATAAAGGTGGCCGCCGATTGCGAGGTGGCCAGCACAGACACCGCCACCATCCAGGTCGGCATGGCATTACCACCGAGAAAATACTCCGCCGAGGTGTTAGCCTTTTTGCGGTTAAACCACCAGGCCGTAAGCGCGATGAGCAAGGCATAGGCGCCGAATACCAGCCAGTCGAGCGCTTCATAATGTGCGTTTATCATCAACCCGCCTTGTTATTATTTTTGTGGCCCTAAGGGCGGCAAGCGCCAGAGTGTTTGCTTTAGCGCATATTCCATGCGCGGCAATATCACCATCAGGGGTTGTTTGTCTTTATCCAGCCAGCGCAACAGGGCATCCATATCCGCCTCGGCCATGGCCGTACACCCCGCCGTAGGCTTATCCGCGGCGCGCCATAAATGCATAAAAATACAGCTGCCGGCACCGCTGATATTCTCCGGGTTATGGGCAACGATAATACCCTTTTTGTATAAATCGTCCTGGCTGTGAATATCGCGGCGCATGGCCTCGGATGAGCCTTCTACCGCCTTTTCACCCACCACCTTGGTATTCACCAACTGGTTGTAATAGGGCGAGCCGTTCACATCGATGCAGTAATCCCCCGCGTCCATGGGGTGATAATCCAGGCCGGTGGTAAGCGCATCCATATAACCAAAGGCATTCCCCAAACGAAATACTCCGGCGGGCGCCTTGCCATCTCCCTCAACCTTCTGCTGACCTTGCTGGAGCTCATGTAAGCCAATGCCCCAGGCCAGGCCGGTGCGACCAATCACCACGGCGCCAGGCTCCCCTATGGCGTGCCACTGGTTATCATCGCCGCGCTCAAACAAGGTCATTTCACCTTGGATATCCGTCCAGGAGTCGGTCACCACCACCGCCAGTTGGCGGTTGTCATCTTTAATGGGCTCGGGCTCAGCCTTGGCCCAGGCCGGGCCGCTACAGGCACTGGCGATCAGCATGATCAGACTGGTTAGTGTGTTATTCATTGCCATACTCCATTGGGTAGTTGGATAAGACCCTCGATGCCGGTAATTCCCAGGCCAGGACCAGTATTTAGGGTGATAGCGGGCCCGCAAAAGCGGGTTCCGCCTTGCACTGGGTCGTACTGGCCAAGAGCTGGACCGTCTAAATCTATCAGGCCGATTTGCTTGGCCTTGGCCGCCGCCAGATGTGCCGCCGCGGCAACGGCAATACTGCCTTCCAGCATACAACCGATCATACAAGGGCGCTCATAGGTGGCGGCGATATCGGCAATCCGCAAGGCACGACTGATACCGCCGCTTTTCATCAGCTTAATATTGATAATGTCCACGGCGCCACGCTCCAGCAGGGTGATCACCTGCCTGGGTGAGAAGGCACTTTCATCGGCCATGATCTTAGACTGGACCCGCGCACTAATATACTCAAGGCCGTCAACGTCATTGGCTTTTACCGGCTGCTCCACCAGCTCCAGGACTATGCCTTCGCTTTCTATGGCCCGCAGTGCGCGCACCGCTTGCTTGGCATCCCAGCCCTGATTCACATCCAGGCGCAGCGCCGCCTTGTTGCCCACATGCCGGGCGATAGCGCGCACCCGTTGAATATCCTGCTCAAGGTCATTGCCTATTTTGATTTTCAGCACATCAAAGCCTTTAGCCAAGGCGATATCACAATCGCTCAGCATTTTATCTATGGCATCTACGCTGATGGTGACATCGGTTTTAAGCTCGCCTTGATCACCGCCCAAGGCGCGATACAAGGGCACGCCCAAACCTTGCGCCCACAGATCATACAAGGCAATTTCCAGCGCCGCTTTGGCACTGGAGTTGGCCACTACGGCAGCGGCCAAACGATCGCACAGGGCATTGATATTGCGCACATCCTGATTGATAAGCTGAGGCGCAAGGACTGTGTTGATAATGCTTATTATGGATTGGTGGGTGTCGCCGGTGATCACCGGCGTGCTCGGTGCGCTGCCATAACCCCTTTTGCCACACTGGGTGTCGATTATGACCACCAGGTCTTCTATGCTGGAAACCGTGCGCAGCGCCGTTTTAAACGGGGTGTGCAAGGGCACCGACAAGCGGGCAAAGCGTACCGACTTAATGATCATAGTGCACCGCCCGGAGCGATACGTTTAATGGCATAGGTTTTATCTAAATAGGAGGTATCGGCATTTAAATACAGGGGTAACAAGGGCGTCACGGATACGCCATTGAGCTCGCCATCGTAAAATCCGCCATCGCCTTTTAAGTAGCCAAGCCCTTTTACGTCATGGATCACATAGGGCTGGCCTTGATAATCGCCGATATACATCATCACATGGCCAGGAATATAGATAAGGTCGCCGACCTGCATCTGTGCCAGCACCTGCTGCTTTTGCTCCAGCGTGGCATCGTCATCAAAGCGCCAGTTATAACCGTACTCTCCCTTGCCCTGCCATGAAGAATTACGCGGCATCATCACGCCAAAGGTTTTATAAATCTCGCCGACAAAACCAGTGCAATCCCGGGCGTTGTAGTCGTGCCCCCAGCCATAACGCTCGCCTAAAAACTTAAACCCCTGAGCAATGAGGTTATGCCGGGTAAGCGGCAAATAACCCAGACTCACATCGCTGGAGCGCGGCAATAACGCCTTTTCAAAGGCCAAAGAGCCATCCTCATTGCGCACCGGCAGCTTGACGATATAGCTGGCAAAGCTGTTTTGGCCGTGAGTGAGGTGCTCAATTTGCTCTTGTGGCATCAGCGCCAGGCGCACCCCCATATCCAGTTGCACCTCGGAAACCCGTGGTTTATTAGGCACAAAGCTGGTGTCCACCTTATCACCGCTGACAATGATGAAATCCTTGGCCCGCATATAATCAACAATGGTGTCTTTATCCCCCACGGCGATGGCCGACTTTTTCACCCAGGCGGTGTAGTTGTAGGTGGCCACCAGATACCAGAGCCCATCCGCGCTTTCATGCAGCACCGCCACCGCCTCACCCGGGAAGGCGCCACTTTCCTGGAAGCGATCCAAATCCGCATCCATTTCCGCGTTTAGCACGCGATCATCGGTGGGAAAGGTGCGTAACGACGTGCGCTCAACCACCATGCCAAAGCGCACCTGATTCTTGTCCTGCACCTGGGTCTTATTGGTGTTACCGTGATAGCGCGCAAAGTCCTCGTCCGTCAGCTGGCGGCCATCGGTATAAAACCTTGGGCTGGAAGGTGTTGAACTGGCTTTTTCCAGGTGTTGGCTCAGCTCGTCACGGGAGAGCTCATCCGCATAGGTGAGCGGATCTGTAACATAGGGATTATTGGCAATCAGCTTGCGGTTAAAGGCCTGAATTTGCCGCTCGCTCATCAGCGGCGCGTTATCCGCCTGCTGTTTTAACCAAAAAGCGGGAGAGAGCATGGCCGGCTGAACCAAGGGCACATCACTGACAAAGGGCGCCGTTTGCTGAGCGTAAGCCAGACCCTGACTGGACAGCAGCAAGGCCGCCGCAATGGCAGCAGTGAGAATAGATTGGGCTTTGTTGTTCATTGTTATCTCTCCCCTTCGCCTTCGGCGTTAAGTCGCAGGTTTTAATACATGAGATTACTGTATAGTCGCAGGGGAAACAAATATTTCAAAGGAAATATTTGTTAGGAATATTTTATTAAAAACAACAACAGGCGAATGCCTTGAGGCATTTTTATCTAGGTACTGTAGGCGAGGCTTTAGCCTTGCAAGGCCGACGAGCTTTCTTGTCGGCCCTTTCGGCAACGTGCTCTTGCATTGCCCTATTACCTACAGCATGACGGCAAATCCCAACCTGTAGATACAAGGCCGGTGCTTTGCGCCAACACAGCTTCTAAAAGAGAGATCTTGTCGGGTCGCCGACTACGACTTAGAGGAAATAGGAAGAATAGTGCTAATAATTCATCCATGAAGCAGGGTTCCTGTCGGCGTCCCCGTTCCTCACAGAGCTCGTCACCTTCAAGCGGCGAGAGTGAAACTATTCACTCTCTTGTTTCCGCTTTCAGCCATGCCTCCACCTCCTCGCGCAGCGAAGCGGTGCTTCGGTCACTCGTCGCCCCTAAGAACTCCTAGGACACCCCCACATTGCATTATTTCCTCAACGCGCTACGAGAAATGAACGTAACCAACATGCACAGTACGGCCCCTCTCCTCGCCGAGCTCGTCGCCTTCAAGCGGCGGGAGTGAAATTGTTCACTCCCTAGTTTCCGCTATTAGCCATGCCCTGGGCATGTTTTCGCCCGCAGTCCCCCTCCTCACAGAGCTCGTCGCCTTCAAGCGGCGAGAGTGAAACTATTCACTCTCTAATTTCCGCTTTAAGCCAACGGGCGATTACTCTTCTCGCATCCCGTTTCGGATGCAATGTAAGGGGATTAGACTGATACACCAGCGTTCTACAGAAAAGTTATCGCAATCTGTTAGGCTGTTTAGTACAAAAAGCGGACTTTAACGCTTCAAGAAGCGGCGCGGCTTGCCGTGTCCGACTTACTTGACTTGTTAGATGATTTTGAATCGCTTATTTTTGTGGATAGGAATATATCTGAATAGATTCCTTTCAGTGACGCTGCTAATACAACCATACCAGCAATGAAAATATACAGATCGATTTCTTTTAGGAGTTTTCTGGCATCTTCATTGATCGTTCCTGCAACTAAAAGAATGCCACAAACTACACCACTTGCTTGAAGAATTGCATTAACCATAACAGCCTGATTAAATTCTTTTTTCGCCTTATGGCACCTGAATGCATAGATCGCAATCAATATAACACCAATCAAAGCGGAGGGAATAAATATGGCTTTATCCATTTCCTTTCCCTCCTTTTTTTACTGAATCACCAATTAGACCACCAATAATACCGCCTAATATCGCACCAAATGGGCCACCAACAGAAGCACCGAATATAGCGCCTCCGGCTGCCGCGCCTAATACCCTTGAGTTATCATCTGATTCTTCTTCCGGTGTGGGTGGCCGGTGATAAATGCTGAAATCAACATCCAATATTTCTGCGCCACTAGCTTTGTGATTAGTGTAATTAACAATTCCTGTAGGGTATTCCCAGACTTCAAACGTTAAATGGATTTCTTGATCACAGTTATCGCAAGGAAGGTCAACATATGCAGCGTAATGGTTCTCTTCGCCCATACCTCTTTCGGAGCCTGACTCAGCTTCAAAAATAATTTCGTCTTGTTTCAAATTATGTTCATGGCCGCAATTTGTACACACATAAGTTGCTTCAGCAATTATTCCATCACTCATAAATACCTCTATGCTTCCTTAAATCATCTAACAGCGTCTTAGTGAGAATTCCCGGTTAAGGAAGTTATCCACAACCTAGGTTTTTCATGCTAAATAAAATTTTATTCAATAATACCAGAAAGTTACCAGCCATTTTGATTGCTAACAATAACAGGTGTGCAATTAAAACCGAGCCCTCACTTAATCGAGCCATGTAGAGCTCGTTATGTAATTTATTATGTGCTTTATTTTCATAGAGTTATTACTTGACCCTAGATAGTCGAGCCGTTTTATTACATTACATAACGAGACCAAGGAGCATTGCCTTTGGATTCCAAACCGCACTCACAGGGATCGCCACTTCCCGTTTAGATTCGCGCTGGAGAAATCAGATTTTGTTGTGGAGCGTGCTTGAGACAACGAGATAGAGATATCAAGTTAGGTTTACCGAGGCAGGACGCCTCGTTAAACCGTGTCGAAAGCTAAGCGCAGCGTTTAACAAAACGTTGAGTTCGCAAGCATTAGCGAATCACGGGCGCCTTGGGGTTCCAAGGGGCGGTTGGCGCAAACCGCCCTTTGGTTGCCGTCGCCAACGCGACAAGATCTATCAATTCCTGCCGCAGTCGGCGGCCGACAAAAATTGTCAGGTTGAAACCTGACCTACAGGTATCGAGCCTCCCGTTTAGATTCGAGCTTTCGATCTCAGTTTTTGTTGCGGAGCGTGATTGAGACAACGAGATAGGGATATCGAGTTAGGTTTACCGAGGCAGGCTGAAAGCGGAAATAAGCGAGTGAATAGTTTCATTCGCGCCGCTTGAAGGCGATGAACTCTGTGAGGAGCGGGATCGCCGAGCTAGATTTATCAGTACAGGGATGTGCTGTTAAATCGCCTCAATGACTAAACGGAACGTTTAACAAAACGCTGAGTTCGCAAGCATCAGCGAATCACGGGTTCGCGGAGTTTCCAAAGAGGGAGTCGAATCACTCCCTCTTTGGTTGTCGTCTCCGGCCCCTCGCTGGCTCAAGGCGTTCGCTTGCTAAAAATAGTCCACCAGACTATTTTCTTAACGCGCTCACCCAACGCGACAAAACAACCCTCAGTGCAAGTAATTCACCCCTGAAGCTGCATTGTTGCCCTTTGTCGGCCTAAAAGGCCAACCTACAACGAGAGCTCGACAAAAGCTATCCAAAGGCATCTTTGTCGACGCAGAGCATCGACCTACAAACCGGCCCGACAACAAAAAGGCCAATACACTCGCATTGACCCTATAAGGATTTTAGTTATTGCTCTCACCACCGAGACAAATTAACTTATTCGCTTCTTCTTTACTCAGGTCACTTAGTAGAAGATCCAAACTCAATTCCGTTCTTTGCTGAGCGGAGCCGAATTTATCAAACCCTCCACACATCACTGTATCGATTTTAACGAGCGCAATCACTGTTCCATTATCCACGATTTCAACATTCAAATACCTCATGTAGGTAGCAACATCCCACCACCAATTAGCGGAGTATATAAGCTTAGGCTCTTGTGAACTTGCTGAATTGGATTGAGATGTTTCTACGACTTTATATTTAAAGCCATGCTCATCAAGCTTGCTCGTAATAACGTGTCGAATAGAGTCTTTAGTTCTGCCATCGTCAATCACTAGTATATTTTTGTTTCCGATAGCATTTGCATCTAATTTTTGCAGCTCAACAACGGCATTATTGGCACAACCAGTTAGGAGTAACGCCGTAAACATAGAAGTACATCTTTTGAACATTGTATTTATTTCCTTTATACATGTTAATTCTGCACTAATTCTACCACGGCCGAACGAGCAAGGGGGTGCTATTGATTTTTATCTAGTTACGTTCTTTAGTGAGTAACAAAGTAAATATCGCGCCAATACTGAGAACTTAATACCAAACTAAAAGGTATCGTTCCTCCCGTTTAGATTCGCGCTTTCGAACTCAGTTTTTGTTGCGGAGCATGCTCGAGACAACGGAGCATGGATGCGCAGTTAGGTTTACCGAGGCAGGCTGAAAGTGGAAATAAGCGAGTGAATAGTTTCACTCGCGCTGCGAAGCGATGCTTCGGTCACTCGTCGCCCAACGCGACAAGATCTAAACTTGAAGGCTATTATCAACCAATAAACGAGAATGTTGAATTTGAAAAAGGAATCTTGAGGAAAAGCGGGAATTCTTGAATTTCAGGCATAAAAAAACCAACTTTCGTTGGTTTCTTCTCACTTCTTAAGAAAGAAGTGGCGGACGCAGGAGGATTCGAACCTCCGACCGCCTGGTTCGTAGCCAGGTACTCTATCCAGCTGAGCTATGCGTCCGTTATGTTCTTGAACCTTAGGTTCTAATTTGTCACTTGAATTATGGCGGACGCAGGAGGATTCGAACCTCCGACCGCCTGGTTCGTAGCCAGGTACTCTATCCAGCTGAGCTATGCGTCCGTTTCATAAAAAAGTGACTTTAGATAATAGACCATCTTGAAGAAAGATGGCGGACGCAGGAGGATTCGAACCTCCGACCGCCTGGTTCGTAGCCAGGTACTCTATCCAGCTGAGCTATGCGTCCATATCTAAATACAAAAACAACACCATTTAAAAATAAATGGCGGAGAAGGAGGGATTCGAACCCTCGATAGGGCTACAAACCCTATACACCCTTAGCAGGGGCGCGCCTTCAGCCACTCGGCCACCTCTCCGTCTTTGTGGGGCGTATAATAAAGGCTTGAGCAAATATGTCAAACACTTTTCTATGAAAATCAGCCTATCTGCTCAGAGATTGCGCAGCTGGCTATTTATGGCATAAAAAATGGCCTTAATGGGCCATTATCTCGCTACTTTTATTCTTTTGCCCGCCGCAAACAGGCTTGGAAGATTAAGCGCCGTTACCCACTACCAATAAAGGAATGCCCTGTGTTTTTGCCTTGTCGTCCAAGTCGTTGTCCAGCTCGCGTAAAATCTGATCGCAGTAACCCTGACGTTCAAACTCGATAATGCAGGCGCGATAGTAAGCGGCGCGCTTGTCGTCCTTGGGTATTTGGGGCAAAAACTCTTCGTAATCCATTACATTATTCCTATTGTCGTTATTACGCACTTTTTGACCGACTTCTCTTACAGCGCTAAAGGGCTCTAGGTACTAGCAGAAAATTGTAGTGCATTTACTTTAGGCGCACAGTAGGAATAAAAGCTTGTTTTTACCAAGATAAAAATAAAGCCAATGAAAATCAAGCAGATAGATATATTTTGATAGTCTATGACAGTGTTTTTAGGCCTTAACAAGTTGGTTTTTGCGATATATCGCACAAGTAAGATCCAAAAACGCGGCCTTAGCCGCGTTTTTAAGAGTTAGACGTTATTAATTAGTCTTGCTCTGGGCGCATATGCGGGAACAAGATCACGTCTTTAATCGTTGGTGAGTCAGTGAATAGCATCACTAGACGGTCGATACCAATACCCTCACCCGCCGTCGGTGGTAAACCGAATTCAAGGGCGCGGATATAGTCTTCATCGAAGTGCATGGCTTCATCATCACCGGCATCTTTTTCTTCTACCTGACGGGCAAAACGTGCAGCCTGATCTTCGGCATCGTTCAACTCAGAGAAACCATTGGCAAGTTCACGACCACCGACGAAGAACTCGAAACGGTCAGTCACGAATGGGTTGTCGTCGTTGCGACGGGCCAGTGGTGATACTTCCCACGGGTATTCTGTGATGAAGGTAGGTTGAATAAGCATGTGCTCAGCCGTCTCTTCGAAGATTTCACACATGTACTTGCCCGCACCCCATACGCAGTTTTCAGGGATCTTCACGTGTACTTGCTTAGCGTACGCAATCAGCTGTTCCATGTGGTTCTCAGGGTCGGCAAATACCGCCGCATCGAACTCTGGGTTGTACTTCATGATGGCATCGGCCATGCTCAGGCGCGTGAACGGCTGACCGAAATCGTATTCTACGCTATCAACCACTTCGCCATCGGCATTCTTCGTGGTGTTTACAATCGTTGTTGTGCCCAACACATCTTGTGCCACTGTACGTAGCATGTCTTCTGTGATGTTCATCAGGTCATTGTAATCCGCGTACGCTTGGTAGAATTCAATCATGGTGAATTCTGGGTTGTGGCGCGTTGACAGACCTTCGTTACGGAAGTTACGGTTGATCTCGAATACACGGTCAAAACCGCCTACCACTAGACGCTTCAAGTAAAGCTCAGGGGCGATACGCAGGTACATATCGATATCCAGGGCATTATGGTGGGTTACGAATGGACGTGCCGATGCACCGCCAGGAATAACCTGAAGCATAGGCGTTTCCACTTCCATAAAGTCACGATCGGCAAGGAAACGACGAATACCTTCAATTACCTTAGAGCGAATACGGAAGGTCTCACGAGTATCCATGTTGGTGATCAGATCCACATAACGCTGACGGTATTTGGTTTCCTGATCCGACAGGCCGTGGAACTTCTCTGGCAATGGACGCAGTGACTTGGTCAGTAGTTCATACTCCTGCATATCAACGTAAAGGTCGCCTTTACCCGATTTATGCAATGGACCAGACACGCCAATGATGTCGCCGATATCAAGCTGACCGTATTTTTCTTTCAGATCTTTTTGTACGTCTTTTGAAGCATATGCCTGAATGCGGCCTTTCATATCCTGAAGAACAAGGAAAGGACCACGCTTGGCAAGAAGACGACCGGCAACGGCAACTTGATGGTCTAGCTCTACCAGTTCTTCTTTCGATTTATCACCAAATTCTGCTTGAAGATCAGCTGTGTAGTGTTTTCGGCGGAAAGTATTCGGGTGGCCGTTTGCACTACAATTTTCGCGAATAGCGTCGAGCTTGGCGCGACGCTCTGCAATTAATTTGTTTTCGTCTTGGATTTGATCTGTCATTTTCTAGCTCTATTAATTTGGCGTTAAATTACAGCCCTGATTTCAGGCTTGCTTCAATAAACTTGTCGAGATCACCGTCTAATACGGCTTGGGTATTACGGTTCTCAACTCCGGTGCGCAGGTCTTTAATACGCGAATCATCAAGGACATAAGAGCGAATCTGTGAGCCCCAGCCGATGTCTGATTTGGCATCTTCCTGCGCTTGCTTCTCGGCATTTTGCTTTTGCAACTCAAGCTCAAACAGCTTGGCTTTAAGCTGTTTCATCGCCTGGTCTTTGTTTTTGTGCTGCGAGCGGTCATTCTGACACTGCACCACGGTATTGGTCGGCAAGTGAGTAATACGTACCGCAGATTCGGTACGGTTAACGTGCTGACCACCGGCTCCCGATGCACGGTATACATCGATACGCAAATCGGCCGGGTTAATATCGATTTCAATGTTGTCATCGATCTCGGGATAAACGAATGCCGAGGCAAACGAAGTATGACGACGACCACCCGAATCGAACGGACTCTTACGCACTAAACGGTGTACGCCTGTTTCTGTGCGCAGCCAGCCATAGGCATATTCACCACTGATCTTCACCGTGGCGCCCTTGATACCGGCCACATCACCGTCGGTTGCTTCCACGATCTCGGCCTTAAAGCCTTTCGCTTCGGCCCAGCGTAAGTACATACGCAGCAACATGTTGCACCAGTCTTGCGCCTCGGTGCCGCCTGAGCCTGCCTGCAGATCCAGATACGCATCATTGCTGTCCTGGTCACCGCTAAACATGCGGCGGAATTCAAGCTGTTCCAGGTGGGCGTTAAGCTCTTCAAGCTCGGCTTGCGCCTCGGCAAAGGTTTCCTCGTCTTCGGCTTCAACCGCCAGCTCAACAAGGCCTTCAACATCGTCGGTACCAGTTTCGAGTTTCTCTATGGTCTCAACAATGGCTTCCAGGCTCGATTTTTCTTTACCTAGGCCCTGAGCGCGCTCTGGCTCATTCCACACCGCTGGATCTTCAAGTTCGGCATTAACTTCTTCTAAACGCTCTTTCTTGTGAGCATAGTCAAAGATACCCCCGAAGAAGCTCAGTACGTTCGCGAATTTCCTTGATTTGGTTAATCACAGGATTCACTTCAAACATGCATGTTACTCCGCAAAAAATAGACTCACGCCCGCTTAAAATTGGCGCGTCGATAAAAGCGCTCGATTTTAACAAATAATTGTCGAATTTATTAGCGCTTTTATACGAATTAGTACAATTTTATTGGCCCTGGTTTGGGCCGTGTGATCAGCCGCGTTTTTGCATTTCCCGCACTATTAATTGCAGCGAGAACTGACCACGGAACTCGTTGATATCGAGCTGATAAGCCAGATGTACATAACGCACCTGAGTATCGGGCCAGGCACGCACATCGATATTAAAGGCAATGGCATCGACAACCCGACCACTTTGATGGCGCAACACCAGCTTCAGGTGCTTCTCCCCCACGATCCTTTGTTGCAAGAGCTCAAAGGTGTGCTCAAACACCGGTTCGGGAAAATGCTGGCCGAAAGGGCCGGCCTGGCGCAGCAGTTCGGCAAAATCGAGTGAGAAGCAATCCGCCGGCAATTCACCATCGGTAAGCAAGACGCACTCCTTGGCTTCCTCGGTAAGCTCTTTGGCCACCTCGGCAACAAAAGCCTGCTGGAACTCGCTAAAGCGGGCTTCTTCTATGCTTAAGCCCGCGGCCATGGCATGACCGCCAAACTTGATGATCAAACCCGGATGCTGGGCATCGATATGAGCCAGCACATCGCGCATATGCACGCCGTCAATAGAGCGACATGAGCCCTTAAGCTGACCATTGTCTCCAGCGGCAAAGATGGCGGTAGGTCTGTGGTGCTGCTCTTTTAAGCGCCCGGCAAGAATGCCTATCACCCCTTGGTGCCAGTCCTGTTGATACAAACACAGGGCATCGGGAGCCTGATTCGTGCCCAAAGAAAGTCTGCTCAGCGCTGCCTGCGCTTCTTGCTGCATACCCTGCTCGATTTCCTTACGCTCAGCGTTCAGGGCATCGAGTTCACCGGCAATACGCCGGGCCTGGTTGAGCTCAGGCGCCAATAAACAGGCGATACCTAGGCTCATATCATCCAAGCGCCCGGCGGCATTCAAACGCGGCGCCAGGGCAAAGCCAAAATCGCTGGCGCTTAAACGAGCGCGGTTGCGTCTGGCCACTTCAATCAAGGCATCGATACCCGGGCGGGTACGACCGCTGCGAATGCGCGCCAACCCCTGATACACCAAGGTGCGGTTATTGGCATCGAGCGCCACCACATCAGCGACCGTGCCCAGTGCTACCAGGTCCAACAAATTACCTAAATTCGGCTCTGCCTGTCCTTGTTGTTCATACCAATTCGCTTCACGCAGGGCATGGCGAAAGGCAATTAAGAGATAAAAGGCGACACCCACGCCAGCAATGGACTTGGATGGAAACTGACAGTCGTGACGATTGGGGTTCACTATGGCATCGGCATTGGGCAGGCGCTCACCCTGCAAGTGGTGGTCGGTAACCAGTACCTTGATACCCGCTTCTTTGACCCGGGCTATGCCGTTGATGCAGGAAATACCGCTGTCGACCGTGATCACCAGATCCGGCGCTAGGGTAATAATATGCTCCGCCAGCTCAACACTCAGACCATAACCAAAGTTAAAGCGGTCGGGCACCAGGTAATCGAGCCGGGTAAAGCCAAACATCTGTAAGCCCTGCATCAGGGTCGCGGTACTGGTGGCGCCATCGGCATCGAAGTCGCCGACAATGAGTACCTTTTCCTGCTTTTGCAGACTTGTAAACAGCAGCTCTGCGGCTTTGTCTATATCGCGAAATAAGCGAAAGTCATGCAAGGTGGTGACGCTGTTATCTATCTGCGCCGGGTCGCTGACTCCCCGTGCCGCATAGAGTTGACGAATAACTGGGTGTAATTGAGCGCTAAGATGAGAATCATCTACGCGCTGACGGGCGGTAATGGTAGTTTGCGCCTGCAAGGCTCGACTCCATATTTTTAATAGCAATTCTGTTACCTAGCTAAGCATTCTAGCGGGCTAAATATCATGCTCACTGCGTTAGAATATTTCCATGTAGAATAGCTACATAAGAAAAATTCTGCCTTGTTAGCACATCATTTATCCAGCGCTATATCTGCTCCCATACTTAACAGAATTACTATAAAGACAAAAAAACAGGCCTGCCGCTAAAGCAACTAGTGCGCTCTAGCTAAGCAGACCCAGTAATGATCTTATTAAGATTTAGATTTTATCTGGTCAATGGCAACACTGATGGCGGCAGCCGGTTGATAGCCAGGGATCATACTGCCGTCAGACAGGATTATTGCCGGCGTACCACTGATACCAAAGCTTTGTCCTAGCTGGTAGTGCTCCGCCACTGGGGCATTACACTGCTTCACTTCTTCCGGTTTCGCACCGGCTTTAGCCTCGGTCAGGGCTTTTTGCTGATCCTCGGCACACCAGACATTCATAAGATCTTTATAGCCTTGTGAACCCATGCCGCCACGAGGGAAGCCCAGATACTGAACCGTAATACCGGCTTCAAGGTAATCCTCTAACTCACGATGCAACTTACGGCAGTAACCACAGGTGATATCGGTAAATACGGTGATCTTGCCTTTTTCTTTGTCGGCCTTGTAGACGATCATCGAATCTTTATATTGCTCCACCCCTTCAAGACGCACACCGCTTAGCGCCGCCTCGGTCAGGTTTTCTTTGTTTTTGACATCAATCAGGGTGCCCTGCAACAAGTAACGGCCGTCGTCACTGGCATAAAATACGCCGCGGTTGGTGATCACTTCAACCACACCGTCCAGAGGCGTGGTATTTACTTTCTTGGCGTTCAGACCCAATTGTGCAAACTGGGCTTTCACTGCACTGTTACCTTCAGCCACCGATTGCGCCGCCGAAACACTGACGCTGGTTGCCGCACTAACACCGGCCAGGGCCAGTGCGATAAATACTTTTTTCATAATATATGTCTCTAAAAACTTCTAGTCATACTACCTAGACCGTGAATCAGCGATAAAATTCACGCCCTACGCGTTATGCCCTCAACCTAAGCCAACTAGCTAAGCCCGTGACCTAAGCCCGAGGGTGATGAGTTTGATGCACTAATTTTAGTCGTTCGTTGGCCACATGCGTATATATCTGTGTGGTCGACAAATCGCTGTGACCCAGCATCATCTGCACTACTCGCAGGTCGGCACCATGATTAAGCAAGTGAGTTGCAAAGGCATGACGCAGGGTGTGCGGCGACAGATCTGATTTAATGTTCGCCAACATAGCATAGTGTTTAATGCGATGCCAAAAGGTTTGCCTTGTCATACCGATACCGCGCTTGGAGACAAAGACAAAATCCGTGGCATGTTTTATCAATGCCGGGCGGGAAAATTTCAAATAGCGCGCCAGCCAATCGAGCGCTTCTTCGCCCATGGGCACTAGGCGCTCTTTACCGCCCTTGCCCTTTACAAAGACCACCGCCTGATTCTGGTTTACATGCTCTAATCTCAGACCGATCAGTTCGCTGACACGCAGTCCTGTGGCATAAAGCAACTCTAACATGGCTCTGTCGCGCAGGCCCATGGCATCCTCGCAATCGGGGGCTGCCAGTAGCGCCTCCACATCTTCCTCGCTCAGGGTTTTTGGTAAGGATTGCATGGCCTTAGGGCGGCTAATGGTTTCCAAAGGCGAGCGCGTCAAACGCTTGTCGGTGATCTGATGTTGATAAAAGCGCTTTAAGGCACTGATACTGCGCGCCGTACTGCGCGGGCTTAAGCCGAGATCAACCCGATAGGCCAGATATTGCTCCACCTCTTGCGTATCTACATCAAGCAAGGCTTGGGGGGCGATAAAGTCGCTGAATTTTTTTAAATCGGTGCGATAGGCGGACAAGGTGTTGTCGCTGGCGCCGCTTTCAAGAAACAAGGCATCCAAAAATTGCTCAATATGCTCTAGGTTATCCGGGTTTGGCGGCTGCTTACTCACATCAATGGCCATGCAGATTTAGGTTAATTGCATCATATCAGATAGATACTCGGGGCACGATACGTTAGACTTCGCCCTATCAATGACAAGCGATGTGAAAACAATGAAGATTGGTTTATTTTACGGTTCGACCACCTGCTACACAGAAATAGCGGCGGAAAAAGTCCGCGACATTATCGGTGCAGACGTTGTTGATCTCTTTAATATTAAAGATGAACCGCTGAAAACAGCCGAAAATTATGATTTTGTCATTTTTGGTATTTCCACCTGGGACTTCGGCGAAATTCAGGAAGACTGGGAGTCGCACTGGGATGATATCAAGGATGTAAACCTGGCGGGCAAGGTGGTAGCCCTGCTCGGTATGGGGGACCAACAAGGCTATGGCCAGTGGTTCCAGGATGCGCTGGGCATGCTCCATGATGAAATCGCGCCACAAGGGGTGCAATTTATCGGTTACTGGCCCAACAGCGATGAATATGAGTTTGAAGCCTCTAAGGCGCTGACAGAAGATGGCTCACACTTTGTCGGTCTGGCCCTGGATGAAGACAGTCAGTACGAAAAAAGCGATGATCGTATTGCCACCTGGGTGGAGCAGATCATGACCGAATACGCCGAGCTGTAAGCTACTTAGGCTTTGTAAACTTTAGAAGCGTAAATAAAATTCACGGCACAGGTGGCGATAGTCCTCACTGTAATCGTCGCCTGCGTGGATCACCAGCAGCTGCTTTTCACACACCCCCGCTTGCCAGCTAAATTGCATTAGCCAACGACTGACTTCTTTGCGCTCGGTGCTTTTTACTTCGCACAGGCGCCGTAAATGCCCGCCCGCCTGCTCAGCTAACTTTACTAACTCTTGTCCTTGCTCACGAGGAAGGATCACCGCCAACTCAGTGTTTACATGGCCTACCCTTTGCCATAGGTCTATCAGCGCCGAAAACGGCAGACTGTCGGTATGACGCGCCAGATTACGCTTATCGTCTTGTGCTTTTAAGGCGTTATCAAAATAAGGCGGATTACTGATCAGCAGATCAAACTTGCTCTCACTGTCAAAATGCTGGGCATCGCCCTGCGTTATTTCTATCTCCGGCCAGGGACTTGCCGCCACATTACTCCTTGCCTGGGCGCAGGCATCCGGCTCTATATCAGGGCTCGCACATCAGAGTGGGGCGCACGCTGCTTACACATTAATGCCAGCAATCCGGTGCCCGTGCCAACATCCAATATTTGCTGCGCCGAGCCCAGCTCCGCCCAGGCTCCGAGCATAATACCGTCGGTGGAAACCTTCATGGCGGTGCTGCATTGCGCGATAGAAAACTGTTTAAACTGAAAACCTGCCACTTTAGACCTTTGTGTTTGAGCATGTGCCACGTATAATTGCCTTAATTGTCCATCATTTTGACTCCTTTATGCAATTTGCCGATTTTGATCTTGATACCGCGCTACTCAACGCCATTGACAGCCTAGGTTTTACTAAGCCCACCAGCATTCAGCAACTGGCTATTCCAGAAGCGCTGGAAGGCCGTGATGTCCTTGCCTGCGCCCCGACCGGCACCGGCAAAACCGCGGCGTTTTTGATCCCCGCCATTCAGTACCTGTTGGACCATCCGCGTCGTAACCCAGGTTTCGCCCGCGTCTTGATCATGACCCCAACCCGTGAGCTGGCCTACCAGGTACATGAGCAATGCGAAAAGCTGGCGGCAGACACACATTTAAAAATCGGTGTGGTTACCGGCGGTATCAACTACGGCACGCATAAAGAGATCTTTGAAAAGAATAACGATATCCTGATCGCCACACCGGGGCGCCTGATGGAATATCTGGACACAGAAAACTTCCACGCCGAAGATGTAGAGCTGCTGATTTTGGACGAAGCGGACCGCATGCTGGACATGGGTTTTCGTAAGGAAATGCTGCGCATTTGTGAAGAAGCGAAAAACCGCCGTCAATGTATGCTTTTCTCTGCCACCCTTGAAGGTGACAGCGTCGCCAAGTTCTCCGAGCGCATCTTAAACGAGCCGGCACAACTGGAGGCATCGCCTTCACGTTCTGAGCGCGGTAAGATTTTGCAATGGGTGCACCTGGCCGATGATTACGACCATAAACTCAAGCTCTTGGTGAACTTGCTACAGCAAGAGAGTGTTGAAAAAGCCATTGTCTTTGTGAAAACCCGTGAGCGCCTGGAAAAGCTGGTTGGCGAGTTATTCACTCATGATATCAAGACCACCTGGTTGCGCGGTGAAATGCCACAGGATAAACGTATGGCGGCCATGGCCAGCTTCCACAGCGGTCGCACCAAGATCTTGATTGCCACAGATGTTGCCGCCCGTGGTATTGATGTTAACGACATCAGCCATGTGTTCAACTTCGATATGCCACGCAGCGCCGATGTCTATGTACACCGCATTGGCCGTACTGCCCGCGCCGGTAAAAAAGGCACCGCCATCTCCTTGGTTGAAGCCCATGAAGTGGCCATGTTAGGTAAAATCGAACGCTACACGGATCAGGTGCTAAAGCGTCGTAAGATCAAAGGTCTGGAGCCGCAGCACAAAGAAGCCAAGCTGCCGCCGAAGAAGAAAAAAGATCCGGAAAAGATGAAGGCCAAACGCAAAAAAGCCAAGTCCAAGGCAAAAAAGAAATAACCCATTAAAAAAGCCGCTCGATTGAGCGGCTTTTTATTGTCTCGGTTCTAATTACTTAAACACTTCTTCCAAAGGCACAACCTTGATGTTTTTGCTTGGAATAGCCAGCTTGTAGCTTTCGATTTGTTTATCTTCGGCCACTAGTTCCGCTGGTTTTTCGGTGTTGTATTTAAGCGGTGAAACCTGCTCGTTCGCTAAACGCGCCTTCATATCTTCACCATCACCACTGACAAACACATAATGAATATTATCTGTTTGCAGGTTCCCGCGAATAACGCGGTTTACATCCGCCACAGTGAGTGTTTCCAGCTGTGAGCGCACATAGTCGGCGAAGTTATCAGTGCCATAGAACTGGCTGTCTAAGGCGTAACCTAGCTGACGGTTTTGGCTTGCCACCAACTGCGGCAAAAAGTTAGTCAGGAAGTTACGGGTAGCGTTAAAGTCTGCCTCGCTCATACCCTGGCTGATCAGCTTATCCAGCTCGCGCAGTGCGGTACGGGTAGCAAAGTGGGCATCGTTATTTGAGCGCAGCGGACGCAACCAGACCTGGAAGATCTGCTCGGAGCGACCTAGGTTAGCATCCGGCTTGGTTTGGAACATGCCGCGCGGGAAGTACTCGATGTAGGCGTAGTCACCATAGTTCATACCACGCACCTGGCGAATACGCTCATACAGCTTGGCATTTGAGTTACGGTGCTCACCCAGGAAGGAACGAACCAACCACAACGCCGTCCAGTCTTTGCTTGAACGCGTAGTCTCAATTGGGAAACCAAAAGACACGGCGGTCGACTTAGCACTCTTTTCAATAATGGTGGCATGATGGCCGCTCAGTGCAGGCGCATCCGGGATATCTAGGCGGGCTTGATCACCGGCTGGCAACCCTTGCAGGTCACTCATCATCTGCGCTTTCACCTTTTCAGGCACGGCACCAATAAGGCCCAGATGCAGATTACGCTGAGTGAAGTTCTTCGCGTAGAAAGCTTTAACATCATCCAGGGTCAAGGCTTCTAAGTCAGACAAGTCACCGTAGTTGTAGGCGCCATAAGGGTGGCCCTGATACAGCTCGGCGTAGAGCACCTCTTTACCTAACTCTTCATCGTTAGAGGCTTTAAGGCCAGACTCAATGCCGTCGATCAACTCTTTCTTTAAACGAGCGAAGTCGTCTTCACGGAAGCCCGGGTCTAGCAGTTGGTCGCTGACCAGCTCATACCACTGCTCGGCGTTATCCTTGTGGATGCGACCATGCAGTGAGATCATTTCCTTATCGATTTGATAAGCAAAGCTGCCGGCAATTGGGTAAAGGGCTTTTTGAATTTCCTTGTAGCTCATCGACTGGCTGCCGCCCTTGGCCAGCATGGCCGCAGTTAAGGCCGCCACACCCTTTTTACCTTCAGGGTCGGCCGCAGCGCCGGTGTAGAATAACCAGTTTACGTCAACCAGTGGCGAGCTGTTGGTTTTATCCAGCACGGTAAATAGCTGCTCTGTCGGCTTATTGTTGATATCAGTTACCAAGGTATCAAGCTGCACTTCGGCGTCAAAACCTGCGACTGCATCCTTGGCCGACATGGTGACCGTAGTGCGGTTGTTGTCGGTGAAGTACTTATTAGCAATGGCACGAATATCTTCAGCACTGACACTGTCGGCACTTTGATACAGGGCGTTGATCACCTCAGGGTCGCGCTCGAAGTGCATATAGCTGGCAAGCGTTGATGCGATCGCCTGCGATGAGTCCAGGCTGTTAATAAAGCTGTATTTAGCATTTGATTTCAATGCCGCCAACTTGCCTTCATCTACCAGCTCGGTGCGCGCCTGGGCATAGGTTTGATTAATGGCATCACGCACCACTGCCAGGTTCTCTTCGTCATCCACCTTAACGAATACATGCAATAAGCCCGGATCTTTGGTTTCCGGGTTGTAGGTAAACATTTGCGAGGCAATCTGCTTTTCTACCACCAGCTGTTGGTATAGCTCTGAGTTTTCAGAGAAGTAAAGCTGTGACAGCAGATCCAATGCGGCGCGGTCCTTGGTATTGGGGTTCCACTCGGTGCCCTTGTAAGAAACCAACAGCCAGTGACCCGGTAAGCCCTCATACTGCTCATGCACATAACGCGGTGCTGCTTGCTTTGGCTCCACCGGAATATCGGCCTGATAGTCGCCACGCTGCCAGTTACCCCAGTGCTTTTTCACCATGGCAATGGTTTCTTTAGGGTCAACATCGCCGACGATAACTAGAGACACATACTCTGGCTTGTAGAAACGTTTAAAGAAGGTTTGGCCGTATTCACTTTGATCCGGCATGGCTTCGATATCTTCAAAGAAGCCCATGGTGGTGTGCTCATAGGTGTGCTTATCGAAGGCTTCTTTGCGCACCGCCGCCAACAGTTTGCGAATTGGGCTGGCATTGTTCTTAAGGTATTCGCCCTTAACCGTCAGCGCCTCGGTGCGGAACTGCTCTTCGCTGTACCTGAGGTTTTGAAAGACATCGGCCTTGATTTCCAGCACCTTGTCTAAATGCTGCTTAGAGAAATTAAGGTGGTAGTTGGTGTAATCATTGGTGGTGTATGCGCGGTTATCAACACCTGAGTTTTTCATGATATCGGCGTAGACATCTTCCGGGAATTTTTCCGAGCCCTTAAACATCATGTGCTCGAAGAAGTGAGCAAAACCTGTTTTGCCTTCTTCTACCTCGTTACGTGAACCTACAGAAACAGGGATCTGCAGCGACACCACATCGGGATAATCGGTTTTTACCACCATCACCCGCAGACCATTGTCTAGCTCTTCTAATACATAGTCCTGGGCAAATACTTTATTGTTCTGTTGCGCCGTTGCCGCAGCGGTACTTGTTTGCGTTGTCTGCGTGCTTTGACATCCGCCTAGCGCAAGCGCCAGGGCAATGCCTGAGGCAATAACCGATAGTTTCATCTTCCTATCCTTTAAGTCTGATTGTTATCTGATTTTTGATCCAATCCATTATGCAATAAATTCACCCAATGCGCGTAACCGACGGCTCATTTTGCTGTAAACAAATGTGTCAAAGGGGCGACGAGTGACCGAAGCCCCGCTTCGCAGCGCTCGGAGGTGGAGGCAGGGATGCCGACAGGAACCCAGCTTCATGGACGAATTATATGCACGATGGTTATGAACTCCCTCTTTGGTTGCCGTCGCCAACGCGACAAGATCTTAATTTGGAGACCGCAGTTGAGAAAGTCATTTGTAGGTCAGTGCTGTGCGCCGACAAGGTGAGAATGGTGCATATTTGTCGGCCTGGAAGGCCGACCTACAAGGCAACATGAATGAAATTCAACATTCATGAGTAAGTTTCACCAGAAAAAAGCTGTTTAGACGTCTAAATGGCTGTTATAGTGATTCCATTAACCGCATATGGGAATGAGGATCATGGCGCTAACACTGCAAGAGAAAATTGAAGACCCCCGCCAAGGGGTATACCTTATCGGCACTACACCACCGAAGACAGGTACGGACGATGGTAAGCTGCAAGCCATTGCCGAGAAGCTATTGGGTCGCTTGCATGAAATCGAATACGACGGTGTTATCGTTTATGACATTCAGGATGAAAGCAGTCGCACCAATGTACCTCGCCCTTTCCCGTTTAAAGAAACCATAGACCCACGTCATTACAGTGGCTTACTACGTCGCTTGTCGCAACTCGATGTGATCACTTATAAGAGCGTTGCCCAGCGCAGCGCCGGTGAGTTTAATCAGTGGTTAGATACCACCTATCAGGAATATAAACTTAATAACCTGGTGTTGGTCGGCAGCCCATCCTCAACCGGTGAAGTTAAACTAAGCCTAAATGATGCTTATACCCATATTGATGCACACGACCATGATTTCTTTTTAGGTGGTGTAACCATAGCCGAGCGCCATGCCAGCAAGGGTAATGAACACGAGCGTCTGCTGACGAAGACAGAGCAAGGTTGTAAGTTCTTTATCTCGCAAGCTGTCTACAATGCGCAAGCGACCATAGATTTGATCACCAGTTATGCCCGCAGTTGTCGCCAGCAAGGTCTGACACCGCAACGTATTATTCTGACCTTTACGCCCTGCGGCGGTGAAACCACCTTGGACTTTATGGAGTGGTTAGGCATTTCCGTGCCCGAAGCGACCAAGTGGCGCATGCTCGATGCAGACAACACCCTAAGTGAATCGGTGCGGATTTGCCGCGAGAACCTGGATTTAATTCTGCGCAGCTGTGCCCATTTAGGCGTACCTTTAGGCTTGAATATTGAGTCTTTAACCAACCGTAAAGAAGAGATCGATGCGTCGATTAATCTTTACCGTTTGCTTAAAGCAACCATGGAGCTGAGCCTGGCCGAGCGCCTTATCGCTTAAGCCGTAAGCTAACATTAGCGATTTACCCATCATACCAATTCTGTTAAGTATGTGATCAGAGATAGCGCTGGATAAATGATATGATAACAAGGCGGGATTTTTCTTATGTAGTTATTCTACATAGAAAAATTCCAACACAGTTAGCATGATATTTAGCCCGCTAGAATGATTAGCTATTTAAGTGAATTGGTAACCTTCTTTTGCCCATAAAAAAACAGCGCCATGTTCTGCATAGCGCTGTTTTTTTTTATTTTTTATAGGTGCTTGGTTGTTACTTTTTACGCCACTGGCCATCGACCTTAACCATGTGTCCGGCGGCAGTCTTTTCAATGGCTTTAGCACCGGCCAGAGCTTCAACCTGACTTAGGCTAATGCCGTTTTTCTTGGCCATGGCCAGGTATTTGGCCTTTCGCTTAGCATTGATCTCGGTGATCAACTGCTGCGCCTCGGCAGAGGTGTGCACCAACTCCAGGTAACCAGTACTGGTTTCACCGACGATGCCCTGATCCTTAGCCTGATCTAAGGTTAGCGCCCAAGCACTAAAGGCCAACATGGTCGCACTGAGTAACATGGTCCATTTAACTAGTTTCATATTCACCTCCTAAAATAGCTCGCTGTCGTCACCGAAAAGCTCATCGAGCTCTTTGTCTACTTTAACGCGGATTTCATGATCCACTTTAACATTTAGGTTGATGGTGATCGGCTCTTTACTTTCCACCTCGACCTTATGGGTACATCCCATTAAGGTTAACGCGCCGACCAAGGCCACCAGCATTCGCGTACTCATTGCTTTACTCCTTCGCTTGATACTCTCGCTCTACTCTTTTGGTGATTTCGTCACTTAAGCGCAGCGCTCTGAATAAGGTATAGATATTTTCCTGATGATTATAGTTAAAATTAACTTCTTGTTGATGCTCGGGATTTTCTCCCTTTAGTTGCATCGCCATAGTTAACCAACCATCATGGGTTAAATCAACATCGGCATTAATACTGTTAATATCCAAGTTTTCCAACATGGCCAACATGGGCCCTAACTGTTGCTGCTGCTCCTTGACCGCATTAAAGGCGGCGTTGTTATCTATGGTCAGCTTGCCCGCGGCTTGGGAATAGATACGGCCATTTTCTATGCTCACCCCCTGCTCGTTAAAACGCAGCGGCAACTCTGCGGCCAACAACCCTTTCACACTAATGCCCTGCTGTGGCTCCAGGGCCAAAACATTTTCGGCACGGATCCCATCAAGGCGCAGCAGGGCCGGTTTGCGTTCCTTTTCCAGGCCAGTTAAATAGAGTTTATCCAAGGCAAAACGGCCATCGAAGAGCTTGCCCTGCACCTGGCTGACATAGAAATCCTTATCCATCCCCAGCTCACCAGATACCTCTTTAAGTATCGGACCGGCACGCACTTCACTTAGGGTAAACTTAGTCGTTTCGAGCTGAAGTGCGCCTGAATTCACACTGCCTGTCGGGGCCATGTTAAGAGACTGAGCCAGGTAATTCTGATACAAAATCTCGGCGTTATTAATATCCATTTGCCAGTCAAAGCGCTCTAGCAGCGCATCACCCTCAAGGTGCAATGACATGGTGCCGCCGCCGAACACCAGTTCGGGCTCAAGCTGCTGTACCAAGGGCATAAAAGAGCTCAGTTCGGTGTCATTAACAACCAGATTCAAGGCATGGGCGTTGTCGCTCCAATTATGTTTAAGTAGCGCCTCAACTCCTTGCCAAGAAGCAAGGTGAGTACCCCCGATAACTCGGCCGATAGCTAAATTGCTATCGAGCTTCAGGCCGCTTACACGCACACCTTTAACCTCAAGATCCGCTACCTGACTTTGCACCTCCACCTTAGCCTGTCGCTCGCCATTACCGAGCGCATTAGCACCGATTTGATATTGCTGCGTCAGGGTACGCGCCTTCAACTGCGGGCTGTTAAGCACAGCTACCGATGTGGTGAGTTCGGCTTCTACCTGGCCATCAAGATCCAGGGCTGCATCCAGGGTCAGCGCCAGGCTCTTTAACTGATAATCCTGATAGCTTAAGGCGGGGGTTTTTACATCAGCGCGCATCCACCCGGAGCCCAGATAATCGTAACCAAACTGGCCTTGTGCCTGCAGCGGCTGATATTCGAGTTCGGGTTGCGGCGGCAATGCTACTTGACCTAGGAAGTGCCCCTGCACTTGCTTATCGGTCAGGGTGCCCTGGCTTTGCAGCGAGCCGATACTGGCCAATTGCGCCGCCAACAGATACTCACTGCTTAAGGTCAGGGTTTGCCAGTTGCCCTGGCTGTTGTTTGCTTCAATAAGCACGGATTGCCCTCCCGCCCGGTTAGCCATGCTCAGCTCAGGCAAGTTAAACTCACCGTTCATATGCACTGTTAATGGCTGTCGGCTATTAAGCTGCCAGCGAGTTTCGGCCAACTCTCCCAGGTAGGCGCTGTACTTATCAAGTGCCTGACAATGACTCAAAGCTCCGAGCTCGGTACTCAGCTGTTGTGCCGTAATAAGGTATTGCTGCATATCCTCGGATTGAATATGCACCTGGCCCCGACTGGCGAGCTGCCATAAACAATGCGGCTCGCTGCGCAGCTCACCATCAAGATGCAGGGCTAAAGTTGCATCCAGGCTATTACCCCAAAACTCGCCTTTGAGCGCTAATTGGGCCACATCCGCATGCCAGTCCAGGGCATGATTTTGCTGCGTTTTAATATACTCGCCCAACACCTTAGTGAAATCACGAGCAAGGGCTACGTCTACCTCAATGGCATCAGCTTTGAGCAACCATTGGCCCTGGATATCACCCGTGATTTGAAAATGATTGATTTGGGTTTCTTCAATAGCAAAGGTCATGGGGCGACTGAAGTCGACAAAGCTGACCTTGGCTTCGGCTATGCTCAGTAAAGGTCTTTTTAGGGGCAGCAATAAGGCCAAGGGTGCCGGTTGCCAGGGGCTGGCTTGTTTATCCTGGTCATCATCGCTGGCGATGGGACCCGCTTGAACATGGGCTCTCGCTATATGCAGGGCCGTCGGCGTTAGGGTGACGTCTTCCAAGGTCAAAGAATGACCCTGATATTCGAGGCACAGCCGGTCGGCATCTATGGCTAACAACTGGGAGCCCCACTGCCAGCGCGCGCAGGTCAGCGTGGCGCCCTGATGCTGCAAATAATGCTTGGCCAGCATATGGGTGAGTTCGCTGCGAAACCCATAGGCCACCGCAAGCGCGGTGACAAGCACTAAGATTACTCCAAGTAATATTAAAAAAGCCTTCCGCAGCATAGCCTTCCTTTAGCTTAACCTTTGGCTTAATACTAACACGGAGAAACTGAATACGCCGCACACAAAAAAGGCTGCAAATGCAGCCTTTTTGTTATCTTTGGTAATTAACCCAAAAATTAATCCAGGTGTTAGCCAATGTGCTTACGTGCGTTACGGAACATACGCATCCATGGGCTATCTTCTTTCCACTCATCCGGGTGCCATGAGTTGGCCACGGCGCGGAATACACGCTCTGGGTGTGGCATCATTACTGTTGCACGACCATCGGTAGAAGTAATACCCGAGATTGCCTCTGGAGAACCATTCGGGTTCGCCGGATATTGCATGGTTGGGTTACCGTAGTTGTCCACGTATTTAACCGCAACTGTGCCTGAGTTAACCGCAGTTTGGATTGCCGCATCGTTAGCGAACTCGGCACGACCTTCACCGTGAGAAACGGCGATAGGCATACGTGAACCGGCCATGCCATTGAAGAACACAGACGGGCTGTCTTGTACTTCAACCAGGGCAACACGGGCTTCGAAACGCTCACTTTGGTTGGTTACGAAACGTGGCCAGTGCTCTGTGCCTGGGATCAATTCGCGTAGTGTCGACATCATCTGACAGCCGTTACATACACCAAGGCTGAAAGTATCTTGACGCTCAAAGAAGGTTTGGAACTGCTCACGAGCCATGTCATTGAATAGAATCGACTTAGCCCAACCTTCACCGGCACCTAGTACGTCACCGTATGAGAAGCCACCACAAGCTACCAGGCCTTTGAACTCTTCAAGAGTCAAACGACCTTCAAGGATGTCGCTCATATGTACGTCGATGGCCGCAAAACCCGCACGGTTAAATGCCGCCGCCATTTCAACGTGAGAGTTAACACCCTGCTCACGCAAGATAGCCATTTTCGGCTTAGCACCGGTAGCAATGTAAGGCGCAGCAACATCTTCATTGATGTCGAAGCTTAGCTTCACATTCAGACCTGGGTCTTTCGCATCCGCTTTTGCGTCATGCTCTTGCTGTGCACAAGCTGGGTTGTCACGTAGAGACTGCATCTGATACGTAGTTTCAGCCCAAGCTAGACGAAGCTCGGTACGGCTGTTATCAACAAGTGCAGCACCACCGCGCTTGATGATTAGCTGGTCGGCATCGTTCAAGGTACCAATCTCGTGGCTCATTGCCGCAAGACCGTGATTAGCAAGTACCGCTTTAACCGCATCCAAGTCGCTATTGCGAACCTGAATAACCGCACCTAGCTCTTCGTTGAATAGCACTTCAAGGTCAGAACCGGCTAGCGCGTCTAGTTCAAGCGTCACACCTGTGTGACCAGCAAACGCCATTTCCGCGACGCTTACGAATAAACCACCGTCTGAACGGTCATGGTAAGCAAGTAGTTTCTCTTCGCTTACAAGCGCCTGCATGGCTTCGAAGAAGCCTTTTAGTAGCTCTGGGCTATCAACGTCAGGGGTCTTGTCGCCAAGTTGCTTGTAAACCTGTGCCAGGCTAGATGCACCCATACGGTTTTGGCCAGCGCCCAGGTCGATAAGTAGCAAGGTTGACTCGCCTTTGTCGGTACGCAGCTGCGGCGTTACCGTTTTACGAATGTCTTCAACACGACCAAACGCAGTGATAACCAGTGATAGTGGCGCAGTTACCGCCTTGTCTTCGCCGTTATCCTGCCAGGTGGTCTTCATTGACATTGAGTCTTTACCAACAGGGATAGTCAGGCCAAGTGCTGGACACAGTTCTTCACCCACGGCTTTTACCGCTTCGTAAAGACCCGCATCTTCACCTGGGTGACCCGCTGCAGCCATCCAGTTTGCAGATAGCTTGATGTTGTTTAGTGAACCTATATCTGCACAGGCGATGTTGGTCAGTGACTCGGCTACCGCCAGACGAGCGGAAGCACCAAAGTTAAGCAGTGCCGCAGGGGTACGTTCACCCATAGACATGGCTTCACCATGGTAGGTATCAAATGCAGCGGCTGTTACCGCACAGTTTGCTACCGGTACCTGCCAAGGGCCAACCATCTGGTCGCGCGCAACCAAACCGGTTACCGAGCGGTCACCAATGGTGATAAGGAAGGTTTTCTCTGCAATCGCAGGTAAACGAAGTAGACGTTGAACCGCGTCTTTTACTGTAATCTGAGCAGTCTCTAGCGCTTCACCTTGTGCTTGTTTTGACGTTACGTCACGGTGCATCTTAGGTGCTTTACCAAGTAGTACTTCAAGAGGAAGATCTACCGGGTTGTTGCCGAAGTGTGAGTCGGCAACACGCAGGTGACGCTCTTCGGTCGCTGTACCAATAACCGCATATTGCGCACGCTCACGCTTACAGATTTGCTCGAAACGTTCGAAGTTTTCTTCTGCTACTGCAAGAACATAACGCTCTTGTGATTCGTTACACCAGATTTCGTGTGGCGCCATGCCCGGCTCATCGTTTGGTACATTACGAAGTTCGAAAATACCACCACGGCCACCGTCGTCTACCAACTCAGGGAAGGCATTTGATAGACCGCCTGCGCCCACATCGTGGATAAATGCGATTGGGTTGTCATCACCTAGTTGCCAACACTTGTCGATCACTTCCTGACAACGACGCTCCATTTCTGGGTTTTCACGTTGTACAGAGGCAAAGTCCAGGTCTTCGTTAGACTGACCCGAGGCCATAGATGAAGCAGCACCGCCACCCAGGCCGATGTTCATCGCTGGGCCACCCAGTACGATTAGCTTAGCACCAACAGGGATTTCACCTTTTTGTACGTGCTCGGTACGGATATTACCCAGACCACCGGCGATCATGATTGGCTTGTGGTAACCACGCACTTCTTGACCATTGTGGCTGTTTACTAATTCTTCGTAGGTACGGAAGTAACCTAGTAGGTTTGGACGACCAAATTCGTTGTTGAACGCCGCGCCACCCAGTGGGCCTTCGATCATAATATCAAGGGCTTCAACGATACGACCCGGCTTGCCGTACTTGGTTTCCCACGGCTGTTCAAAGCCTGGGATGCGTAGGTTAGATACGGTGAAACCAACCAGACCCGCTTTTGGTTTAGAACCACGGCCCGTTGCACCTTCATCACGGATTTCACCACCAGAACCGGTAGAGGCACCAGAGAAAGGAGAAATAGCCGTTGGGTGGTTGTGAGTTTCAACCTTCATCAGGATTTCGATGTTTTCCTGATGATAAGTGTATTCACCAACAAAATCAGGGAAGAAACGACCCGCTACCGAGCCCTTCATTACTGCGGCGTTATCTTTATATGCAGATAATACGTTTACGCTGTTTTGCTCGTAGGTGTTTTTAATCATTTTGAACAGCGATTTAGGCTGCTCTACGCCGTCGATAGTCCAATCGGCGTTAAAGATCTTGTGACGACAGTGCTCAGAGTTAGCCTGGGCGAACATAAATAGTTCGATGTCGTTCGGGTTACGACCTAGCTTCTGGAAGTTCTCAACCAGGTAGTCGATTTCGTCGTCCGCTAAGGCAAAGCCCTGCTCAACGTTTGCTTTTGCTAGCGCTTCACGGCCACCGCCTAGAATGTCAACCGATGACATTGGGCGCGGCTGCTCATTGGTGAACAGCTTACTGGCTTCTTCAAGTGTGCTATGTGTCGCTTCGGTCATGCGGTCGTGTAGCAGAGCAGAAACCTCTTGCTGCTGCTCGACGCTTAAGTCACCTTCAACATAGTAGGCGATACCACGCTCGATGCGGTGAACCTGAGTTAGACCGCAGTTATGGGCGATATCGGTGGCCTTAGAAGCCCAAGGTGAAATCGTGCCTGGACGCGGTGTTACCAGGATCAGCGTACCTTGCGGCTCGTGCTCTGGAATATGCGGCCCGTAAGTCAGTAGCTTCTCAAGTTTAGTGTGCTCATCGGCACTTAACTCTGCTTTTAGGTCAGCAAAGTGCATAAACTCGGCATAGACATCGGTTACGGGAAGGTTAGCTTGCTTACACAGAGTAAGCACTTTTTGAACGCGAAAATCGGAAAGTGCTGGCGCACCGCGAAGGATCAACATAGGTATTATCATCCGGGGTTAAGGATTGAACGACAGTTGCCGCGCATTATACTTAATTTCCCTTAAAATGCGAGTTAAAGGGCGCGCGACAAGGACGATTGTCCGCATTTAATGATGTTACTCGTATTGCCGCAAAGTAGTGGTGACGCAAGGCCTTGGTTTTGTTATAAGAGTAGCTTACAAAGCGACAGGGGCTGGCTGTGAGATTATTTTTGTTATCAATTGCTTTAGTGGCACTTTTTGGCTGTAGTGAGCCACAACAACCAACGCAACTGGAACATATTTATCACACCAAAACCCTAAGAGTGGGTACCTTGGCCGGCGCCAGTAATTATTACCATGGCACTCAGGGCGAGCAAGGCTTTGAATATGAGTTGGCGCAGGAGTTTGCCGACTATATGGGGGTTGAACTGGATATAGTGCCCTTTTTCAGCCTCAGTGATATGTTTGCGCGCCTAGATAACGGCTCCCTTGATTTAGTCGCCTCGGGGATCGGCTACTCACCGAGCCGGGCCGAGCACTATCGCTTTGGTCCAAGCTATCGCACCATCAGCCAGAAACTGGTGTATAAACAAGGGCGCCCTCGCCCTCGGGATTTTGAAGACCTGGAAGGCAAGCTCACCGTCTTAGCGCGCAGCAGCCACTCGCAAAGTTTGCTCAGAGCACAAAAGCAATTTCCGCAACTCACCTGGGATGAAACAGATGAGCTGGATGAAGCCGAATTGCTGCAGGCCATTATCGATGGCGAAATCGATTACACCCTGGCGGACTCTCATACCCTGGCGCTGTTTCGCCGTTATCACCCCAATCTCAGCATCGGCTTTTCGGTCACCCGTAATGACCCCATAGCCTGGCTGATGCGCAAAGACGATGATGATTCTCTTTATGCCCTGATGATAGAGTTCTTCGGCGAGGTAAAAGAAAATAGTCGTCTCTATGCGTTAGAAGAAAAATACTTTGGTCATGTACGCCAGTTCAACTATGTGAATACCCTGGCCTTTATTGAGGCCGTGGCCGATACCCTACCTAAATACGCGCCTTGGTTTAAGCAATATGCCCATGAGCTCGACTGGCGTCTGTTGGCGGCACTAAGCTACCAGGAGTCGATGTGGGACCCCCGCGCTAAATCCCCCACCGGGGTTCGCGGTATCATGATGCTGACCCTGCCCACCGCCAAGCAGGTGGGGGTTAAAAATCGTCTTAAGCCGGAACAAAATATTGATGGCGGCGCAAAGTATCTGCGCTATTTATTAGAACGGGTGCCGGATCGTATTCCACAACCGGATCGCACCTGGTTTGCCTTAGCTTCTTATAATGTCGGCTGGGGTCATGTGAACGACGCCCGAGCCTTAACCGAACGCGGCGGTGACGATCCGGACAAATGGGCCGACGTTAAAAAATACCTACCGCTGCTGGTGAAGAAACGCTATTATCGAACAACAAAGTATGGTTATGCGCGTGGAGATGTTGCCGTAACCTACGTAGATAATATAAGGCGCTACTACGACACCTTAGTGTGGTTAGATGAAAACCAAGCTCTGGATGTCGCTGATGCCAGCGCCACGGAAGAATCAGCAGGAATGCCATAAAACTGTCACTTAAACGTGATGTTATGGTAGCTCTCCCCTCTCACTTTCAGGAGTAGTACTATGTTGAAACGTCGCAGAACGCATAGCTTTAAACAACGCGTGCAACTTTCTAGTGCCAAACGTCGTCGCGTATTAAGAAAGAACACTCACAGTAAAATCCTCTGGCGTTGCCGTATGTTTGCCGCCCAGCAAATGGAAGAGCTAGAGCAACAGCGTATGGCGGAGTCTTAATTCTCCTCCGTGCGCTGCTGTCGCGCTTTCTTCAATTCTTTATGCTCTTGCCGACGACGTTTAAAAAACGCCGATAACTGCGCCGAACATTCCTCAGCCAGTACCCCCGAGGTCACCTCAAGCTGATGGTTTAAGCGCGGCTCCTGTACCAGATTCATAATCGACCCCGCCGAGCCGGTTTTAAGATCCGTGGCACCAAAGACCAAACGGTCGATACGACTATGCACCAAAAGCCCGGCACACATGGAGCAAGGCTCTAAGGTAACGTAGAGGGTACAATCAATCAGACGGTAGTTATTGAGCACTTCCCCGGCAGCGCGAATCGCCATCATTTCCGCATGGGCGGATGGGTCGTTCAAGGTGATAGGTTGATTCCACCCCTCGGCAATCAGCTGGTTATCCTTCACCACCACCGCGCCAACGGGAATTTCTCCTATTTGTTCAGCACGTTGTGCACAAGCCAATGCTTTTTGCATCCAGTACTTGTCATCAAATTCACTCATATTCGCTCAAATAGCTACAATAAAGCGGTGATTATATCGCTATTTCGGGCAATTTTATAAGCCATGGCATAGCCTGCGAGGGCTAATTTAGGCTATAATTCGCCGCTTTTTTTGTTCTATGAATACCGCAAACGGGTAAGTCATGAAGTTTCCTGGTCGTCGAAGACACAAACATTATTTTCCGGTGGAAGAGAAAGATCCACTTACTAATCAAATCAATGCCGAGTCGCGCCTTAAACGCAGCTACATTGTCGGTATTGATCAGATCGTGGTCGATATTGAAGCCAAGGTCGATTTAGCTTTTCTTGATGAGTTTGGTCTACGTCGAGGCATGTCTCAGGTGATCGACAGTGAAACCACCAATGCCTTGTACGATCGTCTTAAACTCAACGAGATGATCGACTACGAGTTTGCCGGTGGCACCATAGGCAATACCATGCACAATTATTCTGTGCTGGCCGATGATCGCTCGGTATTGCTTGGGGTTATGAGTGAAAACATCAAAATAGGCAGCTATGCCTATCGTTTTCTCTGCAATACCTCAAGCCGTGTTGACCTGGATTATCTGCAGCCCGTGGATGGCCCTATCGGCCGCTGCTTTACCCTGATCGATGAAAGTGGTGAGCGTACCTTTGCCATCAGTGCGGGCTTAATGAACCATCTTCGACCCGAGTCCATAGATAAAGAGCTTATCCAAGACTCTTCGGCCCTAGTGATCAGCGCCTACCTTATGCGTACTCAAGGAGCTGAAACCATGACCGACGCCACCATGCAGGCGGTAAAATACGCCAATGATGCCGGCGTCCCCGTGGTACTGACTCTGGGCACCCGCTTTTTGATCGAACAAGACCCCACATGGTGGGCTGAGTTTGTACAAAAGCACGTTGATATCCTCGCCATGAATGAGGAAGAAGGGGAAGCCATCACAGGTTTTGAAGATCCCCTATTGGCCGCCGACAAGGCCTTGGACTGGGTTGATCTGGTGATCTGTACCGCAGGTGAAAAAGGCATGTTTATGGCCGGTTATGTCGATGAGTCATGCCAGCGAGAAACCGAGTATCCGTTATTGCCTGGCGCCATTGCCGACTTTAATCGCTACGAGTTTTCCCGTGCCATGCGCAAGCAGGACTGCGACACTCCGATTAAAGCATACAGCCATACCGCTCCGTTTATGGGTGGACCGGACAGCATTAAAAACACCAATGGTGCCGGCGATTGTGCCCTGGCCGCCGTGCTACACGATATCAGCGCGAATGAATATCATAAGTTGAATGTGCCCAACTCGGCCAAGCATGAACATGCAGCGATCACCTACTCGTCTTTGGCGCAGATCAGCAAGTATGCAAACCGTGCCAGCTACGAAGTATTGGTACAGCACTCTCCACGCTTAACCCGTGGTCTACCAGAACGTGAAGATTGTTTAGAACAGGCTTACTGGGAACAGTAAGTAATTCTTCTGAACCATTATATTAAGCCGCTTTTATAGCGGCTTTTTTGTTGCCCGCCAAACCAGCCATGTTATGGCTCCATCTTTGCCGCCTTGGGTTGTAGGTTGACCTTTAGGCCGACAATAGGCAACGCAGGTGCAGTGACCTAGCCGGCCTGATAAACCATTGCCGTTCACCCCGTTGCAGGTCGGGGTTTACCCCGACAAAGAGGGCGATAGTAGAGCAATACAGGAGCATATTGCCGATAACCCCAAAAAGGTGCAGATCCATGCCGCAATGTCGGCCTAAAAGGCCGACCTACAAACGCAAAAAACCCGCTGCATTGCTGCAACGGGTTTCTTTAATTAGGCGAAGTAAGACCGAAGCACAGCTTCGCAGCTTACTGAGGTGAGGTCATGGATGACCGAAGTAACCAAGCTACAGGGAAGTATTGTTAAAACAGCTCTGTTTACCAGCCTTCTGTGATCAACATCCAAGCGGGTTTAATATTCTGCTTTTGCAAGGCTAAAGCCTCGCCTAGAGATAGCTGTGGGAGTTTTTTAAGTAAGGGTTTGCCGACAAGGCTGTTGTAGGTCGGGGTTTACCCCGACAAGGTGCAGATCCATGCCGCATTGTCGGCCTAAAAGACCGACCTACAAACGCAAAAAACCCGTTGCATTGCTGCAACGGGTTTCTTTAAATAGGGCCCTGACGATGTTCTACTTTCACATGGCAAATGCCACACTATCATCGACGCTGTTTCGTTTCACTACTGAGTTCGGCATG
>NZ_PQCF01000027.1 GCF_002964765.1 Pseudoalteromonas sp. T1lg88
TGATCGCCGAGCTCGGTACCGTGATGGTGGTCACGCCATCACTGATGGTGATGCTGTCGACGGTGGCACCGGCTTCGACAACGCCAGAAAGGGTCACGTTGGTCGCTTCACTCGCGCTCAATTGTTCATCGCCGCCATCGTCGAACGCAATACTGTTTGCGCCATCACCTGTGCTCGGTGCGGCCGTATCCAAGGTGGTGGTATCGGTGACCGTGCCTGTGTTCCCGGCAGCGTCGGTC
>NZ_PQCF01000028.1 GCF_002964765.1 Pseudoalteromonas sp. T1lg88
ATGCCATCTAACGCATACACACTTACGCCATCATTGATAAAGAAGTTGGCTACAGTAATAACTTCATTGCCTATCTGCAGCAATAAGTTGTTGCTCGAACGACCAACCTGCACCTCTTCAGGGACAATGCCTTCCATAAACTGCAATACATCATGACTTCCAGCAACAGTGTCGTAATTGTCAATCGTGGTATTGCCATCCCCCTTGGCAAACAGGTAGGTATCATTCCCGGCCTCGCCACGGAGATAATCCCCC
>NZ_PQCF01000005.1 GCF_002964765.1 Pseudoalteromonas sp. T1lg88
TTTGTGTCCCCTTCGTCTAGAGGCCTAGGACACCGCCCTTTCACGGCGGTAACAGGGGTTTCGAATCCCCTAGGGGACGCCACTTTACTCGATGGTAAGAGTTTAAATAACCAGTCCTAGTGACACACTTTGTGTCCCCTTCGTCTTAGAGGCCTAGGACACCGCCCTTTCACGGCGGTAAAAGGGGTTCGAATCCCCTAGGGGACGCCACTTTCCT
>NZ_PQCF01000029.1 GCF_002964765.1 Pseudoalteromonas sp. T1lg88
ACAGTGTCGTAATTGTCAATCGTGGTATTGCCATCCCCCTTGGCAAACAGGTAGGTATCATTCCCGGCCTCGCCACGGAGATAATCCCCCGCTCCCGTACCACCGCGCAGCACGTCATCGCCATACCCGCCATACAGGTTATCTTTACCAGCCCCACCATCGAGACTGTCATTCCCATTGTGGCCATACAAGTAGTCATTGCCAGCCTGACCATTTATTACATCATCACTGGCGTAACCATTCAGCGTGTTGGCATTTTCATCACCACTAATCGCGATGGCTTTGATGGTATCCACATCCCATTGCGTACCATCAGCAAACTGAATGCCATCTAACGCATACACACTTACGCCATCATTGATAAAGAAGGTTGGCTACAGTAATAACTTCATTGCCTATCTGCAGCAATAAGTTG
>NZ_PQCF01000030.1 GCF_002964765.1 Pseudoalteromonas sp. T1lg88
CGGGTTTTTTGCGTTTGTAGGTCGGTCTTTTAGGCCGACAATGCGGCATGGATCTGCACCTTGTCGGGGTAAACCCCGACCTACAACAGCCTTGTCGGCAAACCCTTACTTAAAAAACTCCCACAGCTATCTCTAGGCGAGGCTTTAGCCTTGCAAAATCAGAATATTAAACCCGCTTGGATGTTGATCACAGAAGGCTGGTAAACAGAGCTGTTTTAACAATACTTCCCTGTAGCTTGGTTACCTGAGTTCGGCATGGGGTCAGGTGGGTCCAGAACGCTATTGTCACCAAGCAAATTGGTTACTAATCGCTGTTGCAATCAGTATTAAATTCGGAAAGCTTTATAAGTAATGTGTCTACTTCAGTCTTTATTTCTAACTTCTAACTTAACAGTCTCACACCATTTTGGTGTTGTATGGTTAAGCCTCACGGGTGCCTTGCACGCAGGAGGTCAGCAGTTCGATCCTGCTTAGCTCCACCACTTTACTACTCCTTCTTATAGATAAACATTCTTTCGGGGAAAAGCCCTGAGAATAGAGTGTGTTTAACTCTGAGAAGTCATTCTCTTGCTCTTTAAAAATTTGGAAAGCTGATAAAAACTTTGAATTGTTCAATTTGAATAATTTAGAGTTCTCAATAAGTAAAGAAATATGCCA
>NZ_PQCF01000006.1:0-107664 GCF_002964765.1 Pseudoalteromonas sp. T1lg88
CGACGTCACTCTGCGTTAGGCTATCTCAGCCCGCTGGAGTATGAGCAACGGTTTGCGTAATAACCTGTCTACTTTTGATGGGGAAGACCAGTGTATAGAAAGGTTTGGATGTTGAAGTCACTATTTTTATCATTAGCTTTTAGAGAAATTAATAAAGGCGGATCTCGCTTTTATTCTTCTATTTCGGCTTCAACGACATTGTCATTCTTTCTACTTCTTAACTTATGGTCAGTGCTATTGTTTAGTGAATATCTATTTGGCGGTATATTTACTAATTTGAATAACTTCTTGTTTAGTAAGCAACATTATATTGCTACTGTAATAATTACGTTTTTTGCTGTTATGGCAATTATCCATCAGCGGTTTCGAAAGCTGGACTTAGCTTTATTAGCCAAACAGTATCAAATTAGTATAGGTAAATTTGTTGCTTATAGTGTTATTAGCGGCATTGTATTTATATGTGCATTATTGGTGGGCGTGTAAATACACCTAACAAGAAAATAAAGCGGGACTGCTAACAGTTTGCTCGGTTCCGCTCCGCTTCACATTTTAGCAAACTATTAATCAGCCCCTTATTTGGGCGTTATATTCTTTCAAGAACGGAGCCATGAATGGAATACACTGCTGATTATTTTCTAAAGGAAATATATGACCTTGAGGCTTCGGGTATGCTTTCTGACTTGGCGCTAAGCCCAAGTCTTTTTACTCATTTCATTGCATTTGATGAAAGTGACAATAAAAGAGCAATAAAGTACATAATTTCGGTTCTTGATGAATGCTATAAGGCAGGGCATTTACGCATAGCAATTTCCCACAATGATCAAGAGCTATTCGGTTACGCTATGCTCTTTGTTCATCCGGACCCCAAGTTTCCAAAGTATCTTCATAAAATATATGTAAAAGAAGAACTTCGTGGTCATGGTATAGGCGGGCAAATACTTGGGTCACTATCAGAAAGTGAACCTAAGATTTGTCTCATTTGTCCGTCAGAAAAAGTGGAGTTTTACGAAAAATATGGATTTCACTATACACAGCCTTTTGAAGTTCCTAAAGACAATAACTTTCTTTTGTCTAAAGGCTTGTATTCTGGGCTGTGTGTCATGAACAACCATAATGACACACTGGGTGCGCCTATATTTTTCCTCAATGATAACGACATTAAAAATATTGTTGGCATACAAATATAACAAGGCGGTGTTGTCGCCTTCGGCTGGGACTGCCATTCCGCTGGCGCTCCATGTCAGCCCCAAACCGTGGCGTTACCGAATAAATACTCTAACGTGTTTTTGTCCAAAAACGCGCTAGAGTGGTCGTCCGTTCTTCGCTCTAAGCCGAACTTGATGTTCAATGAACAGCTAAGCATACGCTACCTAAAATGCTAATAAAGTCATTTTCTTATACTTAATTATTCTCAAAGCTCATTTGAATTAACGGCTTTGCTTTTTCAATGTCTTGCTCTGTGCGTATCAGCACTTCTAGGTCACCGGTACCCCAATGGCCCGTGTTGGTAACGTCTCGGGTAAAGCCTTCTTCCAGTTCAATACTAGCTGGCTGTACTTTCAGGTACATAACGATTCGCTCGTCTTTCTTCTGTGGCAGTACATGAAAGCTAACGAAGTTTTTAATGCGCTTAAATGCGGTGTAGAGCTTCAGCTCTTTACGCTGTGCATCATCACCTAAAGACTCGCAAAAATCACATAGTTCGTCGTAGAGCTTGAGCAGCTTATCGCTTGAAGTTTCAAGCATGGCCTTATGGCTTTTATCTTGGCTTGTTGCTTTTAAGCTTTTGGGCTGGTGGCTTACTTTAACGGTGCCGGTGGCCTTGGTCGTTTGGGTATTTACTAACTCCAGCATAAGCAGATCCGCGCCAAAATACTTGTAGCGCATTAGCTCTATGTTCTTATCTATCTGCTTGATGGCATGTTCGTCATACTTGGTAAAATCGCTGGCAATGCAGATAAGACGTGCACCTTCCCACTCTACCGCTTCGGCTACGTCATGGGTTAGCTCTTTCATTACCAGTAATTGAAACTCGGCTTTGTGATCCAACAGCCAATCATAATAAAACAGGCCTTGGTTTATCACATTTTCATTGGTATGGCGCTTGTATTCAATGATCACGGGGCAACCGTTTTCATCTAACCCCAGCGAGTCAATACGCCCACCGTTAGAGGTACTGAACTCCGTTGCCAGAAATCGGACTCCGAGAAAGGTGTCCATATGTTGCTCAACCAGTTGCTGAAGGTCTTTTTCGAGTTTTGCCGCTTGGCTTGGCAATTCCACTACCTGACTTTGGTTGCCACCAAGCTGAAATAATTTGATATCACTCAACGTTCTTCTTCCCTATGCCTTGGCGCTACTACCCACTTTATTTGACAAAAAGCTTTAGCCACCTTTGTCCACAAAGATGGTTGCCCACCAGCGAGTTTTTTTCTACTCAGCCAACTTGACCGCCTACTAATATTACGGGTTTGCAACCCATGCTACAAGCAACAGATTTCCGCCTAAAGGCCCTTACCTGATGCCCAGAGAGCTAGGCGAAAAAGCAAGCGGCTAATATATATTTGCAATACATATCAAACAGGTAGTGGCCGAAAAAAATTTGAAAAAAATTAAATTTTTGACGGAAGAACGCTTTTAGATGTAGATAATAGGTGTTGCCCAAATAAACCTAACTAACAATAAATCGGGGTAACGCCATGAAATTACACGCACCTGTAAAGGTAATCAGAAAACCAGAAGTGCTGGAAATATTTGGTTTCAGTAACTCAACAATCTATAACCGCATTAACGCCGGTATATTCCCTTCCCCAATATCACTAGGCGGCTCAGCCAAAGGCTGGTTGCAGCATGAAGTCAACACCGTGCTTGCTGCATACGCCGCCGGGAAATCCACTACAGAAGTACAAGAGCTAGTTAAGGAGCTAGTGGCGCAGCGCATTGAAATTTTGGATATGGGGGCTGCGAAATGAAATTTTTGTACGCCAAGAGCGTAAAAGTAACGGCCAATTTTTCATATATCGACTGGGATGACTTAGTGAAGTATGTTATATCGCCACCGAATATGGGAGCACTATCTCCTGATGATATAAAGAAGAAATCCCCCATCATTGTCGGTACAGATGCGCCGAACAAGAAACAAGCAACCATTTCCGCGCACAATAATCTTACCCTACTACGCCTAGATATTGACGATAGTGAGTTCGATATTGGCGGCGTAAAAGCCATATTGGCTCAGCTGGGAATCACTTCATATATCATTCACACCACGGTCAAGCACCAGTATGGCAACCATGGCAATCGCTACCGCGTCTATATACAAATAGCTGCTGGTATACCTTTAAGGTGGTGGGCGCCGATTCAAGCATACCTAGGTAATATATTCCGTGCCGATGACTGCTCTACTCGTCTTTATCAAGGGATGTATTTACCTGCAAGATACTCAGGTGACTGCTACGAATATGCTGTTGGTGAGGGTGCGCCGTTAACAATTGAAGGGTCAGAACTATTAAGGGATGCCTTGTTGTTCGAACAAGAGCAAAAAGAGCAGGAGCTCAATTTTAGCAGGAGTATCGCGCCTAAGCCTGCATATGTAGAAACCTTGGTAGGTAGCCAAGTCTCTATCATTGATCTTGTAAATAATTCCTACTCTTGGGATTACGTTCTAACCCAGCACGGCTACAAACGCCAAGGTAATGCCTACTTGCCACCTGAATCATCAAGCGGTAAAGCAGGCGCATATATTCTCACCAGCATGACCGATGGCAAAGAACGGCTGTACTCCCACCATTCAAGTGATCCGTGCGCTATAGGTCAATGCATTGACCAGTTTGATTTCCTCACTATCCGCGCGTTCGGTGGTGACCCCAAGCTAGCACTGAGAGAACTGGCAAAAAAATTCCCTGATGTGAATAAACATAACAAAAAAGAATGGGCTATTTCGCAACATAACAAGCGAGTTAGCTCTTCACTTAAGCTAGGAGAATGAGTATGAAACTGCTACCACCGGATAAACCGGTCGAAATCTCTTTACCTGAAAATACAAAAAAGCAATGCCCTGAATATGTGGATTTTAACCACAAAGGCAACCCGTTACCCACAAATACTAATTTTCAAGCAATGGTCAAGTTTGTGGGGTTGGAGCTTAGGTTCAATATGATGACCTTTGAACCCGAAATTTATGATACTGATACAGATGTTCAGAAACAGCTATCTCCAGACCAAATTGAAAGCGATTTACTTTCTCATGCTTCAAGACACAATTTGAACAAGAGCGTAGTAAAAGACCATTTCATAGCACTAGCGCAGTATAATAAGTATCACCCAGTAGCTGACTGGTTAGACTCTGGACAATGGGACGGGGAAGAAAGAGTAGAAAAGGTACTCGCATGTTTGAATGCTCTCAACGAAGAGTACGCAATGACAGTTATGAAGCGGTGGCTTGTTGGCGCCGTGGCTTCGCTTTATGAGCCAAACTTTTCTAGTAAGCTTGTGCCCGTGCTTCATGGTGATCAATGCTTTAGAAAGACGGCGTTCCTCTCCCGCCTGTGTAATATTTTTGCGAATGCGTTTCTAGAAGGCGCAGAATTAAACCCCGATAATAAAGACAGCGTGTTGTCATGTATGAGAGCCTGGTTAACTGAACTTGGTGAGCTTGAGAGGACGAATAAGAATAGCCAAGGCTCGTTAAAGGCGTTTATCACCAAAACCACTGATACGGTTCGTCCGCCCTACGCTAAGCGGGATATAAAAAAACCACGTCAATCCCACCTTATTGCCACGGTTAACGGCCTCGGCTTCCTAAAAGATGACACGGGCTCTAGCCGTTTCTGTGTTATTGAAATGGGAAGCCCAGCGGATATGGATACCTTAAACAAAATTCTTGGCTGGCAATACAATCCTAGTGGCGCTTTAAGACTGTTGGAACCTGAGCTTTTGAGACAGTTTTGGTTAGAAGTGAAGCACATGTATCAGTCAGGATATGGTTGGAATCTAACTGATCAAGAACGTGCGTTCGCTGCAAAGATTAATGACGAATACCAAGATAAAGGCAGTTGGTACGACTATATTCTGGGCGCATATTTATCGACCGACAATGACAAATACTTTGACGAATGGCGCAATGCGGCAAGCTTAGTGGATGCAGACCCTAAATTGCAGGCTGTGAATACTAAGGTTATAGGTAAAGCTCTAGCACAACTGCACAAAGAAGGTTTCTTAGAGGTTGAAACTCGCAGAGGGGGTGCCAAGTTCTACCGTAAACGTGTTACAAGCTTTGGGGCCAAGTAATGCTGGGTAATCGGTGAAAGAGATGTCAGGTTTTCTCTCTTTCATCGCTCTTTAACCACATGGTAGGTCTTTAATATCAAAGGGTTCAAGCAAAAATGGTTAAAGGGAGAATGAATTTTCTAAACTTTTTATTTATTAAATAGAAAACCAGCTAGGTTAGTAATACAAGCAGTTATTTTTTAAAGTCTCAAGCTCTTCTTTCATCATCCACCAGATCCAGCCGATTCACTGCACAACAAAGAATAGGCTATTTGGCTACCTACCCCTTGTTAGGTTCCTTTTCGGGTATCGGTGCCGTGCGGGGTTCGCAGAGTGCAGAGAGCGGCCACTCAGAATTGAGTATTTACTCTAACTACTTAAGGTCAATAAAACCAATACCAGCTTCGTTTAAAAAACAACCAAGGGCATGGTAACTAATTGAACACTATCAATACAATTTGTAAACAATAGGCTAAATAGTACTGTCAGCCACAGATTTGACTGCTTTTTTTATAGAAAATGGCCTTATCTCACCATTAGAAAAATGGACTTTAAAACAAGCAGTTGTTGACCAAGAACCATTATTCTGCCGTTTCTCATAAGCAACGATAAAGCCTTCAATCAATCGACCATTTAACTCATACCCCGGAGAGTTGTTACAGTAACGCTCATAGAGATCTTTTAACATATCAAATAACTCCCCTTCAGTAATTGGCCCGTCTGGCAACAATTCCTGCTTTTGACTGTTGAAAAACGCCACGACGTCACCTTGCGTTTCAAACCGTCTCCCTGCTAGCGTTACTGGTTTTGCTTTACCCATACTTCCGTTCTCCTAGTCAGAAATTTAATTTCACACGGCTTTAAAGCCTAAGCAAAGATCTTATTACTACGCCCCTTACAATATAAATATTTTCAATTAAAAACAAAAGCATAACAACCCTGAAAACGAAGCCAAACGATGCGTACTCAAGATGCTTAAATTGTCTTCGACGCCTGTACGATAAAACCAGACCACCACTCCATTATTGGGCGTCTGCGCTCGATATAATCGGTGCGGTTATATGCTCTACGCACCTCGTTTTTGTCTACATGCGCTAACGATGCTTCAATAAGGTCAGCGTCTAGTCCTCGCTCATTCATTGCCGTACTGGCAATGGAACGCATACCATGCGCCACCAGCCTGTTTTTAAAGCCCATCCTTTTTAATGCAGCATTGGCTGTTTGCGGGTTGCTGGGTTCGTTAGGATGGCGATCACTTGGAAACACATATTCACGGTGGCCACTGATAGGCTTCATCCTCTCAAGAATCTTAATAGCCGACAGGGTTAGTGGCACTATATGTTCGCGTTTCATTTTCATACGTTCAGCGGGAATGACCCAAACACGATTATCAAAATCTATCTCTTCCCACTTTACTCCAGCTGCCTCACTTGCCCGTGTGATTGTATGAAGTTGCCACTCAATTAGGCACCTTGTAGTTATCTTAATACTGGCATAAGCAAGCGTATTCATAAGCTCTGGCAGCTCACTCGGCTTGAGCGCTGGAAGGTTCTTCTGCTTTGGGGTTTCAAACGCCGCTTTAATCCCCGCTAGTGGGTTATGATGGATGACCCCCGTATTTACGGCAAAAACCATCACTTCATTTAGGTGGCGGATAACCTTATTTGTTGTTTCCAAGCTCCCTTTTGCAGCTAATGGCTTTAAAACTGCGATGGTTTCCGGGGCATTGATTTGGGAAATCGGGTGATTGGCTAGTTTAGGAAACACATGATTTTGAAAATTGCGCCATAGGCTGGTCGCCGTACTTTCTGCGATTCGCGTCTTTTTAACTTCAAACCATGTTTGCGCCACTGACATTAACGTAGTTTCAAGCTCAAGCTTGTCAGCTCGCTGTTGCTGCTCCTTCTCTAACTTAGGGTCTTTACCATCAGCCAGTAGTTCCCGCGCCGCTATTTTGCGTTTTCGCGCATCGGCTAATGATACTTCGGGGTAACTGCCCAAGCTTAAAGAGGATCTCGCTTTTGAAATTGGCTTATAGTAATCAAGTAACCACTGTTTAGAGCCGTTCGGCATGACACGTAACTGCAAACCTTCACCATCGGCCAGCTTGTAAAGCTTGTCCCGTGGCCTAGCCTGTTTTACTTGGGTATTCGTAAGCGGGGTGACGATTTTAGCCATAGTAAGTAGTACAACTTGTATAAAAACCAAACTGTACTACTAAATGTACTACTAAAATTACTGAATGTCCGTAGATGTGGTTGATTTATTTTGGACATAAAAAAAGCCCAATTTTCTAATATATATCAGAAAGTTTGGACTCATCTGGTTCATATCGAACCGAAAAGTGGTACCAGTGGGCGGACTTGAACCGCCACGCCCGAAGGCAACGGATTTTGAATCCGTCATGTCTACCAATTCCATCACACTGGCATCTTTTTTCTTTGACCTTCTCGGCGAGAAGATAAAGAAAAACCACTTCAGAGCAAAGGCTTTTTTTATTTGCCCTCATCTCTATGCCCTGCATTATACAAAGAATGATAAGCGCGGCAAGCGTTTTATGTTATTAATGTGTCAACTGCCGAATATTCAACCAAAGCGGGCTTTTTGCTTATCTTACATCTGAATACGGCGGTCAACGCCCTAGCCCACGAACCGGGAAAGCGTCGCCTTTGTAATCACCCTTTGTTACACTGTCGCCGATTTTGTTTGAGAGAAATAACATCATGTCATTGAATTCTGCGCCTGCGGGCATTGGTCGCCGTCTTGCTTCACTTATTTATGACGGCTTAGTGGTTATTGCCTTCGCCATGCTGACTACCGTGGTCTTTTTATTATTGGTACAAGGCGGTGTATCCCTGGGCTGGATTGCCATGGGCGAGGCCGAAGATGTGGCCGCGCTGATCCAAGAAAATACTGTGCTTTATGTTATTCGCGATATTCTCCTGGTGCTGGTGAGCATTAGCTTTTTTGGTTATTTCTGGAGCAAAAGCGGACAAACCATAGGCATGCGTGCCTGGCGCTTACAAGTACGTCGTTTAGATGGTTCTTTACCTACATTTTGGCAAGGTGCATGGCGCAGCTTAACCGCCCTGCTCGGCCTGGGTAACCTGCTGGTTTTAGTGGATTTTAAGAATAAACGCGCATTGCAGGATTACCTCTCAGGTTGTGAGGTTGTAACCCTATCGAAAGAAGATAATAAAAAGGTCTATCGCGCCCTAGATTAAGACCTGGATGTAGGTCGGGGTTCACCCCGACAAAGATACACCATGTGTTGATATGTCGGCGCAGAGTACCGACTTATTATTTCAGAGCGGCCATCAGCGCCGCGCTAATGTAGGTCGGCCTTCAGGCCGACAATAGAACACCAATCTTCCTTTGTCGGCGCAAAGCACCGACCTACAATAGGGCACCATTGGCACCTTGACGGCGCAAAGCACCGACCTACAAATAGGGCATCATTGGCACCTTGTCGGCGCAAAGCACCGACCTACAAATAGTGTATTATTGGCACCTTGTCGGCGCAACGCGCCGACCTGTAACGGCTCTTTCATTCAATCTAAACGCTTTCTGATCGCGGCGCTCGTTGTGTAGCATAGCAGCGCTATGTAATACCAATTCACTTAAATAGCTAATCATTCTAGCGGGCTAAATATCATGCTCACCGTGTTGGAATTTTTCTATGTAGAATAACTACATAAGAAAAATTCCGCCTTGTGATCATCTCATTTATCCAGCGCTATATCTGATCACATACTTAACAGAATTGGTATAAACAGCGAGCAACAAAGAGCAGGATGCGTTTAGGCAGAATCAGCCAAAATAATTAAGCGTGACGAGCGTGACGAGCGCGGCAAGTACAAGGCAAAAATGGTCAAAATGCCGCAGTTTACATAGAGTAAATGAGGACATTGAGACCATTTTTAACACCGTAATTGTGAGCGCAGTAGCTTTAATTGCGGCGTTTGAGTAGATAACTGGCAAAAATGATAAACAGCAGGCTCGGCAGTACCGCACCGATAAAGGCTGGGATCTGATAAACAGATACTATCGGCCCAAAAATGCGGTCGGTGAGGTGGAACACGATACCCGTGATCACCCCCATAACGATGCGCGCGCCCATGGTCACCGTACGCAGCGGCCCAAAGATAAACGACAGTGCCACCAGTAACATCACCCCAAGCGCCACCGGCTGCATAACCTTGCGCCACAGGGCGAGTTCATAGGTGCTGGTATCCTGATCATTTTGCTTGAGATACTGCAAATAAGACCAAAGGCCGGTAAAAGACAGGGTTTCCGGCTTCACCGAGACCACGCCCAGCTTCTCTGAAGTTAGCTGCGAGGCATAAAAGTATTCGTCCTGAGACTGCTCGCTAATTTGCTGCTCCGACATATGCAGGGTTCTTACATCACGCAGCATCCAACCGCCGTCACGGCTGAAACCATTGGCCGCAAAGGTTACCTGCTGCAATTGCAGTTCCTTATCAAAATGATACATGCGAATGCCGTTTAGCTGGCCTTGTTGATCAACGTCCTCAATATTTATAAAGACATCGCCATCTTTGGCCCAGACCCCTTGTTGGGCGCTGAAAACTTCCCCCCCGAATATGGCTTGTGAACGCAGCTGCTTAGCGGTTTGCTCCGCCTTGGGCACGCCCCACTCGGCCATGGCCATCATAAGTAGGGCCATCACTATGGCAGTTTTCATTACCGAACCAATTACTTGCAGACGCGACATACCGGCGGCCTGCATCACCACCAATTCGCTGTTAGATGCAAGTGCACCTAAACCCGTCAAGCCGCCGATCAGTGCCGCCATGGGGAAGAAAACCACCACATCACCGGGGATGCTGTACAGGGTGTAGAGCATGGCGTCTATGATGTCATAACTGCCCCGCCCCACCGACTTCAATTGTTCGATAAACTTGATCAGGGTGCTAATACCCACCAAGACCAGCAAGGCAAACCCTGTGGTTTGTAATATGCTGCGCCCTAGATACCAGTCTAATGTTTTCATGCTGTGGCACCTCTGCGCTTAAAGCTGGCGCGCAGCCAGGCACCCAGGGGGCGTCCTTTAATAATCAAAAATGCACCTATAAATAAAGCACTTAAATGCACCCACCATAATCCTGCGGAGACCGGGATCTTGCCGTCTTCAAGGGCAAACTTGGCGGCATTAAGCAAGATAAAGTAACCCAGATATAAGGCGATGGCGGGCACCAACTTGGCAAACTTACCCTGGCGTGGATTAACCACACTGAGCGGCACCGCAATTAAGGTCAGCAATGGAATAGATAAGGGAATGGCCAAGCGCCATTGGAATTGCGACACAGCCTCATTGCTATCTTGTTTTAATAATTCAGAGGTGGGCACGGCTTCCAGCTTACGTCGCTTATGCTCTATGGCCTGGTCGCGAATTTGCACCTGATAACTGTCAAATTCGGTGCGTTGTAAATCAAGCCCCTGATCTTTTAATTCCACCCGTTGGCCTTGGCTTAAGATAAGCTGCTGTTCGCCATTTTCATGCTCTTCTACCTGACCCATATCGGCGTAAACGATCAAGGATTTTTGCACATCTTCACCGCGCAGCAACTGGGCCACAAAAACGCGATTAAGCACCCGACCACCGTTGTCGATGTTATGGATAAAAACCACGGCTTTTTCGTTACCGGTTTCCTGGAAGCGCCCGGCACGTAAAGCAGACAAACCGGCTTCAGCCTCGGCTCGTTCTTTCAACTGATACTCTTTTTCACTGGCCCAAGGCGCCAGATAAAGGGTCATGGCCCCGGCTAAGATGGCCAGCACGGTACTGGAGATTAAGGTCACCCGCACCACATACCATTCGCTGACGCCACAGGCCTTTAAAACCGTCATTTCGCTGTCGGCATACACTCGGCTATAAGCGAGAATAATACCTAGGAATATACTTAGAGGGAGAATCAAGGAAGCCAGTTGCGGCAACTTTAAGGCAACCACAGAAAGCACCAGTTTTGCTGGAATACTACCCTCAGAGGCATCGCCTAAAATGACAACGAATTTTTGACTCACAAATATCGTCATGAGGGTAACAAAAACAGCCACCTGCGACTTCAAAACTTCTGCGGTTAAGTATCTAAAAATCAGCAATGTGCGCCCCTAAAAACGTCGTGTTTCACTGGCATAGTGGGAAAATTTGAGTAAACTAGTTATTTTAGTCACTTTATTATATGTCAAGCGGATCAAATATCCTACCTAAGGCATGTAATTGTCTACACTTTAGTTTAGTGGATTGAGTAAAACGTAAATAGTTCACTGGCATATTATAAGTACTTACTCGGCCTGTTGCTGAACAACACGCCAGAAGTACCGATTATTCCTCTAATTAGGAGTCACAATGGAATTTAGCGTAAAGAGTGGAAGTCCAGAGAAACAGCGCAGTGCCTGTATCGTGGTGGGTGTTTATGAACCACGCCGATTATCACCCATAGGTGAGCAGCTGGACCAGATCAGCGAAGGCTATATTTCGAATCTTTTGCGTCGCGGCGACCTTGAAGGCAAGCCAGGCCAAACCCTGCTACTGCACCATGTACCTAACGTTTTAAGTGAGCGCGTACTTCTGGTTGGCTGTGGTAAAGAACGCGAACTTGATGACAAACAATACAAACAAATCATCTCCAAAACCATCAACACCCTAAACGAAACCGGGGCGATGGAAGCCGTTTGTTTCTTAACCGAGCAGCATGTTAAGGGCCGCGATACCTATTGGAAAGTGCGCCAGGCAGTAGAAACTACCCAGGATTGCCTGTACACCTTCAACGAATTAAAAAGCAAAAAGAGCGACCCGCGTCGACCGCTACGTAAAATCGTCTTCAACGTGCCAACTCGTCGCGAGTTGACCATAGGCGAAAGCGCCATCGAACATGGTCTGGCCATCGCTTCCGGTGCCAAGCTATGTAAAGACGTGGCCAATATGCCGCCAAATATCTGTAATCCGCGCTATTTAGGTGAACAAGCCAAGTCGCTGGAAACCGAGTTCGACAAGGTTACGGTGAATCTGGTTGGCGAGAAAGAAATGGAAGAGCTGGGCATGCACTCATACCTGGCCGTAGGTCGCGGCAGCGCCAATGAATCTGTGATGTCGGTGATCCACTATAACGGTGGTGTTGAAGATGCAGCACCTATCGTGCTTGTGGGTAAGGGCCTGACCTTCGACTCGGGCGGTATTTCAATTAAACCAGGCGAAGGCATGGATGAAATGAAGTACGACATGGGCGGCGCCGCCGGTGTTATCGGCACCATGCGCTCTATCGCTGAGATGAACCTACCCATTAACGTGATTGGCGTATTAGCCGGCTGTGAAAACATGCCGGGCAGCAATGCCTATCGCCCGGGTGACATTCTTACTACCATGTCGGGGCAAACCGTTGAGGTACTTAACACGGACGCGGAAGGCCGTTTGGTACTGTGTGACGCGCTGACCTATGTTGAAGCCTTCGACCCAGACACTGTTATCGACGTTGCCACCCTAACAGGCGCTTGTATTATCGCCTTAGGTGCCCATGCTACCGGTATGCTGTCAAACCACAACCCGCTGGCCCATGACCTGCTTAAAGCCGGTGAGCAAAGTGGCGACCGCGCTTGGCAGTTGCCATTGTGGGATGATTACCACGAACAGCTGGACAGCCCATTTGCCGATTTCACCAACCTGGGTGGTCGTGCAGCCGGTACCATCACGGCGGCGTGTTTCTTGTCTAAATTCACCAAGAAATACAACTGGGCGCACCTGGATATCGCCGGTACGGCCTGGCGTAGTGGCGGCAAAAACAAGGGCGCAACCGGTCGTCCTGTGCCTATGCTGACCCAGTATTTGATTAATCGCGCTGGCGTTTCAGAAAACCCGCAAGATTAATCTTCCCGATTAATCAGCCTTAGTACTGTTAAGCCCCTTTTATAGGGGCTTATTCATTGATGCAAACTGCCGATTGTGGCAAAATTGGCGCATTAACGAGCCGCGTAGAGGACGCAATGCACGCGTTATTTTACCTGCTAGAAAATACCGATGAGCCGGGCCATGACGTGCCGGCTCATTTTGATCTTGGTGCCCGCCTCGCAGCGGAGCAATACCGCCAGGGCAAAAGGGTATTTATTTTTGTTGATAACCGTGACGATGCGCACCTTATCGACCAACATTTATGGGCGTTTGACGCCGATAGTTTTGTGCCCCACAACCTTCAAGGCGAAGGCTCTCGTGGCGGCGCCGCCGTAGAAATTGGACAAACACCGCCGGTTGCCAAGCGCACTGTGCTAATTAATTTAGCCTCCACGGTGCCCGATTTTATACGCCGCTTCGACACCATTTTAGATTTTGTGCCCGCCGACGAGCGACGCAAACAAATGGCACGAGCAAAATACAAGCAGCTTCGCGATATTGGCGCGCAGCTAAGCACACAAAAAGTTTAGATAGAATTTAAAGGTCCTGGGCAATGGATAAAACCTACAATCCGCAAGATATTGAACAATCCCTCTATCAAGAGTGGGAAGAAAACGGCTACTTCAAACCAAGTGGCGAAGGCGATGCATACTCAATCATGATCCCACCACCGAACGTCACAGGTAGCCTGCATATGGGCCACGCGTTCCAAGATACCATTATGGATACCCTTATTCGCTTTAAGCGCATGCAGGGCAACAACACCCTATGGCAGGTAGGTACCGACCATGCTGGTATCGCCACGCAAATGGTTGTAGAGCGCAAGCTGGCCGCGGAAGAAGGTAAAACTCGCCATGACTTGGGCCGTGACGCCTTTATCGACAAGATCTGGGAATGGAAAGAGCAATCAGGTGGCACCATCACCAAGCAACTGCGTCGCCTTGGCGCCTCTGTTGATTGGGACCGTGAGCGTTTCACCATGGACGACGGTCTGTCGGAAGCAGTTAAAGAAGTTTTCGTTCGCCTGTACAAGGATGACCTGATCTACCGTGGTAAGCGCCTGGTTAACTGGGACCCGAAACTACACACCGCCATCTCTGACCTAGAAGTAGAGAACAAAGACAAGCAAGGCCATATGTGGAACCTGCGCTACCCGCTGGCGGATGGCGTTAAAACCCAAGATGGTAAAGACTATATCGTTGTTGCAACAACCCGTCCTGAAACCATGCTGGGCGACACAGGTGTTGCGGTAAACCCGGATGACGAGCGCTACCAGGACCTTATCGGTAAAGAAATTCTGCTTCCTATCGTCAACCGTCGCATTCCTATCGTGGCCGACGAGCACGCCGATATGGAAAAAGGCACGGGCTGTGTAAAAATCACCCCGGCACACGACTTCAACGATAACGAAGTGGGCAAGCGTCATCAGTTGCCTATGATCAACGTATTCGACAAGGATGCGGCGATTCTTAGCGAAGGTGAAACCTTCACCTTCGACGGCAAGCCTCTTGAGCTGGACGCACCTCTTCCAGAGCGTTTCCACGGCCTTGACCGTTTCGATGCCCGTACCAAGGTTGTTGAAGAGTTTGAGCAAGCCGGTCTGCTTGAAAAAATCGACGACCACAGCCTGACCGTACCTTACGGTGACCGCTCGGGCGTGATCATCGAGCCACTGCTTACAGACCAATGGTATGTGCGCGTTGCGCCTCTTGCTGAGCCTGCGATCAAAGCGGTTGAAGACGGCGATATCCAATTCGTTCCTAAGCAATATGAGAACATGTACTTCGCCTGGATGCGCGATATTCAAGACTGGTGTATCTCACGTCAGCTTTGGTGGGGTCACCGTATCCCGGCATGGTATGACAGCGAAGGTAACGTCTATGTTGGCCGTGATGAAGCAGAAGTGCGCCGCGACAACAACTTGAGCAATGACGTAACACTGACTCAAGACGATGACGTACTTGATACCTGGTTCTCATCGGCGCTATGGACCTTCTCGACACTGGGCTGGCCGAATAACCTTGAAGATCTAAAAGTATTCCACCCGTCTAATGTCCTGGTTACCGGCTTCGACATCATCTTCTTCTGGGTTGCGCGTATGATCATGATGACCATGCACTTCATCAAAGACGAAAACGGTAAAGCGCAAGTGCCATTTAAAACAGTTTACGTGACCGGTCTTATCCGTGATGAGAACGGCGACAAGATGTCAAAATCAAAAGGTAACGTGCTTGACCCGTTAGACATGATCGACGGTATCGATCTTGAAAGCCTGGTTACCAAGCGTACCGGCAACATGATGCAGCCGCAGCTGGCACAGAAGATTGAGGAAAACACCCGTAAGACATTCGCCGATGGCATTGAGCCGCACGGTACGGATGCGCTGCGCTTCACTCTGGCGGCCATGGCTTCAACCGGCCGTGATATCAACTGGGACATGAACCGTCTTGAGGGTTACCGTAACTTCTGTAACAAGCTTTGGAACGCCAGCCGTTACGTGCTGATGAATACCGAAGAGCAGGATTGTGGCTTTAACGATGCTGAGCGCGAATACTCGCTGGCGGATCGTTGGATCCAGGGTCAGTTCCAGCAAACGGTGAAAACCTTCACCGAGCATCTGGATAACTATCGTTTTGACCTGGCTGCCAATACCATCTATGAGTTCACTTGGAACCAGTTCTGTGACTGGTACTTAGAACTTACCAAGCCGGTATTATTCAAGGGTAACGAAGTACAGCAACGTGGTACGCGTCATACGCTGATCACCGTACTTGAAGGCCTGCTGCGCCTGATGCACCCATTGATGCCTTACATCACAGAAACCATCTGGAAGCGTGTAGCGCCAATCGCGGGTATGGAAGCCAATACCATCATGCTGCAAGCCTTCCCGCAGTTTGATGAAAGCAAGGTAGATGCAACGGCCATGGCCGACCTGGAGTGGCTGAAGCAATTCATCGTTGCCATTCGTAACATCCGCGGTGAAATGGACATCAGCCCAAGCAAGCCACTGAATGTATTATTGGCCAATGCCGGTAGCGAAGACACCCGTCGTCTGGAAGAAAACCGTACCTTCCTGAGCTCGCTGGCGAAGCTTGAAGAAGTAACTGTGCTTGCAAGCGCCGATGAAGCTCCAGCCTGTGCCACGGCACTTGTTGGCCAACTTGAGATCATGATCCCTATGGCGGGTCTGATTGATGTTGACGCCGAGCTTGCCCGTATCGCCAAGCAACTTGAGAAGGCACAAAAAGGCCTGGAACAGGTTGAGAAGAAGCTAGCAAACGAGAAGTTCGTCAGCAACGCGCCTGAAGCGGTACTGGACAAAGAAAAGTCGAAACTGGCCGAGTACAGTGAAGCAAAAGCCAAACTGCTTGAGCAAAAAGCGAAAATCGAAAGCCTGTAATTGGCCTTTTGGTTAAGCCGAAAAACGCGAGCCCAGCTCGCGTTTTTTTATGGGCGAAGAAAAAGCTATTTCGCTTCTTGTTTTTTATTTTTACGGTTTGTCATTTTAGAGCTGAATTATTGGCTTATAGTTACTATCAAAGTGCATTGATTGATAAAGTAAAATAAATATGGCGGCAACAAAAGATACTGCGAACATCTTGAACATGACGACCGAGCCCCTGACTCAGACAATGAACGAGTATTTTGTTGTCGCACAGGACGCGCTCACCAGCACGGGTTTCCTGATCCAGTTATCTATAGTTCTAACCATCTATTTGTGCTCCTTTCTCATCGCCGCCAAGCTCCGTAGAAAGGTCACGCCCGTAAAAGAACCCTCGGCAAGCCCAAGCCATGCATTGGAATTTGTAGTTAATAAACTACTGGCGGTGGTCTTTCCCATGCTCGCCATTTCATTTCTAACGCTGTCCTTACTCCTAGGGGAGCAATATGAGATTGATACCTGGTTAATCAATGCGGTGTTAATTATCGCCGTGCTGCTGTTTTTAAACACTGTTATTCGCGCCGTGGTAGACGGCGAACATATTGCCGCCTTTATGCGCTGGGTGGTGCTCCCCTTGGTGTTCCTGCATCTAGTAGGGATACTCCCGCATATTATCGCCGTGCTGGAAACAATCGCCATCACAGTAGGTAATGTTGAGGTGTCTTTTTATGGCATAGGCCGGGTATTGGTGTTTGGCGTGATCCTGTTTTGGCTCGGCAAGGCCTTTAGAATGACGGGCAAGAAGCTGATACGTAATCAAAAAAAGTTGGATGTCACCACCAAGGAAGTCTTCACCAAGGTGTTTGAAGTCGCCCTCTTCTGTGTTGGTTTTCTGCTGCTGCTCAACATTATGGGTATCAACCTTACGGCACTTGCGGTATTCGGGGGCGCCTTGGGTGTGGGCCTGGGGTTAGGCCTGCAAACGATTGCCTCAAATTTCATTTCCGGCATTATTATCCTGGTGGATCGCTCATTAACCATAGGCGACTTTATAGAACTAGAAGACGGCAGCAAGGGGTTTGTACGCGAGTTTCGCATGCGTTATACGGTGTTAGAAACCTATGACGGCAAAGACATACTCGTCCCCAATGAAAAGTTTATCAATTCCCTGATGACCAACTGGACCCACAAGGACCCCAAGCAGCGCTATCGCATCGACTTTAGCGTCGCTTATAAAACCGATATCCGGGCCATGTGCGAGATAATCAAAGAAGCCGTGGCCGAGCACCCTCAAGTGATCAGCGGCGAGGATATCCCCTTTGAAGAGCGTCCCGATTGTGAAATCGACTCATTCGGAGATTTTGGTGTGAATATGTTCGTCGAGTTCTGGATGTTCGGCATAGATGACGGCAAAAACCGTGTCGGTGGCGATCTGCTGCTGATCGTTTTTGAAACACTGCGAGAGCACAATATCGAGATCCCATTCCCACAAAGAGAAGTGCGCATACTCGACGACAACGCGCCGTCGATAAGAAATACTACGCCGAAATAGCCAATTGAACTTATTTATCCCCACAAAAAAACGCGAGCCTAAGCTCGCGTTCTTGTTATCCCATCTAAAATCTTAGTGACCTAGGATTGACACAATTTCTCGGGTATTTTTAATTAAGCGAATAATGCGGTTATCCACTTCAATTGAAATAACACCATCATGGCCATGGGTATCGATCACTCGACCACGGCGATAAATATCATAATCAAGAATGTCACCCTGGCGATATTTTTTGTGCCAACCCGGAGGCAATGAGCCGCCGTTATCGACTTTCTTTTGCAGACCAGGTGGTAGAGAGCCTTTGCCTTTACCCTTGTCATGATGTTCTTTGGCGTTCGCCATTCCCGTCACTAGGCTAAGGCCGATTACGGCAACACATAAGTAGGTCTTCATACCAATATCCCTTTTATTTTTTTTGTTAGCCTAACAATGTTTAATGAACAGACCATGAAGCGTCATTTTTGATCCACAGTCATGCCAACCTCACTCCAGCCGACGCCGAAAACACATGACAAAACAACCTCCGCCTAAAGACGGGCTTTGACTGACCTCAATAGTCCCGTGCAGCAGTTCGGTGACTTTCTTAACGATGGCAAGACCATAGCCATAGCCTTTTTTAATCGAGTTTTCGGGGCGATTAAAGGGCATAAAAAAGCCCTCTATCTGAGACTGCTTCACACCCGGACCATCATCCTCAATGATAAACTGCCATTGCTCGCCCACTTCCAGCACCTGGATATGCACGCGACTTTGCGCATATTTAACGCCATTGTCTATAAGGTTGCGAAATGCCCAGCGCAATAAGCGTTCGTCGGAATAAATACTCAGGCTATCGGGGGCTTGCAGAGTTACCTGCTTGCTGCCAAAACGCTGATAGGGCTTTATAAGCTGAGCCAATAGGCTGGGCAATTCAATCTGAGATAACTGTAAACGCTGTTCGTGTTCATATTTAGACAGGCGCAAATACTCATCGCTTAATATTTCTAACTCCTTTAAATCCTCTTTAAATAACGCCCTGTCCCGCTCATGCAAACCGGCATTAGTCAGGGTCATCGAAATGCGAGAAATAATGGTTCTGGCCTCGTGGCTAAGGGTGTTGGAGAGCTCTCTTTGCAACGCCAGTAAATGGCTGAGCCTGTGCGCCATATAGGCCATTGCATCTATCACGGATTGAAAGAGGAAGGATCGCCGGTTGTACCAAAGGCTATAATCGCGAGTTTTCGCGAACTCTGTAGCGGCCCGTTTTATATGGTAGAAGGCAATCACAAAAGGCAGGGTCAGTGCCAACAGCGCACCGGCTAAGACGATATAAAAGAGCCAAGTGTATATAAGGCCATTGCGCTTTTCCGCACTGGTGTCCACACGAAAAACCCGCTGGTTATCTTGGCTGATAATATACAGCCAGGCACGCTCTCCCTGCGTAGTGTGAATATATTGGTAGGCGTTTTTTGGCGCATTCTCTGGAATTGCAAAGCCGATACTGGCCAAAGGCATCACACTGACTCGCTGGCTGATTTGCTGCTCACGCGTGCAATCCTGCACCTGGCAAAATGCCTCGCCCATTTCCACCAGCAGGCTATTGGCGCTCGTTTGGCTGGCCTGTTGATACCAGCTATCCGCCAGCGCCACGGAAGTTAAAATCAGCACCAGAGTGGCCAGATAATAAGCAATAAAACGTTTTAACATGGCTATCTCGACACCAACATATAGCCCTTACCCCACACAGTGCGTATTTTAATGCCGCACTTCTTGGACGCTTCCAGGCGTTTTCTTAGGCGGCTAATTCTAACGTCAACGGTACGATCAAGACCATCAAACTCACGCCCTACCAGGGCACTGAACAACTGCTCTCGATTCAAAGTTTGGTTTTTATGCTGAGCAAACACCCAGAGCAACTCAAATTCCTTCTCGGGGATCTCCAGCTCGCCATTATCCACATGCACCGACTTGTGCTGATTGTCGATCACCGCCTTGCCAAGGGTGATCTGTTGCTGGCTCTGCTGTTGTGCCAGGGTGTCAGAGTCATACCGTAAGATGGCTTTTAATTTGGCCAACAATAAATCCGGCTCCAACCGGCTTGGTAATATAGTCGGCGGCCCCCAACTCATAGCCCTGCAACTGATGCTCGGTATCGGTTAATGCCGACAAAAAGATGATCTTGGCGCTATGCAGATGGCGCAGCCGCGCCATCAGTTGAAAGCCATCGATGCCTGGCAACATCACATCACAGATAATGGCATCGAAGGCCTGTGTTCTCAGTTGCTTCTCTACCCCGCCCGCTTCGCAAAAGTGCTCGACAAAATACCCCTGGTCGCTGAGTAAACGCTTAATGCCCTCACCAAGACGAAGGTCGTCCTCTATTAACAGTAATTTATGCATAGCTGCCATTAAAATACACTCCAGAGTTTGCGCTTGAGCTTGCGCACATCTTTACCGAGTTCCTGCACCGACACCTGCTTTTCTCTGGCGGTGGTCTTGCTGTCATCGCGCACCTTGAAGGTGGTAGTGGCCCGCAAGTTCAGCTCGGTATCATAGGCTTGCGACAAGGAAGCCTGGTTGGTGCACATCAACACCTTGGCATCGGTACTGTTTTCCAAGCAAGATGACGCCGCTTGGTTTAAAGACCACTGAAATGCAAAGTTGCGCTGACAAGGGTGCCCTTGCTCAACGATACAGATACTCGGGAGGATCTCGAAAGACTGAAATTCCAGCTCGGGCTTTTGCTGCGCCCAGCAACACATGGGCGCTAAGGCAATCGCGCTGAGCACTCGTGAATTTAGAAAACCCATTTGACCCCCAAAAAATATGTGTCTAACGGTGAGTCCTTGGTAAAAGGGCTACTTAGAGCGGCGGCCGACATCCACTGTAAAGAATAGGCGCCCACCAGCCAAATGTTGTCCTCAATTTGCCTTGCAGCCTGAAGCTGAGCGCGGGCGCTGAAACGATGACCCTCAAGCGATACAGGCACCTCCTTTACGCCTTCACTGCCATAATAATAATCTAATAAATCGCCACTTTTATACGTGGCTCTCAGCAAGGACTGAAAATGCCAGTCCCACCATTGCCAATCCTGCTTATAGCCCAGCCTGAACTCATAGCCATGGTGGACGTTAGAGATATCCTTGGTGACATCGGCCTCTATACTGCCGCTGGCTAAAAAGTAGGTATAAGACACTCCGCCCATATAGGACATGGATCTCGACCGGGTGGGCACAGCCGACGTAGGCTCAAAGCCAATAATTAACCCCGAGGAAGCCAGCACACCACGGTGACTACCGCGAAAGCTGAGACCATCAAAATTTTGGCGGCCAAGCATTTCAATTTGGTATTCGGGAGTTTGTTTCAGAGCATAGCTGATAGAGGTATTTTCCAGAGTGACTTGCTCGCCGTAGTAACGTATATCCGGAACCAGATAGAGGGGAATATCCTTTCTGTCACCTTGACTGACCCCCACCCTGCCGAAGCCCACACTGGCAGAGACAACCCACCGATCAGACTCAATATAATCGTCTAGCTCCTCGGCTTGGCTGACATTCATCAGGGTCATATGAAGACACAGACCCAAGGTTATTAAACGACTTAACATGGATTATTCCCACTTTTAGGCCTTACCAATTTTTTGGTAAATGCAGACAATCTCACATTGCAATTTATCTCATAATCCAGGTTACAAAAGTGTATCACTTTGTTACGTCAAACCACTTCTCTCAAGCCCTCGCGGCACATATAGCGCCCCTTATTTAGAAACTTAAAAAGCACGCTTTTTCTGCATTTTTGTAAATTGACCGTTAAAAGAAGCAAAGGCTATAAGTACCCCGCTCAGACATCTGAGACATAACATTTTAATAACGAGTCACCCGCAAAGGTGACCCACTAGAAAAGTAAATCAGGGGGTAGCGTGAAGCTAAAATCCATTACTCTGGCAACCTTAACGGCCCTATATGCGGCCGGTGTCGGTGCCACCCTTACCACCTTGAATGCCACCGGCAATCAGGATGACATGCAATTAAAACAATTTATTCCGCAGCAAAGCGAACGACCGCCGCGCCTCGGTGAGACAAGCGCAAAAAACATCAAGGTTAAGCAAAATGGCGGCGTGAATGTCCAGCTCAACTATGCGCAAAGCGCCAGTAAATTTACCCCCGAGGAGGGAGTGTCCGGCCCACAGGTCTACATCGTCGAACTCCACGGCAATACAGTGCAAAGCGAATACCAGCAGCAACTGGCCGCCCACGCTTTTGACGATTTACAGCCGACTGCGCTAAAAGGACATGCCCTGAAATCGCCGCAACTGGCTGCCATTGAGTTACAAATCAATCAACGCCAAGAGCAGATATTGCTTGAGGCTGCATCCACACTAGGTCGGGAATTAACCCCGGCAAGGCGCTTTAGTAAGGCGATAAACGGTTTCGTCACCGAGATGACCCCACAAGAAGCACAGCGTCTTGCGCACCTTGATAATGTTAAGAAAATCACTCGTCGACAGATGTTACAGCTGCAAACCGACATAGGTCCGGACATCATTGATGCGCCTAACGTCTGGCAAGGCGGCACGGTTAGCGCCTCTCCTTACAAGGGCGAAGGCATCATTATGGGCATCATAGACACGGGGATTAATACCGATCACCCCAGCTTCGCCAGCACCGGCGATGACGGTTATCAGGTCAGCAATCCGTTTGGCAGCGGCAACTATGTGGGTGATTGTGCCCTGAGCGATTATGCCGAACGTTGTAACGACAAGCTAATAGGCGTGTTCAGCTATGATGTCATTACCGACCAATACTCAGCTGCCGAATACCAAGACCCGAATCACAGTCCTTTCGAGACACCGGTCGAGATTCGCCCCCGCTTTGGTGAGGATTATAACGGCCACGGCTCGCACACGGCGGCCACCGCCGCGGGTAATGTCATGTACGACGTGCCTTATGTGCAGCCCCATGGTGCCCAAAGTGATGGTTTAGAAACGGGGTTTACGTTTGAGCGCGTTTCCGGGGTCGCCCCACACGCCAATGTCGTTGCCTTTCAGGTCTGTTATTCAGGCGTTGGCAAATGGGTGGGTTGCCCCAGTGATGCCCTGGTGGCGGCCATTGAGGACGCTATCGACGTAGGTGTCGATGTGATCAACTTCTCCATTGGTAGCGCCTTGGGCAGCAACCCTTGGACCTCTCCTACCCAACAAGCATTTTTAAATGCCCATGAAGCCGGTATCGCCATTGCCGCAGCGGCGGGCAATTCGGGCAGCGATGGTGTCCGCGAGATCCGTGGTTACATTGATAACACCTCGCCCTGGCTGTTAACGGTGGCGGCTTCAACAACGGGTCGTACCATGACGGTAAGCGATAAGTACCTCACCTCCTTTAGCGGCGGAGATACCACCGCGCCCACAGATATTTTAGGAGCCAGTATTTCAGGTGAAATTACCGGTAACCTGGTGCTTGCCGCCGATTATGGCGATGAATTATGTGCCGAACCCTTTGCTCCCGGCACCTTTAATGCGGATGATATCGTGGTCTGTCAGCGCGGTGAGATTGCCCGAGTTGCCAAAGCGGATAATGTCCAGTCAGGTGGTGGCGGGGGCATGGTCCTCTATAACACCTCCTACAGTTCAAGTGCGCCTGAAGGCCAGTTGTTTAATGACAGCTATTCAATCCCCGGCATTCATATCTCCGCCAACGACTGGTTTAACAAGCTACAACCCTGGCTCGCCAGTGGCAGCAATCATATGGCCACGATCACGGCGTCAGAGGTTATTCGCAATGTTGATGAAAGCCAGCAGGATATGTTGGCCGACTTTTCATCACGCGGACCGTCGACCCATAACCCGGAACACCTGGTGCCCTCGGTCACCGCGCCCGGGGTGGCTATTTACGCCGCCAACGCCGATGACCAGCCGTTTACGCCCTTCCCTCAAGCGAGCGACTGGATGATAATGAGTGGCACCTCAATGGCATCGCCTCATACCGCCGGGGCACTGGCCTTGGTAAAACAGGCTCACCCAGATTGGACGGTGGCGCAAATTCACTCCGCCTTGCAGATGACCGCTGAGCGCACCGTAAAAGGACGCACTAGCTCTTGGGCACCGTATGAGGAAGTCGGCACCTACCGTGCTGGCTCGGGACGCATAAACGTGAGCAATGCCATCAATAGCGGTTTGATCATGAACGAAACGGTAGCCAACTTCGCTGCCTCCAACCCGGACAATGGCGGTATGCCAACGCGTTTAAACCTGCCAGAGCTGGTCAATCTAAACTGCAGCAGCCCCTGTACCTGGGTTCGTGAGGTCACCGCGATCCAAGATGGAACCTGGAATGTCGGTACCAGCACCTCGGAGTACAGTGTAAAACTGACCGCCACTCCGTCGTCTTTTACCCTCAAAAAGGGCGAAACACGCGCCATCGCCATTACCGCCGAAATCCTTGATGCGCAGGCCGGCAGTGGCAATGCCGAGCAAGAGGTCATGGGCGAGGTTACCCTGACCGCAACCAACCCAGCCATACCGCAAATATACTGGCCAGCGGTCTTTAAATATGACGGCGGTCACTTGCCCGACAACATCAATGTCAGCATGCACAGAGACAGCGGCAATTACCTGATTAAAAACATGAACCTTCCGCAACTCGAGGACGGTAGCTATGTAGCAACCAAAGCGGTTAAGGCAAATAAGCAAGTCGTCACCCTGGCGCAAAACGAAACCAACGCCTCTAACTTTGGCCGTCTACGCCAGGTACAAGAAGACGATTTATTGTTTACTCTGGATGTTCCTGAAAATGCGGCCCGCCTCATCGTAGAGACCCTGGCCCGCACCGATTCAAGCGTAGACACCCTGATCACTCCTTTATTGGCCGGCGATCTGGATGTGTATGTAGGTATCGACCTTAACAACAATGGCCAACCGGACTGGGATAGTGAAGCCATCTGCGCCTCCACGAGTGACGTTAAGATGGACTACTGTAATATCGACAATCCGCAAGCAGGCACTTATTGGGTAGTACTAGACAACTACCGCAATAACTTCCACGCCGGAGATCATTGGGACACCTTTGAATATGCCAGTGCGGTGGTAATGAAAGAGGCCAGTGCCAATGTCACCGTCAGTGGTCCGAGCCAACATACGGGCCTAGAGCCCGCTGATGTGAATATTCACTATGACTTCCCGGATGCGGTCAGTGGCGATATTTACTATGGAGCCATTTTATTTGGTACCGATCAGGAAAATATTGGCAACATAGACACGGTGGCAACCAAGTATGTGCGCGGTGACAATGAATTTAGCATCCGTGCCAGCCAGACCTCGGCCCTTGCCGGCGAACAGGTGACTATCAATACACATGTGATGCAAAACAACCTGGGTTATGATCGCGCTTACAGCATAGACGTTGCTATTCCGGATCACCTGCAATTGGTGCCGGGATCAATCACCCTCTCTCGCAGTGATGTCGGAGAAATTGTCGAAACCGAACATGGCTTTACCCTCACCGGCGCCCAACAAGACTCCCGTGACTGGGCCCCGGACTACCAGGTCACTACCAGTGATAACGATCCCTTGTGCTCGGTTCCCAACTATGGTCAAGGAGAAGGTAACTATGTAAATTTACGCGATTTCGGCTTCGCCCCCTCTTTCGGTGGCGGCTATAGGGACGTGCAAGAAATCGATTTACGCCAAGTTTTTGGTAGCGATGCCACGGTTTCAACCTACAATAACTTTGCCTACGAGCAGACTCCAATTGTCCGCGTCAATCCGGTAGGCTATCTGCAATTTGACGATCTACCTGACTTCTTTGGCTTCACCCAGCCCTACCCTTATTTCGGTTTTCCACACATCCAAATCGGTGCTCTGCACCGAGGTGCGGCCATGACCGATGCGGGCATAGACTGGAGTCGTCAATATGTACCCTATAATCCGGATATGAATGCCGACACCGAAAATGCCGGTATCACGGTTGCCTTTGCCGGCACCTCACTGCTAGTGGAATGGGACAATGCCCGTCGTTCGGAGGAGGTATGGGACTCTGAGTTGGGACAAAGGGTTCGTATAGATGGGGATGACAGGGTTGACTTCGAAATCCTTTATGACCTCGAATATGGTTTTGATCAGGGGGATTATGAAATCATCATGGCCTATAACAATATCGACCTTAACGGCAATGAGCACGGCGCCATAGGCATTCAAGGCTTCATTGGTCCACGTGACCCGTATGGCCCTGTGTATGGCTATCTAGGGAAAACCTACGCCTATCACGATCTGGCCAGCAAGGTGAAGGATAACTTTGCCGTATGTTGGGACTATGTCGGCCCGGAGTCGACTCAGTTTGATATCAGTTATGAGGTCTTAACCAAGCTCGATGCCGCAGGCCATGAGCAAAATATTGTCACCACAATAACCACAGACGACGATGCGCCTCAGGTGCTGGAATTAAGCCTGAACGTCCCGAGTAACCTTAAGATTGGGCACATTGGCGATCAAACCATTGCCGAGGATAGCGAACTTAGCGGCCTACTGGTTGCGGTGGCCGATACCAATAAGGTGCCTAATGTCATTACCGTGTCCGGCGAGCACATCAGTGCCAGCGTCAATCATACCGCTTCTGGTGGTGAGATTAACCTGGTGCCCGATGCCAACTTCTCCGGCAGTACAGAAGTCACGGTCACAGTGACCGACAGTCGTAACCCGGGTGATCAGGTCAGTACCAGCTTTATGCTTCATGTGACCCCCGAGCAGGATGCCCCTATAGCTTCTGCCGTCGCAGTCACTGTCAGTGAAGGCCAAAGCGCCACCCTTGACGCCAGCGCTTCCTTCGACCCAGACGGGGATGAGCTGAGCTATGTGTGGAGCGGGCCGGGCCAGATTGACTCACCCACAAAAATGACCACCTCGGTGTCTGGCTTAGAGGTCGGTACCCATCAATTCACTGTGGTTGTCAGTGATGCCACGGCCTCGGCAACGGCCGAGATGATGGTCACGGTCACGGCAAAAGATGACAGCAAGTCTGGCTCTGGCTCCTTGTCCTGGATGCTGATTGCGCTGCTATCCCTGGGCTTGGTGCGCCGTCGCCAAAGCATCTAAATTCCCAGCCAACCATGTAAAGCCCGGTCTACTTCCGGGCTTTTTTATGCTCAGCGCCGACGGGCGCACACAAGCCCTGAAGGCATAAAAAGGGCACAAAAAAGCCAAGCAAATGCTTGGCTTTTCGTATCAGAGTTTCAACAAGGCTTAGAAGCTGTAGTTGTACTGAGCACCGAATAGGTAGGCATTACCTTCGGATTCAAAGCCCCATTGCTGACCAAGCGAATCGCTCTCAACAAAGTCCTGTTTCTTACCACGGATAATGCTGGCGCCCAAATCCACACTTGAGGCTTCATCCAGCTGCCACTCGGCGCCGAATGAGAACCAGAAGCGATCGGTATCCGGGATAGAAATTGACAGATGCTGTTGTGATACAGGTGACTCGTCAAAGGCTAAACCGGCACGCAATTTCCACTGCTCATTTAGCTGGTAATCGCCACCTACAGAAACACGAATTGAATCGGAGAAGTCTTCCTGCTTAGCAAACACAGGCTGATCAATACCTGGTACAAAGGCTTCCAGCTTGTCGAAGCTGCTCCAGCCGGTCCATACCAGGCTGTAGTGCAGGCCGTATTCCTTGTTCAACTGATGTGAGCCAGAGAACTCGGCGATCGCAGGCAGAGTTAGCTCAAGAGAACCTGGCAGCTCGCGGCCCTCAAGACCACCAAAGGCGGCAGGAAGCGAGTTGCGGTATTCACCGTCAAAGGTCAGGTCGGTTTCGCTACGGTAGTGGAAACCTAAACGATTATTTTCATCCAGGCTGTAAGCCACGCCCAGGTTCCAACCAAAGCCGGTGTCGTCACCCTCAAGGTGCGCCGCTTCAAGGCTGGCAGGGGCACCAAGTGGGTTAGCACCCAAGGTACGCTTAACCTTAGCATCGGCATAAATATGGTTGACGCCCAGGGCCAGGGTCCAGGCCTCATCAAGCTGATAAGCAACTGATACATTGGTGTTAATGGTCACGATTTCGGTTTCACCGGCAATTTGACCGGCGGCATAATCTTCAGCAAACTCGGTAGACAGGCCGAAGTTTGAGAATACGCCAAAGCCTAGGCTAACCTTCTCGTTCAGCGGCATAGTAAAGTAGCCCGCCGGGATCACTGCGCTTGGAGCGATACTGCTGTCATCAAGTACATCGGCGTCAAGGCCATTGTTGGTGCTTTCACCTTCAAGGCTTACGTCCGGCTTTACATACATGGCGGCAATGCTTAGCTGCGCCTTATCGAACTGCGACATAAGCGCTGGGTTGCGAGCAACCACAGAAGCGTCATCTGCAACCGCCGCTTCACCGGCGTAGGCACGGCCCAGGCCTGATACATTCTGCTCTGCCAACTGGAAGGCAGCGGCAAAAGATTCAGTTGATAATAGCGCCAATGATGCCGCTAAAAGGGTCTTTTTAAATTGCATACTTCATTCTCATTGTTATTTATTTAACCGGCACACAGTACATTATTCAATGATAAAAATCTGTTAATTATGGTTAACAACGCGTAATTTAGGTGCGTAATTGAGCATTTTTGCAACCAAATTAACACTGGTATGTCCTCAAAAGCACCACTTGATAACAATTCTCATTTGTATTGACTAAATAAACCAAGGGGTTACACTGATGCCATGATCAATTTCCCGAGCTGACTATGCCTTACGTTATTGCCCTTATCGGCGCGGCCTTTTTATTATGCACCATCGGCGTCTATGCCTTTTTATGCGCCAGTTATTGTGCTTGCACGCTCCACGGACAAAGCGATAACCCCATAGGCAGGTATTGGCTGCTAGCCATGCTGAGTCAGCTAGCTAGTTTAGGGTGTTGTGTCCTGGCTCTACATAGCCACTTAGGATCTCTGTTGTGGTTTTCTCTGGTCGCCTGTTGCTTAGCTGGCGCCTGGCTTAGGGTTAAGCTGAAAACTCGACTGAGTGCGCGGATAAAAGCCCAAGTTAAGGCTATTTATACGCCAAGGACTTCTGAAGTTTATAGAAAAGAATTGGCACAAGGACATCGGCTGATGTTATAGGAGAGGCTATAGCCTTGTAGGTCGATGCTTTGCGTCGACAATGTGGCGCGGGTTTATCTTTTGTCGGCGTGTAGGTGAGGCTCTACGCCGACAAGGAGAGATGATGTGCCCTTTTGTCGGCTGTAGGTCGATGCTCTGCGTCGACAAATTTAACCAATTTTATTCCTTTGTCGGCCTAAAGGCCGACCTACAATAGAGAAAAGTGGCTAAACCACCTTTACTCTTGGAAGTAGGTGCCCCAGCCATCGTATTCGACCTGGTTTTGCTCGGCGATGGCCGCCAGCTTATCCACGTCTTCCATGATAGCATCTGTGTTAAGTTCACACTCAACCACTACATCAAAGCCCCAAATGGTACCGCCTTCTTCAAGTTCCAGCTCAGCCGGCTCTTCTACATCATAACCCAGTTTAAAGGCGGCCAAGGCGGCATTCTCCAGCGCGGCAAAGTCTTCACACACAAAGTGGTGCTCAACTTCATACAGGAGTTCAGGGTTGGAGCCGTCTTCAAGTAGAGACTCAACAATTTCTTCGCTTATTTCGCGCCAGTTTTCCATTTAGTTTCTCTCATTTAATTGTGTCAGCGTTTCGTTCATCACCTCATGGAAGTGATCGGCATATTGGCGAACACTCATGGATGCGTCTAACAGCTGTGGTGCTAACATTTTGATGTAGATAGTACCATTATCCCAGCGGTTTAACTTAATACATTTATGGGTATCACTCATCACCACGGGGATCACAGGAATATTGGCATTGGCGGCGGTATGAAAAGCGCCAGTTTTAAAGGGCAGCAGGCCACGACCATAGCTGCGTGTGCCTTCGGGAAACATCCACAGAGACAAACCGCCCTTTTTAAGCTTTTCCGTAGTCTTAGTAATGGTCGCCATGGCTTTTTTACGATTACCACGGTCGATAAGGATATTGCCCGAGAGCCAGTACAGCTGACCAAAGAAGGGGATCCACTTGAGGCTCTTTTTACCCAAGCTTACCGTATTGCGCTGCAAAGCCCCCGGCAAGAAGAAAATATCATAGTTATTTTGATGGTTGGCGATATACACAGCCGGCTCGCCACTGATGATTGACTCGTCTTTTTCGATCACTAGTTTAACGCCAAATATACGTGACATCGACGCATACCAACTACCTATTACCCGCACGTTATCACCATGAAACGGACGCACCAGGCACAACAAAAAACCTGCAATAAAACTACAAGGAATAAATACAGCAATCACCAACAAGCGTAACAATGCCAGCACAATTAACTCCAACTTTCGAGATTGGCCGGCATTATACATAGGCTGATTTATTTTAGCGAACACTTGTACGCCGCTTTTTATTATCTCGCTGCAGCCAAAATACCTAGGGCCATTACCTTCGTAAACATAGCACAGGCCGGCCCTGGTCGCTGCCTATACATGACTGCTTAGGTTGCAGTTTTTATTGGTTAATATCCCACCTTTAGCACCTCAATTGGCTACACTTGAGTAATTACACTTTCTTGCTTCATCTATGACCGCTGTTGGATGTTGTCCAGATTTTGATTACTAAAAAGGAACCCAAAATGACTAAGTGTCCCGTAATGCACGGCGGTCTGACCCATAACGCCGAGGCCAACACAGCTTGGTGGCCAAAGACCCTCAATCTCGACATACTTCATCAGCACGATGGTAAATCCAATCCCTATGGCAAGGACTTCGACTACGGCGCGGAGTTTTTAAAGCTGGATCTCGAAGCGGTGAAGCAAGACCTTAAAGCCCTTATGGTCCATAGCCAGCCTTGGTGGCCGGCGGATTGGGGGCATTATGGCGGCTTGATGATCCGCATGGCCTGGCATGCGGCTGGCACTTACCGCATTGCCGATGGTCGTGGCGGTGCCGGCACAGGCAATCAACGCTTTGCCCCACTTAATTCCTGGCCGGATAACGCCAACCTCGACAAGGCCCGGCGTCTGCTCTGGCCTATTAAGAAAAAATACGGCAACCGTTTATCCTGGGCCGACTTGATCATTCTTGCCGGCAATATGGCCTATGAGTCCATGGGCTTAAAAACCTTTGGTTTTGCCGGCGGTCGCGAAGATATCTGGCACCCGGAAAAAGACGTCTATTGGGGCGCAGAAAAGGAATGGCTGGCGCCAAGTGATGCACGCTACCAAGATGTTGCTCAGCCCGAGACCATGGAAAACCCCTTAGCGGCGGTACAAATGGGGCTTATCTATGTCAATCCCGAAGGGGTCAACGGCCAGCCGGATCCGCTGAAAACCGCGGCACAAGTGCGTGAAACCTTCGCCCGCATGGCGATGAATGATGAAGAAACCGCGGCGCTTACCGTAGGTGGCCACACCGTAGGTAAGGCGCATGGTAACGGCGATGCCAACCAATTAGGGCCCGAGCCCGAAGCCGCCGATATCAGCGAACAAGGACTAGGTTGGAATAACCATACTCAGCGCGGTATCGGTGCCGATACGGTCACCTCGGGCTTGGAAGGCGCCTGGACCAGCCACCCTACCCGTTGGGACAACGGCTATTGTTATTTGCTGTTGAACTATGAGTGGGAGTCGAAAAAAAGCCCGGCCGGCGCCTGGCAGTGGGAACCCATCAATATTAAAGAAGAAGACAAACCCGTCGATGCCGAAGACCCCAGCATTCGCCACAACCCGATTATGACAGACGCAGATATGGCGATGAAGATGGACCCCAGTTATCGTCAGATCATTGAGCGCTTCGCCAAGGACTTTGACTACTTCAGCCAGGTTTTCGCCCGCGCCTGGTTTAAGCTAACACACAGGGATCTCGGCCCCAAAGCCCGTTATTTAGGCGCCGATGTGCCCCATGAGGATCTGATCTGGCAAGATCCCATCCCCGCGGTGAATTACATTCTTAGCAATCATGAAATAGACGAGCTTAAGGTCAAGCTGCTCGATTGTGGTATCAGTCACAGCGACTTGATCACCACCGCCTGGGACAGCGCCCGCACCTATCGCGGCTCAGACCATCGCGGCGGCGCCAACGGTGCCCGCATTCGCTTAGCACCACAAAAGCATTGGCCGGGCAACGAGCCGGCACGCCTTGAGCGTGTTCTTGAAGCGCTGGAAAAATTACAAAAAGAGCTGAGTAAACCCATCAGTCTGGCTGATTTAATCGTGCTTGGCGGCTGTGCAGCGGTGGAGCAAGCAGCCCATGCCGCTGGCGTTGCCACCAGCGTGCCCTTCTCGCCGGGTCGCGGCGATGCAAGTATTGAAATGACGGACGTGGAGTCCTTTGCGCCCTTAGAGCCCATAGCCGATGGCTTTCGCAACTGGTTAAAACAGGACTATGCGGTGTCCGCCGAGGAGCTGCTGCTCGACCGTGCCCAACTTATGGGCCTGACGGCACCCCAAATGACGGCGCTGGTCGGCGGTATGCGCGTACTCGGCGCCAACTACGGCGGCAGCGAACATGGCGTCTTCACCAGCAGCGTGGGCGTTTTAAGCAATGACTTCTTTGTTCACCTCACCGATATGGCCTATCGTTGGCAACCGCGCAGCGACGGCCTTTACGACCTTGTTGACCGCGAAACCGAGGTAGCCAAATGGACGCGACCCGGGTCGATTTGATCTTTGGCTCCAACTCGGTGCTGCGCGCCTACGCGGAGTTTTACGCTCAGGACGATAATAAACACCGCTTTGTGCACGATTTTATCAAGGCCTGGTGCCAGGTAATGGATGCAGACCGCTTTGATTTGTAAGGTGTTTGCTTAGGCTTTTGTATAGGCATAAAAAGAGGGTCTAGAGAGTGAGGCCCTCTTCTTACCTAAGTGGCTAGCAAGATTATCTGCTTAAACTAGCTTTGGTTATTAGCTTGAACTCTAGACCTGCAGACTTTCTACTTCTTGTTTCATAACGATTTGGAAAATAATCAAAAAAATCAGAAAGTTTTCCTAAAGAGTAGTTTCTGGGGTCAAAGTCTGGTTTTAGCCGTTTTATATAACTACCAACTTCGCCAAGTTTTGCCCAACCTGACTCGTCCCGATAATTTTGCCAAGCGTGGTGCATTAATTGCCAAAGCTCTTTATCAACTTCGTTATTTATAGGTTTTTTCTGAGACTTAAGAACGGTATCAGGCTCTAAGTTTTCTATGCTGACAAAATCATCACAAGCATTTTTAAATGAGATTGGTGTGGTTGACTTTCCCACTCCAATAACTTAGATTTCAGCCTCTCTCAAACGCGTTGCTAAACTTGTAAAATAACTATCACTGGAGACTAAAGCAAAAGCGTCAAAGCGATCGCTATACAACAAGTCCATCGCATCGATAATCATTAACGCATCCGTAGAATTCTTACCTGTTGTATATGAAAACTGCTGTCTGGGCTGAATCGCCAATTCATTTAGAGGTTTCTTCCAGTTTTTAAGCTGGTCGCTAGAAAAGTCTCCAAAGGCTCTTTTCACGACAATTTGCCCATAGCTTGATAGCTCATTGATCACCAAGTTAAGTTTGCAATGTTGAGTATTTTCAGAGTCTATTAAAACGGCAATTCTCTTATTTTCCATAACGATAAATGAAATCCTTTCTACTACTAGATAACAAAAACTCGTTCCAATATATGCCTCAATAATAAAGAACTCAAGCCATGTTAATTATATTAGTGAGGACAAAACAAACCATTTACCGGTTCATATCATGAAACACCTTAAAGAATTCAGGATAATAAATATCGCCAATAAAAAAGAGGGCTACTGCCCTCTTTTTTATTCTTCCGTGGCTTCCACCGCTTCCGGCTCCGCTGTATTGCCTGTGAGCTCTATTTCACAGCCATCCACTCTTTGTAAACCGCGGGGCAGTTTATTACCTCGGCGGCCTCGCTCTCCATGGTAGTGCTCTAAATCGCTTGGTTTTAGCGTCAGCTTGCGCTTACCGGCGAGCAGGGTCACGCTGGCACCCTCGGGCACCACGGCCAGCAATTTCACAAATTCCTCACGGGCCTGCACCTTGGCGCTTGGGATGGAAATAATCTTATTGCCCTTACCCTTAGCCAGCTTAGGAAGATCCCTTAGTGGGAACAACAGCATGCGACCCTCGCTAGATATCGCCATACAATAGTCGCTGGCGATATTACCGACGGCTATAGGCTGCAGCAGTAAACCACCTTTAGGAATGCTTACCAGGGCCTTACCGTTTTTGTTTTTACTGACCAGATCGTTAAATTCGGCGACAAAACCATAACCGGCATCGCTGGCCATCAGCAGCATCTGCTCGTTATCGGCCATGACCGCATGCTCAAGAGTTGCCCCTGCGGCAATATTAAAGCGCCCGGTCATGGGCTCACCCTGACTGCGCGCGGACGGCAGACTGTGGGCGTCGGTGGCAAAGGCGCGACCACTGGAGTCAAGGAACACCGCGGGCTGGTTACTCCTGCCCTTGGCGCTGGCCTTAAATTTATCGCCGGAGCGATAACTCAAGCCTTCGGCATCCACATCATGGCCCTTGGCCACACGGGCCCAGCCTTTTTCAGAAAGCACCACGGTTACCGACTCGGAAGGAATAAGATCCTTCTCACTCAGCGCCTTGGCTTCTTCACGCTCAACCACGGGCGAGCGACGTTCGTCACCGTACAGCTCTGCCGCTTCCTGAATTTCTTTTTTCATCAGCGTCGACATGCGGCGTTCCGAGCCCAAGGTCAGCTCTAATTTGTCACGCTCTTTGGCCAGCTCATCCTGCTCACCACGGATTTTCATTTCTTCTAGCTTGGCTAAATGACGAAGTTTTAGGTCTAAAATGGCTTCGGCTTGCGTTTCCGTTAAAGCAAAACGCTCCATTAATACCGGCTTAGGCTCATCCTCGCTACGGATAATGGCGATCACTTCATCAATATTGAGGAAGGCAATCATCAAACCTTCAAGTATATGCAGGCGCGCCAAGACCTTATCGAGGCGATACTGAAGACGGCGACGCACGGTATCACGGCGGAACTCTAGCCACTCAGCCAAGATGCTGCGTAAGTCTTTAACCTGAGGACGACCATCCAGGCCTATCATATTGAGGTTAACGCGATAGTTTTTCTCAAGATCCGTGGTCGCAAACAGATGCGCCATCAGCGGCTCGACCTTGATGCGATTCGAACGCGGCACCACGACTATGCGGGTCGGGTTTTCATGATCCGACTCATCGCGTAAATCCGCCACCATGGGCAGCTTTTTCGCCGTCATCTGATTGGCGATTTGCTCCAACACCTTGGCACCCGAACACTGATGCGGCAGCGCGGTGATCACTACCTCGCCTTGCTCTACATGGTACTTGGCACGCATTTTTAGCGAACCACGACCTGTGGTGTACATCTTCTCGATGTCCGCTTGCGGGGTAATAATTTCCGCTTCGGTGGGATAATCCGGCGCCTTCACCAGCTGTAACAGCTCGGCTAATTCGGCTTTTGGTTTATCAAGCAATAAACAACAGGCCTCGGCCAACTCACGCACATTATGAGGGGGAATATCCGTGGCCATACCAACGGCGATACCTGTCACCCCGTTAAGTAGAATATGCGGTAAACGGGCTGGCAGCACCTGTGGCTCTTTCATGGTACCGTCGAAGTTTGGCGTCCAGTCTACCGTGCCCTGGCCTAGCTCTTTAAGCAGCACCTCGGAGAATTTAGACAAACGTGCTTCGGTATAACGCATGGCCGCGAAGGACTTGGGATCGTCCGCTGCACCCCAGTTACCCTGACCATCTACCAGTGGGTAGCGGTAAGAAAACGGCTGTGCCATCAATACCATGGCTTCATAACAGGCGCTATCACCATGAGGGTGATACTTACCTAAAACGTCACCCACGGTACGGGCAGATTTCTTATATTTTGCCGCCGCAGACAAGCCCAGTTCGCTCATCGCATAAACGATACGGCGCTGTACCGGCTTCAGGCCATCGCCAATATGGGGCAAGGCGCGGTCCATGATCACGTACATGGAATAGTTAAGATAGGCGTCTTCGGTAAAACGCCCCATAGTAAGCTGCTCTATGCCTTGTTGTGACAAGGTCGTTGTTTGTGTCATTGCTCGTTATCCAAACTTACTTTTTATTATATTGCACACGGTAGATGGCATTGGCGTAATCGTCGGAGACCAGCAGGCTGCCATCGGGCATTTGCACCATGGCCACCGGGCGACCATAGGTTTGCTCATTTTCCATAAAGCCGGTGATAAACGGCGTATATCCCGTCACCTTATCACCCTCAATAGTGGCGACCATCACTCGGTAACCCGCTTTTTTACTGCGGTTCCACGAGCCGTGCTCGGCCACAAATAGCTGATTTTTAAATTTGGCCGGGAACTGCTCACCGGTGTAGAAATGAATGCCCAACGGCGCCACGTGGGCACCCAAGTTAAGGGCCGGCTGCACATAATCGCTCATGTTTTTGCCCTTGCCGAATTCAGGATCGGCAATGGTGCCACCGTGAAAATACGGGAAGCCAAAATGTTGTCCGGGCTCGGTGATCACATTGATCTCACAGGGCGGGATATCATCGCCCATCATGTCGCGGCCATTGTCACTAAACCAGAGGTTACCGGTTGTCGGGTGGTAATCAAAACCCACCGAATTACGTACGCCCTTGGCGATGGTGGTCACTTCTTTGCTCTTTAAGTCTAGCGAATAAAGCAAACCAAATTCCGGGTCTTCGGCGCAGACATTACAAGGCACACCAACAGGAATGATTAAATCACCCTGGGGGGAAAAGCGAATAAATTTCCAGCCATGATGGCGCTTATCGGGAAGCTGGTCGAATACCACTTCCATTTCGGCCTTATCCAGCTTGGTGTCTATGTCTTTAAAGCGCACGATGCGCTCCACTTCGGCGACATATAAATCACCGTCTTTAAAAGCAATCCCTGAAGGTAAATTCAAGCCCTTGGCTATCAATACCTGGCGCTCTGCCCGACCATCTTTATCCGCATCGATTAACGCGTGTACCTTGCCAGCTTTGCGCGAGCCCGCATAGACGATGCCGCTATCTGATAACGCCAGCTGACGGGCATTATCTACGTTTAAGGCATATGGCTTGATACTAAAGCCTTCGGGGACCGATAGGCGCTCGGTAATATCCGTGGCCTGGGCACTGCTCACAAAGGCCAAACCCATTAGCGTGCTTAAAATTTTCTTACCCATGGAAACCTCTCTCTGTTTATTGGCGCCGCAGCACGGCGCCCAGATTGCTGTTATCTACAGTTCAACTTCTTACTGTTCGACTTTTTACAGTTCTACTTCGGCCTTGTCGCCATGGTTTTCCAACCACTGGCGGCGATCGCCTGAGCGCTTTTTCGCCAGCAGCATGTCCATTACTTCTTCGGTCTGCTCCGGCTCGTCCAAGGTTAACTGCACCAAGCGACGGGTATTGGGATCCATGGTTGTTTCACGCAGTTGCAACGGGTTCATTTCACCCAAACCTTTAAAGCGCTGCACGTTCACCTTGCCGCGCTTTTTCTCTGCTTCGATACGATCCAGGATCCCGGTTTTTTCATCTTCATCAAGGGCATAGAAGACCTCTTTACCCACATCGATACGATACAGCGGTGGCATGGCCACATACACATGGCCCTGGCGCACCAGAGATGGGAAATGCTTTACAAACAGCGCACACAGCAAGGTGGCGATATGCAGTCCGTCGGAGTCCGCATCGGCCAAAATACAGACCTTGCCATAGCGCAGCGAGCTTAAGTCTTCGCTGTCTGGATCTATACCCAGAGCTACGGAAATATCGTGCACCTCTTGGGATGCCAGTATCTGTCCCGACTCCACTTCCCAGGTGTTCAGTATCTTACCGCGCAGCGGCATGATCGCCTGAAAGTCTCTATCACGAGCCTGTTTAGCGGAGCCGCCCGCCGAGTCACCTTCCACTAGGAAGATCTCGGTGCGCTCTATCTCGCTGCTGCTACAGTCGGTGAGCTTACCCGGTAATGCCGGTCCCTGGGTGACCTTTTTACGCACCACTTTTTTCGCCGCGCGCATACGGCGCTGGGCATTACTGATGCATAGCTCGGCCAAGAGCTCGGCCACGTCTGTATGTTCGTTCAACCACAGGCTAAAGGAGTCTTTTACCACGCCGGAAACAAAGGCCGCACATTGGCGCGACGATAGTTTTTCTTTGGTTTGCCCAGCAAATTGTGGGTCCTGCATCTTCACCGACAACACGTAGGAACACTTATCCCAGATATCTTCCGGAGTTAGGCGTACGCCTCGTGGTAAAAGGTTACGAAACTCACAAAACTCGCGCATGGCCTCAAGCAGACCCTGGCGCAAACCATTAACATGAGTACCGCCCTGAGCGGTGGGGATCAGGTTTACATAACTTTCGGTAATAGACTCACCGCCTTCCGGCAGCCATAACAAGGCCCAGTCTACCCCTTCTGTATTACCGCTGAATTCACCGGTAAAGGGCTGTTGTGGCAGGGTTTCATAGCCCTTGGTGGCGTCCTTGATATAGTCCTGAAGGCCAGCCTCGTAGAACCATTCCTGGGTTTCTTTGGTTTGCTTATTAATAAAGCGAATGCGCAGACCCGGGCACAGTACCGCCTTGGCCTTAAGCACATGGTTTAATTTGGTCAGTGAGAAGTTGGCCGAGTCGAAATAAGAGGCGTCGGGCCAAAAGCGCACCGAAGTGCCGGTATTGCGCTTACCCACTGTGCCCGTCACTTGCAGATCTTGTACCTTATCACCATTGGCAAAGGCAATATCATACACCTGGCCATCGCGGCGCACCGTGACTTCAACTCGGGTCGATAAGGCGTTCACCACGGAAATACCCACACCGTGCAAACCACCGGAGAACTGGTAGTTTTTATTGGAGAATTTACCACCGGCGTGCAACTTGGTGAGGATCAGCTCAACCCCGGGGATCCCTTCTTCTGGGTGAATATCAACCGGCATACCCCGGCCATCATCGATAACCTCAAGAGAATTATCTTCATGGAGGATCACATCCACCTTACTGGCATGGCCAGCCAGGGCTTCATCGACACTGTTGTCGATCACTTCTTGGCCCAGGTGATTAGGACGGGTGGTATCTGTATACATGCCCGGACGGCGTTTTACCGGATCCAGACCATTTAATACTTCAATTGCTTCGGCGTTATAGTTCTGCTGGCTCATATTTTTATTCGTTAACAGCCTATGTGGTTAGGGTGATATTTAAGAATCGCGTAATGGCGCCAAAATAGCGCTCAAATCCTACAAAGCGGTGCTCGCCGCCGGGTTCAACAACCTGTTGGCAGGCTTGGTAGTAGTCTACAGCCTGCCTATAGGGTAACACTTCATCACCTTGTTGTTGTAACAAAAACAATAGCTCGGGGGAAGTTAATTGCTCTAAATAAAGTTCGTCCAGCGCTTGTAAGTGTGTTTTATCCAACTGGTAGTGATAATCCTGATAAGGATTGTATTGCGGCCCTAAATACTCACTAAACCGACGCGCCGGGTGCACCGCAGGATTGACCACCACCGCAGGCAAGCCATGAGTTTGCGATAAGTAGGTGGCAAAAAAGCCGCCCAAGGAGCTGCCAATTAAGGCGGTGTCTTGATCAAGATGCTGTTCAAGCTGAGCGATGGCAGTTTTTGGGTCGTGACTTAAACGTGGCACCAGATATTGTCCGGACCAGGTCGCCAGATATTCGCCTAATTGCACCGCCTTTTGCGACAGCTCCGAGCTATTGAAGCCATGGATATAGATTAATTTGCTAGCCATACTACCTGAGTCTTAAGTAATCCATCCTGCGCCACCCGCAGACGGCGATAGGCCGGCCCCATGCTTTGTTGCTGCCAGTCCTGGGTGTGCTTGGTAAATTGAATCGAGGTGGCCGGTGTGCCGTATATGGTCACCCCTTCATAAACGCGCTCATACTCGTTATGGGCATGGCCGTGCAACAGGGCCTGAACCTGAGGATACTCGCTGAGTAACTCCAACAGCTGAGCACCATTTTCCAGGATATGTTTGTCGATATAACCGCGCACCGGCAAGGGATGATGGTGGCCGATTAAAATATGCGGGGCGTCGCTCTCGGCCAGCGTTTCTTTAATCTCTTGCAGGTGCGACTTGCTCACCCACCCCGCTGGTGTGGTGCCCTTGGTATTGATCAAAAGCAGTTGGGCGTAAGGGTGATTTATACGCTTACAGGCCTGGATTTGCCCTTGGCTTATGGTGTGCAAATGGGTTAATTCATCGTGATTGCCGGGCACCCAGAATACCGGGCAGGTCAGTGGGCTCTGTGCCACCAGCTCGGCAAACAATTGATACGACTCAGTTGTATGGTCTTGGGTTAAGTCGCCACCGAAGACCACAAAATCAAATTCCTCTTCAGCCATGGCCGCCAGGGTTTTCGTCAGATGCTCGGCGCAATTGACATTAAAGTATTCGCCGTTTTTATCGGCAAACACATGGCTGTCGGTAAAGTGACCGAAATGCAGCGGCTTGGCCGCGCTGATAAGATGTTCTTTAAACCAGATCACTGCCACAATCCCAATCCAATACCGCTTCGCCGTGCGAAATACAAAATGTCAGCCAGTCGTGTAAAAACGCATTGACCTGATACTTTTCATCTTTTTGATGCATGTTTGCATTGGGGTAGCCATAGGTCGGCTTAATGCGGCTGTGGTAATCCGGGTGCACCACTTCGGCCACCCGGGCATCGTGATAGATGCGCACATTCATCGGTGGCGTAAACATACCGGCGATAGCGCCACGCACCTGAGTAATACAAATATCCGTGGTGTACTTAGCCGTCTGCTCTATGTCCACTTGGTAGCGCTCATGACGAATATCCAACAAGCGCGACGCACCCCGGCTTTGCTGCTCGGGGAGTATACGCAGCACATTGGCATAATTGCGCTCACATAGAGTGAGATACTTGGGTAATGATTGTATATACCCGGCTTTTCTTTGTACCGTCACGGTTTATTCCACTGCTCTAATATACGTTGCTCATTCAGTGCCAGCCATTGCAGGCTGATCACGGTCGCGGCGTTATCTATTTCACCACTGCTTAAGCGGGCCAGGGCGTCATCCAGGTCCAACACATGCACCTTGATATCTTCGCCCTCATGATCCAAACCGAAAATTCCGCCGGCTGCACTGAGATCTGTTTGCGCCAAATATAAATACAGGCGCTCGCTGGTGCCTCCTGGGCTGGATAAATACGAGAGCATAAATTCCAGTTCGCCAAGCTCCAGTCCGGCTTCTTCCTGTGCTTCTTTGCGCACCACGGCTTGATAATCTTCGCTGCCATCGGCCATGCCGGCAATACATTCGAGTAACCAGGGGCTGTCTTTACTGTTCATGGCGGCGATACGGATCTGCTCAACCAATAGCACCTGACGACTGCGGGGATCATAGGGTAAGACCGCCACCGCATGACCCCGTTCAAATATTTCCCGCTCTATGGTATCGCTGCGACCGCCGGCAAAGAGGGCATGGTTAAATCGGTACTTATCCACTTTAAAGAAGCCATCGAAGACTCTTTCGGTGCTTTCAATCTGCACGTCCTGGTTTTTAAAACTACTGATTTTATTCATATAAAACAGACCGATTACGTTAAGTCACAAAAACAAGAATAAACGATACCGTTTACCCTTCCTCAAAATATAAATTCTGTTACACTTAAGCATATATTATTTACGCTTTTGCTTTTCAATATCGTGCCCAAACACGATAACATGCAGATAATTCGCAATATATTCCTAAGGACTGTACTGATAATGAAAAAGACACTGTTAACGACATTGCTAGCGCTTAGCTTTAGCTCTTACAGTCATGCTGAAGACCTGCTCCAGGTTTATCAAATTGCTCTTGAAAATGATCCCGTGGTTCTTAAAGCCAAGGCCAATGCCGAAGCGCAACAGCATAACACAGACCGTGCCTTAAGCGCCTTGTTGCCGCAAGTCGACTTCTCTATGGGCTACAGCAAGACCGACAGTGACGGTTACGATATCGACACAGATTCGGGCCAGTTAATGTCTCTTGATACCGAGCGCGATACTTTTTCTCGTCAGATCAGCCTTAACCAAGCCATTTTCAATTTGAATGCATGGCGTTCATTGGATATCGCCGACAAGCAAGCGCTGCAACAGCAAACCGTTTACGACCTGGCACAACAAGCCCTGATCGTGCGTGTATCGCAAGGCTACTTTAATGTGCTTAGCGCCATCGACACCTTGGAATTTGTGCAAGCGGAAAAACGCGCCATTGAGCGTCAGTTAGAGCAAACCAAGCAACGTTTTGCCGTGGGTCTTACGGCTATTACCGATGTCCACGAAGCACAGGCACAGTTTGATAACTCGGTAGCCCGTGAAATCGTCGCCACCAATGATGTGGAAACAGCCCGTGAGCAACTGCGTGAAATCACAGGTAAATACCATGCCAAACTGGATACTTTAGACACAGAGACCTTCTCGACCGTAAAGCCAACCAAGCAAAACATCGATTTTGTTGAGCTGGCCAAGCAAAACAACTTAGAGTTACAAGTGTCTAAGGCCACAGTTGATATCGCCAAGCAGCAGATCGACCTGGCGCAAGCCGGTCACTATCCAACACTGTTTTTGAATGCTTCTTACGGCGATTCATTAACAGATACCGAGATCAACACCATGGGCACCACCTTTAACCGTGATCATGTGCCGCGTGAAGATCAAACTACCGTTGGCTTAAGCTTTAACTTACCGCTTTACTCGGGTGGCGCTACAGTTGCATCAACCAAGCAAGCGCGTTCTCTGTACGTGGCCGCCAGCGAAGACTTAGAGGCGACACTACGTGCGGTAACCCGCTCGACCATCACTTCATACAACCAGGTAGTATCGGATATCGCCACCTACAAGGCCCTTGAGCAAGCGGTGATCTCGGCGGAAAGTGCATTGCAGGCAACCGAAGCTGGTTTTGAAGTAGGTACTCGTACCATAGTTGACGTATTGGTCAGCACGCAGAACCTGTACAACGCTAAGCGTAACCTAGCTAACGTGCGTTATCGCTATGTGGTATCAACCCTGGCGCTGAAACAAGCGGCAGGCACCTTGACGGCGCAAGACTTAGAAGCCATCAATCAGGGCTTAAAAGCACAAAACTAAGCCAATAAACAAAGCCAGCCTCAGCGCTGGCTTTGTTTTGTCAATTTAACGTATACTGGGCGCCATTCGTCATGATAAATATCAACGCTTGTGGTTAACAAAACATCCTTCCAACTGGCTTTTTTTGCCCCAAAATACTGGCCTAGCTGGCTATCCATTTTCTTGCTTTATACCCTCAGTTGGTTACCCCAATCCTGGCAACTGGCGCTAGGAAGGGCACTTGGCCGCCTGGTTTACCGCTTAATGAAAAAGCGCCGTAAAATCGCCGAAGTGAATATCGCCCTGTGCTATCCAGAGCTTAGCAGCCAAGAGCAAGCCGCTATGGTGCTTAAAAACATGGAAAACACTGGCATGGCCATTTTTGAAAGCGCCATGGCCTGGTGGTGGCCCGATTGGCGTATTAAGCGTATTGTTGGCTCAATCACGGGTTTGGAACACATTGATAAGGCCAATGCAGAAGGCTGTGGTGTACTACTAATGGCACCGCATTATTTACACCTTGAAATGTCATCTCGGATCATGGGCACACAGCGCCAAGCCGTTGGCTTTTACCGACCCCATAACAACGCCTTGATGGATTATTTCACCACCAAAGGTCGACTACGCTCAAACAAATATCTAGTTGGTAAGCGTGATATCAAAGGCCTTTTGAAAGCGCTAAAAGACAAAAATTTCTGTTATTACCTGCCGGACCAAGACTATGGCAGAAAACGCAGCGTTTTTGCCCCATTCTTCGCTGTTGAACAGGCCGCGAGTACAACAGGGACGCTTATCTTTGCATCTGCGAAATACTGTAAAACACTAAGTATCCACAGCCGTCGTGATGAAAAGGGTAAATATCATTTAGGGGTGCAACCTGCGCTTGAGAATTTCCCAAGCGGCGATGAGGTGGCCGATGTCACAGCAGTCAATCAACGTATGGAAGAGGCTATTAATAAAGCGCCTGAGCAGTATATGTGGCTGCATAGACGCTTTAAGACGCGACCTGATGAGAATTCCCCCTCATATTACCGCTAACGATTAACATAAGCTTCGCGTCGATGACACCCTTAAGCCAACTTGAATCGGGTGGGCAGAGTCATCGACAACGACTTTGGCGGCTATAGACGGGCAAGTGCTTTAAAACAATTGCCCGCTAAGCCAGGCTATTCAACTAAGGACGATGCAAACAAGGCCGCCCACACATCACTGACGCTGGTTATTTCCTGTTGCACGTCCGCCTTGGCCACCAGCTTATCCTGGTTACGCAAACTCAATACATGATAAAGACCGCGGTAATGGCAATAGGCATGGATCAGCTGCTGCGCCTCAGCTTCGCTAATGCAATCATAGGCCGCGGCGATTTCTAAAATGCGGATATTATCCGAGTAGGTCACCAGCTGCGGATGCTCGGCGGCATAAGCCAGCACCAGATACTGGGTAATAAACTCTATGTCCGTCATGCCGCCATGACCTTGCTTGAGGTCGAACAAGAGCTCGTTATCCCGACTCAGATGCTGGCGCATTTTCTCGCGCATCTGCTGTACATCTTGTTGTAATTGCACCCGCTCTCGGCTCTGCGTCAGTATGCTGTGGCGTATTTCATCAAAGCGCGTCGCCAAATCCTGACTGCCATAAATCACCCGCGCGCGCACCAGGGCCTGATGCTCCCAGGTCCAGGCCTGAGTCTGCTGATAATGCAAAAAGCTTTCGATATTAATGGCCAGCAGGCCTGATGAACCCTCGGGGCGTAAACGGGTATCCAGCTCATACAAGATACCGGAGCTGGTGCGGGTATTAAACAAATGCATTAGTCGCTGCGCCAGCTTTAAATAAAACTGGCGGGAGGAGATCTGCTTATCGCCATCGGTATTGGAGTCGCCATCATGGTTATGGACAAACACCAGATCGAGATCCGAGTCATAACCCAGCTCTAAGCCGCCAGCCTTGCCATAGGCGATGACCGCAAAATCCTTGTGCTCATCGTCCGTGCCCTCGGGACGACCAAAACGCGCCACCATTTGCTGCCAGGCCAGATTTACCGCCTGCTCAACTATGGCCTGCGCTAAGGCGGTCAGGTGATCGCTCACCTTCATTAACGGCAATACCCCTGTGGCATCGGCGGCGGCAATGCGCAGCTGCTGGGTTTGTTTAAACTGGCGCAGGGCTTCCATTTGCAGCTCAAGGTCCTGCTCATCAATCCGCAGAAAATATTGGCGGATCTCATTGGCATAGGCATCCAAGGGCAAAGGCTTGTAGAGCTCTGCCGGGTCGATCAGTTCATCGAGCAAAATAGGATGATGAGCAATTTGCTCCCCTATCCAACGACTGTGGGCACATAAACGCACCAATTGCTGCAGGGCACCTGGGTTTTCCAATAAGAGTTCTAAATAGGTGGTACGCGACATGATCTTATCGAGCACATTAGCGACCAAGGCGAATACCTCGCCGCTGGCGCTGATTTTTTGTAGCTGCGCCAAAACCTGAGGCATCAGCTTGTCTAAGGTATCCCGGCCGCGCTTGCCGATAGGCTGCTTGCTGACCCGCTCACGAAAATGCTGCAAAGGCACCTGCCAGCTCGCCCTTTGCTCCGAGTCTAGAATAACATCGCTGAGCGCCTCAATATCGCCGTGCTCCCAGGCCAATACATACCCACTGTCCACTGTGGCACTGGGTTCCTGCTCAAACCCTATGACCTGCTCAAATTCAGTGCGAATGCGAACCATGGCGGCGTCAATCAGTGCCCGAGCCCCCTGCTCATCGGGCTGCTCTAGCAAATAGCTTAAGCGCAGCCAATCTTGATCGTTATCCGGCAACTGCTGGGTTTGCTGATCGGCAAAGGCTTGTAAATATTGCTCCACTCGGCGCAATAAGGCGTAGTCGTACCAAAGCTGCTGATATTGGTCGTCGTTGAATACCGTCAATGCGGTGAGCGCCTTAAGCGCCTGATGCAGCCCCGGAGTTTGCAATTGTCGCTCGCGGCCACCGCGAATCAGCTGCAGCGCCTGCACCACGAACTCCACCTCGCGAATACCACCGGCGCCGAGCTTAATATTGTCGACCAGACCCTTACGCCTTACCTCCTGTGCAATCAGCGATTTCATCTTACGCAGCGACTCAATCACAGAAAAATCGATATAACGACGATAAACAAAGGGTCGTAGCAAGGTATAAAATTCCTGATGGTAGGCGTTTGCGCTGCCGATCAGACGGCCCTTAAGCATGGCGTAGCGCTCCCACTCACGGCCCTGCTCCTGATAATAATCTTCCATGGCAACAAAGCTCATCACCAAGGGGCCACTGTCACCAAAGGGGCGCAGGCGCATATCGACACGAAACACGCGGCCATCGGCGGTGTGCTGATCCAGCGCCGCAATCACCTTTTGCGCCACCTTGGTGTAAAACACCTGAGCTTCTACGCTGCGACGTCCGCCCTGGGTTGGGACCGAGCGCGGATAGGTGAAGATCAAATCTATATCTGAAGAATAATTAAGCTCAAAGCCCCCTAGCTTGCCCATGCCTAAAATCATCATAGGCAGGCGTTCGCCCTGCTCATCCAACGGCTCACCATTGAGCCTAGCCACCTGCGCATAGGCCCAGCAATTAGCGGCATCGATTAACTTATCACTCAACTCGGATACATAACGCATGGAGTCGGCAATATCGTTTTTACACACCAAATCGAGGTAGGCTACATGCAACCAATATTGCTGTCGGTACAAACGCAAGCGGCGCTGCGCTTGGGCATCATCAAGCTCTTCCAAGGGCTCACTAAAAACCTCGGGGGCCGAATAGGACGCTTGTTGCTCGGGAGCGAGCAGCCACTGACCCCAGTGCGGATGGGCGCTGAGTACCTTAAAGGCAAAGTCGCTGAGCGCCAGTAATTGCACCAAGGGCGACCGCAGGGGCGCCTGCTGAGGCGTCTCGGTTTCCTGCTGGTTATATATCTCTTGATAGCGACTTTCACCAAGTTGTTGTAATAGTGAGGGAATAGTTATGGCTGCTGGCATGAAATAGCTCTCTTTTAAGTTACGGCCAAGCGTACTAGAATGAAGTCAAAGTTACTCTAATGTTGTCAGTATGACGTATTTTACCTTGTCAAACGAGTCCCTCTACACTTTTGCAATTTGCTTTGTGGCCATTGCCTTAGTGCTGTTTCTGCTGCGTATCTACACCCAGGTCAAGGCGCGACAAACCCTCAGTGAAGAGCTTGCCCAGCGCGATAACTTCGCCCTCGGCATCAGTTACGCCAGTTATTTGCTTTCTCTGGTGCTGGTCATAGGTTATCTACTCGACGACTTCTCCCTCGCCGTAATGAAGCAATCACCCTGGAAGGTGCCTTTTTTATTGCTGTTGATGATGCTGTTTATCAAGGTAGGTCAGGCCATACATCGCAAATGGATATTGAATCGTTTTAACGAAGAAAAGGCGATTTTAAAGCAAAACGTCTGTGCCGCCATGGTCGACTCCGGCATGTTGCTAGGCAACAGCATAGTAGTTATTGGATTAGTTAACTGGTCGCAAACCAATAGCCTATACTCTTTGCTAGTGGTGTCAGTCAGCTTTTTAATGTTGCAGTGCATGTTTGCCTTAGACAGCAAAATACGCGAGGCGCGCTTTGCTAAATTTAACCAGGGCGCATCACTGCAGAATAACTTTAACCTGGAAAACACCTCTATCGGCATCCGCTATGCGGGCAAGTCACTGGGTATGGCTCTGGCCATCTATGCCGGGCTTGCCAGTGCGACTTACCACAGCGGCAAGATGGTAGAAAACGTTTTTACATTGGCGGTACACTGTGGTCTGATGTGGATACTGGTTATGGCAATGTCACGGGTAGTACTTTTAATCGTGCTCTATCGCGTCAATACCGGTGTAGAAGTTGATCATCAGGATAATGTCGGCATAGCCGCGGTTGAGTTTTCGGTGCATTGCGCCATGGGCTATTTACTGATTCAATTTTTTGCATAGGGCATAAGGGCTCCCATGAACTTAAGCAATTTTCTCCTACTCGACGGTGATCCCCTGCTTAGTAATGCTTTTTGCACTCGAGTTGACAGTTCACAAGTGATTGTCGCCGGCGCCAATACCCGCCACATGGTTAAGCTTATGTTTGACCAACAGGCCAAGGATTATTGCTACTGTGATTTTACCAATGAAATCAGCGTTGCCGAGTTATCCAGTTACCTGTCGCGACACCATAAGATTGCCGGTGTGCTTATTTTTGCCGAGGTCTATAAGAGCGCCAACGCCACCTTTAAATGGATAATTGATTCCCTGCATCCCAAGCGCTATCTGATCGAACAACACGACCAACATTACCACCTTGAACCTCTAGACACTCCCTTTCGCCACAACCACTTAAGCTGCAATCAGGACCCAGATTCACTTGCGCATTTAGGCGACTAGTTTAGACTGTCGCAAAACCCCCTTTAGAGCATTCATATGAGAGTTCCGCATATTTATGAACCGGCATCCCTAGAACAAGGCATAGAGCTCGACCTAGGTGATGACGCCGCCGGACATATTGGCCGCGTGCTGCGCATGCAAAGCGGCAACCAGATCAGCCTGTTTAACGGTGAGGGAGGCGAGTATTTATGTGAAATTCTGATCGCCAGTAAAAAACAGCTTCGTGTCAAGGTGCTTGAATTCAATGACTTCGAGTGCGAATCCCCCTTGGCGATTCACCTTGGTCAGGTGATCTCCCGTGGCGATAAGATGGATTTCACCATTCAGAAATCCGTAGAGCTGGGAGTCAGCGAAATTACCCCCTTATTTAGCGAGCGCTGCGGAGTAAAATTGGCAGCGGACAGACTGGCTAAAAAGCATCAGCAATGGCAGAAAATAGCCATCGCCGCGGCGGAGCAATGTGGTCGCAACCGCATTACCACAATCCACGAGCCCATGACTTTAGAGCAATGGCTGCAACAAAGCACCAAAGCCACTAAACTTACCTTACACCCCCGCGCCGAGCACAGCATTAAAACCTTGGCCGCACCCAGCTCAGGCGTGCGCTTTTTAGTTGGTCCGGAAGGTGGTTTCAGCGATGAAGAAATCGCCTCAAGCCACAATAATGGTTTTATGGATATCCGCCTTGGCCCTCGGGTACTGCGTACGGAAACGGCGGCATTAACCGTACTCAGCGCGTTGCAGTTGGAATTTGGCGACCTCGGCAATTGATTTTGTCCGCCGCCAACCCCATTACATAATTAGAATTTTTTTAAGCGAGCATAGCAATGGCAATAAAACTGGGCATTATCAGCGACCCAATTTCTGGATTTAACATTAAAAAAGACACCGGCTTTGCGATGATGATGGAAGCACATAAGCGAGGTTATGAGCTGTATTATATTGAAATGGACGACCTGTTTTTACGCCAGGGCCGTGCCTATGCTCATGCCGCTAAAGCTGCAGTGTTCGATAATCCTGAAAAGTGGTACGAATTGCAGCCCCAGGCCGATATTGCCCTAGGCGAGCTGGATATCATCTTGATGCGCAAGGATCCGCCGTTTGATACCGAGTACGTATATGCCACCTATATTTTAGAGCGTGCCGAGCTAGAAGGTGCTTTGGTGGTGAATAAGCCACAAAGCCTGCGTGATGCCAACGAAAAGCTCTACACCGCCTGGTTTAGCGAGTTTACCCCGGATACCCTGGTAACCCGCTCGGCCAAGCAAATTCGCCACTTCCTTGGCGAGCATGGCGATATCATTCTTAAGCCTTTAGATGGCATGGGCGGCGCTTCTATTTTCCGCGTAAAACATGATGATGCCAATATCGGGGTGATCATCGAGACCTTGACCGAGCACGGCAGTCGCTATGCCATGGCACAAAATTATATCCCAGCGATCAAAGACGGCGATAAGCGCGTATTGGTAGTTGATGGTGAGGTGATCCCTTATTGTTTGGCCCGTATTCCGCAAAAAGGCGAAACGCGAGGCAACCTGGCCGCCGGTGGTCGTGGTGAAGTACGCCCGCTTAGCGATGATGAGCGTCGAATTGCCGAGGCCCTGGCACCAACTCTAAAAGCCAAGGGGTTGCTGTTTGTTGGTTTGGACATTATCGGCGATAAACTTACCGAGGTGAATGTCACCGCTCCGACTTGTGTGAAAGAAATCGAGGGCGAAACAGGTATATCTATTACAGGGCAGTTTTTTGATGCGTTGGAGCGTAAGCTCACGCCAGCTTAATTAAGGTACGCCTATGCAATCATTAACGAACCACTTTTTGATAGCCATGCCGTCGATGCAAGATCCCTTCTTCAAGCACGCGGTAGCCTACATTTGCGAGCACAATGATGATGGTGCCATGGGTTTGGTGATCAACCAGCCCATAGATGTGACCGTGGGCGAGTTGCTCGACAAGGTCGAGATAGATAACGACAAAAGCAGCCAGGCAGCAGGCCATCAAGTTTTCGCTGGCGGGCCGGTAAAAACTGACCGTGGTTTTGTACTGCACACCCCAAAACCCGGTTATGCTTCGTCGCAGGAGTTAAGCTCAGAAATCATGATCACCACCTCCAAGGATGTGCTTGCCAGCCTGACCACCAGCGATGCACCACAGGACTTTATAATCACCCTGGGCTATGCCGGTTGGGATGAAGGTCAGCTGGAAAAAGAGCTGCTGGAGAATACCTGGTTGATCATAGAGGCCGACCCACAGATCATCTTTAATACTCCCATTAATGAGCGCTGGCACAAGGCCCTGGCTTTGGTGGGCATAGATGCAGACAAACTAAGCCTTGAGGCCGGACACGCATGACTAACAGCAGTAAAGCGCCACAGGGACAACGCAGCGTGATGGGTTTTGACTTTGGCACCAAAAGCATAGGCGTGGCCATTGGCCAGGAGCTTACCGGTACCGCCAATGCCCTGCGCGCTATCAAGGCCCGTGACGGCATTCCCAACTGGGATGATATTCGCGCCCTGGTCAACGAATGGCAACCGGATTTACTGGTGGTGGGTCTGCCATTGAATATGGATGGCACAGAGCAAGACCTGACCCACCGCGCCCGCAAGTTTGCCAATCGCCTGCATAACCAAACTGGTTTACAGGTCGAAACCCAGGACGAGCGCCTGACCACGGCAGCGGCCAAGGAGCATTTATTTGCCTCTGGCGGCTATCGCAACCTACGTAAGGATAATATCGACAACGCCTCGGCGGTGTTGATCCTCGAAAGTTATTTTTCCGCCGCCTACGGCGAATAAAGCCTTGTAGGTCGGGCTTGTAGCCCGACAATGGATTTACGACACATTTTGTCGGCCTGCAGGCCGACCTACAACGGATACAATAAGGGCGACCATGCGGTCGCCCTTAATTATTTATGCAGGTTTTTATGCCTGATTTAAAACTTATCGTCGTCGCTGCTTAAGCCGTCAACGGTCACACCTTGCAAGAAGCCGGCGCCCTGTTGGTCATTACTACGCAACTTGATCATCAAACGCAGATCGTTTGGCGAGTCCGCATGGTGTAGCGCATCGGCATAATTGATGCGTTTTTCCTGATAGTGGTTGAATAACGCCTGGTCGAAGGTCTGCATACCGATTTGCGTCGACTTGGCCATCACCTCTTTAATCGAGCCGATTTCACCTTTTTTGATAAGCTCGGCCACCATGGGTGAGTTCAGCAACACCTCGATTGCCGCCACACGGCCATTGCCGTCTGTGGTGGGGATCAACTGCTGGGCGATAATGGCGCGCAAGTTCAATGCCAGGTCATATTTCAGCTTCTCGTGCTTTTCTTTTGGCACCAGATGCATAATACGGTCGATGGCTTGGTTAGCATTGTTGGCGTGCAGGGTTGCCACACACAAGTGACCGGTTTCGGCAAAGGCAAGAGCATATTCCATGGTCTCTTGCGAGCGAATTTCACCGATAAGGATCACATCCGGGGCCTGACGCAGGGAGCTTTTCAGCGCCGCTTCAAAGCTTTCCGTATCCAGACCCACCTCACGCTGAGTAATGATACTCTTATTATGTTCATGGACGAATTCAATCGGGTCCTCTATGGTCAGAATGTGACCCTTTTGATTGCGGTTACGATAACCTAGCAGTGCCGCCATTGACGTCGACTTACCCGTACCCGTACCACCAACAAACAACACCAGACCCCGTTTTTTCATGATCACATCGGTTAATACCGATGGTAGGCCGAGGTCTTCCGCATTAGGAATAACCGTGTTAATACGACGAATAACCATACCCGCCTGATCGCGCTGCCAAAATGCCGATACCCGGAAGCGGCCTTCTTCGGTGGCGATGGCGAAGTTACATTCTTTGGTGCTATGGAATTCATTGATCTGCTTGTCGGTCATGGCCGACTCAACCAGAGTCAGGGCCTCTTCATCGTTCAATACATGCTCGTCTAGCGGCGTAAGCTCACCATTGACCTTGGCGCTCACTGGTAAACCACTAGAAACAAATACGTCCGACGCCTCCAGGGCGACCATCTTATGCAGATGATGTGATAATGACTGTAACATTGTTGATTTCTATCCTACATACGGCCCGATAAACCGAACTGGGTTTTATCATGGGCTTTAGCTTTAGCTGCTTGAGTACTGATCAGGCCACGGTTCAATAATTCGTGTAAACACTGATCCATGGTTTGCATGCCGTGGGCGGCACCGGTTTGTATGGATGAATACATCTGCGCAATCTTATCTTCACGAATAAGGTTACGAATCGCCGGAATGCCTATCATGATCTCATGGGCGGCAATACGGCCACCGGAAACTTTTTTCAGCAGGGTTTGCGAGATAACCGCACGCAATGATTCCGAAAGCATAGAACGCACCATGTCTTTCTCTTCACCGGGGAATACGTCGATAATACGGTCTATGGTTTTTGGCGCCGAGGTGGTGTGCAGGGTGCCGAATACCAGGTGACCGTTTTCCGCCGCCGTCATTGCCAGACGAATGGTTTCCAAATCCCGTAGCTCACCCACCAGAATTACGTCGGGGTCTTCACGCAATGCACTACGCAGTGCGGCGTTAAAGCTATGGGTATCGCGGTGTACTTCCCGTTGGTTGATCAAACATTGTTTATTTTGGTGTACAAATTCGATCGGGTCTTCAATGGTCAGAATATGATCGTGACGGTTGCTGTTGATGTAATCGATCATCGCCGCCAAGGTAGTTGATTTACCCGAACCTGTCGGCCCTGTCACCAGTACCAAACCACGCGGGTTGTCCGAGATAGTTTTGAAAATCTCAGGTGCACCTAAGTCTTCCAGGGTGAGAACTTCGTTCGGGATGGTACGAAACACAGCCGCAGGACCACGGTTGGTATTAAAGGCATTAACACGAAAACGCGCAAGATTTGGCACTTCAAACGAAAAATCCACTTCCAGCTTTTCTTCGTATTCTTTGCGCTGTTTATCGTTCATAATGTCATAGACGAGCCCACTAACTTCTTTTGCTTCCAGCACGGGAATATTAATGCGGCGCACGTCACCGTCGACACGGATCATAGGTGACACACCAGCAGAAAGGTGTAAATCCGAGGCCTTGTGTTGCACACTAAAGGCCAGTAATTCGGTAATATCCATAAATAGGACTCCACAACCAACTGATAACTTTATGGTTACAATAGCAGAACGACTCGATGCCGCCTATGACAGAATAGCTCATGCGGCAAAAAAAAGCGGCCGTGATTATAATGACATCACTTTAATCGCCGTTTCTAAGAAAAAACCCTTAGAAGATATTCTAGCGGCTTTTGAGCATGGTCACAGAGAATTTGCAGAATCTTATGTGCAAGAAGGGGTTGAGAAGGTTCGCCAGCTTAGTGAATATAAGAATATAGTATGGCACTTTATCGGCCCGATTCAGAGCAACAAAAGTAAGGCCATCGCCGAACACTTTAGCTGGGTGCAAAGTATCGACCGAGAAAAGATAGCAAGGCGTCTTAACGAGCAACGTCCTAGTAACATGAAACCTCTGCAGGTGTTAATTCAAGTTAACATAGACGAAGACCCCAATAAATCCGGTTGCTTGCTTGATGAAGTACCGGCTCTGGCTGCCTTAATCGAGAACTGCAAACAGTTAAATTTGCGCGGTTTGATGGCCATTCCGGCACAAACACCAGACTTTGACGCACAATTACAATCTTTTAAGCAATTAAGTGCTTGCTTTGATAGACTAAAGGACCAATATCCACAGCTCGACACCCTGTCTATGGGCATGAGTGGCGACATGGATGCGGCAATCGCCGCCGGCTCCACCATGGTGCGCATTGGCACCGCCATTTTTGGCGAACGTGAGCAATAGCACTTAGGCGCCGAACATCGAATAACACAAGATTTGAGGTCTATATGTCACAGCAAACCATCGCGTTTATCGGTACTGGAAACATGAGTTACGCCATCATTGGCGGCATGGTGAAAAATGGCTTTGCCAAAGAGCAGATCATTGCCACCAATCGTAATCAGGAAAAACTCGCGAAGGTGGCCGCGGACTTTGGTGTACGCACCACCGCCGATAATATTGAAGCCCTGCAACAGGCCGACATCATAGTTTTGTCGGTTAAACCCCAGATGATGGCCGAGTTGGCACAAAGCTTTATTGCCGCTGGGGTCGACTTCAGCGACAAGGTCTTTATTTCCGTTGCCGCCGGTATCACGGTGAAACGTCTGCAGGAAATGCTGAGCCACCCGGTAAAAATGGTGCGCTGCATGCCAAACACGCCTTCGCTGCTTGGTCGTGGCGTCAGCGGTCTGTATGCCGAAGGCACCAGCGACGATGAGAACCAGTTTATTGAAGCCGTGTTTAAAAGCACAGGCCTGGTGGTCTGGGTCGATAAAGAAGATCAAATCAATGACATCATAGCCGTCACCGGCTCGTCACCGGCCTATTTCTTCTTGTTTATGGAAGCCATTGAACAAAAAGCGATTGAGCTGGGCTTTAATGCCGAGCAAGCACGCGCTCTGGTACAGCAAACCGCTCTGGGTGCGGCGGAGATGGCTCTGTCGCAAACGGATATCAGCATCGCCCAGTTACGCGCCAATGTAACGTCCAAAGGCGGCACCACCCACGCTGCGGTGGAGCACCTTAAGGCGCATGGCTTAATTGAAAACGTCTCCGGCGCCATGGATGCATGCATTGCCCGCGCCCAGGAGATGGAACAAGAAATTTAATTTTTATTAAGGCTGAACGCATGAACTCAGTGCATTTTTTAGTTGGCATCCTGTTTGATTTATTCCTTATGGTGGTGCTTCTGCGCTTTTGGCTGCAGGCGGCACGCGCGGACTTTTACAACCCGCTCAGCCAGTTTGTGGTGAAAGCCACCAGCTTTGCCGTTAATCCGCTGCGCAAGGTGATCCCCGGCTTTGCCGGTTTAGACATTGCTTCCCTGGTACTGGCCTTTATCGTCGCCTTTGCCAAGGTAGCCACCCTCTTGCTGATGTTTGGCGAAGGCTGGAATACCAGCTTAGTGCTGATGGGCGGTGTTTTCACCCTTATTCGCGAGGCCCTGCAGCTGCTGTTCTGGGTGTTGATCATTCGCGCCATCCTAAGCTGGGTAAGCCAGGGCTATAATCCTATCGAAGCCATCTTCCATCAGTTGACCGAGCCCATGCTACGGCCGATAAGAAAGGTGATCCCTCCCATCGGCGGCTTAGACCTGTCGATCCTGGTTCTGATCATCGGCTTACAATTTTTGCAGTTCTTATTAATGGATTTAACCCGTTAATCATGTCTCGGGCGGCACTAGTTCGCCCGATTTCTGATACACTTACTGAGTAGACCTTATAGTACTCACAACACAGGAGTGGCAGCTATGAAAGCCCTGCTATACAGCCTAATTTTAAGCCTTCTGTGCATGGCACCAAGCTATGCGGCGCAAAACGAAGTTCAAGGCGGTCAGTTTAAAAACCTTGGCCATTGGCAAGTTCACTATATTGCCTTTCCCTCAACCACTATTACGCCTCAGGTAGCCCGCAGCTATAACTTAGAGCGTGCCGGCGACCGAGCCCTGATTAATATTTCCGTTCTCAAGAACGACAAGCCGCAAACCGTGGCCATTTCCGGTGTGGCGAAAAACCTGCTGGGACAAAGCGAGAAGCTGGAATTCCAGGAAATCAAAGAAGGCGACAGCGTTTACTATATCGCCCAGATGCGTTTTGAAGATGAAGAAACCTACCGCTTTGAAATTACCCTGACTCAGGGTACGACAGTGGAAGTGCTGCGCTTTCATCAAAAGCTATACAAAGATTAAGAGAGAACAGATGACAACTTGGGTGCTTGCCACCGGCAACAAGGGTAAGGTTGCCGAGCTCAGCGCGCTATTAAGCGACTTAAATATCACCATAAAGCCACAAAGCGACTTTGACGTTAGTGATGTAGCCGAGACAGGCACCACCTTTGTGGAAAACGCCATTATCAAAGCCCGTCACGCCAGTGCGCAAACGGGCTTGCCGGCCATTGCCGACGACTCGGGCCTAATTGTCGATGCCCTCGATGGCGCCCCCGGCGTCTACAGTGCCCGCTATGGTGGCCCAGGCGCCAGCGACGGTGATAATATCGATAAACTGTTGCTGGATATGCAGGGGCAAACAAAGCGCAGTGCGCGCTTTTGCTGCGTGCTGGTGTTAATGCGCCATAAAGACGACCCATTACCGCTTATCTGTCAGGCTACCTGGGAAGGCGAGATCACCGAACAGCGCAGTGGTTTTGAAGGCTTTGGTTATGATCCCGTGTTTAAGGTCGAAGGCCTGAATAAAACCAGTGCCGAGCTGACCAAGGCCGAGAAAAACGCCATTAGCCATCGCGGCCAGGCATTACAGCTGCTACTTGCTCAATTGCAGGGTTAACGCGTGACCCTGCCTCCATTAAGTCTATACATACATATTCCCTGGTGCGTACAAAAATGCCCTTACTGCGACTTTAATAGTCACGGTCAAAAAGGACAGCAGATCCCCGAACAGGAATATGTGCAGCACCTGCTTGCCGACTTGCGCGCCGATGCCCCCCTTGCGGCCGGACGTCCTATTCACAGTATTTTTATCGGTGGCGGTACTCCGAGTTTGTTATCGGGTGAGGCGCTGCAAACCCTGCTCGATGGCGTGCGTAAACTTACGCCGCTGGCCGACAACGCAGAAATCACCCTGGAAGCCAACCCGGGCACCGTGGAGTTCGGGCGCTTTGCCGACTATGTTAAGGCCGGTGTGAATCGTATTTCCATCGGCGTGCAGTCCATGCAGCAGGATAAGCTCAAGGCCCTGGGGCGCATCCACAGTGCCGATGAAGCCAAGCGTGCGGCCGAACAGGCCCATCAGGTGGGGCTGCGCAGCTTCAACCTTGATTTAATGCATGGCCTGCCTGGGCAGAGCATAGACGATGCCCTCGGCGACTTACGTCAGGTTATCGCCTTAAATCCGCCGCATATATCCTGGTATCAGTTGACCATAGAGCCCAATACCCAGTTTTATTCCAAGCCGCCGACCCTGCCCGAAGACGACACCCTGTGGCAGATACAGGAGTTGGGCCAGGACCTGTTGCGCGAGGCTGGTTATCAGCAGTATGAAATATCTGGTTACGCAAAACCCGGCCATCAATGCCAACACAACTTGAATTATTGGCGGTTTGGCGATTATATAGGCATAGGTTGTGGCGCCCATGGCAAAATAACCACACCCGATGGCGACATAGTGCGCACCGAGAAGGTGAAGCACCCGCGCGGTTATATGGATCTTACCAAGCCCTATTTATATAAGCAGTGGTCCGTTACCGACGACGAGCGACCCTTTGAGTTTATGATGAACCGTTTGCGTTTAGCTGAGCCCTGCCCCCTTGCAGAGTTCCAACAATACACGGGGTTAGATCTGAGCCAGATTGAAACTCAGTTACAAGCGGCGCAGCAGCAAGGCTTGCTCAGTCGTGACAGCACCCATATTCGGGTGACCGAGCGCGGCCATAGGTATCTCAATGAGCTGCTGGAAATGTTCGTTTAATAACAATAACTAGGATTTGGACAATGAAATTAACAGGTTTGCTTTTAGCTATTTTTTTATTGAGCCCTTGGGCTTACGGTGAACAAGCAAACCCTGTTATTCAAGACTTTGGTTACTTTTATCAGGTACCAGAGCATGCCACCATAGCTGCGGATACCCGCTTTAAAATCGCCTTCGATGTGGCCCCTGCGGCCAAGGCCGGCGAGCAAAATAACCATATCAATTCCCTGGCGCGCTTTATTAATATGCATGTGGCGCACGGGGTTAAACCAGAAAATATTGAATTAGCCCTGGTTGTTCATGGTGGCGCCTCGGTCGATGTGCTGAGCAATAAATTCTATAAAGAGCGATTAGGGGTGGATAACAAAAATCAGGCCCTGATCAGACAATTACTGGATAACAACACCCAGGTCTATGTGTGCGGTCAGTCTGCAACCCATTATAAAATCAGTGCCGAGCAGTTGATCCCCGGTGTACAAATGGCGCTTTCCGCCATGACCGCCCATGCGCAACTGCAGCAGCAAGGCTACACATTAAATCCATTTTAAAACCGCTCCCATCGGAGCCTTAAAACAACAAGATTATTTTAACTTTCGCGGGGCATCTGCCTTCGCACAACAACAAGTGAAAGGATAGGTAAAATAACTATGCGCAAGCTAACACTTATCGCCGCAGCCATCAGCGCCACACTGCTGGCCGGTTGCCAAAACACACAAAACACCAGCACACCGGCCGCAACGCCAGCGCCGGTACAAGAGATTGCTCAAAGCGAAGTCGAAAAAGCCAACGCTTTTTTTGAAGAAGTCTTTAACCGCAACATCATGCGCAGCCCTACATTCCAAACTTATATGGGTATTAAAAAAGACTATGATAAGTGGGATGACGAAAGCGAAGAGCGCGCCCTAGAAGACCTGGCTCTGGCCAAGGCAGATCTGGAAATGCTGAAAACCATCGACCGCAGCAAGCTCGACGCCACTACACAGGTGAGCTACGACCTGATGCAGCAAAACCTTGAGGAAGGCATTAATGATTTCCAATGGCGCTACCACACCTACCCGGTAAACCAGATGTATGGTACCCACTCCATGGTGGCAGCGTTTTTAATTAATCAGCACAGCATTGCCAATGTAGAAGAAGCAAAGGCGTATATCGCCCGTTTAAACGGCGTGCCTAAGCTGTTTGCCCAGTTGGAAGAAAACCTGGAAACCCGTGCCAGCAAGGGTATTATTGCGCCTAAGTTCGTGTTCCCTCATGTGATTGAAGCGAGCCAAAACATCATTACCGGCGCGCCGTTTGGTGGCGAGCAGGACTCAACCCTGCTGGCCGACTTTAAACGCAAAATCGAAAAGCTAGAGATCGATACAGAGCAAAAGCAAGCCCTTATCGCCGAGGCCACCGAAGCCCTTAAGGTCTCGGTTAAGCCGGCCTACGCCAGCCTTATCGGTTACTTGCAGCAGCTTGAAAAGCGTGCCGATGAGCGCGACGGCGCCTGGAAGTTCCCTGACGGTAAAACCTTCTATAACACCATGCTTGAGCGCACCACCACCACCGACCTAACGGCGGATGAAATTCATGCCATCGGTCTTGCCGAGGTGCAGCGTATCCATGATGAAATGCGTGCGATCAAGGAAAAGGTGGGTTTCGAGGGCGATCTCAAAGCCTTTATGGAATTTATGAAAACCGACAAGCAGTTCTACTACCCAGATACCCAAGAAGGCCGCGATGCTTACTTGGCCGAAGCGGTACGCGTAATCGATGATATGAAGAGTCGTTTAGACGAGCTGTTTATCGTGAAGCCTAAGGCAGATTTAACCGTGAAGGCGGTAGAAGCTTTCCGTGAAAAGTCTGCGGGTAAAGCCTTCTATCAGCAGCCTGCGCCGGATGGCTCACGCCCGGGCGTTTACTATGCCAACCTGTACGATATGGAAGCCATGCCGACCTATCAATTGGAAGCCCTGGCGTATCACGAAGGGATCCCAGGTCACCATATGCAAATCGCCATTGCCCAAGAGCTTGAAGGCGTACCTAGTTTCCGTAAGTTTGGCCGCTTCACCGCCTACACCGAGGGCTGGGGACTGTACTCTGAGCTACTGCCAAAAGAAATGGGCCTATACCAAGACCCTTACTCGGACTTTGGTCGCCTGGCCATGGAACTATGGCGCGCCTGTCGCCTGGTTGTTGATACAGGTATCCACGCCAAACGTTGGACGCGTCAGCAAGGCATCGATTTCTACGTAAACAACACACCGAATGCCACCTCGGATGCGGTGAAAATGGTTGAGCGTCATATCGTAATGCCATCACAAGCCACAGCCTACAAGGTCGGCATGCTGAAGATCGTTGAGCTGCGTGAAGAAGCGAAAAAGGCTCTGGGTGACAAGTTTGATATTCGTCAATTCCACGACGTGGTATTGAAAAACGGCCCGGTACCGTTAAACCTGCTTGAAGAAATGGTGGACGAATGGGTTGCTAAGAAGCAAGCCGCCTAATCTTACTATTGAGATTGGAATGAAAAAACGCCGGTCAGTGACCGGCGTTTTTATTTTCGTCCTCGCCACATCACCAGCCCGGAAACCACAAAGAATACCGGCAATAGGCTCAGCAACAACCAGAGCACCTGCACTATGGGCCCGGCAAAATCACCGATATGAAACTTGTATTTAAAATTCCATACCTGAGTAGGCAGATTGGCGGCGGCGCCATCGAAACTATTAATCACTTGCGCGCTGTAAGGATTCACCCAGACCCAGGAATAGGCATGGCTTTCTCCGGGTTGTTTGAGGCGCAGCGCCAAAGGCTTTTCCGCGCTTTTGGGGAAATAAATGCGAAACAAGGCAGCCTCCGGAAACACGGCCAAACCCTTTTCAAACGCCTCTTGGAAGTGCGTTTGCGCCATGGGGGTAATGTCATCAACCTGAGGGCGGGATTCAACCTGCCCCGGCAGCACGGCGTTGACCACGGCCTGTGTCGGCGCCTTCCAGTTAAAGGCAATGCCGGAAAAGGCGATAAGTAGCAAGGGCAAGCAGGTATACACGCCGAGCACATGGTGCACCTGGCGGTTGATCACCCGGGCCTTGGCGCGTCGGTTTATCTTCAGACGTTTTAAGCGTTGCTTGGGCTTGGCCCAGAGATAAAAACCGACCAAGAGCACCAGCATAAAGCCCAGCGCCATGGTTGACACCCAGTTGCGCAGCGGCATTTTGCCCTCACCGTCGCGCCATAATAACCAGCGATGCAGACCCATGGTAAAGCCGTACAAGGTGTCGTAATAATCGTAGCTATGCAGTACCTCTCCCGTGCTTGGCTCCAGGCTCGCATAACTGCCATCGGCCAGCCTTGCCTGCCAGGCCCAGCGGCTATCTTCTTCTATACTGATAAACTCTATCTTTTGCCCGCTCTGCTCCTGTACTTTTTGATACAGGGTATCCAGATCCAAGGGCGCCTCAGATGTGGCGCGCTGCCACAGCTCAGGATTCACCGCCAGTTGGATATCCTTGGCATAGATCAAAAGCGCCCCGGTGAGTGACATCAGCACTAAAAAAACGCTGATCACCAGCGCCAGGGTCAAATGAATTTTTCGTGCTACGCGTTTCAAACTGCAATTCCATTGGCTAACAACCCGGTCATTTTAAATGATAATAGGTATCATTACCATAGGAGTTTATTCTGCCTCCGGCCCTGATGCGAAAACGAATAGGTTTGACCTTAAAAGCTAGTAAGGATTCGGCACAGAGGCTTGAGTTAGGGTGAAGACCAGATCAACAATGGCTTGTTCCGAAACCATAGCAATTTTCGGTTCAAGCCATTACTTGGGCGTTAGCACATAACTACTTTTTCAATACGGGATAGCCTTGGGTATACACCCAGTCAGTATCCTTGGCTGGCATATGACAACTTAAGCAGTCATTTTTGTAGTTGGTGGCTACATTTTTCGTCGGATTATCAGGTTTAAATAATGCCCACCCCCAACCGTCTCCCCACAAGGGGTTGTCCGCAAACCTGTTTTTACCGTCCTTGACCATCACAAACCATTGTTTGATCTGTCCACTCTCGTAACTGACGCCTTGGCCGGTCGTAAAATCACCGCTCTCGGCCACCCTTAACTCTTTAATAATCACCGCCCCGTCGGGAAACTCGCCGGTGTTGCGATAGTGCTCTAACGTGCCCTCGCTGGCATAAACGCCGTGAAAGCCGCTGGCATCACCGCTGGGTACCAACCAGGAGCCAAGGTGGGTGGTTGAGGTTCGAAAATCGGTCGCTAAGGTAATATTTCCTTCTTTATCAACAAATTCTTTAGGTAGATCCTTTGCTAAAGCGCCATAGGGCAGGCCTGCGATAAGCCCACTCAACAATATTATTTTCACTTGGTTAAGTTTCATATTGCTCTCCTATTGTTAATCTCTAAGGATAGTTAAAGGTTAAAATATAACCATGCAATATCATTCATACAGGCCTGTTTGAAAGCTTGCATTAGACCTTCTCGAAAAGCTTGCTTCAAAGGTTAGATCTGGTCGGTTCACCGACGTCAAGACAGAGGAAACACAAGGCTTTCGGCTAATCCTCGCCATCTTTAAAGTACGCTTATGAAAAAGTCTTAGCTGGCAAAAACTTGAACGATTTGTTATCAATATATGTGGAAACGAACGGGGAAAGGTGCATGCTGACTAATGCCGGCGTTGCCACTACCAAATTATGACAAGCTGTTTTTTACCTCACACTAGGATAGGGAAATTAAAATGAAAATTAACACGAGTTTGTTAGCGCTTTCTCTATTGGCTTCTGCCTCGGGCTTCGCTGCTGAGACTTACCAAGTCACTACTTCAGTCTATACAAATGGTGAATTGGTTGCTTCGCCTGTTGTGCTAGTGGAAGCGGACAAAGCGACTTCAATGACCATTGGCGAGAACTTTAGCTACAATTTGACGGTAAAGCCGAACCAAGATGAAACGGCAGATGTTATTACGGCACTTACCCTTGAGAATGACACCCTCACCCCATCGTTCACGGTTGCCTATGGCAAAGAAGCCAGTATAGAAATTGGCACTCAAAAACTGACAATCTTGGTGAGTAGAGTTGACAACCAATAGCCGTCACCAAAAACGCGCCGGCTGGGCGCCCAACCCAGGATAAGTGGCAACAATAGGTACTAAATTGGGGAATGGTCAACCTAAAACAGAAAGGTTTCTGGCCATTAGTGGTTCAAAAATTAACTAGGCACATTAATACTTTAAAAAACATGGAATAAAAATATGGAAATTATGGCATTTATCGGAATTGTAATATTTCTCATAGGTGGAATAGGTTTTCTAATAGCTGCGTTTAAAACCAATATCCTTTGGGGATTGGCGTGTCTATTTATCTCACCCGTTTCGATAATATATTTAATTTTGCACTGGTCAGAAGCTAAGAGCCCATTCTTTCTTCAGCTTGCTGGACTTGCAGTCGTTCTTTTTTCTGGCTCTATGGGAGCGGATATAGCGTTAAATTAGAACTTCCCCGTTAATTTACTCCAAGCTCACAGGTATCGAACCTCCCGTTTAGATTCGCGCTTTCGATCTCAGATTTTGTTGTGGAGTGTGTCATTAAGAGTGAGGCACGATGCCGAGCTAGATTTATCAGCACAGGGATGTGCTGTTAAATCGCCTCAATGACTAAACGAAACGTTTAACAAAACGCTGAGTTCGCAAGCATAAGCGAATCACGGGCGCCTTGGGGTTCCAAGGGGCGGTTGGCGCAAACCGCCCTTTGGTTGCCGTCGCCAACGCGACAAGATCATCAATTACCACCGCAGTCAGCTGACCGACACGATAGACCAGATCAAGCCGCTGTCGGCGCTAAGCACCGAACTACAACAATCAAAAAGAAAAGCGATTGTCCGCGCCCGAACTCAAAAATATTAGTCCACCAAATAATACTCAACCGTACTCACTACCCTCACCTTCTTCAGGTGCGGCGAGCTTGAATCTCGGTCGCTGATACTAAACTGTCCCTGACGCGCCGATTTAATTTTGCCGAGCGTCGAGTCCGAGTCGCGGGCAAATTTAACCGCCACTTCGCGGGCGTTGCGGGTGGCCTGCTCTATCATCTGCGGCTTAATATCGTTTAAGCCAGTAAACAGGTATTCAATACGGTTGGTGTAACGGTCACCGCCTATGGCGATACCTTGCTTAGCCAGTTCGCTGATCTGACTGCTGGCATGGCGTACCTTGTTAGGATCTTGGCTGTACACCGACATATTGGCGCTAACCAGGTAGCGTAGGCCGACCTGCTCGGGTCCGTATTGCTGCGCTTTTTTATCAACTACTGTGACCTGCCCCAGGGAGATTTCCTCGTCACTAAAACCGTGCAGCTTTAAAAATGCCACCACGGCGTTTTGTTTTTGCTCCACCGCACCGGTAACCTGCTCTAGTTGCTCACCGGCTTCGGTGAAAACTATGGGCCAAATGGCAGTGTCCGCCTGTACCTGCTGCTCGGCTAATCCCTTCACCACCACGGTGCGATCCATAGCCTTAAACTCTATGATGGCATTGCTGAGCAAGATGCCGATAGAGGCCAACCCCAAGGCTAGAAGAAAAGCAGGTAAAATATTGATGTGCGTTATACTTTTGTGCATTGATGCTTCCTTTTTGCAACAAGTATGAGACTATATTTCGGTATCCAGTGTACCAAAATGAGTAAGCTATGAGCGTAAAACGCATTAGTCAGTTCTTCAACCCTAAATCCATAGCTGTTGTCGGCGCCTCGAACAATCCCATGCGCCCGGGCTACATTGTGATGCGCAACCTGCTGCAAGGCGGCTTTAACGGTCCAATAATGCCGGTCACACCAAAATACGAGGCGGTACACGGGGTGCTGGCCTATGCCGATATTGCATCGCTGCCTCAACCACCCGATATTGCCATCATTTGTACCAATAAAGCCACCTTATTACCACTTATCAGCGATCTCGCCAAACAGGGCTGTCGTAATGTTATCGTGGTCGCGGCGGGCCTCAGTGACGAGCAAAAAACCGAATTACAACAACATTGTAAAGCTCAGCATGTGAATTTAATGGGGCCCAATTGTTTGGGTTTGATGATCCCCCATCTTGGCGTCAATGCCAGTTTTTCCCATACAGTGACCCGCCCCGGCAAGGTTGCCTTTATTTCACAATCGGCGGCGGTGTGCTCAACCATTTTGGACTGGGCACAACATAAGGATATTGGCTTTTCTTACTTTATTTCCGTGGGCGACTGCCTGGATATCGACTTTGGCGAACTACTGGACTTTCTCGGCCGCGACGCCCGCACCAAGGCTGTGCTCTTATACATAGATAATCTCAAAGATATTCGCGCTTCATTTCCGCAGCCCGAGCCGCCGCCTTTAGTAAACCCGTGATCGTGATTAAAACCGGACGCACCGATGCCGGTGCCCTGGCCGCATCTGCGCACACCGGCGGGGCCAGCGGCTGCGATGCGGTCTATGATGCCCTGATCCAGCGCGCCGGTATGCTTAGGGTAAATGATTTACGCGAGCTCTTTGCGGCGACGCAAACACTGGCGCTGCATCCAAAATTACTCAAGGTAGAACCCCTGTGCATACTTACCAATGGCGGCGGTCCGGCAGTAATGGCAGTCGACAGCCTGGTACAAAGCTCCGGTAAGCTCTGTGAGCTTAGCGAGGCCACCTTAGAGGCATTAAACAAGGTGATCCCCCAGGCGGACAGTACTCACAATCCGGTGGATATATTTGGTGACTCAGACCCAATGCGTTATCAGCAGGCGCTGAAGATTCTGCTCGAAGCCAAGGAAGTGGAAAACCTGCTGATTATTCACACCCCGTCGGCGTTAGCGCCAAGCGCCGATTATGCCCGTATTATAGTCGACACCTTGGCGCAAATAGACGCTCGCAAGCGCCCCTTTGTGATGACCAATTTTATGGGTGAAGACGCCGCCTATGAGGCCAGGCGCATTTGTGCCCAAGGTGGCATTCCCACCTATCGCACCCCAGAAGGTGCGGTTGGTGCCTATATGCATTTGATCAATTACCGCCGTAACCAAAAACACCTGACGCAAACCCCAGAGTCCATTGTTGATGAGCTGGATATTCAGGTCGAAGAAGCCCAGGCAGAGATCAGCGCCCATCTGGACCGCAACGTGCACTATCTCAGCACCCATCAGGCGGCGCCGCTGCTGGCTTATTACGGCATAGACACAGTGACTACCCACATTGCCACCACACCCAGTGAGGCTGCGGAAGTCGCCGCTGAATGCGGTTTCCCCGTGGTGCTTAAACTGATAAGCCCGGATATCGCCAGTAAATCCGAGGTCGGCGGTGTTGTGCTTAATCTCAGCGATGAGCATGAGGTCGAGCAAGCGGCGTTTGCCATTTTACTGCGCATTAATCAGGTCTACCCCGAGGCCCGTATCGACGGCTTTGCCATTCAGCCCATGGCGCCACGTGCCGGGGCCCATGAGCTGCGTATCGCCATCAAAACCGACCCACAATTTGGCCCGGTGATCTTACTTGGCGAGGCCGGCAGTGCCCTTGATTATTCCCAGGCTGCGGTGGCCCTGCCGCCGCTGAATATGAATCTGGCCAAGTACTTAATTGCCAATGCCCTGGATAAGGGCGTGCTTAAAGAGCGCACCTTGCCGGAGAAGGTCGACAAGTATCGCTTATGCGCCCTGCTCACCCGGGTTTCGCAGTTAATCGTCGATCAGCCGGATATCCACAGCCTGGAGCTGAACCCCTTGCTGGCCACCCAGAGTCAATTTTTAGTGCTCGATGCAAGCATAGGTATCAGCCGTTATAAGCGTCTTGCCCATCGTAAGCGCCTGGCCATTCGTCCCTATCCCAAGGAGCTGGAACGCTGGGTCACCCTAAAAGACGGCTCCGAGGCGCTGTTGCGTCCCATTCGTCCCGAGGATGAGCAGGCTCACCGCCGTTTCGACGAGTCACTTACTAAAGAAGACAGATACCGGCGCTTTTTTGGCGAAATGCCGCACTTTAGCCATGAGCAATTGGCCAAGATGACGCAGATCGACTATGACAGAGAAATGGCCTTTATCGTCACCCGTAAACAGCGCGGTGAAAATGTCACCTTAGGCGTGTCCCGGGTGCTAATGGACCCGGACAACCTGGTCGGGGAATTTGCCATAGTCGTTGGCTCACAAGCCCAAGGGCTGGGTTTGGGGCGCATTCTCCTTGGTGCCGCCGTAGACTATTGCCAGCAACAGGGCGTTGGTAGTATCGAGGGCATGACCCTGTGGGAGAACACGGGTATGATAGAGTTAGCGCGTAAGTTAGGGTTTACTATCAGTCGTGACTTTGAAGAAGGCACTATTCATATGCGCCGCGAACTCAATAAAAGAATAGAAGATGATTAAAAAAATAAGAACCACGCTGGCCGATGTGTTTGAAGCACGCGGCAAATCGAAGCGCTATGGTTATGCCTTCGATGCCTTTTTAATGACCTTAATTTTTGCCAATGTGCTCGCCATAGTGATGGAGTCTGTGCCCAGCATGGCACACGAACATACGCGCTTTTTTTTCTACTTTGAATTGATATCGGTACTTATTTTCACCGTTGAATACCTGGCTCGGGTGTGGGCCAGCGTCGATTTAAACCGTTTTGCCGACAGCTCACTAAGCCCAACAAAAAGGCGCCTGCGCTATCTCATATCGCCCATGGCGGTGATCGACCTAATCGCTATTTTGCCCTCATTATTAATGTTCCTGGTGCCTTTCGATCTGCGTTTCTTAAGGGTGCTGAGGTTATTGCGAATTTTCAAACTCACCCGTTATTCCCGCGCCATGCAGCTGATGCTGAACACCATACAGGAAGAGGCCAGCTCGTTACTGGCGGCATTCTTTATTATGACGGTGATCCTGATTATTGCCGCCAGCGGCATTTATTTGCTCGAACACGATGTGCAACCGGATAAATTCGGCTCCATTCCCGCCGCCATGTGGTGGGCTATTATCACTTTAACCACAGTGGGTTACGGCGATACCGTACCTGTCACCCTGATGGGGAAAATCTTCGGCGGCATTATTACCATCCTCAGTATGGGCATGGTTGCCATCCCTACCGGTATTCTGGCTTCAAGCTTTTCCGAGCAGTTGCGCAAGCGCCGTAGAGCCTACAGTGAAATGGTGCATCAGCTGATGGAAGACGGCATTATCTGCCATCCAGAGCGGGTAAAACTGAATGAATTGCGCCTTGAGCTCGGCTTAAGCGTGCAAGAAGCGGCGCACCTGGAAGAGCAAGTGCGCGATCAGCACCCCTTGCTTAAGCGCTTTTGTCCCCAGTGTGGCCATCATTTGGAATAATACAGGCCTTAGCGAGTAAATCGGCCACCCCATCACCATGACAGGGCTGCGCTAACGCGTCGCCCTGCATCAGGGTGCAACCCAGGTTTAACAACTGACGCTGCTGTTTATCATCGGCCACGCCCATGGCGAGCACCTCAATGTTCATGGCGGCGAAAATAGGCATATAACGGCTGACCTTGTTATAGGCTTTATAGTCCACACACAACAAGGCGCTGAGCTCGGCGCCCAACTTCACCTGTTGAAATAACTCGTCTCCCAGCTCGGGCACGCAAAATTCGTCCACCGTCTTAATATGCAAAGACAAACACATGCCTGATATCACCAGCTTTTGCAGCACTTGCCTGGCATCGGCGTCGAGGCGCTGCCAGTCATGCACCGAAATCTCTAATACCAAACAGCTAATGGGGAAATCATAGCTGTGCAGCAAGTGAACAATATCGCCCATGCTACCGGGTTGGCTGAATTCACGTCCCTTGATAGCTAAAGACAAGTGCAGCAGTGGTTGTTGTCTATGCCAGAGGCGACATTCAAGCACCGCCCGCTCTAAGGTTTGCAATAGGAGTTTTGACCACAACCGGGTTTGGCGTATATGAGGGTAATATTCCTGCGGTGCCAATAGCTGCTCATCATGTTGCCAGTAGGGCAAGACCTCAAAGCCTTGTAATTCGGCATCCTGCATGGCGTAAATGCCCTGATAGTGATTTATAAACTGGCACTGATCGGCGGCAATCATTAAGGCTTGCTCTGTGGCCAGACTACGCTGCACCTGAGCATTAATGTCTGGCTGGAAGAAGTGAAACTGGTTGCGACCGCTGCGTTTGGCCTGATACAGCGCCAATTCGGCGCCTTTAAGCAAAGCTTCGCCCTGCTGTCCATCTTCGGGGAAGAGCGCCACACCTATACTGGCGTTGGCGGCGCCGAGTGTGCCATGACAGGGGCGCATCAGCACCTCCTGTACCTTACGACACACCGCCAGCACCTGCTCCAGCGCATCTATATCTTCAAGTAACAGAGCAAATTGCTCAGCCTCGATGCGCCCTAAACTGTCTTGCGAGCGCACTGCCCTTTGCAGGCGATAAACCAGACTCAGCAGTTGCTGCTCAGCCGCTTGCTCCTCGAAACCAACCACAACCGGCAAGGGCACATTGATCAGCAGCAATGCACAGCCGCGGTTATCCCGTTGTGCTTGCTCCAGTGCGTGTTCAACCCTATCCATAAACAAGGGACGATTAGGAAAGCCGGTAAGGCTGTCGTAGTGCGCCTGCTGTTGTTGGGTCTCCAAGCTATGCTTGGCTTCACTGATATCTGTGAGCATCACTATATAGCTGGTGCTGTGCTGCTCGCTGTCGGCGACCGCACTCATCTTCAGCAGCACGGGAACCTGCTCACCGGTTTTAAGCACTACCTGCTCTTCGCATTGGTAATGCTCCCCCACACGTAAGCCTTTCAAAATACGCAGATAGTTAATGCGCACATTTTTCGACAGCCCCAGATTCAGACGTCGTGAGGATGGGCTACTGGTGGGGTAATCAAAATTTTCCCGCAACGCCTGATTGGTGGCAACGATGCGCAGCTTGGAGTCAAAAATAATTAGCCAGTCGCTGGCCTGCTCAAAGGCGGCACCAAACATGCGTGCATTTTCTTCTAACACCAGCTCCCGAGTCATATTGGTATAGGTGCCCGCTACCTGCACCGGATGGGTACCTTCCCATTGCATCACCTTGCCAAAGTCTTTATACCAACGCCATTGCCCACTGCTGTGGCGCAGGCGATAGACGCAGTTAAAGTAACCCTTGTCGGTGGATAAAAATTCCAGCCATTCGATACGGAATTTTTGTCTTTCATTCGGGTGAATCAACGCCAGATATTGATCCAGCTGACAATGCTCATAGCTATAGCCCAGCTCCTCACGCAACCGTGGTTGATAAATTTTGCTCTCATGCTGATGCCAGTCCCATACCCCGGAGTGACTGCCTTCGAGCGCCAATTTCAGGCGCGCCGCCGACTCTTTGCTTTGTTTATGCGCCGCCATCAGCATCTTTTGAATGCGATTGCGACGATACATCCACATGGCTATCAGGCTGGCGATAATAATCACATACAGGGTGATAAAACTAGGCGAGCTCCACGGCGGGTAGGCAACGCTAATACTCAAGCGTGCTGGCTCGGTCGACTCGCCGGTAAAGGGGTCCCGCGCCCACACCTGAAGCAGATGCTCCCCAGGGTTTAGCTTGGGGAAGACCACGCGATTATTATCCCGGGTAAAGCTTTTCTGGCTGCCATCGAGCTGATACTCGAAAATAACCCTGTCCTGATAATTAAAGGCCATGGCGCTGAAGGTGATCTCTAAGCCGACATCATCATGGTCAAGGTGAACCTGGGTTAAAGGCCCCATGGTTGGCAGCTCAAGCGCGCGGTACATCAGCTCTGCCGAGGTAAAATTAACCCCTTGCAGCAAGGCCCGTTGCGGTATATTGCGCTGCGGATAAAACAAGGTCGCGCCTTTAACCGAACCAAATGCCAGGCGACCGTCGTCACGACGACTGACCGAGCCCAGGTTAAATTCATTGGTGGCTAGGCCTTCCAGATTAGTGAACTGAAAAAAGTGCTCATTTTGTGGGTTAAAGCGCCATAAGCCCTTATGACTACTCATCCACACCATACCCATATCATCGAGCACCAGATCATACATAAGGTTACCCGGACCGCGGCGCTGTAAATCTATGTGTTTAATAAAATTAAAGTTGCTGGCGTTTAAGGCCACCAGACCATGATTGGAAAACGACAGCCACAGGATATTATTGTTATCCACCACATAACCATTAAGGTTGATGGCCAAACTGCCATGAGATTGCGGCACCCGATAAAGCATTTGCAGGGTTTGCGTTTGGGCATTGAAACGCAGCAGCTGACCGCCGGAGAAAAACAAGGGTTGCAGAGGGTTATCCGCTAACGGAGCGCTGAACCCCAAGGCCAAAAACGGATCATGCTTGTCCAGGTCACCACCCAAAGGATGCACCTGCTGTGATCCCAGATCAAAATAGAAGAACCCCTGATTCTGATTGACTCCGTATAACCGGCCATCCTGGGTCAAATACAGGCCATGTAAATAGCCCTCAAGGTAGGCCTGATCTTCTTGCTTCCTGGCCTGCAGCTTAGTTAACTCCTCGGTGTCCTGGTTATAGCTAAATAAACCACGGGTGGTATTCATCAGCAACTGCCGACGATAAGGGATCAGGGTGTAAATGCTAAAGACATTGTCGAGTTCATCGCTGAGGTAACTTTTAAACTTCACCTCACTTTGCATTGTCGCCAGGTTGACCTGGGTTAAACCGTTATGAGTGCCTAAATACAGGGTGTCGCCACTTTGTACCGAGCTCCAGATATTATGATGGGACAAACCATCACCACCGAGATTATCGGCTGTGATATTTTGAAACTCAAAGCGCTTGTTGGGAAGAAAAAAGGCGCCATCGCTTTTGGTGCCCAGCCACAGATCGCCCAGCTCTGTTTCCACTATTTTGATCACACTGGGGTCGGAAAGACTGTAAGGGCTGTCGCTCAGCCTTTGGTGCTTGCGCAAGCGGTTAGCCTGCCACTCATACTCAAACAAGCCCTTATCCGTGGCCAACATCAGCATCCCCCCGCCAAGGGGTTTTATTTGCCAGATATTCAACTCCGACAAAAGCGTCGTACTTTGAAATGGCCGCTGCGGCTGGGCAAACAGGGCATCTAAATCGCTGATATCGGTGACATACAAGCCCTTTACCGTGCCTATCAATAACTTGCTCTGCTCGACCAGGGCGAATGATTTTACATTGTCTCTGTGTATACCACTGCTGCCCGGCGGCAAATGTTGCAGCGGGCGCACCTGCTGGCTCTTGAGATCATAAACAAAGGCACCGTGCGTGGTGCCGATAAACACATAGTGCTGGTATTGAAAAAACACCCGCACCAGAGCGTTGTTTTCGCCGCTGCCCACCTTAAATAAGCTGGTAATGGCACCGCTTTGCGGGTCGAGCATGGCAACATCGCCGCCACGGCCAAGCAGCATCTTATTATCGTCGAGGGAATGCATGGAAAACACTGCGGTGGCAAAGTCGGGGTCTAATTCCTTCGGCGGTGCCACTACCCTTTCCAGCACCCCTTTGCCGTTATGATAACGATAAAGGCCATTAAGAATGGATGAAGTCCAAATTTGCCCTTGTTTATCCATATGCAGGGCATCGATCATGGCGTCGTCAAGCTCGCCCTTTTCATCGCTGATAATTTTTACTTGATAGCCGTCGTATTTATTTAAACCGCTTTCGGTGGCCAGCCACAGGTAGCCCTGGTGATCGATAAGCATATTACCGACATAGCTTTGCGACAGCCCCTCACTGGGCGACAAACGCTGCACCTTGGCGCTGACGCTCGCGGTGACGACCAAAAACAAGCTCAATAATACCAACCAGTAATTACGCATCTGCCACTCCCTGATAGCAATAGGCCAACACATCACGACCCTGATTACGATAACTTTGCAAGCGCGACGCCAGGTGTTCGGGCAAAGTAGCAACCGCGGCGAAACCCAGCTGTTCATAAAAGGGGCGCAGATGCTGATAGATAAAACTATAGATGGGACCAGGTAATTCGGCACAGACCTGACGTATTAAAGTGGCGGCCAAACCTTGACGACGATAATCTGCCTCTACAAACACGCCACATAAAAAATGTTGTTGTTCAAGAACACTGACTCTGGCTGCCGCCACTATGTCATTGTCGCAACGCACCACCCAAATTTGGTCTTGCTTATTGGCACGACCTCGGGCGCCGACCCTATCATAAAATTTGTTCACCAAGGGGGTGGCGAGGGCGGGTACGCGTTGCGCCACTGGGGGGTCATCGGCGATGCGCTCATCATCGCTAAGAAATGTTCAAACTGCTGCTTTAAGTAGCCTTGCTCCGAAATCGGACGCATATTGATGGCTTCATAAACCTTATCCCGGGCATTTTTGCCACGGATAATTTGATACGCCCAAAACGAGGCTTCATAGTCCAATTGAATTCGGTACTTCTCTTCTCGCGGAAGACGGCAAAGATTGACACTCATCGCTGCAACACTATTTAATAACTGACGGAGCCTATACTATAACAGATAGCACCCAGGGTGTATGGGGCGGCCGCTAAGCTAGGGCTAGTATTTCTACTCCAGGTTACCTAAAATAGAAAAAATCATCACATAAATTTAACAATGTGATTAATAAAATAATGATACTCACTGCTTCCTGATCCCGCTAATTTTTTCTTCAAGGTCGTAGTGTTACGCCAGCAGGTATTTATGCAAAACATCTTTGCCTTGGTGCTGCCGCGATTGCTGCTAGTGGCTCTATTTTGCGCCCTAGGCAATGCCCATGGGGCAAACAACAGCACTAAGATGACCTTTAACAGACCGATGGACACCGCCCAGGCGCGCTTTGTCATCGAACTGATGTCACAGGCTTATAGTCAGCTCGGCTATGAGCTGGAGATCATTGACTTCGATCACCCTCAGGCCTTGGCCGCTGCAGATGAGGGGGAGCTAGACGGTCAGCTAGGACGCATCGCCAATATAGAAACCCGCTATGAGAACCTGGTGCGGGTAAACTTCCCCTTGTTTAAGTTTGAGCTTTTTATGCTCACCCGTTGTCATTACTGCAGCCTACAGGAGCTCGCTCGGGTTGCCATCCGCAATGGTTACCCGGTCACCGAGCAATACCTGCATAGCAATAATTTCAATGGCCAAATTATTAAATTGGAAAGCGTGGCGGCGCAGCTGAACCTCTTGGCCCAGCGACAGGTTGAAGCCGTGGTGCTGCTTGATTTCCACCTCAAGCAAGGCTACCGAAATCGCGCCGAGCAACCCTTTACCCGCCATCATCTGCAAAACTACTACAGTTATCATTACCTGCATAAGCGCCATGAGGATAAAATTCCCAAGCTTTTAGCGGTATTGCAGGAGTTAGAGGCAAGTGGGGTGGTGGCGCAGCTGCGCAAAAAGCACGGCTTATAAGTCGAGCTCGCCCTGCTCCATGGATGGCGGTTGCTGGCCTTGTTCCTGTTGGCGCGCTAAGAAACGCTTATAACGCTGTTGACACAGCAAATTGACATGACGCTTTTGCTCATCGCTGAGCTGATTCCAATGAAACCGCTCTTCTCGCGACCGATAACAACCAAGACAATAGCCGCGACTATTGACCTGGCAGATCCCCTTACAGGGGCTATCGATGGAGAATATTTCAAGCTGTTGCATAGGCACTTCAAAGCATAAACCCTATTTCTAACGTTAATGCCTGAGGCGTCTAATTACCAGTGAAAGTTAGCCAAGGTTATCCATTTCTTCTTTGCGTAAAACCGGCTTGGCGTAAATGGCGGTAACCAGGTCGCGCAAATGCTCTGGGATGGCTTCCATACGCTGGGCAAAGGCCTTCACATCTTCGGATTCTGAGTCAACCACGGCATTGGCATGTTTGGCGGCAATGTAGTTGCCCGGGTGCAAATAGAAAGACTCGACAATCTGCTTATCTATGGTTTTCGCCAAATCTTCCGGGGTGCTGCAGTCGTTGCTAATGGGCTGACCAAAGGCCAGATGCACATGACCCTTATCGCTGGTAAAGCCCTCGACTATGCTTTCGATGTCTTCACCTGCCGACTTTACATACTCACCATGGTGCTTTTTATGATACAGCTCCTTGGCCTTCGACAGGGCGCAGGGTTCGTACTGATACGAGATAGAAACCGGCACGATTTTTAGCTCGCGCACATATTCGGCAAAATCTTTCTTTTGCTTGCGGCCATTAAGCTGCAGCATTTTCAACAGTGCCGGATCGGTTTGGTCGAAACCGTCTTTGGTGCGCCCTTCACGCTGGGCAATCCAAATGCTGTGCCCCTCGGTCAAGGAGTCGTAAATATAGGCCGACAGCTGAGTCAGCGCCTTAAGCATTTCTTTCGGTGCCTTGGCCGAACGCTTGACGATAAAGCTCTTGTTCAAGCGCATTAGTTCAGTGATATAAGGAATTTGCAGCAGGTTATCGCCAATGGCGATACGCACCGTATTCATATCGTGCTGGTGCAAGCCAAAGTTCACCAAGGCTGGATCAAGAACAATATCGCGGTGGTTGGAGATAAACAAATAGGCCTGATTTTTATCCAGCTTATCAAGGCCGGAGAAGGTCACCTTGGACGTGGTGTTATTTACTATCTGCTCAAGATAGTGCACCACTTCAAGCTGCACTTGCTGCACCGAGTTAACCTGTCCCCATTTACGCTGTAGCTGCTGGCGCACCAGAGGCCGCGAAATAAGACGTATTGATGCCAACCAAGCAGGCAAATTATGCTTAGCAATAAGGTCGACAAAGGCATTATCGGCCACCAGCCGAGCCACGGACGCCGCCACTTCATCATCGTTGTAAGGTCTTATATCTGCATACTTATCCACGGTGCTCACCTTTTAACTGCAGGCAAAAAAACGGCGCTCATTGTATCGCGCCCTTTATTTATTCGCTAAGTTTATCAACTCTTACCAGTGAGAGATAGCCTACCTACGGCTGAATTTTAGCCACAGCAAGCGCATTAGCAACAGCGCCAGAATAACCGCCGAGCCTTGCTCCAACCAAGGCGGTAACACCTCATGATGCTGGCCACCGAGCGGCGTGACATTAAATCCGAATTCACCAACCAGGTAATCGGTGAGCACGCCAAACAGCAAGGCCACACCTATTACCCCGGTTAGATAGGCAGCAACCGCGCGGCGCCCCAGCTCCTTGCCCACTACACCTAGGGTAGCAATATTGGTCGCTGGTCCCGCCAGCATAAAGACCAGTACAGCCCCGGGTGACACTCCGGCCAATAACAAGCCGGCGGCAATGGGGGTAGAGGCAGTGGCACAGATATACATGGGGATGCTGACAAGCACCATCACAGTCATGGCCAAAATACCACTGCCCCATTGGCTTAAATAGGAGGTAGGTACATAGGTTTGCACCACAGCCGCAAAAAACAGACCTATCATCAACCATAAGGCGGTATCGCTTAAAAGCTTGGTGGCACTAAAGTGCAGCGCTTGCTGTAACTTGCTAAGAGCGGATGGCTGAGCTTGCGGTGTTGACTGCGACGCCTTTTTATCGGTACTACAGCAACTGGATGTTGCCTGTATGACCTGAGTTTGTGGGGTGCAACAACCGCCGCTTTGCTTATCGAGCTGAACCTCGGAGGCACAACAACTCGATGGGCCCTCAACTGCAGGCACCTTATCATTAGAGCCGCAGCACGCACCTTGCTTGGGTGTAGAGCTTGCAGTGACGCTTGGCTCCAAACTGCCCTCGCGCCCCACCAGCAAACCGGCGGTAATGGCGCTGCAAACGGCGGCTATGGGTCTTATCACCGCCATAAAGGGACCCAATAAGGCATAGGAAACGGAGACGGAATCAATCCCGGTTTCCGGCGTCGACACTAAAAATGACGTTGTCGCACTTTTTGACGCGCCCGCTCGTCTTAAGCCGACCGCCGCCGGGATCACGCCGCAGGAGCACAAAGGCATGGGCGCGCCGATTAGCGCCGCCTTCACCGTGGTCCAGAGGCCTTCTTTACCCAGATGACGATTGAGAAAGTGCGTCGGCAAATACACATTGATGATTCCGGCAATCAACAACCCCAGCATCAGCCAAGGTGCCGACAACACAAACAACTGCCAAAAATTACTGATTAAGTCCATCTATGTCCTCCAGTGCGGTCAGAATCGAACAATGTTGCGCCGGGGCGCTACTGCCGCAGCATTGCTCGGCCAGTTGCGACAGCGAAGCATGAAAACGCTGTAACTCGGCGATCCGCTGAGCCACCAAATCACGCTTTTTCAGGGTCAGATCTTTCACTTCCTGACAGCTGTGCTCGGCCTTTTCAAAGTTTATCTTTAACAGCTCGGCAATTTCTTCCAGGCTAAAGCCGACATCCTTGGCACGACGAATAAAACGCAATTGTGCCATGTGCTTACCCCCATATTGACGATAGCCACTGGCGCTGCGCTGAGGCGCGCTCAATAGTCCTTGCTGCTCGTAATAACGCAGTGCATCCGTACTCATGTCCACCTGTTTGGCCAATTCACCTATACGCATCTGCACTCCTCCCCCTCAAACTCTTTGCTTAGCAGGCATTATAAACCTTAGAGTTAACACTAAGGTCAAGGATTAATTTTGCGCTAAACGTTAGTCCATGAAAGACTAGCGCCAATAGCCTATTTGGAGAGCACAAATGAACATCGTCATGTTAGACGCCGACACCTTAGGAGCAAACTCACTGGCACCAATTGCCGCCTTAGGAGAATTTCATCGCCACCCCCTGACATCAGCAGAAGATGTAGTGACGCGCTGCGCCGACGCCGAGGTAGTGATCACCAACAAGGTGCAACTTGGCGCCGAGCAGCTTAAGGCCTTGCCTAAGCTGAAACTTATCTGTGTTGCCGCCACCGGCACCAATAACATAGATATCACTGCCGCTAAGGAGCATGGCATTGCTGTGTGTAATGTTGCCGGCTATTCCACCGCCAGCGTAGTGCAGCATACCTTTACCCTGATCTCCTTACTGCTTAATAACCTGCATAGGTATATAGATGACTGTCGCCAAGGCGCCTGGCAACAAAGCGAGATGTTTTGCCGCCTTGATTATGAGATCGCCGAGCTGGCGGGTAAAAAACTTGCCATTATCGGCCATGGTGAGCTCGGCCAGGCCCTGGCCAAGGTAGCCCATGCCTTTGATATGCAGGTGCTTATTGCCGAACGTCGCGGCCAAGCCCCGCGCCCTGGGCGCATCGCTTTTGAACAAGCGCTGGCGCAGGCGGATATCGTCAGTATTCACTGCCCACTTAACGCCGAGACAGAGCAGTTAATAAATCGCGATACCCTGGCCTTAATGCAACCGACAGCCGTCTTAGTCAACACCGCCCGCGGCCCCATTATCAACGAAGCAGATCTGGCCACAGCCCTGGCCGATGGTACCCTAGGCGGCGCAGCCTTAGATGTGCTCAGTGAAGAGCCGGCCAACCCTGAAAATCCTTTGGTTCGCTATCAGGGTGACAACCTGCTGCTCACACCGCATATAGCCTGGGCATCAAAACAGGCCAGAGACAGGCTGATCCACCAGCTGGCCTTAAATATTCGCGCCTATGCCAATGGTGAAGTTCGCAATCGGGTTGGCTAAATTCGCCAACTCTTTTGAAATAACACCAACCCGCTTAAAAGAATAATGTGTAACCAATTGAAAAATATAAAGTAAAATTTTTGGCATTGAACTTGATTATTCAATGCCAACTAGATAACAAAAATTGGACAAAACAATGAAAAAAGCACTTCTTTGCGCCCTTGTCGCCCTGCCTCTACTTGGTGGTTGTATCGTTTCGGTGAATGACGGTGAAGCCGACGCCCATTGGTCATCAAGCGACTGGCAAAAACAACAGCGCCAAAATCGCGACTATATTGCCCACCTTGAGCTAGGGAACAGCGCTGCTGTGATCAAAGAAACCCTGGGCACACCGGATTTCAGTGAGTCCTTTGCTCATCAGGGTGAAGAGTATCAGGTGCTGTTTTATGCCACGCAAAGCGTTAAGTCCGATGGCAAAATCAGCAAAAATGAATGTACACCCTTGGTATTTAAGGCTGGTCGTTTGGTGAGTATTGGTGATAGCGCCTATCAGGCACTGGTCGGTAAACTATAAAGATAAAAAAGCCGCGTGGATTAAAGCCCACGCGGCTTTTTTTAGCCGTAGAAAGCGGCGCTATTACGCCCGTCTTGCTTGGCCTGATACATGCCCCTGTCGGCATTTTCAATCAAGGCCATTTCACAGTTGTCGTCGTTGTCGCCATTAAAGGTGGTGGCGCCAATGCTGATGGTGATGTGCTCAGCAATGGGCGAGTCTATATGGGGAATATTAAGCTCGCGGATCACCCTGCATAGCTTATTGGCCAAAGCCATGGCTGTGTCTTCTTCACTGCCGGGCAAAACCGCAACAAACTCTTCACCACCATAACGGGCGATAAAATCGCTGCCGCGTTGACAATTATTGACCAGGGCCGAAGCCACTTTTTTCAAACATTCATCACCCTGTTGATGACCGTAGCAGTCGTTGTAACGCTTAAAGTAATCGATATCTATCAATAGCACAGACAAAGGCAATCCGGCGCGCACACTGCGGCGCCATTCACGAGCAAAATGTTCGTCGAAATAACGACGATTGGGAATTTCCGTTAAGCCATCTATGCTCGCCAGCATTTCCAACAGATCATTTTTTTGTTTAATGGTCAGCTGATTCTTCACTCGGGCACGAACAATGGCGCTGCCAAAAGGCTTGCTAATATAGTCCATGGCGCCAAGCTCAAGGCCCTTGGCTTCATCGCCACTGGAGTCACTGGCGGAGATAATAATGACGGGAATGGGCTGAGTTTTATCATCATGTTTGAGCTGTTTTAGCGCCTCGTAACCATCCATGCCCGGGAGCATGATATCAAGTAAGATCAAATCGGCACTGTTGTCCTCAAGCCAAGCAAACATGGCCTCGGCATCATTGACACAATGCACCTGGTATTGAGGGGTGAGGGTTTTGGTTAAAATCGCTTGGTTTAATTCATCACCGTCGACAATGAGAATTTTTGCTGACTTCATGAGCCTTCCTGTTTGCTTCACCTTGCCCAGCAATCCGTCCCTTACAGGCCTGTCGCTGAGCTATATTTGTTATTTATTTAGCGCACCTTTGTTACCAGTTTAGACCCGGTTAGCGAGCTTTACTTGGTATTTTTACGGTAGTTTTTGTTACCAAGGTGGTTTTCTTTTACCTAATCTAGCATGCCACAGGTCATCAGGCATGGCTCTGCTCTGGAGCTAACCATACCTGAACAGCCGGCAAAAGCAATGCGTACAGCGCCTATAATAAACGCTGTACTGCATTGTTCGCTATAGATTTTCTTCCGCAAAGGAAGCTAAGCGACTACGCACCACGCCATTAAGGTTGATAGTAGCGCTGCCCTCAAAGTGTTTAAAGCGCTCTACTATATAGGTTAAGCCCGAGGTCAGCGGCGTTAAATAGCTGCTGTCGATTTGCGCCAGGTTACCAGAGCAAATCAGCTTAGTACCCGCACCACAGCGGGTGATAATGGTTTTGAGCTGAGAAGCCGTTAAGTTCTGACTTTCATCCAAGAGCACCACGGCATTTTGAATACTGCGTCCGCGCATAAAGTTGACCGACTTGAACTGGATATTGGCCTTTTCCATAATATAGTTACGGCTGGAAATAGGGTTTTCATCGCTCTTATGTAACACCTCCAAAGAATCTGTGATCGCCGCCAACCAAGGCGCCATCTTTTCTTCTTCGGTACCCGGTAGGAAACCGATAGACTCGGCAATTTCTGGAGTGTTTCGGGTGACAATCAGCTTATCGTACACACCTTTTTCTATGATCATTTCCAGTGCGCAGGCCAAGGCTAGAATGGTTTTACCGCAACCCGCCGGGCCGGTCAGCAGCACTAACTCAACGTCCGGGTCGAGCAAAGCATCCATGGCCATGCCCTGATAGATATTTTTCGGCTTTACGCCCCAGGCATTGCGCGACATCAGGCGCTCCACGCCGAGATCCTTTAAGGTGATATGGGTATCGTTGTATTCCACCACCCGGGCGGCAAAGTGACCGGTTTCGTCAAGCAGATATTCATTGGCAAACACATCCGGCACCAACTCGCGCGCGACATGATGCAGGGCATCACGTCCTTGCTGCTCGGTTTCACACTCGCCAACCTGCTGCCAAAAGTCTCCTTGCACTTTTTTATAACCCGAGGTTAAAAGTGCCACGTCATCAATCAGCTGGTCGGTGCGATAGTCCTCAACATAATGCAGCCCGGCGCCCTTAGCCTTTAAGCGCATATTGATGTCCTTGGTGACCAGCACCACCTTGGCATCGCTGTATTGTTTTTGCAGATACACGGCACAGTTGATAATGCGATGGTCGTTTTCATTGCCCGGCAAGCCGGAAATACTGTCAGCAAACAGGTGATCATTGACTATGATCAGCTTGCCGCGCGGCAGCTCCGACGAACGTTTATCTTCCGGCAATAACACCCCTTTAAGCATTTGCTCCGGAGTGGCATCACGTAACACTTCATCGAGGGCTCGAATGGCAACGCGGGCATCGCGACTGACATCCCGTTTACGGTCCTTAATATGGTCTAGCTCTTCGAGTACCGTCATCGGAATGACGACGTCGTGTTCTTGGAAACAGAGGAATGCAAGGGGGTCGTGAAGTAATACGTTGGTGTCGAGCACATACATTTTACTGCTTTTTACGAGGCGGTCTTTGTCCATAGCGCGTTCCTAATTTGTCTTTATTATATCTGCACCTTTACAGCTACACTAACAAGGTGGTTATGCCTTAAGGGCATACTTCAAGTTTAGTCTATGGTTATAAAAAGACGCTTTTATGACGGCAAAAAAGTACAGAAAAAGTGGTGTTTTACATTTGCAAAAAGCGCCTTCTTTTGCTGCTGTACATATTCTAAACAAGCACCAAAATATTTATCAGTTTTCAGGTGATAATCACCAAGTTGCGCGCTAATATAGCCGCCTTTTTTTGCTTGGGCCGCCATGGCCCCAGCCTAGATAACCCAAAGTCGAGATTGAGCACGTAATGAATTTTTCCTTAGGTCAACGTTGGATCAGTGATACCGAGTCGGATTTAGGATTAGGTACCGTAGTTGCATTGGAAGGACGCCAAGTTAACATCTTATTCCCCGCCAGCGGCGAAAGCCGAGTATATGCCCAGGCCGAAGCGCCGGTGACCCGAGTGCTATTTAATCCCGGCGATGTGATCCGCAGTGCCGATGAGTGGGAGCTCACGGTCAGCGAAGTGATAGAGCAAGATGGCCTGTATACCTATAAGGGCACGCGCCTTGATAATGAAGAGCCGACCGAGCTCAAGGAAACCTTTCTCGACCATTTTATTAAGTTCAATAAGCCGCAGGACCGCCTTTTTGCCGGCCAAATCGACCGTTTCGACCGTTATACCCTGCGTTACAACACCTGGCAGCACAGGTTTCACCGCGACCAATCGCCACTGAAGGGCCTTATCGGCCAGCGCGCCAGTCTGATTGAACACCAGTTGCACATTGCCCGCGAAGTCGGCCAGCGTTTCGCCCCGCGTGTTTTACTGAGCGATGAGGTGGGTCTGGGCAAAACCATAGAAGCGGGGATGATCTTACATCAGCAATTGCTAACCGGTCGTGCCGCCCGCGTGCTTATCGTGGTACCAGAAAACCTACAACACCAGTGGTTAGTGGAAATGCTGCGCCGCTTTAATCTGAAATTTGCCATTTTCGACGAAGAGCGCTGTGCCGAGGCCTTTGCCGACAGCGCCAATGTGTTTGAAACCGAGCAACTGGTACTGACCAGCCTGGAGTTTCTAACCAAGAAAAAACGCTGGTTCGAACAAGCCACCCTGGCCGACTGGGATCTGCTGGTGGTTGACGAAGCACACCACCTCAGCTGGTCGGTGGACAAGCCAAGTACAGAGTACCTGCGCATTGAAGAGCTTAGCCAGGACATCGCCGGTCTTATCTTGCTAACCGCGACCCCGGATCAACTTGGCCACCAAAGCCACTTTGCCCGTTTGAAATTACTCGACCCGGATCGTTTCTATGACTATGACGCCTTTGTTGAGCAGGAGCGCCATTATCAGGAGATAGCCGATGCCGCCAACAGCATTTTGCAGGAGCAGGCACTAAGTGCCGAGCAACAACAAGTACTTGTTAACCTGCTTGGCAGCCAAGGGGAAGCCCTGCTGGCACAATTTAGTGCCGGTGACACCCAGGCCAAGGAACATATACTAGAGCAGCTGCTGGACAGACACGGTACCGGACGCATCTTGTTCCGCAACAGCCGCAGTGGCATCAGTGGTTACCCGCAGCGCCTTCTGCACAGCTATCCCATGGCCATGCCGAGCCAATATAAAACGGCCATGAATGTAATGGGCAGCCTTGGCAATGGTGGCCCCATCGAGCTTAGCGCCATTCGCGCTCTGTTCCCGGAAAAAATCTTCCAGGAATTCGAAGGCGAAAATGCCAGCTGGACTCAGTTTGACCCGCGCGTGCAATGGCTCATAGACACCCTCAACAGCAACAAGCCTCAAAAGATGCTGGTGATCTGTGCCAAGGCAGAAACCGCACTCAGCCTGGAGCAGGCTTTGCGCGAGCGCGAAGGCATTAAAGCGGCGGTGTTCCATGAAGGCATGAGCATTATCGAGCGCGACCGCGCGGCGGCCTTCTTCGCCGATATCGAAGACAGTGCTCAGGTGTTGATCTGCTCTGAGATCGGCTCAGAGGGACGTAACTTCCAGTTTGCCCATCATTTGGCACTGTTCGACCTGCCGCTAAACCCGGACTTGCTGGAGCAGCGTATCGGTCGTCTGGATCGTATCGGCCAAACCCAGGACATTAAAATTCATGTGCCCTACTTTGAAAACAGCGCCCAGCACACCCTGCTGCGCTGGTATCACGAAGGCTTAAACGCCTTTGAGCACACCTCCACCACAGGCCATATGCTTAACCAGGAATTTGGTGATGAGTTACTTCAATTGCTTGCTCATAACAGCTATCAGGACGAGGTTCTGGGCGAGCTGGTTGGACGCGTCAGTTCGCGCTACGGTGAGTTAAAGACACAAATGGAGTCCGGTCGCGATCGCCTGTTGGAGCTGCATTCCAGCGGCCAGGGTAAGTCCGAGCACCTGGTAGAAGATATCAAGGTGGTTGATGACAGTTTTGAACTACCGACCTATATGATCAACCTGTTCGATACCTGGGGCGTGAACCAGGAAGACAGGGGCGAAAACAGCATAGTGCTGAAACCCTCGGAGCATATGCTGGGCGCCAACTTCCCAAGTCTCAGGGATGAAGGCATGAGCATCACCTTTGACCGGGATACCGCTTTGGCGCAGGAAGATCTGCACTTTATCAGCTGGGATCACCCCATGGTCGAAGGCGCAATGGAAATGATCTGTGACGATGATTTCGGTACCGCGTCTGTGGCCCTGTTGAAAAACAAGAAACTGCCGGCGGGCACCTATTTTGTCGAGCTGATTTATATTGCCGAAGCCATGGCTCCTAAATCACTGCAATTGGGGCGCTACCTGCCACCGACTCCGGTGCGTGTACTGCTTGATAAAGGCGGTAATAACCTGGCGGAAAATGTCGCCTTTGATGCCTTTAACCAACAGCTTAATGCGGTTGGCCGCCAAACCGCCTCGAAACTGGTGAATGCCCTGCAAAGCGCCATTCATCCGCTTATTGAGCAAGGTAATACCTTGGCGCAAACGCAAATGGAGCAATTGCGTGAGACGGCGAAAACCGCCATGCATCAGGCCGTTGATAGCGAACTGGAGCGCCTAACCAGCCTCAAGGAGATCAACCCCAATATCCGTGATGAAGAGCTGAAACATTTTCAGCGCAGCCGCGCCGAAATGGACGACTACATAGATAAAGCCAAGGTGAAACTCGACGCCATTCGCTTAATCGTTGTCAGCCACTAGGCATTTCATTAAAATGACCGGCCTTACGCTATGAGGCCGGTCATGCTTTTAAACTACAATCCCCCACGTTTTCCCTATCTGCAGATCATCTATCAAGATGACGACCTGCTGATCCTTGATAAGCCCAGCGGCCTGCTGACGGTGCCGGGAAAAGACCCAAAACATGCCGATAGCCTAATTCGTCGCGCCAATATCGTATTTCCAACCGCTAAAATCGTACATAGATTGGATATGGCCACTTCGGGCGTGATCTGTCTGGCACTGAACAAAGAAGCGCACCGCAATCTCAGCATGCAGTTTCAGGACAGACAAACCGCTAAGGAATATATCGCCATAGTCGATGGCCATCTTAAGGATGCTACGGGCTCAGTGGACCTGCCGCTGATCTGCGATTGGCCGAATCGTCCCAAGCAAATGGTAGATATGGAAAAGGGCAAGCCGTCGCTGACCCATTATGAGGTGCTTGAACATGGCGATAACAATACCCGAGTGCGTCTGACCCCGATCACAGGTCGCAGCCACCAGCTGAGGGTACATATGCTGTCCCTGGGTCATGTGATCTTGGGCGACCGTCTCTATGCCTACCCTGAAGCCAAAGACCGTGCACCGCGTTTGCAATTACATGCCCACTGGCTGACCCTAAATCATCCCAGCAGCGGCGAAAGCATGACCTTTACCGCGCCCTGCCCGTTTTAACGAGCCACCAATATAATTTAACCCTTACTGCCTGAGTGCTGAAGCTCGGGGATAGGCGGTTTATTAAGCCGCCTTTTTGAGGTATTCGTAGGCCGCCTGAATATCCTGACTCTTCTTTTGTGCCAAGCGCATCATATGCTCAGGGAGACCTTGAGAGACCAGCTTATCCGGATGGTGCTGTGCCATCAGCTTGCGATAGGCCTTTTTGACCGTGGAGGGATCGGCGCCTTCTTCCAAGCCCAAGATATGCAGCGCCTGAGCGCGGCTCATGCCACTACTGGCGCCGCCGGAAGCGCGCTGCTGCTGATGTTGCTGATGAAATTTTTGCTGTTGCTGGCGAAACGCAAATTCGGCCTGATAGCGTTTAAGGATAAAACTAAAATGGGTTTTGCTAACGCCAAGCCCCTTAGCGACCTGCTCGAGTAAGGTTTTTTCCTGTGCCGCCAGGTGGCCATCGCTAAAGGCCATTTGAATCTGAATCTCTAAAAACAATTGGATGAGATCGAAACGCCCGGCAAAGTGCTCACGAAACTCACGCAAGGTAGCGTTCATGGCAAAACCATCCGCTTTACCAGTGTTAAAGGCCAATTGGGCTTCGCGTTTGTCCTCACCGGTCAGGCCCATTTCTTCCATAAAAGCGGTGGCGGCACGAATATGCAATTCATTTACTCGACCATTGGATTTGGCAATATGCCCCATCACCGCAAAGCAACTGGAGAAAAACAACGCCTGGCGCTCAGACACTTCGTCGTTATTAAAGAAACCACGCAAGCCGCCGGCATTATCGAAATTCTGTTTCAGGCTTTTGTCGAACAGGTGGCCGATAAACAGACCCAAAAATAAGCCAAAAAAACGGCCAAACATAAAGCCAAAAAAGGCACCGAGCACCTTACCCCACATTAGCGCTAACCCTTGTTATTTGAAAATGCCCCCACATAGTGACGAAAAATCATCGAACTAACAAGCACAAGGGCGTATCTATTAAGCTGAATATAAGCCAGAAAAATGACGTATTTGTGGGTACTTGGCAGATGTAATTAGCCAAAAATTGCTTTATTATGTCATGCTTATTTCTAGTACTTTTGGCAACTAAGCTAAGGTGAGTCAATGAATAAATTATGGGGCATGATAGCAATAGCCCTATATGGAACCCAAGCCAGCGTCGCACTAGCAGCTGTGGAACAGGCGACGGATGCCAAGGTACCCGCTCCCGAAGGTGAAGCCTTTATCGCGCCAGCACCAGAGCCTGGGGAAATACCCCATTGTTTTGCTGCGGTTCGTCCAGCGCCCTGGCAGGCGCCCGATTTACCCTTTGGGGTAATTGAAATCGTTGCCGATGATGTCGAATTAATAGGCCAGGCCAGCGCCCAGTTTGATGGCGACGTAGATATCAGCAGTAGCACCATGACCCTTAACGCCCGCTCGGCGTTAATTGATAAGCAGCAGGGTCTGCTCAATGCGCAAGGGCCACTCACCTATCGCGATGGTGTCGCCATTATTACCAGTCGTGGCTTAAATGCCAGCCTGGATGACTCTAATATCAAGTTGTTGGCAGCCGACTACCAGTTGACCGAACAACAAGGCCGTGGTGGCGCCGAACAATTAGAGGTTTCGCAAGAAGCGCTGACCCTAAGCAATGCCAGCTTCACCACCTGCCCGGTGGATGATGAAACCTGGTCAATCAATGCCGATAAAATTATTTTGTCGCAGCAAAAGGGCTGGGGTGAAACCCATGGGGCGACGCTAAAAATCTACAATACCCCGGTCTTGTATTTACCCTATTTCACCTTCCCCATTAATGATCAGCGCAAAACCGGCTTTCTAGCGCCGCGATTATCGAGCTCGAATCGTTATGGTGTGGAAACCATTACCCCTTATTACATTAACCTGGCGCCGAATTACGACCTGACTTTGACGCCCCGTTATATGTCGAAAAAGGGTTTGCAGCTGCAATCGGAATTTCGTTATCTCACCGAGACCAGCCAGGGCATGCTTGGTCTGGAATATCTGGACTCGGATAAAACCGAGCGCGAGCTGGGTAATCGCTATATCTATCATTGGCAGCAGCAAAGCTACTTTAACGACCAGTGGCGTGCCGGAGTTGATATCACTAACGTCAGTGACGATAACTATCTCACAGACTTAGGCTCCAACTACGCCAGCAAAACAGATACTCACCTGGCGCGTTCCGGTATTCTGACTCATTTGGGAGAGCGCTGGCGCACCGATATCCAGATTCAGGATTATGAAGTACTGGGCGATCACTTAGAGTCTTATACCGCCCTGCCGCGCATTGGCTTTAGCCAGACTCAGGCCTATCAGTTGGGTTGGTTTGACGCCAGTATCAATGGCGAGATCAGCCATTTCCGCAACAGCACCCGAATAATAGACGAGGCAACACGTCTGCATATAGAGCCCAAACTGAGCTTTAGCGAAGACCGTTATGCCTGGTCCTTCTTGTCTGAATTCAGCCTCTTGCATACCTATTATGATCAGCAAGGGGACTTGGCCGGCACCGACTTTGAGGAAACCGTGCATCGCACCTTGCCCAAGGTGCGCCTGTATAGCCAGCTGAATTTTGAACGCGACACCAGCTTGTTCGTTGATAACGGCATTCAGACATTAGAGCCGCAAATTCAGTATCTCTATACTCCGAACAAGGATCAGAACAATATCGGCCTGTTCGACACCACCAAGCTGCAGGATGACTTTTTCGGCCTGTTCCGCGACCGTCGCTTTTCCGGCGTTGACCGCATTGCGGCTGCGAACCAGATCACCTTAGGTGCCACTACCCGAGTGTTCGATGGTAAAAATGAAGAGGTGTTTAACTTAAGCGCCGGTCAAATCTTCTATTTGTCGGACTCCGCCAAACCCACGGCTCAGGATTTTGCCGATGACACCAGCTACGACTCCCTGTTTGCCAGTGAAGCCATGTGGCACTGGCATCGCCGTTGGTATCTATCCGGTGGCATCCAATACGACATTGATGGCAGTCAAATGATTCAATCGCATCTGACCTTAGACTATAAGGGTGACGACAATGAACTGATGCAATTGAACCATCGCTATGCAAACGATGTCTCAGGGAATACAATTGAGCAAGTCGGCATGTTTACCAGTGTGCCCATCGACGATAATTGGCAATTCGTTGCCAGCTACCACCGCGATCTCGACGCCGGACGTAGCATCGAGGTATACACTGGAGTACAGTACGAGTCCTGTTGTTGGGCGGTGCAGGTTACCGGACACAGACAAATCGAAACAGACTTGAATCAAAGTATTAACCAAGAGCAAGCGGTCTTCGACTCGGGGATCGGCATCAAATTTGTCCTTAAGGGACTCGGAGGCAAAAGCAGTTATGATGCGCAAGAAATACTTAAAGAAGGCATTTTTGGCTACCGTCGCCCCTACTTCCTTACTAAATAAAGCAATAACAACTATGAATTTTAGAAGTTTTTTAGCAACCAGTATTCTCGCCCTCGGCCTCAGTCAAGGTGCTATTGCCAAACCACAGCTGATCGATCAGGTGGTCGGCACAGTCAATGAAGGGGTCATTTTACAAAGTGAAGTTGACGCCATTATCAACCGTGTTAAAAGCCAGGCTAAAACCAGTGGCCAGGAGCTGCCAAGCGACGATGCGCTGCGCGTACAAGCCATTGAACGTTTGATTGACCAAACTCTGCTGCTGCAACTTGGCGAGCGCATGGGTATGGAAATTTCCGACGGTCAGCTTGATCAAACCCTAGCCAATATGGCTCGCGAGCAAGGCGGCACCATAGCCGATATGCGCGCTTCTATCGAAGCCTCAGGAGAGAGCTTCCAACAGTTCCGTGAAGATATGCGTAAAGAAATCACCACGCAACAGGTGATGCGTGCCAATGTTGACCGCCGTATTTATATCAGCTTGCAAGAAATTGACAACTTGTTGAAAATCATGGATCAACAAGGCGGTAATGCGGAAGAGTATGACATCGGCCATATCCTGATCGACATTCCCAGCGGCGCCACCGCCGAAGACATTGCCAGCGCCCAGGAGCGTGCTACCAAGGTTATCGATATGCTTAACGATGGCCAGGAATTCAAGCGCATCGCCATCGCCTCATCAAGCGGCTCAAAAGCCCTTGAAGGTGGTCAGTTGGGTTGGATGGGCACCAACGAAATGCCATCACTGTTTGCAGAAGCGGTGAAGGGCAAGAAGAAAGACGATATCATAGGTCCACTGCGCAGTGGTGCCGGTTTCCACATCATCAAGGTACAAGACGTACGCGGCCGCCAGGTTGTGGAAACCGTTGAGGTTCGCTCGCGTCACATCCTCTTAAAGCCATCTATCATCCTGAGCGAAGAAAAAGCCCGCTCTATGCTGGCCGGTTTTGTTGAAGACCTGCGCGCCGGTGAGGCTGACTTTGCTGCACTAGCCAAAGAATACTCGGAAGATCCAGGCTCAGCACTTAAGGGCGGTGAGTACGACTGGACCGATCCAACCACCTATGTTCCGGCCTTCCGCGACACCCTGATGGCATTGGATAAGAACGAAATCAGTGAACCATTCCGCTCTACTTTCGGCTGGCATATAGTGCAACTGCTAGATAAGCGCGTTGCCGATAAAACCGACCTGGCCAAGAAAAACCGCGCCCAACAATTGCTGTACAACCGCAAATTCAAAGAAGAAAGCTTTGCTTTCCAACAGGAAATTCGCGAACAAGCACATATTGATATTTTCGTAGAGGAATAAGGGCCATGACATTGCGTATCGCTATCACCCCAGGTGAACCGGCCGGCGTGGGTCCTGACTTACTGATTGCCTTAGTGCAACAGGAGTGGGACGCGCAATTGGTTGCCATTGCCGATGCGCAATTGCTACAACAGCGGGCCGCTACCCTGGGCCTGCCGCTGACCCTGATCCCCTTTGACGAACAGGCACAGGCGCAGCCAACCGCCGCCGGCACTCTGTTTTATCATCAGGTGGACTTACCGGTGGAAGCCATCCCTGGTCAGTTGGATGAGCAAAATGGCGAGTATGTGCTCGACACCCTGCGCATTGCCTGTGAAAAAAATATGGATGGCACCTTCGATGCCGTGGTCACAGGCCCGGTGCATAAGGGCATTATCAATAAGGCTGGCATTTCCTTTAGCGGTCATACCGAATACTTCGCCCAGCAATCCAACACCCCGGATGTGGTGATGATGCTGGCCACCGAAGGTCTACGAGTGGCCTTAGTGACCACACATATTCCCCTGGCCTATGTGTCCAAAGCCATTACCCCAGAGCGTCTGGCCAAGGTCATTGGCATTTTAGATCACGATTTGCGCACCAAGTTCGCCATCGAACAGCCGCGTATTTTAGTTTGTGGTTTAAACCCGCACGCCGGTGAAGGCGGACATTTGGGGCGCGAAGAAATCGAGGTCATGACCCCTACCCTTGAGGCCCTTAATAACCAAGGCATGCACCTGATTGGCCCACTGCCCGCAGATACCCTGTTTCAGGATAAATATCTCAATGAAGCGGATGCAGTACTGGCTATGTATCACGATCAGGGGCTACCTGTGTTAAAATATAAGGGTTTTGGAAATTCAGTAAATATCACCCTTGGCCTTCCCTTTATTCGGACCTCCGTCGATCATGGTACAGCCCTTGATCTGGCGGCCAGCGGCCAAGCAGATGCCGGCAGTTTCCGCGTCGCCTTGAGCGAAGCAATAAAACTGGCGAGCAAAAAAGCGCAGAGACAATGACAGATAAAGTACACTTAGGGCACCGAGCGAGAAAACGCTTCGGGCAAAACTTCCTCAATGATGACACCATTATTGATAAAATCGTAACCGCTATCGACCCACGTGTGGGCGATAATCTGGTGGAGATAGGCCCTGGTCTGGGCGCGATCACCGAGCCGGTCACCGAGCTGACCGACCACCTTACGGTAGTTGAACTTGATAAAGACCTGGCCGAGCGCCTTATTCATCACCCCTTTATGGCACCGAAATTGACAGTGCATCAGGGTGATGCAATGAAGTTCGATTTTTCGAGCTTGCTTAAAGGTGACAAGAAGCTCAAGATTTTCGGCAACCTGCCATACAATGTATCTACCCCTTTGTTATTCCACTTATTTGAATACGTGGATGACGTTGAACACATGCACTTTATGCTGCAAAAAGAAGTAGTTAACCGCATGGTTGCATCACCGGGCAGCAAAGCATTTGGTCGCTTAAGTGTTATGACTCAATACTACTGCCATGCGATTCCAGTGATTGAGGTGCCACCAACCTGCTTCAAGCCAGCTCCTAAAGTTGACTCTGCGGTAGTAAGACTGGTGCCAAAAAATCCAGAACAACGCACCGCAAAAAGCACCAAGTTGCTTAATACCGTGTGTTTGGAAGCCTTTAATCAGCGTCGTAAAACCTTACGCAACAGCCTGGCTAACCTGCTTGATGCCGAGCAGCTAGAAGCCTTGGGCGTAGACCCGACTGTGCGCGCGGAAAGTTTAACGCTACAGCAGTTTATCGATATCGCGAATTGGCTATATGACAACCAGCAGTAACTCAGAGTCGGCCATTAAAGTCATGGTGGAGACCTTCTATGTCGAGGGTCAATCCGAGCCTGAGCATGACAAATATGTGTTTGCCTACAATATCACCATCAAAAACCACAGCCTGAGCAGCGCCCAGCTGCTTAGTCGCTACTGGCTGATCACCGATGCCAATGGCAAGGAAGTTGAGGTCGAAGGCGATGGCGTAGTCGGCGAGCAACCGACCATAGGCCCGGGCGAAAGCTATAGCTACACCAGCGGCGCCGTATTAGACACGCCGGTGGGCACCATGCAGGGCTATTATGTGATGCGCAGTGAGTTCGGCAACGAATTCCAGGCGCCTATCGATGTGTTCCGTCTTAGTTGCCCGAATATTCTGCACTAAGCCATGGCTCAGTATGCAGTTGGCGACATCCAGGGTTGCTATCAGGAATTAGATGCGCTGCTTAAGCGCATCGACTTCAACCCCAGTAAAGATCACCTCTATTGCGTTGGCGATATAGTCGCTCGGGGCCCGGACTCCCTCGCCTGTCTGCGACGCCTGCACACTATGGAGCATGCCGTTAGCATTACCTTGGGTAATCACGACCTGCACCTGCTTGCCACCCTAGCCTTGGGAAAAGAAGCCAACCCAAAGGATAAGCTTGCAGCCCTGTTAACGGCACCGGATTGTCCTCAGCTGCTTGCCTTCTTACAGCGCCAACCTTTGGCCATCTGGCTGGAAAAGCGCCGTATGCTGATAAGCCATGCTGGCCTGTCGCCGCAGTGGTCGCTGAGCCAGGCGCTGCAACAAGCCCGTGTTGCCGAGCAATGCTACCAAGGTGAAGACGCCGCCTACTATTTTGCGCGCATGTATCAAAATGCACCAAGCCAATGGCATGAGGCACAAAGCAAGGTGGAGAAGTTTATCTACACCATCAATGCCTTTACCCGCATGCGTTTCGTTGACAAGCAAGGCGCGCTGAATCTCAGCGACAAGGGTGCACCGAATCAAAATGGCTCGCTTATTCCTTGGTTTAACCACCCTAATCGCGGCCAGGAGGACTTTGATATTGTCTTTGGTCACTGGGCGGCGCTCGAAGGCCATACCGGTATAGACCATATTCACGCCTTGGACACTGGCTGTGTCTGGGGTGGCAGCATGACGGCTATGAATCTGAAAACTAAAAACAAAGTATCTATCCCCGCCCACCTTTGAAACACAGCCTGTCAGGCTCTGTGCTACTTTTTTCCACACATCGCCTTTGTTGTCGCATTGGATATTTATTTGCTACAGTCATTTCTCTGCCAAGGAGGAAAATATCCATGAAAAACAAGCTTATTGCGTTAATGATGACGCTGGCGCCCCTAAGTACTCTGGCCAGCACTACAGTGCTGTACAACGCCAAGGGTTATACCCCAACTCAGGATGGTGAGCTCACCCGCTTTAGTACCCTGGTAATTGAAGATGGACGTGTACTTAATCACGGCGATCAGCAGCTCGCCAAAAGCTATCCCGATGCCAAGCGCATAGACGCCCAAGGCAAGGTGCTGCTGCCTGGGTTAATCGATGCCCATGGCCATGTTATTGGCCTAGGCCAAAACCTGATGCGCTTGGATTTACGCGATACCCAGTCGGTGGAACACATTGGTGAGAAGCTAAAAGCCTTTGCGGCGCAATCAAAGCAAGAGTGGATTATCGGCCGTGGCTGGAACCAGGAGAACTGGCCAACAAAACGCTTTGCCACGGCGGCAGACTTGGATAAATATGTCAGTGACCGCCCTGTGGTACTGACGCGCATCGACGGTCATGCCATCTGGGTTAATACCAAGGCCATGGAGCTTGCGGGCTTTAAGGGCTCGGAGCAAAATCCGGAAGGCGGCGAAATCATTCGTAACAGCCAGGGACAAGCAACCGGGGTGTTTATTGATAAGGCGGAAAACCTGATCAATGCCCATATTCCCAAGGCCGATTTCCAGGCTCTCTCCACCGCCCTGGATAAGGCTGGTGCACATTTACTCAGCCTGGGTATTACCAGCACCCATGACGCCGGCATAAGCAAAGACACCTGGCAGCTTTATCACCAGCGCGCCGAACAAAAGAACCTGCCGCTGCGCATCTATGCCATGCTCAGTGCCGCCGACCCTCAGCTGTTAAGCATGCTTAAGGCCGGCAAAATCGACGATGCCAACGACATGCTCTCCATTCGCAGTGTTAAGGTCTACGCCGATGGCGCTTTAGGCTCCCGCGGTGCCGCCCTGCTTGATGAATATGCCGATCGCAAGGGGCATCACGGCCTGATGCTGGAAAGCCAGGCGCAGTTAGAAGAAATCTTTAAAACCTGTTTTACCCATGGTTTTGCGGCGCACACCCATGCCATAGGCGATCGCGCCAACCGCGATGTGCTCAATGCCTATGAAAACGTGTTTAAAAGCACTGGCGGCAAATTACTACGCAATCGCATCGAGCATGCGCAAATCGTTGCGCCAAGCGACATCCCTCGCTTTAAGGAGCTGGCAATCATTCCCTCCATGCAGCCAGTACATGCCACCTCGGATATGCATATGGCCGAATTGCGCCTAAACGAGCAGCAACTAAGTGGCGCCTATGCCTGGCAAACGTTTTTAGCCCAGGGCTCTAAGGTCGCCGCTGGTTCGGATTTCCCGGTGGAGCTGGCAAACCCCTTCCATGGTCTGTACAGCGCTATTACCCGCCAGGATCATAACGGCCAACCGCAAGAAGGCTGGCGCCCACAGGAACTATTAACCCGAGAGCAGGCACTGCGCGCTTTTACCTTGGATGCAGCCTATAGTGCCCAACAGGAATTTAAACTGGGTAGTTTGGAAAAAGGTAAATGGGCCGACTTTATACTGATCGACACAGATATTATGACCGCCCCGGTGCAGGACATTTGGCAGACTCAGGTATTAGAAACCTGGCTTGGCGGTGAACAGCGATACAGCCGACAAGATTAAAGCAACAGGGTTTTAAACATCGCTGATAGTGGAAGAAGTGACAAGTAGCCTAGAGGCAAATTAGCCTAAATATTCTCACGCCATTTGTCCTCTTCTTCGCTTTACGTTAGCATTAGAAATCGCTGTGAGAGCAAGGATTCGCATGCACCACAGGGCGATTACAGAGGATAAAAAGGTCAATTTGCACACGGGTAATAAACCGACAGTTAACACGGGAACCGTTATGCTAAGGAACAACCCGATTTAAACGTGCAAATTGACATAAAAGTAGCTAGACCTTAATGCTAGCGTCATACGGTTGTAACAAAAAGGACAATTGTCCCAGCAGGCTTTAAGAATGTTTCAGTATCATTTTTCGACGGATCTCGTTGAGCAACTTCTAAATTATGCCGGTACTTATTACCAGCAGGAGAAAAAAGAAGTCTTACTGCATCAGGACCAACCGCTACAAAAGCTAGTCTTGGTGCGCAGTGGTACTGTGTCTTTTAGTTATGATGTGGGCAATGGCCGCCGCTTGTTGCTAGGCCAGCTTGATTGTAACAACACCTTGATCGGCGAAATCGAAGCCTTGAATAACCAGCCCTGCATTTATACCGTTACCTGCTTTAGCGATGTCAGTTACAACCTGATTGAACTAAAGCACTGGCGCCAGGTGCTTTTGGCCAACCCGCAACTCAGCCTTTATACGGCGCAAACCATTGCCGCCAAATTTCAGGAAAACCAAAAGGTTAACCTGGATAAGCTGTTGCTGCCCCTAAGTTATAATATCGCCAAGGATTGCCTGATGCGGGCTCAGAATACCAATCCCACGCTGCTGCGTGCCTACCCGACGGTGAGCGCCGAGGCGGAGCGTTTCGCCACCACAGAGCGTGCCTATCGCCGGGTGGTAACCGAGCTGGTCGATAAGGGCCTGATAGTACGTTCAAAGGAAGGCTTACAGGCCATCGATATTCCGGCTCTCTCGGCCTTTGTCGATAGCTTTATCTAATACCAATTCACTTAAATAGCTAATCATTCTAGCGGGCTAAATATCATGCTCACATACTTAACAGAATTGGTATAAGCATAAAAAAGCAGCCTAGGCTGCTTTTTATTTCACTGTCTATTACACAAACAGGTCTTTAATGTTGGCAAGGTCGGATTTACCTTCTTGCAACTCTTCTGGCGTCAATCCCGACAACTCGTGCGGGAACACCAACCACTCGTCCGAGTCATGGATGTAATAATCCGGCTTCATCGGCACCTTGGTATTCTTCGGCTTGTAATAAGGACAAGCAACGCGAATATCTTGAGGCAGGTTTAAACGCATGAGTTCAGCCAGCTTTTCTTTTAGCGCATAGATGCTGCGGCCCGAGTCGAATACATCATCAACGATCAACAAGGAGTTATCGGCATTGGCATTTTCGATAATGTAATGCAAACCGTGTACCTTGATCTCTTTCGACTGCTTGCCGATACCATAGTATGACGATGTACGTACTGAGATATGATCTGTGTCTATGCCCTTGTAGTCATAGTACTCTTGCACGGCGATACCTATAGGTGCGCCGCCACGCCAAATACCAATGATGAAATCGGGTCGAAAGCCATCTTCATAGACTTGTGCTGCAACGCGGAACGAATCTTCCAGCAACTGTTGCGCGGTAATATAACGCTTATCTGACATAGGAGTGCCCCTAATAATTAAATGGCGATAGTGCCAGCATATTGCACTCTGCCGCCATGATCTTGAAAGACTAAAGGCGGCAGATTCTAACGTATTTATGGAACAAATGCTCTAGGGGATTACCCTTGGCCTTCATTTTGTTCCGTATCTGGCTGATGCTCGGGTAACAACAGATTAAGCACTATGCCAAAGATGGCACAGAGGCTTACCCCTTGCAGGGCAAATTCGTTGCCGCCGATCTGCATGCCGCCGATACCAAAAACCAAGATCAAGGCGATGATCACCAGGTTGCGTGGTGCGCTCACATCCAAATCCGCCTTCATCAGGGTTTTTAAACCTACCACGGCAATGGAGCCGAACAGCAAGATCATAATGCCGCCCATTACGGGCACGGGAATGCTCTGTAAACCGGCGCCCATCTTGCCGATAAAAGCCAATACCACGGCGATTATAGCGGTCCAGGTCATCACCCTTGGATTAAAGTTTTTCGTCAGCATCACAGCACCTGTCACTTCCGAATAGGTGGTATTCGGTGGTCCACCAACACTGGCCGCCAAGGTGGTGGCTACGCCATCACCCATTAAGGTGCGATGTAAACCAGGCTTTTTCAAAAAGTCCTTACCGGTGACATTGCTGATCGCCATCATGTCACCAATATGCTCAATGGCCGGCGCCACGGCGACCGGGATCATAAAAGCAATAGCCTGCCACTTGAATTCCGGTGCGCTAAACGCAGGTGCTGCAAGCCAGCTGGCTTGTTGTACCGCGCTAAAGTCGACCACGCCAAATGCCAGGGCACACAGATACCCGGTCAAAACCCCAGCCAAAATAGGCACCAAACGCCAAATACCACCGCCGAATACGGAAACGACCAAGGTAGCAACGAGCGCCGACATGGAGATCCACACCGCATCATAGTAGGCAACCAGCTGTGCCGTGCCATCGCCGCTTTTACCCATGGCCATATTTACCGCCACAGGCGCCAAGGCCAGACCTATCACCATGATCACAGGACCCACCACCACAGGCGGCAACACCTTATGCAGCATATCCGTGCCTTTTAAGCGCACCATCAAGGCCAACAGCATATAAGCGCCACCGGCGGCCATCAGCGCGCCCATGGTAGCCGCACTGCCATAGAGCTGATTACAGGCAATAATAGGAGCGATAAAAGCAAAGGATGAAGCCAGGAACACAGGTACCTGGCCACGGGTGATCCATTGAAATGCCAAGGTGCCAAGGCCAGCGGTAAAGAGCGCAACATTGGCATCCAGCCCGGTTAACAAGGGCACTAAAACCAGGGCTCCAAAGGCGACAAACAGCATTTGCGCGCCGGTTAGCATGGTTTTAGGAGATAGAAATGCGCCATTAAACGGTACCGAAGATCTTATCGCCGGCATCGCCCAATCCTGGCACTATGTATCCTTTTTCATTTAGGTGGCTATCCAGTGACGCGGTGTAAATATCCACATCCGGATGCGCTGCCAAGGTTTTGTCTATGCCTTCCGGCGCGGCTACCAATACGATCACCTTGATCTGGGTACAACCCGCTTTTTTTAGCATATCCAGGGTCGCTATCATAGAACCACCGGTGGCCAGCATAGGATCGATAACCAGGCTTAAACGCTCATCAATATTACCTACCAGCTTTTCAAAGTAAGGAACTGGCTCCAGGGTTTCTTCGTTACGCTCAAGGCCAACAACGCTGACCTTGGCGCCCGGGATCAAGTGCATAACACCGTCAAGCATCCCTAGGCCGGCACGTAAAATTGGCACTACGGTAATCTTCTTCCCTTTAATACTTTTTACGGTTAGCTCATTTCCCTGCCAACCTGTGATTGTGGTATCCGCCAGCTCAAGTGTTTTCGTTGCTTCATAGGTAAGTAGCGTACCTACTTCCGAAGCCAGCTCGCGAAAGCTCTTGGTGCTGATGCCTTGCTGACGCATTAAACCAAGTTTGTGTTGTACTAAAGGGTGATCAATTACGTGAATTGCCATAGAAAGACCTAGTTGGAAAAATTTGCGCTATTTTAACCAGTATAGGGCCTGAACTGAATTAGATTTAAAATCAAAAACAAAAAAACCACGATAATAATCGTGGTTTTTGAGCTTTTTAGCGATTTTTACATCACTAACACGAAGGCAATGGGTGTTATAGACCTGCGTGTTCTTTTAGCACGGCGATAAGTGGCGAGTCACCATAGCCATTGCTTGTTGCCCAGTTAAGATCGGCACCATCTTCAAGTACGCTTTTAGGCAAGCTCTTGATAATGTATTCACCCGTATCTACTGCCTGACTGGCCACCGCATGGCGCACCAGGTTATTGCCGCCACATTGCACGCGTTCACTGATATCGCGCAGCTTAACACGCGCACTGAGCAAGGTTTTACGCAGGCGATGTTTATCATTGGCGGCTATGTATTCACAGATGCTCACGGCGAGACTATCGTTGGCACTAACGGGCGCACTATAGAATAACGGAGTGGCCAATATAACCATTGCGATAGCCCCAGATAAAAGTTTAATTTGCTGCATTATTAACACTTTTCTATCACAAATAAGACAAATAGTTTACCAATCGAGACCTGTTTTAGCAAACGGCTCACTCTGCTTTACGCAGTGTGACAAACTCGTAATCGTGTGGATTCGCCTCATCCTTAACATGTTGCTCGCGGGCGATACAGCGCCAAGGGCCCACAGCTTCGTAGTCCGGAAAGCAGGTGTCGCCGGCCACATCCAAATCAATAAAGGTTAAATACAGGGTATGGCACAGTGGTAAACATTGGCTGTAGATATTACCGCCGCCGATAATCATCACCTCTTCAACCCCTTCTACCAGGCTTAGCGCCTGTTCAACCGAAGTTGCCGTTTCGGCGCCGGCAAATTGATAGTCGCCATTGCGGCTGATCACTATATTTCGGCGTCCGGGCAGGGCTCGACCGATGGACTCCAGGGTTTTGCGGCCCATAATCACGGGTTTGCCTAGAGTCACTTGTTTAAAATGCTTTAAATCGGCGGGTAAATGCCAGGGCATGTCATTGTCTTTGCCTATCACCCTATTATGGGCCATCGCCGCTATCATGGAGATTTTCACTGCTGATTCCTTTACTTCACTCATAAAAAAGGGCGCAAGCGCCCTTTAGGTAATCAATTAACGTTCGTAGATAACTTCGACATCATAGTCGTCGTCATCCCAATCGTCCCAATCATCATCGTCATTGTCGTTCACTTTATTTTTGGTTGCATGACGGTGATAAGTGTCCCACTTAAACTCGACTTCTTCTGTCTCTTGTTGCTGCTGCTCGAACTTATCTTTCGGCATAGACTCAAGCAACTGCATGATATCCTGACACAGTTCCTGCGTATTCAGTTTACTCGCGGCACTGATTTTATAGATATCCTGCTCAACACCCATCTCTTCGGCGATACGGGCGCAAGTTTCTTCAACTTCATCTTCCGGTAGCAGATCGATTTTATTGAAGACCAACCAACGTGGTTTATCGGCCAGTTTAGGGCTGTACTGATGCAGTTCATTGATAATGGCAAAGGCATTATCAACCGGATCAGAACCATCGATCGGCAGCACATCGATAACATGTAACAACACACGACAACGCTCTAGGTGCTTTAAGAAGCGAATACCCAAGCCGGCACCATCGGATGCACCTTCGATAAGACCCGGGATATCGGCAATTACAAATGATTGACCCGAAGCCGGACGCACCACACCCAGGTTTGGCACCAAGGTGGTAAACGGATAATCGGCAACCTTAGGTTTAGCCGCCGATACGCTGCGAATAAAGGTCGACTTACCGGCGTTGGGTAGGCCTAACAAGCCCACATCGGCAAGCAGCATAAGCTCCAGCTTAAGGTTACGCACCTCTCCCGGTGTGCCTAAGGTCTTCTGACGAGGCGCACGGTTGGTACTGGACTTAAAGCGGGTATTACCTAAGCCGTGGAAACCGCCCTTAGCAACGATCAACTTCTGCCCATGCTTGGTTAGATCGCCCAGAGATTCTTCGGTATCAACGTCGGTTACTCGGGTACCAACTGGCACCTTTAAGATTAGATCTGTGCCCTTCTTACCGGTACAGTTACGGCTTTGGCCATTGGTACCGCGTTCGGCGCGATGGAAGCGCTCGAATTGGTAGTCGATCAGGGTATTGAGGTTCTCATCGGCCTCAAGGTAGACACTGCCGCCGTCACCGCCATCGCCGCCATCCGGGCCGCCATCGGGTACGTATTTTTCGCGGCGAAAGGAGACTACGCCACTGCCGCCGTCGCCAGCTTCTGCGCGGATTTCGACTTCATCAACAAATTTCATGATTTTTCACTTAGCGGATCTGCGATTGAATGTTTCTATTATATCAATTGCTTTTGATTAATGCTCATTAACAATAGGCTTAGATAAGAGAACCTGGCCTTATTTGCAATTGAAAACAAAAAACCCCGCAAGAGCGGGGTTTTTCAGTAAGTCTGTAAGCTGATTATTCAGCTACGATGCTCACGTATTTACGGCCTAGTGGACCTTTTTGTTCAAACTGAACTTTACCATTTGCAGTTGCAAATAGAGTGTGGTCTTTACCCATGCCTACGTTTGAGCCAGCGTGGAACTTAGTACCACGTTGACGAACAATGATGTTACCCGCTAGTACAGATTCACCACCGAAACGCTTAACACCTAGGCGTTTGCTTTCTGAATCACGACCGTTACGAGTACTACCAGCTGCCTTCTTATGTGCCATCTTTCTGTACCTCTAAATTAAGCGCTAATGCCAGTGATTTTAACTTCAGTGAACCACTGACGGTGGCCCATCTGCTTACGAGAATGCTTACGACGTCTAAATTTAACAATCTTCACTTTCTCGCCACGACCGTGAGAAACAACCTCAGCTGTAACTTTACCACCGTTTACGAACGGGGTACCGATCTCGATTTTCTCACCATTAGCAACTAAAAGTACTGTGTCAAATTCAACTGCTGCACCAGTTTCAACGTCTAGCTTCTCTAGACGAATCGTTTGACCTTCAGTCACACGGTGCTGTTTACCACCACTTTGGAAAACCGCGTACATAATTAACTCCGTCTGTGCGCCCTCAAATCGACGCAACTAAATATTCTTCAATAGGGCGCGAAGTCTACGCTAAAACACCCTTCTTGACAAGCGTCTTTTTCAATAAATTATTTGAAAAAATGGCGCCGATGAGGACATGAAAAAAATTTTCCCTATTCTATCTTTTTTTACTCGCTTGCCAAGCGTATTAGGCACTTTTTAAGCAATTAATTTGCCTTTATTGATTTTTTTGCTACTGGGCCAAGAAAAACTTCCCTTTATGGGGAAAGTGTCGAGCTGAAGCTAAAATTAATGTACAATTCTCGGCGCATTTCCCCGGACAAACGATGTGGCACGGAGTTAAATGGATATAAAGGCTATCCAGACGCTTATCGCTGACGATATGAACAGCGTCAACCAGTTAATATATGCGCAGATGCAATCAGATGTTGCTCTGGTCAATCAACTTGGCCTCTATATAGTCAACAGCGGTGGCAAGCGAGTCAGACCTATGCTGGCTTTGTTGGCAGCACGCGCACTGGGCTATCAGGGTGATAAACACATCACCTTAGCAACCATAGTGGAGTTTATTCACACCGCAACCCTATTGCATGACGACGTGGTCGACGAATCGGCGCTACGCCGCGGCGAACCGACGGCCAATGCCGAGTTTGGCAATGCCGCCAGCGTCTTAGTGGGCGACTTTATCTATACCCGCTCCTTCCAGTTGATGGTTGGCCTAGGTCAAATTCGGATCATGGATATCCTCGCCGATGCCACCAATGTCATCGCCGAAGGGGAAGTACTGCAGTTGATGAACTGCAACGATCCAGATACCACAGAAAAGAGCTATATGCAGGTGATCTACTCAAAAACAGCCAAGCTGTTCGAGGCTGCGACTCAGTTAGCCGCGGTGATCACAGAGCAAGACTCTCAGGTTGAAGAAGCCATGCGCCTGTATGGTATGCACCTGGGCACGGCTTTCCAATTAGTAGACGATGTGCTGGATTACAGCGCCGATGCCGAAACTCTAGGTAAAAACATAGGTGACGACCTTGCCGAAGGTAAGCCGACACTCCCGCTTATCTATGCCATGTCCAAAGCCGAGCCAGCTCAGGTTGAGCAAATTCGTACCGCCATAGAGCAAGGCAACGGTCTGGAGTACCTTGACGACATTCTTACCACCCTGGCACAAACTCAGGCCCTGGAATTCACCATGGAGCGCGCCCAGCAAGAAGCGGATAAGGCCATTGCCGCACTCGAGTTTTTACCCGCCAGCGCCTTTAAAGACGCCCTGGTGGCACTCGCTAATATCGCGGTTAAACGGGATCACTAAATATAAATAGCGGTGAACAGAACGCACAAAAAAGGCCAGCATTTGCTGGCCTTTTCCGTTACTGTCTTGAGCACATTATGCCATGGCATTTTGTAGCTTCTTCATCGCGCTTTTCTCAAGCTGACGAACACGCTCTGCAGAAACCTGATACTTTTCAGCCAGCTCTTGCAAAGTCGCCTTTTCATCCGCTAACCAACGCGACGACACTATATCCTGTGAACGCTCATCCAGAGTTTTCAACGCTGAGAAGAGTCGTGTATGTGACTGCTCTTGCCACTGCTCCTGCTCCACCGACTCGGCTAAATCTGAGCTGTTGTCGGTCAGGTACTGAACCGGCGAGTAGGTTTGGCCAACGCTGTTATCGTCTTCATCGTTGGTCAAGTCAAAGCCCATATCCTGGCCGCTCATACGCGACTCCATCTCACGGACTTCTTTTTCACTCACGCCCAGCTCATTAGCAACCGTGGTCACTTCTTCTTGGTTGAACCAACCAAGACGTTTTTTATTCTTACGCAGGTTAAAGAACAATTTGCGCTGTGCTTTAGTGGTAGCCACCTTAACGATACGCCAGTTCTTTAATACATATTCGTGAATTTCGGCCTTAATCCAATGCACGGCAAATGATACCAAGCGTACGCCAACCGTTGGGTCGAAACGTTTTACCGCCTTCATCAGGCCAATATTGCCTTCTTGAATCAGATCCGCCTGCGGCAAACCGTAGCCACTGTAACTTTTAGCAATATGAGCCACAAAACGCAGATGCGACATGATCAACTGCTTAGCAGCACTTAGGTCACCCTCATCCTGAAGCCTGGTTGCCAAACGGCGTTCTTCCTCGGCCTCGAGCATGGGAATGGTGCTAACAGCCTGCAAATATCCTTCGATGCTCGCGCTTTGTTGGCTTACCGGTAATGCAAGTGCATTTAAATTTGTGCTCATTATTCACCTCGGATGATAAATCTTCATCTAAATTTAGCACTCTTTTAGCGAGAGTGCTAAAGCATTGTAACCTTTGACTGCGCGCTTATCAAGAAGTTCTCAAAGATCATAAATCACAAGATAACCAACTGTTTTTATTGATAAAAACCGATAATTTAGCGACTTTGAAATATGACAATTTGATAACAACTTAAGTTCTAACGAGAAAAATCTAGCGTGCTGGCAGTGAACATTGAGTGAACTTTAGCAGTCGTTAGCCGGCTTAACAACCATGGCTAACGACTACAGGAGTGATTAAACCTTATCCGGTTCGATTTCTTTAATATAGCGGCGTACCGACAGATAAGAGCCGCTAAAGCCAAGGACCACGGCCAGGCCAATAAGGGTAATAAACTCATCGGCGCTGAGTCCTTGCAATATAAAGCTGGATTGATAGATGCCGGTCACCTGCGCCACCGCCGACTCCAACCACCACATCATTAACAGGTTACAGATCAGCGCCACAAAACCACCTATGACCCCATACCAGATACCGGTCCATAAAAAGGGTGCCTGGATAAAGCCATTCGTTGCACCGACCAGCTTCATTACCTGAATTTCGCTGCGTTTGTCCATAATAGACAGGCGAATGGTGTTGCCTATGATCAAGATCACCGAGGTCAGCAATAATATGGCTATGGTGATCACGCTTTCCTTGAGCAGATTTAAAATGGAATTGAGTCTTTCCAACCACTCTATATCCAGCTTACCAAAGTCGACCTCGCGCTCCTGCTGCAACTTATTTAGCAGAGCTTTTGCCGCCTGCGGCTGGCGATGTCGTTCTGTGGGGGTAACCAGGACCACATCGGGAAGCGGATTGGCATCGAGATAATCCAGGGCATTGGCAAAACCCGATACCTGTTTAAACTCATCCAGAGCCTGGGTCTTGCTGATATAGCGTACTTCTTCCACTTCACTGAATAACGCCAGGCGCTTTACCAGGGTTTGCACCTGTTGCGCCGACATATCCTGCTTTACAAACAAGGATATTTCCGCGGCATTCTCAAAGCCACTGCTAACTTTTTGCACATTTTTTACCACCAGGTATAAGGTGGAGGGCAAGGTCAGACTTAGACCCAGCACCAAGATGGTCATCATGGATGCCGCCGGTGTCCGCCACATTTCACCCAGGCTCTGTACGCCCTGGCGAATAGTATTAAAGAGGCCAAAATACCAACGGGTAAAAAAGGAATGACCCTTGCGCTGATACTCGGTTTTGCGACCTTTAAACAATAAACTCATAATGCCGCCTCCGGCGCTAAGGGATCGTTCAGCAGGCGACCGTTTTTCAACGTTAGGCTGCGGTACTTCATACGCGCGATAAGACCGAGATCATGGGTGGCTATCAGCACCGAGGTGCCATGCTTATTAAAGTCTTCAAAGAGTTTAAGGATTTCCATGGAGAGTTCCGGATCCAGGTTACCGGTCGGCTCATCGGCCAGCAAGATAGGCGGTGAATTCACTATTGCACGGGCAATACCCACTCGCTGCTGCTCACCACCTGATAAGGTCAGAGGGTTACAACGGGCCTTATCCCCTAACCCTACTTTTTCCAGTGCCGCCGACACCCGCTTTTCAATTTGTTTGCGATGCGCACCTTCAATCACCAATGGCAAGGCGACGTTATCAAACACTGAATATCTGTCTAATAAACGGTGATTCTGGAAAATAATGCCGATATCCCGGCGCACATAAGGGACTTGGCTTTGCTTAATGGCACCAAGATCAACGCCGTTAATGGCCACACTGCCCACTGAGGGGCGTTCCATCAGGCTGATCAGCTTTAACAAGGTGCTTTTGCCGGCACCACTGTGACCGGTTAAAAAGGCAAGCTCTCCCTTCTTTATATGAAAGCTTACCTTCTCAAGGGCTAAGTGGCCGCCGGGATAGGTTTTACTCACATCTTGGAATTTTATCATTATTATTATGTCCCAATTTGTACTAGCAGCGATCGCTAGCTGTTATTGCTCACCGCTAAAGAGTGCCTCAATAAAGTCATTGCTGTTAAAGGTACGAAGGTCGTCAATGCCCTCGCCCACACCTATATAACGAATCGGTGTTTTAAACTGATCGGCAATAGCGAAGATCACCCCACCCTTGGCGGTGCCGTCAAGCTTGGTCAGCGTAATACCGGTTAGGCCTACCGCCTGGTCAAATAGCTTCACCTGACTGATGGCATTTTGGCCCGTACCCGCATCTATGGTCAACATCACTTCATGAGGTGCATCGGCATCGATTTTCTTCATTACACGAGCAATTTTTTCCAGCTCTTGCATCAGGTTATCTTTATTCTGCAAGCGTCCGGCGGTATCGGCGATAAGCACATCAATATTACGGGCCTTAGCGGCCTGGAAGGCATCGAAGACCACAGAGGCACTGTCGGCTCCCGTGTGCTGGGCAATCACTGGAATTTCATTGCGCTCACCCCACACCTGCAACTGCTCAACGGCGGCGGCACGGAAGGTATCACCGGCGGCCAGCATCACGGATTTACCCTGCTGCTGATACTGTTTTGCCAGCTTGCCTATGGTGGTAGTTTTACCCACGCCATTGACACCCACCATAAGGATCACAAAGGGGCCGTCTTTCTTATCTAGATCTAGAGGTTGTTCGGCGCTGGCCAGCATATCGGCCATTTCCTGCTTCAATAATTCATACAGGGCGTCACCGTCTTTAAGCTGTTTACGGTCAGCGGCATCGGTCAGGTTATCAATCAGTTTAACCGTGGTATCCACACCCACATCCGCAGTAAGCAGCTGGGTTTCCAGCTCTTCAAACAGCTCGTCATCGATTTTCTTACCGGCGAATAAGGACGCAAAGCCAGAGCCGATATTCGACTTGGTTTTTAATAGGCCTTTTTTCAGACGAGAGAAAAAGCCCGTCTTTTTCGGCTCTTCAGCCTCTTGCTCTGCGGCTTCTTTTTCCGCTTGCTCTTTGGCAAGGCGTTCTTGTTCTTCTTGCTCTTTAGCTAGTTGGGCTTCCTCTGCTAAGCGGACTTCCTCTTCACGCTCTTGGGCTAAACGAGCCTCTTCTGCTAATCGTTCCTGCTCGGCTAGCTGCTCGGCTAGCTGCTCGGCTTGTGCGCGGGCAGCTTCTTCCGCAGCGAGACGTTCCTGTTCTGCTTGCTCTTGAGCCGCTTGCTCAGCAGCCAGACGCTCCTGCTCTGCTTTCTCTTGAGCCGCTTGCTCGGCAGCCAGACGCTCCAGCTCTGCTTGCTCTTGAGCCGCTTGCTCGGCAGCCAGACGCTCCTGCTCTGCTTGCTCTTGAGCCGCTTGTTCGGCAGCCAGACGTTCTTGCTCTGCTTGCTCTTGAGCCGCTTGTTCGGCAGCCAGACGCTCCTGCTCTGCTTGCTCTTGAGCCGCTTGTTCGGCAGCCAGACGTTCTT
>NZ_PQCF01000006.1:107756-335899 GCF_002964765.1 Pseudoalteromonas sp. T1lg88
TGTTCGGCAGCCAGACGCTCCTGCTCTGCTTGCTCTTGAGCCGCTTGTTCAGCAGCCAGACGTTCTTGCTCTGCTTGCTCGCGGGCCGCTTGTTCGGCAGCCAGACGTTCTTGCTCTGCTTGCTCTTGAGCCGCTTGCTCAGCAGCCAGACGTTCCTGCTCGGCTAGCTGCTCGGCCTTTTCACGGGCTTCCTCGGCAAGCTGTTCGGCTTGCTCTTCGGCTAGACGCTGTTGCTCTAGCTCCTGTTCCTGTTGTTCTTGCTTATCTTTTTTGCCTAAACCGAACCAAGACAGAAACTTACTTTTTTTAGCCATAATCTGAAACCGTACACTCAATATTAAGGTGGGCCATGGGTCTGAAAACGCAGGTATTCCCCCGCCGATATCGACCACCCAAACTCGGGCCGCTGTTGCTAGCGACAAATATTATTTATAATTGCGCGTTATATTATCATTTTCCCAGCATATGGAAAAAGCATAAGTGAGTAAAAGCATGATCGGCCGACGAAAAACGGTAAAAAACAGCCCTAAAAACCACTCTGGTGCCGGACAAATCCGCATTATTGGTGGTCAGCATAGAGGGCGAAAGCTACCGGTTCATGACGTTCTCGGCTTAAGACCAACAACGGATCGCCTCAAAGAAACCATTTTTAACTGGTTAATGATGGATGTACGTGATGCTAGTGTATTGGACTGCTTTGCCGGGGCCGGAAGCCTGAGCTTTGAAGCCCTGTCACGCTTTGCCAGCGATGCGACCTTGCTTGAACTCGACGCCAAAGCGGCAAAACAACTGGAAGAAAATGCGCAACTGCTGAACCTGACCAATGCCGAGATAATACGCGGCGATGCCATGGCATTTTTACAATGCCCAGCCAGCCGCCAGTTCGCTCTTGTATTCGTCGACCCGCCCTTTAACCGCAATCTAAGCACGCCATGTTGCGCCGCCCTGGAACAACAAAATTGGCTAAGCGATCAGGCACTTATTTATGTCGAAGTGGAAAGTGATAATCAGGACTTTTGCGCTCCTGCCAACTGGCAGTTGCTAAAGGAAAAGCAGGCCGGACAGGTTTGGTGCCGACTGTATCAAAGAGTAACGCAGGCCTAGCAAGGGCCAAGCCTGCAAAATAGCCTTATATCTCTACGCCAATATTGGTCTGGCCATCGGCAACGGCCAATTGGCGCAGCGCCTTGGCGCTGTCTTTATCGAGTCGCACCATGGCGGCAACAAAGTCGATTAACTCGCCTAGCACCTCGATTTCATATTCCATCAACGGATGCTGATTCACATCCTGCGCACTGTAAGGCTGCTCATCGAGTTCAAATTGATATTCGATAAGGCGGGCAACGGTTCCCTGCGCTATTTTACAAACGCTCACATACTCGTGCTCGTCCTTACTCTGCAAGCCCTGCAACAAGGTCAGCAAGGCGGTGGCGGCATCTATGGCCGGGTATACGCCAAACACATCGAAGTCATTTACCTCGGGCACATTTGGCTCTACCTTTTCAATCAGTTTTTCTATGCTGATCTTACTCTTAGGCAGCAGGATCTTTTCCCAGCATAAGGCCAGAGCATTGCGCAATACCTCGGGCTCACCAAATTCAAGGGCCTCACTAAAGAGCGTATAATTTGGCAACATGCGTTCTAACAAGGCCGCCGCTAGGGCCGCCTTTTGCACCGTATTCAACTCACGAATACGCTGAAAGTTATTAGGCTTCTTCATTTTTATCTTTCATACAGGACCAGCACAAATCGAAACTAGCGGGATTCCACTGCCGACAGAACTGGCACTGCCATTTCGCTGCTGATGTTTTTGATTGGCGGTATTCTAGCAAGATTTCTTGAGCTGCGGGCAGTTTTATATCGTATACCCAGACACTGACGGTGGTTTCGGCGAAGGGGATCTCGCCGAGCGCCCCTTGCAGGGCTTCACCTTTAAGCAGGCATTGAATGCCGGCATGCTCTAGCATGCCTTTGACAATATTGGCCTCGACGCTGTGCTCAGCGTCAAAGGCCAGTACCCATTTAAAGCTCATTAGTGCGAGCCGATTTAGGCATCGCTTTGCAGCTGTTTCTGGGCGTAGTCGAACTTAAGTTTATATTCCATCATTTTTTCTTGCGCCTGCTCAAGCTCATCTTTTAATTCAAGATGCTCTGAGCGCAGGCTGTCAAATGCCTGACGCGCTTGTTTCGAATCATTGTCGATACGCGAGCGCAGACTTTCATTGCGCTGTTGCTCATCGCGATGACGCGAACCCAGGTTTTCTACCTGAATTTTTAGCTGCTCAATTTCCTGGTTTTCCTGAGCACTGCGATCTTGCATCTGTTCGAGCTCAGCACTAATGGCGTTTTTCTCTTCATCAAGTGCCTGATTTTGCTCTTCAAGCTCGGCTAAGCGCTGCTGCAGTTCGGCATGCTGTTGCTGCCACTGCTCTTGCTCCTGTTTCAGTAAGCTGTGCTGTTGCTTAGCTTGCTCTTTTAGCGCTTGCTCATGCAGCTGCTCTTGCTCTTGCAGTTGCTGCTGTAAATCTTCGATGGCGGCTAACTGCTCACTAAGGCTGGCAATTTCTTGCTGTGCTTGCTCATATTGCTGCTCAGTTTCCTGCTGCTGCGCTTGGAACTCGGCCAGCTGCTGAGTCAGCTGCTCATTAGCCGCTCTTTGCTCAGCCAATTGCTCCTGTTCGGCATTAAGCTCATTGCGTAGCTCTTCGCCCAGGTTCTTTAAGCGCTGCACCATCACCTGCTGGTTTTCACCTTCTTCGGTTGATTCATTCAACTGCTCCGATAGATCCGAAAGCTGTTGGTTTTGACGGCTAACCAGTTGTTCGTAATGAGCAAGCTGTTCTGAAATGGCTTCGTTTTCTTTCTGCAATTCAACAAGCTGCTGTGCCGCTTCCTCACTGCCCTGTTGTTGCTCGGCCATTTCCTTGAGCTTTTCTTGCCAAGCGATATTGCTTTGACGCTGGCTTTCTAACGCTTGTTTTAATGTTTGATTATCTTTTTCAAAAGCTGCTTTTTGCTCTCTTAAGGTGGCTACCGCGTTAAGTAACTCTTCACGCTCACCTTGAGAATTATAGTTATCGCTTTCGAGCTCGGTTAATTTATGCTTAAGCGCGGCCAGCTCATGTTGTTTTTGTTTTAGCTGCACATGCTCATCGGCATACTGAGCGTTTTCTTGTTGCGCTTCTAGTAATTGACGATTCTGCGTTGCATAACGCTCTTTTAAAGCTGCAAGCTCACCGCGTACTTCTTCGAGTTGCTCGGCATCACCGGCATCGGTGTTATTACCCAATTGCGCGGCAACCAAAGCTATACTCAGCTGTTGACTTAGTTGTGCGGCGAATTGGTGCAGTGGTTGATTGTCTGATGAGTCAGCCAGGGCGTTATTTAATTGCTCCGGCTCAACGTTAAATAAATCTGCACAGCGCAGTGTGAACTCCTGTGCCAATTTATCTGGCGCCTCTTTTTGTTGAGGCTTACCATTGTTGATAGCCATGTTTCCCCCTTAACTAGATGCAGGTATTGTTTTTATCACTTAAACCGAACATCTATTCGCATATATATGCTTGATTAAACTTGTCTAATGCCTTAGTTTCTAAGACCGACAGCAAAATTGTTAATATTAAGCCTGTTATTTGTAAAAAAGTCTAGCCTATAGTTAACATTCCACTATTATAAACTCCAATAATGGAAAAAAGATGACATTAACCACGCCAGCACTACTTTTTCCTGCTATTTCCCTACTACTTTTAGCTTACACAAACCGCTTTTTAGTGCTGGCTCAATTGATCCGTGAACTTAATGCTCGTGAGGGTGAAAACATCCGCCCTTTTGTGGTTCAGCAAATCGATAATTTAAAGAAGCGAATTCGCCTTATCCGTACCATGCAGGTGTGGGGTGTTGTTTCTTTTTTATTATGTACTTTGGCAATGTTTGCGCTATTTGTACAGGTTAATTTGGTCGGCACTATTTTATTTGGTATCAGTTTAGTAGCCTTGATGATTTCCCTGCTAACTTCCTTGTATGAAATACATATTTCCTGTGATGCCATTGCCATTGAGCTCGAATCTATAGGACAAAAAAAATAATCCTTTATCATTAAAACCAGTCATTACTTTAGCCAGCAGAAAAGGCGTACAACATCAGGTAAATATAGGCCAAAACAGAGTATAAAATTATATTTTTAGGAGCGCTTATTCAGGTTTCTAATACAAGCGAAAAAACGACTTTTTAGCGGCCCCCCTATTTATTTGGGGTACAATGTACTAATATTGGATTCGGCTACAAAGCAAAGACCTAATATACTTACTTTAAGGGATTTAAAAGTGAGATTTGAACAATTAAAGCAGTTTTTAGCACTCGGCTCGTTACGCCATTTTCGTCAGGCCGCAGAACAAACCAACATCAGTACTTCAGCATTAACCCGCAGTATTCAAACACTCGAACAAGAAGTGGGCCATCAACTGGTTAAACGTTCTACCCGTTCGGTAATATTGACCGAGCAAGGGGAAGTGTTCCTGCATTTTTGCAGACGCACTTTGGACGAATACAGTCAAGTAATTCAACGCTTAGATCATAGCCAGGGGAAACGCGATAACCTCTTAGTGGTAGGTTACACCAACTCCGCCAGCACCATAGTGCCCGTTTCCTGCGGTCAATTTATGGCCAGGCATCCAGAGATCAAAATTGAGATGCAGCTGCAAGAAAGCGATGCGCTTTACTCCATGCTCAAGCGCGGCGAAATAGATATTTATGTCAGCGAAGAAGATCAAGACAACAACACCATAGATCTCCACCTGCCCGATCAACTGCTGCTCTTTGCCCGTCAGGATCACCCTCTGGCCAACCAGGAATGTATTACTCTGGACGACCTGGCTCCCTATCCATTGTTCGGTTGTTTTTCACAGAGCCTGCATGTGCAAAGCATGATAGCCGAAGCGGCACAGCTGCTGAACAAGGGCGATGATATTCGTCTTGGTAGCCTGGGCGAAATCATTAGCTGCGTAAACAACAACCGCAACATAGCTATTGCCGCCATTGAGCATGCAAAGACCCTAAGTGCTCACCCAGAACTGATACAACTTCGCTCCAACAGCAACTCCACTGCGGCTCGCTTTGTGGTCAAAACCCAGCAGGCATCGCAGCCCCATAGCCATCTTGATGAGCTGCTGACAGTCATTACACAAACGGCCAATGCGTTGGGGTTAGAAGCTTAAAAGTAATACCGTTGATAAAGTTCTCACTGCTTTTCTTTTTCAGCGGTATACTTAGCCACCATTAATTACCCTGTCCCACATGTGAATACAGAATTGTTGTTTGATCGTGTCCTTGATGATGTCCATCAACAAGGCTACGCCATTATTGAGCAAGCCCTGTGCCCAGATCTCACCGCACAACTTTACGCAACCGCGCAAGCCCAGCTGTCAGCATTTTCTCCAGCCGCTATAGGCCGCCAGGACGAGCAGCAACTAAATTCTGAGGTGAGAAAGGACAAGACCTTGTGGTTTAGCGGCAGCTGCGCTGCAGAGCGCGATTATTTGGCTGTCATGGAGGCGTTGCGTTTAACCGTAAACAGGCACTTCTATTTAGGTTTATTCGACTATGAATGTCACTTTGCCTATTACCAAGCTGGGGATTTCTATAAAAAACACTATGATGCTTTTAAGGGGCGTTCAAACCGAGTGTTAACTACGGTTTTCTATCTGAATACCCCAGCTCAGGGCGGCGAGCTGTTGATTTATAAACCCCGCTCCAAGGAAATAGCGGAGCGAGTGGCGCCTAAAGCCGGCACCTTGGTAGTATTTGAAAGCGAACGCTTTATGCATGAGGTTTTGCCAGCGCAACAACCACGCTTTTCCATCGCTGGCTGGTTTAGGAAAAATAACTCCATTGCCGGGGTGATCGACCCGCCGCGCTAAGCAACAAATAGCACGAGATGCGCCCATCATAGGGCGCATGGCTAGTACAAACTCGCCACCAGGCCGATAAAGATGGCCATGCCCACATAATGATTATTTAAAAACGCTGCAAAGCAGGCATCGCGGTCTCGTTGGCGACTTAAATACAGCTGACGCATTAACAGTAACGCCGCAACCAAAAGCCCAAGCCAATAAGGCCAGGTCAACTCGGCCGAGCTACCTATATACACAAGTATGGCCATAAACAGGGTATTAAGAAGCGCCACCATGGCTAAATCACAGCGGCCAAAAAGAACCGCCGTGGACTTAATGCCAATTTTTACATCATCGTCCCTATCCACCATGGCGTACAGGGTATCGTAGGCAACAGTCCATACTAGATTGGCAATAAACAACAGCCAGGCCTGCATAGGCACGGTTTCCATCGTTGCCATATAGGCCATAGGAATCGCCCAGCTAAAGGCCGCGCCCAACACCACCTGAGGCAAATGGGTATAGCGCTTCATAAAGGGATAACAGGCTGCCAGGGCCAAGGCTGCAAAAGACAGGACTAGGGTCTGCCAATTGAGCAATAAAACCAAGACAAAAGCCAGCAGGATAAGCAAGACGAATAAACTTAGCGCCTCACCAGCACTGACCTTGCCTGCGGCCAGTGGCCGAGCCTGCGTACGTGCTACGGCGCCGTCTACCTTGCGATCGGCAAAGTCATTGATCACACAGCCGGCGCTGCGCATCACAAACACTCCGGCGGAAAAAATCACTATCAGCTCAATGGCCGGCCAGGTCGCATCACCGGCTGCCAACCACAAAGCCCAGAGCGTTGGCCATAGCAACAACAAGGTGCCTATGGGCTTGTCGGTGCGCATAAGCTGCTTATAGTAAGGCCAGTGCGCCCACTGCAATGCTGCTAACTTCATAGGTAGGCATAAGCTCCAGGTAAAAACACCTCACACACCATAATCTGCTGCCCAGTTAGATTAAAGCGGCTGCGACGCCCCCATAACGGCTGGTTTGGCAAATTAAAGGATTGGGTCAGCGCCAGAAGATCAGCATTAGCGCTAAAGTCAGCAACCTGTAATTGTTGACGGGACAATTGAGGGTCCTGAAAAATCACCTCACCCAAGGGCGTAGCGCCCAGATGAGTCAGATCCACACCCTGCTCTGCGTGCTCATAGCAGGGGATCCAGCTTTGGGCATACACCATAGGGCGATTATCACAAAACAAGATAACTTCACGCACACGCACCTGCTGGGTATCGCAGGTAAATATATCGCCTTGGTAAGCAGCAGCATCCACAAGACGCTCGCTCAGCACCTCAACGGCAAACTGCTCGGAAAATGATTTCAGCCGCCGGGTAAGTGAATTTGGCTCGACCAACCAGTCAAGCAATTGCGCGGATAAGGAGACGCGCTCAACATCTTGCCATTGCGCCTGCAGCGAAAGGGGATAAGTAGGCAAAGGACCACTCGAATAAATCAAAAAAACACCGCAGGATCATACCACCGCTGAGGCAATGGCTAAAGAGATGTGTTTGCCGCTGTGCTGTTGCATTTTGCTTGTCCGCAAAACTACGAGCACCTAAGGTAGCGCTAGAGGAGTTAATTATAGCGATCGCGCCTTATGCATTTTGCAATTAACAAGGTGTTTTAGCAGGATTAATTATTCACATTGGCGGGTACTAAGAGAGCCTAAAAAATGCTTAGAGTGCGTTAAGGTTCTGCTCCAACAAGTAAAAAAGCGACCTAGGTCGCTTTTTTACTATTACCACTGAATGCCATAAACACAGCTATCAGCATGCCGCTAAGCAGGCCTCCCAAGTGCGCCCAATTGGCCATGGGCATAAAGAAGGTATCGGTAAAACCAAAGGCCAGCCACAGCAATAAAAAGCCTATCATACCCTTGGTCATCATCGGCTTGGTCTTCGCCAACAAGGGGTAAATCCAGCAAAAGCCGACCTGGGCATACACCACACCGGAGAGGCCGCCAAAATTAGGCCCCACCATTAAATACTGCGCCCAGCTGCTCACCAAGGAGCCAAGAATAAACACACTTACCAGCGTCAGTTTTGAGGTTTGTCGCTCAATAGCGGGCCCCAAAGTCAGCCACCATAACACATTGAAAATAATGTGAAGCGCGGAAAAGTGGACGATAGATGGCGTCAACCAGGACAAGGGCTGTGCGGGGTTAAACTGCAGCAGCGGGAAAATCTCGGTAAACTGACCCAACAAAAATAAGGCATAGATGAGTATGCTAAGAATACTCACGCCTTTAACCAGCAGGCTTAACTGGTTAAAACGCTGTAGCAGGTTCAGCTTAGTGCCGCCGTAAACCAGGCCCGAGTCGGTACGGCCACTTTGCCAGGCCGCATCCGCATAACGGGGGTGTTCTGGCTGTGCCTGAAATTCTTGCCATAACGGCTGAACCTGATGGAAATGCTCTGGGGCAACGCCAATGATCACATGGCCCTGCTCGCCTTGTCGTAGCGCACCCACAAAGCCCTTAGTGCCGATATAATCGACAAAGCCTTGTGCCGCGCGCACATTATTGGTGCTGCCTAGTTCAATCATTTTTCAACCAGTTCCGGGAATTGAGTAGCCCAGGCCGAGAAACCGCCGTCCATAGTGTACACATCATCAAAGCCCTGCTCGGCCAGGTAGCCCGCCGCGCCTTGTGAGCTAATACCATGATAGCAAACAACAATAATGGGCTGGTCATACTCTTTGTGGAGCATAAACTCACCAATATTACTGTTGCTTAGGTGTTCGGCCTTAGGAATATGTCCGGCCGCGAACGAGTTAGGATCGCGAATATCCGCAATCACCACATTTTCATCATTTAACAGGGCTTGGGTCTGCGCCACTGAAATATGTTTATACGCCATAGTGCTATAACTACTCTTCTAAAACAAAAGGCGGCCTAAGCCGCCTTATTTCTGTGCATTATGCCCAGTCTAGGATGACTTTACCAGACTGGCCGCCAAGCATGGTATCAAAGCCTTCCTGGAAGTCATCGATACTAAACTCATGGGTGATAATGGGTGAGATATCCAGACCCGATTGGATCAGGCTGGCCATCTTGTACCAGGTTTCGAACATTTCTCGACCGTAAATACCCTTGATGATCAAGCCCTTGAAAATAACCTGGTTCCAATCAACGGCCATATCCGAAGGTGGAATACCCAGCATGGCAATTTTACCGCCATGGTTCATGTTATTAAGCATGGAGTTGAATGCCACAGGCACACCCGACATTTCCAGGCCCACGTCGAAGCCTTCGGTCATGCCCAGCTCTTTCATCACGTCTTCAAGTTTTTCCTGGCTTACGTTAACTGTGCGGGTAGCACCCATTTTTTTAGCCAGATCAAGACGATATTCATTGATATCGGTAATAACTACATTGCGGGCACCCACGTGCTTAGCAACCGCAGCGGCCATAATACCGATAGGGCCAGCACCTGTGATCAGCACGTCTTCACCAACCAGGTCGAATGACAGCGCCGTGTGCACCGCATTACCGAACGGGTCGAAGATAGACGCCAGCTCATCTGAGATATTGTCTGGAATTTTAAACGCATTGAATGCAGGAATAACCAGATATTCAGCGAAGCTGCCTTCACGGTTTACGCCCACACCTATAGTGTTGCGGCACAGGTGTACACGACCGGCGCGACAGTTACGGCAGTGGCCACAGGTAATATGGCCTTCACCAGATACACGGTCGCCAATATTGAAACCGCGTACTTCCTGGCCCATGTCCACTACTTCGCCCACATATTCATGGCCAACAACCATGGGCACAGGAATGGTATTTTGCGCCCACTCATCCCAGTTGTAGATATGAACATCGGTACCACAGATGGCGGTTTTACGAATTTTAATCAGTAGATCATTATGACCTACTTCCGGCTTAGGAGCATCCGTCATCCAGATGCCTTTTTCTGCCTTAAGTTTTGATAATGCTTTCATCAACGCGCTCCTTAAATAACGCCCAACTCTTTACCGATACGGGTAAAGGCCGCAATCGCTTTGTCCAGCTGCTCTTTGGTGTGGGCAGCGGAGATTTGCGTACGAATACGCGCCTGACCTTTAGGTACCACAGGGAAAGAGAAGCCAGTGACATAAATGCCTTCGGCCAATAGTTTATCCGCCATGGCGCCGGCTAGCTTGGCATCGCCCAGCATCACAGGAATAATGGCGTGGTCTTTACCGGCACAGGTAAAGCCGGCGGCTTCCATTTGCTCACGGAAGTAAGCGGCGTTTGACCACAAGGTATCGCGCAGCTCTTTGCCGTCGGCCAGCATGTCTAATACCTTGATTGACGCGGTCACAATTGACGGAGCCAAAGAGTTTGAGAACAAGTATGGACGCGAACGCTGACGCAACCACTCAACAATTTCTTTCTTACCCGAAGTATAGCCGCCCGAAGCGCCGCCCAGGGCCTTACCCAGGGTACCCGTGATAATATCAACACGGTCCATTACGCCACAGTATTCCGGCGTACCACGGCCGTTTTCACCCACGAAACCAACGGCGTGTGAGTCATCCACCATCACCAGGGCATCGTATTTGTCGGCCAGGTCACAAACGGCTTTAAGATTACAGATCACGCCGTCCATTGAGAACACGCCATCGGTGGCGATCAGCTTGGTTTTAGCACCCGCTTCGTCGGCAGCGATCAATTGTTGCTCGAGATCCGCCATATCGTTATTGGCATAACGGAAACGCTTGGCTTTACACAGACGCACACCGTCGATGATAGAAGCGTGGTTTAATGAATCCGAGATAATCGCGTCGTCGGCACCAAGAATGGTTTCGAATAGGCCGGCATTGGCGTCAAAACACGAAGAGTACAAAATCGTGTCTTCGGTTTGTAAAAACTCGCTGATTTTCGCTTCAAGAGTTTTATGAATATCCTGCGTACCACAGATAAAGCGCACAGAAGCCACACCAAAGCCGTGATCGCTTAAACCTTGCTGCGCAGCCTTAATTAGTTCTGGGTGGTTAGCTAAACCCAAGTAGTTGTTGGCACAGAAGTTAATAACCTTGTCGCCACTGGCTACTTGAATTTCGGCTTGCTGTTGTGAGGTGATAATACGCTCACTTTTGTACAGACCATCGGCTTTCACTTGCTCGATTTGTGCTTGCAGCTGGCTATAAAACGCAGAAGCTCTCATAAATTTCTCCAATACTTGAACCGACTCCCTTGGCTAGGTCGGTTCAGCGGTTAATAAATATTTGCGGGTATTGTAAAAGGTTTGCGGCACAATTGCATCGTTTGTCGTTCATCACGGCACCTATAATCATGCATGGAACGAGAATAAATACCCAGGCTGTATCTAAGCTTTTATCAGAGCGGGTACTTCGGCAAGGGAATCACAGACCAGATCGGCATCAGCCAGCGCCTGCTCGGCAAATTCCTGGCCGCTGCGCACCAGTACCTTGGTGCCTACGCCGCAGCTTTTAGCCGCCAACATATCACCATGTTTGTCACCAACCATGATGCATTGGCCTGGGTCTAAATCAAAGGCTTCTATGCCCTGTTGCAACATGCCGGGCTCGGGTTTACGACAGTCGCAGTCAACGCCGTAGTCGCCTTGACCCTTGGTTGGGTGGTGGGGGCAATAATAAATGGCATCAAGCTGTACACCATGCTCGGCGAATTGTGCCTTCATCCAGTCGCTCAGCTCGGCAAATTGTGTCTCGCTGTAATAACCCCGACCAATGCCCGACTGATTAGTGACCACGATTAAACGATAGCCCATATTCTGAAATGCGAGACAGGCGCCAAACACGCCATCGATAAATTCAAAGTCTTCGGCCTTATGGACATAGGCATGATCGACATTGATCACCCCATCCCTATCTAAAAATACCGCTTTATTACTCATAGTCGGTGCTCTCGTACTAACTTATCGAACATGGCAATCACATCATCCACGGCAATGCGGTCCATCAGCTCACCCTTGGCGCGTACGCCCCAGGGCAGCTCACTGGCCGGCTTACCGTATTGCTCTTGCACCGCCTGGTTGTACACCTCAACCACATAATCCTGATACAAATAGGGTCCGGTGCGTTTGGGGTTGGAATGGGCGTAAAGACCGATCACCGGCGTACCCTGAGTCACGGCCATGTGTGCCGGGCCGGTATCCGGTGCCAACACCAGGGTCGCCAAGCCCAACACACAGGTTAATTCTTTTAGGCTGGTTTTACCCACCAGGTTGAGCACCGGCTGCTGACAATGGGCAATGATCTGCTCGGCAAGCTGCTGCTCCATGGCCGTGGGCCCGCCGCTAATGGCGACACGGAATCCCTGTGCCATAGCATGCTCGGCCACCGCGGCATAACGCTCCGGCAACCAGTTGCGCTCGGCCTTACTCGCTGCTGGGCTTATCACCAGCAGGGGCTCACCATCGTCGCCCACCAGCTTCATGGCGTTTTGCTTGTCGGTGTCGCTGAGCGGCATTTGCCAATGAGGGGTAAAGTCGGTCACACCCAGTTGCTCGGCAAACTGCATAAAGCCTTCTAATACATGGGGCTGCTCTTTGGCGGCAATACGACGGTTGATAAACCAGCTATGTAATTCTTTTGAGCGCGCCTTATCGAAGCCGATTTTGACCTTGGCGCGAATACAGCGGCTCGCCAATCCGGCGCGAAAGGCAACCTGCATATTTAGCAACACATCGAATTCTCGCCCGTTAAGCTGCTCCCGCAAGGTTTTAAACGCCTGGCGCCCCTGCTTTTTATCAAACACCACAAACTCAACGCCGGGTAAACCGTCGAGCAACATGGCCTCGACCTTACCTATTACCCAGGTGATTTTGGCTTCGGGATGCACCCGTTGAATGGCTTGTACGGCGGCCACCGCGTGACAAACATCACCGATGGCAGATAAACGAAGAATACAGATAGATTGCACGGAATTGAGTTGCAAAACGAGCGTCCTAAAGCAAAAGTCTGAGCAAATGTTAAAGCAACGCCAGCGCATTGCAAGTTCAATAGTGAGTTTATCGTTGCGGCAAAAAAAGCTACACTGGCAAGCACCTGCAGCCAATGTGTTTATTATGCAACTGACTCCCCTAGCCCCGAACAAAACCCTGTTTACCGCAAATGCCAATGTTGGCGAGATCACCGAACTATGGTTTTCTCCTGAACACTGGTTGGCCGAGGATAAGGTGTACGCACAAAAAACCGGACGTGCCACCGCCTACTTTTTTGCCGAGGGCGATTTACGCGCCGTGCTCCGTCATTATTGGCGCGGTGGTCTGATAGGCAAGGTTTTGCAGGATCAGTACCTCTATACCGGCATAAAGAACACCCGGGTGTACCGCGAATTTGACCTGATGTGCGACCTGTATCAGCAAGGCCTGCCCGTGGTTGAGCCCATTGCCGCCCTGGTTAAGCGCTCCGGTCTGATTTACCGCGGCGACATCATTACCCGCGCCTTAGAAGGGGCACAAAGTCTGTGTGAGCGCCTGCAAGCCGGTTCCTTAAACGAGCACACCTTAGAGCGCATAGGCCAAACCTTGGCTCGCTTCCATAACGCCGGGGTCTATCACGCCGATTTGAATATCAATAATATTCTCTTTGATGGCGAAGATAATGTGTATGTCATTGATTTTGATAGGGGGGAGGTACGCCAGCCAGATGAACAATGGCAGCAGCAGAATATGGCCAGATTAGCGCGCAGTTTTGCCAAGGAAGCCGGTCGACAAAGCACCTTTCACTGGCAGGAAAAAGACTGGCTGTGTTTAATGGCAGCCTATCAGCAAGCACTTACCTACTGATAGGGCCTGCTGATAGGATAAACGGCGAATTAAGTGCGGATTTTGCTGATCACGTTGGACGTTGAGCAGCCGTTTAGAAACTCCAGCACCTCAACCTGACCGCCGTGACGCAGTACATGCTCGGCACCTGCTATCTCTTCCACCTTATAATCCCCGCCTTTAACGAGAATATCCGGGCTCACCTGCTCAATCAGCTTGGCCGGGGTATCATTTTCTTCCACTTTTCCGAAGGGGATCACCCAGTCCACCGAGGCTAACGCACTCAGCACCATGGCGCGCTCTTCAAGCGGATTGATAGGACGCTCCGGACCCTTTAAGCGGGCAATGGAATCATCGGTATTTAACCCGACTACCAAGCGGTCGCCCATGGCCTTGGCCTGGGCCAGATAGCGCACATGGCCGGCATGAAGAATATCGAAACAACCGTTAGTGAAAACGATTTTCTCACCATTTTGCTTGGCAAATTCAATATGCTGCAACACGGACTCAAAAGGCGCCTGATAATGCTCGCCATTTTCGCGCAGGTATTGTCCCAGCTTACGGCTGAGCTCTTCCGGCGAAACGGTAGCGGCACCGAGTTTGCTTACCGCAATACCGGCGGCAATATTAGCCAGCTCCACCGCATCCGCTGGGGCCATGCCGGCACCTAGCATCACGGTCAGGGTAGCAATCACAGTATCACCGGCACCGGTAACATCACTGACCTCACGCACCTGGGCGGCAAAGTCGTGCTTTTCTGTGGCGCTGATCAGCGACATGCCCTGCTCGGAGCGGGTCAACAACATGGCACCTATGCCGGCCTCGCGAATAAGTGCACGGGCACTGGCGGTCAATGCCTGCTCATCGCTGCTGTCACCGCCGGCTAGCCTAAATTCATTGAGGTTTGGGGTGATATAATCGGCACCACGATACAGGCTTAGCTGTGGCGATTTAGGGTCAACCAACACGGTTTTGCCGGCATCCTTGGCAACGCGGATCATCGCCTCAATCAGGGTCAGTGAACCCTTGTTGTAGTCGGAGAAAAGTACAAAGTCGTAGTCATCCACCACGCGCTCAAGGCGTTGCAGCAACAATTGTGAATGCTCTTTATTGAATTGCTCTTCCTGATCCAGACGCACCACCTGCTGATGACGGCTGATCACCCGCATTTTCGCTATGGTCGGCAGCTCCACTACCTGCACCAGCTGCGAGTCGATATGTTCCTGAGCCAAAATGCGCTGCAGGGTTTGCCCGCTTTCGTCATCACCGATCAGACCCAGTAAGGCCACCTGGCCATCAAGCCGGGCAATGTTTTTGGCGACGTTGGCTGCACCACCGGCCTTGTCTTCAAGGCGGTTTATCTTAACAACAGGTACCGGCGCCTCAGGTGAGATGCGTCCGGAGTCACCGTGCCAGTAGCGGTCAAGCATGACATCGCCAACCACCAACACCTTGGCTTTATTTAGATTTTTAAGTAATCCCAGATCCATGCTTACTCCGCTACCAGCAAATCAAGCGCTTCACAAAGCCAGTGGCCGATAAACATATGCGCCTCTTGAATGCGGGCGGTTTCATCGTTGGCTATGATGATGGGCAGCTTGGCGATGTTTTTTACCTCACCACCGTCACGACCGGTTAAAGCCACGGTATAAGCACCGATTTCATTGGCGGCTTTGAGTGCCAGATTGATATTGGCACTGGTGCCCGAAGTCGTCAGGCCGATCACCAAGTCTTCTGGCTTACACAGAGCCTGCACCTGACGTTCAAAAACGGTATCGAAATGATAGTCGTTAGAGTGAGCGGTGAGGATCGAGGTATCCGTGGTCAGGGCTATCGACGCCAAGGGGCCGCGCTCTTTTTTATAGCGCACCACAAATTCAGCGGCCAGATGCTGGGCATCGGCGGCGCTGCCACCATTACCAAACCAAACCACCTTACCACCGGCTTGCAATGCCTGATGACAGGCTGCCAGTAATTCGGTTGCTTGCTGTTGATAGGTATCCATAACATCAAAAAGTGCGCGATGGCGGGCAAGGCTATCCAGGTAGGTAGCCGCTAGGGTGTCGGTATTGACCATTTTCGATCCTCATTCATGAGTTTTAACGGCATTATTCCAAAGAGTATTTAGAATTGCACGTTTTTGTCTGAGATTGGCAGCCGCAGCCTGTAATAGACAAGCATACTCGGCAGAGCCTACACGCGGAATTTAGTTAATAAAGCTTAACTGTTAACTTAAATGCCACAATTGGGCACTGCCATTGCCTCCTAGGCTTTGTTATTATTAGCCGGCATTAAACTAAATCAGGCAATATTAGGTGACTAAGCACGGAAGTAATCCCTTAATCGGCGCAACCCAATTAAAAAATGCCAAGCGCATACTCTATATGAGCCATTTGGCACTGGGTGATTACGTCTATCAAGGGGTGTTTTTACAACAGCTGGCCGCCACCTATCCGCATTTAGAAATTGATATTTGGTTTGATGACTGCCGCGAGCAACAAAAAAGCTGGCATGGCGGGCGCAATCAAATTCTCGGCCAATGGTTAGAGAGCGAGTCCCATATCGGCCATATCTACCCCAATCCAGACTCAGAGCAGCAGCGTCAACAGCAAATACAAGATGCACAGCAGCGCAATTATGATCTGGTATTTTTTATCGCCACCACACGCAGCGAACGTTTCTGCCATTATGCCCGCCTGATTGCCGGTGACCGCTGTGCCGTTGGCGCCTACGCCCTGAGCGCCCTGCAACGCTGGCAACACAAAGAGACCATTGCTGCTCTCGATGCCGGTATCAAGGTCAGAAAAAGCACCCGTTTCGATCATATTAGCGATTTTTACCGCCATCACTTTCACGCCCTGGTTGCCATGGACGCCCCAAACCAGGCATTTCAACACCTGCAGGTGCCCAAGCCTTATCTGGATGCGTTGCAACAAAGCGATGAGCTAAATAATTTCGTGTTTATCAATCATCTGTCGACCACTGAAAAGCGCGATTGGCAATTGGCCCAAGTGTTTGAATGCATAACCAACTTGCACCAAAAACAGCCGACATTGCGCTTTGTGATCAACGCCCCCAATGAGCAATTGGCGCAGTTGCAGCAAGAAGTGCAAGACAACGAGCAACTTAAAGGCATCGATATCAGTACCTTTAGCGCTAAACAGCATTTTTATGAATTGCCGGCGATGATCAGCCGAGCTCGTCTGGTGATCAGTGTGGAAACGGCGATCATGCACCTGGCCGCCAGCTTAAACGTGCCGGCGCTGGCGCTGATCCGTGCCAAAGCACACCAATGGCGCCCCTTAGGGCCGGGAGAAATTTTGGTGGGCGGTAAGCGCGTCGACAGCATCAGCGCGCAAACCGTAACCGATAAGGCCCTGGCGCTACTCGCCAAGGCCTAAGGTCTGCTTATCTGTACTGTTTTTACCAGTACAGGGAGACAGAGGCGTGACCGTAACTCTCGTCAAACACATCATTACCATAGGTCACCTGAGTTTCCACTCGATACCCATCAATCATACTGCTATTAAGTAACTGCAGCTCCTGAGCACCGCTGTACTGGGCAGAATCATTATCCTGCAGGGTCAGCTTAAGCTGCCATAAGGAGTCCATATCCTGCTGATAGTCCAGCACCAGAGCATGCACTTCGGCGGGCACACCGTCACCAAAGATACGTCGGTCGCCGGCATAATGACCGAACACAAAGCCATCATTGGTGTTACCAAACTTATACAGGTGGTTGGTATACCAAGATGATTTCCACTTGTTGTACTCGTAACGCAGGGCCACATCCGAGGTTAACTGAGGCAGGTAGGCTCCAAAGGAGGTGACCTGATTACCCAGGCTAAAGTTGCTGCCGCCCTCTGTATCTTCGCCACCGTACTCAAAGTAGATTTCCGTGGGCATGCCCCAATCGAAATAGAAGGTCGAGGTTACCGAGGCCAATTGGTCGCCCAGCTCAGTTTCCCTTTCTTCTTCGCTGTAGCTGTTATCGCTGCCTGCAGGGTCGAAAAAGGCATCAAGCACATCGCCAAAGTCCACCTCACGAGGGCCACCACCGAATTGCATAATACGGTTAAAGCCCAGCTTCCAACCGCTTACCGGCTCAAGACTGATGTGGGTACCGGCGACACGCGGCTTACCATCGTGCCACTCGCCCTGATAGCGAATACCTTCTTTGACCTCGTCCAGCTCGGTGTAAAAGAGTTCAAAGTCAAAGTTCCACCAGTTATGTGCTGGCGCCACCATGCCCAAGGAAATAGAAGGCGAGGCCTTGGCATTGGTCGAGATCATCTGGGCACTGGTTTTAAATGGTGAGAACCAATGCTCCTTGTAACCAATATTAAGCTGCAGATCTTCACCTGCAATGGCCACAAAGGTGTTATAGGGCACCAGGTCGCCCGCTTCGGCGCGGAACTCTAGGCCCACTTGCATCAACATCATATCGTTCGGGCGCCAAATGCCCTCGAACATCACCTGGCCCCACTCGTCCGTGGTTAAACCCCTTTGATTGGCCAAAGGCGTGGTCTGGTCGTGCTCGTAACGCAAGGTCACACCGGCACGGGTGATATTGTCTTCGCCGCGATAACGGATAAGCTTGGCATTGATGGAACTAAATAGAGCCGGGTTTTGCTCTTTTAGCTGGGCTAAGGCCTTATCTATATCGCTAAAGCGATACGGCTTACTCATGGGCGTGCCTGTGGTTTGCACAAACATGCGATCCAATTGCTGCTCTAAATTTACGTCGTAGCCGATTGGCAAATATGCCGTAGGTTTGGCCGCGGCCGCACCACTGAATGCCAATAGCAGAGCTGCACCAGCCACAGAGGTGGCGAACTTATGTCCTTTCATGCGATTTCCTAGCGCCTTAAAATAATGGCGAAAATACTATCAAATTCATGGCCATTACTCAGCTGTTAAATTGTAAAGTTTTGGCACTGGGGAGAACTCGGGTTACACTAAGGCTTTGCAATTTCAGGCCAGTTATTCTTTTGTTTGCGCGCTTTTTATATTCCCTTACCCTGCTAATTCTTATGCCCTTGGCCTGCTTTTATCTGTATGTATTACGCGGGCGTAAAAACCCGGGCTACAGGCAAGACTTTAGCGAACGCTTTGGCTTTACCGACGCCAGCGGCGACATCATCTTGCATTGCGCCTCGGTGGGCGAAGTACTGGCCACATTGCCATTAATCAAGGCGTTGCTTGCCGACAAACATCAATACCGCTTGGTGCTGACCACCAACACGCCAACCGGACGCGAGCAAATAAACCAATTGCTGGCCAAAGATATTGCCGCCGCCCGAGTGCAGGTCTGTTACCTGCCCTTTGATTTACCCCTGTCACAGCGCCGCTTTATTCGCCGCTCCGGGGCGCGCCTGCTGGCGGTGATTGAAACCGAGCTGTGGCCAAATATGTTGCATCAGGCAAAACGAAACGGACTCAACACCCTGATTATCAACGCCCGACTCTCGGCCAAATCGGCCAAGGGCTATGCCCGGGTTGCCCCGCTCACGCGCAGTATTTTGAGCGATCTAGACAGGCTTGCCTGCCACCATCAGGCCGATGGCGAACGCTTTATCAACCTAGGTTTGGATAAAGATAAGCTTGAGACTACCGGTTCAATCAAGTTCGATATCGGCGTCAGCGAACAACAAGCAGAGCAGGCCAAACAGCTTAAGGCCAGCCTGGGACAGGCGCCAATCTGGATAGCAGGCTCTACGCACCCGGGCGAGCCGGAGTTGTTACTTTTTGCCCATGAGCAAGTGAGAAAAAGTTACCCCGATGCCTTACTGATTATCGCCCCACGGCATCCGGAACAATTCGACAAGGTCGCCGAGCAACTCAGTGCTCAAGGCATAAGCTTTTCCCGTCGCAGCCAGGATGAACATCAAGGTCAAGCCGTACTGCTGGCCGACACCCTAGGTGAGCTCGGCATGCTCTACGGCGCCGCCGATGTCGCCTTTATTGGCGGCAGCCTGATTGAGCGCGGTGGCCACAACCCGCTCGAGGCCTGTGCCCATGGCATACCTGTGCTTAGCGGCCAACATACCTTCAATTTTGACCATGTGTATCCGGCCTTGATTGACCAAGGCGGCGCCCTCTGGGTTGATGAGCACAACCTGGTCGACACCCTAAACAGCCTGTTTAGCGAGCCGCAAAAACGTGCCGACATGGGTGCCAGTGGCCTTAAAGTGGTACAGCAAAATCAGGGCGCTATTAATAAAACCCTGGCGCTAATCGAGGAGCAAATCAATGCATAAATGTGAAGCGGCCATGCGCCAATGGGTGAGCTCGGTCATAGTCAAATACAACTTCTGCCCCTTTGCCCGCCAGGAAGTGGAAAATAACGCCATTCGCTATTATCTAAGCGAGGCCACCGAGCTCGAAGAGGCGGTGCTCGACACCTTAGAGCAATGCCGAGAGCTGGATAATCACCCCGAAATAGAAACCACCTTGGTATGCTTTACCCAGGGCTTTAGCGACTTCGACCAGTTCTTAGATTTGATCGATTTAGCCAATGCGCTGTTAGTCGCCCAGGGCTTTGAAGGCACCTATCAACTCGCCCACTTTCACCCCGAGTATGTGTTCGCCGATGCCGATGAGGACGACGCCGCCAATTACACCAACCGCGCCCCCGCTCCCTGCTTGCATATTATCCGCGAAGAAAGCATGGAACAGGCCCTGGCCAACTATGACGAACCAGAGAGCATCCCCGAGCACAATATGCGTTTGGCGCGCCGCAAAGGCGCGGACTTTTGGCAAGCGCTACTTGAGAAGTGTGGGCACAAATCTGTGCGGTAAGATTTTGTAGGTCGGTGCTTCGCGCCGACACCTGTTTTCAAATTTAGATCTTGTCGCGATGCCGAGCTAGATTTATCAGTACAGGGATGTGCTGTTAAATCGCCTCAATGACTAAGCGGAGCGTTTAACAAAACGCTGAGTTCGTAAGCACTAGCGAATCACGGGCGCCTTGGGGTTCCAAGGGGCGGTTGGCGCAAAGCACCGACCTACAAAAAAGCGCTTGTTGGCGCCCCAAAAAAACAAAAAAGGCCGATGAATAAACATCAGCCCTTTAACAACGCATTAGTCGGCGTCTCGACGAACCAAAAGCGCCCTGTCGGCGCCCCGACCCGCATCACGCTGGTTTCAGCGCTGCCTTCTTCTCGTTATATCCACGGATCAACTCATCCACGGTATCCTGACAGTATTCGCGAATACCCGAGACCAGCATGTGCTTCTCACCACGGCCAATTACTGCGCCATTTTCAATCAGGTCAAAGCGCAGGATGATCTTGCCGCGCTTGCCTTCATAGCTGAACTCGTGCTCTCCTTCGCGCAGCTCGGGAGCGTGAGCATCAAGGGTGTCCATATGAATGCTCATGGACTCATAGATGATCATCGGGCGCGCCGGGTTAATCATTACTCCTTGCTTACCCATCAGCGGGATCACCACGTGTGGGAAGGCCTTACCCGAGAATTCCACATAGTTCTTGATCAGCGCGTTGGTCAGGGTCTTACAGGCACTGTTAGCGCCTTCACGAGCCACGCTCAAATAGCATTTGTCGCCGTCTTTAATATCGAACTGGGCGCTGCCCTCTGGCATGCCCAGTTTAACGCCTTCATCCACCATGTTGGCGAAGGTGAAGCGCATCTGCTCATTAATTCCGTACTTATCAAGCACCACTGAAAACAGCAGATCTCCTGGCACACAGAATTTTTTCGCTTCAACGTCATGAAGTGGATTGAAATCATCGGCCACGGCTTTGGCAAAACGACTGCCCTGTTCACGGGTAATACACACGTGGGTGCCAAGATCTTGATAATACTGCTCTAACATAGCTGCTCTACTTGAGTACAAAAAAACTGCGGCAGTGTAACAAAATTTACGCACTGAGAGGTCGTATCTGTTGCTTTTTCCTTTAAAAAGGCACAAAAAAGGCCGCTTTGCGGAGCAAGGCAGCCTTTTTTATTAGTTTTCGGCTTAGTTAAAGTCGCGGTAGGCTTTTTCCAGCGCTTTCGCCTGCTTTTTCGACACACCAAGGTGCTCTAAAGCCAAACGAAGGCGAGCACGGGACATATCCGAGCCCAGGATCTCCATGGCATCTAGCACGGAAGTTGACGACTTCTTGCCGGTAATTGCCACGAAAATAGGCTCTAGGAAGTCTTTAATCTTCAGCTCGTGGAAGGTAGCAACCTTTTTAGCAATAGCGAAGATTTCTGGTTTTTCCCAATGGCGCAGCGTTTCCAACTCCCAGATAAAGAATTGCAATGCCTGACGCACCACACCTTCCTCTACCTTGCCGTCGGTTAACAGCGCCGGATCATAGTGCGGCATACCGGCAACAAAGTGTCCGGCCAGGTCAACCAGATCAGAAAGCGTATCGATACGGGCTTTCGCTTCAGGCAAAATGCGGCGCAGCATGTCGCCATTGTATTTCCAATCAACGAAGCGCTGAATTAATTGCTCGTCGCTGAAGTCTTCACGCAACCAGGTGCCGTTCAGCCATTTCAGCTTCTCGATATCGAATACCGGGCCGCCCAAAGAAACGCGCTTCATATCGAAGTGCTCGATCATCTCCGCCAGGGTGAACTTTTCACGCTCGTCCGGCATCGACCAGCCCATGCGGCCCAGGTAGTTCAGCACCGCTTCCGGCAAGAAGCCCATTTCTTTGTAGTAGTTGATAGAGGTCGGGTTCTTACGCTTGGACAGCTTAGACTTATCCGGGTTACGCAGTAACGGCAGGTGACCCAGTACCGGCGCTTGCCAGCCGAAGTCTTCGTATAGCTTAAGCAGTTTTGGCGCCGAGTTGATCCACTCTTCACCACGGAAGATGTGGCTGATCTGCATATGGTGGTCGTCCACCACATTGGCTAGGAAGTAAGTCGGGAAACCGTCTTGCTTCAACAGCACCTGCATATCAACGTTTTCCCATGGGATCTCAATCTCACCGCGCAGGTAGTCGTTAAATTTAAAGCTGCCTTCGGCAGGGATTTTCATACGGATAACGTAGGGTTTGCCCGCTTCCAGGTTTGCCTTCACTTCGTCGTCGCTTAGCAACAAGCCACGGCCATCGTATTTAGGGCGCAGGCCCTCGGCCATTTGCTGCTCACGCATTTCGTCCAGCTCTTCGGCGGTGGCGAAACAGTAAAACGCCTTGCCCTCTTCAACCAACTGGTGCGCATATTTTTTATATAGATCAGAGCGCTCAGACTGACGATAGGGGCCGAACTCGCCGCCCACATCCGGACCATGATCCCACTGCAGACCTAACCACTGCAGGCTGTCCATAATGGCTTGTTCCGACTCCGGCGTACTGCGCACCTGATCCGTATCTTCGATACGTAAAAACAAACTCACCGCCTTGCTGCTTGGCAAAACAATAGTTAAATAGGGCGATATAGGCAGTGCCTAGGTGCGGATCACCGGTCGGTGACGGGGCTACACGGGTACGAACAGTCGTGCTCTGGGTCATGCTAGCGTCTCTTTCAATTAGCAACTAAAAATTTGCTGCAAATGCTAGCACAATGGCGGGTAATTTCGTAGAGGAAAACGCCGCGACAGGGCACCTGAGTGCGAGAAATTTCAGCACCCAGGGGAAATCTGGAATCTTAAGGTTAAGCGGCAATTTTATCCAGATAGGCGACGATATCCGAAGATTCGTACATCCACTGCACCTGACCGTCTTCTTCAATGCGCAAACAAGGCACTTTCACCTTGCCACCCTGCTCCGCCAGCTCCTGACGGTAGGCGTTGTCGCCTTTGGCATCGCGGGTTTCAATGTTCAGACCGTTGCGCTTAATAGAGCGGCGCACCTTTACGCAAAACGGACAGGCATGGAATTGATACAGTGCCATGTTGGCGGTCTGCGTATCCAGCTGTTGCTGCGCTTGCGGGTCGCGCTTTTTGCTGCGCGGGGTAAAGATAAAATTAAAGAATAAAATAATGCGGCCTAACAACCAGCGAATGACTTTCATAACAACTCTCATCACGACAAAATCAAAGGCGCGAGTGTATCACGCGGTTAAAATTGCGCCAAGGGAAGTGCACACCCCTGGCTCCTGTCGAAAGTTATTACCGAAAACGGCTGCTGTAAGCTGTCGCTAAGAGCTAATCCCGAAAGCTGACAAAGTCATCGCGATGGATCAGCATAGCGCCATTGTCATAGCCCAACACCTGCGCCTTAGACTGCTCCGGGTTCGCCAGCAGCTGCTGCAACTCCTCACTGTGATAACGGGCCACGCCCTTACCCACACTGCAGCCCTGACTGTCGAATACCTGCACCAGATCGCCACGGCTAAACTCGCCGGCAAAACGGGCAATGCCGACGATCAGCAAACTGGCGCCTTGTTGTCTGAGCGCCTTCGCCGCACCATCATCCACATAAATGGCTGCCTTGCTGATGGGGCCGGCCAACAGCCAACGTTTGCGGGTGTCTTTGGGTGCCGTCAGGCTGACAAAGCGGGTGCCCAGCTGCTGGGTTAAACAGTTGCTGATCACATCCTCGCCATGACCGGCACTGATGATCACATCGACCCCGGCATGGCGGGCAATGCTCGCCGCCTCGATTTTCGTAGCCATGCCGCCGGTGCCCACCGCCGTGCCACTGCCGCCGGCCAAGGCCTTAATGGAGTCATCGATATGACGAATTTCCGGGATAAGCTCGGCATCCGGGTTGGTGCGCGGATCGGCGCTAAAAAGCCCGGGCTGATCGGTCAACAGTAGCAGTTTATCCGCATCCGCCAACACCGCCACGCGGGCCGATAGGTTGTCGTTATCGCCCACCTTGATCTGCGCCGTCGCCACCGCATCGTTTTCATTGATAATGGGCACCGCCCCTTCTTTAAGCAGTGCCATCAGGGTATCGCGGGCATTGAGATAGCGTTCGCGATCATCGAGATCGGCGCGGGTTAACAGCAACTGCCCCACCGGCACATTATAAAGAGCAAACAGGGTTTGCCAGGTGTGAACCAGCTGGCTCTGGCCTATGGCCGCCAGCATCTGCTTTTGTGCCAATGTTTCATTACCGGCGCTGCGCCCCAGTAATTCACGCCCTGCGGCCACGGCGCCGCTGGATACCAGCACGATACGGTTGCCGGCCTTTTGCAGCTGCACGCATTGGCGCACTAACTCCACCATATGCGCCCTGTCCAGTCCCTGGCCGTTATTGGTAAGCACACTGGTGCCTAATTTGATCACTATGGTTTGCACCGTGTTTAGCCCTGTTGATAGTTAAAAGAAGTTCATTTTTACCCCAAGCTTGGGCGATTAAACAAGTTAAATTAATTCAACTGTGCTAGCATCGCCGCACATTTTCACCACACTAGTTATCTCTTATGCCAGCGAGCCTTTGCCTGATCATTGCCACCTTTTTATGGGGAAGCTCTTTTATCTCTTTAAAGTATGCGGTGGGAGTCTATGACCCTACTGTGGTGATTTTTTTGCGCATGCTCACCACCCTGGCGGTGTGCCTGTGCTTATGGCGTTTTGTAAAACGCTTTGAATACCAAAGTGGTGACTGGAAATACCTGCTGGGCATGAGTCTGGCCGAGCCCTGTTTATACTTTTTATTCGAAGGCCACGCCATGGAATACACCTCGGCGTCTCAGGCTGGGGTGATAGTCTCCTGTTTACCGCTGATCGTCGCATTCTTGGCCTTTTTTATGCTCAAAGAGCACATTAGCCGCGCCATTATCGTCGGCTTTACCCTGTGTATCGGCGGCAGTGTGCTGCTGACCCTGGTCTCGCCAAGCTCGGAGCAAGCGCCCAACCCCTTACTAGGCAACACCTTGGAATTCCTGGCCATGGTCTGCGCCGCCTTTTACACCGTGAGCGTAAAACGCCTGTGCAGCCGCTATGCGCCGCTTACGCTTATTGCCTTGCAGGGTCTGGCCGGCTCGCTTTTCTTTGCGCCCTTTTTACTCTTTGTGGAAATGCCGCAGCAACACGACCCGGTGGCCTTTGCCCATATTCTTTACCTGGGCACCTTTGTTACCCTGGGCGGCTACGGCATGTATAACTATGCCATCAGCAAGGTATCCGTGCTGACAGCGGCGGCCTACTCAAACCTTATCCCCATCTTCACCCTGCTGCTGTCGGCCATAGTGCTGAGCGAGATCCTGACCCTGTGGCAATGGCTCAGCATCGCCGTGGTTTTTGTCGGGGTGATGATAAGCCAGCGCCATCAGGCATTGGTGGTCGACCTCGACGAAGAGGATATCAGCGAGGCCGACACCAGCAAACGCAACTCGGTCCCGGCTACCGGCGAGTTAAAGGGATAACAGGTCACCAGATGCAGGCCGCTGGCTGCGGCGGCCTGAGTATCGCTTTGATGCACCACCTGTTTGCTGTCGATGCGATAACTCAGGGTGCGACCATCGCGCAGCGTCAGGCTTAATTCATCGCCCACCTGCACATGGCGTAAAAACGCGAAGTGAGTGTCGTTATGGGCGGCAATCACACTGGCGCCCTCACCTCCAAGCGGCCCAAAGGCCTCATCATGAGTTGGTGCAAACGCGAGATTACGGCCGCTGCTGCCGGCCAGCACAAAACGCTGTAGCGCCAAGTGGGGCACGCTCAATTTGGCCACCACATGGGTGTCGGCATAATACCAGGGCGGAATATTGGCTCCGGGCGCTGCCAGGCTTTGCTGCCAGGCCCGCTCAATCAACCATTGCGCCAACCAGGCCTTGCTCTGCATATAAGCGCCCTGAGCAAAAAAGCTTGCCCCCAACGCAAACAGGGCAATGGCGCCGTAGCGCCAATAACTTGCCCGGGCCGCTACTCGCTTTCCCTTAGCCATGAGCCTGTCTCCGCTCTCGTCTCAACCAAGCGGCCGTGCTTAACATCAAGAGTGCGCCCAATAATAAGTGCCACAGGGATTGCCCGTCGGTTTGCGCAAAGCGTTGCACCCGCTGGCCGCTGGCGACGTTATTGGCCACCTGCTCCTTATGCTGTGCCACGGTCGATGTGGCCACCTCTTCAACGGCAATAAAGGCGGTAAAGGGACTTAGCAACTGATGTTTCAGGGCCAAATCCAGCACCTGTGGGCGTACCGCTTCGGCCGGGTTATAAAGCAAGAGCGAGGCAATTTGCTGACGCGCCCACAAGCGGGCAATGGCTTCGCTGTGCGGATAGGTTTGACCGGTCTCGTGCATGGGCATGGTTAAGCGCAACGGTCCATGCTGGGTGTTGGCGTCGATATACATATCCTGTTGCTGCGGTGCCAGTTTGATCGCCACCATCAGCGGCTCACCAAAGTAGAGATCCGGCAAGGGCTGCGGCCAATAGGACAATTCCTTGGCGCGCGCCGCGCTTAGGCGTACATCGCGCAGCGCCGGGTTTTGCAGGCGTTCAAACAGGTCCTGCATCTGGGTTTTCACCTCGTTGCCATCGCTGATAAAGGTATAGCTGCCGCGGCCAACATGGGCGGCACGACGCATAAAGTAGCCATTGGGGGCACTGCCTATGCCCACGGTAAACAGCCGGTTATCACCAAGTTGCCTCTGCACCAAATCAAACAGGGCTTGCTCGTTGCCGACGCTGCCGTCGGTTAAAAACACCACCTGACGCACATAATTGGGATGCGTTTTGCCATCGAGGGCCAAGTCCAGCGCCTGCGCCATTTCCGTACCGCCATCGGCCTGTAATTGATAGACAAAGCGCTCGGCATCGGCGCGGTTAAAGGCATTGGCCGCCACCGCCTGAGGGCGGAATAAGCGCGCACTGCTGTCAAAGTCGATAATGTTAAAACTGTCGTTTTCATCCAGGTTATCAAGTGCATAGAAAAGAGCCTGCTTGGCCGCATCCATGGAGCTGCCGTGCATGGAGCCGGAGCTGTCGATCACAAAGATAAGCTCTCGGGCCAGGCGCTGCTGGGCGCTAAACTGGTCGCTTGGCGGCAACAGCATCAGCAGTCCATAGTCGCCGCTTTGCGCCGTTTGTCGAAAGAAGGCCGCCTGCGCCTGCTGACTCGGCGACACCTTGGCACGCAGCACAAAATCGCGATTCATGGCATCGTCACGTAATTGCACCCGGTAACGGCCAAAATCCAGATTACTCACCTGAGCCTGGTAGTGAGGCGTGCGGATCTGCTCCAGCTGCAAACCAAAATCTATCTCTATATCCAATTGCAGTAAGGGCTCACGCGAACTGTCGATAAAGTCCTGCTGCTGTGCCAGTTGCTCAACAAATTTAGGCGCCAGCCAGCCCTGCGCGCCATTATTGGTGGCGTTTGCAGTGGCTCGTAATTCTTCCACGGCATAACTACGAGGATGATAGCGCGGTGTAAAGGTCATCGGCAGACGCACGCTGAGCTCGGCATCGCGAAAACGGATCATTTCCTGATAACTCAGGGTGATTTCCACCCGCTCTCCGGGGCCAAGATTGGCAACCCGCGAGGAAAACATATTGGCGCGCTGCTGCTTTACCAAGGCCGCCCGTTTACCGGCACGCTGGGCGGCGCGATATTGACGCTCGGCCTGCTGCTGCTCGGCAATTTTACCCACTATGGTGCGCTCGCCGACCTTCATGGTCATGGCATGCACCGCGCTTTCGCTTGGCAGTGGAAACAGGTACTGAGCGTTGACCGCAAAGGGGTGGCGGTTCACAAACACCTGAGTCACCTGCACCTGGTTGATCAGCCCGGTGATCTGCATGGACGCTCGGGTACTCAAAAGGACGCCAGGCGCCACATCCAAACCCCGGGCATCGCTAAATTGCAGTTGCGCCTGGCCATCGGAGAAGGCACTGGCATTGGCGGAGGTAAAGAAAACTAGGGATAAAAGGCTCACGGCGAGGGCTGTGAGCACTTTGTTAGGACAACTCAACATAATTTGGTCCTCGGGTTGCGGTGGCTTAGTTTTTCGCCATGCGGTTTTGCTGCGCACCGCGGGCCGTCAAGGTTACGCGACGATCAAAGAAGTTCGTTTCATATTCGTTACCATTGGCGACAATTTTCTGCTCACCTCGCCCTTCGGCGAACAGCTGAGTGGCGGCCACGCCTTGCTTTACCAGGTACTGCTGCACCGCATCGGCACGGCGCTGAGACAGGTCTAGATTCGCTTGCTCATCCCCTTGCACATCGGCATAGCCATTAAGGTTAAGGTTTAAGTCCGGCTTGCGCTTAAGGATCTGCGCCAGGTGATCCAGCTGCTCGGCAAAGTGGGGTTCGATGTGCGCCGAGCCGGAGCGAAACTGCACCGTCATGGCCAGGAGGTTGTCGATACGAGCTTGCTCTAAACGATTTTGCTCATCTTCCAGGGCGTTGATTTGCGCCGTCAGCGAGCGGTTTTGTTCCAGGGTACTGTGCAACTGTTGCTCCGTGTCCTGGTATTGGCTGAGCTGCACTTGCTGTGATTGGATAGTGCTGTGCGCCGCTTCCTTTTCGCCGATAATGCCGCCGATAAAGGCTCCGGCAAAGGCACCGATAGGACCGCCAACAATGGCCCCTACCGTGGCACCGGCGCCCAGACCCCAGGCGGTCTCGGTGGCCAGCTCTGTTTGCTCTTTTGCCATCGCTGGCGCCGCTACCAAAGTTGATACTAATGCAGTTACTAAAATGTGTTTTTTCATCGTCGTCATCCTTCAATTCTTAATGGGTTGGGGCAAGAACAGAAGTGGTTGCTTCCTCGCCTTGCTTGGTAGTTATTAAAACAAGGCACAGTGGCAACAAAGGGGCGCAAAAATGGAAAAACAGAGGGCAATTATGGCAACAAAGTGGCAAGCCTGACCGCCAACTTAACAGGCTTTAAAACAAGGAGTTAAAGAGGGCTAACCGAGCTCAGCGCAGGATAAGTGCAAGGGGGTAATTACAGGGTTTTCGACACTCGGCCACAGCACCTGTAACTGGGCGCTAAAGCGCTGACTGTCACCACTGGTGAGCAAACGTACTCGACCCGGCGTTGCGCTGGGCTGCGTTCCTAACTGCGTTCCTAACTGATAGCTTGGCGCTAAACGGCGCTGTAATTGCAAGGCCACCGCCTGCTCGGTGGTGATAAGGCTAACGCCCGAGGGCAGAATGCGTCTTAGCAAGGGGGCAATAAAGGCGTAATGAGTGCAGCCCAAGACCAGCACATCCACCCCCTGGCTCAGTAGAGGCTCACAATAACGGCGCAATAGTGCCTCCGTGTGATCACCGTCGAGATGCAGGGCTTCTATGGTCGCCGCCAATTCGGGACAAGGTTGAAAAACAATGCGCCCCAGGTCTTCGGCCTGTTGCCGGCACAGGCGCTGAAAGCTCTGCGACGCTATGGTACTGGGGGTGGCCAGCACGCCAATAACGCCACTTTTACTTTGCTGCAATGCGGGTTTCACGCCGGGTTCGACGCCAACTATAGGTAAGGAATAATGCGCGCGTAGTGAGCCAATGGCCGCCATGGTGGCGGTATTACAGGCCACCACCACCGCCTTGGCGCCCTGGGTCGCCATATAATCGACTATGGCATGGCAGCGCCCGCGTATTTCGTCCTGCGTTTTACTGCCATAGGGCATAAAGCCGGAGTCGGCGATATAAAGCAGGTCTTCGCTCGGCAGCAACTGATGCACCGCCTGGGCCACGGCAAGGCCGCCGACGCCTGAGTCAAAAATACCTATCGCTTGCTTATTCATGGACGAGTTACGCATTATCTGGAGGGTAAACCTTTGGGTGGCAAATTTTAGGGCCTTTGACGGTCAAAGCCAAGTCCAATCACGGCATCGCCCCCTTTCCTCTCGCACGCCTTCGGCAGAACCTTCGGTATAACCTTGCCTAAATGCCAATAGCTGCTAAAAATTAATGCTTACTGCGCGTAAATTCAAAGAGTAATACGCATTCCACTTTCATAATCAAACACCGCATCAGGGAGAGTCCCCAATGAGTAAGGATGTATATATCACGGTTCGTATTAATGATAAGTGTCAGCCCATAGACCGCGGCGACACCTATGAAGACCCATTGGATGAGGTATTGCAGCGACTGCAATTAGGGGAAGTCACGGGTGCCGGCACCCAGCTAAATGCAGAAAACCAAATCGAGTATTGTGAGCTTGACGTCTTGGTCAGCGGCGATATCGACCAGGCCAAGCGCGCCATTATCGACACTCTGGAGGGGATCGGTTTGCCCAAGGGCTCCAAGCTGTTTATTGACCGCGACGAATTTGCCATCGGCAATCATGAGGTGCTGGCCCTGCATTTCGATAACCTCACCCTGCCCGAGACCATTTACGAGCAACACGATATCAACGATGTGCTCGCCGAAGTAGAAACCCTGCTGGCCCACAGCGGCAAACGCAATTGCCACAGCAGCACCCATCACGAAACCATCGTCTACTATGGCGGCCCCTGCTTTACCACCATGGAGCAGCGCATCCTCGACTATGTGCGCCAACATCCGCTGTGCCAAAACGGTAGGATCACCCAGGCGGCGTAAGTTACTAGGATTGAATTAAAAAAGGGTGACGCTTAGGTCACCCTTTTTTATTCATGTTTGATCTTTCCCTGAACTACTAGGCATCTTTTATTTTAAAATTGAAGTAAGATAGAAGGTGTTATGAGAAGTAAATATTCCCAAGAAATTAAAGAGCTTAAACACTATGTATGAAGAAGGACTTGATTACATTGGAGTTGTCGATTGGTTCGGCGGTACTAACAAAAAAACGGGGAAAAACAACCCCTTTGGGTTTATCGATACTCCGGTTAAAAATGGCATCTTTGTTCACAAGCAAGCTGTAAAACATGGACTGTTGAGTGAAGGTGACATCGTTGTTCTAAATATTACAACTGACAAGCAAAAACGAGCTCGAGCGAAAAACGTTGTCTTGCTGACAGATAGCCCCGAGGAATTTTTTGAGCGAGCGCTTCCTCTTTTCGATTCTGTACAAGCTTCATCAAACTTACTGACTAGCTTTGGTGAAATGCTCACTGAAGTATTTAGTTTTGAACAGAGCCTATCATTAGCGAAATCGCTCGCTATGCAAGATATTACCCTAGCCAAGTTGCTTAAGGTGATCAGTAAAAGTCAACTCCACGAGCAGCATTTTTTAAATGTGATGAAGCAGCGTACCTTAGATGATCTAGAGAATTGCAACTGCTCTGTACATGATATTCCAGATAGCTATATAAGCCAGAATTATGAGTACATATTTCAATGGTGGCAAAGACATAGCAGTAAATATAAAAGAACTGCTTTCGCACATAGAGCCATTGAGTATTTACAAGAATCTAGCCACATTGCCTCTGCTATTTTTTCAACACTTGATTACGATGATTTTTGTTCAATACTTTCCAAAGTTCAGGAAGTATGTGGTGAGATGCCAGAACTTGCGCGTCTGTTGATATCGGCTCAGGTCCCTGATAACGTTGTAGTACATTACCTAAAACTTTTAGATCTTAGTGATCAACTAAATAATTTAATCTCGAGCAGGCTATTACCAACGCCCGTAATTGATAAGTTTCTTTTGGAAAAGATTGAGGCCAACAACTTAAGAATCTCTAGTGAAGCATGGGTAGCAAAACTCATCGTAGAGCACGGACTGGTCAGAAAAGCGCTTGAGGCAGCTGGCAAGGAAGAGCAGCTTTTAATTGCTGCAACATTAGGACAGTTTTCTCCATTTAATATCAATACCCTGCTCACAATAAGCCAACAGACTAGCGGTTGGGAACTTCTGGAGAAATATACCAATAATTATTCTCTACAGACTTGCTTAGAAGGTATGCGTTATGTGGTTCCGGACCATAAATGCAAAAGAGACTTACCTCAACATTGCCTGAAGAAGTTGAGAGACGTAAATCTAACCCCAAGTGAAGTACATACTACTCTGCCGCTTTTAACCTTAACTGATGAAAACACAAAGCAGCAATTCTATGAAAAAAATATCCATTGTGTAATCTTGTATCTCGATGAGGTATGCGCAGAAGAAGAGCGAGATGTCTTATTGGAGCTGCTATTGCCGATCCTAGATATCAGCGCGATACTTACACTCATATTCAAAAATATATTGCAGCGAAAGCATATAGAAAAACGACTTTCTGAAGTGTCTGATTTTGTCTCAGATGTCATTGAAAAGAGGCCCGTTAAAACCCTGCCATATTTGCGGGATATATATACCGAATGCTTTACCAATAGCTCATCTTTCTATCAGCATCCAGTTATAAAACCGCTATACATTGCGCACCAGAAAGAAAAAGTGAAAGCCAAGATTTACAATCGGGATATGAGTTTTATCCAAGATATAACTTCAGACGCATTACTTAACCGTGATAATGAGTGTTGGTTTCTGTCACAACTGATTCCACTACTTAACGGTCACAACTCGCCAGAAACCATTAGTAAAGTTTTAAACTCTCGTCTGTGGAATGGTTTGGTAGGACAACACTTTGATATTGAAGATAAATCCTTATATAACTTATTCCCACAGTGTGAAACTTTAGCTCATTACTTTCCAAACATTCGCTTGTCTTGTGAAGCTTTTATTTGGACACCGCCAATCAAAGACAATGAAGAACCAGAAAGTATTTTCTTGTGTCGCTCTAAAAAGTGCAAAGACCCACAGGTTATTCCTAACTTGGCAAAGCACTACTCAGAATATTCAGTATTTGATTGGCTTGCTCTATATGGGATCAGTCAGAATGCTGAAAGTGGCCCATGCAAACAAGACTTTGCAATAAAACTAGCTGGCTTTATCAACCGACTTAAAGAGCTTTACTCGCGGCTAAACTGCCGTTCCTGCGGGTATTTAATGATACCTGATTTAGACTATGCTAGGACTGAACTTACAACAATAGACCCGTCAACTGGCCATGTTGTTACTATGCCTGTTAACGCAGCATATCGCGTTACGGTATTTAGATGTAATACGCCAAATTGCCCAGAGCATAACAAAGGTTACTATATTAACCATTGTTTAGGTCATAAGTGCCACAATCTCATTGATAGCCGTGACCTAAGCGAGAGTTGTGAATTTGGGCGCTATAAATGTAACGAATGTGGGAGCTGCTGCAAGAGGCACGCCCAACATACAAGCGATATTCACTATGATAATCTAAATAGCAAATATACTGCTATGTACGGTAACTCTCCTTTTTATCAAGTGAAGTCAAATAAATAAGTATCAATATGTATTTTGCGCAAACTCACAAATGAGTCATTTAAACTGTCAGAAGCGGGATTCCTAAAAACAAAATGGCGGGGCTTTTAATGAAGCATTTGAAAATTCTCCAAATTGTATTAGTTCTTCAAGAATGCTTTTTTCATTTAAGAGACAATTTTTAAGGCTTAACTCTCAAAGGGTTAAACCTTTTTTATGTTTTTTGAACTAACAATACTGCCCACAGGCGAAGCCGCAGCTCCAGGCGTACTGGAAATTGTAGCCGCCGAGCCAGCCGGTGACGTCGGTGACTTCACCAATAAAGTATAGGCCCGGTGCTTTTTTTGCTTCAAAGGTTTTTGAGCTGAGTTCATCCGTATCCACGCCGCCTAATGTCACTTCGGCGGTGCGATAGCCTTCGGTGCCATTGGGTTTGATTTGCCAGTTGTGCAGGTAGTCATGCAGCGCGGCAATTTGGCCGTGGGTCAGCTGATTGATATTGGCATCGGGGATGGCATTGGTATCGTGCAGCATTTCCACAAAGCGTTTCGGTAAAATGGTCGCCAAGGCATTTTTCAATGACTTTTGTGCGCTTTGCTGGCGTTGTTGTTCTAACCATTCGGTGATGTTTAGGGTAGGAAGTAAGTTAATACTCACTGCCTGCCCTGCGCGCCAAAATGAGCTAATTTGCAAAATGGCCGGGCCAGATAAGCCGCGGTGAGTAAAGAGAATATTCTCGCGAAATTGGGTACCGCACTCGCTTGTCACCAGGCAATCGGCGCTGATACCCGAGAGGCCATCAAAACGGTCTTTATCATGCTGGTGCAGGGTAAATGGCACCAAGGCAGCCATGGTAGACAACACCTTTAACCCGAACTGCTCGGCAATTTTATAACCGATTGGCGTGGCGCCCAGTTTTGGCATGGTAAGGCCACCGGATGCCACCACCAGGGATTCACATTCATAGGTGTGCGTGCCCGTTGTGACTATGTAGCCTTGCTCGGTTTTTTCCACGCCGATGACTTCGCTGCGCAACTGCACGCTTACGCCCGCCCATTCACATTCGGTCATAAGAATATCGACAATGTCTTGGGCGCTGTTATCACAGAACAATTGGCCGAGGGTTTTGTGGTGGTATTGCAGACCGTGGCGGTCGACCAGGTCGATAAAGTCGCGCTGAGTGTAGCGACTCAAGCAGGATTTTACGAAGTGCGGGTTGGCACAGAGGTAATTTTCAGGGCTGGCATTTTCGTTAGTAAAGTTACAACGACCACCGCCGCTGATCAGTATCTTACGGCCGGGCTTTTTGCCCATATCGACCACCACTACATCGCGGCCACGGTAACCCGCTTGCGCTGCACACATTAAACCCGCAGCACCGGCACCAATAATCACCACATCTTTTTTAATCACAGCATCACCCCTAGAAAAACCGCCGCTATTCTACCAAGCCAGGGCCGACAAAGATATTTACCCGGGTTAATTAAACGCGCCGAATGCCAGACAAGGGCACCGAGTTTAAACTCAGGTTGAAATTGCACCCAAAGCAACAATAGAACAAGAATCAACCAGCAAAAACCAATACAAAAGAACCAACAAAATCAAAAATAAAGATACTAACAGATTAATTTTAAACGTATATACGGCCAGATATAACAACCAGTACCCCTTTTATACCCAAAAGTTATTGCAATAATATTAACAAATAATTTACCATCCTCTTCGAAGTGTACTATTTGGGTACAAACTAAAAATAAATGGGGACTCTTATGACAACTAGAAAAACACTCCTCGCGCTAGCTATCCCGATGGCTCTTAGCTCATCGGCCCTCTACGCGAATGACATTCAAGAAGTGACGGCGCCGCAACAGGCGACACTGGCACAAACTCAGGCCAAACTAAAAGGCCAATCGCCATTAACCACACGCTTTATCATCAAGTACAAAGACAACGCCGAGCTAGGCACCAGTGCTGCGACCATGCCGGGCAATGGCAAGGCCCGTGCGAAGAAGTTTGTTGATGGCTTTAAAACTAATCGTGGCCAGGCTCGCGCTCAATATGTGCGAGAAATGGCCCTGCAAAATCACCACGTGATCCGTGCTGATAAGAAATTATCGGCGCAAGAAGCACAGCAGTTCATGCAAGACATGGTTGCCAGCGGCGAAGTGGAATACATCGAAATCGACCAGATGTTAAAGCCGTTCGCTACACCGAACGACCCACGCTACAGCGATCAGTGGCACTACTATGAAGCGGCTGCAGGCATTAACGCACCAGCGGCATGGGACTTTGCAACCGGTGCCGGTGTAACCGTGGCCGTGCTTGATACGGGTTACCGCCCACACGCCGACTTAAACGCCAATATCCTCCCTGGTTATGACATGATCTCTGACACCTTCGTTGCCAACGATGGCGGCGGTCGTGATAGCGATGCTAAAGACCCAGGTGATGCGGTAACTGCGAACGAATGTGGTTACAGCCATAATGCCAGCAGCTCTAGCTGGCACGGCACTCACGTAGCGGGTACGGTAGCGGCCGTTGCCAACAATGGCGAAGGGGTAACGGGTGTTGCCTATGACGCCAAAGTTGTGCCGGTTCGTGTACTGGGTAAATGCGGTGGTTTAACATCAGACATCGCCGATGCCATCGTATGGGCCTCAGGTGGTTCGGTATCGGGCGTACCAGCCAATGCTAATCCAGCGGATGTGATCAACATGAGTCTAGGTGGCAGTGGTTCATGTAGCTCTACTACACAAAACGCCATCAACCAGGCACGTGCCAACGGCACTGCGATTGTTATCGCTGCCGGTAACGACAACGACAACTCGGCAAACTACAACCCGGGTAACTGTAGCGGCGTAATCAACGTGGCCTCTGTTGGCCGTAACGGTGGTCGAGCCTACTACTCAAACTATGGTTCAAACATCGATGTGGCGGCACCGGGTGGCGCACAAAGCTTCGCAAACGACCCTGAAGGTATCTTATCTACCCACAACTCGGGATCAACCTCACCTTCAAGCGACAGCTACCACTACTCACAAGGTACGTCTATGGCGGCACCTCACGTAGCGGGTGTGGCTGCGCTTATCAAACAAGCCAAACCCACGGCGACACCGGATGAAATCGAAAGCATCCTGAAGTCGACCACCAAGGGCTTTAGCGCAACCTGTACCAGCTGTGGTACCGGTATCGTTGATGCGGCGGCTGCGGTTGCTCAGGCAAGCGGCGGTACAACACCACCACCAAGCGGCGGCAATGAGCTGACACCAGGCACGGCAGAAACTGGTTTAAGCGGCGCAGCCGGCTCTGAAACAAGCTACACCATGACGGTACCTTCGGGCGCCACTAACGTGACCTTCACCACCAGCGGTGGCAGCGGCGACCTGGACATGTATGTTAAGGCGGGCAGCGCTCCAACCACATCAAGCTATGATTGCCGACCTTACCAAAACGGTAACAACGAAACCTGTAGCATCGACAACCCAACGGCGGGCACCTACTACGTGATGCTGCGCGGTTACAGCGCCTACAGCAATGCATCGCTATTGGGTGAGCTAACTACCTCAGGTGGCGGCACGGGCACCGGCGGTGGCGGTGGCGGTACCGTATCCGATATTTCAGCATCGGCGGGTCAGTGGAAACACTACACATTAGAAGTGCCTGCGGGCATGAGCACCTTGGATGTAAATATCTCAGGTGGTACTGGTGATGCCGACCTATTTGTTCGCTTTGGCGCACAGCCTACGGCAAGCAGCTATGACTGTCGTCCTTATAAAGGCGGCAACAACGAAAGCTGTAGCTTTAGCAACCCACAAGCGGGTACCTGGCATATTAGCCTTAATGCTTACCAGACCTTCTCTGGTGTGACATTAAACGCGCAATATAACCCTTAGGATATTCTCCTACCCAGCAAAAAGGCCGCGTGATGCGGCCTTTTTTATGCAAGCAAAACTAACCCTTATTAAAGGTTCGCCAGTACATGCTCGGCTTTAGATACTTCAAACTGCTTGTCTTCTTCCACAAACAGCTGGGTAACCACGCCATTGTCTACCACCATGGCATAGCGTGTTGAACGCACGCCACCGAAGTCACCCGTGTCTTTATCCAGCCCCAGGGCCTTGGTAAAGCTGGCATCGCCATCGGCCAGCATACGAATACGATCGGCATTCTGGCTCTCGCCCCAGGCCTTCATAACAAAGGCATCGTTCACCGACACACACATGACTTCGTCAACGCCTTTTGCAGTAAACTCTTCGCGCAGCACAACAAAGCCTGGCAAATGCGCCGCCGAGCAGGTCGGTGTAAAGGCGCCGGGTACGGCAAACAGCACCACTTTTTTATTGGCGAACAACTCGTCGGTAGTGAAATGGTTCAGCCCCTGCTCGCCTAGTTGTGTCAGGCTCGCGGCGGGAATTTTTTGACCTTGGGCAATCATAATTACTTCCTTTTTGGTTATAGAATCAGGGTATATCTTGGGCCATTCTTACGCTTTTAAACCCAGACTAAGACGAATTTGCTGCAAGCTTTACCGGGTGGCTGTTGCGTAAACATAGAGACGCGTCTGCTTATCTCTTAGATTAATATTAATGCACGCAGAATATTAAGTCTTTATGGCAAGAGAATGAAAAAACAAAACCCGGATATTCCCGGGTCTGTGAAGTCGTTATTTCATGGCCGCATTCACGTACACATCGAAACGGTTTTTCTTGGTCTTGATCTGGGTGCTGGGGGTGCGTTCGTTTAAAAACGGCGCATAATCCGGGCGCTTAACCACCACCCTTTTGCTCGCCAGTTGCAGCGCCGGCGTCAGCAGATCATCGGCATCACCGTCATCCCCCACCAGGGATTGGAATACCCGCATTTCCTTTTTGACCAGAGCGGATTTTTCCCGATGCGGGAACATGGGATCGAGGTACACCACATCAACTTCCCCCTCGGAAAGGGGTTGCTTCTCTAACAGCACATGGCTGCTGCCATGATGCAGGTGCATACGCTCCTTCATCCAGGGGCCGATTTCCGCATCCAGGTAGGCGCGTTCCAAGCCATCATACAGCAGGGCCGCGACCACGGGGTGGCGTTCAAACAAGGTGACCTTGCAGCCGAGCGAAGCCAGTACAAAAGCATCACGGCCAAGTCCGGCGGTGGCGTCGAGTACATGAGGCGTGGCGCCCTTATTCAGGCCTACGGCCTTGGCAATGGCCTGACCTTTGCCGCCACCAAACTTACGGCGGTGAGCCGCGGCGCCTTCAACAAAGTCGACACGAATAGGCGTGAGCTTAGGCTCGTCACGCTTGCATAAGGCCAATCCCAACTCATCGTATTGCAGGTAAAATTGCTCATCGAGTGGACATTCGTCCAACTTAAAGCGCTGGCTTAGGGTATCGCAATAGGCTTGCGCGGTATCGATACGGCAATAGATGTGCACGACTTTCTCCGTGGAAATGGCTGTTGAGTGAGTATGATATCAGGATTTTTAGCCGCACCCTTCACTTAAATACAGTAAAAGATGCGGCTAAATAGTTGGCTAGGCCATTGTTGATGCTTTAAGCGGCAATGCCGCTGTGACGCAGCAGGGCATCCACACTTGGTGCACGACCACGGAAACGCTCAAACAACACCGCCGGCTCCTCCGAGCCACCCTGCTCAAGGATATGGGTTAAGAAGGCACGGCCGGTGTCGGCGTTAAAGATCCCTTCTTCCTCAAATTTAGAGAAGGCATCGGCCGAGAGTACTTCCGCCCATTTGTAAGAGTAGTAACCTGCACTGTAGCCACCGGCAAAAATATGGCTAAAGCTATGCTGGAAACGATTAAAGCTTGGCGCCTTAACAACCGCCACCTGCTCACGCACGCGATCGAGAATGGCCTGAATTTCGCTGCCCTTGCTGGGGTCGTAATCCGCATGAATATGAAAATCAAACAAGGAGAACTCAAGCTGACGCACCATCTGCATCGCCGACTGGTAGTTCTTCGCCGCCAATAGTTTATCCAGCAGCTCCTTAGGCAAAGGCTCATGAGTTTCATAATGACCCGAGATAAAGGCCAGCGCCTCCTGCTCGTAACACCAGTTCTCTAAAAACTGACTTGGCAGCTCCACCGCATCCCAGGCGACCCCGTTAATGCCGGCAACGGCGGCGGCATCTACCTGAGTCAGCATATGGTGCAGACCATGGCCAAACTCATGGAACAGAGTGACCACTTCGTCATGGGTAAACAGCGCCGGCTTATCGCCCACCGGACGGTTAAAGTTACACACTAAGTAGGCCACCGGAGTTTGCAATTGTCCGCCTAAACGCACCTTGCGGCCCATGCAGTCGTCCATCCAGGCGCCGCCACGTTTATGCTCACGGGCATAGAGGTCAAGGTAGAAGCGGCCACGCAGGGTATCGCTCCTGTCGTAAATCTCGAAAAAGCGTACGTCTTTATGGTAGGTATCAAATTCTTTTTGCTCTTCAACACGAATGGCAAACAGCTTTTCAACGGTTTTAAACAAGCCGCTGAGAACCCTGTCTTCAGGGAAGTACGGACGCAGTTGCTCGTCGCTGATGGCATATTTTTCCTGCTTTAGCTTCTCGCTGTAATAGGCATAATCCCAGGCTTCCAGCGCCGTTACACCGTGCGTTTGCTCGGCATAGGTGCGCAGCTCCTGTAAGTCTTGTTGCGCCTGCGGCTTAGACTTGGCGGCCAGGTCATTGAGGAAGCCAAATACCTGCTCCGTTGAGTCGGCCATCTTGGTTGCCAGTGACTTTTGGGCGTAGTTTTCAAAGCCTAACAACTGCGCCAGTTCATGACGTAGTTTCAGCTCTTCATCCATAATGGCACTGTTGTCATATTCGCCGGCGTTAGGGCCCTGATCCGAGGCGCGGGTAACAAAGGCGGTGTAGGCTTCTTCACGTAGTTCGCGGTTATCCGCATGGGTGATGATCGGCAGGTACGAGGGGATATCCAGGGTAAACAACCAGCCTTCTAATTCTTTGCTTTGGGCGGTGTGTGCCGCCAGGTCTTTTGCCGACTCGGGCAAACCGGCCAGCTCACTTTCGTCGGTGATATGCTTTTGCCAGGCCAAGGTGGCATCCATTACATTGTTGCCGAACTTGGCGCTCAGCTCGCTCAGGCGACTGACGATTTCGCCATAGCGCTTTTTATCCTCGTCATTCAGAGCTATGCCCGAGAGTTTAAAGTCGCGCAGGGCGTTGTCTATGACCTTTTTTTGCGCCTTGCTTAGGCGAGTGTATTCATCGCTGTTGGCCAGTGCCGTATAGGCATCGAACAGACCCTGATGCTGACCCACAAAGGTGCTGTATTCGCTCAACAGCGGCAATACCGCGTCGTACGCTTCACGCAGCTCAGGGGTGTTTACCACCGAGTGCATATGGGAGACGGGTGAAAATAAGCGGCCCAGTTTGTCATCGGCCTCTTCCAGAGGCATCACCAGACCTTGCCAGGTAAAATCCTGCGCTTCAAGAACCTGGGCTATGGTGTCTTTACATTCTTTGATGCCATGCTCGACGGCTGGTTGCACATGCTCGGGCTTAATTGTTGAAAACGGTGGTAAGCCTTCGAGGGCAATCAAGGGGTTGGTCATAACTGAGTCTCATAATACGATTAATACCTACATTCTTGGGGCAATACGGCAAAATACAAGTGCAGATCAGCGCCTTCATTTCTGCTATGGTATGGCAAACCAAATATGACAGTAAAAGTTCATAGGAATAAACAACATGTCTCAACACTTTGATTATATTTGCATCGGTGGCGGCAGTGGCGGTATCGCCTCGGCTAACCGTGCCGCCATGCGCGGTGCCAAGGTGGCCCTGATTGAAGCCACTCATCTGGGCGGCACCTGCGTAAACGTGGGCTGCGTACCGAAAAAAGTAATGTGGCACGGCGCCCAAATTGCCGAAGCCATTAAACTCTATGCGCCGGATTATGGCTTTGATGTTGAGCTAAAAGACTTTAACTGGCAAAAACTGGTAGAAAGCCGCGAAGCCTATATCGGCCGCATCCACCAGGGCTATAACAAATACCTGGCCAGCAATGGCGTTACCGTGATCAATGGCTTTGCCAAGTTTGTCGATAACAAAACCGTAGAAGTGAACGGCGAGCACTACAGCGCCGACCATATTCTTGTGGCCGTCGGTGGTCGCCCGACCATTCCTAATATTCCCGGCGCCGAGCATGGCATCGACTCTAACGGCTTCTTTGAATTAAACGAGCAGCCAAAACGCGTTGCGGTTGTTGGCGCCGGCTATATCGCCGTAGAAATTGCCGGTGTATTAAATAGCCTGGGCACAGAGACTCACCTCTTTGTTCGTCGCCATGCGCCGCTGCGCACCTTTGATGGCATGCTGGTTGACACCCTGGTCGAGGTAATGAAAAAAGAAGGCCCGACCCTGCACACCGAGTGCTCACCGAAAGAAGTGGTTAAAGAAGCGGATGGCAGCCTGACACTACACTTCGAAAATGGTCACAGCCAAAATGTCGACCAGGTGATCTGGGCCATTGGCCGTACGCCAACCACGGATGCCATTAATATTGCCGCGGCGGGTGTGGAAGTGACCGAGTCTGGTTATGTGAAAGTCGATGAATATCAAAACACCACGGCCGAAGGCGTGTATGCGGTGGGCGATATTATCGAAGGCGGCATCGAGCTGACGCCGGTGGCGGTTAAGGCTGGCCGTATTCTTTCCGAACGCCTGTTTAATGACGAGCTGCCAAATGATATGAAGATGGACTATAACCTGGTTCCTACCGTGGTCTTTAGCCACCCGCCCATCGGCACCATAGGCCTAAGCGAAGAGCAAGCCATTGCCGAGCACGGTGAGGAAAATATCAAGGTTTACACCTCAAGCTTCGCCGCCATGTATACCGCCGTGACCCAGCACCGTCAGCCTTGTTCAATGAAGCTGGTATGCCTGGGCAAGGAAGAGAAGATCATCGGCCTGCACGGCATAGGTTTTGCCGTGGACGAAATGATCCAGGGCTTTGCCGTGGCGATGAAGATGGGCGCAACCAAGGCCGACTTTGATGCGGTGGTGGCGATACACCCAACAGGCTCTGAAGAATTTGTTACTATGAGATAGAAAAGCTTGGGCTAAAGTAACGAAGCAATTCACCTAAAAAAAGGGCCACTAGGCCCTTTTTTATCTTAAGAAATCTTTCCTGCCCCAGCCACCATTCCCCTTAACCTCGTTCCTTTTCCGCCAGATAACTCCCCAGCACTAAACGCAGTTCATTCACCGTTGCCTCGACGCTGCTCGGCTCAAGCAAAAATGCTTGCTGCATGGTACCGGCGGTAATGTTCTGGACCATAATCGCCAGAAATTGACTGTCTTGTGGCGATAAATCCGGGTTACGCAAGGCCACTATCTTGGTCATAAAGAGGATAAATTCGGAGTTTTTATGAGGCTGACGCACTTCTTGAACAACCGGTAAATAGTCGCCGTGCTGCCACACATAATTGGCAAAGGGCAGCAACAACTTATCAACCAGCTCATAGGGAGACAGGGTTAACCACAGCTGATCATCCACCTCTTCCAGGGTACGCACAATATCGCCGATGGACTCTTCGTGTCGCTCGAACAAGGCCTTGAGTACCGCATCCCGGTCGGAGAAGAAATGATAAAGGGAGCCGATAGAGGTGTGTGCCATTTTCGCCAGGTTTTGCATGGTCAAGTTTGCCAATCCATCCGCTTCAATTATTTTGGCGGCGGCATCTAGTAACATTTGCACACGGCGAAATCCCCTTTCCTGCTGGGGAGTGCGTGGGGCTGTGCTTTTAGCATTCGAATTTGTCATAGACTCTTTTACTGACTTGGGTCCTGCTGGACATTAAAAACATTTGAGCACACCCAGGCGATGAAAAACAAGAAAATTAGATGACACCCTCTAGTTTTAAAACTAGAATACCCCCTCTATTTTATTACTCTAGTTGCGAGCAATGCGTTATGAGTATCTGGTACCTACTTTGCCTGCTGTCGACCCTGGCAGTATTAATCGCCTTCAGTAACCAGTTTCTGGTGAAAACTCAGCCCACCATTGCCATCACGGCAGGCTCCTTGTTGATGTCGATGTTGCTTATTCTTGCCGGTAAGGTCTTTGGCACCGAAGCCACACAGGAACTCTTTAACTTAGTTGCCGAAATAGATTTTAAGCAATTTCTACTGGATGGCGTCCTGGGGGTGTTACTCTTTGCCGGAGCGCTGGAAATTGACCTTAGGGTGATGAAAAAGCAACGCAAAGAAATAGCCGTTCTGGTGCTGTTTTCAACCCTGGTCTCTACCTTTATCGTGGCTTATCTCAGCTATCAGTTACTGGGCTTTATGGGTTGGCCCGTGCCCTTTATCTACTGCTTGCTTTTTGGGGCGCTGATCAGCCCCACCGACCCCATCGCCGTGCTGGCCATCATCAAGCAGATGAAGGCGCCGGAAAACATTTCCATTCAGGTAGAAGGCGAGTCGCTGTTTAATGACGGTGTCGGCCTGGTGCTGTTTACCACCATTTTAGCCGTGGCCTTGTCGGGCACCGCGCCGACCGCAGCCGGGGTCGCCCACCTGTTTTTGGTCGACGCGATTGGCGGCATCGCCTTTGGCCTGGTGCTCGCCTTCGTCTCCCATGTACTGATCATAAAAAGTCGTGAAGCCAATATTCGCCTGCTGCTCACCATCTGTATTCCCACCGCCGGCTTTGCCACCGCAAATCTGCTCGGAATATCCGGGGCCTTGGCCATGGTGGTCAGTGGTATCTTTATTGGTAATGTAACCCGAGGAAAAGCGGCGACCATGTCGCGCTACACCAGCGTTCGCAATGTTCGTAACTTCTGGCATGCCATCGAGGGCGCCCTAAATGCGCTCTTGTTCCTCTTGATTGGCCTGCTATTAGTCACCCTGCCCTTTACCTGGGAAGAAATAAGCATAGGCTTACTCATGATACCCATTGTCCTGCTGGCGCGTTTTATCAGTGTGTCGCTGCCCTACCTCGCTTTTCGCCGTTTCCGCCAGTACGACGTCAACGCGGTGCGCATTCTCACCTGGGGTGGCTTACGAGGCGGACTTGCGCTGGCCATGGCGGCCTCCATTCCTGCGGGCCAGGCCGTGGTTAATGGCACGGATATTAAAACCCTGTTGGTGACCTTAACCTACGTGGTGGTGATCTTCTCCATTATTGTTCAGGCGTCCACCATTCGCCCCCTGATCGAGGGCAGTATCCGCGCCTCGGCAAACAAGGATTCCTGAACCCAGGCACAGGTTCAGGGCTAATCTAGGCTCACCCAGATTAGCCCTGATCCTTCTTCGGCAAACGCCGCCCCAGCAACCATTCGTTTTTTTAGAATGGTAAGCGCTAATTTTACTAATTTTCGTTCTTATAAATTGAGTTTATTATTTCCTTATCGCAACACAGAGACCTAATTAAGGAAACGAAGATGAACTTACACACACTTATTAACAGCAACGAGACTCTCACCAACATCAGTGCCCTACTCGCGCGCTTTGGTTTAACCGCACTCTTTGTGCTTACCGGCTTAAGTAAAATCGAATTCTACGATGCCACGGCCCAGTACATGGCCTCGGTTGGCGTCCCCGACATGTTACTGCCGCTGGTTATTTTATTGGAGGTCGTTGGCGGCATCATGATTATTGCCGGCCTGCTGACTCGCTTAACGGCCTTGGCCTTTGCACTCTTTAGTGTGGTGAGCGCCCTGCTGTTCCACTTTCAGCTTGACGACCAAACGCAGTTTTTAATGTTCTATAAGAACATCGCCATTGCCGGTGGCTTCCTTGCCCTGGCGGCCTCGGGAGCGGGCAAATTCAGCCTGGATGCGCTGCTAAGTCGCCGTCAGGCCAAATAACCGCAAATGAATCAACGGCCCGCACCCTGCGGGCCTTTTTGCCGCTTATCAGCCGGGTGAGACCTTTCTTTTTACCCAGCGCATGTTAGGGTTAGGCTATGATTAATCGTCCTTTTTAGCTCATGCTCAGGATCACCTTAGAACAGTGGCGGATGTTTCGCGCCGTCGTCGAATCTGGCGGCTTTAATCAGGCCGCACAGAGCGTGCACAAAAGCCAGTCGAGCGTTCACAGTGCGGTCGCAAAAATTGAGGCTGCCTTCGGCGTTAAGCTCTTTCATATAGAGGGGCGGCGCACCGTACTGACCGACGCTGGAAAAATGCTGCTCAGACGCGCCGAATACCTGTTGGAAGAAGCGGCCAAGGTCGAAGCCATAGGCCATACCTTGGGCGACGGCATTGAGTCGCGTCTGCGTATCGCCGTCGACCAAACCCTGCCACAGCATCTTCTCTATGCCGTGCTCGAAGCCACCAGCAGCCAGTATCCGTTATTACGCATTGAGTTGTTTGAGTCCATTTTGACCGGCGCCTTGGAGTTAGTACAAAACGATCAGGTAGAACTGGCGGTCTCCCCCTACTCTGGCGATGGCTTTAGCGAACAGCTTTGCAGTATCGACTTTATCGCCGTGGCGCACCCGCAGCATGCACTGCATCATCTGGGTCGAGCGCTGACCCGTGAAGATTTAAAAGCCCACCGCCAAATAGTTGTCCGCGATTCCGCTCTTCAGGGGAAACAAGATGCCGGCTGGCTGGGTGCCGATCAGCGTTGGACCGTTAGCCAGATCAACACCTCCATCGACATGATAGGCAATGGCCTGGGTTTTGCGTGGTTACCCAAGCATGCCATTACCCATGCCCTTGCCGATGGCACCTTAAAACCCCTGCCGTTAAGTAGCGGCGCACAGCGCACCCATCCACTGTATCTCTTATTTAAAGACGGCGATAACCTGGGGCCGGCGGCACGGACTTTTATTGGCGAGTTACGCAGCCGGGTATAAATCGCAGGCCCAACAAGCGTTCGCTTAAAACGAACGATATGTGCTTTTTATACTCATTTTAATCTCTTTAGCGGGATATTAGACTGGCTTCAACACCTCAAGTTTGGAGCACATCTTATGAAATATTTTCGCAAAGCCACTGAACGCGGAACGGTTGATCTCGGTTGGCTAAAAAGCCAACATAGCTTTTCATTTGGCCATTATTACGACCCCGCCCATATGGGCGTCTCGGCGCTCAGGGTAATTAACGAAGACAGGGTTCAGCCCGGGCAAGGCTTCGACACTCATGGCCATCGCGATATGGAAATTATCTCCTATGTGATCAGTGGAGCCTTGAAACATAAGGACAGCCAGGGCAATGAATTTATTGTTCCCGCTGGAGAAGTGCAGCGTATGAGTGCCGGCAGCGGCATTATGCACAGTGAATATAATGCCTCGGACAGCGAACCGGTGCACTTTTTACAAATTTGGATTCTGCCAAAATTCAGAGGCATTACGCCCAGCTATGAGCAGATGCAAGTTCATCAGCACAGTGCAATGACGCCCCTAGTGACGCCGACCGGGGAGCCGGGCACCCTGAGCATAAATCAGGATGCACGCATTTCACGGCTGCAGCTAAAACCGGGAGAGCAATACAAGTTGACTAGCGCCGGTACCGGTTATTTGCACCTGGTAAGCGGCCACGCCCACAGCCAGGAGCTGGCCTTAAACGCCGGCGATGCCTTTGCAACAGAGAAGGATGAAACAGTGACTATTTATGCCGATTCGGCCCTTGAAGCGCTTTGGTTTGAGTTACCCTAATGACGCTCACCACGCTTCTCGTTATCGCCGCAGTGGTGATGCTCACCGGCATTTCCAAATCGGGATTTGCCGGCGCCCTGGGTGTTTTTGCCGTCCCCTTACTCCTGCTGGTGATGCCCGCCCTTGATGCCATCGCCTTGATGTTGCCGATTCTCATCATTGCCGATGTCTTTAGCTTAAAAAGCTATTGGCGCCAATGGCAAAACGAGCTGATCCGCCTGCTGCTGCCCGGCGTTGTTGTCGGGGTCTTGATAGCCCAGTGGCTGATTCAAATTATTCCCGCCGCCTGGCTCAGTGCCGCCATCGCCACCCTGAGCTTGCTGTTTGCGCTGCGCAGCTTATTTTTTGCCAAGATACGTTACGGCTTTTTGGCAAGCGATTGGGGCGGACGCGTTATGGCGACCTTATCCGGACTGGCCAGCACCTTGGTCCATGCCGGCGGACCGCCGTTGATCATTTACTTCACCGCCAAGGCTCTGGCCCCGCGCCAGTATGTGGCCACCGCGGCGGCGCTATTTGCACTGATGAACGGCGTTAAACTTGCGGCCTTTAGTGCCCAGGGGCTGCTCACCCTGGACCTGCTGTTCACCGCCTTAGCCTTTGTGCCCTTAGCCCTGCTAGGCAATTGGTTGGGAGTGAAAATTCAGCAAAGATTTAATCCCCAGCATTTTTTACGGGTGATGAACTGGCTCTTGCTGCTGTTGGCCTTGGTCCTCTATGCCAAGCTGATATTTAGCTAGGAACGCTAAGACTTTCCCCCGTCAGCGGCTCGGCGCGCCAAACTTTTTCCTCATTCTTGTGTGCATCCACCATACTGATAGTTTGTCACCCCGATAGGAGCAAAGCCATGGCCCTGAGTCTTCACGTCATTATTTGCAGCGTTCGCCCCGGCAGAGTCGGCCCATCCGTCGCCAACTGGTTTTACGAGTTTGCCAAGGAGCAAGGCAACTTTGATGTTTCCCTGGTGGATATTGCCGCCTTTAACCTGCCCATGTACGACGAACCCAAGCATCCGCGCCTGCAGGAATACCAGCATGAACATACCAAGGCCTGGTCGCGCAGTGTGGCCCGGGCCGATGCCTATGTGTTCGTGCTGCCCGAGTACAACTTTTGCCCGCCCTCGTCTTTCACCAACGCTCTGGATTATGTTTATAACGAATGGAATTACAAACCCTGTGGCTTCGTCAGTTATGGCGGCGTCTCCGGTGGCTTGCGCTCAACCCAGGTAGCCAAACAGTTAGTGACCACCTTAAAGATGATGCCCATGATGGAAAGCGTGATGGTGCAAATGCCCTGGAACCTGCTCGATGAGGATAAACACTTTGTTGCCAATGAACATCACCTCGCCTCCGGCAAATCCCTGTTAGAAGAGCTGGAAAAATGGGCCAAAGCGCTAAAAACCATGCGCTGATACTCAACCTTGCGCCTCAATAAAAAGGAGCCAAACCATGAGCATCAAACTCACTAAAACGGCCGACGGCCAATATCGCCAGCAAGTACAAATCGGCCCACATCGGCTCTTTGCCGATGCCCGTATCGATACCCAGAGCGACAGCGCGCCGGACCCCCATGATATTTACGACTCGGCCCTGGCGGCATGTAAGGCCATTACCCTGCTTATGTATGCACAGAGAGCGGGGATCCCATTAACGGATGTGGCCGTTGACATCACCCGGGATGCCAGTGAGGAACGCCAGGGACGCTACCAGTTGCACCTAGACCTTATGCTGGGCGGTGAGCTGGATGCGGCGCAGCGGCAGAAGCTGGCGCAAATTGCCGATAAATGCCCAATTCATAAACTTATGACCCAGGTAGAAACCATCATCACCACGGACTGCAAATAGGAGCCCATATGAGCAATCTAACCAATGACACCCGCAATGACTGTGAGCTAATGGACGCCTGCGGCGCGGTGAAAATGGTGTTAAAGCCCAAGGACACAGATCTGGGCGGTTTTTCCGTGCGCCGTTTGTTACCAACGGCGCAATTGAAAATGATAGGCCCGTGGATCTTTTTCGATCATATGGGCCCGGCCAGCTTTGCCCCTGGCCCAGGCATCAATGTTCGTCCCCATCCCCATATCGGCATTGCCACCGTCACTTATTTGTTTGCAGGTGAGATCCTTCATCGCGATTCTTTGGCCAGTGTGCAGCCCATTAAGCCGGGGGATATCAACCTGATGGTCAGCGGCAGCGGCATAGTCCACTCCGAGCGCGAGCGCCCGGAGGCAACCGCTCACGCACGCAACCTTAACGGCCTGCAACTCTGGCTTGCCCTGCCTAAGGAGCAAGAAGAAATGGAGCCGGCCTTCTATCACTACCCGGCCAGCAGCGTGCCCCTGGTCAATATTGATGGCGTCCCCGTGCGAGTCATGATGGGCAGCGCCTATGGCGTCGAGTCGCCGGTGCGCACCTTTTCCAATACCCTGTATTTGGAAGCCGTGCTTAAACCCGGCGAGTCATTAACCCTGCCACCATGCGCGGAGCTCGGCCTGTATGTAGTGCGCGGTCAATTAAAAGCGAAAGACACCGACATCCCCGAGCACTGTATGGCGGTGTTTTCCGATACCCATGACATAAGCGCTGGCGTTACTGTCACCGCCAGCGAAGACTCGCGCATCGCCCTTATCGGCGGTGAGCCGCTGGGCAAACGTTTTATCGAATGGAATTTTGTTTCCAGTCGCAAGGAGCGCATTGAGCAGGCCAAGGACGACTGGCAAAACGGGCGCTTTGCCAAGGTTCCCGGCGATGAGCAGGAGTTTATTCCGCTGCCTTAACAAGCAGATGATGTTACCACTTATCGCCATCCCCTTTCTTTTTTTACCGGCTTGACGCATGCTAGGCCGAGTAAAAACTCTAAGGAGCCGAGAGATGTCCAATCAAGATGCATTTTTAGAACGTTTTCCCAAGGCCTGTGAAATCAAGGTGGCCTGGGGTGATATGGATGCGCTGCAGCATGTCAATAACACCCTCTACTTCAAATACTTTGAAATTGCCCGTATCGATTTTTTAAATCAGGCCGGCATACTTGAACACCTTGCCGCTGAGCAGGTCGGCCCTGTACTGGCCGACAATTACGCCAAATATAAGCGCCCAGTGACCTTTCCCGACACCCTGCTGATCGGCGTCAGTATCAGTGACATAGGCAACAGCAGCTTTACCACCCACTACAGCGTGTTTTCCAGTGCGCAGCAATGCGTAGTGACTGAAGGTCAGGCAAAGTTGGTGATGTTTGACTTCAAAACAATGCAAAAAGCGCCATTGAATGATAGCTTGTTATCATTCCTGCACTTAAACCTAAAGGGCTAATCATGGACTATGCAAAGCTCGGCCGCAGCGGCTTAAAGGTATCACGCGTCTGTCTTGGTACCATGACCTGGGGCAAACAAAACACCCAAAGCGATGCCGATGAGCAACTCAATTATGCGCTTGCTCAAGGCGTTAATTTTATCGATACCGCCGAAATGTACGCCGTGCCACCGAGTCCCGATACCTATGGTAAGACCGAAACCATTATCGGCGACTGGCTCTCTCGTCATCAAGAAAAACGTAAGGAGCTGGTGCTTGCGACCAAGATAGCCGGCAACGGCTTAAGCTGGGTCCGCGGTGGCGGCGACATCAACAAAGAAGCGGTGATAACCGCGGTTGACCAATCCCTTAAGCGTTTGCAGACTGACTATATCGATCTCTTCCAGTTGCACTGGCCTAATCGCACCTCACCGCATTTCGCCAAGCAATGGCCGGGCATGGTGGATATCAAGAGCGTCGATAAAAGCACCGAACGCGCGCAAATGCATGCCATTTTAGAGGGGTTAGATACTTGTGTTCGCGCCGGTAAAATCCGCCATTGCGGACTTTCCAATGAAACTCCTTGGGGGCTTAGCCAATATCTGGATCTCGCCAAGCAGTATTCGCTGCCGGCCATGGTGTCGATGCAAAACGAGTTTAGCCTGGTGCATGGCAAGGATTGGCCTTATTTAATCGAGCAATGCCATCATGAAGACGTAGCCTACCTGCCCTGGTCACCACTGGCCGGCGGTATGCTTAGCGGCAAGTATCTAGGTGGTGCGCGCCCGGCGGGCTCGCGCTGGACTATAGCCCAGCGCAATGGTTTGTTCCGCGATACCGAGCAAGGCCAACAAGCGGTGGCTCGCTATCAGGAAATTGCCAAGCAGCAAGGGATCACTGCGGCGCAGCTGGCACTGGCCTGGTGTAACCAGGTGCAGGGCGTCACTTCGACCATTATCGGCGCCACCAGCATGGCCCAACTGCAGGAAAATATTGACGCCTTTGCGCTTCCCCTCAACGAGAAGACCTTGGCGCAAATCGATGCGGTATTTAGGGAGTATCCGGCGCCCTATTAGGGCTGACAAAAGCACCCTGACGACATAAAAAAGGCTTGCAACACGCAAGCCTTTTTTAATTTCATACCAATTCTGTTAAGTATGTGAGCAGATATAGCGCTGGATAAATGATGTGCTAACAAGGCGGAATTTTTCTTATGTAGTTATTCTACATAGAAAAATTCCAACGCAGTGAGCATGATATTTAGCCCGCTAGAATGCTTAGCTATTTAAGTGAATTGGTATTATAACCATTGACGCAGCAACACGGTCAGCGCCAGGAAGGTAAAGGCTACGGCCAGTAATTTATTAATAATTAACTGGTTGCGCTCCAGCCATGGATAGAAACGCGGATGACTGCAAAGCATGGCCACCACACAGTACCAGAGCGCATCGATAACGGTCGGCGTTGCCACCATCACCGCCTGCTGTTGCCATTGCATCGGCTCGGCGGGAATAAAGGGCGAAAACAGGGCGACAAAGAAAATCGCCAACTTGGGGTTTAAAAAGGCAATGGCAAAGCCGTCTTGAATGGCACCGCGACGCTTGCTGCCCGCAGCTTCTATCTTAAGTTTGGTAGCCCCACTGCGCCAGCTGTTAAAGGCCAGATACAACAAATACAGGGCGCCGGCATAGATCAGGATCTGATACAACAAGGGCACCTGTTGCTGCAAGGTTCCCAGGCCTAAAATGGCTAGCAGCGCATACACACCCACACCGAAACCGTGACTTAGGGCGCAGGCAATACCGCCGGAGCGACCACTTTGCAGGCAGTGTTTTAAAACCACGGCCAGACTAGGACCCGGAGACATGGCCCCCATTAAACAAATGCCCACCAAGGCCAGCCAATTTGTTAACTCCATTATTTTTGCCTTTGTTCTTGTATTAATTCAAATAATTGTACCGTGGCCAGGGTGTCATTGATAGCGCGGTGATGCCCTTGTAAATCAATCCCCAACTCCTTGCACAGCTTACCCAGGGAATAAGAGGCATATCCCGGCAGGTGCTTGCGTGCCAAACGCACGGTGCACAGCTTAGGTAGGATCAGGTTTTTGTCGGTACGGGCAAACTCGGCGCGTAAAAAGCCATAGTCAAAATTGACATTATGGGCGACAAAAATGGCCCCTTGTAAAAACTGCCACAGCGACGGCGCAATCTGCGCAAAGGTCGGGGCATCGGCCACCATAGCATTGTCTATGCCGGTCAGCTCGGTAATGTAGCGCGGAATATGGCGCTCGGGGTTGATCAGTGAATGCCAGCGCGCAACCTCCTTGCCGTTCACCAACTTGACCGCGGCGACTTCGGTCACCCTGTGGCTATTCTTTTGCCCACCTGTGGTTTCAATATCCACCACCACATAGGGCTGCTCCGGGTTGACCTGCCAGCTTACGCTTTGCACTTGTACCTCGAACCCGGCTCGCTGCAACTGACGTATGGCGAGCAGCTGATTGCGTCGCAGGCTATCGCCCGGTGCCTTTATCTCTTCAAAGCGCAGCTTGCCTTGCGCTATCACCATCAGATCCGGGTAGCCGTCTTTGGCATTGACGAAGTCCTTGGCCATCACGGTTAATTGCGCATAAATGGCCGACAACGAGGCATGTTCAATCAGAAGCAACAAGGGATCAAGCAGGTTTTCATGCCAACGAATAAAGGCATTGGGCTGCTGATAATGCCGGGTGGCATTGGCGGTAATATGATGCACCAGCTTGGACTTGGTATCACAGTGTGCAAACAGCGCCGCGATATTGTCCCGGTACATGTGATAGAAGCGCCCGTCGCGCAAACTGCTTGGAAATACATCAAACTCGGTGCACACGCCGCCCTGGGCGCTGGTAAAGAGCTCATCCCAAAAACACAAGGCAAAGAGATGAAGCCACAATTGGTTCTCGCAATGCAGCGCCTCGCTCCCCTGTTGCCGATATAAATCGATGACGCCCTGCTCTACGTGGTGAGAATAGGCCTCGTCTATGGCCAAAGGCTCGCCATGGCGCAATAAATCGGTCAAGGTGCTGGTGCGCTTGCCCTGAAATTTAAGGGCATAAAAGTCCTGGGCAAAAAACAACACCTGCTCGCAGCTGGGATCCTCGATTAAGGCCAACAACCGAGCCTCGACCCAATCTTTGTCACCGCGCTTATAGCGCTGGCGCACCACCAGCTCCACCGCCTGAGGGTGTTCGCTCTCGGCCAGCAAATCCAAGGCTAATTGCTCATCACACACTCCCAGGGTCAACAGCTTCTTACCCAGCACATACAAGGACTCATGGCGATAACGCGTCGCCAGCGCTCCCTGTGCCAGCGGCGCCTGGGTTAAGCCAGACGCCAAGACCAGCAACTGGGGTTCTTCCTCCAGGGCTTTCGCCTGAGCGCGCACCTCACCGTAAAAAAACGCACTTTTAGCCTCATCGAGCTGGTTAAAGCGAGCCCCAATCTCCCCCTTGTTGGTGCGGCGAATACCCAGATCGCGCAATGAAAACTGTGTCATCGAGCTATTGATACGACCAAAGAAAACAAACAAGAGGTAGTGCAGCACCGAATTATAACTGTGCACTAAATAGCTTAAAAAAAGCTCGCTGTGACGCACATGACCAAAGCACAGGGTTTGCTGGCAATACGCCAGCCACATCGGCTTTTTCGCGGAGAGGGCAATGCCGGGCAGCCCAAGCTCCTTGCACAGGTTGATCAGCTCCAGCTTAGTGAGGGATTCTAGCCAGGCGGCAAACTCATGCTCCTGCACATGACGCACCCACTGACGGCGCTTAAGCAGCGCCAACGCCAGCGGCACATGGTCGATTTCCTCGTAATGTAGGCTGCTTTGCTCAACAAAGTCGGACTTGCGATTGTACATGCGCACCAGCACACACTGAGCATGCTCGGGCAGGCTCAGAAATTCATTGATATAGCCGCGCTCGGCATCCGCGCACAGATGCCAGGCATGTTGCTGATGATAACTGAGAAACTCTTTAAAATGCGCCAGGTAATAGCGTGGCGGTAGGACTTTCTTTTCCATGCAAGCACACAGTTAGGTAAAACTAACCGTGAGATTAGCACTGTTTATTTATACAGTAAACTTTTGAATTCTAAGACCCTAAAGCGCTTGCCATTGTTTTGTAACCAGGACCTGCTCGTCGAGTAACACCTGTCCCTCGAATACCTGCCCCGTGCGCACCTGCCCCACTCCTTTAGGTGTCCCCGTTAACAACCAATCACCATCTTGCAAGCGCTGCCAATTGGCCAACTCATCAATGGCCGTTTGCACCGGATACAACATCTGCCTGGTCTGGCCCTGCTGCACAAGTTCGCCGTCGATATACAAACGCAACGACAGCCTGGCGATGTCCGCCTCATCGATGGCAGCAAAGTCACTTGCCAGCACGGCACCATCGAAACTTTTTGCTCGCTCCCAGGGCAACCCCTTGGCTTTTAATTCACCTTGCAGCGCCCGCTTGGTGAGATCCAAAGCAAAGGCCACGGCAACCGGACGATTGTTTTTGATGACAAAACACAGCTCCCCTTCATAATGCAGAGCCTCATTTTGATGCTGCGACAGCAACACATCGGCAAGCACCGAGGGCGGCTTGTTGAAGATCACCATGGCATCGGGCATGGCATTATCCAGCTCCTTGATATGCTCGACATAGTTACGGCCTATACAGGTGATTTTTCCGGGTTTTGTTGCCATATTTTTATCTCGTTTTGGATTTTTCCTCAGTGTATGGCGCTGCTTGCACCATCGCAAGCACCAGAGCTCGGCCGCACACATTTTTGCAATCGACGCGACTACTGCGCTGGATCAAACCCATAAAGTCGGTTTTTTGGTTAACTAACTGTAGGAGCAGACTCGGGAGAAACTCATGCCCAGGCTTTCCACCTTAACCCTACTCAAGGTCATTATTGTTTTTGGTGTACTGCTGATCATCGGCGGTCATACCTTGCTGGTGACGGACTCGTTTCGTGATTATTTTGGCATTTACAGCTTTATGATTGGCGCTGTCTGTATTGCGGTGGGCTTGATCATGTCTTTGCCGACTAAGATCTATCTGACCATCTTGTTGATGCGCAATGAGGGCAAGGAGAGTAAATTTAAGTGAGGTAACGACTCACTGAGCCGCTACCTCTGGGTCGATTACGACTTTTCTTGTAGTGTGCGAGCTACGGTACGCATACCCAAGGTGGTTGCGCCGGCAGACCATAGGCTGGTTGGGCTGTTTTGGAAGGCCGCCGCCAGGTCCATATGCACCCATCCCTTGCCTTCGTCACGAACAAAGCGTGATAAGAAACCAGCCGCGTTAGAGGCGCCACCAAAGCCACCGCCTTTTGCGGACGACTGTTTGCTGTGTCGGCATAAGGTGACGGACAGTTGTTCTGGTGGAATTTCTCCAACGGCAGTGGCCACGCGCCTTCAAATTCTTCGCTGGCAAAGCCTTCAACGTCACGCACCATGTCTTTATCCAGACCGAATAACGCATTGTATTCCTGACCTACCGCAACCAAGGCTGCACCGGTTAGGGTTGCCGCGTTGATAATAGTAGCGGCGCCCGTTTCGCTAGCAGCCATCAGGCCGTCGGCCAGTACTAAACGACCTTCGGCATCGGTATTAACGATTTCAACCGTGGTGCCATTTTTGTAGGTAAGAATGTCGCCCAGCTTGTAGGCATGGCCCGAGATCAGGTTCTCGGCACAGCATAGGAACAGCTTTACACGCTTGTCCAGACCGCGATTAATCGCCAGTGCCAGACCCGCTGTCACAGTAGCTGCACCGCCCATGTCGCACTTCATGGTCAGCATGCCTTCACTTGGCTTGATTGAATAGCCGCCGGAATCGAAGGTGATACCCTTACCCACAAGCGCCGAGGCCACAGGGGCGTTATCATCGCCAGTTGGGTTAAAGTCGAGCTCAAGCAAAACAGGTGGGCGCTCACTGCCACGACCTACCTCGTAGATACCAATCCACTGTTGCTCTTTTAACGCTTCGCCCTTGATGATCTGGTAGCTTACGTGCTCAGGAGCCAAAGACTGGATAAACTCACCGGCTTTCTCGGCCAGGCTTTCCGGGTAGATATCTTCGGCGGTGCCGTTGATCATCTGACGCATCCAAATAGCCGACTGCTTAAGCGCCGCCAGCTCTTTTAAATCACTTTGCTCATTATCAACGAATTCAACGCCATCTAGTACTTTAGGGCTCACAAAACCTTGATAGAAAGCCCACTGGCTCTCTGTGCACCAGGCATCACCGGTTAAGGTGACCGCTTTTACGCCTTGGTTGGCAATGGCGCGACCGGCCTTTTGCACATTCACCAGGGTATCGGTTTCGCTTAGGTGCACGATTGCACCTTGCTCATTGAAAGACAGGTTTGCCGCCTCACCCCAATGACCTGGGGCAGCCTGCTCGCTTAGTTGTACTAAAAATTGTTGACTCATAGGGGTCCTCTTGGACTGGGATTACAATTACCAGCAGTTTACACTAGGGCCATGCAGTTCTAAAGCGAAGTACGATTAATGTTATTTCAACCGCCTCTTCAAACCGCCACCCTGTTAAAACGCTACAAGCGTTTTTTAGTGGATTTACACCATCCCGACGGCCATGAATTTACCGTGCACTGCGCCAATACCGGCAAGATGACCGGCTGCGCCGAGCCAGGCGTTAGCGCATACTACTCCACCAGTGATAACGCCAAACGCAAGTACCCGCATTCCTTGGAGCTCTCCAGCAATCAAGCCGGCGACTTGATCTGCGTAAACACCGCCGTGGCCAACAAGGTGGCCATCGAAGCCATTGAACAAGGCGTGATTACAGAGCTGCAAGGATACGATGAGCTGCTGAGCGAAGTGAAATACGGCGATGAAAACAGCCGTATCGATATTTTGCTGCGCGATGCCAACAAAGCCGATTGCTATATCGAAGTGAAGTCCGTGACCTTACTGGAAGAAAACGGCCAGGGTTACTTCCCCGATGCGCAAACCCTGCGTGGGCAAAAGCACCTACGCGAGTTGATGGCGATGAAGGCGCAAGGCCATAGAGCGGTACTCTTGTTTGCGGTATTGCATACAGGTATCGAAGGCGTGAGCGCAGCGGCACATATCGACCCTAAGTATGCACAATTGCTTGAAGAAGCGGTGACGGCCGGTGTGGAAGTACTGGCGTATAAGGCGGAGATCAGCGCCGAGAAAGTGGTTTTAACCCAAGCCCTGCCTTTTGCCTGAGGCCCCTGGCCTATTTGAAATTAAAAAAACGGCTTACCTCAGGTAGACCGTTTTAGTTGGGAAAGCGGGAACTGGCGCACTTACCGGTTCCCTCTGATGTTGCTTTAATTACTCGCTGGGCTTGGCGTAACTCAGCGACATTTCGGCTATCAGGTTGTTGGTAATATCCCCTTCACTAAAATACAGTGGCCGTAATGCCGCACTCTGTGAGTAATAGCGACTTTGATCGTCGAAGTGATCCGAGTCCGAGTGCGAGCTTTGCGACATGGTCAACAAACCCTTGGCTACCGGACCATTGTCGGTAAAGTTCATCACAAACATCCAGCTCGAACCATAGTTAACCGGGTAACCATCGGCACTTAAACCCGAAGCCAAGGGCTGTCCGGTAATGGCATCCGGCAAGCGGTCAAAGATCTTATAGGGAATGACCGTCGAGTTCGACAGCGCCCGGCGGTCAAAACGGAAGACATTAAAGCCCCCTTCCACATGCATAGGCCCAGCCCAAGGCAGCTTTTCACCCGAGCCCATACCACCGGCCAGGGTTTTCTCGACAAATTGCAGTTCGCCCAAAGTCGCATCCAGAGCAAAGCCATTGTCGGTCACGTTCAAGACCGCATGGGCCAAAGCCTGCAATGCCGAACCGTCGAGCTTCAAGGTGTTAGGTGTATTGGCCGCATCGGTCACAGAAAAGTTATCAAACAGGTGTACTTGCGGGTCAAACAGGTGCGCAAATTCTCGGATAAGCGCCGCGCCCTTGGTATCGAGGTTCATCTTGCCATCGAAATCAGCCAACAGGGCGCAGGCCGCACTGAGGTCTACATCGCGACCACCAACCGATACGGGCGCGCTGCCTTGTGCCTGGCATTGCTTAACCAGCGCCGGAAGCACAAGATCATAAAGATAAATATCATTACCGAGCAGCGCCTGCTCCAGCTCAACAAGAGAGAATTTGCCATCGGCGCCACCGCCTTCGCGCAATAACTTTAAGCCCATACGAGTGCGCAGAGACTGAGGGTACTGTACCTCGCCGTATTGCGCCGCATAGCCCAACAAAGGCTCGGCCGGGTTGGTAAGCCAAAAGCTGTCGTTGGAGTTTTGCACATAGTCGGTGCGCTCTAGTTTGGGCGCATCTTCGTATGCAACCACGCCGCTCGATTCAAACAAGGAGGTGTCGCCCGGAACCAGATCAAAACCGGTTTGTTGACGCAGCGCCACCAGTTGTGGCTCTAAACGCATGGCCAGATTAGCTGTATCCCCGACCTGCAACACGGTAGAGTCATCGATATAAAACACATTGCCTTCTTTATCCGAGGCCATGGTGTTATTGAAGGAAACACCATCGAATTCTTGAAATGCCTTTTTCATATCATCGAGGGAATGAGCCGCGTTCATGCGCGACCAAAAGCCGACCACGTCCATATTGAATTCGTTGGCATCCTTGATGGTAAAGGCATTGCTGTCGCTCCACCCCAGACCAAAGGCCGCCGGCGTCTCTATCATCAGGCCCTGATGCGAGTAGTAATACTCTTTATTCAGGGTGATAAACTGGCCCGGCCCTACCGCCACATCGACACTGATGCTTTTGCTGGTTATAGGCATGGGTTCGCCGTCCAGGGTGTAGGTAAGACGATCGCCCTCGCTTAGCGCCAACTGATAAATAATAAAGTGGCGCGCGGTGGAGAAGGTGTGGGTCCAGGCCACATTCTCGTTAAAGCCGATATTGATCACCCCGGGCATGCCCTGCAAACTGCCGCCCATGACATTCAGTGACTCGGGAATGGTGAGGTGTGATTGCCAAAAGCGTAAGTTCCCCTGGTGCGGGAAGTGCGGGTTAGCTAGCAGGCCGCCCTTACCGTTTTCCATTTTATCCTTACCCAGACCCCAGCCATTAGAACCTAAATGTTCATACTTTTTCTGCAGCTGCAAGGTACTGGTTTTGCTATTGAGCTCCTTGGCAAAGGCCTGAGCCTGGACACCCGCCTGGGTCATTACCGGCAGATATTCGTCGCCATCGCCGGGATTGGCGAAAAAGGCCAGATCGAGAAAGTTAGCAGAGCTGGCCAGTTGCACCGTGGCCATGGCATAGGCCAGCATGTCTTCTTTAGTTATAGTCACGGCCCAGGGCTGACCTGCGCACTCCGGCGCCAAATTGGCGACACCGGTATCGGCCACATATTTATTGAAACCGGCCACGAACCCTTGGTAATGCGCACGGCTTTGTTCGTCCAGTTCCATATAATGGGCCTGCGCATAGTCATTGACGCCCAGGGCCTTGTATCCAAAGTCGGAAATAAGATGTTCGCTATCACCACTGCCAGGCACCTTATCCGGACCAAAGTAAAGACTGCGATGACCTCGCACCTTAACGATTTGATCCATCATGATGCAGGCATTGTCCTTGGCATACGCATAGCCGCTGCCAAAGGCCAAACTTTCGATATTGTCCGCTTTTATATGCGGCACCCCGTACGTGGTCCAACGAATATCCGCTTCCAGTACACCATCGTCATCAAACAACACCAAGGGTTTGGGCTGGGGGCTGGGTTGTACGGGCTCGGGGGTGGTGACAACTTGTGCATCGTCGTTATCGTCTGAGCCGCAGGCACTGAGGGTCAGCGCCGTCAGCAAGGCCACCAGTACGGGGTTAAGTTGCATCTTCATAAAGCGTCCTTTTTGTTATTCTTAACTTTCTATTCAACATCGCTCACTTATCCACCTTGCCCTAAGTGCCCTATTAAATCTTGACGTTTAACGCCAAATATTGACTTTGGGCGCCACCTGCTCCAGTTTTAAAAGTATAAAAAAATAATAAATTGGGTTCCTATGCGCGCTTCCTATGTGAGTTATCAATTGCTTCGCTCATTGGTGTTATTCCTTGAGAGTAAGGGCTTAAGTCGTACTGCCTGTCTCACTCAGCTTGGGTGTAGCGAACAGGAACTACACGCGCACAACAGCGCCTTTAGCCTCAACCACTATCAGCGGCTGATGCGCTGGGCCCATAAACAATTAAATTGCCCCTACATAGGCTTGTCTTTTGGCGCCCAATTCGATCTCGATCGCTGGGGCGTGCTGGGTCATTTAGCCAGCGTGAGTCCGGATTTACGCCGCGTTATCGACTATGGCCGCCGCTTTCATCCCCTGGTTCGGCACACCCAAAGTCTCACCCTACATCAGCAGCCCAAGACTCTGACTTTAGACCTCGGACCAACTCAAGACGGCTGCTACTATGTAATTGATGAACTCTTTGCCAGCTGGCTTAGTTTTGCCCGCACCTATATGGTCGATGCCGAAACCCTGGCGCCGTTGCAAATTCAGCTAATGCGTGCCGCTCCTCAGGATCTCAAAGAGCGCCGTATCTACGACAATCTCTTTCGCTGTCCGCTGCAGTTTGAGGCACCCAGCAACACACTCAGCATACCCAGGGAGCTGATTAACCGACCACTCAAACAGCCGGATAAAACCTTGGAGCAAGTCTTACTGCATCAGGCGCAACAACAGCTAAATAGTCATTACAGTTTGAGCGATGCGGTTAAATTGCATATCAATGCCCACCTGCCGGAGATCATGCGCATAGAGCAACTGGCCGCCCTTTTTGGCCTACCGGCACGCTCCCTGCAACGACAATTGGCCCGGCAAGATACCAGCTACGCCAAATTGCTTGATGAGTGCCGCCAGCACCTGGCCTTGCAACTGTTCGAGTCCGGCTACAGCGCCCTTGAGGTAACTAATAAACTGGGGTTTTCCGAGCAAAGTGCGCTGCAACGGGCATTTAAACGCTGGTTTTACCTCTCCCCTAAACGTTTTTTTTTACATCAACACACCCTTGAAATAAACTCAGATGGCCCAATATCAAGGCGAATTAAAAAATCAGCACCCGGCTGAAGGCTCGCCTGAAGGCAAGAGCCGCAGCCAAGCCAAGGCAAGGTACTAAAATAAAAAGTGTTTGCTAAGGGGGTGGTATTTTGCTATTTATAGCCGCCGGTATTTACCGGGGACTTGGTATTAAGGATTTAGGAGATAGTTATGCCAGAGCAGCGTAAATTAGGTTTGATCGCTCAGGCGGGTTTAGAGCCGTATCAGGAACAGCCAGGCGAAGAGTACATGAATGAAAAGCAACGTGCTCACTTTCGCAAAATTCTGGAAACGTGGCGTAACGATCTAAGAAATGAAGTTGATCGCACTAAAACGCACATGCAAGATGAAGCTGCGAACTTCCCTGATCCGGTCGACCGTGCAGCCCAAGAAGAAGAGTTCTCATTAGAGCTGCGTACTCGTGACCGCGAGCGTAAACTGATTAAGAAAATCGAAAAAACCCTAAACCTGATCGACGAAGACGATTTTGGTTATTGTGAATCGTGCGGTATCGAAATCGGTATCCGCCGTCTTGAAGCACGCCCTACGGCCGACCTGTGTGTTGACTGTAAAGCATTGGCGGAAATCAAAGAGAAACAATCGGGTCGCGGTTAATACACCATGACCCATTTGGATGGGGATCAGGGCGCCACAGCCTATGTCGGCCGCTTTGCCCCTTCCCCTTCAGGCCCACTGCATTTTGGTTCATTGGTTGCCGCCCTCGGCAGCTACCTTGACGCACACGCGCATCAAGGACAGTGGCTGGTTCGTATTGAAGATATAGACACCCCCCGTGTGCGCCCCGGCGCCGACAGCGATATTCTCCACACCTTAGAAGCCTATGGCCTGCACTGGTATGGCGAAGTGATCTGGCAAAGCCAACGATTAGAACGTTATGCCGAGGTAAGCGAGCAGCTGACACAACAAGGCCTGGTCTATGCGTGCCAATGCACTCGCAAAGAAATTAAAGCCTTGGGTGGCATCTATAACGGCCATTGCCGCAACTTAGCACTAAGTGGTGAGCACCTGGCGCTGCGCCTCAAGCAAGAGCAGCCCATTTATCATTATCTGGATGCACTGCAAGGTTGGGTTGATATTGCCGCCGCTGAGGCCGAAGAAGACTACATAATTAAACGCCGCGATGGCTTGTTCGCCTATCAACTCGTGGTGGTCATCGATGATATCGACCAGGGCATAACCCATGTGGTGCGCGGCGCCGACTTGCTTATTCCCACGGCCCGACAAATCGGCTTGTTTCAGCAGTTAGGGCACAAAGCGCCAGAGTATCTGCATCTGCCACTGGCGGTGGCCAGCCCGGGCTTTAAACTGTCAAAACAAAACTACGCCCCGGCCATAGACAGGCAGAACCCGCAACCCGCCTTAGTAGATGCGTTGCACTTTCTTGGCTTTGCGCCGCCACCGGAATTGCTCAGCTACCCGGTTGCCGATATTCTTGATTGGGCGCATCAAGCATATCAACGCCAGGCCTTGCGCCGCGCTCTGGAAGTCCAAGTCAGCGAAGATGCCAACGGCAAGACCCTAATTCAGCAGCTATAACCAGTGCCATGGGCTTGGCGCTGCGATTTTTATCCGCGCTCGCTTAATTTTTCTGCCGTGCTGGTATATTATAAGCCACTTTCACAATCGCCATAACTGTAGCCTAGGAGAGCGATTATCATTTCTAAACTGTTTCAGCTATGCCGGCAGGTGTTGTCAGCTAAAGACGCAAGTGATGCCGAGCATGGGCAAATCACCACCTTAAACGAGCCGGTGATCATTCCTCGAAGTGAGCACGGAATTTCCCGTAGCCAGTTTAGCCCCAACGCCCTGAAGGTGTTGTACCGCCTAAAAGACGGCGGTTATGAGGCGTATCTGGTTGGTGGCTGTGTGCGCGATCTCCTGTTAGGCCTACAACCGAAAGACTTCGACGTGGTCACTAATGCCACTCCGGAGCAGGTCAAAAAACTGTTCCGCAACTGTCGCTTAATCGGCCGTCGTTTTCGTCTGGCTCATATCGTTTTTGGTCGCGAAGTTATCGAAGTAGCCACCATGCGTGGCCACCACGGTGGTGACGGCGGCGGTAAAAACAATATCAGCCACGCCTCGGAACACGGTCAGTTATTGCGCGACAATGTATATGGCACCATAGATGAAGACGCAGAACGCCGCGACTTCACCATTAATGCGCTCTATTACTCGATTAAAGATTTTTGCATTTACGATTATGCCAATGGCGTTAAAGCCATTAAAAATCGTCGCATTGAGCTAATTGGTGATCCGGAAACCCGCTACCGCGAAGACCCAGTGCGTATGCTGCGCGCCATCCGCTTTGCCACCAAGCTGGATATGTCTATTTCCCCAGCCACGGCCAAGCCAATCAAGGAACTGGCGGACTTGCTTTCCAATATTCCGCCGGCACGTTTGTTCGAAGAATGCTTAAAGCTGTTTTTGAGCGGCAAGGCCGAGGCCAATTTTAAGGCCCTGCGTGAATTTGGTTTGTTTAAACATCTGTTCCCGGCTTTGGATAAGATCCTTGATGCCAATCCGGACTCGATGCAAGAACGCTTTATTACCCAGATGTTTATCAATACCGATGCGCGCATCAATAATGATAAGAAGGTCACCCCGGCATTTATCTTTGCCGCCCTGTTATGGTTCCCGCTGCTGCAACGTTGTCAGGAACTGATGCAGCGTGAGCAGTTGCCTCATTTCGATGCCTTGGCGGCGGCCATGAATCAGGTATTAAGCGAAAGCGCCCAACAGGTTGCGGTGCCAAAACGCTTTACCCTGGGTGCCCGCGATATCTGGCATATTCAACATCGCTTTGATAAGCGTGGCGGCCAACGTGCCTATCGCTTAAGCCAGCAGCCGCGCTTTAAGGCCGCCTATGACTTTATGCTCTTGTTGGTCGACAGCGGTCAGGACGACTTAAAAGAACTCTGTGACTGGTGGACCGCCTACCTGAACGCCGACGTGAACGGCCAGAAGATGATGGTCAAGTCACTCGGTGGCACCACCCGAGGCAGCGGTCGCCCCCGTCGACGTCGCAGTGGCGGCTCAAAGCGCAAAGGCGATAAGGCCGCGGGCGAGTCATCATGAGTTATCACACCGTGTACCTGGGGCTGGGAGCCAATCTCAACGATCCCATCACGCAGTTGCAACAGGCGGTCGATGCCTTAACGCAGCTGCCCGGCACCCGGGCGCACCGCTGCTCGGCATTTTATGCCAGCAAGCCCATGGGCCCGCAAGACCAGCCCGATTATGTGAATGCGGTGATGGAGCTGCAATGTGAGCTCGCCCCGCATGAACTGCTCGACGCCACTCAGGCCATTGAATTAAACCTCGGCCGCGTTCGTAAGGCCGAGCGCTGGGGGCCACGCACCCTGGACATAGATATACTGCTGTTCGGCGACCAAAGCATAGACGATGAACGTTTAACCGTGCCCCATTACGGCATGAAGGTACGTGAATTTGTACTCTACCCCCTGTGTGAACTGGCGCCGGAACTCGAGTTGCCCGATGGCAGCTCGGTGCGCAGCCTGACAACACAAGTGCCTCGCAATGGCCTAGAACAACTCCAATAAGGAAAGCTAATGGCGAAGATCTCTGTATCCACCTTGCTCAAAAAGAAGCAAGCCGGTGAAAAAATCACTTCTTTAACCGCCTATGACGCCAGTTTTGCCAAGCTGTTTGCCGACAATGGCGTTGATGCCGTGCTGGTAGGCGACTCTCTGGGCATGGTACTGCAAGGCGGCGACGACACTCTGGCGGTCAGCATTGATGATATTGCCTATCACACCAAGTGCGTGCGCGCCGGCAGCCGAGAGCTTTTCGTTATTGCCGACATGCCCTTTATGACCTATAACAATGTCGAGCAGAGCTGTGCCAACGCTGCCACGCTAATGCGTGCCGGTGCCAACATGGTAAAACTCGAAGGCGGTCAGTGGCTGCACGATAGCATTCGCGCCCTGACTCAACAAGGTGTGCCTGTTTGTGGTCACCTCGGCTTAACGCCGCAGTCGGTGCATGTTTTTGGCGGCTTTAAAATTCAGGGGCGCGATAAAGAGCAGGCCGATAAAATGATTGCCGACGCCCGGGCTCTCGAAGCCGCAGGCGCTCAGCTGCTGGTACTTGAGTGTATTCCCAGCGTACTTGCCAAAGCCATTACCGAAGCGGTCAGCATTCCGACTATCGGCATAGGTGCAGGTAAAGACACGGATGGTCAGATTTTAGTAATGCATGATCTTGTGGGTATTTCTGCCGGTTATATCCCCAAGTTCTCAAAAAACTTCCTGGCGGAAACCGGCAATATGCCGGCGGCGGTGAAGAAGTATTGTGACGATGTAAAAAGTGGCGCCTTCCCAGGGCCTGACCACGAGTTCAATTAAGCGAAATTAGTGCATGCAAACAACCAGCGAAATCCGTTCTCTTCGTAGTCAGGTAAAGGCCTGGCGCCAGGCGGGGCTAAGCGTCGCCTTTGTACCTACCATGGGCAACCTTCATGAAGGCCATTTTTCCTTGGTCGATAAAGCCAAGACCCTGGCCGACAAGGTGGTGGTCAGCATCTTTGTTAACCCCATGCAATTTGGTGCCAATGAAGACCTGGATGCCTATCCGCGTACCCTACAGCAAGACCAACAGGGCCTTAGCGAGCGCGGTGCCGACTATCTGTTTACGCCCACGGTAGAGACCATCTACCCCAATGGCCTGGGCAGCCAAAGCTATGTCGATGTCCCCGAAGTATCCATGGGTTACTGTGGCGGCTCGCGCCCTGGCCACTTCCGCGGTGTAGCCACAGTGGTGACCAAGTTGTTTAACCTGGTACAACCGGATTTTGCCTGTTTTGGCGAGAAAGACTTTCAACAGTTGCAAGTGATCAAAACCATGGTGCGCGACCTTTCCATGCCAGTGGAAGTGGTGGGTGTACCAACCAAGCGTGACGTCAGCGGCCTGGCCCTAAGCTCGCGTAATGGTTATCTGAGCGACGAGCAAAAGCAGCAGGCTACAGTACTGTTTTCAACCCTGAACTGGGTCAAAGAGCAGATCGAGGACGGCATCAAAGACTTTGCCGATCTGGAGCAGCGCGCCAAGGAGCGTATCGCTGGCACAGGCCTGGTTGTTGATTACTTCAATATTGCCGAGCGCAATACCTTGCGTCGCGCCGAGCAGCAGGACGGTGAGCTGGTTATTTTAGCCGCCGCTTTTGTTGGTAAAGTAAGACTTATCGACAATTTGCCGCTAGACTGCAAGTAGAATAGAAGAATAAACAAGGTGATAGGATGAACAAAGCGATAACTTCTGCGGCTTTTGCGGGCGCACTAATGCTGGTACTGGGTGGCTGTCAAAACGGTGTTAACAACCCTGAGCTCAATCAATGTGCGCAACAAAACTTCCAATGTGAGAACAGCTGTAATAACAGCAGCATAGATGAAAGCATGACCAATCAGGTTTGTGTGGCACAGTGCCAGGAAATGTATAACCGCTGTAAGGAGCAGGCCGAGAAGCTCGGCGACGTGAAGTAACTCTATCCCTTGATACGGCATCCATTGGATGCCGTTTTTCGTTTTAAGGCAGTTGCAAGGCCTGCTTTAGCTCGGCAATTTGCTGTTCGCTGTATGGCTGACTCGGATGCAGTCCCCACACCGGCTTAGGCCAGGCGATATCACCGCGATAACGGGCAATATGATGAATATGCAACTGTGGCACCATGTTGCCCAGCGCCGCTATATTGAGTTTGTCCGGGTTAAACACCGACTTTAGCAACTGACTCAACCGCGCCGACTCCTGCATCAGCATAAGCTGCTCCTGCTCCGTTAGGTCGATGATCTCCGTCACCCCTTCTTTGCGCGGCACCAGGATAAACCAGGGATACTGACTGTCATTCATCAGCAACAGCTTACACAAAGGCCAGTCGGCCAGTTCAATACAGTCTTTTTGTAATTCGGGCGCCAAAGAAAACATATCTACTCCTCTTGATATAGCCATCGGCTGCGTTTGGTGGCAATAAGTTGCGCTGCCCAGGGTGCATGAGTACCATCGGGCATAGGATTACAACAATAAGGTTTACCCGTGTCTAAAACAACCAAATACTTATCTCTGGCGCTAGCCAGTGGCTTGGCGTGCAGTGCCGCCAGCGCCAAAGAGCTTAGCCTGGAGCGTATCTTCGACGACCCTAACCTTGCCGGCACGGCGCCAGTGCAATTAAAGTTTTCTCCCGATGGCAGCCGCGTGACCTATTTGCAGGGCAAAAAAGACGACTACAACCGCTACGATTTATGGGAATACAACCTCAAAGACAACAGCAATCGCCTGTTAGTTGATTCCCAGGCGCTGTTTTCCGGCCCGGAAACCCTGTCCGATGAAGAAAAGGCACGCCGTGAGCGCCAGCGTATTTTTGGCCGCGGTATTTTAGAATACACCTGGTCGAAAGACGGCCAGGCGCTGTTGTTCCCGCTCAATGGCGATCTTTACTACTACCAGTTGGCCACAGGCAAAAGCCGTAAGCTGACCGATACCGAAGCCTTTGAAACCGATGCCCGCTTCTCACCCAAGGGCAATTATGTGTCCTTTATTCGTGAGCAAAACCTGTATGCTCTGGCACTGGACAGTGGCAAAGAAGTCCAGCTAACCAAGGACGGCGGCGGCGTAATCAAAAACGGCATGGCCGAGTTTGTGGCCCAGGAAGAAATGAGCCGCATGACAGGCTACTGGTGGGCCGGTGATGAAAGCAAGATTGCCTTTACCCGTATCGATGAAACGCCGGTTGCCGAGGCGATCCGTAACGAAATCTATGCCGAAGAAGTAAAGCTATTCAATCAGCGCTACCCCTTTACCGGCACCGACAATGTTGAAATTGAACTGGGTGTTGTCAGCCTTAACGACCAGCAAATCGACTGGGTCGACCTGGGTGAAGAAAAAGACATTTATATTGCCCGTGCCGACTGGTTAAAAGACAGCAAGACCTTGGCCTATCAGTGGCAAGACCGTGCTCAGCACAATCTGGAACTGCGTTTTTATAACAGCGAAACGAAAACACAAAAAGTAGCGCTAAAAGAAACCAGCGAGACCTGGATCAACCTGCACTTCGACCTTAAGTTCTTAAAAGACAAGCAACACTTTGTCTGGGCCTCGGAGCGCGACGGCTTCAAGCACCTGTATCTGTACAAAAACGATGGCACCTTGGTACGCCAGATCACCTCGGGTGAGTGGATTGTTGAAGCCATTAAAGGCATTGATGAGAAAAAGGGCCTGATTTACTTTGCCGGTCGCAAAGACACCCCACTTGAAAGCCACCTCTACAGCACGCCGCTGTTTGAGCAAGGCGAGATCAGCCGTATCACCAACAGCGGTGAATACCACAATGTGGTGATGGCCGACGATCAGCAAACCTTTATCGACAGCGCATCTGCGGTTAATCGCCCTCCTTATGTGGCGCTGCGCAAAGCCAATGGCGACTTTATTACCTGGCTGGAGCAAAACGAGCTAAACAAGACGCACCCGCTTACGCCTTATCTGAGCGACCTGGTGGAGCCGGAGTACGGCACTATTGAGGCGGAAGATGGGCAAATTATGCACTATCGTCTGTTCAAGCCACGCAAGTTGAACAAAAAGCAAAAGCACCCTGTGATGGTGAATGTTTACGGCGGCCCACATGCCCAGCGCGTGACCAACAGCTGGCGCAGCAAGAACCTGTATTTCCAATACATGGTGCAACAGGGTTATGTGGTCTTCCAGCTTGATAACCGTGGCTCGTATAACCGCGGCAAACGCTTTGAAGATGTGATCTACAAGCACCTGGGTGAGGCCGAAGTGCGTGACCAGATCAAGGGCGTCGAATTCTTACGTACCCTGGATTACGTCGACCCGGAACGTATCGGTATTTATGGCCATAGCTACGGCGGCTATATGGCGCTGATGACCATGTTTAAAGCCGGTGACTACTTCAAGGCCGGTGTTTCCGGTGCACCTGTGACCGACTGGGCCCTGTACGACACCCACTACACGGAGCGCTACCTGAGCCACCCGAAAACCAATGCCAAGGGTTATGAGCAAAGCGCGGTGTTCCCCTATGTGGATGGTCTCAAAGGTCCACTGATGATTTATCACGGTATGGCCGATGACAACGTGTTGTTCACTCATGCCACCAAGCTGTTTAAACAGTTGCAGGATAAGGCCCTGCCGTTTGAAATGATGACCTACCCGGGCTCAAAACACAGCTTGCGCGGTAAAAAGGTGCAAACTCACCTGCATCAAACCATTACCGACTTCTTCAACCGTCACTTCGACATGGAAGAAAAATAAGTCGTACTAAAAATAAAAAAGGCTGGGAATTCCCAGCCTTTTTTATGTCTTTGATTGTAAATTGGCTTTGTCGGCGCAGAGCACCGACCTACAAGCTTACAAGGCTAAAGCCTCGCCCACAGCACCGACTCACAACCTCATCTTAAAAACGTCACGGGCGAAACAAGTGCTAGGCAAAAATTGCCGAAAAGCCGCAGTTTACATCTGGTAAATGAGGACCTTGAGGCAATTTTTAACACCGCAATTGTGAGCCAAGTAGTTTTTAACCGCTATTAACGGCAATAACGTGCGAACAGGGCTGCCACAGTCGGTGCCGTCGGCTTACCATGCTGCCAGTCGCCGCCTTCAACGCCACTACCGGCAATATCCATATGCACATAAGGCAATGGCTGATCGCTATCCAGGCCGTGCTTATCCAAGCCCGACACTATGGCGAGGAAAGCCATAGGGAACTGGTGACCACGAGCGGTAACCGCCGACGGTGCATTGTTGCTGGAAAGCAGATCATCGGCCTGAGTGCGCGGCTGCACAAAGTCATAGTCTTCACGACGCGAACGAGACACCTCGGCGCAATCAGCCCACAGGTCGCCATGCTCAACCAGCTGCTGCGATACCTTGGCGGCACGTGCCGGACCATTTTCAACATAGGCGCTGTAAGGACCTACCGCACGGGCGGCATGACCGGTTAGCGTGGCCACGGTGAAAATCTCCGGATTCACTTCGTTTTTCGCCAGGTCTTTGGCTTCGCTTAACAGATCACCCATGGCCAGACGCCCTTCGGCATCCGTGTTACCTATGCGTACACGCACGCCTTCACGGCCGGTGATGATCTCATCGGGAACGAAACAATCAGAGCCGATGGAGTTACGCACCACGGCCAGGTAAGCTATAACCTTAACGCCTTTAGGCTGCGCTTCGGCCACCGCCTTCATAAAACCGGCTACCGATGCGGCACCGCCCTTATCACGGCTCATACCGGCCATAAAACCGCCCACCTTCAGATCGGCACCACCTGTGTCATAGACCAGGCCTTTACCCACGAAGATAAGGGTACGTTCAACGTCGCCCTCTGGCACATAGGCCAGTTTCACCACGCGCGGATGATGGCGCTCGACCGCGTAAGAGGCGCGGGCTACCGTGCTCAGCAGAGGGTAATCCTTGTCTATAGTGGCGATATCGCTGATCACCTCGGTGGTTACCTTAGTATTTTTAAATAGCTCCACACAGTAATCGGCAAAACGCGGTGGTGCCATGCGCTCAGGCTCGGTACCGCACAGGTCACGGGCGGCATACTGACCGGCGGCAACGGCATTCATCTGCTTCAGCTGCTCGTCATCGGCGCCAACAACGCCTATGGCTTGAATTGGAGAGATGGCTTCGCCGTGATACTCACGCGCTTCAAGAGGCTGCCATAGCGCCTGATTAGCACCCAAAAAGGCCACTTCGCTGGCAAACTCATACCCAGCTAGCTCGCTGATACCAGACACATACAAGGCAGGCTTTACGGCACCGGCCTGCTTCGCCAGCTCAATACCGGCCTTGGCGGCGGCAAATACGCGGCGAACATCATCATAGTCACGAGTCAAAGGCCCGGTCGGAGCAATAATAAGACGCTGGCCCGGTGCCGCTTCAGATACCAAAAGCGTACATTGCTTACCAATGCGGCTGTCTACGGCACTACTTTGACGCACTTGGTCAAGGTAAGGCTGAGGTACTGAATCCAGATTGGCACTGATAATGATAAGCGCATCGAACTGGCCTTGGGCGTTTGCGGCATCAAGACCGGCGCAGGCGATAGCGTGGGCATAAGACATAAAAAAAGGTCCTAAATTTAAACAAAGGACCTTTATTATCGGTGATTTAGCGCCCCTTTACTACCGAGTGCAAGGCTTAGCAGCTCGGCCTGTAAAGGAGCTTGGCAAGCTTAGCTTACGACGAGGCTTTATTTGCCCGTTCATCGCGCCTGTGGGTGACTATGACCGACCAGGCTTCAAGCATAACCAGCACACTGACCACAAGCACTATGGCATCCAGGCTGACCAGCAGCCAGTTGCCCTGCTCATAGTATTCGACCAGTTTAATCAAGCCGGCAAAGAAGGCCATGGTGAGTACGAAGACCATGGGGATCAGGGTATAAATGGCTGGGCGTCCCGCCTTGATCAGCATCACAGAAATCACCAACAGAGTAAGGCTGGCAAGGATCTGGTTGGTTGAACCAAACAAGGGCCAGATGATCATGCCACCGCTGCCCGATGAACCACCGGCGCCAAAGGCCAGCAGCAAACAGCAAGCCACGGCGACCAAGGTGGCAATAATGCCGTTTTTCAGCAGACCAAGGTTATAAATTTCGCCCCACTCCTGAATAATGTAGCGTTGCAGACGCACCCCAGAGTCCATGGTGGTACCGGCAAAGAGCACCACCATCACAGCCAACAGGGTCGAGGCCACCTCGGTGGAGATCCCCCAGCCGCTTTCGATTAGATTGGCACCGCCGGTAATAAAGGCATTCACGCTACCGGCACCCAGGTGACTGTAGATCTCATGCCATTCCTCGGGCGACACCGCCAAGGCTACACCACTGACCGCCACTAAGGTGATCAGCGCCAAACAGCCCTCGCCCACAGCGCCGAGATAACCAACAAAGCGACCATCGGTTTCCTTATCCAGTTGTTTAGAGCTGGTTCCCGAGGAGACGATGCCGTGGAAGCCAGACACGGCACCACAGGCTATGGTTACAAATAACAACGGAATAATACTCGGGGTATCGACCGCGGTTTGGGTGTTAAAGGCCGGCGCCGTGATATCCGGCATGGAAACAAACACCGCACCGTAAAGCAGCACCAGACCTACCAGCAATTGCATGCCGTTGATAAAGTCGCGCGGTTGCAGCAACACCCACACCGGCAGCAAAGAAGCGATGGCGGCATAGATAAAGAGAATGATGATCCAGTTGGCCTTATCGGCCAGACCAAACATTTCCGTGGGCAGCGCCAGTGGCATAGAGCTGCCCATATAGATGGTGGCATAAAGCACCCCCACACCTATGGCGCACAGAGGAATAAGCGGCACCTTACGGTGCAGCAGCTGACCTATGATCAGCGCCACAACTATGGCCGACCAGGCCGGGAACACAGCGTTAGGTTGTGCCACAAAAGAGTTGGCGATCACCACCCCAAATACCGCATTCACCATCAGCAGCACCAGGAACACCACTATCATAAATAATGAGCGGGTACGCTTACCGATCACCGACTCCGACAGCGCGCCCATGGACTTACCCTTATGGCGGGCACTGGCCCACAGGGCGCCCATATCGTGCACCCCGGCGAAGAAGATGGTACCAAATACCACCCACAGCACCGCCGGCACCCAGCCCCAGTACACGGCGATGGCCGGACCCACTATGGGCGCCGCCCCGGCTACCGAGGTAAAATGGTGCCCCCAAAGAACCACCTTGTTGGTGGGCACATAATCTACACCGTCCTCTAGCTCGTGAGCTGGCGTTACAAACCTGTCATCCATGCGAAATATTTTTTCAGCGATAAACTTGGAATACACCAGCCAGCCAAATAACATGCCGACGATGCCAAGCAAGACAATAACAACCGATTGCATAGTCTTCTCTCTTTGGTTTTTGTAGTCATTAAGTATTGCAACGCACGAGCGCGTTTACGCAAAAGCCCAGATTCACCTTATCAGCATAGTGTAAAAATTCACTGGTGCTTTAGTCTAAGATGCTCAGTTGCTGCACATCGGCTTGCTCGCTGTCTATGCCCACGCCTAATCCCAGCAGCCTCACTTCCGGGGTTACGCCCCTTTCATAGGCCTTGGCCAGCAAGGCATTGAATACCTCTATACTCAGGCTGCGACCGCTCTGATCCGCCGTGGTGACATGAAAGTCGGCGAACTTCACCTTAACCGAAAGTTTATTGATGCGCTGGTGTAGCTGCTGCCTGTCCAATCGCATGATGAGTTCTTCGAGCAAGGCAGGCAGGGCTTGCTGGCACTGGGCCAAGGTTATTTTGTTGTATTCGTAAGTGTGTTCCACGCTGAGGGATTTGCGCACCCGCTCGGTGCTCACTGCGCCGATGACCTGACCGGCACATTTTTGATATAAGGAAGCACCGAAATTCCCCAAATGTTGCTGCATCCAGGTCATACCCTTATCCAGCACATCCTGACCTTTAAACAACCCCTGGGCGTGCAGTTTTTCTATGGTGACCTTGCCCACTCCGGGGATTTTTTTAAGGTCTAGCGCCGCTAAAAACGCCGGCACCTGATCCGGGGTGATCACACATTGGCCATTGGGTTTGTTTTCGTCGCTGGCAATTTTGGCAATAAACTTGATGGGTGCTATGCCCGCAGATGCCGTCAGCCCGGTTTCGGCCTGAATTTCCCGCCTGATTCGTTCGGCAATCAAGGTGGCACTGCCCTGGCAAGCCTGAGCGTCGGTGACATCGAGATAAGCCTCGTCCAACGACAGGGGCTCAATCAGCTCGGTATAACGGCGAAAAATCGTGCGAATCTGCTGCGACACCTCTTTGTACACCTGCATGCGCCCGGGCACTATTACCAGCTCAGGGCAAAGCTGCTTGGCATGATAGTTGGACATGGCCGAACGCACCCCGTATTGGCGGGCGATATAATTGGCGGTGGACAGCACCCCACGACGACTCTTGCCACCAATAGCCAAAGGCACTGTGGCAAGCTTAGGGTTATCGCGCATTTCCACTGCAGCATAAAAGCAATCCATATCGATATGGATAAATTTCTTCATGACCATAAGAGAAGAAGATTGTTTTGCCTATCTTCGCAGATATGAAATTATAAGGCCACAAAAATACTGTATAAAATACTGTATGAACTAATGAATAGCGTTACGTTTCAACTAAGATTTTAGGTTGGCATAAAAAAACCGGCCAGGGCCGGTTCTTATACTCGTTGTCTCAGCTTAGAAATGCTTACTAGACTTGGCCCACTTGGCAATATCACTGCCAAGAGTATTTACTGTGTGTGCTAACACAGAGCAAGAGCCCTTAAAGCCACCTAAGAAACCACCGGCCGAATTACGCGTTTTGCTGGTGCTGTCGACCACCTTGCCATCGATCATCAGTTTTGCCGATACCGAGGCCGATTTACGGTGACCAATAAAGGCATTACCGCCACTGTACACATTATCTATGCTCAATTGCAGTACCTTACCGCTTTGTGGCAATTCCCCTTGAACTTGCTTAATTGCCAGACGCTGCGCCTTGGCATACTTCACCAAAGAATCTGAAAACTGATTACCCAACTGGTAACACTCGTTTCTAACGTTGTCGGCAATAACATTGGGCTGTGAATAAGGCACATTGGCTAGGATATAGATCACCTCGTCACCTTGCGCAGACTTTGGTGCCTTGGCAAGGTTCGCTTTGCTAACCGAGTCCTGTTGAGGTGCTTGAGCAGAAGCTGGCGCAGCAGCCGGGGCTGTATGTGTTGTTGCCTTGCTCGCTTCAGCACTGCTCACTGCGGCATTGTTAGTTTGCAGGTTAGATGGGCTTGCAGTGGTGTTATTATCGGTCGAATTACAGCCGCTTAGGGCTAATGCAGTTAATGCGATAAGTGGATATTTCATGTTAACTCCCTTTATTATTGTTGTAAGCCGGATATTGTTACAGGGATGTAACTAATTGTAAAACCCATCTTATAGATGAAATGAAATTATTCGCGACTCCCTCCTTCCTGATTAGATAATTTTCTTCAGTAACAATGAGGTAAAACAGGTATTCATATTGGGATTCCCTTCACCTAATTGTTCAAATAACAACCTTCATACATCCCTTAGAAAAACGGTGACTCCCGGCACAACTGTTATACTTAATGCAATAGATAATAAGGGTGTGGACACGCCCCTTACACTGGGTATTGTCAGCACCGCCATGGCCAATCATCTTCACGCTTTTGGAAGGAGTGGCAGCTATGTTAAAACGTGTCTTACACTGGGCTTGGGTCGCACTTCTTGTCGCCCTGCCTCTAACTGGATTTACCGCCACATCAACCTGGAAGATTGCCTCGCTGGAATGGCCTCCCTATGCCAGCGAGCATATGGACAATGGCGGCGATGCCATTGCCTCACTGCGCGACCTGCTGGCGCCTCATGATATTGCCATCGAAGTTGATTATCTGCCCTGGGAGCAGGCCCAGCTAAGGGCGGCTGCAGGCGAATACGTCGGCTATTTCCCGGCCTGGCCCTCTGAGGTACGCAGCGGTTTTATCGCTTCTGCACCGCTTGGCTTTTCTCACCTTGGCATACTCGGTAAAAGCGACAACGACCTGGATTATCGCAACCTTATCCACCTGTTTGAGCAATATAAGGTGGGGGTAGTTGCCAGCTATGTGTATCCCACCAACATACAAAATGTACTCGACGCCTACGGAGAAACCCTGCACTACGCCAGCTCGGAGCGGGAATTGGTGAATATGCTCAACAGGGGCAGCGTCGATTTAATCCTGGCAAGCCCGGAAGTTGTAGGTCACTTCTCGCCAAGCAAACGGGCAAAAAAACTCAAAATGGTCACCCAGTTTGCCGATATTCCCCTGGTGTTGGCACTTAAACAAAACGACACCAATCGCGCTCGCAAGGGCTTCTTGGATGACCTGCTCCAGCGTCACCTGCATAGCAATACCGCCTTTACCCGGCCAACGCATCTGGTTGGCACCTATATCAATACCCCAGGCGTTGAGCCCTTTATCCATTTTATTGAACAGATCTACGCCGAGCTTGGCATCAGTTTAAAACTGGAAGCGGTTCCGGCTCGCCGTGGTTTGGTACTGCTCAATGCCGGACTGAGTGATCTTGATGTAGTGCGAGTAGCGGCAAATATGGCCAGGTTTAAGAATGTGCGTGTGGTTGAGCCCACGCTGGCACTTGGAGAGCACATCTTGTTGTGTGACAAGGCGGTCCCTTGTAATTTGGCGGCCTTAAGTAAGCCGAGCAACAAAATACTGGTGACTCGGGGAGCCTTAGAGTCCCTGACCAACTTTGATATCAAGGCCAAGCTGATGTTTAACGAAAAGCTCAGGCGTACGCCCGAATTGTTAAAACGCTATGAATTTGAATATGCGATATTTTCTACTGTGTTTGGTGATGGCCAGCAATACGCGAATGACTTTAATATCTTGCCGTTGCGGCGGTTTCGCCTTAATCATGTGGTTAATCGCCGGCTCGACCCCTTGGTCCCCGAGCTACAAAGAACGATTCAGGCCAAGTTAGACGACTTTACCCCAAACAGTGTGCATTAAGACTTATTTTGCTTTTTCTTGGAGCGTTTAAACAGGCCTAACCAAAATGCGCCTTCTAAAAATGCGCCGACGATCAATAAGGCCAACACTCCTTTTTCGGCGCCTATGGCATAACAAATCAGTGCCAGCGGCAAGGCCCATAGCCAAAGGTATTTACGTACACTCATCGCCCAATCCCTATCTAGTTGATGGCCTAGGCTATCTAACTTAGCGATATTGAACAAGAATTGTGCAACATAAAAGTGTAAGCATGTATTACCAGGAGAGGTTGCTGAGGTACCCTGATGTTGGCATGGGCCTCACCGTTAACAACCAGCTCCCCTTCTAGTCACTACCACTGGCTGCAGACAGCTCCTGCCGCAACCGGGACACGGTAAGCTCCGGGTCTTGTTGCCAACGGTGTAACATATAACTGAAGGTCCAGATATCCCGGTCTAATGCCGCCGCTGGCAGCAGGAGATGGTATCCGGTCAATAGCTTTAGGTTGTTCATCCTATTCGCAAACATGGCCAATAACCCAGTATATTTGCAGCCAGCCTCGCTCACATAATCGGTGTCTTCCACCAGCCAGTGCGGTGGACATTCCTTGCCATCCTGGCAATAAGCCTTGATCGCCTGCATCAAAAAGTGGCGCTGCTCTACCAGCAAACGCCCGGCCAGGCGCGGCGACAGTCGCTGTAAGAATTTGTCTTCATCACGCAGGCAAATGCCTATCACATTAAGATCTAACACCTCGCCCTGGCGGTGTACCTGCACCACGCCGACCCGGGCCAGATTACTCACAGCTAACTGCCAGCAACCGTATTTATGGTTATAACTGAGCTTATCCTTATCGAGATAAATGCTGTAAAAGGGCTCGCGTAATTTCAAAAAGCCCACCAGCACGCCCACCAAGGAGGCGCTGAGAATAAAGATCTCCGCCAGCAAGACCTCTCCGGGGCGAAACTTGATCACCGCCACCAGCACAAGTAATACACCAGCGCTGATCAGCAAGGTTTGCGCACCATAACGTGCCCCCTGGGCTCTTATCTTGGCGCCCTGATAGCCATTATTTTCCCCCATGCGCTCACCTTGATGTTGTGGCGAAGAATTGTGCGTCATAACTCGCCCCTACTTCTATACTCTACCTTGAGTGTAGATAATACCAATTCACTTAAATAGCTAATCATTCTAGCGGGCTAAATATCGTGCTAACCGCGTTGGAATTTTTCTTTGTAGCATAACTACATAAGAAAAACTCCGCCTTGTTATCACATCATTTATCCAGCGCTATATATGATCACATACTTAACAGAATTGGTATAAAGATGCGCGGCAATGGCTAGTTGCCTTTGTTGTTCTTGTTTTGTGAACAAAAACTGTAATTTTTCATCACAAAATCGTTATTTTCGGTTAACACACAAAAATACAGGATTGGCGGTCTATGTGTATGCCGACAAATTCGTAAACTATCTTCGGGCTAAAACAACAAAAGGCATCATCAATGAACCACAGTAAACACTCGGGCAAGGCACTGTTTCCCGTTTTTATTATTATCTTTTTAGGGCTGTGCGTTTATTTGTACCTACCTAATGGCCAATCGCAACAAAATACCATGCAAATGCAAGCAACCAAGGTGCAGGTGCATACCGTCGAGCAACAACAGCGCGCCGTTAGCGTTGATGGCATCGGCAGCAGCCGTGCCAACCAGGCTATTTTTATTAAAAGCGCCCAGAGCGACTATGTGGATGATATCTACTTTGACGATGGCGATCTGGTTAAGGCAGAGCAACTGCTGGTGCAATTACGCGACACCGAAGAAAAGCTTAGAGTAAAAGAATTAGAAGCCAATCTCTCCGAGGTAGAACGCCAATTAAACCGCCTCACCGAGCTGGCCCGCTCGCAAGCGGCCGCCAAGTCTTTACTGGAAGAGCAAAGAGCCAAATTTGAAGCCACTCAGGCGCAACTTGAAGCCGCGAAAACCAAGCTGGCAGAAATGCAGGTTCGCGCTCCATTTGCCGGCACCCTGGGCAAACGCATGATTTCTAAAGGTGCCTTTGTCTCCAATAGCACGGAAATTACCACCTTGGATGACCTTAGCGTAATTAAGGTCGACTTTAATGTGCCGGAAAAATACCTGGCGCAACTGCGTGTCGGCATGTCGGTGAGCGCCCGCAGCGACGCCTACCCGGCGCGCACCTTTAACGGCAAGGTCACCCATGTGAGCTCGCGTGTCGATATGAACACCCGCAGCGTGCCCATTAGTGCCAGTTTTACCAATAACGAAGCCCTGCTACGTCCGGGCATGTTACTCAATACGACCCTGGAGCTTAAAACCTACGAGGCCCTGCTGGTGCCGGAAAAAGCCATTATCCCGCGTCAGGACAAGCATTTTGTCTTCCAGGTGGTCGATGGCATAGCCCAAGAAGTGGAAGTGAAGGTAGATAAACGCTACGACGGCTGGGTTGGCATCAGCTCAGGTCTGCAAGCGGGCGCCCAGGTAGTGACCGAAGGCGTGATTAAAATTCGCTCCGGCTCGCCTGTGAATGCACAGGAGAGTGAACAGTGAAGATCACAGATACCGCGGTAAAACGCCCCGTCTTCGCCATAGTAATCAACCTGCTGTTGCTTACCTTTGGTTTAGTGGCCTTCTCGCTGTTGCCACTGCGTGAATACCCAGACATAGAAAGCCCCATAGTCAGTGTCAGTACCAGCTACACAGGTGCTTCGTCGGAGATTATTGAAACCAAGATCACCCAGGTAATCGAAAACCGTATTTCCGGTATCGAGGGTATTAAAAGCATCACCTCGTCGAGCCGTAATGGCCGCTCCAATATCACCATAGAATTTAATATCGACCGTGATATCGATGCCGCCGCCAACGATGTGCGCGAGCGCGTTTCCCGCGCTTTGGACAGCCTGCCGGATCAGGTGCGTCCACCGGAGGTGTCAAAATCCGACTCCGATGAAAGCCCCATCGCCTGGTTTGTGCTTAACAGCGGCACCATGGATACTCTGCAACTTTCAGACTATGCCCAGCGTTATATCGTCGACCGTCTGGCGGTGGTGGACGGCGTGTCCAATGTCCGCGTTGGTGGTCAGCGCCAGTACGCCATGAAAATCTGGCTTAACCGCCAGGCCATGGCCGCCCGAGGCATTACCGCCGCCGATATCGAGCGCGTACTGCGCGCCGAAAACGTTGAGCTTCCGGCCGGTGAAATCGAGTCGAAAGACCGCGACTTCTCGGTACGTACAGCCCGTAGTTACCTCGACCCGAAGGATTTTCGCAACCTTGTAGTGGCCCGTGGCGAAGGCGGTTATCTGGTACGCCTTAACGAAGTAGCCGATGTACAACTGGAAGCCGCGGACGAAGAAAGCATGTTCCGTGGTAACGGCCGCAATATGATAGGCCTGGGGATAGTTAAACAGGCCAAGGCCAACACCCTGACCGTGGTGGAAAACGCCCGTAAAGAGATCGAGAATATCAAGCGTAACCTGCCTCCTGGCACTACCATAGAAGACAGCTACGATTCCTCCATCTTTATCAAGGAATCGATCAACGAGGTATATCGTACCCTGGCCATTTCCATGGGTCTGGTGGTGTTAGTCATCTTCCTATTCCTTGGCAATATTCGCGCTACCCTGATCCCGGCGGTGACCGTACCTGTAGCGCTGATCGGCAGCTTTATGTTCCTGCTGGCCATGGGTTACTCCATTAACCTGCTTACGCTGTTGGCTCTGGTTCTGGCCATCGGCCTGGTGGTGGATGACACCATAGTTATGCTGGAAAACATTCACCGTCGTATCGAGCTTGGTGAGCCACGCCTGCTTGCCGCCTATCGCGGTGCCCGCGAGGTGGGCTTTGCTATTGTCGCCACCACGCTCGTGCTTATAGCGGTATTTGTGCCCTTGGTCTTTATGGACGGTCGCATCGGCGCCTTGTTCACGGAATTTGCCATGGCGGTCAGTGCTGCGGTGTTTTTCTCCAGCGTAACCGCACTGACCCTCTCCCCGGCACTGTGCTCCAAGGTGCTTAAACAAAGCGCCAACTCGGGACGCTTTAGCCAATGGATGGACCGTCAGTTTGCTCGCTTAGAAAATGCCTACGAGCGCACCCTGGCCGGCAACATTCGCCGCTCCGGCATGCTCACCATTATGTTGTTACTGGCCGGCGCCGCCTGTTATGGCCTGTTCCAGAAAATTCCTTCGGAATTAACGCCTAAAGAAGACCGCGGCACCTTCTTCGTGATGATGAATGGCCCTGAAGGCGCCAGTTACGAAAACAACGCCGAAAACATGGCAAAAATTGAAGAGCGCCTGCTGCCTTATGTGGAGTCCGGCGAGCTTAACCGCGTACTGGTGCGTGTACCCGGCTGGGGCGGTCAAGGCGGCGTGGCCATTATCGGCATGGCCGACTGGGACGAGCGTAAGCGCGATACCTGGTCGGTAATGGGCGAGATCAGTGGCAAGATGCGTGAAGTGACCGATGTACGTGCCTTTGCCATTATGCGCCGCGGCATAGGCGGTGGCGGCTCGTCGCGCCCCATCGAGTTTGTACTGCAAGGCAATGATTATGACGAACTGGCTGACTGGCGCGATCGCATCATAGCCCGTGCCCAGCAAAACCCGGGGCTGGTGCGTATCGACCATGATTATAAAGAAACCTTCCCGCAATTTTTGGTGAGCATAGATAAAAACAAGGCCGCCGATTTAGGGGTTTCGGTGTCGGATATCGGCCGCACCTTGGAAACCATGCTTGGCCAGCGCCGCGTTACCACCTTTATCGACCGCGGTGAAGAATACGACGTGATCTTAAAGGGTGAGAAACAAGACTTTGCCAGCCCACAGGACGTGTCGAACATCTATGTTAATTCCCGCTCCGGCGAGCTGGTGCCCTTGGATAGTTTAATCACGGTATCCGAAGAGGCCACCGCTTCACAGCTTAACCGCTATAACCGCATGCGTGCCATTACCCTGAGTGCCAACCTGGCCGATGGCTACACCCTGGAAGAAGCGCTGAACTTCCTTAACCAGGTGGCGATGGAAGAAAACGACATAGATGGCGCCATCGACTACAAGGGCGAATCGCAACTCTTCTACGAAGGCGCCTCGGCCATGGTGTATGTCTTTGTTCTGGCGCTGACGGTTACCTTCCTGGTGTTAGCGGCGCAGTTTGAAAGCTTTGTGCACCCCTTTGTGATCATGCTGACCGTGCCTTTGGGCATAGCCGGCTCGCTGTTTGGACTGTATGTCACAGGGCTCACCCTGAATATCTACAGCCAGATAGGGATAGTTATGCTGATTGGTCTGAGCGCGAAGAACGGTATCCTGATAGTGGAATTCGCCAACCAGTTGCGCGATAAGGGCATGGAATTTAGTGCCGCCTTGTTGCAAGCCTCTAAGCAGCGCTTGCGCCCTATTATTATGACCTCACTGACCACGGTCATGAGCTCAGTCCCTCTGGTACTGGCCAGTGGTCCGGGAGCGGAGAGCCGTATGGTAATAGGTGTGGTGATCTTCACCGGTGTTACCGTGGCCACCTTGCTGACCCTGTTTGTGGTGCCCAGTGCCTATTATGCCCTGGCGCGTAAAACCCAATCGCCGGAGTTCCTGCAGCACCGCCTCAACAAGCAGGTGCAACAGCATCCGCTGCAAGAAGAGTAATCCCTAAAAAGGCAGAGCAATCTGCCTTTTTGCTATTATTAGCACCTAATCGCGCTACACTTGAACTAGGTATTGCAAACAGGACAAAACGCAATGAGTGAGCTACGCACGGCCACCTTAGGTGGTGGCTGCTTTTGGTGTATCGACGCCGCCTTTAGACGGGTCAAAGGCGTGCAACAGGTTTCTTCCGGCTACAGCGGCGGCCATGTTGAACACCCCACCTATCATCAAATTTGTGCCGAAGACACAGGCCACGCCGAGGTGGTGCAGCTCGTCTATGACGAGCAAAAGGTTGACTACCCGACGCTATTAAAGATGTTTTTCGCCCTGCACGACCCCACCACCTTAAACCGTCAGGGCAATGATATCGGCCCCCAGTATCGCAGCGTGATCTTCTATCATGGCGACAAGCAAAAACACCAGGCCGAGCTGGTTATGGAGCGCCTGCAAGAGCACCTGGACGATGCCATAGTCACCGAGCTTCTTCCGGCGCAGGAGTTTTATCCTGCCGAGAGCTATCATCAGGATTACTTTAGCGCCAACCCAAGGCAGCCGTATTGCAATCTGCTTATTGCTCCGAAAATAGCCAAATTTGAGAAGGAATTTGATGCTTATTTGGTGTAGAACTTGTCGGGTCGCCGACTTCGACTTAGAGGAAATGCTTGTCCATTTCCTCTAAGAACTCCTAGGACACCCCAGCATTTGCTTTATTCTTCACTTGTCGGTGTTGCCTACGCACCCGGCGAAACTCGGCTATCCCTGCCTCGATTCGCCTAACTCGGCAAACCCTGCCGAGTTGTACTACCAACCCCACCAACCTCAGCGCAAATGCACGGGGAATAAGCTGAAACATCGCATTTCACATTAAGTCTTGCTCAAGCTGTTAGGTGTGGGAGATAAAAGCCATTGCTGGCAAAAGGTTAAAGGATTTGTTATCAATAGAGAAATAATCGAGTAGGGAAACTTGTAAGCAGATCAACGCCAAAATTCCCCGCTATTAAACAGTTAACATTCAGACACATTAAAGAATTTTGGAATAATTAAGGATTAGTATGCAACGTACAACATGGGATCCTCTGCTTTCGAGTAAAGATGCAGATGCGGAGATAGTTTCAGCTGCGCAAAAGAGAGAGATTAAAAATATTCTCAAGTCATATGTCGGAATGTATGACTCGTTTTCAGAGCTGATTCAAAATGCCATGGACGCGGTAGACAGGAGAGCACTAGCCGAAGGAGATGATTACCAAAAGAAACTCTGGTTAACTATTGACCTTTCTGAAAACTCATTTTCGATTACAGACAATGGGATTGGCTTTAATGAAAAAGAATTTGAAGCTTTTCTGGCTCCCAATATTTCTTTTAAAAATGGTGGTAGTACCCGAGGAAACAAGGGGGTTGGTGCGACATATATTGGATATGGTTTTGATTACCTTCAGTTTGGAACCAAAGGCAATGGACATGAGTTTGTTGGTGAAATGATTGATGGTAGGGATTGGGTTGAAGATTACAAAGGAATAGTTACAAGGCCTGTTGTTAATGCTTCTACATCAAATAACCCTGCGTTTTCAAATATATCTAGAGGGTCTACTTTTAAAATAAAATTTGGAGGTGAGCATACTAGGCCGAAAGACTTATCTTGGTATTCAGCTACTACGCCAGAACAATGGCTATATCTGTTGCTGATCAAAACACCACTAGGCTCAATAGACTATGTGACCGATGATTCCGAAAATATTTTATTTGAGCTAAAAGTTGTTGACAGAAAAGGGAATGAAAAAGTTTTAACTGATAACGAAGCAAGATACATATACCCGCATACCAAAATTAAAGCTAGTGTAAACCTTAAGGATATTATCCAGCTTCAGAACAACCTAATTTCACAAGGGAAGGATGCTTCAGCAATACCTACAAAATACCTGAAATCAAATGGAATCTACGAACACTTTGATACTAACGAGGTACTTGCTTTAAGGACAAACGATGAAGACTATGAAAAGTTAGTAAAAGAATACAATGTTGAAGCATATGGTTATTTTACATATTCGACATCAGTTTGGGATCAATTCAATGATACTTTAGCTAAGTTAAGAAAAGGATATCGGGTCTTAAAAGGCGGCTTACAGCTTGCAAACAACAATATGACTCAAGGTGAGCTTATCGCAATTCCGCTCACATCCAATATCGGCTACCAAAATCAATGCCATATCATTGTTCATTTTAAGGATGCTGACCCTGATCTTGGAAGAAAGGGCTTCCAACCTGAACTAAAAGAGGCTGCCGAAAAAGTATCTGTAGCGATAGTTAATCGTTTCAAAAAATGGAAAAGGCTTTTAAAGTCTGACAGTGGCGTAAAACCTGATATTACCAAAGAGATAGAGCTACACGAGTGGGTTAAGGCCCAAGAAAGCCATGAAGCAGAACACCCACTAGTTTTAACTAATAAAAACTTCTTTGCACCGATAAATGAAATCTCCATAACTTCAGAGCCTCAGTCCGAACAAGATGTAATTGTACTGTTCAATCAGTTAATTGCTGGCGGGGTGATTAGAGGCATAAACCTGCTGGCTACTAGTCAAGTTAAGCAATACGATGGCGTGTATAAATATGTAGTCAAAGAACCTTTCGATAATCATGTCTTCGACAAAGAGAACAACCCTCTTGGAGTTGATGAGCTTCACTTCCAATCGGAACACGTTAGCCCACCGAAAATTCTGGAATACAAATATAATCTTGACGCACTAATCCATGAGTTTGAAAGTGAATATAAGAGTGAGAAAGATATTCACTTGGCTGTTGCTTGGGAAATGGGTAAGGAATGGCTTAAAAACTATGAAGCAATTTCGTTGCTAGACCTAGATAACCTTCATCAGCGAGACTTTCATGGACTTACACATATTTTAGATTCTGGCACTACACGGTTTCATGTAGTTGTTTTAAAAGAGCTAGTGACTTATTTAAATGATGTAGATGGAGTGCAACAATATCACAAAGAAAATTATGGTGATGATTTATTCTAGATACAAGCTAAAAGGTATCGCCCTTCCCGTTTAGATTCGCGCTGGAGAAATCGGCTTTTGTTGTGGAGCGTGGAGTTGATAGCGAGGCACGATGCCGAGCTAGATTTATCAGTACATGGATGTGCTGTTAAATCGCATCAAGGACTAAGCGGAGCGCTTAACAAAAAACCGAGTTCGTAAGCATTTGCGAATCACGGGCGCCTTGGGGTTCCAAGGGGTGGTTGGCGTAAACCACCCCTTGGTTGCCGTCGCCAACGCGACAAGATCTATCAGTTACCGCTACTGTCGGCGGCTCGACAAAAGATATCGGTTAGAACCGCTGTCGACGGCCCGACTCCGAAGACACTCACCCGTTACAGCGATAAACTCACCCCTGCATATACCTTGCGCTCGGCGCCGATATATTCAGAAGTAATGGCACCCGTGGTCCAGTCCGTGGCGGCAACATTGGTGACGTATTCCTTATCGGTCAGGTTTTCAATGGCAAAATCGAAGCTGATATTGTCCACCAACTGATAACGCGCATTCACATTAAGCAAGGTGTAGCTTGGCAAATGAGTACGGTAATAGCTTACGCGATCCGAGCGGTACTGCAGCTGGGCGCCCACATACCACTTATCAAATTCCTTACCCAGACCCCAGTTAAAGGTGCGCTTGGCACGCAATACCAGGTCTTCACCTGTGTTGTCGTCCTGGGCATCCACATAGCTGAAGTTCAGCGTATGGTTAATGCCAAACCAGTCCTCAACTTCGGCGCTCAACTCAACGCCTTCAAAACTGGCTTTATTGATGTTTTCCGGGCCATTAAAGCCCCAGTCGATAAGGTTATCGAAGGTATTTTTATACACAGCCACATCGTACTGGCCGCCGGCGATATTCAGGCGCAGGCCAAGTTCGGCATTGGTCGACTCTTCCGGCTGCAAGTCTGGGTTAGCACCCCAAATTGAGCTGGCATCGTTAAAGGTCGGGGCCTTAAAGCCTGTGCCGTAGCTGGCGCGTAAGGTAGCGATATCGGCGAAAGGGACGCCAAGCGCCAGATTATAGGTCGACTCGCCACCAAACTCGCTGTGATCGTCGTTACGTACCACGGCATTGGTGCTAAAGGCGTCATGAAGATAGTAGGCCCCCACATACACACCCTTGTTGCTCTGTGTTTCGTTGACAAAACCGGACTGCGGTTGACCCTCAAGGGCGTAGGCATTGATGGAATCACCCACATCCTCATAGTAATAATCCAGACCCGAGCTGATAGTCAGGGCGTCATTTAGGGCGATATTTAGCTGATAACCTAGCTCGTCACGCTCGGTAATGTACTGATTGGCCTTATAACCCGGGTACGGGTTTTTCAGGGTGTTGAAGTTGTCATCCTTCACCAAGGCGGTTTTTAAGGTATGGGCATAACGGCCGTGGGCTTTTTGCCAGCCCAGTTGCAGATGGTAGTTTTCAAACTTACTGAAATCACTGCTGGTGCCGTCATACTCTACTTCCGCATCGCTGTATTGACCAACAAACTCCAGCTTACCTAAGGTATCAAAGTCATAACTCAAGCGAGCACCGATATTTTGGTTTTCATAACCGTCGCGATCCGGGTCCTGGCCTGTGGTCACATTGTAGCCATCGGTTTGTTCATAACCCAGGTTAATGGCGCCCTTAAAAGCACCTTGAGTCAAGGCATAGGCACCTTGAACATTCACATAGTTATCGCTGCCGCTCGATACCGACAGAGTTTTGCTGTCGCCATTGCGGGTGATGATGTTGATCACCCCGGCCAGAGCATCTGAGCCGTACCAGGCTGCACGGGCACCACGGATGATTTCCACCCGCTCTATGCTGTTCAGTGGCAGGGTTTCCAAGGCCTTGTAGCCTAGGCTTGCGGAGCCAACGCGGACACCGTCAACAACTACCAGAGAGTGACGACTGGCAGCACCGCGAATAAATAAGCTGCTGGTTTGTCCTTGACCGCCGCTGCGGACAATATCGATCCCGGCATAGCTGGAAAGCAATGCGGGCAAGTCGCGCACACCGGTACGTTCAATATCATCACGGGTGATCACATTAACGCTGGCGAGCACCTGCTCAAGCGGCTGTTCAAACTTGTTGGCCGTGACCGTGATATGTTCGATTGTCTGTGACTGAGCCGCCACAGATGCAGAGAAAAGTGCCGCCAAAGACAACGCCACAGGGGTTTTGCTATACATGTAGATCCCTTAACCCGCGCCCACCGCACAGGATTATTCTTGGTTAGATAAGCGTTATGGCCGGTCTCCGGACTGATTGGCGAGTGCCAAAATCACCGTTGCGGGGGCAGCGTAGGATTCACACCTACTTCCCGATTATCCCTGAGCTCATTCCCACTGGGCGAGATCTGCAAGGCACCATAACAAGGCGGTGTTATTGTGCGTAGTAAGGAGGGGAAAGTCAATGGACGTCTATACATCCATTGACGAAATAATTACAAGCCTAGAATTGGGCTGTTTTAGTCGCGGAAGTTTTTGAACTGGAACGGCTGGCCTAGATCGGCTCCGCGCACGACTTGCATGGCGGCCTGAAGGTCGTCGCGCTTTTTACCCGTTACGCGAACTTCTTCGCCTTGGATAGCGGCTTGCACCTTGATCTTGCTGTCTTTAATAGCTTTTACCAGCTTTTTGGCCACTTCTTTGGAGATACCCTGCTTCATAACCACCTTGCGGGTCACGTATTTACCATGCAGGTCGGCTTTTTGAATCTCAAAGCTGTTCACATCAAGACCACGCTTAGATGCTTTGCTGGCGAAAATACAAACAGCTGCATGACTTGTTGCTCGGCTTCGGCAGTCAGTTCTATTTGCTCGTTATCAAGCTCTATTTTGGCGTCAACACCACGAAAATCAAAACGCGTTTCCAATTCACGCTTGGCATTCTCAACGGCATTTTTGGCTTCGCTCATATCAATTTCAGAGACGATATCAAATGAAGGCATGGGGCTCTCCTAAACTTAAATTTTTGTGATTATACCCTGAGATTTACAATTTTGTGCGTTAGTACACGGTGAATTCAGTTTTTAGTTTGTTATACTGCCTGCGTTTTCACCAGATTTTAAGGTAGTAATAGTGACGCGCCGTGTCTATAAGGGTTTGTTTTTAATTAGCCTTGTTGTATTTACTTTGCTGTTTACCAAAGAAGTTAAAGGCGCGGCAGTAAACCTGTTTCCGCATATTGATAAGGTCGCCCATTTTGGTATTTTCTTTATCCTCGCCTTTATTATGGATAAAGCCTTTAAAATTCCCTTTATCATCCAAGTCATTCTGCTTTGTCTCTACGGTGCCGCTATCGAATGGATGCAAGGTGTACTGCCCCATCGCCAAGCCTCTGTCGCCGACTTTATCGCCGATGCCTGCGGTGCCGCCAGCTACTTTGTTCTGCATTATATTTGGCAAACACAATGGCAAAAAAAGAACAGTTAACGCCAGTGTATATCCTAGGCCCGGGCGCTCTGGGCCTGGCCTTTGCCAAGCTTTTTAGTGAGCACCGCCCGGTCAAGCTATTGACCAAGACCCACCACCCACACCAGTATCAATATACTTATCAAGCACATAGCGAGCCCTTACAGGTGCAGTGCATCCCCTCTCCCTCAGGGGAGCAGGCGCCACAACAACAAATAGGCGAGCTGTGGCTTTTTGCCAAGGCGCATCAGGTTGTTGAGGCGCTTACCCCACTGCTGCCGGCATTAAAAAGTGATGCAAAAATAGTTATCAGCCATAACGGCATGAGTGATTTAAGAGCGCTAAATCAACTTCTGGGGCCAAATCAGTCACTGTATTTTATGCTTACGCAACAAGCGGCCTATAAACCGGCGGCGGATAAGGTGGTGCATGTAAGCCAAGGTCTAAGCACACTTGGCGCCGCCAACAAGGCCGCTGAAAAATCTTTAGCGCGCCAGTTACCCCTGTGGCAACAGCAAATACCGAATCTGGTGGGCAGTGATAATATCCACCACGCCCGCTGGCAGAAACTGTTGGTTAATTTAGCCATTAATCCGGTGGCCACCTGGCAGCAGCAACGCAATGGCGCCCTGCGAGCACCCGAGTACGCCAGCGATATTATGGCGCTGGTGCATGAAGCCATCACTGTAGCCAAGGCTCAGGGCTTGGATTTTTCGTTAGTTCAGGCGCTTAATTTGGCCTATAAGGTGATGGCGCAGACAGCTGAGAACCGCTGTTCCATGCTGCAAGACAAGCTGTTGGGAAGGGAAACGGAAATAGACGCCATGTGCGGCTATGTATATAAAACGGCGCAGCAATTAGGCTTGGCTGCGCCGGTTAATCAGCTTTATTATCAGCGTATTAAGGGCGATACACCTTAACGGTTTTAAAGCCATTTTCATGCAGGATCAGCGCCTGCAACTGGCTCATCACGCCCTTGGCACAGTAAAGGTAATATTCCTTATCCTGTGGCAAGTCGCCGAACTTAGTGGCTAGACGGAAAAACGGCAGGTGTACTACCTCAATGCCATCAAGCTCAAGTGGGTTGGCATCTTCTTCCTCAGGTGAACGAATATCGACCACCACGGCATCTGCAGGTAACTGAGATACGGACTCAGCTTCTTTCACCTCTTCCTTGGCCTGGGTTTCAATATCGCGCACGTCCATAATGGTGGCATTGGCGACAACCGTATCAAGTATCTCAAAGTCGAAGTTTTGCTCTTGTTTTTCAATCACATCAAGCTTGGCTTTAACCGTAGGCTTGCGTGAAATAACACCACAGTATTCGGGCATGGCTTCGGCCATTTCCGCCGTGCCTATGGCACGGGCGATATCGATGATCTCCTGCTTATCGTGCTGAATAAGCGGACGCAGGATCAGGGTATCGGTTACACGGTCAATCACGCTCAGGTTAGCCAGGGTTTGGCTTGAAACCTGACCTATGCTTTCCCCGGTTACCAGAGCTTGAACACCCAGCTTTTCGGCCACCTGACTGCCAGCGCGCATCATCATGCGTTTAAGCACCACACCCATTTGCGAGTCTTCGATATTTTCCAAGATTTCAGCCACCACGGGCTCAAAGTCCACGGTAATAAACTTCACCTTATGGGTAGAGCTAAAACGTGACCAGATATAATGGCTGGCTTGCTTTACACCGATTTCGTGAGCCGCACCACCTAGGTTAAAGAACAGGAAGTGAGTACGGGCACCTTTGCGGATCATTTGGTAGCTGGCCACTCCCGAGTCGAAGCCGCCGGACATCAACGACAACACGTCTTCTTGCGTTGGCAACGGGAAGCCACCCATGCCCTTGTGGGCGTGAGTTACTATGTAGGCGCGCTGGTCCTTGATTTCAATCTTAACCGTTACTTCCGGGCGACTCAGTTTTACCCGTGCCCCTTCAACGTGCTGGTTTAAGCCGCCGCCTACATATCGCTCCACATCGGTAGAGGTAAAGTCATGCTGACCCTGGCGCTTACAGCGCACGCAAAAGGTTTTACCGGCGATTTGGTCGGCAAGTAACAACTGGGCTTGCTGATAGATATCATCCAGGGTGGTAAATTCCACCTCGGTGACCTCGTTGAATAGCACGATACCGGGAATACGACCCAAGGCGTCCGCCATCTCGGCACGCACCGCATCATCAGCGCTCAGCGATTCTACCGTGAGGTTATCCCAGTTGTTGCGTACCTTTACCTGCTCATCAATGCGACGCATCATGATCTTAATGTTGTTTTCCAAAACCTTGGTAAAACGCTTGCGAACAGACTTACTCTTGATCGCAATCTCTGGGTGCAACTTAACAATAAACTTGATCATGACTTACTCATAGCGGCTCAATATCGGCCAACGGCTAACGGGGAAAATGCCCATTTCCGCGACCCTGGATTCAAAGCGCGCGATTATAGCAAAACCACGCGCTTACGGAAATAATAGCGAAGATGTTACGCAAATGCGGCTTTGCGCCGCTAGAGGTTATCCTGACGCTGCTGATAGGTTTGCTTTAATGCCGCTAATTGTTCACGGCCGGCATCGGTCGCAAAGGCAGAAAACAGGGTAATAACCTTGAGCAGGCCCTGATAAATATCGCCGCGATTAAGCTCGCCACTTTGGCGTCTGGCCTTGATATAGGGCGTCCAAAAGCTCACCGTCAGTTTCAACATATGGGTCAGCTCAGCCGCATCTTCATCTTCAATGGCAATAATACCCTTGCTGTTAAGCACCAGAACTATGTCCTTTACCTGCTCAAACAAGCGTTGTTGAAATTGAATATAGTCGGCCTTTAATTCCGCATCGCGGGCGAGAATGTCGGTCATATTGTCGTAGAAGAAATGGAAGTTCCACATCAGCTCGAACAGGGCATCAAAATAATGGGTTAACTGACTCAGGACTTCGACATCGTCTTGCAGCGGCTTGAACTGAGTGTCCAGGTGCTGACGATAAAGCACAAAAATATGCCTTAAAATATCTTCTTTATTTTTAAAGTGATAGTAAAGATTACCCGGGCTTATGCCCAAATGGGCGGCGATATGATTGGTGGTGATGGCGCGTTCACCGTGGCGATTAAACAATTCAATGCTCGCCTGAATAATGCGTTCCTTAGTACTCATGTTTACTTCTACCCAGCTTTTTATCCTTAGCAGTATAAACAATCTTGGCTTGGCTGAACAATGACTCCTTATTTGTCGCCGATTTGGGGCTGGCAACCTGGGCAAAGATTGTTAAAATGCGCCCAGCACCTTAAAAGAATGAGAACGATAATGAAGGTAACCGCACTCTATCCTGGCACCTTTGATCCTTTGACCAATGGCCATTTGGATCTGATTGAACGCGCAGCAAAAATGTTTGACAGCGTGATAGTGGCAATCGCCCACAACCCGAACAAAAAACCCTGTTTTAGCCTGGATGAGAGAGTCGACCTGGCACAAAAAATCGTTGCCCATTTAGATAATGTTAAGGTTATTGGTTTTACCGGCCTGCTAGCGGATTTGGCCAAAACCCAGAACGCTAATGTGTTGGTACGGGGTATTCGCGCCGTGTCTGATTTCGAATACGAGTTTCAGCTCGCCAATATGAATCGCAGATTGAACCCCGACTTAGAAAGCGTGTTTCTTACCCCAGCAGAGGAAAATACCTTTATTTCCTCAACCCTAGTCAAGGAAGTCGCATTGCATGGCGGCAATGTATCAGAATTTGTTGCCCCCGAAGTGGCGGCGGCATTAAAGGAAAAATTATCAAAATGACCCTATCTCGCTGTGCGCTAGCTCTTAGCGCCCTGTTTTGTGCTGCCCAGGTGCAGGCAAGTCCCTGGATTGAACCCGACTCGGCGCTGCTACGCAGCTCCATTGATATGCTGATAAATCAAGGCGTGATCAAGCGCCCCGTTAATACTTATCCGCTGATGTGGAAAGGCATTGCCGGCGATTTACAAAGCGTGTCGATACAGGACTTAACGCCGCAGGCGCAATTTGCTTATCAACATGTACAACATGCGCTTAAATACGCCCAGCAAGGCACGGTTTCCCGGGTGCGTGTCTTTACCAATTCTGAGCCGCACACAATTCAGGGCTTTGGCCCGCGCAATCAGGCTAAAAGCGGCATTGAAACCAGTGGCAGCCTGACGGGTAAAACCGCCAGCGCCAAGGTCAGCGTCACCTATCGTGACGACAGCAACGACGGCGAATATGTTAATTACGATGGCAGTTACGTCGCCGCCCTGTTGGGCAATTGGTCCGTAAGCGCCGAAAAAATTAACCACTGGTGGGGACCGGGACAGGAAAATGCCCTGGTGCTATCGAACAATGCCCAGGCCATGACAGGCGTGCGCCTGACTCGCCACGATACCAATTATTATGGCCCAAGCTGGCTGGCCTTTATCGGTCCCTGGAACTTCACCGCCATAGCCGCCAAGCAGCAAAGTCAGGTGAGTAAAATTAATGAAGAAAAAGTCGAAGACGGCGACTTTTGGGGCTGGCGTTTAAGCGCAACTCCTATTCAAGGTCTTGAGCTTGGCCTAAGTCAAACCAAGACTGAATGGTTACACTATCCCGAGTCTATTGGCGACCTAGTTATTGATGAGCTCGCCGATGAGCAAAAGCTCAGTAGCCTGGATATTAAATACTCCACCTTGCTTGGCACACTGCCTCTGTCCATCTATGGCGAGTATGCCGGTCATATCGAATCGGCTCTGATAGCCGAAGACGGCGCCCTGACCTTAGGAGCGCAAACCCATTATGGCACGGAGCAGGCACTGCTCAGCGGTTATATCGAATACACGGATACCGGCAGCGAGTGTGTGTCGCAATTACCCGAGTACAACTGTAACTATGGCAATCTGGACATAGCCCAAGGCTACCAGCATAGAGAGCAGAACCTTGGACCGGCCATAGGAGCGGACGCCGAAGCGCTGACGCTGGGCGCCACTTATCATCGTATTGGCGGCTATGGTGCGCATTTAAAGCTTGGTCGCATCGAAAAGGAGTATCTGGATACGGATATTTCTCGCCTTGAGATCGGCTATCAGCAAGGCGTATTAGGCGCTTTGGTCAATATCACCGGCCACCTATGGCGAGAGTCGAACGACCTTGACTCAGATACCCACTCAGCCTTGAGCCTGGCGCTGGAATACCGTTTTTAACAAACGGCCAGCGCGGCACAGGCCGAGAAAGTCCCGGTTAACCACCAGCACTATTATCATCAAGGCATCATTCAAATTGATGCCTAACGAATACAGAGTCCACAGCCACCAGGGTTCGTAGTTACCCGCTACGCCCAGATCTAAATACATTGCTATATGCAAAATTGCATTGAGCACCAAGCCCACAGCACAATAATATAAGGCAGGAATTTTCTCCCGCTTTCTTTGCACCATAAACAAAGCGACCAAGGTCAACAAATCGGCACTAGCCCAGAAGGGATATACGTAACTCACATCAATAACAGAAGTGATTAAATAAGAAAGGTTAATGGTCAGGCAGAGCCATAAGGGCGAGCGCGCGCGATAACTAACCTCGGAGTAACTGACAAGGTTAAACAGCAGCGCCATCATAAACCCCCAGTTTACGAAGGTACTTAGTAGCTGAGCTAATTCTCCACTGGCAAAAAACATCTAATCCAGGCCTTTATTTTAATTATTATCTCGCCCTACATAGGCTTTTAGCCCCAGCCCAAACGATAAGATCTGATATCACACAACTTAAGAAGTCTAAGACTCTAGTCGCTGCATTCGAGTTGGATGCACAAATCAAAGGGTTGAGAAATATAACACCTTATTAACAGAACAACTAGAAACACCGCATCGATTATTGCGAATACCTCAAGCATAAGTGGTAGCAAGGCTATTAAATATCAATTTATAAGTTGTTGGGGGCAGGAGCAGTGTCAACCGTATTGATTATGGATTATCCCTATAAATCATGGCATTACATTTTTTGTTATGTCTTCATTGCGAGAATATCTTTTAACGTAAGAGTCATTGTGATTGATTCTCGCTGATAATGAATTAGAGCAATGGTGCACTCTATTGCATCTCAAAGGTCCGAGGGTATTTATTTAGAAGTGACGATTTTTTGGCTTGAAACTTGTCTTTTCACATAGTCTTTAAGCGTAATAAAACCAAGAATATCTCGATCAACGATTAGCGCAACTATCATTAACAAGTCTGATAAGTTTATGCCTATAGAGTAAAATCCCCACAACCACCATTTTTCTCGATTGTCTAACACCACAATATCCAAATGCATCAGTAGGAGTAGGATTGAGTTAAATATCAAGCCCGCTACGGCATAGATAACTCCAGGAGAAGGCTTGGCTTTTTTAAAGAAAAACACAGGCAAGATAACAAGCAAAGTGACTAGATCGTAAATAAGCCAGGTTTTGTACACTTCTGAACCGCTAAAAACGCTATTAAAGTGATCACTCGTAAAATAAGACGAAAACATGACGATGCTAACAAAAAGAAGTTTAAAATCTTCCTTAGCCTTAAAAGCTATTAGCATTAAATTGAAAAACATAGCCATCAGAAAGCCCCAAACCACGAAGCCTCCCATAAAAATAACTAAGCTTTTTTCAAAGAACATCCGTCATCTCACTCTTAGTTCTCTTTCTTCGGTGGACCGAGAACCACATCAGCACCACAGCGCTGGATATTAGCTTCGCTTAGGGTTAGCGCACTAGTTGAGCAAGTCACTGTATCAGATTGCAGTGCCTAAACGCTAGTGGTTTGCGTTGTATGCTTTTGAATTTGCTGGTGTAATTTTTTAAAATCGGATTTGAACTTGTGTGCTGTTATTAACTGATTTAGCGATTGCTATGGTCAGAGAGGAACGCGCGCCAAAACTGGCAGCGCGTTCTAAATTTTAAGCAATTAGCTTACAAGGTATCTCGCCTATGGGAACATGCTGGAGGTAGAAGTCCATGGCCACCTCATCGCAATTCGCCTTGCGCAGACAAAGTTCACAGTCTTTCATTACCTTCTCAGGTAAGCTGTCCTTACTGCTTTGCTCGAATCCAAGTTTAGCGAAGAAGTTGGGGACACGAGTTAAGACTATCACCCTTTTCAGCGCCAATTTTTTGGCTTTTACAAGCAAGTGATCCACCAGCATACGCCCCTGTCCTTTGACGCCACAATCCGGATTAACTCCCAGCGAGCGAATCTCCGCCAAGCCGGTATCATAGATATAAAGCGAAGCACAGCCGGTGACCTTACCATTGACCTCGGTAACGGCAAATTCATTGATCGAGTGCACCATATCGCTTTTGGCACGCGGCAAATTTTCACCGACCTTGGCCCAATACTGGATCAGCTCGCTAATGGCTTCGACATCATGCAAGTTGGCGTCACGCACGGTAATAGTGTGCTGTTGCTGTGCATGCTTAATGGCATGGGCAACCTGCTGCGGCGAGGTACCGCCCAAGGCCTTACGTGCCTGCAAGCAAGCATCCAATTCAAGTACCGGATACACATCTTCTTCGATAACACTGCTCACCGCCTGGAATTGCTCAAGGGTCAGCTGTTCCAGGTTTTTACCCTCGCCTATGGCGACCTGTACCAATTGACCGACGATATGATGTCCTTCACGGAAAGGGATCCCCTTAGCAACCAGGTAGTCCGCCAGCTCGGTGGCATTGGCATGGCCGCCTTGGGCCGCTGCTCGGGTTCTCTCACCATTGACCTTAATGCCGTTGATGCAGGACTGCGCCATATGCAAACAGGCCAACCAGGTTGGCAGCGCATCAAACAAGCCTTCCTTGTCCTCTTGCATGTCCTTGTTATAGGCCAGGGGCAAAGATTTAAGTGTCATCATCATGGCACTCATGGCGCCAAAAACCCGTCCGGTTTTACCACGGATCAGCTCCAGGGCGTCGGGGTTTTTCTTTTGCGGCATCAAGGACGAGCCGGACGTGACGTTATCCGCCAGCTCCACAAAACCCGCCTCACCTGAGTTATAGAAGATCAAATCTTCAGCAAAACGCGACAGATGCAGCATGGAAATCGACGCCGTGCTTAACAGTTCAACCACAAAGTCCCTGTCCGACACTGCATCCAAACTATTGCGCGTTGCCTGAGCAAAGCCAAGATCCTGAGCCAACAACTCACGGTCGATGGCATAAGCAGTACCGGCTAAAGCACCGCTGCCCAGTGGACATTGATCCATACGCTTAACCGCATCTTGTAGACGGCTGGCATCACGCTCAAGCATTTCCACATAGGCCATACACCAGTGGCTAAAGAGCACCGGCTGGGCCCGTTGCAAATGGGTATAACCAGGCAGAACCGTACCAAACTCACGCTCGGCTAAGGCCAGCAGCGACTGCTTGGTGGCAATAAGGGCATCGGCAATGGTGCTCGCGGTTTGCTTACACCAGAGGCGGAAGTCGGTGGCCACCTGATCATTCCGGCTACGTCCGGTGTGCAACTTCTTACCCAGGTCGCCTACCTTATTGATCAGCGCCGCCTCAACATGCGAGTGAATATCTTCTTCGCCGCTGAGGGCAACACTATCTGGGTTTGCCTGAACCTCTTCAAGCAGTTCATACAATGCCGCCACCAAACGCTGGTGCTCGTCATCGGTTAACACGTTAACGCGGTTTAACGCCCCCGCCCATGCCACAGAGCCGATAATGTCTTGCTCCGCCATCACATAATCAAACGGCAAAGAATCGTTAAACTGTTTAAATGCTTCATCCGGACCCGATGAAAACCGTCCGCCCCAAAGTGCCATTGCCTTCTCCTACCTTACTTCTTCAACGCCGCTATTCTGCTTGATAGCGAGAACAAGCGAATAAAGCCTTCGGCGTGTGATTGGTCATATACATCATCGGCGCCAAAGGTAGCGAAATCTTCGCTGTATAGGCTGTTTGGTGATTTCTTCTGCACCGCCACAACCTGACCTTTATACATTTTCAACACCACTTCACCACTGGCAAACTCGGCAAATGCCTCGGCCGCTGCCAGAATGCTGTCTTTTAATGGCGTAAACCAACGGCCGTCATAGACCAGGTGTGCAAACTCACCGCCCAGGGTTTCTTTCCACTTACGACTGGCCTTATCCAGAACCAACTCGTCAATGGCCTGCAGCGCCGCCATCATTACTGTGCCTCCCGGAGTTTCGTAACAACCGCGCGACTTCATACCCACCAGACGGTTTTCGACGATATCTACACGGCCAACACCGTGAGGCGCCGCCAGTTCATTCAGCTTCACCAGACACTGATACGGGCTGAGTTGCTCGCCATTTACGGCAACGATCTCGCCTTTTTCGACGCTGATGCTGACCATTTCAGGCTGATCTGGTGCTTGCTCTGGTGAATTAGTCCAGGTCCATACCTGCTCGCTTGGCTGACACCAAGGGTCTTCCAACTCGCCGCCTTCATGAGAAATATGCCAGGCATTGGCGTCACGGCTGTAAATCTTGGTCGCCGATGCGGCACAAGGAATGTTGCGCTCGGCCAGGTAATCAAGCAGGGATTCGCGGCTGGAAAGATCCCACTCACGCCAAGGGGCGATCACTTTAAGATCCGGCGCCAGGGCGGCAAAACAAGACTCGAAACGCACCTGATCATTACCCTTACCGGTACAACCGTGCGACAAGGCATCGGCGCCAACCTTACGGGCTACTTCAACCTGGGCCTTGGCAATAATAGGACGAGCCATAGAGGTGCCAAGCAGATAGGTGCCTTCATAAATAGAGCCGGTTTTCAATGTTGGGTAGATATAATCGGCAACCATTTCTTCTTTAAGGTCAACGATATGGCACTCAGATGCGCCCGAGGCAATGGCCTTTTCTTCCACCCCTGCAAGCTCTTCTGCGCCCTGGCCCACATCGGCCACAAAGGCAACCACTTCACAGCCGTAGTTTTCTTTTAACCAAGGCACAATTGCCGAGGTGTCCAAACCACCCGAGTAGGCCAATACAACTTTTTTAATAGTGCTCATCTCAAGTCCTTAAAAATTTGGGTTTAATAATGTAACTAACAGGGCGTTTTGTGCATGCATGCGGTTTTCCGCCTGTTGAATAATCTTAGAATAGTCGCTGTCCATCACTTCGGAAGTAATTTCAAACTCACGATGCGCGGGCTGACAATGCAAAACCGTTTGTGCTCCGGTCATATCTAGCAGCTGTTTGTTAAGCTGATATGGCATATATTTTTCTTTTACCTGTTCAAGTGGGGTGTTATCGCCCATGGAGACCCAGGTATCGGCATACAGGGCATTAGCGCCCACCGCCGCTTCCACTCTGTCACTGACCAGGATAGAGGCGCCCTTGCTGGCGGCGATCTGCTCCGCCTGCTTCACAATCTGCGCATCCGGGCTGCTGCCTTTAGGGCATACGGCGACAAAGTCGGTGCCCAGGGTGGCCGCCAGTAACATCAGTGAGTGGGTGACATTGTTGCCTTCACCTAGGTAAGCCAGCTTAAGTTGACTGACATCGCCATACACTTCCTGCAGCGTCAAAAAGTCGGCTAGTGCCTGACAAGGGTGGTAAAGGTCACACAAAGAGTTCACCACTGGCTTGGAAGAAAACTCGCTCAGCTCTTCAAGCGTTTTATGCTGGTTAACCCGAGCCACAATGGCATCGGCCCAGGTGCTGATATTCAAGGCAAAGTCTTTCACCGACTCCCGCGAACCCATGGCACCGTTTTGCTGGTCAAGATACACCGCATGGCCGCCGAGTTTGTTAATGCCAATATCAAAGCTCAGCCTTGTACGCAGGCTCTGCTTTTCAAATAAAGTGACGATAGACTTGCCAGCCAGTGCCTGAGCATAGTCCTGGGGGTGCGCCTTCATTTTTTGCGCCAGGGATAAAAGCGTTAAAATCTTTTTTTCGTCCAGCTCAAGGCCGGTAATAAAATCTTGTTTCATTGGTGTTATCTACATACTAATTTGGGTGCCAACATGCTCTCCTTGGAGCAATGCAATAAGGTTTTCTGGCTTTTGCCAGCTGGAGATATACACACCACGTCGTAAATGCTGGGCAGCAAGAAGGCTGGTCTTTACTTTGACCTCCATCCCGCCCGAGATAACTCCTTGTGCTATCAGGTCTTCGATTTGTGCTTTATCTAGTTGATGCAGGGCTTGACCTTGTTGGTCCAGCACGGCTTCCACATCCGTCATAAAAATAAGTTCGGCGCCAAGTAGCTTGGCGATGGCCGCCGCTGCTTCATCGGCGTTAACGTTGTACCAGTGTCCTTGCTCATCAAAACCAATAGAGCTCACTAACGCCAAGCGTCCGGCTTCAATAAGCAGGGGTAAAATAGAGTCCGCAGTGGGGATACACTCACCGACCTGGCCCAGTGCCTTTAGCTTTTGCTCGGCATTAATACCCGCCTCAAACAGGCTCAAGCCCACTGGCTGTAACTTGTTTTTCAGCGCTGCACCCAGTAATTGCTTGTTAGCACAACCGGCCAGGGCGCCGACGATATAAGGCATTTGCTCCACCGGGCTAATGCGTAAGCCCTGATGTTTGGCGGTAGCAAAACCTGCGTCTTGCAGCCAGCTGTCAACAAGAGCACCGCCGCCATGGACAACCACGAAATTCGCCTGTTGCTGCGAGCCCAAAGCCACAAAGAGCGCATCAAGCGCCGCGGGATTATTTAATACCGCACCACCGAGTTTGATTACCCAAGTTTTCTTAGTAGTCATCATGTGTTCCTCATACCAAACCGGTGTTAATGGCCAGGCCCGCATTCAGGTTCATACACTGCAGTGCTTGACCCGAGGCGCCTTTAAGTAGGTTGTCTATGGCGGCGCTGACAATCAGCTGCTGCCCTTTTACATGCCAACCAAGGTCGACATAAGGTTGATTTTCTATGCCCTTAATGGAGGCCACCTGATTGGCGCCCAACAGGCGAATTAGAGGTTCGTCGGCCAGTACCTGGTAGGCACTGCTGACATCATCCAGGGTCACACCGGCATTTAAGGTGGCGTAAATAGTGGCCAAAATGCCGCGTTTAAAATTACCCAGATGCGGCGTAAAGAGCACAGGATGCTGCAAAGACTGCTCGATTTCCGGTGTATGACGATGGTTAAACAAACCATAAGGAGCCAAAGAGACTTCACAGAAGTGGGTGCCGATAGCGGCTTTGCGCCCGGCTCCTGTTACCCCTGATACCGCATTGATGATCACCTGCTGATCGCCAGCCAACAAGCCGGCCTGCTGCAAAGGTTTAAGGGCATTTAAACTGGCGGTCGGGTAACAACCAGCCACAGCCACCAACTGCGCGGTCTTAAGCGCTTCGCTGTGCCATTCCGCCAGACCATACACGGCCTGCGCTAACAGCTCGGGATGTTGATGGGTGAAACCATAGAATTCTTCATACAAATGGGCATCGGCAAGACGAAAGCCACCGGATAGATCAAACACTTTCAGACCATGGGCAAGAAACTGAGGAGCCAGATCTACACTGACTTTATGATCTGTACACAGACACACAGCGTCGGCCTGCGCAGCTATGCTGGCAATCGCATTATCGTCCATGCCTTGCAGCGGCAGATCCACTATGCCTTTGTGCTCTGGATACAGGGCACTTAAGGGCTTATGAAGATCCGCACTGCCGGCCGAAACATAACAGCCAACAAGTTCAAAGTGAGGATGTGTTGCGACTAATTTGGCTAGCTCTGCACCGCTGTAGCCACTCGCGCCAATAATTACAATATTCATTAATTACACTCAAAATCAGACAGTAAGTAACGGGCGAGACGCCCGACGAAAAAAATCGAGTACACAAGGGAGATATGTGTACTCGAACTATCGTCGTGACGTTATGCTAAAGAGGTAGTGAACCATTAAACCAAACCAATATTTATGCTTAAAATGTGAATTGATATTCACTATAAAGACATTTATATTGTTATGCAATCTTTATGAATAAATATTTGGAATTTATATGTCGAACCCAGACTTTCTGACGCGCTACCAGCAGCTTATCGCCGCCCCCTCGATAAGCTCCCTCGATCCTGCGCTTAGCCAGAGTAACCGTGGCGTTATTGAACTGCTGGCAACCTGGTGCGAGTCCCTGGGTTTTCACTGTGAAGTTATTGAACTGCAAAGCGCCCCCGGAAAATACAATCTGCTGGCCAAACGCGGCAGCGGCGCCGGTGGTTTAATGCTGGCCGGGCATACGGATACCGTGCCCTTCGACCAAGGACGCTGGCAGCGGGATCCCTTTAAGCTTATAGCCGAAGACAACAAGCTCTATGGCTTAGGCAGTATTGATATGAAAGGTTTCTTTGCTTTTGTGCTCAGTGCTATTGCCGAGCTCGATAGCAGCAAGCAACAACGCCCCTTATTGTTGTTGGCCACCGCCGATGAAGAAACCACCATGGCCGGAGCTCAAGAAGTGGCCCGTTATCCGGACCTTAAACCCGAACGCTGTATTATCGGCGAGCCCACCGACATGGTGCCAGTATTTACTCATAAGGGGCATATGACCTCGGCGATTCGCATTGTTGGTAAAAGCGGCCACAGCTCAGATCCAGAGCGCGGCATAAATGCCATTGAAGTGATGCATTTGGTGATTCAAAACCTGCTGAAGTTAAAAGAAGAGTTAAAGAATAAATATTCAGTTCCCGATTTTGCTATTCCCTACCCAACCCTGAACCTGGGTCATATCCATGGTGGCGATAATGCCAATCGGATTTGTGGCTGCTGTGAATTACAACTGGATATGCGCCCACTGCCCGGGCTTAGCATCGCCGAGCTGCAGGCCATGCTGCTTGATGCTACCAAGGATATCAATGCTCGCTATCCAGGCTCTGTGGAGGTTTGGGATATGCACGAGCCCATTCCAGCCTTCGCCGGCAGCAAGGACAGCGCCCTGGTGAAACTGGCAGAAAAGCTTTCGCAACAGCAGGCGGTGGCGGTTAACTACTGCACCGAAGCGCCCTTTATCCAACAGCTGGGCTGTGAAACCATAGTCATGGGGCCGGGATCTATCGAGCAGGCGCATCAGCCTAATGAATATTTGGCCATGGAGCGTATCGCCCCTTCACAGCAGATCATAAAAGAGCTTATCTATCAAAGCTGCTGGTAAACAGGCATAAAAAAAGCCCCTCAATGTGAGGGGCTTTGTTATCTAATCAACAAGATTCAAAGGATTACATCAAGCCTAGCTTTTTAAGCTCAGCTTCAACCATTGTATTAGAAAGTGGCACATAACCGTCTTTCTCAACAATTGTTTGACCTGTTTGTGAAAGTACCATTTTAATAAACTCAGCTTCGATAGGCGCAAGCGGTTTATTTGGGTGCTTGTTCACGTAAACGTATAGGAAACGTGATAGTGGGTACTTACCAGTAGCAACATTCTCTAGAGTTGCATCTACGAACTTGTCGCCTTTCTTCGCTAGAGGTACGGTACGAACACCAGAAGTTTTGTAACCGATACCAGAGTAACCAATAGCGTTAACTGATGATGAGATTGACTGTACTACAGAAGCAGAACCTGGTTGCTCGTTTACGTTGTTACGGAAGTCACCTTTACACAGTGCTTTTTTCTTGAAGTAACCGTAAGTACCAGATACCGAGTTACGACCGTAAAGCTGGATGTCTTTAGCAGCCCAGTCGCCCTCTAGGCCGATATCGCCCCAACGGTTAACTTCTTCTGCTGCACCACATTTACGAGTAGATGAGAAAATAGCATCTACCTGATCGATACGTAGACCTTCAATTGGGTTGTCCTTGTGTACGAATACAGCTAGAGCATCAATCGCTACGCGGATTTCAGTAGGCTTGTAACCGTGACGCTTTTCGAAAGCTTCGATTTCTTTCGACTTCATCTTACGGCTCATAGGGCCAAAGTTCGCTGTGCCTTCAGTCAATGCCGGTGGCGCAGTAGATGAACCAGCCGCTTGGATCTGGATATTTACGTTAGGGTAAATACGCTTATATTCTTCTGCCCAGAAAGTCATCATGTTGGCTAAGGTATCAGAACCTACTGATGAAAAGTTACCAGAGATGCCGCTTGTTTTTTCATATTCTGCGATAGCTTGATCTGTGGCCATCGCCTGACCTGCAGTTAGGGCACTAACAGCAACGCCCATTGCAGCAACTAAGTTTTTAAATTTCATTGGGTTCTCCAATTTATCGTCCCATGTTTCAACTGTGACCATTGTGCAGTGACAAAATGACAGTTAGATTACTCGAAAATGACAATTTTATGACTTTGCCGAAAGTGCTGAATTTGGATTATTGGTCACTATCCAGCTCGGCGCGAAAGTAAACCAAAAACACGAGCCCTCGCCCACTGTGCTTTCTATGTGCAACTGAGAATCGTGGCGCGAAAGCACATGCTTGGTAATAGCCAGACCCAGGCCTGAACCGCCGGTTTTGCGGCTGCGAGCCTTATCAACGCGATAAAAACGTTCGGTCAAACGATTAAGATGCTCAGGTGCTATGCCCTCGCCGTTGTCGTTAACGCTAAAGTGGGCATAACCATCCTTACGCTGCCAGCGCACGGTGATTTCACCGCCTTCCGGGGTGTAATGCACGGCATTGAAAACCAAGTTCGAAAACGCGCTTCGTAATTCATCGGCGGCACCGAGAATATCGAGATCTGCATCCACCTCAAAGATCAACTTGTGCTGTTTGTCCTGATTGAGCGACTGCGCCTCGGTATGAATAATTTCCAGCATCTGTGGTACATGCACCGGCTTATCATTGTCATGTTTACGCGCCCCTTCGATGCGGGACAAAGACAACAGCTGATTGACCAGCGAGTCCATGCGTTGACACTGCTCTATCATGGTGCCATGCGCCTTATTCCACATCGCTGGCGGCGGCATATTGTCGCTATCCATCATTTCCAGCTAACCGGTTACCACGGTCAGCGGCGTACGTAGCTCATGGGAGACGTTGGCGACAAAGTCTTTGCGCATCTGCTCGAGCTGTTTTAAACGGGTAATATCGCGCACCACCATCATGATCTGCGACTGAGCATAAGGCATCACCCGGAACTCCAGCACCTGCTCACCATTGTGGGCTATGTCCAGCTCCAGGGCTTCCTCATAGTCGCCATCGGCCATATAGCTGCTGAATTTAGGGTGGCGGATCAGGTTGTCGATGCGCTGGCCATGATCGGTAGGCCATTGCAGTCCTAATAATCGCAGCGCCAATTGGTTACACCAGCCTATGCTGAGATCTCGCTGCAGCACGATAACCGCATCGGGCACAGCTTCCGCCCCCTCGCGAAAACGGCGAATTAAATCGGCCAGTTCATTGCGCTTTTTGCGATTGCGTTGTTGCAGATGGTAGATCCCTTCGAAGACCTGCTCCCAGGCCCCCTCTCCCTCGGGGGGATTAAAGCTACGCTGGTTTATCAACCAGTCGCTGAGACGATACAGTTGGCGATAATGCCATAACAAGAGGGTAAAGGCGCCGAGGAAGAGAAGCAAAAAAGGCGCGCCTACAAGCACGCCTATCAGCACCAATGGTAAAAAATACATAAACAAACGCTTGGTTAGGGTTCGTTTATTAACTACTCGATACATAAAATATCTCTGCTTTATGCCTGGCTAGGCATAAACCTACTCATCCATGAAAGTAATTGATGGCAGGCTAAACCTTACTTGAAAAACGATAACCGGCGCCACGTACGGTCTGTACTAAACGATCATGACCCTTAGGTGAGATGGCTTTACGTAAGCGACGAATATGCACATCCACTGTTCTGTCTTCCACATACACGTTTGTGCCCCACACATGATCCAGTAACTGTTCGCGACTGTACACGCGCTCAGGATGGGTCATAAAGAAGTGCAATAAACGGAACTCGGTAGGACCCATATCCAATTCACTGCCCTGCGAGGTAACGCGGTGTGAAATAGGATCCAGACGTAGGCCATGTACCTCAATGGCCTCTTCCAAAGAAGTAGGCGCCACGCGGCGGATCACGGCTTTAATACGTGCCATTAACTCTTTTGGTGAGAACGGCTTGGTTACATAATCGTCGGCACCAACCTCAAGACCACGAACCTTGTCTTCTTCTTCACCACGAGCGGTCAGCATTATAATGGGGATCTGACGGGTATGCTCATTTTGCTTAAACTTTTTGGCAATTTGAATACCACTGCCACCGGGAAGCATCCAATCCAGTAGCACCATATCTGGGTAAGGCTCAACCATGGCCGCTATCGCAGAGTCGTAATCTTCAGCTTCGATAGCCTGAAAACCATTCTGTTCTAATACAAACACCAGCATCTCGCGGATGGGTGCTTCATCATCAACAACAAGAACTTTACGTGACATTCCATTTATCTCTAATCAGTTTTATTGGACTGATGTCATTATTATGACTTTTTGTGACAGTTTTATGAAAGACTACACCCATAACGGGGATCTCGCAAAAATCCTTTTGATCCGCAGGGATCAGCGTTTTACTAAGCGACCTTGGCAGGATCAGATTTGTACTAAGCAGGCCATGAGGGATCAATATTTTACTAATTGATCCCGGCCGGGATCAGTTTTATACCAAGTATGGCTAAGCCCTCTTTAACTAACCGACTGATAATTGTTCACTTCTTAATCAGGGTTTGCGGCCCTTAGCGGGCAATAGGTAAGATATTGATCCGAAAACATCGTTGGGTTGATAAAAATCTGATCCCAAAGATCGATTCTTGATAAAAGACTGATCCAAAAAAGCCCCGTGAAATACGAGGCTTTTTATCGGGCTAAGTCGCTAAAATTATTTAATTTTAGGGCTTAACTCACCGCTTAGGTAACGCAGATGCATGTCATCAAGCGAGATAGGCTTGATCTTGCTTGCCTGACCGGCAGTACCGAAGGCTTCATAACGCGCTACACAGATCTCTGTCATCGCCTTAGTTGCTTCAGCAAGGAACTTACGAGGATCGAAGTTCGCAGGGTTCTGCGCCAGGTGACGACGAACGGCACCGGTTGACGCCAAACGTAGATCCGTGTCGATGTTTACCTTACGTACACCGTGCTTGATACCTTCAACGATCTGCTCTACCGGCACACCGTAAGTTTCAGGGATTTCACCGCCGAACTCGTTGATCACAGCTAGCCACTCTTGTGGTACCGATGACGAACCGTGCATTACCAGGTGCGTATCAGGAATACGGCTGTGGATTTCTTTGATGCGATCGATAGCAAGAATATCGCCCGTTGGTGGACGAGTAAACTTGTAGGCACCGTGCGAAGTACCACAGGCGATTGCCAGGGCATCAACACCGGTTTTAGCAACGAAATCCGCCGCTTCTTCTGGGTCTGTAAGTAGCTGATCGTGAGATAGTTTACCTACCGCACCGATACCGTCTTCTTCACCCGCTTCACCGGTTTCAAGTGAACCTAGAACACCTAGCTCACCCTCAACAGAAACACCACAAGCGTGGGCCATTTCTACTGTGCGACGAGTTACGTCTACGTTGTACTCATAAGATGAAGGCGTTTTACCATCGTCAAGCAATGAGCCATCCATCATGACCGATGAGAAGCCAAGCTGGATAGAACGCTGACATACCGCCGGTGAAGTACCGTGGTCTTGGTGCATTACTACCGGGATGTGTGGCCACTCTTCGATTGCCGCCAGAATCATATGACGAATAAAAGGGGCACCTGCGTATGCACGCGCGCCGGCAGACCCTTGCACAATAACCGGGCTGTTTGTTTTGTCGGCCGCTTCCATGATGGCACGCATTTGCTCTTGGTTATTTACATTGAAGGCTGGTACGCCGTAACCAAATTCCGCCGCATGGTCGAGAAGTTGACGCATACTGATCAAAGCCATTTCGCTTATCTCCAATTTTTGATAGCACCAGACTATCGGGTTTTTTGAACGGGATGATGTTTGAATTATTTCAAACAAGAGCCTATTGGCTCCAAACACAAGGCCGGCAAAAGTGAGAGGCCGGCCTTATAGTATTTTATTGCTTTGCTCGCTCTTCTAGCATAGCAACCGCAGGTAGTTTTTTCCCTTCCAGGAACTCCAAGAAGGCACCACCACCGGTAGAGATGTATGAAATCTTATCAGCCACATGATATTTATCAATGGCAGCTAAGGTGTCACCACCACCGGCAATCGAGAAGGCATCCGACTCGGCAATCGCTTTAGCTATGCTTTGTGTGCCGTTACCAAATTGGTCAAACTCGAATACGCCAACCGGGCCATTCCATACGATAGTGCCGGCTTTAGCAATGATCTCACCAAGCTCTTTCGCCGTGTCCGGGCCGATATCGAAGATCATGTCTTCGTCGGTTACTTCCTGCACGTCTTTAAGCTGGGCTACCGCCGACTCAGAGAATTCGCTACCAACAACCACATCAACAGGCACCGGAATATCGCCGCCGTTAGCACGGGCTTTCTCGGTCAGCTTTTGCGCTTCGCCAATAAGGTCCTGCTCGTATAAAGACTTACCTACCGGGTGACCGGCCGCTGCGATAAAGGTGTTAGCGATACCGCCACCGGTAACCAATTGGTCCACTACATTTGATAGTGAATCAAGCACGGTTAGCTTGGTTGATACCTTAGAGCCACCAACAATGGCAACCAAAGGACGTCTTGGGTTATCAAGGGCTTTGCCTAGCGCGTCTAGTTCCGCTGCAAGCAACGGACCGGCACAGGCTACAGGAGCATGCATGCCGACACCATGAGTTGAAGCCTGAGCGCGGTGCGCGGTACCGAAGGCATCCATTACGTATACGTCACACAAGGCGGCTAGTTGCTTCGCCAGCGCTTCGTCGTTAGCTTTTTCGCCCGGATTAAAACGTACGTTCTCGAATACCACAACTTCGTTGTCAGCAACTTCTACGCCGTTTAGATAATCTTTCGCTAAACGTACATCTTGTGACAGCTTGTCGTTCAGGTAATCAACCACAGGAGCCAGTGAGAATGCATCGTCATATTGACCTTCTGTAGGACGGCCCAGGTGCGACATAATCATCACCTTAGCGCCCTTGTCTAACGCCAATTGAATGGTCGGCAAGGCAGCACGTAAACGCGCATCAGAACTTACCTTACCATCTTTAATAGGCACGTTTAGATCTTCACGGATCAATACTCGTTTGCCTGCTAAATCTAAATCCGCCATCTTAATGACCGACATTCTCATCTCCTTAGTTATACGTTTTATACAAAGTTAGATGCTTATTGTTGCATCCACGCAGCCGAGGTATCGAGCATTCGATGAGCGAACCCCCACTCGTTGTCACACCATACTAATAGTTTTATCAAACGTTTATGACTAACCCGTGTCTGTGTACCGTCGATGATACAAGAATGTGCATCATGATTAAAATCGACCGACACCAGAGGTTCTTCGGTATAGTCTAAAATGCCCGCGAGGCGCCCGTGTACCGCCTTGGCAATGGCCTGGTTAACATCACTGAGCGAAACATCGCTGTTGACGGTTACGCTCAGGTCCATGGCGGTCACATTAATGGTTGGCACGCGCACAGCAATGGCCTCAAAGCGGCCATGGAATTTAGGTAAAATGCGCTCTATGCCACGCGCTAATTTAGTATCCACCGGAATTATAGACTGACTTGCGGCACGGGTGCGGCGCAAATCATCATGATAAGCATCGATGACCTGCTGATCGTGCATGGAAGCATGTATGGTGGTAATGGCACCAGACTCGATACCAAAAGCATCGTCAAGCACCTGGATCACAGGGACAATACAGTTGGTGGTGCAGGAACCATTGGAAACAATTGTCTGCTGAGCGTTTAATTCGTGGTCGTTAATGCCAAAGACTATGGTGGCATCAACATCGGCATCGGCGGGCTGCGAAAACAGCACCTTTTTGGCGCCGGCCTGCAAATGTTTTTGCGCATCTAGGCGAGAGTGGTACACCCCGGTACACTCAAGTACGATATCAACCTCGTGCTCTTGCCAAGGCAAGGCGCTGGCATCTTGCTCACAGTACAAGGCAATGCTGTCGCCATCAACGATCAAGGCCTGCTCGCCTAGCTCCACGGGAAAGGCAAAACGCCCATGGGCGGTATCATATTTGAGTAAATGAGCTATACCTTCTGGCTTGGCTAACTCGTTGATTGCAACAATTTCAAATTCGTTGCGGCGTCCGCTCTCATATAAAGCACGTAAAATATTACGGCCGATGCGGCCAAAGCCATTAATTGCCAGCTTAATTGCCATAACTACAGACTACCGCCTTGAAAAGTTGCCTATATGCAGGTCTTAAAAGAATGGCCGCTATTGTAATAGACATGGGGCTCAAGTGTAAGGGGGGAGTATAAATAAAAACCGCCGAGCCCCCTAGGTAGGAGGCCCAAGCTTAGCATGGGCTCTAAGACAAACCACCGAACAGGGTAAGTAAAGCGATAAGGGCTAAGAAGAAGAGTACATTACGCTTAACCAAACGCATCATGCATTGGGCTTCAATGGTGCAGCCATAATGTTCTATTTCAATTTGTTCCGCGGCCAAGGCAGTTTCTGTGATCACCTGACGGTTTGACACCGAAAAATCAAGCACGTGGCGCAGCCAGCACTGAGTGCCCTTGGAAAAGTTACCTATCACCAGGTAGCCTAGGCTGGCCACCCGCGCCACCGGCCACTCAAGCCAGTAGATAATCTTGCCCAGAGCCTGATGCCAGGGTGACAATTCATGTTCGGTTTCTTCACTGAAATCGAGGAAACTGCGCACCAAAGAATAAAACAAGGCGCCCGCCGCACCTAAAAATACAAACCAAAAAATAACCGTACAATAAAAACGAAAGTTTACCCAAGCCAGGGTTTGCGCAAAGGTTTCGCCCCCTTCTTCATCTTCGGTGCGTTTTTGTCCCATTTGCAAGGCATAGAGGGTGGCGGCTTCGCCGTCATCCCGAGTCAGGGCGTTCAAATACCCTTTGTAATAGCCGCGCAGGGTGGCACAACCAAAGCAGGTCAAAACCACAGTGGTATTAATAAGCAGTTGCCACAGAACAAAGTCACTCAGATTAGCGAGCGCAAAAACCAACAGACTGGGGATCAGTAACCAGAGGATCATCCCCGCTTCTTTGCCTAGGCCGCTAAAGCGTTTTAACAGCGTCAAACTTTGCCCTTGATACCAGTGGGCATAGGTGGCGATTTGCCAGGTTTTAGAGCGCGCTCCGAGGCGTTCGGCAATAAGCGCAAAAATTATGGCGATCAGGGTCATAGTGGCAAATAAATTAACTTAGATTTCCTTTAGTCTATCGCAATTACTGGTAAATGTAAGGTCAAAAAAGTATGTCCAATCAAACGCTTCCCCCGGATCAGTTTTACGACCTGGGGCAATATCACTGTGCCCGACAATGCGCTCACGGGTGATCTCTGGGTAGCGTTCCATGATGGCCAGGGTCAGTTGCGCCAGGCTCTGATATTGAGCTTGAGTGTACTCACTGCGGTCTGTGCCTTCGAGCTCAATCCCTATGCTGAAATCGTTACAACGCTCGCGCCCGGCAAATTGTGATAAACCGGCATGCCAGGCGCGCTCACTGAAGGGCACGTATTGGCGTACTAGGCCTTCGCGGTCAATTAAGCAATGGGCTGACACCCGAACCCCTTGCAATGAACTAAAGCTAGGATGAGCATCGCAATCGAGGCACCCGGCAAACAAATCATCGATATAAGGGGTGCCGTAGTGCCCCTCGGGCAAGGAAATGCAGTGGATCACCAGCAGTGAAACTTCCTGCTGTGGTCGCACATCGAAATGCGGGCAGGAATACTGCTGCGCGCCGGCGTAAATCCCTTGATCATTAATTGCCATAAGCTCTCCCATCACTTTGCCGTCATGGTAAAAGCCTAGGACTGATGGCGCAAGGGCACTTCGGGATAAAAGTCACATTCACCCTGAGCGTCGATAGCCACGAGTTCATGGTTGCGGTGCAATACCGCCAACCGGGGTGGCGGACAATAGGTGCGCACAAAATCCAGCTCGTAACCTAATTTTGTCAGGCTGTACACCTTGTCAACCTGCTCACCTGTCAGCCTGGCGTAATGTTGGTTGAAAGTCCGTTGGCCGTGGCGGCGCTCAGTGTCCACCTGCTTTGTTGATGCCATGATATCCATCCTTTAGGTATTATACCAATTCACTTAAATAGCTAATCATTCTAGCGGGCTAAATATCATGCTCACTGTGTTGGAGTTTTTCTATGTAGAATAACTACATAAGAAAAATTCCGCCTTGTGATCATATCATTTATCCAGCGCTATCTCTGATCACATACTTAACAGAATTGGTATTCTCCGGATCTTACAGCTTAGAGCATAAAAAAAGCACGGGCAAAAACCGTGCTTTTTTGTGACTGACAGAGCTTGCTCACAAGCTTACTCGGCGCGCTGTTCGCGCCCCAGTAGTGCCATGGCGGCCTCTTTCACGTCTTTGTTTTCATACAGCACCTTATAGATTTGCTCGGTGATCGGCATCTCTATACCACTGCGTTTAGCCAGCATATAGACTTCTTTGGTGTTTCTGTAGCCTTCAACCACCTGGCCAATCTGTTGCTGCGCCGCTTCCACGTCCAGTCCCTGCCCCAAGGCTAAGCCAAAACGGCGGTTACGTGACTGGTTATCGGTGCAGGTGAGGATCAAATCGCCCAGTCCGGCCATCCCCATAAAGGTTTCCGACTTGGCGCCCAGGGCACAGCCCAGGCGACACAGTTCCGCCAAACCTCGGGTGATAAGCGCGGTACGGGCATTGGCACCAAAGCCAAAACCATCTGAGATACCAGCGCCTATGGCGATGACGTTCTTAACCGCTCCACCGAGTTGAATACCAATAAAGTCATTATTGCGATACACCCTAAATGAGCGGCCGCAATGAAGCAGACTAGATAAGCGCTCACAGAAGCTGTCGCTGGTCGCCGACACCGAAATTGCTGTCGGTAATCCCGCCGCCATTTCTTTGGCAAAGGTCGGGCCCGACAATACCGCCAGTTCCACCTTATCGCCAAGTTTTTGCGTCGCCACATCCTGTAATAAGCGCCCAGTTTCCGGCTCTAAGCCCTTGGTTGCCCACGCCACCTTGGCATCGCTGCGCAACATGGGTGCAATCGTTTCCAATAGCCCGGCAAAAGCATGACTCGGCACCACCACCAAAATGATGTCGCTGCTTTGTACCGCTTTTTCTAGTGAGCTTTCAAGGGTCAGGGTTTCGGGAAAAGGAATATCGCCGAGGTACTGTTCGTTTTTGCGTTCGCGAGCGAGCTTTTCTACTTGCTCGGCATCGCGACCCCATAAGGTTACCGGGTGGCCGTTACGGGCGAAACAAATAGCAAGGGCGGTGCCATACGACCCCGCCCCCAGAACAGTTACAGCTGAAGGTGCTGTTGTGCTCATAACTTATGCGTCAGCTTGCTGTGCTTGCTCTGCAGCGCGTTGCTGCATGTATTGGGCAAATAGCGCGTCAAAGTTAACCGGAGCCAGGTTCAACTGCGGGAAAGTACCACGGTTAACCAGGTTAGATACGGCTTCACGAGCGTAAGGGAAAAGTACGTTCGGGCAGAAAGCACCTAGCATATGCGCCGTTTGTAACTCTTCTAGTTCACCGATAGTGAAGATACCAGCCTGTTGGATTTCGCATAGGAAAGCCGTTTCTTCGCCGATAGTCGCGGTTACTGTTAGTGCCAGCACTACTTCGTAGATGCCGTTTTCTAGCTTGTTTGAACGCGTATCTATGTCTAGTTTAACTTCCGGCTTCCACTCTTTTTGGAAAATAGCCGGCGAGTTTGGCGTCTCGAAAGACACATCTTTAGTGTAAATACGTTGAATTGAGAATTGCGCTTGTTGTTGCTCTTGTGCTGCGCCTTGATTTTGCTCTTCCATTGTCGTTCCTTTCAATCTGTTGGTGGTAACGAGCCACAGTCGCTGCGGCCCGATACCTAATAAGTTGTTATACGTTAAGTAACGCGTTTAATTCGCCACGAGCTTCGAGTGCCATCATATCGTCGCAGCCACCTATGTGCTGGTCGCCGATAAAGATTTGCGGCACGGTGTAACCACCATTGGCACGCTTGATCATTTCATCGCGTAGCTCAGGCTGAAGGCCGATATCATACTCGGTATAAGTTACACCTTTTTTATCCAGCAATGCCTTGGCACGCTGACAAAAGGGACAATAATCTTTGCTGTATAAAACTACATCGCTCATAACTTGCTCTTACTATTAATTAGCGGCCCGATACCTGAGGTAGACCGGCACTTTGCCAAGACTGCATACCACCAGAAAGGATAAAGACACTCTCAAACCCAGCTTTACCTAGGTTGTTGGCAATACCCGAGGCCGTCATACCCGTAGCGCATACCAATATAATGGGTTGGCTTTTATGCTTTTCAAGCTCTGCAAAGTCACTTTGTTTCGCTTTTTCCGCGCTTAGGTGAACAGCATTGGCAATACGCCCCGCCGTAAAATCTTTCTGGGCGCGAATATCAACCACTACAGCGTTTTCACGATTCACTAACAAGGTGAGTTGTTGTGGATTGATCTGCTTAATGGCCGAAAACTTACTTTTAAACCATCCCGAAATAAGCATAAACACGATAACCAACCAGATAATGCTTAAAATCGGATGATTACCGATAAATTCTATGTATTGTTCCATACGTTTTACTTTGTTAATTCAAACCTTGAGGGCGGCACAAGTATACACATTTGCCTTGCACTTACCAATTAGTGAGATATTTTCTACTGCGATATTGTGCAAAAAACGGTAGGATATTAACAGCACGTGCACATTACCCAGGAGATACAATGACACAGCCCAAAAAGCCGCTCGTTTTGATGATTCTAGACGGATGGGGTTATCGTGAAGAAAGCGAAAGTAACGCCATTTTAGCCGCTAACACCCCGGTTTTAGACAAACTTTGGCAACAATGCCCACATACGTTAATTTCCGGTTCCGGTATGGACGTAGGTCTTCCCGATGGGCAAATGGGTAACTCCGAAGTGGGTCATGTGAATCTCGGTGCCGGTCGCGTTGTGTACCAGGACTTTACCCGTATCACCAAGGCTATTGAAGATGGCACCTTTGCCACTAACCCTGCCCTGGTTAACGCCATTGATGCTGCCGTAAATGCAGGCAAGGCAGTACACCTAATGGGCCTGATGAGCCCAGGCGGCGTACACAGCCATGAAGACCATATTATTGCCGCCATCGAGCTTGCAGCTGAGCGCGGCGCACAAGAAATTTATGTTCATGCCTTCTTAGATGGCCGCGATACGCCGCCACGCAGCGCCGAAGCCACTTTGAAGAATATCGACGCCGCCTTTGCGCGCGTAGGTAAAGGCCGTATTGCCAGCCTGATCGGCCGCTACTATGCCATGGACCGAGACAACCGTTGGGAGCGCATCGAAAGCGCCTACGACTTGATGGTCTTGGGCGAAGCCGAATATCACGCCGCCGATGCCGTAAGCGGATTACAGGCCGCCTATGAGCGCGGTGAAAACGACGAGTTCGTAAAAGCGACCGTGATTGGCGAGACCGCCGCCGCCATTAATGATGGCGATGCAGTGTTGTTTATGAACTTCCGCGCCGACCGTGCCCGTCAAATGACCCGCACCTTTGTCGATGCCGACTTTAAGGGTTTCAACAAAAAGAAAACGCCACAACTGGCCGCCTTTGTCATGCTTACCGAATATGCTGCGGATATCGATGCGCCTGTGGCTTTCCCACCTGAGCCGCTTAACAATGTACTCGGTGAATGGCTGGCCAAGCATAATAAAACTCAGCTGCGTATTTCCGAAACGGAAAAATATGCACACGTTACCTTCTTCTTCAGTGGTGGTCGCGAGCAGGAATTTGCAGGTGAGAGTCGCGAGCTTATTCCTTCTCCCGATGTAGCCACCTATGACTTACAACCGGAAATGAACTCTGAGCTTCTGACCGACAAGCTGGTTGAAGCCATTCACAGCGGCAAGTATGACGTGATCATCTGTAACTACCCTAATGGCGACATGGTGGGTCACTCGGGTGTATTCGAAGCGGCTGTGAAGGCCTGTGAAGCGGTTGACCATTGTATTGGCCGAGTGCTTGAAGCCCTTGAGCAAAGCGGTGGCGAAGCACTGATCACCGCCGACCATGGTAATGCCGAGCAGATGCAAAATGCACAAACCGGTCAGGCCCATACCGCCCACACCAGTGAGCCGGTGCCCTTTATCTATATCGGTCGCGATGCCGAGCCGGTAGCGGGTAAAACCTTGAGCGACGTGGCGCCGACCATGTTGCATCTACTAGGCATGGAGCAGCCTGCGGAAATGACAGGCTCGCCAATCATGCTGCTGCGTTAATCATTGCATATGTTTAGGTTTATCCACCTAGGCTCGCAAACAAGAGTGTCGCTGCTAAGCGCGGCGCTCTTGTCCTTGTGTGCCCTGCCCGCCAGCAGCAATGAAAACCGCACCAAGCAAGACTTAACCGAGGTTCAGCAGGAGATAAAGAAAAACCAGAATAACCTCTCAAGCCAGAAACAATCTCTGGGCTCGCTGCAACAGCAATTAAAAAAATCAGAGAAGGCCATTGCCAACAACGCCAAAAAGTTAAGAGAACTCGATGGCCAAATAAATACCAACCGCCAGCAACACAACGAATTACAAACGCAGGCGCAAGAATTAGAACAGCACAGAAAAACCTTAGACACAGCTTTGGCGGCGCAGCTTAAAAGCGCCTACATGGTCGGCGGTCACGATTACTCCAAGTTGTTACTCAATCAGCAAAACACCGCAAAATTAGAACGCACCATCAGTTATTACGATTACCTCAATAAGGCGCGTTTAGAACAACTTGATGAGCTTAGAGAAACCCTAGAAGAAATAGAACAAAACCAATTGGCGCTGGCGCAAAACCGCGAACAGCTTGAGCAACTGCGCAGCCAGGAAGAAGAGCAAAGGCAGCAATTATTGGCCGCCAAGACCGAGCGTCAGTCTCAGGTAAAGGCGCTGCAAGGCGAATTGAATCAACTGCAAAGCTCCATCGCTTACCTCAAAGACAACGAACAAACCCTGATCACCACCCTGGAAGAGCTTGAAGACTCCAAGGCTCGTCAGGTGGCTATGCTTGGCCTGGCCAGCAGCAAGGGCAAACTGGCCTGGCCGACACGAGGGCCGTTAAAACACCGTTTTGGCACCCGCAAACGCCCTGGCTTTAATTGGAAAGGCGTGGTGATCGATGCTAAAGAAGGCAGCAATATTAATAGCATCGAAGACGGTCAGGTGGTATTTGCCGACTGGCTTAAGGGCTTTGGCTGGGTCATGGTGGTTGACCACGGCAAAGGTTATATGAGTCTTTACGGTCACGCCCAAGCCCTGCTTAAGGAAGTGGGCGATCAGGTTTACCAAGGCGAAGCAATAGCCCTGGTTGGTCAGAGCGGCGGCCAGGTTGATCCTGGTCTATACTTCGAGATACGTCACAAAGGACGTGCCGTTAATCCAACCACTTGGTGCAGGTCCTCATAATTGAATAGCGGCTGCGCCACAAGGGGCAGCCTATGTTTGCATATAACGCACTCATTTTTAGGCACTTTTTAAACTGGTGCCTAGCCATAGCGCTAAGCATTTGCAGTGCTTCAGCAGCGGCGCAGGAAAGCCAGCTCGAAGAAGTTTTATTTCATATAAACCACTTTTATGTCGAGGAAGTGGACCGTGCCAAGCTGGATCAACATGTGCTGAGCAGCCTGCTTAGCGAGCTTGACCCCTACAGCGAATACCTGGATGAGCAGGAATTAAAACGCCTGTTTGATGTTACCAATGGCGAATATAAGGGCCTGGGAATCGAGGTCGAAAAACGCCAGGATCATGTGGTCATCGTCTCGGCACTGCCCAATTCTCCGGCTCAGGCTGCCGGCTTGTTAGGCGGTGATATTTTATTGGCTATCAACAATGTAGCTGTGATAGATAAGTCCCTGGAAGATGTCTCTAAGCTGATCAACAGCCGCGAAAATGGTGAAGTGACTTTGGCCATTGCCCGTGCCGGCCATTCACAACGACTCGATTTTCACCTCACCCGCCAACCCATACATATAGAAAGCGTTAACAGCGAGCTGCAAGCCAATCGCACCGGATACCTGCGCATCAACAGCTTTAATAACCACAGTTTTCATGATGTCGCCCGCCATATTACCAAGATGCAGCAGCAAAGCGGCACGGCACTCAAAGGCCTGCTCATTGATTTGCGCGATAATCCGGGCGGCACCTTCGACAGTGCCATCAATATTGCCGACCTGTTTCTCTCCACCGGCACCATAGTCTCGACCCGAGGACGCTTTATCGAAGCCAATCAAAGGTTTGATGCCCAGCCGGGGGATATCTTAGAAGGCGCGCCCATAGTGGTGTTGATCAACCAAGGTTCGGCGTCGGCGGCAGAAATTGTAGCCGGTGCCTTAAAAGACAACCACAGAGCCAAGGTGGTGGGAACCCGCTCTTACGGCAAGGGTTCGGTGCAATCGCTTATCCCATTAGGCGATGGTCGCAGCGCCTTAAAACTGACTACTGCTAAATACTATACGCCGGCCGGTATCTCTATCGAGGGAACTGGGATCACCCCGGATGTCGCTATTTTGCAACCAGACCTTTCCCAATCAAATAAAGAGGTTATAATCAATTTAGCGGCTGGAAAAAGCGCCAATAGTAATTTGACTGCATTATTGGACACGCAGTTAATAAAAGCCCAGCAACTACTAGAAGAATATTAAAAAATAATAATAGTGAGCCAGTGCGCAAAACATTGGCTCGAATAAAACCAATAGCATTAATGCCTTGGTTAATAACATCAACAGAAGAATAAATATTACTGTGCACATACTAAAATGGATTGCCGTGGTTGTGCTCTTGGCTTGTCTGCTGGCAAGTCCATCGGTACAAGCAAAACAGGTGGCCATCGTTATCGACGATATTGGTTATCAACGTCATGATTTGTCCGCCTTAAACATACCTGGACAGCTTACGTTTGCCATCTTGCCCTTCACTCCCTATGCCGCGCGCTTTGCGACTCAAGCCAATGAGCAACAAAAAGAAATTATGCTTCATGCGCCCATGCAATCGCTCAATGATCTAGCCCTTGGACCCGGCGCCCTGACCATGGATATGCCCAAAGAAGACTTCCAGAGCAGATTAAAAGAAGCCTTAAGCAGCTTGCCCAATATTAAGGGCGTAAATAACCACATGGGCTCATTGCTGACCCAGCAAAATATGCCGATGAATTGGACCATGGAAGTGCTCAAGGAGCAGAAGCTGTATTTTCTCGACAGCAAAACCACGCCGCACTCCAAGGCGCAAAGTATAGCCAGCCTCTATGGCGTCGAGAATATAGCGCGACATGTATTTTTAGATAATATCACCAGCGAAAAACAACTGCGTTTTCGTTTTGATCAGCTTAAACGCATTGCCAAGAAGCATGACTATGCGGTGGCCATAGCTCACCCCTACCCAGAAACCTTTGCCTTTTTGCAAAGTGCCCTAGATGAGCTTAAAGCGGAAGGCATTGAGTTGGTGCCCCTGTCACAGCTGGTACAAGAGCGCACCTTACGTTTGGCTCAAGCTAAAAGCACCAAGACCAGCGAATAACAATAGCTCGTTTTTCTAAGGACATAAAAAAACCGCGCCATGCGCGGTTTTTTCTTATGTCTTTAAACAAGCGATTAGAATTGGCTGTTAGCCGCTGCTACCACATTGTCCACGGTGAAACCGAACAGCTTGAACAGCTCATCCGCCGGCGCCGACTCACCAAAGGTAGTCATGCCGATCACCTTGCCGTTAAGGCCTACATACTTGTACCAGAAGTCGGCAATACCAGCTTCAACGGCAACGCGACGAGTCACAGCAGCCGGTAGTACAGATTCTTTATAAGCCGCATCTTGCTCATCGAATAGATCCGTTGACGGCATTGAGACCACACGTACCTGTTTGCCTTGAGCACGTAATTCAGCGGCTGCATCCATGGTCAGTTGAACTTCTGAACCGGTAGCGATCAGGATCACTTCAGGGTTGCCGTCACAGCTTAGTACATAGCCGCCTTTCTTAACGTTGGCCAACTGCTCTGCAGTACGCGCTTGCTGCGCCAGACCCTGACGGGTAAAGACCAGTGACGTTGGACCGTCTTTGCGCTCGATAGCTTGTTGCCAAGCGATAGCCGACTCAACCTGATCACAAGGACGCCAGTTAACTAGGTTAGGGGTATAACGCAGGCTCGCCATTTGCTCTACCGGCTGGTGCGTTGGGCCATCTTCACCCAGACCGATTGAGTCATGGGTATAAACGAAGATGCTTGGCGTTTTCATCAGCGCCGCCATACGCACCGCGTTACGGGCATATTCCATAAACATCAGGAAGGTAGCACCGTAAGGGATAAAGCCCTTGTGCAGCGCGATACCGTTCATGATCGCCGACATACCGAACTCACGCACACCGTAGAAGATGTAGTTACCGTTGGCATCATCGCTGGTCAAGCCTTTAGAACCACTCCAAAGCGTTAGGTTTGAGCCGGCCAGGTCCGCAGAACCGCCCATAAACTCTGGCAACATAGGACCAAAGGCATTCAGGGCATTTTGTGATGCTTTACGGGTCGCCGGGTTATCCGGGTTTGCTTGTAGCTGCTCGATATAGGCTTGTGACTTTTCCGCCCAATCTGCTGGCAGCTCACTGTTTTGACGACGCTCAAATTCCGCTGCTAGTTCAGGGAACTCAGCCTTATAGGCAGCAAACTTGTCTTTCCAGCTTTGCTCTTTTTGCTGACCTGCTTCTTTGGCATCCCACTGGCTGTAAACGTCCTGAGGGATCACGAAAGGTTCGTGGCTCCAGCCCAGAAACTCACGTGCCGCTTTAATTTCTTCATCACCTAGAGGCGCGCCGTGACAGTCATGGCTGCCCGATTTATTCGGTGAGCCGTAACCGATAACGGTTTTACAACAGATAAGGGTTGGCTTGTCGCCATTAGCACGACCTTCTTCGATGGCCGCACGAATCGCTTCGCTGTCGTGACCATCAACGCCACGAACTACGTGCCAGCCGTATGCTTCGAAACGAGCAGGCGTATCATCGCTGAACCAGCCTTCTACTTCACCGTCGATTGAAATGCCGTTGTCATCCCAAAACGCGATCAACTTACCTAGACCTAAAGTGCCGGCCAATGAACAGGCTTCGTGAGAGATACCTCCATCAAGCAGCCATCACCCAAGAAGGTATAAGTGTAGTGATCAACGATATCGTGACCGTCACGGTTAAATTGTGCCGCCAAAGCTTTCTCGGCGATAGCCATACCCACGGCATTGGTAATACCTTGGCCTAGTGGGCCGGTAGTGGTTTCTACGCCCGGCGCATAACCATACTCAGGGTGACCCGGTGTTTTTGAATGCAATTGACGGAAGTTTTTGATTTCTTCCATAGGCAGGTCATAGCCGCTTAGGTGTAACAGCGAATAAATCAGCATTGAACCGTGGCCATTGGACAGGATAAATCGGTCGCGATCAGCCCAATCAGGATTCGTTGGGTTGTGCTTCAAATAGTCGCGCCAAAGGACTTCGGCGATATCCGCCATGCCCATAGGGGCACCCGGGTGACCTGATTTAGCTTGTTGAACGGCGTCCATAGACAAGACGCGAATGGCGTTAGCGAGTTCTTTGCGAGATGGCATGAATTCTCCTACCTTTATATGTATTTGCGCTGGAAGATTCGCCTTTGCTCAAGCTAGCGAAGGCAAAATAGGTGCCCATTTTTACTTATTCATACGCCCCCTGCAAATAAAACTTGCGGCCAAAGTGAGCGACTTTAGAATTACTCATCAACTAGAGTAATTACTTCAGCTGATTTCGGGCAGTTGACGAGTTTGGCGAGTGAAAAGAAGTATTTTGGACGTCTAGGCGTAAAATTGCTATGCAAGGTGCGATCATTTAGCTAGAATATGCGCCTTATTTTTATGCTGCGCTGCGCCCAGAGGTTGGTGACGAGTTTGGGAAGCGCGAGACTTGTGAGAAGAAGCCAATGGCAAAACATTTATTTACTTCTGAGTCAGTATCTGAGGGACACCCGGATAAAATCGCTGACCAAATTTCAGATGCGGTATTAGATGCTATTTTGGAGCAAGACCCGCACGCCCGTGTCGCTTGTGAAACCTATGTAAAGACCGGCATGGTTATGGTTGGCGGTGAGATCACCACCAGCGCTTGGGTTGATATCGAAGAACTTACGCGTAAAACAGTACGTGAAATTGGCTACACCCACTCAGACATGGGGTTCGATGCCGATTCATGTGCCATCCTAAACACCATTGGTAAACAGTCTCCTGACATCAACCAAGGTGTTGACCGTGCTCGCCCTGAAGATCAAGGCGCCGGTGACCAGGGTCTAATGTTCGGTTACGCGTGTAACGAAACAGACGTATTGATGCCTGCTCCTATTACCTATTCACACCGCCTGGTACAGCGTCAAGCGCACGTACGTAAAAACGGCGAGCTTCCTTGGCTTCGTCCGGATGCAAAGTCTCAGGTAACTTTTGCTTATGAAAATGGCAAAGCAGTTGGTATCGACGCAGTTGTACTATCAACGCAGCACTGTGACACCATTTCACAGGACGCTTTAGTAGAAGCCGTGATGGAAACCATCATCAAACCAACGCTTCCGGCTGAGCTTATCACTTCAGCGACTAAGTTCTTTATCAACCCAACAGGCCGTTTCGTAATCGGTGGCCCTATGGGTGACTGTGGTCTGACTGGTCGTAAGATCATCGTTGATACATACGGTGGTATGGCTCGTCACGGTGGTGGTGCCTTCTCTGGTAAGGATCCATCAAAGGTTGACCGTTCAGCAGCCTACGCAGCTCGTTATGTTGCTAAGAACATTGTTGCTGCCGGTCTTGCAGATCGTTGTGAAATCCAAGTTTCTTACGCTATCGGTGTGGCCGAGCCTACCTCTATCAGCGTTGAAACCTTCGGCACAGGTAAACTGGACGAAGAGCACCTAATTGCACTTATCCGCAAGCACTTCGACCTGCGTCCTTACGGCCTGATCCAGATGCTTGACCTTGAGCGTCCTATTTATCAGCCTACCGCTGCTTACGGTCACTTCGGTCGCGACGAATTCCCATGGGAAGCGACAGACAAAGTAGAAGCATTAAAAGCAGACGCAGGTTTTTAAGACTGCAACAGCTTAGAAAAAAGCGCTCATTGAGCGCTTTTTTTATGCCTGTCTAAAAGGAGGAGCAATCGCCCTCTTGCAATGGCAGGGGTGACATGACCTGGGTCTTAGGCAGCACTCGGCGTAAATTCATTAGCGTCTTATACACGCTTTTTAACGACACCTTATTACTGAGCCAGGTAGGAATGGCACCACCGGGATCGGCCTCGACCCGATATTCCAACACCAAACCATCTGTTCGTGACGTTAGTACCCACAGCGCTTCTAATTCCTTGATCCTTACTCTTCCCTTGCCCACATCCCTATCCGGGTCAACACTGCGAATTAATAATCGCGAACTTTGTTCGTCGAGGGCTTCATAGCAGGACTCGGTATACAGCTCCCTGTCGGCCACCGGCCAGGGCGAATTCAGGTGGGTAAAAACCAGGGTGCGATTGGCGCTGGGACTGTCTAGCAGATTAACGCGCTTAACGCCCTCAAGCCAATCGGGCGCATGCTCGGTATCGTGCAACAGGCTGATAAATTGCGCCTTAGTGGCCTTAGCAACAAACAACTTGGCCTTAATAGCATAGTGACCTTGCGCCGTTTGATAATACTGCACCTGGTATTGCTGCGAGTGCTTCCAGGTGCGCCAATTTTCTTGCGCAGCAAAGGCGTGGCTTTGCGCGCTAAAGAGGCTAATCGCGCCAATAAGGCTGAATATTACGGGTCGCTTCACGACTTTGCTCCATGGCACCGAGTAGACTGTCCGTTTTCTGTGCGAGCCAGGCCTGGATTTTTGCCAGCTCTTCGCTGTCCTTGCCCTGACATAACTGGCCAAGATAATTAAGAGTAAACAGTTCGAAGGTGCCGTGGATGATATCCAGCCAGGGAGCACGGAAATTCATGCGTGCGTTTTCATCGAACAAGGCCCCTAAACAGCACCCGCTCAATAAGTTGCGCTCAAGACGGTGTTTTAGGCTTAAGTATTCATCACTCGACAACTGCGAGTCATTGTCGACCAAGGCGCGCATTTCATGCCAGTCAAATTCCAGCAAGTGAGCAGCAATATCATGGATATTTTTCTCCGCCGCCTGGAACTGAGACTGCCCCCATGACTGTCGCCAGCCGCGCTCGGTCAGCCAAATGGTCAGATCCAGCAGCAAGAGATTATAGCGCTTGCTGGTAAAGACCTTTTGCACTTCGTCTATGCTCGGCTGAACCGCTTTTAAATCTTCAATCACCTGCGCCAGCTCGGGCGCCGCATTGATTTTTTTGTAGTAGGCGTGCTTTTTCGAGGTAAAGGTTTTCAGTTGGATGGCCGTTTCCACCCAGCTTAATTCGCTTAGTAGCCACTTCAGTTCCGAGCGCAAACGCTCTGTGTCCTGCTTTTCAACGATGTCGCTAAACAACCACAGGCTGTGACGAATAAGGCTGACACCATCGGTAATACGCTTCAGGGTTTTTAAGCTCGGCTTTTGGAAATAGCACTCTTCGTGCTTTTGCACAAAGGTAATGCCATGGTTTAAACACTTCTCCAGCGCCCGCTCCTGCGAGTCGGCGTTGCTCAGTGCAACCATATCGATTTCCTTGCTCGCCACCAGCGGTTGGTCATCGGCCAAGCGATAACCGCGCGCCGCCTTTGAGTAGAGCCCCATGCGCAGCGGCAGGTTTTCGATCAGCTTTTCCGCCAGGGAAAAGAGCTCGCTGCGCTCGCCTTTAACCAGCTCGATTTCCAATTCGCAAATAGTCTCAACGCTGGCATTAGCGGCCACCTCTCCTTTATCCAACACCACTTCAATCAAGGTGCCGGCTTGAGTCTCTAACAGCCAGGTACGGCGAATAAAGTTAGTGCTAAACAGTGGATATAAATTGTCGGCAATGGCTTCAACCTGCACCCCGTGCGGCCAAATACTGGCGTCGAATTGACTGAGCTCGGGGCGGTTGCCTTCGATGGGCAAATTATACTCTGGACGCTGATGCAGCCCCCCGACATTCTCGCCGGCAAGCTTAATGGTTTGCTCGCATTGGCCATCGCTGCAGCGCGTGCGCAAACCTATATCCAGGGCCCGTAATTCACGGCTGGGAGTATCAAAATAGGCATTTTGCAGATTACGCGAAGGCTTGTTGGTAACGGTTTTTGCAAACTGTGTGATAAGTGCTGGAATCGACGGGATGACCGCCTCAGAAACTAAAAATTTCAGCTCTATTTCAGTGTCCATACGTTCTAGAAGACCAATGAAATTGACAAGAAGACAACATAAACAAAGCCATCAATGAATGCAAACTTTTTGCATTCATTTCCCAGTAATTTAAGCCCTTAGCCGCGGGGTTGGGTTACAAAATCGGCCTTGCCATTCGCCACGCCAGCCAATAATATGCCCCAATCAACATCTTATTTACGTAAACAAGGTTTAGTTGCATGCTAAAACACCTGTGTGTTGCGCTGCTTTTTATTTCCAGCGCACTAATCACCAAAATGGCCATTGCCGCCCCCAGCACCGCTTATATCAGTGATGATCTCTATATTTTCATGCACTCGGGGGCAGGTAAAAACTACCGCATTATCGGCTCAGTAAACGCTGGCACCGAAATCAAGCTGGTTACCGGCACTGAAAATAACGGCTTTTTTGAGGTTGTTGACGACAAAGAGCGCCAAGGCTGGGTAGAAAGCAAGTATATTAATCAGGAGCAGAGCCTCAAGGTTAAACACGAGAACCTTGCCGAAGAGCTGGCCAGCACCCAACAAAAACTACGTGATGTGCAGGCACAGGTGCCACAGCTGCAAAGCATGAACAGCGATTTGAGCACACAAACCGAGCAGTTGCAGGCCCAGCTTGATCAAGCCATTGCCGAACGCGATGCCATTCAAACCAAACAGCAGAATCTGCGGGCAAAAGAAAAGCGCCAGTTACTGACCTATGGCGGTGCCATTGCCTTTATCGGTTTATTCTTAGGTATTATTTTGACCATCTTTCTGTCGCGCCGAAAGCGCTACGATGGTTGGGCGTAAACTCACTTTTACATGAGTTATCGAAAAAAGAGCGCCTAGGCGCTCTTTTTTGTAGCAAAGGGAAGCTGTTATAAGTCGATACGCAGACCGGTATCTTCTTTCACCTTTTCAATCACCATATAGGTATGGTGCGTGCCCACCCCGGGTATATCGACCAGATCACCAAGCACCTGACGATACTCGTTCATATCACTTACACGCACCTTGAGCAGGTAATCATAGCCCCCGGCCACCATATCGCACTCCACCACTTGTGGGGTTTTAACTATGTGTTCTTTAAATGTTTTAAACACAGAGGTATTCGAGGTTACCAGTGACACCTGTACATGGGCCAAGAGGCTCTGGTTGAGCTTCTGCTCACTGAGCTTAGCAAAATAGCCTTCGATAAAACCCTCAGCTTCAAGGCGTTTAACCCTGTCCAGGCAGGGACTTGGACTCAGGTTTACCTGTTTAGCCAGGTTTACATTGGAGATGCGACCATTTTTTTGCAGCTCATCAAGGATGGCTAAATCTATCCTATCTAGGACACGAGACTTGGCTATTAGAGACATAACAGAATTTTATACGGGCAAGCTACAAATATACCCTGTAAATTATCGTAATTGCCAAAATTAAACCAGCATATTCTGCGGTATTTTCTTTAGAATGCCCGCGAATGTGTAGTCATTAAGAGCACAATCTTAACCACATACTGAATATCCACGTAGGTAAAAATCTACACTCTCGCAGTTAGAACCTACAATGTAGTAATTGTCGTAACCGAGGCCCCACCATCCCACCTTATGGTGTTGGGTACAGTTGCTATGTTTAGACTCCGTTATTTTGAGGGTTGCTTATGTTATTTGAAGGCAATTTGATTACAGAATGCCCCATCCGCCAGAAGATCCGTGACTTCTATCGCATTGACGAAAATGAAGTAATTGATCACATTCTTCCATTGGCTGAAGTAGGTGTTACGGCACGAAGCCGCGCATGGGAGCGCGCCCGTCAAATGGTATTGAATATCCGTAAAGACCAAGATGGTCAAAGCGGTGTTGACGCGCTATTAAACGAATTCTCTCTGTCCAGTGAAGAAGGCGTGGTGTTAATGTGTTTGGCCGAAGCGCTACTGCGCGTGCCAGATAAAGCAACACAAGAACAACTTATTCGCGACAAACTAGCCAATGGCGACTGGAGCTCACACTTAGGTGCAAGTGACTCACTGTTTGTAAATGCATCTTCTTGGGGCCTATTAGTAACCGGTAAAATGGTTAACTACAGTGACAAGAATAAAGAAGACCAGTTCGGCCTGCTAAAACGTACCGTAGGTCGCCTGGGTGAGCCGGTTATTCGTAAGTCTGTAAACTTCGCCATGAAGATCATGGGTAAGCAGTTCGTTATGGGTCAAACCATTGACGAAGCGATTGAGCGTGCTGCAGAAGCTGAAAGCAAGGGTTACGTTTACTCTTATGACATGCTAGGTGAAGGCGCACGCACCATGCGTGATGCTGAGCGTTACTACAACAGCTACGTTATGGCGATTCATGCCATAGGCAAAGCGGCCAATGGCCGGGGCCCGGTGAAAAGTCCTGGTATCTCGGTAAAACTTTCAGCTATCCACCCGCGCTATGAGTTCACTCACCGTGACCGCGTCATGGAAGAGATTGTACCTAAGCTAAAAGACCTGGCACTACTTGCCAAGCAATACGACATCGGCCTGACCGTTGATGCCGAAGAAGCAGACCGTCTTGATATCTCACTAGACATTATCGAAGCCGTATTCAGCGACGCCGAGCTTGGCGACTGGCAAGGTTTTGGTCTGGCGGTTCAGGCTTACCAAAAACGTGCAATTTTCGTTATTGAATGGCTAACCAACCTGGCTCGCCGCGTTGGCCGCAAGCTAATGGTGCGTTTGGTTAAAGGTGCCTACTGGGATACCGAAATCAAAACCACACAGCAAGATGGTTTAAGCCACTTCCCGGTATTTACTCGTAAAGCGACCACAGACGTATCTTACAAAGCCTGTGCTATTAAATTAATGGATGCACGCGATGCGATTTACCCGCAATTTGCAACGCACAATGCCTACACGGCTGCAACCATTCTGGAAGTAGCCAAGGGTGATAACCAGGGCTTTGAATTCCAGCGTCTTCACGGCATGGGTGAGTCTCTGTTCGATCAGGTTGTAACTCAAGAAAAGATTCAGTGTCGTGTGTATGCACCTGTTGGTCAACACGAAGACCTGCTTGCTTACTTGGTACGTCGCCTGCTTGAAAACGGTGCTAACTCATCGTTTGTTAACGCCATCGTTGATACCACTAAGCCTGTTGAAGAGTTACTGCCGGATCCGGTAGAAACCCTGCAAGGTCTACGTAACAAGTACAACAAGCAAATTAAGCTACCGATTGAGCTTTATGGTGACGAGCGTCCAAACTCAAAGGGTATGGACTTAACCGACATCAATGTGATCACCCCACTAAAAGCCAATATGGATGCCTGGTTTGCCGAGCACCTTATCTCGGAAGAGCAAGTTGCTGAAGGTAACCTGGCGGTACGCAACCCTGCGAACCACAAAGAGATTATCGGTCAGCACCGCCTACACACAGGCGATGAGATGCAAACCCTGCTGGCAAACGCAGAAAATGCCTTTACCTCTTGGTCGGCAACGCCTGTTAAAGAGCGTGCGGATCTATTACGTCGCATCGCAGATATCCTAGAGCGTCATAATGACGAACTAGTGGCTCTTTGTATTAAAGAAGCCGGTAAGATCACTCAAGACGGTATCGATGAAGTACGTGAAGCGGTGGATTTCTGTCGTTACTATGCCGCACGTGCAGAAGAGTTATCACAGGACGAGCGTTTTGAAGCCCGCGGTGTGGTGCTATGTATCAGCCCGTGGAACTTCCCACTTGCCATCTTCCTAGGTCAGGTTGTAGCTGCCATTGTGACCGGTAACACGGTCATCGCCAAGCCAGCAGAGCAAACCAGTCTTATCGCATTACGCGCCATCGAGCTAATGCAATATGTAGGTCTGCCTGAGCACGTGGTGCAGCCGGTTATCGCTCGCGGTAGCGAAGTAGGTAAGCACATAGTGCCTGATGAGCGCATTCAAGCAGTGATGTTCACCGGTTCAACGGAAACAGGTACGCTTATTTCACAAACTCTGGCCGCTCGTAACGACATCCAGGTTCCGCTTATCGCCGAAACCGGTGGTCAGAACTGTATGATCGTGGACTCTACCGCTCTGCCTGAGCAGGTAGTAGACGATGTGGTTAAGTCTGGCTTCCAAAGTGCCGGTCAACGCTGTTCTGCACTACGCGTATTGTTCCTACAAGACGACGTAGCCGACGGCATTATCGAGATGCTTAAAGGTGCTATGGCCGAGCTTCACATTGGCGATCCGGCTTACTTGTCTACGGATATAGGTCCGGTAATCGACGAAAAAGCACTGAAAGCGCTGACCGCTCACGTTGAATACCTAAAAGGCAATGGCACCTTACATTATCAATGTGATATCCCTGACAACAGCGAAAATGGTGCCTTCTTCTTTGCACCACGTTTGTATGAAATCAAAGACTTGTCTGTGCTTAAGCGCGAAGTATTTGGCCCTATCGTGCATATCGTTCGCTTTAAAGCGGGTGAACTTGATAACGTGATTGATCAAATCAATAACACGGGTTACGGCCTGACTATGGGTGTTCACTCACGTATTGAAGAGCGTTGCGAGTACGTTGCCCGTCAATCTCGTGCCGGTAACGTCTACGTTAACCGTAATATGATCGGTGCTATCGTTGGTGTGCAGCCGTTCGGTGGTCGTGGTCTTTCTGGTACCGGTCCTAAAGCAGGTGGTCCTAACTACCTACTTCGCCTGGTTAAAGAGAAAGCCTCTCCAGAGAACGTGCAGATGACGAACTTACCAGCGGATGAAGCGGATCAACACCACTATTCGGGTGCTGCTGAAAAGGTAGAAGCACTGATGAGTGCCTCAATGCGCGATGAGAAGATCTGGCGTGCAACGGCGCTGAATGACCGTGTATCGGCACTTCGTCAGCTATTGGCGAAAGTGGCTACGGTTGAGATCATCGACGAACTAGCCGATGACCTGGCCAAGACCCTGAGCGATGCGCGTACTCAGCTTAACCGCATTGAAAAGCGTATGAAGCGTCCTAAGGTATTGCCTGGGCCAACGGGTGAATCAAACATCCTGTATCTTGAGCCGCGCGGCTGTGTGGTTTGTTACGCAGATAAGAGTACCTCGTTCAACTTCTGGGCGATTTCTATTATCACTGCGCTGGCAGCGGGTAACACGGTTATCACAGTTGCCTCTGAGCTATTCTATGAAGAAGCTCTGGCGTTCCGCGATAAATTCATTGCTACCGGTGTAGCCGAGGGCGTATTACAGGTGGCTAAGCCGAATCAGCTACAAGCTATTTTGGCACACTCTCACCTTGCCGGTGCGGTTGTTGCTGCACGCTCGTCTCGCTTGGGCTACTTCGCACAGCAGTTAGCAAACCGTAAGGGGGCTATCCTGCCGGTGATCAGTGCCGAGTACTACGATACCCTGATCAACCGTCTATTGACGGAAAAGACCATCAGTATCGATACCACGGCATCCGGTGGTAACACCTCATTGATGACCCTGGTAGAAGACGAAGAATAAGTCGTAAGCTACTGAAAAAGGCGCCAATTGGCGCCTTTTTTATTACTCTCTCAACGTCTAAACGCCGATAAACCTATGCCTCTTATTAAGGCCAGTCTTGCATTGCCTCAAGGGAAAACTCATAGTTATCAATGCTTAAAATTGTCTGCTCCGGGGTGATCTCCACAACCCGTATGCGACCCACATTGTCACCCTCATACAGCTCATAACCATTAAGTTTAATCCAACGTCTATCCTGCGCGGTGGCATAAATATGGGCTTGATAGACCAAGGATGGAATGCGGCTCTGAATCGCCTCCGGCAATAATTCGATGGGCTCTACCATGGCACTGCTGCGCGATGCGGTAGTGACGGAATCATCATTCTGCATGCCTGCGGTAGCGGCGACGGCATCGGCAAAGGCACGTTTTAAGTCGCTGGAAACTCCTTGTAACTCAGCATCGTTATAGCTAGGCGTCGAAGAGTAACCCTGCTGAGGTTGCTGATAAGCATTGTTGCCCTGCTCCATTGGCTTACCCACCACCTTATATTGACTGGTATCGACCGGCTGCGCCCCAGGATTAAAGGTTTGCGGATATTGGCCGGCATTGGCCATCATAGGATTACCATAAGCGGGAACCCATTGCATATAAGTGCCAGGGCCATAGGCCTGGGGCATTTGTCCCATCACATAAACGGGCACCATTTGTTGATAAGGCTGGGCAAATTGCACCGGCACCTGCAGAGCATTCAAGTTAACCTGCCCCTGCGGTAGCCCCTGCGCTACGGATTGACCAACCTGCTGGCCTGTCACTTGATTCTGCGGATTATTAACTGGCTGTGCTTGATTTGTAGCCAGCTCGGCATTCACCTGAGCCGATGAAGCGGTTTGGGCGGCGGTCACATTTGCCTTGGTAGACTGCTGCTCCTGTGCTTGCATTTGCGCTTGCATCTGGGCCTTGGCCTGTACTAACAATTCATTGCTATTATCCTGCCACCATTTACCGGCGAAATAGCCCACCACCAGAACCACGGCAATCACCACCAGGGCGACTAGGCCCCAGCTTAGGCGGCGATAAAAGTCTAACGCCTCTTGCTGCGATGTATCGGGCTCAGATTCTAGGGCACTCGATTGATTTTGTGATTGTTTTAATGCGTCTAATAACAGCGACATAGTAGAGCCCTAAATAAAGTAAGATAAGCCAATGCCCACGGCGAACAGCATCATAACCCCGCCTAGGGTAAAAACAAAACGTTTGCCTCGGCTCTCTGTGCCGTTATTTTTTTGACTCGGTAAGGTTTCCGGCAAGGCTTCTTTGGCCGCCTGAGTCACTAATTTTTTGCTGACCTGATTAACCTGGGCCGAATAGGCACCGAGTAAGGCGCGTTCGCATAAGAGGTTAATCAAGCGCGGGATACCGCCAGTCAGTTGGTGAATTTGCTTTACCGCAGCACGATCAAAGAGGATCTGCCTGCCACCGGCAATTTTTAAGCGGTGCTTAACGTACGCATCGACCTGGGCCAGCGTCAGTGGCAACAGGTGGTATCGGGCGGTAATACGCTGTGCAAGCTGGCGCAGCTCATTGCGACGCAGTAAGGCCTGCAATTCCGGCTGGCCAACCAAAATAATCTGCAACAGCTTTTTATGGTTGGTTTCTAAGTTGGTAAGTAAACGCAGCTGTTCCAATACCTGAGGCGCCAAATGCTGTGCCTCATCGATGATCAGCATGGTATGACGACCATTAACATGGTTGCTTAGCAAACGCCCCTTAATGCGGTCGGTCAGCGTCTTCAAGGTGGCGTTTTGGTGATCATACTCGATCTCCAGCTCATCGCAGATACTCGCCAACAATTCCAACTCAGACAAGGTGGGATTAAGAATAAAGGCCACCTGGGTCGAATCTGGTACCTGCTCAAGCATGCACCGGGTTACCGTGGTTTTGCCGGTGCCCACCTCGCCGGTTAGCAACACAAAGCCGCCGGACTCACCCAACCCATGCGTCAGGTGCGCCAAGGCTTCATTATGGCGCTCACTGAGATAAAGGTACTCGGGGTTCGGGGCGATGGAAAAGGGTTTTTCGGTTAAGCCAAAGTAATCTAGATACACAAATAGGTCCTTAGTTTTTGCCACAGGCCTTACCCGGAAAACTTCCCTGGTAGGCACTAAGCGCTGCGGTTTAATTAAATTATCACTCGCACTTCTTATAATGGCAAAAAAACCGCCATGATAAAACTCTGTTACAATCATCTTTTTAGCCGCTCGGGAAAACGGATGCAAACATATTTAGTCGGTGGCGCGGTACGCGACCAGTTATTAGGGCGAGTCATCAAAGAGCGCGACTACGTGGTGGTGGGCGCGACTATAGAAGAAATGAAGCGACTTGGTTACACCCAGGTTGGCAAGGATTTCCCGGTATTTTTGCATCCACGCAGCAAGGAAGAATACGCCCTGGCGCGTACCGAGCGCAAACAAGGCCAGGGTTACACCGGCTTTATTTGCGACTTTAATCCGGATATTACCCTAGAGCAGGATTTAGAACGCCGCGACCTGACCGTCAACGCCATAGCCCAAGGTGAAGATGGCCAGCTTATCGACCCTTTTTGTGGCCAGGACGATATTGAAAAACGTTTGTTGCGCCATGTTAGCACCGCCTTTAGCGAAGACCCTTTGCGGGTATTACGCGTAGCCCGCTTCCGCGCCCGCTATCACTATCTCGGCTTTCATATAGCCGAAGAAACTCTGGCCCTGATGCGCGACATAGCCCATAGCGGTGAGCTTCAGGCACTGACCCCGGAACGTGTTTGGATGGAATGGCAAAAGGCTCTGGATGACGGTTATATTCATATCTTTATCGATGCTCTGGCTAAGTGCGATGCCCTGAGCGTACTCTGCCCCGAATTAGCAAACATATGGGCGAATGAAAAGCAGGGCCTGGAAGCGAAAATCGACTATGGCCGCAGCCATGATCACACCCCACCTTGTCAGTTTGCACAGGTGATGCAAGCGCTCGATACCAAGGCGCGCCAGACGTTTTATCAGCACTACCGGGTGCCAAAGCAATATATGGAGATCAGCGAAGCGCTGGCCAAGCATGGTGCCCTGCTCAGCCAAGAGAACTGGCAGGCCAAGGAACTGGTGACGCTTTTTAATGAGTTGGATATTTGGCGTCGCCCACAACGACTGGACGATTTGGTACAGGCGTATACGTGCGCCCAGCTCGGTGATTTTAGCCGCCACGCCCTATTGCTTAAGGCTGCCGAGGCGGCGCAACAGGTGAACGCGCAAACCTATATTGGTCAGGGTATAGAAGGGGCTGCCATTAAAACGGCACTGGCCCAGGGGCGACTTGAAGCTATTGAAAATGTCTTGGCCCCATAAAAGTAGGGGCCAAGTTTATTTCTCACTTTACGAGAAGATAAGAGAAAAGCGCGGGCTATTGATAAAGCAAAAACGCCAGTAAGCCGAAGCCCAGAAGTAAGCGGTAAATCACAAAGGGGAACATGCCCATGCGCTCGATAAACTTAAGGAATAAGAAGATACAGGCATAAGCGGCCATAAAGGATAAACCGGCGCCAAGGATCAGAGCTTGCCAGTCTACCGCTTGCTCACCCGTGGCCAGCTCTATAGTTTTAATAAGCCCCATGCCGCCAATCACAGGCACAGACAGCAAAAACGAAAAACGCGCCGCACTTTCCTTAGTCAAACCTAAAAATAAACCTGCCGTCATGGTGATACCCGAACGTGAAGTACCGGGAATAAGCGCAACGGCCTGGGCACAGCCGATCAGCAAGGCCGATTTCCAATTCAATTGATAGATGTTCTTTGTTTGTTTGGCCTTAATATCCGCCAGCCAGAGCACTAGGCCAAAAAAGATGGTGGTAATGGCGATCACTATGGCCGCGCGTAGATGCTGCTCAATCAGATCTTCAAAGAGCTTGCCGGCCAGGCCTGCAGGAATGGTTGCCAATAAGATATACCAGCCCAGTTTGCTGTCGTCGGTGGCGCCCTGAGAACAGAAGGATTTAAACCAGGCAACTAGGATATCGCCTATTTCCCTGCGAAAATAAATCATCACCGCCATTAAGGAGCCGACATGCACGGCCACATCAAAGGCCAGACCCTGATCCTGCCAGCCCAACAGCTGCGAAGGTAAAATCAGGTGGGCGGAGCTCGAAATGGGGAGAAACTCTGTCAGTCCTTGAATCACTGCCAATACAACAATAGCGAGAATACTCATTCGATAGTGACCTTCCATAGGTTTTGTTTTGATTTATCATAATCTTGCCAGAGTGTCGCAATGGTGGTTTGAGTAACCGGGTGCACCAGCTCTGGGGCCAGTTCAAACAAGGGCCAGAGCACAAAGGCATTTTTGGTGATCTCATCACGGGGCAACTGCGCCGGAGAGTCACAGATCACGTCATCATAAAACAACAGATCCAGATCCAATGTACGGGGGCTAAACTTTTTATCGTCGGGGGTGCGGCCGTTATCACGCTCAATCTGCTTGAGCAGGCTACAGACCTGAGCCAGGCTCATATCTGTGTCGGCCCCAGCCACAGAATTATAAAAATTACTGCCGTTAAAACCCACGGCTTCGCTTTCATACACATTGGAGTGTTGCAGTACGCCGAAATGTTGGCGCAGCGCACTTAACCCATTCAGAAGGTTTTCGCGCTTATTGATATTGGAGCCTAGGCTAATATAAATGCGAGCCATAACTAGTTTTTACTACGTACGATTTTAACGCCAACGGTTTGCGCCGCAGGCACCGCAGCGGGCTTGCTGACGGTAATGGCCACCTTGGGCGTGTTGAATTCATTAAGAATAAGCGCCGCCAATTGCTCTACCAGAGTCTCCAGCAATTCCACCGGTTTTGCCAAGCAATGCTCGGTGACGCGCTGACTGACCAAGGCATAGTCTATAGTATAAGAGAGATCGTCACTCTGGGCGGCCTGGCGTAAATCGCAGTCCATTTCGATATCGAAATAAAGGCTTTGTTTACTTTCTTTCTCAAAGTCGTACACTCCAATAATGGTGTCCACTCTAAGCTGTGATATATAGACTTTGTCCATGTTTGAAGCTCCAATGTCAGCTGGTCGGATACCCAAAAAGGATTAGAATAAGTACCCTGACCTGGCGTAACCGCGATTTACCTCGCTGCGCCCGGCATGAAATAGCTCGGCGCACACTCATAATGAGCGGCGATAATAGCTTAAAACGTACAATTAAAAAATAAGGATGACAGTGTTAGCGGCGTTAATGTGCATTTTTGCCTACCTTCTCGGTTCGGTCTCTTCGGCAGTACTGATCTGCCACCTTTTTGCGCTGCCCGATCCTCGCCAAGCCGGCTCGAAAAACCCCGGCGCCACCAACGTCTTGCGCATTGGCGGTAAGCTTCCCGCGATCCTGGTACTAGTATTCGATATTCTCAAAGGCACGATCCCGGTCTGGAGCGCCTATTTTATGGGCATAGATCCTATTCACCTGGGACTGGTCGCCGTGGCCGCCTGCTTAGGGCATATCTATCCGCTGTTTTTCGGTTTTAAGGGCGGCAAGGCCGTGGCCACAGCCTTTGGCGCCTTATTACCCATAGGTTTATCCCTTGGCGGCTTGCTGATCCTCACCTGGGCCTGCGTTGTCGCCCTGACCCGCTATTCATCCCTGGCCGCCTTGGTAACCGTTTCCCTGGCTCCCTTGTATACTTGGTGGATCAAGCCCTTGTACACTGAGCCAGTGCTGTTTTTAACCGTGCTGATCATCTTTCGCCATCGCACCAACATGGTACGCTTGCTCAAGGGCAAAGAGCCTAAGGTAGGGAAAAAGAGAGAAAAAGAAGAGGTAGCGCCAGAGAAATAATCGCCGGCGCTTTAGGACCTACTAGCGAATGCTAGGCAAGGTATCTATAGACCAGCGAGGCTGAACTCGGGTATCCAAGGTAGCCGTTTGCCCCGCCTTAAGACGCTGCATACCCGCATAAGCGATCATCGCGCCGTTATCCGTACAAAATGCCGGACGCGGATAAAATACTTCACCCTGCATGCCCTGCATCACCTGCTCTAATTGCTCACGCAAATAGGTATTGGCACTTACACCACCGGCAATAACCAAACGCTTGATACCGGTTTCCTTAAGCGCACGCTTACACTTGATAGCCAGGGTGTCGATCACCGCGGTTTGGAAAGCATGGGCAATGTCCGCCTTGGTTTGCAGATCGTCGCCTTCACTGCGAATGGTGTTGGCGGCAAAGGTTTTCAAGCCACTGAAGCTAAAGTCCAGACCCGGTCTGTCGGTCATGGGACGGGGAAACTTAAAGCGATTCGGGGTGCCCTGCTCGGCCAGTTTCGCCAACAAAGGGCCACCTGGGTAATCCAGGCCCAGTAATTTAGCGGTTTTATCGAAGGCCTCACCGGCGGCGTCATCCACCGACTCACCTAATACTTCGTACTCGCCAATGGCGCTTACCTTGACCAACAAGGTATGACCGCCAGAAACCAGCAAGGCCACGAATGGAAATTCGGGTACCTTTTCTTCCAGCATAGGCGCAAGCAAGTGACCTTCCATATGGTGTACGGCCACGGTGGGCAGCTTCCAGCCATAAGCCAGGGATCGGGCGATCGACGATCCTACCAATAATGCACCCACCAAGCCGGGGCCAGCGGTATAGGCCACACCATCGAGATCCTCTGGGCCACAGTTCGCCTCGGCAAAGGCCGCTTCAATCAGGGGCAGAGTCTTACGCACATGATCTCGCGACGCCAGCTCAGGCACCACACCACCGTAGTCGGCGTGCATTTTTACTTGGCTATAGAGTTGGTGGGCCAACAAACCTTGTTCGTCATCATAGATGGCGATCCCTGTCTCGTCACAGGATGATTCAATCCCCAAAATGCGCAATGTCTGTCTCCTCGCAGGGCGATGTGGCTGATAAGGCCGCATATTCTACTCCCTTGCTGCAATTTTACCAGTATTGTGATATTTATTCTTTACACACCGGGGTAACTCGGATTACAATGCCGCACCATTTTTGAACCACATGATCATTATTTGATCGAATGAGTGCAGCTCATTAAGTTAGGTAGGTGAGATTTTAATGCCAGTAATTAAAGTAAGAGAAAACGAGCCGTTTGACGTAGCCCTACGCCGCTTCAAGCGTTCATGTGAAAAAGCAGGTATCCTTTCAGAAGTTCGTCGTCGCGAGCACTATGAAAAGCCAACCGCTGCGCGTAAGCGTAAAAAAGCGGCTGCTGTTAAGCGTCACATGAAAAAGCTTTCTCGCGAAAACGCACGTCGCGTTAAATTATACTAATCACTGTCCGGTCTTGTTGTCATGAGTCTATTAGATTCGTTAAAAGATGCACAAAAAGACGCGATGCGTGCCAAGGACAAATTACGCCTTGGTGCTATTCGTTCAGTACTCGCTGCAGTTAAACAGCGTGAGATCGACGAGCAAATCACGTTAAACGAAGCCGATATTACGTCGGTTGTAGTTAAACTAGTGAAGCAACGCCGCGATTCTTATACTCAGTATAAGGATGCCGGTCGTGACGATCTTGCCGATGTAGAAGCAGCGGAAATGAGTGTTTTGGAAGAGTTTCTACCAAAGCAGCTGAGCGAAGATGAAATCAGTCAACTGATTGATAAAGCCATCGCCGATACTGGTGCACAAGGCATGCAGGACATGGGTAAAGTGATGGGCGTAATTAAGAGTCAAGCTGAAGGCCGTGCCGATATGGGCAAACTCTCAGGCCTTATTAAACAGCGTCTTAACGCCTAAGTCGCGAAAGCAAATTCAAGCAAACCGAGCCTAGTGCTCGGTTTCTTCGTTTTTAGAGTCTGTAAAAATCAAGGCGTAAATTTATAACCCCTTTTCCCATCGCCCTTGATATACTAGTGTGATTCTCTTTTCTTCTTAGGTGTTGCGAATGGCAGGTAAGATCCCCCGACAATTTATCGACGATCTTTTAGCGCGTACCGACATAGTCGAGTTGATCGACTCGCGCGTAAACCTGAAAAAAGCAGGCAAGGATTACCAGGCTTGCTGCCCATTTCACAATGAAAAGAGCCCATCCTTCACCGTTTCTCAGGATAAACAGTTTTATCACTGCTTTGGCTGCGGTGCCAACGGCAACGCCATCAGCTTTGTAATGGAGTACGACAAACTCGACTTTGTTGACGCCATCGAAGAGCTGGCCAGCCTGTTGCACCTGGAAGTTCCCAGAGAGCAAGGCAACCCCAACCAAAGCGATCGTCCGCCGGTCTCCCAGGAGCAAAAGCGATCCGACTACGATTTAATGGAGCAAACCGCGCGCTATTATCAGCAGCAATTGCGCCATCATGCCAATGCCCAGCTGGTGATTGACTACCTTAAAGGCCGAGGCTTAAGCGGACAAACGGTAAAAGACTTCGGTATCGGCTATGCACCCAGCGAATGGGAAGCCCTGTGCCAAACCTTGGGGAAAAACCCGAAACAAAAGCAACAGCTGATCGAGCTCAAGCTGGCAACGCAAAAAGACAATGGTCGCACCTTTGATTTCTTTCGCGATCGTCTTATGTTTCCTATTCGCGATCGTCGTGGTCGTGTTATCGCCTTCGGCGGACGCATTATGGGCCAGGACGATAATGGTCCTAAATACCTGAACTCGCCGGAAACCAGAATCTTCCATAAGGGCTTTGAGTTATATGGCTTTTATGAAGCCAAACAGGCCCATAAAAAGCTTGAGCAACTACTGATTGTTGAAGGCTATATGGATGTAGTGGCGCTGGCGGAGCATGATATTAAATACGCGGTAGCGGCCCTAGGTACGGCGACCACCAACGAACATATGCAGATGCTGCTACGGGCAACCGACAAGGTCGTGTGTTGCTACGATGGCGACCGCGCCGGTCGCGATGCCGCCTGGCGAGCCTTAGAAAATGCCCTGCCCCATTTAAAAGACGGTAAGGCACTGAAGTTTGTATTTCTGCCCGATGGCGAAGACCCGGATTCCTTGGTGCAGCAAGAAGGCAAGGCCGCGTTTGAACAACGCCTGGTCGATGCCAGAGATTTTAGCGACGTCTTCTTTAGCCGTTTGAGTGACGACATTGATCTTACTCAGGATGCCGGCAAAGCCAAACTGCTGAGCCTGGCTCTGCCTCTGATTGAGAAGATCCCCAGCGAATTCTATCAGGAAAACCTGCTGGAGCGTCTGGCCCGCTTTATCGGTCGCACCCGAGAGCAACTTAATGCCAAGCTTAAAACTCCGCGCCAACAGCACAGGGTGGCAAGCCAATTTAAGATGACGCCAATGCGCACCGCCATCGCCCTTATGCTGCAGCACCCGCAACTGGCGGCCAGCGTTGACTATATGCCAGAGCTGGCCAGCCTCGGCCTGCCCGGTCTGGAATTATTTTTGACCATACAAAAGCATTGTCTCGATAACCCAGGAGCGCGCACCGCGCACCTGCTGGAACACTACCGCGATCGCCCGGAATACGGCGCTTTGACCAAGCTAGCCGCCTGGCCTCACCAAATAAACGATGAGGTGTTGGAACCTCATTTCCAACAAACGGTCAAATTCATTGAAGATCAGTGTTTAAATCACCGTTTAGAGTCCTTATTAATAAAGGACAAGACTCAAGGTCTAAGCGTGACAGAGCGGCGTGAATACGCCCTGCTGACTCAAGCACTTAAAGGCAGTGAAGTGCTCGAAAGCTAGCCAGAAATTTCACGGTCTGTTATACTACGCTATTCACCGCGTCAAACCGGCTTGGGGCACCCAGCTTAGGTACTTAAGCTGACGCCTGTTGTATTAATTTATCAGGGTGGAAGAGCAAATCTCTATGGATCCAACTCCTCAGTCACAACTAAAACTTCTGATTCAGAAAGGTAAAGAGCAAGGTTATCTGACATTCGCTGAAGTGAATGATCACCTTCCACAAGACATCATAGATTCGGATCAGGTCGAAGATATCATTAGCATGATCAATGACATGGGTATCAAGGTTTGCGAAAGCGCACCAGATGCTGATGAATTGATGATGGCCGAGACCACCACCGATGAGGATGCGGCAGAAGCTGCCGCTGCGGCACTTGCCACCGTAGAAAAAGAAATCGGCCGTACCACGGATCCGGTGCGCATGTATATGCGCGAAATGGGCACAGTCGAGCTTTTAACGCGCGAAGGTGAGATCGATATCGCCAAGCGTATCGAAGAAGGTATCAACCAGGTACAGATTTCTGTAGCCGAATATCCGGAAGCCATTTCTCACCTGCTTGAGCAATGGGATATGTTCGAAGCGGAAGAGATCCGCCTGAGCGACATTATTACCGGCTTTTTCGATCCTAACGAAGAAGATACACAGATCTCAGCCACCCATATCGGTTCAGAACTAAGTGACGATGACTTAGATGACGAAGACGACGATGGCGATGACAGCGACGACGATAGCTCGGAAGAAGAAACGGATAACGGTCCAGATCCGGAAGAAGCACGTATCCACTTCGAAAATCTACGTACCCTGTACAACGGTGCTCGTGTAATTTTCGAAGAAAAAGGTCGCTCACACCCGGATGCGAAAGCAGCTATTGTTGAGATCGGTGAGCTATTCCGCACCTTTAAACTAGTGCCTAAGCAATTCGACCGCATGGTTAATAACATGCGCGATATGATGGATAAAGTGCGTGTACAAGAGCGCATCATCATGAAGCAGGCGGTACAGGTTGCGAAGATGCCGAAGAAAACCTTCGTTAAGCACTTTGCTAACAATGAAACCGACAGCGCCTGGCTAGACCTTGAAATCGCAGCCGGTGAAAACTACTCAACTATGCTGGCAGAATTGAAGCCAGAAATTGAGCGCTGCATCAATAAGCTTAAGCATATTGAGCAAAGCACAGGTTTATCAATCGAGCGTATTAAAGACATCAACCGTCGCATGAGTATCGGTGAAGCGAAAGCCCGCCGTGCCAAGAAAGAGATGGTTGAAGCCAACTTACGTCTTGTAATTTCAATCGCCAAAAAATACACCAACCGTGGTCTGCAGTTCTTGGATCTAATCCAGGAAGGTAACATAGGTCTGATGAAGGCGGTTGATAAGTTTGAATACCGTCGTGGTTACAAGTTCTCGACTTACGCGACTTGGTGGATCCGTCAGGCTATCACGCGTTCAATCGCTGACCAAGCCCGTACCATACGTATTCCGGTACACATGATTGAGACCATCAACAAGCTAAACCGTATTTCTCGCCAAATGTTGCAGGAAATGGGTCGTGAACCGAATCCGGAAGAACTTGCCGAGCGCATGATGATGCCGGAAGACAAGATCCGCAAGGTACTGAAAATTGCCAAAGAGCCGATCTCGATGGAAACCCCAATCGGTGACGATGAAGATTCGCATCTTGGTGATTTCATTGAGGATACCACCATTGAATCGCCAATCGACTCGGCGACCATGGAAAGCCTCAAGGGTGCAACCCATGAAGTGCTTGCTGGCCTAACTGCTCGTGAAGCGAAAGTACTACGTATGCGTTTTGGTATCGATATGAACACCGACCACACCTTGGAAGAGGTAGGTAAACAGTTCGACGTAACCCGTGAGCGTATCCGTCAGATCGAAGCCAAGGCTCTGCGCAAATTGCGCCACCCTTCACGCTCTGATCTACTGAAAAGCTTCCTAGACGCGAACAAATAACAGGCGTCTTATTAAAGCATTACAAAGGCCGCTTTTTAGCGGCCTTTGCGTATCATTTACAATATTCATCCAACATGGGGACTAACATGGCTTGGATTCAAATTCGCATTCGTGCCACCGAATCAACGGCGGACGCAATCAGTGACCATCTTATGGATGTCGGCTGCCCATCGGTCACCTTTATGGACACCAAAGACACACCCATCTTCGAACCGCAACCGGGCGAAGTAAGATACTGGGCAGAAACCACAGTGATCGGCCTGTTTGAAGCCACACATGATATGCAGGCGGTGGTCAACTACCTTAAGGTTCAGCCCGAACTGCAAGAGCAGTTCCACTACAAAATAGAACAGCTGGAAGATAAAGATTGGGAACGGGAATGGATGAAAAATTTCCAGCCGATTCAGTTTGGCGAACGCCTATGGATTTGCCCAAGCTGGTTAGATGTACCGGATCCATCTGCGGTCAACGTCATGCTCGACCCGGGTCTGGCCTTCGGTACCGGCACGCATGCCACTACGGCCTTGTGTTTACGTTGGCTTGAGAGCCTGGATTTAAGCGGTAAAACCGTGGTCGACTTCGGCTGTGGCTCAGGCATTTTAGGTATCGCCGCCATTAAACTTGGCGCCGCACGCGTTATAGGTATAGATATCGATCAGCAAGCACTCGATGCCAGTATCGATAATGCCGAGCGCAATGGCGTTGCCGACCAACTTGAAGTTTACCTGCCAGAGAATCAGCCGAGCTTTGAAGCCGATGTGGTCGTTGCCAATATTCTTGCCCAGCCGCTACGCGAGTTAAACGAGGTGATTCTTGGCCTGTTGAAGTCAGGAGGCGAGCTTGCTCTTTCCGGAGTACTTGAAGAACAAGCCGAATCCGTGGCCGCTTGCTACGAGCATCAAGTGACTCTAGATCCCATAGCCCAGGAAGGTGAATGGGTGCGGATCAGCGGGATTAAAAAGTAACCGCTTTTGATCCTGCCCTGCACAGTGGACAAAAGTCTCTGTGCAGGCCATTTCTCACTCTTTTTACACTGTTTACGCTCCATCAACACCCCGCCATATAAGCCCTGTCAAGCCGGTGTTCATAAAACAGGCAAAAACCTTATTGCCCTCACTCGTTATAAAATGTCAATACAAAAAGTTTAAAAAAAAAGCACTTTTGTTCAATTTCTAGCCTTTGATTTTGCCTCAAAAAACCGTAAACTTAGCGCCCCTTGAAACGAGGTAAATTGTAACGCTGTGCAAATTGGTCCTTACCAGTTAGAAAACAATTTGATGGTTGCACCGATGGCGGGGATCACAGATCGCCCCTTTCGGCAGTTGTGTCGTCGCTTAGGCGCCGGACTGGCCGTCTCTGAAATGTTGTCTTGCAATCCCAAGGTATGGCAAACCGCCAAATCCATGGGACGTATGGATCATAGCGGCGAATCGGGTATTCGCTCCGTGCAAATTGCGGGGGCTGACCCTGAGCTAATGGCGCAAGCGGCGCAGTTTAACGTTTCCAACGGCGCGCAGATCATAGATATCAATATGGGCTGCCCTGCCAAAAAAGTGAATAAAAAGCTCGCAGGCTCTGCCTTGTTGCAGTATCCGGACTTAGTCGAAGCCATAGTGAAAGCTGTGGTGGAAGCGGTAGATGTGCCCGTCACATTAAAAATCCGTACCGGCTGGGATGTGGACAACCGCAACGGCGTCGAGATTGCAGCGATTGCTGAACACAATGGTATTCAGTCATTAGCCGTACATGGGCGTACTCGCGCCTGTATGTACAAAGGCTATGCCGAATACGACACGATCAAAGCGATCAAGAGTTCAGTGTCGATTCCTGTGGTTGCCAACGGTGATATCAGCTCACCGCAAAAGGCGAAACAGGTATTAGAGTATACGGGCGCAGATGCCATCATGATTGGACGAGCCGCTCAAGGTCGCCCCTGGATTTTCCGGGAAATTGACCATTATTTAAAAACTGGAGAAATACTCCCGCCCCCGGCCATTACCGAGGTGCGCAGTATTCTGATGGAGCATTTAATCAATCTCCATCAATTCTACGGTGAGGCCATGGGGCCGCGGATTGCTCGAAAGCATGTTGGATGGTATTTGCAAGCCCACGACGAAGACCGTCAGTTTAGGCGAGTATTTAATGCGCTAGAAACACCTGAGACTCAGGTGGATGCACTGAATGAATACTTTGAAACTTATTGCTAATCCAGAAAGAAAGAGACAATACAACGATGTTTGAACAAAATGTGACTTCTCCTTTTATTACTAACGCTCACGTTCAGTCACAAGAGAAACCACAACCTCTTCGCGACGCTGTTAAAAAAGCTGTTCACCACTACCTTAAGCAGCTTAACGGCCAGGACGTACAAGACGTTTATGAACTTGTTCTTTCTGAGCTGGAAGCGCCGCTTCTAGAAGAAGTAATGACCTATACACGCGGTAACCAAACCCGTGCAGCCATCTTACTGGGTATCAACCGTGGTACTTTACGTAAGAAGCTGAAAAAGTACGGCATGAACTAATTTATTCGCAGCCTTGAGCTGCACCGAAAAGCACCCTAGGGTGCTTTTTTATTTTCGCCCATACGCGAAAATGACCGATGCATCGGTCACTGTGTTATACAAAAACATCATCATTGTTTAAAATAGGGTTTCTAAGCAAACCCCTTGTCTAACCCCTAGGTCGAATTCACCAATAACTGGTGCTACCTAAGACAAGATTATCTACTCAACTGAGGTAACAAAAACTACCATGGATACACATCGTCCAATTCGTCGCGCGCTCCTGAGCGTATCTGATAAAACGGGTATCGTTGACTTCGCTCGTGAGCTAGCAGCTCAAGGCGTCGAAATTCTTTCTACCGGTGGCACCTGCAAGCTACTTGCAGACAACGGCATCAAGGTAACTGAAGTATCTGATCACACCGGTCACCCTGAGATCATGGATGGCCGCGTTAAAACATTGCATCCAAAAATTCACGGCGGCATCTTAGCCCGTCGCGGCCAAGACGAAGGCGTTATGGCTGAAAACAACATAGATGCAATCGACATGGTAGTTGTAAACCTATACCCATTCGCACAAACGGTCGCAAAAGAAGACTGCTCGCTTGAAGACGCGATTGAGAACATAGATATCGGTGGCCCAACCATGGTTCGTGCCGCGGCGAAAAACCACAAAGACGTGACCATTATCGTCAATGCCGCCGACTACGGCCGCGTTATCGACGAAATGAAGGCCAATGAAGGTTCTACCTCACACGCCACCCGTTTTGACCTGGCCATTGCCGCATTCGAGCACACGGCTCAGTACGACGGCATGATCGCCAACTACTTCGGTAAAATGGTGCCTGACTACACCGAAGAAGCGGCAACCGATACTAAGTTCCCACGCACCATCAACATGCAGTTCGCCAAGAAGCAAGACATGCGCTACGGTGAGAACTCGCACCAGGATGCGGCCTTCTATGTTGAAAACGACATTGAAGAAGCCTCGGTTGCCACGGCTAAGCAAATTCAAGGTAAGGCGCTGTCTTACAACAATATCGCCGACACCGATGCAGCCCTTGAGTGCGTAAAAGAATTCGATGCGCCGGCCTGTGTTATTGTTAAGCACGCAAACCCTTGTGGTGTGTCTGTAGGTGAAAACATCCTTGAAGCCTATGACCGTGCCTTTAAAACCGACCCAACATCGGCATTTGGTGGCATTATCGCCTTCAACCGTGAATTGGATGCGGATACCGCAGAAGCCATCATCGCCCGTCAGTTCGTAGAAGTGATCATCGCCCCTAGCATCAGCGAAGAAGCGGCACAAATCGTTTCTGCCAAACAGAACGTGCGCCTACTTGAGTGTGGTCAATGGCAAGCGCAAACTACAGGCGTTGATATCAAGCGCGTAAACGGCGGTATCCTGGTACAAGACCGTGACCAAGGCATGGTTACCATGGGCGACCTTAAAGTGGTTTCTAAGCGTCAACCGACCGAGCAAGAACTGAAAGATCTTATGTTCTGCTGGAAAGTAGCCAAGTTTGTTAAATCAAACGCCATCGTATACGCCAAAGACGGCATGACTATCGGTGTGGGCGCCGGCCAAATGAGCCGCGTATACTCGGCGAAAATCGCCGGTATTAAAGCCGCCGATGAGAACCTTGAGGTTAAAGGTTCGGTTATGGCTTCTGATGCCTTCTTCCCATTCCGTGACGGTATCGATGCTGCGGCCGAAGCTGGCATTACTGCGGTGATCCAGCCGGGTGGTTCAATGCGTGATGAAGAAGTAATTGCTGCCGCTGACGAAGCTGGCATGGCAATGGTCTTCACCGGTATGCGCCATTTCCGCCACTAAGAAACTCACCGCCAGGGCCATTTAGGCTCTGGCGTGTTTTCGTAGACTATTCAAATCAATCTGCTATTTTGTGTTAACACATAATAAATATCACAAGGATTCGATTATGAAATTTGGCTTTAAAACCGCGCTAACCGCGGCCATCGCGCTTTCACTAAGCGCCTGCGTAAGCACCAGCACCAGTGAACAACTGACTGAAGCCAGCCAAGGCGAGCTAAGAAGTGCACAAGCACAAGCCAGAGATCAATATCGTCACCCGGTAGAAACTCTGACCTTTTTCGGCATCGAGCCGAATATGACAGTGGTTGAAGTCTCTCCAGGCGGTGGTTGGTACACGGATATTCTCGCTCCTTTACTTAAAGACGAAGGCACCTTGTATGCCGCCCACTTCCCGGCCGACTCGGACGTGAAGTATTACCAGCGCTCATTGGCTGGCTTTAAGGAAAAGATGGCCAATACTCGTGCCTATTCCGACATCCGACTCACCGAGTTTTACCCCGGCACCCATCATAATATCGCCCCGGAAGGCAGTGCCGATATGGTGCTGACATTCCGTAATCTGCATAACTGGTATATGAATGCCGACGAGCAAGGTGTGAAAGATGCCATGCGCGCCTTTTATACCGCCCTTAAACCCGGTGGCGTACTAGGTATAGTGGATCACCGTTTGCCGGAAACCCGTGATAGCGGTAAGGCCAAACGTTCGGGTTATGTTAAAGAGAGCTGGGTGATTGCGCTGGCACAAGAAGCTGGATTTGAACTGGTTGCGAAAAGTGAAATCAATGCCAATCCGAAAGACTTCGCCAACCATCCAAAAGGCGTGTGGACATTGCCACCAAGCCTGAGCTTGGGTGAAGAAGATCGCGCAAAATACGAAGCGATCGGCGAAAGTGACCGGATGACGCTGAAATTCATCAAACCCCTATAGGATTTATAAGCCATGAATGTACTAGTCATTGGCAGTGGCGGCCGCGAACACGCACTTGCGTTTAAGGCCGCTCAATCAAACAAAGTAGAAAAAGTATTTGTTGCTCCGGGTAACGCCGGCACCGCACTTGAGCCAAAGTTAGAAAATGTGGCCATTGGTGTTGAAGATATTGATGCACTTATCACGTTCGCGAAAGAAAATAACGTTGAACTGACTATTGTAGGCCCTGAAGCACCGCTTGTTATTGGTGTTGTTGATGCCTTCCGCAAGCAGGGCCTGGCAATTTTCGGCCCAACGCAAGGTGCGGCGCAACTTGAAGGCTCTAAGTCCTTCACTAAAGACTTCTTGGCACGCCACGATATCCCCACTGCGTTTTACAAAACCTTTGAGCAAATTGAGCCAGCGCTTGAGTACATCAAAGAGCAAGGCGCTCCTATCGTAGTTAAGGCCGATGGCCTGGCGGCAGGTAAAGGCGTGATCGTGGCCATGACCGAAGCGGAAGCGGAAGAAGCGGTACGCGATATGCTAGCCGGTAATGCCTTTGGTGAAGCCGGTAGCCGCGTGGTTATCGAAGAGTTCCTTGAGGGTGAAGAAGCCTCTTTCATCGTTATGGTCGACGGTAAGAATGTATTGCCATTTGCCACCAGTCAGGATCATAAGCGCGCTTATAATGGCGATCAGGGCCCTAATACCGGTGGTATGGGTGCCTACTCTCCGGCGCCCGTGGTAACTGCGGAAATTCATGAGCGCATCATGAATGAAGTGATCAACCCGACCGTTGCTGGCATGGCCGCGGAAGGTCACCCTTACACGGGTTTCCTATACGCCGGTCTTATGATTGCTGCAGACGGCACGCCTAAGGTAATTGAGTACAACTGCCGCTTTGGCGACCCTGAAACTCAGCCTATAATGCTGCGTCTACAGTCGGACTTGGTTGAGCTAATTGAAGCTGCTAACCGTGAAGAGCTGGATAAGACAGACATTCAGTTCGACCCGCGTGCAGCGGTAGGTGTCGTTCTTGCAGCCAAAGGCTACCCAGGCTCCTACCCTAAAGGCGACGCCATCTCGGGCCTGCTTGTTGAGTACCCGGAAGGTGAGAAAGTATTCCACGCCGGTACCAAGCAAGACGGTGACAAGGTAGTGACCGCCGGTGGTCGCGTACTCTGTGCCACCGCTCTAGGTGAAACCGTAACTGCGGCACAACAACGTGCCTACGAGCTGGTAAAAGCCATAGATTGGGACGGCGTTGAGTACCGTACCGATATCGCTTATCGCGCCATTGCTCGCGAAAGCTAATCAGGCGCTAAAGGCCTATTGAGAAAGCGAAGCTCCGGCTTCGCTTTTTTATTGCCTGAAGTTTATCCGCCCAATCGCTGCAAACCCAGCTAGCCGAAGACAGTGCCGCGGTGGTCTGATACCATAAGCCCATACTTTTGCCATTGGGACGCAATATGCAAGGCACACTAAAGAAAATGAAAACCCAGCTCGGTGATGAGCAGAACCCGGCGGTGCAATACCAGCTTCCCGTTGGCGACGAACTATTACCGCTAAATGAGCTGATAGGCAAAACCCTGACCCTGACCTACAGCGGTAACATCTTCTGTTCCAGCTGCGGCAAGAAAACCAAAAAGAGCTACTCTCAGGGCCATTGCTTTGTCTGTATGCGTAAGCTTGCCAGCTGCGATATGTGCATTATGAAACCGGAAACCTGCCACTATGATCAGGGCACCTGTCGCGAGCCGCAGTGGGGTGAGGAAAACTGCATGATCCCCCACTATGTGTATCTGGCTAACACCTCTGGGCTAAAGGTAGGCATTACCCGTCATACTCAGATCCCAACCCGTTGGATAGATCAGGGCGCCACGGCGGCCTTGCCTATTATCAGGGTGCAGACTCGTCTGCAATCCGGCCTGGTGGAAGTCGCCTTGGCTGAGTTTATTGCCGATAAAACCAATTGGCGCAATATGCTCAAGGGCACTCAGGTTGAAGTGGACTTGCTTGCCGCCCGCGATGAACTCTTGCCGCAGATCCAGGCTAAACTGGATGAACTGGCCGAACTGTTTGGCGCCACCGCGGTGGAAGTGCTGGACGAAGAGGTGGTCGAGATCAACTACCCAGTGGACACCTACCCAAGCAAAATCAGCTCCTTTAATTTTGATAAAGAGCCCAAGGTCAGCGGCGTGCTGCTCGGCATCAAGGGGCAATACCTGATCTTTGATACAGGTGTAATCAACATTCGTAAGTTTGGAGCTTATGAGGTTGAGGTAGACTATAGCGCCTAGCAAATTCGGCGCTGCTGCTTGTAACCTAAAGATACTAATGAGTACCGGCCTTATCCTGCTGACCTAGGACAAAATATGCCCAACTTAGATTTTCCGGTACTGGCCGTTGAGTCAGACTTTATCACCCTGTGCAGCGATGCCAGTGAGCTTAAAGCCGCGGATAACGGCCACCTGCTCTTTGTCCTCGATAGCCGTCATCACTACTTTGATGCCAAGGGCCAGCCCATTGATCGTCAATGGTCGCTGCTGTGTACCGCCCTGCAAGATTATTTAAGCGCCGAGGGACATTGCTGTGTGGCTAAGTTACAGCTTCAGGATGAGAGTCAGATCTGGCCTTTGCTCGACGACTAAATGGGTAACGGGCTGCTATTGCCCTTCATACGCCGCCAGTTGCCCACGCAGATAATGCTCAACACCGCGGGCCAGGGCCGATAAATGGTAGCCCCCTTCTAAAAATGACACTATGCCCAGCACCCCATGGGCCTTGGCAAATTCGCCGAGGCGCTGACTAAACCAGGCATAATCCTGCTCGACAAATTTGAGTGCCGACATATCGTCTTCCAGATGCCCGTCAAAGCCGGCAGATACAAAGATCAGCTGTGGAGCAAAATGGGTCAATGCCGGTAACCATTGGCTTTCAACCAGACGGCGTAAGTCATTACCATCGCTGGCCGGTGGTAGGGGTGATTGGATCAGGTTGGCTCTGTCGACCGGCTCGGGGTTGGGATAAAGAGGGTTTTGAAATAAGGAGCACAGCAAGACATTGCGCTCATCGGCAAAAATGCTTTGGGTGCCATCGCCGTGGTGCACGTCTATATCCAAAATGGCAATGCGCTGTATCCCTTGCTGCTGCGCATAACGCACGGCGATAGCGAGATTGTTATAAACGCAGAAACCGGCGCTGTGCTCTCGGCTGGCATGGTGACCGGGCGGGCGCACCGCACAAAAGCCAGCATCTATGTTTCCCGCTAACACCTCATCCACGGCCGTTAAACCGGCACCAACGGCACGCTCTATAGCCTGCAACGACTCGGGGCACAAGCGCGTATCACCATCGAGATCCGCATAGCCAAGATCCGGAATGCGTTGCTCCACCAAGGACACCAACTGCTCGGAATGGACACTGAGAAAGTCCTGTCGTTCGGCCTTGCGCGCCTGTAATTGTGCTAGCTCTAAATCTAAGCCACTGGCAAGCAGGCGGTCTTGAATTACATCCAGGCGAGCGGGCGAGTCTGGATGATCGCTGCCCATTTGGTGGCGGCGACAGGCGGGGTGAGTGATAACGGCGATACGGGACATAAGCTGGCTGCATTAAACACTTTAATCAAGAGCTTAACAAAGTCGCAGCGCCTTGACCCTGCGACTTTGGTGTTAGCTTGTATGCTTTCAGGACTGGCCTACTTCTTCGGACGTAAATCCAGGTTGCGGAAGTCGAAGCTGAAATCTGTGACCTCGGTGGAAACGGCATGCATCCTGGCGCTGCTTACCTTATTTTGCTCATTCAGGGTAAAGTGGATAAAGGCATCCGCTTCGAGCATGGGCTCATCCCACTTAACAATAAAGCTGTTGCCACTGTGATGCTGCAGTTCGCCCTTTAAGCGCTTGGTGTGAGTAAAATCAATGCGCAGCTTGCCATCAAGTTGCTCGATAACCACGTCGCCATACCAGGCATCATGAAGCGTGCCGGTATAGTAGATAGGCGGTAAGGCGCTTTGATAATCTTCGACTAAACCCGGCTTGGCATTGGCGTAGGCCTGCTCCTTATTTTTAAAATGACGCTCGGCAAAACGCTCAACATAATCTTGATCCTCAAGCTCCAGCGCCTGCTCAAAGATTTCTTCGGTCACCGCCGAAAGCGCTGCAAAGGCCTGCTGATTCGACAGTACCACTACACCGAGCTTTTTCTCCGGCAGCAGAGAAACCTGCGACACCATGCCAAGAATACCGCCGCCGTGGCCGACGCGTTTATAGCCATGGTAATCAACAATAGACCAGCCTAAGCCGTAGCCACTGAACTGTTGTCTGGTCGCCGTAAAGGCCGCTTTAGAAACGGCGCGATTAATATGTGGCAGCCACATTTGCTCTTGCTGCTTGGCGCTAAACAGGGTCTCGCCATTGGCCATAACCCCGGCGTTAAGCTGGGTATTCAACCACAGACTCATTTCCTTCACGTTCGAGGCAATGGCACCGGCACCACGGAAGTCTTCAAGATAATTGACGAAGAAGGGGTTCAGCTTGCCGTTAAAGGGAATATGGCCGGTGGCATAGTTATTATTGTCTTCAGCGATACGGGAAAAACCGGCGCGTGACTGCTCCATGCCCAAAGGCATTAGCATCTTTTGCTCGATAAAGTCCTGCCAACTCATGCCGCTTACACGGGCGACCACCTCACCGGCGGTGACAAACATCAGGTTATTGTAGGCGTAGGTACTGCGGAAACTGGACTGTGGCTTTAAATACTGCAGGCTCTGGATGATATCGTCCACCGATTTATCCGTGTCCGGCCAAATCATCAGATCGCCCTGTCCCAATCCCAGACCACTGCGATGGCTAAGCAGATCGCGGATGGTCATCTCGCGCGTGGCGTACGCGTCATACAGGCGAAACTCCGGAAGATGGTCAATGACCTTGTCATCCCAGTTTAACTTGCCTTGATCCACCAGCATGGCCAAGGCCGCACTGGTAAAGGCCTTGGTATTTGAAGCTATCCCAAACAGGGTGTCGGCGGTTACCGGCTCCTTGGTATCGAGATGACGCACACCAAAACCCTTGGCATAAACGATGTCACCCTCGGCGACCACGGCGACGGCCATACCGGGCACATCAAAACGGGCCATGGATTGCTCAATGGCAGCGGTAATTTTTTGTTCTTCCAGCTTGGCTTGCGCCGGGCTATTTAATCCCAGCAACACGGCGCTGCACAGCAGCAGCGTTTTAAATTTCATTGTTATTATTCCTTTTGAGTTACTTCTGAATCCTGATCTTCCAGCAGCGCCCATTTCGCCCTAACAGTCACCCTTCTGGGGTTGGCCTGAGTGGATCTGCATCTCCCTCAGGTGCCGCTCGCGATTGAGATCTTCAATACTGGCTTGGCGGGCGATTTCAGCAATATAGTGCTGTGGCAAGCTCGCCTCTTGGGCACCGCGATACACATGCTGGACATACCAATCGAACGGCAAGGCCACCCGATCTAGGGTATTGGCGATATAACAATAGGCTCGGACCTGCTCTTGCTGGTCGACTAAGGTCACCTCAATATGCGCGACGTCATAACGCGGCCCCTCGATTTTATGCAGGTATTCCTGCTGCTCAACATCGAGTATCCACACCACGCCATACACGCTGGCACCAGTTTCACGGTGAATGGTGCACTTTCCCGAGCCGTCGAGGCTAAGCATATCGAAGCTCAGACGATAGTCGGGTAAATGGGCCACCCCGACGCGCCGGGCATCGGGCAAGCGCTCGCCAAGACGATGCGCCGACATATTGGAGCCGAAAGCAAAATAATATTGTGTCATAACAACACCACCTGAATCGCTAATACTATTAACACCACGCCGATGGCGCGGTCAAACCAGAACCCCTTGGCATTAAAAAAGCCCCGAACCTGCTGCTTAGAAAGCAACAGCGACAACAGAGAAAACCAGGCCCAGGTTGCCAAGGCCATATAGAGACCATAGCCTAATTGCACCATTTTTGGCGTTTGTACCGATACTACCAGGGTAAAGAGCGAGAGAAAAAACAAGGTCGCCTTGGGGTTCAGGGCATTGGTTAAAAAGCCGCGGCGAAAGGCCACCAGCAAGTTCTGATGCAGCTGCGGTTGCGGCTGGGCCTGCTCAGACTCTCCCGCCGCGGGCTTGCTACGCAGCGCCTGCACGCCTAAATAACCAAGGTAGAGAGCGGCCAAGTATTTCAGCACCATAAACAGGGTCGGCGCCTGAGAGATCAATAGGCAACACCGAGCAAACAATAAAAGATATGCACCAGAATCCCGGCACCCACCCCGGCACTGGTAGCCAAACCGTTAGCGCGACCATAACTGACGCTGTGTTTAAGTACCACGGCAAAGTCCGGGCCTGGGCTGGCAACGGCAAAAAAGTGGGCAATGGCTATGGCGGCGAACTCGGGCCAATAACTCATGCCTGCTCCTTGGTGAGCAGAGAGAGCAACAAGGGATCGGCACTGGTTTGTCCTAAGGCGCGCAATGTTTTTGTCGCCTTTTTAAAATAGCTGCGCAGGTGCCCTTTTAGATGCGCCGCCCCTTTGTCTATGCCCTTAATATGACAAAACAGCGCCAATAGAAACACTTGTTGCTGCTCGGACAGCTCACTGGAGCGATTGGCATAGGGGTTATAACACTTGCCGCAACCGCCGCGGAATTGATACACGGTGTTACTCAGCATCACGCCAAAACCAAAGAAGCTGGCCACCACCTCTGTGGCGGCATCCAGGTATTGTTCACCACCAGGAGGCAAGTGACCGCCCTGATAAATCATGACCCGCGCCATACCCTGCGCAAAGCTGGCAATCAGATCCTGTGGCTGATTGATCTGTTGCGGGTTGTATGAGAGTTGTACCTGGCCATCACTACTCAGTAATTGAGCCTCTGGGCCGCGTAAACAATTCGCAAACTCCATACGCGGGAAGCGCTGCGGCTGACTCAGCTCAGGTGCGACCAACACCAGGGGCCATTTTTCAAGACCAGCGTACTGTTTTACCTGGGTAAAAACCTGTTCCGCCATTTGCGCCACGCTATGGCTCTGACCGGCAAAAAACGCGTTGGTGGGCAGGACCAATTGGCTTTGCTGGCGAAAATAATCACCATCAAAGTGTTCATAGGCCCATAAAAAAGTATCCAGCAGCCATTGCTGCTCTTGCTCTTCAAGTAAAGGCGAAGGTTTTAACCAGCTTAACATAGTCATTTTTATTGCAACTTAGGTTCTTACCGCCAAGCATACCAATTCAAATAGAAAATAACAGCCGGGTGCGACGACACACGCTCGGTGAACAAGGCACCAAGACTTGGCTCTATAGGCTTTGCGCAGAGGAACTGGCATTTTTCTAAAAATGTGCTAAACCAGATATACCAATTACATTAAAAAGTGCTCGTTAGATTGAGCATGGTTTTAATAAAATTGGTCTTTTTACTCACTGGCGCTACTTATGTAATGTTAACGAGTGTGACCATGCCCCATATCATCATAGAACATTCCGAAGACCTGCCGGTGTTACCACAAGTATTAGTGGACAAGGTGCACCAGGCCACCTATGCCAGCGGCCTATTCGAACTAGCCACCATTAAGACGCGTGCCATTGCCTACCAACATTATGAATTGGGGGATGGTAAGGACGGCTTTATCCATATATGCGCCTACATTATGGCTGGGCGCACTCGCGAGCAAAAGCAGCAACTGAGCAGCCAACTGCTGGAGTGCCTTAGCACCTACTGCCGCCGTTCAGATTGTTTAAGCGTGGATGTGCGTGATTTAGATCCTGAGATCTATCTGAAGTGCTAAGCGTCGGGAGTCCGTGTCTCGGTGCCGTACAGACGCTGCGCATTGACGCAGGCCAGAGCGCTAAAATGGGGTAAATCCATGGCTTGATAGTCCAGCCACAGCTGCTGATAGCTGGTTTTAAATAAGCATAAGGGGAAATTGCTGGCGAGCATCACCCGTTGGAAGCCCAAGTGCAATATTGCTGTGCGGATCACCTTTTGCTGCCAGTTTATATCGCCATCCGGGTGAGTAATTTCCCAGCCGCAACACTTAAGATAAATATTGTCGCACCCTGCGCACAAGCTTAAACCCTCCAACCAGGTATCCCAGGTAGCAGGGGTCACCAAACCGGCATGATTGATCACTATATTCAGCCTTGGATTGGCCTTGGCATGGGCCACCACAGCGGCCGCTAGCTCGGGCTCACACAGACTAAACTGGGCCTCAAAAAGCAAGCCCTGCTCACAAAGCAAGGTAAGATTTTTACCTACATTAGGGCTTAACAGGCGCTCTCCATCAAGGCCTTCGGTGATATCGCGAATTCCGCGTAACAAGGGGAATTTTAACCGCTGCAAAGAAGCGGCGAACTGCTCAGGTGCTTGGTCTATGGCCGCATAACTGATTGCCGGGCCTCTAAAGCCCAGCTCTTGCAGCCAGTCCAGCTCTTTGGCTGGGTGTTGATTGTCAAACCCCGCCTCAATATGGGCAACGCCTTTTAACTCTAGGCCGTGCCCGAGTATCAGGTCAGCCATGGCGAAGTCACGCTGAATGCACTGCTTTTGCGGCCAAAACGGCGGCCCTTGCTGTTTAAGCCAATAATAATCCCCACGGCCATAAGCGAAAAAATGCACATGGGGATCAAACACGGGCGTAGTCATGGACTTAGCCATGGGTGTTGCCAAAGGCTTCTCCATTAAGGCTGCCACGGACTCATTACTGCGCCGTATAACCACCATCAATCACCTGCAGGGAGCCGGTGATAAAGCTGGCTTCTTCACTGACCAAAAAGGCCACCAGATTGGCCACATCTTCAGGCTGCCCTAAGCGACCAAGAGGCTGTAGTGCCGACTCCTCGGCCACCACGGTATCCTTATCGGCACCTGTATTAGCGCAGAAGTTGTCGATTGCACTGTGGAACAATGGCGTTTCTATGGTACCCGGACACACGGCATTGGCACGAATGCCAAACTCGGCATAATCCAGCGCTGTGGTTTTCGTCATTGAGGCCAGTGCCGCCTTCGACAGGTTATAGGCGAAGGAATTGCGTTTACCCACCAAGGCCTGATCGGAAGAAATATAAACGATAGAACCTCGTTTGGCCTCACGCATCAAGGGCAACACGGATTGCGTCGCGGCAAAGGCACCCTTGATATTCAGGGCAATCACTTCATCGAGCATGGCCTCAGAGGTTTGCTCAATATTGGCACTGCGGTGAATACCGGCGTTGCAGACCAAGACATCCACTCGCTCTTCGCGCTCACAGATGTCAGCGATCACCCGCTGCACACTGGCCACATCGCGCACATCACAATGGCGATACTCACCTATATCGGAAGTGACAATATCCAAGTTGTAAACTTTATATCCCTGGTTTGCTAACTTTTCTACAATGGCCAGACCAATTCCCTTGCTGCCACCCGTTACAATAGCGACTTCACTCATATTCATTTACGCCTTGATGTACATATCAGCTAATACTAGCATCAGCGCTAAATAAAAATATAGGATTAAAAATAATGACATTTCGTCTTGATATGAAAGTGCGTGACTACGAATGCGATTTGCAAGGGATAGTTAATAACAGCGTGTACTTCAACTACTTGGAACATGCCCGCCATGAGTACCTGTTAGAGCAGGATGTTGACTTTGTGGCTTTGGCCAAAGAGGGTATCAACCTGGTGGTAGTGCGCAGCGAAATGGATTATAAGGCTTCCTTGGTACCCGGCGATAAGTTTTATATCGGCGTTGAGATGGTGCGCGAAAGCCGCCTTAAGTTTGCCTTTATTCAGAATATTTACCGCGCCAGCGACGACAGACTGGTGCTTAAAGCCAAAGTTATCGGCACCTCAGTCAATGCCGAAGGACGTCCCTTCTTGCCAGCGCAGTTAGAGCGTTTATTTGCGGCCTAGGACTCAGGTTCCAGGCGCAACACCAACGACAAAGGTAAGGGTATGAGCCCCTGTTAAGGTCAGGGTCTCTTTATCCATCTGTAGCAGTGGCGATGACTTTAGGGTGCTTAGCAAGGCACTTTCATTGCGCTGCACTTCCCCCTCACAGACCCTGTAAGTCATGCCCAGATTAGTGACCTGCAACCTTTGTTCTTCCACCTTGCTGCTGGCGAAAAAGTGATTGCAACCGGTGTGGCCGTTTAACTGCAGTGCGTCGATAAAACCCACATAGGTATTATCGGTTTTTACCGCTTGCCCATCTATGCTGGTTAAATACCAGTGTTGAAATTTGAGTGCATCGGCTGTGCGCTGATCTTGTGCGGCACAAGCCGTTAATCCGGTTATTAACACCATCGCCAATATTAAATTCTTTCTCACCCTTGTGACCTTGAACTCACAGCTGCTAATGCCCTCAATGCTAAAGCAAAGACAGTAAATTTGCACCGATAACGACTTAATAATGTGCCATAAAACTTAACTTTTAACTTCCTTTTTACACCCACATACGCTTTAGTATAGAGTTAGTAACAGAGCACCTAAAAAATGGATTTCGACATGACGACCCAGCTTATAAAACCTTTACTTATTAGCGCCCTGAGCGCTTCGCTTCTGGCCTGTGGTGGTGGTAGCACAGATGACAATGGTGGCGACACCCCATCCAGTTGGACCCAAGGCGTTTTTGCCCCGTCTAGTCAGTTCAAAGGACAATGCAGCGCCATCAACGAGAAAAACTGGCTGCGTTCTTGGAGCAATGAAACCTATTTATGGTATGACGAAATCATCGACCGAAACCCGGCTTCCGTTGCCGGAGTTATCGACTACTTTAATACCTTAAAGACCAATGCCACTACCGCCTCCGGCGCGGCTAAGGATAACTTTCACTTCAGCTTGCCCACCGACGAATACCAGAAAATGCAGGAAAGCGGCGCCGTGATGGGCTATGGCTTTAATTTCAAGTTAATTCGCAGTGCACCACCTCGCGAAGTGGTGGTTAGCTACACCGACCCTGGCACCCCTGCAAGTGCAGCAGGAGTGAGACGCGGCTGGGAAATCATTGCCGTAAATGGCGTCGATATGATCAACAGCGATGACGTAGAGACGCTCAATAGCGCCCTATTCCCAAGTGTTAAGGGCGTACAAAACACCTTTACCTTTAAATTGGTCGGTTCAAACGAGGAGCGCAACATCACCCTGACCACAGGTGAATTTATCCAAGATCCTGTGATGAATGTAAGCACCATAGCCACCAACAGTGGCAATGTCGGTTATGTTCAGTTTAACGATCACAATGCCCCGGCGGAGCGCCAATTGTATGATGCCTTTAATCAATTGGCAGGAAGCAACATTAGCGATCTGGTAATCGATATGCGCTATAACGGCGGCGGCTATTTAAACATGGCGGCGCAGCTGGGTTATATGGTCGCGGGGCCATATAATACAGACGGCCTTATTTTTGAAAAAACCATTTTCAACGACAAATATCCAAACACCAACCCGGTGACCGGCAGAGCGCTCACGCCCATCCCCTTTATTGATGAGTACCTGGCTTTCGATCCCGACTCAGGGATCCGCAAGGGCACCAAGTTGCCAAGCCTCAACCTGGATCGCGTCTTTGTCCTGTCATCCAGCAGTACCTGCTCAGCCAGTGAGGCGCTGATCAACGGCTTAAACGGCATCCCTGCCGCGCGCGGTTTTAAAGTTATCCTCATTGGCGGTAATACCTGTGGTAAGCCCTACGGCTTTTACCCCACTGATAACTGTGACACCACCTTCTTCACCATTCAGTTTACCGGCGTAAACCATGCCGGCTTTGGTGAGTACTCCGATGGTTTTGCTCCAGAAAACACACCGTACGTCGAACTGGCCCCCGTCTATGTAGAAGGATGTGCGGTGGCCGATGACTTCACCCACCTCTTGGGTGATAAAAACGAAGCCATGCTAGCAGCGGCGTTAAACTATCGCACCACAGGCTTTTGCCCGGCCCCCACTACGGCGGCAGGCTTAAAAGGTTATGCGGTACAAAGCACTGTTTCAGAGGTGGGACTGAGTATTAGCGACAACCGCTGGCAAACCCAGTTGAAAAACAACCGCGTAGTAACCCCCTTACCCAAGGAGCTTAACTAATGCGTAAGTTTTGGTCTCACAGCCTGCTGGCGGCGCTCACCTTGGCCACCAGCAGTGGCTGTAACAGTACGGTGAATCAGGACGACTTGCGCCCGGCGCTGCTGAGCGAACCAAACCAGCAAGAGGTTGCAACCCTGGTTGCCCAGGCTCTGAACATCAAGGAAGTGAAGGTGCGCGAAGACGTGTTTATGCAAAAAAGCTCATTGGTATTGGAATCACCGCCCTTTAGCGATGCGCAAGGCAACCCCTTAATGGGCAAGCAACTGGAAATGCCACAGCGCTTTATGCTGCTCACCGATGGTCAGTTGTGCTACTTGCAGCACCTTAATAGCGAGCAGATATTGCCCGCCCCGACCCTGACTTGTCGTTAACAAAAAAAGCGCCGGCTAATGTCGGCGCTTTTTTCTTACCCATTTATTAATATCTATTTTATCTCTACCCGAGCCGAGCGCATCACCACCTCATCATTTAGCTCGATACCTATACCCGGCTCCTCACTCACCTTAAACTTGCCGTTAACCGGTTGCGGGTCTTGAATACACAGCTCGCGGTTCCATTTTTTAATGGCGTAGGTGTGATGTTCGTGGATTAAAAAGTTAGGGATCGCCGTTTCCAGGTGTAAAGACGCCGCGGTCGCTACCGGGCCGCCGCAGACATGAGCCTGAATACGCACGTCGAAAATATCGGCGTAATCACACACCTTTTTGGTTTCGGTAAAACCGCCACACAGGCCGATATCCGGCTGTAATACGTCGATACTCTGATCTTCCAGATAAGGGCGTACGCCCCAACGGTTATACAAGCGCTCGCCACCGGCAATGGGCACGGCCACCTTGTCGGCCACCTTGGCATGCAAGGAATGATTCAAGTAATTCACCGGCTCTTCGTAATACATGCAGTCGAATTCCTCGGCAATTTCACCGATTTGAATCGCCGATGTGGCGCCCGGCAGACTATGACATTCAAAAATAATATCTACCTCATCGCCCACGGCTTCGCGGATGGCCTGCATACGAGCGCGATACAGCTTCATTTCCGCGCGGGAAATTATCTTGGTGCGATCATAATAGGTGTTACCGTGCTTATCGTATTGAATGGGATCCACCTTCACCGCATCATAGCCTTCGGCTATAGCCTTAAGTGCCGCCTCGGCATATTCTTGCGGCTGCACCAGGGCTTTAAACTCGCTGTCCCAGTCAAACTGCAGTTGCGACGCATAGGTACGCAGCTCATCGTTTACCTTACCACCGAGCAGCTGATACACAGGTAAGCCCAAGGCCTTGCCCTTGATATCCCAAAGCGCCGTATCTATGGCGCTCATGGCTGCATAGACTACCGGGCCGCCGCCCAAGCCCCAGAAGCTCTCACGCAACATGCGCGACCACAGTAGCTCGGTTTGAAACGGGTCGTGACCGATCAAGAAGGCCTCGGCCATTTCCTTAATCATGGCCGCCGCAGCGCTGTGGCCTAGATCATAAGCTAGACCAGCCTCACCGACACCACTGATCCCTTCATCGGTGTGAATACGAACAAAAACGGGTGTCCAGGCTGGACGGTCTGGGCAGTGAATGTCGAAAACTTCAACGCGATTAACTTTCATATTCTTTCCTTCTTACTCGGCAAAACCCGGGTCTAAACGATACGCTTTGCGTAACATTGCAGGCCATGCTAACTGCCCGCCGGTGCTGCCGCTGTGCACCACATTGGCTTGATGATAAATGTTGTCGATAATGGCTTGCGGCACCCGAATCGGGTTCTGCTTCATGCTTTGCATCGCCACCTGAATTTCACAGGCACGTTGCAAGTCATAAAAACGCATAAAAGCATCACCCACCGTAGGGCCGACGGTTAAGCCGCCATGATTCACCAGCAGCATATGGTTGGTGGTGCCTAAATCACGCTGCAAACGCGCCTTTTCATCCTCGTTCACCGCCAACCCTTCATAGTCGTGATACGACAAGGATGGCAGGGAGAACATAGAATGTTGTGAATAAGGCTGAAGCCCGCCTTCAACGCTGGCCACGGCAATGGTTTCCTTGGTGTGCAGATGGATCACGCAATGGGCATCGTCACGCACTTCATGAATGGCGCTGTGAATGGTAAAGCCGGCAGGGTTAATCTCATGCGGGGTATCATCTAAGATCTCGCCGTTAAGATTTACCTTCACCAGATTCGAGGCGGTCACCTCATCAAAACTCAGCCCAAAGGCATTAACCAGATACTCGTCGGTGCCAGCAATACGCGCCGACATATGAGTGTAAATCAGATCGCCCCAACGCATATGGTCAACCAAGCGGTAACAGGCCGCCAGGTCGACGCGCAGGCGCCATTCTTGTTCGCTGACCTTATCTTTAAGGTTTAATTTAGGTAACTGGGGGATCAGGGTCATGCACTACTCCGCACACTTTATAGATGGATAGAAGTCTAAACACTTATCAACTGCCATTCAACAAAAAACCACCGCAGAGTAAAACTCATACGGTGGTTTTTTATCTAAATTTGTACCTGACGTTATTTAACGCCAGCAAGGTACTCGGCAATCGCAGCAAATTCTTCGTCAGAAACGGTCGCTACCATGGCTTTCATCGCCATTGACATGCCGTTGGCACGAGCGCCAGACTTGATGTCTTTCATTTGCGCCACTAGGTATTCTTTGTTCTGGCCAGCCAGCTTAGGATAAAGCGGCATAATTGGCGCGTTGCCGTCGGCACCATGACAGGTGTGACAGTTTTTCTCTGTGTATAACGCCTTGCCGTCTGCCGCTTGCGCATTCATCGCCATTGCAGAAACAGCAATCGCACCGGCTCCCATAAGTACTTTAGTGAACTTTTTCATAATATTTACTCTTATAATTGACGGTAAAATTTGGGGAGGTTCCCCCCCACTAGCAATGAGTGTAGACCCTTGTTCTTTACTGTAGCAACTAAGAATTAACAGACGCTGAGCATCCGGCAATCAAAAAATGGCGCATTACCACATCAGATCATCAGGAACTTCGTAGCCTGCATAAGGATCGTCCTCATCGACATCTTTATCATCGCTTTCAACATGGAAAACAATATATTTTTCATCTACTTCAGCGATTTTACGCGCAGGTTCATCCTGCAATACATAAAATTTTCCTTCCAGCACACAAATGGCCAAGCGACCATTGGCCAGGGCCTTTTTGTGTCTGCGCATTCACCTCAATTTCCTTCACCTTGTTTTCATAGGTGAAGTTAAAGGTCAGTGGACCGCGAATTTCGTCCTGGTTGTGATGCTCTAAAATCTGCTTCACACGGGCTACCTGTTCACGCTCTTTGAGCTCTTCCTGGCGTTGCTCATTAAGTTGCGTCGCTTTTTCCTGCTGCGCCTTTTTGGTTTGCTCGATATGCTTTTGCAAATCGCTTTGATCGCTCGTGGCACCTTTTTTCTTCTTTTTCTTTTGCGCTTTGCGCTTTTCTGTTTTTGCCACCTTGGCCTTGTGCTCGGTGGTTAAGCCTGCTTTTAGCAGTTGATCTTGTAAAGAACCCATAATTGTCACTTTCAACAAACTAACTTAATAAGGTTATTTTACCCATCCTTTGACGAAATGACAGTAGCATGGCCGAACTGATGCCACTTTGATTAATCGCAAGCTTTATCCCTCTCTTTGAGGCTATGATACACTCCCTCGCGCCTGGTCTCTGACGTCCGTTATTATGCCCTATTGGTTGTTGCTCTGTTGCTCTGTGGTGATATTTTTTGTGCTGTATGCGGTGCAGCCTCTGCTTGCGCTTTTTGCCCAGCAATATCAGGTCAGCCCCGCCAGTGCCGGGTCGCTAATGACCTTAACCATGCTTCCCTTGGCCATAGCCCCTTTGTTTTATGGCGTTTTTCTCAATCGTCGTAACCTCTATCGGGTGCTGCAAATTGTGATGCTGATGCTGGCCGTTAGCAATGCCCTGGTCCCCCTGTGCACCGAGTTTTGGCAGTTACAATCCCTGCGCCTGTTACAAGGCCTGGCACTACCCGCCGCCCTCACGGCCATGACCGCCAGCATAGCTTTGCGCTTTAAAAGGGAAGATATCAACACCAAAATGAGTGGCTATATCGGCAGTACCATAGCCGGCGGCTTTTTAGGTCGCGCCCTGGCGGCGGGTTTTGCCGAATACCTGAGCTGGCAGAGCTTCTTTTGGCTAAATTCCTTACTCTTGATCTTGTTGGCTTTACTGATTCGCGCCAAGACCGAGCCCGTCTATCAGGCCCACACGCCTTGGCGGGGCAATATTAAGGCGCTGGCAACAACGCGCATTATCAGCCTCTATGGGGCGGTGTTTTGCATGTTCTTTTGCTTTGCCGCACTGCTGAATTACCTGCCCTTTATTCTGCGCAGCACCTATGCCATGAGCAGCACCAAAAATATTGGCTTAGTCTATAGCGGCTATTTACTTGGCGCCTTAGCGACCTTGATCACCCCCTATCTGCACAGGCGCTTTAGGAATGTGTTTGCCTTGCTCGGCGGCGTATTTATATTCTATTGCGCCACCATAGTACTGATGTTCTATCAGCACCTGAGCGTGTTCCTTATCGCCTTTACCTGCTTCTGCGCCGCCATGTTTATTATTCATGCCAGTGCCGCACCGCTGGTGAATCGCCTCAGTAGCGCCAGTGCCAGCCTGACCAATGGTGTCTATGTGTCGTTTTATTACAGCGGCGGCGCCTTGGGCTCATTTTTACCCGGGCTGCTTTATCAGGAATATGGCGAGTATGCGTTTTTGACCTGTATTTTGCTTGTCTGCTTAATGGGTTATGGCTTGATAGTGCTGCCTCAACGCTTAGCCACGGGCAACACCAAGGGCTGACGCTGCCAGTGCTTAAACAAACTGTTGAGCCCGGCCTTGGGCATCAGCCAGGTTTGCTCATTATCGAAGGGGTGACAATGGTACAAGGTTTCGTCTTGGTTAATGTTTTGGGAATCATCCCAAATAGCCGCATCCAGCCATAACTCCACCTCCTGCTGAGGGTCGTTCATCAGGGCCAGCATGGATACACAACCGGGGCGCACACCCAGATAGCGCAGTAAGCGATCATCGGAAGCAAAACCTAAACGAGACACCTGCTGCGCCTTCGACAGCGCCTTAAGATCCACCAGCGCATCATGGGCGGTGATCAGTAAAAAATGTCGACGGCCGTAATTGTCGCGCAAAAACAAGTTTTTCAAACGCACGCCGGGTCGGTGCAGGGCTATTTCATCGGCGGCACTGGCGGTGGCCAGCGGCGGATGGGTGACCTTTTCACAATCGATATTCAGTTGCGACAACAGCGCAGCCAACTCTTCTATACTTGCCGCCATTACAAACAAACGCCACGCAACTGCACGCTAAAGTCGCGCCAGAGTACCTGGTTTATCTCATAGGCATCGGGGCAATAATCGCGCTCTTTTAACTCTTTTTTCAGCGCCGCTGCTGCTTCATCTTCAAGTTGTAACTTAAGCACCCTGGATTCATCAAAATGCTCGCGTTCGATATAAGTTTTCATTTGCTTGCGACTGATGGGCTTGTTGAGATCCAAGGCGGCACGCTTACTGGCTTTAACCGTCATCACATAGGCAAAAATCTTGCGCCCCTGATCATCAAGCTTGGCGTAAAAATCCTGACTATGAATTTCATATTGACGCTCATCCGGGGCGGACGAGCAGCCCAGTAACAAGGCGGTAAATAATAAAAGGGACAGAGCGCTTTTCATAACTTCGACTGTTGTTCTTATACTTACCCGCTACTGTAACAAAGCCCGCACACATTTGGTCAATTTATCGCAGTTTTTTCTGTTCCCATGCTTGACCAGCCTCTAATAATTTATAAAATGATCAGCATTCCTTCGGGAGTCCACCTAAGAAGTGGGGCTATAGCTCAGCTGGGAGAGCGCCTGCCTTGCACGCAGGAGGTCAGCAGTTCGATCCTGCTTAGCTCCACCACTTTCTTTCTATATCTAACTTATTGGTTAGCATCCCTGCGACCACCCAGCTCGGTATCCTTACCTCGCGTTCAAAACTAAAAAAGCAGCGCTTTTTTCGAGCGTTTTTCACCCTGCTTAGCTCCACCACTTTCTTTCTAAATAGACTTTTGTGTTAGCCTGGCACCCAAGCCCATCCCTAGCTAATTATCCCCCTAGATTAGCCCTTGGTCGCATTTACACGAAAATGCCCGACTCCTTCATTTCTCTGCCTTAATTGCCATGATATGCTGACAAAAAATTCAGCCTTGCCGTTATGAATCCCCATAAACAAAGCCTTATTTATCTGCACGTTGCCGTACTCTTATTTGGCGGCACCGCCCTGTTTGCCAAGTTGATCAATCTCTCGGCCTTAGACATCACAGTCTATCGCACCGCGGTGGCCGCAGCCGTCCTGGCCTTGCTGCTTGGTTTTCAGGGTCAGCGTATACGTTTAAGCAGCCGTAAAGATTATGCTATTGCCATTGGGCTAGGCATGATAGTTGGCATACATTGGGTCACTTACTTTGCCGGCATGCAGCTGGCGGGGATCACCATAGGCATAATCGCGTTTTTCAGTTATCCGGTACTGACCGTCTTAATAGAACCCCTGTTTCATAGTCAATGGCCAAAAGCCAAGGATATAGTCAGTGCCTTAGTGGTAAGTGGGGGCATTTACCTCTTGGTGCCCGAAGCGAATTTAGGCAACGATATTACTTTGGGGATAGTTACCGGGGTGTTTTCGGCGCTGTGCTTTGCCCTGCGCAATATTTTCCAAAAGCGTTATTTCACCCATTACAGTGGCCCGCAAACCATGTTTTACCAAACCCTGGTTGCGGCGCTGATGCTGTGCGCTTTTGTCGAGGTGCCGGTGACGGACATCCCCGAGCGTGACATTGCCCTCTTGCTCCTAGTAGCCATTGTTTTTACCGCCGCGCCCCATGCCTTATTTGCAGCTTCACTGCGAGGGCTCAGCGCCACCACCGCCGGGCTTATCTCTTGTTTACAGCCCTTGTACGCAACCATTTTGGCGTTTATGCTGCTGCAAGAGCGTCCCGATACGGCGACGTTAATCGGCGGTCTGATGATAGTCAGCGCTGCCCTTTTTGAAACCTGGTCAGTCTCGAGGCAACCAAAATGAAGGTTTTTGCACACCGCGGAGCCAGCGGCAACCACCCGGAAAACACCGAAATCGCCATTAACTCGGCGTTAGACATAGGTGTCGATGGCATTGAATTAGATCTGCAAAGCTGTTTGGATGACTACGTTATCATCCACGACTCCTGGTTGGACAGAACCACCTCGGGGCAAGGCAAGGTTAATGCCACCGCCTTTGCCGATATTAGGCGGGTGGATGCCGGAAATGGACAAAAGGTGCCGGGCTTACAAGATGTGATTGACTGGGTAGGCAATAAGACCCTGCTGAACCTGGAGTTAAAACACACCTTTTCCCTCGATAAGCTGGTCAGCACCTTGGAGCACAATGTCGACCAAGGCCGACTCAACCGCGATCAACTTATTGTTTCTTCTTTTGATCACCACCAACTGCAATGGTTGAAGCAACATCTGCCCTGGGTCAAAATTGGCGCATTAACATCGTCTATTCCCTTAGGCTATGCGGAATTTGCTCAGCGTCTTAATGCCTATAGTCTGCACTTGGATAAAAACTTTGTTAATCATCAGTTTGTCGCCGATGCAAAGGCGCGGGGGCTGGAGGTCTATGCCTACACGGTAGATAAAGACGAAGATATTTTAACCATGCAGGCACTGGGGGTAGATGGCGTCTTTACCAACTTCCCTTGCAATACCAAGAAAGTCTTGGCACAGCATGGAGATAACCAAGCAGGCATGGCTTAAAGCGCTTTGTCAGCCGAGTCGCAGCACGCATAAAAAAAGCCGCTATCAAGCGGCTTCTTACTTAAGAGGAATCCTTATTAGTCACGCACCTGACCAATACCATTGACCAGGTATTTTTCCGTGGTAAGGGATTCCAGCCCCATAGGACCGTAAGCATGCAATTTGGTAGTGGCAATACCAATTTCGGCACCTAAGCCTAACTGTGAACCATCTGAGAAGCGTGATGATGCATTCACCATAACCACAGACGCATCCACACTGCGTTGGAACAGCGCCGCCGTTTGCTCATTTTGGGTGCAGATCACCTCGGTATGAAAGCTGCCAAAACGATCTATATGGGCCACCGCGGCGTTAAAGTCTTCTACCATGCACACGGCAATTTCTAAGTCCAGGTATTCCTCACCGAACTCGTCTTCACCTATCACCTTGGCGCCATCAAAGTACTGTGCCGCCTGGCTGTCGGCGTTAATACGCACGCCTTTTTCGGCCAAGGCCTTGGCAGCCATAGGTAAAAATTGCGGGGCAATAGCCTGATGCACCACTAGGCCTTCCAGGGCATTACATACCCCAGTGCGCTGCGTTTTACCGTTCAACAGCAGATTTAGGGCAATATCCAAATCTGCGTCCTTATCCACATAAAGGTGACATACGCCCTTAAAGTGCTGGATCACCGGAATGGTGCTGTTCTCGGTGACAAAGTTAATCAGGCCTTCGCCACCGCGAGGAATAATAAGGTCAATGGTCTCGCGCTGGCGCATCAGCTCCATCAGCAGACCACGGTCTGGATCTGGGATCACCGAGATCAACGCCGTTGGTAAATTATGCTGCTCTAATACCTGATGCAGCACCTCGGCGATGGCCATGCTTGAGGCCAGTGCCTCTTTACCACCACGTAAAATTACCGCGTTACCTGATTTAAAACACAAGGCACCGGCATCGGCGGTGACGTTCGGGCGCGCCTCATAAATCATGCAGATCACCCCAAGCGGCACCCGCATCTTGGTAATTTTGATGCCATTGGGACGCTCGCCTAACGAGCGTAATTGGCCCACAGGATCGTCAAGCTCGGCAATGGTTTCAATACCAATGGCCATATCTTCGATACGGGCATCGGTCAGGGTCAGACGGTCAACCATGGCCGGGGCCAAGTTGTTGTCACGGGCCTGGGCAAGGTCTTGTTCATTGCGTGTTTTAATCTGCTCTTTATTGTCGCGCAGCGCCTTGGCCATATCGCGCAATACGGTATTTTTACTCTCGGTATCAAGCAAGGCCAGTACTTTGGCGGCCTTGGCTGCTTGGGCGGAAATATCCTTAACTAAACTCATGATTTCTCCAATACTGCGATGTCTTCATCTGAAATAATCGGGCCGATTGAATCTTGCACCTCATCGCTGAATTCTGTGCTTTCGTTCTCGGCTATAAAGTTCAGCAAACAACTGCTGTAGTTAGCCCTGGCCTTGGCCAGCTTAGTGCCATCGTCGCTGCGCACTAAAATGGTGTCGCCAACCGCAAACTCGCCCCGCACCTCAACTATCTCATGGGGATTAAGCTGTTCGCTATTTTTATCCAGAGGCTCGGTAAAACTCCCTTCAACCACAAGTTCACCCTGCTCGCTGGCGGTGTGTGTGCGCCAGTGAATCGCTTCTTGCATCGGCTTTTCATACGGCATAAAGATAGTGCCCGGATTCTCCCCCTCAAGTAAACGATTAAAAGTTTGTTCCTTAAAACCATTTAGAATAAAGGTGGTGATCCCGTGCGACGTTGCCTTCTCTGCCGCTTCAATTTTGGTTTTCATGCCTCCTGTGCCCACGGCACTGGTAGCACAGCCGGCCATAGCATAAATCGAATCGTCGATCTTGCTTATCTCGGGCAACAACACAGCATCACTGTGTAAATTCGGGTTTTTATCGAATAAGCCATCGACGTCAGAGCAAATCATCAGGGCATCCGCATCGGCGGCGGCCGCAACCATGGCGGACAGGTTATCGTTGTCGCCCACCCTAAGATCGTCCGTGGTCACAGTGTCGTTCTCATTAATAATAGGCAGCACACCGTGATCAAGCAGGGTAAAGATGGTTTCACGAATACTTTTATAGCGCTCACGGTCACGCAAGTCACCATGAGTCAGTAAGATTTGCGCCGAAGGAAAATCAAAAAATCGGTCCCAGGCTGCCATCATCTCAGTTTGTCCCGCCGCGGCCATGGCTTTTTTCATCGCCACGGAGCGCGCTTTATCGGCCGGAAACAGGTGTGAGCCGGCGGCTACCGAGCCGGAGGAGACCAAGATCACCTCAATGCCTTGCGCCCGACAACGAACAATAAACTGCGCAATGCTGAGCAGATAGCGGGAGCTGCAACCATTTTGCTCCGGCGCAATTAAGGCGCTGCCCACTTTAAGTACGATACGTTGCCATTTAAACGTTTGCATGTGCTTCACATCCTTACCAACAGGGTTTTAGGTGATAAACCAACTCATAGCCTCGCCTATCGCCGTGGCGATATCACGAAGAAAAAAGGGCCTAATTTAAACAATAAAAAAGCCGCTATGGAGCGGACCGTGATTAACTAGGGTTGGCCAGTACAGCGACTGACGCATAAGGCTTAGCCACAACCCAAGGGAGTTAAGAAAAAGCACTAACAGTTGTGGTTTGCTTGACTCCATAAAGCACAAAACCACAATTAATTAGCACTCTAATATTTTATGTACGAAGGTTATTATGCGAATCTGTCACTAAATATCAAGGATAAAGGGGCAATAAAGAACATAAAGCCTATTTATATTACGTACAACCACCAACTTACAATGAAAGGGTAGAATTTAAAACCGAAAAAAATATTAGACCTGATACTAATTTTCAATCAGACGATAAACAGCTGGAAAGGCTCAGCTGAAGGTTAGGATTTTGCCGAGCGACATTGTCATCGATGCTCACTTACCTCATACTTAAATTTCACGGATAGATTAAAAGGGTTTTTATGTCAGCTGTTTATATTGCAGGAATTGCGCTATGCAGCGTTATTGCACAGTGGCTCGCCTGGGCCTTTCGCGTTCCCGCGATTTTATTCCTCCTTCTTACCGGTCTTCTACTCGGACCTGCCACTTCCTTACTCAAACCCGATGAGCTATTGGGTGAACTGCTTTTCCCCGTGGTCTCCTTATCGGTGGCTGTGATCCTGTTCGAAGGCGCATTAACCCTGCACTTTCGAGAGCTAAAAGGCATAGGCAAAGTAGTACGAAACCTGTGCTCTGTGGGCATGCTGGTGACCTTTGCGGTGATCAGCACCAGCGCTTACTTACTGCTTGAGCTGGACTGGCGGGTGGCCGCGGTACTGGGTGCCGTATTAGTGGTAACCGGGCCGACCGTGATTGCGCCGCTGCTCAATGCCATGCGCCCAACCCAGGATATTGACCGAGTGCTGCGCTGGGAAGGCATAGTGATTGACCCCATTGGCGCCTTATTTGCTGTCTTGGTGTTTGAGGCCGTAATGCTGGTAGGTCAAAGCGATGTCTTTAGCCATACTTTGGGCGCCCTGGTGACCACCTTAGGCGTTGGCTTTTCACTTGGCGCCGCCGCAGGTTGGATCACCACTCAGCTTATTCGTCGTGAATGGCTGCCCTACGATCTACATAAATTCTTTACCCTTGCTTTGGTGCTGATCAGCTTCACCGTATCCAATCATCTCAGTCATGAGTCGGGCCTGCTGGCAGTGACAGTATTTGGGATCTGGTTAGCAAATCAGGATGACTTGGAAATAGACTCGGTGCTGGAGTTTAAAGAAGATTTGTCCATGATCCTTATCTCCACCCTGTTTATTCTCTTGGCGGCGCGCCTGGAGTTATCGGATTTACTGGCTCTGGATGCGCAGGTGTTTTTCTTCCTCGCTATTGTTCTATTTGTGGCGCGTCCGTTAAATATCTTGCTTTCCACCTATGGCAGCGACCTGCCGATAAAGTCCCGTATTATGTTGGCCTGGATAGCACCACGAGGCATAGTCGCCGCAGCCGTGGGCTCGGTATTCGCCCTCAGTATGGCCGAAGCCGGTATCCTCGATGCCGATAAAATGGTGCCGCTGATCTTTACCGTGATCATAGTGACAGTCGTGCTTAACAGTCTCAGTGCCGTACCCTTAGCAAAACTGCTGGAAGTGCGCCAACCGGCGCCATCAACCCTGCTGTTTATTGGTGCCAACCATGTTTCTCGCGCCATTGCCCGTGGCTTAAAAGATCAGGATATAGATGTGCATCTCTCCGATCCGGCCTGGGAAAACTGCAAAATGGCACGCATGGATGGCCTGCCCTGCTACTACGGCAACCCGCAATCCGAGCATGCCGAGCGTTACCTCCCTCTTGGCAATCTCAATAAGGTATTGGCCCTGTCGCCAAACCGCCATCACAATGCCTTGGGTATTCAATACTTTAGCCATTTGTTGGGGGAGAATAAGGTGTTCTCTTTAAAGTCTTCGCAAAACCACGCCAAAGCCAATAAAGACAGTGCCACCTTCTTATCACGGCAGATCCTCTTTGGCGATAATGGCTCCTACGCCAAGCTCAGCAGCCTGATAGCCAAGGGCGGCAAGGTCAGTGCAACACGCTTAAGTGAAGAATTTGACTGGCAGCAATACCAGGAATTTAATGCCGAGGCCATTCCCTTATTTATTATTGGTGCCGAGAAATCTGTGCGTATCATTACCGAGGATATGGAGCGACCGCCGGAGCAAGGGGAGAAAATTGTCGCGTTGCAGCCGCCGAAAATGTCGCTGATCAAAGATGCTCAACAAAACGGCTCAAGCAAAAATCCGCAGTTGCAGGCAACGAAGAATCCGAATTAAAGGAATAAAAATCAGGCAACAAAAAACCCGACATAAAGTCGGGTTTTTTAGCATATGCTGTAAAAGCTAAGAATCAAATTACTTGATTTTCGCTTCTTTGAAGATCACGTGCTTACGAACTTTAGGATCGTATTTTTTGATCTCCATTTTTTCAGGCATGTTACGCTTGTTTTTGTCGGTAGTGTAGAAGTAACCAGTACCGGCAGTTGAAACTAGACGAATCTTATCGCGCATGACTTAGGTTCCTTAAACTTTTTCGCCGCGAGCACGGACTTCTGCTAGAACCGCGTCGATGCCTTTCTTATCGATAATACGCATACCTTTAGTAGTAGTACGTAGTGATACAAAGCGTTTTTCGCTTTCAACCCAAAAACGGTGAGTTTGTAGGTTAGGTAGGAAACGACGCTTAGTCGCATTGCGCGCGTGTGAGCGGTGATTACCTACCACTGGGCGCTTACCTGTAACTTGACAGACTTTAGACATGTCTATTTATCTCCAATAACTTCGCTCGAGCTTAATTTTCCCTTATGGCCTTTTTGTATACTGCCCCGGGATAAATCGAAGGGCGCTCTTTATACAGCATAGACAGGCAAAGTTCAAGAAACCTGATCTCAGAATCAGCTCATGTATGAATTTTGATAGCGGCCAATTATAGAGATCTAGGCGGCAAAGGGAAAGCAAAAACTGCATTTAAATTGCACTAAAGGCGTTTATTTTTGTGCTTTACTCTGAGCGCCATCTAAACGCCTTCTGCTCGCTGTGTGAACTAACTACATACTCTGAAACGAACAACAAATAACGGAAAGAGTTTAGAGCAGTCCCTGCTCGGCAAAAGACACGCATTGACTGCCGCCTACAACCAGGTGATCCAGCACCCGAATATCCACCAGCGCCAACCCCTGAGTGAGTTTATGGGTGATCAGTTTGTCCGCCTGACTGGGCTCGGCCACGCCGCTGGGATGATTATGAGCCAAGATCACCGCTGCGGCATTGTGCTTCAGTGCCGCCTTTACCACCTCGCGCGGATAGACGGACGCTGCATCTATGGTGCCCTGAAACAAGACTTCCCTGGTGATTAAGCGGTGCTGCGCATCCAAAAACAGCACTAAAAACTGCTCCCGCTGCTGAGTTTTTAGCTCAAGCAGCAAAAAATCACGCACCGCCTGCGGCGAATCAAACAAGGTGTCGCGCTCTAAGGCGCTGAGCAAATGTCGTCTTGCCAACTCGATGGCCGCCTGTAATTGCACATACTTAGCCGTGCCCATACCGCGCCAGCGGCAAAAATCATCATGCTCGGCGCTCAACAAGGGCGACAGCCCCTGGCTGTGGCTTAACACCTGCTGCGCCAGCTCCACGGCATTGGCGCCGGGCACACCGGTACGAAAGAAAATGGCCAGTAATTCGGCATCGGATAAGCTGTGAGCGCCGCTGGCAAGCAGCTTCTCACGCGGCCTTTGCGCCTGGGGGATGTCGGTGATACGCATAAGCACTCCTTGCTTTGCTAATTGCTAAACTATAGTGCAAGGGGCCGACATCTGGTATCTTTTACCCCAGTTTGGGGCGTTATACCCGTTTAAATATCAACTGAATTATTGTTCGCTATGCAAAACAAAAAAGTGGTCCTTGGGATCAGCGGCGGCATTGCCGCCTACAAATGTGCCGAGTTAACACGTCGCCTTAAAGAGCGCGGTTGTGAGGTTAAAGTGGTGATGACCGACAGTGCCAAACACTTTATCACGCCACTGACCATGCAGGCGGTATCCGGTGAAATGGTGTCGGACTCCCTGCTCGACCCTCAAGCCGAAGCGGCCATGGGCCATATCGAATTTGCCAAATGGGCGGATCTGATTTTAGTTGCCCCTGCAACGGCGAACATAATTGCCAAAATGGCTGCCGGCATTGCCGATGATCTCCTCACCACCCTGTTGCTGGCGACGGATGCCGACGTTGCCATCGCCCCGGCGATGAATCAACAAATGTATGCCCACCCGGCCACCAAAGCGAATTTAACCACCTTGGCTCAACGCGGTGTCGCCATTTGGGGCCCGGGCAGCGGCGAGCAGGCCTGTGGCGATGTGGGTGCCGGACGTATGCTGGAGCCGATGGAATTAGTAGAGCTGATCTGCACTCCCGCGCACGAGCAGGTGTTGGCGGGCAAAACCGTCACCATCACCGCCGGACCAACCCGCGAGGCGCTCGATCCGGTGCGCTACATTACCAATCATAGTTCGGGGAAAATGGGCTATGCCCTGGCCGAAGCGGCACTGGCTCTGGGCGCTAAGGTGAATTTGATCTCCGGCCCGGTGAGCCTGACGCCACCGGCGCAATGCCAAGTGTATGGTGTTCAAAGCGCACTGGAGATGCACCAACAAGCATTGGCCTTAGCGCCGCAGTCGGATATTTTTATCGGCTGTGCCGCGGTGGCGGATTATCGTGCCGCCGATATCGCCGAACAAAAAATGAAGAAACAAGGGGAGGAGCTGACCCTGACTTTGGTGAAAAACCCGGACATTATTGCCGACGTGGCCGCCTTAACCAAACAGCGTCCGTTTACCGTAGGTTTTGCCGCCGAAACTCAGGATGTTGCCACTTATGCCAAAGGCAAATTGCGCAATAAAAACCTGGATATGATCTGTGCCAACGACGTGGCAAAACAGGGACAAGGCTTTAACAGCGACAGCAATGCCCTGACCTTGTTTAGCGCCGACAGCGAACTAAGCCTGCCATTAACCGACAAGCATAAGTTAGCGCTCACTGTCATGGAAAATATTGCTGCAAAGTTGATTTAAAGCATGTAAAAAACTGGAAAGGGATTTCAGAAAGCATTAAGATGGCGTTCATAATAAAGGTCAAAGACCACTAAAGAGCTTTAAAAAGGAACGCCATGGCTGCCACACGCCGCACTAATCGCAAAGAGCAGATTCTCCAATCACTAGCGCAAATGTTAGAGACTAGCCCAGGTCAACGTATTACCACCGCCAAGCTGGCAGCTGAGGTGGGGGTATCGGAAGCGGCGCTGTATCGTCACTTTCCAAGCAAGGCACGTATGTTCGAAGGCTTAATCGAGTTTATCGAAGACACCCTGCTCTCACGCATCAACATCATTTTAGAAAACGAAAAAGAAACGCAAAGCCGCGTGTATAACATGCTGATGCTGGTGTTGGCTTTTGCCGAGAAGAATCCGGGCATCACCCGCATCCTGACCGGCGACGCCCTGCAAGGGGAAAATGAGCGTCTGCGCGAGCGCATCCAAAGCCTGTTTGAAAAGCTGGAAACCCAGTTTAAGCAAGTTCTACGTGAACGTAAGCTGCGCGAAGGTAAGGCTTTTGCCAGCGACGAAGCCACATTGGCCAACCTGTTCCTTGCCTATGTGGAAGGCAAGATGAACCAGTTTGTGCGCTCTAACTTTACCGCCAAGCCCAGTGCTCAGTTTGAGAAGCAGTGGCAAGAGCTGCAAAAGATCTGGTTGTAGCTCCCCCCCTCGCACCTTATAGGTCGGTGCTTGCGCCGACATATCAAAAAATGGTGCATCTTTGTCGGGGTGAACCCCGACCTACAGGGGTAATGGCCAGCGCTGCATCTCGATCAAACGCGACTGGGTACGGGCAAATTCAAACGCCAAACGCTCGCCCTGGTATAAATGAGTCAGCTCCCCCTGAGCGGCAATGACAATCAATTTCCCCGTATCGTAAAACTCATCCACCAGCGCAATAAAACGCCTTGCCTCATCGTCAAACAGGGCATGACTGATCTGCTCCCGCTCACGTATGTAGCCCTCTTCAATGCCTTGAGCGGTAAAGTGTTGTACTTTTTCCACGCCCATTAAGGGTACCTTATCCACGTAGAGCACATCGAAACGCTGGGCGAGAAACATATAATCGGCACTGGATCGCCCCAACCCACATAGCTCAAGGAAATCGATACAGGCGGCGCGCTCACCGAGGGCTTGAAAACGCACGGCCCTATAGTGGATCAACAAGGCCTGGCTGTGGGCAGCTTGTTTTTGCTCCTTGCTAAAACGCTGCAACAGGCGCTCCGGCTGATACTCGATAAAATGCCGAAAGCCGTTAAACCCGTGCAGACGATAATCTTGCTCGCCGCTGACATCACAGACCTGACAATGAGCTTCAATTAAGGCAATTGTCGGCTCAAAACGGGCGCGCTGTAGGCCATTGCGGTATAACTCATGGGGCTGGCAGTTACTGGTTGCAACCAGTACCACGCCTTCGGCAAACAGGGCTTCGAACAGGCGTGCCATGATCATGGCATCACCGATATCGCTGACAAAGAATTCATCAAAGCAGAGCAAGCGTGTCTGCGACGCATAGTCATTGGCAAGTTGTCGCATGGGATTTTTAGTCCCTTGCAATGCCTGCAAGCGCTCATGCACCCAGGCCATAAAGTGATGAAAGTGTAGGCGCTGTTTATTTGCTATCGCTATCTGCTCATAAAATAAGTCCATCAGCATGGACTTGCCCCGCCCTACCGGACCATGTAAATAAAGCCCGTGAATAAGGCGTTTGCGCTGCCAGAAAAAGCGAGGGGATGCTTGGTCTGCCTCCAAAGCCGACGCCAGCTTTGCCAGCGCCTTGATCGCACGCAACTGCACGGGATCGGCGAGGATCTCTTTATTGCCAATAAGCTGGCAGTATTGGTCGAGGATTTTACTCAAGGTGGCTGTTTTCACTATGCGGCATGGGCTATACTCGCGCCATTGTAACCAAGTTTAAGCCCGTCCCCAATGAAGTTCCCCTGCCGATTAGACAAGTTTATTAGCAACCTGGCGGAAATTCCGCGCACTCACGCCAAAGCCGCCATTAAGAAAAAGCGTGTCACCGTCAACGGAGAAGTCACTAGGCAGCTTGATCAAGCAGTGACTGAACAAGATGAAATTATGCTCGATGGTGAGATTCTCACCTATCAAGGGATACGCTACTTTATGCTCAATAAGCCGGAAGGTTATGTGTGCGCCAATAGCGATGAGCTCCATGCCACCGTGTTTGAACTGCTTGATGAGCCCAACCTGAGCGAGTTACACATTGCCGGACGCTTAGACATAGACACCACGGGTTTGGTGTTGATCAGCAATGATGGTCAATGGAGCCACCAGATCACCAGCCCGAAAAAGCAAAAATTCAAAACCTATCTGGTCGAGCTGGCCGAGCCGCTTTCAGAGCAAGCGGTTAGTGAACTTGAGCAAGGTGTGCAGCTTCATGGTGAGCGCGACCTCACCCTACCCGCCAAGGTCGAAGTGTTGGCGCCATACCAAATTCGCCTGCATATAGTCGAAGGCAAATACCATCAGGTTAAGCGCATGCTGGCCGCGGTTGGTAACAAGGTGGTGACCTTGCACCGCGAAGCCATTGCCGGCATAGAACTTGACCCGGATCTCGCCCCGGGTGAGTACCGTCTCCTGAGCGAAGAGGAAGTCGCGCTCTAGCGCTAAGTGTCCTCAGGAAAAGTCCATTGCACTGGTGTGCGGTTCACCTATAGTAATAGGTATGTACCGATTAAGCCTATGAGTAGCAATGGAAATCATTCACCACGGAGCGGTAAATGGCGTGACCGGCTCTTGCCACCAGTTGAAGGTGAGCGAGAGCGAGTCCTTATTGGTCGACTGCGGCCTGTTTCAAGGGCTTGAAGCGCGCCAGGAGCTCGGCATCGAATTTGATATCAGTACGGTGCGGGCACTCCTAGTAACCCACTGCCATATCGACCATGTGGGTCGTATCCCCTACCTGCTTGCCGCCGGTTTTAGCGGCCCGATTTACGCCTCCGAAGCCACTGCCGCCCTGCTTCCCCTCGTCATAGAAGATGCTCTCAAACTTGGCGTCACAGAAGATGAGCAACTGGTTGCCACCTGCCTGCGCCTTATTCGCCAGCAACTGGTACCCATCGCCTTTAAACAATGGCAGGCACTGGAGTACTTTAAGACACCAGTTCGCTTTCGCCTGCAACGGGCCGGACATATTCTCGGCTCCGCCTATATCGAAGTCGATGTGGGCCAAGGAAAGCAAGCGCAACGAGTCGTGTTTTCCGGAGACTTAGGCGCACCTCACACGCCCTTGCTGCCAGCGCCTAAACCACCCTACAAGGCCGACACCCTGGTGATTGAGTCCACCTATGGCGATACCCTGCATCAGGGGCGTAAAAACCGCAGTAAACGACTTAAGGAAGTAATTGAAAAGGCGGTGCGCGATAACGGCGTGGTGCTTATTCCCGCCTTTAGCATAGGCCGTACTCAGGAGCTACTCTACGAGCTGGAGCAGATCATCCACAGCGCTCCTAAAAGGTCGTTTTGGCAGGACATTGAGGTGATCATCGACTCCCCCATGGCCGCTAATTTCACCAGCGAATACCGACGCTTTAAATCACTCTGGGATCAAGAAGCCAAGGCACGTGTGGCCAAGGGCCGTCATCCCCTTAACTTTGAACATTTGTATACACTGGATAGTCATCAGGAGCATTTACAAACCCTAAACTATCTTAAGCAGAGGCAAAAGCCGGCGATTGTGATCGCCGCCAGTGGCATGTGCAGCGGCGGGCGCATAGTGAATTACCTAGAAGCTTTTTTAGGAGATCCCCGTACCGATGTGATCTTTGTCGGCTATCAGGGCCAGGGAACTCCCGGACGTGATATTCAAAAATACGGCCCGCGCGGTGGTTATGTGGTGTTAAATAAGCAAAGGATCGATATTAAGGCACAGATACATACCATTAGCGGTTACAGCGCCCATGCGGATCAGGCCAATTTAGTGCGATTTGTTAGCGGCATGACGAAGAAGCCAAGACATATCAAAATAGTGCATGGCGATACAGAGGCAAAGCAAGCGCTTGCGGATAAACTTAAAGAAAGCCTCAAAGGCGAAGTGAAGATAGAAATCGCGACCTAAGGCGTTGTAGGTCGGCCTTTAGGCCGACAAATATGCACATAATTAGTTTTGTCGGCGCAGAGCACCGACCTACAAAGGGGGCGCAAATGCACGTTGTAGGTCGGCCTTCAGGCCGACAAATATGCACATAGTTAGCTTTGTCGGCGCAGAGCACCGACCTACAAAGGGGGCGCAAATGCACGTTGTACGTCGGCCCTCAGGCCGACAAATATGCACATAGTTAGCTTTGTCGGCGCAGAGCACCGACCTACAGGTTATTACTCATAACCATTGGGGTTTTGGCTTTGCCAGCGCCAGGCATCCTGCATCATTTGCATCAAGCCGCGCTCTGCCTGCCATCCCAGCTCATTCAAAGCTTTTTGCGCACTGGCATAACAGGTGGCGATATCGCCATCACGACGCGGGGCAATTTGATAGGGTACGGGTTTATCCGCCGCCTGCTCAAAGGCCTGCACCATTTCCAATACCGAGTAACCGTTGCCGGTTCCCAGGTTATAAATATGCACGCCGCTGTGATCAAGAAGCCAGTCCAGGGCTTTAAGGTGACCCAAGGCCAGGTCGACAACATGAATGTAATCGCGCACTCCAGTGCCGTCTTTGGTTGGGTAATCATCCCCAAATACCGCCAGCTTCTCCAGCTTACCTACGGCTACCTGAGAGATATAAGGCAAGAGGTTATTGGGAGTGCCGTTAGGGTCTTCACCTATTTGCCCGCTATGATGGGCACCAACCGGGTTAAAGTAGCGCAAGATAGCAAAACGCCAACGAGGGTCGGACTTGGCTACATCTTCTAGAATCTGCTCCACCATCAATTTAGAGGTGCCGTAAGGGTTGGTGGTGCCGCCTACCAGAGCGTTTTCATCTATGGGCAAGGTTTGCGGGTCGCCATAAACCGTAGCGGATGAGCTAAATACCAAAGAGAACACTTCGGCTTCGCGCATCGCATCAATCAGGGTAAGCGACCCTTGGACATTATTTTGATAGTACATCACCGGCTTGCTCACCGACTCGCCCACAGCCTTAAGGCCAGCAAAATGTACCACGGCGGTGATATAATGATCGCTAAACACCTTATCCAAGGCCGCTTTATCGCAAATATCGCCCTGAACAAAGGTCACGCTCTTACCCGTTAGCGCCTCAACGCGACGTAGCGACTCTTGCGAGCTGTTACAAAGGTTGTCGAACACCACTACTTCACTGCCCTGTTCGAGCAGCTCCAGTACCGTGTGTGAGCCGATATAACCGGCTCCGCCGGTAACTAAGATTGTCATACCTTTTCCTGCTTTAAATTAGGCGTAAAAACCTTTATACCATTGCACAAGCTGCTTAACCCCGGAGGTAACATCGACCTGCGGACGGTAACCCGTTGCGACAAAAAGGTCTTCGGTATCGGCATAGGTTTTATACACATCGCCCGGCTGCATTTCGCGGAAGTTTTTCACCGCTTCGATACCCAGCTCGTCTTCAATCGCCTTAATAAAGTCCATCAGATTAATAGGGCTGCCATGGCCGATGTTGTAAACCTTGTAAGGAGCCGAGCTAGTCGCAGGCGAGCCAGACTCAACCTTCCACTCCGAGTTTGGCTCGGGCACCACATCGGCAATACGCACCACACCCTCGACAATATCGTCGATATAGGTAAAGTCACGCCACATATCGCCATGGTTATTCACGTCTATAGTTTCGCCGTTAAGGATTTTCTTGGTAAAAATATAAGGGGCCATATCCGGGCGACCCCAGGGGCCATACACGGTAAAGAAGCGCAGCCCGGTTGTCGGCAACCCATATAAATGAGAATAGCTATGAGCCATTACTTCATTAGACTTTTTGGTCGCCGCATAGAGGGAAACTGGGTGATCCACCGAGTCACTGGTAGAAAAAGGCGTGGTTTCATTTAAGCCATAAACAGAGCTGGATGACGCATAGACTAGGTGCCCAATCCGGTTATGGCGACAGGCTTCTAAGATATTTAGGTGGCCAACCAGATTGCTTTCGGCGTAGGCATGAGGGTTATCAATAGAGTAACGCACACCGGCCTGGGCCGCTAAGTGAATAACGCGGTCAAACCTTTCCTGCTCGAATAGTTGCGCCAGCGCCTGCTGCTGAATAAGATCCAACTCAATAAAGGTAAAACGTTCGTGCTTTATGTGCTCAAGGCGCGCCGTTTTTAGGGCAACATCATAATAATCATTAAGGTTATCTATACCAACAACTTCATGGCCCTGTGCCAGTAGCTTGTCACTTACCGCGGCGCCAATAAAACCGGCGGCGCCCGTTACCAAATACTTCACGGATAGCCTCTATTAATCACTGCCAAACAGATAGCGAGTATACACCTAACTGGCAACATCACTCAATTCATCGGTCATACGATTGGAGATTATGACATCCGAGCGCTGTTTGAGTTCCTCAAGCGAGGTGTGACCTTATGACCTGTCCCCCAAAATTAACATCATGACTTTGAGGAGATTTCCAATAAACTGGAGACAATGGAGATCTCAAAATGAAAAAACGTTACGCAGAAGAATAAATTATCGAGCAATCAAACATCGTGAAGCTGGCGCTAAAGTTGATGATATTTGCCGAGAGATGGGAATATCGACAGGCACTTTTTATAACTTGCGCAGTAAATATGAGGGCCTGGAAGTAAATGAAGCCAAGCGTTTAAAAGAGCTTGAATCAGAGAATAATAAGCTCAAGCGTTTGTTGGCTGAAAGATGCTTGAAGTTGAAGGTATGAAGGATGTGCTCTCAAAAAAGTGGTGAAGCCTTCGGATAAGAAACGGATCGCTCGCCACCTCATCGAGCTATTTAACCTCAGTGAACGAGCAGCATGCCAACTATCAGGGGTTAGCCGAACCGCATTTCGATATAGCCCAAGAACGATGGCTGATAACACACTAAGAGAGCAACTAAAGCGCTTAGCTACTGAATACCCTTGTTATGGTTATTTGATGCTTCACGGCCTGTTAAAAGCAAAAGGCTTAGTGAGGAATAAAAAGCAGACATATCGAATTTATACTGAAGAAGGACTTCAAGTTCGCACCAAAAAGCGAAAGAAATACAGCGGCCAAGACTACCTTTGGAAGTACCATCAAAGCCGAATCAACGCTATTCTATGGATTTTTTGTTTCAGTTCAGCTAGCCAATGGACGACGCTTAAGAACGCTTAATGTGGTTGGTGATTATTCACGTGAAATGATCGGGCAACTCGTGTGTGTGTCAATTGGTGGCAGACAGGTCGCTCGATTATTATCTGAGATGATAGTGTAAACCTCCCCTAATTATTTGCATCCGTAATTAGAGTTTTCAACCAGTTCATTCTTCGCTAAAAAGCACACTTGAACAAGCCGCATAGCTAAAACATGCCGACCATTTCGCTTTTTTTCAATGGGTTATAGCTATTTGTAGTAAACCGAGTCGGTATAAAGAAAATTTGAACAACCGTGTTAATCCCACTTAAGAACAATCTACACGCATCCCGCTCTTTGTTACTTGCCACATAACATAGAATAACTATGCTGCACAGCTCATATCAAGAACAGAATGCATGTGGATTTAATATATAGCAAACGGCAACGTAGAAATTTTAACGTTGTGCACTATCTGCAAGATCTGCTTTTAAAGAGCCTCTATACGATGTTCGTTCTTTCGATAAAACACCAAAGTGTCGACCTGCTTCTCTTGCACCGCTTTCAAGATAGGCACTGCCCCCTCTTCCACACTCATAATATTTGGGTTTTGAATGAGTAAGCCATTACGAATTTTGGTCTCAATGGCTCCAGGGCACATTACAGTTACGGAATAACCGTCTTTGTACATGCCCCTTGAAAGCGTCACCACGCCAGCCTTTGCTGCACAATACGAGGTCCAGTCTTTGTAACTATTAAATGCCGCTGTAGACGCTACATTGACCAAGTGAACGTCTTTGTTAGCGCGCACAGCTTCACGACTCACCAAATAAGTGCCAATGAGGTTGGCTTCAATATCACGAATCCACAAAATAGGATCCGATTCAGCAACCAAACTTGAGTACAAGGTACCAGCGTTGTTGATCACCGCATCATATCGTTTGCCTGTAAAGAAAGTATTGACTCGCTGGATTGAGGCAACATCAAGTTCTTGACGCGTTGGCGCATCCACCACATGCCCTAGCTCACGCAGCTTAACCGCTACATATTTAGCTAAGTCACCACCGCCCCCTGTGATTAAAATATTCATGACTTGGGCTCTGGGATAGGATGATCGTCGCTCGGCTTAATCAACTTCTTATACTGGTTGTAAATTTTCTTCTTAAGGTTTGTTGAGCTAACACCTTTACCATAAGGGAAATAGAAAACCTTTACACCTTGATCTTTTAAATAATCATATTTGCCTTTCCAATCATCTCCGATGACGAACACATCAATGTTTAAGTTTTTAACAGTGTCTTTATGATCGAGTGTATGTTGGGGGATTACAACGTCAGGTGCACGCAAACCTTCAATAATAGCAATGCGTTCCTCAAACGGTACAGCAGGCGGGTTTTTGTAAGAACACACTAGTTCGTCGGTACTTACACCAACAATAAGAGTGTCGCCTAAACCTAGGCCGTATTCAATCATCTTTAAATGGTTACTGTGGAACAAATCAAATGTTCCTGATACGTAAACTACTGTATTACTCATTACAATATCCTTTTATATTACGAAGCCTCGCCAGCTGCCCCCATTCAGCTTTTGAGCCCTCACTAAAAGTGTCGAAATACACTAAACTCAACGGCAACAAGCAAGAGCCAATTGTCAAATTTAGGCCCCAAACGGTTAGTGACGCGTCGCGAAACCATACAGCGATAGTACAGCAGCAGGGCGTAAAGACACGGATAATACACCAAACAGCTTGACTCGCCCACCGCAAATAAAGTGGGCGTTGGCAAACTCCTAGACGGCAAAGAAGCGATTGTGCTTACTTAAAATTTGACCGGCAAGAGTGATTAAGACGACCAACTTCCAATATTTTGAGGTGTTCGATAAAACTGCTTTAGGCATAGGGATGAGGGATACCTATAGAATAACGAACTCCGGCTTGGACCGACAAGTGGATAACGCGGTCAAACTTTTCCTGCTCGAACAGCTGCGCCAACGCCTGCTACTGAACAAGATCTAACTCAATATAGGTAAAACACTCATTGGTTATGTGCTTAAGGCTGGCTTTTTTAAGTATAAACATAATAATCATTAAGGTTATCTATACCTACAACCTCATGGCCCTGTGCCAATAGCTTGTCACTGACCGCGGCGCCTATAAAACCTGCGGCGCCCGTTACTAAATACTTCATAGCTACCCTTATTAATCACTGCCAAACAAGTCGCGAGTGTACACCTTATCCGCGACATCACTCAATTCATCGGTCATACGATTGGAGATTATGACATCAGAGCACTGCTTGAGTTCCTCAAGCGAGGTGGTGACCTTAGAATGGAAAAAGGTGTCCGACTCGAGTGTAGGCTCATATATCAGCACTTCGATACCCTTGGCTTTAATACGCTTCATTACGCCTTGAATCGCCGATGCCCTGAAATTATCCGATCCGGCCTTCATTACCAGGCGATACACACCTACAACCTTAGGTGCACGCTTAATAATTGAGTCGGCGATAAAATCCTTACGCGTGGTGTTGGCATCAACGATAGCGCGGATCATATTGTTAGGTACATCCTTATAGTTGGCCAGCAACTGCTTGGTATCTTTTGGTAAGCAGTAACCACCGTAACCAAATGAAGGGTTATTGTAATGGCTTCCGATACGCGGGTCCAAGCCCACCCCCTCAATTACCTGACGGGCATCCAAACCGTGCGACTCCGCATAGCTGTCCAGCTCGTTAAAATAGGCGACACGCATGGCTAGATAAGTGTTGGAGAACAGCTTAATGGCTTCGGCTTCGGTGGAATTTGTCAGTAATACCTCCACATCCGGCTTTTCTGCCCCTTGCTGCAAAAGGGCCGCAAACTTAGCTGCACGCTCGCTTTGCTCACCAACGATGATGCGTGATGGATATAGGTTATCTTGCAATGCCTTACCCTCGCGCAGAAACTCAGGCGAAAAGAGAATATTATCAACGTCAAACCTTTCCTTGATGCTTTTGGTGTAACCCACGGGCACGGTTGACTTGATAACAATCAGCGCCGCTGGGTTGATGTGCAGTACATCCTCAATCACCTTTTCCACGGTTTGGGTGTTAAAATAATTGGTCTCTGGGTCATAGTCGGTGGGGGTTGCTATCACCACATACTCAGCACCCTGCAACGCCATTTCTTTATCCGTAGTGGCGACTAGGTTAAGCGGTTTGTTTTGCAAAAAGTGACTGATTTCATTGTCGACTATGGGTGATTCTTGATTATTCAGTAAAGCAACCTTGTTACTGTCTATATCCAGAGCAACGACTTCGTTGTGCTGCGCTAAAAGCACCGCATTAGACAAACCGACATAGCCGGTACCAACAATAGTAATTTTCATAAAAACCTATAAATCTTCTTCAAGGACCATCAACAAAGAGAGAATGGATAGCATCCTTGTTAACTATAAACAATAAGAGATTTGTGTGCATTGGGTCTTAAAACTCGACAAAAGTACACAGCGCGAAAAAATCTCATAACCGACCGCAGCCTAGCTTGCTGCACATGCTCTAAAGGCTTTTGAGATGCGCGGTAAACGCCTCGCCTAATTCCGGATGTTGCTGAGCATAGCGTACAAATGCCTTGAGGTAGCCTAACTTATCACCACAGTCGTGTGATTTTCCGCTCATGCGAAATGCCTCAACTGGCTCTTGCTCAATCAGCATATCGATAGCGTCGGTAAGTTGAATTTCTCCACCCGCCCCTATGGGCGTTTTTTTCAATAGCGGCCAGATATTATGGGATAGCACATAGCGACCAACCACAGCCAAGTTTGACGGCGCTTCTTCCATCTTGGGCTTTTCCACCATGTGTTTGATAACGGCACTTTCACCAGGTTCAATTTGTGCGCCATTGATGACTGCAACGTTCTTCTTAGCTACCGCCTCAAGCATAACTTGGCTGGTCTAAGTATTTTATTATAAGAGTACGTTACCGGCACAAATTCTTTAATCCTCACATATAAGAATTCCTTTGGTCGCTAGTATGATGCTCGTATCAAGATCAGCTACAAGGATAACGACTTCCATATTATTTTCACGTAAGCACTTGAGAAACCTAAATAGCTAGATGAAAATCTCGCTACCAAGATTACTGAGACGAGTTGATTAACGTTTAATTTTTTCAACATCGGCCATTGCTTTTTTGCCGCACTAACGAGCGAGAGCACAAGCAGCTGTTTTTAAAAGTTTATTTCCTATTTCTCTTGATATGCTCGATTTTTTTCTTTCGCTGCAAAATTGAATCCACTTCAGGAGCTTCCAAATATGCAGAATGGCGTAATTATAAACCGCAAACAGAGCTAAAAAGCCAAAAAACATTACGCTTTCAGCCACTTGGTGATATTCACAAATGATACCAATCGCAGCAAGAAAAATAGAAGCACTACAAATAACGGCAAGTGCCCCTTTTGAGGTCATACCCGCACGCATAAAAATATGATGCAAGTGTTCCCTATCTGGTTTAAACGGAGACTGACCCTTTTTAATACGTCTAAAGACTATAGCCACCATATCCATTAGAGGTATGGCAATAATCCACAACGCTGTAACTGGGCGAAATGAAGGATTATCTCCTTGCGTGCCTAATGTCAGCATCCAAATCACACTCAGGCCAATAAACATGGAGCCGGCATCACCCATAAAGATTTTGCGCGCTTTACCCGGAAGCAAAGATAAGTTGAAAAGTAAAAAAGGTACAACGGAGAAAGCAATAATCACTGGTAACATAGCCTGTTCACGGTTACCACTAAGGTAGAACAAGACGGCAATGGCAGTGAAGGAGTTAAGTGCCAAGCTTCCGGCCAAACCATCAATCCCGTCAGTCATATTGAAGGCGTTAATTGCCGCAATAACCGCAACAATCGTAAAAACAGTTCCGATAACACCTAATTCAATATCACCAAAGTAGAATAAATTACCTAGATTGTGGATGTAGTGACCAGCCCCATAAACGAGGATGCCACCTATTAGAATTTGCGCAACAATGCGCGTTCTTACTGGCAAGTCTTGTTTGTCATCAAGCATCCCTAAAAAAACGATAAGAGCGGCTGACAACAAGAACAGTCTAATGGTAGCATCGTTAGGAAACGCAATAAGCGCCGCAGTTAATGTTCCTAAAAATATGGCGATTCCTCCAATTAGCGGTACTGCACCTTCATGGTGCTTGCGCGCGTTAGGAAGATCCACCAATCCTGCCTTTATAGCTAAAGGTTTAAGAATCGGTATAACAATCAACGTTGTCAAAAGAGCAACGAATAACTCCATTCTTATTTCTCCGTAATCTCTCAAAATCCTTGAGAGGCATGTATCCAGATATAAGCCGCAATTATAACATCAAAGAACCAGTAAGCTAGCTCCATAGATTATTTGGATGCTGGACGGGTGATTCAAATAAAACTATCAGCTAACCTTTGAAAGGTGACACAGGCCCCTTTTGCGTATTCCTATTATCGCAATACTTATCGTATACAACCCTTTATTATCAAGGTATCCCCTTTCCAAATTAGAAGAAGACTCTCGGATACTAACCTTGACTCAAAAATTTGGAAAACTCCTTCCCAAGCTCGGGGTGCTGTTGCGCATAACGTACAAAAGCCTTGAGATAGCCCAATTTATCACCGCAATCATGGGATATACCGCTCATGCGAAACGCCTCTACCGGCTCTTGCTCTATAAGCATATCAATGGCATCGGTAAGTTGGATTTCACCTCCCGCACCTATAGGAGTTTTCTTCAGCAGCGGCCAAATATTATGAGAAAGAACATAGCGGCCTACCACAGCTAGGTTCGAAGGCGCTTCTTCCACCTTCGGCTTTTCCACCATATGTTTAATAACGGCACTCTCACCGGGTTCAATTTGAACTCCATTTATATCAGCAATACCATATTTGCTTACGTCCTGCTTGACTACCGCTTCAAGCATAATTTGACTGATTTGAGTCTCTTTAAAGCGTTTCATCATAGCAGCCAGGTTTTCGCTGCTTTGATCTGCGCTGAATTCATCGAGGATCACATCCGGCAAGATCACCGCAAAGGGGTTATCTCCGACTATGGGTCTGGCACACATAATGGCATGGCCCAAACCTTTGGCTTCACCTTGGCGTACGTGCATCACAGTTACGCCTTCAGGGCAAATAGAGCGCACTTCATCAAGCAATTGACGCTTAACCCGCTTCTCTAATGTTGCTTCCAGTTCAAAACTGGTATCGAAATGGTTTTCAATGGCATTTTTAGAAGAGTGCGTTACCAGAACTATCTCTTTGATACCCGCTCGAACACATTCACTGACTATATATTGAATAAGCGGCTTGTCCACCAAGGGGAGCATTTCTTTGGGAATGGCTTTGGTCGCCGGTAACATGCGAGTACCAAGGCCAGCTACTGGAATTACTGCTTTCATGGTCAATCCTTGAAGTTAAAGTTGAATGGCCAGCTAGCGCTGGCCATTAAGATGCCTAATAATAAATACAATACACTTGATTAATCTAGTCTGTATCAAAAATATCTCTGGTATAAACCTTATCTTTTTCGTCAGCAAGAGAACCAAACATGCGGTTGACGACAATTACATCGACTTCAGCTTTAAACTTAGCCTCATCTGAGTAAACCCGGAATTAAAAAAGCTATCGCCTTCGAAGCTAGGTTCGTAAATGATAACACGGCTGCCCTGAGCTTTGAGGTGCTTCAATAATTTCTTAAATCGCAGAAGCCCTCAATTTATCAGGACCAGATTTCACAATTAAATGGCAGAGTTGTACAACTTCAGGCTCTTTCACCAAGATTGCTTCGGCAATAAAGTCTTTGCGCGTTCTAATTGCGTCAACGATTGCTGAGATAATGTTATTAGAGACATCTTGGTAATTTGCCAGCAGTTGATTGGTGCTTTTAGACAAACAGTACCCACCGTAACCAAAAGGTGGATTATTGTAGTGGTTATCAATACGCGGGTCTAAACCTACACCCTTTATAATTTGCGTAGTATCTGAGTCATGAGATTCAGCATAACTATCCGGTTTATTAAAATAAGCGACGCGCATTGCAAGATAAGCGTTAAAAAAATTTTATGGCCTAAGCTTCAGCAGAGTCGGTAAATAGCATAAGAGTAACTTCCTTAACAGCGCCTTGAGCCAGCGTATCTGCAAAGCCCGAATTCAGATAATAAGTGCCCCCACTATAATGCGAATGCGCAATTGGTAAAGATTGTCATATAACGCTTTCTCTTCACGTAGAAACTCTAGAGAAAAATAACATTTTCGGTACCAAACTACAGCCCGACCTTTTGATTAAAGCCAACCGGGACAGTTTATTTTGCGACCATTTCAGCTTATGAATTAAGCTGTAAAACATATTGACTCACTGACTCTACAGAAAGAGGTATCGAAAAAATCAGTGTCAGAGTCATAATCAGTAGGTGTAGCGACTATAACTCAGTCGGCATCTTGATATACTCCTCTACTTAAAGTTGTTGCGCGTAAATTTAACTGTTCATTTGCTAAAAAGCGCTCAACCCTGAGGTAGGAGATTGATTACCATTAATGAGTGATACTATTTCTTCTAATATATCTAATGCAATCACTTTATTATGCTGTGCCTATAGGCCAATATAGCCAGCGCAAACAACCGCGAAATTTATACCCTTTACCTGATTATTTTTGCTGGCAATCCAGCTATAACATTACCTTTCGTGAACTTTTTGGACACACAAGCCCCTGCCGCTACTGCGCAACCTGGTGGGACTTCGGCACCAGCAACAATTGTTACATTTGCGCCGACCCAAGCACCTTTATGCACTACAATAGGTGCTAACTTAGACTTTCCAAAACGGTATGAGCCGTCTACTTTTGTGTGATTTCCACTAACAACAACAGTGGCAAAACCCAACATAACCTCATCTTGCAATGACACAGAGTCAATACAATTTAAGATGCAATTTGGTGCTATATAAACATCAGAACCAACCTTTAATTTTGTCAGTCCCCTCAATATTACATTAGATGAAACTTGAAAATTTTTACCGGCCTCAATCATCGCAAAGCTATATAACCAGCCACGGAATCGCATAATTTCTGGCTGGTCTGGCAACCAAATCAACAATAATCTTACAAACCAGGTATATAATAAAGCGAACTTATGTTTCAAAACGCCTCATCCTTAAAATTATCATTTACAATATCTTTTAATTGTGCTACCCAATAAGATTGCAAGGAGTATTGAACCATATCATCCACCCCATCTTTAATTTGTTGATAATTTTCTTCAACAGAAAGATAGGTAAAAGCTTCTGCAATCTCTTTGGGCGAACCAGGTTTCACTACAACAGCATTATACTTATCTTTTACAAAGGCAGATATTCCCCCAACTTGACTTACAATCAAAGGCGTCTTATGTACCCAGGATTCCATAATAACTCGTGGAAACCCCTCGTTAGTTTTAGAGGCTATTACCACACAATCTGCCGATTCAAAATATTTGGGTAATTTATTAAATGCAACCTGTCCTTCAAATTTAACACGACTCTTAAGCGTGGGAGATTCAGCTACCACCGCCTTTACCTGTTCTAAATCAGGCCCTTCACCAACAACCGTTAGACTGATATGAGGGTGGGCACCCATCGCTTCTAAAATCTCAAAAACCCCCTTGTCATGCACTACACGACCAACGAATAATATTGTCTTTAAGCTCTGACTTTGTTTGCTCGTCACACTTTTGGACTTAGTCATCATATCCACAAACTGATGAGTACGGGATGGTGCCTTCGTCTTGGCCCACTTTTCAAGCTCAGAGCCGGAAGCCAAGTTTACAGCTCCTTCATACTTACAGATATAGTTTATTTGCAGCCTTACAATAAATGAGAAAACAAGTGCTAATAGCTTATTAATCCCACGATACTTCCTATCCTTCCATGTATGGCGCGCATCACCGCATATATGATGAAGCAGAGGTTTACCCGCTTTAATGACTCTTAATGCAAATATGATACTTCCAGGGGAAGGTGTTCTAGCCCAAAAAAGTGCATGTGGGTTCTCAGCAATAACTTCATCACAAAAATTTATAAAGGAACGAAAAAAACCAGGTCTCAGTAGTGCATTCTTATAAAAATCTTTTGTAGTGCAATTTGCGGGTAAAGGGGGTATATAGAAACGCTTTTTACTCACACATGTGCTGGACTTTTGAATACTCAAACGCTCTGGATTAGCCAACTTATCAACGGGCGAGCATACCTTAACGTTATCTTGACCGAAACAATCTTGAAGAAAAGCAGCAGAGGTCGGCGTCGCGTAGTAAGAACCGTCCACCTCGTTAAATGTTTCTCCTACAAATGCGACTATCTCAGGCATATAACCCTCCTTTCTTATGATAAATTACCCCGACTACAGCATTTGCTAAAAAAACCTCTCTAAAAAGAGCAGGCACTAAAAAATGCGAAACTGAATAATACTTTAACGTCAGCAACATTTCTTTACCCTATCACAGTAAGTTAAAGAAAATACAATAAGAAGCAAATAGATGAAAAACGCATCCTGAAGGATATACCCTTTTAACATAAAAACGAGAATATAACTTAACAAGAGCAAAGAAAAAACCCGAACCTCTCCTGAAAGAGAAATTGGCCTAGTCAAAAAAAACAAAAAACCTAAAAGTAAAAACAAACCTATATACCCTGATGAAAATAGAACCCTAAAATAACCAACATCAGTCCCCATATAATACCCACCACTTCCGTTAAGCAAGCGAGCATCGCCAAAGATAGAAAAATCATAAAGCGTATATTTATACATCTCTAAATTTGATTTTACTGACCCAGTCTCTGCACCTGATTGAAAAAACTCAAAAACCCACCCCTTGAAAAATTCGTATTGATTTTCAGGCAAAACAAAAGACAAAGAAAAAACTACAGAAATCATCATAAAGATAAAAAACAGGATGAAAAAGATATTACTCTTTAAATTCCTTCTATCAAACGCCCCAAAAAAAAGCAAAAAGGCGACTCCCACGATTGTACTTCGAGAAACAATAAAGGAAGAAGAAATTACAATGAAAAATAATATGTAGTCAGATTTAAGCATTTTCTTTTGTTCTCTAAACTTCATAATGTAAACATAATACAAAATCAAGCAAAGCATCTGAGTAAAGGCTGTTGAATAACCTGAAAAACCACTTACTCCAACCATCCTTAGTAGCAATAACGAATCTGCCACTCCACTACCAAACAACTCATAAACTTCCAACTTCAAAAAGCTCAGATAGAAATCTCGAAAGCTTGGCGATATAAACATAGAGAAAATAAAGATCGAGTTTATAAAAGCAGCATATCCAAAATATCTCAACCCCTGCCCCACCTCTGCACCAGAAGAAATTAATTTAATGAACGCTGGAACAGAAACCACACAAAGAGACACTACAAAATAAACTTTCAAATAAGTTAACTCGTAATGACCATTGTGGATTGCATTTAAAATAGAAAAAGAAAGTAAAAACAAAGATATTAAAAAAGCCACCAAGGTAAACTTATTAACACGCCGCACTAAGAACAAGGAAACTAGAGCAAGCCCCCCCAGAATTAGGTACCGACTACCCAAGCCAAAAAAAAATGTATATTCGACATTGTAAAGAAGAAACAAAACCATAAGGCTTATTAAAAAACCACCCGCAAAGCCACTTCTATTACACCTTTTCAAGCTCATATTAAACTACCAAAAAAAGAACCAAAAAAATCACAAGCCTACTCCACATGAAAATCTGGATAAAATACAAATAATTAATAGGAAATTAATTTTTTACATTCGCAAGAATTAAAGCCAAACTTCTCATTTTGAAATATTAATTAAACCACCAACTAAGTAAACCTCTAAGGAACTTTCACCTTTCTCTTGGTTATCATTATCTTAATCTATTCTTTAAGGCCAAAAGCCACCAGAACACATGGCTAAATTTAGACGCAAAAAACATAAACACCTGTGTTTTGTTAACAACAAAATTAATTTTTGAAGAGCGACTATAAAGTAGATTAGCTGATGTAAACTCCTTTTTTTTAAAAAGAGTGAATGCCAAAAAGGCCAGTTCTGCTGCTAATCTTTTATTAAAACTAGCTGATTTCTCTGGATAACTTTTTTTCAACTCACTAAAACATAGCTGATAATTATCGGCCTCATTCATCAACTTTTCTACGGGAAACTTTTCTCGGTTACTAGACCAAGAGTTTACTGCCTGCACTCTGTATGCAGCTGTAACCTCTGGTAAATAAATGGCACCTTTTTCAGCACCTAAAATTTGTAAAAAATAGTCACCGACAGGTGCGCCTTTAAACCAATCGGGTAAACGCTCCACCACTTGCCTACGAACCATCAGTGCAGGGGAAGGAATCATGCCCCCCCCACCATTGATAATATCTGAGAAGCTAAAAACTCTTTGTTCCTTTCCATAAGATGCAAGGACTCCTAGGGCCTCCGAACCAAGCACCTTATTTGCAGGAGTAAAGCACAGCTCAGAATTACTATCCTCAAAGGCGTCCAATTGCTTCTGAATCTTACCAGTATCTATCCAGTAGTCATCACCATCACAAATAGCAATAAAGTCACCTTGCGCGGCCTTCAGTACTCTAGTGAAGTTCGCTTGCGCTCCAACATTATTCTGTGAGGTCACAATTTTTACCACATTAGGGTGCTGACGTTGATACTCCTCAACTATTTTTGCCGTGTTATCAGGGCTGCAATCTTCACCTATTATAATTTCTAGCCGCCCTTCAAATTCCTGAGAAAGGATGCTCTCTATTGTTTGAGCGATATACATTTCTTGGTTATATGTAACTACACACACTGAAACCAAAGGTGAATGTTCATTAGTCATATTACTTTATCTATATGTTGACATGGACTAAGATTTCGCATTCAGGAGACATTCGACCATATCTACTGAAAACGTTGGGATACCTAGCTTACTTCTGACATCAGCCCGCTCACTAAAAGCATCATCAATAAAAATAGCTCCAGAGGCGTCAATGTAGTCTGACTTTGGGCTCTTATCTTGTATGTGAATTACCTCATCAAAAATACCGGATAAGCGATACTCTCGCAGTGTTTGCTCTATATCGCGCTCATGACGGGTAATCAAACTCACTTTCCCCCCTTTATTTATGCATTCATAAATTAACTTAAGCAGCGATGTGTTAACTTTGTCATTTACGATCAAGCAGTCATCAAAATCTGTGTAAAGGTGAGTAAAATTCAGATCACTGTGAAATTGATAAGATAGATTTCGGTAAAGCTTTACCTTCTGCTTATTAGGCAGTGCCTTTACCGATACACCTTCAGCAACTAACAATGACAACTCTGTAAAATTAATGCCATTGAAACGATTCGTAATCATAGAACCAGCAATACGCGTTGCAACCTCTAACAGACACAACTCGCCATTTTCATCTTCTTTAACCTGAAAAAACCAGGCTCCACGGAGCTCTAACCGCTGAGAAATCTTTAATGCAATATCGTAAAAGCGATCGTCGTTAGTTACTAGTTCAGTTTCAACGGCGATGCCATTTCTCATTGAGCAGCGACGGCGAGGCCCTGCATACAACAGCTCGCCACCAGCATCACTTACACAATCCACTGTATATTCCGAACCAGGCAATAGCTCACAAAGTAAATCGTTGTCATTTAAGGCTTCTAAATCTGCACGGCTGTCAATTCGCTTGGTTCCAACGCTACCTTGGCCAACATCGGGCTTAGCAAAAAGAGGAAACGTTAAATTTTCGTCCCAGTGATTAAATAGAGTAGGAACGCGCACCACGTCTTCAAGACAAGCATAGGTTTTTTTCTTTGAGCGGCAAATATCATTTGTCTCGAAGCTTGAGGAGACTACCTTTGCATCTAATTGCTTTGCGTACTCAGTTAACTTAAGTGCGGCAGAGTCGTGTGCAGGAAACACGTGAGTAATTCCATGTTTTCCTATAAGCGCATTTAAAGAATCAATAAAATCAGCTTCATGTATAAAAGGAATGCCCAAAAATACATTTGCGTTTGAAATTTCAGTGTAGCAGTTTACGCTGTTAGCCCCGAAGACCTCGACACCTTTGACACCATACAATGAACGTACAATTTCATGCGCTATTTCTGTACCACATGGAACAACTAAAACTTTCATCATCGCCAATAAACATCCTCATAGTGAACCGCTTGCTGTATTTCTTCTTTAGTCGGGATTTTTTCCCAATCACCATATCTTTTAACCAAAAAATCTTCCGGATTATTTGGGATTTTAAAATTAAAACCGTCGAAGTTACACGTCTTTAAATCATCAAAAAGTTGCTTTCCATAGTATATTTTCCCGGCATTTGTGTAGTAACTTCCTTGAAAATTCACAGCTCTCAATCTCTCTAAATTACACGCTATACTTTTTATAAATTTAGATTTCAAAACAAAAGAAAGCTTATGAAGGTAAGCGGAAGACTTGGTGAAAAAAGAATGCAAAAGCCTAGCGAACCTGTTCTGTGGTCTAATATAAAAAGGGTATATATCAATACACAACCCCAAGTCATTATTAATCATAGTATGGTTATACAACTCCCATTCAGTTTCCTTAGCATCAACCTTTGTTTTTTGATCAGAAACCCTCATAACCCAATCATAATAGTTATGATTTTTTTGCGAATAGAAATTGCAACCAGATAATGAAGTAAATATTTTATTTAACTTATATTGATACCTTGCAGGAATGGCGATATCAAAGTCATCATCCCATGGAATAAAACCTTTGTGTCGAACAGCACCAAGCAATGTGCCATAAACAAGAATATATGGAATGTCATTCTCATCCAACAAATCAGTTATTAAAACAGCCATATCCAATAGCTTTTTTCTTGTCTCTTCTTTTGTTAATTTAATAGCCACTCTTAATCACCGTAATTTACTTTCTTTTGTACCTATCTCATTCTTGATAAATATCTTTAAATCCCATCTAAATCAAATTTTTCAAGTCATAAAAAAGAGATTCACTCTCAGCTTCGAAGATAGACTCCATTTTGGGTGAATAGACTACTTCAAAAATTTTTTCAAATCATCCTTCTCAATCACCAGCAATAGCGAACAAATCTATATTATGCTTGTTAAACGTATCCCTACATACTTCCATAACCACACGCTAATTTTACAACCTCAACAACTTTCTCTACTTCCTCTTTAGCTAAACAGGTGTGAATAGGTAAACAAATAACGCAGTCAGAAATCTGTTTAGCAGAATTGAAGATTTCATTGTTGTTTTTATAAGCATCAAAATCAGTGATTAATGGGTAAAAGTATTTCCTTGCCAAAATATTATTACCTTTTAAATATTCAAAAAGCTCATCACGAGAACAACCAAACTCAGATTCATCTACTAATATTGGAAAATACGAATAATTGGGCTGCACATTATCAGTTGGTGTAAATAATTTAATACCTTTCACCGTCCCTAGATGCTTATGATAATAGTCAGATACGTCTTTACGTTTCAAAATGGCTTGATCGATATGGTTTAAGGTAACAAGACCAAACGCTGCCTGTACCTCATTTAGCTTGGCATTCATACCGCACTGAGAAATAGCTGTTTCAGATTCGAATCCAAAGTTTTTCAATTGATCGAGCTTTTCTTTCATCTCTAAGCTATGACAAACAACTGCACCGCCTTCGATGGTTGAATAGGTTTTCGTTGCGTGAAAGCTCAGTATTGCAGCATCACCATAATTTAAAATAGAGATCTCATTTTCTTTAACACCAAAGGCATGAGCTGCATCATAAATAATTTTTAAATTATGCTTATCTGCTATTTTTTGAAGCGCCTGATGATCGCATGGGTTGCCATAAACATGGACAGGTAAGATAGCACAGGTTCTTTCAGTAATTGCCTGCTCTACTTTATCGGGAGAGATGTTAAAGGTATCTGGATCAATATCAACAAAAATTGGGGTTAACTTATTCCATTTTATTGCATGACTGGTTGCAACAAATGTATATGGAGTTGTAATTACCTCACCTTCTAAATCTAATGCTTGTAACGCAGTGATCAATGCCAATGTGCCATTAGAAAATAAGCTGATATAAGGCACATCCAAATAGTTACACAAGGCTTGCTCTAACTTTTGATGGTACTGACCGCTATTTGTTAACCATTTGCTGTCCCAAATATCTTTCAGTAAAGGAGTAAGCTCTTCCAAAGGTGGCAAAAGTGGTGATGTCACGGTAATTTTATTCATAACTTGTTATGCCTTGCTCGGCTTAATAAGCCGGGTAAACTGTTTTATAAGATCTCGTTCAAACAATACGAGCATGAGAAAATACAATGAAATAGCGACAATAATAGTACCCAGCAACTGCTGTGAATAACTTTGTGTTATGTTGTTTATGGTCCAATAAGCAAGAGCATTTGAAAGTAATGCAAAGCACCATATAGGAAAGATGTTTATCAATTGTTTTATTGGCGATAGAGTCGTTAATTTTCCGGTGTAGTATGTATTAATTAACAATGCGATATAAGACTGAATAGCTATGCCTATGCAGATGGCCTTAACGCCCAAAGGAACAGTGACAATCAACATCACAGTAGTAACGCTTTTTTTAATAATCTCAAGCTTTAAAAATAAATCAGAACGCCCTTTCACTTGCAAAATATTTAAATTAATCGCATGTATAGGCATCAGCATAAAGCCAATACAAAGCAGCATCACATATGGAATGGAATCTACCCATTGCTCCCCTAAGACTAAGTGAATTAGGGGCGTAGCAATGGCTCCTATACCAACAATCAGCGGAAAAATAACAAGTGCTGCTAAGCGCAATGTCATTAAGTAAGCTTGATCCAGTCGCTTTGCCTCGTTTTGAATATGACTTAATAGTGGATAAGTAACACGCTGAATAACAGTTGTCAGCGTTGCTGCTGGCACCATAGTAAGTTGATTTGCCTGGGTGAAATAACCTACATCTTTTGCACTAAAAGCCTTGCCAATGATCAACTGGTAAATATTTTTATAAAGGGTATCAATTAATCCCGACAACAAAAGCTTCGAGCCAAAGCCAAACATATAGTTAAATGAATCTCTTGAAAATCTTTCTTTTGGCCACCAAGGATGAAACAGCATTAAAAAAAGGCTATTACAAGCACTCATTATCAGCATTTGTGCTATTAGGGCCCACACGCCAAAACCATGATATGCCATGCTAATAGCTACTGAGCTACTTAAAAGTGCGCTTAGCAAAGATGCTTTCGCTTGTGTTTTAAAGTCCATTTCTATGGTTAATTTTGCACGCTGTATAACCGAAAAAGCACTAAAAACAACATTTAAACCTAAAATGCGTAGTAACTCTGTCAGTTCATCAAGCTGATAAAAGCTCGCAATCAAAGGGGCCGCTATATACAAAACAGCGTAACAAGTAACAGCAACCAGCACATTAAAATAAAATGCAGTTGAAAAGTCAGCTTCGGTGCAGTCTACTTTGCGAATCAACGCTGAGCTAAAACCGGCATCAACAAAAACTTGTGAGAGGGCAATAAAAACTGCAAGCATGCCTACTAAGCCAAAAGCTTTTGGCCCTATCATATTGGCTAAAACCAACATCACAATCAGTTGCATAGCTTGAGTGGTTAAGCGTTCTATAGCACTCCACTTTAAGCCACTTGCCGCTTTAGCCCTTAAGTCCATTTACTTTAATAATCCAGCCAAATACTCGCCGTAATTATTCTTACGTAATAGCTGTGCTTGCCCTTGTAGTTGCTCAGCAGTCAACCAGCCGTTATGAAAGGCTATTTCTTCTAAGCAAGCAATTTTAAAGCCCTGGCGCTTTTCTACCGTTTCTACAAACTGTGCGGCTTCCAGTAAACTTTCATGTGTGCCTGTATCTAGCCAAGCGAAGCCACGACCTAGCATTTCGACGTTTAACTTGCCTTGTTGTAAATACATTTCGTTTAAACATGTAATTTCCAGCTCACCACGGTCTGATGGCTTAACCTCTTTTGCCATTTCAATAACCGAATTATCATAGAAATAAAGCCCTGTTACCGCGTAATTCGATTTAGGCTGAGCTGGTTTTTCTTCAATAGAAATAGCTTTTAGTTGGCTGTCAAACTCCACGACACCAAAACGTTCAGGGTCTTTCACTTGGTAGCCAAAAACAGTAGCTCCTTGACCTTGCTTGGCTTGTTCAACAGCATGTTTTAGTTTGGGTGAAAAGCCTTGGCCATAGAAGATATTGTCGCCTAACACCAAACAAACATCATCTTTACCAATAAAATCTTCACCAATAATAAAGGCTTGAGCTAAACCATCAGGGCTTGGTTGAATAGCATATTCAAGTGCAATCCCGAATTGAGAACCATCTCCTAATAAGCGTCTGAACGAGTCGCTATCTTCAGGAGTTGTTATAATTAATATCTCTTTTATTCCCGCGAGCATCAATACTGATAGCGGGTAATAAATCATCGGTTTATCGTATATGGGTAGCAGCTGCTTTGATACTCCCATGGTGATTGGGTACAATCTCGTTCCAGAACCGCCTGCTAAAATTATTCCTTTCATTACTACCTCTATACTTCCTTAAGCGCCAATACGCTCTAGGCGATATGAACCATCCAACACTCGTTGCCACCAGTTTGGGTTATCTAAATACCAAGTTACTGTTTTACGAATGCCAGACTCAAATGTTTCTTCCGGTTTCCAGCCCAGCTCTTTTTCTATTTTGCTCGCATCAATGGCATAACGAACATCATGCCCTGGACGATCGGTAACATAAGTAATTAAGTCTTCGTAATTAGTTACACCTATTGGCTTATTTGGAACCAGCTCTTCCAATAACCTACAGATCGTTTGCACCACATCAATATTGGCTTTCTCGTTATGCCCGCCAATATTATATGTTTCACCAATTTCACCTTGTGTGACCACTGTATATAAAGCCTTTGCATGATCTTCAACGTAAAGCCAATCTCTAATTTGCAAGCCATTGCCATACACAGGTAACGGCTTCCCTTCCAATGCGTTTAAAATCATGTGAGGGATTAGCTTTTCAGGAAAATGGTATGGGCCATAATTATTCGAACAATTTGTGATAATTGTCGGAAGCCCAAAGGTTCTGAGCCATGCACGTACTAGGTGATCACTAGATGCTTTACTTGCAGAATAAGGGGAGCTTGGCGCATAAGGCGTGGTTTCTGTAAATAAATCATTAGTACCTTCTAGGTCACCATATACTTCATCTGTAGAAATATGATGAAAACGAAACGCCGCTTTTTTATCCGCACTTAAGGTATCCCAATAATTTTTCGCTGCTTCAAGCAATGTAAATGTGCCAATAATATTGGTTTGCATAAAGTCGCTTGGACCATCAATAGAGCGGTCAACATGAGACTCAGCGGCAAGGTGCATCACAGCATCAGGTTGATGTAATTTAAAAACCCGGTTTACCTCAGTAGCATTACATATATCCACTTGTTCAAACGCATAACGCGAGTTTGATGATGCAGGTAATACCGATTCTAAATTACCTGCATATGTCAATTTATCAAGGTTAACGACTTCATCATTCGTATTTTCAATAATATGACGAACGACAGCAGAACCAATAAAGCCTGCCCCACCTGTTACTAAAATTTTCATAATTACCTAAGATATTTAATAAAACCGTGTAAGGCATAGTGCATTAATAAATAAAATGAAAGAAATACATTTAGATTTAAATGACTTCGATAGAAAAACCACTGGCTTTTAATGATTTTGAACTTATTTTTTGTCATACCTGTATCGGTAGAGTAATACGCCAAAACATCAGGCAACCCTTTTGCAACCACGCCGGTTTTTAAAATACTTAGCCACAATGCGTAATCTTGACGTTTTCGAATTTTAGGCATGTAAATTTTACCTAAAATATCAGTATCATAAATAGCAGTTAAACAACCTATATAATTTGTTTTTAGCAACTGCTTATAAGTCGCGCTTTCAGGTGAATAAACAACTCCTCGTTGACCTGAAACATTAAATTTTTGATAAGCGTGATACGTAAAAGCATAGTTATTTTCAAGCATGAAGTTAATTTGCTTAATTAGCTTGTCTCGATGCCAATAATCATCTGCATCCAAAAAAGCAATAAAACGTCCTGATGCTTTTTCAATCGCTTTATTACGACTTACGCCAGCTCCTGAATTAGATTTGTTATTAAAAAAATGGACTCTGGGATCATCGAACTTTTTAACAATATTTGCTGAGTTATCGCTTGAGCAATCATTGACAATGATCAACTCCCAATTACTGTATGTTTGCTGGATAACACTATTTATGGCTCTTTCAATCGTTTTTTCTGCATTGTAACAAGGCATAATAATAGAAACTAAGCTCATTATTTTTCCATCCCCAATAAAACCACCTTGGCATTTTCAAATAAAATTTTCAGGTCTAAAAAGCCTCTTCGGCTTTAGTATAATAAATATTAGTTTCCTGTGTGAGTTTTGCTTGCCTTGTCGACATAAATGAAGTGGCCGATTTACATCCGAAAGCCACTAACTTACTATCAAAATCACCAGGCATGTATTAATCCTTTACGATAAAGCGAATAAGAACTAATAATGTAGAAATCCCCCCGCCCAGCAAAACGAAAATAACTACGACCAAAGCTCGGTTAGGCTCTGATTTATTTTCTGAAACTACTGCAGGGTCTATCGTCTTAAGAGCATACTCTATACGTACACTTGCCAACATTTTTGTTTGCTGCTGTTGTTCTATTAACTGATAAAATACCTTCTGCATATCGGCGATCGAGGTTTCCAGCAGCGCATTATTTAGATATTCAATACTATTATCGGCATCTGCAATATCGTTTGCTCGCATTGTATTATTGAGCTGTTCAATTAGCTTATCTGTAAGTTCCTTAGCTGCAACCGGTGAATAATGTTTAACCGATATTTTCACTAACCCTGTATCTTTGTCTTGCGTAACATTTAAGAACTGTTTAGTGAATTTGTAATGCACTTCTAGCAAACTAGGCTCAGCCTGTTTCGACGCCCTTACTTCACGCACCCACACACCTTTTTCAGCATCATACACCTCTGGATCGTACAGAATCTTGTTACTTGCTTGATCCCAGCCAATAGCCGCCATAATCATGGGCTTCAGATTATGTTCTTTTACAAATTCACCAATAAAAGAGCGACTTTTTAATAACTCCAGTGCGATAGTGGTCTTATCAGCGCTTCCGCTTCCAAGGTTTACACCAGCAAGAGAGGCTAGACCGCCAAATTGGCCCGCTAAAGCTGATAGCCCACCACTTTGGTTATCTTCAGCGGGAGCTAAAAGTGCCTCACTTTTGTATATGTTTGGCAGACTCAATGCGTACACGACTGATATAACAGCTGCGAATATAGTTGTGCCGATAATGATCCACTTGCCTTGCCACAGTGCCAAAAACAGCTCTTTTAAATCAATCTCATCATCGGCAATAGTGACTTGTTGCATCTGAATATTTTGGTTATTCATTAATTGCTGTTCCTTAAATACCGCTAATAGCCGCAACACCTACACCGAGCTGATAAAAGATCTGCGTGGCTGTGCTCCAAAGGGTTAGATTATCCATGTGCGCTGTATCCATAGGCACCACTATGGTGTCTCCAGGCTCCAATTGCTTACTGGTATTAACGGCAAACCAGCCTTTGCTTTCGGGGATATAAACAGAGCCATTAGCTTTAATAACGTAGATGCGTTCTTCATCGGCTCGTGTCTTGGTACCGCCGCTAAGACGGATATAGGCATCCACATCTGTATTGGCATTATAAAGGTGAGATGTCGCGTAGTTTACCTCGCCAATTACACTAATTGAGTCGCGTTTAGAGGGGATATAGAGCGCATCACCATCTTGCAGTACAAGTTTTTGCTTATCGGCCAAAATGTCATCCAGGCTGATAACTAAACGCCCTAGCGTAGGCATCTGCGATAAATCAACTATCAAGCTAGTCATTTCATCATATGAGAGGTTGACGCTATTCATTGATTGTTCAAAGCTTTTTGACGCCAGATCGCGACGTAACTCGTTTGTTAAACGCTCAATTTGAGCACGTTCTTGCTCTTGAATGGTTTTACGCGTAAAGACCGCTGCATCTATTGCTGCGAAATCAGAGAAACCACCCGCTCGTTCAATCACGTCTTTCATGGTTTCACCACGACGAATGGTGTATTGCCCTGGGAAAACAACCTCGCCTTCCAGGGTAACCTTAATATTCTCCTGCCAATTTGGAATGGTTAGAATATTAAGACTGTCTTTACTATGTAAAAGTGGGTTTTCCTCTAAAGTGCCCTCTAAGGCACCTTGAAGGTTAAAGGTGATATGCTCAATATCATCATTTGTGCCGGTTTTCGAGCGTGTGATTTCAGCCTTGTCTAGGTATGCTGACTCGGTTAGGCCACCACCGGCGGTAATTAATTCGATAACAGCCATATTATTGGCCAGCGGATATACACCAGGGAAGCGAACATTACCATTTACTTCTACCAGCTTGATGCGCTCACCGGCACCGGCTTGTAACTGTAACTTTTTAATAACCTTATCAAGCAGTTGATTACGGCTAAAGGTTGCGTATTCAATTTCCTCTTCTTCTTCATTTGAGCGCGCAGCAATAAGATCGGTGAGCTTTTGCTTACCTTTTAGCTCTGTCTCTACTTCTTCACTAAAGAGTGGCTTTTTCGCGCCCACAAATTCTTCGAACTGACGTTGTTCAAACAGGTGCCACAATTTTACCTTTTTCTGTAATTCCTGCTCTTCTTCCGTTAACGCCAACTGCTTTAATGCATCTTGTTCTTCTTCTTTTGACTCAAAACGGCTAAAGACTATGACCTTATCGCGCGGGTTTAGTATCAGATTATGAGCAAGATCACCTGCAACTGCCTTAGCCAGGCTGAATTGATACACATCGATATTGCCATATACATCCACTTCTCGAAGCAGAATTGCATAATTCAAGTCGGCCTGCGGCAATAGCGCACCACGGATTGAACCTATGATATCGCCAATACGCTTGCCCTGATGCCAAGAGTATTCACCCGGGCGCGTAACGGCCCCGATTACGGTCACCGCTTGGTTATAGGCACTGCTGGCTTCGCTAACACGTACCACGTCTCCGTCTCGTGGAGTGTAGCCGGCACTTCCTTTAGAGAAGTCAAAGGAAAGAATTTGCTTATAGTCGCCTTGGCCGGCGCGCTCTACCGTAACTTTTTCTCTATAGGCATTAGCCTTCATTCCGCCCGCCATGGCCAGTAAGTCAGCCGTACTTTCACCTTTTTTCAGCTCGAAAATGGCCGGACGCTTTACAGCACCAGCAACGCTAACCTGAGCACCAACAGGGGGAATAAACACTACATCACCTGGTTTTAGGATGATGTCGTTACTGCTATCGCCTTTAATAAGCAGGTCATACAGATCGAAACGGTTAACAACCTTACCGCCGCGCTTAATCTCGATATTACGTAAAGAGGCGATATCGCTTACACCACCGCTGGCAAACAGCGCGTGAGTTACTGTGCTTAGTGAAGACAAGGTATAACTGCCTGGCTTATATGCTTCACCTACTACGAGTACACGAATGCTGCGCAGTTGGCCAAGTGAAACAAAGGCTTTTACGCCTATCATCTCGTTACTGACCTTTTCGCTTACCAGGGCTTTTAATTCTTTGAAGGTCATGCCAGCTACATGCACTGGGGCCAGTTTAGGAATGCTTAAACGACCAGAACGATCGATGCTCGCGTCTACCGTAGCCGACTCTTTACCATACAGGGAAATTTGTACTTGGTCGCCGGGGCGTACTATGTAGTCATCAGGAACCGGGGCGCTTTCGCTCGGCATAAAGCTGGTTGGCTCACCGGCAAAGATGTCATAGCCAAATGGTTCTAGCTCTTCTTTCTTTGGCTTAAACTTTTCTTCTGGTGTTTGTGGCTCAGCATTTTCAGCATTAAGCCTACGCTCGCCAATGGTGCTTTCAACTTCTTGGTTGTTTGGAGTGGTTTTAGCTGAGTTGCCTAAAATAGTATCAACATCAACACCATACTGGCGTGCTAAAGCTTCTTGTTGAGCGCGAGGTAGCTTTTTAAACTGTTCGATTTGCGCAGGTGAAGGGGTCAGCGCCTGAACGGCAGTGGCATAAAACAAAATAAAAATGGCGGACAAGGCGCCCAGGTAGGTCTTAAACATTTTTCCCTGCATGTTTGACTCTCAAAAAGATGGCATATCATACACGACAAAACCCACGAAAAAAATGAGCAAAAAGCAATTTCAACGTGGGTTTTTGTGAACTTAGAAGTTATAAACTAGGGTCAATGCCGTTTCAGTATCGGTATTGTCTTTGTCATCTGCAACATCTGAGTTGTGCGTAACATTGAAACCAACTTTCATTTGTAATGAGCCGTTGATTTTAGTTAGCAAAGCTGTCTCAGAGCGAGTTTTGGTGTTGGTATCACCATATTCCACCGCCAAAAGCTGAGTAAACTTGGCACCTTCAGAGATCTGCCAGGTATAATCTGCTTTAGCTAGGGCGATCACTTCACCTTCCCATTCATCGGCAAGCGACTGACCGTTGTCATCAACTTCGGTGCTGTCATCCGGGTATCTAAAATACTTATAACCAGGACCAAATTCGGCATTTAATACCATGGTTTCATTGTCGATTAGGCGTAAACCATAACCGCCCGAAATCACAGCTTCCTCACGATAGGCACCAAAGTAATCGCTCAGATATGAGCCATAGATGAATAAGTGCGCATTCTTCTCGTTTAATTTGTAATTACCCTGTGCAGAACCAAAGTACTTTTCATTGGTGCGCTCGGTAATTTTAGTGCCATCGTCCTGCTCAACTTCATCTTCTTTGTACAGGCCGCTTAATTTGTACTCGTTATTCCACTTTTCTAAATTGTGTTTAACGGTTAGCGCGCCTTTAAAGGTCGTTGTTTCGGTGTTACCACTGGTGATAATGGCACCTAGTTCGGCGTTTGCTTCCCAGGTTTTTTTCTCTTCTGCAACAACATTAGTTGCAGCACAAGCTGCAACTAATAGAGATAGGTACTTCAATTTCATGTTAGCGATATTCCCCTGATTATTCGCCAGTTTTATGTAAGTGCACATCCATTTGTGGGTATGGAATGCCAACATCATTAGCGTCTAGTTCAATCTTAATATTTTCCATTAGATCGAAATACGTTGGCCAGTAATCTGCTGTGTTCACCCAAGGACGAACAACGAAGTTAACGCTTGAATCGGCCAACTCGCTCACAGCCACTGTGTAGGCTGGGTCTTTCAAAATACGGCTCTCGGCATCAAGTACCGACTTTAATACGCTTTTCGCTTTTTTCAGATCCGCATCGTAGCTTACACCAATTACCAAGTCGATTCGACGAGTCTGTTCGCGAGAATAATTCACGATAGGGCCAGACATAATGGCTGAGTTAGGCATTACGATGATTTTGTTATCTGGTGTATTTAGCTCAGTTGAAAAGATTTCAATCTTGCGTACCGAACCGGCTTTACCACCCGCTTCGATGTAGTCGCCTGATTTGAAAGGACGAAGGATGATAATAAGCACGCCTGAAGCGAAGTTTGATAGCGAGCCTTGTAGCGCTAAACCAACCGCTAAGCCAGCGGCACCTAAAATAGCGATAAAGGATGTTGTTTCAATACCAACCTGAGACAAAGCCATCAGTATGGTACCAACAAAAACCAGCGCATAAATAATGCTACCGCAGAATGAACCTACAGCCTTATCGACATTACGCTTTGCAAATGCTTTTTGAGTTAAGTTGCTACACCATTTAGCAATGCGCATACCAACAAAGAAGACAACGAGTGCAAGTACAAATTGTACCGCATAGTGTATTAGTAGATCCGAGTTTTCAGAGATCCAGTTAGTTACAGTTTCCATTAGCGCTCCTATCATCCGCTTTTTGTTTGATACAACGATGAAATTAAACAACTTCGTTGTACCTAATCCGTAATTATCTCAAAACTTTCTCATAAACCGCAACCCAACATTGCTGCGGCTCACCTAATAATAAAAGCAAGTGGTGCTTTTTGCCTATTTTTTATCTAGTTACGTACCTTTAGTGATTAAATTTACAGCAAACGGAAAAAACTCGCCAATTTACTCTTCACAACCTCAATTAAACTATGTATTATGCGCGCCACACATCGAGAGGTGTGTAACTTCTTTATGGCGGCTGTAGCTCAGTTGGTAGAGCCCTGGATTGTGATTCCGGTTGTCGCGAGTTCAAGTCTCGTCAGTCGCCCCATCTCCCCCTTATTTTTTAAATCTCCATTTGATTACCTAAGTAGATACCTTCTAAGCTGAAGCTCTATTCGAAGCCAAACTGCGTTTAAAAAATGCCGACCACCCGGCCGACACCCATACTCTATAGCGACTAAGCTCGATCAACATCGAAACTTAAGACTTCCTTGATATGCTGTTTGTTACACGCCAGCATCACCAGGCGATCTATTCCTAATGCCACGCCGGCACAGGCTGGTAAGCCAGCTTCTAGTGCACCCAGCAGATGCTCATCCATATCCACTTGCTGCAATCCGCGCTCCAGGCGTTTTTTGTTATCCTTTTCAAAACGCTGTCGCTGTTCGCTGGCATCGGTTAATTCATTAAAGCCGTTGGCCAGCTCCAGATTCTGATAATACAGCTCGAAGCGGCCGGCAACGCGCGGGTCTTGCTCATTAAGCCGCGCCAGTGCGGCTTGGGATGCAGGAAAGTGATACACAAAACAGGGGCGCTCTTGCCCTATCTGCGGCTCAATCACCATACAGAAAAGTAACTGCAGCAAAGTATCTGCATCGCGCTCCGTAGCGGCAATGTTTCCAAAGCCCTGCGCAGTGGCCACCTGTTTTAGCTCTTCTAGGGTAACGGTTAATGGATCTATGGCCAGCACCTGAAGAAACGCCTGCTGATAACTGATACGCTCGGCGCGCTCGGTATCGAGCACCAGTTGCATCAGCTCGTCAATTTCATCCATCAGTGCAAACTCATCAAACCCAGGGCGATACCACTCGAGCATGGTAAATTCGGGGTTATGATGGCGACCATTTTCTTCGTTACGAAACGCCTTGCAAATTTGGTAGATTGCGCCGCTACCCGCCGCTAGTAGACGCTTCATGGCGTATTCCGGCGAGGTTTGCAGATACAGGGGTAAACCTTGAGCGTAGCCCTGGCCGACAAATTCGGTGGCAAAGCCTTGCAAATGCTCATCGGTCACGCTCGCCTGGGACAAAGATGGCGTGTCCACCTCCAACACCTGACGCTCAAAAAAGAATTCGCGAATGGCCCGTAAAATAGCGGCGCGCTGCCTCAGCGTTTCAATACTCGCACTCGGTTGCCATAAAACATCTTGCTGACTCATTCGTTCTTTCCTCACTTTGCAAAACTGAGACATAAAAAATCCCAGCGCGGCTAGCCGGGCTGGGCTTATCCCTAAGGGCTTGTCCCGAAGGGCTTGTCCCGAAGGGCTTGTCCCGAAGGGATTGTAACGCTAAAAGCGTTTATTTTACACGGCTTACGTATTCGCCAGAGCGCGTATCAACCTTGATCACTTCACCGATTTGGATGAACAAAGGAACGCGAACTACCGCACCCGTGTTAAGGGTTGCAGGCTTGCCACCGGTACCGGCTGTGTCACCTTTTAGGCCCGGATCCGTTTCCGTTACTTCCAGCTCAACAAAGTTAGGTGGAGTCACAGCAATCGGGTTACCGTTCCATAGGGTGATGGTGCATGAGTCGTTTTCAACTAACCATTTCACGTTGTCGCCAACCGCTTTTTCGTCTGCGGCGATCTGCTCAAAGGTTTCGTTGTTCATGAAGTGCCAGAATTCACCGTCGGTGTACAGATACGCCAGATCGGTATCCATTACATCGGCCCCTTCAACCGTCTCACCTGATTTAAAGGTTTTTTCTAAAACCTTACCAGAGATCAGCTTACGTACTTTTACACGGTTAAACGCTTGACCTTTACCAGGCTTAACAACCTCATTTTCAAGGATGCTGCAAGGCTCGCCGTCCATCATAAATTTAAGGCCACCCTTGAACTCGTTGGTGCTATAATTCGCCATCTTGTCCTCTAATACAATTTCTCGAGTAATTAACCTGTCAATGATACAAAGAATCGAAGTAAATTTGCATAAAAACTGGCAAAAAGAATTGGCCGAGGTGGTTACTCGTCCAGAAGAGCTGCTCTCATTACTCGAATTACCCGAAGCCGACTTTCTTCCCGACAACGAGGCAAGAAGCCTGTTTAACCTGCGCGTGCCACGCCCCTTTATTGCCAAAATGCAAAAGGGAAACCCTCGCGACCCCTTGTTATTACAGGTTTTACCGCGCCGACAAGAGTTTCAACAGGCCCCCGGCTACAGCACAGATCCGCTTGAAGAGCAGGACAATACACAACCCGGTTTACTGCATAAATATCGCTCCCGGGTACTCTTGGTATTTAAATCTGCCTGCGCCATTAATTGCCGCTATTGTTTTCGTCGCCATTTTCCCTACGCAGATAATCAGCTTAATCGCTCCGCTTTAGAGGAAAAGCTGGCGTATATCGCCGCCCATGATGAAGTGAATGAAGTTATCCTAAGCGGCGGCGACCCATTAATGGCCAAGGACGAGCATATCGCCTGGTTTGTCGCGCAATTAGAGGCCTTGCCCAATATTAGGCGCCTGCGCATTCACTCCCGTTTACCAGTGACCATTCCCGCCCGCATCACCAAAGCGCTGTGCGAGATATTCGCCAACACCCGCTTGCAGGTAGTCTTTGTGCACCATATTAATCACGGCAATGAAATAGACGATCATTTTGCTAAGGCCTGCACTCAGCTTAAAGCCGCTGGCGTGACCCAGTTAAATCAGGCTGTGCTGCTAAAAGAAGTGAATGACAATATCGATGCGCAGGTTACGCTCAGCGAACGTTTATTCGAAGCCGGTATTCTTCCTTATTACCTGCATCAGCTCGACAAGGTGCAAGGCGCCGCCCATTTTGAAGTTAGCGATGCCGAAGCTAAAGCGCTGATGGCGCAAATGCTCAGCGCCCTACCTGGCTTCTTAGTACCCAAACTGGTAAGAGAAATAGGTGGCGAGCACAGCAAGACACCGATAGATCTTCATCTAGAGCCCTAATCAATTGTAGATCGGTGCTTCGCGCCGACAAAGGGAGAGTTATGCGCATTTTTGTCGGGGTGTAGGTCGGTGCTACGCGCCGACATTTCAAGCAATGGTGCAAAGGCCATAGCAGGAAATGCGCTCGCCGGTATATTCATAGCCCTTACCTGACTTTTTAACCGAATCCACGTACCATATCAGCCAAATGTGTTAGCTCTTTAGCTAATGCGTTTAGATTAAACGTAAAGTAAACCGCAAAGAGAAACAGATCCGGAATATGAACTCGATTATTGAAAAGCTAAACGAAAACCTTAAACTCGCCTACCGACAGGCGCTCGACGCGGATCAAAAGTTAGATCAATTGCAAAAAGACGGCCATGGTAAATTCCAAGCTTTGTTTAATGAAGACGCGGGCTTCTCCTTCGCCGCCAAACGGTTCAAGCCGTATGTTCTTGATGTAGCTGCCGATATTGAAGCGCTAAGCGAGGCACAAGAACTGGACGAAGCCCTGTTGAAAAAAGCCGTGCTTAAGCTGCAAAACCTGCTTGCTCTGCTATCGACCTTTAAATAGTTCGGCCTTTGCCGCCAGGGATGGCGGTAGTAGAGCATGCAGGAACCCATTGCCGAAAGGCCTACAAGGTAAGCGTACTATGCCTTTTGTCGGGGTGAACCTCAACCTACAACCCAACTAGCGATAAACCTTTTTCGGCTCTATGCCTAGCTCAGGGTACAGGGTATCCGTAAACCAGGAGCTGAGCAGGCGGAAATCATAGTAAAACTCGTCATCGCCACGTATCGAGCGTATATGATCCATATAGGCCATATCTTTTATGTCTACATCGCCGCTACTTAAAACCTTGCCGTCTTTATCAAGCAGTTGGTAACTAAATTCTATGCGCGGAAAATAAATAGGCTTCATCACCCGAAACTCGTTCATGCCGTGGCGCACTTCACCAGCCAAATCCAAATCGGTTATTTCGACATTAAACACGCTACCCTCGGGTAAGTTTTGCGCCTCAAAATTAAAGTGCTTGTCAAAATTTTTCATCAAGCGCTCGTGAAAAGGCTTTTTCACATCGTTGCCGGGACGGGCATCCGCGTAGTCATTTAAATCCTGCCACTTAATTTTGGCCTCACCGGCATAGGTCACCGCCGATGCAGCCATGGCCATTAAGGCCACTAATACTGTACGTACTTTCATAATGCTCTCCGTTTAAGTCTGCTATACCAATTCTGTTAAGTATGTGATCAGATATAGCGCTGGATAAATGATGTGATAACAAGGCGGAATTTTTCTTATGTAGTTATTCTACATAGAAAAATTTCAACGCAGTTAGCACGATATTTAGCCCGCTAGAATGATTAGCTATTTAAGTGAATTGGTATTTAATATAGACCCGTTCACATGGATTTAGATCACAAATCAATCAACAAGTTCGTTACCAAACGTAATCATCCATTATGGTTTGTACCCTGTCTTTACCCTAATAGTAAAGATCTACCTTCTGAGGAAGGGGGCATTGTCAGCATAGCCCATAGGGTTACGCCTTCCTAGGCTGTTATCTGGTCTCATCCATGAGCCCCTCGTTCATTCTTTTTGAGCGACGAAAAAGAACGAACCAAGAAAACGTCGCCCCGACATCACACTCTTTCCTGAAAGTGAAAATTGAAATGTACGCAACCACTATGTACGGCACTTCCCTGTCCCGGACATAGCTTTGCAAACGTCCACGTTTGCTAATTGCTCTTCAATTTTCTCTTTTCGGGTGTGATGGAGGGGGGATATGACGTCTGAAACACTGCAAATACCGACTAAGGCCAGCAGTTAATAGGCAAACCTAAATGGATAACAACCTCCTATTGATGTAAGTGGTTAAGGGGCTGAAAATGAAAAAACCCAGCCGAAGCTGGGTTTTTTAACGAACTAGATGTTCTGGGGGATTACATCATGCCGCCCATGCCACCCATTCCGCCCATGCCGCCCATATCTGGAGCAGCTTCATCTTTAGGAATTTCAGCAACCATGGCTTCTGTGGTGATCATTAAACCAGCAACTGACGCGGCGAACTGTAGTGCAGAGCGCGTTACCTTAGTTGGATCTAGGATACCCATTTCGATCATGTCGTTGTATTCGCCGTTTGCAGCGTTGTAACCATAGTTACCGTCACCGGCTTTAACTGCGTTAACAACTACTGATGCTTCGTCACCGGCGTTAGAAACGATTTGACGAAGTGGTGCTTCCATGGCACGAAGTGCAACATTGATACCGTGGTTCTGGTCATCGTTGTCCGCTGTCAGTGAAGCAATCTTTGAAGCAACACGTACTAGCGCAACACCACCACCAGGTACTACACCTTCTTCAACCGCGGCGCGAGTTGCGTGAAGCGCATCTTCTACGCGGTCTTTCTTCTCTTTCATTTCAACTTCAGTTGCTGCGCCAACCTTGATTACTGCAACACCGCCGGCTAGTTTAGCCATACGCTCTTGTAGCTTCTCTTTGTCGTAGTCTGAAGTCGCTTCTTCGATTTGCGCCTTGATCTGACCTACGCGTCCGTCGATAGCAACTTGCTCGCCAGCACCATCGATGATGGTTGTGTCGTCTTTAGTGATCACAACGCGCTTAGCAGTACCTAGGTCTTCCAGGGTCGCTTTCTCAAGCTCAAGACCGATTTCTTCAGAAATCACAGTACCGTTAGTCAGGATAGCGATGTCTTGCAGCATGGCTTTACGACGGTCGCCGAAACCAGGTGCTTTAACCGCAGCAACTTTAACGATGCCACGCATGTTGTTCACTACTAGTGTTGCCAGTGCTTCACCTTCAAGGTCTTCGGCAACGATAAGAAGAGGCTTGCTAGTCTTAGCAACCGCTTCAAGAGTTGGAAGTAGCTCACGGATGTTTGAGATTTTCTTATCAACAAGAAGAATATGCGGGTTATCTAGCTCAACCTGGCCTTTCTCTGGGTTGTTGATGAAGTAAGGAGACAGGTAACCACGGTCGAACTGCATGCCTTCTACAACGTCTAGTTCGTTTTGTAGTGACTGGCCTTCTTCAACCGTGATAACGCCTGATTCGCGGCCTACTTTTTCCATTGCTTCGGCAATGATGTCACCGATTTCTGAATCAGAGTTTGCTGAAATAGTACCTACCTGAGCGATTGCTTTGGTGTCTGCACAAGGTACTGAAAGAGCTTTAAGTTCTTCAACGGCTGCAATCACCGCTTTATCGATACCGCGCTTAAGATCCATTGGGTTCATGCCCGCAGCAACGGCTTTAAGGCCTTCGTTTACGATGGCTTGCGCAAGAACGGTTGCAGTAGTGGTACCGTCACCGGCGGCGTCATTGGCTTTAGAAGCAACTTCTTTGACCATTTGTGCGCCCATGTTCTCGAACTTGTCTTCTAATTCGATTTCTTTTGCTACCGATACACCGTCTTTAGTGATAACTGGTGCGCCGAATGACTTGTCTAAAACAACGTTACGGCCTTTAGGACCTAAAGTAACTTTTACCGCATCTGCTAATACGTTTACGCCCTTAAGCATTTTTGCGCGAGCGTCATTTGCAAAACGAACTTCTTTTGCTGCCATTATTCTTTCCTCTAAATTCTGTTTAATCCGGGTATTAATACAACACTAGGGAGGCTAATTTAGCCTACGATACCGAGAATGTTGTCTTCACGCATGATCAGGTATTCCTGGCCTTCGATCTTCTCTGTTTTTTCAACATAAGAGCCGAATAGCACTGTGTCACCCGCTTTTACTTCTAACGCGCGTACTTCGCCGTTATCCAATACACGGCCATTGCCCACTGCAATTACTTCACCACGTGAAGATTTCTCTGCGGCAGAACCGGTAAGCACGATGCCGCCAGCAGACTTGGTTTCTTCTTCTAGACGCTTAACGATCACGCGATCATGTAAAGGACGAATGTTCATTTGTTTAGTTCTCCTAACAGTTTCTGAACAACTACAGAAAATCTTAAAATTTGATTGTGTACTTTTATGGGGGTGAGCAAATTAAAACCCAAGAGTAAAAGTTAAAAATTTTACTCTTTACGTTCAAATTCACCTTCAATTGTGGTGTTTGATTGGCCGCGCTCTGAGTGTACTGAATGCTGCTCTGAGCTGTGATGGCTTGTACGCGAACTATGATAATGTGCGCTGAAGCCACCACCTTGAGTCATATGCACCTGCGCTTGTGAGGCAAAGGCAGCCGACATGCGTTTACGCACCGCCGGAGTTAACAATAGAAAACCGAACACATCGGTCACAATACCCGGTGTTAATAATAAAACCCCGGCGATAATCACGCAGATACCGGTAAACATTTGCTCTGCCGGCATTTGTCCCTGCGCCATTTGCAGCTGAGCATCACGCATAGCACCCATGCCTTGTTGCTTCACTAATTTTGCACCTAGGATGGCGGTCACCACTATCAGGGCTATGGTCGCAAAGCCACCAATAACGTCACTTACCTGAATTAGCAGGGCAATTTCTATGATGGGGATAATGATAAAAAGTAGGAATAATGCTCTAAACATACTGAGTCTCGTTTAATTCAATGAAATAAATGTGCGGCTGACAAGGTCACTTTTCAAGTCTTCTGCCGAGCTTCTATAGGTTTTAACCTTGCTATCGGCTAGTATGGGGTTAGAAAAAGAACGTATAAAAAGGTTCATTATGACTACCCATTATCGGCTGATATTTACTACCTGCGCTAACAAACAAGAGGCGCGGGCCATGGCAGAACAACTGGTGCAGTTAAAGTTGGCGGCGTGTGTGAACATCCTTCCAGAAGTAGAGTCTATCTACATGTGGCAAGATGAGGTGACCAGCGCTACCGAAACCAAACTGCTGATCAAAACAAAATCCGAGAAGATGAACCAAGTGATTCAAACCATTAAAAAATTACACAGCTACGAGGTACCTGAGATTCAGGTAATCGATGTAACAACGGGAAATTTGGCCTACTTCAATTGGATGGACGAGGTACTTAATTAATGCAATTGCTCATGCGTATCTGGCTGATCATATTTACCCTTGCCTTTAGTGCTGGCTCCTGGGCCAATAACTCGGTGCTTGATAGTTTACTCAAGACCCAAGCAACCACCTTTTTACCCGTTGACCAGGCCTTTAAGCTGGACTTTGATCAACAAGGTGAAACCCTGCTTATCAATTGGGATATAGAGCCCGGCTACTACCTCTACAAGCATAAGTTAGAGTTTGTCGGCAAAGGCGCGACCGTGACGCCCCCCGCCCAGTTGCCCGGCGGTGAAATGATTGAAGACGAGTTTTTCGGTCGCACCGAAGTCTATTTTAATGCCGTAAGCTTTAGCTTAAAGGTCAGCAATATTTCCGACGGTGCCTTGGTAAAAATGCGCTATCAAGGCTGTGCGGAAGCCGGGCTTTGCTACCCGCCCGAGGTTATAGAAATTCCACTTTCCCTGGTCGGCGGTGCAGCTCCAGCAACGACCGGGGCTGTGACCGATGCCCTTATGGCGCAAGGCACACCCGAGACTAAAGCAAAAGATAACGGCAGCAAAAGCAACAACAAAGGTGAGCAATCGCTAACCGAGCGTTTGGCCAGTCAAAGCCTGTTCACCAACTTGGTGTTCTTTTTTGTGGTCGGTATTGGCCTGGCCTTTACCCCCTGCGTCTTCCCCATGTTCCCTATTCTGTCCAGTCTTATCGCCGGACAAAAGCACCTCTCGACCCGCAAGGCCTTTAGCCTGTCCTTCGTCTATGTACAGGGTATGGCCATTACTTATGCGCTGCTGGGGTTAGTGGTTGCCTACTTTGGCGGCCATATTCAGGGTTATCTGCAACACCCTTATGTGCTGATCAGCTTTAGCCTGCTGTTTGTATTGCTGGCACTGTCTATGTTCGGTTTTTACGAAATTCGCCTGCCACAGGGCATGATGGAGCGTTTAACCAAGGTCAGCAACAAGCAACAGGGCGGTAATTATGCAGGGGTTTTCCTGATGGGCGTGCTGTCGGGTCTTATCGCCTCGCCTTGTACGACCGCACCGCTTTCCGCGGCCTTACTTTATGTGGCGCAAAGCGGTGACTATATGATTGGCGCCCTCACCCTGTATGCCTTAAGCCTGGGCATGGGTCTGCCGCTGCTATTACTTGGTACCTCGGGAGGTAAACTTCTGCCTAAGGCCGGTGGCTGGATGGAGCAGGTAAAAACCCTGTTCGGCCTCTTGATGTTATTCGTGCCTTTAATTCTGCTTGAGCGCATTTTGCCGTTCGAGGTGATTTTACTTATGGCCGGTATATTAAGTATAGCTACCGCCATCTACCTGCATTATTGGCAAAGTGGCCAAACTCAGGGCCGAGGCAAAACGATTCTTTGGGCCATGGCCATGACCTTGTTTATTAGCGGTTTAATGCTGGTTAAAAACTATGTGTGGCCTCCAACGGTCGTACAACAGGTGCAAACACAGCAACAAGCCGCCAGTGGCGAGTTCGTTCATGTTGCCGACCTAACTGAGCTCAATGAGCTGCTGGCCAATACAGAAGGCCTGGTTATGGTCGACCTTTATGCCGATTGGTGTGTGGCCTGTAAAGAATTTGAGCACTACACCTTCCCCAAGGAGCAGGTGCAACAGCAGTTTAAGCACTTTACCCTAGTGCAAATCGATTTAACCGACACCAATGACAGCTCCATTGAGCTGATGGAAGCATTTACCGTGTTCGGCTTACCCAGCATCTTGTTCTTTAACCAAGATGGTAAAGAACTTCCGGAATTACGGGTCACCGGCTTTATGGGTGCCGACGACTTTGCCGCGCATCTACAAAAAGTACGCGATCAGGCAGGAAGCTAACCAAGCCTAAATAAAGCAAAGTGTCATTTAGGGCACTTTGCTCCTTTCTTTTGCCAGCTCTGCAAATTTAACCTCCAAGGTGATTAGACCAGTATTTTGCTGCTATTTTCCTCGAACTCACTATAATAGTTCGCTAAAGTGAGAAAAATTTGCTATTTGCAACTTTTACCCTTAAGTTTACTACTGATATTTGTATAAACGCTTATAACTCACAAGTTAAAGGATTTTAGTCGCATTATGACTGCAAAGTTTAAGATTTTAGTTATCAACGGCCCAAATTTAAATATGCTGGGTCGTCGTGAGCCGGATAAGTACGGTTCCAAGACATTGGTACAAATTACCGATGAACTAAATGATGCAGCCGCGGCACTCAATGTTGAACTAGAGCACTTTCAAAGTAATAGCGAAGCGGCCCTGATTGAGCGTATACATGATGCCTGGCAGCAAGTTGATAGCATTATTATTAACCCTGCCGCATTTACGCACACCAGTGTCGCCCTGCGTGACGCCTTACTAAGCGTTGCCATTCCTTTCTTTGAGGTACACCTGAGCAACATTCATCAACGGGAAGCCTTTCGCCACCACTCTTATTTTTCCGATGTGGCGCAAGGTGTTATCTGTGGTTTTGGTGCAATGGGCTATCACTTCGCGCTGCAAGCAGCGGTTAGCCGGTTGCAAGATTCGAATTAAAAAACTAACTAATAGGCGGGTTTTTCATGGACATTCGCAAAATTAAAAAATTAATCGAGCTTGTTGAAGAAACAGGTATTGCTGAGCTAGAAATCACCGAAGGTGAAGAGTCGGTACGTATTAACCGTCACAGCCCAGCTCCAGTAGCTATGCCACAACATTACACAGCTGCAGCCCCTATGGCCGCTCCTGCTCCAGCAGCAGCTCCTGCCGCTGAAGCACCAGCCGCAGCACCAGCACAACCTGCTGGCCATCAGGTTAAATCACCTATGGTAGGTACTTTCTACTCTGCTTCTTCACCTGAAGCGGCTGCATACGTAGAAGTAGGCACAAAAGTAAGCGTAGGCGACACCCTGTGTATCGTTGAAGCGATGAAGATGATGAACCAGATCGAAGCGGACAAAGCCGGTACGGTTAAAGCTATCCTGGTTGAAAATGGCGAGCCAGTTGAGTTCGATCAACCACTTTTCATCATCGAATAATCGCGTCCCCCAAACAAGGCATCAACTATGTTAGATAAAGTTGTTATCGCAAACCGAGGTGAAATTGCACTTCGCGTATTGCGCGCCTGTAAAGAGCTAGGTATTAAAACGGTAGCGGTTCACTCAACCGCGGACCGCGACTTAAAACACGTGCTCCTTGCAGATGAGACTATTTGTATCGGTAAGCCGGCCGCCAGCGAAAGCTACCTGGACATTCCTCGTATTATCGCCGCCGCCGAAGTAACCGACGCGGTAGCCATTCACCCTGGCTACGGTTTCCTTTCTGAAAACGCGGATTTTGCCGACCAAGTCGAGCAAAGTGGCTTTATCTTTATCGGTCCAAAGGGCGACACCATTCGCCTTATGGGTGATAAGGTATCGGCTATCGAAGCCATGCGTAAAGCCGGCGTACCTTGCGTACCGGGTTCAGACGGCCCGCTAACGGAAGATAACGAGCGCAATATGCAAATCGCTAAGCGTATCGGTTATCCGGTGATCATCAAGGCCGCAGGTGGCGGTGGTGGTCGTGGTATGCGTGTGGTTCGCAGCGAGAAAGAGCTTGTAAACTCGATCGCCCTGACTCAGCAAGAAGCCAAGCAGTTCTTTGGTAATGGCATGGTTTACATGGAAAAATTCCTTGAAAACCCACGTCATATCGAAGTTCAGGTACTGGCCGATGGTCAAGGCAATGCTATCCACCTGGGCGAGCGTGACTGTTCAATGCAGCGTCGTCACCAAAAGGTTGTGGAAGAAGCGCCAGCACCGGGTATTACCGCGGAAATGCGTAAGTACATCGGTGACCGCTGTACCCGTGCCTGTATCGAAATCGGCTACCGTGGTGCCGGTACATTCGAATTCCTGTATGAAAACGCGAGTTCTATTTCATCGAAATGAACACACGTATTCAGGTAGAGCACCCTGTAACTGAGATGGTAACCGGTATTGACTTGATCAAAGAGCAGCTAAAAATTGCTGCCGGTCAGCCACTGTCTATCACTCAGGACGATGTTGTGATCCGCGGTCACGCCATCGAGTGCCGTATCAATGCGGAAGACCCGAAAACCTTTATTCCTTCACCGGGTAAAATCACCCGCTTCCACCCTGCCGGTGGTCTAGGAATTCGTTGGGACAGCCACATTTATGCGGATTACACTGTACCGCCGCATTACGATTCGATGATTGGTAAGCTGATCTGTTACGGTGAAAACCGTGATATAGCCATTGCTCGTGCGCGCAACGCGCTCAATGAGCTGGTGATCGACGGCATCAAGACCAACACCGAACTGCACAAGATTATTTTAGCGGACGAGAACTTCCAAAATGGTGGCACCAACATCCACTATCTAGAGAAGAAACTAGGTCTGTAAATTAAATTGTTAAGCAAAGCCAAAGCCGACATGATGTCGGCTTTTTTTGTATTGAGCCTTTGAAAACAATGGTGAGTGGCTGATAGGCCAATAAGTAAGCAGTTGATTTATACAAACTTAAATAATCCCCTTCCAGCTAGTGACAAGGCCTGGAAAAGTTTTTATACTGCTCGGCGCTTACTTGAGGATATCTCCTATCCTGTAAAAACAAGGTAAGCATCAAGAATACAAAATGGCCCTATAGCTTAGGTGATAAACGTAAGCCAAAGGCTTTGAGAAGTGATTTAACATCACTTCGAAAGAGAAGAACGCGAGGTCGTAGATGACCGAGCTGAGTGCAGATCATCATGGACGTGTATACTCCGACTGCACCAAGTACACAAAATGGCCCTATAGCTCAGTTGGTTAGAGCGCACGACTCATAATCGTTAGGTCCCTGGTTCGAGTCCAGGTGGGGCCACCATTTTTCCTACTTCCCTTGTAAATCATTCCCTGAAATAACCGAACTTTTGTGTCTTTGGCATACAAAAAGCTTAGTCAGCTTTTATTCCAACTAAGCCTTATAGCTTAAAACCACTTCGATAAACTAATTAAAATCAGTGAGCGCTTCGGCCAGTGAGCCCTCAGGTTTTTCCACCACTCGCACTAGTTCTGTGTCGCCATCGAGGACGATAAAGGTGGGGGTGTATTTAAGCGCAAATTGCTCGGCCAAGCCCCTGTCATCTTTTTTACTGTAATCCACGGCCACCAGCTCAAGCTGGGCGAGTTCAACCTTGCTCAGTGCCAGTAACTTTAGCAGTCGCGGTACTTCACGCTCGCTGTCGTGGCACCAGGTGCCGAATAGCACCAACAGAGACTTACCCGTTAGCTTGTGCATCTGCGCCAGATCGTCATCGCTTGGAGCAAAATCATCGTAGGCGGTGGCAAAGGTTTTATATTCACTCAATAAGCTGGCGCTATCAATCACGCCGATATAGGGCTTATCGTCGGCGCAGGCCGCTGTCGTCGACAAGGCCATAATTAAGAAACAAAGTTTTAAAAAAGTTCGCATAGTTATTAATTCTTAGAGTAAATACCTACGCCATTATGACCTTGTTACCAAGCCTTGTCTTGCCTTATCGAAAGCTGACTCACGAAGCGCTGGCGCCAGTTCAGCTAGCGACAAAGGGGAAATCGACTAAACTTAACATGGTGGTGCGGGGGTTCTATGCTGGGCATAAATGACGATGTTTTTTCACAATTAGAGACGGGCTATAAGCTACCCGTTAGGCCTGCGGCGCTGAATGAATTGCAGGCTGAGCTAAACCGGAGCGAGCCCAGCCTGAATAAGGTCAGTGAATTGATCACCGCCGATGTCGCCCTGGCAGCCTTGGTGTTACGCCTTATAAACTTGCCCGAACTCATGTCCGAGCTGGAAATCACGGATGTAAAACAGGCGGTTAAATTACTGGGACTCAATACCATTAGTCACCTCACCTCCGGCTATTTGGTTAAGCAGGTTTTTCCTCAGCCTAGTTGCTGTATCTCCTTAGACAGGTTTTGGGATAGTGCCACCGAGATATCGCGGCTGTGCTTGTATCTGGCTCAAGGACAAAAGCACGGTATCGCTCTTGATAATATACAAACCCTGGGCCTGTTTCATGATATCGGCATTCCGGTTATGGCCATGAATTTTCCTGACTATGTGCAGGTTCTTAGCGCCGCCGATGATAACTGTCAGGCCTCGCTTACCGCACTGGAAGACCAACGTTATCCCTGTAACCACGCCATGCTCGGCTTTTATATGGCGAATTCCTGGCATTTGCCAAGCTCCCTGTGCAGCATAGTGTTGCACCATCATGATCTACACTTTCTGGATGAGCCGCATAGCGAAGAAGAAAAGCTGTACTACGCTATTTTGAAGGTCGCCGAGAATATCGCTCATGTGCATAAACGGCATCGTGATATCAATCATTGGCGCCAGCTTGAGGCAAAAGTATTTTCAACCTTAGACTGGCAGCAAAGCGACTACAAACATTGCCTGGAGAATGGCCAGAACCTGCTGCTCCTTGGTGCCCATTAAAGAGTCCTTCGACCTTAACCTCAGACTTCCCTTGGGCCTGTGTGCCCCTCCCTGCGGCCATGATACAATGACCAAAAGCACCTAAAAGGACAAGGAAATGGCCATAAGTTCCGCAGCAAAACAACTTAAGTTGATCGTCGGCTCCAAAAACCCAGTTAAAGTAAATGCCGCAAAAGCCACGCTTGCCACCTACTTTCCCGATTACCATATCGACTGCCTAGGTGTCGACGCCCCTTCCGGGGTGGCCGATCAGCCCCTTGGTGAACCAGATACCCTACAAGGTGCCGAAAACCGCGTGCGTTATTGCCAGGAGCATTATCAGGGGGACTTCTATATGGCCATGGAAGGAGGCGCGGCCCGCTTCGACTATGGTGCCGCCACCTTCGCCTATGTGGTGATCGCCGATAATCATCAATTGAGCGTTGGCCGTAGCTGCAACCTCCCTTTACCTGAATCGCTGTTCGAAAAGTTACAACAGGGCCAGGAACTTGGCGATGTGATGGATGCAGCCTTTAATACCACCAATATCAAGCAGCAGGGCGGCGCCATTGGCCTTCTTACCCGCGGCCATGCCACCCGCCAAAGCACCTATCAACAGGCGCTTACCCTGGCCATGGCGCCCTTTAATCACCCCGAACTATTTTCGAGTTAAGTCATGCGTTATCCCTGGATATTATTTGATGCCGATGAAACCCTGTTTCATTTCGATGCCTTTGCCGGCTTACAGGCCATGTTCGCCAAACTCAATGTTGCCTTTAGCGAGCAGGACTACCGCACCTTTGAGCAGATCAATAAGCCGCTGTGGGTGCAGTATCAGAATAACGAGATCAGTGCCAAACAATTGCAGGAGAGACGCTTTATGTCCTGGGCCGAGCGCCTAGATATCTCGCCCCAGCAATTAAACTTGTGGTTTATGGAGGCCATGGCGCAAATATGCCAGCCACTGCCAGGCGCTATCGAGCTGTTAAACGCCCTACAGGGCAAGGCTCGACTGGGGATCATTACCAATGGCTTTACCGAGCTGCAAAGCGCCCGCCTGGAGCAAACGGGTTTAAAGGGCACCTTTGAGTGGTTGGTGATCTCCGAGCAGGTGGGCTATGCCAAGCCGCATATGGCGGTGTTTGAGCACGCCTTTGAGTTGATGGGTAATCCGCCGAAAAACGAGATCCTTATGGTCGGCGATACCCTGGAGTCGGATATTCAGGGTGGTATCAATGCCGGTATCGACACCTGTTGGCTCAATCGCTTGGAAAAATTAGCGCCCGCGCATTTAACCCCGACCTATGAGGTTAAGTCCTTGTGCCAACTGCGCACCCTACTATTAGACTCTTAGCCATAAAAAATGCCAGCATACGCTGGCATTAACACGGGATGGTTGCCACTAATCTAGATTCCGATCACTTCCAGGAAGTCATCTTATGGCCTTTGATAGCATAGAAAAGAATGAACAGATAACAAGGTAACATGACTAAATAAGCGCTCTGCTGTCCCTGAGCACCGCCATCGCTACCGCTTGCCAAGCCCCAGAATAACGGGCCGAATGCACCACCGGCTATACCCATAATTAACAGCCCTGACCCCACACTGGTCAGCTTACCCAATCCAGAGAGCGCCAATGGCCACACCGCTGGCCACACAATGGCATTGGCAAAACCAAGCACGGCGATCAGCAATAGAGGATCAGGCAGTGCCACGCCACCAAAAGGCACCAACAGAGCGTTGGCAATCATAGTCGATTGCGCATCGCCAAGCACAATGGCCAAGGTAAGCACACAGCCCAAGATCGCCGAGATAGTCAGCGCCATTTGTTGTGACAGCACTCGTGGGATCAAGAGGATACCCAGAGCATAACCCAGCACCATACAGACCATGGTATAGGAGGTCATCACACTGTATTTTTCAACGCCCAACGCCAGGGCAAAGGTGCCTATGGTGTCGCCGGCAATGACCTCAACGGCCACATACACGAACAAAGCAAGTACACCTAAGGCCAGATTAGGACGAGCCAAGGCGGCTTTCACCATGCCCTTTTCATGGGCTTGGGTGTCGTCATCGATTAGCTCAGGCAGGGGGGAGAATTTAACGGCCAGCGCCAACACACCGATAAACAGTGCCATACCGATGTAAGGGAAGATCAGGCTGTTGGCCATTTGGTCAATTTCTTCCTGGCTTAAGTCCTTGCCCACAAGGCCTGTAAAGTTAATTAGGATCAGTGCGGTAAAGACCATGGGTGCGAGTACACCGGCACTTTTATTTAAGATACCCATAACACTGACGCGTGCCGCCGCCGACTCTTCCGGGCCGATACGCACCACATAAGGGTTAACCGCGGTTTGCAACAGGGTTTGGCCTATACCCATCACCAGTTGCGCAAACAAAAACAGCGCAAACACCTGGGTTTTGGCCGCCGGCACATATAAAAAGCCGGCCAGCATCATCACCGCCATACCCAATGCCATGCCATTCTTATAGCCAATCTTCTTGATGATGATCGCCGAAGGCACCGCGGTAAAGGTCACGGCGATATAGAAGGAGAATAAAATAAGTGATGCCTGTAGGGGCGTTAAATCCAGGATTTGCTTTAGATAAGGCATCAATGAACCATTGAGCCAGGTCGCAAACCCGAGGATAAAGAATAGGGTGGCAACAATAGCCATAGGCACAAAGTTGCTTTGTTTTTTGGTTGTAGACACTGTTGCTTCCATAACACTTTCTCGTTGTCGAATTGTTTACCTTTAAGGCGCTTGCACTGCTTGAGCAAACGGCCATTAAAAGCGCTATTTATTATTATTTTTTAGTCGTAAAAATGAGCAGTTCAGAATACCAATTAATTGATACTTTTGGCAGCGCTGACATGCTCTCTTGTCTTTACTGCACGAACACCGACGTGGTGCGACTCACCTGATCTTGCACTCGAGTACGAAGCAAGACCTCACCACCCTCAGTCAGCGTAAGCGGCTGCTGATAAAGCTGCCAGCTAACGCCCTTATCCAGGCTGTATTCTATCGCCAAGCCGGCAAAAGCACTGTTGGCCACCACGCGACCCTCACTCAACTTAGCACCGGGCACAGGCAAATTCAGCGCTATGCCGTCACGATTCAGCTTGGCCAACTCTTTGAGCGCCAAGGTAGCAGCAAACTCCTGCCAGTCTTGCTCGCGTGCGCCCACTTTAACTTGTTCTCCTTCCCAAGGGGCCTTGCTCCAAGCGCGCTCGGCCACGGCCAGCATACGAGGGAACACCATGGCCAGCAGCTGCGCCTCGGTACGTATGGTTTCTGACCACACCTGACCCTGCATGCCGAGAATATTTTCCGGCTTTTGCAAAGCAGGCATGGGCCTTCCCACCAAGGCTTCAAGGTTGTCTATGGCGGCGCCGGTGCGGGTAAAGTCGGCATTGGCGTAAACGTTATCCGGCATATAGGTAAAGACCTTTTTGGTATCGGTATAGCGAGTCGCCCAGTAATAGCCGCGCTCCTCGGGATGCGGCTCATAGGGATGGTCAAAATATAAATGCGTACCATGAGAGAGCACCACCTGATAGCCGTCATTGGCCAGGCGATAGGCCCTGTCGGCTACGCCCCACTCCCAAATATTATCCCAGGCATTGGTAAAGAAGGTTTTGTTCGCGTATTCATCGCGATTAAAAGAGTTCACCTTGTCGTACATAATGCCGTCTTCCCAGATCCCGGGGGCAATGCCGCGTTTGTGCAATAAGTCGGCCACGCGCTTGGTAAAATACGGCTTTAAATCAGCAACCCCGGCTACGCCATTATTAGGCTCGGCAAAAAGCGCCTGACAGGCGGGAGAGCCCACCCAGGAGCCAGCGCCGACCTCGTCGCCACCGATATGCAAATAGTTCAGCTTGGTGCCGGCCTCGCGGTACATCTGCTGTAATTCATAAGTGACCTTGTCGATAAAGGCATAGGTGGAGTCCATGCAGACATTCATCGAGTTATCCGTGTAATTCTGCACCGTAATATAACTGGAGCTGTCCTTGGGATCGGTCAGCAGGTATTGGGTCGCCTTAGATAAATCCGCGCCTGAAAACTCCTGGTCCCCGCTTTTTGGGGTGAGCAGCGAGTTGCTGGCCACGGCTTCAGCCTGCGCTTTTAGTTTACGGTAACGCGCCTCCATGGCCTTAATGGAAGCACGAGCATGACCTGGGCCCTCAATTTCCGGAATGATATCGATATGGCGAGCCTTGGCAAAGCGCAGTAATTCAATAAAGTCGGCGCGGCTCAAATAGCCATTGCCCGAGCCTGATTTAAAGGGCCCGGTACCCAGCTGAGTCAGCAAGCAGCGGTTTTCAGCCAGATCAAAGCAGCGGTAGGCGCCGACCTCGGTCAGCTCTTCCAATCCAGGGATCTGCAAACGCCAACCCTCATCTTCCGAGAAATGCCAGTGCAAGCGATTCATCTTGTATCGCGCCATTTGCTCGACCAGCTTAAACATGGCCTCTTTACCATGGAAGTTACGACCATTGTCATAATGCATGCCCCGCCATGGATAGCGTGGCGCATCGCTTATCTCCACATTGGCCAGGGTTGGACTGCCCGTTGCCGGCAATAAGGCCAACAGGCTTCGCATGCCATAAAAGGCGCCGGCATTGTCGGCTCCCATAATGCGAATATGCTCGCCATCTATCTCCAGCCGATAGCCTTCTTTGTTACCGATTTTGCTATCAACACCTATGCTGATCAGCTTGTTGTTGGGCGCGTCGATATGATCGGCCTGCGCCTCGAGTGCCAGTTGGTACTTCTTCTCTAAATCACTCTGAAACAAGGCCACTTCCGACTGCAGTTGCCCGGCATAACGAATTTGCCAGGCATCGGAAAGGGTGGTTTTGCCGCGATTAACCTCAAATTCCTGGGGCTTAGGAACTATGCGTGTTTGCGCCTGCTCGGCATCCGCCTGCTGGGTGCTGGCGTTAAGTTCGTAGCGCAGCTCGGCGGTCATTAAGGGGGTGAGATCTTGAGGCTGATTATAGCGACGCAGCTGCTGCTCCTGGGTAAAAGGAGCAACAAAATCGCTGAAGTCTTCGCTGTTGGTATTGGCAAAAATGGCTGGCTCGGTATTGTGACCCACCATAAAGGCCCGGGGCATAAAGTCGCTGTAGGCAACTACCCAGACCGCCGCTTCAAAAGGAATTTCTAATTGTTCACCGGCCGCCAGGCCGTTGAAGCTGGCCGTCGGACTCAGGCGATGCAAATCGCCATTCACATGCTCAATACGCAGGCCCTGACTGACTCCCTCTTTTATCTTGCGCACACTGTGCAGGTAAATCTGCCAGGGCTGCTCGCCGGCAGGCAGGCTGACTCTAGAGCGGTTAGTAAGCCTAATACTGCCAAGAAAGCTCTTATCCTCATTATGGAAGTTGCTGTTTACCGCAAACGTGAACTCGGTGTTTGTGGCAAACGCGTTTATTTGCTCCTGGCTTAGCTTTTCCTGGGCATGGGCCTGTGCAGCCAAGGGCATCATTAACGCCGCAATAAGGCTCGCTTTGAACATGCTTACTCCTGGTCCTAGACCTTAGATTCTGATTGTCGCGTGTTAGCATCATATAAAATATAAAATGACAGCGCTATCATTTATGTTAAATAATCGTCAATTAAAGATAAAAGGCGGCCGTAGCCGCCCTGAAAATCTGGCTTTCATTCATAGGGTCTGTTTATCTTTGCGGTTTACTTTATGTTCAATCTAAACGCATTCTGATGAATATAATCACTGATTCATGTGGTTAAATTCATCCA
>NZ_PQCF01000006.1:335909-466699 GCF_002964765.1 Pseudoalteromonas sp. T1lg88
AGCGAGCAACACAGAGCAGGATGCGTTTAGATGAACCCGTAGGGCAGCGCTTGTAGTGCATTTCTACTGTGTTGTTACATGCTTATGTAGAATAACTACACCACACATGTGCCGCCTTGTATAAATACACTACAAGCTGCTGCAGAAACGAACAACAAAGGTCAACAGACCCTAGTAACCGGCGGCTTGGCCATCCTTTCTGGATTCGGAAGCGCCATAATAAACGCCGCTTTGCGGGTCTTTGAGAATCGCCTGATAGCCACCATAGGGCCCCACGGCTTCTTGCAGAGTATGGCCTTTTTTCATTAATTCACGGCGCGTTTCCATGCTAAAACCGGACTCCAGGGACACTACACCACCATCTGTCATGATCTCATCGGTGGGCTGAGTTGAGCCCGAGTGCAGAATACGCGGCGCATCCCCCGCCTCTTGCAGATTCATACCAAAATCAATCATGTTGATCAGGATCTGCGCATGCATTTGCGGCTGCGTCGCACCGCCCATCACCCCATAACTCATATAAGGTTTACCGTCTTTGGTGACAAACGCCGGGATAATGGTGTGAAAGGGCCGCTTACCGGGCTCATACTGATTGAAGTGCCCCTCTTTAAGGGAGAACAACTCACCACGGTTTTGCAGCACAAAGCCGAGTTTTTCCGGGGTCATACCCGAGCCCATACCGCGGTAATTACTTTGGATCAGCGACACCATGTTGCCGTACTTATCCGCCGTGGTCAGATAGATGGTATCTCCTTCCACCGGTCCGGCATGGTCACGCTTGGCCGCCTTATTGGGGTCGATGAGTTTGCGACGCTCGGCGGCATACTCCTTGGAAATCAAACGCTGCACCGGAATATCGTTAAAGGCGGGATCGGCGTAGTACTTGGCCCTATCGGCAAAGGCGAGCTTTTTGGCCTCAACAAAGGTGTGAATATACTCGGGGCTGTCAAAGCCCATGGCGGCAAGATCATAGTCTTCGAGGATATTCAGGATCTGCTGGGCGGCGATACCCTGGCCATTGGGCGGTAACTCCCACAGGGTGTGTCCGCGATAGGTGGTGGCCACCGGCTCAACCCATTCGCTGGTGTGGGCCGCTAGGTCTTGATAGCGGATATAGCCGCCATTTTCCTGCATATAACGGTCGATTTCCTTGGCGATATCGCCCTTGTAAAAGGCATCGCGACCACCTTCTGCCAGTTGCTTGTAGGTGTTGGCCAGCGCCGGGTTTTTAAATATCTCCCCCTTTTTCGGCATCGCGCCGTCGGCCATAAAGACCTCTTTAAAACCCGGATATTCGCCCCGAGCACCGACACTACGCTGCATGTAATAGGCGATCAACTCGCTGACGGGAAAGCCCTTTTCGGCATACTCGATGCTGGGCTTTAAAATTTGCGCCATGGGCAGTGAGCCAAACTTTTCGTGTAACTCAAACCAACCATCAACGGCACCGGGAACTGACACCGGCAGCGGTCCATAGGCAGGGATCTTCCCCTCGTCCTTGGTTATTTTCTTAAGCTCTTCAAAGCTCAAACCAAGCGGTGAGCGACCCGAGGCATTCAAGCCATGCAGCTTGCCGTCCTCGGCGGAATAAACAATGGCAAAGAGATCACCGCCAATACCACAGCCGGTAGGCTCAACCAAACCCAGCATGGCATTGGCGGCGATGGCCGCGTCAATGGCATTGCCGCCCTGGCGCAAGATATTCAGCGCAACCTGGGTGGCTAAAGGCTGAGAGGTGGCGGCCATGGCCTCGCTGGCAATGACTTCGGAGCGGGTGGCAAATTCCTTGCCGGTAATGCGGTCGTGGGCAAGCGTGGCTGGTGGTGCCAGTAGACTCAGCGAAATCCCTGCTAGAAAAAAACCTCGTTTTATTCGCTTCATAATTCTCTACTCTTTGCTTTTATTTATTAGATAACAAAGTTAGTAGATAAATAACGACCAAGGCAATGGGTTTGCGTTAACGGGGGAAACAAGTGCGATAAAAAACAAAGGCGCCGCCCCATTACCCTTGCCCTTATTTGGCGAGGATAACAAGACTGGCGCCTTGGCAGTAATTAGCCGAACCTACCAGATCTTAACGCGATCTTCCGGCTTAATGTACATTTCGTCGCTTTCTTTCACGTCGAATGCCTTATAGAACTCAGGCATATTTGGCAGCACACCGATAACACGGTAGTGACTTGGTGAGTGCGAGTCCGTCATCAGGCGGTTGCGCAGCTCTTCATCACGGTACTTACGACGCCAGATCTGCGCCCACCCCATAAAGAAGCGTTGATCGCCGGTGTAACCATCCAGAACCGGGGCTTCTTCGCCACCCAGTGATAACTGGTAGGCTTTATAGGCTACGGTTAGGCCGCCTAGGTCACCGATGTTCTCGCCCAGCGTCAGCTGGCCGTTCACATTAGCGTCTTCAAACGGGGCATATTCGTTGTACTGCGATACCAGTTGCTGACCACGCTCCTGGAACTGCGCCAAATCTTGCTCGCTCCACCAGTTACGCAGGTTACCGTCACCATCGTATTTTGAACCCTGATCGTCGAAGCCATGACCTAGCTCGTGGCCAATTACCGCACCGATGGCGCCGTAGTTCACCGCGTCGTCCGCTTCCAGGTTAAAGAATGGCGGTTGCAGGATGGCCGCAGGGAACACGATTTCGTTGTTCACCGGGTTGTAGTAAGCATTCACCGTTTGTGGTGTCATAAACCACTCGCTGCGATCCACCGGCTTGCCCAGCTTGTTACGCATATCATCGTATGCCCACTCACTGTGACGAATAAAGTTACCCGCCAGGTCGTCCGCTTTGACCTCTAACGCCGAGTAGTCTTTCCACTTGTCTGGGTAACCAATCTTAGGCGTAAACTTGTTCAGCTTCTCTTTTGCTGCCACTTTGGTTTCGGCACTCATCCACTCAAGACCGTCGATGGCTTGGTCGAAACCTTTGATCAGGTTGGCAACCAACTCTTCCATGCGTGCTTTTGCTTCAGGTGGGAAGTTATCTTTAACGTACACCTTACCAAGCAGCTCACCCAGTACCGAGTTGGCTGAGTCTACCGCTTTTTTCCAACGCGGTTGCTGCTCTTCAACACCACGTAAGGTGGTGCTGTAGAAAGCAAATTTACGGTCAACAAATTCCTTGCTTAGCTCATCGGCGTAGTTGCTAACAAAATGGAATGTTAGGTAATTCTGCCAAGTAGCCAGGTCGGTTTGCTCATAGATACCACCTAGCTTTTCAAAATAAGAAGGCTGACGTACAACTAAATCTTCGGTGTTGATTTTTGATTGCTTTAAGAACTGGGCAAAGTCGAATGCACCGGTTAGCTCATTGGCTTCGGCAACCGTCATCTTGTTGTATGACTTGGTGGCATCGCGGCTTTCTACTCGGCTCCACTGCGCCGTAGCCAGCTCGGTTTCAAGAGCAAGAATACCCTTTGCCGCTTGGTCTGCGTTTTCAACGCCGGCCTTGGTTAGCATGTCCGTGATATAAGCCAAGTATTGCGTGCGGATGGTAGAGAACTTCTCGTCATCTTTAAGGTAGTAATCACGATCCGGTAAACCTAAGCCCGACTGAGACACATAAAGGGCATACTGGCTTGAGTTCTTGGCATCGTTATTGACATACCAAGCGAACGGCGTGGTGCCGCCCTGAATGCGCAGATCAGCCATCAGCGATACTAGCGCTGATTTATCGGCAACCGTGGCAATCTTTTCCAGGTAAGGCTTCAGCGGAGCGATGCCTTTTTCTTCCAGGGCATCGGTATTCATGTAGCTGCTGTAGAAGGCGCCCAGCTTTTGCTCATCGCTGCCCGCTGCCGCCTTGGTGTTTTTAGCCGCCGCTTCGATCACTTCTTTCAGTGCCGCTTGTGACTGATCGTATAGGGCGGTGAAAGAGCCATAGTTAGACTTGTCGCCCGGAATTTCGGTGCGCTCTAGCCATTTACCATTGATGTGGTAGTAAAAATCATCTTGTGCACGCACGGCTGTATCGATGTTTTCCAGCTCAATACCCGAGCTAAGTTGTTGCACTTGTTTTGTTTGTTCTGCAGCAACGCTTTGCGCCTGAGTTTCGGTCTTTGCACTTTGTGCTTGTTCACTACAACCGGTAAGTCCTAGTGCCAGCGCCGTTGCGGCCGCTGCTAAGGTTACTTTAAACATATTGTTATCCCATTTTTAATTATGAAAGAGGTGATCCCCAACTAGCCCATATTAAACCTATGGGCGCAGAGCGAGAAACGCAGTTTGTAACAATTTATGAACATAGTTTTTCTAGGATGGCCTGGTTTGCTTTGGGGAAGGCATAACGCTGTAAATCGCTGAGTGCCACCCACTCCCCCTGCTGGCCTTCGGCACCATGAGGCTCACCACTAAAGTCGCTGACCTTATGGATATCCAGGCGCACCTGCTTATCTCCATAGTCATGCTCAATCAGCATAAAGGAGTCGCTGCTGTGCACCTCAATGGCGACTTCTTCCAACAGCTCTCTGGCCAAGGCCGCCGTTGTGGTTTCACCGGCTTCGATTTTACCGCCAGGAAACTCCCACAAGCCGCCTTGGTGTTTGTCGTCCGGGCGTTTACATATGTAGGTTTGCGCGCCGCGAAGAATAATGCCTACGGCAACATTGACCACTTTCTGACTCATTAACTGCTCCATAAAAAAAGCGGCATAGGCCGCTTTTTATTTAACTAAGAGAATGCTTAGCTTAGTTTGCCACAGCATTGCTTGTATTTCATACCCGAGCCACATGGACAAGGCGAATTACGACCCACCTTAGGCTCGACGCGCGCCGATACCGGAGCAGGCGCTTCACCACCAACCTGCTCGGCTTCAGCGTGTTGATACTGACGCGGCGCTTCTTCAGACTTGCGATGTTGTTCTTCAACTCGTTCAACATCTTCCTCGGCACGTACCTGAACCTTGCTTAGGATGTTTACTACATCTGTTTTCAGGTTCTCTAGCATGGCTGAGAATAGCTCGAATGATTCACGCTTATATTCTTGCTTCGGATTCTTCTGCGCATAACCACGTAGGTGGATACCCTGACGTAGGTGATCCATGGCAGCCAGGTGATCTTTCCAATGCTGATCCAGGCTTTGCAGCATAACCGCTTTTTCGAACTGGCGAAGCACCTGTGGACCCACCATTTCTTCTTTTGCTTTATATGCGTTAGTTGCTTCTTCGACGATGCGCTCACGCAGTTTTTCTTCAAACAACTTGTTGTCTTCGGCAAGCCATTGCTGGATAGGCAAATCAAGCAGATAGTCTGCTTTCAAGCGATCTTCCAAAGCAGGCACGTCCCACATTTCCGCCAGCGATTGCGGTGGAATATACTGATCGATTACGCCGTTGATCACGTCGTTGCGAATAGCATCTATGGTTTCTGAGATATCACCCTCTTCCAGCAGTTCGTTACGCTGAGCGTATACCACGCGGCGCTGGTCGTTGGCCACATCATCGTACTCAAGCAACTGCTTACGAATATCGAAGTTACGGGCTTCCACCTTACGCTGGGCGTTTTCAATGGCACGGTTAACCCAAGGGTGTTCGATGGCTTCGCCACGTTGCATGCCTAGTTTACGCATCATGTTAGTCATGCGCTCACCGGCGAAGATACGCATCAGGGCATCTTCCATCGACAGATAGAAGCGGCTTGAACCGGCATCACCCTGACGACCCGAACGACCACGTAGCTGGTTATCGATACGACGAGACTCGTGACGCTCGGTACCTATGATGTGCAGACCACCGGCAGCGATGACATCGTCATGACGCTTTTTCCATTGTTCTTTAATTTTTGCGATTTGCTCTTCACTTGGATTATCAAGCTTTTCGGCTTCGCTCTGCCAGTTACCGCCTAGCATGATATCGGTACCACGACCGGCCATGTTGGTGGCGATAGTCACTTTACCCGGTAGACCCGCATCGGCAACGATGTCGGCTTCCTGAGCGTGGAACTTGGCATTCAATACGTTGTGCTGAATTTTCTCTTTACGCAGGAACTGCGACAGGTATTCCGAGCTTTCGATTGAAATAGTACCCACTAGCACCGGCTGACCGCGCTCTTGGCAGTCTTTAATGTCGGCCAAAATCGCTTCGTATTTTTCTTCCTGAGTCAGGTAAACCAGGTCGGCACGATCATCACGGATCATCGGCTTGTTGGTTGGAATAACAACCGTGTCCAGGCCGTAGATAGACTGGAATTCGAACGCTTCGGTGTCCGCCGTACCCGTCATACCAGCTAGCTTGTCGTAAATACGGAAGTAGTTCTGGAAGGTGATTGAAGCCAGAGTTTGGTTTTCGTTCTGGATCTTCACGCCTTCTTTGGCTTCTACCGCTTGGTGCAGGCCTTCAGACCAACGACGGCCTTCCATGGTACGACCCGTGTGTTCATCAACAATGATGATTTCATTGTCTTTAACCACGTAATCGACGTCTTTTTGATACAGTTTGTGCGCACGTAATGCAGCGTACACATGGCTAAGCAGGGTAATGTTACCCGCCGAGTACAGTGAGTCGCCCTCTTCAATCAAGCCGCGCTCGGTAAGAAGCTCTTCAACCTTGATCTGACCGCGCTCGGTCAGGTGAACCTGCTTGCCTTTTTCGTCAATAGTGTAATCACCGTCGCCTTCAACGCCTTCCTCATCTTCTTTTTCCTGCTGTACCAGCTCAGGAACTATCTTGTTGATTTGCGTGTAAAGCTCAGATGAATCTTCCGCAGGACCGGAAATAATCAGCGGCGTACGGGCTTCATCGATAAGGATGGAGTCAACCTCATCCACCACCGCGAAGTTAAGCGGACGCTGCACGCGCTCATCAATACTGAACGCCATGTTGTCGCGCAGGTAGTCGAAGCCAAATTCGTTGTTGGTACCATAGGTAATGTCGGCGCTATAGGCGTCTTTTTTCTGCATTGGCATCATGCCAGGCACATTACAGCCCACGGTTAAGCCCAGGAATTCAAACAGCGGACGGTTGGTTTCGGCGTCACGCTTGGCCAGGTAGTCGTTCACGGTAATTACGTGTACGCCCTTACCCGATAGACCATTAAGGTAGGCTGGTAGGGTTGCGGTCAGGGTTTTACCTTCACCGGTACGCATCTCAGCGATACGGCCTTGGTGCAACACCATGCCGCCTATCATCTGCACATCGAAGTGGCGCATGCCATACACACGCTTTGATGCTTCGCGTACCACCGCGAAGGCTTCTGGTAAGAGGTCATCTAAACTTGTGCCGTTGTCATAACGCTCACGAAATTCAGCGGTTTTTGCTTTTAGTTCTTCATCGCTGAGTGATTCTAGTTGGCCTTCTAAGGCATTGATTAGCGCGACCGTTTTACGTAAGTTTTTAATTGTGCGGTCATTGCGACTACCAAAGATTTTGGTAAATATTTTCGTGATCATGATTTAACCGTTACATTCTCATCTGCGTTAAGCGCTCTGGTTCATCCCCTGGGGTTACCCTTTGGGACACTGCCAAGTCACTTGCGAACTTCGTTTATCCAATTTATACCGCACTCAAGTTACATAAGAGCGACTATTGTGGAGCTATTGAGTGTGACTGCTTGAGCGGTGTACTTTTGAGCGACATCATAACAAACTCAATGAATTGCAGCACCTAATAATACCAATTCCATTAGCACTTCCGGTAACTTGCCTTTACAGCAGAAAGCCTATTAAAAACTAATGGCATTGGTATTATCGCTGGCCTATCATAACGTTCAGAGAAATCTTTGCAAACTTAGCAATATAAAGTGGGTCTAAAGTACAGCAATAGAGACTCAAGCATTGCAATAGAAGTGGTGACGATTCAGTCAAATTCAAGAGGTGGATGCCGTTTATGGCAAAAGATCGCTATGCGCCAAAACAACTTAACGAAGTGCTGGGGCAATTAAACCCGCGGTTCGGCTCGCGCATCGCCAACTATGGCGCCAAAACTCAGGAGCTGGCCTCGCAACAGCAGACTCTGCACCAAGCGGTGGGGGAAAACCTGGCGAAGAAATGCCGGGTAGCCAATATTCGCGACGGCGCCCTGATCATCGAGGCCCATAGCGCCACGGTGGCGATGAAGCTGAACTATATCAAGATGGATATTCTCTCGGCCTTTCGCCAGCAGGGCTTGGTGGATTTATGCCAGGTGAAAATAGTCACCTCTCCCAATGCGGCGCAGCGCGCACCTTTGGCGCAGGCACAAACGCAAGCTAAAAAGGCCAGCCAGGAACCCAGTAACAAGCGCGCCATGAGCGAGCAAACGGCTCACAATTTAGAATTGCTTGCCGAGCATGCACCACCCTCGCTACAGCAAAAATTAATGCGCTTGGCGCAACACGGCAGACAAAAAAAATGACGCTCTAAAGCGTCATTTTTTTATTCGATAGTTTTCTATCTGCAAACTTAAGCCGTATGCAGTGCCAGAGCCGGAGCTGGCATGGTCACTGACTCTTCAAATGTTGCCCATTCCCATGCCGACTCGGTCGCCATGATTTTGCGCAGCAATTTGTTGTTCAGGTCATGACCCGACTTATAAGCGGTAAGCTTACCGAGAATGTTGTGGCCGGTCATAAACATGTCGCCCACACAGTACAAGATCTTATGCTTAACGAACTCGTCCGCATAACGTAAGCCGTTTGGATTTAACACCTTAAACTCGTCAAGAACAACGGCATTATCCATGCTGCCACCTAGAGCCAGGTTATTGGCATGCATATACTCGATGTCTTTCATAAAGCCGAAGGTACGGGCACGACTGATCTCTTCGATAAAGTTCTGTGCCGTAATATCCAGGGCAATGCGCTGGCGACTGTCGTTAATAGCTGGGTGATCAAAGGCGATTTCGAAATCGATATGAAAACCATCATAAGGTTCGATCTCGGCCCACTTATCACCCTCTTCTACGCGTACCTTTTCTTTGATACGAATAAAACGCTTGGCTACATTCTGCTCGGCGATACCGCCTTTTTGTAGCAGATAAATGAATGGCAAGGCACTGCCATCCATAATAGGTACTTCACCGCTATCAAGCTCAACAATCAGGTTGTCGATGCCTAATGCGGCTACCGCAGCAATCAGGTGCTCGGTAGTAGATAAGCGAACGCCGTCTTTATTAGTTAAACAGGTACACAATTGCGTATCGCCCACCGCTTCCGGGGTCGTTTCGAAATCCACAACCGGATCAAGGTCCACGCGACGAAATACTATCCCAGTATTCGCGCTCGCTGGTCGGAGAGTTAAGGAAACCTTCTCACCCTTGTGGAGACCAACACCCGTGGCTTTGACTACTTCTGCAATCGTACGCTGTTTGATCATAGGCTTTCGCTCACTTACTAAACTAAAATTAGACGGCGGATTCTACCACACATCGCACCAGTTAACAAATTAGTTTGTTTTTTAAACTAGTCTGCTTGCTTACGCAGAAACGCCGGGATATCGAAATAATCACCCGATTCTTCCTGCTTCTTCGGTGCAGCGCTGGCCTTGCTCTCTTGGCTAGTCACTACACTTGCCTGACTCGTGGTCGCACTATTACTGCTAAACGATGGCTCATCTACCGGCTTTGACTCTTCAAAGCTGGTTTGAGTTCCTTGGGTAGCAAAGCTTGGCACAAACATAGAAGTGCTTTGTGTGCTCTGCGTTCCTTGGGCGTTCACATCAGAACCCACGGCGCGCTTAAAGCCGTTGTCTACAACACCGAACTGAGGACGACGATCGCCACCTAGACCGGTTGCTACTACGGTTACGCGCAGCTCATCGCTCATTTCCATATCGATGGCAGTACCCACAACCACTGTGGCATTCTCAGAAGCCAGGGCCTTAACATGGTTACCGACGATCTCGAACTCTTCGATAGACAGGTCCATACCCGCGGTAATATTAACCAGGATACCCTTGGCACCGGTTAGATCCACGTCTTCAAGCAGTGGGCTTGAAATAGCCGCTTCCGCCGCCTCTTGTGCACGGTCTGGGCCAGATGCCGAAGCAGAACCCATCATTGCCGTACCCATAGCCGACATAACAGTACGTACGTCGGCGAAGTCGACGTTAATAAGGCCGGCGCGAGTAATTAGCTCGGCAATGCCTTGTACCGCACCGTAAAGTACGTCATTGGCTTTGGCGAAGGCATCAAGCAGGGTCGTGCCCTTACCCAATACTTTCAATAATTTATTGTTAGGAATGGTGATCAGTGAATCAACGATTTCCGCCAGTTCATTAATGCCGTGATCCGCTGCTGCAGCGCGCTTTTTACCTTCGAAATCGAACGGACGCGTTACTACCGCTACGGTCAAAATACCCAGCTCTTTGGCAATGCGAGCGACAACTGGCGCCGCACCTGTGCCCGTACCACCGCCCATACCGGCAGCGATAAAGACCATATCCGCACCTTGCAGGGAGCTTTTAATGGTTTCCGCATCTTCCTCGGCACTCTTCTTACCGATTTCCGGGTTGGCTCCGGCACCTAGACCTGAAGTGATCTGTGTACCTAGTTGCACCGTGACATCAGCCGATGACTTACGTAGTGCCTGCGCATCGGTATTGGCGGTGATAAATTTCACGCCTTCGATGTGCTGCTGCACCATGTGTTCTACGGCATTACCGCCGCCGCCACCAACACCTATTACCTTGATAACAGCTTCTTCGCTGTGCTCTTCCATCATATCAAACATAGTTTACTCTCCGACTTGAGTACTAAAACTCACCTTGGAACCATTTAGTAATACGGCCCCACCAGTTACCCTCGTCTGCTTTCGCTTTTGTTGCGTTGATCGACTGCATGGTCCGACCATATTGTAACAAACCTACGGCGGTTGCAAATGAGGGATCGCTTACATAATCAGTTAATCCCGTTATCCCTAGTGGACTACCGATACGTACCGGCATTTGGAAGATGTCTTCTGCCACTTCCAAAGCACCGGTCATCTTTGCACTGCCGCCGGTAACAACCAATCCAGCAGCAATTTGATCTTCAAAACCGGAGCGACGAATTTCTTCTAGCGCCAGTTCAAATAATTCTCTAAAGCGCGGCTCAACCACCTCGGATAAGGTGTGGCGCGACATAATACGCGAAGGACGTCCGCCCACGCTAGGTACTTCAATTTGTTCTTCATTACTGGCCATTTGGCTGCTGGCACAGGCGTACTGCACCTTAATGGCTTCGGCATGAGAAATAGGCGTACGGAAAATCTTGGCGATATCGCCGGTTACCTGGTTACCCGCCACCGGGATCACCGCAGAATGACGTAAAGCGCCATTGATATAGATGGTGATATCCATGGTGCCACCACCTATATCCAGTACCGCCACGCCCAGCTCTTTTTCGTCTTCGGTCAATACCGAATAGCAAGACGCCAGGGCATTGAAGATCAGCTGATCAACCTGCAGGCCACAACGCTCGACACATTTTTCAATGTTCTTCGCCATGTCGTTGGAACAGGTGATGATATGGGCCTTGGCTTCCATACGCACACCGCTCATGCCGAGTGGGTTCTTAATGCCCTCTTGCATGTCGATGCTGTATTCTTGCGGTAAGGCATGGAGCATTTTGCGCTCCGCAGAAATAGGTACGGAACGAGCAATGTGGATGACGTTGTCTATGTCTTCATCGGTCACTTCGGTGTTGTTAATTGCCACCACACCGGTTTCGTTCTGACATTGAATGTGCTTACCGGAAATACCCAGATACACGGAGCTAATGCGGCAGTCTGCCATCAGCTCGGCTTCGTCTATGGCGCGGCGAATCGACTCGGAAACCAGGTTCAAGTCATTCACGCCACCCTTATCCATACCATGGGATACCTGGCGGCCTACACCAACAATGCTGAGCTTGTTGTCATCGGTGATCTCACCGACCGTAGCCACCACTTTCGAGGTGCCCACATCCAAACCGATAACAAGGTTACGTTCTACTGACTTGGTCATACCTTACTCTTTTGTTCTTCTTCCGTTACTGCCAGCGGCTTAAATTGCACCGCAAGCCCGGTATCATATCGCAAATCAACGACATCTACCTGTACATCTTGACGTTTTTTCAAGTGTGGGTAGACATCAATAAATCTTTGTACGCGTTTTGCTTTATCATCACGCCCTAAATTAAGGCGAATGCCGTTATCTAACCATAATTGCCAGGCGAAACGCTCTGACAGCGCCAGGCTGGATAATTTCAAACCGTTTACCGCAAACAACTCTTCAAAACGATTAAAGGTCTGCCAGGCTTCCAATTCGCTGCCTTCGGGGCCGAACAAGCTAGGCAAGGAGTCCTTTATGCCCTCCTGCGGCGCGGTGAATACCTGCCCCTTGCTATTAAGCAGTTGGTCGTCATTCCAAAGCGCTACCGCCTGATGCTCCACCACATACACCTGCAAGGTATCCGGCCATTGCTTGCGCACCGAGGCGCTGGCAACCCAAGGTAAATCGGTGACTAACTCCTGCACCTGCTTTACATCGAGCTCAAAAAAGCTGTCCAAATCCGCCTGTTTAATGGCGTCGATAATGGCGCGCTCGGCGGTATACTTGGGCTCACCCAACACCTGCAGCTGCTTGAGCTGGGCGTCCTTATCGCGAACCAGCCAGTCGGAGAAGTTGAAGGTCAACTTCAACACCATAAACACCACCAGCAGAAAAAAGCTCAAGCCAAACAGCAGTGACCAATTGGTTCCCTGTTTTAGTCCGCTCAGCTTTTCCCTTAATGTCGCCATTTACAGAGTTTGCTCCAAAATCTTCACTACCAGTGCGGTGAAATCTACGCCCGTGGCCTTGGCCGCCATAGGCACCAAGGATTTCTCCGTCATTCCGGGTACCGTATTGACTTCAAGCAGATAGAACTCACCGTCGGCGCCTTGCATGGCATCCACACGTCCCCAGCCCTTAGCACCCACAAGCGAAAAGGCCTGCTCCGCCATCTCTTGCAACTGCGCCGTTTGCGCTTCGCTTAGATCCGCTGGGCAATAATATTCCGTGGTGCTTGATTGGTACTTGGCCTGATAGTCATAAAAACCGCTCGGCGTGCGCATTTCAATCACAGGCAAGGCCTTATCACTCAAGATAGACACGGTAAATTCGCGGCCGCTTAGCCACTGCTCTACCAAGACCTCGTCGTCAAACTTAAAGGCGGCTTCCAGGGCTTGCGCCAGCTCTTCAGCATTGTTGGCCTCGGCCATGCCGATACTCGAACCTTCGTGCGAAGGTTTTACCATCACATGGCCCAGCTGCGCCATAATCTCAGCACAATCAAAGCCTTGGCTTTGCGACACTACTTTATAAGGAGCGGTGCGCAGGCCAGCCACCTGAAACAGGTGCTTACAGCGGATTTTATCCATCGCCAGGGCCGAACCCAGTACGCTTGAACCTGTGTAGGGCAAGCCCATAAATTCCAATGCCCCTTGCAGGGTGCCATCTTCACCACCGCGACCATGCAGGGCGATAAAGACACGGTCAAAACCCTCTTGTGCAAGCTCATGCAGAGGGCGCTCAGCCGGGTCAAACTGGTGCGCATCGACACCAGCCTCAACCAAAGCCGCGTGCACGGCTGCGCCTGATTTAAGCGATACTTCGCGCTCGGCAGATGACCCACCTAGTAAAACTGCTACTTTGCCAAATGCCTGACTCATGAGGATACCTGCTGTAACTTTTCAATCTGTAATTCGGTTGCGGCCAGCTTTTTCACCAGCTGACCTATGTTGCCCGCACCTTGGGTGATCACCAGATCATCATCGGCCAAGGTGGTGGCTAATACGCTTGCTAACTCGTTGTTGTCGGCCACATGCAAGGGCTCCTTACCGCGCTGGCGCAGACTGCGACACAGGCTTTTCGAGTCGGCACCGACAATCGGCTCTTCACCGGCGGCATAGACATCAAGCAAAATAAGCTGGTCGACGTCGCCCAATACCTTAACGAAGTCTTCGTACAGGTCGCGGGTGCGGCTATAACGGTGCGGCTGATAAATCATCACCAGGCGCTTTTGTGGCCAGCCATCGCGGGCGGCCTTAATGGTGGCGGCAACTTCGCTGGGATGGTGACCATAATCATCCACCAGCATCACCTTACCACGCTCATTGGTAAACTCGCCGTAGTGCTGGAAGCGACGGCCTATGCCTTCGAACTTCTCCAGCGCTTGTAAAATCGCGGTGTCACCTATGCCCTCATCTTTGGCCACGGCAATGGCCGCGGTGGCATTCAGGGCATTGTGTCTACCCGGCATATTCAGGGTCACCTCAAGGCGCTCACCCTGCTTCGAAGTCACGGTAAAGGAGCAGGTGCTGGCATCCTGGCTGAAATCAGCCATACGATAGTCCGCATCTTCATGCTCACCATAAGTGATCACCTGACGGGAAAAGCGCGGGATCAGCTCACGAGCCACAGGTGAGTCGATACAAACCACGGCCAAACCATAAAACGGCAGGTTATGAATAAACTCCACATAGGTGTCCTTCATCTTCTCCAGACTGCCCTCATAGGTGTCCATGTGATCTTCTTCGATATTAGTGATCACAGACACCATGGGCTGCAGATGCAAGAAGGAGGCATCACTTTCATCCGCTTCGGCAATTAAGAAACGACTCGAACCCACTCGGGCATTACTGCCGGCGCTATTAAGCAAACCGCCGATAATAAAGGTGGGATCCAGCTTAGCCTCGGCAAAAATACTGGCGACCAAACTGGTGGTGGTGGTTTTACCATGGGTGCCGGCAATGGCAATACCATGGCGAAAACGCATCAGCTCGGCTAACATCTCCGCGCGACGCACAATAGGAATACGGGCGTTGCGGGCGGCGATGATCTCTGGGTTCTGTTCATTGATGGCGGTAGAAACCACCACCACGGAGGCGTCTTTTACATTATTCTGATCATGGCCGATAAACACCTCGGCACCGGCTTTAATCAAACGCTCCGTCATCGCACTTTGGGCGATATCCGAGCCGGTAATACGATAGCCTTCGTAGGCGAGAACTTCGGCAATACCACCCATACCGGCACCACCTATGCCGACAAAATGAATGGTTTCAACACGGCGCATCGCCGGTCGTTGCCCTTGTTGTTGCGTGCCCTGCTGTTGGGCTGTGCCTGTTGTTACTGTCATTAACTATACTGCTCACATTGTTTTGCAACCGCTGCGGTCGCATCGAGTTTGGCCAGCGCCTTAGCGCGCTTACCCATCTCGGTAATTAATTGGGGCTGCTGAAAATACGGCGCTAGCGCCTCAACCACGGCGGTTTGATAAAAATCGCCTTGCTGCATACACAAGGCTGCATCGCCACCCACCAAATACTGGGCATTGGCGGTTTGATGGTCGTCCACGGCATGTGGAAATGGCACAAACAGGGCCATGCGTCCGGCCGCCGCTACTTCGCTCACGGTCAGCGCGCCAGCGCGACAAATAACCAAGTCAGCCCAGGCATAGGCGGCATCCATATCATCGATAAAGTCGCTCACCTTGGCCTCAAGCTGTTGCGCCTGATATTGCTCCTGCACCTTACTGGAGCGGCCCTTGCCGGTTTGGTGCCACACAGCTAATTCATGCTTTGTCGCCAGTTCGGCAAACACCGTTGGCAAGGTATCATTTAACACCTGTGCTCCCAACGAGCCACCCACCACCAGAATATTGATTGGCGAGCTGACCTCAACCGGGGCAATATTCATCAGCGACTGACGTACCGGGTTACCCACCACCTGAAAATCACTTTGTGGCAGAGCACCGGGAAAGGCACCCAAACAGCTGTTAGCCAGCTTGGCCAAAAGCTTGTTACTCATGCCGGCCACAGCATTTTGCTCATGGATCACTAGGGGGATCCCTAAGCTTTTCGCCGCCAGGCCCACAGGCCCGGTAACATAGCCACCCATGGCCAACACGGCCGCCGGACGACGTTGCTTTAAAATCTTACGTGCCGCAAAAAAGGCCTTGATGATCATCAAGGGTGCTTGGAAGAGACGTTTTAAGCCATTGCCACGCACGCCCTGAGCACGAATAAAATCGATTTCTATGTCGTGCTTAGGCACCACATCCGCTTCCATTCTGTCGTCCGTGCCAATCCAGGAGACCTGCCAATCCTGCTCGCGCAGGTATTGGGCCACGGCGATGCCGGGAAAAATATGTCCGCCTGTGCCACCGGCAACCACTACCAGGGATTTATTCATACTGCCTCCTGTACTGCTGCGGGGCTAGGTACAACACGACGATGACCCCGGCCGTGACCTCTGGAGGTCGCCTGCTTGGTCGCCATCTTGGTTTCAAAGTCGATACGGAATAACACCCCGGCGGCAATGGCCATCACCAACAAGCTGGAGCCACCGTAAGAGATAAAGGGTAAGGTCAGTCCCTTGGTGGGTAAGATCCCGGCGCTGGCGCCGACATTAACCATGGACTGGAACGCAAACCAAATACCAATTCCCAGAGCTAAATAGCCCTCATATTCTTTATTGGCCTTAAGCGCACGCTGACCAATAAGCAAGGCTCTAAATACCAGGGTGCCCAGTAGCACCAGGACGGTAAATACACCGACAAAACCCAGCTCTTCGGCCACCACGGCAAAAATAAAGTCGTTATGGGCGTGTGGCATATATTGAAGCTTCTGTACGCTGTTACCCAGGCCCTGACCAAACCAGCCACCCTGACCGTAGGCCATCAGCGACTGTACTAATTGATAACCTTTACCAAAGGGGTCGTCCCAAGGCTCTAGAAATCCCACAACACGGGCCCAACGATAGGGTTCAAATACGATTAGGGCGATCACCAGACCTATACCAGAAAGCATCAGGACAAAGAACTGCCACAACTTGGCACCGGCCAGAAACAGCAGGCCAACCGTGGTCACAAACATTACTACTACGGTACCAAGATCCGGCTGCAATAGAATCAAACCTGCGTACAGAACAAAGACGCTAATGGGCTTCACAAAGCCTTTAATATTCTCCTGCACCTCGTCGCGCTTACGTACCAGGTAACCTGCGAGGTAACTAAAGAAGAACAGCTTGGCCACTTCCGAGGCCTGAATATTGATGGGACCTAGTGGGATCCAGCGCTTCGAACCATTGATTTCACTACCCAAGACCAATACCGCAACCAAGAGGCCTAGGCCTACAAACAAGAGATAAGTATTGGCTACCTTCCACCACTGCATTTTCAAACTGGTTGCCAGGGTAAACAAGAACAGTGCCATCCCCATAAACACGGCCTGGCGCACCATAATATGATACGGATTGTCGAACAGGCGCTCGCCTTCAGGCATGGAGGCGCTGGTCACCATGACAAAACCAATTCCCACTAAACACAGCAGGGTATAAAGCAAGGGCACATCGTATAGCTGACCCGAGGGCTTCAGATGCAGTAGATCTTTAATGCGATCCCAGCTCATGTCTCCCCCTCATGCACTTGTTGTGCAAAGTCGTTACCGCGCACCATGTAATTGGCATACATGTCTAGGCTGGCACAGGCTGGCGCCAGTAAAACTATGTCGCCATCACGGGCGCAGGCCTTGGCGCAACGTACCGCTTCGGCCATGTCACCGACCTGATGACTACCGGGCTTGAGCGCGGCAATGGCAGCGCCATCTTTACCCAGGCAAATCAGCTCAGCGACCTGATTGAGTAACGGCTCTTGCAAGGGCGTTAAATCGGCGCCCTTGGCATCGCCACCGGCAATTAAAATCAAGCGTCCCGGTTCATCGGCAAAGCCGTTAATCGCGGCTATGGTAGCCCCCACGTTGGTGGCCTTGGAATCGTTGAAGTAGCGCACCCCGTTTAGGGTATCTACATACTGACAGCGATGATCTAAACCTGGGAATTCCTGCAGCGCCCGCTCATACACACCGGCGTCAAAGGCAAAGGAATGACACATGGCCATCACAGCCAATACATTCAAACGGTTGTGACTGCCTGGCAGTAAGCTGCTGGCGCAGGGCAAAATAGGCTGCTGACGAAAGGCAAAGTAGGCTTGACCCTGGTGCATCATAATATGGTAGTCGCCCTGCTCTAACCCAAAGCTGATACGCTCGGCGTTATTGCTCTGCAGCGGCGCCGTGTCGGCGTCTTCACTATTGAAAACGGCCAGCTCACAGCCCTGATAGATACGCTGTTTGGCATCGATATAGTCGCCCATATCCTCGTATCTATCCATATGATCTTCACACAGATTCAAAATACAGGCGCTTTTGGCCGCCAGGCTGGAGGTGGTCTCCAGCTGGAAGCTAGATAATTCTAAAACATAGGCATCGGCGTCCAGGGCCAGTAAATCCAGCACCGCGGTGCCGATATTACCGCCCAAGCCTATATGCAGGCCGCCGCGCTCAAGTACCTTGGCGAGCAAGGAAACCACGGTTGACTTGCCGTTTGAGCCGGTTACCGCCAGCACAGGCTTGGTATTGATACGGGCAAACAACTCGACATCACCTATCACTTCTACGCCGGCGGCAATGGCTTGCTGCACATCGGGGGTGGCTAATGCCAGTCCAGGGCCGATCAAGATTAAGTCGAAGGATGTCAGGTCGGCTTCTGCTAAGGGGCCAAAACGCTGCTCCAGATGCGGCACATGAGAGTCTAACCACAACTGAGTAGGCACCTGCTGACGCGAGTCGACAAGCACTGGCGCCAATTTATGAGCATGCAAAAAACGCACTGTGCCCAGACCGGAAACCCCCAGCCCAAGCACCGCGATACGTTTATTTTTAAGCGTCTTTAAATAGCCCATTTACCTGATCTTCAATGTTGCCAATCCAGCAAGTACCAGCACGATGGAAATAATCCAAAAGCGCACGATCACGCGCGGCTCCGGCCAGCCCTTTAATTCATAATGATGGTGAATAGGTGCCATGCGGAAAATCCGCTCGCCCCGTAACTTGTATGAGCCCACCTGCAAGATCACAGACACCGCCTCCATCACGAAGACACCGCCCATAATCACTAGCACCAGTTCCTGACGTACCAGCACGGCGATAATGCCAAGCGCACCGCCTAGAGCCAATGAGCCCACATCGCCCATAAAGACCTGCGCCGGGTAGGTGTTAAACCACAAGAAGCCCAGGCCGGCACCAACGATGGCGGTACAGACCACAACCAACTCACTGGTCAGTGGCAAATGTGGCAGGTGCAGATAGCTTGAGAAATTCGCATGCCCGGTCACATAGGCCATGATGGCCAGCGCCGACGCCACTAAAATGGTTGGCACTATGGCCAGGCCATCAAGACCATCGGTGAGGTTTACGGCATTGGACGTACCCACCACCACAAAATAGGTCATGATGATGTAGAAAAGCCCAAGCTGTGGCATCACATCCTTAAAGAAGGGCACGATCAATGCGGTTTCCGCCGCCTGTTGTGAGCTGGCATACAGGGCAAAGGCTACGATCAGGGCAATCACCGACTGCCAGAAGTATTTCCATTTGGCAATCAGACCCTTAGGGTCTTTGCGTATGACTTTACGATAATCATCGATAAAGCCGACAACGCCCAGAGAGCCAATCACAAACAAGGTGGCCCACACATATTTATTGCTTAAGTCGGCCCATAACAGGGTGCTGACAAAAATGGCGCCCAAAATAAGCAAACCACCCATGGTAGGGGTACCCGACTTGCTTAAATGAGACTGAGGACCGTCGTCACGTACGGTTTGACCAATCTGCATGCGCTGCAGGGCGGCGATCAGCTTAGGGCCAAAATACAAAGACAGCATCAGCGCCGTCAGAATTCCCAGGATGGCTCTGAGCGTTAAATAAGAAAATACATTAAACCCGCTGTAAAACTGGGTTAGGTATTCAGCCAGCCACACTAACATTACTTCTCTCCCTCGCCGGCTAACTGTTTGCCATGCGCCACTAAATCTTCCACTAAAAGCTCCATGCGAGAACTGCGCGATCCCTTCACGACTACCGTTATTTTTTGTTGTGTCTGTCGTAAGTCCTTCAGCATTTGCTCAAGAAGTTGGTCGCGCCCAGAAAAGTGGCGTCCGGCTTGTTCATAGACATCACTGGCGTAACGGCTTAATACGCCCAGAGAATAGACGGCTTCAATGCCCTTTTGCTTGGCATATTCACCTACTTGTTGATGGTATTGTCGTGCACCTTCGCCGAGCTCATTCATATCGCCGAGGGCCAATACCCGGAAACCTGGCACTTGCGCCAATAAATCAATGGCCGCTTGTACCGATCTCACGTTGGCATTGTAAGTATCATCAATGACTGTAAGCTGACTTGTTACCTCGATAATGTTCACTCGTCCTTTGACCTGCGCCATATTGGCAAGGCCGCTGGCCACATCAGCCAGGCTGCAGCCCAGGCTGCTGGTTAATGCCGCGGCGATAAGCACATTAGTGACATTGTGCTGACCCGGCATGGCCAGAGTCACGGCAACACGCTCATCCTTATTGCAAAGCATAAAGGAAGCACGAGCCAAGGCATCCAGGGTCACCTCTTCGGCCCACACATCCAGATGTTCTTTGGTTGAAAACTGTTTTACCTGGCGAGTACCCAGACCGTCGAGCCATTGTTGTTTAAACTCGCTGTCGGCATTGATCACCGCCACGCCATCCTCGGCCAAACCAGAGAAGATTTCGCCCTTGGCGGTGGCCACCCCCTGCAGGGAGCCAAATCCTTCCAGATGCGCTTCGGCCACATTACAGACCACGGCCACATCCGGCTTGGTCAACGCCGTGGTATAAGCGATTTCGCCAAGGTGATTAGCACCGAGTTCAATCACAGCATATTGATGTTGTGGCTCAAGGCGTAACAAGGTCAGTGGCACGCCAATATCGTTATTGAAGTTACCCTTAGTAGCCAGCACCGGGCCTTTTTGCGCCAAAATGGCGGCACACATTTCTTTAACCGTGGTTTTACCCACGCTGCCAGTGATAGCGATGGTTTTCGGGGCTACCTCGGCTTTGACCGCGGCGCCTATCTGTCCAAGGGCTATACGAGTGTCGGACACCACCAGCTGAGGCAAGTGAGTTTCCACCGGGTGCGCTACGATCACCGCCACCGCGCCTTGGCGCTCGGCAACATCGATAAAGTTGTGGCCATCAAAGTTAGGGCCTTGCAGCGCTAAAAACACCTCGCCGTCGCATAAGGTGCGGGTATCTGTATTGATATTGCTCAGGCTGCTGTTGCTACCCTGATAGCTAATACCTAAGGTCTTAGCTAGCCAATCTAAGTCCATACTGATCATGATGTTGCTCCTTGTGCCAATAACTGCTGCACCAAGGTGCGATCACAAAACGGCAATACCTGATCGCCGATAATCTGGTAATCCTCATGGCCCTTACCGGCGATAAGCACTATATCGCCTGGCTGCGCCTGAGTAATGGCCAAGGCAATGGCCTTGGCGCGGTCAATTTCATACTGCACATCGACGTTAGCGCTAAAACCGGCGCGGATATCATCGAGGATGGCTTGCGGGTCTTCACTGCGCGGATTGTCACTGGTGACCACGATACGGTCGGCGTACTTTTGCGCCGCCTTGGCCATCAATGGACGCTTGCCCTTGTCGCGGTCGCCACCACAGCCGAATACGCAGGTGACCTTACCATGGGCATGCTGATGTAGCGCCTGCAGGGCCAACTCGATAGCATCCGGGGTATGAGCATAATCGACCACGCAGGTCAGGCCATTAGCGGCGCTATAGGCCTGCATACGACCTGCAATAGGTTGCAGCTGCTTGCACGCCGCCAACAACTGCTCCAAGGGGTAACCCAGCCCCAGCAAGGTGGCCAACGCGGCACCCAGGTTATAGAGGTTAAACTCGCCAAACAGCGGTAAGGTGACTTCGCCCTCGCCCCAGCTGCTGTCGATATGCGCCTTTAAGCCGTGAGGCAGGAATTCCACCTTGCTGAAATACAGGTAACGGCCATGGGTTGGCGGCAGCGTTTTACGGCCGTACACCACCAACTCGGGGAAGTCGTATTTTTCCAACCAGGTCTGCGCCACCGCATCATCCTGATTAAGTACCACCAGCTCGGCATCACAGTCACGCATCAGGATCAGCTTGGCATCGCCGTAGCTTTGCATATCGCCATGATAGTCCAGGTGGTCGCGAGATAGGTTAGTAAACACCGCGGCCTTAAAACGGCTGTTGGCAACTCGGCCCTGGATCAGGCCATGAGACGATACCTCCATCGCCACCAGCTGTTTTTGCTGCTCTTTTAGCTGAGCAAAAATCTGTTGTAACTCAACGCTAGACGGCGTGGTATTAGCCAGCTCGTTAAGATTATCCAGCTCACCCCAGCCCAAGGTACCGATAATGGCACTGGGATGTTGGCAATGCTGTGCCAGAGTAGCGATCATCGCCGTGGTCGAGGACTTACCATTGGTGCCGGTCACCCCGACCAAATCAAAGGCGTGACTGGGCTGACCATAAAAGCTCGCCGCCAGCTCGCTCAAACGCAGACTGAGACGTTCAATAACGATAATGCGCTCATCGTCGCAATTAAGTTCACAGCGACTGTCGGCAATCACCGCACTGGCACCCTGGGCGAGCGCTTGCTCGGCAAACTGACCACCGTCGAGTTGATGACCTTTGATGGCCACAAACACATCGCCACGTTGAACGCGGCGACTATCTAATTGTAATTCGTTGACCAAGCCTATCTCGGTATCGATTCCCCAAGGGGCGAGTACTTCGCGAAGATTACGCATCTCCACCTCCCTTTACTGCTAGGTTGGCTACCGGTTCTAAATCGGGCGCCACGTTAAGGATACGCAGCGCATTGGAAATTATTTCGGCAAAGGCCGGACCCGCGGTGGCACCGCCATAATACACATCGCCACCGGGTTCATTGACCATAACCACTACGGCCAGGCGCGGGTCGCTTACCGGACCGACGCCGGCAAAATAGCCGACATATTCGTCGCCGTAACCACCAGCGACCGCTTTCTTAGAAGTACCTGTCTTCGCTGCGACGCGATAACCATCGACCTTCACCTTGTTCGCTGTGCCGCCTTTCTCAAATACGCTTTCCATCATTTCGACAACGGCTTTGGCATCTTGTTCTTGAAAAACGCGCTCTCCGGGTAAGGGTTCTTCTTGTTTTAATATGGTCAGTGGACGTGAAATGCCGCCGGCACCTAAGGTCGCATAAAAACGCGCCAACTGGGCCGTGCTTACCGAGATGGCATATCCGAACGACAAGGTGGCAATTTCAAAATCAGACCAGCGACGGTTAGGATAAAACAGGCCGCTGCTTTCGCCTATCATGCCGGTGCCGGTGTCGCTGCCAAAGCCTACGCGCTCGAACAGGCCGACAAAGTAGTCTTTAGGCAGGTCTTGTGAGATCTTCGCCACACCCATGTTACTTGAAACCTTAAGGATCTCGCGCAGCGACATCTCGCCACGGTTACGGGTGTCTTGTACCAGACTGCCACCGACGCGCATCCAACCCGGGTAGGTGTCTATGGTGTCGTTGGCGTCAATATTGCCATAATCCAAACCGGCCAGGATAGTCAGTGGCTTAATGGTTGAACCCGGCTCAAATAAATCGGTAATGGCGCGGTTACGACGTTTGTGCGGCGCCGCATCTTCTAAATTATTGGGGTTAAACGAAGGACTGTTAACCATGGCGAGGATCTCGCCGGTTTTAACATCCACCACCATGGCGGAGCCTGATGTGGCCTTGTAGGTCAACACCGCAGATTTAAGCGCTTTGTAAGCAATAACCTGGATACGCTGGTCGATAGACAGCTGAATATCTTCCGGTTCCACGCGCTGACGCTCGTCCAGAACGGCAACTTCGCGGCCACGGGCATCCTTACGAATAGTGCGGCGCCCTTCTGTGCCGGTCAGCGCTTCGTCATAGAGCTTTTCAATGCCTTCGATGCCCTGACCGTCGATATTGGTAAAACCAAGCACATGGGCGGTGACTTCACCGGCGGGATAATAGCGTTTGGATTCGTCAAGCAGGTGCACGCCCGGTAGATTCAACTCATTGATATAGTTGGCCACAGCGGGTGTTACCTGACGTTTTAAATAGATAAAGCGACGGTCTTTATCGCCGATTAAGCGGGTGTCGACATTGGTGCGTTCTAAGCGCAGCACATCGGCCAGCTCACGCCAGCGCATATCTTGCTTGTAAAAGGCGGCTTTAAGATCGGCCAGATGCTCTGGACGGTCGAGAATATCCTGCGGATCTTCCCCTTGCTTTTTCGCGCGCTTAACCACCTTGCTTTGCAGGTACTTGTCAATGGCTTTAGGGTCGGCATAAACACTGACCACGGGCACACTTACCGCCAGCTCTTTGCCCTGACGGTCGAAGATCATGCCGCGCTGCACATGCAACTTTTCTACCCGCACGGTGCGCTTGGCATTTTCGCTGCGCGCCTTATCCGGCTCGATCACCTGCAAATAGGCGGCGCGGGCCACCAAAGTCACAAAAACCAGCAGCACAGCAGCGCATACCAGCACAAAGCGCCAGGTAATTAAATTGTTTGCATTGCTTTTGCGTTTCGCTGCTCTCATGGCACTATCACCACTTCTTCATCTTCCTGGTTGGTCTTTTCATATTCAGCTGCTCGGTGGCAATTTGCTCTATCCGTGCATGCTGAGAATAAAATTCTTCTTCTACCAATAAATAACGCCAATTCAGGTCAAGCTCGTCACGTTCTTGCAGCAGCTTGTCTTGAGCAATCAGCTGCGCCCGTGATAAGTGCGTCACCTGGACTATAGCTAACGCACTGAACAGAATAGAAAAAAGCAGCCCCAACGTTAGCTTGTTGTCAATCAATCCCCGTATTATCTCGACGAAGAGGTTTGGTTGGCGTTTTACTGGTTGTTGGCTCATCCCAATCTCTCGGCTACACGAAGGACAGAGCTGCGCGCACGGCTATTGCGAGCGATCTCTTCATCGCTCGGCTTAATGGCTTTGCCTACTGCCTTTAACGTCAGTTCTTTATTTAATTGTGCATCGGTTAATGGCAGACCTCTAGGCACAGCCTCTCCCTTGCTCTGCTTCTTGATAAATTGTTTTACGATTCGGTCTTCCAAAGAATGGAAGGAAATTACCACCAGGCGACCACCGGGCTTAAGCACCGACAAGGATGCCTGCAGCGCGGTTTGAATCTCTTCCAGTTCGCTGTTGATATAAATTCGAATGGCCTGGAAGGTACGTGTGGCCGGATGCTTGTGTTTGTCTTTCACCGGCACCGCCTCGTCAATTAACTGCGCCAATTGCGCCGTGGAGTTAATCTCGGTATGTGCTCTGGTTTCGATGATCTTGGTGGCGATGCGACGGGCGAATTTCTCTTCGCCGTACTTTTTAAACACAAACACCATGTCTTCTAATTCGGCCTCGGCCAACCATTGGGCGGCACTGCGCCCCTGGCTTGGGTCCATGCGCATATCCAATGGACCGTCTTTCATAAAGCTGAAGCCGCGTCCGGCATCATCCAGCTGCGGCGAAGAAACGCCGATATCCAGCAGGATACCGTCGACCTGACCTGTGATCCCAGCCGCCTCGGCGACCTCATCAAGACGCGAAAAGCGACTATGGGCAATGCTAAAACGAGGATCATCGGCAAAGCGCTTGGCGGCGGCAATGGCCGTAGGGTCCTGATCTATGGCCTGCAAGCGGCCCTTTTCTCCCAAACGGGCAAGAATCTCGCTGGAGTGGCCGCCACGGCCAAAGGTACCATCGATGTAAATGCCGTCTGGCTTAATTGCTAAGGCATCAATGGTTTCCGTCATCAGTACGGAGATGTGTTGAAATTCTTCGCTCATGCGTGTGCTCGCGCCCTGTAGAGTTAGAATGAAAAATCGCCGAGATCTTCATCCTGATCAAAATCTTGTTCTAATTCGATGGCAATATCTTTGGCCATCCGCTCTTGCCACAACGTCTCATCCCAGATTTCAAACTTGTTCGATTGCCCTACCAAAACGATTTTCTTATCGAGCTTTGCATAATCGCGCAAATGCGGCGCCAGCAACACACGGCCATTCTTATCAAGCTGATAATCCATGGCGTTACCCAGCACCAAGCGCTGCATGCGTTTGGCCCGTTCTTTCATATTCGAGAGGGCGGCGAGACGCTGTTCAACGATTTGCCATTCACTGAGGGAGTAGAGCAACAAACAGGGGTCGCCAATATTGATGGTGCATATAATTTCGCCGCCATTATCCGCAAGCAGCTGATTACGATACTTGGTTGGTATCGCAAACCGGCCCTTGTCATCAAGGCTGAGTGTGCTTGTGCCGCGAAACATGAGTTAAAAATGCCGTCCGTTTGTTGCTTGTTATTGTTTGCGGGTTATAGATCCATAAAGATCCACTTATACCCACAATTTCCCACTGAACTACAGTCTAGGGCTTGACAAGGCTTTTTGTCAAGCAATGAAAGTGTGGAAAATGGCGTCTAACCCTAGATAAAATGCGGCTTTAAGGGAAGTCCCTGAATTAGGTGGAAAAAAGTGGAGCGGATGATTACAGAGGCATCTTTCGTTCACTTTTTATTCAAGTTTGACACCGAAAAGTTCAGGCTGTCCGCCCTCTAGAGCGGATAAAAGCTAGGTATTTTGTATTAACAATTGAGCGTTTAAAAGACAAAAAACGGCTGTTGTTAGCCGCCATTTCTGCCCTCAAAGTGCCTTTATAAGGGACGGAATTGAATGTAAATAATTTTACTCTCACTGGAGCAAGCGGATAAAAAACAGGCAAGAAAATGTCGCGCCGGACAGTTACGACACGACATAGGTTATCACACGCCTAAGCGAAAAAGCGGCGGTTATGAGGGCGGGTAAAGTCTAGTCTGGGTCCCTTAGGCACCACGCGTGTGGGGTTAATTTGGCCATGGCTAAAATAATAATGACGCTTTATATGGTTGAAGTCTGTAGTGTCGGCCACACCCGGGTGCTGATACAGCTCACGCACATATTGAGATAAGTTCGGATAACTCTCTATGCTGCGCAGATTGCACTTAAAGTGGCCGAAGTACACGGCATCAAAGCGGATCAAGGTGGTAAATAAACGCCAGTCCGCCTCGGTGAGCCTGTTGCCCACCAAGTAGCGCTGTTTACTCAAGCGCAGCTCTAGGTGGTCCAGGGCCTTAAACAAAGCATCAAAGGCTTGCTCATAGGCTCGCTGCGTGGTTGCAAACCCAGCGCGATAAACGCCATTATTGATATTTTCGTAAACAAAGGCGTTGATCTCGTCTATTTCACTGCGCAACTCTTGCGGATAAAAATCCTGTTCGTCCCCGGTCAGGGCGTTAAACGCCGAGTTAAACATGCGTATGATTTCCGCCGATTCATTGCTGACAATGCGGTTGGTTTGTTTGTCCCACAGTACGGGAACGGTCACCCGACCGCTATAATCGGCTTTATTACGCGTGTAGATCTGGTGCATAAACTCACTGGCAAACAATGCATCGCCGCTGCTGCCCTCTCCTTGATTGAAGGTCCAACCGTTTGAGAGCATATCCGGGCTGACCACGGACACACCTATGTAGTTCTCCAGGCCCTTAAGTTTGCGAAATATCAGGGTGCGATGGGCCCAAGGACAGGCCAGAGATACATATAAATGATAGCGCCCCTTTTGTGCCTTAAATCCCGCCTCGCCACTTGGGCCCGCTTCACCTTCGGCCGTGACCCAGTTACGCAACTGAGCCGCTTCACGATTAAATTCACCCTGACTCGATTCGGTGTCATACCATTGATCTCGCCATTGACCTTGTACTAATAATCCCATGCTGCTCTCCTATTCAATTGTGCCAAAACGACCGGCCTGATAATCACGCACCGCTTGCATCAACTCTTCTTGCGTGGTCATCACGAAGGGCCCCATATGGGCGATCGGCTGCTTCAAAGGTTCACCGGCCAAGATCAACGCGCCACCTCCGTGCTCCGAGCTAAGAGCAATGTCACTGCCCGGCTCAAGGATCAAGAGATCACCCGCCTTATATTGGCCCTGCGCCAGGCTGCCCGTATGGATATAGACCATCACCTTAGACTGATGTAGCGGCGCTATATCCAGCCGCCCGCCCGGTTGCAACTCCACATCGGCCAACGCCGCATCTGCCGCCAGATTATTAAGCGGCGACTCGGCAATTTGCTCTGCCACTTGCCAGCTACCACCAAGTGCACGCAAGCGGGCACCAGTGTCATTTTTAATGACCGGCAAGGGTGTAGGAGTAGAATCCTGGTAGCGAGGCGGACGCATTTTCTCGGTACTCGGCATATTGATCCAGATTTGAAAACCATGCAGGCCCTCACTTTCGGCCAAGGGCATTTCACTGTGTATGACCCCACGACCCGTACTCATCCACTGCACATCGCCACTGCGAATGGCCTTTTGATTACCCAGGTGATCCCTGTGCTCAAAGCCGCCTTTTATCAGATAGGTAAAGGTTTCGATGCCGCGGTGAGGATGCGGCGGAAAGCCCCCCATATAATCTTTGCGATCATCGGACTTAAGCTCATCTAACATAAGAAACGGATCAAGATAACGCCCATCAAAACCGGCCACGCGGCGAATATTAACGCCGTCACCATCCTGTGTCGGCAAGGCCTGTAAAACATGTAAAACCTTCATTGAGTCTCTCCAAAGTTCTGTTACAGCCAGTTTAGTGTGCGTTTTTGTGAATTGTAATGCGAGAAATCAGCATGGAGGGTGCTAATTTTTAGCATTCAAATTTAGCTGCCGCACAGGCAAGAGTAATCAGTTGTAACTGCCCCGCTCAAAGCGGCTCACCAGGTTAAAAAGCGTGCCCACAATTGACAATTTGTAACCTAAGTTTGCCATACCCGTGTCGGCCGTTGACAGGCCAAGGCCCTAAGGCTGATAATCCCCTCGCCTTAAGTGAACGTTCGTTTTGTTATGAGATTAAAAGACGATAATAAAAAGCAAGCCATCTATCGCGCCGCCATGAGCGTGGTTACCGAGCAAGGGCTCGCCGGTGCATCCATGTCGAAAATTGGCCGAGCGGCCGGCGTATCGGCATCAACCTTATATGTTTATTTTGAAAATAAGGAAGACATGCTGAACAAGCTGTATGTGATGCTCAAGGAAGAATCGGCAAATGCCTATTTCGGCGACGTGAATAACGACACCTCGGTAAAGAGCGTTTTTTGCCAATATATTCGCAATATGTTTGCTTTTTTTATCGCTAATCCCATTATGTTTTCTTTTCAGGAGCAATTTAAAAATTCGCCCAATGTAAGTGCCCAAGCGCGTGCACGGGGCCTAGAGTGCGATGCACCTTTACATGAACTCTACACCCGGGCGGTAACTGAAGGATTGGTAGTCAGTTACCCGAAACCGGTTGTGCATGCACTGACCATAGCCCCCATCACCTACCTGATCCAGGCTCATCTGAACCGGGAAATCGAGGTGGATGCGCAATTGCTCGAGGCGACGGTCGATATGGCATGGCGGGCGGTAAGCCGCTAACTCTATTTAGAGCCAAATACACAAGCAGGTAATACACACCTGTTTTTTTACACCCTTTAAAAGAACGAACATTCGATTAATTAAATTAAATTGCTTACCAAGTCATCGAAAAGTTTTTAACCGTGGAGACACAGAAGTATGAAGATTCAATATTTAGCACCTATCGCCTTTCTAGCCAGTGGCAGTGCCTTCGCCGATTTAGGTGAGGCGGGCTGGAGTGGCGACGTATCCTTTATGGCCAGTGCCCGCAGCCACAAAAGTAACCTCTACAGCGGTGATGATGAGGTCAAAAATGGCACCTTGAATAGCAAGGGCAACAAAGAAGACGACGTAGTTGCCTTCCCTATCGGGTCGGTCAAATACACCTTTGGCGATACCAATAACCAGCAATTTTTTATTAACGGCGAAACCCGTGATGGTGTGCGCACCGGGTTATTCTCCGTGGCCTTAGGTTACCGCGTGGAAGTGGGCGAGAAATCCACCCTGGCCGTGGCTCTGATCCCCAACGTGATCGCCGATGAAGTATGGCGCGACCCCTATATGACCGACGAGCGCCGCCACGACACAGATATGGGTGATGACGCGGTGCGCATTACTTATAACAACATTCTCGATACCAACTTTTACGCCCAATTAACCGGTTTTAGCCGCGAGGTTGACGATGAGGATTCGGGCCTCAACAGCTACTCGGCGTTTCAAGACCAGCTAGAGCGTGAAGGCGACGGTTACTACCTCGAAGCCGGTTATGTGTTTGATCTAGGCCCACAGTCAAAATTCAAACTAGGCGCCAACTATAACGATTTCGATGCCGATGGCGATGCCATGTCTCTTGATGGTTACGGCGTAGAGCTAACCTACACCGCGGTATTCGGTAATCACTCTTTGGCCCTGTCAGCACGCTACCGCAGTACGGAAAACGATGAAATGAACCCCATTTTCAATCAGGTACAAGAAGACGATCGGTACTCGGCCATCCTGGCTTACAGCTACGACAAAATTGAGGGCTGGGACAATTGGTCAATTGTCGCCTCCGGTGGTACACGTCGCACCGACTCCAATATTGAGTTTTACGATGAAACCGAAAACTTTGCCGCCATGGGTCTGCGCTACCGTTTTTAAAGCTAAGAGCGATGCACAAGGACGTGATTTAAAGCGAGCTAGATGCTCGCTTTTTTCATTTTTATAGCGCCAAAACCTAGTGCTGATCTTGCCTATTTCGCCAAAACCTAAGGCCCGGCTCACACTTAGTCATTTTCCTCACTAAACTCATACTAGAAAAGCGAGTTATTTTGTGAGTTTATTTTATGGCTAAAATTACATTTCATGGCGCGGCGCAAGAAGTAACAGGCTCATGTCATCTGCTCTCCACACCGGCTCTTGGTGAAGTGTTACTCGATTGCGGCATGTTGCAAGGCATGAGAGGCAAACATAAGGTATCCAAAAAGCAGTTTACCTTTAATCCCAAGAGCATAGATGCCGTTATTTTATCCCATGCCCATTTAGACCATTCCGGCCGTTTACCCTCTTTAGTTCATGATGGCTTTGAAGGCCCCATCTATTGCACCGAAGCAACCTCACAGTTACTCCCTGTGATGCTTTTAGACGCCCTGGGTCTGTATGAAAACGATCTGATGCGGGAAAACCGCAGGTTAATGCGCAAGGGCAAGCCAGAAATTGAGCCTCTGTATTCTAAAGCCGACGTCTTAAAGGTGTTCGATTTACTTAAGCCCATCGCTTATAAAGAAAAGAAACAATTAGGGGATGGGGCCTTACTGTGCTTCTACGATGCCGGACATATTCTCGGCTCGGCCATTGTGGAATTAAAATTCGATGATGAGGGTCTACAAAAAACCTTGGTTTTCTCTGGGGATTTAGGCAACAAGGACACCCTGCTGATGAATGATCCCACCTTGCTTGAACATGCCGATATAGTTCTTATGGAAGGCACCTATGGCGATCGGGAGCATAAGTCACTCGGCGATACCCTAACCCAGTTTAAAGAGGTATTACACCAAGCGTTTGAAAATGGCGGTAATGTGATGATCCCAGCCTTTGCCGTGGGCCGTACCCAGGAGCTATTGCTGTATCTGGGTAAATTGCAGATGGCCGGTGAACTGGATAACTGGCAAATCTTTTTAGACAGTCCGATGGCGATAGAGGTCACGCAAATTTACGATCAGTGGCTGCCTACCTTGGATTGTGAAGGGGTTAAACCCTTATGCACGGGGGAGCAAACCCTGCTGAAAAACTTTCTTTCCACCCTGCATTTAATGGTGAGCGCCGAAGAATCCATGTCCATTAATAAGATCAGCAAGGGCGCGCTTATAATTGCCGGTAGCGGCATGTGTACCGGCGGGCGTATTACCCACCACTTTAAGCACCGTATTTGGGACAGTCGCAACACCTTAATTTTTGTTGGTTTTCAGGCCTACGGTACGCTCGGGCGCATACTGGTTGAAGGTGCGCAGCACATTAAACTCTTTGGTGACGATTTTATTGTTAAGGCCAATGTAGAAACCCTGGGCGGCTTTTCTGCTCATGCCGGACAAAGGGAACTGATTAACTGGGTCGCCAATTTTAAAAGCTTTCCCAAGGTGGTGTTGGTCCATGGCGAACCGGATGCCCTCACGGCACTGTCAGAAAAACTGCTACAAGAGCACAATATTAAAGCCGAGATACCCATTTTAGGACAAAGCATCGAGTTTTAATGGGGTTGTAATTTGTCGAACTAAGGTGAGATCCCAAAAGCCGCCTGAATAATCAGGCGGCCATGGAATTTGTTGAGTCAGCGTATAAGCCGGGTTCTGTTCTTTCCCGAGGGAAAGCGATAATCATTCGTCTAGGCCTAAGATCGCTCTTAGGCTCAAGCAACCTACCCGGTTCCGATGTGGGCCACACCATAAGGAACCCTATTTGGTCTTGCTCCGGGTGGAGTTTACCCTGCTGCCAACTGTTACCAGCGGCCCGGTGCGCTCTTACCGCACCCTTTCACCCTTACCGGTCCCGAAGGACTTAGGCGGTCTTCTCTCTGCTGCACTTGTCGTAGGCTCGCGCCCCCCAGCCGTTAGCTGGCACCCTGCCCTGTGGAGCCCGGACTTTCCTCCCCCTGATCATTTTCGTCACAGGCAGCGATTATCTAGCCGACTCGGGCGCTATTATACCTATTTACGCCTAACTAGCCAGCACGATCACTCCTGCTCCAGCATGCTTTTATAGAGGGCATTTTTCTTAAGGCCAAAATAATCGGCGGCAACGCCACAGGCTTTTTTAAGCGGCATATCCGCTTTTAACAGTTCGATAAGGCGAATGGCCTCAGGGTCAATATCTGTTTTGTCCGCCACCTTGCCCGGCAGCATAAGCACTATTTCCCCTTTTTGACGAGCCGGATCTTCTTCTAAGAAGGCGATCAGCTCAACCACAGTGCCGCTGAAAAAGGTTTCAAAGCTTTTGGTCAGCTCCTTGGCCAGTACAACCTGCTGTTGCTCACCCAAAGCCTGCTGTAAATCGTCCAAGCTGGCCATAATCCTGTGCGTGCTCTCATACATTATGCTAGTGATACCCGTGCTATGAGCTTGCTCATAGAACTCTTGGCGAGCCTTGCTCTTAGCTGGTAAAAAGCCAACGAACTGGAATTTATCCGTGGGTAATCCAGAGCAGCTTACCGCGGCAATGGCGGCGCAGGCACCTGGAATAGGCGTGACCCGAGCACCTCTGGCGCGACACAGACTCACTAGGGCATAGCCTGGATCGCTAATAAGCGGCGTGCCGGCATCGCTAACCAAGGCGACATTCAGCCCCTCTTCAAGCCACTGCAGAATTTGCTGTGCTTTTTGCTTTTCATTATGGTCGTGCAGAGCCATAGTGCGCTTACTGATCCCCAAATGCGATAACAGCTTAGCGGTATGACGGGTGTCTTCAGCCGCGATTAAGTCGACCTCGGCTAGGGTTTTGATTGCACGCTGGCTGATGTCATCTAAATTACCTATGGGCGTGGCAACTATATATAAGGTGCCGGCGTTTGTGTGGGGATGATGGGTTGAAATATCCGCATTGGACATTGAGCTCTCCTGCATCAGTCAGTAAGATAAGCGAATCACACTATGGCCAATTGGAACACAAAGACTGTGCGACTCAAATCGATTGCTGGTTTAGTGCTATTGTCAGGCTTATCCGCCTGCAGCACAACACAAAAGCCCCAAGAAAATATAAATACCACGACAAATATCATCGCCCCGGCCGAACCCGAGGTTTTGTCGGCTCAGCAGCTCTATAGTCAGGCGCTGGAATTAAAGGGTGACCAGCAGCGATTTAAACTGGTGGCAGCACAGAAGCAAGCCCTTGCCGAGCAAGATTGGCAAACCTTGCAGGATGTCAGCGATACCCTGCTAAAGAAGCATCCACGCTGGCATACACAAGCCTTACTGGTCCGTGCCTATGCACAAATAAAACTAGGCAATCCGAATAACGCCTTACGCGAAAGTGCCTCGGTGCAAGCTCAGCTCAGCACCCCAGAGCATTTTTATTGGCATCAATTGGTGCAGGGAGCAACCTACGCCTATATGCGTTTAAATAATCAGGCCGTGCCTTTTTTACTACGCGCTTCGGAAAGTGCCGACCGTTACGGTATTGATGACGCCGAAGTTAACCCGCTGCTGTGGCAAAGCCTGCAAGGACTTACCACTGAACAACTGCAAGGCTTTAACAACGGCTCCAGTATCCAGCAAGGCTGGATACAGCTGGCGCTTATTAAACAGCTTTATCTTGGCCAACCGGTGGAATTACACAGCGCTTCCAATAATTGGCAGCGTCGTAATCCAGATCACCCAGCCAGCTTTGCCCTGGATGAGAAAGTTGCCCAGCTAATGCAGGTCGAACCTTATAAGGTTGCCAACCTTGGCGTTTTTCTTCCTCTCAGTGGTGGTAACCGCACCCTGGGGGAAGCGGTTAAAAACGGCGTGATTGCGGCGTTGGACAAGCATAAATTTAATGATGTGTATTTTATTGATGCCAATCTTAGCAACGAAGAAATTCAAGCGGCCATCAGTGCTAATAATATCGACTTCGCCATAGGCCCGCTGTTAAAGGGCAATATCAATCGCTTTGAACAACAGGCGCTGCTCGAAGGCATCCCCAGCATCTACCTAAACCGCAGCGATTACCTGCGCCAGTCATCGCAGCACTTTTATTTTGCCTTGGCGCCGGAGCACGAGCTGGATCAAGCCCTGCAACACTTTATGGCTCAAGGCTTTAAAAAGCCGCTGATTTTGGCCAGCAATGATCGCTCGGGCACGCGTTTAAGTGAATACTTCAGCACTCAATGGCTGCGTTATAACGAGCAGGCTCCCTTGGTGGGCTTGTTCGATGACAATAAGGCCATGGAGCAGGTGATAAGCGATATCCTTGAAGTTGGCCAAAGTGAAGCCCGCATCGAGCTCATTGAAAGCCTGTTTAAGCAAAAGGTGGAAAGCGAAACCCGCTCACGCCGTGATATCGACGTGATCTACCTGCTTGCCGATGCCACACAAACACGCTTGTTAAAACCTTATTTAGATGTCAATGTCAGCACCTTTGTCGATCGCATTCCCCTGTATGCCAGCTCTAAGAGTCATAGCACGCAAATAGACAGCAGCGACAAGCGCGACCTGAACGGCTTATACTTTACCGAGCTGCCCTGGATGCTGCCGACGACAGGCGTAAATAATATGACCAACCGTCAGCTTAAAGAAACTGTGCAAGGGCTGTGGCCAAATCAGGCCGATATAGAGCAACGCCTGTTTGCCATGGGCTATGATGCTATCACTGTTATTCCAGAGCTGCGCCAGTTAAGCATGCTACCGGGTAAAAGCCTGCCAGGATTAACAGGACAATTAAGCGTAAACAGCGAGGGCGAGGTGGTACGTCACCTGGCTTGGGCTCATTATCAGTCGCGGCAAATCGCCCCGGTGAATCTTGAGCATATCAGCCCAACGCCACTGTTAAGGCAAGAGTTAAAGCAGGACCCAGAGCAACAGCCGCAAGAGGAATCAAGCGATGTTTTGGCTACCGAAGGAATGGCGCAACACTAGAGCAAAAGGACAACACTACGAGCTGCTGGCCGAGGACTATTTAAAGAAGCAGGGCCTGACGCCGGTCGCTCGTAATTATAATTGTCGCTACGGCGAGTTAGACCTGATCATGAAAGAAGGGCTAACCTGGGTGTTTGTCGAGGTTAAGTTTCGCCGCCAAGCTGGCTTTGGTGGTGCACTCAATGCCTTAACGGAGCAAAAAAGGCAGCGACTAAGGCGCACCATAGCCCATTATGTACAAAAGCATAACTTGGCGCACTGTATACTCCGCGCCGACTATGTGGCCATTGAAGGCCAGTCGGCACCCCAATTTCACTGGATAAAAAACGTACTATAAATGCAGGAACAAATTAAAGAGCTTTTTACCGAAAGCATCCAAGCGCAAATTGCCGCCGGAGAGGTATTACCCGGAGTTTTGGAATCGGCGTCACTTAGCATTGCCCAAGCACTGATCAATGGCAATAAACTGCTTTGCTGTGGCGCTTCCAGCTGCCATATGCTGAGCGATCATTTTGCCGCCTTGCTGGTAAACTTTTTCGAAACAGAACGCCCTTGTTTGCCAGCCATTTCCTTATCACCACAGGCATTAAACCTAAGCTCACAACCCAGTACTAACCGCAGCCGAGATATTTTTGCTAGGCAGATACGAGCGCTGGGTGAGCAAGGTGACCTGCTGCTGGTACTCGCCATTAACGGTAATGAAAAAACGGTGATCAGCGCCGTTGAAGCCGCCTTAACCAAGGATATGACGGTGATCGCCTTAGTTGGCGATGATGGAGGCGAATTAGCCGGATTACTGAGCGCTAATGACGTGGAAATTCGCATCCCCGCCAAGCGGCCAAGTCGTATTTTAGAATCACACCTTGTCAATCTGCACTGCCTTAGTGAGCTTGTTGACATGACGCTGTTTCCTCAGGGAGAAAACTAAATGAATAATAAGAGTCTTATCGCAGTTCTCGTTGGCACCTTATTGCTGCAAGGCTGTGCCGCCGCCGTAGTCGCCGGTACTGCAGGTGCAGTCACCGCTGCCAATGATCGCCGCACCATAGGCAGCCAGATAGACGATAACAATATAGAAATTAAAGCCACTTTAGCCATCAAGGAGCGCATCGGCCAACGAGATGATGCCAATGTCACAGTGGTAAGCTATAACGGCATCGTCTTGCTACTCGGCCAGGTGCCCAGCGAGCAGATGAAGTCACAGGCCCAAAGTGCCGCCGAGGGTGCCGATGGCTTACGTCGCCTGCATAACCAGTTGCGCCTGGGCTCACCGACCAGCATCAGTACACAAAGCCACGACGCCTGGCTCACCTCTAAGGTGAAAACTCAGCTCTTAGCGGCAGACGATGTCAGTGGTAACAATATTAAGGTGGTCACAGAAAATGCCGAGGTCTTCTTAATGGGTCTGGTTAGCAAAACCGAAGCCGAACGTGCGGTGCAAATTGCCCGTAATATCTCCGGTGTTGAGCGCGTGATCAAGGTGTTCGAGTACATCTAATAGCCTCTAAAATATTCGCCATATTAAAGGCCACTGCAAAGTGGCCTTTTTCATGTCTAACGCTTTATAGCAGGCATAAAAAAAGCCACTCTGATGAGTGGCTTTTTACTAAGCTGTGAGGTTTACAGCGTACTCTCTACCATGATCTTCGGCGTTACGAAGATAAGCAGTTCACGCTTCTCGTTACGCTCACTGGTTGAGCGGAACAGGGCGCCTAGGTAAGGAACGTCGCCCAGTAGCGGTACCTTACGAGCTGAGTTGATGATCTGCTGCTGGTAAATACCACCTAGCACCACGGTTTGACCGTTTTCAACCAGCACCTGAGTCTCGATACGTTGAGTATCGATAGCTACCGCCGGACCCGTTGCCGTGTCTACGGTGTCGCCTCGGGTATCCTGCGTGATAGCCAGGTCAAGGATAACCTTGTTATCAGGAGTGATATGCGGAGTAACCTCCAGGCTTAGCACTGCCTTTTTAAAGGTAACCGTTGTTGCACCACTTGAAGCCGACTGCACATATGGGATTTCAGTACCCTGTTCGATGCGCGCCTTTTTCTGGTTTGCTGTAGTGATACGCGGGCTGGCGATGATCTCACCCTTGTTCTCTTGCTCCAGAGCAGATAACTCAAGGTCAATCAATTGGCCATTTGCTAACTTAGCCACGTGCATACCAATGCTACCCGCAGGATTAGCAATTGGTAGGTTAACGTTTAGGCGGTCACCGAGGCTTGGAGTGCCATTGTAAGCAATGTCGTTTGCACCGATTAGGTTACCCGATACACCTGTTACTGTACCCGTTGCCCCAGGAAATGACGTACCATTTCCCCAGCCGCCATTACCATCACTGAAGCCCCAACGAATACCCAGGTCTTCTTGGATATTATCGCGTACCGTTACCATACGTGACTCGATAACAACCTGCTTCACCGCTACGTCTAGGGTCTCAACCATACGGCGCACGTTTTCGATGCTCTTGGCCGTATCCTTGATTAATAAGGTGTTGGTACGGGCATCAACCGACACGCTACCACGGTTAGATAGAATGCTGTTTACATCGGTTTGCAGTAGGTCAGCAAATTCCTGTGCCTTGGCATAGTTAAGCTGAATATACTCGCTGTATAGCGGCTCCAGGTCTTCAACTTGCTGCTTGGCTTTTAACTCTTTCGCTTCACGAGCAGCCAATTCTTCGGTTGGAGCAACCATCAGAATCGAACCTTCCATACGCTTATCCAGGCCTTTTACTCGTAGTACGATATCAAGGGCTTGGTCCCAAGGAACACCGTCTAAACGTAGGGTGATATTACCTGAAACCGAATCGCTCACTACTAGGTTGAAACCATTGTAGTCGGCGATGATCTGCAATACCGCACGGATAGAGATATCCTGGAAGTTCAATGACATAGGGCGACCTTGGTAGTCTTTGCCATTGCCAAGAAAGCTGCGCTTCGACTCATCTTTTTCCAAGGTAATGGTAAAGATGTTGTCAAGTTGCTGATAGTTATAATCGAATGCGTCTGTGGTGTCGATTTCGATGCGGCTGTTAGAACCTTCTTTAAAGGTTTCTACCATGCTCACCACGGTACCGAAGTCCATAACATCCAATTGATACAGCAGGTCGTCAATGATATCCGTATTGTGGAATTCAACAACTACCTTGCCCGCTTGTTCTTGTACGTCGATAGCGGCCATGTTTTCTTGTAAGAATACCAATACGCGCGCTTCACCCTTTTCGCCGCGACGGAAATCCAAGGCTTGAATACGGTTGATGTAGTTAGCACCTTCGTTTTCTTCAGCAATGGTTTGCGATGCGTCTTGTACTGGGTTATCGGAAACGTGTAAATAGAACAGGTTTTTATCTATACGCGTCTGATAAATCTTCAGGCGATCTAGGAATACAGTTACCTTAAAGCCGTCATTAACGAACTCGCTGGTTACCTTCTCTACGCCGGCCTTATTGATCAGTACTTCTTCAAGGCTTTGCTCATAATCAGCCTCATCAAAGAAAAGCTCAATACGCGCTGGCTCACTGAATACCTGAATTTGCGGTTCGATATAGATTTCTTCATCGAATACAAACTCGACCTCAGTTTCACCTTCCAGCAATGGGTTATAACGAACGTCGTACAACAAGGGTACGGCGGTCGCAAAACTCGACATAAACAGGGTAGCTACTGCGAGTACCAAAGAATAGATACGATTCATTTTGAATGCGTTATTTTGCATTGTGCTGTTACCTTGATTTTTATGAACTGGAATCATCACCTGCCTCCAACATTTCTAGCTTGGTCAGGCGTTCTTTCCAACATCCTGCTCCATCAGGGATTAACTCTAATAATTCTATGTAGTTATTGCGTACCTGAGTCACTTTGCCGTGATACAAGCCAACATAATTGCCTTTTGAAATACGGTGCAATGTTGCGTCCGATGCCTTGACCAGAGCCCAAGTTGCAGGCCCTGAACCGAGTGTGCCTTTCATTGACAGGTTATCTAAAGGATAACGCTCCAAAGGCTCTTTCTTACGCTGTGGATCCGGGTGTAAACAGTTTTGCACCTGGATCAACTTATCCTGAATCAGCTCAGGTTTAGGCGCCACAAACGGGCTACGTAAGTCTGATGCGCTGTAGGCAAAATGCTCAAACTGGGCAATTTCAGGAATTGGCTCCACCTTGGGCTGCGTACTGGCTTTTACTCGGTTGATAAACTCTCTTTGCTCGGTCGTGTCATCAAAACACCCACTCACTAACAGTGTTAACGAGGCGACTGCGAGGAGTTTTTTCATTATTCATCCCCCTCATAACGGTAAGTCTTAGCGACCACACTAAACACTAGCTGGTCATCACCTGTAGCTTCGATGTCAAAGTCGTGCAAGCTGATAATACGTGGTAGCTGCGCTACCTTACCTACGAATTCACCAAACTCGTGGTAGCTTCCTTCAACCTCAATCTTGATGGGTAGCTCGGTGTAGAATTCTTTTTTAATCTCCGGCAACCAACCAATTTTAACAAAGGTCAGGCCACTGGTTGTTCCTACATAAGAAAGGTCATCCAGTAATCCGGGAGTTTCATTCGAAGTCGGCAGCTTTTTCAATAGCTGGGAGAATTTCTCTTCCATCTCTTGCATCTGCTGCTTGTAAAGTTCCAAACGACTGGCTTTGGAATACTTCACTCGGTAGCTGTCGCGCAATTCAACTTCTTTCTTTTGCACGCTTTCAAAGCCACTGACTTTATCTTCCACCAGAAGTTTATAGCTAAAGAACAAGACTAAACCGGCGGCTAATAGACAGACCAAGCCCTTTACCAAGGCTGGCCATTCGCCTATGTTATCGAGCTCCAGCTCACCCCACTCGATATCACTAAAGGCTTTAAAACCTGAACTCATTGTTGCACCTCGCCAATCTCACCGAAGGACTTCACACTGAATTGCATATTGAAATCACTCAACAAACGAGCTTCTTCTTCCCCGGCAACAATGCCTCGTAGGGATGCTCTTTCTAGTAGGTATGAGCCTTCAACTTGACGAATCATGGTTGATAAGCGGTTATTGGACTCACTCTTACCCGATATCTGAATTGCATCACCGCGACGTTCTAAGGTCGTAAAGTAAACGCCAGAAGGAACGATTTTCGCCACTTCATCCATAATGCGGGTACCCAGGTTACGGTTACTCTGTAGCTCTTCAATCAGGCGCATACGCTGTTGCAAGCTTTCTTTTTTCTTATCAAGCTCACGAATTTCGGCGATACGCTGATCCAGCACTTGAATTTCCCGTACTAAAAAGTTGTTACGCACATTCTGACCATCGATCATGGCGCCGTAGACTTGGCTAAGCGCAAACATGGAAGCAAAGGCAATCACAATCACCGCCACCAAGATGGTGACGAAATTTTGCTGCGCTTCCTTTCGTGCGGCTTCACGCCAAGGCAATAAATTTATATGTGGCATGCTGAGAAGCTCCTCAATGCAAGACCCGTGGCGACGGCGAATTGGGCCTTATGCTTGCTGATCAGCTCCTGATCAACACGCGAACCAATTTCCATATGGGCAAAGGGGTCAACAACAACGGTATGAATACCCAGTTCATCGACAAGCAACCTATCCAGGCCATCGATCATGGTCGTACCGCCAGACAAGACAATGTAATCCACTTGTTCTTTACCACTGGTGGTCAAAAACATTTGCACCGCGCGACGAACCTGCTGCAACAAAGAAGTTTGGAACGGAGCCAATACCTCAAAGGTGTAGTTAGGCGGTAAGTCGCCCGTGCATTTAGCACGTTCGGCTTCATCAAAGTTTTTGTTGTAGTAGGAGACTATGGTGTTGGTGTATTGCTCACCACCAAATACCTGGTCACGGGTATAGATGGTCTCACCTTTTTGCACCACGCTGACCAAGGTCATCATCGCACCGATATCAACCAAAGCCACCACCTTGTCTTTGGCATCTTCTGGCAATGCCCCGTAGGCCACATCCAGACTCCTGCTTAAAGCATAGGTTTCCACATCAACCACCTTGGGTGTGAAACCACCGGCCTCAACCGCTCCGGAACGCGCTTCCACGCTTTCCGTACGCGCTGCCGATAGCAACACATTGACCTTTGACGGGTCGGCTTCGTTGATGTCGAGCTTTTCGAAATCAATGCTGACCTCATCCAGGGGATAAGGGATTAAGCTATCCGCCTCGATTTCGATCTGCGATTCCAGTTCAGCATCACTTAATGACACGTCCATAAAGATCACCTTGGTAATCACCGTCTGACCAGACACAGCAACAACGGCATGACTGACAGACTTTGGAATGCGTCTTCTGAGTTTTGCGATTACGCGGCCAATCGCCTCAATATCTTGTATGTTACGCTCGGCCATAGCCCCTTTGGGCATAGGTTCGATCGCAACAGCATCGAGACGATAACCCTGATCCTGCTGTGTTAATAACACTGCTTTAACAGAGTGTGAGCCGATGTCGATGCCCACCATGGCGGGCACTGACTTTTTGAGAAGTCGATTTAACATAAGAGCAACGTGAAACCTTTTTTTATAATTATAATAGACTTATAAATTATTGATGAAAAAATTTTATTCACTTTCTAATCAAGATATACTAGCAACCTCTGCGCTCAATTGGGAGTCCAAATAGGGAATTATCCGTGAAAATATTCAAAAAATTTTTACAAATCCTTTGCATATGTGGCCTCCTGGGCTGTATTACTCTGGTTGCTTTATACCTTTACGTGAAGCCTGACATCCCCAGCGTAGCGGTATTAAAAGATGTAAAGTTACAAACACCAATGCAAGTTTTTACGCGGGATGGCAAACTGATCAACCAGTTTGGTGAGAAGCGGCGAATCCCTGTAAAAATCAACGACGTCCCGGAACCACTCCTAAAAGCATTCCTGGCTACCGAAGATAATCGTTTTTATGAACACTACGGTATCGACCCTATAGGTATAGTACGTAGTGCTTTAGTACTAATATCCACCGGCGAAAAGCGCCAGGGAGCCAGTACTATTACAATGCAATTGGCTCGAAACTTCTTTTTAACTCGCGAAAAAGCATATATTCGAAAAGTTAAAGAAATATTTATCGCCATTCACATTGAACAATTATTAAGCAAAGATGAAATTTTCGAGCTTTATCTTAATAAAATAGAATTAGGAAACCGCGCTTTTGGTATTGGTGCGGCAGCCCAAGTTTATTATGGTAAGTCGCTCGATGAATTAACTCTAGCACAAATGGCGATGATTGCAGGTTTACCTAAAGCACCTTCGGCATTAAACCCTATTCGTAATCCAGAACGAGCAAAAGCACGCCGTAATGTGGTGCTCTCACGCATGTTGGATGAAGGTTATATCAGCACTTCTGAATATCAGGAAGCAACAAGTGCTCCGATCACTGCCACCTTCCATGGTGCCGAGATAGAACTCTATGCGCCTTATATTTCCGAAATGGCCCGTGCAGAGCTGGTTGCCATGTACGGCACCGAGCAGGCTTATAATTCCGGCATCAAGGTATATACCTCGGTAGAATCGACCATGCAGGCGGCGGCACAAACCGCGTTAAGGGATAACCTTTATGCCTATGATATGCGACACGGTTATCGCGGCCCAGTTGCTTACCTGTGGCAAAATGACAGTGAAGAAGCTGTTGCCGAACAAGAGTTAGCGCAATACCTAAAAGGGGTGAATACACAGGCCGATCTTCATGCCGGTGTCGTCATGTCTGTTGAAGAGCAGGCTATAACGGTACTGACCAAAGACAGTGAGCACCTCACCATAGATTGGGAAGGTCTGAAATGGGCACGTACCTATATCACTCAGTCACGCCAGAGCTTTGCCCCCAAGACCGCCGCCGATATCTTGAACCCTGGGGCGCAAATTTGGTATCGCTTCGATAAAAATGACCAGCCTTTACTGGCACAAATTCCCGATGCGTCCAGCGCCTTGGTATCTATCGACCCTAAAGATGGCCGCATCAAAGCCATAGTTGGCGGCTACAGTTTTGAACAAAGCCAGTACAACCGTGCCGTACAGGCCAAGCGTCAGGTCGGTTCAAATATCAAACCCTTTATTTATTCCGCGGCGCTGGAGCATGGCTATTCACTGGCAACCATAATCAATGATGCGCCAATCAACCATTGGGATAAAAGTCAGGGGGTTGCCTGGCGTCCAAAAAACAGCCCGGAAAAATATGTAGGGCCAATTCGCGTACGTCGCGCCCTGGCTCAATCTAAAAACGTGGTCTCGGTACGTCTGATCCGCGGTGTAGGTGTCGACACCACAGCCGATCACCTGCTTAAATTCGGCTTTAAGGACGAAGATATTCCACACAATGAAACCCTGGCCCTGGGTAGCGCCTCGTTAACACCGCTGGAATTAGCACGTGGTATGAGCGCCTTCGCCAATGGCGGTCACTTGGTGGAACCCTACTTTATTAGCTCCATAGTCACCAGCGAAGATGAAGTGCTTTATCAGGCCCAGCCTTTGCTTGCCTGTAGCAATGAACAAAGACGCAAAAATGAAGTGTTGGCCGAGTTTGCTGAGCTTGAAAAATTGATCGCTGAGGAAACCAACACAGATACACAATTAGCAATCGACCCGCAAATCGATGAACTAGAGCAACAGCAAGAGCAAACCATGCCTAGCTGTGCGCCACGGGTGATCTCAGAGCAGAATGCCTTTTTGATTGCCGATGCCATGAATAGCGCCATTTGGGGTGGCGGCAGTTGGCAGCATGGCACCGGCTGGAACGGCACGGGTTGGCGTGCCACCGATTTAAAACGTCGTGATTTATCAGGTAAAACCGGTACCACCAACAACTCGGTAGATACCTGGTTTAGCGGCTTCAATGCCAATGTTATGACCACAATTTGGGTTGGCTTCGATAACCCGGGTAACCCATTAGGGCGAACCAGCTACAACAATAATCTCGACCGCGGTCAGATTTTTGGTGCCGAGTCCGGCGCCAAGACTTCACAACCGGGCTGGATCGACTTTATGCGTGTGGCCCTGGAAGATCAGCCCTATGCGGCGATTGAGCCACCTGAAGGCTTAGAGTCGGTACGTATCGACTTGAAGACCGGACTGCTTAGCCATAACAATGATCATACCAGCCGCTTCGAGTACTTTATTAAAGGCACGGCACCGACCCGTTACGCGGAAAAGGCTCCGCCCGTGCTATTTGAAACTCAAACATCAGGCGATAAACCCCTGCCCTCTGAGGATGAATTGTTCTAACCAAAAAATAAAAAAGCCAGCAAATGCTGGCTTTTTTATTTCTCAACCTGAGTTGGCGTTAGCTTAACTTACTAGCAAGCCAATATAGATCTGAGTGTACTCCCGCGGCGGTCACTTCCTTGCCCGCTCCCGGCCCTTGAATAACCAAGGCATTATCCTGGTACCAGTTGCTGTTAACGACAAAGATATTGTCACCTGGCTGCAAACCCGCCAAAGGATCGCTTGTCGGCACTGCCACCAGTCCTACCTTGGCCTCGACTTTCCCCTGTTCAATACGCAAATCGGCGTTGTAGCGCAGAACCTTCTGCTCCGCTGCGGCTTGCTGCGCCCGCGTCGCCACAAATTCATCGAGCACATCTAAGTTAGTCTGGCACTCCTGCCAACTGCCAGCGGCCAGCTGAGTTGGCATTAAGGCGCTAAGCTCAATATCATCCAGTTCCAGCTCTAAGCCCAGTTCACGGGCGAGTATCAATAGCTTACGCTGTACATCGCGCCCGGATAAGTCTTCACGGGGATCCGGCTCGGTAAAGCCAAGCTCCTGCGCCTTAAGCAAGAGCTGAGAAAAAGACTCGCTGCCATCATATTGGCTGCACAGCCAGGACAAGGTGCCGGAAAAAACGCCCTGTACTCGGGTCACCCGGTCGCCACTATTTTGCAGATCAGCCAGGGCAAAGTTAATGGGTAATCCCGCGCCAACGCTGGTGTTATAACGCCACTGCAAATTACGCTGAGCCAGATCCTGCTTCAAACTCTGATACCAGGAAAAGGGAGCGGTACCGGCATATTTATTGGCGCTGATCAAATGGCAATCGGCCTTGGCAAATTGCGGATAAAGCTGACTAAAGGCCTCACTGGCGGTGATATCGATCACCACCTTATGTTCATAGTCTAGCTGCGCCAGACGCGATAACAGTTCATCCTTGGTATAGGGCTGAGCACCTTGCTCCCAGGCTGTTTGCCATTGCTCGGTATCTAGACCGCAAGGGTCAAAAAGCAGGGTTTCACTGCGCACTAAGGCCACCACCCTGACATCGATATGCTGACGTAAACGCGCCAATTGCTGGGTAAATTGCGCCACAAATACCTCACCAACATTACCCAAACCGGCCACCACCACGGCCAACTGCCGCTGAGCGCCAAGCAAACGCTGATGTAAATAGCTCAAGCTATCGGCTCCGATTTCTTCATCGGTTAACTGTAAGCAGTAACCTTCACCCACATGCGTAAAACGGCCATTTAGATTAAGCTCTCTCAAACCCTGCTCTACCTGCTGCTGGCATTTTTCCAGCTCTCGCTGCGGTGCAACCAGGGCGAAACCGTTAACATTGGACTCCAGCAATTGGGCACGCTCACCAAAGTGATGCAATAACTCAGCACTGTGCTGCTGCGGTACCACCAGATGCCACACACCTTTCACATCACAGTCGATAAGGCTGATCTGTAGTTGACGCCGTAGCAGCTCCAGCTCACCCTGCTCTAAGTGAACAAGCTTAATAACGTCTTGCTGCGCCAAGGTGGTAATAAAGTGCTTATGCTTACACCCCCCCTCGCGCACCACTTCGGTACCTAGGGCATCGCTATCATAAGAGCTGCGCACCGCCAGTTTGATATTGGTGCCATGCAGGGGAGACAAGGTCTTGGCATGTAAAACCGGGTTACCCAGAGCCGCCAATAATTGCGCTTGGGCGCGGCAGATTTTATGGTACTTCTGCGCGCTTGCAACCTTTCTCGGGTCGGTGCTAAACACCCCTTGAGTATCCGTCCAGATACAGACCTCATCGACATCCATATAACGGGCAAATAAAGTGGCACTGTAATCACTGCCATTGCGTCCCAAGGTCACCGTCTGACCTTGTTGATCGGCGGCAATAAAGCCGGTGATCACATTAATCTTATCCGCGCCAATAAGGCGCTGACATTGTTGCTCATTCACACGATGCAACAACTGCCCTTGTTGAGCGCAGAGTAGTTGGCGTGCATCTAACGCCTGTGCCTCTACGCCGAGTTGCTGCAAATAGCTGGATAACAAACGCGCCGACCAGAGTTCACCATGAGCCAGCAGCGCTGCCTCTTGCAAGTTTCCTTGCTCAAATCCTAGCCATACATTCGTTAATTCTTGTTCCAGCTGAGTTAACACCTGAGCTTTGCGCTCGCCGCTTAGCAGCTCCTGGATCAGCTCCTGCTGGTGATTGCGCAACAGGCTTATCACATCCATACCGCTATGCTGATCTTGCTGCTCGAATGTCTGCCAGAGCTTAACCAGGGTGTCCGTGGTTTTACCAGCGGCAGACACCACCACTATGTCACCGACCTGACTATGAGCGAGAACAATATTAGCAACCGCATGATAACGCGCCGCACTGCTTAGGCTAGAGCCACCAAATTTATGTACTACCTTGGCCATTTTATCTGCTCCAGCCTAGCTCTGATGAAGTTGTGCAAAAGCACGTTCAAGGTCGGCGATCAAATCTTCCTGATCTTCAATACCCACAGAAATACGAATAAGGGTGTCACCCACGCCCGCCGCTAAGCGTGCTTCCTTGTCCATGCCCGCATGAGTCATGGTCGCCGGATGACAAATTAGGCTTTCAACACCACCCAAGGACTCGGCCAGGGTAAATTGCTGCACTGAGGTGAGGAACTTGGCGCTGTCTTTTAGTTCGCCTTTGATATCAAAGCTCACCATGCCGCCAAAACCACTTTGCTGCGCTTTAGCTAATTGGTGCTGTGAGTGACTTGCCAAACCAGGATAGTAAACCTTTTCTACCTCAGGGTGTTGCTGCAAGTATTCGGCGATAGCCTGGGCGTTTTCCTCATGCTGACGCAAACGCACTTTCAGAGTACGTAACCCGCGCAGAATCAGGTAACTGTCAAAAGGCGCACCGGTAATACCAATATTATTGGCCCACCAGGCCAGCTCTTCGCCAAGCTCAGGAGTTTTACAAACCACAGCGCCACCGACCACATCCGAGTGGCCGTTGATATACTTGGTTGTTGAATGCACCACGATATCGCAGCCCAGCAATAATGGGTTTTGCAGCGCAGGTGACAAGAAGGTGTTATCCGCTGCCACCAAAGCACCCACTTGAGCTGCGGCCGCGCATACGGCCTTAATATCGGTCAGGCGCAATATTGGGTTACTAGGGGTTTCAATCCATACCAATTTAGGTTTGGCATCGATAAGCTGCTGATAACACTCGGCAGTGGTGAAGTCCACCACCTTCACTTTTAATAAACCGCGCTTGGCCAAGGAGGTAAATAATCGGTAGCTGCCGCCATAACAATCATGGGGGATCACCAAGGTATCTTCGGGCGTCAGCAACTGTGTTACCAGGTGCACCGCCGCCATGCCGGTAGCGGTAATGATGCCACGAGCGCCGCCTTCAAGCTCGGCCAAAGCCTCTGCGAGAATATCGCGATTGGGATTACCGCTGCGGCCATAGTCGTACTGACGTTTGGTATCAAAATCGGCAAAAGAATAGGTAGTGGATAAATAAATTGGGGGCACAACTGCACCATGATGTTGGTCGGCTTCAATGCCGTGGCGCACCGCTATGGTTTGTTTACTTAACTTAGGCATAGTGCCTCCAATCAGAAATGGATGTTTAGACGTCCAAAAGGTTAAAATATCCAAATATAGAAGTCAAAACATTTATACGTCTAAATAGCTATATGAGGAATATTTGACTATCCTTTCCAACACGATAGAATTTCGCCCTTATTGATGCCTAAGTGACCAAAGAACAAGACGCAAATTATGGCCAAGTGGAATGGTGAGTATATTCACCCTTATGCGGAACACGGTAAGAAAGCCCAACAGGTAAAAAAAATTACCGTTTCAATCCCGCTCAACGTTTTAAAAGTATTAACAGATGAACGCACTCGACGCCAGGTGAACAACCTGCGTCATGCCACCAACAGTGAATTGCTCTGCGAAGCATTTTTACATGCTTTTACCGGACAACCGCTGCCTGGCGATGAAGACTTACGTAAGGATAATCCGGAGAAGGTGCCGCAAGAAGTGCGTAAGATCATGGCGGAAATGGGCTTAGAGATCCCAGAGATCGGTGATGATTGATTTTCCAAACACATAAAAAAAGCCCCAAGCAAAACTTGGGGCTTTTTTTTGGCGACAAGGAAATTACTTATCGCTCATATAATCCTCTGGCAGCTCGATTTGCGCTACACCAGTTGCTACTGCGGCTTCGGCTACCGCCTTAGCAACGCGAGGCAATAAACGCGGATCCATTGGCTTAGGAATAATGTACTGCGGGCCAAACTCCAGCTCGGTCACACCTGATGCGGTCAATACCTCTTGTGGTACCGGCTCTTTAGCTATACTACGAATAGCTTCAACAGCGGCAATCTTCATTTCATCATTAATAGCCGTTGCGCGCACATCCAGGGCGCCGCGGAAGATAAACGGGAAGCACAGAACGTTATTTACCTGGTTCGGGTAATCAGAGCGACCGGTTGCCATGATCAAATCTTGACGGGCAGCGTGCGCCACTTCTGGCTTAATTTCAGGATCTGGGTTTGAACAGGCAAATACCACTGGCTTGTCGGCCATCAGCTTTAACTCGTCCGCAGAAAGTAGATCTGGACCAGATACACCCACGAATACATCGGCATCGGCGATCACGTCTTGCAGAGTGCGTTTATCCGTGTTGTTTGCGAACATTTGCTTATATTCGTTCAGGTCGTCACGACGAGTGTGGATCACACCTTTACGGTCAAGCATATAGATGTGCTCGCGCTGGGCACCACATTTAATCAACAGCTCCATACAGGCCACAGCCGCTGCACCAGCACCTAAACAAACGATCAAGGCATCGTTGATATCTTTACCCTGAATCTCAAGAGCATTAAGCATGCCCGCCGCAGTTACAATGGCGGTACCATGTTGGTCATCGTGGAATACAGGTATATTACAACGCTCGATCAGCGCTTTTTCAATTTCAAAACACTCAGGTGCCTTGATATCTTCAAGGTTAATACCGCCAAAGGTATCGGCAATATTTTCAACCGTGTTGATAAAGTCTTCCGTGGTGCGGTGTTTAACTTCGATATCGATTGAATCAAGGCCGGCAAAGCGCTTGAACAATAAGGCTTTACCTTCCATTACAGGTTTTGTTGCCAACGGACCTAAATTACCCAAGCCTAAAATTGCCGTGCCGTTAGAAATAACCGCAACCATATTGCCTTTCGCAGTGTATTTATAGGCATTGTTGGCATCGGCGGCAATTTCGCGCACCGGCTCAGCCACACCTGGGCTGTAGGCCAAAGCTAGGTCATTGACCGTTTCCGCACTTTTAGTCAGCTCAACGCTGATTTTGCCTGGAACGGGATAAGCGTGATAATCAAGAGCTTGTTGACGAAAGTCTGACATGAAAAAGTATCCTGCTAGAAATATTGGTGAGAGATCAGGTATCAGGCAACAATACTGCTTTTCCGGCTATATTCCAAGTAATATCAGGTCTATCCTGTTACGCGAAATTAAGCGGTTTTAGCATCATTATCCCGGTTAATTATTTTAATTTCCCCTAGCATGAGCGATATTCCCATGCCTTTTTTGGGTCAAAAAAAGCAATAAAAACTGCGTTAATCATAACTAAAGATATAAAAAATGCAATTCATATAACGATAGCGAATAAAAACAAAAAAAATGCAACGATTTAACTGGATTTACCCACACATCTGCATGTTCATGCTTTTTAGCTGCATTATCGCCGCTTTTCATTAATACCTTTACAAAGAGTAAATGCAAAATGGCTTATATCAATACTGGGAATGGACCAGAGTAATTGTGTTAATCAAGCGATCAGAGAGCAAACAGGATAGGATACCAATTCACTTACTTCTAGCGGGCTAAATATCATGCTCACGGCGTTGGAATTTTTCTATGTAGAAGACAGAATTGGTATTGGATAGCTGCCGTAAAAAGTAAGAGGCACAAAAAAAGCACCCTAGGGTGCTTTTTTCTAATAAGCAATGAATTACTTCTTGCTGCTAAGCGCACCGAAACGCTTATTGAAGCGGTCAACACGACCACCTGTGTCAAGAATCTTCTGCTTACCAGTGTAGAAAGGGTGACACTCTGAACATACGTCAAGGTGAATGTCTTTACACAAAGTTGAACGAGTTTCGAACTTGTTGCCACAAGAGCACGTTGCATTGATTGCTTCGTACTTAGGGTGGATACCTTCTTTCATGGGGATTACCTCTAAATAGGCCGTATCGCTCTCCAAACCCGAAGTTCGGCACCATACGCGTTAGTTTCAATGTGCCAAGACCAATAATATTCGCTCAGCACCCTTAAGGCCGCGTATTTTATTGAACTCCTGTTTAATGTTCAAGCATTAATTGCCGCTATTCACCTTGCCATGAATTTAGTACATTAACAGCATGTCTGATGCTGTGAGTTCACCCTTGTCGTCTTTACCAAGCGCCCTACAAACCGACCTATTGCCAACTCAGGAAGAATGCTATGTGGAAGTGGCAATCAAGGTGCCTCTGCACCGCAGTTTTGACTACCTGGTCGACCCTAAGCTGGCGGCAAGCCTTGAGCCCGGCATGCGGGTTTCTGTGCCCTTTGCTAACCGCCAGGTGACCGCCTTGGTATTGACTCGTAAGGCCAGTACCGAACTACCCAAAAGCAAGGTTAAGGCGGTGCTTGGGGTGCTTGATAGCGCCCCTATTATCGACGCCACTCATATACAATTGCTGAAGTTTACCGCCCGTTATTATCACTACCCCCTAGGTGAGACTATTTTTACCGCTCTTCCTAAGGCGCTGCGCCAGGGCGACGACATAGATAAAACCAGCATTAACTATATTAAGCTTACCGAAAAGGGCCGCGCCTTACCCACCCTAAGGGCGAAAAAACAACAGTCGCTGATGTCGCAGTTAGCACAGTCCGGTAAATCGCCGGTAACCGAGGTAAAAGCCCTGGGCTTTACCAAAGCCACTATCGATGCCCTAGTTAGTAAAGACCTGGCCGAGATAAGCATCGAATTTTCCAGTCATTGGCGGGACAATGAAATAAAGGTAGCAAGCAAGCCACGACTTAACGCCGAGCAGGCGGTGGCCTGCAGCGCCATCAATCAAAGCTCGGGCTTTACCAGCTTTTTACTCGAGGGCGTCACCGGCAGCGGAAAAACCGAGGTGTATCTGCAATGCCTGGAAGAAGTAATAAAACAGGGGAAACAGGCGCTGGTACTGGTGCCGGAAATCGGCCTGACGCCGCAAACGGTTAACCGTTTTCGCCGCCGCTTCCCCGACACCCCGATTATGCTCTGGCACTCGGCACTGACCGATAACGAGCGCCTGCAAACCTGGCGCTTTTGCCAAAAAGGCAGCTGCGCCATAGTCATAGGTACCCGCTCGGCCATTTTTATGCCGTTTTTATCCTTGGGCATGATCATAGTCGATGAGGAGCACGACGCCTCATTCAAACAACAAGACAGCCTGCGTTACCATGCCCGCGATCTGAGCGCCTATCGCGCCCAACAACATAATATTCCGCTGGTTTTAGGCAGTGCCACACCAGCATTGGAAACCCTTCACCGGGCAATTGAGGGCAAATACCACTTGTTGTCATTAACCCAGCGCGCCCAAACCAGCAGCGATAACCACTTTGAGCTTATCGATATCAAGGGCCAATATCTACAGGCGGGTTTAAGCCATGCCAGCCTGGCCTATATGCAAAAAGAGCTAAGCCGCCAAAAGCAGGTCATGGTGTTTCTAAACCGCCGCGGCTTTTCACCTTCGCTTATCTGTCACGAATGTGGCTGGCTTAGCGACTGCCCCCGTTGCAGCACCAGCGCCACCTATCATAAATCCATGCGCCGACTGGTCTGCCACCACTGTGGCGAACAAACGCCGCCACCAATGCAATGCCCGGACTGCGGCAGCACACAGATACACCCGGTAGGCCTGGGCACGGAGCAACTGGAAGAAGCCTTAACGACCCAGTTCCCTGACATTGCCATCAGCCGCATAGACAGGGACTCAACCCGTAAGAAAGGCAGTTTGGAAGAAGAGCTCGAACGTATCAACCAAGGCGGCGCCCGTATTTTAGTGGGCACGCAAATGCTCGCCAAGGGTCACCACTTTGCCGATGTCAGCCTGGTGATTATTCTCGATGTCGATGCCGGACTGCATTCCTGCGATTTTCGCGCCACCGAACATCTGGCACAGTTGCTTACCCAAGTGGCCGGGCGTGCGGGTCGAAGCGGTGAGCCGGGCACAGTCTTATTGCAAACCCACTTTCCCGAGCATCCGCTATTGCAGGATCTGGTTAATAACGGTTATCAACATTTTGCCCGCTACGCCCTGCAGGAACGACAGGAAACTGAGCTGCCACCTTACAGTCATTTGGCCTTATTACGCGCCGAAGCCCACGATTTATCGCTAGTACTTCGTTTTTTAACGGATTTAGTTCCCGCAACCCGCATCCCTAAGATACAATTATTGGGACCGATCCCCGCCCCCATGGAGCGCGTTGCTGGTAAATTTAGATACCAGCTGCATATTCAGGGTGCCGATCGAGGCGCATTACACGCCTTTGTGGCGCAACTTATCGATTACCTAGGTTCGCATAAGCTGGCACAAAAGGTGCGCTGGAACTTAGACATTGACCCTATAGATATGATGTAAAGAGAAGCAACACACAGGTATGGCTCAACACGACTACATAAATCGCAAAAGACCCCAGCGCGGTGCTAAGAAAAAAGCACCGCCGAAAAGGAAGCTGCCTATCTTGCTAATTATCGCCGCCATTATTTTATTCGCGGGCTTTGGCTATGGCCTGTGGTATATCAAGAGTAATGCCGACCCACAAGCCGTGGAACAGGTAAAGCAACCGCCCAAGCAAGAGCCGAAAGCCGTTATAAACAAACCGGAAACACCGGAGTTTATCAATGAGATAAAGCAGGCCGAGATAGAGGTTGAGGTCAAAGAAGTTGAGCAAAAAGGCCCTTACGTTATGCAGTGCGGTTCATTTAGAACCTATGCTCAGGCGGAAACCTTAAAAGCGAAAATTGCCTTCACCGGCCTGGTCGCCGAAATCCGTCATACCGAAGGCACTAACGGTGTCTGGTATAAAGTACGCTTAGGCCCATACGCCACCAAGCGCGGTGCCGAGAGTGATAAAAACAAACTAAAACGCCAAGCCAAAATCATGGGCTGTGGCATCTGGCTGTGGCAATAAGTCTCAGCCCCCCGCAAAAACACAGCCAATCCGCGGGGTTTTCGCCTTATACCAATTCTGTTTAGTATGTGAGCAGATATAGCGCTGGATAAATGATGTGATAACAAGGCGGAATTTTTCTTATGTAGTTATGCGTACATAGAAAAATTCCAACGCCGTGAGCATGATATTTAGCCCGCTAGAAGGCTTAGCTATTTAAGTGAATTGGTATTATACCTTGAAATCCCCGAACCTCGCCCATACTTCCTCGCTATTAGACTCAGCAAAGCCCAGTTTGATTTGGGGCAAAGGATTCACATGACTACGATAGTTTCTGTACGCCGCGAAGGCAAAGTCGTTATTGGCGGCGACGGCCAGGTTTCCCTTGGCAACACGGTAATGAAGGGTAACGCCCGCAAGGTACGCCGTTTGTTTAACGGCAAGGTGATCGCCGGTTTTGCCGGTGGCACAGCAGACGCCTTCACCCTGTTTGAGCGTTTTGAAGCCAAGCTGGAAATGTATCAGGGAAATCTGACCAAGGCAGCGGTGGAAATGGCCAAAGACTGGCGCAGCGACCGTGCTCTCAGACGCCTTGAAGCCCTGTTGGCGGTAGCCGATGAAACAGCCTCACTGATCATTACCGGTAATGGCGACGTGGTACAACCCGAGCACGACCTTATTGCCATCGGCAGCGGCGGCAACTTTGCCCAAGCCGCAGCTATTGCACTGTTAGAGAATACCGAGCTATCAGCACGAGAAATCGTTGAAAAGAGCCTTAAGATAGCCGGTGATATTTGCGTATTCACTAACAACTTCCAAACCATTGAAGAATTGTAATTAAGGAGCAGCCATGTCAGCCATGACTCCCAGAGAAATCGTCCATGAACTTGATCAACACATTATTGGTCAGGCTAATGCCAAAAAGGCCGTCGCCATCGCCCTTAGAAACCGCTGGCGCCGGATGCAGCTTGATGAAGCCCTGCGCCAGGAAGTAACTCCGAAAAACATCCTGATGATAGGCCCAACCGGTGTGGGTAAAACAGAAATTGCCCGCCGTTTGGCCAAGCTTGCCAATGCTCCTTTCTTAAAGGTTGAAGCCACCAAATTCACCGAAGTGGGCTATGTTGGTAAGGAAGTTGAGACGATTATTCGCGATCTGGTCGAAATTGCCTTTAAAATGGTTCGCGACCAACAGGCTAAGAAGCACAGCTTCCGCGCCGAAGAAGCGGCCGAAGAGCGCATTCTTGATACCCTGTTACCACCGGCAAAAGACAGCTGGGGTGAAACACAGCCAAGCGAGAACAACTCAACGCGCCAAGCATTCCGTAAAAAGCTGCGCGAAGGCCAGCTGGATGACAAAGAAATTGAGATCGATATTGCCGAGCAAGGTGCCAATGTTGAGATCATGGCGCCTCCAGGAATGGAAGAGATGACCAATCAGCTACAGAGCATGTTCCAAAACATGTCTGGCGGCAAAACCAAAAAGCGCAAGCTGAAGATCAAGGAAGCCTTTAAGCTCCTGGTTGAAGAAGAAGCGGCGAAATTGGTCAACCTGGAAGATGTGAAAGAGCTGGCCATTGATGCAGTTGAGCAAAACGGCATCGTCTTCCTAGACGAAATCGACAAGATCTGTAAACGTGGTGAGAGCAGTGGTCCGGATGTAAGCCGTGAAGGCGTACAGCGCGATCTGCTACCTCTTATCGAGGGCTCTACGGTGAGCACCAAGTACGGCATGGTAAAAACCGACCATATCCTGTTTATTGCATCGGGTGCATTCCAAATGGCCAGACCGTCGGATCTGATCCCCGAGCTACAAGGTCGTCTGCCGATTCGTGTCGAGCTTGACGCTCTAAGTGCGAACGACTTTAAACGCATTCTCACCGAGCCTCATGCGTCATTAACGGAGCAACAAATCGCCCTGTTAAACACCGAAGAGGTGAGCGTTGAATTTACCGAGGATGCCATTGAAAGCATTGCTCAGGCCGCGTGGCAGGTTAATGAGAAGACCGAAAATATCGGTGCCCGTCGTCTGCATACTGTGATGGAGCGCCTGATGGAGGAGATCTCCTTCGAGGCCAGTGATAAAGCCGGTACAACCCTAATCGTGGATGGCGATTACGTTAACCAGCATCTGGGTAATCTGGTTCAGGATGAAGACTTAAGTCGCTTTATTCTATAAGCGTAGGGGCCTTGCGCCCCTTCTTTGTTTTAAGGGAACAGTATGCTGGTCAAGACGTTACATTATCATCGCCGTACCAAGGTATTGGATATTCATTTTGATAATGGCGAGCAGGTAAGTCTAAGCGCCGAGTTTTTGCGCGTGCACTCGCCCTCTGCCGAGGTGCAGGGGCATCACCAGGGGCCACCAAAGCTGGTAACCAATAAAAAGGCGGTGGCTATCGGTGAAATTGAGGCCATTGGCCACTATGCGGTACGACTGCACTTTGATGATGGCCACCAAAGTGGGCTCTATAGCTTTGGTTACCTTGCCGAGCTTTGCAGCCATGCCGAGCAACTCTGGCAAACCTACCTTGAGCGCTTAAAAGCGGCTAATGCCCAGCGCGATGCCAGCATTGCTATTCGCGTCACTCCCTAAGTGAAAGGCGCGATACACAAGCATTAAAAAAGCCGCATCTGCGGCTTTTTTGTGTTCAGTGAAGAGCAGTAACAAAACTAGTTCGAGCAATAAAGAGCTAGAGCACGCCCTGCCAGAGTTGCTGATTCAGCCTTTGTCTATCCTGCCATTGTCCCGCCATCAGCCAGGAAATAAGTGGCGCCGGATCATGAGGGAAGTTGATGCGCTCTTTTTTATCCATATTAAGCCAATCATCGAGGGCGTCCTGATCCAGAAAATGCATCACATGGGCGCGTTCCATATTTTGCAGAGTCAAGGCATTAGAGTGCTGTTCAAACTGACCGTTAAGAGGTTTCAACAGCAGTTTTTTACCTAGGGTCAGGGCTTCGCTCGACAATTCAAAGCCGGCATTAGCAATAACACCACTGGCACTGGCCAGATCCCGTAAAAAACCCAGCCTGGACGGTTTACGTAAATGGATATGGGCCTCGGATCTATCTTCCGCTTTAGGGTGGTAGCAATAAAACTCCTTGCCCGGGAAGTCCTTGAGATAGGCAATAACCTCATCGAGATCTTCAAAGGGTAGATAAACCAACACCTTGTTATCCACATATTCGCTGTCGACCGGCCCGGCATGCTCAATAAAAGGCGGAATAATGGAGTCATCAAAAGGCTGCCAGTGCACGCCCAGGTAAACATCGGCGGGCGCAAAGTTACGTATCATGGCCTTAGTAAGTATGTTGTCGCCGGTCACAGGCACACTGTTCGAGAGAAACGCGGCCTGATGACTCATGCCCACCACGGGTACCTTTGGCGCTTGGCGGCCCAGGCAGTAACAGGCTCGAAGTCGTTCATCACCAAATCATACTGCTTAAGGTTTAGCTCGCGTATATCTTTAATTAGCTCGCACACCTTGGCATTTTTCAGCGTTTTTAAACCATTTACACGGCCGCGTTCGGTAACAAAGGTTAAGCCTTGACGGGCCTGGAAAGAGCCAAACTCCTGCATATCAAAATATTGGTCGCGACTGCGCCCGGAAAACAAATAATCTACTTCCACACCAGCCTTGGCAAATGCCTTTGCCATCACCCGAGCGCGGGTGGTATGGCCATTCCCTGTGCCTTGTACGCCATAAAGAATCTTCATAAAATCCCTGTGATAAGTAATGCAAATACGGCGCAGCCGTACCCAAGTAACGAGCCTAAAACTATGTCTAACGGGTAATGCACCCCGAGAAACACCCGCGAGCAGGCCACCAGTGTCGCCCAAGCATATAAATAGGGTGCAAGCTGCGGATAAAAATGACCAACAATCACCGCAAATACCCAGGCCCCGGCACTGTGCCCCGAGGGCAGACTAAATTTATCACTGGGACGAATATGGGCATAACGGGTTAACACATCACAGGGACGGACACGCTGGAACAGGTTTTTGGTGAAAAAGTAGATAGGCCGCTCAATGGCATAACCAAGCAGCAAGACCAGCAGCAAGGTAATTTGCTCCGGCGTGCTGTAAATCAACAAATAAAGTCCAAACAAAGCATACAAGATGCCGTCGCCGGATCGCGACATCAAACGAATGCCATGATGCTGCCAACGCCGGTACCTAGCTCGAAACAACACCTTAAATAACGCCCGATCAAAACGATCCAATTGCGCAAGTATCATGCTCTTTCGCCTGAAATATGTTCATAGCTTTGAATATAGTCAGCAAAAATAACAGATACATGACGTTTTTTAGACAGTAATATGTCTAACTTTTTTGTTGCTCTTTATAGGTCAATACCTTAGCTTGCTAAGCCCCATAACCTAGGTATACTTGAGACAACAAAGTCTCTAGGAGAGTCCGATGGAATATAGTACCTCTGAACTGTGTGATCACTTTGCTGATGTAGTCGATGTACTCGAACCTATGTTCATTAATTTTGGTGGCCGCGGCGCCTTTTGCGGGCGTATTCGCACCATCAAGTGTTTTGAAAGTAACCAGCTTATTCGCGAAGTTTTGCAACAAGACGGTACCAATTCGGTACTCTTAGTCGATGGCGGTGGTTCAACCCGTCGCGCCCTAATCGACATAGAACTGGCGGAACTTGCGGTGGAAAACAATTGGGAAGGGATCATTGTCTATGGTGCCGTGCGTCATGTCGATGAGCTCGAAGAATTAGAGCTGGGCATTCAAGCCATTGCCTCCATTCCCGTGGCCGCCGATAACCTCGCCCCTGGTGAAGAAGGCGTTCCGGTTAATTTCGCCGGCGTTTCCTTCTATGAAGATGATTATCTCTACGCCGATAGCACAGGTATTATTATCTCCGCCGAAGAGCTTGAACTCGAATATGTCGAGGACGATGAGCTTATTGGCCTAAACGATTAATGCCGCTATGGAATATGCAGTTAATATCTATGACGAACAGAGCATTGCCGATTTAGTCGCCGCCCGCAGCGCCGAGCAGCGAGTATTTCAGAGCATTGCCCTGCTCGATACCGAGGTGGAATTTAGCCAGGCGCTAAAAGACGCCAAAGATTTCGGTATTCGCTATGTCGTTGTCGGCATTCCCGAAGACATAGGCCCCCGGGCGAATCTCGGCAAAGGCGGCGCAGACCAAGGTTTTCGTGCCTTTTTGTCGAAGTTCCTCAATATTCCGGTTAATGAATTTACTCCGGTACAGGATGTCTTACTACTCGGTGAGGTCGATTGTGCCGATCTGCAACAGCAAAGTCAGGCTCTCGATAACGGTAATGCCGACGATTTGGCGAAGTTACGCACCTTATGCGGCGAACTGGACCAGCGTATCGAGCCGGTTATTACCGCCATTTTCGAGGCTGGGCTGACGCCCATAGTTATTGGCGGTGGCCATAACAATTGCTACCCACTGCTGGCGGCCAGCGCCAAGCATTACAATACAGCTGTTAATGCCATTAACCTTGATCCACACGGCGATTTCCGCGCCCTTGAAGGTCGCCATAGCGGCAATGGTTTCCACTACGCGGCGGCAGAAGGTTACCTTAAGCACTATCATGTGGTGGCGCTGGATCAGCAAAAGAATAATGCTGCCATCCTAGCGGCTATGGCGCAGCATCAAAGCACCTACACCAGCTATCACAGCCTTAAGGTGTTGGCACAAACCTCGATTGTGGAAAGTGTTAATGACGCCCTGGACAGCTTTACCCACCAGGCACCATTGGCCATAGAGCTGGATATAGATGCCATTACTTTGGCACCGGCCAGCGCCTTAAATTATCGTGGTATGTCTTTGAATGATGCCGAGCAATATGTTTATAACGCCACCTGCGACAGCGATGTGGCCTATTTGCATTTATGTGAAGCGGCGCCGAGCCAGGACCCTAATGGCCTTAGCGCCGGCTTTAATGCCGCCGGGCAACTGCTTAGCGCTTTAGTGATCGCCTTTTTACGCGCTCGCTACCACAGCTAAGAGCCTGAGCTAAGCACTTGAGCGCCTCTACCAGCTAGGGGCGCTTTGCTGTTCCACTTTTTGCTGCCATTGACGTGTCCAGCTCAATAAGCCATCTGCCGGCAAGGGGTGGGTAAACACATAACCCTGAGCCCCTTGCACATTAAACTCTTTTACATAGCTTAACTGCGTCGTTGTGCCAACACCCTGACAAATCACTTGGGCATTTAGGTGGCGGTGCATATCGATTAAGCCGTTTAAAAGCGCTTTGTTGTTACTGGTGTAGTCGACATCAGCAGTCAGACTTGGGTCAACTTTAACGTATTCGAGATTGATCTTCGGCAACTTGGCCAAGAACAACGGTGTTTCACCCATGCCATCCAGACACAAGTGGATCCCCTTCTGATGCAAACGGGTCAATAACGCCAAGCCGCGCTTATCCAGAGACATAAGCACCGTCAGCGGACATTCGATAATTAAATCTCCCGCCTTTAGCCTGTGCTCACGCAGAATGCGGCCGGCAAACTCAACAAACTCATCGTGCAGTATTTCTTCACCGAAGAGATTGACGCTCACCGGCATGCCCAAGCCTTCCATCTTCAGTCCCTTAGCCATTTCGGCCGCGCGCTCAAGCACATGGAAGGCCAGCTTATAACCTCGGCCCACGGCACGTAAATCGCGGATAAAGTCTTTCGCTTCAACCATGCCACGCTCCGGATGCTGCCAGCGCAGCAGTAATTCAGCATAAAGGGGCTTATTCCCTTCTAGACCAATCACCGGTTGGAAATACAAAGAGAAGTCTCGCTCAAAGTCTACCGCGCTCAGCAAGCGTAGTTGCTGCTGATGAGCGGCAGCCTGCTGCTCAAGGGAGTCATGATAATGGCAAATACGTTGCTGTGGATGAAATTCGATGGCCCTGTAGCCCTGCTGTAGTAAATCATCCAACGAAGTGTCACCGGCCATACCGGTACTTAGGGCGATATGTGGCTTAAGCTCCACCACCCCGTGACGAGAATTAAAGGGTTTTTGCAGCACCGCTGCTATGTCTTCGGCTAGACGCTCATGGCAATGACTGTCCGGACTGATATCTATCACCAGGCCATAACACAGAGGCGCGACCTGAAAAACTTCAATGGCAAACTGCTCTCGCAGCTGCAGATTCAAAACGCTTGGCTGCGCTGCCACCTTATTAATACGCGCCAGACTTTGCATCAAAACCAGTTCGGCAAACTCCTGACCTAGTGAGCGATTTAACTGCTCATAGCCTTCTACCTGTAATAGCAAGAGGGCAACCTGATGATTATTCTTTTGGCGCCACAGGTTGTATTGAGTAACCGCCTGGCCCCAGGAAATAACGGGCAGGCTGCGGGCGTTTAGTTCATTATGCTGAGCCTTTAACAGCTGTTCATCATCGTTGCCTTCCAGTTCCATAAAGGCCATAACTTGCAATATCAAAGGCAGGATGCACAGCCAGGAAAAATGCAATGGCCACACCAGATTGAGTGTAACAACCAGTAATTGCAGGGCCACTAGCGCGCCCCGCACCTGCAGTATTTGAGGTGCTTGATGGCGGTAAAACCACCACCAACGTGCGGTAAAGACTAAAATTAAAATACCGCTGGCGACATGCCATTGACCACCGACATAGGCCAATCCCGCAAGCGAATAGCACATCGCACTGATGCCGTCTTTACGTTCGCTGATCAACACCAGGCTGATCAATAAGGCCATTATAAATAAGCCACAAATAAAGGCACCAAGATGAATACTGGTTATCATAAGTTTTTATTATCACTGTGTGAGTGGCCGAGATCCCGGCCACTTAGGATTTAGTCACTTATGATTAAAAAGCCTTACTTAATACCCCCTGAATCCAAAGCTTTTTCAACGGATTTGTACCGAATTCATAACTTAATTGCGATGGGTGTTCAATATCCCATAAAGCGATGTCGGCACGCATATTAGCAGCCAACTGACCACGGTCATTCAGACCCAGAGCCTTAGCAGCATATCGCGTTACTCCGAGCAGGCTTTGCCCTGGCGTTAAGCGGAACAGGGTGCAGGCCATATTCATCATTAATTGCAGCGAACACAGGGGCGAAGTACCCGGGTTGAAATCGGTAGCAATGGCGATCGGCACCTCATAGCGCTGCAATAGCTCGATAGGTGGGTACTTGGTTTCACGCAGGTAGTAAAAGGCCCCAGGCAACAGCACGGCAACCATGTCTGCGTCCTTCATCGCCTTCACACCTGCTTCATCCAGGTGCTCCAGGTGATCCGCCGACAATGCCTGATAACGCGCGGCCAAGGCCGTGCCATGCATGTTAGATAACTGCTCGGCGTGCAGCTTTACATTAAAGCCCAGCTCTTTGGCACGCTTAAATACGCGCTCGGTCTGTGCCTGATTAAAACCGACATTTTCACAAAAGACGTCAACCGCGGTGGCTAGTTTTTGCTGCGCTACCGCCGGCAGCATCTGCTCGCATACCAGATCGATATAACCATCGGCATCGCCCTTGTACTCAGGTGGCAGAGCATGAGCACCCAAGAAAGTGCTTTCGATATGCACTGGGTGGTGCTCCTGAAGCAGCGCCGCCACTTCCAGCAACTTAATCTCGCTGGCCAAATCCAGACCATAGCCCGACTTGGTTTCCACCGTGGTAACACCCTCACGCATAAGTGCATCAAGACGCTGCTTGGCTTTGGTAAAAAGCTCTTGTGGCTCGGCCGCACGCGTGGCGCGTACCGTGGTGGCAATACCGCCGCCTTGTTGAGCGATGCTTTCGTAGCTTTCGCCCTGCAGACGACGCTCAAACTCCTGAGAGCGATTTCCACCGAAGATAATATGGGTGTGGCAGTCAACCAAGCCAGGCGTCAACCAGGCACCGCCAGCGGAGTACACGGGTAACGACAGCAGATCCACTTGTGGCATCTCAGCCATGGGGCCCACCCAAGCGATCTTATCGCCGCTTAGCAATACGGCGCCGTTTTCGATAATACCGTAGTCATCATTTTCTGATGCAACCATGGTCGCGATATTGGCATCAATAATAACCTGATCAATTTGCATGCGGCTCTCCAAAATTAGCCCTACTTGTATAGACAAGAAAATATGCGCCATGTTACACAGCGCCCGTGGGCAGCGCAAAATTTATAGGCGCGACATAAAACCTGCGTTTACCGAGACTGTTAAGTTAATTGTGCAATTATCTTTGCACTTGCCTTTGCGCTTTGCTGCGCACCTTAGATATCGCGGCTGTAGGTAAAGCCAAGGGCCTGGATGGCGTTGCCATTTATCACTCGCGCCACCGCCTTTTCGGCGCTAAATTGTGGCATTTCACTTCCCAAACGCTGGCAATGCCCACGGTAGTAATCCTGTTTTGATGGGTGGCTTGGGTGTACCAGATTATAAATAGGCTGCGCTTGTGGATAGTGTTGAATCAAGGTCAGAATGCCGGCTATTACATCATCGCGATGGACCATATTGACTACATCCTCAGCATGGGAGGATAAGGTTTTACCGGCAACAAAGCGGCCGGGCTCCCGCTGCGGCCCAACCAGGCCGCCTAAACGCAAGACCTTGGCACCGCATGCCAACGCAACTTGTTCCGCCTCGCTCAGACCTTGCTGACGCGCTGTTTCCAGCGTTAACGCACTGTGCTCATCATACTGGCCATTTTGTTGATCATAAATCCCGGTACTGGAGCACAACACAAAGCCTTTGCCCTTAAGTTCTTGATAGAGGGCCAAGGCCTGTTTCAGGCTTTGCTGATAATTACTGGGTTGGCGTCGGGCGCCCGGGCTCATGGCGCATACCCAATAAGCATCGGTGAGCGAGACATTGTGTACCAGGGTGCCGTCATCTTGCAGTGCAAACTGGCGCTCATGGGCTTGGGGCCCCAGCTCTCTGTGTGTAGCCTCTACCTGCCAGCCCTGAGCCAGAGCAGCTTGTGCCAAGGCCTCACCGAGCCAACCGGCGCCGATTATCACTAGTTTCTTATCCATTTATTGCCACCATTTGCTGCAGGAGCCAAGCCGTGCAGCATATCTGATAGGGTTTATGCACATCATACTATTGCCGCCACAAAGCAAACAAGAGCCCCAATTATTGCTGCAGATCAACAAGCAGCCAGGGACTTTTATTTACACTGCCTAGGGTCTGTTGACCTTTGTTGTTTGTTTCTGCAGCAGTTTGTAGTGAATTTATACAAGGCGGCACCTGTGTGGTGTAGTTATTCTACATAAACATGTAACAACACAGTAGAAATGCGCTACAAACGCTGCCCTGCGGGTTCATCTAAACGCATCCTGCGCTGTGTTACTCGCCATGTACATAGGCGAGCAAGACCGAAGCAATGCTTCGCAGCTTAGCGAGGTGAGCGCATGGATGCGCGATGTAACCAAGCTTCATGGATGAATTTAACCACATGAATCAGTGATTATATTCATCAGAATGCGTTTAGATTGAACATAAAGTAAACCGCAAAGATAAACAGACCCAATTATCATTAACCAAAGTGGATATGCGTCGTGATCAAACAAGTGCAATGGCAAAGCCAGCTAATCAACAAATACAATGTCTCCGGGCCAAGATACACCTCTTACCCAACGGCCTTACAGTTGCAGCCCGGGGCCAATACGCAAACCCTGGTGCAAGCCTTACAGCGATGCCCCAGCGGCGGATTATCCCTGTATATTCATATCCCCTTCTGTCATCAGCTGTGCTACTACTGCGGCTGCAACAAGGTAGTTACCCGCCATCAGCATAAAGCCGATTTGTATCTGGATTATCTGGGTAAAGAAATGGCCCTGCTGAGCGAGCATTGTCGCCACTTAAACGTACAGCAACTGCATTTAGGCGGTGGTACACCTACCTTCCTAGACACAGCGCAGATGGCACGTTTAATGGCCATGCTTGACCAGCACTTTCAGTTCGCCCAAGATGGCGAGCGCAGCATAGAGGTTGACCCCAGAGATTTGCCTCTGGAGCGCATCGATGAATTGCAGCAGCTGGGCTTTAACCGCATCTCATTCGGCGTCCAGGACTTTAATGATGAGGTACAACTGGCGGTCAACCGCCCGCAATGTGCCAGTGAGGTCGAGGCCTTGGTGCGCCGCGCTAAAGAAGTGGGCTTTAATTCGGTTAATGTGGATATGATCTATGGTCTGCCGCTGCAAACGCCCGAATCCTTTGCTGTCTCCATTGAGCGCCTATTGGATATAGGTCCGGATCGGGTATCGGTATTTAACTATGCGCACCTGCCGGACCTTTTCGCCGCACAGCGTAAGATCAAAGACGCCGATCTGCCCGATGCCACGGCCAAACTCACCATGTTTAAACAAACTCTGGAGCGCATGATAGCGGCAGATTATCAATTTATCGGCATGGACCACTTTGCCAAGAAGGACGATGAGCTGGCCATAGCCCAGCGCGAAGGACATCTACATCGCAATTTCCAGGGTTACACCTTGGGTGGCGATCTGCCCTTACTCGGCCTTGGGGTGTCGGCCATTTCGCAATTACACGGACATATCATCCAAAACCAAAAAGAGCTGAAAAGCTACTATGGGGCTTTAGAGCAAAACCAGCTCAGCGCCTGCAAGGAAATCCATTTAAGCGCAGAAGACGAGCTAAGGGCGGCGGTGATCAAGCAGCTTATTTGCCACTTCGAGCTGGATATGGCGGCATTTTCAAAGCGCTATGACTTCGATTTTAAAGAGCATTTTGCCGCTGAATTAGCACAGCTACAGGGCTTTATCGACGACGGTATGCTCACTATCGAGGACGATATCATAAGCATTAACGCCTCTGGCGTACTCTTTATTCGCATCATCTGCATGTGTTTCGATGCTTACCTGCAAAACCAGCTCAATCAGCAGCGCTTCTCGCGGGTGATCTGAAAACGCTAGACAGCAAAAAGCCGCCAAGAGGCGGCTTTTTTTGTGAACATGTTTGCCATGTATGGCACAAATAGCTACATAAATACGTGTTTGCTATTTGGGTCTGCATCAAAATGCATGACCAGCTTTTCGCTGTCGGCCAGGATCTGCTCTTCAAGCTCCTGCTCTTTACGCCAGCGGGCACTGTCCTGCTTAAAAATTTCCTTTTTCGAGTACTTCTTGCGGGCCTCATGAGTCGGCAAGTCTTTCACCGCCTCATACATGGCAAACACACCCGGATATTCCTCTTCCAGGTTAGCTTCCTGCGCCTTGCTGTGTTGGCTCATCAACACCCATACTCGCAAGCAACCCTCTGAGTATTCGCACTGCCCCTCTTTCATCGCCTTGGCGATCAGGTTAATGCTATCGCTCAGTTTGGCGTTACGGGCGGCACGTTTTTTTGCGTATTCGGCCTGTTGTTTTGCCAAGCGCTGATTTTGCTCACGCACCTGCCACAATAAGCGACCGGCATAAAAAGCCAGGGCGGCAATGATCAAGGCGCCAAAAATTAGAGCTATGATCCAGGGGCCACTCATTTTTCGTCCTCGTCATCAAGCCATTCATTGGCCAGAGAGTCATTCATATAGTCATCAAGCAAGTCTTCATCATCCTCGAAGTCGTCATCATCCAAACCGAGGATTTCACATAGCTGCTGATGACGCTCAACCTTGGCATTAAAGTACTTAGCATCTTTACCTTGCAGGATCTCGCCATTGTCGTGACGGTCGATCAAGGCCAACAGACGCTCATCGGACTCTAACTGCTCCAATTCTTGTTCAGGCGTCAACTCCGGCTCTTTGTAGGTGCTAAGTACCGCTTGTGGTTTCAGATCTTTACGCACCTGCGGCTTTTGCGGTTGCGCCGTTGTGACCTCAGGGGTCAGGCTTACCGGCTTTTTACTGCCAACGCGATTATCACCGCTGGCACTGCCCTTGGCCTCTGTGGTTTCCACCTTCAGTAGCTGGGAGTTACGGTTACCCGCCTGGGCACCCTTGGTCTTTTTCTTGGCGCGCAGCTCTTTTAGCGCACGAAGCTCTCTTAATTTGTCTTTACTTAAGCGCGCGGTGCCATTATTAATGACTTTGCGTGACTTTTTCTTTCTGGTCATAGCATTCTCTAGCTTGCGGGCTTTGTTAAAAAGATGACATCGGCCGCGATAAATTCAAGGGTTAATCCAAAACGCTCAGCAATATAAGCAAAGGTTTCTTTGCTATAAAAGGCAATGTGCGTTGGATCATTTTTGTAATGCCAGGTAGCAAAGCGTTGTACATCGATCACCAATTTTGTCATTAACGCTAACGTCCCACCTGGGCGTAATAATTCTAGCCACAAGTGCAACTGCTGCTGCGGTTGTGCTAGGTGCTCGATCACTTCGGTACTACAAACGAAGTCATAGCGAGCCTGTAATACCTCTTGTTGAGGCTGGTAGTACAGATCATATAAGGCCACTGTGTGCCCCTGCTCTCGCAGCATGCTTGCCAATAGTGGCGCCGGGCCACAGCCAAAATCCAAACCTGAACTGGCCGTCGACAAACGCTCATTTAAGGGCGTAAAGATCCGTGTCAGAAAGCGGCGATAACCTTCATCATTGAGGTCATTCTCGTGCTGATCATAAATGGCTTTTTCATCCGCTGCGCTGAGGTGCTGAGGTGCTGCCACAAACACTAAGGCGCAACTGGCACATTGCCAATAGTCGCGTACTTTATCTTGATGATAATGGCTGATTTGCGCACTGTTGCACAAGGGGCAGGAGATCGCTTTCATGGTGCGCATTGTAACAGGACAAATAAAAAGGCGGTAGAGCAAAACTCTACCGCCGGATAACTCGAGCGCCAACTACTAATTGGACACTTCTCCCTTCGACTTTTATCAGTCTGTATTTATTATTTTTATTATTATTACTTTCCGTATTGTTGTTATTTTTCTTCCGTGTGGTGTTTTATTTTTCTCGGTCTTCCTAACGCTTTCTACTTCTTCCTTGTGGTGCATCTATTGATGCTCCCCTAGCGCACTAGCTTGTCGCGCTTCCTATGCTCTGATCCCTGTTGTAATTCTTTGTTGCGACAGCAGATAATTTACTGACTCATAAATTAGTTACAACTAATTTATAACTTTTTTATTAAAAAACACTAATTCAGTTATAGCTAACACTAGCTTTTTCATTAGGTTAGCATCACCCGAACATTAAATTTGAGTAATAGCTCACATGCATATATGGTCAATGTCCTACAGGAAAGTAGGAAATATCCCTAGGTTAGACTACCCACAAAAAAAGCAGCTAATGCTGCTTTTTTTAAATACTTAACCAATGCTTAGTGAAGGCCACCAAGATATTTAGAAAGTACTTCAATATCTTTGTCCGTTAGCTTCATAGCGATATCACGCATCATGCCGTTGTGATCATTACCACGAACGCCGCTGCGGAATTTTTCTAACTGGCTCTTGATGTACTCAGGGTGCTGGAATGACACCTTAGGGAAACCTGCCAGTGAGGTACCGTTACCACGAGGACCATGGCAAGCTGCACAAGCTGGAATACCACGCTCGGCATCACCGGCTTTGTAAAGCTGTTGACCAACTGCTACTACATCTTCAGGAGTCGAGCCTTCAGACATATTTAATGACGCGAAGTAAGCAGCCAAGTCTTTCATATCTTGGTCGCTCAGTGGCATAGCCATACCACTCATTACCGGATCCATACGACCCTCTTTGCCCCCAGAGATCATGCCTACTTTGAATTCTTTCAATTGCTTGTAGATGTACTCGGCATGCTGACCCGCAATCTTGGGGTACATAGTGACAGGCGCGTTACCATCTGGGCCGTGACAAGCAGCACAAGTTGCCGATTTGTCTTTACCAGCGTTAATATCGCCATCGAATGCTGCCGCGTTGTTTGCACTCAACACACCAACCAGCATAGTTAAAGATAAAACTAATTTCTTCATGGTAAATTCTCTGTTCCAGACCCTGTATTCAAATACAATCGTTTCGATGCAATGGCATTATTCTACACGATAAAAATTTCTCTGGCACGTTTTCTACCCATATTAAACTTATAAAAAGCGGGGTTTTAAGGAAAAAAAGTGATGCAAACCAGATTTAAATCAATTTATCCTGCGCTTGTAGAGCCTTTAGGTTCACCCCAATCTGATATAAAATAGCCTTTAGATCAGTTTCGAGCCCCCACTTCAGGAGTCAATGTGGCAAAATCACGTGTCAATTACACCCAAGCGCAATTCATTACCAGCGCTCCGGATATCACTAAGTTACCGGAAGATACTGGTATTGAAATCGCTTTTGCTGGGCGTTCTAACGCAGGTAAATCTAGCTCGCTCAATACCCTGACCGAGCAAAAATTGGCGCGTACCAGTAAAACTCCCGGCCGTACTCAGTTAATCAATGCCTTTGCCTTAGGCGAAGATCAGCGTTTGATCGACTTGCCCGGTTATGGTTTTGCCAAGGTACCGCTGGAAATGAAAAAGAAGTGGCAAAAATCTTTGGGTGAGTACCTGCAAAAACGCCAAAGCCTTAAGGGCCTGGTGGTACTGATGGATATTCGCCACCCGTTAAAAGATTTGGACAGACAGCTTATTGAGTGGGCCAGCGGCAGCGGTATTCCGGTGTTGGCACTGCTTACCAAGGCCGATAAATTCAAACAAGGCAAGCGCAACTCAGAAGTACTTAAGGTACGCCGAGAGCTTGCCGAGGTGTCTGAATTAATCAAGGTGCATGCCTTTTCATCCCTTAAAGGCACAGGCCTGAACGAACTACAAAAACAGCTCGACGAGTGGTTTTTGGGCCCGGTTCAGGTTAATCCGCCGAGCGAAAACGAAGCCGCTCCGGAATAAAGCATAAACTCCTGCTGCGTGGTCTCAATCAATTCCTGAGCCCACGCATAAAATACCGCCCGCGAAATCTTCGCCTCGACATTATGAGGCAACTGCAAATAAGGCACTTGCTGGCCTTGTGCATCCTGATGCAACACCAAGGGATGTGTTTCTCCAACAATAAATTCACGGCCTATATTATCGCGGCAGATCAGCAGCGGATGATGTGTGTCATGCTCGGGCAACTCTTGCAGGCGCCAATCAACAATCAACAAAGGCGCATCGGCTACGCTGATGGCCATTTTCTCAACCGGCGTTTTTAGGTAATACTGATCCTGCTCACGACACAGCACCTTGGCAAAAAGTTGCACCAGGGGCAAACGCTTAATCGCACTGCCTTGATGGTGCCAAATGCCGTCGGCGCTGATATGAATATCAATGGCGCCGCAATGCTGCGGCTGCCACTGCTCCATCGGCGCGCTTTGCTGTTCGATCAAGCGCGACAAGGAAGCTAAGGGGTCGTTATTTTGACTCATTCAGGGTCAGCACAAAGGAGACCGGCACGGCGCGGGTAATGGATTTCAACCCGGCCACTTTTTGCAACTCGTCAATGCCCGAGGTCAGGGCAAAATCAGCAGGCTTTACCAATACAGGTGCCATTGAACTTACCTGGATATTATTGTTTTTATCCAAGCTGGCCAGCAGGTCGATATTAACGGTTTGCGTTTTCCCATGCAGGCTGACGGTCGCATCCAGGTTGGCTTGCGCGCTACCTTGTTGCTTAAGCTCGGCCAAAAGCGCTTTAACATCCGCCTGCAAAGTTAATGCAGGAAATTCTACGGTGTTAAATAACATCTTCTGCATGCGCTCGTTGCGAATAGGGATCTGCGTTTCCACGCTGGCCAGGTCGATAGTTAAATTAAACTGACCGGCGTCGCTCAACACCCCGGAAATCTGCTTAAAGTAATGATTTTCTGCTATTTGGTTATTCTTAACGGAAACAAAATTCACACGGCTTTGGTCATTGGCCACCTGCCAATCGGCATGAGCCTGAGCACCAGCAAATAGAGCAGTGGTAACCAAAAGTGTACGAGTAATAGAATTAAACATAACGCAGTTCCTTAATTAGCGGGATGAACCCTGAGTGTAATTCAGTTAACGGCGAAAGTTAATATAGGAAGAAAAAGCCGGCTTACCAAATAGCAAGCCGGATATAGCAATCTGGGGAGAAGCTATCAATACGCTGTACCATCGCTAAGCGAGTGGCACATCATCAACAGGATGTCCTACAGGATGAGGACGCGCGGACTTTAACAAATCACCCCCCATAAATAAACGCCCCAGCAGCCATTACATGCATATTTAATTCCGTATAAACCAAAAAAAACCAAATATTATACAATTTTACAAAAGGTTAACTATTGGAAAGTTTTTTCAATAAATTTGCGCAGATACCCGGCCACAACCGATTAAGTGAGGTTAAGTGGGCGGACAGAGGCAGAAAGAATAAGGGGAGCCTCTGCCCCCCTTTGATTTTAATTAATGTGCTTGTTGCCAGTTATCACCACTGTCGGCTTCGGCAATCAAGGGCACATCCAGCTTGGCAGCGGCGGCCATTAGGTTACAGATCTGCTCGGTGTAGGCCGGCACATCCTGCTCCTTGATTTCAAACACCAGTTCATCGTGTACCTGCATCAGTATCTTAATGCTGTCCTTGGGTTGTTCTTTTACCCACTGATGCACGCTGATCATGGCTTTTTTTATGATATCGGCGGCGGTTCCCTGCATAGGCGCATTAATTGCGGCACGCTCAGCGGCCTTACGACGCGCTCCGTTACGGGCATTGATCTCAGGCAGATGCAGACGACGACCAAAGAGGGTTTCCACATAGCCTTTTTCGGCGGCGCTTTCGCGGGTGCGCTCCATATACTCTAAAACGCCGGGGAAGCGTTCAAAGTACTTATCCATATAATGCTGAGCTTCGTGGCGCGGAATATCCAACTGACGGGCTAAACCAAATGCCGACATACCGTAGATCAAACCGAAGTTAACGGCCTTGGCCTTACGACGCATATCGCTGGTCACCTCATCAAGCGGCACGGAGAAAACCTCGCTGGCGGTGGCGCTGTGCACATCCAGCCCCTCGGCAAAGGCATTCAGCAGGCCTTTATCCTGAGACAGGTGCGCCATAATGCGCAGCTCTATTTGCGAGTAGTCGGCAGCGACTATCTTATAACCTGGGCTGGCGACAAAGGCTTCACGGATACGACGGCCCTCTTCCGAACGAATAGGAATATTCTGCAAGTTAGGGTCCGTCGAGCTTAAACGCCCTGTGGCCGTAACTGCTTGGTGATACGAGGTATGCACCCGCTTAGTTTTCTCATTGACCATCAGCGGCAGCTTATCAGTGTAGGTGGACTTAAGCTTAGATAAACCGCGATGTTCGATGATCACTTTAGGCAACGGATAATCGTGCGCCAACTCCTGCAACACCTCTTCGGCGGTTGACGGCGCGCCCTTCGGGGTTTTCTTAATAATCGGCAGCTCAAGCTTTTCGAATAAGATGGCCTGGAGCTGCTTGGGTGAGCCAAGGTTAAACTCCTCACCGGCCATATCATAGGCTTCTTTTTCCAGCTCTTGTAAACGCTCACCTAAGCGCTGCGAGTGCTGAGCCAGCATCTGCGAGTCGATCACCACGCCGGTGCGCTCTATATCGGAAAGCACTTCAACCAGGGGCAATTCAATATCGCAGAACACCGACTTTAACTTGTCGTCGGCGGCGACCTTAGGCCATAAATGCTGGTGCAAACGCAGGGTAATATCTGCGTCTTCGGCGGCATAAGGAGCGGCATTCTCCAACTCGATTTGATTAAAGGTCAGCTGCTTTTTACCCTTGCCGGCAATGTCTTCAAAGCTGATATTCTTGTGGCCCAGATATTTTAGCGCCAGCGAGTCCATATCATGGCGGGTACCAACGCTGTTAAATACATAAGACTCAAGCATGGTATCGAAGGCGATGCCGTTAAATTCAATGCCGGCATTGGCTAGTATGCTCTTATCATATTTAAGATTTTGCCCGACCTTGGGCTTATTTTTGTCGCTTAGGATAGGTCCCAGCTTGGCCAGGATCAGTTCTAACGGCAATTGCTCCGGCGCTCCCGGATAGTCATGGGTTATGGGTAAATAGGCAGCCTCGCCCACTTCCACGGCAAAGCTCATACCCACTAACTGCGCCTGCATATAGTCCACACTTGTGGTTTCGGTATCAAAGGCGATCAGCTCGGCATCTTGTAACTTCTTCACCCAGGTATCCAGCTGCGCTTCGGTCAAGATGGTTTCATAATGGGCGTCTGCTTTTGGTACTTCCTGCACCTCGGTAGGAGCGTCCAGGTGAGTGTCTGTGTCCGTGCCCTTATCCAGCAATTCACCAAGCCAACGGCGGAACTCACATTCGCCATAAAGCCTAATCAATGCATCCGTATCCGGTGCAAGCAACTTAAGCTGCTCTAAGTCTTCTTCCACTTCCACATCAAGCTTGATGGTCGCCAGCTCGTAGCTCAATGGCAGTTGACCAACGGCATTGCGTAACTTTTCACCAATTTTGCCTTTGATCTCATCGGCGTGCTCAATAACCCCTTGCAGAGAGTCGAATTGATCCAACCACTTCACCGCGGTTTTCGGACCACAACCTTCAACACCCGGGATGTTATCAACCTTATCTCCCATCAGCGCCAGGTAATCGATAATGCGCTCAGGGCCAACACCGAACTTCTCCTTCACCGAGTCGGGATCGGAAATACTGTTGGTCATGGTGTTGATCAGGGTGACATGCTCGTTCACCAACTGCGCCATGTCTTTATCACCGGTTGAGATCAACACGTGGCGTTTTTGTTCGCTGGCGATGCGCGCATAGGTGCCGATAACATCATCGGCTTCTACACCTTCAATGCTGATCAGCGGAAAACCCATGGCACGGATAATATCGTGCAAGGGGGCAATCTGGCTGCGCAGATCATCTGGCATAGGCGGACGATGCGCCTTGTATTCGCTGTACATATCGTTGCGGAAGGTTTTGCCCTTGGCATCAAACACCACCACCATATGCGATGGGTCGTATTGCTTCACCAGACTTTTCAGCATATTCACCACACCATAGATGGCACCTGTGGCTTCGCCTTTGGAGTTGGTTAAATGCGGTGGCGCATGATAGGCACGAAATAAATAGGAGGAACCGTCAACTAAGATAAGCGGATTTTCAGGGATTTGCGCCATTTTTCAGCACTCAATTAGGGTAATTGCTAATGGCTAAAGGATGCCATAAGGCGACTAAGAAAACGAGCAGCAAAATGGTGCAAACCGTCTTTACGCTGAGTTTTAAGATCTGATCTTGGCCTATTTATTATCGATATGCTGGCCGGCCCTAAATGATCGGGGCAAAGCCGCTTAGCAAGCGCCTGAGAAATGTACTATTAGGGCGCAGTTGCACCATGATAAGCTGTGGATAACTTTGTAGATAAAAAGCACGAGAAAATATCCGAAGTCATAAAACTGACATCAGATTAAATTTAACTTTTTGTTTTTTAACGAAAAAAAGAAGAAACTCCGTATCTTATTTTCTTATTATTTTTTATATCCATTGTGGAAACCGGTTATTTGTGGGTCGTTTTTAGAGTAACCCTTCTAAATAACCAGCTAAGCATTCTAGCATAATGGATCAAAGATCCCAGCGATCCTTTATAACTTTTTTCTCATAAGCTATCGTTCATAAAGCATAAATGAGCATTGACGGGAGCTGGCTTAGCTGGCTACCTTACTGTTTTAGTTATTTTTCAGTTAGGAATTCAAAGTTATGACCAAGGTAGCGATCATCCTTAGCGGCTGTGGTGTATTTGATGGGGCCGAAATTCATGAGTCGGTATTAACCCTGCTTTATCTCGATCAAGCCGGAGCCCAGTACCAGTGCTTTGCTCCCAATATCAACCAACATCATGTGCTTAACCACCTAACCGGCGAAGAGCAAGCGCAAACCCGTAACGTGCTTGAAGAAGCGGCGCGTATTGCCCGCGGTGAGATCCTGGATCTAAAAGAACTGAATGTCGATGACTACGATGCCCTGGTGGTGCCCGGCGGCTTTGGCGCCGCAAAAAATCTCTGCGACTTCGCCTTAAAAGGCGTAAACAGCAGCCTTAATAGCGATGTTGAGCGTGTATGTAAGGCCTTCGCCGAACAGCATAAACCCGCCGCCTACTTATGCATTGCCCCGGCGCTTATCGCCCACATCTACCCCCAGGGTACCAAGGCGACCATAGGTAATGATGCCGATACTGCTGCCGCCCTAACGGCACTCGGCGCCGAACATGTAGCATGCAGTGTTGATAACATAGTGGTTGATGAGCAGGCCAAGGTGGTGTCCACTCCGGCTTATATGTTGGCGGGATCTATTAAAGAAGCGGCCAGCGGCATTGAAAAGGCAATCAACAAGTTGCTTAGCCTGATTTAATCGCTGAGCAAAAAACAAGCAATGGCAAGTTAAAATTTGCGCTAAAGCATAAAATGCCTACTTTTTAACACATTAATAAAGGCTAGGCATTTTATAAATTGTTTGGCGAGGTTATACTTTGCCGATATTTCGTCACCCGGTCACTTTGACCGTTAGCATCCGAATGAGCAAAGAAACATGAAGAAACTATCTGCCGCATTGTTATTGTTATCCACCGCTGTATACGCACAGCCTCAAGACAACGCTATGACCGAAGAAGCGATCAAGAAACGTCTTCAGCCTATTGGCGAGGTTTACCTAGCTGGTCAAACTGCTGCCGTTGATACCGCACCTGCCGGTCCGCGCAGTGGTGAACAAGTGTATCAGGCTTCATGTTTCGCGTGTCACGGCTCGGGCGCACTAGGTGCACCGAAAACAGCGGCCGATTGGGAGCCTCGTCTAGCTAAGGGTGCCGACACTCTGCTTAACCATGCCATCAACGGTTTTAACGCCATGCCACCTCGCGGTACTTGCATGGATTGTTCTGATGATGAGATCCAAGCCGCTATCGATTTTATGACTAAGCAGTAAGCGCTTAGCACCTAACATCTTGTTTAAAGGGAGGCTTTGCCTCCCTTTTTGTTATCTGACTTCCTTGACCTAGGTTACAAAAGGTGAAATATTCAACGGTTAAGATTTGGTCAAAAACCTAGTGATGCGTTCAGTGGATGAGTGTTCAGTAAATAAGTTGCGCAAGCAAAACAAGCGCCTAAAGGAACTGCTGCAAAAATATAAGCATCAGCATCATTTGCAGTATGCACTTATTGGCCTATCTGAGCAGGCCAGTACTCATCCGGATCTTAATTCCTTTTACCCAGCCATTCGGCAGCTCCTGGCCGATTATGTTCCCAGTAAGAACTTCTATGTGGTGTTGCAAAACCCCATTTCAGGGTTACTTGAGCTCTCCTATTTTGTCGATCAAAAAGATGCTCCGTCGCATCCGGAACTTACCGAGCAGCATTTTGAGCAAAGCCTCACCGGCTATGTGTTTCGGTCCCAGGCTACGGCGTACTTTAATCGAGCCACCATGGCAGCGGCGGCGGCAGAAGGTAAATTTAACTTACATGGCACCCGCTCCGAGCATTGGTTAGGTGTGCCCATATATCAAGACACCCAGGTGATTGGTGTCATGGTGTCGCAAAGTTACGAGCAAGAGCTTGGCTATAGCAAGGAACAAATAGAGCTATTCGAGGTGATTGCCCTGTATCTGGCCACCGCCATAGAGCGGGTAAAAAAGCGCGAGCTCTTAGAACGTCAGGTGGAGCAGCGCACCCTGGCGCTCACACAAAGCAATCACGCCCTCAATGAAGAAATAACCCAGCGTAAAAAAGCGCTGGAGCGCCAACAAACCCTGTTTCAAATTGCCGAGCTGGCCACACAGGCGATCAATATAGATGATGTGTATTACCAGGTGCATCAAATAATGAAGAGCATCACCTATGCCCAAAACCTCTATATCGCCCTCTATGATAATGACAAAAACTGGCTGACCTTTCCCTACGCCGTCGATGAAAGCGACCCTGATTTTAGCCCTCGCTCCTTTGCCAAAGGCTACAGTGAGTTAGTGCTTACCAGTAAAAAATGCCAGTTGATCAGCCGTGAACGTGGCGATCAACTCTGTAAGCAAGGCCTGGTTGAACCCACCCGCGCTCTCACCAGTACAGGGCGCTGCACCAGCTGGCTGGGTGCACCACTAAAAACCGCGCAGGGAGTTATTGGCTTGATCGTCTGTCAGGCCTACAACAATAAATATGAGTTTGTGCAAGAAGATGTTGAGCTGATCGCCTATGTTTCCAATCAGATTGCCAACGTTTTGCAAAACCAGCTATCGCAACAGGCCTTAAGGCTAAGTCACCAGCAATTGGAGCTGCGCGTGGCCGAAAAAACCAAGGAGTTGCGCCAGGCTAATATCCATCTGCAATTGCAAATAGACGAACGCCGTAAAATAGAACAGCAGCTGTATCATGACGCTCATCATGATGCCCTCACCAGGCTGCCCAATCGCAGCCTCTTTATCGCCCAGCTCGAACGCACCCTGGCGCATTCTCAGCACCTACCCGAGCAGAATTTTGCCGTGCTTTTTATCGATCTCGATAAGTTTAAAGAGATCAATGATCAACTCGGGCACCAGTTTGGCGATCAATTCCTGATAGCCGTGGCCACCAAACTAAAGCAATGCGTACGTGAGCACGATTTGATCGCCCGTTTGGGCGGCGATGAATTTGTTGTCTTACTGTCGCGCTTGCAAGACAGACAACAGGCTGAGGATGTAGCCAAGCGTATTATCGCGGTGATGCAACAGCCTTTTTGCTATCAAGGCAGCTGTATTCAGGGTGGCGCCAGTATCGGCATTACCTATAGCGATGCCGGGTATAGCGATATAGATGAGGTGATCCGCGACGCCGATGCCGCCATGTATTATGCCAAACAAAGTGGTAAAGGGCGCTTTGAGTTTTATCATCCCCTGCTCAATTACGCCGAGGTGCAAGCGCACGGCCAAAACGAACACCATTTAATGGACTTACACACCCATTTTCAAAGCAGTCAGGTGCTTGATGCCGAGCAGCAGCCAATTTGCCAGTTGCTCAGCGCCTACGGCGAACATCCGGTGCTCGGCAGCACCAGTTTTGAGCAACTTAAGCGCTTTAGCAGCGACAGCTATATGCTCGCCAAGGTAGAACTCAAGTTACTGCAATATGGTTTTGCCGAGCATAATAACCAGGGCTTAACCCTGCTTAAGTGCTCAACGGTGTTACTTGAAGATGAGCATTTCAAGAGTTTGTATTCTTGGATCAGTCAACTCGATATTATCGAGCATTTATGCCTGTTGTTTGATGAGCCGGAATTGAGTTGTGCCAGTGCCAAGCAACTGCACAATCTTGATGCTTTAAGCCAAAGCGGTGTGTATATCGGCCTGAATAACTTTGCCCAGGAGGGCTGCGAGCTTGGGTTGCTGGCGCAATTCCCCTATTACTGCGTGTTACTGAGCAACAACTTTAGTCGCCGCCTGTTACCAGAGCCAAACTATGCGCTTATTCTGCAAGGCATACTGGCGCTGACCAAAGAGGCGCACTGTAAACTGATGACCAAAAGCCCGGACTCCCAGGCCGAGCGCGATAAACTGGAGCGCCTGGGCATTGAATACTTTATCGGCCAACGCTCACCACTGACACAGCAAAGGCCGTTAAGTCAGTTTACTTCTTTAACATCGCCCGTAAGTTAGCGACCCGCGCCTGCCCTTGCTGCATACGCTGCTCCTGGTTTTGCGGCGGCTTTCGCGCCTCAAAGGCAAGATCCTGCTGCGGCAATTCCTCAACAAAGCGACTGATCTCCGGGGTGATCACCTCACCGAATTGGCGACGATTTTTGGCATAGGTCATCACCAATTCCTGCTGCGCTCGGGTAATACCCACATAGGCTAAGCGGCGTTCTTCTTCAACATTATCCTCATCGATACTGCTTTGATGCGGCAATAAGCCCTCTTCCATGCCCACCATAAACACATAAGGGAACTCCAACCCCTTGGAGGCATGCAGGGTCAGCAATTGCACCGCATCGCTGTCGTCCTCTTCCTCGTTACGCTCCATCATATCGCGCAGCGCCAGCTTGGTGACCACCTCGGGCAAAGTTAAAGGCTCATTATCGGCATCGCCGGTAAGCATATCTGTGATCCAGCGATACAGCTCGGAGACGTTCTTCATACGCATCTCGGCGGCCTTGGCACTGGTCGAGGTTTCGTACAAATAGGCTTCGTAGTTTATCTGGCGCACCAGATCCTTGACCGCCTCCAGGGTGTCGCTGCGCTGGGCATTGTCGGCCAGCTCCACCACCCAGCGGGCAAAGCCCATCAAGGCATTAAAGCCACGCCCCTGTAAACGCCCAGCCAGCTCGGGCTCAAAACAGGCGGCAAACAAGCTAATGTGCTTTTCATTGGCCAAGCTACCCAACTTTTCCAAGGTCACCGGGCCGATTTCCCGTTTCGGTGTATTGACGATACGCAAAAACGCATTGTCATCATCCTGATTCACCAGCAGGCGCAGATAGGCCATCATGTCCTTGATTTCCGCACGGGCGAAAAACGACATGCCGCCGCTGATCTTGTAGGGAATACGGTTGCTCATCAGCGCCTTTTCAAATAACCGGGCCTGGTGGTTACCGCGATACAGGATGGCGTAATCCTTGTAATTAGTGCGCTTGGTAAACTTATGGGAGATGATCTCAGCCACCACCCGCTCTGCCTCATGTTCCTCATCCCGGGTGGCGATAACCTTGATCTCCTCGCCATAATTGAGCTCACTAAAGAGTTTTTTATCAAAGACATGAGGGTTATTGGCGATCAGTATATTGGCCGCCTTAAGGATGCGTCCGGCACTGCGGTAGTTTTGTTCCAGCTTGATCAGACGCAAGCCTGGAAAGTCCTTACTGAGCAGCACTAGGTTTTGTGGTTTGGCACCACGCCAGGAATAAATGGATTGGTCGTCGTCGCCTACCACGGTAAAGCGGGCGCGCTGCCCCACCAAGAGTTTTACCAACTGATATTGGCTGGTGTTAGTATCCTGATATTCATCCACCAGCAGATAACGAAACCGGTTTTGCCAGCGCTCACGCACCTCGGCATTGGAACCCAGCAACAGGGTTGGGATCATAATGAGATCGTCAAAGTCCATGGCATTATAGGCGCGCAACTGAGTTTGATAGCGGGCATAGAGCTGAGCAAACAGCGCCTTTTGCGGCTCTCTAGCCATGGCAATGGCCTGCGGCGGCAGGATCAACTCGTTTTTCCAATCGCCAATCTGCATTTTCAGCAGATTGAGTAAATCTTTATCCCCTTGCAATTCATCGGCGGTCAGCTCATTAAGCAGCTGATTGGTATCCTGATCATCAAACAGGGAAAAGCCCGCCTTAAAGCCTAAGGTCTTCAGCTCTTTTTTAATGATCTCCAAACCCAAGGTATGAAAGGTCGATACCCACAAACCCTTGGCCTCTTGCTTGCCCAAGGTTTGCGCCACCCGCTCACGCATTTCCCGCGCCGCCTTGTTGGTAAAGGTCACCGCAGCAATATTTCGCGCCTGATACTGACAGTTTTGCACCAGGTGGGCGATTTTATTGGTAATAACCCGGGTTTTACCCGAGCCGGCGCCGGCCAACACCAGGCAGGGTCCGCTAATGTACTTTACCGCTTCATTTTGCTGGGGATTGAGCTTCATAAACACTAATTTAAATCACATGGGACCGGCTATTTTAGCCTATCTGGGAGCGCGATACAGCCATGATAGGCAGGGCTTGGGAAATTAGTTACACTTAGGGCAGATAAAGATAGGAGCCAGAACATGATTAACCCGAGCAAAATTGAAGAAATCGCCCGCCAAATAGGCAGCAACATGCCCAAGGGCATGCGCGATATCGCCGAGAATTTTGAGAACAAAACCAAGCAGGTACTGCAAAACAAACTGGCGGAAATGGACTTTGTCAGCCGCGAAGAATTCGATATTCAAAGCCAGGTGCTGGTGCGCACGCGCGAAAAACTAACCGCATTGGAAGAGAAAGTAGTTGCGCTTGAAGCCATGCTGGCAGCACAAGCGAAAGACGCTGACGCAGAGTAAGCTTTCTCTAGCTTTCGTGGTACACCAACCACTGATGCCGTTGTTAATATCTTGGCGCGGTTGCGACGACACCTTAGGGGCGGTTTACGCCCCCCTAAGAACCCCAAGACGCCCCAACATTGCATGATTACCTCAACGCGCTACGAGAAATGAACGTAACCAACATGCCCAGGACGTCCATAAATTGTTCCCTTCAACCTAGTTTCTTTCACTTTCCATCTGATTTAACATGAATTTTTACTTTCATTAGTGAAACCTCATTTGTTTAATGCTCCTACCTTACAAGGTAGGCAAGCTTGCAAGGTCTCATTAATACCCTGTTATACGATTTGCAAGTAAGGATGAAACTGAGAATGAAGTTTATTGAATTAGAAGTAAAAACTGCATTTATCGTGCATGGATTTGATGAGAATAACAAAGAAATAATTGAGAACATTTCGGATGAAGTGTTTGTAAAAAAACTTATATCAATTGATAGAATTCAATCAATAAGTGAAGAGTATGTTTTGGTTACTTCATCACATAGTCGAGTGATGTATTGGGAATATAAGTGCTCTATGGTCGAGTTAACTAAAAAATTAAAATCTGCTGGATTATTAATCGCATAACAAACCGTTCAAGGGGACTGCCAACGCCTGGCGGTTTTTGTGCAAATCGGCACTTGTGATTACGGTTTGTTATTTTGAGTTCAGTGTTTTACGTTGTCAGCCCCTTAACCGGGCGTTATACATCTTAATAGATGAGAAATTAGATGAAAAAATATAGCCTTAAAACATTATCCATTTTTATCACGCTAGGATTGCTCGCCTCTTGCTCAAGTGTAAAAGAAGCGGGAAGAGATTTTGGCGGTGCTGTCAAAGAAGTGACAACAGAAATTGGTCATGCTTCAAGGGATGCAGCAAAAGCTATTAAGAAAGAGACGAAAAAAGTAGTCTCAGAAATTAATAATAATGAAGAATGATTAGCATAATGTCTTATCAAAACACTCCGAAACTAACAGGTATCGGTCTTCCCGTTTAGATTCGCGGAGTTTCCAAGGGGCGGTTGGCGCAAACTGCCCTTTGGTTATCGTCGCCAACGCGACAAATTCTTTCGGAGCAGAACCCCACTCACAGTTATCACCAATAATCTTACATATTGATTTATTAACGTTTTTAATAGATTTCCCCGCCATCTATTTATAGACTGCCCGCTCTCCATAGGGTGGCACAGCCAATAAAGCCACCAGCTTCTTAAATGAAAAAGGAAACCACATTTATGCTCGAGTCTGATGTTTTTAAAAGACGAGTCACCAGTAGCCAAGAAATCAGCCCGGCGCTTTATAACCTGACAATAGGGCTATGTTTACTCTGGGGTTTTTCCGTAAACTGGTTTTTGGTCGTTAATATCGACCCGCAAACCCTGTGGGCCATCAACCCTTGGGTCTTCTTTATAGGCTATTTTGCTTCCTGCCTTGCCGGGGTATGGCTTTTTAACGAGTCGAAAAAACCAATTGTCAGCTTTATCGGCTATAACCTGGTGGTTGTGCCTTTTGGCTTAATCGTCAACATGGTGGTGGCGCAATACAATGAGGTTCTAGTTGTTGAGGCGATTCGCCTTACCGCCGGCGTTACCCTGATTATGATGCTGCTGGGCTCTATGTATCCCAAGTTTTTTCAACGCATTGCCGGGGCTCTCAGCATTGCCCTGCTGGCGGTAATAGTAGTCGAGCTATTCCAGATATTTGTCCTGGGGATACATCATGAGTGGATCGATTGGGCCGTTGCGGTGATTTTTTGTGGCTATATCGGCTACGACTGGGGCCGGGCGAACCAAATACCTAAGACTCTGGATAATGCGGTAGACAGCGCCGCGGCTCTGTATATGGATATTATTAACCTGTTTTTACGCATCCTCCGCATTCTAGGGAGAAAGCAGTAACAAAAAAGGGAAGCACTTGGCTTCCCTTTTTCATCTTACCGAGGTTAGTCGGTCAGCTCGCCACGAACGCGCTTAGCTACGTTCTCCAGCGCTTCCTTATAGCTGTCGCCCAGCTCCTGCTGGCAACGAGCCACAGAATTCATATCGTGCAGGCGGCCATTTTCCAGGCTATACACCCAGCCATGTACCGTCAGTTCCTGGCCACGGGCCCAGGCGTCTTGCACTATATTGGTACGACATACATTACGTACCTGCTCGATAACATTCAGCTCGATTAGGCGGGCAAGACGCTCCTGCTCCGGTGCCTGCTCAAGTAGCTCTAGGTGACGCTCTTTAATATCGCCTACATGGCGTAACCAGTTGTCGATCAAGCCAAATTTTGCTTCATCCAGAACCGCTTTAATACCGCCACAACCATAGTGGCCCACCACCATGATGTGTTTCACCTTAAGCACCTCAACGGCATACTGCATGACCGACAAACAGTTATGGTCGGTGTGCACTACTACGTTAGCCACGTTGCGGTGTACGAACAGCTCGCCCGGCATTAGGTCAACGATCTGGTTGGCCGGTACGCGCGAGTCCGAACAGCCAATCCATAAATACTCAGGATTCTGTTGCTCTGAGAGTTTCTTAAAGAACTCAGGATCTTGTTCGGTAGTACGCTTAGCCCACTGCTTATTGTTTTCAAAAAGATGACTTAAGTTTTTCACAACAACTCTCAATTTAATTTCGCTTCTATAAAGATATTTCTGGGTGTCAGTGACGATTCACAGAACTCGAAAATATCCACCCGGTAATTTGCTTGCTGCAAATATAAAGCACGATCGAGCACGAGCCAAACCTCAATTGCCCGACGAAACAGATGTCTTACCAGTTCAATACGGTCGGTCATATGCTTTCGATCAGCACCAAAGGCCAAATAATGCGGGTAATTCAAGCCCTCTGGCAGGGTTAGCCCTTTCTGCTGTGCCGCCCACTGGCAAAAGTCTTTAAACTCACCGCTAAACACCAGCTTACCCACAGAAGGCACTGGGGTATACTCGTTGCGTTTAAATACATCGCGCACCAATTGATCAAAGCCAAGACGCCACTGCACCTCGGTTTGGCGCAGCCGCTGCACCCTCTGCCCGGCGGTCACTGTTTGCTGCAGGGCTAACTTTAAGTCACTGCTATAAAAGCTGTTTTGGCTGGCTTTGGCGGCGCTGCTCATGGCCTGATAATGTTCACCGTCGATAAACAAATGATAGCAGCAAGGAGAAATAGACAAACGCTGGGTGCCCAAACGGCTGGCCTGGCGCATAAGTTCCTGATGCAAACCGCCACAGGCATGCAGGGCCACAGCATGATCACACTGCTGCAAGTAGCTCTGGCAATCGTCCTCAAGCACATTGGCGACATTAAAACGTATCGGCAAGGCAAAGCGCTGCGCCAACTCTTCTCCCTGAGCGCATAGCTGTGGCTGAATTTCGACACTCTGTACGCCAATACCGTATTGATGCGCCAACAAACGCCCTAAATGGCCCTTGCCCGCACACCATTCCAATACGGTTTTGGTATTTTCTTGGGGTTGTAAATGAGCGACAAAGGCCTGAAGCTGAGTCAGCTTTCTGCCCTTAATGCCATTACTTAACCAAAAGGGTAAGGTCGGCTGCTCGGCCTCGCCTTGACGCAGCGGCAGAGCACTTAGTTTATCCAGCTGTGCCAGCTCGGGAATATAGGGTTGAAAAAAACGCAGCAACTGCTTAGGGTCGGCTTCAAGCTCAGCCACCTGCTCATCGCTTAAGCCATCAAGCACCCCGGCCAGCTCAGGCCAGGGGTATTGGCCACAGGAAAAGGCTACACACTGCCAGTAACGGCGAGTTTGATATAAGAGGTGATCCAGCGCTTCAAAGTGCGCAAGCAAGGCAGGCATAAGGGTACGGCGGTTAACAATTTGCCGGCGATTATAGCAAAGTAAGTGCCGGTACGCCGCAGTAATTCTATGCCTTCTTGGAGTGCCGAGCGCAGAAAAATAAATGAAGATAGGCAGGCACCGCCACCATCATCATCACCAGAGCCAGCACCATCATCCAGGATAAATTCATCGGTGAGTGCGGCGGCGATGGCTGATAAATAAAGCCATCAAAATGCTTCGCCAGCTTATCCGACTCTAAATGGTAGAGCTCAGTGATCACCCGCCAACGGGCATCCGACATAGCCCCTATGGAATTCCCCGACTGCATGATCAAGGGCTTGAGCTGATCCGCCTCAAATGCCAATTGTTCCAAGGATTTATTGGGAGCGTAATGTTGCTGCGTAAGGGCAATGGCATGGTCGAGATTCAGTAAGGCATAGCGCCAGCCGCGCATACTCGCCTGATAAAAGCGTTCAACCACCTCAGGGGAGTGAGTAATCAGGTGTTTCGAGGTAAAAAGCACATCGCCATATACATTCAGGCCATAACGTTTTGGGCACACCAAACGATAGTCCATGCCCAACTGGCTTAATTGATAGGGTTCATTGGTGACATACACCTGCATGGCGTCAATTTCTTGCGCCAGCCAGGCATCTAAATTGGACTTGCCAAGATGCTCTACCACCTCAACATCAACCTGGCGATGATCCAACAAGCTCATTAGCTCGGCATCTTCGCCCTTGGTCAGCAAACTGATACGCTGGCCTTGAAAGTCTTCGGGATTAAAAATGCCAGAGTCTTTACGCACCAGCCAGCAATAGGCTGAAGACTGCAATAAGGCCGCCAGTGCCACCACCGGCTTGCCTTCCAACCTTTGCTTGATAATGCCCGAGTGAGTCACTCCGAAATGAGCCTTGCCACTGAGCACCTTGGCCATGGTATCAGTGTCCGTTGGCGACGCCGGTACTATATTGACTTCTAAACCCACATCGCGGTAATAGCCCAGCTCCTTGGCAACATAATATCCGGCAAACTGAAACTGATGCTGCCACTTAAGCTGTAAGGTTACGTTTGTGGGGGAGTCAGCCCAAGCCCATGGCATGGTGCACAGCAGCAAGAAGCAAACACAGTAGCTAGCGAATACGGTGGCTTTGTTCACGATTCATCCCTGATTACGTTAACTACTCCACTATAAGCAAGCTTCGCTGATATTGCCAGTTGCGCCACCTTGGCGATGGGCCAAAAACTGGCGATAACAAGGGTTTTGCGTTTCATCTATGTATTGATAGCCCAAACGCTGCAAATGCTGGTTAAAGGCCCCCAGCTCCACCTCGGGCACCTCAAATGCCGCCAGTACATTGCCGGTGGCAGCTCCATGGTTGCGGTAATGAAACAGGCTTATATTCCATTTACTGCCCAGGGTATCCAAAAAGCGCGCTAAGGCGCCAGGATATTCAGGGAACTCGAAGCGCAACAAACGCTCTTCAAGCTGGTCGCTGGGCTTGCCGCCGACCATATAACGTACATGCAGCTTAGCCAGCTCATTATCCGACATATCAACATAGTCGTAACCTTGCTGATCAAGGGCTGCCAGCAGCTCTTGCAGTTCACTGGCGCCCTGGCGCAGACCGATACCCACAAAGATTTGTGCCTCGCCCGGACCGGCATAACGGTAGTTAAATTCGGTGATGGCACGGCCGCCCAAGGACTGACAAAAATGCTTAAAACTGCCCTTTTCTTCCTTAATGGTGACCGCCAGCAGGGCCTCATTTTTCTCACCCAGCGCGGTGCGCTCGGCGACATGGCGTAAACGGTCAAAGTTGAGATTGGCACCGGAAAGCACAGCCGCCAGCTTAAGCCCCTTCACACCCGAGTTATTCACCCATTTTTTCAAACCGGCCAGCGCCAAGGCGCCGGAAGGCTCGGCCACGGCGCGGGTGCCAACAAAAATATCCTGTACCGCAGCACAAATTTCATCGCCGCTGACGGTGACTACTTCATCGCAAAACTGCTGCGCCAGCCTAAAGGTTTCGGTGCCGATGATCTTCACCGCCACACCGTCGGCAAAGCTGCCGACGCGCTCCAGTTCCACCGGCTTCCCGGCGGCCATGGCCGCTTGCAAGCAGGCACTTTCTTCGGCTTCAACGCCGATAACGCGAATGTCCGGGCGCAAAGACTTGATATAGACCGCCATGCCGGCGAGTAGACCGCCGCCGCCGACCGGCACAAACACAGCATCCAGCTCGGGCAACTGCTGCATCAGTTCGCGGGCTATGGTGCCCTGGCCGACGATCACATCCGGGTCATCAAAGGGTGGCACAAACACCGCCCCCTGACGCTCGGCAAGAGCCAGCGCATAAGCCTTGGCGGCATCGAAATGATGACCATGAAGTATCACCTCGGCACCAAAATTACGCACCGCATCCACCTTGATCTGCGGCGTGGTCAAGGGCATCACGATAGTGGCCTGATGACCCAGCTCGGTGGCACTTAGCGCCACCCCCTGGGCATGGTTGCCCGCCGAGGCGGTAACCACCTTAGAACCCTTGGGTAACTTGCTCAGCTTGTTATAGGCACCGCGCAATTTAAAGGAATATACGGGTTGCTGATCTTCCCGTTTAAGCCAGATTTTTGAACCCAGCTTGGCTTCCAAGGCACTGAGTTCACTGACCTCGGTCACCTTGACCAGGGGCTCCATATTAGCCTGTATGATGGCGCGAAAATAATCGAGTTCAGTGGCCGCCATCAGCTTAACTCCTCAAGCTTTTGCAGATCGCGCACCGCGCCCTTATCGGCACTGGTGGCAAGCAAGGCATAGGCTTTAAGAGCCGGGGTCACCACACGCTCACGAGCAAGCGGCTTATAGGCCTGCTTACCACGAGCCTCTTGCTGGGCGCGTCGCTCTGCAAGTTGCTCTTCGCTCAGCGCCAGGTTGATGCCACGGTTGGGGATATCTATCACCACCTGGTCACCATCTTCCACCAGGGCAATGGCACCGCCGCTGGCCGCCTCTGGCGAGACATGGCCGATGGATAAGCCTGAGGTGCCGCCGGAAAAGCGGCCATCTGTGATCAGCGCACAGTCTTTATCTAGGGCCATGGACTTAAGATAACTGGTGGGGTAAAGCATTTCCTGCATACCCGGGCCACCTTTAGGGCCTTCGTAGCGAATGATCACCACGTCGCCCTTTTGTACCTTGCCCTCAAGAATGCCATCGACGGCATCATCCTGAGATTCATAAACCCGGGCGGTACCGGTAAATACCAGCATGTCCTCGGCAACGCCGGCACTTTTTACGATACAGCCGTTTGGCGCCAGGTTACCGTAGAGCACGGCCAAACCGCCGTCCTGACTAAAGGCATGTTCAACACTGCGGATACAACCCTGCTGGCGATCCAGATCTAGCTCCTTCCAGCGATAATCCTGACTCATAGCCTTTGTAGTACGAATACCTGCCGGGCCGGCGCGATAGAAGGTTTGCGCCTGAGTATTTTCTGAGTCAGTAGCATCGAAACGGGCGATCACTTCGGCCAAACTCTTGCCTGCCACATGACCTACGGATAAATCGAGCTTATCGGCCTTGGCCAGCTCATTGAGTATGGCCATGATGCCACCGGCACGGTGCACATCTTCAATATGGTATTGCTGGGTGGCAGGTGCCACCTTACAAAGGAATGGCGTGCTGCGGGACAGTCTGTCTATGTCCGTCATATCAAAGTCAACGCCGGCTTCTTGCGCCGCGGCCAGTAAGTGCAACACAGTATTAGAGGAACCGCCCATGGCGATATCCAGGGTCATGGCATTCATAAAGGCCGCCTGATTAGCGATATTGCGCGGCAGTACAGACGCATCATCATCACCATAAAAACGGTTACATAAATCGACGATACGCTGACCCGCTTCCACATAAAGCTGCATACGATCCTTGTGGGTCGCAAGCGTGGTGCCATTACCAGGCAGAGCCAGACCTAAGGCTTCGAGCAAGCAGTTCATGGAGTTGGCGGTAAACATGCCGGAGCAGGAACCACAGGTAGGGCAGGCGGAGCGCTCAACCTGCTCCGAGTCTTCATCGCTAACCGTAGGATCGGCGCCCTTGACCATGGCATCCACCAAATCCAGCTTGATATCTATATTGGCCAAACGGGTTTTACCCGCTTCCATGGGGCCGCCGGAGACAAAGATCACCGGAATATTTAAACGCAGCGCGGCCAGCATCATGCCCGGGGTGATCTTATCGCAGTTAGATATACACACCATGGCATCGGCACAGTGGGCATTGACCATGTATTCCACCGAGTCGGCAATGAGGTCGCGTGATGGCAAGGAGTAAAGCATGCCGCCATGGCCCATGGCGATGCCATCGTCTATGGCTATGGTATTAAACTCACGAGGTACGCCGCCGGCGTCGCGAATGGTCTGCGCCATCAGATCGCTGAGCTGGTTAAGATGCACGTGTCCTGGCACAAATTGCGTGTAGGAGTTGACCACAGCGATTATTGGTTTTTTAAAGTCGCTGTCGGTCATCCCGGTTGCTCGCCACAGGGCACGGGCGCCCGCTCTTTTACGTCCTTCGGTTGTTGTTGCACTGCGTAATTTAGCCATGGTTACCTCGATATTTTTTGCGATTCACTGAATCGGCTTTCCTCATTCCCAAAAATTCGGCAACGCCCATGCGCTGCCACAAACTTAGTCGTTTACGTATTCCAACCAGCCGCGAGGGTCTGGGCTTTGCCCTTTAACCAAAGCAAAATATGCTGCTTGCAGCTCTTCGGTGATAGGGCCTCGCGCACCTTGACCAACAGGGATCTGATCCACGCTGCGCACCGGAACGATTTCTGCCGCTGTGCCTGTCATAAAAAACTCATCGGCCAGATATAAGGCTTCACGAGCAATTGCCTCTTCGCGCACCTCAAAACCACGCTCTTTAGCCAGCGTCATTATGGTGTCGCGCGTCAGGCCAGGCAGGATACAGGCTGTGGTCGGCGGGGTATAAAGCACACCGTTTTTGATCACGAAGAGGTTTTCACCAGCGCCTTCACTCAGCAAGCCATTGGTGTCCAAGGCGATGCCTTCAACATAACCGTTACGCTTGGCTTCACCTGAGATAAGCTGTGATGACAAGTAGTTACCACCTGCTTTAGCGGCGGTTGGCATGGTATTCGGAGCCAGACGGTTCCAAGAAGAAATACACACATCCACACCCTGCGCCAATGAGTCTTCGCCCAGATAGGCACCCCATTGCATCGCCGCAACGGTGACATCGGCAACACGGGATTTAGGGTTGATCCCCAGGCCCACATGACCCAAAAATGCAAACGGACGCAAGTAAGCATCGCTAAAGCCATTTTGCTTTACCGCATCCTTACAGGCCTGGGTGAGTTGCTCTAAGGTAAAGGGAATTTCCATACGGTAGATCTTGGCCGAATCATAAAGAGCTTAAGGTGATCGGTTAAACGGAAAATTGCCGGACCGTTTGGCGTGTCATAGGCGCGAACACCTTCAAATACCGAGCTGCCATAGTGCAGCGCATGGCTTAATACGTGCGTCGTTGCTTGCTGATAGGGGATCATTTCGCCGTTATGCCAAATCAGTTCAGAGCTTTGTGTCATGTGTTGTACCTTCTTTAAAATTCAATTCTCGCGTTGCCATTGGACGCGGACTAACTTGCTTGTTGCTGTAGCTGTGCCGTGGTGACACTGTGCACATCTACTAATTTATTGAGCTGCTGTGTTAAAAGATAGATAGGTTTATCGCTATCTACCGTGATATTGACCGCAAATTGATCTTGGTCACAGGCCAATTCCAGGGCGGTCAGTTTAAAACCACGGTGACGAGCCACTCGCAGGAAACGCTCCACGGCCACGGTTTGATTCGCTAAGTTTAGGGTTAAACGGTGTTTCATGGTTTTTTCTCGCTATTGGCTTGGGTCATCATTTGGTCATTGGCGGCACCCGGTGGAACCAGGGGCCAAACATTGTCTTTATCGTCTATGCATACATGCAGTAAATACGGGCCCTTACTGCTGAGCATGGCATCTAACGCTTCATCTACCTGCTCATGATGGGTGATGCACTGTCCATCGATACCGAATACTCGCGCCAAAGCGACAAAATCCGGGTTATCCGAAAGATTAGTTTCACTGTAGCGCTCGGCGAAAAATAACTGCTGCCACTGGCGTACCATGCCAAGACGCTGGTTATCTATCACCACAATTTTCACATCCAAGTTATTGCGGCGTATGGTGGCCAGCTCTTGGATATTCATCATGATTGAGCCATCGCCGGATACTGTCAGCACCATATCGTTCGGGCGCGCTATTTTGGCGCCTATGGCCGCCGGCAGGCCAAAGCCCATGGTGCCAGCACCGCCACTGCTTAAGTGATTGCTGGGGTGAGAGAACTGCATATGCTGGGCCACCCACATCTGATGCTGACCCACATCACAACAAACCACCGCATCGGCACTTAAGCGCTGTGACAGTTTGTTCAACAAGGCTGGGGCGTAAACCGTTTCTCCAGGATAGTCATAGCGCCATGCATGCTGCTGTGCCAAGGCGGTGATATGCGCGCACCAATTCGGCTCGGTGACAAAACAGTGCAGCTGCGGCAAAGAGGCTTTTAAATCAGCCACCAAAGAGGCGGCGGCAGGCTTGCGTTTACCCACCTCAGCGGCATCTATATCCAGGTGAATAACCTGGGCATTGGGGGCAAATTTAGTCAGGTTACCGGTCACCCGGTCGTCGAAGCGTGCGCCGATACACAACAATAGATCGCATTGCTGCACCGCCAGGTTGGCTGCTTCACCACCGTGCATGCCTAGCATGCCAAGGTTCAGTTCATAGTCTGGTGTCACACTGCCTAGGGCTTTTAGCGTTTGTACCGCCGGCATCTGGGTTTTATACAAAAACTGCATCAGTTGGGCTTGCGCATCCGCGGCCTGAACGCCGCCACCGATATACGCGACCGGGCGCTGGCATTCGCTGAGTAGCTGATTGGCGTTGTTCACCTGTTCCTGACACGGCTGCTGTCGCGCCTCGCTATCGGCCAGCCAGGGCTGATAGCGAGCTTCACCCATTTGAATATCTTTGGGGATATCCACCAGCACAGGGCCGGGACGACCGCTTTGAGCAAGATGAATGGCCTGTTGCAGTATGGGCGCCAAATCTTCGCTGCGCTCTACCATAAAGCTGTGTTTGGTGCAGGACAGCGACATGCCCAAAACGTCCACCTCTTGGAAGGCATCGGAGCCGATGGCGGCGGTGGGAACCTGACCTGTGATCGCCAACAGAGGCACAGAGTCCATCATGGCGTCGGCTAAAGCGGTGATCAAATTGGTTGCGCCCGGGCCACTAGTGGCCATACAAACTCCCAACTTACCACTGCTACGGGCGTAGCCTACTGCGGCAAAACCGGCACCTTGCTCGTGACGAGTAAGATAGTGAGTTACCTGAGATTCATACAAGGCGTCATAAATGGGCATGATGGCTCCGCCTGGGTAACCAAATACCTCATTTATTCCTTCCCTTGCCAATATCTCTACTACTAATTCTGCGCCGGTCATTGTTCCTCATTCCTCAATGTGATGGCCCTGAAACGAAAAAGCCCCCCGAACTTTTCAGTGCGGGGGGCCTTAAGCGTGTTAATTTTTTAACGCACTACGAAGCCCCCGCGGTAATAATAATCACCACGGTGTTAATCACTAGGATTAGGCTTGATAGCAGGTTAAGCATAAATTAATTCGTTCTAAGTCTAATTAAAAAATCTAATGGACGGCTGGGCCGTCGCTCTTTTTCTATTAGTACCGCGAGCACCTGTGTAAGTCAACTACAAAAACAATGCAAAATCCCAATCAAAGAAGGACTAAAAAGCATAAAAAATCCCTTAAACAACCTAAAATTTAAACCTATCAACCTTACAGCCCTCAACTGCATATAACTTACCTTCACTTACCGATAGCACTAGCTGATTAATTTCTCGCAATTATTTTTCGGTCAATGGGTTTTATGAGTTAACTCGGGTACACTCAGAGGCGACTCTAGTTTAAGGATGACACGATGAAAAAATTAACTGCATTTTGGCTCTTTTGCCTGTTTATTATTTTTACCCAGCCCGCTTTCGCCGAACTGACACCGGCTTTGTGGCAGGTGGAAAAGCAGGGAAAAACCTCGTACTTATTCGGCACAGTACATGTTGGCGACACCAGCATGAAGGGCCTGCCAAAAAAGATAGAAAAAGCCATAAGCAACAGCGATGCTGTGGTGGTGGAAGTTGATTTAACTGCCCTGTCTGCGGTGCAAATTCAACAGCGCTCCATGCCGTTTTTAATGCTGCAAAATGGCCGTACTCTGGACTCGGAGCTAAGCCCGCAAAGCTACCAGAAGCTGGACCAATACTTTGGCGAAAAAAATATTAATATCAAGATGTTTTCCTCGTTAAAACCCTGGGCCGTGCTACTGACAATGATGCAGATTGAGCTGCAAAATGCCGGTTATTCAGACGAATTCGGCATAGATAAGCAAGTACTGGCCAGCGCCAAACAAAAAAACAAGGCCATTATCGAGCTGGAATCTCTCGAACAACAACTGGAAATGTTTACCGTACTAGAAGAGCATTCGGACCTCATGGTTGCCGATACCTTCCGCCAGCTCAATCAATTTGATGAGAGTTTTTTACGTCTGATCAACGGCTGGAAAAAGGGCGAGACATCCGTGCTCACCGAGGCCTATGAACAGTCCTTCGACGACTCCGAATATGGCCAGCTTAATGAACATGTACTCTTAATTGAGCGCAACCATAAGTGGATAAAACAATTGGAAAAAACACTGCAGAAGCAATCATTATTTATCGCCGTTGGCGCCCTGCATCTGGGTGAAGAAAACGGCTTAATCAAGCTGCTACAGGCACAAGGTTTTAAGGTCTCGCGCATCTAATTTCAAACCCATGCGCGCCAAACAACATGGGGAGGCGTGAAAATTTGTGTCGCCATGGGCGTTGACAGCGTGGCATGGAAAGTGTTTGAATAAAAAAGCACCCTATTGATTCGGCCATTTAGATGGCCGCAAGGGCTAGAAGAGGTGCGTCATCCAGGTAGTTATGATGAGGAGAGCAAACTCCAACGACTCATAATGAGGGGGATGTACGCCGAGAGGTGAGGTAAATTGCTTAATACTCCCTCGGGCGCTTGGGTTGAATCCCGGCGACTGTCACCAATAGCACACATTGCTATATATTTGGTGGAGAGCTTCTGGTCTTAACATAACAGGCCGGCAGGCTTTGTTACGTCTAAGCCCATTCGCTCTTCGAATTTAACCTGTTCGAGTCGGCGAATGCGGAAACCACTTCCCTTTGTTGCTCTCGAACTCGCACTAAGTTCGGATGAGATGACAACTACTCAATCGTTATCACACACTGTGCTGTGGACAGCACTGATCACCCCGCTGCTTGAAGATGGCGGTATAGACTTTGACGCCCTAAGCGCGCTGGCACAAGAGCAAGCGGCAGCCGGTAATGGCGTGTTGATCCTGGGCTCCACAGGCGAAGCCCTTGCCCTAGATCTGGCCGAGCAACAAGCCGTGGTGCAACACATTTGCGCCCTGGAACTGAACACCCCGATTATGGTCGGTGTAGGTGGCTACAACCTTGAAGCACAGCGCCAATGGCTGACCTTTTGCAATGACTACCCGATAGACGCCTATTTGCTTGGCGCCCCCTTGTATGCCAAACCCGGTCCAGTAGGGCAAGAGCTATGGTTTCGCGCTCTGCTTGATGCCAGCAAACACCCCTGCATGCTTTACAACGTCCCCGGCCGCGCCGCGGTCAGCCTGGACCCACAGGTACTCGGCAAGTTGCAAGATCACCCGCGCTGCTGGGCACTGAAAGAAGCCAGCGGCAGCATCGACTGCTTTGAGCAATATCGTCTTGCGGCACCGCAACTGGCTATTTTCAGCGGCGACGATGCACTGATCCCCTATTACGCTCAGGCCGGCGCCGCCGGTTTGGTCTCGGTTGCTGCCAACGTGTGGCCGCAAGCAACGCACCGTTTTGTGCAGTTAAGCTTGCAAGGGCAAAGCCACAATGCCTTTTTGCATTGGCGCGAGGCGGTGGCGGCGCTCTTTCATGTTAGCAACCCGATTCCGACAAAGTACTTGTTACACGCCCTTGGGCGCATCAATACGCCAACTCTGCGCGCCCCGTTAACTCATGCGGAGCTAAGCGATTTACGACCACTTTTACGCGTACACGACAGCATCACATCTTGGCATTCAACACAGGTTTAATATTTTCATGAGCTGGTTAGAACTTCTTAATAATTTAGAAACGGGCGCCGTTCGCGCCGCATCACAAGACGAAAATGGTCAATGGCAGGCCAATATCGAGGTTAAGCAAGGCATTCTTGAAGCCTTTAAAAACGGCACCAATACCGAATTCCCTGGCGGTTTTGTCGATAAAGACAACCTGGCACCGCGCGGTTTTAGCGCCGAAGACAACGTTCGCATGGTACCGGGCGGTACCTCGGTGCGTCGCGGCGCCTATGTGGCCCCTGGCACCATCATAATGCCACCGGCCTATGTCAATATTGGCGCCTTTGTCGATGAAGGCACCATGGTCGACAGCCATGCGCTTGTGGGCTCTTGTGCTCAGGTGGGTAAAAATGTGCACCTTAGCGCTGCGGTGCAACTCGGTGGCGTATTAGAGCCTATCGGTGCCAGCCCTGTGGTGATCGAAGACGACGCCTTTATTGGCGCCGGCTGCGTTATCGTTGAAGGCGTGGTAGTGAAAAAAGGCGCAGTACTGGCGCCGGGTGTGCGCCTAAGTGCCACCATTCCGGTGTACGACTGTGTCAATGAGCGTCAGCTCGACAAGGGGGAACCCATCCCGGAAAACGCCATAGTGATCCCGGGCTCACGTCCAAGCTCAAGCGCCTGGGGGCGTGAACAAGGCTTGTCGATGAGTTGTGCCCTAATCGTGAAATACCGCGATGAGCAAAGCGATGCATCACTCGCGCTGGAAGAGGTATTACGCTAATGCTTCCTGTCGGTACCGAGCTGCAAACGCACCTTGAGTGCATCGCCCAAGAGCAGATGGAGCCATGCTTTGTCTACCATCTTGACGCCTTACGCCAGCACTTGGATAAGCTGATGGCCCAAGACGTGGTCAAGCTCTGGTATGCGGTTAAAGCCAACCCCTTGTCGCGTATTATCCGCACCCTGGCCGAGGCGGGCTTTCAGTTTGACGTGGCCAGCAGTGGCGAATTGCATCAGGTACTGGCACAACAAATTAACCCGGAGCAGGTGTTGAATACCGGCCCGGCGAAATCAAAGCGACAAATCGATGAGTTTATCGCCCTTGGCGTGCGCACCTTTGTGGCCGAAAGCCTTAATCAAGTGCGCTGGCTAAACCAAGCGGCGCAGACTCATAAGGTACAGCTTAAGCTGCTACTGCGGGTGCAATTGCGCTGGCCCAAGGGTGAAAAAAACCCCTTGGGCGGTGATACCCTCACCCCTTTTGGTCTCGACCCGCAGCAGTGGCATGGCCTTTACCTGGCGGACTATCCGGCACTGACCTGTATCGGCGTGCATATTTTCCAATGGGGCAATATGCTTAGCGCCGACAAGCTATTACATCTATGGCAACAAATGCTGCCGCCACTTCAGGCCCTAAGTGAGCAGCTTGGCTTTGCCATGCAGGTGCTGGACTTAGGTGGTGGTCTGGGCGTGCCCTATGACGACGAAAGTGAGCCCCTGGCCTGGCAGGATGTACTGACGGCGCTTGAGCAAATCAAGCGCGAAAGCGGCGTGCAGGAGCTATGGATGGAGCTAGGTCGTTATGCGGTGGCCGAATGTGGCTATTACCTCAATCCCGTAGTCGAGCAAAAGGAAAACTATGGCGAGCAGCAGTTAATTGTCAGCGGTGGCATCAATCATATACTGCGCCCTGCTGTGGCAGGCCAGGCTTTCCCTTGCGCCCTATTGCGAACAAGTACAGCGCCGACCCGGGCCTTCAATATTCACGGTCCCTTATGTACGGCATTGGATTCTTTGGGCACGCACATGCTCCCCGAAGATATTAACGAGCAAGACTGGCTGGTGTTTTTTCAGGCCGGTGCTTATGGCTTTACCGAGAGTATGCCGTTTTTCCTCTGCCACCCGCTGGCGGCCGAGTATGTAATAGCCGACGGCAATTTACACCTATTGCGCGAAAGCGCTGCGCCCAGTAGTTATTTGAGATAGCCGCATGAACAAAATTGAGCAACAAAATATTCAGGTTGGTGAAATCGCCAATGGTTTACCCCTGACCATTCCCGTGTACCGCCTAAAAGGCGATGGCAGTGGCAAGAGCGTCTATATTCAGGCCAATATGCATGGCGCCGAGGTACAGGGTAATGCGGTTATTTATCAGCTGCTTGAGCAACTTAAAAACTTAGGGTTACGGGGCGATATCACCCTGGTTCCTTATGCCAACCCCATCGGCTGTAACCAAAAGTCGGGGGAATTTACCCTAGGTCGTTTCGACCCCATTACCGGCGTAAACTGGAACCGCTTATATCATTACAATACCGAGCTGGTAAGGCGTTTTGCCGAGCAAAGCGACGGCCTGTCCGATCAAGAATTGCGGGACGCCTTTAAAGCGGCCTTGGTTGAGGAAGTGGAGCAGCGTTTAAACGGCCCACAGCATGCCTTAACTACCGGTAAGCGTATCGCCCTGAATCTACAACGCCTAGCGCATAAGGCGGATATAGTACTCGACCTGCACACAGGTCCTATTTCCGCCAAGCACCTGTATTGCCCCGAGTATGCCCGTGCCAGCGCCCGTTATTTTAATATTGAGCACGTGCTCTTGATCCCCAATGAATTCGACGGCGCCATGGATGAAGCGGCATTTTGCCCCTGGTGGCAGCTGCAAACCCAGCTAAAACGTCAGGGCCGCGACTTCGAAGTACCAGTAGAAGCCTACACGGTGGAGCTGGGCTCACAGGAGCGCATTGATTTGACCGAAGCCTTGGACGATGCACAAAGCATACTAAGCTATTTGAATTATCAGGGCGTGTTTGTGGATGCGGCCTATCAGCCTAAAACCATGCAGCGCCACGCCTGTTATCTGAAAGACTATGTGGCCTATTATGCGCCCATGGGCGGGATGATCGAATATCTGGCAGGATTGGGCGAGCACCTGAAGGCGGGTGATGCCTTTGCCCGCATTCTTCGAATGGAGCGCTATTTAAGTGAAGAGCCACTTCATACCCTGCGTTTCGACCAGGATGCCATCGCTATTTTGCACTTTGCCTCGGCCAGTGTGAATCAGGGCACCGAACTCTACAAATTCTTTACTAATACCTTCGAGTTATAACCGATTGCGTGAGAGTCAGTGAGAGGTACTCACTGCTAATGGGCGGCCTAGCCGCCCATTTTTTCAGCCTAAATTCACGCAAGTGCTGCGAAAGTATCGCACTAACAGTATAATTCCTTGTACCTTATACAATTAAATAACAGGTAAGTTATGGATTGGCGCTATCTTATTGCCGGTTTAGCCACGAGCACACAGCTCTGGGCCGCTCAACCGGAAGCTGAAGAAAAAAGTTACCAGCAAGAAGAACTCAATATCGTTAAGCAATGTATTCTCAATGAAGCCATTGCCGGAGATGGCGAGCAAACTCTCGCCCAGTTGCGAGAAAAATGCACTGCACTTGAGGTAAGCAAACAACTCAGCGCCATAGATAAACGCAAGGCTCGCGAGCAAGTGACGGAAAAAAACCGTAACGTGATAACCCCGCACAATCGTAACTATATTTTGCCCGTCACCTATATCAAGCATCCCAACGAGGAGCCCTTTGGTGCTGATCTTGAAAACCTCTCCACAAATGACGAGAGCGAAAACCTAGATAACGTCGAAATTAAATACCAGCTTTCGCTTAAAGTTCCAGTTTTCGACGATTTTAGCGACAAGGATCAGGCCGTTTATTTCGCCGTCACCCTGCAATCGTACTGGCAGTTTTATAACGACGATATTTCCTCGCCGTTTCGCGAGACCAACTATGAGCCGGAAATCTTCTGGATTAACTACCTGGATGAAGAAAACGTCTGGTGGGGCGATGAGCTTGCCGTAGCTTTGGGGATTTCACACCAGTCTAACGGCCGCAGCCAGCCTTACTCGCGCTCCTGGAACCGCGTCTATGCCAACTTTATCTGGGAACAAAACGGCTATGTATTTAGCTTCAAGCCCTGGTACCGCCTTCCCGAAGACGAAAAAGACGATCCGATGGAAGCCAAGGGCGATGATAACCCGGATATTCACAAGTACATGGGTTACTTTGAGTTTCGCGGAGTGCGCCGCTTTGAAGACCACGAGGTCAGCTTTATGCTGCGCAATAACCTAAACTCGGACAACCGTGGTGCCTTACAGCTTGATTGGTCCTTCCCGCTTTGGGGCCGCCTGCGTGGCTATGCCCAATACTTCAACGGTTATGGCGAAAGCATGATCGACTATAACGCCGATATCGAACGCTTTGGCGTGGGTATCCTGTTGACTGACTTGCTGTAAAAAGCAGCCATTATCATTAAAAAAGCCAGCATTATGCTGGCTTTTTTGTCGATATTATCGAGTTAACGAGGTAAAGGCTATTTCGCTATAACAACAAAGCGCCCTTCAAACTCGCCAACCAGGGTGTCGCCATCATAAATCTTCACCGGTACCTTATAACTGGCTTTACCATCACTTTCCAGCTGCTCAAAGCAACCTTCACATACCTGTTGATCTACATGCGCTCTGGGCAGTGACTTAATTGGCTTGAGGTATTTAATATTGGCGTCGGCTAAAACAATGTCGCCCTCTTTACCTGCCTCTCTCAAGGCAAGATAAGTGGCCCCCCATCCAGCCAGGGTTGCCATGGAATACACTGAACCGGCAAACATGGTGTTGTGCACATTGATATTGGCATCCAGATCGGCCACCACACTAAACTGCCAATCCGTGTAGGATTCCACCTTAATGCCCATCTTATCGCTGATGGGGATGGATTCACGCCAGGTATTTTGCAGCACCTGAGTCCAGTCCGGGTGACGGAACCAACCGGGCTCGCTGGGGCGTTGCTTAACCATGCGCCAATGCTGCACATCGCCAAAAGCCAAATGCGCTTTTTCTTTTAATTCATAGCCATGACGCCTATAGAATTCAAGTGCTCGCTCGCGGGCAAAGAGCACCAACTCATCGGCATTTTGCGTCCAGGCAACCTTCTCTAATTCATGTAATAAACGGCTGCCTAAATGCTGGCCTCGGTGCTCTTCAGCCACCGCCATATAGCGCACCTGAGCCTGCTGGCCATTGTTAAAATGTAATCGGGCGACGGCAAGCACCTCACCTTCTTTATTTTTAATAAAGCGATGTTCTGATTCCTGCTCTAAATCATCCTGCTCACTGCCACGAGGCTGATCCCAAGGCGCTCGTAAAACCTGCCAGCGCAGTTGGTAATACGCCTGCCAATCATCACTACTTTGTGGGGTGGTTACCTGGAACATACTTCCTCCAATCACTTTTTTGCCATCCACCTTACAAGATTTAACGCTTAGGGCAAATAACACTAAAGCACAACTAGCCAAACAAGCGTAAATGATTATGCACGGCTAACAGTATGGGTCTATGCTGAGCTAATGAAAGCTGCACTTATACACAATGATGCCGCATCCAGGCACTTTATTACCAATTGCGCCCACCTGGGGCATTTACTTTATTGGTATCGCCAAGGGGGCACCCGCCTTGAGGTGCGACAACAGCAAGAGTTTCGCTGGCTGTTGCTCAATCACACCCTGCAATCCGTCATTGTCGCCAATCAACCACAAAGATTGCTGCTCCCCCATCTGCATATCCTGGCCCAATACTGGCAAACCCTTAAAAAGCCGCAAAGGGTGCTGGAGCTGGGCCTTGGTGGCGGCGCCATTCGTAATTACCTGCAATACTCCTATCCCGAGGCCGAGCTGGTGTCGGTGGAACATAATGCCCAAGTGATCCACTGCTATAAACGCTTTTTTAGTGCCGGGCAAAGCGATAACCTCTGCTGCCTTGATGCCGAGCAAGCGCTTAACCGCTGCGGTCGTTTTGATTGGTTGATCTTGGATTTATTTAGTGAGCTGGATGCGCCGATGTTTTTATTCCAGCAGCGCTTTTACGAGCTTTTGAGTGCAGCATTGGCGCCGCACGGATATGTTTTTATTAACTTTCTAGCCCATCATCACAGCCAGTTAACACGCTTAGAACAGCTGCTTGCAGCCACCTTTGGCAAGGCGGCAAAAGTTATTACTGTGCCCGGCTACGCCAATCATTTGCTCTTTATCAGTCGCTAAACCGTTAGGTTAAAAGTGACCGGACCATCATTGGTTAAACTCACCTGCATATCTGCCGCAAACTGGCCGGTGGCTACGCTGATCCCTTGCTCCTGCGCCTTGGCGACAAAATATTCATACAGGTGGGTAGCCTGATCTGGAGTTGCGGCACTGGAAAAACTCGGGCGCATGCCCTTTTTCGTATCCGCTGCCAGGGTAAATTGCGACACTACCATAAGCTGGCCGCCTATATCCTTAAGGCTGAGGTTCATCTTGCCCTGCTCATCGGTGAAAATCCGGTAATTGCTGACCTTGTGCAGCAACTTATCCGCCTGGGCTTCGTCATCGGCTTTCTCTACCCCAAGCAACAATAAAATGCCCTGGCCTATTTCCCCGACTAGCTTGCCTTCCACTTCCACTTTGGCGCCACTTACACGCTGAATTAATCCTTGCACTAAGACCTCTTTAACTGCAGATACAAATGGTCGGTCGCCCGACATAGAGCCTGACAATATACCTCATTTTCGAGAGTGCAACCAAGCTCGGCGACTATCTGCAATTGGGCCTGAAGCGCATTTGCCAAACGCTGTGCCTGGGCAAAGGAGCAGCGTAAATCATAACGGCCATGAACCATATAAGTTGGCATCTTGTTGAGGCTGTAAGCCCCTTTCAGCAACTGCTCTTCCGCTAAGAAAAAGCGGTTCACCCGATAGTGCAGATGCAATTTTGTCAGCTGCAGATGATTATCATGCTCCATGGTTTGCCGCCCCAATTGCTGCTGCCAGGCTCCCCAAGCTTTGGCGGCTTCTATTTGAACCAGCTCATTGGCATCGAAAAGGCGTTGATAGTAGTCATCTACCAACTCGTCCGGGGCAAGCAGTATTGGATTAAAGAGGTGATACTGCTGCGGATAAAATTGTGCCGCCGCCCCAGATGAGCCCAAGCTCCATGCACAATCCTCGCGGGTACCTAATAAGCTCGCCCATAACAATAACGCGGACACCTGCTGAGGATGCGCTAAGGCATAGCTCAGCGCCAACATGGCGCCAAAACCTTCACCGGCAAGAATTACACGGCTTAAACCGAAATGCTCACGTATCAGCTCCAGATCGGCAATCAATAAATCGAGATTGTTGTGCTCGCAGGTATGCGGGGTGGAGTTACCACAGCCGCGCTGGCTGTAGAGAAAGATACGATAATGACGGGGATTAAAATAGGCACAAGGAGCGCGATTAAGGCCTGCACCGGGGCCATCATGGCAGACAAACACAGGAAAGCCGTCGCGATTACCATGCTCTTCAATTTCGAGTTGGTGGCCATGAGCCACGGCAAGATGATAAACCTGCCGCGGCGCGTCTATAGGATAGCTGAACGCCATGCTCACTCCTTGCGAGCGGCAACCTCCTCGGCAACGATATCGTCAATGGGTGGCCGACTCACACTAATACATACGGTAAATTCCGCGCCCAGCAAGACCACAATCCACGACAGATAAACCCAGACAAACAAAATAGGCACGGTAGCCAAGGCGCCATATATCAGTTCGTACGAGGGAAAATGACTGATATACAGTGCAAAGCCTTTCTTGGTCAGCTCAAACAGCAGCGCCGCAAAAATAGCGCCGGGGATCGCCGCCCTAAAGGGAACGCGGGTGTTAGGTACTAGAGTATAGAGCATTATAAAGCCCGCGGTGGACATCACATAAGGCAGCGACTTAATCACAAAGCCGCTGAACCCGGGGATCCCTTCATCGGCAAAGGACACCAGAGACACTATATAAGACGTCGCGCCTATGCTTAGACCAAGCAGCACGGGGCCAAGGCTGAGCACCATCCAATAAACGGCGAAGGAAATCATCGCCGGGCGCTTTTTCTTAATGCGCCAGATACGATTTAAGGTGGCATCTATATTGCGAATCAAAAACAGCGCCACAACCGCCAAAAAGCTTATCCCCACCGCGGTCATCTTATTGGCATTACCGGTAAAGGCACCTATATGCTCTTTGATCACATCCGTAGAGGTAGGCACCATGTTAGTGAAGATAAAGTTTTCGATATTAATACGTATGTCTTCAAAGCCGGGAAAGGCGGAAAAAATAGCCACACCCACCGCGATTAAAGGCACCAGGGATAATAAGGTAACATAAGCCAGGTAGCCGGCATTCACGGCGATCTGGTCTTCACCACAACGGGTAAAAAAGTAGCGCCACCAGCGCGGCTGAGCTTTAACCCAAATTGCCAGGGTTGTTTTTATTTTGTCACTATCCCACTTCATTGCGAACTCAAAGAAGAAAATCTTTTGCTTATCATAGCAATCAGCCACATAATTTACAGTATCAAGTTTAGAGACAGGACACTCAAATGCTCAAAAAAATAGCCCTAGCAACGGCTTTTCTCTCCCTTAGCGCATGCCAATCTGCCTACTATTCGGCCATGGAATCCGTAGGCGTACACAAGCGCGATATTCTTGTCGACCGGGTGGAAGAAACCAAGGAATCGCAACAAGAGTCTCAAGAAGAGTTTCAGTCCGCCCTTGAGCGCCTAAGCACCCTGATCAACTTTGACGGTGGCGATCTGCAAGACGCCTATGAACAACTGAACGATGATTATGAGGCAAGTTTGGCGGCCGCTGAAGAGGTCAGCACCAATATCGATAAGGTTGAAGATGTGGCCGAAGCCTTGTTTGAGGAATGGGCCGACGAACTCGAAGAATACAAAAGTGCGTCTTTAAAACGCGAAAGCACGAAAAAGCTGCGCGCCACTGAGCGTCAGTTTGCCCAGTTGCTGCGCTCCATGCGTGCCAGCGAAGCAAAAATGCAGCCGGTGCTGGAATCGCTGCAAGACAATGTGCTTTATCTGAAGCATAACCTGAATGCTCAGGCCATTGCCGCCATCAAGGGCGAATTTGCCAACCTGCAGCGCGATATCAAGGTGCTAATAGATGATATGAACCGCTCTATCGCCGACTCTAACCGCTTTATCGAGCAAATGAACCAAGGTTAAGCCTGATACTAATTCACTTAAACAGCCATCATTCTAGCGGGCTAAAGGTTGTGCTCACATACTTAACAGAATTGGTATTAAAAAAAGGAGTCTTGCGACTCCTTTTTTACTTGTATCGGCTAATTAGCTTGCGCTTTCATTGGTTTGACCGCAGCCACCGCAACATGAACCCTTCTCACTTTCTTGCAGTTCTGCGCCCGCGAAGGCAGCAGAAGCTCCCCCTGTAGTCACAGGCAAGGCTTCATCCTTATCTAGGCCAAAGACCCCTTTAACTACCTGCCAGGTAACCGCAACGGCACCAATAATGAATACCACATCGCCAATGGTGCGGATCCAACGCAATGCCACCAAGACATCGGTTTGTAATAATGCCTCTGAGCGGGCATACCACAGACCTTGGGAAGCGCTAGCATAAAATTGAATTAAGCCCACAGGCAGTAAACTGGTAAACAACATTAGAGCAAGGCCTATATTCATCCACCAGAATGACGTTTTCATCAGCTTTTCATCAAACTGCATGCTTGGGCGGATATAGCGCAGTACCAACAGGGTAAAGCCCAGAGCAAGGAAACCATACACGCCAAATAGTGCTGCATGAGCATGCGTTGCCGTAGTGTTTAAGCCCTGCACATAGTACAAGGAAATAGGCGGATTGATGGCAAAGCCCAGCACGCCCGCGCCCAACATATTCCAAAATGCCACGGCAATGAAGAACATCAAGGGCCACTTTACGTTTGCCATCCAAGGGCTACGTTCTTTCAGCTTGTACTGCTCCCACGCCTCATGACCTAGCACTATCAAGGGCACTACTTCCAGCGCACTAAAGGTTGCACCAACCGCCATCACAGGTGTGGTTGTGCCTGAGAAATACAAGTGGTGGAATGTACCGGGCACGCCTCCAAGCATAAAGAGCGATGCAGACGCCAAAGAAGCTATTGTTGCAGAGCGCTTAGAAACCAAGCCCATGCTGTGGAAGATAAAGGCCAATGCCGCAGTTGCGAACACCTCAAAGAAGCCTTCAACCCAAAGGTGGACAATCCACCAGCGCCAGTACTCCATTACCGAGATATGGGTGCGTTCACCATAGAAGAAACCGGCACCATAGAATAAGCCAATAGCCACTACCGAGGCGCAGAATAAAGCCAACAGGTTTTTATCACCTTCTTGCTTAAACACAGGAAGAATCGCTCGCAACATCAGTACCAGCCAAAAGACTATGCCGGTAAATTTACCTATCTGCCATAAGCGGCCCAGATCAACAAACTCATAACCCTGATGCCCTAACCAGAAGTTTAAATGCGCAGGCATAATTTGTGCGATAGCCAGGTAGTTACCAACAAATGAGCCAACGACAACGACCACTAAGGCCCAGAATAAGATATCTACCCCCAGCTTTTGGTATTTGGGGTCACGCCCACCATTGATAATGGGAGCGAGGAAAAGACCGGCAGCCAAAAACCCGGTTGCTATCCAAAACAGTGCTGCTTGAATATGCCATGTACGCACTAGGCTGTATGGGAACCATTGTGATGTTTCAATGCCATAAAAGCCCTGCCCTTCGACCGTGTAGTGTGCCGTAAAGCCACCCAGTAAGACCTGGAAAGTAAATAAGGACACCACCAGAAATAGATACTTACCCAAAGCTTTTTGCGATGCTGTTAGGGAAAATGATGCTATGGGGTCTTGCTTAGGCGGAGTCGGTGCTTCTTCATCTTTATGCAGGAAGGACCAGGCCCAAACGAGCGCACCAACACCGGCGATCAGCAAGATAACGCTAACAATCGACCACACCAGGTTTTCCGCAGTGGGTTCATTATCGATCAGCGGCTCATGAGGCCAGTTATTGGTATAAGTAGACGAACCATCGGGGCGCTCTGTGGCCGCAGCCCAAGCCGTCCAAAAGAAGAACTCGGTGAGTTTTTCGCGACGCTCTGCACTGGGCAAAGTGCTTTCTTTCATCGCATAATGTTTACGGGTTTGCTGTAATAACGGGTCGCCACCGAACAGCGCATGGTAATAAGCCGCCGTTTGCTCAATGGCAGCCAGGCGACGGGAAGACAGAGTTACCGTACCCGTATTTTGATCATAGGTATTGGTCCTGTACTCTTTTTTAAGTGCCCAGAGTAAAGGCTGTTGTAGCTCTTCAGACAGGTCATCAAAGCTTACTCCATGTGCCTCTTGAGCAGCAATATCCAGCCACTGGACGAGTTCACGATGCAGCCAATCGGCGGTCCAATCTGGCGCCTGGTAGGCACCATGCCCCCAAATTGAGCCGAGTTGCATCCCCCCGACCGACTGCCAGGCCGTTTGCCCATCTAAAATCGCATCCTTAGAGGTGTAAACCTGACCATCCTGACTAACAAACTGCTCGGCAATAGGCGGCGCAACACGATAAACCTCACGACCAAAATAGCCGAGAATGGCGAAAGTAACGGCGAGCACCCCAAGCAGCGTCCACCACAGTTTTTTATATTCTCTCATCGTCTTTCTTCCTTAAACCCTTGTGAATAAGGTCTTGTTTTCAAAGTTAATTCGGTTAGCGAATAAAAGAGCTGCAACCCTGGGTATAGGGTCGACGGGCCAACTCAGATAAGCTTCCAACGGAACCTCAATAACATGCATTCAAAATGAATCTTCAGGAAGTTTACACATCACACCCAAAGATGTAAAATAAATACATGTTTAAATATCATCAAAGGCGCTTTGACGCTAAGGTCTTTCGTTAATGAATATCACCCGCTTTACCGATTATTCGCTGCGCACCCTGATCTATGCAGCCTTGCATCAGGACGAGACGGTCACCATACAGGCGGTGGCCGATAAGTATCAGATCTCCAAAAACCACCTGATGAAGGTGGTACAGGTGCTGAGTAATAAGGATTACCTCACTGCCACCCGAGGTAAAAATGGCGGTATTCGCCTAAGCCGCGAGCCGGCGCAAATCAATATAGGCGAACTGGTGCGCCTGCATGAGCAGGACTCGACCCTGGTAGAGTGTTTTGGTGCAGATAATCACTGCGTGATCTCTCCCGCCTGCCAGCTTAAGGGGATTTTGGCGCAGGCCATGGAGTGTTTTTTTGCCCATTTAGATAATTTCACCCTGGCCGATTTGGTGAATTCGAACACGGATTCAGAGCTCAAACAGTTACTACAGATAAGCGAACCATCTAAATTTTGAGATAACAAAGAGAGGATGTCATGGCCGTGTTACTACCCAGTGGACAAATTGCAGAACCCGATGAAAAGGCCCGTGGTTGGGCCTTTATGCGCTTAGCGTTTCGACCTCTATTTTGGCTTGGCGCCCTGTTTGGCATGCTCAGCATAATCACCTGGAGCCTTACCTATACGGGTCACCTAGCGTTTTCACCTTATGGCGGCGGCTATTTCTGGCATACCCATGAAATGCTGTTTGGCTTTGCCGTGGCCATTATGTCGGGCTTTTTATTGACCGCGGTGCAGAATTGGACCGGAGTGCCCAGCATTAAGGGCAAGCCCTTGGCAGCCCTGGTGTTACTCTGGTTAAGTGCGCGAATACTGATGGCCCTGCCCGGTTCATGGGTTCCCAGTGCCCTAGTGATTGCCGTGGATATCGCCTTTCTACCCGCCGCGGCACTGTGTTTTGCCTTACCCATTATCAAGGCTCAGCTAGTGCGCAACCTGTTTTTTGTGCCCCTGTTACTAATGATGGCGGCTCTTAACCTGTTAATGCACTTATCCCAGCTTCAGTGGGTAGCGCTGAACTTTATTACCCTCAGCCATACCATGGTGTTAATGGTGGCCTTGGTAATGGTGATTATCGGTGGTCGGGTATTCCCCATGTTTACCGCTAATGGCACACAAACTCCAAAAGTAGACAATATCCTGTGGCTGGATAAGGCCGCTATCATCTCGGTATTGGTGTGCGCTTTGCTGACCCTGGTCAACAGCGAACAAGGTATTGCACTGCAAGGTATGGCCTTTATCGCTGCGGCCTTGATTAACTTTGTGCGCGCCTGGCGCTGGCGCATCTGGGTTACCTTTGGGACCGCCTTAGTATGGCCGCTGCATCTCAGCTACTGGGCCATTTGTATTGGCCTGTTGATGCTGGGGCTGATGAGACTGGAAGTATTAAGCAACCCTTCTTTGGCCTATCATGCCATTACCGTTGGCGGCATGGGATTAATGATATTGGCTATGATATCTCGGGTGTCTCTCGGTCATACCGGACGCATGATCAAGGTAGGCTGGGTGATCAATAGCGCCTTTATCGCCCTGTTTAGCGCCTTTGTGATCCGGGTGTTTGCGCCCCTGGTGAGTGACCAGTATCAAAGCCTAATCTTGGTGTCTGCACTCTTGTGGACCCTTGCCTACCTGATTTATATCATCGCCTATGCCCCCGTGGTATTTAAGCCCCGCGTGGATGGCCGCGATGGTTAAGCATGACATAAACAAGACGGCGTCAATACGCCGTCTCTGCCTAACGCTTTTTCCTTCGCCCATTTAAGACAGGCGTTACGGCCAGCATCACGCCGCTGACAAAAGCAAACACAGCGATAAAGGTCAGCACACCGTTTATCGTCCTTGGGTGTTCAATCACGGTACTATGGAAAAACACCCGTCTTCCACCATCAACCTGCTCTTCAAATTTTATCCCTAGCATATCAAAACTGTATCTATAGGTTTTATCGGCTCGCAGAGACATTTCCTTTCGCTTTTTATCCACTTCTACGTGGTCTTGCTCATCAGGTATTAAATGGCGCCATCTTGAAAAAACATCGTCCGGCTCAGAGTCTTTTATCACCCCTTGCGACTCGTAAACGATTTGTCGCTCCGGGAACAGTAAGGCATTGTGGGCGCAATAAAAAAGTGCGCAGCCTAATGCAACCAGGGCGATGGCCCAAATCTGTATCTGTGCTCGGCGGCGCTGTATCGCACTTTGCTGCTGTTGCAGATATTGCTTGGTTTGCGTGATTTGGTTCAGCTGCCCGAGGTCTATGTCTTCACCCCACTGCGCCATAAATTGCTCCAAGGTAAGATTGAATGCACTTAATAAGCGTTCAAAAATATCTTGAGAAGGGGTCGATTTATCATTTTCAATTTTGGATAAATAGCTTTGCTCAATGCCTACCTTGACCGCCAGCTCGGGCTGGCTTAATTGATACTGCTGACGCAAATTTTTTATTGCAGTTCCTAAACTCATTTCTGCTCTCCATGTTAATAGTCAGCTCAAGTCTTTCTAATTCCTTAAAGAATAAGAACATGAATAGTGATGAATACTCAAGAATATTCAATGGGCTACACAAGCATCTAGAAATTAACTGACGTTTGCGGCGACAACTTTTCAAGGCGCACAAAAAAGCCCGCAGCAATGTGCGGGCTTTTCATTATTCGCTGTAATTAGCTTTTTTTGCTTTCGCGTGAAGCGCGCTTACGTTCGTTTTCCGTTAGGAAACGCTTACGAATACGAATGCTTTCAGGCGTTACTTCTACTAATTCGTCATCATCGATGAACTCAAGCGCTTGCTCTAGCGTCATCTTGATAGGCGGCACAAGTGTTTGTGCTTCGTCAGTACCTGATGCACGAACGTTGGTTAACTGCTTACCTTTAAGGGCGTTAACAGTTAGGTCATTGTCACGGCTGTGAATACCGATAACCATACCTTCATACACTTCAACACCATGGCCGATAAATAGTTTACCGCGCTCTTGTAGGTTGAATAGTGCGTTAGTTAACGCTTTACCTTGCGCGTTAGCAATCAATACACCGTTTTTACGTTGACCAATCTTACCGCCTTTATGAGGACCGTAGTGATCGAATGTGTGATACATCAGACCTGAACCAGACGTCAACGTCATAAAGTCAGTTTGGAAACCGATTAGACCACGGCTAGGAACTATAAAGTCCATACGAATACGGCCTTTACCATCTGGAGACATGTCGGTCATTTCCGCTTTACGCAGACCAAGTTGTTCCATGATTGAGCCTTGGTGCTCGTCTTCACAGTCGATTGTTACTGTTTCATACGGTTCTTCAAGAACACCATCCACTTCGCGAAGGATTACTTCAGGACGTGAAACTGCAAGCTCGTAACCTTCACGACGCATATTTTCAATCAATACGCCTAAGTGAAGTTCACCACGACCTGATACACGGAAGCTATCAGGGTTGTCAGTGTCTTCTACACGTAGTGCTACGTTGTGAACAAGCTCAGCGTCAAGACGCTCGCGGATATTACGTGAAGTCACGTATTTACCTTCTTGGCCAGCAAACGGTGAAGTGTTTACTGAGAAGGTCATGGTAACTGTTGGCTCGTCAACGCTTAACGGAGGAAGCGCTTCAACATTGTTTACGTCACAGATAGTGTCTGAGATTTTCAGCTCACCAAGACCTGTGATAGCTATGATATCGCCCGCAGTTGCTTCTTGCGCTTCGTGACGATCTAGACCCAAGTAAGTCAATACCTGGCCAACTTTACCGTTGCGTGTTTTACCGTCAGCACCGATAACAGTGACTTGCTGGTTCACTTTAACAGTACCGCGCTTGATACGACCAACACCGATTACGCCTACGTATGAGTTGTAATCAAGCTGAGAGATCTGCATCTGCAATGGACCTTCAGGATCAGCATCCGGCGCTTCAACTTCGTTAACGATCGCTTGGAACATAGGTTCCATGTTGTCAGAAGGCTCATCTAAATCTAATGTTGCCCAACCGTTGATAGCTGACGCGTAGATTACTTTGAAGTCTAGCTGTTCGTCAGTTGCACCTAGGTTATCGAATAGATCGAATACTTGGTCCATAACCCAATCAGGACGAGCACCAGGCTTGTCGATTTTGTTGATAACAACGATTGGCTTCAAACCCTGTGCGAACGCTTTCTGCGTAACGAAACGCGTTTGCGGCATAGGACCTTCTTGAGCATCTACAAGAAGAAGTACTGAATCAGCCATCGATAGAACGCGCTCTACTTCACCACCGAAGTCGGCGTGTCCTGGAGTATCTACGATGTTGATGTGGTAATCGTTCCAGTTGATTGCCGTATTTTTAGCTAAGATGGTAATTCCACGCTCTTTTTCAATGTCGTTAGAATCCATCACTCGCTCTTCGTTACCACCGCGAGTTTGCAGTGTGCCCGATTGCTCAAGCAATTTATCAACCAGAGTCGTTTTACCATGGTCAACGTGCGCGATGATCGCGATATTTCTTAACTTTTCGATGCTCATATATCTACTTAAGAGGCAAGCCTCATTGTTCCTAGAGGATCCACGCTCGGCAAACAACTACCTGCGTTGGGTTTAAAAGGGCGCGTATTATCCCTTATAACGTCACTAGATGAAAGTTTATCCAACATTATTTTTCTGTGACTGTGACCTAATTGTCATAACGCACCGTTAGTATGGATAAAAATCAACCACAGAAAAATCTTAGCAGGTATTTTTCAGCTAACCTATTGCACCTTGCACAAGGTAAGCGCTTTAATCTAAAACAAGCCTTGAGTGAGCCGTAAACCATGGCTTAAAAAAGGGCAAAACAAATGCACCAAAGCAATGCAACTACGCACCAAAAGGGTGCATAATAGCTTTATTGAAATAACACGTTTAATTAAAACCCCTTAAAAACATGCAGTTAAATAGTTGGCACGATTTAAGCTTATGAGTGCACAATTGCAGTAACATGCAGCACACAAAATATTCCTAGTTGGAGGACACATGTCACATACGGTTTTAACTTTTATTAAAGAAAATGACGTTAAGTTCGTAGATTTACGCTTTACCGATACCAAGGGTAAAGAGCAGCACCTTTCTATCCCACATCACCAAGCAAACGAAGACTTCTTCGAAGAAGGTAAGATGTTCGATGGTTCTTCAATCGCTGGTTGGAAAGGCATTAATGAATCTGACATGGTACTTCTACCAGACGTAAACAGCGCCAAGCTTGACCCGTTTGCTGAAGAAACCACACTGATTGTACGTTGTGACGTAGTTGAACCTTCAACACTACAAGGTTATGAGCGTGATCCTCGCTCTGTTGCTAAGCGCGCCGAAGAGTACATGCGCTCTACTGGTATCGCCGACACAGTTCTATTCGGTCCAGAGCCTGAGTTCTTCCTATTTGACGATGTTAAGTACAAAACCGATATGTCTGGTTCTATGTACAAGATCGATGCCGAAGAAGCGTCTTGGAACTCAGACCGCGACTATGAAGGCGGTAACACTGGCCACCGTCCTGGCGTAAAAGGCGGTTACTTCCCGGTTGCGCCTGTTGATTCATCACAGGATTGGCGTAGTGCAACCTGCTTGGTACTAGAAGAGCTAGGCCATGTAGTAGAAGCACACCATCACGAAGTAGCCACTGCCGGTCAAAACGAGATTGCCACTCGCTTTAATACCATGGTTACCAAAGCCGATGAAATCCAAGAGATGAAGTATGTTATCCACAACATGGCTCACCTTTATGGTAAAACGGCTACCTTTATGCCTAAGCCTCTAGTTGGCGACAACGGCTCAGGTATGCACTGTCACCAATCACTAGCTAAAGATGGCAAGAACCTTTTCGCTGGTGACAAGTACGGTGGTCTTTCAGAAGACGCGCTTTACTACATCGGTGGTATCATCAAGCACGCTAAAGCGATCAATGCCTTCACCAACCCGGCAACTAACTCTTACAAGCGTCTAGTTCCTGGCTTCGAAGCACCGGTAATGCTTGCTTACTCGGCACGTAACCGCTCTGCATCAATCCGTATTCCAGTGGTTCCTTCAGAGAAAGGTCGTCGTATCGAAGTACGCTTCCCTGACCCTGCGGCTAACCCATACCTGGCGTTTGCAGCTCAGCTTATGGCTGGTCTTGACGGCATTAAGAACAAGATCCACCCTGGCGATGCCATGGACAAGGATCTATACGACCTACCTGCGGAAGAAGCGGCTGAAATCCCAACTGTTGCCTCTTCACTAGACGAAGCCCTTGCTTGTCTTGATGCAGACCGTGAGTTCTTAACTCAAGGTGGCGTATTCACTAATGACCTAATCGACGCTTATATCGCGCTGAAGGCCAAAGAAGTTGAAAAGCTAAACATGACAACTCACCCAGTTGAGTTCGAAATGTACTACAGCGTATAAAACAGATAATGACAATTTAGTTATATCATGTGTGTTCTCAAAGCCTGCTCTGCGGGCTTTTTTTATGGAAAAAATACAACCTTTGGACTAAAGTTAATACCTAGCCAGTAACTTGGCTTATTTTGCTAACTATAAGAATAACAACCATAAATAGGATTTCACGTGAACACAAGGCTGTATATTTTAAGTATGGTCGTGCTGCTAACTATTTTTAGTACAGCATGGGCCGCACCGAGCAAAGACATCTACGTGTACAAGGATGAGAATGGCGTATTGGTATTTTCTGACACCCCGCGCAAGGGAGCAGAAAAAGTCACCCTTAACGCTCCGGTAATGAATATGCCAAGCATCGACACCAGTGTTCTCGATGAAGTCGATGATGAACTGGAGCAAGTCAAATTTAGCATAACTATCACCTCACCGACGCAAGAAGAAACCATTCGCGACAACACCGGCTCAGTGCATATCAGTGGCCAGGTGAAACCAAGATTTTTACAAGGACATAGCGTACAGCTGTTTATGGACGGCCAAGCCTATGGCGAACCACAAAGCTCCAGCCTGTTTGCCCTGCGCGATATTGATCGCGGCGAGCACAGCCTGGTTTTAAAACTACTCAATAGCGAGGGCGAAGTATTGGCCAGCTCCAAGGCCATCACCTTCTTTATGCATCGCCGCTCGATGATCACCGGCCCTTAATTGCAATGCAGCTAAGGAAATGGCTGCGCACAGCCTAATAAACCTGCTAAGATAGTTGCACCATACTGGTGCAACTTATTACTAAAGATGAAACTTCACGGCGATTTCTTCCAGCAGATGTGGGAAAACCTGCACACTGCCATACTTATTTTAGATAAAAATTTTAATCTGGTTTACGCTAACACCAGTTGCACCGAGCTGCTTGGACAAGGCTTAAAACGCATTCAAGGCCAGCCCTTCGAATCCCTATTTAACTATCACTCGGTAGAGCTTGAGCGCATCGCCAACTACACCCTCAAGCAAGGAGTGGATTGCCACCAGCACAGGGCTGACGTGGTGTTCGTAGATACCCGCCATGCCAACCTGGCGCTCAATAGCCGCCGCATCAACTACCAGGGTGAGGTATTTTTACTGCTTGAAATCCGCCAAACGGATGAAGAAATCCGCCTCGATCAAGCCTCCAACCAAATGCATCAACACCAAGCGGCTAGAACCCTGATCCGTAATTTAGCGCACGAAATTAAAAATCCACTCGGTGGAATTCGCGGAGCGGCGCAATTATTGCAGTATGAGGTTGATCAGCAGGAACGCGATGAGTGTGCACAGCTAATTATTCACGAGGCGGATAGATTAAGGCAATTGGTCGACAGGCTGCTGGGGCCAAACCAGCGCTTACAAAAACAGGCGACCAATATCCATCAAACCCTGGAGAATGTATTAAAGCTCTGCATGCTGGATAACAATAAAAATATCGACCTGATTAAAGACTATGACCCGAGTATTCCGGATGTTGTGGTCGATGGCGATAAAATCCAGCAGGTCCTCCTTAACATAGTGCGCAATGCCATGCAGGCGCTCAGTGCAGGAGGCGAAATTAAAGTATCAACCCGGGTACGCTATCATGTGCGCCGCTACGATACGACACTCAAAAAAGCCCTGCAGATCAAAATTTGTGATAATGGCCCAGGCATAGCGCCGGAGGTAAAGGAAACCCTGTTTTATCCCATGATAACCAATAAAGAAGGTGGTTCGGGACTAGGGTTGTCGATCGCACAAACCTTGATCGATCAGCATCAAGGCTTTATCGAGTGCGACAGCTGGCCGGGCCATACTGAGTTTACACTGTATTTGCCACTGTAAGCGGCTAAGAGGGCTATGATGAAATCTGTTTGGTTGGTAGATGATGACGCATCGATTCGCTTTGTGCTGCAAAAGGCGCTGACGCGCAGCGGTTATGATGTAGAAAGTTTTGATAACGCCCAAGATGTGTTAACCGCCCTGACCTTTTCACAACCGGCGGTCTTACTCTCGGATGTGCGCATGCCCGGAATGGACGGCATGGCCTTGTTAGAGCAGATCAGCGAAGAAAATCCCAATCTGCCGGTAATCATCATGACCGCCCATTCGGATCTGGACTCGGCGGTACAGGCCTTTCAAAAAGGAGCCTTTGAATACCTGGCCAAACCCTTTGATTTAGAAGAAGCGGTGAGCGTGGTTGATCGCGCCGTACGTGCCCACACGCAAAAAAAGGCCAAAAAAGTCACCAAGGAGCAAAAACGCTCTGTGATTATCGGCGAAGCACCGGCCATGCAGGAGGTGTTTCGTGCCATAGGTAAGCTTAGCGCCTCAAGCATGAGCGTATTGATCAATGGCGAGTCTGGTACGGGTAAAGAGCTGGTCGCCAGCGCCCTGCACCAACATAGCCCACGTAAGGATAACCCCTTTATCGCCCTTAACATGGCCGCCATTCCCAAGGACTTGGTGGAGTCTGAGCTCTTTGGCCATGAAAAAGGCGCTTTCACCGGCGCCGACAGCGTGCGCAAGGGTCGCTTTGAGCAGGCCAATGGCGGCACCCTGTTCCTCGATGAAATCGGCGATATGCCCCTGGATGTACAAACCCGCTTATTACGGGTGCTGGCCGACGGTGAATTTTATCGTGTTGGCGGTCACCAAAGCCTCAAGGTGGATGTGCGTATTATCGCCGCCACCCACCAGGATTTAGAGCGCCTGGCACAACAGGGCAAATTCCGCGAAGATTTATTCCACCGTTTAAATGTGGTGCGCTTAAAGCTGCCACCTCTGCGTGAGCGCACCGAAGACATAGAGCAGTTAGCCGAGTACTTCCTTAATAAAAGCGCCCAAGAATTAAAGGTGCCCAGTAAGACCTTAAGCCCACAGGCCTGTGAGCAAATGAAGCTGTTCAATTGGCCGGGCAATGTCAGGCAACTGGAAAATACCTGTCGCTGGTTGACAGTGATGGCGCCGGGGGAATACATAGGCGCAGAAGATCTGCCGCCCGAGCTCAGTGCCAGCATAGAACAAGAAGCAGATTCTGACTGGCTCGATCTATTCCAGCAGTGGCTCAATAACGAGTTTAAACAGGGTAAGGACAATGTCTGGCCCGATATTCAGGCACAGCTGGAAACGCGGCTGATCAAATCCGCCCTGGCCAGTTGTGGCGGCCATAAACAAGAAGCAGCATTGCGTATTGGTTGGGGACGCAACACCTTGACGCGTAAGTTAAAAGAACGAAATATCAGTACATCTTGATGATAAGGCCATTTGAAACATCGCCATCTTTAAACGGCACGAGCAAGTGCATGGCCAAGCTCAGCGGCGCTAATTGCAGCGGCGCTAGCGAAATCCCTGCCACGCCTGCATAAGGGCGAGCAGGTCTTCAACGCCACAGGCGGCAACTAATTCAGATTCATCCAGCACTAGCTCATCCGCGGCATAGGCGTCAAGGTCATCCTCATCGTGATGCAAGCCGTGACTTTCAAAGAGCACCTCGCCATGGGCTATCACCACCCGCATTTCTTTGCCGTTAATTACCAACTCTTGCGAGTCATTGACCGAACTTCTTGGCGAATCCTGGTTTAGCGCCTGCTGAAAACGCTGCAACAGCTCATCATTGTCATATAACTCATCGTTAAACCAGCGCGCGACTAAGCGGTGCTCATCACTTAGCTTTACACGCTTTCCCCATAAGGGATCAGAATATAGCTGATATTCCATGGTATTTTGCCCTTGCAAATAAGGCGCGCATCATACCAACAAGCATAGCTTACTGCCTAGGGAATTAGTTGCTCCGCCGAGCCTAGGAGCATGATAAAATCCCCCTATGTACCGCCACCAAAAATGACCATGTTCGATACCTTTGCCATTATTTTCCCACTAATATTTATCGCCGGCGTCGGCTTTGCCTGTGCCAAGCTGCGCTTTCTAAATGGTGAACAGCTCTCGGGGATCAGTCGTTTTACCTTTTACATCAGCATTCCGGTATTTCTGTTTATTAATATGGCGCAGGCGCAACTGGGCAGCGTGGTTAGCCTGGAGCTGATGCTGAGCTTTTATATTCCGGTGGTGCTGATGTTTAGCCTGATGCTGATCTTGTATAGGTACTATAGCGGCGATTGGTCACAGGGAGCGGTATTGGCACTGGGTGCCAGTTATTCCAACACTGTCTTAATCGGTCTGCCCATTGCCATTCAGGCGCTTGGCAAAGACATAGCGGCCACGGTTTTTGTGCTGATCACCTTCCACAGTGCCCTGCTATTTTTACTCACCTATGCATTTTCGGGTCGCTCGCAAAGGGTAAGCTGGCTCACCACGGTGCGCCAACTGCTTTTAAACCCAGTGATCTCGGCCATTACTTTAGGTTTGCTGTTCAACCTTAGCGGTTTGGCCCTGCCCGAGCCAATGGAAAATGGTTTAGCGCTACTGGCTGAGCCGGCCATAGCCGGAGCCTTGTTTGTATTAGGCGCCAATTTACATCATTACCAAATTCGCCCCGGGCTGCATCTGGCTTTAGGCCTGTCTGCCAGCAAGCTATTCTTGCTACCCGCCCTGGTGTGGTTATTTGCCAGCCAGGTCTTTGCCTTGCCACAGCAACAACTGCTCCTTGTGGTGCTGCTCAGTGCTTCACCCTTGGGTGTAAATGCCTATTTAGTTGCCAAACAACTTGATACCCGCAGCGAAGTATTGGCTAGCGCAGTGGTGTTAAGCACCTTGCTAAGTGTTGTGAGTTTCTTCTTTTGGCTCACCCTGATATAAAAAGACACAAAAAAAGCGTGCCTTAAGCACGCTTTTTTCCGATTCAATCGTAAGAACGATATTTGGCGGCGTCGATAATGGCCCAAACATAGACGATTGCGGCAATAATGCCGGGCACTATCAGCCACCATAAAGCGGCGCCACCGAAGAAGAAGATGGCAAATAATAAGGCCGCAAGAATACGCCCCTGTACCAATTGCCCCAGTCCCGGGAAGAATACGTTACATAGAGCGGCGATTACATTACCACCTGAACCTTGTCCTGACATATAAGCCTCGTTAGTCAATTACAATTCTTTAATTACCATAACCAATTACAATATTCAGGCCAACTTTTTATACTTATTTTTCAATCAGTTAAATCCTTGCCCTTTTTGTAATCTCATTAACTTTAGCCTATCATGCTAAAGTTTAGTCTTTTTAACATTACCCTATCTATGTTAAGAGAGTAATAGTTAAAACAATAATAATTAATACCAAATAGTTACAGACCTATGCTAGCCAAAATTGCCAAACCCATAGCCAAACTGACCGACAAATACATGCCCGACCCGCTGCTGATCGTCATGCTGCTCACCCTAGTGAGCTTTGCGCTCGCGCTAATAAGCAGTGCTCACTCGCCCTTGGCCTTGGTGCAAATGTGGGGCGGCGGCATCAGCAACCTCTTCACCTTTGCTATGCAGATGCTGCTGGTCTTGGTATGCGGCTACCTGCTGGCAACCACTCCCAGTGTCGAGCGCGGTTTAAACTTTGTCGCTCGGCGCCTTAATACGCCAGGCAAGGCGGTGGTCGTTACTACCTTGGTCGCCCTCTTAGCAAGCTGGCTTAACTGGGGCTTTGGTCTGGTGGTCGGCGCCCTGTTTGCCAAGGCGGTGGCGCGCTTTTGTCGCGTTGACTACCGGGTGCTGGTAGCCAGTGCCTATTCCGGATTTATTATTTGGCATGGCGGCTTATCCGGTTCGATCCCTCTGACCATTGCCACACCGGGGCACTTTGCCGAACAGCAAATCGGTCTGATAGACACCTCGCAAACCCTGTTCTCGACACTGAATTTGGCACTGGTGATTGGCCTGGCCATCATTTTGCCCCTGCTTAATTACTTGCTGCTACCCAAGGCGCAGGACGCCGTTTATGTCGATACAGAGCAACTGCAGGGAGATAAGGAAACGACACAACAAAATGCTGCGGGCAATGCCTTAGAGCAGGCACGCTGGCCTACCGCAACCTTAGGTTTGCTGGGTCTGATTTATTTGGGCAGCAGCTTTTATACAGGTGCACAGGGCTTAAACCTCAACACCATTATCGCCCTGTTTCTGTTTTTTGCCCTGCTATTGCAACCCAACACCAGCGCGCTTATTACCCAACTCAATAATGCGGTGCGTAGCGGCAGCGGCATTGTCATTCAATTTCCATTTTACGCCGGCTTGATGGCGCTGATGAGCCAAAGCGGCTTGGCCAAAGACATCTCTGAGCTGTTTATTGCCCTGTCCGATAGTACGACCCTGCCGATATGGAGTTTTCTTAGCGCCGGCCTGGTGAATATTTTTGTGCCTTCGGGAGGCGGCCAGTGGGCGGTGCAGGCCCCCTTACTACTTCCCGCCGCGCAGGCCCTTGAGGTGCCGGTTTCATCTGTGGCCTTAGCGGTAGCCTGGGGCGACGCCTGGACTAACCTGATCCAGCCATTTTGGGCCATTCCTGTTCTGGCAATTGCCGGCTTAAAGGCCAAAGATATTATGGGCTTTTGTCTGATCCAGCTGCTGGTCAGTGGCCTGTATATCATCTTGCTGTTAGCCCTGCTCGCTTAAGTTTTCGCCTCAAAGGAGGATTAATAGCCGGGGCTAAAAACCGCCGTGAGCAATATAATGGTGGCGCAATTTAAGGGGCATACTCCTTGTCTTGATCTGATTAATCCAGCAAACACGGGCCTCGGCTTTGTCGTAAATAGTTGGCAGTGGGCCCATTACATTATAAAGTTGGAGCCAATACTGCCGCCTCCTTAGGTCAATAAAACGCTAGGTAAAACCATATGCCCGTTCATGTGTTACTTGTTGAAGACGATGAGCTACTCGTTAAGCGCATCGAAAATCATTTTGCCGATACCGAGTTTTGCATCCAGGTCGATAGTACAGGGGCGCAAGCATTGGCTTTGGCGCAAGCATCACAGGGCGACTCCCAGCATGCCATCGAATTGGCCATAGTCGATATCGTCTTACCCGCAAAGGATGGCCTCACCTTAGCCCGGGAGCTAAGCACCCTTACCGAGATCGGCGTGATCATGCTTTCAAGCCGGGACTCGCAGTCGGATCGCATCGCCGGTCTGGCACAAGGAGCCGACGACTATATCTGCAAGCCCGTTGACTTACTTGAACTCGAATTGCGTATGCGCGCCGTATATAAGCGCCTGCATGGCGCAGCTAGCCAGGCCAGTGACAGCACCGAATATATCGAATATGCAGACTTTAAACTGCACCCGGATAATCGCACCCTGATCACCGCCAACAACGAAGAACTGCGGCTTACCGAGGCAGAACACAAGGTATTGATTTGCTTAATTGCCAATGCGGGTAAAGCCACATCGCGGGAGAAGGTGTCAGAGGAAATTGGTCAGCCGGACTGGAGCCCTACGGATCGCACCGTGGATGTATTGATCGGGCGCCTGCGTAAAAAGCTGGGCGATGAAAAAGAGCAAAAGCGCATTGTCACGGTACGCGGCAAAGGCTATATGCTCTCTTCAAGTTAAGGCTTTAAAACAGAATGTTACCCTGCTGGTAGGCCGCAAGCGACTGCAGGAAGGGCGTCGGCTCAAAGGCCTGTTCATTGGCTTCATTCACCGCCTGCTGCTGGTAATCAACCGCCTCTTCAAAGTTGCCCAGCTTGGCATGTGCCGCTGCCAGATAAGCATAGGCAAGGGGATGATCATTCTCATCCGCTACTTCTTCGGCCAGCTCTATGGCCTTTTCCAGCTCACTGCCATTATCGGAATAGCGTACATACCAACCGGCTAACTTACGCTTAGCGATCAGGCTGCCATGCGCCGCCGCTTTTTCTAACCAATGCTTAGCCTGCTCCGCATAAACAGCAGAACCATCGGCTTTGGTCATCAGGCATTTGCCCAACTGTAATTGCGCCCGGCTATGATCTTGTTTCGCCGCCAAAGTCAGTAGGACGGAGATTGCAGTTCACCCCAAGTTGAAACAGGGTATCGCTGTGACCTCCCATAGCTGCCTTATGCTGCCAATAACGCCATTGCTGTTCTTCTTCTTTGTTACTCAACGGCTTAATCTCAACATGGGCAGTTATTTGGTCATTCAAATACGCTGAATTCGCGACCTGATTATTATAGAAAAACTGCACCCGGTACCAATTTTGGTCTTTTAGCTCTCCATCAGCGGCACTTAGCTGCCACTGCTTCATCAGGGTTTCGGATTTTTTGCGTAAGACCCTGGGAATATTCACCTGCTCATACGGCTGCCAATGAGCCACCTTACCCTCGGCATCCAGATTAACCAGGTAAGAAAAGGTAAAGTAAGTAGTCTCTAACTTTTCCTGCTTGGTAAATTCTGGCTGAGTAATGCTGCTAAAACTTATTTGTGGCGCAACAACAGGTATGGCCTTCACGCCACCGTCGATAGCATGATATTGAGGCTGGTCATCCAGCACTTTTAATACCTTGGCTAATTCGGCCTGGGCATTCACATCATCTCTTTTAGCCTGCTGTAATAACTGCTGTGCCCTGGCCTTAAGCTTGTGACTCATTTCACTGTCTTGGGCACCGGCGAAAACACCGCGAATAATGGCATTATGGAACTTTTTATCGGCGGCAACAAAACGAGTTTCCCGTAATTTTTCGGCAATGCTTTGCCCGAACTCGGGAGCCGGATAGGAATTCAGCAAGAGCAGATCCCGCGGCACGCCATTTTCATCTATATCAAATAGATAGCTGGCCAGCCCCGGCACACCATCGCTTTGCAGGGAATCGGGGTAAGCGGTAGCTGGGTTAGCGGTTTTCTCCCGGGTCGGATTATAAGTAAGCGTACGACTCAACTCATAATTGATGCTTTGAGTTCCTAGCTTGCCATAGCGAGCGATAAGCTCGTCGGCCAAGTTTTTAGCTTGTGCTAACTGGGATTTATCTAGGCGGCGAGCCACAGACTTTCTCGCCTGCTCGGCCATTTTAAAGCCATTATCCATGGCCACAGAAAAGTAACCGTAGGCCTTGATGGGATCGGCCTTCACTCCTTGTCCGCGTAAGTACTGCACTGCAAGATTAAACTGACTGCGGCCATCGCCAAGTTCGGCGGTTTGCTCAAATAAGGTAAAGGCTTTTTGGTATTGCTGATCAAGATAAAAAGTCATGGCATCGCTAGCATTTGCCAAGCAAAGTTGAGGTAATAACGCGGCCGCAAAAATCCACTTTTTCATTGAACACTCCAATTTGGCTAGTTCAACAATGTTAACAGCTGGTAAATATTGGCGCAATGGCAATTACCCCAGAGCTGCCACCATGCGCTCAAAAGCGCGATAACTTAAAGCCTCTTTAATGCAGGCTTGGGAAATTTCCTGCTCGCCGGCGAGGTCGGCTATGGTTCGCGCCACCTTGATAATACGTTGATGAGAGCGAGGCGACAGCTTGAAGCGTTCACTGGCAGCACCAAGATAGTCCCGGCACAAGGCAGTTAACGCACAGTGAGTCTGCAGCTCTTGCACCGACAGCAAGGCATTAGCCTTGCCTTGGCGTTGCTGCTGCCTTTGCCAGGCGGCGATCACCCGGGTACGAATGGTCGCGCTGTCTTCCTCTGCTTGCGAGGAGAGCAACTGGGCACTGGGAATGCGGAGCAATTCAATTTGCAGGTCGATGCGGTCAATAAAGGGGCCGGAAATACGCGCCAGATAGCGCATCACCTGATCAGGCGTTGCCCGCTTATCGCTATAATGCCCGGTAGGGCTGGGGTTCAGTGCAGCAATTAGCTGAAAACGTGCGGGAAAATCCACCTGCTGAGCGGCTCGTGAGATAGTGACCTTACCGGTTTCCATCGCTCTCTTAGACTATCAATCACTTTACGTTCAAATTCGGGTAGCTCATCTAAAAACAAGACACCATTATGAGCCAAGGAAATTTCACCCGGCTTAGGTTTAGAGGAACCGCCAACTAGAGCTACCGCCGAGCAGGTATGATGAGGGCAGCGAAAAGGACGCTGCAGCCATTGGCTGGCATCGATGGGCTTTCCCGAGACTGAATATACGGCGGCGGTCTCCAAGGCCTGTTGCGTGGACATCTGCGGCAATATGGTCGCAAACCTCTGTGCCAACATGGACTTACCTGTACCTGGAGGACCACTAAACAATATCATGAGTCCATAAAGACCCATTTATTCTTGAGGGAACTGAATGGCGCTAGTTAGTTTTTCACTTCACAGTGGACTAGCCCTTTAAATAAAGTTGATTACTGTCTTCACATGGGCTATCAAATAGCTGGGATTTATTTACCAGGGAAAAGTAATGAAAAAAACACTTATCATAGTCGCTCTCGCTAGCGTGTTCAGCTTCACTGTAGGCGCACATTCAGGACGCACAAATGCTTCAGGATGTCATACAGACCACTCCAATGGCAGCTATCATTGCCATAACGCTAAGACCCCTTCACCAACGACCATTACATACTGTCATGTACTTAACGGTGAGAGAAGATGTGGTTACGCATACTCTACATGCAGTTCTCTTGTACGAAAGTACGGAGGGACTTGCGAAATCTCGTGATAAAGCAGTAAACCTCGGCTCTGTGAAAACAGGGCCAACTTCAACAGTACCTTTTTAGGTATACCCAAACGGGCATGGTCACAACGTGCTCACCTTCCACTCTAAAAGATCCAACGGTGACCTTCCCAGCATTTAGTTCTTATTTATGCGTGGTGAACTACATTGGCTTACACGTTATGAATACCTCCTGATACGCACACCCTCAAGGCAATAGCCAATACCAAACAGCACCTTAGTTTACTTTTATGGCTGGGTAGTAGTAGCAGTTTTACTACCCCTCCAAAACGGGGCATATCGAGGAAACCGCAAGGAGTTACTAAGGAAATGCTTCAGCTAATGCCCTTGCTGAGGGAGCTACTTGGAGTATACGTAACGCCAGTCAGAGCTAGTCAAAAAGGGCGCTTTGACTAGGGGAGATGAAGACCAAATTAAAACACAACAAATTGATTTGTATAGGCTTTTCTTTAAACACCCGTTTCTTTAAGGCTCCCCACCTTGTGTCTTTCTCAAAGACCATGTAAAGTCGCCGCCCCAATGAGATAACAAGCAGTATTCATGGAAACGATTAGAATCAACATAAACAGCATCAACGCTAACGATGAACGCTATCAGGTAAGAGACCCAAGAGCAGGCACATACGGAGAGAAAGTAGGTGAGGAACTTGGCTCCAAGGCACACATCAAGAACATAGTGAAAGCCCTCAAGGACAACCCCAAGAAACGCATCACCCCAATTGAAGTCACCACAGACCCAAGCAATGAGGGCAAGTACATTATCGTTGATGGGTTCCATAGGTATGCTGCATTTAAGCAAATCAACAAGGATTCTAAAGGGGCAAGGTATCAGCAACTCAGGTGTGTGTTTTCTGAGGACGTACCTATAGAAAAAGCATTGTCAATAAACACAGAGCATACAGCCAAGTCACTCACAGCAAACCAGCGTACAGAGCTTCAATGGCAGCGATTCCTAGCCTTGATGGACAGCAACCCTGAGGTAAGCATTAAACAGACCTCTGAGAAGATTGGGGTCGTTACCTCTACTGTTGAGAAGTGGCGTAAAGAAAGAAGGGAGTTTATGGAAAAGGGTTTCTTCAAGCCAACCAGCTCTGTGGGCAAGAACGAAGTTACACGTTACCCAATACTCAGGCTTGCACGACAGGAGCTAATAAAAGACAGCTTTGGGGACGATATACCAGAAACTGAAGGTCAACTATGTGATACCGATAAAGAGTTATTAGCGACTATCCTTAAAGTAGCAAACAAGGCCAAGGAACCAGACAAGCTTCTACGCGCTGTAGAGAGCTACTGGGGGTCTAATCATAAGCTTGTGGACTATGATGCAGACTTTAGTGAAACTGACGAGAATAAGTATGAGGGCTTCTAGAGGAACGCCACCAGCTGGTGGGTTTCACTAAGGAACAATGGGCTAGGTAACTCCTAGCTCAAAACGGCATGATGCCAAAATGAGCCAATCTGAAGACTCTGCTCACAATCAGCCAATGGCCGAAAATGAGCAACCTGAAGAAGCCCCTGAAGATCCTGTCCAAAAACGGCACGATGCCAAAAATGGACAAGCTGAAGAGTCCCCTCAAGAGCCTGTTCAAAAACGGCACGATGCCAAAAATGAACACCCTGAAGATAGCGTTAAACCTACTCACAAAACTGTCGAGAAATAAAATACATTTTGCGTAAACGTAGTGACCCGATGCAATCGCTAAGGCAGTCCATTACCTCCACCCCTCCCCCCTTGAGGGCTACCCCTCGATAATGCACCATTAGTGGAAACTTCCAAAGGGGGATTAAAAGCATTCGTTATTAATACCCCTTAGGTGATACCTCTCAGAAAGGTATTATATGTAGGGTGTTGACTTTTCAATACGGTATCATTAAATTACCCCCACTTTAATCACTCAGGAAGTATCGAGTTGAGCAGCAGGACTTATTTCTACTGTCGGGTATCAACCACAGAGCAAACCACAGCCAACCAAGTACAAGCGTTCAAAGACAAAGGTTATGAAGTCAGCGATAGTTTTGTTGTTGAGGAGACTGTCTCTGGTGCGGTCTGTGCGATGGAACGCAAGGGCTTCAGAGCGCTTGTGAAGCATAAACTCATGGAAGGTGACACGTTGGTAGTCCTCAAATTAGACCGTCTAGGACGCGACAATATAGACGTACAGAAGACCATTCAGCTCCTGGGCGACAAAGGCATCAATGTCCACAGCTTAGACCTACCCACAAGAGACCTATCGACCCCTGAAGGCAAGCTAATGCTACGCATGTTTACAGCCTTTGCTGAGTTTGAACGAGACCGCATCAGGGAACGCACCATAGAGGGTCAGGCAAGGGCTAGGAAGGAAGGTAAGGTCATTGGTCGTCCAGCAAAGGTAACCCCTGAGAAGGTCGCTGAGTACCGCTTAGAGCGAGGTTTATCAACGTCTAAGACTGCTCAAGCGCTTAATGTGTCTGAACCTACTGTTAAACGTCTGCTAGCCAAATACAGGAAAGGTGATTAGCATTTGCCCCTGAGCTGTGGCCTCAACTGACAAAGATGTTAGCTGGGGCTAAGCTTCCCTATTTATACTGTCAACTTCACCTGATAGATACTTCTCACACTGATGTTCCGTTAAGTCCTTAAACTTCTTGTTATATGTGTCAAAGCTCCTGAATGAAAAAGCTATACCGTATCGCCTATTTTGGGAAGCTCCTTTACACCAGTAACTACCGCTAATATAGAACTTGATACCCAAACGATGCCCTGATACATCCACAGCCCTATACTCATTCTCCTTAGAAAAAGTATTTAGTAATTCCTGTGTGGCAACCTGTGAAAGCCTTTTTTTAGACAACCACTTTACAGGCCAGCATTTACCGGTTTGATCTATCAACTCCACCTTATAAATATCTGTTACTTTTAAACCATTAGGCATTGAGATTTTAAAGTCCTCGCTCTCGCCTTCATCCAACTTCTTCCCGTTAGGTGAGGAGTCTTTATATATAAACCTACCATCCCTGTGATGCCCAATTTTAATAAGGCTTCGCCACCATGCACGTGGCCTGATGTAATAGTTAATGCAATCTATTCTTACAGGTCTTCTCCCCAAGGATCTAACTGTAACTCTATGCTTGTGTGACTTGGGCCCGAGATGTTCAAAAGTCGATTCACACTTTAAATGAGGTCGATCTGAAATGAACTGTTTAAACCTAAACCACAAGTTAATCAAGCCAGCAAGAGTACCTATTGTGCCCGTGACAGCTCCCCACATGGCCAATACTTCCGTTTGAATCATAGTGTGCCTTTTGAGTTGAAGACTTCAATGGTTGACTTATAGGCCCTTAGAAAGCTGCTTTTTAACATAGGCTGCTACGGCTTGCCTTTGCATTTCTTCCCATGATTCAAAGGTTGTAGTGGTCACAATAAAGTGTTCCCACTCATCACTAGGAACTGCTTCAAGGTCTTCTTTCGACTCAATCTTAAAGCCACTTGCTGCAAAGAGTTCATCTAAGTTTTTGAAGGGTGAACAGCCTGAAATAAATTCAGGGGACATCACATCAAGAAACTTGACCAGATGATTACCTTGCAATTGTTTTACATTCTCTGTGAACTTTTTTAAACCATTCATGTTTGACTTTATAGGCATAACTGTTCCCCTTTCAGTGGCAATTAATACAAAAACTCATTTAAAACCGTAGGTTGTCGAGTCTTTTGGCTCCTTGTACTCATAACGTAGACTACCTGTTTACTTAAACAAACTGCAACCCTCATTTCTTGAAGTAATCGAATAACATCAGATTGAACACGCTTATTACTGTAAGGCCTGGCCGCTGGGTCACTAATTGACACAAGTGGGTAATATCAAAAATGAAATACTGAACGACACATTTTGTGTGGACGTAGTGACCCGATGCAATCGCTAAGTCAGTCCATACCTCCACCCCTCCTCCCTAGGGGCTATGGCCAACGTGTATCTCTATCCACTGTAAACTTAAGCCCAAGACCATCTGACCAGACACCTGTCTCAGGGTTACACTTGAGGGCAATCGTCTGACCTTCCTTAAGCTCGATATCTATCCCTTCTTTGCACTTGTACACTATGACCTTAGCTATGCGCCTCTTAAGGAACTGGTGCAACTGCATACGCTCTCCTTGCTCGTTAATCCTCGCGGTAAGACCTTCAAGGTCAACGGCCTCACTCGTTACTTCCCTATGCGCTTTGAGTGTCACTAGCGCTTGCTCTATCTCCTTGAGCTTATCTTCATAGCTCCTCAACCTACGACTTATTGCGGGACTAGAACCGTATTCCGCTAGATCATCCATGAGGTTGTCTATAGTCCTTTCTACAGCGGTCTTCTCCCCTTCTAGGTGAAGCTCTTTGTCCGTGTCTTCAGGCTGGTGCGTAAACGTGTGTAGAAGCTTCTGTAGAGCGATCAGAACCACCCACTGCACTGAGTAATACCTATGCCCTACGTACTGACAACCCTTACCGTAACGAGCATCACTGCACACCAGATAGTAACCACCTTTACTACCGCTCCCCTTAGACACAAAGTTCATAGAAGACCCGCACTCACAATTAATGAACCCTGAGAATAGGTTCTTATTTACTCCTTTCCTGAGTGACCCTGACCCTTTAACTTTCCTGAGCTGTATAGATGCCTGCGCTTTTAGCCATAAGGACTCGCTGACAACTGGTGGGTAGTAATTAGCAATTGTTTCGCCTGTTGGCTCCCGCTTTGTTCTCCCCACTGTAGTCTGAGGCTGATACTCCCCTAGGACTGCACGACTGTTTAAAAGCTTGGTTATGTACGAGGTATGCCATTTATCACTTCTCCCAATGGGAGGAACGTTAAGGTTGTTTAACTCACGGACTATCGAAGCACGACCCATACCGTTTACAGACATTTGGAAAATAGCCTGTACCAGCGCTGCCTTAGGCTCAATAACAAGAATTTCTGTTTTGTCTGAATTGTACTGCAACCACTGAGGCAGCGTCCCTTTGGTAGGTCTATCTGAGGCGTGTTTAACTTTGCTGCGCCATACGTCACTCAGGAGGTCACTTTTCCTTTTGGATTCGCTGTGAGCCCTTTCCATCTTAACTAGTGAGATCATTAACTTAGTCATGTCTAAGTCACCCTTCATGAAGACGGCTTCGTCCTCAAGGGTCACGACATTTATCCCTAACCGTACGATGTCCATAAGGCGGGGTAAAGCATCTTCAACGGGCTGCCTACTCATGCGGTCAAAGCTCTCAAGCAATAACCAACTACCACTCTCAATCTGGTTACTTCTTACTGCCTCAAGGAACTGCCCTAAAGCTCCTTCAGAAGCGTTCTTACCTCTAAAGCCGCTAACCCCTAGGTCGTGAAAGGAAACGTCCTGTAAGATCAATCCGTGCTTTGTGGCATAGCGCTCAGCTCTTTCTGTCTGTCTGGCTAAACTCCTACCTTCAATCTGCCCTTTGGTACTAAAACGAATGTAGCTATATGCTTTGTCCATGCTGCTTTAACTGTTACTCAACCTTAATGGGTCCATTATATCACGAGATGAACACATTATGGCCACCTGCGGCAGCGATTTCTAACACCCGCTTTGCCATGGGCTGACCCTTGACCTCACTAAAATCGACACTCGCGGGGGTGATCTTTTGCTCAATGGGCAAAGGAGTCAACAAGTCCAGCTCTTGCTGCCCGGAAAGATCGTGCCAGAGCTGCTGTAATGAATGAGCACACTTAACCCGAGCTGTGTCGATTAATGCTGCCTCACCTTGATTCTCTGCACTTAGATAGACCAGGCGATTGGCCTTGTTGGCAGCCATGACCGAGGGGATCACCCCACGAATGGGGCGCAATTGTCCATCAAGGCCAAGCTCGGCCAGCAACTCAATCTGAGTAAGATTGGCAAACTTAAGCTGCTCCGAAGCAATGAGTATACCCACGGCAATGGCAAGATCGTAACGCCCTCCCTCCTTGGGTAGATCGGCGGGAGCCAAGTTGACGACTATACGTTGGTTGGGAAAGATAAAATGGCTATTCTCAATGGCGCTGCGCACCCTGTCCTTGGCTTCCTTTACCGAGGTTTCGGGTAAACCAACGATATTGAAATTGGGCAGGCCGGAGCCGAGATACACTTCAACACGCACCTCAATGGCTTCGATGCCGATTTGTTCACGAGTATATACTTGCGCTAAAGACACATCCCTGTCTCCTTGCCTGACTAGTTAATCTAAGTCTAGCTAGGATATCGGAAAACGTATAAACCCAGATTCCAACGAATGGCAATAAGGCGCACCAGCAAGGTAGCGATACCACCGAGCCACATGGCCAACTCAGGATTGGTTCCCAGGTGCAGAAGCAATATATATAAACCGGCCCCGACAACGCAGGCGATGGCGTACAAGGGACCTTTTAACAACATGGGCACCTCTCGCGCCAAAACATCGCGAATAACGCCACCAAAACACCCTGTCAGTACTGCCATGATCACGGCCGTCATTGCCGGCACCCCAAGTTCCAACGCCTTTTGAGCCCCCATAATGGCAAAAAAGGCGATCCCCAGAGCATCGGCGAGTTGCAAGCAGTAGTGAGGAAAGTGTGGTTTATAGTTAAGCCACATTATGGTGATAAAAACCGTGGCTAATATGGTGATAAAGTAACTGGTGTCATACACCCAGAATATCGGCACATCTAAAAGCATATCGCGCAGTGTCCCGCCTCCAATGGCGGTTACAGCGGCCAGGACGATCACGCCAAATCCATCCATATTTTTTTCATGAGCCAAGAGCGTGCCGGAAATAGCAAAAACGGCTACACCTAAGAGATCAAACCAATGATAAAGCTCATACATAGTCGTTGCTCATGAACAAAAACTCTTTGTAACATAAGCATAAAAGTACTGGCAACCATGATGAGACCAGGCTATTCGGGATTTGCGTTGTAGCTCGGGGTTTGCCGTCAAGAATTGTAGGTTGGCCTTTAGGCCAACATTAAACAATGCAGGAGCATATTGCCGATAACCCCGACAAGAAGGGCGGTAGTAGAGCAATGAGCGACCACATTGGAACAAGAAATCACAAGCCAGAAAGCAAAAAACCCGCTGCATTACTGCAACGGGTTTCCTAAATAGGGCCCTGACGATGTTCTACTTTCACATGGCAAATGCCACACTATCATCGACGCTGTTTCGTTTCACTACTGAGTTCGGCATGGGGTCAGGTGGTTCCAAAACGCTATGGTCGTCAGGAAAAATTGTAAATTCGGAAAGCTTAATAAGTAATGTGTCTACTTCAGTCTTAATTTCTAACTTCTAACTTAACAGTCTCACACCATTTTGGTGTTGTATGGTTAAGCCTCACGGG
>NZ_PQCF01000031.1:0-1760 GCF_002964765.1 Pseudoalteromonas sp. T1lg88
TTGGTACGACCGAGTGGATTCGAACCACTGAACCTTGGGCCGGGTCATAGAGAGCAGGTAGTGCTCTAAGCAACTGAGCTAGGGTTTTTATTGAATACGAGAAATATTGTAGAGAATTGGTACGACCGAGTGGATTCGAACCACTGAACCTTGGGCCGGGTCATAGAGAGCAGGTAGTGCTCTAAGCAACTGAGCTAGGGTTTTTAATCACCGGTGCTCGGTGCGCCCGTATCCAAGGTGGTGGTATCGGTGACCGTGCCTGTGTTCCCGGCAGCGTCGGTCACTGTCATGGTGACAGTTAGTTCACCGTCGGCGAGACCTGACAGATCTTGCCCAACGACGGTCACGTTGCCGTTGCTATCCGTGCTGATCGCCGAGCTCGGTACCGTGATCGTCGTCACACCATCACTGATGGTGATGCTGTCGACGGTGGCACCGGCTTCAACGACGCCAGAAAGGGTCACGTTGGTCGCCTCACTTGCGCTAACTAGCTCATCGCCGCCGTCGTTGAACGCAATGCTGTTCGCACCATCGCCCGTGGTTGGCGCGCTGGTGTCAATGACTAAGGTGCCCGTGGACGTGCCGCTGTTACCCGTCGCATCGGTGGCGGTCACGGTCACCTGGTAGCTTCCGTCCATAAGCGCTGGTAAGGTGTCGTCCACCAAGGTCCAGGTGCCGTCGCCATTGTTAGTGGCGGCGTAATCCACACCCTCAACGGTTACCACTATGCTCGCCTCTGGATCATCTATGGTGCCGGTCAAGGCTGGGGTGCTGTCATTGGTGGTGTTATCGTTGATGGTCACCGAAGGTGCACCCGTATCCAGGGTGGTGGTATCAGTGACCGTGCCTGTGTTCCCGGCAGTGTCGGTCACTGTCATGGTGACAGTCAGTTCACCGTCGGCGAGACCTGACAGGTCTTGCCCAACGACGGTCAGGTTGCCGTTGCTATCCAAAGTGATCGCCGAGCTCGGTACCGTGATGGTGGTCACGCCATCACTGATGGTGATGCTGTCGACGGTGGCACCGGCTTCGACAACGCCAGAAAGGGTCACGTTGGTCGCTTCACTCGCGCTCAATTGTTCATCGCCGCCATCGTCGAACGCAATACTGTTTGCGCCATCACCTGTGCTCGGTGCGGCCGTATCCAAGGTGGTGGTATCGGTGACCGTGCCTGTGTTCCCGGCAGCGTCGGTCACTGTCATGGTGACGGTTAGTTCACCGTCGGCGAGACCTGAAAGGTCTTGCCCTACGACGGTCACGTTGCCGTTGCTATCCATGCTGATCGCCGAGCTCGGTACCGTGATCGTCGTCACGCCATCACTGATGGTGATGCTGTCGACGGTGGCACCGGCTTCGACAACGCCAGAAAGGGTCACGTTGGTCGCTTCACTCGCGCTCAATTGTTCATCGCCGCCATCGTCGAACGCAATACTGTTTGCGCCATCACCTGTGCTCGGTGCGGCCGTATCCAAGGTGGTGGTATCGGTGACCGTGCCTGTGTTCCCGGCAGCGTCGGTCACTGTCATGGTGACGGTTAGTTCACCGTCGGCGAGACCTGAAAGGTCTTGCCCTACGACGGTCACGTTGCCGTTGCTATCCATGCTGATCGCCGAGCTCGGTACCGTGATCGTCGTCACGCCATCACTGATGGTGATGCTGTCGACGGTGGTACCGGCTTCGACAACGCCAGAAAGGGTCACGTTGGTCGCCTCACTCGCGCTTAATTGTTCATCGCCGCCATCGTCGAACGCAATACTGTT
>NZ_PQCF01000031.1:1937-2634 GCF_002964765.1 Pseudoalteromonas sp. T1lg88
ACTCGGTACCGTGATCGTCGTCACACCATCACTGATGGTGATGCTGTCGACGGTGGCACCGGCTTCAACAACGCCAGAAAGGGTCACATTGGTCGCTTCCTCTGCGCTTAATAGCTCATCGCCGCCGTCGTCGAATGCAATACTGTTTGCGCCATCACCGGTGCTCGGTGCGCCAGTATCCAAGGTGGTGGTATCGGTGACCGTGCCTGTGTTCCCGGCAGCGTCGGTCACTGTCATGGTGACGGTCAGTTCGCCGTCGGCGAGACCTGACAGGTCTTGCCCTACGACGGTCACGTTGCCGTTGCTATCCAAAGTGATCGCCGAGCTCGGTACCGTGATGGTGGTCACGCCATCACTGATGGTGATGCTGTCGACGGTGGCACCGGCTTCGACAACGCCAGAAAGGGTCACGTTGGTCGCTTCACCCGCGCTTAACAGCTCATCGCCGCCGTCGTCGAACGCAATACCGTTTGCGCCATCACCTGTGCTCGGTGCGCCCGTATCCAGGGTGGTGGTATCGGTGACCGTGCCTGTGTTCCCGGCAGCGTCGGTCACTGTCATGGTGACGGTTAGTTCACCGTCGGCGAGGCCTGAAAGGTCTTGCCCAACGACGGTCACGTTGCCGTTGCTATCCGTGCTGATCGCCGAGCTCGGTACCGTGATGGTGGTCACGCCATCACTGATGGTGATGCTGTCG
>NZ_PQCF01000031.1:2644-74319 GCF_002964765.1 Pseudoalteromonas sp. T1lg88
ACCATCACCCGTGCTCGGTGCGCCCGTATCCAAGGTGGTGGTATCGGTCACGTTTCCTCGGTTACCAGCAGCATCTTCAACCGTCATGGTAACTGTCAACTCACCGTCGGCGAAAATACTGAGGTCCTGTCCGCTAATGGTCACGTTACCGTTTTCATCAACGCTAATTGCTGTAGGGTCAACCTCAATGTCGGTGGTACCGTCACTGATCACGACGCGGATGATTGATGCGCCTGTTTCGATTTGGCCACTTAAAGTGGCATCGGCCGCTTCCGTAGCGGATAATAGGTTATCACCGCCATCATCGAAGATGATGCTATTACCATCATCGCCATTACCTGGCGCTACGGTATCAATAACAACCTCGCCTTCAGCCTCCCCCTCGTTACCAGTTGGATCCGTCGCGATCACAACAACCGCGGTGGTGCCATCTTCTAATTCGGCAACGACGTCATCAGCAATTGTCCAAGTACCATCGCCATTGTTGGTTGCTTCATACTCAACACCGTTAATGATAACGACCACTTTCGCATCTGGATCATTGACTGTGCCGTTGAGCTCGGGCGTTGTATCATTAGTAATTAAGTCGTTAAAAGTGACGATTGGAGCTTCGATATCAAGGCTGTCTGGAGCAATACTGACCTTGTCGTCACTGTCACTTCCGCCATCAAGCGCCAATGCCGCTAATGCTGCACCGCCTAACACTAATGGCCACCACATTATACCTGAGTCGCTATCTTCGTAGCCTAAGCTTTGATAAGTCTCGTCGTCTTCGTCAAGTTTGTCTAACAGGTCTTCAGTCAAGCCGCTTTGCGGAACGAAGGAATAGTAATCTCCGTCTTCTGCTAAACCGAAAAACTTGGGTGGCGTGCTCAGGTCATAATAGCCAGTAATAATAACGTCTGCGATTGCGTCTGGCGCCGCATCACCAAAGTGAAGTTCCAAATTTTCGCCTTCACGTTTGAAGAGAACTTGTTGGGGCGCGACACCTGTTGCAGGGTCAAGTAGCTCGTAACGAACGTCGTTTTGAGCATTGATTGTCAATGCTCCCCCGTCAGTAGTTAAAGAGTGGTTCTCGACCACGCGCTCACCGCTGTAAACAATGATTTCATACCCTTTGACCATGACATCATCTCCGTAAATTTTATAAAAATAGCCAGCAAGCGCTTTCGCTTAGTAGGTGCGCTTGTAAATTAGAATTAGTTAGCCGATAAAACACGCACTGTTACGCGTCGATTCGGTTGTAAACATTGAATCAAGGCATCTCGGCTTAACGAAGAAGGGCAATCCGTTACAACTGGATCCGCCGCACCAAAACCAAATACTTGGAGACTGCCGCTAAAACCTTTGTTTTTAAGGTAATTGGCGACGGTTTGTGCACGTTTCTCAGAGAGTGTTTGGTTGTAGTCGCGAGCACCCAGACGGTCGGTATAACCAGATACAGTAATACGCATAGAGTGGTCAGAGTGGGCCTCGATAAAGTTCACGACTTCATCTAAAGGATGCGAGGCTACGACGTCGGTAAGTTCCGCTCCATCAAAAGCGAAGAGCGCTTCTGAATCAAAAGTAGACATTAGAGGTTCTGGCGTTACAGGTTCTTCTGGTGTGGCACAGTTAGCTTGGTGACGCGCCACCAAAAATGAGCGCGCTTCGCGGCCATCAATGACATCGCTAACACTGCGGTGCGTCGAAACCTGGTAGGTAACTCCGGATGCTTGTGTGCTTGGTTGCAACTTGACGTAATACACAGAGTTTTCAGCAATAGGCAACTCTACTGAGACGGCTGCTGAGCCACCTCGAGCGATTTGGAAAGTTTGCATACCACTGCAGGCTTGAATAACTGTGTATTGTTGCGGGTGCAGCCCGGAAATGACTTTTCCTTGAGTTGAGATAACGATCGAGTTCGTTCGTAAGGTCTCGGCATCAACAGGACCATCGTGGAAAAATACAATTTTTGCAGTAGCTTCTGCATCACTAATCTGAGAAGAAGCTTTGAGCGGTTGGCCAGTTAATAGAGAACCTGAGGTGGTACAGGCTACTAATGTTGCAGCGCAAACAAGCATACAGAGTAATTGAACGTGTTTTAGATAACTTTTCATTTTTTACTTTTCTCGGGAGCGTGTGAAACACCACACTTACTTGTGGACTGACAGAAAAATTAACTTCACCAATTAAGCAAGCGTTAAGTTCTTAACTTATGTTAAAAATAGTATTGTACGATAAGCACTCAATCGTCAAGGACGAAATGATAAAAAAGTACTAATACTTTAAGATTACTATTCAAGGCTTGTTTTTTTGCTTTTTTGGGAGAATTAACTCTTAAAAACAGAAGGTTAAAGTGAAGTGAAGACTATTATTCTCATTTTTCAATATTCGGAACTGTAGGACAATAGAGCTTTTATGCTGGAGCACGTTTTCCATATTGCAAAACTTGATTAACAAACTAAATACAACCAGTTAACCCGCACTCAATAGCTTAGGCTTTAGTTTCCATTAGGCTTGATAAAGTAACTATTCGCCTATAACCACAAGGTTATCCTGTAATTTCAAATAGTCAGCACCGTCCGCAATCAAGTACTTTTTGACGTCCGATATTTCCATAATCATTACGCTAACCAACGATAGGCAAGATGCCTTTTTTGTAAATAGTGCGTTAACTAAAATGTGACATTTGAATTCTATATTCACCCGATCGAGCGCCTTGGTCGTACTTAAATAGCGGCGGGACCCGCTAACCTTCAGAAAGCACTGTTTCAACTCAAATGAGAAGCTTAGTTGTAATTTGCTCATTTATCGAACAACCACTCAATGTGGCGCGTTGAAATAAAACAACGTTTTTCAGTTCGAAAAACAGTCAATATTGAAAAAAGAGTTATCTAAGTTCTCGAGTGGGAGTTATCGAGGACACCCACTCTTATTCTTCACAGTCAGAGGTGGGTGTCTTGGTAATTTTTTAAGATTAAAGATGGGTGTCTTGGTAATTTTTCCCTGCTCATTGTTGGCTCGATTCTGTCATACAGAATCCTTCTTTTTGAGCGGCTCGTCGGGCCCTTGCTATCGGGCTAAAACGGACCCACCTGAATAAATAAAGCACGGCGATTTTTGTAATGGCACTGACACTCGCCAACAGCAATAGCGGCCAACCTTGTGTAAGCCCCATGCTCAGAGAAAATGCGATAGTTGAAATGTCCATCAGTAAAATAAACACACTAATTTTTCTATCCAGCGCCCCGGTCTCCCCCGCCTTAAGCACCAAGGTGATCTGACTGTGATAGCCATGTGCAATGAGCCCGGTAATACAGACTATCATTACCGCCATTATTTGCTGTCCTTGATCTTCATAAGCAGTTCCTATGACACCAAACAAAGCGCCTATCAAAAGTAGCGCCAGGGCCGCTGAAAAACATAGAAACGACGGCCGTGTCTTCCTGTCTCGCCATATTTCATAAAGAATGATACTAACCAGCACTGAGGCGCATAACCTAGGCCACACAATATAGTGATTGAAAGGCTCTATCGACATGCCATATACAAAGAAGGAGTAGTAGGCGAAGAAGCTAACCATAAACATTTTCAGCGACAGGATATGCGTTGGATTTTGTATGTGCTCTTGTTTCCTTCGCCATATGGTACGCACTTGAGAATACACCCCTATTAAACTAAATAAGATGAAGCAAGTATTGAGCGTTCCGAAAAAGTTAAACCACATTAGCATCTAATTCCCAAATTGACATTGTCGACAATATTAATTTATAAACCCATTTAAACAATTTATTTATATGCATATCGAATATAATTGTCGACAATGTGGATTTGAGATAAGTTTTATGTACGATGACGTTCGTTGCTTAAAGACACCAAAATGGAGAAGTAGATGGAAGTTAGGTTTATGGGTCAAGGTGACCTTCAAGACAAGGTGCTTGATGTACTCTTGCAGTTGCGCCCGCAGTACAGTCGTGAAAGTTTGCATGTGCAGATAGAGAAACAAAAAGCGCAGGGCTATCAGCTAGTCTATGTGATATCGGAGGGCGAGGTGTTGGCGGTTGCCGGGTTCAGCATGGGCGAAAAACTCGCTTGGGGAAAGCATATATATATTGAGGATCTGGTTACCAATGAAGCATACCGTTCAAAAGGCGTCGGCACTTTTTTTATGAACTGGTTTAAAAGCTATGCGAAAAAAGTCGGCTGTACGCAGATCCACCTCGATTCAGGCGTGCAACGCTTTCCCGCCCATAAATTTTACCTTAGGGAGGGCTTTCGAATAGCCAGCCATCACTTTTCTATCGTGGAAGCTTTGGACTAAAAGCTACCAAGAGAGTTAAAGAGCCCAAGGGCTGAACGAGAGGCGCTAGAAAAACTGAGTAATAAACAAGACACCCACTCATATACTTTAAGCTTTGAGATGGGTGTATTGGTAATTTGCTTTATTCTACAACGGGGTAACTTGCTTCTCCCCAAAACTCCTGGGCGTTATCCATCATGATTTCAATTGTGAACGGAATAAACTTGGATAAGAAGGTAACCGCATCACGGACCTGAGCCCGGTTTGCTGAACTATTCCAGGTGGCGCCACCATGGATAATCTGGTTTCTTAATGTATATAGGCGAGAAAATATGACCGATAATACGGCGGAGGTGTTTTTACCGCCGAGTGCTTTATTAGCGTAGGAATTTGCGGCTTTAAAGCGCTCTTCCCACTCTTGTTCGGACTTTTTATGATTGTGGAAATCCCAAAAGGGCTGAAACACAAATTTGTTGTTTAACAATACCCTGATACTGCTGGCAAATTCATTCCAGACCAGATCTGCTAAGCGGCCTTGCTCGTCCAGCTGACATAAGCGTTCGATAAAATTACGGAATGTATCTTGCTCGGTATAACGGTAACAATCGTCAATAACATTTGAGTATGCGGCATTAAAGGCTATCCAATAAAAGATAAACTGGGAGTCTTTATCCCCTTCCATCTGCTCTGCTTTATGCAGCCAGCTCAGTGCCCTGTGCACCCGCAAACCTATGTTTTCAGAGTATTCACTTCGTTCGCTACGCTGTCGCGCTTTTAAGCTCTGGTAAGTCACTTCCATATCAAATACCTAAGGCAATTCAAACAAGTTACCCTCAATATTAATAAGTTAATTGCTCCCCCTAGTCAAACGCCCACTATAAAAAAGACAAAGCGCTCTCCTTATCTGCAGGCATAAAAAAGCCCCGCTAAAAAGCGGGGACTTTGAGGTTAACGTTTTTCACGTATTACCAAGGAACACTGATGTTGCAATCTAGGGTGGCCCCTAGGTGCATAAATTAGATTGATTCGAGGGCGATTTTCACCATCTCGTTAAAGGTGCTTTGACGCTCTTCGGCTGGCGTTGCTTCACCGGTGATCACATGATCGCTCACGGTAAACAGCGCCATGGCGTTGGCACCGTATTCGGCGGCCACACCGTAAAGGCCGGCGGTTTCCATGTCCACCGCCAGTACACCTAGCTTATGCAGCTCTTCGTAAAACGAGGAGTCGGCCTGATAGAAGGTATCCGTGGTAAACACGTTCCCTACTTTGGCATCGATACCCAATTCACGAGCGGCGCGTACGCCATTTTCAAGCAAGCCATAGTTGGCCAGGGCGGCAAAGTCGTAGCCACGCACACGGGCACGGTTGACATTGGAGTCGGTGCTCGCACCCTGGGCAAAAATCACGTCACGAATTTTGGTATCCGCGGCGATGCCGCCACAGGTACCAATACGAATAATGTTTTTCACGCCGTAGCTGACGATCAGCTCGCGGGCATAAATGGACATGGATGGAATGCCCATACCCGAGCCCATGATGCTCACCGGCTTGCCTTTATAAGTGCCGGTAAAACCGTACATATTGCGTACGCCAGTCACTTGTTTGGCATCGTCGAGAAAGTGCTCGGCAATATATTGGGCACGCAGTGGGTCGCCCGGCATTAATACCGTTTCGGCAAAATCGCCCTGGGCTGCGCTAATATGTGGCGTACTCATATCTTGTCCTCTTACTGTGCTGTGTCCGGCGTATCGAGCGAAAGCGCCGCAACAAAGCCGTTACCATATTCAAGTGTTGTTAGGTCAAACCATTGCGCCAGGGTCTGGCCGATATCGGCAAAACTCTCACGCTCACCCAGCGCCACGGCTTGCATGCCCGGGCGATAGGCGATTACCGGCACATACTCGCGAGTATGATCCGAGCCTGGGGCGGTGGGGTCGCAGCCATGGTCGGCGGTGATGATCAGCAGATCATCTTCTTTTAACTGCGCCAATACATGGGGCAAAAAGTCATCGAATACTTTCAATGCTTCGCCATAACCCACGGCGTTACGACGATGACCATAGAGTTCATCGAAGTCCACCAGATTGGTAAATACCAAGCTGTTGTCCGGCGCCTGTTTAAACACCTCGACGGTTTTCGCCAGCAGGTTTTCCAGGCCCGGCGCCTTAAATTTTTGGGTGATCCCCTGATGGGCATAAATATCGGCAATTTTGCCAATACTGATCACCTCACCACCGGCGGCCGCCAGCTTATCAAGCACAGTCGGGGCCGGCGGTAACACCGAATAATCGCGGCGATTACCGGTGCGCTTAAAATCATCCTTGTCATTGCCAACAAAGGGGCGCGCAATCACGCGGCCAATGTTGTAGTCATCAAGCAGTGAGCGTGCAACTTCACAGACCTGATATAACTTATCCAAACCAAAGCTTTGCTCATGGGCGGCAATTTGGAACACGCTATCGGCCGAGGTATAACAAATTGGTTTACCCGTGCGCACATGCTCCTCACCGAGCTCGGCAATAATGGTCGTGCCCGAAGCATGACAATTACCCAAGATCCCGGGAATGCCGGTGCGCGCTACCAATTCATCAATCAACTCGGCGGGAAAGCTGGGTGTGGTTAAGGGGAAATAACCCCAATCAAACAACACCGGCACTCCGGCCATTTCCCAATGCCCCGACGGCGTGTCTTTGCCACTGGATAACTCCTTGGCATAACCCCACGCAGCCATTGGCTGTTGGCGATTGGCAACGTTAAGGGTTCGACCAGACGCCGCCTCACAGGCATCGATCAAACCCAGTCGCGACAAGTTTGCCAGCGCCAGGGGTTCACCCCATTGCTGCTGGTAGGCATCTAAAATGTGACCCAGGGTGTTGGCACCAAGATCGCCAAAGGCCTCGGCATCGGGTGCCGCGCCAATACCCAGACTGTCGGCCATCAAGATCATTGCTCGTGCCATACTTGCCTCGCTCTATTACGCTATGTTGCTCACTTTAACCACTTGATAAATTTACCAACAGGACAAAAGTCCTACACTAATTATAGGTTTGTTCTGGGCCTACGGGGTTCGCCGCTGATGTTTTTTCAAGCGGACATAAGTCCTTAATAAAAACCCGTTATAAAGGCTACATTTGTCGAAATAACGTGAGGATTTGCGTCACTTTTGGCGCGCATAAGCGCTAATGGATGGCATCAATTGAGATTATTCGTGGCGAATTTGCTAAAGTAATCAATTGTCTAATTTCAGTCTGGATGCTTTGTTTGTGACACAAACCATTATCGCCATTGCCGGTGCGTCTGCGTCGGGTAAGTCGTTGTTTAGCCAAACTATTTATAACGAACTGGTCAATGAGCTAGAGCCTGGGGCGATCGCCATTATCGAGGAAGACGCCTACTACCGGGATCAATCACATTTACCTATGGCGCATCGCGTCAAAACCAATTATGACCACCCCGATGCCTTTGAGCACGAATTGTTGGTCGAGCACCTGCGCAAATTGCGTGAAGGGTGCGCCGTGGATGTGCCCATTTATGACTATAACGAGCACACCCGCGCAAAGGAAACACGCCGCGTTTTACCGGCAAAGATCCTCATCGTCGAGGGTATTTTGTTATTAAGCGATCCGGCACTGAGAGATGAATTTGATATCAAGGTGTTTATCGATACGCCGCTGGACATCTGTCTGATGCGCCGTATGCAACGCGATATTGAAGAGCGCGGTCGCACAATCCAGTCGATTGTCGAACAGTATAAGCGCACCGTGCGACCTATGTTTTACCAGTTTATCGAGCCGTCCAAGCACAACGCCGACTTGGTGGTCACCCGAGGTGGTAAAAACCGCGTAGCAATTGACATAATAAAAAGTAAAATCAAACACCTACTACAAGAATAACGGGAACATCGGCAATGACAACATTAATGAGCCTGATCGGTATGCTGGTGCTACTGGCGATTGCCTACGGGGCATCAACAAACCGTAAAGCGATAAATCCACGCACAGTCGGCGTGGCATTTTTACTGCAAGTCATCATAGGTGGCTTTGTATTATTTTTTGAATTTGGCAAAAACATACTTGAAGCCATGTCTAGGGCGGTTGCCAAAATAATTGGCTATGCCACCGATGGCATCAGCTTTTTATTCGGTCCCTTGGCCAAGGAAGACACTCTAGGCTTTTTATTCGCCTTTCAGGTGTTGCCGGTTATCGTGTTTTTCTCATCCCTGGTGGCGGTCTTGTATTACCTCGGCATCATGGATTGGGTGATTAAATTCTTAGGTGGCGCGCTGCAAAAGCTATTGAAAACGTCGCGCCCCGAGTCGCTCTCGGCCACCGCCAATATTTTCGTTGGCCAAACCGAAGCGCCTTTGATAGTAAAACCTTTTATTACCACCATGACCAAGTCGGAATTATTCGCGGTCATGGTAGGTGGCTTAGCCACGGTAGCGGGCTCGGTCATGGCCGGTTATGTAAAGATAGGCGTTGAACTGCACTACCTGATTGCTGCCAGCTTTATGGCCGCCCCCGGTGGTTTCCTGATGGCCAAAATGATAGTGCCGGAAACGGAAACCCCGAAGGAAACCCTGGCAGAGCTCGATACCGAGCATGAGCAGCCGGTTAACGTCATCGATGCCGCGGCCGCTGGTGCCTCAAGCGGTATGCAACTGGCCCTGAACGTAGGCGCCATGCTGTTGGCTTTCGTAGCGCTTATCGCCCTGCTTAATGGTGTATTAGGCTGGTTTGGCGGCTTCTTCGATAACCCGGAGCTGACGCTGCAACAGATTTTAGGTTATGTCTTCGCCCCGGTCGCCTGGTTATTGGGTGTGCCTTGGGATGAAGCCATGCGAGCCGGTAGTTTTATCGGCCAGAAATTAGTCGTAAATGAGTTCGTCGCTTATTTGGACTTTGTTAATTATCGTGATGAGTTAAGTGAGCACACACAAGCAATCGTAACCTTTGCACTGTGTGGTTTTGCTAACCTGTCATCGATAGCCATCTTACTAGGCGGGATTGGCGGTATGGCGCCAAGCCGGCGAAAGGACATCGCACGTCTAGGGCTCAGAGCAGTGTTGGCAGGATCTATGGCCAACCTTATGAGCGCCGCAATTGCTGGGTTTTTCCTCTCTATTGCTTAGAAACAAAGAGAAGCCACAGTTGCAAAACAGGGTCTCAGACCTAGGTTGTTGCCTTAAGGGGTTAAGGCAGCAGCTAACTTGAACGATACTTCACCAAAGGGCCGCAAGGCCCTTTTATCGTTTCTGCGCCCTACTAATACCAATTCACTTAAATAGCTAATCATTCTAGCGGGCTAAATGTCATGCTCACGGCGTTGGAATTTTTCGATGTAGAGTAACTACATAAGAAAAATTCCGCCTTGTTATCACATCATTTATCCGGCGCTATATCTGCTCACATACTTAACAGAATTGGTATAAATCCATTAAAGTACCCAAATGAGGAATATTTTCTTCGTTATTAGGTGCATTCTTCATTGCATTTATCTATGCTTAGGGGAATTATTGGCTTAAGGAAAGAGCATGCCCCCCTTGCTGCGAACGTCACTCCCCTTGTTATGTTTCCTATGCGCACTTCTATCTTTTAACAGTGCTGCGGATGACACCGTGCAGGTGGTGACCGAACTGAGCCCGCCCAACCAGATTTTAATCAATGACAATATCGGCGGCAGCAGCACGGATATCGTTCGTCATGTGCTCAGCGAAGCGAATGTGGATGCCGATATCAACATCTACCCCTGGGCACGGGCCTTTTACCTCGCCAAAAAGCAGGCCAATACGCTGATCTACAGTTTAGCGAAAACACCGGAGCGCGAGCCGCTCTTTCACTGGCTGGGCAAGGTCGCCTATTTTCGTTTGGGCTTTGTCAGCTTATCGTCAAGCAAACACATCAACATCAAACAACTCGAGGACGCCCGAGCCTATCGCATAGCGGTGCAGCGCGATGATATCAGCGCCTTGTTTTTTGTAAAACGCGGCTTTACCGTGCTGCAAACCACAGATATCAAGCACTCCTACCGCCTCTTGCTTTCCGGTAAGGTGGATCTGATCATCGATGACCCTAACTATGTCGGTGCCATGGCGCAGCAGTTTAATCTGCCCGCCAGTCATTTGCGTTTTATCAGCGCCATCGAAGAGCTTAGCGTCTACGGCTACTTGGCAGCCAACAAAGACATGGACGCTACCACGGTCGCCAACATCAAAGAGGCCTTCGCCGCCATTGAAGACACGACCTGGTACCAGCAAAAGCTGCGCAACCCCTATCATGAGCTGCAAACCTTTAATGACTAGTGCGCCACCACAAAAACAAGCATCTACATAATTTTTAACAAACTTTTAGTCGCACCTCGGTCGCAGTTATCCGCTCCCTTGCTATGATGTAACAGTCTCCCCAAAAGGATAGGATAACCATGAAAACAATAACGACCTTGGCTTTGGCCGTGGCAACCACGCTGGCCCCCTGGGTGTCGGCCTATGAAACCGAAGACACGCGCCTGTTGCGCTTCCCCGATATTCACAACGAACATGTCACCTTTATTTACGCCGGTGATGTGTATGTGGCCAACACCGCAACCGGTGCCAGCCAACGCCTGACCGATCATGTTGGCTTTGAGACCTTTCCTAAATTCTCACCGGATGGGGAGCGCATCGCCTTTGCCGCCGAGTACAACGGCAGCCGCCAAATTTACGTGATCAACCGCGATGGTTCCGGGCTAAAACAACTGACTTACTATAACGATGTTGGCCCTATGCCGCCGCGCGGTGGTTATGATTACCGGGTGTTGGATTGGACCCCAGATGGCAAAAACGTGGTCTTTCGTGCCAACCGTACCCCTTGGGGCAAGCGTATGGGCCGTCCCTATATGGTGCCGGCGGATGGTGGCTTAGAGCAGCCTCTGGCTATCCCGGAAACAGGCGGGGGTATGCTCTCTCCCGATGGCGGTAAGTATGTGTACACCCCCATCGACCGCGAGTTTCGTACCTGGAAGCGCTCGCGAGGCGGTCGTGCCCAGGATGTGTGGGTGTATGACTTAGAAAACAACACCTCCAAGCAATTGACCAGCAGTCGCGCCACCGAGCAGCAACCGACCTGGGTGGGCGACAACATCTATTTTGTTTCCGACAGCGACTACACCCTGAATCTGTACCAATACCGCGAGGGGGACGAGGCGAAAAAGCTGACTAATCACCAGGATTTTGACGTGCTCTGGCCATCGGCCGGCCCTAACGCCCTGGTCTATGAAAATGGCGGCTACCTCTATCGCTTCGACCCAATTACTGAGCAAAGCACCAAGCTCACCATTAATATTGCCGGTCTACGCCAGTATGCCATGCCTTACAGCAAGAATGTCAGTGAGTTTATCGACTCCATGTCCTTGTCTCATGATGGCAAACGCGCCCTGTTCACCGCCCGTGGTGAGCTCTTTAGCGTGCCGGTGAAACAAGGGCCCACACGCAACCTGTCCTATACGCCAACGGGGCGTGAAATTGACGCCAGCTGGTCGCCAAATGGTCGCTACATTGCCTATATGAGCGATGAAAGTGGCGAATATGAGATTTACCTAAAAGATCGCGCCAACAACAATGCGGTGAAACAACTCACCGACAACGGCACCATTTGGCGCTTTACCCCGGTGTGGTCGCCGGATAGCTCAAAACTGCTGTTTGCCGATAAAAATCACACCCTGTGGTGGCTGGATGCAAAATCCGGTAAGCAGTACAAGATAGATACCGGCCTGTACGATGAGGATGGTATTCAACAGTACATCTGGTCGCCTAACAGCGAAGACATCGTCTTTGTGAAAAACAACGAAAACCGCTATGCCTCGCTATGGCACTACAATACCGATGAGCAAACGGTGACGCGCTTAACCGACGAGATGACCAATGAGCACAGCCCGGCCTTCTCACCGGATGGCCAATACCTGTACTTTACCTCTGAGCGCGACTTCAACCTCGCCTTTAGCAGCTACGAGTTTGACTACATGTTTAACCGTGCCACGCGCATTTATGCCGCCGCGGTAAACAGCAAGATCACACCCTTAATTGCCCTGCAAAGCGATGAAGCGGCCATCCTTAGTGACGATGACGACAGCAAAGAAACAAGCAAGAAAAACCAGCTGCAAAGCAGTGGCTTTATGCAACGGGTGACCGTTCTTAACGCTCCAGCGGGAGACTACAACGCCTTAGCCGGCGTCGAAGGCGGCGTGTTAATCATGAGCAGTGGCGATTTACAGCTGCTTGGCACAGAGCACGACGCTGAACTGAAAACCGTGGCCAAAGGTGTTAGTGGCTATACCCTGTCCAGCAACCGTGAACATGTTTTGGTGCGTGCCGGTAAGGACTACAGCGTTATTGCGCCGAAAGCGGATCAGGATTTGAACGCGGCCAAGCTGGATTTAACCAAGATGACGCTGAAAATCGACCCGCAAATCGAGTGGCAGCAAATGTATGTGGAAGGCTGGCGCACCCTGCGTGATTGGTTCTACGATGAAAACCATCATGGTCAGGACTGGGATGCTATCTTGGCCAAATATCAGCCGTTGGCCAATGCCGTGGCGCACCGCGCCGATCTTGACTATGTGCTGAGCGAAATTGCCGGTGAGATCAATGCCGGTCACATCTATGTGCAATCCGGTGATATGCCTACGGCCGAGCGCAAAAAACACGGTTTGCTGGGCGCCAAACTGGCGAGCCACGACTCGGGTTATGTGCAAATCGAGCAGATTTTCCAAGGCGAAAACTGGCATGAAGACTTCCGTTCACCACTGGGCACCACGGGCGTTAAAGCCAGCGAGGGAGACTTCATTATTGCCGTTAACGGCCGCCCAGTCACCCAGGTGAGTAACTTCTATGAATTGCTGGAAAACACCCAGGGAGAGCAAGTTGAGCTGCTAATAAACTCCAAACCAAGCCAAAAAGGTGCCTGGAAGGTCAGCGTCAAGCCAGTGGCCAGCGAGCAAGGCCTGCGTTATCTGCAATGGGTGCACGAGCGCGCCGACTATGTGACCAAGCTTTCCAATGGCCGAATCGGCTATGTGCACTTGCCCAACACCCATTACGAGGGCAACCGCGCCATGTTCAAAAACTTTATGCCGCAAACCACCAAGGACGCCATGATCATCGACGACCGCTACAATGGCGGTGGCTTTATTCCCGAGCATATGATCACCTGGCTGGCACGTAAGCCGCTGAACTACTGGAAACGCCGTGGTGTTGAGCCGACAAAAACCCCGCAGTTTGCCCACGATGGTCCTAAGGCCATGCTGATCAATGGCTATTCCAGCTCTGGCGGTGATGCCCTGCCTTACTATTTCCGTCAGGCGGGTTTAGGTAAGCTGATTGGTACTCGTACCTGGGGTGGCTTAATCGGTATTTCCGGCAACCCGAATCTGGTCGATGGCGGCCAGGTGATTGCGGCGACCTTCCGCATCCTAGATAACGAGGGGAACTGGATCATCGAGAACGAAGGCGTAACGCCGGATATCGAGGTGATAGATCGTCCTGAGCTTATTTATCAGGGTAAGGATCCCTCCATTGAGCGCGCCGTTGAAGAGCTACTCAAGGAACTTGAGGCCAAGCCGAGACAACCACTGAGCGTGCCGCCGGCACCCAGTAAGTTCTAACTAGAGCGTTAGGGCCTGTCTTTTAGAGATGCAGGCCCTGATAACAGCTGCAAAGTACTGTTAAAACTCGAACTCAAGGGCCAGGCGAAAGCTATGGTCTTTACCACCATGCCCCACTTCACTGATAAAGCCCGCTTCCCATTTAAGCTGATGCTGACCGTCATAACGATGCAAACCGATAAAGCCCGGGCCTACACCGACAAAGTCTTCGCCGCTGTAGAGCTCTAATGCCGGCTGAAACGCCGAGCGCAGGCGGTAACGATATTGCGCCCGAAACTCCGACTCCCACTCTGAATCAATATCACTGCCCCACTCATACACCAAGAAGGCATTGACGGTGAGGCTGGTGATGCCGAACTCTTTTTCGAACAAGAGACCGGAAGTGATCTCATAGTTATCTTCTTTGTGCTGCTTTTCTATTTCAAATAGGGCGCCAAAATCGGCCCAATAACGCCCCTGCTCGACCATTTGCCAGCGCAACTCAGCTTCATAGGCGGCCAGACCAAAGTCGCCTTCATCGTCGCGCTCACCGACACCATAGACTTCCAGGCTCAGGGTTTCACTAATGGCACCGCCAACACCAAAGCGTTGCGCCAGCACATTGCCTTCATCGGTTTGTCGCGACACCAGACGCCATTCCAGCTCCCTCTCATAGGGCAGGACATAGGGATGGTAGACCTTATCGACCACCATGCCATCGGCCCAACTGCTGGCACTCAGCAGCAATAAAGCCCAGGTTAAATATCGCATTCTTGTCTACTCCGTTGCCATTTTGCTGCCCCTAGCAGCGCCAACAGCGTCAATATATACACCCATAATGACAGCGAACTGGGGGTCGCTTCATAACCCACTACCACCTTGGCCAAACGGCCAAAAATACTGTGCTCGTCCAACAGGGTGCGCAGATCCACCAAGGGGGAAGGCATGGTTAGTAAGCCTGCACCGGCGGCAATATCCAGCATGCCGACCATGGAGCCGGCAATATGCATGCTAAACAGGCCGAGTACCCCCCAGGGCCCGTAGTGATCGGCCAACCAGGTAAGAAAGAAATAAAATAAAATGGCAAAACTACCGACTATGCCCACCCCGAGACACACCCCCAGGGCACGAGCCAGCTCCATCTGCCCTTGCAGCAGCCAGGGTAAGTAGTGACTCAAATATAAACAGCTGGCACTGGCCAACAGCAACACAAAACTGGCCCATAGCCGCAGCGCCAAACCGCTGAGCGCCGCCAGCACCAATAGGGCCACCAGCAGCATTTGTGAATACTCAAAGCCCAGGTAATCAAACCACTGGCTGATCTGCTCAAGCGCGAGGATATAGCTCAATGTCGGCACCACCAGCCACAAGGATAAAATAAGCCAGCGCTTTCGACCTAGGGGCTTAACGTGCAACACCAGGGCAAACACCAGCAACACCGCCGGCGGCAACAATTGATTGATGGTCACTAATAAACTGTTGATCATAGCCTTTGCTCCGCAAATGGCACCGCTACCAGGGTTCCCCGTGCGGTGTCGGGTGCAAATTCGCCAAAAAAGAAGTACTCACCGGGGGCCAGAGGGCCGACATAGATAACGTTAATGCGCCCGGGGAACAGCACCTTCTCGCGGTTTAAATCAAAGCTGTCGAACTCTTCCGGGTCGCCGTCGAGGTTGTGTACCAAGAGGCGAATTTTTTCACCGCTCGGCACTTCCATGCGCGCCGGATAGAAAAGGTGATCCTTGAGCACCAGCTTAAACTCTTTGAGCTCGGCGAACGCCGGCATACTCAGCAGCATCAATATCCATATCAATCGCTGCATAATGTCTCCCGCTGTACCGCCATGGTAATGATCACTTCTAATCCGCCCCATTCACTTTGCTTGAGTTGCACCTCGCCCTGATAGAGACCTATCACATGCTGGACTATGGCCAAGCCCAAACCCGCACCGGGAATATGAGCTGGGTGCGAGTCGCCGCCAACGCGAAAGAAACGATCAAAAATGCGCTCCCGTAACTCGCTGGCAATGCCGGGGCCGGAGTCGGCCACCCGCAGCTCAATATTATCACCTCGGTCGGCCAAGTGAATGGCAATACGGCCATTAGCCGGGGTGTATTTCACCGCGTTGCTAATGATGTTTTTCAACATCACATTAAGGGTAAAGGGCTCACCGATAACCTCGCGACACTCGCCGCTTAAGCTGATATCCAGATTTTTCTGCGCTATTTGCGGATAGAGCTCGGCGATTAACTGCTGGCAAATATGGGCCAGCGACTGCTTGGCCAGTTTGTCCTGCCACTGCTGGGAGGAAGTCCGTCCCAGGGCCAGCATTTGCTCCACCAAATGATTAAGGCGGTCGACACTCAGGCTCAGCGCTTTGGCATCCTCATCATTATGACGCTGTAATAAGTTGTGCAGGTTGATTTTCATCGCGCTCAAGGGTGTGCGCAGCTCATGGGCGGCATCGCTGGCGAAGTAGCGCTCACGCAAATAGGCCTGCTCGGTGCGCCGCAACAGGGCATTCAGGGTGTCCACCACGGGTTTGATTTCCGAGGCCTTGGCTTGGGTGCGCAACATGGAAAAGTCATTGGCGGCACGTGTTTTGAGCTCGCGAGAGAGTAAGGTGAGGGGTTGTAAGGCGCGCTTCACCGCCAGACTGATAAACACCGCCAATAAAGCAATGCCGAGCAACATGGGTAACATCAGGGCGATGATCAATTGCTCCGACAGGGCAAAACGCTCACTGATGGGCTCGCCCAGCACCACGCAATCTATTTGCCGGCAATAGGTGGCGATACGCAGTCGTTGCCCTTGGCTGTTGATGGTTTGCAGGCCCTGGGGCGGCACCTTGGCGAGTAAGCTTTCGCTTCCCCCCACTAAAGTATCGCCTTGCCAACGCTGCCAAAATTGCGCCTGTTGCTTGGGCAGGGCCTCGGGAGCAACGGCAAACAGCAATTGGGTGCGGGCCTGGAGATGCTGGTCAAACAAGGCATCGGCACGGGCCAAACTGCGTTGATAGCCCTGGGCCAGGGCTAAAAACAGGATAAGCACCAGCATGGCCAACAACAGCATCATCAGCTTGGTGCGTATGCTCAAGGTTCGCCGCCTTCATTGGTGGCCAACACATAGCCGATGCCCCGCAGGGTTTTGATCATCTTGGCCGGCAACTTTTTACGTAAATGGTGAATATGCACTTCGATGGCGTTAGAACCGAGCTCCTCCCCCCATTGGTACAGCTTTTGTTCCAGCTGCTCTTTGGACTGCACCCGACTTTGGTTTTCCATTAACGCCTTCAACAGCATGTACTCCTTGCGCGGCAGATTGAGCAAGGCGCCATCGACACTGACCTGATGGGCACCGAGATCCATTTGCACCGAACCACATTGCAATACGCTTGATGCCACACCAGTGACGCGCCGACCCAGCACCCGCAAACGTGCTAATAGCTCGTCCACGGCAAAGGGCTTGACCAGGTAATCGTCGGCACCCAAATCCAGGCCCTGAATTTTGTCATCCAGACTGTCACGGGCGGTGAGGATAAGCACCGGTAAGGGCTTGGCACGACGTTTAATATCCGTTAGCAGGCTTAAACCATCGCCATCAGGCAGGCCGAGATCGAGGATCACCAGATCCACATCATCATGGGCCACCATGGGCCGCGCCTCGGCCAAACAGGTCACCGATTCCACCGCATAACCCTCGTGAGCCAGGGTACGGCTCAAGCCTTCATTAACGATGACATCGTCTTCCACCAGTAACAACCGCAATCCCTGTCTCCTTTGTTAGCGTTTTAGCTTGCGCTCCACCTTAGCCAGTAACTGAGCCACCTCTTGCTGGCGATATTTATCGGCCAGTGGACGCTCGGCGCGTGGCGCCGCTGCCTGGGCACGCAATAAATGCGCTTTCGCTTGTTTATACTTCCTTTCATCATAGAGGAACTGAGCATAAAAGTAATTAATATCAATGCCGTCAGGGTTGATAGCCAAGGACTTTTTAAACAGCTCCTGAGCCTTCTCATCATCGCCAAAACCGATAGGCCAGCCCGGCACCTGCGCATACAGGGTACCTAAACTGGTGTAGGCCGAACCTTGCAGTGCTTCGCCATTGATGCGCATGGCCATTTCAAAGTCTTTTTTCGCTTCTTTAGCCAGACCTAAGGCCCCCAAGCCGCCCTTTGCACCGGCGTAACTGGAATGAATAATGCCGGACCAGATATGGCCTTCGGCCTCATCCGGGTGTGCCTGACGATAGCTTTGCGCACTCTTCGCCAGCTTGGCGAAGGCATCCTCTTGATCGTCGCCCTTGAGCTCATAATTTACATGGGCCCATTGGCGCATCAATTGTTGCAGATTCATCTGCTCATCGGCACTGGACAAGGTGCTTTGAGAAAAGGCACTTTGAGACAGGGCCGCGGCCACAAGAGCCATTGCGAAATAGGGTTTCATAGTTCACCTCATTAATTGTTTAATGGTCGCAAGTTGTTTCGCTAGGGCGTTATCCACCACCTTGGGCAGTAACGCATTGATTTTTGCAAAGAAGGACTCTTTGGCCCCGACACTGCGGCGGCGCTCGTCAGAGTCGAGTAAACGCATAAATTCTTCGGCCACATACTCCGGCGTATCCATGGCGTTACCCAATGCCTTATTGAGTGCCGTGACCTTGTCGCTGTTGATGGCCGTTTGTGTGGCACGCGGGGCAAAGTATTTAACCCGCACCTGAGTATCACTTAGCTCTCTGGCCAGCGCTTCACTAAAACCGCGCAAAGCAAACTTGGTGGCACAGTACTGGGCCTGTAACGGGTAACCTATGGCGCCAAACGAGGAGCCAATATTCACTATGGTGCCGCCACCTTGTCGCAGCAGAGGTAATAACCCTTGAGACAGCAACATGGGCGCACGGACATTGACCGCCAGCGCCGCGTCGAGATCACACTTGCTCAGGGATTCAAAGGGCACCATGGTGTTCACCCCGGCGTTGTTGACCAACAAATCACAGCGGCCAATATCGCCAAGTAGATCAACCACCCGGCTAATATCGGCGTCGTTGCTTAAATCCACCTGTAAGGCCAGATGATAAGACGCCTCGTCGCTTGGCAACTGTTGGCGCACCTGCTCCAAGGCCGGTAGATCGCGACCGAGTAAGATCATCCGGTAATTGCGGGCCGCCAATCGTTTGGCGATGGCACCGCCGATACCGCCGCTGGCTCCGGTCAAAACCGCAATCGGCGCGCTCATAACGCCTCCACTTCGGCGCTCAGGGGCGCCAGTCCATGGTTAGTATCCAGGGTGCGGAACATGTCGCCGTAGAGACGATAAAAACGCTTCGCCGCATTCACTATCACCTGCTGATCCTGCTCGTCGGTAATACGGTCCATCAGCCCCTGGAAGAACTTCACATGCTCTATATCCAAGGCACCATGGGAGGTGAGATAGCTAAAGGCTTTTTTTGGCAGCCCCAGCTTAGTGCGTATGGTGTCGGCGGCATTGTCGGCCAGCGCAATGGACGTGCCTTCAAGCACATGAACCATGCCGAAGAAACTGAGCGGCGAAATACGCGCTATGCTGTCGTAGGCATAGCTGACCATCATCTCGGTGGCAAAATTGGGCTCGCTGTAACGGGCCTGCTCTTTATCAAAACCACAGGCCTTGATGTCATTGAGCACCCATTCCTGATGTCCCAATTCTTCTTCTATGTATTCGGCAATGGCGTCGCGTAACCATTCCTGCTCGCTGCTAATGCGGGCGCCACAGGCCATCAAAAGTGGGATGGTGTGTTTAACGTGATGAAAGGCTTGTTGTAAAAAGGCCACATAAAGGTCGACGCTGACCTGACCGGCCAACGCCTTTTGGATCACCTCGGCAGACAACAGGTATTGACGCTCTTGTTCGGTTTGTTCGACCAGTTTTTGGAAAAATAACATAGCGGACTACTCCTGATATAACTGAGAAATTTGTGGTGAAAAGTGCGCATTAATAGCCGGGCGCTTGGGCCTTTGATTGGCACTGAGCAAACCCTCGGCAGCACTGAGCGGCGCACTTAAACGCAGGGTTTTAACGATTTGCGCATACTCGGGCAGTTGCGCATTAGTGGCGTCGATAAGCGCCTCTAGCTGGGCGTCATCGACGGCCTCATGACAATAAATAAGGGCGCTCAAAAAAGCCTGACCTTCACCGACCACCACGGCTTGCAATATGGGCCCATGACTAAGCAAGAGCGACTCGGGCCACTCCGGGGAAATATTGCGCCCGGTGCTCAGAATAAGCTGGTTCTTTTTACGGCCAAGAATATGCAACTCGCCATTGTCCATGCGCACCAGATCGCCGGTGGCGAAGCCTTGTGACTGGGTGTTCGGCTCGCCAAGGTAACCAAGGAAGGTCGGTGCCTTGATGATCATTTCATCATCGCGTATTTCATAACGAACATGCGCCAATGGCTCGCCCACACCGGCGCCGTTGCCCGTTGCTAAACTCACCACCGAGCCGGCCTCAGACAAGCCATAGCCCTGATACACGGGCAGACCCAGATCATGGGCTCGTGCAATTAACTGGGGCGCAACCTTGGCACCACCGACGGCTATAAAGGTTAAAGAACTGGGTGCCTGCCAACCCGAAGCGCAGGCTTGCACCAGGGCTTTTAATAATTCCGGCACCAAAATCAGGGTATTGGGCTCTACCTCGCTAATGGTGGCCAAGAGCTTTTGTGGGGTAGTTAACCGGGCGCCGTCGAAGCCTAAGCTTGTCAGCGAAGGCACATAAATATCGCCACCGGCCAACATGGGCGCATAAACCCCGGCTACGTTTTCAAGCAACACGGGTAAGGGGAGCAAACATAAATGCTTGGGCGCATCCACCGCGGTGCGACTGACCAAGGACGCGGCGACATCAAACATATGCGCCGCGGACAGACACACGCCCTTGGGTTGACCGGTAGAGCCAGAGGTAAAGGTAATTTTTTGCGTCCCTTGGGGCACTGCATGCTCGGGAGCCGCCAGATTACTCGGTTGCAGGGCTATGCTTTCACTGCCAATAGTCCAGGTTTCTATGCCATTTTGTGCGGCGTTTTTTGCCTGGTCGGCGGCGCCAATAATAAGTTCGGGACGCGCCTTATCCAGGGCAAACTGGCGTTGCTCGGGCGAAAAGAAGGCTGGCAAAGGCAAGGACACTATGCCCGCCTGCATCAGGGCAAAATCAACCACCAGCCAGGGCAGGCCATTATCCAGCGCCACCGCCACACAGCTTAACTGCATGTCCTTTAGGTGCGTAGCCAGGCGCTCCACTTGCTGCCAAAACTGCGCTGCATCCATGTGCTGTTGCTCATCGACCACTTGGCCGTGCCAAAGGCTGGTTAATTCGGCCATCATAAATGCGCCACCTCAGCGGCCAGATTAGCGATATCATTCTGATAGGACTTGGCAAAATAGGACAGGGTGTCGGTGCTATCCACATGCTTACAAACCTGCGCCACATCCACCACACAGACCTGAGGTGTATTGGTGTAATAACTACCCCAACTCAGTCCGCAATCTGCCAGGCGCTCCGGCTTGGCGTCGCCAAGCACTTCAAATGGGGCACCAATGCGAGTAAGCAGATTACGAATATGGGCGGTGGCACAAAATACCAGTTTGCGTTTATCGGCTCGTTGCAGCGCTTTGGCCAAGACTACAAAGTGTGCCAGCGTTGCCTGACTGTGGGTGGACACCAAATTACCCAGCTCGATACACTGAGACGGCAGGCATTGCCATTGCTGCAGGTGCTCGGCTATTGGCTGATCCAAATATTGGTTAATAAACAAAGGCTGGCTGGCACTGCGCAAACCAAAACAGCAATAGCGCTGCTCGGAGTAACCAAGACAGGCCAACAGCGGCATAAACTCCTGCACATCGGCGCCATAATGCTTGGCAAACCCCGCTTGAATACGGGTCGCCAAACTACGATGGATGGGCTGCTCTGAATTGGCAACAAAATAACCTTGAGCGAGATACGCGGGCTCGGGTAACAGATTTTGCGACTGCATTGTGCCGTAGCTGAGCGATAAAGATTCCATAACAAACCCTACTGAAGATGAGGCGATGGAATCAATTTAGAAAGCGAAACTTAAGAAAGTCTTAAGAAACTTAAAAAAGAGAAAATAATTAATTTGCTGCGCCTGCACGCGCTTACCGTGCACAGCCGTTGACGATCGCTGACACCCTTTTATTCCCGTATTCGCAAAAGACCAGTTTACATCTTGGTAACAAACTCGTTGCTTTAGATTCAGCGGTTTGCTATTTTCATGCGGCTAATTATTAAGCAAATTGAAGGACCTATGATGTTTACAATGAAAACAATAACAATAACAGTTGCACTTTCCTGCTCTCTTTTACTTCAAGGCTGTGCGCCCAGCTCATACAAGCTGAGTAAGCCACAACCTTCGCCAAATGCCTATGAGGCGACGGCTCAGACCAACCAGCAAAAAATACAGGTAATCGACCAGCGCAGCGATAAAAGCGCGCCCTTCACTTCGGGTATTTTGCCCAGCGCCTTGATGTATGAAGGCACGGTACTCAAGCAAGTGGAGTTCCTCGAGGCACATTTAGCCGAAGAATTTGCCGCCCGTGATTTGCCCATCACCTTAGGTGAGGGCGAAAACAAGCTAGAGATCTTGCGTTTTAATATGCGCAACCATAGAACCAATGGTTTCACTCCTTTTATTACCTTCACCATGCTCAAAGGCAAACTGGAGACGACTAAAGGCAGTTATCCCGTTGCCGTCTATGTGAAGCGCGGCAAGGTGCCGGTGTGGAGCTTTGACGAAATTATTGAGCCAACGCTGAATGAACCCATGAGCCTGGTGGTTAAAGAATTAAGCGCGAAAATTAATCAGCAACTTATGGGCGGCAAGTTGTCCGATGAAAAAACCCAGACTCTGATCGACAGCATTAAGGGTGCCGGCGTTAAAGCCAACTACCTGGATGTGTATGAGCTTGGTTTTAGCAATAACCCAATCGCCCTGCCTTATTTGCGCGAACTGGTTAAATCTGAGGATGAATACCTTCGTCTCGCCGCCATCTCATCACTTGGTAATATGAAAGACGACGCCAGTGTGCAACTTTTAATTGACCTGTATGAAGGTACCGGCTCCTGGTCGGATCGCGCCATGGCGCTTAAGGCCTTGGGTGATATAGGCAACACCGTGAGCTATAGCTATTTGCAAAAGCAAAACGAAGTGCTGCAAAGTGACGGCTCTAAAGAAGGCTTGTGGAATCGCGAAATCATTCAGCTTTATTTATAAGCTGTAATTACCCTGCAAGATAAAAAGGCCGCATCCTCTTGCGGCCTTTTTCTTTGCTATTTCCGCAACAAGCGGATCAGGGTAAACAAGGCGAGAGAGAACCAACCAAAGGAGCCCCCTCCGCCGCCAGAGCTAGAGACGGGAGGAGGGGGTGGAGGCGTTACTACGGGCACATCATTGACCGTGACCACCACACTTTGCTCGGCGCTTAACGCGCCATCGCTCACGCTCAGGGTAAAATGCAACTGCTGCTGACTACTCACTTGAGGCGCGGTAAAGCTGACACTGGCGGTTTGTGCGCCACTGAGGGTCACACTGGGCCCTTGTGTCTGCCGCCATTGATAACTGAGCTCATCACCATCAACATCCTCGGCCTGAGCGGTTAAGGTCACTTCGTCGCCTTCATCCACGGTTTGCGCCATCAACTCCACTAAGGTAGGAGCGCGGTTATCACAATTGTCTGGATCCGGGGCGCTGAGTTGGTAAAAGGCGGCACTGTCCATACCGGCTATGGTGAGGTTATCTATCCACCAGCCGCTGTCATTAGCGTTAATATCTGTGCTGATGCGAAAACGCAGTTGCACCTGCTTTCCTGCCAACAGGGTGCCAAAGCTCACCTGCTCTTCGTTGCCAAGCACACCGCCACTGCTGTTACGACCCGTGTATGCGTTGCGCAACTGTAGAGATTGCGTTGGGCTCTCGTTAAGCGTGCCGTTGTAGCCAACACTAAATTGACCACCGGCCTCGGTCACATCCTGCCAGTCGCCATCATCGACCTTAATTTCAAGCACCGCGCCATCCCAGAATGCCTCCAAGGCATAGTAATGCCAAAATGACAGGCTGAATTCGCTCTGCGTCGACACCATAAAGGATCGAGTTGTCAGCGCCACATCTGACTCATAGCCATTGTTATTGAGGAACAACGCCTGCTCTCCCAGCTCGAAACCGCCTTGCTCAAAGAGCGCGATTTGTTCCGAGTTATCAAAGCGCAAGGTGTTTTCTGCACGGGGGTCTGACTTCAGCAAGAGTAGGGGCAAATTGGCGCGACTGAGCACCGCCTTTTCCATATCATCGCCTTGACTGGCGCTAACAAGCGGCGCGTCAGTAAAGCTAAAGTTGACCGTGAAACGCTCGATCACCGCCTGTGGCTCGACGATATCGTCGCCAACGCTTTGCTCGGGGAAGCTCACCTCGATCTCGAGCTCACTGGCCACTTCGGCATTAAGCAGGTCAATGCTGATGGGCTCGCTCCAGGCCGACGCAAAGGGAGCTAGTTCTGCCACTGTGCTCTTGCCACCATTACCTAAAATCACACCTTGAGCGGACATAAGGGTAAATTGTACCGGTATATTGGTTAGAGTTTCGCTACCTGTATTGGTGAGCTGTACGCTAAGACTGCCACGCTCTCCCACGTCTAAAAAGCCATCCAAACTGCAATACAGATCGCTGTCGGCGTCGAGCTTAACTCCCTGGACGGCGAACGCGGCCAACTCGGTTTCAAATGATTCCACCACACCGGCCAAGGTGACGCTGTAACGCTCTGGCGACTGCGCCCCTAAGCCTAAACCGCGCCTAGCAAAAGCGGCCAAGGCCAAGCGGTAGTCGGTCATATCCTCGGCGGCTATGGTAGCCAGTAGCGCATCCCGCGCCTCGGTGTAGAGCGGTGCAACCGGGGTCATCTTGTAACCGCCAATCAGATAACGGGCCATGCGTTGTTGCGCCTGGGCAAAACCATGACGGTTAATGAGTGCCACATAAGTATCCCATAGCACCGACGCCCATAACTCCCCCGGGTCATGGGGCGAGGCCACCGAGGTCGGCGGCAGATTGACATCGGCACCGGCACCTTCGCTAATGTGTCTAAAATTAAGAGGGTTAATAGTCTGATCCGGGGTGTAAGGAACACGGCGAAGACCAAAGTAAAAGTCTGACACATAGGTACTGATGGCATAGGGCTTAGTAAAATCACTGTTACCCGCAATGGACGCATCTTCTTCCTTGGCGATAAACATCAGAGAATGAAAGTCTCCCCACCCCTCGCCCATGGCCTGGCCCTGAAAGTTCACTAAGCCAGCGCCATTCCCTACCAGGCGATTGCTAATATAATGCCCCCATTCGTGGGCAATAATACCGTTATCAAAGGTGCCGTCCTTGAGGGCATTGGTGTCGAACAGACGCACATTGACCACGCCATTATTCAAGGCAGTATACAGTGATTGACCGTCGGCAAAGTTGAGTCCCATATTGCCTATGGTGATGCTGTCATCGACACCGCCCATGGGCGCCGCAGTCCCGTCATCAACATTATTAGTGATCAAAGCCCCTACAGCACCTGCGTTCTGGGCGTTTTTCACCTTGGTCACAAAGGTACAACTACCACGCTCGATAATGGCTACCTTGCCCACCAGTAGGCTGGGATCGAGGGGCACTTCACAGCCATCATAGACGCTAGCGGAATCCACATCGTTGCCATCGTTATAGCGCACCAGCTCGGCGCTGATATCAAAGGCATCCGGGCCAAATTGCGAACGCCGCGACGAAGTTAACACTCCACCGGGGCCTATCACCCCATAGTCCTCTCCTACCCTGGCGTCTTTGGAGTTAAACACAAACATCTGCATGCGCGGGCTGGCCCCATCCGCAGGCGTTGCCATATTGGCATTATTCAGGCCACTGTAGTCCTGTGCTTCGGCATTAATCGGGTCGCCCTCAACACCGCCGCGACCATAGTTGCTCAGTTGCGCCACACCGGCACTTTCATCAAAGCCATGGTCGTAGAAAAAGTCGTGGAGAAAGTTATTCATATAAAACAGATTCACCACCGCAGCCTTAATATTGACCTCGGCGCTGGGTGGTAAGTCTGGGTCGAGCACATAATCAAAGGTAAAAGCCGAGGTGGTTTCGGCATTGAGATCACCGGCGCTAAAGCCTTGAGGCGCAGTGATATCGGCATAGGCATAGACATTGTTACCCTGGGTTTGGGTGGCCGTGTCGCTTAACCAAGGATCGGCGGTGGACAGCCCTGAGTAATAACTGAGAGACACGAGATTGGCGTTGAGCACTGAAGTTTCATCTTCCTGCCCCAGCCCCATGGCCGGGATCACGTCACCATGAGGGCCTTCCATCGGATAGCCGCTTTGTCCATCGGCATACACCCGATAGTTGTATGCCGTGGCATGACTTTGCAGATTCTTCTTGAACAGCACCTTGTTAGTGCCGCTGGCTATAACATAGGCAAAGTAATCACTCACCAAGGTGTCGCGGTTTTGCCGTTCAACCTCCACATAGTGAGCCGCCAATAGTTCTCCGTTAAGGGGATAAAACACGGCTTTGGCGCGCACTCCAGCAAAGAGCTCATCGGCGTGGCTGCTGCCTACCCTAAACCAGTTATAGCCCTGTTGTGTGCCCATTGATTCAAGCTGCAGCGCAGCTCCACTAAGCTGATGCAAGGCATGGCGCACCGCGGTAGAGGCATGGCCAAAAGCAGTGAGGGCACTGAAATTCTGTGCCTCGCTAGGCACCTCGGCAAAATAGCCGGAGCTGGCCACTAGCTCGCCACGGCGGTCGAGCATCACGTTATAGTGGCGATTAAATACCTCAATACCCTGCACATACTGACGATAGCGTCCGATCACCGCGCCCTGACCCGGGTCATGCCAGTGACTGAGCTGAGCTTGATGCCCAGCTTGATGTTGAGCCGACTTATTGTTGGCAATGCCGCTTAAACGCTGCATATGTGCCTGGGCTTTTTGCTGCAGTGAACCCTGAGAAGTGAAGTTAAGTACCGATGTAGCCGGTGCCCAGACAAAGGTGGCTCGGTTAAGCAAGGGATCAAAGTGCGAGGACATACCGAGTTTGGTCTGTTGCTGGGCTAATCGCTGTTGTTCTTTGGCCAACAACTTGGGCGGTTGCGATTGCGCCTGATAATGATCTCCTGGCGCAAAGGCGCCATATGCCATCGGCATATTCAACGACAAGGTGAGGAAAAGTGTCGTCATGACCCGGGTCGTGACTGTCGTCGGAACTGAAGTCGTGGCAGTCGTCTTGACCGGTCCCAAAACCACACCTGATTCTGGCTTGTTCCTAGGAGTAATACCTTGCTTTATAACCATAATATACCTTGCCTATTTGAAACCAATGCAACTACCCTATCTGTAGAGCAAGAGAAAAGTGAGCGAATAAGGTGCTAATACGATCCCTGTTAATGCTTTTAACGGTAACAACCTTAGCCGCATGTGGTGAGGACGAGCCAAAGCAATCATCACCCCAGCCCAGCACATCTGCACAGACCTATTTCACCTTAGACAACAATGGCGAAAAAATCCGCTGGCGGGGACAAAAGTTATTACCAGGAACCCGTATCGACAACCTCAGCAACGGCGAACCAGGACTGGTGGGCAGAGATTTTGTCGTCACCAGTTCGGCGCTGCCCTATGAACAACTGACGCCCGAGTACAGAGTTACCCATATTGCCGGGGACAACTATCGCCTCAGCGCCACAGTGACTCTGGATATGGCCGCCGAACTGACTCGTTTAAAAACCATGCCCGAGCTCACCTTGGTCGAGCTGCAAATTGATTACAGTCCTCTGACCGAACTACCTCAATATTAGGCCGCTTTCACCCTCTTTTACCAGATTAGTAACGCATTGAATGTAAAAATAATTTGCTATACTAACGGTTTAATTTGCGAACAAGACAGAGACTATGGAAGGCACCTGGCCTCAACGCATCACTTTTTGGTTATTGCTACTTCTAGGCGGAGCGTCCCAGAGCTGGGCGCAACAAGCACCCGACTCAAGCCCGGCTCAAATTGAACAAAAGCCACGACGCTTTTTACCAGTACCCACCATTATTACCGAGCCAGCGGTTGGCGCTGGACTGGGCTTGGCCGGGCTGTTTTTCCACGACAGCAAAAGCAATCAGGACAAGGCCACCACAGATACGCCTATTATGCCAAGCGGCATCAGCGTGATTGGCGGCGCCTATACCAGCAATCACTCCCACCTTTTTGCCCTGGGTCACCTTGCATTTTGGCGCCAGGACACCCTACGTTATCGCGGCGCTGTGGGTTATGGCGATATCAACCTCGATTTTTACAGCCTAGGCAAGCTGCAGTTAAGTGAGCCGCTAAAGCTCAACTTACGCGGACCGGCGTTAATACAAACCTTCAGCGCCCGCTGGCGCGACTCAAATTGGTTCTTTGGCGCCAAACAACTCTATCGCCATGTCGACATCAGCCTGGCCGAGTCACCTTTGCATGCCTTTGAAGGCCGCTGGGTCGATGAGGTAAATCATGCTCTTGAGCAAATAGAGCTGGAGAACAACACTTCTGGCTTGGGCCTGGTTGCCGAATACGACTCCACGGATAGCCCCTTTAGCCCCGAACTCGGCTATAACTACAATCTGGAATACATGATCTTTGATGGTGCCCTTGGCAGCGACAGCGACTACCACAGCTATGTATTTAGCGCCCTAAACTACTGGCATTTGACCAATAAAGCACGCGTTGCCCTACGCCTGGATTATGAGGGAGTAAGCAATCAGGGCGCAGGCAATTTACCCGTCTATGTGCTGCCCTATATCGACCTACGGGGTATTGCCAAGTCGCGCTACCAGGGTGAAGATATAGCTGTTGCCGAACTTGAGCTCGGTTATCACCTCAACGACCGTTGGAAGCTGATTGCCTTTAGCGGCATAGGCCGTGCCGCCAATGGGTGGGATAAAATGTCTGCGGCAAGCAGCAAAACCACGCTTGGGGCTGGGTTTCGCTACCTGGTCTCGCCGCGATATGGCTTTCGCATGGGCATAGATGTCGCCCATGGCCCAGAAGAAAATGCGATATATATTCAAGCCGGCAGCAGTTGGTAGGCCACAACAATTATGAAATTTACTTACCCTGTTTGCAGTAAGGGACTTTGCTAATAAGGATAGAGAAATGAAATACGCTTTATTGACCCTGTGTGCGCTCCCCCTATGTAATAGTGCCTTAGCTCAAGAGCAAGACGTTGCCGATATGTCGGACCCGCTGGCAATTTATACCCAGGTTGGTGGCGGCGCCACCGACAAGGGACTGAACTTTAAACTGGGTAAGGCCTACGACACCGGGGATGATACCACCGCCGCCCAGTTTGTGGTTGAGGCCAAGGGCCTGCTCGGCGATACCCTGGGCTGGCGTTCAGAGCGTCACACCACCCAGTCACTCGACTCGCTGCGTTTTCGCAACTTCGCCGTGACGCTAAAGAGCCTGCGCGCCACCCAACTCGATGTGAACTATAACTTTCGCGCCAATCTGGTCGCCGATGAAAGTGCCGACATTTCCTACTCTATTATCCAGGCACTGCCACCTAAGGGGGCATTCAACTTTTACCCCCTTGCCGGCGTAGGCGCCTCAGTCGGTAAGGATGAACGTCAAAGCGATGGCAGCGTAGACGATGGTTACTCGTTAATGGGCGGCTACGGCCTGATTGGCATGTATGCCAAGGTTAATTTAAGCGATAAGATCTGGCTGAACTACAACCCTTTTTGGCTGACAACCCTCACCGGCTCAAGCACCTACAAGGACAATTATTACGGCCCCAACGAGAGTAGTATTTTAACCCATGAGTTTGCCGCCAGTTATCAGATCACCCCACGCATGAATGTGCGTTACTTTGCCAACTGGAAGGAAAACGTCGATATTTTCGATGGCGATCACCGCATCGAGTTTAATTACCAGCTTTAGGCTCAGTTGACCCCTGATCACGTTGCGCTGACGCGCTCGGCAGGATAAGTTATTGAATACAGGCTGATATATAGCCTTATACTGGCCGAAGGGCGTCAACTATGCATTTTCAGGGTTAGGGAAAATTATCGTCATGTATTTGGGTTTATTAAGGAACATAGCACTCGTTTTCACGTCATTTCTCTTGCTCGGCAGTGCTTATGCCGAGCCCCAGCAGTGTCAAGCTGCCATCAGGAACAGGTTGCCGACTGGCAAGCCTCCCATCATTTCCGGGCCATGAATCCCGCCACCGCCGAGTTTGTCCTCGGTGCCTTTGATGGGCAGCGCATTGCCTTCGAGCAGCAGATGCTGACCCTTAGCAAGGAAGGGGATGATTTTGTACTGCACCGTGAATATCCAAACGGCAGCAAAGAGAGTGAAAAGGTTCACTACACCTTTGGTTATCAGCCCCTGCAACAATATCTGGTTGCAGACGAACGCGGCGGCTATCAGTTTATCCCTCTGGCGTGGGACAGCCGAACCAAGGAAGAAGGCGGCCAACGCTGGTTTATCTTACACCCGCAGCAGCGCAGCACGGATGAATTTCATCACACCCAAATGGGACAAAACTGGAACCATATGTGCGCCGACTGCCACAGTACCGACTTTAAAAAGCAATTTTCCTCTCAATCGAATCGCTTCGCATCGAGCTATGCAGCCATCAATGTCGATTGTGCCGCCTGCCACGGCGATAGCCAGCAACACCTGCAATGGGCCGAAGGCGACAAAAACATAGCACATAAGGGCTTTAGTAAAGACATAAGCACTCAGATAGCGCTTTTTAGCCGCGGTGCCGATGGCAGCCTATTACCTCAAGGAGAGGTAAAACAGACCGAGCAGATCGCTCAGTGTGCCACCTGCCATGCCAGGCGCTCGCAGCTCGCGGACCGTGAACCTCACGCCGAGCTGTTAGATACCTTTAAGCCCGCCCTGCTCACACCGCAGCTTTATCATGTGGATGGACAAATCCTCGACGAGGATTATGTCTGGGGCTCCTTTTTACAAAGCAAGATGTACGCCGCCGGCGTCACCTGCAGTAACTGTCATAACCCCCACTCGGGCAAACTAAAGCTGGACGGCAACCAAACCTGTACGCAGTGCCATGACAACAGTCAATACCAAAGCACAGAGCATCATGGCCATACCCTTGGCAGCACCGGCAGCCAGTGCGTCGACTGCCATATGCCCAGCACCACCTATATGCAGGTTGATCCCCGCCGCGATCACAGTCTGCGCGTACCGCGCCCGGATCTCAGCATACAGACACAGGCACCGAATGCCTGTAACGGCTGCCATCAGGATAAAACCCCACAATGGGCCGTTAACGCCATTAAGACTTGGCATCCAGACTCTAACTACTTGGGAAAAAGCCATTTTTCTCAAGCCTTTTATGCCGCAGACCAAGGGTTGCCAACGGCGTCTCAATTGCTGACCCGTATCGCGCAAAGCAGTGAGTATACGGATATTATCCGCGCCTCGGCGCTGGCACGTATGGCCCGTTACCCGGATAAAAATACCCTGGTCGCAATCAGCCGAGCCGTTAGGGATGAAGAGCCGTTAAAGCGTTTGGGGGCCATCGAGGCCGCAAGGGGGTTTCCATTGCCACAACGCTATACCCTGCTACAACCCTTGTTGGCTGACCCGCGTCTGGCTATTCGCTCCGGTGCAGCCCGCGCTCTGGCGGCGATGCTGGTGGTCCCCTTTCCAAATAACTTACAGGATGCGCCCAGAGCCGAGTTGGCAAAAGCGTTGGAGGAATACCGACAAACGGAGCGTTACAATAGCGAGCGCGCCAGTAGCCATACCAATTTAGGTAACCTGGCCTTGGAGCTGGAGCAAATTCAAGTGGCCCACCAACACTATGAACAAGCCATTGCAGTGGAACCCATTTATATCCCCGCCTACGTTAACCTCGCGGATCTATACCGGCGCCAAGGCGATGAAGGCAAGGTACGGGCAGTACTCACACAAGCATTACAACAGGATGCCGACAATGCCGATGTGCATTACGCCTTGGCCATGAGTTGGGTGAGAGAGAAAAACAGAACCAAGGCCAAAGAGCATCTTGCACTCGCCGCCCAATATGGCAGCGTAAATCATATCTACACTTACGGCTTACTCCTGAGCGAAATGGGTGAGACTCAGGGCGCTTTAACACAATTAGCGCGGGCCTTCGCCGTCGATAGCAATAACGCGGATCTGTGTTATACCCTGGTACAAATCCACATAAACGAGCAAAACTACCGCCAGGCTCTGCGCTATGCTACCCGGCTACAAGAGCTGGTGCCACGAGATCCTCAAATAGCGGCACTGGTAGAAAAGCTTACCCTGATGCAGTCGGTCACGCCCTAGCTGAGTGCTCATAAAAATAAGGAGACAAGAGTGGCGCTAAAAATCCCACCTTTGGTTCTGGTGCTGCTCGCTGCACTGATAATGTGGCTGGTCGCAATCCTGACTCCGGATTTGACCTTCCAACTTTGGGGACGCCTAGGTTTTGCCCTGGCATTGGTGTCAACCGGTGGAGCTATCGCCACCCTTGGCGTGCTGCAATTTCGCCTGGCCCAAACCACGGTCGACCCACGCTACCCACAGCGCTCGGCGCGCCTGGTCAGCGGCGGCATTTATAAAATGAGTCGCAACCCCATGTACCTGGGATTCTTGCTTATGTTGAGTGGGTGGGCTCTTTGGCTTGCTAACCTAGCGACCGTCCCCGTATTGCCTTTGTTTGTTATCTACCTCAACCGTTTTCAAATACGGCCGGAAGAGCATTTTCTCAGACAAACCTTTGGGGATAAATACAAGCGCTATTGCCGCCGAGTGCGGCGCTGGTTTTAAGGTCTTAAGGGATTATCAGTTAACCTCACTCGGCCACAGTGCAGCCGAGTGAGGATGAACTATCAGCGGTTAGTCGATGCCGATTTGGCCTTACTGATGGCCTCGTTAATATTCAGCGAAGCCGACTCTTGACGTGGCGGGAACTTTTCAAAGGTCTTGATATGTTCCGTCAACAAGGCGATGGCCGGTTGGAATACCCAGCTTTTCTTCATGATCTGATGAAAACCGGTGACCCCGTCATAGTGCTCCATGGGATCCTTACGCAGGTTAAATAACTTGGGCATGGTATGCGTTACCAGGTCTTCATAATAACGACCGCCAGGTTTAGAGGCAAAGTGCATCTTCCACGGACCAACGCGTACCGCGGTCAGCTGTGACTCGTAATAGTAGAAAAAGTGGTTACGCGCCGACTTTTCTACCTTGCCACGCCAGTACGCGAGGTTATTTTCACCATCGATATAGACATTAAATTCCTTTTCCATGGCTTTACGCAGATTTTTCTCCCCCACAGCCGCGGCTATGGTGGGGAACACGTCTTCATGTGAAGAAATGCCGTTGAGTTTTAACCCCGCCGGGATCTCCTTAGGCCAGCGCACCATAAAGGGCACGCGCACACCGCCTTCCCAGGTGGTCATTTTCTCACCGCGGAATTTAGTGGTACCGGCATCGGGCCAGGAGCTTTGCTCGGGGCCATTATCCGTGGTGTAGATCACTATGGTGTTGTCGGCAATCTTAAGCTCATCAAGCTTATCCAAAAGCTGGCCCACATGGCCATCATGCTCGATTAAACCACTGCCAAACACATCTTCTTCCGAGCTGATCTGCGTGGCCAGATGACGACTTTCGGGTTTAAGGTGGGTATACACATGCATGCGACTTGGCGCATGCCAAATAAAGAAGGGCTTATCCGCTTTGACCGCACGCTCCATAAAATCCAGGCTGCGAGCGAGCACCTCTTCATCGAATGTTTCCATGCGCTTGCGAGTGAGCGGGCCGGTATCTTTAATACGACCATCGGCATAGGCCTCTATGACCCCACGCGGGCCGAACTTTTTCTTAAAGTCTTTGCCCTTGGGGTAATCCTCCTGCTCTGGCTCCTCGGAAACATTGAGGTGATAGAGGTTACCGAAGAACTCATCAAAGCCATGACGGGTGGGTAAATGCTCATCCAGATCGCCTAAATGGTTTTTACCAAACTGCGCCGTCATATAGCCTCGCTCTTTCAAAAACTCGGCCATGGTCGGATCCGCTTCTTTAATGCCCAGCGGGTTACCCGGCTGCCCGACCGTGGTCAAGCCGGTGCGCACCGGCAACTGACCCATTAAAAAGGCCGCACGTCCGGCGGTGCAACTGGGCTGGGCATAGTGATCGGTAAACAGCGCGCCTTCATTGGCGATACGATCGATATTGGGGGTGTTATAGGTCATGCCGTGCGAGTATGCGCTCAGTGACAGTTGCGCAACATCGTCGACCATAATGGCAAGTACATTAGGATCATCTTTCGCATTTACCGCCAGCGATAACAATCCTGCCATTACACCTATCAATGGCAATTTCATAACTTCTCCTTGATTATTAGCAAGATAAAAATAAGTTTTAAACTACATCGATAAATAAATTTTGAGCCCTAGTAACTATAGACGAAGGTTGAGAAATAACGATGATTTATCAAAAAAAGGGACATCTTTTGTGATTAAAATCAAATACCAAGGCATCGGCTAGATAAAATAATCAGTTTCCTTGTTGTAATACCGGGAACTGCTATAACTTATGGGGACTCATATAATTTCAAGGAGAGAGCTATGTTACGTTTCGCTGTATTTATATCCTGCCTATTAACCTGTATTCCCAGTTTTGCAGCAGATAAGCCCAATATTCTGGTGATTTGGGGCGACGATGTGGGTATGTGGAATATCAGCGCCTACCACCGCGGCATGATGGGGGGCAGCACCCCAAATATCGACCGTATCGCTAATGAAGGCATGATGTTTATGGATCATTACGCGCAGGCTTCCTGTACCGCAGGTCGCGCTGCGTTCCTTCTCGGCCAATACCCTATCCGTACAGGTTTGAGTACTGTGGGCTTACCCGGTGCCAAGGAGGGGATACAAACATCCGATCCAAGTTTAGCGACTATGCTTAAAGCACAAGGCTATACAACAGGTCAGTTTGGTAAGAATCACCTAGGTGACCGTGACGAGCACTTACCGACCAACCACGGCTTTGATGAGTTTTACGGCATTCTTTATCACCTCAATGCCGGTGAATATGCTGAGCAATATGACTACCCACAAGATAAAGAGACGCAAGAGCGCGTTGGCTTAGCCCCCATGCGCGGTGTTACTCACTCCAAGGCTTTGGCAAATGGCAAGCAAGAAATCAAAGACTTAGGCCCCTTCGGTAAAGAAAGACAACGTAATATCGATGAAGAAGTTCTGGTTGAGTCCAAACGCTTTATTCGCGATGCGGTCAAAGCCGATACGCCATTTTTTGTCTGGCATAACACCACCCGCATGCACTATCGCACCAACCTTAATGAGTATTATGAAGGCCGCAGTGGTTACGGCATTTATGCCGATGGCATGATGGAAATGGATGATGATGTGGGCGAGTTACTTAACCTACTCGACGAATTAAAAGTGGCTGATAACACCATAGTAATGTTCTCGACCGACAATGGTGCCGCCTCTAATTCCTGGCCCGATGGCGGCAATCAACCCTTCCATGGTGAAAAAGGTGTAGGCGGCTGGGAAGGCGGTTTCCGCGTTCCCCTTGTTGTTAAATGGCCGGGTAAAATCCCCGCGGGCGTCAGCACCGGCGAATTTATGACCATGGAAGACTGGCTACCCACCCTAATGGCCTGGGTTGGTCAGGGCAACCTTAAAGAGGAGCTGCTTAAGGGTAAAAAGATCAATGGCCGAAAATACAAGGTGCACCTCGATGGCTATGATCAAAGCGACTTGCTCCTTAATCAGGGCAAAACCAAGCGTAAAGACTTCTACTACTTTACCGAAGCAACGTTTCATGGATTACGTCATGGCGATTGGAAATTATTGTTTAAAGAGCAGAATCACTGGTTTAGGGCTACACAGCAATCGTTAACCTCCCCCTATATCACTAACCTCAAACTCGATCCGTTCGAGCGCTTCCACGAAGCCCGCGGCTATGATGAATGGGCGGAAAATCGCAGCTGGATCTTAGGCCCAGCCGGCAAGCAAATTGCGGAGTTTGTTGAGACCTTTAAAGAATTTCCACCGACTCAGAAGAGCATGAGCTTGCAGGTAGATGACGTCAGCAAGTTTATTAATAACCAGGCTATTAGCCGCTAGTTATACGTCACAGGCAGGGTTCATCCCCTGCCTGATTTCGAGCGATAAAGCACACTCGGTAGCGACAGCTAAATAAAGTACTTGCTTTATCTTTTTTACATGGGTATATTGTTGGATTGCTTGCTCATCCTCAATCAGTAAGCAATGCACATATTAAATGTGCGCGTGTGATGCCTTTCCTTGATCCAGTCAGTTCCATCCCGAAATTTATAACGCCTTAAAAGTCTGACAAAGATTAACCGGGTACTGCCGTTTTGTAACAGCAGCTAGCCCCAATGCCGCGCAATTGACGCCGCTTTCCAGACGATAATAAGGCAATTTGAATGCGCCCTACGGCGCCAATAAATGAGTTTTATTATGTCCTATTTATATAACAATCAACGTATTGATATTACCTTGCCGATCGCAGGTATTTCTATCAACAAACGCCGCATGGCCATTAGTCACCATCAAGGCAAAAGCTATATCGAGTTTGCAAATAACGCCGATATGCAAGGCTTTATGCAGTGGCTAAAGGGCCAGGCCTAAAACCAAAAAAGGGAGCGTTTAGCTCCCTTTTTTATGCCTTAAAACCCGAGGCAAACCTAATTGCGGTTAACTTTCACCGCGCACATTCAAAAATGGTAAAATCTACCTGCGCGTCGCCCCTTATCTGAGCGCCTTAAAAGCGTTACACTCATACTCCTGTTTATAGCAAGGCGATCAGTGGCCATGAATTACCTCGCCCATCTGTATTTAGCTCAGCCCACTGCCGACTCCCACTTTGGCAACCTGCTCGGTGATTTTCGCCGCGGCCTGGTTAATCAACAATGGCCCAAGGCGGTGCAATTAGGTTTAGAGAATCATTTACTGGTGGACAGGTTTACCGATAAGCACAGCAGTGTGCGTGCCGCAACTAGCTTATTTTCGCCACAACGACGACGCTTCGCGCCGGTAGCATTGGATGTGCTGTTTGATCATCTGCTGATCCGTCATTGGCAAGACTTTACCAGCAGCGAATTTAACGATTTTTGCCAGCAAAGTTACCAGCTTCTCAACACTCGCACCGAGCTGATGCCCGAGCGTATGCAACATGTGGTGGGGAAAATGTGCGAACAAGACTGGTTTGCTACCTATGCCGAACTCGATGGCGTTGCCCTGGCACTGGATAGGATCGCTAGCCGGATCCGTTTTCGCAATGACTTTACTGGCGCAATCGAAGATATTGAGCGCCATTTCGATGCCTTTGAAGCCCATTTTTTGGCCTTCTTCCCCGAGCTTATCACCCATGTGCAAACCCATAACCTTGAATTGGTGAACATGGATTCGAACGCCTTGCCCGCGCCATTGAAATATCGGACATAAAGTAGCCGCTCACAGAGCTAATACACAGGGCTGCAAGGCTTAGAGTTAACAGTTCAAGAACGATCGAGATGAAGATGACAAAGGGCGTAAGTAAGGTTACTAAGGGCTTTATTGCTTTTTTATAGCAATTTCAATTTTTATGCTCAAAGCAAGCTAGGGGATGAAGCTTAAGAAAGCTTTAATAAAAAGCGAGAGGTAAAAATAGTGGTAAAGAGGAAGGTAAACGGGTGGAGCGAGGGCGCCCCACCTGGATATGCCAGCTAATTAGATAGCTGTAACGTCAGAAGCTTGAGGGCCTTTAGCGCCTTCTTCAACGTTAAATTCAACTTGCTGACCTTCTTGAAGGGTACGGAAACCGCCTTCAGCAACGATAGCACGGAAGTGTACAAACACGTCTTTGCCGCCATCAGTAGGAGTAATAAAACCAAAGCCTTTTGCTTCGTCGAACCATTTAACTGTACCAGTTGTTTTAGACATAGTGTCTCCAAAATATTTAAATTAAATAATGTGTTGCGTTGCAACATCAGAATTGCCGAACTAAGTACTAGCTAACACGAGTGGCTTACGCTGCATAAATTCGGGTGGAACACTAACTGGGTAGAACACACGAAGAACTGAAGTACAAAAGCAAAATCGAATCTGGGTAGAACTCATCAGACGCGAGCATCCTAACACAAGGGGACGAGATCACCTAAGGTTTACGTCATTTTTTTGTACAATTTTCACCCAACAAGTTCATAACCCCCGTTGCCGAGCCCTTGTTACCGACTTTGCTTGGTGTTTATTATGAATCTGATATCAATGTGTTACATTAATGTTCAGGTTTAAACTTAGTTTTAACTATATCGAGTTAAACATTCCCTAACCTTAGATATAACAAGAACAAAGGACTTCTTATGCGACATCAACTTGCGGCAATGGCACTGGGCCTATCGGCGGCTTTGTTAAGCACCACGTTAAGCGCTGCCCCTGAACCATTCGAATATCAAAAACAAGGACGAGGCATGGCATCCGAATCTAAGATGCGCGGCGTCTATGATCTGATCCCTAACCCCAGTGGCGATGCAGCCAAGGCGCGTTTGGCTATTCTCCAAGGCATGCAAAAAACCAAGGGCGTTGCCTGGCTACTGGAGCAAGAAGGCGACGGCTATATTCTGGCGCGCTGGGATTACAAGGGCCACACCATTTTTCATCGCATTGAATACAACGGCGAAGCGGTACAAATCAAATATGCAGGTGGCCTAAACGATTACCAATGTGAAAAACTGGTCGGCGATTATTGCTACAAAACACATAGAAACTATTACAAATACAACCGCTCGCTGGTCAAGCAGTTGAAAATCGCCTTGCAGGGAGTCTAAAGCATGAAAAATATAAAAAGCACCTTGTCGTCGTTATTGCTCACTGCCACCTTGAGCTGCACCTTAGTTAGTCAGGTTCACGCAGAAACAAATCAATCATTTACCTTGTATGACGATCCATTGTTGTTGCAACCCTATGTCACCGAACCCGCCAAGGTGATCAAACTGGGCATGAACCAATATCAATGGCGCAGTGTTAACCAAACTCCGGACACAATCGAGGCGGAACTGGACTACAAGGGCTACGTGCTGCGCGTCGATATCCATTACAACAGCGAAAAGATTTGGTTTGAGGCCATTTCAAGCGTTAACAATGACTGTAAAAAGCCACCTTGCGAAGTTGAGCAGCGCCATATTGACCGCTGGCGTACCGGCCTGCGCCGTGGTATTGCCAAGGCGATCACCGACTTAGCGGTGAAAAATGCCTATCAGCAAGTGTATCTGGATAAACCAGAGCCCTGAGCAATCTCGACCCAAGGTGGCCTATAGGCCACCTTGATTTACCTTCCTCACTTACCCGAATACATTTCATAGAGTTAAAAATTAAACTTTGGATGTCAGGATGACTAAATTTAGTGCCATTCTATTGCTGCTTATCTCCCTTAGCCTCAATGCCAAAGTCGCTTATGTGGCCTTGGGTGACTATCGGGTCGAATACGAATTGCGAGGCGACTCTAAAGCCATCTTGCTGCTCGAGGCCGGTGGCTCGGCTGGCCTAGAAGACTGGAACCCCATCTATGACCGGCTTACCAGCGAGTATCGTACCCTGCGCTATTCACGTATTGGTAACGGCGGTTCCACCGCGGTGCGCAAAAATTACAGCTCAGAAGAATACGCCGATGAGGCGCTGGCACTGCTTGATGCCCTGAACATTGGTGGTCCGGTTATTTATATCGCCCACTCGTATGGAGCCTATATTGCCCGTACCTTCGCCGCTCGATATCCAGAAAAAGTAGCGGCGCTAATGCTTATCGAGCCGGCGTCCGAGCATGATGTTGATATTATGCGCCAGATCGATTTAGCCAAGGCGGAGCAGGAAATAGCCGAGGTAAAGCGTGATGACATGAAAAACGGTATGTCGAATCAGTACCTCGACTTTTGGGCCAAACGTCCCTTGCCCGATCACCCGGAGATAGCCGATATTCCGGTAACGGTAATCGCCTCGATTAAGCGCTATGAAAATCCGCCGCTGTTATTTTATACCGATAAGGCCAGAGTGATGTGGGGCGAACTGCACAGAGATTGGGCTTTGGCCTTCCCGCAAGGGAAAATCGTCCTCACGGATAAAAGCTACCATTTTCCGCAACGGGATGAGCCCGAGATGGTGCTCGAGGAAATTAAGGCGCTGGTTCAGCGCACTACAAAGTCAAAATAGGTATTGGGATATGGCTGGGGTTTCAATGAAAAGTGCCACCATTCCAAGGGGTAAGGAGCGAAGCCCTGGGCCATCATTAAATCCCGCAACAAGTAACGGTTTTTTCTCTGCGCCTCACTAATGCGTGGATCGTCTGTGTTCGATAAAGTATCGAACATATCAAAGGGCGAGCCCATATCCAGCTCTTTGCCACTGCTGCCGTCCACCAGGGTCAAATCGACCGTGGCGCCACGACTGTGGCCGGACTGAGCGGCAATATAGCCTCCCAATAGCTTATCCTTAGCTAAATTCGGATAGTACTCGGCCTTGGTTTTTGTGTCGGCGCCATCCTTAACCCAACGCACAAAATGATCCACCGCACGCTGCGGCCGATAACAATCAAATACCTTTAGTGTAAGACCTCGCGCTTTGGCCGCCTGCTGCACTTGCGCCAACGCCTTAGCTGCGTTGCGCTGTAAAATGCACTTGGGCGCCTCATAACCCTCCACTTTGGCACCGACAAAATTATTACTGCCAAAGTAGCGAATATCCATTGCTATGCTGGGGTCCAGCTCGCCCAGGGCAGTAAAGTCCTCGGGCATAACATTGTTCGAGCTAGCACATGCAGAAAATAATAATGGAGCAATACAGAAGATAATCTGCTTTTTCATAAAGCCAAGCCTAATCACTTGAGAGTTGTTTATTTAACATACCCCAATTAAAACAGTGGATAAAGGTCACTGCATCCCTTGGGTTTTAACAGGCATAAAAAATGCCGCTTACCGATAGGGTAAGCGGCATTAAGCTGTTAACTAGGTTGGGTTAGTTAAGCTTTTTTACGGCGTAACCAGGCTAGCGGGCTAAGAAGTAATAACCAGGCTAGTGAACCTGAGCTTGATTTGCTCTCTGGCTCTGGCACTACTGTGATTTGCTCAGCAGTAATAGTTACAACTACTTCACGTGTCGTGACCATTTCGCCATCGCTTACGCTCACAGTGAAGGTATGCTCACCTTCGCTCAGGCCAGTCACATTGGTTACAGCCGAGTTTGGAGACTCAATTGTACCCGGACCTTCCCACTCAAATGTGATTTCATCGCCGTCAACATCCGTTGAAGCACTGGCATCTAAAGTCACCGTGTTACCTTCGGCTGCTGAGATAGTTGTTTGTGCTACTTCAGCAGTTGGTGCTGTGTTTGCGCTCTCAACAGTCACTACTACTTCGCTTGTAGTAACTATCTCGCCATCACTTACACTTACAGTGAAGGTATGCTCACCTTCGCTCAGGCCAGTCACATTGGTTACAGCCGAGTTTGGAGACTCAATTGTACCCGGACCTTCCCACTCAAATGTGATTTCATCGCCGTCAACGTCCGTCGAAGCACTGGCATCTAAAGTAATGCTGTCACCTTCTACCGCCGAGATAGCGGTTTGAGCTACTTCAGCAGTTGGCGCATCATTTACATTCTCAACGGTCAGAATGAATGTTGTGCTCACAGCATCAGATGGGTTCTCAATATCAGCAACTTTTACGGTTACTTCGATTTCGCCGAAGAAATCTTCCGCAGGAGTAATAGTCACGGTATCGCCATCCACTTCTGCGGCCATGTTGTCGCCACTGACGATAACTTCATTCGCTGAGTTAAGTTCGTCGATGTAGGTCACGTCAAAGGTAATTGACTCACCTTCATTGGTAGTCATGTCTTCCAACTCAATCACTGTGATATTACTTGAAACAGACAGGGTGTGTGACTTAACCATGGTTTCCATGCCATCCACTTCGATTGTTGCAGTGAACTCCATATCACGACCCGCTGATGCAGAAGTGATATCGGCCCATGCCGTTACTTCGAACTGTGATGACTCAGGACCCACATAGTCCATACAGATAACCATGCCGTCTTTAACCACTTCATCAACCTCATTGAAATTGATAGAGCGACCTAGGTATCCTTCAAGAGGGCCACGTTGGTATATTTGACCTTTATAGCCCTGAACACCGATGCTACCGCGAGTATTAGTTGAGCCGAAATCAATGTTGTCATAAGCCAAGTAGATTTCGTGCTGGTTGTCGCCGAAGCGAGTATGCGGCGTAAAGATAACTTCAAAGTCAAAAGAGCTGTCCTTTTTCTCCCACTGGTTTTGACCTGTTGCACGGTCATAACCTAAGTAAGAGTAGTCGGAGGCATTATCCCATTCAACAATGGCCCAGGTACCTGTAGTCGCCAGGGTAATCCCCTCTTGTGCACTTAAACCAACGCCTAGTACATCGTTCGGGAAGCCTGGGAACCAGCCACGCCAAAGTGGACCAATTGCCTCATATGGGAAGCTATCATACGGGAACTTAGAAACAATCGGGTTAAAGTGTCTTACTGGACCGAAACTAAGCTTACCATTACCATGAATCGCCATAGTGCCAAATTCAACATTCTTCGCTTCGGCATTGTTGTACAGACTTACTTCGTTAACACCGTTGAACAAGGTATTCACTGGAATTGAATAACCACGGTCATAAGTGATGGTGTTGCTCTCATCAAAGCCTGACAGGATAGGTGTTAAACCGAATCTTGAAAGGTCAACGTACCCGCCCGGGTTTGAATTGCCGAAGTTCGGTGTACGACAGAACTCGTCTGTGATGTTGTTAGTCACAATGTAATCAGGCGCTACGTCACGCGTATCTTCTTGAGTACCAGTGATAATCAGTTTGCCATCTGCTACTTCAATATTAACGTCACCGCGTGAACTCAAGACATTTTGCTCACTAATATTCAGGCCTTCAGGGATATCCGCTGTGAAGGTGAACTCACGGTCAATACCTGTGTTGTTTGCCAACACTTCGAAGGTGAACGGTACTTTATCACCGATATTAGCTTTAGTCTGCGGCACATCTAAGTGAACACGGTCTACGCCACGCTCTAGCTTAAACGGGATAGAACCTAGGTTACCGGCATTGACTTCAGACGTACCTACCTCGATGGTGCTGTAGAATACATCATCTAGCTCCATGTCCAGGTTCCAGGCGATATTCATATCTACCTTGTTGATACCGTCGCTCGCTGGTAATGACGCAGTAATTGAACCGTCAACTTCATCACTAACAACGGCTACTGCATATTTAAAGGTCTCTTCAACACCAGCTTGTCCAGATTTGTTGCTGTTGTAAACCATATACCAATATTCACCTTCTTCAGGGTTATTGATATTACAGAAGTTGGCATAACTAACGTGGCTAGATACACACAAAATCTCGTCTTGTGGCTGGATTTGACCATCACCATTGTAGTCTTTACCCACATAAATAAGTGGATTACCAATGTTCAATGTCCCTTCAAGTTCAGACTCGATCACGCCTAAGGTTTCAACAATCAAGCGCTTCGAATTCGCAGCAACGGTCACAAAACCTGTATGCACTGCTTCATCGATAATGTCTTCCTCTGCAGGCACCGTTGTACGGTTCATTGCCCAAGGGAATGTACGGTCATCATCTTTTGGCAAAGTAATGGTTTTAACATCCGCTTTTACCGGCTTGTAAGCGCGCGCAACCGGGCTGTCTACCAGTGGCATAGTGATGCCTTTAGCCACATAGGTGTCGTTGTTCGCATGCGCTACCGCACTTAGGCGTGAAGGCAATTCACCACGGTCATATTTAAATGCCATTGGCCAATGCGCATCTGGAATACCTTCTTCCTGAGCCTGGAAGATAAGGTTGGTGTGCAGCTCAACTTCTGAGTTTGAGAACCAATCCTGGGTATCCATTACCGAGGCTTTCACTATGATAGTTTGCGTTTCACCGGCTTTCAGAGAGAAGGTCTCTGGGATAATCTCGATATTTACGCCGTTTTGTGCCGCTTGCGAGCGCATATCAAACGCCCAGTTCACTACGTCTTCGTGGCTAACCGTCCAGGTACCGTCTTTGGTTGCTTTAACCGTACGTACCCACTGACACTCAGGAGCACACGAGAAATCAACCAGGTTAGGCATGTTCAGCTGATGCGGTGTACCACCATTGTATGGATCGGCTGCAAGGAAGTTCTCAGCAGACTCATCCATGATAAGGCCTGATTTAACCGCATTAGCAACGTTAATACGACCGGTACCGGCGCGGTAGATCTGTGCTTTGTTAGACTCTGAGCCTTCTTGGTTTAGACGCCAGTATTGTACTTCATTGTCAGATGTCATCATCAGCGCCGATTGTACCTCGGCCGCCGTCCACTCTGGGTTTGCCTGACGGATCAAGGCCATGGCACCGGCTACGTGTGGTGAAGCCATTGATGTACCGCTGCTCATTGAGTAATCCATACCAAAAGGCGTAGACACAAACGGATGCTCATCAGAGTAGGCGGCGTAAATATTAACACCCGGAGCGGCTAGTGTAGGCGCCAGGATTTCAACGTTCGAGTACGAAGGACCGCGAGACGAGAAGTTAGCCAACCAATCGGCATCTTCTTCGTTGATGCGACGCTCGATAACCGTTGGTTTAATGGTGATCATGTGACCCATTTCACTAGCGCTATCCACCCAGTCTTCTAGGCCATCATTTGGATAAACACCATTCCACTGATTGTAGGTAAAGTGCACACTAGGAAGTGAGTAGCTTTCAGGCACTGTGCCCTGGTCGCGGTTGCGGTTGAACATAATGAAGGCATCGGCACCGCCGGCTTTTACATTATCAACCTTGGCAGTACGCGCATTGGCGTTTGGATCTTGTGGGTCGTGACGCTGACAGATTACGATAACGTCCGTAGAACCGTCTGCCGCACCAGGGATAGCCGTGCCGTCTTTAAAGAAGTCAAAGGTGCCAGCCGGGTATTCCGACTCACAATAACCATCAAAGTCTTTTTCACCATTGATATCGGCGTAGTCTTTCGCCCATACCACAACACCGGTTACTTCTTCGTTGTTGATTGAACCACCAACAAGGCCCATATCCGCCCAGCTAGGTACTTCCGAGCCCAGTGCAGGGTCGATAAAGCCAGCGTATTCAATGGCAGTATCGATAGCCACGGTGCGACCATGTGTCGTTGCCGCTACCTGAGCCAGCCAAGGTGATGAGTTATCCAAATAACCCAAACACTCAGAGCCACCACAGACACCTGTGCCCGAGTTACCTGCTGCTGCGGCAACGTTGATGCCCGCTTCACGCGCCGATAGGAAGGCTAGTTGTACCGGATCGGCCCATACATTTGAGTCGGCACCACCGATTGAAAAGTTGATAACATCAACACCGTCGGAGATAGCATCTTCGATACCCGCAACAAGCGCTTCGCCTGGACAACCGCGGTAGCCGCTTTCATTTGATGAGTGACACACCTGATAAGCAATGATGTTGGCGTGCGGGGCCACACCCGAGATCTCTGGGAATAAGGCTTCTTTGATGATCTTACCGTCTTGCTCCTCACCTGTACCAGCTAGCATATAAGGCACGTCTTTAAGTACGTTACCCGCCGCCGTTGAGGCTACGTGTGAGCCGTGACCCTGATAGTCTTCACCAATGGCTGGCCAGCCTGGGATCATAGCCGAAAATGAATCTGTGATGATGTCGTATGAACGTACGCCGATCAGCTTGTCGTTACATTGAATGTGCTCAGCATCTTCAACACAGTCACCCACGTATTGGCCTGCGCCCCACGGGTTGGTGTGGTCATAGCCGTCACCGCCGATATCAGCGAATGAAGGGTGGTCTGAGTTAATACCGGTATCGATAATACCGATGATTTGACCTTCCCCCTTGTGCTTTACTCCCGTAGGAGAAGCCATGCCAGACCAAACCTGATCCGCAGCAATTTGCTTAGGGCCTTGATCTGAAAGTAAATCGTAATGTTTAGAACGCATAACCGAGGCAACGCTGCCCAAGTTAGCAATGCGCGCCGCTTCCTGTTCTGTCATTTTCACCGAGAAGCCGTTAATAGCTTTGGTGAATTGACGACGCATTTCGGTGCGGCCGGTTACCGCCGTCACTTCCTGCATCACGCTTTGTTGCTTAGAACGCAATTGACGCTCATAAGTGATTACCGCTTTAGAAGTCGGTTGACCACGCTCGAATAGTTTGCCCGTGTTGTCACCCATTGAACGCGTTAGCGCTGAATTGGGATCCTGTGCGGCAACGGCAACAGACGCATCGCGCAGACGCACGATGTAGATATGTTCACCTTCGATGTTTTCCTTAACAAACTTACTTCCATGCGCGTTTAGTTGTACGTTTACGCCTTGTACATCGGCACTGTTCAAGCCTTGAGTATTTAGTTCTTGTTGTAGTGCTTGAACGCCTTCAAGGGTAAGGCTAGGTGCTTTAAGTTTATTCTCTGCGCTGACCGAATGGTCATTAGCATTAACGGCGGCATACAAAGATGTAGCGCTAAACAGTGCCACACCAACCGCTGTTGCGATGGTTGTTTTTTTCATGATGGACCCTAACTTAGTAAGTAATTAAGTTGTAATTTCGAACCAGCCGAAATTTTTTAACAGCCCGATTCAACCACATTAACAACACCCATCACCAACAACTCTTTGTACACTTTTGTACAACAACAAAACAAAATAGACACACTAAATTAACACAGGGAACAGAAGGTAACTTGGACTGGGATTAATGTAGCAATTTGTACATTGAATTCTGTTAACAATTTAAAAATTCCATATAAATCATTGGAATACATTATCGAGCAAATATTTATCTTGGATTGATGCTTTGCCAAACCCCCTGCACTGCGCTAACGTGGCTTGCGTAATATCGACAAATAATTAAGATTCAGTTAACGCAGAGAAGGAATACAACTGAAACATGAATAAACATATCGCCCTTGCGTGTACATTATTTTCCGCCTCGGTACTGAGCCAGGATGCGCCCAGCGAGTCGGCACAATATATTGAGGTAGGTACATTAGAGGCGTCAGTCACCGTGGGATACGGTGGCATCGAAAACCCAATTCAAGGGGCGGAACACGTCACTTCTGTTCTTCTGCCGCACCTGGCTTATTATGGTGAGAAATGGTACTTCGACGATTTTGCTCTGGGCTACAGTTTGCACCAGGATAAATCTTGGTACTTGGATATTGTCGGTGCTTTTAACGAAGACGGTTTTTTCTTCGAGCTTGACGGCATAGATAAGCTCTTTGCCACCTCGGCGGTGCGCAATTCGCCGCTCCCGGGAAGACCCAACGCCACACCTATCGAACTCACTCCCATAGAGCGCAGCCTGGCCTACGAAGGCGGTCTGGCGCTCGGTTACAGTGCAAAAAACTGGGGCCTTGAACTTAGTACCCTGCATGATATCAGCGGTGTGCATAATGGCTTGGAAAACAAGTTCATAGCCTATTACAGTCAAGACTTGCTTGGCGGCCAGTTTGTCATGGAGGCCGGAGTGACCCATAAAAGCACCGAACTCATCGAGTATTACTATCGCATCCATCCGGGCGAGGCATTGTCGCGCATCCCCAGATATGATTTGAATAGTGCGCTAAATTATCACCTTAAATTTGAGTACAAATACCGCCTTAGCGAGCAATTAAGTGCTATGCTAAATATCTCAAATACGTGGATTGACAACGATTTAAGTGATACACCTATGTTTGATCGAGACCAGTATATGACTGGCTTTACCGGGATTACTTTTGAGTTTTAGCAGTACTAACATCTCATGCTAGTTAATTACTTTGTTGCCTTATCAATGCTGCCGGCATCCATGCAATCTGCTGTGGAGGGTACCCTTAAGGTGTCTCCACACACCTGCATTGGCGAGCTACAAGCCACTAGCTGCACCATGGAAATTCATGTCAATGCGGTATCGGCAGCAGCAGAGCAACTGTGCATCAGTATTGCTCTGCCAAAGCGGCAATATGAGTGTTTTAACGGCAACCGGGTGTCGGTGACCTATCAGGTGACACTTGAAACCAACACCACCATCACCCTGACCGATCAATCCGGAATGGTACTGGCAGAACAAAAATTAGAGGTGGGGAAAGTCGCCTCAAAAAACTATCGCGTAAGAAGACGTTTTGGTTGGGGTATTTAACATTGACGCACCAGGTTCTACTTATAGAAGACGACAAGGAGTTAGCCAGTCTAATTAGTCGTTACTTAAGCAAAAATGGACTTGATGTAAACATAGTAAATAGTATCGCCGCCTTTAAGGCTCACTTCGACCAACTGCAGCCGGATATCATTCTCTGCGACGTCATGCTCCCGGATGGAAATGGTTTTGAACTCTTTCCTCAGTTAAAAAAACACTTTAGTTGCCCGGTTTTATTTTTAACGGCTCTCGATTCGGATCGCTCGCAAATAAAAGGGCTTAATCTGGGTGCCAATGATTATTTAATCAAACCTATTCGCCCCGAACTACTGCTAGCGCGCATTAACAATAGTCTGCGCTTAAGCGGCAAAGGTGAGGCCACCAAGGCCATAGGACAATTAAAACTCGATACCACACACCGACTTTTACACTGTAAAGAGCAACAGCTCAGTCTCAATGACGATGAAGTGCGGCTGTTTAGTCTTTTTATCCAGCACTATCCCACCCCCTTGTCGCGGGAAACCTTGTTCAAGGAAATCATTGGCCGAGAATACGACGGCCTGGATCGCGCCGCCGATCTTAAAGTGAGCCGTTTGCGCCGCAAAATTCGCGATCATGGCATTGAAGGGCTGGACATTATTTCTATTCGTGGCGAAGGCTACCTGCTGCAAGTACCGACCGAGCACGATGCGTAAGCAGTTTTTTCGCCTCTACGTATTTATCATTGTTAGTGTTATCGCAGCGCTGATCGCCTTTGGGCAGATCTACCAAAACTATGTATTTGAACAATCCCCCAGCATCGCCCTGCCGGTAAGCCAGTGGCCAGCGCTCATTGATAACAAGGGCGACAACCTGGTTAGTTTAGCGCGCCAGGATCTGGCCTTACCACCGGCCTTGGCACAACAACTTAACGAGCAGAAAATGCTGACCGTGATCCAAAGCGAGGGCAACTTCGTTTATGTTCTTGGCAGCGGCGATAAGGCCGATACTGTGTATCGCATCGGCCCCATTACCGTGGCGCCGCCACCGGATGAGCACAGCATCTATTTTTTGTTAGTCTATAGTGCCATTGCGCTTCTTGTGATGTCTTTTATCTGGCCAGTATTCAAAGACTTGGCTGAACTAAAGCGCGCCTCTCGACGCTTCGCCAGAGAAAAGAAAGCCTTTAGCGCCAAGGTAAAGCCGAGTTCAACCGTCTACCCCTTGGCGCAAACCCTGAGCGATATGGCCGAGCGCATCAGCAAGTTTATTCAACTGCACGAAGACTTATCACGGATCATTTCCCATGAAATTCGCACGCCGCTGTCGCGCATGCGCTTTATTCTCTCCCTGCACAGCGAACTCGATGAAGAAATTCAGCGCACCATGGCACGTAATATCGACGAGATAGAAAACCGCCTGTGCCAGTACCTGGACTTTGCCCGGGTCGAATACCTAACTCAACCCCTGCAACTGCAGGCACTTGATGCAAAAGAGTTTATTAATCAAGAAGCGAAAAAGAATCAGCTCTTTACCGATGTCAATATCGAGACTAAGGTGGCCTTGGACAAGCTCTATTGCGAACCAAATAGCTTTGCCATCCTAGTGCAGAACCTGCTTTTTAACGGCGTTAAGTATGCTCAACATCAAGTGATCTTAAGGCTTCAACAACAGGAGCAGATGCAAGTACTTGAGGTTTACGACGACGGTCCGGGCCTGCCCAACGACGCCGTGTCCTTGTTAGCGCCCTTTTCATCTTCCAAAGACAGCGCGGTGGCCAGTGGTTACGGCCTGGGACTTTATATAGTCGAGCGCATCTGTTTATGGCATGGGGGACAGATGACTTTGGGCAAACATCCCGAAACCGGTGGCGCCCATATTCGCATCAGCTGGCCGCGACAAATCGAAATCTAGCCCAGCTTTTCATCAAGCCAACTTATCGAGATGGCTCAAATACCAAGACCTGTATTTGCGCTTGGATAGTTAGGAATCAACTTGGTTAGACATTTCCTTTACTGTTGTGCCCTTTAACTCGACCACGCCTGGCGCTAGAGCGATGGCGTAACTGGCTGTAATATTATTTTCTCCCCTCCCGAGCTAACTTTGTTTCAGCAGGAGGGGAAAAATGAACAAGAGAACCGTTACACCTGAACGCGCTCAAGCTTCAAGGGCACATGGCGTACAGGCAGCAACAAGCTGGCTCTGTAATTTGGCACACGCAGTACTAGCACGTATTTTACTGCTGTACTACGCCATCAGTGGCGATACCTGCACCCCGTTACACCGCCTCGCTTTATGCGCAACTCTGGCCTATGTGGCTTTTCCTTACGACCTGATCACCGATACATACCCAAGCCTAGGTTTACTAGACGACATTTTATTGCTGGCCGTGGCCGCCGTGTCCCTGCTTGCCTTTATCGATGCCAGGGTCAAGGTTCTTGCCGAACTCAAAGCCCACCAATTACTGCTTAAGGCTCGCTCCCTCGTCTAGCTAGCGAGTGCCGCCGCTCGCTCATCCAACAAAGCCAGCAGGGAAGAGAAGGTCACTCCACTGTGCCTTGTTAGACCAATCTCACAGGTACGGCTGTTAGAGTAGCCCACAGTACAACCTTGGGGTTTGCTGGCGCTAACATGGCGTAAAGCATGCTCATTTAGCTGGGGGTGAGTAAAGCCCTTATCACCGGCAAACCCACAACAACTCACCTCCGTAGTGCTGACCTTGGAACTAAGCGCCCTGGCCACGTTCAGCATGGCGCTACCAGCATCCAAATGCTGCGAACTACAGGTAATATGTAGCCACAAAGGCTGGTCGCTGGTTTCAATTGCTAGGCGAGGCAATAAATATTCGCTGGCAAAACCTAGGCTATCCAGCACCCGAATTGGGCTGCTTTCTTCGTGCTGGCTTTGCTTTTCTTGGAGTTGGCTTTGCAGGGCACAGGGACTGGCGTCCATAACCACGGGCCAGCGCCCCTGCTCGCTCAATTGCGTGATGATTTCCTGTAATTGCTGCTGTTTTTGTGTGGCCACCTCCGCCAGTCCCTTGCTTTGCCAGGGCATGCCACAGCATAACTCGGCTATCTCTTCGGGTATTACCAGGGTCAGCCCTGCCTTGTCGCACAGGCTTTGCAGCGTCTGCTGCACACTTTGCTCGGTGGCATTGGCAAAAATACGGTTGCCGCAACTGGGCACATACACCACCTTATCGCCGTCGATAACCTGGCCGCTAGTCTGCTCGCCATGCTGCGCCTTGGGCCAGGCACTAAAGTAGAGCGGCGTACCAAAACGCTGCTGCAATTGGGCACTAAAACGCTCAAGACGCTGCGCCCCCAGCAGTTTGGCGCTTAAATGAGCGCCGCGCACACCCACTCGTGCCAGAGCGCTGGTCATGGCAAAGTGATTTGCACTCCAGTTGGCGATTTTAGTGATCACAGGTTTGTTAGCCATCTGCTTGGCGCGCAGCGACTTGATATAGGCTCCGGTATCAATGCCAACTGGACAGCGAGTGGCGCATAAGCCGGTGGCGGCACAGCTGACTATGGCCAGAAGTTGATAACCCTGTTGCACAGCGGCCAGACGTCGATAGGCGTCCTTGTCTTTGAACTCGTGATTAAGCAATTGTTGCTCATGGCGTTTCAGGCTGATGCGCTGGCGTGGCGTAAGGGTGTATTCCTTGGATGGACACACAGGCTCACAAAAACCACATTCGATACATTTATCTATGTGCGCATCACTGGCGGGCATGGCTTTAACATGCTGCACATGAGCGCGAGGGTCGGCGTTGATGATCACCCCGGGATTTAAAATCCCCTGAGCGTCAAATAACTGCTTAATTTGCTGCATAACAGCATAGCCCTCATCGCCCCATTCGAGCGCCACAAAGGGTGCCATATTACGTCCGGTGCCATGCTCCGCCTTTAAAGAGCCCTTGAGTTCCACCGCCACCAAATGCGCCACATCGGCCATAAATGCCTCGTAACGCTCAATCTGCTCTGGGCTATCGAAGGCCTGAGTAAAGACAAAATGCAGATTCCCGGCCAGGGCATGACCGAAAATAATGGCCTCCGTGTAGCCATGCTTATCAAACAAGTGATGCAGCGCCTTAATGCCCCGGCTTAAGTCCGCCAAGGCAAAGGCCACATCTTCAATGATCACAGTAGTGCCGGTTTTACGCACCGCTCCCACCGCCGGAAAGGTGCCCTTGCGCACATTCCAAAGCGCCTGTGCCAGCTCGGCATCGTCGCTCAAGGGATACTTATGCACCAGCTGCTCTTGATATTGCGCCAAAATGGTATTGACCGAGCTCGTCAGCCCATCAAGTGCCTGCTGATTTTCTTCGCTAATTTCGATCAGCAAGGCCGTGGCCTCAGAGGGGAAATCGGCGACATTTTGCGGCATCACCGCATGCCCCTGCACCGATAAAAGCGCCCTTTTATCCAGCATTTCCACCGCGGCTATGGGCAAGGCGTTTAGTTGCTCAATAAGGGCACAGGCGCTGTCGACATCGGCAAAGGTAAATAATCCGGTGCGTTTAAAGGCAGGCTCAATAACCGTGTTGTAAGTAATGTTGGCGATAAAGCCTAAAGTGCCCTCAGAGCCTATCATCAGGTGTTTAATGATCTCTATGCCATCATGATGATCCACCAGGGCATTAAGGCCATAGCCAGTGGTATTTTTTAAGCGATATTTATGAGCGATGCGCTCACTTAACCCCTGGTTATCACGCACCTGCTGCGCCAGCTGTTCAAGGGCATTGAGCAGCGCTGCGTGACTTTGCCGAAACGCCGCCTTGGATTGCTCATCAGCGGTATCGAGGCAGGTGCCATCGGCAAGGATAATCGCCATGTCCTTTAAGGTGTGGTAACTGTTGTGTTTCACCCCGCAGCACATGCCAGAGGCATTATTGGCAGCGATACCACCGATTTTACAGCTATTGATAGAGGCCGGATCCGGGCCGATTTTGCGCCCATAAGGAGCCAGAATGCGGTTCACTCGGGCGCCGACCAAAGAAGGCGATAGGCTGATCCAACTGCCATCCTCGCCCACCTTATAATCTTGCCAATCATCACTGAGCAGTACCAGTATGCTATCGCTAATGGCCTGACCGGAAAGACTGGTGCCGGCGGCCCTAAAGGTGACAGGTAATTTATATTCTCCGGCTCTTAACAACACCTTTTGTACCTGCTCGGCGCTTTTGACCAGCACCACACATTGAGGCGTTAAGCGATAAAAGCTGGCATCCGTGCCCAGGGCATAACGCAAGGCATAATCTGTGATCACTTGCTCGCGGCCGAGGACTGTGGTCATGGCATCAATGAAGGCTTCCATAGCCTTAGGGGACTCTGACATAATGAGGCACTAGCTATAACATGGTTGCCCTAGCATAGCTGGGAATAAAATATTATTAAACTCGTATTCATAGATCAGTACTGATATATAAAGAATAGATGGCCATGCTGTGTATTAGCCGCGCCTAAAGCGCTTGTGCTCATGGTATTAATAACTATAGAATCTTGAATACTTTATTCCAAGGGAGCTCGCCATGATTTTCCGCCGCCTAGTCAGTGCCTTGACGCTTCGCCTGCAAGCCAACAGACTAGCCAAATTCGCCACTTTAGGATGTGTATTTATGAGTGCATCTAGCCTAGCCGCCCCGGCGCTTACGCTAAAACAGCAAATCGGCCAAAAACTCATGCTGGATTTTCGCTACTACTGCGAAGATAAGGATATTAGCAGCGCCCGCTGCCGTGCGCCTATGACCACCTTACCAGCGCCTTTGGCAGAGCTGCTGACGCAGCAGCAAATCGGCGGTGTGATCCTGTTTGCGGAAAACCTTGAAAACAGCGCACAAATGGTCGAACTCACCCAGCAATTGCAAAGAGCGGCACAGCAAAGTGAGCTTGGTGCCCCGCTCTTTATCAGTATCGATCAGGAAGGTGGCCGGGTTGCCCGTATTCCCCGGGAATTAGGCACCGCCATGACCGGCAATATGTCTATCGGCGCTACCTATGCGCGCCATGGCACCGACTTTGCCCGCCGCAGTGCCGAAGTGATTGCCACTGAGCTGAACGCCTTGGGCATTAACCTCAATTATGCGCCCACGGTCGATGTGAATATGAACCCGGATAATCCGGTGATCAATGTTCGCTCCTTCGGTGAAGACCCTCAGCTTGTGGCCGAGCTTGGCGGCGCTCAGGTCGATGCCTACCAGCGGCACCAGGTGATAGCTGCGTTAAAGCACTTTCCCGGCCATGGCGACACCAATGTCGACAGCCACACCGGCTTGCCACGGGTGGCCCATGATAAGGCGCAGGTGATGGCCCAGGATATAGCGCCTTTTAAACAGATTATCGATGCCGGACATGCTCCAGGCATGATCATGACCGCCCATATTCAATATCCGGCGCTCGACAACAGTACCTTTGTCAGCAAGGACGGCGATACCATGATCAAACCGGCGACCATGTCCCGCGCCATTATGACCGACTTGCTGCGCGATGAGCTCGGGTATAGCGGCGTCACCATCACGGATGCGCTGGATATGGCCGGGATCAGCCACTTTTTTAGCGCCGAAGATGCGGTGATCAACACCTTTAAGGCCGGGGTGGATATTGCCCTGATGCCCATAGCCGTGCGTAACCAAGACGATATCGCCAAGCTCAACGCGCTCATTGATGCCCTAGAAAAAGCGGTGCAAACAGGCGAGCTGGATGCCACAGAATTTGAGCAATCCGCATCCCGGATTATGGCGCTTAAGGCCAGCTATCAGTTACTGCCCAAACACCACAAGAAGCTGAGTAAACAGCAGGCCGTCGCCAAGCAAGTGCTAGGTAACCCTAAGCATCGTGCTTTAGAGGCTGAGCTTGCCAGTGCCGCCATCACGGATATAAAGAATGGCAAGAACACTGCGAGCATGCTTAAAAACGCCAAAAGCGTGGCCATTATTATGCCCGACACCCGCAAGTGCATGGCCCTGGAGCAAGCGCTACAAGCATACTTGAAAGACACCCAATTCCACTGCTTGAGCCTGCAAGGCCATGATCCCGTTAAGGCGCAGGCGCTGATAGAAGAAGTTGATCTTGTCATCGCCGGAAATGCCAGCCCGGCGCAAAGCGCGGTGGAAATTGGCGGTATGGACGACAGCGATGCCATTGCCGCATTTGCCCTGAGTCAGGCGCAGCAACCAGACGCCCTGGAGCGCTTATTAAAGCAGGCCAAAAACACACAAAAGCCCACGGTTTTTGTGAGCCTGCGCGCGCCCTATGATATTGCCCGCTTTGGCTCTTATGCCGATGCCATACTGGCCACCTACGCTTATAACATAGACGTGGATGACGGCGAAACGGTGCAAGGTCCAGCCTTTAGCGCCCTGGCCAAGGTGTTGCTTGGACAACAAATCCCAAGCGGACAATTACCTGTTACTATTAAACAATGATCTAGGCTGTTAATTTACAGATAAGGCGTATAAAAATGGATACCAATGCCTCGCTAAACACCCCTGCGGATATCCGCAAGCTGATCCGTGGTGGTGATTACACAGGTCATACATCGGGTTTTGCGCCGGGATTTGTCCAGGCAAACCTGGTTATTCTGCCGCAAAAATACGCCTACGATTTCTTACGCTTTTGTCAGGCCAACCCCAAAGCCTGCCCCTTGCTGGGACAAACCGAAACAGGCGCCCTGGGCCACCCTACTCTGGCTAAAGACCTAGATATTCGTACCGATCTGCCAAAATATCGGGTGTTCGAACACGGCCAGTTGATAGATGAACCGACTCAAGTTATTGATATCTGGCGCGATGATCTAGTGAGCTTCTTAATCGGCTGCTCCTTTTCCTTTGAAGAGGCGCTGCTGGCCGATGGCATAGAAATCCGCAATATCAGCGAACATAAAAATGTGCCCATGTATATCACCAATCAAGCCTGCAACGGCGCCGGCCCCTTTGTCGGCAATCAGGTAGTAAGCATGCGCCCGATGAAACCCAAGGATGCCATTCGCGCCATCCAAATTTGCAGTCGCTATCCCAGTGTGCACGGTGCGCCGGTGCATTTTGGCGATCCGGCAGCCATAGGCATCAAGGACATTGATCGCCCCGACTTTGGCGAAGCGGTCAGCATTAAGGCGGGAGAAGTACCGGTATTTTGGGCCTGTGGTGTCACCCCACAAGTGGCCATTAGCAATGCCCGCCCGGACTTTTGCATTACCCATAGCCCAGGACATATGCTGGTGCTCGACATCAAAAATACCTCGTTGGCGACGTTTTAGGAGGCAGCATGTTACTGAACTGTGATTTAGGCGAGAGCTTTGGCAGCTGGACCATGGGCGAGGATGAACTGGCCATGGCCCATATCGACTTGGCCAATATCGCCTGTGGCTTTCATGGCGGTGACCCTTTGGTAATGCAACGCACCCTGGCGTTGGCAAAACAATATGGCGTGCGTATTGGCGCTCACCCCAGTTATCCGGATCGCCAAGGCTTTGGCCGCCGCTCCATGGCACTGAGCCCCACCGAACTGATCGCCGATCTTCATTATCAAATTGCCGCCTTGACTGGCATGGCCAAAGTACAAGGGCTGCAAGTGGAATATGTTAAACCCCATGGCGCCCTGTATAACGATATGATGGCCAATGAGTCGTTGTTTGTCAGCGTGCTGCAAGCCGTGGCTCAATATGACCCAAGCCTTAAGTTAATGATTTTAGCGGGCAACAACACCGAAAATTACAGCGAACTAGCGGCCAAGCAAGACGTCAGCCTGTTGTTGGAAGCCTTTGCCGATCGTCGTTATACCGACGTCGGTACCCTGACGCCGCGCAATCAGGCCGGCAGTGTGTTAACCAAAACCGAGATGTTAGAGCAGGTGCAGCAACTGGTCAGTGAGGGTACGGTGCAAACCCATGGCGGTCAAACCTTGCCTTTAAAAGCCGACACCCTGTGTGTTCACGGCGACAACCTGGAAGCGGTCAACGCCATTATCGAGATCCGCGCCCTATGTGCCCGTTAAACAAAGAGCTGCAACTCAGTCGCCACATCGAAGACCTCTTGGTGGCGCGCAACCTGCGTGGTATGGCACAAATACAACCGGCTCTGCAGCCGGGCTATGTGCAGCGCAGCGCAAAAGCCCTGTATCAGGCCGAAGGTAAAATTCTGATCGGCACCGGCTTTTGGGTTGCCGGCACCTTTGAAACCGATGGGCCAGTCGGCGCCATTGCCCTGTATTTGGCTCTCAAGGCGCTTGGCAAAGAACCTGTGTTGGTCTGTGGCAACCCCCTTTACAGCAAGCTAAGTGAAGATTTTAATTGTTTTCAACTGCCCTTAAACGATCTGCCCCAGGCAAAGCTCTTGGCACAGCAGTACTTCGCTACTGAGCAGGTCGGCTGTGTGCTCGCCATAGAGCGCCCAGGGCTTAATCAGCAAGGCGGCTATTGCAATATGCGTGGCGAGGATATCAGCCATGGCTGTGCCAGTTTCGATCCCTTTATTGAAACCGCACCCTGCACCAGCATAGCTATTGGCGATGGCGGTAATGAAATAGGCATGGGCAAGGTCGCCTCGGCACTGAGCCAGCTGGACATTATTCCCAGCATAACCAGCTGCGATGAATTGATAGTGGCCGATGTCTCCAACTGGGGTGCCTATGGGCTGATCGCCTTTTTTGCCCTGTGGCAGCAAGAAGATATGCTCGCAGTTATTGACCCGCCGCACTGGTTGGCGTATTTAAGCAAACACGGCAGCGTTGATGGTGTCACCAAACGCAACGAAGCCACCGAAGACAGTCTGGATGCCACCCATGCCCAGGCAGTGATCACAGAATTACGACGGTTAACGGGCTTTTTGCCCACTGAATGAGGAAACACAATGAGCCAGGTGTATTTAAACGGCGACTATATGGCCCCCGAGGAAGCGAAGATTTCGCCCATGGATCGCGGCTTTCTGTTTGGCGATGGCATCTATGAAGTGATCCCCGCCTACCATGGCAAAATGCTTGGCTTTAATGCCCATATCGAGCGCATGCAACAGGGCCTGGCTGCCATCGAAATCGCCCTTGATTACGGCATCGAGCAATGGCGCGAGATCTGCGAGACCCTGCTAAGCACCAATCCAGGTCCCAACCAGGGCATTTATCTGCACGTTAGCCGCGGCACAGACAGCAAGCGCAATCACGCCTACCCTAGCGGCGTTGCCCCCACGGTATTTGCATTTTGCTTTACCCTGCCCGGCGAGCCCAGCTGCGATGCCGACAAAGCCAGCAGCTATGAAGTCTCTTTAGAGCAAGACAGACGCTGGCAGCGCTGTAACATCAAGTCCACCGCCCTGCTTGGCAACGTAATGCATTACCAAAGCGGCGCCCGTGTAGGTAATAAGGAAACCATTTTATTTAATGCCCTGGGTGAGATCACTGAGGCCAGTTCCAGCAATGTCTTTATCGTCAAAGATGGTGTGATCGCTACGCCACCGCTGGACACGCAAATACTGCCGGGGATCACCCGCTGGTTGATTCTACAAATCGTGCACACGCACAGCGAGCTACGCATTGAAGAACGAGTGATCACCAAGGACGAACTACTCGATGCCGATGAAGTGTGGATCACCTCGGCCACCAAGGAAGTGGGGCCCGTGCTTAAGGTCGATGGCAAACAGATAGGTCAGGGCCGCCCCGGGCCCATGTGGCAAAGAGTGCAGAGCCTCTTTAGCCAGCATAAATTTGACTACTAGGGTCTTGCTACTCGACCCTTGTTCTGAGAATTGCTCAGCCGCCGAATAAACCCGGCGGCTTTTTTATGCTCCGCGGAGCGCCCAGTAAAATAGCGACATGGCAAACACAAATGGCCATAAAGGCACTGAGCCCCAAGGCGCCGCCATAGCCGTTTAGTTTAGGCACCAGGTACTGAAAGAGGGGAGCGAAAATAATGGCCGAGCTGGTCAAAGTATAAAAACCAAAGCGATGGGGAGCGCTCATACCGATAAAGGTGCCACCAAAAAAGACCAGGGCGTAGAGATCCGGATTATCGCTAAATAACCACAACAGGCCATAGGCGAAAATGGCCGACAGCGCCGAGGCACGAATGGCATCAAAACGTTTATGCTGCGCCAGCAAATAGGTGCTGAGGGCGCCAAGCAGCGCCAATATAATGAAGATCAGAGTGATCATAAGACTCCCCGGGTGAGCATAAACAGTGCCACGCTGACAAAAGCCACACCACCGAGCTTGCCGCCGAAACCAGTAAACAGATTCATGGTCAAGGCATATAAAGAAGTGCCGATTAAGGCCAGCAAGGTCAGTTGCCAGTAATCACCTATCAGCTCAGCCGAGCACATACCGGCAAAGCTACCGGCATAAATAGCCGCTCTTGGATGCATGCCAAAGGCCTGAGTTGAGGGAACAAAGCTGCCCAATAAGCCGGTAATACTGGCTGCCAGCACCACGGGCACGGCAAACTGCGCATGCAAAACAAAGCACAGCGTACAACCGAGTAAAAAGGCCAGATATTTAACGACAAAGAATTTAACCATAGCGACGTTATTATAAAGCAATCTCACTCACTCTGGATACGACTTGAGCAGGTAAAATAGCAGATGTATTTCGTTGTCGTTCGGCCTTTGCCTTGTAGGTCGGGATTTTATCCCGACAAAAGGTGCGATGCCGTTCCGATGTCGGCGCAAAGCACCGACCTACAAAGGCAAAACGCGAAGCCTAGAAGTTAATCTGATAAGACGCCGAGAAGGTACGTCCTATGCCCTTAAAGTTACGCTTGTTGTTCGGGCTCGATTGCGAGTAATAGGTGTAATAGTCGGTGTTGGTCAGGTTTTGAATACCCAAGGTCACTACCCCGGAAAACGCCTCTACATTGGCACTGAGGTCCACCGTGGTATAGCCATCGAATTCGTTGACCACCTCACCTTGAGCATTGTCTACATCGCGGTCAAACAGATGATTAACCTGCAAACGCGTACTTAGGGTGTCCGTCCAATCCCTGTCCCAACTGGCGTTAACGCGATTCGGAGCAATATTAGTGCCGCCTAAATCACTGTCGACACGCCCATCCTGGTTCGAGTCATAACGACCGTCGGAGCTGGCAAAACGCAGCCCCAGTTTATCTACTGCCGTGGCCAGATAGTTAATACGAAACTCGATGCCATCAACCTCGGTTTTCTCGCGCTTAACGGTATAAATACCATCGTCACCGCGCTGTAAGCGCTGACCAAAATCCGAGTCTGAGGTGTAATAAGCCAGTTGCGCCTGTACCAGATCGCCGCCGTATTCCAGGCCGATTTCGGTGTTTTCCGTCAGAATGGGCTTAAGGTCGAGGAAGGTTTCCACGCTTTGCCCCGGGACATTGATGCCACGCAGCACACGGCCGACGTCCGGCATTGAAAATGCTTCCGAGTAATTGGCAAAGGTGCGCCAGTCGCCGGTTAAACGATAGGTGGCGCCCAGGTTATACAAGGTTTGTGAAAACTCCGGCTTACCGCCGGCAACAAATTGACTGCCGTAAGAGGCCAAGGTGGTAAAGTCATCCACTTCCAGTTTTGACTTTTCGTAGCGGATACCGGCGCTGACACTCAACGGCGAATCACCGGCATATTCCAACTGCGCATAGGGCGCATAGTTGCGGTATTTAGTCGGCGGCACCCAGGCTCGGCCGGTTTGAATAAGCGCCTGCCAGGTTTCATCTTCGAGTAAATCCAAACCATAAACCAGGCTTAGCGGTTCAAAAACAAAGTTTTCTTTAACCAAGGTGATCTTCATGCCGGTTTTTTCAGAGTTATTCTGCGACTGATCGATCAGATCCGGGCCATACGCCGGGTCCTGGAAGGTCGCTAAAGGAGTGGCTTCGGCGCCATAGGTGGCGGCAAAATCCTGGCGGAATAACTGCACCGATAAACGCTGAGAGAAGAAGTCCTGCTTGGAATAGTTCAGGCTCATGGTGGTCACCTTGTTTTGAGCCGCATCGCCATTGATTGTGCCTTTTTCGGCGCTGCTGGGAATATCCGCATCGACATCGCCAGGCACAGAAATCCAGTCATTCTTGCCTTCGATTTGATAGCGGTTAAACATCAGCTCTAAGCGCGAGTCGTCCCATTCATAACCGGCCTTTAAAAAACCATCAAAGGTATCGGCGTCCATGGTATCGCCCTGGGTATTATCCACCCCGATCAGCTTGCCATCGGCATCATACGACATGCCGCTGGTACGCCAGCTTACACCAGCCAGCACATCGGCATTGTCCCAGCGATTAGACAGGCTGTAGTTAACACCCACACTGCCCTCGGACAGCTTGTCGCTTTGCACTGTGGTATCAAAGCGCAGCTGTTGCTCCAAGCCACCGGTAGGCTTTTTGGTGATCAGGTTAATGATCCCGCCGGCGGCGCCCAGACCATGAATGGCATTAGCACCGTGCAGCACCTCAACGCGCTCAAGGAAAAAAGGGTCTATGGTGTGGCCGTCACGGCCGCCGCTGCGCAGCGGGTTCGATTGCGGCACACCGTCAATCAGGTACAAGGGTTTACGGCCGCGCAGGCTCTCACCGGCACTGGTCATCTTCTGACGACTTGGCGAAAAACTGGGGATCAGATTTCCCAGCACGGTGGAAATATCATGCTGTAGCGACAACTGTTGCTGCAGCTCAGATTCATCAATAACGGTAATGGTATTAGGGATCTGGCTTAGCGGCCTTTCAATACGCGAGGCGGTAACCACTATGGTTTCCACCGGTTCGGCCGACTCCTTGGAGCCTTGCTCGGCAAGCGCGTTGTTAGTGATAAGTGGACCTGCGAGAATTGCGAAACACAGCTTCGACAGCTTGAACTTCATGACCTTGTCCTTACTAGCTAAATGGCTGGGGGAAATATAATGCCGACAATGTAAATGATAACTACTATCATTTCAACATTTGTTTTTGTTTTCTCAATAATGGGGAATTAGGCGCTTAACCCTGTATCTAGAGTAAATATATGTGCTGGCATACACAGCAAAAACTGGCCTCAAAGCTTAAGCTGGCGTTACAATCCAAGTCGTTAACGCACATCAACATCAAGGAATAACAGTGAAAATCTCTATTTTGGCTTCGGCCCTGGCGTTACTCAGTACGGCATCTCTGGCGGCCACGGTTGGCAGTGACAAAGATGCAGTGGCGCACTACGCCCTAGACCAGTACCAGGAAGCACAAATTCATACCTTGGCAAACCTGGTCTCTTTCCCCACGGTTAATACCCAGGATCTAAAAGCGCCGGATAACCCAGCCTTTATCGGCTTTAAAAACTACTTAAAGATGAAGGCGGATCAGTTTGGTTTCGACTATCAGGATTTCGGCTATACGGTACTGATTGGCATGGGTGAACAAAGCGAAAAAGTCACCATAGTCACCCATGGCGACGTGCAACCGGCGGATGCCAGTAAATGGACCAAAAGCCCGTTTGAGCTAGATAAAACCACAGAGCCGGGCAAGCTGATCGCCCGTGGCAGTGAAGACGATAAGGGCGCCATCGCCACCGCCTTATATGCCATGAAAGCGATAAAAGACAAGGGCGTAGAGCTTGATAACCGCATCGAGCTGATGGTTTACCTGGCCGAGGAATCGGATTGGGGTCCTATTAAAGAGTTTATGAAAACCTATAATCAGCCCAAGTATGCGGTCACTATAGACGCCAGCTACCCCGTGGTGGTGGCAGAAAAAGGCTGGAGCCTGATTGCCCCCACCTTTAGCGGCGCCAACCCAAGCGAGGGCCTGTATGCCTTCACCTTAAAGGCGGTGCCTTTGTCAGCCAAATTCCCGAAGATGCCAGCGTGATCCTGCATAACGCCGACGACCAGACCAAAACCCAGCTACAGCGCAATATCAGCGCCTTACAAGGGGTTAAGGTGTCCATGGTCGAGCAAGAAGATGGCCTGCATATTCGAGTAAAGGGCACTTCGGCCCATTCATCCGAGCCGGAAGCGGGCGTTAACGCCATTGCCCACCTGGGGGCCATCTTTGATGGTGTCGCCCTAGCCACCAACAGCGATGGCCAGGCACTGATGTTTATTAATGAACTCATTGGCCTAGGTTTATATGGCAAGCAGTTTGGTGATATCGCCTACGAGCATGACTTTATGGGTCCGCTGACGGTGGCCCCTACACTGCTAAGTCGCGATGCGCAAAATAACGACATCACCTTGTCGGTGAATCTGCGCCGCCCCATGGGTAAAGATGCCGACTTGCTGGCACAGCAGATCGACAGCGCTCTTAAAACCTGGCAGCAGCAACATCAGGTAACCTTAAGTAATGTAGAAGTAGAACTTGGCACCCCCATGTTGCTAGATAATGCCCCGCACGCCCAGGCGCTGCTGGATATTTTCAAGCACTACACAGGGGATCAGGATGCCTCTTTTGTCTCCATCGGCGGCGGCACCAATGCCAAGTTGTTCGATAATGCCGTTTCCTTCGGTCCATCCATGCCGGGCAAGCCTTACACCGGCCACTCGGAGCATGAATTTATTACCGAGGAGCAACTGGCACTCAACCTGAAAATGTACACCGCCATGATGCTCACCCTGGGCAAGATGTAACCACAAAAAAGCCCACGAAAGTGGGCTTCTTTATATACATTGCAGCCAATAACTGACGGTTAGGCTGGGACGAGTGGTCCCTTATTGATAAGCGTCAGCGCTTCGTTGACATCAAATAGTTTGCCACGCACCTCATCAATCCCCATTTTCTTCAGGCGCGCTGAGTGCATTGCCAAATAATTCCTGGCACTGGTTTCATCTGTAAACAGATAGATACCGCCACCTAGCTGCTCAAGTTCACTTTCGGTCCAAATCTTCCAGATCATGCCCGGTTCATCATTAATAGACTTAGCCAGTTCAACCAGCGCATCCGCCATTTGCTTTCCATACGGGCCATTATATTGAAAGTCGACTTGCAGCAATTTTGCCATCTCAACATCTCTTTAAATTAATCCTGCGTTCATTTTCACCCATAATAAACAGAAACAAAAGCCCGTTCAGTTTCGCTCGCACCTAAACTGTAATCTTTGTTGGACAACACTCTGTACACAGAGGGTATAAGCTTGTTTTACAACCAAATTAGATTAACAATGGCGTTATAATGTCATGCTCAAAGAATAAGCAAGGAAAGCAATGAGAAAAATGATTTTGATGTTGGGGGCTCTGGCCTTAATCGGCCTTAGCATCTATTTGCTCATGCCCTCGCAGGAGCAGCCACACATTGCCGAGGGAGCGACCCCCTCCGGCACTCAACGCCCAGAGCAACAAAGCGTCTCCACCGCCGCACAGACACCCACAAAGCGTTACCAGCCCGAGCCCTTTCCCGAGCAAACCCTTGATAGCGAGCTGTGTGAGAACGTAAAGGATCTCTTTAATCAGCACCATTACCAGAACCGTCAGCAACTGGAACTCTTGGCCGCCCGCGCCTTAAAGCAGGGCCATAGCCTGGACGATATTAGCCTGGCACTGTGGGCCGCCGGCATGGATGAAAGAGCCCTCGACCACTGGCACAGCAGGACCGCCTCCTTTGAGGCGACTGTAAAGATGCGGTCGGTGCTCAAGGGTTATATTCAAAAAAATATCCCAGCCAATGCACAAACAGAGGTTGAAACAGCCCAAGCTCAGACCATGGCGTCTTTTGTCGAGAGTCTCGACGAGCTGCCGATGCAAATGCAGCAAGAGCAATACTTGCCTTCTAGCTTTCCCATAGAATATCTGTATAGGCATACCCTGGAGCAAAAAGACTTTGAAGCGCTAATCGTCAATAATGCGCCAGCCCATGAGCTGGTACAAAAAATCAAAGATATGGTTTATGACGTGGATAGCGCCTTGATGAACGACCCACACCTCACTCCCCTTAAGCTTTCTTTTACCACCCTGCTGATGATGGGAAAAACCGAAGCGGCGGCCATGCTTACCGAGCAATACCCCCTGGCCTTTCGCAATGACTCCCTGTTTATCAGTGACATGCAGCACGCGGTACTAGAGCATATTGAAGCCTTTGGCAGCACATTTACCGATGCTCATGCCCTGTCCCGGTTGATTGAGGGCACGCAACTAGGTAGCAAACACTACTATTACCATAGCCGAGGGCAGCAAGGGCTAAATCGCACCCCTGCCGTCTTAAGCCAATTGGGTATCAATATTGATATATCTCCTTTAAGCGACTTACCACGGGATGCCGGGAGCACACCACTGAAATTCGATGCGGGCGCCGCCTTGGACGAGCAGCAACAGGCACAATTAGAGGCCTGCTCGGCGCGCAATAAATGGTTTAAGGAGCGGGAAAAACCCGTCGAGCAATGGCAAGCCTTTGCCGAATCAGCCTTTGTTGAAAAGGTGATCCAGTCGCCCGAGTATGAATACTGCCAACGCCATGATGACGCGGATATCAAGCTGTTTATCAATGACACCGCGGCCTTGCTGGTTAGCCTGACGCAGAAAAAGCCTTTGGCCGAGCTGATCAGCCTGGAGCTGGATAACCTCAATTTACCGCCTCTGTCCGAGCAACAAAAAACGGCAATGAGCCTGTTTATCTCCTCGGTCGCGGTGCGTGACAACAAGCTTACAGAGCAGGAAATAGTAAACAAACTCAGTAACGTCGGGCTGGCACCCGATATTGAGGCTGACCAAGTAATGGCGCAGTTTGCCGGCAATAAAGAGCTGACCCTGTGGTTAAAAACCTTCTCCCATATCCCCCAGAAAACGGCCTTTGAGCTAGCCAACGCGGTCGCTGCCAAAGGCCACATAGCGCAATATAAATTGCTCGAGCCTTACTTAGATGCAACTAATGGGGAGCGCTTGGACCCGCTGTATTTTGTGCTCAAAAACTATCGTTTAGAGCGCTATCTGCCGCCCGAGTCAAAGACCGAGAGGCCAATCAGTTACCGCCGATTTTTAGATTACCTGAGGGATAATGGCGCCGAGATACAGCCCCACCACCTGCGTCTGATGATGAAACACAAATTTAAGCAGCCCGAGATGTACCAGCACCTAGTCAACCAACTGCCGGGGCTGGCGGTAAGTGATAATAATGACTATTTCGCCGTCAGCTGCCAAGAGTAATAAACATTAAAAAAGCCGCCCAAACGCGGGCGGCTTTTATTTCTTGAGACAAAACACTTACTTCAGCATGTAAGCACGCATTGTTAATTGCTCTGCTGTGCTGGTGCCATAGTTAGCCATTTCCACACGCAGGTGCACAAATTCACCCGCTGGAGCGTCGTTTGGTACAATCGCAACCCACTCGCCATCTAGCTGTGTGATCTCCGCATCTACCCAGCTCTCAGGAGAGAATTTCGCCGTCACCGGGCAGTATATAAAGGCTGGAATATCGCTCATACCACACTCCTGGCCATAACCATATTGCAGTTTCACGTCCGCCAGTGATACCTCACCTTCGCCATCCAAAATCGCGGAAAGCTTAATATGTGCCGGCTCTCCCGCAGGCATGGCATTGTTGATGTCTACAGGCACATCGACAACAGGCATAAGGATAGGCTGAATACCTTGCATTGTGTCGTCAGTGGTGAAGCTATATTTACCTTCATAAAGCGACCCTAATGCGTCATTCACGGGGGAACGCTCGCCTACACCGCGGGCGTAAGAGCGCATTGACAAGCTCACTTGGTTACTGCCGTGCTCAAGTGTCAAAGTGCCCTGGTAAGGCGATGTACTCTGACCATTTACCATTAAGCCATAGGCTGAACGGCCATCGTAGCCAAAAATACCATCGTGCCCCGCAGCGTCACCGAATGCAGCCATGTTAAAAGACAAGACATTGGTGTCTCTGCTGATAATTGGAATACCGCTGGTACCTAAGCTACCCATACGAGGGCCTTTAAGCCAAGTCGTTGCTTCCTCACCCGGCGTCATAATACGTGCACCATCAAAATACGCCCCTGCGCTACGCATTTGGTAATTCGGCATGACGATGTTGGTCCACGCATTTTTAGTAGTCGCACTGAAGTACTCATCACGCTCAACAGGCAACATGATCAGCTGTGAACTACCCGTTGAGTAGAACTCGCCGGTGCTGTTGGTCATCGCCATCACGTCAGTCCAAGCCGGACGCTCATCACCTTGCGAGTGATATTGACTCTCGATTTTACGCATCTTGTGCTCTTGCAACACAATTTGCCCTGCGTCGATGCGACCGTCCGTAATGTGGTTGATAGAGTAGGCATAGGGTGAGCGCTCTGCAGCAATACCCGACCAGCTTACGGTGTTACGACCTGCTGCAATTTCTGCGGCAAGCTGTTCACCCTCGGCAGTACTGATGCCAATCACAGGCACTTTTGGCGTACCCGTGATACTCCCTTTGTAACGACCGTCTCGACCCGGGCGGTAGAAAATAACGCCCATTGCACCGTGCTTCATGGCGTTACCCACCATATAACTGGTTAGGTAGTTAGGGTTGGCAATAAGGGCTATTTTGCCTTCCAGGTCGAATTGGCTCCAATCGGTGCTGTAGCCTGCATCACCTACTGGCACTACTTCCGCTGAACCTTCACCATGAAACGACAGCGCTAAACCTTGTTTGATGTAATCAAACTCGGTGCCGTTTTCCATCATTACCTTGGTTTCAGGTGCCACGGCACGTGTGGTAATGAAAGAGCGGAAACGGTCGTCATGGCCTTGTGACCATGCGTACATGTCGTTTACATAGTCTGGCGCCAGCTCCATCGCCGCAAGCTTAGCTTGTTTGTTGTCATCCAGCGCGTAGGTAAAGCCAAATGAGTAACCTTGAGGGTCAAGTGGCTGCTCCGCTTTGAAGGTCACAGGCTGCGCGTTACGGGCATCAAAGTTTAATACCGTTGCGCTTTCAATCTTGCGATCCAAAATCGCCATCTGTGCCGCAGACTCAACTAAACCCGAGCTCGAGTTTGCGTTATCAAAGGTCATGATGTTGGCGATAATGCTGTAGTTGCCGGTGGGTACCTTTACCTCGGCTTTACCGCCATTTAGACGCAATAAGCTGCCCCAATCGTCCTCTTCGTTAATTAAATACACTTTCGAAGGAAACGACGCACGGTTGCCCCAGCGATCGGTCAAATTAACCGTCAGTGACACTTGTGGCTGATCAACCCAGAAAGAAACAGGCACCGTGATTTGCTCGTCTTCACCGCCAACAGCTGTACCCGTTATCTTACCTGTGATAGCACCGTATGCACCGTCGCGCATTGCCACTGATGGGTCAATCCACACTGGCACATCAACCTGGCCATTCGCTGGCACTGTAACGGATTTAACGCCTAAACCAGCAACCGTTGCCGGAAGCTGCGTTTTACCATCTTCACCGATCAGATCTAAATTAAGCTTGAATGTAATTTCTTCACTTGTGGTGTTTTCAAACGTCACGCTACTGTCGGTGTACGCATCATTCTGGCCATATCCGAAATAACCCAACTCACGGTTAGGCTGTGCGATCACCGCCTGCTTAATCGCACGATTGATGTCCATTGCACCTGCACCCTGCTCTAGTACGTGCGCATCTGATGTGAATACCGATGATGTGAGTACTTTTTTCACATCTCTAGGCGATAAATCAGCACGTGCTTGCATCACCATAGCCGCACCGCCTGCTACATGCGGGGCTGACATTGAGGTGCCTGAAAGCGCTCGATAGGCCGTCGCACCTTGACCACCCGAAGCGGCGGCGACTACCGCCACACCTTGTGAGGCAATATCAGGTTTCGCTGAGTGGCCATCCGGAGATGGGCCGCGCGAAGAGAAAGAAGCAGTGTTGCCATCGCGATCGAGCGCACCGACAGTCAGTGCGCTTGGTGCACAGCCCGGAGAACCCACTGTTTCACGAGTAAAACTATTACCCGCAGAAATTACGAATAAGGCGCGATCGCTCAGTGCTTCAACCATATCAACAAGCGGACCATCACATGAGGTAGCCGAGCCACCCAATGACATATTGACGATATCCGCATTTTCCGACATGACCGCCCATTGCATACCACTGAGGATAGAGTACATAGAGCCACCACCTGTGTTGCCCAGTACTTTACCAATTACCAGATCCGCCCCTGGCGCTACACCTACCCACTTGCCATTCGATTCAGCGCCAGAGCCTGCAACCGTAGATGCTGTGTGTGTGCCATGACCATTGGTGTCATCCACACCATTTGCCGAATAGGTAAAGTCTCGAGATGCGATGACCCGCCCCTGAAGGTCAGAATGCTCAATGTCGTAACCCGTATCGAGTACGGCAACCGTCACACCCGCACCCGAATAATGACGCGCAACATCGCCATATGCGCCAGTTAAAGGCACCGTAGGGGTCAATGTTTCTGATTCGCTCACTTTATGGGCGAACACGGCCGCATCAAGCCAGACAGCATCCACATCGCCTTGCGCGACAAGTGCTGAAAACACTTCCGCCGCTTTGCTCTTGTCAATGCTCAAGGCTGCACTGTCGATTAGTTCTATTTCGCCCGTTAGCGATGTACCCGCTAACTGCTTAGGCGTTGCCGCCCCCGCTAGAGTGCCATCGTGATATTCAACGATAACAGGCAACTGGTGGGTGACTTCATCCGCATAACCAGACGCGTACAGCTTATTAATGTTAAATAGTTCTAAATCTATCGCACCCGAGTCTACCCACTCTTGTGCTTGGCTTGGCATTACATACGTATTGCCGCCGCGCTTGAAAATGCTGGTGATTACTTCATTGCCGTCTTTACCCAGCATGCGAATACCGCCAAGCTCACCTTGCTTATTCACTACGGCTGACACTTTATCGCCAGTAATGAGTGTAAAAGTAAGTGCCTGCGCACTTGTGTTGCCAGCCAACTCATCACCTTGTGCCAGCACCGGCTGAGCCAAACCTAAACTCAACATAGCAAGGTAGGTCGCTTTTAAACGCCCAAACCTACGTGGTTGTTTCATCTTAGACATCCTATATATGGTTATTTTTATTGCTTACAGAGCGTGTAACCCGCTCTTAAAATAAACGTATTCATATGGTCATATGAATGCGATCAACCTTTTTAAGTTATCGGCTAGGACAAAATGCAACCATCAAATTTGTGTACCATTTTGTTCACATTTTGTATCAAAACATCACAGCCTGGCAGGCTTCAGCCGGAAGGTTTGCAAAGAGGTGGGTGCGAAAATTGCGCCGAATAGGAAGGTATTGGGAAAAGGCTGGTAAGAAATGTAAGGGACAGGGCTGACGGCAAGAACTACTGGTACACTTGCCCTAGAAGCCAACCCTTTTTAAGTCATCTCGGAACGAAAATTCGTGGTATTAGGCACAAATATAAATGAAATTGAGCCGTGTCAATTCCGCTAAAGCTGGGTGATTTTAATACGAATTTGACCGTTGTTGCCGGCCGGGATCACCTCGTTTTCCACCACCTTACGACGGCGATTAACGCTGCTTTGATGGCCTACGAGCACATACTTTTTCTCTACTACGGGCGTGTCGACCATCAAGGGTAAGTCAATCGACTCGGGCAATTGCTCGGAGTCGAGTAAGTAGGTGGCTTTGCCGATAATATCCACATCTTCGTCATCGCCAAGGACGTCAATGACGGATTTGCCCACGGTATTGGTGATCTTACCCACATAGGCACTGCCAAAACCGCCGGTAAAAATGCCCAGGGTCGAGCCGAGGATGCTGTTTAACAGCTTTTTAAATGACGCCTGAGCCTGGGAGTCCTTATCGACGCTGCAGGCCTCGATAGAAAGCTGGGCCTTGCCCCGCAGTGGCGTTTTAAACAAAATCGCCTTATCGAAGTCGCTGTCCCAGTCGGTCGGCAGGTCGTCGGTCGACAGCAGGGTTTTCACCGATTCGATGGCCGAAATTCCTTCCGCCGGATAGCTCAGCACAAAACGAAACAAGTTAATGTCTTCGGCACCGTCCATAGGGCCGCGTTTGTGTAACATCAGCTCGGCAATAGAGAGCTGAATGATCTTCTTTTCCATAATTTCCCTGCGTACATTAGCTAAATTATAACCGCTAAAAGCCTATATGAGCGCCGGGAAATATGCCAGCCAATTAAAAATTAAACAGGGAAAGCAATCAGTTAGGCTAATTTTAAAGACGCCTAACGCCTAAATGCATGAAATAAAAATCGCGCCTTAAGCTGGCGATAAGGGAAAACAACGACTAGTCCGCCGTCGGCTGCGAATAGTCGAATGTATTTTTATTGATATCGCGTATTAGTATGCGTGGGGAATTACTCTTGTGACGCCGTATTCTCTTGTTGCTCTAACTTTTCTCGCTCTGCTTTTGAGATGTAGGCTGGTTTATTGCTTTTATGCAATTTTGCATTCGCACGTTTGTCTTTGGCTTTGAGTTTGGTGAAAATTTTCTTTTTACGGTTCATTGTTTCGATGCTTGGTTTAGATATGTGATTGATGACGTCGCTCTCTATTATACCCTGCAATTGCTGTTTAGGCCGACATGTTTTAAATAACAAACTCGGACACCCACTTTAACTTAGACACCCACTTTAACTTGGACACCCACTTTAACTTGGACACCCACTTTAACTTGGACACCCACTTTAACTTGGACACCCACTTTAACTTG
>NZ_PQCF01000031.1:74534-183658 GCF_002964765.1 Pseudoalteromonas sp. T1lg88
GGACACCCACTTTTACTTAGACACCCATCTCTAACCTTTACTAAAACAGCCAACAAAAAAGCGAACCACTGGGGTTCGCTTTTTAGCTTTAATTCAACGCCTTACTAATGGGCATTAAACTTATTCACGCTAGCCTTTGTTGAACAGGTCAGCACGGGCTTTGTGGATCTTTTTATAGCTCTCGAGTAAACGCAGGTGCTTGTCCAAGCCTTCGAGCTTCATATTGGTCGGCGTTAGGCCGTGGAAACGCACCTCACCGGTGACCAAGCCCACGGCATTTTCCATGGTCTCTTTACCAAACATGCGTGAGAAGTTATGGATAAAATCATCCAATTCCAGCTCTTCATCCAGGGTTACTTCCAGCACCGCGCTCACGGCTTGATAGAACAAGCCACGCTCAACCGTGTTGTCGTTATATTGCAAGAAGTCACCGACCAACTCCATGGCTTCTTCCAATTCACCAAGTGCTAAGTAAATCAAGATCTTAAGCTCAAGGATGGTTAACTGACCCCATACAGTGTTTTCATCAAACTCAACACCGATAAGGGTGATGATGTCGATGTAGTTATCAAGCTGGCTTTCTTCCAAACGCTCTACCAAGGCGGCCAGTGCATCGTCCGAGAGCGAGTGCAGATTCAAGATATCTTCACGGTATTGCAGTGCCTTGTTGGTGTTATCCCAAATCAGGTCCTCCACCGGGTACACTTCTGAAAAGTCCGGCACAAGAATACGACACGCACTGCCGATTTCTGTAAATTCAGCAATATATGCTTCTTTACCAAGCGCCTTTAAAATACCGAACAAGGCTTCGCTTTCTTCTTCATTAGTACCCGAGAAATCCCATTCGACAAAGTCGTAATCCGCTTTGGCGCTGAAGAAACGCCAAGAGATCACACCGCTTGAGTCGATAAAGTGCTCGACGAAGTTTTCCGGCTCAGACACCGCCATGGAGTTAAATGTTGGCTTCTGTACATCGTTCAAACCTTCAAAGCTTCGACCTTGCAGTAACTCGGTCAGGCTGCGCTCTAACGCAACTTCCAGGCTTGGGTGCGCACCGAATGAGGCAAATACACCACCGGTTCTTGGGTTCATCAGGGTCACACACATAACCGGGAATTGACCACCCAGTGAGGCGTCTTTAATAACAATCGGGAAGCCCTGCTCTTCAAGCTTTTCGATGCCCTCAACTATGTCCGGGTACTTGGCCAGCACCTCTTGCGGTACGTCCGGCAGCACAATTTCCTGCTCAATGATCTGGCGTTTAATGGCACGCTCAAAGATCTCAGACAAACACTGCACCTTGGCCTCATTGAGGTTATTCCCCGCACTCATACCATTGCTTAGGAACAGGTTCTCAATCAGGTTTTGCGGGAAGTAAACCGTTTCTCCGTCCGAATGACGAGTGTACGGAATTGAGCACACACCACGGTCCACACGGCCGGAGTTGGTGTCGATTAAATGCGACGCTTGCAGTTCACCGTCCGGGTTGTAAATCTCTAAGCAGTAGTCGTCTAAGATGCCTTGCGGCAGGGCATCGTCTGCACCCGCTTGAAACCATTTTTCATTGGGGTAATGGACAAAGTCGCTGTACGCGATTTCTTCACCCAGGTACTGATCGTTATAGAAGAAGTTGCAGCTTAGGCGCTCGATAAATTCACCCAGTGCAGAGCAAAGTGCACTTTCTTTAGTCGCACCCTTACCGTTAGTGAAACACGCAGGTGAAGCCGCATCACGGATATGCAAAGACCATACATGGGGAACGATATTGCGCCACGAGGCCACTTCAATCTTCATACCCAACTCGGCCAGCATGGCGGTCATGTTCTGAATTGTTTGCTCTAACGGCAGGTCTTTACCCAAGATGTAGGTGCTGTGATCAAGGTCGGCCTCAACCATCAACATGGCCTGGGCATCTTTGTCGATATTATCTACAGGGTCGATTTGGAACTCGGGCCCGGTTTGCACCACGCGTTTAACCGTGCAACGCTCGATTGAGCGCAAAATACCCAGGCGGTCTTTATCAGAAATGCTCTCTGGTAACTCAACCTGAATTTTGAAAATCTGATTGTAGCGGTCTTCCGGGTCGATAATGTTGTTTTGCGAAATGCGGATACCGTCGGTCGAAATCTCTCGACTGTTGCAATACACCTTCACAAAGTAAGCTGCGCACAAAGCAGATGATGCCAGGAAGTAGTCAAACGGGCTTGGCGCCGAGCCATCACCTTTGTAGCGGATCGGCTGATCGGCTATCACGGTGAAGTCATCAAACTTGGCTTCTAGTCTGAGGTTGTCGAGAAAATTGACTTTAATTTCCATGAGTTATCGCTACCCTAAAAATCGCAATGACCGAGCTTACCAACGCTGCTGGGCAGACTAGGTGGCAATGTCGGTCAATCTAATGAATTTAATGTTCCAATTATCGTCTTTTTGCGTGCAATCGTCTTGGTTTATTTTGGAATTATATAAATCAAAACTAAAAAGAGACCTTGGATTCGATGTTAGCAAGTGGTCACTCACCAACAATAAAAGTGGGGGTTACTTTTCTACCGGCTCAAAGCGTAAAGACATCAAGCCTAAATCGCGTACCAGGACGTCGCCGTCTTCAATCAGCCAGGTTTGTTCTTCATTACCCGATTTAAATACCAGATAGTCACCGGATTTGAGTTCGCGCACAAAGATTTCATCAAACTCGGTGCGCTGGCCATCCGCTTCGATAAAGTTCTCGCCGATATAGATTTTTTTGGCGCCAGCAAGCTCTGACAGCGCGTTAAATACCTTGTTGTCAGAAGTACTGACATAGTGCCCTTCATACCCATGGCCACCACAGCCAAGCATAAATAATGAGGTTAAAACAATGAGGGTATATTTGAAGTACTGCATATCTGTCGCTCGATTTTGTAAAACACAATGTCCCCGCTAAGGGGGCGGTTAATTTTACATCATCTCGGATGCGATACCAATACGTAAAAAAAGGGCCGCTTTTGCGGCCCTTTTAGTAACATCACAACGTCTGTTTATTTTAGATCGAAACGATCTGCTGTCATTACTTTTGTCCAAGCATCAACGAAGTCGTTAACGAACTTCTCTTTCGCATCCTGTGAAGCATATACTTCAGCAATAGCGCGTAATTCAGAGTTTGAACCAAAGATCAGGTCAACCGAAGTCGCCGTCCATTTTTTGTCGCCGCTGGTGCGGTCAAAGCCTTCATACACTCCTTCTTCCTTGCTTGATTTGCTCCACTTGGTCGACATATCAAGTAAGTTAACAAAGAAGTCATTGCTCAGCGTACCCGGTTTGTTCGTTAACACACCGTGCTCCGAACCTTTGTAGTTGGCATCAAGCGTACGCATACCACCTAGCAGTGCTGTCATTTCCGGAACGCTCAAACCAAGCAGGTTGGCACGTTCTACCAGCATGCCCGTTGGTGATTTCCACGCGCTGCTATAGTAGTTACGGAACGCGTCAGCCGTTGGTTCAAGTACTTCAAATGATTCAACATCTGTGTACTCAAGTGATGTATCCATACGACCCGGCTTGAATGGTACAGTGATACTGTAACCTGCATCCTTGGCACCTTTCTCGATGGCTGCTGCACCGCCAAGAACAATCATGTCAGCAAGTGAAATTTGCGTTTTACCTGCTTTTTTGTTGAATTTCTTCTGAATTTTCTCAAGTACTTTCAGTACTTTTGCTACTTCTTCAGGGTTGTTTACCGGCCAGTCTTTTTGCGGCGCTAGACGCAGGCGTGCACCGTTTGCACCACCACGCATATCGCTGTCACGGTAGCTAGACGCCGAGGCCCAAGCAACACGCACAAGCTCAGAAACTGTCAACTTAGAATCAAGAATTTGCTCTTTCAAATCAGCGACTTGCTTATCATTCACCAGAGTGTGGTTCACTTCTGGAATGTAGTCTTGCCAAATCAATACTTCGCTTGGTACTTCACTGCCAAGGTAACGAGCACGTGGGCCCAGGTCACGGTGATTTAGCTTAAACCAGGCCTTGGCGAACGCGAGCTCGAATTTTGCAGGGTCGGCACGGAAGCTCTCGGCAATCTTGCGAAACTCTGGATCTTCCTTCATCGCGATATCTGTTGTGAACATGATAGGCGCGTGACGCTTACCTTTAACGTGCGCATCGGGAACCAGGTTTTTCGCCGCCTCATCGGTAGGGATCCACTGGATTGCTCCGGCGGGGCTCGTGGTTTGTTTCCAATCAAAGTTGAAGAGGTTGTCCAGGTAGTTGGTGGTCCACTGTGTTGGCGTAACCGTCCACGCACCTTCAAAGCCACTGGTCACAGTGTCTTCAGCCAGGCCTTTGCCACATTTGTTCTGCCAACCAAATCCCTGGTCTTCAATCGGCGCTGCTGCCGGCTCTTTGCCTACACAGTCTGGCTTTTTAGCACCGTGTGCTTTACCAAATGTGTGGCCACCTGCGATTAGTGCCACAATTTCTTCGTCGTTCATTGCCATACGACCGAATGACATACGGATATCGTTGGCCGCCAATAAAGGATCCGGTTTACCGTGAGGACCTTGGGGGTTTACATAGATTAGACCCATTTCAACCGCTGCTAGAGGGCCTTTTAATTTGCCTTTTTTGTCGCGACGCTCATCGGTCAGCATCTTGCCTTCCGGGCCCCAGTACACCAAATCCGGCTCCCAGTCATCTTCACGACCACCGGCATAACCGAAGGTTTTGAAGCCCATATCCTCTAAGGCTACGTTACCTGTTAACGCCATTAAGTCGGCCCAGGAAATGTTGCGACCATACTTCTGTTTTACCGGCCAAAGTAGGCGACGTGCTTTGTCTAAATTACCGTTATCAGGCCAGCTGTTGAGTGGGTCAAAACGTTGCTGACCACCACCCGCACCGCCGCGGCCGTCGAATACGCGATATGTACCGGCTGCGTGCCATGCCATACGTATGAAGAATGGACCGTAATGACCATAGTCTGCCGGCCACCAGTCCTGCGACTCGGTCAAAACGGCACGAATATCTTCTTTAACGGCTTGCAGATCTAGGCTTTCAAAGCCCTTGGCGTAGTCAAACTCTTCACCATAAGGATGTGACTCTACCCCGTGTGCGCGTAACGGACTTAGGTCAAGCTGCTCTGGCCACCAGAATTGATTTGATTTCGGCTCAACAGAGGTGGCCTGCGCACCCAGCGTAAGTACCGAGGTAACCGCCAGTGCCGCTGCACTGATAAAAGGACGTGATTTCTTACCCATGAAACTCTCTCCCCGTTTGGAGTTAAGTGATTAACGGGATTAAATATAGTTCATGGTTTTAATCTATTGCAGCGATAAAAATAGATTGGGTTAATCGATTATTTAGATAATTGATTTATTAGGCTTGGCTACAACAATCAATGCCAAGCCCGAGTGACCGTTATTCGGCGGTGGTGGGATCAATAATGGTTTTCACTTCATGAATGGCACTGATTGGAAACTCACCCATACTGGCGTGCTGCTTGATCAGGCTTTCATTCGGGGCAATATACACACAAAAAATCTTATTGCCGGTTACATAGCTCTCCACCCACTGAATCTGCGGGCCGAGTTGCTCGAGTACATCACAGGAGCGCTGTGAAATCCCTTGCAGTTCATCGGCGGATAGCCCGCCCGCACCCTCTATTTCTCTTTCAATTACGTACTTTGGCATTACTCACCTCCGTTAAGAGTAAGAGCAATAAGTATAGTCAAGGAGCGCTGGAGTGAAGAGGCATAGCCAAAAATGACGGGGGCAGGGCTGCGGTTGGCATGATCCCCGACCGGCGAAAGCGCCAGTCGGGAAACCTAGGGCATTAAATTCCCTGACTTTTTAGGTACTCTTCATATGAACCCTGGAAGTGCACTATGCCCTCTGGGCGAATATCAATAATTTGCGTAGCCAGTGATGACACAAACTCACGGTCATGGCTGACAAAGAACAAGGTGCCTTCATAGTTTTCCAAGGCCAGGTTCAGAGCCTCGATAGATTCCATATCCAGGTGGTTGGTCGGCTCATCCAGTACCAACACGTTAGGGTTAATCAGGCTCATTTTGCCAAACAGCATGCGACCCTTTTCACCACCGGAAAGCACTTTAACCCGTTTTTTCACATCATCATTAGAAAACAACATGCGTCCTAGGGCACCGCGCACCACCTGATCATCACCCGTGGTCCACTGTTTCATCCAGTCGAACAGGTTATCGTCTTCAACGAAGTCGGCGGCATGATCCTGGGCGATGTAACCAATTTTCGCTTGTTCGGCCCATTTTACCGAGCCCTGATCGGCCTCGATTTCACCTAATAAACAGCGTAACAAGGTGGTTTTACCGGCGCCGTTTTGGCCGATAATGGCAACGCGCTGGCCGGCCTCAACCTGTAAATCAAAGTTGCTGAACAAGGGCGTTTCAAACGCTTTTGACAAGCCTTCGATGGTAATAGCCTGACGGTGCAGCTTCTTATCTTGCTCAAAGCGAATATAGGGGCTGACGCGGCTTGATGGCTTTACTTCTTCAAGCTGAATTTTATCGATTTGCTTGGCACGTGAGGTGGCCTGCTTGGCCTTAGAAGCGTTGGCAGAGAAGCGGCTAACAAAGCTTTGTAGCTCGGCAATCTGTGCCTTCTTCTTGGCGTTTTCGTTGAGCATTTTCTCACGAGCCTGAGTGGCTGCTGTCATGTACTCGTCGTAGTTACCCGGGAATAGGCGCACTTCACCATAATCCAAATCGGCCATATGGGTACACACGGTATTTAAGAAGTGACGGTCGTGAGAGATGATCACCATGGTCGACTTGCGCTCAACCAGCACCTGCTCTAACCAGCGAATGGTGTTGATATCCAGGTTGTTGGTCGGTTCGTCAAGTAGCAGTACATCCGGATCGGAGAACAGGGCTTGCGCCAGTAATACTCGCAGCTTCCAGCCCGGTGCTACTTCGCTCATGGGGCCAAAGTGCTGCTCAATGGGAATTTCCAAGCCCAGCAAAAGTTCGCCGGCGCGGCTTTCTGCGGTGTAACCGTCCATTTCCGCAAAGCGCACTTCCAGATCGGCCACTTCCATGCCTTCTTCTTCACTCATCTCGGCCTGGCTGTAAATGAAGTCGCGTCGCTCTTTCACCGCCCACAGCTCGGTATTACCCATTAATACCGTGTCCATCACAGAATATTCTTCGAAGGCAAACTGATCCTGACGCAACTTACCCAGACGCACGCTCTCACCTAGCATCACGTTTCCAGCCGAGGGCTCAAGGTCGCCGCCCAGAATTTTCATAAAGGTCGATTTACCACAGCCGTTGGCACCGATCAGGCCATAACGGTTGCCATTGTTGAACTTAACGGAAACGTTTTCAAAAAGAGGCTTAGCGCCAAACTGCATGGCGATATTTGCTGTTGCGATCAAGGGAAGTGATATCCATGTTTGCTCAAAAAAAGGACGCGCAGTGTAACGGAATATGCCTCTTTTAGAAACCACATTAAGGCAACTCTTAACAAAAGCCTGCTGTTTACCCAAGTAGTGGCAGTTCAGTAGCAGCCCAATGCACTCATAATTACCGATAACAAAGGTGCTCATCTTGCGCTATTTATAGGCACAAAATACATGCAATCAAGTAATTAAGTGTGTAAGGTAGAAAAGTCTATACTTGAAAATAACAAAAAATGAGGCATCTATTATGAATGGTAAAATTATCGGTATTATTCTTATTGTGATCGGCGTGGCCTTGGTGGCCTGGGGTTACAACGTGTACGACGCGGTAGAAGCACAGCTAACCCGCTCGCTTAACGGTGAAACACCCATTGAAGCCTGGCTGGGCATGGTCGGCGGTGCCATCTGTGTCGCCGTGGGTGTGTTTAAGCTGAAGTAAACGCAAAGCGAGTCATTGGTTCGCCAGTGGCTCGCCATTTAAGCTGGCAAGGAACAAACTCTAAGAGTATCAAGCACACGGTCACTCACCTACTTCCCCTCACTCCAAAATGCTCTTATCAGCCAAACAGCGATAGCATCCAGACAAACTTAAATTCAGTCACAGCTTTTTTAGAAGTCGGCACAACCATATGATGCCAAGAGCAAACCCTATTACAATTACAGGGAACTGGAGCCAACCAGGCATGACCCTTGTAATGTCCGCAGCAAAGAGTTTTAGCGTGGTAAAGGCGATGATAATAAGTGTGATCTTAATAAGTAACTGGAAACCATAAAGACTCCCAAGCCATTTCATTAAGAATAAAATTGACAATTTTCACTCGTTATTTCTTCCTGACAAACTCCACCCTAAGTAGAGTCCAAGAGTCACAAAAGAAAGAAATATAACCAGACCAAAATCATGGCGGTATATGAAACTATGTATTGTCTCTGAAATTAGAGTTAGCAGTGAAAGCTTAGCGGCTATAGGTGTGGGAGAATAGTCAAACTCTATCCCAAAAATATAGATGGTTGCTCCGGAGCGCTTAGCTAAGCTATGTGAAACAGCGGAGCCTGCTGCAAGTGCGGAAATCAGCACTATAGTTGAAAAAACATCTGGTCTAGCTTCGAAAAACTCCGCTCTCATACCTGAGTTGATAGACGCGGATACGTTGTACACCAAGATATATAAAGCAATAAGTAAGTGCTTAACCTTCCTTAGTTTTAACATTTCACTTAACAGCCTCTGATTATTTAAATAAAAATAAATTATCTCAGACCCGCATTCCCTATTAGCAACAACACAGATACGAACTTATTTGAACCGCCCTAAACGCAGTCACAAACAAGTAAAACTTAGTTATGCCTCCCACAAAAAGCAAACCTGCACCATAAATGGCCAGCCCAGGGCTTTTGAACTTACACTAACTAAGACACCCACTTTAACTAAGGGGGAGTAAGGGGCTGGGTCTGAGCCTCTTTGCTGACCTTTACTCCGGCACAAATTCACGCTCTGGCCTGAGCGCCTATTTAACAAAGAGCTTGTAAAACAGTCGGTGAATGCTGCGGCCATAAGGTGGGTATAGCAGCTTACCGCCATTGAACTTGCCCAGAATGTGTACCGCCTTGGCCTTGGAAAAGGTCTGAAAGCCCTCAAAACCATGATAATGACCCATACCCGACTCACCGATGCCGCCAAAGGGCAAATCCACCTGAGCCAAATGGGTCATGGTGTTGTTGATACAGACTCCGCCGGAGTGAGTCTCATGAATAACCCGCGCGTGTTCATTCTTATCCAGGCTAAATAGATACAGCGCCAAAGGTCGCGGACGCGCGTTGATATAGTCCACTGCCTGATGCAAGGACTCATAGCTCACAATTGGCAGCAAGGGACCAAAAATCTCTTCGGTCATCACCCGGGTATCCTGCCCGGCGTTGTCAATCAGCACCGGCGGCATTTTCCTGCTGCCGTTAAAGTCCTCCTTGGCTGGGTTAATTGTGGTGCAGCTCGCCCCCGCAGCTTTGGCCTCTTCCAGCAGTGCCTGCAATCTTTGGTATTGGCCGTCATTGATAATGGCGGTGTAATCCGGATTGTCTTTAATGCTGGGGTACATGCGAGCAAAGGCGTTTTGATAAGCGGCGATAAAAGCCTGCTTTTTATGCTCGGGGCAAAGAATATAATCCGGTGCCACGCAGGTCTGGCCGGCATTCAGGGATTTACCAAAACAAATGCGCTCGGCGGCCATCTCCAGGTCGATGGTATCGCCGATAATCACCGGGGATTTACCGCCGAGTTCCAGCGTCACCGGAGTCAGGTTGGCCGCCGCGGCGCGCATCACCAACCTGCCCACGGCGGTTGAGCCGGTAAAAAACAAATGATTAAAGGGCAATTGCGAGAACGCCGTAGACACATCGGCAACGCCGGTAGTCACCGCCACCTGCTCCTCGCTAAAGACCTCGGCCAACAGCTGCACTAAGCAATGGTTAAAATAAGGAGTATGCTCGGAAAGCTTAAGCATCACGCGATTTCCCGCGGCGATGGCGGTAATTAACGGGCTTAAACTTAAATATAGAGGGTAATTCCACGGCACCATAATGCCCACCACCCCAAGGGGTTGATACACCACCTTGTTGCTTGCCGGCTGGAAAATCAATGCGGTTGAACGAGCCGAAGGTTTACACCAGCGAGCAAGGTGTTTAATGGTGGAGTCGATAGCCTCAACCAGGGTCAGCACCTCGCACAGGCGGGTTTCATCTTCGCAGCGATGACCAAAGTCTTTGCTAATGGCCGTAACCAGCTCATCCTGCCTGGCCAGCATGGCTTTTTTGAGCGCCTGTAACTGAGCTTTTCGCTCGTCTACAGCCGGGTATTTATTCTTGTTAAAGGCCCTCAACTGCGCTTCAAACAGGGGTTGAAGCTGAGCAACCTGAGTGTGCTGGTGCAGACGATTGTTTTCAATATTCATAAAGACTCACGCATGGATTGACTAGTCGCTTGCTTTACCTGGTTTTTAAGGTAAAGGCTTTGACTAATTCTTGGGTGTCGTACCCCTTGTTATACATCAAGTAATTGAAAATAACGATCAGGCCTTTGTTTTTAAGGTTTAATTGTACTGCAGCATTGTAAACCTATGCGCCAGAAGCGTGATTTGTGCTACATTTGCCGCGTTTTCCACCCTATTGAGGCGGCTATCGCCATGCTTGCGATTATTCTTGTATTTTTAAGCGCATTTTTACTTTTCCAAGTCCAGCCTATCATGGCCAAAATGTTACTCCCCAGCTTTGGCGGCGGCACTCAGGTTTGGACGGCGTGCTTGTTGTTTTTCCAAACCTTTTTGCTCGCAAGCTATGGTTATGCGCACCTTATCTCAAGCCGCTTGGCGTTGAAAAAGCAGTTTTTCGTCCATGGTGGCGTTTTACTAGCCGGAGCCATTGCCCTGCCCATAGGCACGCAGGCGCTCGGCGCCCCGAGCGACGCCCCCGCCTTGGGCGTGTTAGCCCAGTTGGCGATGGCCGTGGGTTTGCCTTATTTTGCCCTGGCTGCCACGGCGCCCTTGATGCAAAGCTGGCAGGCCAAGGTGGATTATGAGCATGCCTACAAGCTCTATAGTTATTCCAATATTGGCTCCTTTTTGGCCCTGCTCTCGTATCCATTCGCGGTGGAGCCCTGGCTCGGGTTAGGGGATCAGTCCTGGCTGTGGAGCGGTTTATTTGTGGCCTTTGCCGCCACCTTCTATGCCTATATGGCACGCTTTTATAATCAGGCCAAGCGCCTTGGCAGCACAGAACAGAGCGCCTTTCGCGGCGGTATTCACGGTAAATGGCTGTTGTGGTTGCTGCTTAGCGGCTGCGGCGTGATGGTGCTCACAGCTAGCACCAATGCCATGACCCAAAACGTGGCGCCTGTGCCCTTCTTATGGTTGTTACCGCTGGCACTGTATCTGCTGACCTTTGTGCTGTGCTTCCACTCGCCCAAAGCCTATCATCGTATTTTCTGGCTGGCGGCGCTGGCGGTCTGTGCCTTTATCTCCTGCTTCTTATTCTTTATCGGCAGCCAGTTCGATATCGTCAGCCAGGTGATTCTCTACTCCTTGGTGCTGTTTGCCGCCTGTATGATCTGTCATGGCGAGCTGGTGCATGCCAAACCCAGCACCGAATACCTGACCCAGTTTTATCTGGTGATGGCCCTAGGTGGCGCGCTGGGCACGGCGCTTATCACTTTTGTCGCACCGCAGGTATTTACCCTGTATTACGAATACCCCTTGGCCATAGGCGCCGCCTTGGTATTGTTTGCCTGGGGAGTTGTCAGTGATAAAGGCATCCACAGAGCCCCCTTGCTAGGTGGCAGCGCACTGGGCACAGTGGCTCTGGCTGGACTCTTGTTCTTTTGGCTCGATGGCCAGTTTAAAAGTAACGACATTGAGCGACTGCGTAACTTCTATGGCCTACTAACCGTTACCGAAGTAAACATTGAAGGGCGCACCGAGCGCCGCCTGATCGACGGCACCACCACCCATGGCGTGGAGGTACTCAAAGGTGAAGGCCAAGGCGAGCCACAAAGCTATTACCGCTACCAAACCCTGGTAGGGCAGTTACTGCAAGACCTACCGAATGGCTCCCATGTAGGCTTTATTGGCCTGGGTGCCGGCACCTTGGCGGCCTACGGTAAAAGCAAAGATACCTATACCTTCTATGAGCTTAACCCCAATGTGCTGGCCACGGCCCAGGCGCAATTTAGCTACCTTGATAACTCCCAGGCCAAGTTGGATTATGTGCTAGGAGATGGCCGCATCACGTTAAGCGCACAACAAGCGCAGGGGCAGGAACAGGTGTTTGATGCCCTGGTGCTCGATGCCTTTAGCGGCGACGCCATCCCTATGCATTTGCTGACTCAAGAAGCCATGGCCTTATACTTAACCCAGCTTAAAGAAGACGGCATTCTGGCGGTGCATATCTCCAATACCCATTTGGATCTCACCCCCCTGATGCGAGGCTTGGCGCAACAATTCGATTTAACCATCCTCTATGGCGAGGCCAAGGCCGAACAAAGCCATGGTCATGATGTACGCTGGGTGCTACTAAGCCGAGATAAGGGCCAACTCGAGCCCTACCGTGCCAGCGAGTCCCCCTGGCCCAGCAGTACAGCACCCTTTGTATGGCGCGACGACTACAGCAACCTGCTGCAGGCCATGAAGTTTATGGGTGAGTAGGCTTGTTTGATGTTTAATGGCGCAGGGCTAACAAAGACTGCGTCATTGTTTTATTTATCGCTTTTACTTTATTTTCAGAAAAAAGATGTCAAGGAAATGAGTGGCGATTCAGTTTTCTAAATATAGCCAGCCTTTAAATAGATGCACAATGCAAGACCTGACCCCTTTTTCCACATTAACTTTTAAAAATTAAGATTTTATTATTTACCATTTTCTTGTTTATCATTTCGTTCCCTTTCTGAGCCAAACAACCTCCCCGTAGGTATCAGCACAAAAACAACAAGGCAAACACCTAAAAGTACAAATGAAATTTTTCCAAAAAAATCACATTGACTCGGGAAGTAATCACAAGAAACAACCTCCATATACTTGAATGTCTTTATAAAAAAATATGCCAAAGCCATGAGCATAAAATAAATCAATAATTTCTTAATCCACTTCGCACTTACAACGACCAGACTCTTCATTATATTTCTCCAATCCCCATCTCGTAAAATCAGACACTAAGCCCCAACTAAACCCACAAAGCCTGACTTAATAAAATTATTGAGCCCATTTCCTACTATACTACGTTGATTCAAAGTCTACATATGGAGCTGTAATTCCTCCTGTTAAACCTCCTGCGGTGCTAGACAAAAAGTCATCTTGCGCACCAGCTAGGGCGCCTGCGCCAAAGCCTACAACTGCAGCACATCAATTCGGTTTTGACTTTTCCGCTCCAGCTGCTATCGCACCGATAGATACGTAGGCCATAGTCGGGCCTGTATGATACCCAATCACTCCATTCACCCCAGCAAAGGCAAGAGCCACTCGCCAGTCTCTCGTTTCTATAATAGAAGCTGTAAATGCTCCAGCAGCACCTGAAATACCATCAATCATATTAGCTGAAAAAAAATTAGACCCAACGAATCAAAATAACTAATCGGATTCTGATACGCATACCCATAGGTAATCATCCCCCCACCCAAACTGAAACAACCTGGACACCCATCTAAACATATTCTTGTGGTGCGAGACTGCAGCAAGTAGCTACAAGCAATAAAGTTTATGAGCGGTGGTTAGATTGGAAGAATTAAGCAAATGTATATTCAAGGCCAGCATAAGCACTGGCCTTGGCAGGTTATAACATCTTATTGCTGTAAGTCGATGCGATAGAGGGCAAAGCCGTTTTCATCGAGTTTAAGCGGTGAGGTCGGTGTGACGGCCGGCAAAGTTTCGGCGATGGCGGCCACATCATCCAAAGGTGAGGTTCTAAACACCACATTCAGTGGCGTGTCTGTGCTGACCTTGGCAAAGCGCCAGTTGTTGTCCGCGGAAGGATCTAACCCCGTCTCTGGCGATTTAGCCGCTTCGCTGATGATATAGCTGCGCAGCACACCGCGGTTTTCATCCGGGCCTTCAAAGGTTTCACGGCTGCTGCCATCTATGGCCGGGAAGTTGCCGCCACCACTGGCGCGATAGTTATTGGTCACAACCAAAAAATCCGCCTCAGGATCGATAGCCTGGCCTTGATACTGCAGGTTAACGATGCGCGAGCTCTCTGGGTTAATAAGCACGCCTTCGTTGTCATAACGCTTAGGCTGGGTTACGTCAATTTCAAAGGTGACGCCGTCGATGATATCGAAGTTAAAGGTAGGGTAGCTGGTATCGAGCAGGTTTTGCTCGGCACTGGTGCTCATGTCGATTTGGTTAAACTGACCGGCGGAGCGCTCTAGCCATTCCTTTACGTCACCGCCTGATACCTTCACCATGCGAATGGTGTTGGGGAAGACGTACAGGCTGACGGTATCGAGCATTGCAATGTCGCCCGCCTTCACATGGGTGTAATCCTCCACGCCATTGCGCCCGGCACGAAACGGCGCTGCCGCCGAAAGTACCGGCAAACCATCTAATTCGGTGCCCTGAATAAAGGCGCTACCCCAGGCGATTTGCGCATCGGCAACGATTTGAATGGACGGGTCGTCCTGTACCAGGGCGAAGAAACTAAAGATGGGTGCAGAGATCTTCGCAAACGGCTCACTCACCCAGTCGATGGTGGCCTTATGTTCAAGCTCGATGGCCGCGGCAATTTCCCCATCGGCCTCGGCCAGGTCGACAAAGTTGCCTTCTGCATCCTTGGTGCTGATGGCGCGGTTGCTCACCGCCGAACTTGCAACCTGCCAGCCACCGTTTTCTGTGGGCTCCAGCTCCAGGTCGATAATACCCAGATGATTACCGAAAAAGCCCGGCATCACCGCGGGCACGCCATTGAGAGTGCCATTGACATTATCTATGCCCGCTTCTTCAAAGCCATCATAGGCGGCATCGCCGGGGAAAACGCGGTGGTTATGACCAAATAAGATGGCGTCTATTCCCTCTACCTGAGAAAGGTAGAGGGCGGTGTTTTCGGCCATGCTTTCATAGGCGCTGGCGGTTAACCCTGAGTGAGGAATGGCAATAACAATATCGGCCCCCTCTTCTTTCATTTGCGGCACAAACTTCTCGGCGGTGGCGACGATATCCTTGGCGATCACCTTATCCTGCAAATGGGCGTTGTCCCACTGCATAATTTGCGGCGGTGTCAGCCCCAGGTAGCCGATTTTAACGGTTTGCTCGTTGCCATCGCTGTCGAAGACGATTTTGTCTTGAATATAATAAGGCGTGTAGCGGTTTTGATCGTTACTCTCATCATTATCACCGTCATCCACGTACACATTGGCATTTACATAAGGAAAATCGGCTCCCGCCAAGGTGGCATCTAAAAACTCCAGGCCAAAGTTAAATTCGTGATTGCCCAGGTTAGCCACGTCATAGTCCAATAGGTTCATGGCCTTATAGGCCACGTGAGTCGCGCCATTGAGAATATCGTCCTTGCGCACCAGGGCTTCATAGTCGCCCAGCGGGCTGTTTTGAATTAGGTCGCCGTTATCCACCAAAACACTGTTAGGCACCTCGGCGCGGGCTTCCTTGATCAAGGTGGCGGTATTAACCAGCCCCAGGGTTTCCGATGGCGCCTGAGCAAAATAATCATAGTTCGACAAATACATGTGAATGTCTGTGGTTTCCATGACCCGCAAACTCACCGTGGCTGAGGGGCTCACGCCAATGCCTTGGTCATCGTCATTGTCGTTACTTGAGCTGCAACCGCTGAGGCTTAGAGCAACGGCTAATGCCAAAGTAGACTTTAATAAGTGCTTGTTATTGAATGGGGTTTTCATACTTATTCCATAGTTTTTTTGAAAATGAAGATTGCCCCATCACCCTAAAAAGGTTTTATGAATTTATGATGAAAAAGTAGTATCAAAATGTAATCGAGGCTTCGCTCCAGACCTCCTTAAATACGCACCTCAATGAAAACTAGACGACTGGTCTAATCAGGTTTAGAATGGACGCCATGAACGCAAAAACCAATGACACACGCCAGCATATTTTAAAGGTCGGCTACGAGCTAATCGTCAGCAAGGGCTTTACGTCCGTTGGCCTTTCAGAGCTGTTAAAAACCGCCAATGTGCCCAAGGGCTCTTTCTATCACTACTTTAAGTCGAAGGAGCATTTTGGCGAGGCGCTGATCCAGGATTATTTTAGCCAATACCTCGAAGCCATCACCGCGCTGCTTGGCAACCCGGCGCTCAGCGGCTATCAGGCACTGATCCAGTATTTTGAGCTGTGGCTGGCTCAGGATAAGGGCAGTTGCAATGCCAATAAATGCCTGATCGTTAAACTAGGTGCGGAGGTATCGGATCTGTCCGAACCCATGCGTGTAGCCTTGAAAAACGGTGCCGATAGAATCGTTGATACCATAGCCCAATGCATTGAACGCGGCGTGGCCGATGGCTCAATTAAGGCCACCAATGCCAAGCAAAGTGCACAGCAAATCTATTTTCTATGGATTGGTGCCAGCTTGTTGAACAAGCTATATCAGGACCAAGCCGGGCTAAAACAGTGCCTGGAAAACACCAAACAGCTATTGCAGGGTAACTAGCCCTGCAATGAAATTACACCGCCATGTGTTTGGCGGTTTTTTTGCAACGAATACTAGACGACCGGTCTAATCAAAAATTGTATTTAGGAGAATACCTATGTCAGCTTCAACCCAAAACCGCCGCATCGTATTGGCATCACGCCCTCATGGCGCCCCGACGGCTGCTAACTTTCGCTTAGAAACCAGTGCTAAACCCGAGCCGCAAGCAGGCGAAATTCTGCTGCGCAGCGTGTATTTATCACTCGACCCTTATATGCGTGGGCGCATGAGCGATGCCAAATCTTACGCCGAGCCGGTGGCCATCAATGACGTTATGGTCGGCGGTACCGTCTGTCAGATTGAGCAATCAAACAACAGCGACTTTGAACCGGGTGAATGGGTGCTGGCCTACACCGGCTGGCAGGACTATGGCATCTCCGATGGCAAGGATCTGATCAAATTGGGTAAAAACCCCACTCACCCTTCTTACGCCTTAGGCGTTATGGGCATGCCCGGCTTTACCGCTTATATGGGGCTGTTGGATATAGGTCAACCTAAAGCCGGTGACACCTTAGTCGTGGCCGCAGCAACCGGCCCGGTGGGCGCCACCGTAGGGCAAATCGGCAAGCTAAAGGGTTGTCGCGTTATCGGCGTAGCCGGCGGCGCGGAAAAATGCCGTTATGCCGAAGAGGTATTGGGTTTTGATAAATGTCTCGATCACTATGCCGACGATTTTGCCGAGCAACTGGCAGCAACCTGCGACCAGGGCATCGACATCTACTTCGAAAACGTTGGCGGCAAGGTATTCGATGCGGTAATGCCGCTGCTGAACACCGGCGCCCGCGTGCCACTGTGCGGTTTGGTCTCTCAATACAATGCCACCGAGCTGCCACAAGGCCAGGATCGCCTGTCATTATTGATGGGGCAACTGCTGATCAAACGCATCAAGATGCAGGGCTTTATTATCTTTGATGACTACGGCCATCGCTACGATGAATTTGCGAATGATATGAGCCAATGGCTGGCGCAAGGCCACATCCAGTATAAGGAGCAGATCGTGGCCGGACTGGATAATGCACCCGAGGCTTTTATGGGCTTACTTGAAGGGAAAAACTTCGGCAAGCTGGTCATTAAAGTGAACGATCCTCTTTAATATTGCGCAATAAGGAAGAAAATATGATTAAACTACATCACCTTAACCAGTCTCGCTCTAAGCGCATTATCTGGTTGCTGGAAGAACTTGGGCTGGCGTATGAGGTTGTGCCCTATCAGCGCGATAGCGTGACATTTTTGGCCCCACCGGAGCTAAAGAGCATCCATCCGCTGGGCAAATCCCCGGTGCTTGAAGATGATAACCAGGTGATCACCGAATCCGGTGCCATCACCGATTACCTGATTGACAAATATGGCGCCCAACAGCTGGCACCCGAGCGCGGCACTGTGGCGTACACCCAATACCAGCAGTGGCTGCATTTCGCCGAAAGCTCGGCGATTTTACCCCTGTTGCTTAAGATGTTTGTCAATAAAGACGGCGCCAAGATGAATTTTCTCGACGGCTATGCCGATATCGAAACTCATAAGGTAATGAGTTACTTTGACGCCAGCCTGGCAGGCAAAACCTACCTGGTGGAAGAGCGATTGACCGGCGCCGATATCATGATGTCCTTTATCGTTGAGATACTGCACAAGTTTGGCCTAATAGAGCAATACACCAACCTTCAACGCTATAGCGAGCAACTGGCCACACACCCCGCCTTTCATAAGGCCGATGCGGTTGAGGCCGAGCTTGATACCTCGGTAAGTTAGCGCAGATTAGTGCAACGACACCCAAGGGGTAATTGGCAACAATTACCCTTTTTTTATCGCCAATATGGTCCCTTCCAAAGACATCTATTGATGACTTTATGTAAAACACCCTTGACATAAAAACAATCCAAGCCTAACTTAAATGTAAAGTAAACATAACTTTTAGACAAAGGAGTTAGACTTATGACCTGTGAGCAACTTGATTCGAGACCCGCGGTGATCAACACCACCAAGCAGCTGGCGCTATGGACGGGAGCCTGGGTTGGCTCGGCAGCGCTAGCGACTCTGGGCCATCAATTGTTATGGACAAATAACATCAGCCTGTCGCTTATTGCGATCGCAATTAACCTCTTGCTGGGAATGCAAATGATCCGTGCTTATATCAAGCACATTAAGGCCCTCGACGAACTGCAACAAAAGGTACAGATTGAGGCAGCGGCGATCACCGCCGGCACTGGCATAGTGGCGGGCAGCAGTTACAGCTATTTATCGAATTTTGGGGTGATCCAGCAAGAGGCCAATATTGCCGTACTCATAGTTATTATGGCCCTGGCCTACATAGCCGCCATAATTATCGGCATGTGGAGATACAGATGAAAAATCGCTTAAAGGTACTGCGTGCCGAGCGCGATTGGACTCAAGCCGATTTAGCAAACGCCCTGGGAGTCTCGCGGCAAACGGTAAACGCCATAGAAAAAGGCAAGTTTGACCCAAGCCTCCCCCTGGCCTTTAAATGCGCGAGGCTGTTTAACCTCGCCATTGAGGAAATTTTTGAGGACGAGAACCACTAAGAAGTCCGGCAAAGATACTTCTAGCATTATTGTCGGCCTGAAGGCCGACCTACAACCTTAGCGGCAAAGGCCGACCTAAAATGATTGGCATTAACCCTTGGCGATTAATTCGTAGGAGCGCAATCGAGCCTGTTGATCATGAATAATGGCATTAACCATGATCTCATCGGCGCCGGTGCGCGCCTGCAACCCACGTAACCCGGCTTGTACCTTGTCCCGATTACCAACGATGGACTCGCGCAACATATGAGTGACCTGCTGGCGCTCCGCTGCGGTCCAAATCATATCCATATTCTCGGTTGGCGGTGGAATTAGCCCCTCCTGCCCACGCAGCATGCTGACAAATTTTTGCTGTCCTGTGGTGGCCAGGTATTCCGCTTCTTCATTACTATCGGCGGCTATCACATTCACCGCCACCATAACGTAAGGCTCGGCCAGTTGCTGGCTGGGCTGAAACTGCTGGCGGTACAACTCAATAGCACGCATCATAAAATCGGGGGCAAAATGTGAGGCGAATGCAAAGGGCAGCCCCTTTTTCGCCGCCAACATGGCGCTGTAAGTGCTCGAGCCTAATAACCATAGCGGCACCTGAGTACCGGCTCCGGGATAGGCGCGTACCCTTTGTCCAGGCTTGGCATCGGCGAGGAAATAAGCCAGTTCATCGACTTGCGGCTCTAAATCTTCCGCCGCACTTGGGTCGCGACGTAGCGCATGGGTGGTAGCCCCATCGCTACCTGGAGCGCGACCTATGCCGAGATCAACGCGATCCGGGAACAAGGTCGCCAGGGTACCAAACTGCTCCGCCACCACCATGGGCGCATGGTTTGGCAGCATCACACCGCCTGAGCCAATACGTATCTTATCGGTATGCGCACCGATATAGGCCAGCAGGGTGGAAGTAGCGGCGCTGGCGATATCGGGCATATTATGATGCTCAGCCATCCAAAAACGCTGATAGCCCAGGCGCTCAACATGCTGTGCCAACTCTTTTGCGCGCATTAATGCATCCCGCGTTGAGCTCCCCTGCACCACGGGTGCCAGGTCAAGCACACTTAAAGGAGGTAATTTTGCCATCATACATTCACCAAGGTTAAAAATTGTCAGGGCGCTAGAGTAGCAGTTTTATTCGCTCGGATAGAGACAACTAAAAACACATCTTTGTGGCCTAAACGGCATCAATTGGCCTTACTCAAAACCTATTTATGCTTAAGCCAAGATAAAAATGTCATCAAATTAACACGCTTGAGCACTATGCTTAAGAATATGCCCGGGACTATTTAAGATAAGACCTGCCTATGCGCTTTGCCCTCACCATCATTTTTCTCGCATCACTACCCCAAGCCTACGCCGCGGAAAGTACAGCGACAATAACAAGTGCCCATACGCAGGTGCAGCTAGGCCCACGGCCCTATGCGCTTATTGATGCCATGACGCCAAGCGCCCTGAAAGACACCCTGCTCGCCTGTGGTGACAAGGAAGTTAAGGCTCATTCTTTTTCCATCGGCCATCGCGGCGCCCCGCTGCAATTTCCCGAGCATACCCGCGAGAGCTACCTGGCTGCAGCGCGCATGGGCGCTGGCGTGCTCGAGTGTGATGTCACTTTTACCGCTGACAAGGAGCTGGTGTGTCGGCATTCTCAATGCGATCTGCATACCACCACCAATATTTTGCAAACCGAGCTGGCAGCCAAGTGCTCCGAACCATTTACACCGGCCGCACATGGCAAACCGGCAAGCGCCAAATGCTGTACCAGTGATATCACCCTGGCGGAATTTAAAACCTTAAAGGGGAAAATGGATGGCGCCAACGAGAATGCTAAAACAGTGGCAGACTATCTGCGTGGCACCGCCGACTGGCGCACCGACCTCTATGCACACCAAGGTACGCTGATGACCCATGCACAGAGTATTGCGCTGTTTAAAGAGCTCGGTGTGCAAATGACGCCTGAACTCAAGGCTCCCGAGGTTAAAATGCCATTTAAAGGCATGTCGCAAACGGATTACGCCGCCAAGATGATCGAAGAATATCGTCAGGCTCAGGTGCCCCCAAGCCTAGTGTGGCCGCAGTCTTTTAACCGCGATGATGTACAGTATTGGCTTGACAGCCACCCTGAGTTTGCCGCACAAACTGTGTACCTGGATGACCGAGATAGTGACCTATTATTCGATCACCGCAGCCCACGCACCTGGTCACCCAGCATGAAAGCCTTAGCGGATCAGGGCATAGAAGTGATTGCCCCACCAATCTGGATGCTGCTTGATTTAGACCAAGACAAGAAGATAGTGCCCTCGGCCTATGCCAAGGCCGCCAAGGCTGCAGGGTTAAAGATCATTGCTTGGTCGCTGGAGCGCTCCGGCCCATTGGAAAATGGCGGCGGTTGGTACTATCAGTCAATTACTGAGGCGGTCAAGCATGACGGCGTGCTGATGCAAGTATTGGATGTGCTGGCACAAGAGGTGGGCGTGATAGCCGTCTTTAGTGACTGGCCGGCGACCACCACCTATTACGCTAATTGTTTACTGGCGCCGGATAAGAAAGAAATAAAACAAAAGTAAGTACACACCAACACACCTCTTGCAAAGACCGTACAAAGCAACTTCAGCGCCAGCTATAGAACTGACTTAAGCCTTTCATTATTCACGTGAAGTTCATATTTTTATGGCGCAAATAGGGACGCGGTGGTAGGCTAGATACGGCGTATTATTAAGCAATAACAAGCAAGCGCCCTAATTTCGGTCTTTTCTAAGGAGAGTAATATGGACCCCGTTTCGCAGATCCTCAACATGCTATTCACGGTTGAGGCATTTCTACTGATCTTCGTGATTGTGCTACTAAAAAGCAGCGTGAAGTTCGTTCCACAAAACCGCGCCTGGCTGATTGAGCGTTTTGGTAAATATCAATCAACCAAAGAAGCCGGTCTTAACTTTATCGTGCCTTTTATCGACCGTATCGCCGCTGATCGCAGCCTAAAAGAACAGGCTCAGGACGTACCGTCGCAGTCGGCAATCACCAAAGACAATATCTCGTTGATTGTTGACGGCGTGTTGTACTTCCGCGTGCTAGATCCATACAAGGCAACCTATGGTGTTGATGACTATGTATTTGCCGTAACCCAATTGGCGCAAACCACCATGCGTTCCGAGCTGGGTAAAATGGAGCTGGATAAAACCTTTGAAGAGCGTGATTTGCTTAATACCAATATCGTCGCGGCAATTAACCAGGCTTCCGAGCCTTGGGGTATTCAGGTACTACGCTATGAAATTAAAGACATAGTGCCGCCTAACTCGGTAATGGAAGCGATGGAAGCCCAGATGAAGGCCGAGCGTGTAAAACGTGCGCAAATCCTTGAGTCTGAAGGTGACCGTCAAGCCGCTATCAACGTGGCCGAAGGTAAAAAACAATCACAGGTACTGGCCGCTGAAGCGGAGAAGGCCGAGCAAATTCTAAGAGCCGAGGGTGAGGCCCAGGCCATTATCGCCGTGGCCGAAGCCCAGGCGGATGCTCTGCTTAAAGTTGGTGCTGCTGCCGATACCGAGCAAGGTCAAAAAGCCATTCAGCTTGATCTTGCCACCAAGGCCATTGCCGCCAAAGAAGCCATCGCCCGCGAGTCTTCCGTGGTATTACTCCCGGAGAGCGGCACAGATGCTAGCTCATTGGTGGCGCAAGGGATGTCTATTATCAACTCCCTGAATAACAAACAAAAAATCAGTTAACTTTGAGGAGTAAGCCATGGAGCTGATCACCAACAACCTTGCCGAAGCCCTGATGATTTTGGGCGTACTCGCCCTTATCCTAGAGGTCGCGGTGCTGGGTATGTCGACCATAATCCTGTTGTTATTGGGTCTGTCGCTGTTGGCTACAGGGATAATGATGAACTTTTCCTTATTGGAGAGCTCATTAACCATGGCATTGTGGAGCAACACCCTGATCACTCTCGCCTTGGCTGCCTTGCTGTGGAAGCCGCTCAAGCGCATGCAGGAGCAACGTGACAACGCCCAAGTACACTCTGACTTTGCCGAGCTGACCTTTACTCTGACGGAAGACGTAAACGATCAGGGTCTGGCTCATTACGCTTATTCCGGCATTAGTTGGAAACTGAAGAGTGAGCAGCCGCTTAGCGCTGGCACCCTGGTTAAGGTGGTAAAAAAAGAAGTGGGTGTGATGTGGGTAGCCGCCTGCGAGTAGGCCCCAGCTAAACTCCCCCAAATTGAAAGCGCTTGTAGGCTACCGGCAGGCGCTTTTTTATGCCCGCTTGACCGTATCCGCTTGAAACCACCTCAGGTAACTCAGTAACATGCAAGAAAAACCGTCTACCAAACTATGTTAAAACGCGCGCTTATTCCCTGCTTATTTGCCAGCCCTCTCTGTTTGTATGCCAGCGAAGAACCTTCGCTGTCGTCCATCGAACGCATAATCACCACGGCCTCGCGCCTCGATATCAATGACGATGCCACCACTTTGGCAATCAGTGCGGTAAGTGAGCAAGAACTGGCACTCATTGCCGCCAGTCATATAGAAAAAGCCTTACAGGGAGTGGCCGGTGCCAACTTGCAACATGGTAATGGCCAGGAATACTTGCCGGCTCTGCGCTCACCCGTGTATACCGGCGCGGTGCTTGTGCCGCCATTTTAACTCTGGAGGACGGCATAGCGCTGCGCGCGCCCGGCTTTTGTAACGTCAACGAACTGTTCGAAGCCCATAGCGAAATGGCGCAACGTATTGAAGTACTTAAAGGCCCAGGCTCAGTTTTGTATGGCAGCAATGCCGTGCATGGGGTGATTAATGTGATCACCCAGGACCCAACCCTGGGTGGCGGTTACGGCGCCGTTGATTTGGGCTCCTACGGCTATAAGCGGGCAAAACTGCGTGCCGGCCAGGATTATGGAACGCAAGGCGTCGGCTTTAACGCCAGCGTCACTCGCGACTCGGGCTATCGCGATGACGAAAGCGTCGATCAGGAAAAGTTTAACCTGCGCCACCGCTATGATGGCGATAGCCTGACGCTGCAAAACGGCTTTAGCTACACCAACCTGAGACAACAAACTGCGGGGTATATCGAAGGTTTTGAAAGCTATAAAGACGAGGAGTTGGTAAAGCAAAACCTTAACCCCGAGGCCTTTCGCGACAATCGCGCCATGCGTTTATGGTCTAAGTTGAAGTGGCAATACAGTGAGCAAACACAGATAGCTATCACTCCCTACGCCCGCGATCAGCGCATGACCTTTCGCAAGCATTTCTTGCCCGGCAAGCCCCTTGAGCACAATGCCCAGCACGGTGTCGGCGTGCAAACCCTAATGCAGCACCAGATCAATGAGCGCTGGCGCCTGCAGGGGGGGCTCGATGCCGAATACACTCAGGGCAAGATGTGGCAGTTCCAGGAAAGTCCAACTGATGGCTCGGCTTTTTTACAAGCCACCATACCCCAGGGGAAACAATACGATTACGACGTCTATGCCACCGGCTATGCCCCCTTTATGGCCTTACAATATCGCCACAACGGCTGGCAGGCCAACCTGGGTGCTCGCTATGAATGGCTACGCTACGATTACCGCAACCGCATGTTAGATGGCCGCACCAAGGACGACGGCACGCCGTGCGCCATGGGTGGTTGCCGATATTCTCGCCCCAGCAGTGACATCAGCTATTTTGATGATCTCTCGCCCAAGCTGGCACTGAGCTATCGCTTTAACGCCGAGCTACTCACCTATGCCAACCTGGCCAAGGGCTATCGTGCCCCTCATACCGCCGAGCTCTATCAGCTCCAGCGTCAGCAAGACCTTGCCGAGCTCGAAAGTGAAACCTTGGACAGCCTGGAGCTGGGTGTAAAGGGGGATTACGGGCACTGGCAATTTACCCTGTCCGGTTACCTGATGTACAAGGATAATGTGATTTATCGCAACAGTGATTTCTTTAACGTCAGTCAGGGTAAAACCAAGCATAGGGGCATTGAGCTTGAGCTTGATTACCGCTTTAACAATGCCTGGAGCCTGCAATTGGCCGTGGCCAATGCCCTGCACACCTATCGCCATAATCAACCGCTGGGCGAGGTGGATATTCGCGGTAATATTATTGATACGGCGCCACGCCTTATCGCCGACAGCCGCCTCAATTGGCGGCCAAGCGATGACCTGTTAGTGTCGCTGCAGTGGCACCATCTTAGCGACTACTTTACCGATGCCGAAAATCAACACAGCTATGACGGCCATGATCTACTTAGCCTGCGGGCCAGCTGGCAGCTTGCTAAAGGCTGGCAAGCCATAGCCCGCATAGAGAACCTGACCGATGTTGCCTATGCACAGCGCGCCGACTACACCACTTTCAGTGGCGACCGGTATTTTCCGGGCAGACCCAGAACGGCGCTGTTTACCCTGAGCTACCTGTGGTGATAACGCACCCATTCCTTTGCTCTTGGATATACCAAGCTCTATAATTCTGGCGGCTGAGCCCGGAATTGAACCTCGCCGCCAGGCTCTGTTATTGCCAATACTTTTCATTAAAGCCTATAAAGTTCAACGTATTAAGTTGCAAATCCACCTCTGCCGCTCTACAAGTAATAGACTAGTCTTTCATTAAGGTTCGATTATGAAGCTCACCCATCTGGCCTCTGCCCTAGGCCTTGCCCTGACACTGGCTCCGAGCGCGTTTGCCAATGACGCGCACACCCTCAAACTTGAGGACGTATTTAACCTCGAATACGCCAATCAAATAGACATCAGCGATGACGGCGAGACTGTCTACTTTGTGCGTAACCGCATGGATATAAAAACCGACCGCAAGTTCAGCAATATTTGGCAGGTTGATAGCGGCACTAAGCAGCTTCAGCCCGTGACCAGCGGCGTGCATCAGGACTTCGCTCCGGTGCTTTCACCGAGCGGGGATCGCCTGGCCTTTATCTCGACCCGCGACGGTAGCCCGCAGCTCTATGTGAAATGGTTAAGCACGGGTGCGCTAAGCAAAATCAGCAACCTCACCCAAAGTCCATCGCAACCGACCTGGACGCCGGATGGTAAGTCCCTGGTGTTCAGCATGTTCGTGCCCGCCACAGCCAAAAATCCGGTCAACTTGCTGGGTAAACCCGAGGGCGCCAAGTGGGCAGATCCAGCTGTGTTTATCGATGATGTGTACTACCGCGCCGACGGCGCCGGTTACAGCAAGGCGGGCTACAACCACCTGTTTAGCATTCCCGCCGACGGTGGTAATGCCACTCAGTTAAGCTCGGGGGATTTTGACCACGGGGGTGCCCTCAGCTTTAGCGAGGATGGCAACACCTTGTATTTTTCCGCCAACCGCCACCACGAACACGACCTGAAACCCATTAACACGGAAATCTACAGCCTTGATTTAAAGAGCAAGGAGATCAACGCAATAACCGACCGTAATGGCCCGGATAGAAGCCCCAGCGTGTCTCCCAGCGGTCGCTATCTTGCCTACGTGGGTTACGACGATAAGGGCACCAACTACGAAAACGCCCAGCTCTATATTCGCGATTTAAGCAACGCCGATACCCAAAGCCTCACCGCCGATCTGGACCGCTCGGTAGAGCAGATCCAATGGGCGGACAATGGTCGCGGCCTGTACTTTAGCTATGACGATCAGGGCCAAACCACCCTGGTCTATCAGCCATTGCGCGGCAAACGTAAGGTGATCACAGAGCAAATCGGCAGTGTCTCCTTTGGCCGCCCCTACTCCGGCGGCGACTTTGACATCAGCGTCAGCGGTGATGTGGCCTTTACCCTGGCCGACACCCAACGCCCTGCGGATGTGGCCGTTAATAAGCGCGGCAATACCCGCCGCCTGACACATTTAAACGAGGATGCCTTGGGCGCTAAAACCTTGGGTAAGGTAGAAGAGCTGTGGGTAAAATCCAAACACGATGGTCTGGGCATTCAGGGCTGGGTGGTCTACCCGCCGGAATTTGATGCCGAAAAGCGCTACCCGCTTATTTTGGAAATCCACGGCGGCCCGGTGGCCAACTATGGCCCGCATTTTAGCGCCGAAGCCCAGCTCTTTGCCGCCAAAGGCAATGTGGTGCTGTATATGAACCCACGAGGCAGCGACTCCTACGGTAAGCAATTTGCGCAAACCATACACCACAACTACCCCAGCAATGATTTCGACGACCTGATGACAGGAGTGGATGCCCTGATAGACAAGGGCTTTATCGACACAGATAAACTCTTTGTCACCGGCGGCTCCGGCGGTGGGGTGTTAACGGCCTGGACCGTGGGCCATACCGATCGCTTCGCCGCGGCCGTGGTTGCCAAGCCGGTGATCAACTGGTTTAGCTTTGTACTCACCGCTGACTTCTATCCCTTCTTTACCGATTATTGGTTCCCGGGAAAACCTTGGGATCATATGCAGCATTATATGGAGCGTTCACCCATCAGCTATGTGGGTAAGGTAAAAACCCCGACCATGCTGCTTACCGGCGAAGCCGACTACCGCACGCCGATATCGGAAACCGAGCAGTTTTATCAGGCCCTGAAGCTGCAAGGGGTGGACACCGCCATGGTGCGTATTCCCGATGCCTCTCACGGCATCACCGCGCGGCCGTCTAACCTGATGGCCAAGGTTGCCTATATCCTGTGGTGGTTCGAAAAGCATGGCGAGAAAGACGCCGAATAATCTGACATCGGCATAAAAAAAGCGTGGCTCACCAAAGTGACCACGCTTTTTTTTACATTATCGGCTGTGTTGAGTTAGTAAAAATATGATCTGAAATGCCCTCCGATAAACACGTCAATCAATTAAGTCATTACCTGCCAGCAGGGCGTCTATTTCGAGACTGATTACTTCTTCTGCCTTGTCCTTCACCCTGACCTTGTCCCTTCCCTTGGCCTTGCCCCTTCCCTGCGCCGCTTTGCTTACGCTGGTTATTCGAGTTGGCAGGACGACGACGCGCTTTGTTAGCGTGGTGGGAATGACCACGTCTATCGGTTTGTTCTTTGCTTTTAGCCGGCGCATTTTGTGCGTTACTTTCTGAAGCCTGAGCTTGACCGTCAACACTCACTTTAGGTTTTTTCGGCTTCTTTGGTTTCTTTGGCTTAAGCGGTTTGAGGGTACTTTCAGGCAACTCATTCGTTGGCTCAAATCCGGCAATTACTTTTCTTGGTAACAATTGCTGGATTAGGTTTTCGATGTCGTTTAGATCTTTCGCATCATCGGCAATCACAAAAGAAATCGCTAAGCCGGAAGCCCCTGCTCTGCCGGTTCGGCCAATACGGTGCACATAGTCTTCTGCAATATTGGGAAGATCGTAGTTAATCACACAGGGCAATTGATCTATATCTATGCCGCGCGCGGCGATATCCGTGGCAACGAGTGCTTGTATGCTGCCGTCTTTAAACCCGGCCAAGGCCTTGGTTCGGGTGCCCTGGCTCTTATTGCCGTGAATTGCCGTCGATGGGATGCCACGGGTTTCTAAATTACGGGCGATACGGTTGGCACCGTGCTTGGTGCGGCTAAATATCAGCACCTGCTGCCAATCATTTTCTTTGATCAGATGGCTCAGCAAGGCCGTTTTACGGGATTTATCAACCGGATACACCCACTGCTCAACGGTTTTCGCCGTCGTGTTAGGTGGCACCACCGAAATCTCGAGCGGATCTGTCACTATGGTCTTGGCTAAATCACGAATTTCATCGGAAAAGGTCGCCGAGTAGAGTAAGTTCTGACGCTTTGCCGGTAATAATTTAATTATTTTACGAATATCGTGAATAAAGCCCATGTCCAGCATGCGATCGGCTTCATCCAGCACCAGCATTTCGAGCTGATTAAACTTGATGGCGTTCTGCTGATACAAATCGAGTAATCGTCCTGGTGTAGCAACCAAGATATCTGCGCCGCGGCGCAACTGCATCATCTGCGGGTTAATCTTCACACCACCGAAGACCACGGAATAACTCAGTGCTAGTTGCTGACCATAGGTTGCAACGCTCTCGCCGACCTGCGCCGCGAGCTCTCTTGTCGGTGTTAGCACCAGGGCGCGAACATTATTATTTTGCGCACGCTGACCTTTACTGAGTATTTCCAGCATGGGTAAGGTGAATCCAGCCGTTTTACCCGTGCCGGTTTGCGCTGCCGCCATCACATCTTTACCGGATAATACTGCGGGTATGCCTTTGGCCTGGATAGGCGATGGGTGCTTATAGCCCTGCTGTTCGACCGCTTGTAATAGCTTCGGCTGCAGGCCTAGGTCGCTGAACTGGATATTATCGTCGGATTGAATAGAAGTGGTCACTGGCGCTGATTGTTTGTTGGTCATATAAACTCGGTATGGGTGGCAAAATACGGCTGGCGGTTATTTCACCAGAAAAGGTTTCGGATGCGAAGATTAAAGGACTCTGGCCACAATTACAAAGATAACCCGCACTTTTTCACTTATTTCACACCCAATAGGCACTATTGCTGCCAAATTCAATGTGCACCCCCTTCCAAACTGATGGCCAAAATTAGCTTTTTTTATGCAGTAAATGAGCGCGAACGGCTTGGCGTATTTGATTATGCAGCTCGAACACTCGCTCCATATCATTGAGATTAAGGGAGATGTTTTCCAGCATCACAAGATCTAAATTAAATTCCGGGTAGTGAAGCGACATAGACATATACCCGGGTAAATACCCGGTATGGCTATATTCTCTAAGGCCGTCGTCACTGTTGAGCCTAAGGCCATAGCCATAGCTCATGTTCGGCCAGAAAAAATCCATCTTGGTATGAGCGCGCGTCATCAGTTCATAGCTCTTAGGGCTGAGCAATTCGCCGGAATGTAATTTATGCGCAAACGAGGCAAAAGTCGGTGCCGAGGCTATCAAGCCTCCACCCGGGAGTAATGACTCGTCGATATCTATGTTCGCGGCAATCAGGGTATCGGCTTCATCGAAGCCAACGGCAAGTGTCGTCAGGTTGCGACGAATATGCTCAATACTCCCTGTTTGGGCGTAAAGCGCATTGAGCTGATTGTCCTTGGCGAATTGCGCCACCTGCTCAGCGAATGCTTGCTTGTTTACCTTTTCAAGTAGTTGACCTAAAAGGGCATAACCATGGTTGGAATATTGAAACTGGCTCCCAGGTGCAAAGCGATTGGCTTTACCCAAAGCATCAACGCCTGATGTGTGGCTGAGCAGATGATGCAGGGTAATTCGCTCGTCATATCTGTTGGCATTTTGCTTAGCGCCCTCGTTGGTTTCATCTGCAAAAAGATAACTATTGAGTGAGCGCGTTAAATCCAGCTTACCGGCATCAACCGCCCGCAATACCAAGGTGGCAGTGATCTGTTTGGAAAGGGACGCCACAACGAAACTGGAATTTTGGTCAATCCCCTCGCCTTTTTGCAGTGCTAATTGCGCCTTACCATCTTCAAGCAAAATCACGCTGCCGCTAAATGGCTGTGATGCCTCATCAATCAGCGCTTTGATGGCGGCACTTAGGGCACTTAGGTCTTGTGACTTCACACTCGCCTGGGCGGGCTGTAAAGGGGCTTTACTGTGTGTTGTGTCGGCCAAGCTATAGCCGCTAGGACTAAGCAAAAACAAAGCGCTGCTCAGAATTGTGGTGGTGATACGAAGACCCATACCTTGTCCTTAACCCAATTAGCGATAATGATGTAACCTAGTCAGGCTGATATCTTGTTTCAACCTTATGTTCATACCATGAATCCTGAATCTAGCCAGTTGAATTGTAAAGGCATTTTTAATCGGAAGTAACTGTGCGCAAACGAAAAGAGCTCACCGGGCGTGCAAATAGGAAGCTGTGTTGCGATAAAAATCCAAGCTGGCAAAAGTGCGTATGCTTTGTTATCAATACAGGTAATAAAAGAGTGAAGATGCCCCAAGACAAGAGCAGGTCACTTCAATATGTGATTCACAGCAACGGCAAAGAGCGAACGCGAGCCCAGTCACTCACAGACGCTAAATAAAAGGAAGAATCTATGACGAATATAACGACAAAAGTTTTTGCTGTGTCGCTGCTTATGGCATCAACTTATGGGCAAACCGAGGACGCCGATAAGACCCTAAGGCTGGATAATACGCCATTTAAAAACAGCGAAATCTATTGCGATAACGACAAGGAATTGCACCCGTTTCAAAACGAGTTTGAACTCTTAGATTATTACTCAATGAGCTCGGACGAGGGCGAGCGCCAGGTTATCGTTACCGTAGAAAACAGCTCAAGCGGCGGCCGCTCTCTTAATCACACGCATTTTGTGGCCATTCTTGGTAACTGCGAGCATATCAACCCGATGAAGTTCGAACGCAAGTTTAACGGCAAAGAAATTGTCACCCTGACGCTCAACTTCGGCTTTAGTAAGTTCCCGATTTTAAAGGTAAGTAATTAGACTAGCTCTGACCGAATGTGAAATTCTCAAGATGGGATGACGGGTTATGTCGGCACAAGAGGCCATCTATGTGCTAAATTAGGTGTCTGCCCCTCTCAGACTGGGGCTTAGTAATGTACTTATCAGGTTTTAACGCAGCCTTTTCACTAATAGGAATAGGCTGCTTTTTTTGGCAATGACCTTTCTATAACAAGAAGAATCTACATAGATTGCTGATGCTTATCATTCCACGCATCATCACAATCGACATAAGCACCGGGCTCTTTTGGCGAAGGGACCAAATAAATAAACCTTCCCGCCTCGGGTGATTGTACTTTGCTTGATATCTCCCAATCCGCTATCTGTGATTCTAGCGCGGCTTGCATCTCCTTACTCACGTCTCTACATGTACTAAGTAATTGGGCAGAGCCATCACTATTTATCAATACCTCGGTCTTCAATTGACGATACGATATTTGTTTGAACAGTTCAGATTCCATCCCCATCGACAAATCTTCAATATTCCATGTGGCCAAAAACTCAGGAAAACTCATGATTGGCAGTTGCTCAGTGCTTGGCTGCATGGACTTGTCATTACCTTTGGCGCTCAGCGAATCAATTTCTGAACTCTGCTCACCGGCAAGTCGGATAATTTGATGATAAGTGAGACCATCAATCGCGGAGGTGGGTGAGTCACCTTTATTCGAGCCAGCCTTTTTTAACTCCAACTGAGAATAGCTTTTCACAAAGTGTTCTTTCTCGGTGTCAGTTAATACCGTGAAAATCCTTTCAAGTGATTGCTTTTTAACTACAGAGTCACTTGCAACTATGGGTGTTGAAAGTCGACTTTTTCTGAACGAGGCCATATTGTCTGACTCGGCAGTTAATACCGCATCACATTCATAAACGAAATCAGGATTGGGTGACAAGGCAAAGGATAATGAAACCTTCATACGTTCAGGAGCGCGATCTGTGTTTGTTTCAGTCGGACTATAGCGCCACTGTTCCAGCGCTTTTATTGCCGCTTTGTCGAACGTTCCTTTAGGTAAGCTTTTTAGCACTTCCAGATAAGTGGGCACACCGTCACTGTTGACGAAAAACTGCACGTTCACACAGCCTTCCTGTGAACTCTTTGCAGCTTCAATGGGGTATCTTGGCTCTACTCGTTGTTCAAGTTCCCATTGGTTCGCTAACAACCAACTGCTGTTCATCGCACATGCCATGCAAAAGATGCTAGATAACTTTTTCATACTATTCCCTGTGATTAGTTTGATTTTTATACTTTGCCTAAGCTACCCCTTAATAGCGTTCCCGTCAATTTAACTACTTAACAAGTACTTAGGCCTATTTCCCATGACTCCAAATGTTTCTCTCATTTCCGTTCCACCAACCCCAGTTGTGCCAGCACCCGCTTGGCGTTGTCTGCACAGTCCATGTCCTCGGGTTTGGATTCGATTTCAGAAAGGATGTGCATTAACCGCTTTTTATTTTCGGCCAAAGTTACCTGTAAGGCCTCTATGTCCGCTAGTTTTTGCCTAATTGCCCCAAGCAAGGAGTCGTGTTGCCAGTTTTCCATATCAGCGGGCAGCAACTGACGCAGCTCGTCCAGACTAAAGCCGGCCTTTTGGCCATCAACAATCAGCTTGAGCACCACTTCCGCTTCGGGAGGATAGCTGCGATACCCATTGGCCTTACGCTCAACCAACTGCAACAGGCCGATGTCCTCATAAAAGCGAATCTTGGATGCGGCCAAGCCAGTGCGTTTTGCAAGCCAAGCGTTTTGCGTTCTTTTTGTTTAGGTGCTTGTTATATTTCACTTCACCCAAAGTACAAAAATATAAAGAGCAAATACAAGAACCAAAGAATAAAAGGGTACTTTTTGCTTAATATAATTCCGCGCATCTCCTGGAGGTGTTAGCATTGTTAAAAGCTTGGATGTTTTAGATATTTTTTTATTACTCAAGTTTCCATTGGATGAAATAAAGCGGTACTTTTGATTTAAAAACTTACCTCCGTAATACTTCATGTCACTTTCTAGTTCTGCTCTCTCTTGAAAGATATCCTCATCTTTATTACGAACAAGCCTAGTAACCTGAAGTACAACCTTTCCATTTTCCACTTCCTTCATATAACATTCAGAAGGGTTATTTCTCTGATGTATGTATCTAAAACCACCTCTTGCGAATCTATCGGATTGAAATAAAAAAGAAAAAGTAACAGTTACATACTTTTTCTTGAAATTTTTCAATTAAATCTACCTCTTAAACCTGTGGTGAAATATAACGCCCCAAACAGTAGTTTATCTACTGCTTTGGTTTGTTATGTTCATTATTAAGCATAAGTGCATTTTCAATTGCTTTACGCTCTCCAAATTCAACTAAGTCGCTGTAATATGAGTCGGGCCCTTTCTTTTGTGCTTCTATGAAGTCCAAAGTTTTTACTGCATTAATTCGCCACTGATTAAGGGCTTCTCTTTCCTCCATCACTTTCTTTAGTCTCGCAACATCATTAGTATCATTTTTTAGCGCTTCACGTTGTAATGCAAATCCAACCATGTTGGCAAAAAAGATAGTTCCTTTATTTTCCAATAATTTGCCTATTTTGACGCAACTGTTCCTCCAATCTAAGCTTGATTTGGATTGTTCGTTACATAAATGCATCAGTTCTTGATATGGTTGAACTACCATATTATGGGAATATATTATCGCCGCTGTATGTAAATGCGTTTTCGGATAGCCAGCTTCTTTTAGCGTTTCTAGTAATATTGAAAATCTTTTCCAGTAAAAATCGTCATACTTCTTCTTTTTCGCTGCGCTATTTAGCTCTTCATATGCAGTTAACAAATCATTCTTACGGACATGGTAGATTGCTGAGTAGATGTGAGGAAGACCGTTATCTTGGTCCATTTTTTTCAACTCTTCAATTGACTCAGTAGGATTACAAATCATTCTTTTCTCTGAGAATAAACACCTTTTAGTCGCTTGGTCAAACCAGAGAATATTGTCGAATGCTAACGTGCGTCCTTGGGTATAAAATTTATCAAGTGCTTCTGATTGAGATAATTGACTTGCAATTAAGATGGCAACCAAAACTTTGTTTGAGCTACTGCTTTCCTTCGCGCTCGACAAATACTGCTTACTGAAGCTTTGCTCTTCCACACTGAACTCAAAGGAATGTAATCTACTCGAAAAAACAATCAAAACAAGAAAGACGTTTAGTAAGCATAGGTTTTTGAACATGACATTCCTCAAAGAAGGTTGCTATATGTGGCTTCCAGTGATACTCAGACCTGCAACAGAATACGTGAGTAAAACATCTTGAAAACATAACAATTTAATAGTGCGTAAATCGCGCACTTTCTGAATGGGTTAGTTTTAACAAAGTTGATAACTACTTGCCAGCGTTATAAAAAATATATGTTGTTAACTTTTGAGCCAGATAAAAATGCGCAAATTGCTCATTTTCCTGAATATGGGGGAAAAGTTCTTCTGCTGGATATACAATCAGCTTTAATAGAAGAGGTTTAACGTCCGTTTATCGCTCAAAACGGCCCGAGAGACAAAATCATATTCACCATTACTAATCTCTCCTTTCTCGGCGTCCCAGTTAACCTTTGCTCCCCCTTCCATACCTTTTTGATATTTACGTTTGATATTAAAGTTAACTTTAAGGTTAGAGTGAAGGTCATATTCACACAATCGCGGAGCATCTTATGCAAACCATACTCGGAGAGAGCGGGCAAATTGGTACTGAACTGGCAAAGGCCTTATACCAAGAGCATACCCCTGCTCTACGCCTTGTTAGCCGCAACCCACGCAAGATAAACCCGACGGATGAGCTGCTCAGTGCCGACTTGTTAGACGCCCAGCAAACGCATGACGCGATTGCGGGCTCGAGCATAGTGTATTTCACTGCGGGGCTGCCCATCGACTCTGCTATTTGGGTGCAACAATGGCCGATTATGATGGCCAATGTCATCAAGGCCTGTGCGACTCACAGCGCTAAGCTGGTGTATTTCGACAACACCTATATGTATGAGCAAAACAATGTGCCACAAACGGAAGACGCGCCGTTTAAACCTTATGGAGCCAAAGGCCGCGTGCGGGCGCAGATCACCACCATGCTGTTAGAAGCGATGCAAAAAGGTGAAGTTAAGGCCATGATCTGTCGAGCGCCTGAGTTCTATGGGCCGGGGAAAACGCAAAGTATTACCAATGCGACCGTCTTAGATAAGTTACGCGCCAACCAACAGGCCTTGGTATTCTTACGTGATGATACCTTGCGTACCCTAATTTACACGCCCGACGCCAGCCGTGCCATGGCGCTGTTAGGAAATACCGAGGATGCCTATGGCCAAACCTGGCACCTGCCCTGCGATGATAATCGCCTGACCTATAAACAACTCATCGCCACCGCCGAGCGGGTGCTTGGCAAACCGTGCCGCTACAAGGTGCTCAAAGGCTGGCAACATGCACTTGTCAGCCTGTTTAACAAACAGCTCAGGGAAACCAAAGAGCTGCTGCCCCGCTACACCACAGACAATATTTTTGTCTCAGACAAGTTTAAGGCACGCTTTCCAGATTTTAAGGTGACTCCCTATGAGCAGGGCATTCGTAACACCCTACTACAAGAGTAATGGCGCCTTGTTATCACTTTAGCTTTCACCCACACACAAGTGGGGATCTGCCGAGACCTGTTCAAACCAGCTGCGCAGACTGTCGATGGCGGCGCGGGTTTTGGCCGCCACCGCATCGCGGTGAGGGGTGACCGCGTACACGCTGTAATGGGGTAAATGCCACTGCGGGCATAGGCGCTTGAGCTTGCCTGCGGCGATTAGATGGCGCACCTCCGGCTCTGGCAGCATGCCATAACCTATGCCATCCAAGGTTAGCTGGATCACCGTCTGCATGTTATTGACCATCAATCTGGGCTCATCCAAAGAGCAGCTTTCCCCGCTGTGCTCATGGGTTAACGCCAGGGCCAAACGCTTAGAGTTGACATGGCCAATGAGGGTGTGCGCAGTCAGAGCTTGCGGGTTCTCTGAGCCTGTTTGCGCCAGCGGATGTGCACTGCTGACACAGGGGATCAGCTGCCAATCGGCCAGGTGGCGGGCAATTAATGTTGAGTCGTGTAAAGGGCCTATACAGATAGCAAGATCAACCCCTGCGGCGATAATGTCGAAGGGTTCATCGGTAAGCGTTAATTGCAGCTCAACTTTGGGAAAACGCTCCGTAAGTTGCTTAATAGGCTGGCTTAACAGGCCGCCACCAAAGCCTATGGGGGCGACTATTTTCAACCGTCCCGACGGGGTGTGCTGCAACTGCTCCAGCTGCTGCTGCGCTCGTTCGGCGGTAGCCAACAGCTGCTGCGCCGAGGCGTAATAAATTTCCCCCGCCTCGGTCAGCGTCAGTTTACGGGTATTACGATTAAACAGGCTTAAATCTATGTCCTGCTCTAACTTGGTGATCTGCTGACTCACCGCCGAAGCCGTCATATTCAGCTGTGCCGCCGCGTGACTCATATTGCCCGCATCAACCGTTTTCACAAACACCTGTAGCGCGCGCGTTATTTTAGAATTCATAATGTTAAGCGTTACTTATATCAGCTTTAAGTAAAAGCCAATTGCTCCTAAGATGGCGACATCATAACATTAAATGATAATGAATATCATTTCTTTTATTTCGATGCCCATCGCATCGTCTAGTTGGAGTTTGCAAGTGACTAAACGCAGTAAGCTTTGGGATCTCAAAGCCTGGCATTGGATAAGCTCGGCGGTATGCCTTATCGGCATGTTGTTGTTCGCCATCACAGGTATCACCCTCAATCACGCCGGCAGCATTGAAAGCCAGGCGCAGGTAACGCAAGTCGAAGCCCAGGTACCCGATGCAATTTTAACCCAGCTTGTAAATACCAATCAGCGCGAACAGCTGCCGCACGGTTTTTCCTCCTGGTATACACAGCAAACTAAGCAGGCATTAGCGGCCAATGCCCAGGTGCAATGGAGCGACTTTGAGCTCTACGTCGCCATGCCGAATGCGGGCAGTGACCGCTGGTTTACCGTGGCCCTGGACACGGGCGAGTTTTACCAGGAAGCGACTGATCGGGGCGTGGTGGCCTATTTCAACGACCTGCATAAGGGCCGCAACACCGGTATCTGGTGGAGTCTGTTTCTCGATCTCTTCTCCATTGCCTGTATCGTCTTTTCGCTGACCGGCCTCTTGCTGCTTAAACGCTATGCCAAGGGCCGCAAGTCAACCTGGCCCCTGGTACTGGCGGGGCTTGGCATTCCCGCTTTGGTACTGGCCATACCCGCCCACGCGGCGCAAAAAAGCCAGCTAGAGGTGGAGATCCCCAGACTGACGGTGGCCGAGTATCACCCGCCCTATGTCGCCATTTGGCTGGCCGACGAGCAAGGCAAGGCGGTGATAAACCTGGCGCATTGGTACGACACCAAGATGGCCGATCGCGAAGGCGAAAAATGGCTTAAAGATTTACGCCTATGGTGGCGCCGCGGCGGCCGCAGCTTAAACCTACCGGTAGATGGTGTAACCGGCGCCACTCGCCGACCGGGCACGGTAACACTGGATTTAAGCCCTTTTATGACGGACATAAAAGCCCTGCCGAATGGCAATTACAGCCTGAATATTGAAGCAGCGCGTGAACTGGGTGGTCGCGAATTAGTGCAAATACCCATCGCCCTGCCCAGCGGCGAATCGATCACTCTCACCGAGCAAGGAAAGCACGAGCTCGGCACTATTACCCTAACCATGGAGCCCAAGCTGTGAAGCTAGTTAAATTATCATCCCTTATTATCTGCGCCAGCCTAAGTGCCAGCGTTTTATTCGGAAACAACGCCCACGCCCACCGCGCCTGGCTAAAACCCAACACCACAGTAGTATCCGGCGATGAGGCCTGGATCACCTTCGATGCGGCCATAGCCAATAGCATTTTCAATCCGGATCATCATGCCTATCCACTGCAACGCCTCCTGGCCGTGGGACCCGATGGCAAAGCGGTGGCCATGCAAAACAGCGCCGAACTGCGTTATCGCAGCGTGTTCGACCTGCACCTCACAGAGCCCGGTACGTATCGGGTATTCAACGCCAGCCGCTCTATCGTGGCGCGTTGGGTAGACGAGCAGGGAAAACGCCAGCTCTGGCCTGGACGCGGAAAAACGGGCACGGTGGAGCAATTCGCCGAGCAGGTGCCGAAAAACGCCAAGGATTTGCAAGTCAGTGAGGTAGCGCGTCGACTGGAATCCTTTGTCACCTTAGGAGCGCCGAATGCAGTGGCCCTTGAGCCTACGGGGCAAGGTCTGGAACTCAATGCCCTCACCCACCCCAACGATTTATACGTAGGGGAAGCCGCTGACATGCAGTTTCTAATGGATGGTGAAGCCGCACCGGGCACGACCATAACCCTGGTACGTCAGGATGAGCGCTATCGCGATCAACAGGTGGCTACCGAACTCAGCGCCGACAAGAACGGTAAATTCACCCTGGAATTCTCCGAGCCGGGCATGTACTGGCTTGAAGCCGAATATCAAGACCACCAAGGCAAGGCACCGGCGACCATGCGCCGCGGCAGCTATGTGGTGGTATTCGAGGTTCTTCCCCTTTAAGCAACAATAACTGGCTATGTAAACGGGCTTTACAGCGTTCCTGAGAGCCCTTTTTTTATTTTCCTATCAAGAAGCTAGCCTTAGCACATAGATTTAAGCAGTAAACAATATTTACTTAGCATGCTAACTAAACTAAACTAATTAGCACGCTAACTAATTTGAAATTGTTGCTCATGTCCGATACCCCTTTTCATGAAACCTTGGATCTAAGCCTGTGTGGGCAACTGGGTCGCGTTCATCGTATTTGTCGTCAGGCTATTTCGGTGGCGGTAGAGCCTTTGGGTTTTACCCAACCAAGGTGGACGGCCATGATGTATATGCAGCACCTCGGTGAGGGCTGTACTCAGCATGAGTTAGCGACTAATTTGGGGCTCGAAATGCCAAGCCTGACGCGCACCCTTAAGCAGTTGGAGCAAAGTGAGATTATCGAACGCCGGGTCGATAGTCAGGATAAACGTTGTCGACGCCTGTATTTTACCGAGCAAGGACACCAGCAAATGGTGCTGTTGCGCGCCCGTATTGCCGAGATTAAAACTCAGCTCTATAGGAACCTCAGCGACGAGCAACTCAACGGCCTTGCCCAAGGCCTGATCCAACTTGAAGAAAATGCCCTTAATTTAATACAGGAGGAGCAGTTGTGAGCCAGCCCCGCACCCCAGATCAACAATTTGCCCGATACGTAAAAATCGCCATCGGCTTTTTTATCCTGTGTTTTGGCTATTTTATCGTCGCCGACCTTTATATGCCGATGACTCCCCAAGCGCGGGTGTACCATCAGGTAACCCAGATCACACCCCAGGTAAACGGCGATATTGTGGCGGTGGAAGTCAGTAATAACGAGCCGGTAAAAGCCGGCCAGTTACTGATGCGCATTAATCCCCGCCCGTTTGAGTTGGCGGTGCAGCAGGCCGAGTTAGCTCTGGCACAGGTACAATTGCAGAATCAGCAGCTCGATGCCGACATCAGCGCCCTCAACGCCGATTTAAGCGCCGCTGAGGCCAGGCTCAATGAACAGCAACGTTTACACAAGCGCAGTGCCGCACTACTCGTAAGCAAAGCGATTTCCGAGCAGCAAAGCGATGAAATCACCGCCAGCCTGGCCACCGCCAAGGCCCAGGTCAGTGCCATTAAAGCGAAAATCCAGGCTGCCAAAATCAAGCGTGGCGACCACGGCGACAACAATGTTGCCTTGCAACAGGCCAAAAATGCTCTGGCCCAGGCCCAATTGAACCTAAGCTATACCCAGGTACTGGCGCCCCATGATGGCGTGATCAGCAACCTGCAGGTGACCACAGGCACCTATGCCAAGGCTGGCATGGCCATGACAGGCTTGGTTGCCAACAGCCTGGATCTGGCCGCAGATTTTCGCGAAAAGTCGCTCTACCATGTGCGTGTTGGCAAAACTGCCCTGGTGAGCTTCGACGCCCTGCCCGGTCAGGTTTTTAGCGCCCATGTCAGCGAATTTGCCGCCGGCTCCAGCGATGGTCAGCTTAATGCTAACGGCGCCTTAGCTCAGGTAGAAACGTCAAATCGCTGGGTACGCGACGCACAGCGCCAGCGCATCCATTTGCAACTTGAGCCGCAATCGAGCGCTAAATTAACCTACTTACCAAGCGGCTCCCGCGCTACGGTGCAGATTATTCCCGACGGCGGTATTCGCGCCGCCCTCGCCAAGGTGCAAATTAAATTCGTCAGCCTGATGCACTACATCTATTGATGGAAGAGGTGGAATTATGACGCTTACTGCCAACGATGTTCGACAAATGCTGCGTATCGCCAGTGGTGCGACCCTAGGTTTTACCCTAAGTAAGCTGTTCAACTGGCCTATGGGCATCTTTTTTACCGTTTACCCCATGCTGCTGCTGGGAATGGTACCTGTGATCAATGCCCATATTGCCCGCCAGTTTGTCGCCAGCGCGCTCTTTTGTGCCTTTGCAGTTCTCATGGTGCAAGGTCTGCTGGGGTTTCACCCTGTGCTCATGTCGCTGGCGGCATTTTTGGTCTTTGCCTTTTTGTTTTACCAGATGAGTCGTGGCGTGAATTTCTTATTCGGTGCGCTCAGCGTGGTGGGGTTGTCGATTCAGTGGCATTTCGCCAGTTATAGCCCTGCGGGCATGGACCTGTATGAGCTTATTTTTAGCAATGTCCTGGCCGTAAGTGTCAGTTTGGGCAGCGCCTATTTGATGCACTGGTTGTTCCCGGACGTAGCGCCACGCACCCAGCCTCAGCGCCCAGCGAAAGACAATGCCAGCGTACGCCATGAAGTGCTTTTGTGTGCCAGCGTCACCACAATGTCTTTTATTACTTTTCAGGTTTTGGACTTACAAGACTCGGTATCGGCTCAGGCCGCCTCTATCCTGATCCTCCTGCCGCTGTGTTGGAAGGCGGCGGGCATGGCGGGCTGGCAGCGCATCATTGGCACCTTGATAGGCTGTAACCTGGCATTGGGGGCGCAAATTCTGCTGTTTAACTACAGCCAGATTCTATTGTTTCCAATCTTGGTGCTATGGATCTTAACCTTTGTGTTCAGTCGCTACCATGTGCTTGGCGGTGGGCTGCCGGGAATTGGCTTTGGTGTGATCACCACCTTCGGTATTTTGTTCGGCCAATCTTTGGCACCGGATCAGGATTTAATCTACAGCGCCCTGTATCGCTTTAGCTCGGTCTGCGTGGCCATAGCCGTCAGCCTATGCCTGGTCTATTTAATACATCATTTTCTCAACCGCTTTAGTGCGACGCGCCATCATACTTATTTTTAAGGTTATTTTAGGAATTCGAGGTTACAATTACGCTAAAACAGGGACAACAAGGATGATGATGCACAGGGTCTCTTTAAAACAGGAACAGAAATCTTGGTGGGTATACGCTATTGCTGCAGTGGCCGTATGCGCTTTGATTGGAAGCTTTATCAGTGGGAGTAATCTGCTGTTCGCTCTAGCCATGCTCGCCAACTTGGCGCTAATTTTGCGCCTCAATTTTTCTTCACCTCAGATAAATGCCACTAACCCTTTGGCAAAAATAAAAGTTGAAGGGCAGCTTCTCAAAGTAGGTAAGGTCGCTTTGCCAATTTATGAAGTGCATAAGGTGGTGATTGAGCGCTGCGAAGATAAGGGACTGTTCCAGCTTGCCTACAATGGTGGCGGCCAGGTGCAGCTGGTGTTCGATGGCAGTTATTTGGACGACTTAAAAGCCTATATTCAACAAAACATGCCACACGTTGAGATTGTGAGTTAAGGCCGCTGAGGGCCTTAGGGTTTGGGCATTTTCCGTAATTCTTTGGTGCGGCCACGCTGTACTTTTTCGTCGACCCGCTTGCGCTGAGAGCTGCGGGTAGGCTTGGTAGCATGGCGCTTTTTTTCCACCTTGGTAGCGGCCAAAATAAGCTCCTTTAAGCGCTGCAAGGCTTCTTCGCGGTTTTGCTCCTGGGTGCGGTGACTTTGCGACTTGATCACTATGACGCCGTCCTTGGTGATACGGCTGTCGCGATACGCCAAGAGCCGCTCTTTATAGAAGTCGGGTAGTTTTGAGCGCTTGATATCGAAACGCAAATGAATGGCTGTCGCCACCTTATTGACGTTCTGGCCTCCGGCTCCTTGTGAGCGGATCGCACTGAGTTCGACTTCCCATTCATCTATGGTTACGGAGTTGGAAATTTGTAGCATTACTTGTTCAACTTAGCTGTTCATCTTAGCTTAAAGGCTCTAGCCTATTATCATCGCCTTTCAGAGTCTATCATAGAGTCAATGTGACCCAATCAATGTGACCCAATCAGTGTAATCCAAATAGGCTTCCACTCTAAAATGGTGACGAGCGCGACGCAAATCAAGATTTATTAATGGAGATAACAATGAAAAAGATATTTATCGCACTTACCCTGGCCGCATCTGCGGCGCTTAGCTCGGCTCAGGCCTGGGCACTGGAGCTTACCACTGCGGACGTAGAAAAATTTCTTAAAGCCGCTCCTACGGTGACCGATTGGGCGGATTACCAGGGCGGTATTGACGCTGGTGCCCTGCTTGGCGCCCAACAGGAACAAGAAGGCGATGCGAGCACAACGAATAATGCCATGATGAACAGCGCTATCACCATGTTAAAAGACAACGGCATGTATCAGGAGTTTGCCACCATGCTAAGCGCTTATGGCTTTACTCCAGAGCAGCTTATCAGCGTGGGCAGTGAGATCAGCAGCGCCTACCTGGCCAATATGAAAGGCAGCCTTTCTGCCGAAAACCAGCAGCGTGTAGACCAGGTAATGGGTGGTCTGCAAAGCCTCTCCGGCAGCAAGAGCAGCGACAGCAATTCGCTCCTATGCGCCCTGGGCAAGGCAAATGAGGCGAGCAAGGAAGAGATCAGCGATAACAACCTCGCTATTGTCAGCGAATATATGCCACAGCTGCAGCAGCTTTTTAGCGCCTACGTACAATAGTACCCGCAAAAAAAGGCGTAGGCGCCTGTCTACGCCCTATTTTCAGCACCCTTTTAAACAAAACTCCCTCCCCTCTTCGCAGTCTCCGTCTTCCGCGTCATAATAGCGCCATGACAATGGCAATAATAACTCCTTATGACCTATCTTCTCGCCACCACCTTGCTGTGGGCATTTTCATTTAGCCTGATTGGCGTGTATCTGGCCGGTCAGGTTGATCCCTGGTTTTCCGTGCTGACACGTATCGCCCTGGCGACCTTGGTATTTCTACCCTTTTTACGCCTGCCACAGCTGACACTTGCTATGACGTGCAAGCTGATGGCCATAGGTGCGGTGCAATTAGGCCTGATGTACGCGTTTTACTATCACTCCTTTTTGTACTTAACCGTGCCGGAAGTGCTGCTATTTACTGTAATGACGCCCTTGTATGTGACCTTGCTCAACGATGCCTTGGACGGACGTTTTAACCCAGGCTTTTTTATGGCGGCGCTGCTAGCTATAGTCGGCGCCGTGGCTATTCGCTTCGATGGCATTAATCAGGGCTTTATCCTTGGTTTTGCCATAGTCCAGGCGGCAAACCTGTGTTTTGCCAGCGGTCAGGTCCTGTATAAACGCCTTATGGCTCAAAACCCAGGCCTGGCTCAGCATCAAATATTTGCCTGTTTTTATATTGGCGCTTTGGTGGTGGCCTTAAGCTGTTATGCCCTGTTTGGCGATACCACAGCGCTGCCGCAAACGACGACGCAATGGACGGTTTTGGTTTATCTCGGTTTGGTCGCCTCCGGGCTCGGGTATTTTGCCTGGAATAAGGGCGCGACCCTGGTCAATGTCGGTACCCTGGCGGTGATGAACAATCTGCTTATCCCAGCGGGGATCCTGGTTAATGTATTGATATGGAACCGCGACGCCGATATCTGGCGCCTCACCTTGGGCGGCGGCATCATTATGGCGGCGCTGGTACTTAACGAAAAGTACTTCAACAAGCAAAGCTGAATTTGGCAAGGGGGTTTACACCCCCTTTTTATTGGCCGCTCACACCCTAATGCTGGGGTAAGGCCTCAAAACGCGCCACTACCCGGCGCTGAATTGAGGCCAGGAGCACGATTAACACGGCGCCGATCAAAACCGGCGACAACAAATACATCCAGCCTTGTTGCGCCAGCATGATCAGCACGGGATTAGCACCGGCAGGAGGATGGGTGGTATCGCTCACCAACATCAAGCTCACCGCCAGTCCCGTCGCTATGGCCATGCTTAGGGGCGTGATAGGCGCATACAAACTAAATACCACGCCAATAAATGCGGTGACAAGATGCCCCAAAATAACATTTTTTGCCCGGGCTAATGGGCTATTAGGCACACCAAATACCAGCACTGTCGTGGCGCCAAAGGGCGCCATCAACCACAGCATTTGCGTGTTTAAACTATCCAAATAGGCCAATAGCCCGATTGCTATGGCCGCACCAAAGCCAGCGATAACGTGCTTTATCATTGTATTCACTTCCTTTTCCCTTTAAGTAGACAACTCGTTCTACTTTTTAAGGTAGACAATACGGTCTACCTGTGTCAAGCTATTTTCATTCGGCGCCAGATATCAGCGCCGCAAGCTGTAGGAGCTGAATCATGCAAGACAAAAGGCAGGTGCTGATAGACACGGCGTTGACGCTTTTTTATCGCCACGGCATACGCGCCGTCGGCATTAATCAGGTATTAGCCGAATCCGGTGTAGCAAAAAAGACCCTCTATCATCACTTTAATAGTAAGGATGAGCTGATCCTTGCCACCCTAGACGTGCGCCATCACAATTTTATGCACTGGCTTAGCGGCGCCATTCAAGGCCAGGAGCCAGAGCAGAAAATCGCCGCCCTATTCGACGCCTTAGCGCTATGGTTTCGCGGTGAAGTGCAGGCGTTAGGCGCCTACCGAGGCTGTTTTTTTATTAATAGCCAAGGCGAGTTTGATGCCAGCCATACCGAGATTTTGCGCCATTGCGCAGCGCATAAAGCCGAAGTGGAAGCCTTTATCGCGACGTTGCTTACCCCAGAGTTAGTAATCAAAGCCCCATTAATCGCCCTGCTCGTTGAAGGAGCCATAGTAAAAGCGACCTATGGCGAAGGCGAACGCATCGCTGCCAATGGCAAGCAAGCCGCACTAGGTTTGTTGCAACAAGCCTAGCCCTGGAGCGAATGCTAAAGATCTAGTGATTTAAGGAAACTATTGCGCCAGGACTGTAGCAACGCGGGTTTTCAGCTCCGGTAAGAGCTCTTGTTCAAACCAGGGGTTGCGCTTAAGCCAGATATTATTACGCGGGCTAGGATGGGGAAGCGCCAGCGTATCCGGCCATTGGCTACGCCAGTCCTGTACCGCAGCTGTGACGGTTTTATAGCGTTTTTGCAAATGATAACGCATGGCATACTGGCCTAACACTAGGGTCAGTTGCCTTTGTGGTAAGGCCTCAAGCACCTGCTCACGCCAGGTTGCAGCACATTCAGGACGCGGCGGCAGATCGCCTTGTTTACCTGTGCCAGGATAGCAAAATCCCATGGGCACAATGGCAAACTTGTGCGCATCGTAGAAGTCCTCCTCCGTTACCCCCAACCATTGTCTCAGCCGCACACCACTGGCATCGTCAAAAGGCCGTCCGGCATTGTGGGCATGGATCCCCGGCGCCTGTCCGGCGATCAGTATTTTTGCATCACAGTGAAGTTGCAACACGGGTTTGGGCGGCAAGGGCAGATACGCCTTGCACAAGGTGCAGGCGCGTATTTTATCGAGTAAATCCATGCGTAGGCTGATCAAAGGCTTTATTACAGCCTAGCTGATAGCGCGGGACAGCGACAAGCAAAATAGGCTGGCAATACAAGGTATTGTTATTATTGGGATCATAGTTTTACTAACTTGATGACCTAGTTAGTAAAATATTGATCTCAACACAGATCAGATTTTTACCAACTGATCAGGGGCAAAGCCGCTGATCGGCAGCTAAATAGATAGCAAAAATGGCTATAAAACCTGTTTTACGGGTAGTTGCCTGCGTATAACCCCCTTCGCTTATAGAAAGCGACTGCACCTCTTGGATCTCTTTAACCGAATTTATCTAAGCAACTGCCCTTATCCTGCTTATGCCCAGGGTGAAGATCAATATTTTACTAACTCAACAAGCCTCACTTGGTAAAATAATGATCTGTAAACCCCCTTTACAACTTTATACCGATCCCCTCAACTACTTACTGCGACACCAAAATCAGCTTTTCAACAGCAAAGCCTCGCGCAGCTAATTCTCTTTTGAAGTCTTCAACACGGGCCGGATCAACGTTTGGTGTTCTCGCCAAAAGCCAGGCATAGTCTGTGTTATAGCCGCTGATATAAGCATATTGATATGCATCTTGATCGAGCTTAAATACCACATACGAGGAGTAGAAGGGACCAAAAAACGATACCTTTAAGTGCCCAACATCGCTCGCATCGACAAATTTAGCCTTACCTTGGGCACTGGCCCACTGCCCCGTTTCGGCATTAAAACCCTTGTTTAAGACCTTTACCGAGCCATCGTCATTTATGCTGTATGTAGCCGTCACCTTGGACAAGCCTTCTTCAAAGGAATGCGGCATTCTGGCAATTTCATACCAGGTTCCGCTATAGCGGGAGAGCTCAAATGGAGTCACTGGCGTTACCTGCTCAGGCATGGAAGTACAGGCGCTCAGTAACAGGGTTAGTAAAATAATGATCTTATTAGTTATGGTGATTTTCATTGTTTTTCCTTTGCTTATAAGTCTTAGTAATCACTTTAGATGAGTACGCAGTCAGGGGTATAATTGGATCGCTATTTTACTAACAACAAGGCGAAAATAATGCCGCAGGCTATAGGATTTGGCGCCGCCGATGCTGCCATCCGCGTTTATGTGAAAAATCGCCCTCCCCTTGTCGAGTTTCAACAACTGCACACCTTGTTGCCTTTAGACAAAGAGGCCATAGAGAAGATCAATGCCGAAGCGGGCAATGGCTGGCGTAAGGTGTTTAATGTCTACGCAAAATGGCTGTTTGCCTTGCACGGTGAGCAAGGGGGATTGGGAGAATTTCAAAGCTGGCAACAACTGCGGGATCAATTGCTACTGCGCCAGCACAGCAATACGGCTTTATTGTTCAGTACGCCCGAGTTAAAGAGCCCTGCCCTGCATGTGATCGCCGGTCGCACCTATGCTCAGGAGCTGGCGGCGCAGCCCTCACTTGGTATAAATCTGATCTGGCTGGACAAAGAGTTTGCAGTGGATCAGGCAAACCGAGTTTTGGTCTGCCCTTATTTCGACTATCGTCAGCTTAGCAATGTAAAAATCGATAAGCTCTGCCAGCTGATCCGGGAACTGGTTCCGGGTTACATCTAAATCAGGCTATTGGCAACGTATCGCATAGCCGGTAAAGCCCAAGGCCTTAAAGTAACACTGAGCAGTACCAAAGCCGGTCTGATCCAACAACTCAGCAAGGCGAATACGATCAAGCGGATAAAACTCATGTTCAAAGCTATGCCGGGTGCGCTTTACACCTATATCGGTCAGTCCCAACTGTTGGCAAACAACAAACTGAGCGTCTAGCTCGAAGGGCGTTTGCGGCTTCATTAAATCCGCCAACCACAGCCAGGCACTTGGCTTTAACCTTTGGCGTACGGCGCTCAATAAGTCGGCCTTATCGCCATTGTCGGCGACAAAGTGCAGCACCAGCAAACACAAGGCCGCATCGAAGTTACCTTCGATTTCCGCCACGCTACCACAATGGCACTGCACCCTGTCGCTGATCCCCGCCTGCTCGAAGCTCTTTTGCGCCAGGCTGAGCATATCGGCAGAAATATCCTGGACGACAAAACGCATCTTAGGTTTGGCCTTGGCTAGAGCCAGAATCTCAGAGCCGGTACCGACGCCGACCACAAGCACTTCAGCGTCCTCGCTAAGCGCCGCCTGGCACTGAGCCTGAGTCAACTGCTGTAATAGATCGTAGCCAGGCACCAAGCGATGAATTCGTTGGTCGTAGTGAGTGGCTTCGTCACCTAAAAAACTGGGCATAATGGTTCCTTAGTTTGGCTATTTTTAGCTTATAGCTCATTCACAGCGTATCTGCGAATATCCGCCTGGGCGTTTTACCACCTTGATTTGCGTGGCCACCCGCTCCGTTAGCTCGGCAACGTGGGAGATCACCCCCACCTTGCGCCCCTGCGCCTGCAGGTTGTCGAGCGCATCAATGGCAACGCTCAGGGTCTGAGCATCCAATGTGCCAAAGCCTTCATCAATAAACAAGGACTCTATTTTCACCTTGTTCGAAGATAAGGACGCGAGCCCCAGAGCCAGCGCCAACGATACCAAAAAGGATTCGCCGCCGGAGAGAGTATTAACGCTGCGCTGCTCATCCGCCATATCCTGATCAATTATGGCAATATCCAGGGTATTAGGGATACGGGTAAGACGATAGCGTTTCGACAAGGAGTGCAGATGTTGGTTTGCATAGGCGAGCAAAATAGTCAGAGTCTGGCTTTGTACCAGATTACGCAAACGCTTACCCTGCGCATCACCCAGGGCGCTGTTAAGGGTGGCCCAGGTCTTCAGCTGGGCTTGTAACTGCTGCAGTTGCTCGGCCTGATCGGCCAGCTGGGCAAGATTCTGGCGGTGATTCTCAAGCTTGGCGGCGATCAGAGTCAGTGTTTGCTGAGTCTGCTCATAGTCATTATCAAGCGCCGCTTTGCGTGCCTCTATATCACTCTGTGCTTGCTCTGGACGCACTTGCTGATGCGCACTATGGCGCTGCTGCGTTTGTGTCAATTGCGCTTCAAGGCGCACCTGCTGTTGTTGCAACGTCTGCTGCTGAGCGAGCAGGGCATCAACCTCAGCACTATCGCGACTTAGTAAAACTCGGATCTGCTCGCGGCCAATTTCGTCTTCGGGAGCAAAATTGGCGCGGCACCAATGACTAAAGGCCATTTCCAGTTCGCTTAAGTCCTGCTGTAACTGAGAACAATTTTTTACCAAGTGCTCATATTCATTGCGTTCGCGCTCAAGCCTGCTTTGCGCCTGCTGCAATTCTTGCTGCGCCCCTTGCAGACCAGTAGCGCCTTGTTCGAGGGCCTGTTCAAGCTGAAGCAGTAATTGCTGGGGCTGCAATTGGGGAGCGAGCAGGGCATGACGACGAGTTAGTAAATTCCTGATCTCCTCGCCACTGTGTTGCTCTTGCCGCGTTAATTGCTGCAGTTGAGCGGTGCAGGCAGACAACTTGGTAAAAATCTGATCCAGCTCCAGTTTAGTATCACTAACCTGTTGTTCTAGTTGCGATATTTTAAGCTGTTCCTGATCATACTCTTGCAGCTGCAATTGCAACTGTGGCCAGCAGGAGGCGAGGTACGCTGGCTCATCACGCCACCAAGGCGCCTCGCAAAATACCGCTTTTAATTGCGCAATACTGTCCTGGCTGCGCTCCTGCTCAGCTTCAAGTTCATCACTAAGGCGTTGATACTGTAGCTGTAAGTGCTGGCTTTGCTGCTCACACAGGCGCTGTTGCTGCTGTTGTTGCTCGGCAAGCGTTCGCCCTTGCTGCAACGCAGATCGCAATTTTACTAACTCCTGTTCAAGTGCGGTGGCGCCCTGGTACTGATCATTCAAGCTTTGCAATTGGTCGCTAAAGTATCGCTCGGCCAACTTATCCAGCCCCTGCTCAGGGCAAAAGTGTGCCAACTGCGCACCTAACTGGTCTTGCTCTTGCTGGGCTTGAATAAGGCTTGCGGCTAGAGTGCTAAGCTCTTGCTCGGCTAATCGGGCCGAGGTTTGTAGCTCATGGCAGTGGGTTAAATACTGATCCAAATTATCTTTAGCCAACTTAAGCTGGGCGGCAAAGTCCGCCAGTAGGGCATCGAAGGGGCTGCTTTCGCCCGCTTCCACTGCAAAAGGATGGTCACAGGAGCCACACACCATGCAGGGTTCGCCGGCATTTAACTGAGTACGTAAAACACTGATCTTTTCACTGGCACGCAACTGCACCTGATTATAGGCCTGCTCAGCATTGGCTACCTCTTGCTGCAAGAGTGGCAGCTGGGTTTGACGCTCGTTCAACTGCTGCTGATACTGCGCCAATTGCCCTTGATTATGCGCTTGTTGCTGGCGCCACTGGGCAATTTTAAGCCCCAAGTCGTGCCAGCGACGATAATGCTGCAGACCCTGTTGCCACCTGCCTATATTTTGCTGCAATGCCCCAGGAGACTGGTGTTGTAGCTCTTGTTCCAGTTGCACAATGCGTTGCTCCTGGCCAAGGTTTTTTTCCTGAATGCGTGTGAGCGTCTCAGTAAGTTCCGCAATGCGAGTGTTAAGTTTCGTCAGCTCGGATTGATGCCCTTGTAACTGGGTATTTTTTTGTTCCCTGAGCTGTGAATGCAAGGTGATTGGCTGCCATAGATGCTGATAGTGAGAGCGATTTTTTACTAACTCCACAAGCCAGGGTTGAGCGCTCGCCTGCGTCAATTTTTGTTGTAACTGCGCCTGGCATTGCTCGACACTAAGTTGCAACTTGGCACCTTGTCCTTGTAGCTCATGCTGCTCGCGGTTTTGAGCGACTATTTGCTCTTGCTGCTGTGCTAATCCCTGGCGCAATTGCTGTACCTGAGCGTCCAGGGTAATGGCCTGCTGCAGCGCCGGCTTTTGCTCACTCAGGCGAGCCTGAGCCTGACTATAGATGGATGCGGCCTGTTGCTGTATCTGCTGCGCCTGCTCGCATTGAGCCTGAGCGTCTGAGCCTTGCAAAGCAACAATTCGCTGCTCATCTTGATGTAAGCGCTGTCTCAAGCGCTCGGTATTATTTATATTGTCGCTAATTTGTCGACAACGGGCGCTGAGCTCAGCCTGTTTAAAAGCACCTTGGGCTAGGTGTAACTCCTCGGTGGCCTGAGTCAGTTGCGTCTGCAAATTCTGCAGCTCGGCGGTGATGCTTTGTTCGTTGGCAAACCACTGCAATTGCATCTGGTAAGCACCGCTTTGTTGTTTAAGGCTTTGCTGGAGTGCATTCTGTTCTCGCTGCTGTTGCTGCAAAGCGGCAAGTTCCTCGTCGCTGAGCAAATGCACGGCATTCATATTGCTCTGGAACAAGGTTACTTCATTGAGTTTAGCCTTGTAGCCCTCAAAAACCCGCTGACCAACGAGGGAGTACTTTTGTGTGCCACTTAAGCGCTCTAACAGCGCCGCGCGCTCGTCGCCTTGTGCCCGTAAAAAGGCGGCAAATTCGTTTTGCGCCAGCATCACGGCGCGAGAAAACTGATCAAAATTAAGGCCGACTAAGCGCTCGATCAGCTTTTTTGTTTCCGACTTGGCATCGCTTACCAGCTGCTCACTGGGCAATTGATAAAGCACATGGGTTGGTGTTTGCAGCCGCCCTTGGGCTTTTTTACGCGCGCGCGTTACCTGCCATAAGGCCCGATATTGCTGCCCGTCTATGGCATTAAAGTCGACCTTAACCCAGCCAACACCCGTACCGCGCCTAAGCAAATGCCGCGGGTCGTTCAGACGCACATTATCGCCATTGAAATCAACCTTCTGAGTATTCTCATTGCTAAGTCGCGCGGTTTTGTCGTACAGGGCCAGACACAGGGCATCAAGCAGGGTACTTTTACCTGCGCCTGTATCGCCGGTAATGGCAAACAAGCCGGTGTCACTCAGGGGGGCCTTGGTAAAGTCGATATCCGCATCCACTAAGGAAGCCAGATTATGAATTTGCAGGCGATTAATCTTCATGGTTTAGCTCCTGCTCAACGTCGGCAACCAGCTGGGAAAACAAGGTCTTAATTTCATCATTGAGATCCTGTTCACTCAGCTCGCTGTGCTCCTCAAGGGCAACGGATAGCAGATGATCCGCATCGAGTCGTTCAAGTTGCGAGAGATCCTGAAATTCCACTTCATCCTGCTTTGATTGCTGCTGCGTTCGTACCCTTTCTATGCCGCAAAACAGCAGGTTTTTCCCGGCAAGGGCTGCATCTATTTGCTCACGAAAATCCGTGCTCAGCTCTTTGCTCGACAGACGCACGCGGATATAACCTGGTTGCGCATTATCATCGGGCAGGGCGCTCAGCTGCTGACACAGCTCTGTAAGCGGCACTATCTCACCCTCGGGAAGCAGATGCAGCTTTCTGAATGTCGGAATGTAAAGGGGGTTGACACTTTGCAGGGCACCATCGGTGACTTCAACCAACAGGCATTGATGACGGTAATGACGCTCGCTAAAAGACATAGCGAAGGGCGTACCACTGTAGCGAATACGTTCCTGACCATTTACCGTCTGCGCCTTATGCAGGTGACCAAGGGCAACATAGCTGGCCTCAGCCGGAAATACATCCGCGCCTATGGCATCTTCACCGCCAATCACCAGAGCGCGTTCGGAGTCTTCACTGACCGCAGCACCACGAGCATGCAAGTGGCCCATGGCAATCACATTGGTTTGGCCATCAAACTCGCTGTTGTCCAGCATACTGCTGTAGGCTTGCTGCACAGCTGTGCTATAGCTTAGGCTGGCGCTGGGGATATCGCAGGCTCGCAAATAGGGAAGCGCTAAAATCAGGCACTGCTGATCGCCCTTGGTAATGTTAACCGTACTAAGTTCCGGCGCCTGATGCTGATAATGACCTATTACCTGGGTATCGAACTGGGCCAGCAAGGATTCAGCCGTGGTGATCCGTTTGGCGGAATCGTGGTTGCCGGCAATCACTACTATTTGCAGCTCAGGACAAGCGGATTTTGCCGCTTCGATAAACTGATAAAACTGCTTTTCGGCGCGACTAGGAGGTGTCGCTGTGTGGTAAATATCGCCGCTGATAAGCAGCACATCGATAGCCTGCTCACGCAGTTGCGTCAACAGCCAGGCTAAAAACGCTTGATGCTCATCAATGCGTTCATGTTCGTAGAAAAGCTGCCCAAGGTGCCAATCAGAGGTATGAAGTAAGCGCATGAAATAAAGTGATTAGACTTATAATGTCCTCACTATATCATGGAAAACTTGTTATCGCGGCGATTGCTTTATACCAATTCTGGTAAGCATGTGCTCAGAGATGGCGCTGGATAAACGCCGTGACCACGATATTTAGCCCGCTAGAATGGTGAGCTATTTAAGTGAATTGGTATTAATGGGTAAATTGCCACCAGGTGATCACCAAAATCGGTATGGCAATGGCCAGAACCAGCATGGGAATACGTATGCTACGTTGGTATTTGCTTTGCAGATGACTTATCGCCGTGCGCTCGTCACAGGCAGCTACCTTATCTATATAAAAGTAGCCATTGTCCAGGTACTGCTTACAATGCTGTTCATCGGCGGGAATAGCAATTAACTCGTTTTTCTTTTTAAGGACATAAAAATCCATAGCACCACCACATACACTTTGCTATGTGCGAATCAAGTGAACATTCCATCGCTTTTTTATATCTCGCCTGGCATTATTTTGCTGGCCGAGGTCCATTTTTATTGTTCACGAATTAAAAAAGTGGGGGATTCTAAAATTAATTAAATACCAATTGCAACCTTTGCAGAAATTATTTTCTTAATTCACTGGCAACCCCCTTTACACTTGTCGTAACTAAATTAGGAATAAGGTAAATAGTTAAAAACTAACCATCTGTTTTATATAGTTTTATTGTCGGTTACAGGATTTAGAAGGGAAGGGTGGGCAAGGATGAAAACCAAGGTCGCTATATAGAGCCGTTACTGCTACATTGCCTGTATCGGCTAAACATTTATCAGAAGTTAGTATTAGGGGATCTTTATGAGCAAATACCACAATGTGCCATTAAGAGGCGTTATTTTTGATATGGATGGCACCTTATTTAGCTCACAATTAGATTTTGCCCTTATTCGGGAGCAAATAAACTGCGCCCATGGCGAGGATATACTCGAATTTATCACCCGCCTGGACAGCGATGGTCAGCGCCACGCCGAGCAGGTAATACTCGACCATGAGCTGGCAGACGCCGAACAAGCCGTGCTACTACCCCAGGTCGCCCAGTCCCTTGCCAGCCTGCATAAGGCACAGATCCCCATGGCCATAGTCACACGCAACTCGGAGCAGGCCACGGGTATAAAGATGAGCCGAAATCCCATTCCCATAGATCTGGTACTGACCCGGGATGATGCCCCCGCTAAACCCAACCCCAGTGCTTTATTGCATATTGCCGAACGTTGGCAGATGCCGGTGCAACAGCTGCTTTACGTAGGCGACTATAAATACGATATTCAGGCCGCCCATAATGCAAATATGCGCGCTTGCTTGTACGCGCCGCACAGCATTCCCGACTATGCGGCCCAGGCGGATTATGTGATCCGTTGCTTTAGTGAATTACCCGCACTCGTTGAGTTATGTTAAATAACGTAATTTTCTAGGTTTTGCTACTAGCTAATCGCTTTTATAAAAACATGACACTAGCCCAATTTGCCTTGAGTTGTTAAAATCGTGCAAAGCATTAAATTCAAACTTGAGAGATTGAAAATGGGCAGAGCGTTTGAAGTTCGTAAAAACGCCATGGCGAAAACCGCTGCGGCAAAAACAAAAGTAAACTCAAAATACGGTAAAGAAATCTACGTCGTAGCAAAAAACGGCGGTGCTGACCCAGAGACCAACCTTTCTCTTCGTCGCTTGATGGATAAAGCGAAAAAAGATCAGGTACCAGCACACGTAATCGATAAAGCCATTGAAAAAGCCGCTGGCGGCGCTGGCGAAGACTATTCAACAGCTCGTTACGAAGGCTATGGCCCGGGTAACTGCATGGTTATCGTTGACTGTTTAACCGACAACCCGAACCGTACCATCAAGGACGTACGTCTTCCTTTTACCAAAACCGATTCAAAGATTGGCAGCCCGGGCTGTGTAGCACACATGTTCGATCACCTGGCGATCTTTGGTTTTGAAGGCGATGACGACGAAGCTGTGCTAGAAGCGCTGATGATGGCCGATGTAGACGTGACCGACATAGAAGTAGAAGACGGCAAGGTTTCAGTATTTGCGCCGCACACCGAATACTTTAAGGCGAAAACCGCACTTACCGAAGCATTCGATGGCATTAACTTTGAAATCGACGAGATCACCTTTGTGCCACAAACACATATCGAGATCACCGATGAAGACGATATCGCCAACTTTGAGAAGTTTATGAACATGCTTGAAGATTGCGACGACGTGCAAAACATCTATCACAATGCCATTGTGAACAACTAATAGCGTCAAACACGCAAAAAAGAAAAGCCGGATTTTAATCCGGCTTTTTTGTGTAAAGGGGGTTTACACTTCTTACGACTCTTCCTTAAACAGGCGACGATAATGATGCAATAGGGGCTCGGTGTAGCCGCTGGGTTGCTCACAGCCTTTAAACACCAGATCCAAGGCTGCCTGGAAGGCAAAGCTGGCATTAAGCGACTGCTCATCAGCGGCCATGGCAATATAGCTGGGGTCGCCGGCATTTTGCTCATCCACCACCTTGGCCATACGGGCCATGGTGTTGTGCACCTGCTCCTTGGAGCACACGCCGTGACGCAACCAGTTGGCAATATGCTGGCTGGAGATCCGCAGGGTCGCTCTGTCTTCCATCAAGCCGACGTTATTAATGTCCGGCACCTTAGAGCAGCCTATGCCTTGCTCGACCCAGCGCACTACATAGCCGAGAATACCCTGAGCATTGTTGTCGAGCTCCAGTTGAATATCCTCCGGGCTCAATTGCTGGCCGTTGTCTATGGGCGGCGTCAACAAGGCCGCCAACGAATCCTCACCGAGTGGCGGCAGGGATTTTTGCACCGCAAATACATCGAGCTTATGATAGTGCAGAGCATGTAAGGTCGCCGCAGTAGGGGAGGGCACCCAGGCGGTATTAGCACCGGATTGCACATGCGCCACCTTTTGCTCCATCATCAGGGCCATTTTATCTGGAATGGGCCACATGCCCTTACCAATTTGCGCCTTGCCGCTAAGGCCACATTCTAGGCCTATGCTGACGTTGCGCTTTTCATAAGCGTCAACCAAGGCTGCTCTTTTATTTTCGCCTTAGGCAAGACGATGCCGCCTTCCATTGCGGTGTGAATTTCATCGCCGGTACGGTCTAGGAAGCCGGTATTGATAAACACCACGCGCTGTTTGGCACTGGCGATACAGGCTTTTAAGTTAACCGAGGTGCGGCGCTCTTCATCCATAATGCCCATTTTGATGCTGTATTGTTCAAGTCCAAGTAGACGCTCTACCTCGCTAAAAAGCTGCTCGGTAAAGGCCACTTCTTCCGGGCCATGCATCTTGGGCTTAACAATGTAGATGCTCTTGGTGCGCGAGTTCGCCAGCTTGCTACGACCGTAATACTCGGGCAGGGCACACAAGCTGGTAAAGATGGCATCCATGATGCCTTCAAACACCTCATTGCCTTCACTATCGAGTATCGCCGGGTTGGTCATCAGATGACCGACATTACGAACAAACATCAGGCTGCGCCCGTGCAGGGTGAGTTGCGAGCCATCGAGCTTGGTAAATTGCTGATCCGGGTTCAATGTACGCTCAAGCTGCTCGCCGCCTTTGTTAAAGCTGCAGCTCAGCTGACCCATCATAAGACCAAACCAATTGCGATACACATTGGTTTTATCTTCACCGTCCACCGCCGCGACCGAATCCTCACAGTCCATAATGGTGGTCAGCGCCGCTTCCATAATAATGTCTTTAATACCGGCTTTATCATCACGACCAATGCGATGATGCGGGTCGATGGCAATAATAAAATGCAGGCCATGATGGCAGAACAGCAAGGCGGAAGGACGCTGTGGCTGGCCCTGGAAACCGAGCAACTGAGCCGGGTTTTGCAAGCTTACCTGCTGAGAATCTCCCAGGGTCACAACCAGTTCACCATTGTTGATGGCGTATTCAGTACTTTCGATATGTGAGCCGCTGCTAAGCGGCAGGGCTTGGTCGAGGAATTGACGGGCATAAGCCATCACCTTAAAGCCACGCACCGGGTTATAGCCACCGCCTTGCTCGGCGCCTTCTTCCTCGGCGATCACATCGCTGCCGTATAGGGCATCGTATAAAGAGCCCCAGCGGGCATTGGCGGCATTGAGGGCGAAGCGAGCATTGCTCACCGGCACCACAAGTTGCGGGCCGGCCATGGTGGCAATTTCCGCATCGACGTTGGTGGTTTCTATGCTCACCGACTCCGGGCTATCAACCAGATAACCTATCTCGCGCAAAAACGCCGTATATTCATCAAGATTATGCTCGGTATTGCCCTGATAGTAGGCATCTATCTGCTGCTGCAGCGTCTCACGCTTTGCCAGTAAGGCTTTGTTGATGGGAGTAAGTCGCTTGATAATATCGGCAACACCGGCGAACAAGGTATCACCGTCTATATCGGTCTGGGGCAGTACCTCTTGAGTAATAAACTCATAGAGCGTGGCGTCAATAGACAGGCCGCTGTGCGAGATGCGCTGAGTCATGAGCAATTCCTTTAATCGAACAAGTGTTATTTCACTGTAAACGAAAATATGTGAATGTGAACACAAAACCTATTCACTAAAAATATAGCGGTAATAACAACTATAAATTTAATAAATCTTTGAAAAACGGCCTAGGGTAAAAGTACAAGGCGACCACCTCATACACAGGGTGTTGCAAAACATAACCATTACACGTTCAAAGGATACCGACTATGAAACAGTACAACGCACAGATAGACAGCCTGGCTACCCTATGCCAACAAAATGGTCAACGCTGGAACAGCATCAGCCCTGTTTATGCGGCGCGTATGCAGCTGCAAAACCGCTTTAAAACAGGTTTGGATATCGCCAAGTACACTGCCAAAATCATGCGTGAGGACATGGCCGCTTACGATGCCGACTCAAGCCAATATACTCAGTCTTTAGGTTGCTGGCATGGTTTCACGGCGCAGCAAATGATGATGGCGATTAAACGTCACCAAAAGACCACCAAGCGCAGTTATGTGTATCTGAGCGGCTGGATGGTAGCGGCGCTGCGCTCTGAGTTTGGTCCACTTCCAGACCAAAGTATGCATGAGAAAACCTCGGTTCCAGCACTGATTGAAGAGATCTACACCTTCTTAAAACAAGCGGATGCCCGTGAGCTGGATCACCTCTATAAAGCCCTGGATGCGGCGCAGCAAAGCGGTGCGGACACTTCGGCCATCGAAGCGCAAATCGATAATTTTGAAACGCATGTGGTACCTATTATCGCCGATATCGATGCCGGTTTTGGTAACGAAGAAGCCACCTATTTGTTGGCCAAGAAAATGATTGAAGCGGGTGCCTGTGCCATTCAAATCGAAAACCAGGTATCCGATGCCAAGCAATGTGGTCACCAGGCCGGTAAAGTAACCGTACCGCACGAGGACTTCCTGGCGAAAATCAACGCCGTGCGTTATGCCTTCTTAGAGCTTGGCGTGGAAGACGGCATTATCGTGGCCCGTACCGACTCATTGGGTGCCAGCCTGACGCAGAAAATCCCAGTAAGCAAAGAGCCGGGCGACTTGGCCAGCCAGTACATCGACTTCCTTGATGCTCAACCTATCAGTGGTGCAGATGACCTGGAAGACAACGAAATGGCGATTAAACTGAACGGCCAACTATGCAAGCCGGTACGTTTGGACAATGGCCTCTACCAATTCCGCGCCGGCACAGAGAAAGACCGCGTGGTACTAGACTGTGTAACCAGCCTGCAGCATGGCGCCGACCTGCTGTGGATCGAAACCGAAAAGCCAAATGTGCAGCAAATTGCCGAACTGGTAAATCGCGTTCGCGAGCAGGTACCCAATGCCAAGCTGGTGTATAACAACTCGCCGTCATTCAACTGGACATTGAAGTTCCGTGAGCAGGTTTTCGCACAATGGCAGGCTGAAGGCCGCGATCTAAGCGCCTACCCAGATCCAACAGCGGATGCCAAGGTGTTGATGGATGCGAGCCTGGATAGCTCAGAGCTTGCGGTTGCTGCCGACGAACTTGTACGTAACTTCCAGCGCGATGGTGCCCGTGAAGCTGGTATCTTCCACCACCTGATCACCTTGCCGACTTACCATACGGCGGCACTAAGCACAGATATTCTTGCTGAAGGTTACTTCGGTGACTTGGGCATGCTGGCCTATGTACGCGACGTTCAACGTCAGGAAATCCGCCGCGAGCAGGCCTCGGTTAAGCACCAAGACCTGGCAGGTTCTAATATCGGTGATACCCATAAAGAGTACTTCTCCGGTGAAAATGCGCTTAAAGCGGGCGGTGAAGCCAATACCATGAATCAGTTCTAACCACTGTGTGTTGCAAGCAAAAGGGCCGAATGGCCCTTTTTTATTGAGATCAGCTTTTAACCAGGTCGAGCAATGCCCAAAGCAAAGGGGCGCTACAGAAGCTGATTGGCCCTGCAAATGAGCATAAAGCAAAATTTTACCAAGTGTCTTGATATAACTTTTAGGAACAAACCAAGATTTTACTAACTGCTCAGGGGATCCCGGAACATTTTTTTACTAACCTGTTTTTTTACTAAAGCAATCCTGGTGACATTAAAAAAGGCCGTACTAATGACGGCCTTTTGGTCCAGTGCAAGTGTTTAAATTAGGCTTGATGGCGACGCAGAGGCACCACAGAATTATCTTCTTCGGCGGTGCTAGGCTTTGGGTTGTCACCTTGGGCAAGCGCGTTAAGGCGCTCACGCACACTCTGAGCGTCCTGCGATGCGGTTTTTTGTGCCGCTTGGTTTAAACGAGCGCGCACAGAATCAAGCTGTTGCTGATGTGGATCTTGCGGGGCAATATGATCTACCGACACGCCTTCTTGCGCCATCATATCGGCTAAAGAGTCCGAGGGCAGATTAAGCGCCAGCATGGCAATATCCACAGTTTCTTTACAACAGATCTTCTCGGCTAAGCTTAACTGTTCAAGTGTTTGCTTAAGCTTGCTGTAATCCAAAAACAGCTGGCTAAGATGGTTTTGCAAGACCGACTGTGAGGTCAGGTGGTCCGGCTTCGACATAGATGTACTCAGCGAGCCCAGCAAGCCTTCTTCACGCATTTTTTCAATCAGTGCTGCGGAGGGCATGTTAAGGTCGGTAAAAACCTGATCCACATTGCGCTTGACGCGAATAGCTTCAAGCATGCTTAAGCGCGCAAAGGCACGAGTAAGATTATGATGATCCGTTAATATTGCAAACATAAGCCCTCCTGTTGAGAGTCGTCAGTCTAGCAGACGACTGTTAAACTTTTATTACAAAACCCAAACTTCAACTCGGCGGTTGCGCTCACGCCCCTGTACCGTGCTGTTGTTGGCAACCGGCAGAGCTTCACCAAAGCCCTGGGTGTCAAATACGCCAATACCGCGGGCGCTAAGCTCGGTGGCTACCGAACGAGCACGTTGTGTTGACAGTGTTTTATTCTTCACGTCGTCACCGGAATTATCCGAGAAGCCCATTAGTACCACACGCTTTTCCGGGTGCTCTTCTAAGAAGCCAAGCAGACGTTGTAAGTCGCGCTTACCCTTGTTATCAAGCTGGCCGCTGCCGAACTCGAAACGGAAGGTAAGAGACAGACGTTGGCCCTGGCTGGCATATTGCTTATAAACCGCAGGAGCTGTAAGCGGTGCCTGTACCCGCTCAACATGGATGTTCTGTGAAATTAGACCTGTCTCGGCCACAATTTCCTGACCCGGGTATGAGATAGCGTAATGAGCAAAGTTCTTAACGAACATGTTAGCCGTGGTCGGTGTATACAGATACAAACGACGTGACAAGGCATAGTCCTCAGTACCTATGGTAAAGCGGGTAGGGTAGATAGGCGCAGTTTGCTCACCCTCAGAGATGGCTACCGCTTTGTTGTGCACTATGTAGTTAAGGCCGATAAAACCGATACTGTGCTCATCCTGCGACACCAGTTGCGATAGCTCAGAGCTGGACTCAAAACGCTGGGCGTTATTGCTTAGTTTAGCGCTGTGCTTTTTCAAAACCAGGTTTTTAAAGGTATCCCAGGTACCAGATTTAGCATCACGGGCATACAAATTAATGGCCGCCGAAGCACCGCCTAGCTCACGCCAGTTAGTGATCTTGCCGGAAAAAACGTCCGCCAGTTGCTGTGTGGTCAAGTGGCTGATAGGGTTGTTTTGATTCACAATCACCGCCAGACCATCAAGGCCGATAATGTGCTCATTACCCACCTGGCTGAAGTCACCATATTGATCTTTTAGACTGGCCACTTCTTTATCTTTTACCTTGCGCGATGCCATAGCCACATCAGCTTTGGCCGCCTGCACATCGGCAAAGCCGGTGCTTGAGCCGTGCGCATGCAGTTCAATATAGTAAGGTTTATCGGCTAAGCGATAGTGAAGCTCACGCTCTACCGCCACATCACCTTGTTGCCAAGTGAAATCACTGGCACCTTGCTCTGTTAAGTAGCCTTCGATTAACGCCGGCGCCAGTTTTTCACCTATGGTGTTAGAGCCGTGAATACGAAATGCCAATTGTGCTTGCGGCTCTGCCGGCACCTGCGCCGCAGGGGCTGCGGTTACCGTAGCGGTGGTTTGAGTTTGTACAGGTGCTTGCTCTGTGCTTTGCACTGGAGCCTGTGTCACCACAACCTCTGGCTTGCCCGCAAACATGGTGTAACTGGCCACGCCAAGGGCTATTGCTGCTGTAATGGAAGTAAAGATTAGAGCCAGTGGCTTCTTGCTTTCCGCCTTTGGCTCAGCCTGGGTAGCCGCAGCGGCGGGTTGTTTTAGTGCATTAATAACCGTATTAAGTTCACTGTCGCCGAGCAAACCCAGCTCGTTAAGTACCAAATCACGGTAGTTATCATCATTGATAAACTTTTCCGTAGCGATATCAATGCCAAATTTATTTTGCGCCAAGCTTTGTAGTTGTTTTAGCTGTGCGATGAAGTTCTGTTGATGTGCTGATGTCATGTGTTAAGCCCATGTTCAATTTTGGGGCTAAGAATAAAACAGAAAAATGACAGTTTTATGAAACGTAAAGGGGGTTTACGTTTATCTCTTTTTATTGAAAATCAATAAATTACCTAAAATATGTACATTTAAAGGATGGAGCTTACTATCTAAATTGATGAGTTTGCTTTGGGTATCGCCAAATTTGGCGGTGCTTTTTATCCTCCGTCACACACAATGACCTACCCTGACCAAAACAGGCAGGGCAGGCATACAAATACATTAGTCGCTATGTGTTAGCTCAAGCTCGGCTTTTTCGCGCAAGGACTCGGGCAACTCTTTTTGCACCGCCACACCCAGCTCCTTAAATTCATTGGCTTGCTTGATCAGATTGCCCTTACCGCTGTAGAGCTGAGAAAACGCCTTATCATAGGTTTCCCGCGCTTTATCAAGCTGTTTCCCCACTCCTTCCATAGACACTAAGAAGGAATTGAGCTTGCTATAGAAACGCTCCGCGCGTTTCGCCAGCTCCTGAGTGTGCTTGGATTGATCTTCAAAACGCCATAACTGTTTTACTATGTTCAAGCTGGTGAGCAAGGTAGTCGGGGTGGCCACCAGAATATTCTTTTCAATGGCGCGCTGATATAGGTCGGGTTGAAACTTAAGGGCTTCGACAAAGGCGCTTTCGATGGGCATAAACATGATCACCACCTCAGGCGAATTTAATTGCTCAAGGCGGTGGTAGTCCTTGCTCGCGAGCTCATTAATGCGCTCGCTCACCGCCTGCACATGCTCACCCAAGGCCTGCTGCGCTTCAAGCTCAGTTTGGGCATTCACATAACGGGTGTAGGCGTTAAGGGATGTTTTCGCATCGATAACTATATGGCGCTGTTGCGGCAAATACACCACCACATCTGGACGCAATCGGCCAAGGGGTGAGTCGAAGCTTACCTCACGGCGATAATCCTGATTAAGGCGCAAACCGGCGCTGTCGAGCACGTTCTCCAGCATAAGTTCGCCCCAGTTACCCTGTGTCTTCTTTTGCCCCTGTAGCGCCGTAGAGAGCCTCTGCGCCTGCTCTGTGATCGATTGATTGAGCTTTTGCAGATGTTGCAGCTCGGTTTTCAATGCGGCTCTTTGCTGCAATTCCTGGGCGTGGATATGCTCCATCTTGTCGCGAAAGCCTTTGAGCTCCCCCTGCACCGGCTTAAGCAGCTGTTCCATATTTTCCTGGTTAAGGTGCTTAAACTGTTGCGACTTATCTTCAAAGACCTGATTAGCGAGTAGGGCAAATTCCTTTTTCAGGGTTTCTTTGGAATCTTGCAACAAGCTGAGTTGCTGCGCAAAGTGCGTTTCCTTTTGCTCCAGGGTTGCCTTGAGGGATTCATAGCGACCGTGTAACAAGATCACTTTTTGCTGCAATTGCTCGCCCTTTTCACGTTCGCTTGCCGCCTGACGGCTCAGCTCAGAGGTACGCGCTTCGGCGCCGTGCGCTTGCTGTTGCAGTTCATTGTTATGAGTCAACGCGGCGCGTAAACGCCCTTGAACGCGCAACAATACAAAGGCCAAGGTCATCGAAGATAAAGCCAGCGCAGCAAGGGCGCCAAGCAACACAGGTGAGCTTTGGGAAAACAAGGAAAGCATATTGATCCCGCATTAATTATTGTTATGTATAGAGTGATAATACCAATTTTATCAGGAAAGTAAGTATCTAGGTCGGTGCTCTGCGCCGACACCTCAACAAAATCATACTTTTATCGGGATAAATCCCGACCTACAACGGCTTTTCGGCAATTTCAGGCAAAAAAAAGCCAGCTAAATCAAGCTGGCCTTAAAATCATAATAATCAGGGAAATCAACATAGGGTGCTTGCATCGCAAGCATAATAGTAGAGTCCCGGTGCGGGAGAAAGTTCAGGAAAATTTAAACTTTTTCTTCTTTTTCTAGATTCAGCATTTCAAGCAGTTGATTATCATCAATTTTTTTATCTGATAATAAACTACCATTGAGGAACTCATCCACCAGGTGGCGTTTCTTCTCGGCCAGGGCCTGTACCTGTTGCTCTACAGAATCCGCCAAGATCAGCTTATAAACGAATACCGAGCGGTCTTGCCCCATGCGATAGGCTCGGTCTGTAGCCTGGTGCTCCACCGCCGGGTTCCACCAGGGGTCGAAGTGGATCACGGTATCCGCCTGAGTCAGGTTTAAACCGCTGCCACCGGCCTTTAAACTGATCAAAAACACCCGCTTACGTGCTTGTTGGAAGTCATCAACCTGACGCTGGCGGTCTCGGGTTTGCCCGGTCAGTAACGCATAGTCTATGCCCATATCCTGTAACTGCGCGCCAATAAGGCTGAGCATGGAAGTAAACTGGCTGAAAATAATCACATGATGCTCTTGCTCCAGCATCTGGGGTAAATGGGTTTGCAACCATTGCAACTTGGCACTGCCGCCTTGATAACTAGGGTCAACCAGCCCCGGGTGACAGCAAATTTGCCTTAGTTTTAGCAGCGCATCGAGAAACTGCAACTTGCTTTTGCCAATGCCCTGAGTGGAAACCAGATGACTGAGCTTTTGGTGCAGGGCGCTGTGATAGCCCTGATACACATGGGCTTGATCTTCAAGCATATCGAGCTGTTTAACCAACTCGGTTTTGCTCGGCAGTTCGCTCAGCACATCTGCCTTGGCACGGCGCAGTAAATAGGGGCGTACCGCTTCTTTAAGGGCATTTTTACCCGTTTGTTCAAGGTCTAAAAAGTTCGCCTTAAACTGGTTATCAGAGCCAAGCAAGCTAGGCATGGCAAAATCGAATACGGATTTAAGCTCTAGCAGGTTGTTTTCAAAGGGGGTGCCGCTCAAGGCAAGACGAAATTGTCCCCTTAGTTGCTTAACCTTTTGACTAAGCTGAGACTGAGCGTTTTTAATGGCCTGCGCTTCGTCCAAGACCAGGGTGTGATATTCAACCCCATGATAAAAGGCAAAGTCGCGTTTAAACAGGGTATAAGTAGTGATGAGCACCTCATACTTGGCCAACTGCTGCAACATGATGGTTCTGTTATTGCCAGCTACCACCTGTACCGACAATTGTGGGCAAAAGCGCTTAATCTCGTTACACCAGTTACCAATCAAACTGGTAGGGCAGAGGATCAGATGTGGTCGACCGGCACGGGGTTTCAGGGTACTGAGATAGGCAATGACCTGCAGGGTTTTACCCAGGCCCATATCATCGGCGAGCACGGCGCCTAGCCCCTGCAAGGAAAGCAGTTGCAGCCAGTTGACTCCGGCTTGCTGATACTCTCGCAATTGTACATTGGGCGCCAGTTTAACCGGCTGCAATGAACTCAAAGTAGGCTTTTGTAATAAGGGTGCCAAAGAGGTTGCAACCGATAACTGCCAGTGAGCTTGCTCGGTTAACTGGGGATACAGGCTGCGCGGAATGGAACAAATACTTTTCTCTTTAGCGCTGGCAAAACGTTGCAGATAACTGAGCATCAGTTTTGCGGCCTCACTAGTTATGACACATAACTGGCCGTCACATTCTAAATAACAATAATGAGCACTGTAGTTGGCATTATTAGCCAGTTGTTCGGCGCTTAAAATAAAGACCTTTTGCTTGTGGTGCAACTCAAAGCGCACTAGGAAACGATGTCCCTGAAGCTTATCGATAACCAGATGGGGTGTCAGCACAGCGCTGGTTTGCTGGCGCTGACGTGGCAAGGAAATCACCTTTCCTCCCAAGTTCTGAACCTCTTGCTCAAGCTCAAAGAGCCATTGCTGCTCTTGCAAGGTGTCGGCAATAATTACTTGATACTCTTGCTGTAAAGGCCCTTTACATGGCTCAAGACCTAAATTGGCCAGGCTGGCCTGAGTTGGTGCTTGTCCTTCAACGGCAATAAGATAAGGCGCAGATGTGCGCATAAAGCGCAGGGTAAAGCCTAGCTTAGGCTTTTTTTTTTCGCCTTTGCTCAACGAAAGGGCGAGCTCATCGTCAAGACGCTGTGACAAGGCACTAACATCTTCCTCATTCACCTCAGGAAAGTGTGCCAACTGTTTGATCTGCGAGCCAGACAGATGGGTATGCAAGGCCACTATCTGATTCTTGCTGCTATCAAGGTAGTAGGGCGGGGCGGTATTAAATACTCTGTCGGCATCAAAGTCGGCGATATTGCAGGTTAATTTCGCCTTGCCCTCATGGCGTATCCACTGATATTGCAGCTGCTGCGGCTTACCCAAAAGCAGAGGCTGGCGCTGCTTTTCAAAAAACAGACGGGCGCGGGCAAGTAATTGCACCAAGGCACGGGCGCCCCAGTGCCCATAAAGCAGGGCTTGTCCGGGGAGGTTTTGCGAGCGTATCCAGCTAAACAGACGAAAATCGCCTTCATCAAGCCCTTTTGGGGTAACCTGAGTATGGCTTTGCTGCTCGCTCAGCGCTCGGCCCTGAGACTGCAAACCCGCTTCGGTATTGGGTGCCATCTTGGCCTGAAGTTGAAGTTCGTTCTGATGTGGGTGCAGCTCGAATAACAAAACCTGTTGCTGGCCTTCGGCTGGCTCGCTGTCATGCTGAGCCAAAACACAAAACCAATCATCTATTTGATATTGGTGAGCAAATTCGCCCTGACTTTGGAGTTTGAGTTGCAGTAAGGCGCTGGCCACATGCTTACAGCGCACCTTGGCCTGACAGCTACAATGGGCTTCTATCTGAGTGTGCTCGCCAAACTGAAGCTGGATATGCTGATCATAGGTGGTACCGTCATCGTCAAGCACCTGAGCCTCGATACGGCTGTAGTCCTCGTTGCTTTTTACCCAAAGCACTTGCTCATCACGCAGCATTTGCTGGGCGCGACTGTAAACCCCCTTGCTAAATAGCTGCTTCAGCGCCTGCTCGGACAATGGCAAAGGAGCTGGCTCGGCATTGATCTCGGCAAAGACTGCGAGCAAATCCTCTTTAGTAAACGATGCGGCCATGGTCCAACCCAACTACTGAAATAGGCCAGTATATCGCTTTTCGACATGGTGAAAAAGCCCCAGAGCGTGGAACTCAGGCGAATTGAGGGCATAAAAAAGCCCGGTTCAAAGCCCAGGCTTAAAAACAACAAGGCAAAGTAGCTTAATTAAAACTTTCCAGCATTTTAGCCAGTTGCATAAAGCGCTTCTCTGTCATTATCTTATTGTCGATCCTGATCGTTAGATCACCATTTTTACTGTGTTTTTGGATCCGCACAAAGTCATTGGCGAGTTTAATGTCCTCGTTGCGCTTTGTCCCTTGCGGCGCTTCACACAGGTATTTGGTTACCGCAAGCGCAGCCTTGTCGTCGCTATCGAAGCCGGTTTGTGCAAATTGGGCACGGCAATCGGCAACACGTTCGTTAAAGGCACTGCCGTCTTTATCTTGCGCCTGGATAAGCTTCTTAGCCACTTCACGGCCAACATGGTTGGCAGTAGGGTAGAGCGCCAACACATCCTTAGGAAGGCATTCAAAGGCTTTAATGGCATCGGCAATGGCTGTATGTGAAACACCTTCTAACTGAGCGATTTCGCGATACGAGCCCTTTTTACCCTGCTCCTTCAACTCTTCACGCGTCGATGCATAGGCCTGGCCCAGCTCCCATAAACTAGGAGCTATATATTGATCCGAAGAAACCGCGAGGATCTTCGCATCTTCATCGTTAAAATCGCTGGAGCTTAATACCAGATAATCCGCCGGTGCCAGCATACAAGCCTTACGACGACGCGAGCCGGCCAAAACCAAAAGCTCACCATTCTGCTCCCAAGCCAGTGCTGGGTGCTGGTTACGGCCATCATCGCGAATGGCAGGAAGAATATCGGCCACCGACTTTTCTGTCAGGAGCGCCTGGACACGGCGGTTCTTGCCGTAGACCTTGGTGCGTTGTTCAATATCTTTATGGGCAATCACCTGGCAAGTGAGGCGAATGGTGCGCTTAGGATCGCTCGGCGCCGGCATACTGATCACATCCCCGGCCTGAGCTTGGGCCAGTAATTGATCCAGGCTGCTACTTTCTACTGCGGTTGCAAACGGGTCTATGCGAGTGTCGTTCTTACGTTTCTTTGCCATGATAATGCCTTACTGTGCTGCCTTAAGTTGTGATTGTGTCGATGCCCAGTTGGAACGAATAAGCATTTCTAATTCATCAACCACGTCTTTCACGTTTTCCTGAGCCTTAACCAAGGACTCTCGGCTAGCCAAACTGTCAGAGGTTTTCTGATCGAAAATGGTGTTGAACGACGAAGAGCTTGCGGTAATTGCACTGCTATGGTTTATCGGATAGCTCATTACCTGACGACCGAACGCAGAGCGCACATCTTTAACTATGTCGCGTTGGGAATGGTTGCCTTTAACATAGTTGGTAACCAGGAACTGCATAAAGTCCCAACCATCATGACCTAGGGCGGCCACGGTGTGATAAATCTCACCCAGGCGCTTAAGGTATTTATTGTTCGCATCAAAGTCGACCGCTTCCGGGTGCACCGGGATAAGCATCGCAGTTGAGGCCATTAATGCGTTGTAAAACATAAAGTTAAGTGATGGTGCCGTGTCGATCAAAATAATATCGAATTGATCCTGTACCGGCTCAATGACCTTTTCCAATAACTTATGGTAATGGCGCGTTTGCCCATAATCACCACTTTCACGCAGTGCCGTTGCTGTCTCATGCTCGAAGTAAAAATCATCCATGCCCGATGGCAAGATGCGAATATTAGGGATATGGGTTTTCAAAAATGCATCGCTGACAATCCCTTCCCAGGTTTCGTTTTCGTCAAGCTCGATACAATCACGCATCAGGTCACCCACAGTTATAGGATCGGGTTCACCCGGTGGGAAAAAGCTTGATGAGGATCCTTGCGGATCTAAATCGATAATGCCAATGCGGTAACGTTTAATATTCGTGGTTGCAAGTGCGGCGGCGATGTTAACCATACTGGTGGTTTTACCACATCCACCTTTCAGTGAGTTAATAACAATAACCTGAAGTTTATCATCAACTTGACGATGATCGGCATCAATGCCCATTACTTCGGCCATGCGATAGATGTTCGCTAATGTGTAGGCATAATGACCATTGGCACCACGGCGAATTTCAATGTGATCGAAATCACCCTGATCATGACGTCGTTTTAAGGTACGGTTATTACAACCTAATAGATCGGCGGCGGCCTTTTGGGTATAGGTTCGAAGCTCTTTCTCTTCTGCTTTGAGATGGGCTCGATAATGTTGAATACGTCCTTCGAGTGACTTTTCAGCAACATCGGCCGTAGCCTTAAGTAACTGGTAGGTTCTTAGCGCACTTTGTTTTATTGTCATACTTGCATCCCTAAGTTTAAGCCATGAGTATAATGTCCACTTCTTTAGCTGTAAACATATATTTTAGGCGACATTGCATTAAAAACAAGAAAGACATTTTGATTGAAAACTTCCTATAAGGTAATAACTAGATTAGATTCGTTTAAATATATAGGTATATAAAGGCTAAGGCAGGAAATATCTATTATAACTAATTGTTTTTTAATGATATTGCTACTTTTCTTAGATCATCATTTTACTTGGTATAGATCTGATTCCTACCAAGTCATGGATCAGCATTATAGTAAGTGAAAATCTTCGCTTTAAGTTATGCACAGCTTACGTACAAGGTTACTCACAAAAACACCGGGTTAGATCATTTTTTTACTAACCATTTGCTCCTAGTTATACACATAATCAGGTAACTAAAGCACTGATATCTAGGTAAAGATCTGATCTTTACCAGCTATAGATCAGATCTCTACCAAGCGCTCGCCCAGTTATACACAAGGCTGGCGTTTACAAGACCAATAATGGCCAAAAAAACAGCGATTTTTTAAATGAAAGAACAAAAATACAAAAAATCTGATGCCGCACTTGGTAAAAAGATGATCTATAACCCGTGAGTTAATAAAAATCTGATCCCAAAAGTTTCAAACTGAACGTTTAATCGCCTAAGGTTAGTAAAAAAGTGATCCAAACCATGAAACTCGAACTTGGATCAGTTTTTTACTAACATAGATGATTAACTTTTTTCGTATTATGTGTTGATATTACCTTTGGCATCGATAGCAATGGAAAATAACAATGAACCGCAAGGTTAATATCTCGGTAGAAAACTTACCAGACTCTTTGCGAGGCCAGATCAATGGCGTTGAAAGTGCAACGGATAACGAAAATCTGGCATTGTTCACCGACAATAAAGATGTGCGCATTTCAATCGAAAGTTCTGTACATGGATTAAGAGCCTACTCTAATACCTTCAATCATTATGATCTTTGGGGGCGCTTCGTCCGTTCCGGTCATAAAAAATTGCCGCTAGAAGATGCACCGAAGAAAACCATTATTACTCGCCGAATCTCGGAAAAAGTAGATGGCATACTGTATGAGGGGGAAATTAAAATTACCCCAGCGGTGGTCAGTACTCGTCAAGAAGGCGAAGAAGTTGAATGCCTGGTATGGCCATCTGACAGAGAAGAAAAAGTTGAGCGCGCCTTAATTCGTTTGGCGTCCAAAGGCAAGATAGTCAAGATCAACTTTAAATCGGGTATCCAATACGCGGTTATCTTTTCGATGAATGAACTGGCCCAGGAGCTCAAGGCCGTAGGTCAGTCGATGCCGTACCCGCAAATTAAAGAATCGTTGGAAGCCCTGCAAGGTTCCAAGTTGTCCTTTAAGTACACGGCGACCGATACCAAGAATTCCAATATTGACGATTCATTTTATGAGTCGAATATGAACTTCTTATCCTCATTACATTTCAGTGGTAAGAAAGGGCAGGGCGGCAATGTAAAATGTGTGGCCTGTTTAAACGCTTTTGTTCACAACATGATAGATAACCTGGAATATAAAGGTTATTACTTTAACCGTGCGCAAGAACTGAAACGCGGATTATCGCGCTGGATGATGTTGCGCCTGTATCACTTATGGCGCTACGCAGCGCCGGGCAAGACCTACCACTTCCGTCTGCTGTCTATTATGGAAAAATATGGCTCAATCTATGCCGATGACAAGATCACCGACAATAAATTAAAAGCCCTGCGCCGTGATATGACTACAACCATGAAAGACCTAATCGACAAGGGTGCCATTTCCGATTACAGCATTTCCAATGTGAAAGAGGAATCAACCGGGAAAATTATCGATTATGTTTACGAAATGCATCCGTCCGATGAGTTTTGCGAAGAAATTCTTACTTTGAATAAGCAAAACAAACGTATCGAAATACAAGGTGGCAAACGCATTGTCGAAAATGCAGAGATCATAGATGAAGAAAGGCTTGAAGAAATAGTCGAAAAGTAATCCTTGTCTGCTCTAATAGAAAAGCCCACATTTGTGGGCTTTTTAACATAACGAATACGGGGGAATTTAATGTGAGTACTTACTCACTTTTTGCTAAGTACAGTCGCTCAACCAGGTATTCATAGTCACGTTTTCGCGGATCTTCCTTAGGTTGGTAATCTTTGAGTTCCCCAAGTTTTATCTCCGGATTGTCGTCAAACACGATAAAGGGCAAAGCACCGCTAACATGATAACGGCGGTTATCAGCGAAGCGCACATTTACTTCGGGCGTGACCCTTATAGGCCGACGAATACGTAACTTTTCGTTTTCAGCTAAACTCGCAACCTTACGTTTTTCCTGCTCAACTAAGATTTGCCACTGCTGTTGATCTATCATGCGTGGATTAGAATAAGCACTGCTTCGCTCTAACATAGTAAGTGCTAACTTACGGGTAAGAGATTTGGTGGAATGTTTTTGCATCCAGGTAAAACGCACCGAGTAGGGAGAGTGAGCTTCAAAATGGATATGGCGATAAAATGCCAGTGTCATTAATCCGGGAACGGCACTGTGAACCGCATCGAAGCGGGCATCATTATTATCTAAGGTCAGCACCTTTTGCTTAAACTCAGTTTTAAGCTCGTTGATTTTTAAAAGATAAGGCTCAAAAGTAGCGAAAGAAGCTCGCGGTAATAAGACGATACCCGGATGACGTTTAGCTAATTTCCCGCTGAGTTCACCGTCTTTGTGAAAATCTAAAAAGCTGTTTTTAATTTGTGTCAGCGCCGTATCACCTCGATGGCCTTGCACAGAAATTGCGGCTAAAGGGTTTCGCTCTTGCTCAGGTGTTGGCAAGGGCAATTGAAAATAGCTCGCTTGGCGATACTGGGTCTGTGCCAATAACTGAGTAAAATCCTGCAGATACTCCTGCGTCAGGTCGTAAATGCTGCGAAGCTGTAGTTTTACACTGCTCATAGTAATAAAGAACACATCATACAATATCTTGCTAGTTTAGCTCGGCACTTCCCTGCATAACAAGATATTGAAAGATATAAAGACGCTGAGGTTATTGTAACTTTTATTATAGTATGATGTGTTCATTATTGTTGCTTTACTCTTACCCAACTGGCACTAAAGTTAAGTGAGTTCATAAAAGCAGGATGAAAAACCTATGAAGATCATGTTCGTCTGTTTAGGCAATATTTGCCGCTCACCAACTGCTCATGCAATTGCCATAAAGCGCGCAGTGGAGCAGGGCTTAACTTATATCGAATTCAGCAGCTCTGGCACTTCTGGCTATCATGTTGGTGAGCATCCGGACGAGCGGGCAATTTCACATGGAGCGCGACATGGATATGATCTATCACGACTAACCGCACAAAGACTTAGCCAAGATGATTTCTATGAACAAGATTTAATTCTCACCATGGATGAACAAAATTACCGGGATGTGCTGGCCATGCAACCCGTCGATGCAACAGCAATGATCAAGCGTCTGCTCGATTACCATCCCGACCCTGAATTAACCCAGGTTCCTGACCCATATTATGGTGGCCATGCAGGTTTCGACACTGTAATCACCATGTGCGAAACGGCCATTGATACCCTGTTTAATGAATTGGACAATAGATAAGATATTGCTGAGGTCGCCTGTTTATCACAATAAGTATGATGTGTTCAATTTGCATAAAGGTCTACCGCGACAAAAGTAGGATACTTTATTTCCCCCATCGCCCCCTTTTACCCTTGCGCTAGCGCCCGCCATTCGGTACTTTCGTGAGTGAGGTACAATTAGGAATGAGGAAAATTGTAAAGTGAAACCTTGGAGTCCAAATAGCTGGAGGGATTTCCCCATAGTCCAGCAACCCACATACCCGGATCAAAGTGTCTTAGCCAATGTTGAAAGTGAGCTAAACAGTGCACCGCCTTTGGTGTTTGCCGAAGAAACACGTAGCCTGTTTAAGCAACTTGAGGATGTGTGCGAAGGCCGCGCCTTTTTATTGCAAGGTGGCGATTGTGCCGAGTCATTTGCTGACTTTAGTGCCGCTAATATCCGCGATACCTTTAAAACCCTGCTGCAAATGGCGGTGGTACTAACCTATGGTGGTAAATGCCCGGTAGTAAAAATCGCACGTATGGCGGGGCAGTTTGCCAAGCCGCGTTCCAGTGATTTTGAAACCTTCGACGGCGTCAGCCTGCCTTCGTATCGCGGCGACATTATCAATAGCTCTGAATTTACCGAGCAGGCGCGCGTGCCCGATCCGCAAAGGTTAATGAAGGCCTATCACCACAGTGCGTCAACGCTTAACCTGTTGCGTGCCTTTGCCCAAGGTGGTCTTGCCGACTTACATCAGGTAAACCGCTGGAATATGAGCTTCGTTGCTGCCAACCCCTTAAAAGATAAATATCAAGAGGTTGCCGATCGCATTCAGGACGCGCTCGAATTTATGGAAGTCTGTGGCATTAACTCCACCAATGCGCCATCGTTAACGGAAACCTCTTTATATACCTCTCATGAAGCACTCTTGTTGGGTTATGAGCAGGCGCTGACACGCCGTGATCACCTATCTGGCGACTGGTACGACTGCTCGGCGCACTTTGTGTGGATTGGCGAACGTACACGTCAGCTTGATCACGCCCATATCGAGTTCTTCCGCGGCATTAAAAACCCCATAGGTGTTAAGGTTGGCCCAGGCATGAGCCCGGATGAGCTGATTGAACTGATTGATGCGGTAAACCCGGACAATATTCCAGGGCGCTTAACCCTTATCACCCGCATGGGTGCCGATGTGCTGCCACAGAAACTTCCAGCACTGGTACGTCGCGTGCAGCAAGAAGGCCGTAAGGTGATCTGGAGTTCTGACCCCATGCACGGCAATACCGAAAAGGCCAGCTCGGGTTATAAAACTCGCAGCTTCGATAATATTCTGCGTGAGATCAGCCAGTTTTTCGCCGTCCATAAGGCCGAAGGTTCACACGCCGGCGGTGTACATTTAGAAATGACCGGCCAGCACGTGACCGAATGCACAGGCGGCGCTTATGGTCTTTCCGATGAGGATTTGGCTCAGCGTTACCGCACCCAGTGCGACCCACGCCTGAATGCCGATCAGGTACTTGAGCTCGGCTTCCTGGTTGCAGACTTACTAAAAGACGCCCGCAAATAAGACGAGTAAAAAAAAAGCGCCCAAGGGCGCTTTTTTTTATTCGATAGTTTTTAATATTTCCTGCGCTGCAATCCGGTCTCAGCCATAATCTTGGCTGACATTTCCTCCACCGAATGATGCGTGGAATTGTAGTGGGGGATACGAAAACGCTTATACAGCATTTCCACTTCACGGATTTCGATACGACACTGGCGCAAAGATGCATATCTTGAATTGGCCATGCGCTCATTACGTATAGCCGCAAGGCGTTCGGGTGAAATGGTTAAACCAAACAATTTGTTTTTGTATGGCTGTAAAGATTTTGGCAACTCGCCTGAGTCCAGATCATCCGGCGTTAAAGGATAGTTGGCCGCCTTAATGCCGTATTGCAGGGCCAAATATAAACTGGTCGGTGTTTTACCGCTTCGGCTCACCCCCACCAGGATGACATCCGCCTGCTGGTAGTCCTTGATATTGGCGCCATCGTCGTTGGCCAGGGCATAGTTTACTGCGGCGATACGGAAGTCGTAACTTTGCTCGTGAATACTGTGAGTACGATGCACCTTAGGCACGGGTTCAACGCCCAATTCGTTTTGCAATTGGCTGCTGAAGGTGCTGATAAAGTCATAGCACACGGCATTGCTCGCAAGAATGATTTCGCTGAGCTCTGGATTCACAAAAGTGAAGAAAACAATCGGTTTTTCATTGCTTTTGGCCGCTGCCTGCTCAATTTGCGCCTTAACTTCTAAGGCTTTTTCTCTGGTTTCAACAAAGGGAATTGTGGTGTGTTCAAATTCCATTGGAAAGAGGGACAAAGTCGCATTACCAAAGACCTCAGCGGTAATTGCGGTGCCGTCAGAAATATAAAATGCGTTGCGCATAAGCGTCCTTTTTTTATGTAATAACCTGATAAACCGTAAGGCTACGGTTTACGCATCAGTGTTTGCCAGTGTAGAATGTTAGCGCCTCATTTAAAAGGTCATTGTTTTGATGACCAAACTTACAATATGTTTTTTGGAGAAAGTTCCGTGCAAGAATACGTTCTCTGGTATCAAGAGCTTGGTATGCAAGATGTGCCGAGAGTTGGAGGCAAAAACGCCTCTCTCGGTGAAATGATTTCAAACCTAGCCAACGCCGGTGTCCAAGTACCGGGTGGTTTTGCAACGACATCATACGCATTTAACGAGTTTCTTGAGCAATCTGGATTGAATGCTCGCATCTACGACGTGTTAGACAAACTAGACGTTGAAGATGTCAATGAATTGGCCAAAGTTGGTGCCGAAATCCGTCAGTGGATCATCGACACGCCATTCCAAGCTTCATTGGACCAGGCTATCCGCGAGGCCTACGGCCAACTACACGCTGACCCAGCACATGACGTATCCTTTGCAGTACGTTCCTCTGCCACCGCCGAAGACATGCCAGACGCATCATTCGCCGGACAACAAGAAACCTTCTTAAACGTGCGCGGCATCGATGCCGTAATGGTTGCTATCAAACACGTTTTTGCCTCTCTATTTAATGACCGCGCCATCTCTTACCGCGTACACCAGGGTTACGACCATAAAGGTGTAGCACTATCTGCCGGTATACAGCGCATGGTTCGTTCTGACATGGCTTCTTCAGGCGTAATGTTCAGCATCGACACCGAGTCAGGTTTCGAAGACGTAGTATTTGTAACATCAAGCTTCGGTCTTGGTGAAATGGTTGTACAAGGCGCGGTAAACCCGGATGAATTCTATGTTCACAAAGGTACTCTAGCCAAAGGTAAACCAGCCGTTGTTCGTCGTAACATCGGTTCTAAAGCGATTCAAATGGTTTACTCACAAGACCAGGAACACGGCAAGCAGGTTGAAATTGTTGACGTAGCCCCTGAGCAAGCCAACAGCTTCTCTATCACAGATGAAGAAGTAATGGACCTTGCTAAGCAAGCAGTTATCATCGAAAAGCATTACGGTCGTCCAATGGACATCGAGTGGGCAAAAGACGGTAACGACGGCAAGCTTTACATAGTACAGGCTCGCCCAGAAACCGTACGTTCAAACGAAGATGCGAACGTAATGGAGCGTTTCCAGCTTAAGCAAACGTCAAGCGTTGTAGCCGAAGGCCGTGCCATCGGTCACAAAATCGGTTCTGGCGTGGTGCGTGTACTTAACTCTATCGACGAGATGGACAAGGTACAACACGGCGATATCCTGGTAACCGACATGACCGACCCTGATTGGGAACCTATCATGAAGCGCGCCGCTGCCATCGTTACCAACCGTGGCGGTCGTACTTGTCACGCGGCCATCATCGCCCGTGAGCTAGGTATTCCTGCGGTAGTAGGTTGCGGTAACGCCACCGACCTTATCAAAGCGGACCAGGAAGTGACTGTTTCCTGTGCCGAAGGTGACACAGGTTTCATCTATGAAGGTCAGCTTGAGTATGAAGTACTAACTTCACGCGTTGATGAAATGCCTGCTCTACCACTTAAGATCATGATGAACGTGGGTAACCCAGATCGTGCATTCGATTTCGCGCGTTTACCTCACGCCGGTGTTGGTCTGGCTCGTCTTGAGTTCATCATCAACCGTATGATCGGTGTTCACCCTAAAGCGCTTCTTAACTTTGATGCTCAATCTCCTGAACTTCAGGCAGAAATTAAAGAGATCATCGCCGGTTACGAGTCGCCGCGTGAATTCTACATCGCCAAACTGGTTGAAGGTATCGCCACGCTAGGTTGTGCGTTCGCTCCAGAGCGTGTGATCGTCCGTATGTCTGACTTCAAATCGAATGAATATGCCAACCTGGTTGGCGGTCAGCAATACGAGCCGGAAGAAGAAAACCCAATGATTGGTTTCCGTGGTGCTTCTCGTTATATCAGTGAAGACTTCCGCGAGTGTTTCGCCCTTGAGTGTGAAGCCATCAAGCGTGTTCGCAACGACATGGACTTGACCAATGTTGAGATCATGATCCCGTTCGTACGTACCCTTGAAGAAGGTAAAAAGGTTATTGAGCTTCTTGAAGAGCAAGGCCTTAAGCGTGGCGAAAACGGTTTGAAAGTGATCATGATGTGTGAGCTGCCTTCAAACGCGCTACTTGCCGATGAATTCCTTGAGTACTTCGATGGTTTCTCAATCGGTTCAAACGATTTAACCCAGCTTACGCTTGGTCTTGACCGTGACTCGGGTCTTATCGCTCACCTGTTCGACGAGCGTAACCCAGCGATCAAGAAGCTATTGTCTATGGCTATTAAAACAGCCAAGGCAAAAGGCAAGTACGTAGGTATCTGTGGTCAAGGTCCTTCGGATCACGAAGACTTTGCTGCCTGGTTAGTACAAGAAGGTATCGATTCTGTGTCATTGAACCCAGATACGGTATTGGAAACCTGGCTATACCTGGCTGAAAAGCTTAAATCGAACTAAGTTCGGTAACTGAGTAAGACAAAGAAAAAGGGCGAAATCTTCGCCCTTTTATTTTTTCGCCAATTTGCTGTCGAGCAATCGACACCCTCGCGTTAGGGTAGTTTGGCAAACCCGCACATATTTACGGGCAAGGGGATAGTGCACGGCCAGTAGGGTCAGCCCGATTAAAAAGAAGATCACCGAGGGCCCGGGGACGACGGCAAATATCAATCCCAGTAAAAAACACAGTGCCGCTGCAGCATTCATTAACCACTTTTTCATACATCACCTAAATAATACCAATTCACTTAAATAGCTAATCATTCTAGCGGGCTAAATATCGTGCTAACTACGTTGGAATTTATCTATGTACGCCTACACGGATGTAGGCGGTAGAGCGGCGCAGGAGCCAAAGCCGAGAATTACTACATACGAAAAATTCCGTCTTGTTACCACATCATTTATCCAGCGCTATCTCTGATCACATACTTAACAGAATTGGTATGGTTACTCATTAACTGACCATAGCGCATTGCCGGCTACAAAGTGATTTCAAATTGTAACAATCTGTATATTCTTCAATTTCTAAGCGGGCTCAGCATGCTATAATAGCGCCGTTCGTTCCTGAGGTTTAAGGCCATGATAGCAAAGTTAAGTGTTGAGCAAGTCAGTTCTGAGCTGGTATTACATTACCTAAAAACAATCAAAGCTGAAGGCTTTAGTGGCGATGTCGATGCCAGCTATGGCACGCGACTGTTAGCGGCCACCGACAACAGTGTGTATCAAACTATTCCTCAGGGCGTGGTATTTCCAAAAACCGATAAAGACGTGCAACTGGCACTGAACATAGCTTCACGCGACCCTTTTCTGTCTTTAACCTTTGGCCCACGCGGTGGCGGTACCGGCACCAATGGCCAATCGTTGACACCGGGTATTGTTATCGATCTTTCCCGCTATATGCGCGAAATTCTGGAAATTAACGAGCAAGAAGGTTGGGTGCGGGTTCAAGCCGGGGTGATCAAAGACCAGCTGAACGACTTTTTGCGCCCCTATGGCTACTTTTTTGCACCTGACTTATCCACCAGTAACCGCGCCACAGTTGGCGGAATGATCAATACCGATGCCTCAGGTCAGGGCAGTCTGGTTTATGGTAAAACATCCGATCACACCCTTGGCACTCAAGGCCTTTCTAGCCGATGGCAGCGAACTCAATACCCAAGGGGTGAGTGTCGAAAAAGCCAAATTAATTGCCGAGCAAGACACCGCTGTTGGCAAGGTTTACAAAACTGTATTGGATGTGGCCAGCAGTAAGCGCGATTTAATTTTAGAAAAATTCCCACGACTGAATCGCTTTTTAACCGGTTATGACTTAGAGCATGTCTTTAATGAGACCATGACCGAGTTTGATATTGGCCGAGTACTGACCGGCTCCGAAGGCTCCTTGGCCATAGTGACAGAAGCCAAGCTCAATATTACGCCCATCGCTAAATTTAAAACCTTGATCAATATTAAGTACGACAGTTTCGACTCTGCCCTGCGTAATTCACCATTTTTAGTGGCAGCCGAGGCGACTTCGGTAGAAACCGTTGATAGCAAGGTATTGAACCTGGCCCGCGAAGACATAGTGTGGCACTCAGTATCGGACTTAATTACGGATGTACCCGGGCAAGAAATGCAAGGCTTAAACATGGTTGAGTTTAATGCCGAGCAAGAAGGGGATATGAAGGACAAGATTGACGCCCTGTGTGCCAAGCTTGATAACCTCATTGCCAATAAAGAAGCAGGGGTGATTGGCTATCAGCTCACCAATAATGTGGCCGATATTCAAAAAATCTATGCCATGCGCAAAAAGTCCGTTGGCTTGCTTGGTAATACCAAGGGTGCTAAAAAGCCGATAGCTTTTGCCGAAGACACGGCAGTTCCGCCGGAAAATCTCGCCGACTTTATCAGTGAATTCCGTGAGTTACTTGATGGTCACCAACTTGACTATGGCATGTTCGGCCATGTCGACGCCGGTGTATTACATGTTCGCCCGGCACTGGATATGTGCGATCCGGAGCAGGAAAAAACCCTGCGCCAGATTTCCGATCAGGTGGTGGCATTGACCGCCAAGTATGGTGGCCTGATGTGGGGTGAACACGGTAAGGGTTATCGTAGCGAGTACGGCCCGGCGTTTTTCGGCGACGAGCTGTTTCAGGAATTGCGCCGCATTAAATCGGCCTTCGATCCAAACAATAAGCTCAACCCAGGCAAGATCTGTACACCACTTGAAAGTAACGACAGCTTGGTCAGCGTTGATGATAAAAAGCGCGGCTGGTTCGACCGTCAAATTGATGTCCAGGTACGGGATAGTTTTGCCAACAGCATGAACTGTAATGGTAACGGCCTGTGCTTTAACTATGATGTGAGCTCGCCCATGTGTCCTTCATACAAGGCCACCGGCGATCGCCGTTACTCGCCAAAAGGGCGCGCCGGATTAATGCGCGAATGGCTGCGACTGCAGGCGGAGCAGGGCGTTGACCTGCTTGAAGAAGAAAAGGTGATCAGCAAAAAAGATGGCCCAACCTGGTGGGAGCGCTTCCTTAATACTCAGAATAAGCGCAAGGGTCAGTATGACTTTTCGCACGAAGTGAAAGAGTCCATGGATGAGTGTTTGGCCTGTAAAGCCTGCACCACGGCCTGCCCGATTAAGGTGGATGTGCCGACATTCCGTGCCCGCTTTTTGAATTTTTACTACAGCCAATACAACCGCCCGTTAAAAGATTATCTGGTTGCCGGCATAGAACAGACGGCACCATTGCTGGCTAAGTTCTCGGCCATTACCAATCCAGTGGTTAAATCATCCCCTGTACAATGGGCCATTAAAAAGACTTTGGGTTATGTGGATACGCCGACCCCAAGTCATCCAAACCTGGCTACGCGCACCGCGACTTTAGAGAAATTCGACCTTAATAAACTTGAGGGGCTAAGCGAAGAGCAGCGCCGAGATTATGTGCTTATCGTGCAAGATCCCTTCACCAGTTTTTATGAAGCCGAACTGGTTGAAAGCTTTGCCAAGGTGGTTCAGGCGCTTGGCAAAAAGCCGATCATCTTACCCTTTAAACCCAATGGCAAGCCACAACATGTCAAAGGCTTCTTAGATAAATTTGCCCGCACCGCTAAAACCAGTGCTGCATTTTTAGAGAAGGTCAGTGAGTTGGACATTCCCATGGTGGGCCTCGATGCCTCATTGGTTTTGTGTTATCGCGATGAATACAATACGGTTTTGGGCGAGCAAAGAGGGGACTTCAATGTCTTGCTGGCCCATGAATGGCTTGGCGAGCAGACCTTTAAACAACAGGTTTTTGAGCCGCAAGCAAGCTATGTATTGCTGAGCCACTGCAGTGAAACCACCGCCTTACCGCACAGCGCCAAGGTGTGGCAAAGTATTTTCTCGGCCTTGGGATTACAACTGGATCCACAAGCAACCGGCTGTTGTGGTATGGCCGGCACCTATGGCCACGAACTGCAAAACCAGGAAAACAGCAGGGCCTTGTATGATCTTAGTTGGAAGGCAAAGGTAGAAAGCACAGCGCCTGCTCAGTTGTTGGCCACGGGTTTTTCATGCCGCAGCCAGGTGAAACGTTTTGCCCAATATAAACCGCAGCATCCCATCGAAGTACTGGCCAAGGTGTTGCACTAGCTTCGTTTCGCTACGCCATTTTTTCTGAAAGAATTAGCGATGGGGCGAGTGGTAATACCGTGAATAAAGACGCTGGTCAATATGGTCAGCGTCGCCAACTCACTGAGTAAACCGTCGGCGGAGTCCAACACCATCAAGGTAAAGACGATGGATGCCAAGCCCCGCGGACCAAACCAGGCCAAGGTGAATTTCTCTTTAAAATTTAACCCGTTAAATACAATTAAACTAAATAGAACGGGGATAACCCGCACCAGGGTTGCGGCTATCAGGGCAAAGGCCAACTTGCTCCAGCTTAGATCCATGCTCTGCAACTGCGAATAACTGTAGGCGCCGAACAAACACCAAATCAAATACGAAAAAAACTCGGCAATGTGCTCGCTTTCCTCGATCAGCTGCATATCCTTACTCGGCCGATACAAATAATCAAACAGCAAACCGGCAACAAAGGCGGCCACAAATCCGCTGCCGCCCAAGGCTTCAGCCACACTGTAATTGACAATCGCCAATGACAAAATTAAAAATGGACTGGAGGCCTTTTCAAAAAAATGGCGTCTGGCGCTGTATCGTATTAAGTAAGTTGCTGACCAGGTGATAAACGTTGCAACCACAAGCGCTATCCCAACTTCACGAAACATAAACTCCAGCATCTTCATTGGCGGTTGCCAACTGCCCAGTTGCCAGGACAAGAACAGAAATAGAAAAATCGGCACGCACAGGCCATCGTTCAATCCGCTTTCAACATTAATGGCTTCACGGAGTTTTAACGGCACCGCTTTGGCTTCTAAGATCCCTTTACTTAAGGCGGCATCGGTTGGCGTTAAAATAATTGCCAATAACGCCAAGGCCAATACACTCATCTCTGGAAAAAGCAGGTATCCGGTTAGCACGGTGGCGCAGAAGGTAAGTGGCAGGGCAACAAACAAAAGCAGCACGGGATATTTATAGGCGCGTTTTAAAATGGCCAGTCGGGTTTTCGCCGCATCTGAAAATAACACTACAGCCAAGGTCAACTCCACCAAAGGTAAGAGTTGTTCTAAGGGTTGGCCGATTTTAAATTCCGCCAAAAAGATTGCCGCGACCACCATGCCGGTCAGCACAAAGTACATGGGACCGGTGAGTTCGGCCCGCGCCAACTGACGAAATGAAATGGAGTAGATAAAAAATGCCAGCGCCAACAAGATTGCGATGTAATATTCCATGGCTTATCCTCACAGTTCGCTTAAAGCTTACGTTTAACGCCTGACTTAGCTCGTTCTTTTATATTAGTCTGAATATAAATTTGATCTGTGGTTGCTAACTTAGCATGACCCAAATCTTCAGATAAATGTTTTAATGGCCGGGTTTGCGCATCATGGGTAGCACCGGTATGGCGCAGCCAGTGCGCGGTTGCCGCCATGAGTTTTTCAGCCTCTTCGGTAAAACCATCGTGATGAAGTGCGGCGGTGGCCAAATCAAAACTTTGCTGTACCAAACGACGAATTTGTCTAACCGTCATACCGCCTTTGCCGCGCAATTTATGAATGAGCGGGTAGGGCTCATCGACGCGGGGCAGGGCACTGAGGCCTCGATATAAACGGTAGCGTTTTAAGTAGGCAGTAAAACTTTCACTTAGCGTCACGTCCCGTAACTTATTGCCCTTGCCCATGACCCGCAAAAACCAAAAGCCATCGGCGTCTTGCCAAAAGTGCGACATAACCGGTGACCAGTTGGGGCGCTCCGATAATTCGGAAATGCGTAAGTACAAACCCTTTAAACAGGCCAGGGTAAAAAGATTGCGCTCAAGTTGCGGGTCTTGTTCGCAACGTTCTTCGGTCACCCGCAATACATATTCCCATTGCAGATCGCTTAGCGTATCTGGTTGATTTATCTGGGATTGAACAACCAGGTAAGGGCAGTTCTTTTTAACCACGGGAACAAAATTTGTGAAGGAGCGTTCCTCTAAAATCGCAAATTTATAAAACACATTCAACGCCGTGAAGGTTGAATTGAGAGTTTGCTGGCTCGGCTTGGTTTCTTTGGCCATAAAAGGGCGCCATTTGGGATTTGCGATACGCTGACCCAGTTTTTGTTTAAAGCGCCACTGCACCGAGTCCGAGCACCAGTCATCACTGGGTTCAACAACAAAATCTATGTAGTGCTCAATATCTTCTCGCTTTAGCGCCAGCACAGAGGCCCCCTTGATCAGCCAGGACCAAAGGGCAAAACGTTCTATTTCATTGCGAAAACGGGTAAAGGTGGCATCGGATTTACGGCCATAAACATACAAATATTGGTAAATAAATGATAAATCTTTCGAAATTTCAGCAAGGTTTAAGCTTTGTTGGTCTATAAATAAAGCTAGTTCGGGATATTCGCTGTTCAAGGTGCCATCTTCAAGATGGGCGATTTGATAGCGCAATTGCTTGAACGTATCAACTAAAGGGGTAAGCATAAGATAAATAACTAAAAAATTTATGGTCTTAGCTTATCACAAAGTCCGATACTGTCTAGTATTGGACATTAAAGAAGGGGTACTCCATGAAAATTAGAGCTTCATTTGTTCACATCATGCTATTAGCGGTTGCCGTGCTTACCTTAAACGGCTGTGCCACCTCCAGCAATGCCAGTCCGCAAGCAAAAAGAGAGATGGTACAAAGTATGCGCAGCGAAACATTGAAAACCTTGTATGTGCGCAAACCCGATGTGCAAAACCAAATTGCCACCAGTGCCGGTTATGCGGTATTCGATAATGCCAACGTCAATGTTCTGTTTGCCAGTTTCGGCGGCGGCTATGGTGTGGTAAAAAATAACCGCACCGGAAAATGGACCTATATGAACATGGGCGAGGCGGGTTTAGGCTTAGGCCTGGGTGTTAAAGATTTTAATGTGGTGATGGTGTTTCACACCGAAGCGGCATTAAACCGATTTATTGATCATGGTTGGGCGTTTGGCGGTAATGCCGATGCCGCGGCCAAACATAAAGACAATGGTGGTGCGGTTACCGCCGAAGCCATTGTTGATGATGTGACAGTTTATTCTCTCACCGAAACAGGTTTAGCCTTGCAAGCAGTGTTAAAAGGGACTAAATTCTGGGTAGATAATGAGCTAAACTAACATTTTTAAAGTCTTATGGTTGGAAAGTGGTCTATTTTAGATTAAATAGGCCGCTTTTTTTTGTGTTATCCTTTTCCATTCAGCGCCTTAGCGCTTCCCGTTCAGATACTTTACCCGCATTCTATAGAATCACATAGCATTTAACATAATCTAATTTATGGGATATTTAATTAAGGAGGTACTGTTCAGGATATTTTTGGCTTCTAAAGAAGAATCCTGCTTGGCTGATTGTTCTTCGCTACTCATTGCGAGTATCATCTGATCTTCCCTCAAACAACTAGACATCTTTTATTTTGAAAATGAAGTAAGATAGAAGGTGTTATGAGAAATAGCGGAAATTTGAAGGATCAACTGTGAAATTTCTATATTATCGTTTAACAAGTTTGCTGACTGTAAAGTTCATTAAGGATGGTTTCAAGTCAGAGCTAAAATGTTATGGCCCTATTACCGAGCTAAACAAGAATCAGCTGTTAGAACTTTTTAACTCGAACGCTTTTAGAAAAGGCTTACCGCGTAACTATAAAATTGAATTTCATTTGTTGAAAGATTCAGGTCGATTAAGAATTGTATTTACCCGCTCACCCAATGAGTCAATCGAACAACGTATTCGGAATGCCTTCCGTTATTGCGATTATGAAAAGCCTTTAGACAAATCTAACCTCTTAAAAAAGTGATGTAACTTTAGTTACGCCAAACCGTTAGCTAACATTCCTAAGCAACCACTTATGCTCTTTAGACTGTTACTTACTGAAAAACCAAATTTTTTGCGCGCTTCGTATTCACTATTTGTACTCATCTGTTAATCTGCTTTAAACGCCCTGCCGCCGTTAAAAACGAAAATGAAATAAAGCATTGGAAATCATTGACATGTGGATCTCTCTTCAACGAGGATTACCCGCATATTGGTGATCATTAAAGACCACCATGAACTAACAGACAGTCTAAATCCTGGGTCGGAGCCCATAGGAGTTCCGCTATTTAACTAGGTTTTGTGGTAGTGGATAAAAGCCCTTAAAGGACATAAAATGAAAACATTTTTTACAAGTCATTTAGCTATACCCTTTTTTCTAATTATTATTTCTTTGATTTGGCTTGGTTATTCTATATTTACAAAAAACATATTTATCAAGGAGTTAACATTTTCTTTTGTTGCTCTTTCTGCCGCATTTTTCATGTTCACTTTAAACTCTTTTTTCAACCTTAAAGAGGAAAGATTCACCTCAAAGATAAACTCACACATATTAATTGGAGAAGACTATTTTAGATTATATAAAAAAGAAGAAAGTTTCGATAATAGCAACTTCTTCGCATTAGAAAATAGCAATGAAATATTTAAGAAAGTTAATCTTGACAAAAAAATAAATAAGTCCCTCACAATTGAAGAGTTAGAGTTGAGACAACAAAAAATAAAATATTATTTGATCATAGTTATCATGTCTGACTGGCTGCAAAGGAACTCGGATTGGGAAAAGAAAAAAACAGATTTCCACTTCACTAATGTAATTAATTTTCGTAACAACGCTGATAACTCGAATGATACGTTTATTCCCAATAGTGAGATAGATAAGCTATTAGATTTTAAAAGCCCCAATTTGACGCTAAGTAAAAACACAATAAAGAAAGGGCTTATACTTCCACCTAAAACAAAAATATCAATAGACGAAGAATCAATAAAAGTAACCAACCCTTTTGTTGAAATAAAAATAGAATTTGAAGTAGACTACAATAAATATTTAGGCAGGATATCCCATGCAGGAAAAAAATTTAAATTAATAGATGATTTGAGGATCCCTTTAAATCAACGCCAGAGTGAGCCATCAAACATGCAAGCCGTAACATATTTTTCCTATAGCTTTTCGCCATTTTACAAAGGCCACCCAAAAATTGAGGATTACAGAAAGTGGGTGAATGAAGTTCACCAAATGCTATGTGCCTCTTTATCTTACCAGAGCCTAGACAAATTTGATAAGTGCAGTTAACACAACGTTTTTATCATTTTGAGAGCATAATTTTATCGCAACGCTCTATATAGATAGTAAATGACGATGTTCAACCATTTCCATCGGGAAAGCTATAGAGGGCTTAAGTAATCAGAAGAGTAAAGTACGTCGTCGGCATTTCAAGCAACTTTAAAATAATGCTAATTGCTTGATTGCCTTAGCACATAACGCCCATCTATCTTAAGCTCGATTAAATGTATCCCTTTAAATGTGCGAAGAACGCGGGCTTCTGTATTTTCGGAAAAACGAACTTTCCTAAGGAAATCACAATCTGCGCGCGATTTTGGAAGGACCAAGGTATAGTCACCATTTGCGTTGCGGATTTTCACGTAGAACGCCTTCTCCGATCTGTCATATTTTCTTTCGCCTTTATCGTGAAGGGTGCCGGCAATTACATCATATTCTTCAATATCATTACTTCGAGCATAGTCGCTGCTGAGGTACATACCATAAAGCACAGCCGCAGCTAATATGAAAAGTAAAATATCACTAAATATCTTCATTGATATAATTTGCCCAACGTATTTATCCGTTTTTTATATGAAACTTTCAGTACGGTAAGAGCCATATAAACGCGCTATTAAATAAAAATCTCACTAAATCATAAAGTAATGGAAAAACACTTACCTCACAAGCACCCGGCCTACTCTACAGGTTCAACAGACTTCCTGTGATGGTCTATTCTTTTATTCGTACACGCGCAGTACGTACAGATACTTCCCCCATCATAAGGATCAATTCAATGAAGATAATTTCTTACACCATGGTATCAGCAGTACTTTTAGCGTCGTCGTTTGCTGTCGCTGCGGAGGCAAAAAATCCGCAACAGGCATGCTGGGGACAGGCAACCAAGGTCTTTGCACAAACCGGGGCTATGGGCGAGCACAGCAGTGAGCAACCCACACCGAGAATGGGCTTACGTAATTTAGCGCGGTTATTATATGAAGCCGGAATTATCGATGATGACACCATGGAGGCACTAGGCCAATTCGTCGCCGATGAACTGGGTCTTTCCATCGACGCTTGTATGGACTAGCTAGGTTACATTGTTCTGCAGCTCAAGCGATAGAAGAGTCCTTAACCGCTCACATACGGCCGAATCATAAGTAAATAGCCACCAGCCTTCTGAGTTCTGGTGGCTAAATTGCAAGGCAGGCCTTCCCTACTCCAGCCCTTTCCCCGCTACTAATAACAATAAACACAGGTATCGTTTGAGTTAATTGTGGAAACATAGATAATACAACCAAAATAATAACAACAACTTAACAATGAGTTCCTTCCAAGAAACATTTAATCCGGATATTGAAAATCAGGAACAGCAATGGCTGAGCGATCGACGAGCCGCCTGCAACCTAGGCTGTGACGGCGACAAAGATACCAAGGCACTGGCGTTTTCCGGCGGCGGTATCCGCTCGGCGACCTTCAACCTCGGGGTGTTGCAGGCATTGGCGAAAAACGACCAACTCACGCAGTTTGATTACCTGTCTTCTGTTAGCGGCGGCAGTTACATTGCCACCTCCTATACCTGGTTTAAATCCCGTTTTCCCGGTCAGTTCCCCTTTAGCACCAATCGCCATGATAAGCGCGCAAGCGACATTCTTGGTTGGCTCAGAGCGCACAGTAGCTTTTTAACGCCCGGGTTTGGCGTCGATAAAAGTTCGCTATTAACGGCCATCTTAACCGGGACCCTGATCAATATGTTGATTATGGTGCCCGTGCTCCTGCTGCTGCTCTTTCTATTAAGTTATGAATTTTCTACGGATCTCTGGGCCATAGCCATCCACGCTCCCTTTAATGGCTTTTCCTTGTTACGGGGCGCCGGCTTTATAACACTCATTGCCAGCTTTGGGTTGATGTTATTGACCGCCATCAGCACGGGCTTCGAGTCTGCGCGGGCGAACCACCGCACAGAAACGCTCAGATATTACTTAAGTAACCTCTTTCCCTTGGGTTTGGCCATGTTAGCCTTTGGTTATATACCTATTTTCCATAAGTTTTTTGAGCGTTTTGCCGAGTGGCTGGTGCACACCAGCTTTAGTATTTCTTTACTGGGTATGCTGATCACCCGGTATGCGGCGCACAGAAACGGCAGTGCCGATATTAAATATTCGCTGACCAGCATATTGATAGACTTAGGCCTACTGCTTACCTGCTTTGGTTTTGTGATGATCAGTTATCACTTTGCAGTGCAGTGGGAATTGCTCCCCACCCTATTTTATCCCTTGCTGATTTTATCTGTGTTCCTGGTATTGGGCTGTAATATCAATGCTTGTCTATGCACGGCTACTACAGAGACAGATTAAGAGACGCCTTTATGCCCTGTCATTTATCTAAACGCGATACTAATGACGAGCAGTGCGAACAAACGCTCAGCTATGATAAGCAGCTATTGTTGGGCGAGCTTAAAGCCACAGACGCGCCCTTTCCCATCATTAATTGCAACATTGAATTGCTGGGATCAACCAATGCTAAATATAAGAACCGCGGCGGCGACTGCTTCACCCTAACGCCCTTATATTCGGGCTCCGACAGCACGGGATATAGGGCGACCAAGGATTACATGGGCGGTAAGTTAGACCTGGCCAGCGCCTGTGCTATTTCCGGCGCAGCCATCGCCACCAATACGCCCATGACCCGTTCTAAGCAGCTGAACTTTATCATGTCACTGCTGAATCTGCGTTTGGGCTGCTGGCTGAAAAACCCGAATAAACCCACCAAACCGGCAAACTTTTTCAATAAACCCTGGTGGTACATGTATATGTTCAAGGATATGTTCGGCCAGGGTTTGAATGAACACCAGTCCTACATTCATCTCTCCGATGGCGGCCACTTTGAAAACCTGGCCTGCTACGAATTAATACGCCGTAAATGCAAGCTGATAGTGTGTTGCGATGCCGGTGCCGATCCCAACTACCAATTCCAGGATCTGGCCAGACTCATTAAGCTGGCTCGGGTTGATTTTGGTGCCAAGCTAGCCATCGATGTCAGTGCCATTAATCAAAAAGCGGCCACATCTAATATTGCCTGGACCGAAGGCAAAATTTCCTACGACGATGGCAGCTATGGCCGCTTTATCTATGTGAAGGCCAGCATGATCCAACATGTGAATGAAGAGCTGAAAAGTTATAAACGCATAAACCCTGATTTCCCACATCAGAGCACCAGTAATCAATTTTTTGATGAAATGCAGTTTGAAGCCTACCGGGAGTTGGGCTTCGAACTTACCCATCAAATGCTTAAGTCGGTTGATTTAGCGACCACGGCCACCAGCGGAGAGCAATAATGTCGAGTCTTTTATGTTCCAACTTTGAAATCGTTTGTGATCAACTCGGCTATCCGGAAGGTCCTGTCTATATGCAAGACGGTAGCGTGCTGCTGGTTGAAATCAAAAACCAGCAACTAACCCGGGTTTCGCCCCAGGGCGATAAAACCCTAGTTGCTAAAATAGCCGGTGGCCCAAACGGTGCCGCCATCGGCCCGGATGGCCAGGTCTATGTGTGTAACAGTGGTGGTTTTGAATGGCTGCCGGTCCCTCTGCCGAAACAAACCTTGTTTATCGGCACAGGAAAGTCACCCGAATATAAAGGTGGCAGCATAGATAAGGTCAACCTGGCTACGGCGAACGTTGAAACTCTTTATACAAGTTGCAATACCGGCCGGCGGTTAGATATGGCCAAGATGCAGTGGCAGGATCAGCCCCTTACCCCTGAGTTTACGCTGCGTGGGCCGGACGATCTGGTTTTTGATAGCAAAGGCGGCCTGTGGTTTACCGATTGGGGCAAAGACGATGGCCGTGCCCGCGATATCACGGGCATTTACTATGCCGCAGCCGACGGCACCAGCATCAAGCAAATGGTCTTCCCGCTCAATGCACCAAACGGCATCGGCCTGTCGCCCGATGGCAAGCGCCTGTACACGGTGGAGACCTATACACGACGACTGCTCTACTGGGAGCTGTCGGCCCCCGGTGAAATTGCCCCAAACCCCAACTCGCTCGATGGCACTTACCTGCTCACAGGCTTTGAAGGCCAGGCTATTTATGACTCCATGGCGGTCGATGAGCTGGGTAACCTGTATCTGGCCACCATGTTACCGCAAGGCAATAACCCCTTTAGCAATGGCGGTATTACCGTCGTATCTCCTGAAGGAGAGGTACTGGAATATATCGAGATCAATCTGGGCGAGGGTTTGTATGCGCCCTTGCCCTCGAATATCTGCTTTGGTGGCGAAGACAATAAAACCGCTTATATCACCTTGGGTGCCAGCGGCATGCTGGTAAAAGCACAAATGAAAAATGCCGGCTTAACATTGGCGTTTAACGGCTAGTTCGGGAATAACTCGGTGGAGAGGCTCTCCCCTCTTCCTCTTAACCTTGGTTAATACAATGACATTCATAAAAATAACAAAACGTATCCTGGTCTATGTGACGGGTGTAATCGTACTGGCTGGCCTTGGTGTATTTGCCTTGGTGCATTATCCCGCCTCGCAAATCCCGGACTATGTGCCGACAGAAGAAACCCGCTATCTGGATCAGGGCTGGGGGCTCGAGGCACATTCGCCCGAGCGTCAAACCTACTATTACACACCACAGGGCACCGGCTTAAAGGGCATGGAATATGACTGGCTGGCGCACCTGGAAATGCCCTGGGGGGAGACGCGATTTGCCGAGCCAGGACATTTAAAGGCCTACGGCTTTATCGTCGATGACACCCCAAGTCCTGAAAACCCCTATCAATACCCCTTGGGCTTTACCAAGCACTTCGACCAGGCATCGGCCAGCGAACTGCTGGATTTAAGCTGCGCTGCCTGTCATAACGGTCAGCTCAACTACAAAAAAGACGGCAAACATTATGCACTGCGCATCGATGGCGGCCAGGCCATGCATGCCTTTACCACCATGAAACTGGGTCACTTTGTGCCAACCCTGGTGGCATCTATGACCAGTACCTATCTCAACCCACTTAAATTTGATCGCTTTGCTACCCAGGTACTGGGCGAGCAATATAACGACCACAACAAGGCCGTCCTCAGGAAAAAATTCGGCAAGGTGTTAATGCGCTTTTTAACCCAGGGCTTTAACGATACCAGTAAAGGCCTGTATCCGGTGACCGAGGGCTTTGGCCGCACCGATGCCCTGGCCCGTATCGGCAATACCGTTTTTGGCGATAATCTGTCGGCAGAGAATTATCATAAGGCCACCGGCCCGGTTAACTACCCGCCGCTTTGGAATATCTGGAAATTTAACTGGGTGCAATATGGCGCCTCGGTAAAACAGCCCATGGCGCGCAATATGGGTGAAGCGCTTGGGGTCGGCGCGCACATTGCATTGATCGACAGCTATGGTAATCCATTACCTCCTGAGCAGCGCTTCGATTCCTCGGTGTTGCCCGAGCAAATCTTCACCATAGAAACCACCTTGCAAAAACTCACGCCACCGCAGTGGCCGGAAGATATTTTTGGCCCGGTCGATAGAGTCAAAGCGGCCGAGGGACAACATCTTTTTCAGCGCCATTGCGCCGGCTGTCATGGTCCACACCCTGCCAGCGACTTGGTGAAACAAATCGAAACGCCGTTAAAAGGCAAAGACCAACCACTGTGGATAATGAGCGAGCTGGCCGTCAATGAGGTCGGCACAGACCCCAATGCCGCCTACAACTTTCTAAACTACCGCTTTGATCTCAGTAAAACAGGCTTGAGTAACAGCGAAATAGTGCAAAAAGTCCGCGCTATGAATATCAGGCAGTTACAACGACTGGCCAAGGTGCTTCTTAACTCGCCGCGCCTAGAGCAGTTTTTGCAACAACCTCAGCCAAACGCCGAGGCGTTAACCTTAACTACCAACTGGATAAGCGACCATCCGCAGCAATACCAGGATATAGAGCAGCGCTTTAACAACTGGCAAAACAAATATGCCAAGTTAGCGGATTTGGACCAGCTCATTGCTGAGCAAGGCGATAATGATGTTCAGCAAGACATCAAAACCGCCCTAATTCAGCAGCAACTGCGCTCCTTGGACGATGCGTTAGCCAAGCTCAGTGTAGAGACGCTCAGTCTGGGTGAAGCCCTCAACATTACCGGCATCTATTTAAGAGAGAAGTACTATCAAGACAAAAACTTCTCGCCAGAAAAGCAAGCCTGTATGGACGGCTTTGGCGCCTTGGATTTACCGCAACAAAAAATGATCTACAAGGCAAGACCGTTAGAAGGCATTTGGGCCACACCGCCGTTTTTACATAATGGTTCTGTGCCCAATATCTACCAGCTGCTCTCGCCAGTCTCCGAGCGCGACAGCCAGTTTTGGGTTGGGCAAAGGGAGTACGATCCCGTGCATCTGGGTTATGTGACCGAAAAAGAACCGGGTCATGCCTTCTTGTTTGATACCCAAAAAGACGGCAATAAAAATATCGGCCATGAATTCAGGGATGGCTACATTCCCTACCAACCGGGTAATCCGCCCCAATATGGTGTCATCGGCCCGGCATTAGCGCCGGCGCAGCGCCTGGCCATTATCGAGTATTTAAAAATACATAAAGACTCGCCTGAGCCCGCGCACGCTAACGTGAATGCGCACGCTTCGGGATTGAGCCCATCGACTCAATGCGAAGGCCTGTAGAGGAACAAGATGAAAAAACTGATAGTCTTTTGCCTAACCGGCGTCATTGCGTTGGTCGCGGTGTTATTTGTCATCAACCAGGACAAAAAGCAAAGTAGCCTGGGGATTATTATTCCAGCCGATGAACAAACCCATATCGCCGATATTATTTCATCGGCGGTGCAAATGGTGGATCGCAGCCAGGCAGCCACGGCGCCTGCCCCATACCGCAGGGATGTCCATGCCAAGGCCCATGGCTGTGTTAAGGCTACTTTTAGCGTACCGGCGCTCAGTGACTCGCGCTTAAAGCACGGGATATTTGCCAAGCCGGATCAATATCAGGCCTGGGTTCGTTTTTCCAGCGGCGATACCCGACCCCAAGCGGATGGCATCAAAGATGCCAGGGGCATGGCCATTAAAGTCATGGGCGTTGACGGTAAAAAGCTGCTGTCGCTGGAGCAGGATGCGCAAACCCAGGACTTTGTGATGATCAACAGCGATGTGTTTTTTATTAAGGACGTCGCCGAATATGCCAAGTTTATGCAATACCAGGCACAAGGCAGCAAGTTTGGTTACTTTTTCAATGACTTTAACTGGAACATCTTTAAGTGGCACCTGAGGTCGCTCTACCTCGGCGCTAAAACCCTCAAGACGGCGCCGGACAGCCTGCTAACCGAGCAATATCACAGTCTCTCGGCCTATCGTCTAGGCCAAAAGCAGTTTATGAAATACAGCGCCAAGGCCTGTTCGAGCAACACCGCCATCGCCGTTAACCGAGATAAGCCCAACTTTTTACGCCAGGAGCTGAGTGAGAACCTAGGTCAAACCGGTGCCTGCTTCGACTTTATGGTGCAACTGCAAAATAGGGATAAATACATGCCGGTGGAAGACACAAGGGTAAAATGGCAAAGCGAGGACTCGCCTTTTATCAAGGTCGCCCGGGTTGAGATACCCGAGCAGCACTTTGATACCCAGGAGCAAAATCAGTTTTGTGAAAACCTGTCCTTTACCCCTTGGCATGCCGTAAAGGCGCTGGAGCCTGTGGGCGGGATCAACCGCTTACGCAAAGCTGTGTACAACGGCGTCTCCCGTTATCGCCATGATAAAAACGGCCAAGAGATGTTCGAGCCAAAGGGCTGGTGCCTGAAGCTCGACGGCAGTGAGTGCGAAGCCGAGTAATGCTAGCTAAACGCTAGAGCGGCTTCTTCGTCCTGGCTATGGTTTATGACCTTATTGCGTCCCGTTTCTTTGGCGCGATACAGGGCGTTATCGGCACAGGTAAGCAAGCCCATCAGACAAGGTGTGTCGGGTGTTTTTTCCGCGGCGCCGATACTCACGGTAAAGGTCAGCGCCGCCTCGCCGGGAAGCTCGATTTGAATCGTGCTAATGGCGTGGCGCAGGTTTTCAGCCACCGCCAGGGCACTGGCAATATCGGTTTCGGGCAGCACCACCACAAACTCTTCGCCGCCATAACGCGCCAGTGAATCGCTGGCCCTTAGGTTGGCCTTGAGAGTTGCGGCCACTTGCTTTAATGCCTCGTCGCCGACCAGGTGACCGTGCACGTCATTGATCTTTTTGAAGTAATCGATATCCAGCAGCAGTAATGACATGGGGTGCTGATAACGCTTGGCATTTTCAAACAGCTCTTCGCCTATCGACATAAACATGCGACGGTTGTTGATCCCCGTCAGCGCATCGGTGGCAGCGAGGGCCTTTAGCTCTTTTTGGTAGAGATCTATGTTGTGGCTGAGTAAAGCCATGATGAAATAGGTTTCTATCATGGTCACGTAAATAACCGAATAAAATAACTGGCGTTCAGATTGGCCATCGAGCGAGATAATGGGTGTGGTGCCCCCTGCCTCGGAGCATAAATAAAAGAGGATGCCGCCGGCTAAACTAAAGACAAATTTTTCAACTCGATCATTTTCGTTAAAGAGCAGAAAAACCCCAGGGGTGATAATGAGATAATAAAAATGAAATCCAGCACCGACGCCAAAGGTATGCACACTAAAGAGGTAAACGTGTGCCATCAGTACGGTAAAAAACCATACCTTGGCCCCTCGGTAGAAGCGTTTATGGGAGAACAACAAACCCACGCCATAACAGGCAACAAAGACCAAGTTAATAGCCGCGACTGAGGTCTGGTTTAAAGAAAGAAGAAAATACAGAGCGTACAACAAGGCAACCACACAGGTCACCACACTGACCAGGTTAGTGGTTTGCACCTTTGTTGCTTCAACGTGTTCAAGGCGATCCGTGCCTATATTTATAAAACCCAGGTGAACAAGTTTTCTTATCATAGGGAGCGATTTTTACCGACGGCGCTGTGGCCGCACACTTTATTATTGTGACCTTATTCTGCCACAGCCTTTGTTTATATGTTACTTAATCAATGTGAATTTTTAACCTTATGGTAACTTTATTGATTAAATCAGAATACGCCTGGAATCAAGCGATAGCGCACCCGCTTGGTATAATCCCTGTAACCCACTAACTCGTTTTGCAAGGTTTTATCTTCTAATCGAGTTCTTATCAGGGTAATAAGGATAGCGAAAGCGGTTGGGATCAGAGTCCAGAAAGAGTCCAGCGCCAGCACTATGCCAAACAAGGCCAGAATACTTCCCGCATACCCGGGATGGCGAATTAATCGATACGGGCCGGTATCACACACCACATGGCCCCGCTCCGTTTGAATGCGCACCACACTGGCGAAAAAGCGGTTTTCCACCAATGCCCAGGTAGCCAACCAATAGCCAAGGGCGACCAAGATAAAACCCAGACAATTAAGCCACAGGGGAAAAGCATCAGACCATGAATACCTATGGTCCAGCGCGGCCACTATGATCATGGGAAAACCTATGCTGATGGCCATTAAAGGAGCCAGTACCTTATCCCAGGGTTTGGCTTTTTTAATGCTTTCAATATTATGCCGCTCGGCTATCAGCCCAGGATTATGTCGCTCTGCCAACATATGCCCGCCAACACCAAAGACAAACACCTGTGCCGAATAAACCCAGGCCTGCCACCAATAAATATCCGAGCTACAAATAAATAAGATCACCGGAAATGAAAGATACAGCAGGATAAGGTCAAGCCATTGACGTGTGGTCATGCTTTGCGGGGCGGTTTTTAAGTGTGAATTGGCTGGCATTTCAGTACCAAAATAAGGGTTAACAGCGAGACTTGCTGGTTAATCCGTGCACATGGCGTATTCGGCGACGCCATCGAAAATTCTTTGGTAGCAGCCGCAGGGATCATTATCGACCTTGCACTGGCCAATGACTTCACTGCCTTCGGCCACAAAATCGCCGACAACAAGACAATCTCCCTCGCATTCAGAACCACTGCGACATTGTTTTCCGGCATCGGGATACTTGTATATACAAGCGGGGATGGCATTCATACACACAGTTTTTATCACCCCGCCCTTATCAAGGCAGGCGATCACATCAATGCGCGCTAGGGCATCTGCCCTCATTTGTTGCAAGGCAACGTCCGGATTCTCGTTTGCGGCAAACAAGCCAGACGAAAATAATAAGGCAATAATGAGTTTCCAGTATTTCATAATTCCAACGTGTAATTATCACTGTGGCGTCGGGCTCTGTGTGTAAGCGTTAAAACCCAGACGCAATTATTTGGCGAACCTTTGCTAATTATAGATTCAAATACTAATTGTCACTCGAATTACAGGTGCTAAGTCGTTACTATTTAGCAAACACATTATTCGAGAAAAAACCTTAGATGATCGAACAAGAAATAGCCCAGGTAGAGCGCTACTACCAGATGGCGATTGATTTCCTAGTAACTTACAGTGCTCAGCTGGTATTGGCTCTGATACTACTGGTTTTCGGCCTCTGGTTGGCACAACGCATTAGCCGCTGGATATTCACCCTAATGCAGGGCCGTAACATAGACATTACCCTGACGACCTTTACCAGTAACCTGGTACGCGTCTTACTTATTGTCACCTTTGTGGTCATCGCCCTAGGTAAGGTGGGAATAAGCGTCACGCCTTTCGTCGCCGCCATAGGTGCTGCTTCCCTAGGTGCTGGTCTGGCATTGCAAGGCATGTTGTCAAACTATGGCGCGGGTCTGGCCATCATTGCCACCCGCCCCTTTGTGGTCGGCGACACCATTACGGTTAAGGGCGTCACAGGTCAGGTCAGCGCCATTGAGCTGGGAATGACGCATTTGCGCGATGAAGACGAAGTGGAGATCACCATTCCCAACAAGCATATTGTCGGTGAAATCATCCATAATTCATTCGATTACTCTCTAGAAGAAGGTACCATCGGCATTGCCTACGATGCCGATTATGAGCAGGCGGAAGCCTTGATTTCTGCAGTATTAGAGTCGCAAACGGGTATCGCGCAAACACCCAAACCTCAGGTAGGGATTAACGAATTTGCCGACAGCAGTGTGGTGATCTTATATCGCTATTGGGCGCCCACCAAGGCCAAGGTCGCCACCCGGCTTGAAATCAACAAGGCAGTATTTCAGGCCTTACAACAGGCGCATATAGAGATCCCCTTTCCTCAGCGTGTGGTTACACTTAAGCAAGAAGCCCATTCTTAACCTTCTTAATCTAGGGCACGCTCCGGCGTGCCTGCACGCTTAGACCCTGCCACCCTAGCCCGCGCCAATAGGCTATACTCATAGCAAATAAAAAGTGTTTAAAAACAGGGCGTAAATATGTTCTTTGGTTTAATGTCGGCAAATATCCGCAATAAAGTTCCGCTCGCCGAAGCCATGCTGATTCTTATTGCTATCGCACTGATAGGAATAATGCTTGCAGATGAACCCGCGGATGCTGAACCCGTAGCCAGCGCCGAGATTAGTCCCCCACTCACGCCCTCGCAGGCGCGGTTAAATGAGACCCCGGATCTACTCAGTCCCGACTTTATCGCCACCAAGGGCAGTCACTGCGAAAAGTATTACCTTATCTATAAGCAAGAGCCTAGCCAGCACAATGAAGAAGTCGCGCGGCAGGTATGTCGTAATTTCAATTAGCAACCGGGCCATCACCTGTAAGAAATGCCGCCGGGAGCCACTTTTACTCCCTTACCCGAGTGCAAAACATTGATATACAACTCAATACAATCTCATGTATGATGACCGAGTTATGAATAAAATGTTACTATCTGGGCAATATGATGAATGGGAAAGATAATAACTGGATTTTAGTCGTCGATGACGACATCGAGTTAGCGCAACTAGTGTCAGGGTTTCTTGAAACCAACGGCTATAAAACCAAAATTGAGCACAACGGCTTGAAAGCGCTGCAAACCATAATCACCGAGCAGCCTACTCTGGTGGTGCTTGATGTCATGCTGCCGGATATGGACGGACTGTCTGTATGTCGCCAGGCTCGCTATGGGTACCCGGGGTTAGAGGGCACCTACGACGGCCCTATCCTTATGCTTACCGCCTTGGACAATGACATTGATGAAGTAGCCGGCCTCGAAACCGGTGCCGACGATTACTTAGCCAAGCCGGTGCGCTCGCGGGTTCTGCTAGCCCGGGTACGTGCTCTGTTGCGCCGCAACCCTCATGAAGTGGCGCCTTTACCTAGTACAGAAGTACAGGAACAAGAGCCGGTTGAAGATGAGGCCTTAATAAAGTTCGATGATCTGGTAATAGATAAGAAGTATCAAAGCGCCGAGCAAAACGGCAAGGCCGTAGATTTGACCACAGCGGAATTTGAATTACTGGCGCTGCTTGCCAGCAATCCTGGGGTGATCTGCGACAGGGAGTTTATATCCGAGCATTTTGCCAAGCTTGGCTATGAAAGCTCCAATAGAACCATAGACTTGCGCGTATCACGTATTCGTAAAAAGCTTGGCGATGATAACCATCCTTCGACTAGAATTAGAACTATCCACGGTAAAGGCTATCTGTTTGTAGGGGATAGATAACACGATGCGCTTTAAACTGGTATTACTCTTATTTTTACTCCTAGGTACCGGGCTTTGGCTCAGTACCTCGGTGCAGGGTAATGACGGTACAGAACAAAACTCGGTGGCACAGCTTGAGGCACAACTGCCGCAGGCCAAGGGCGCAGACAAAAGTCTGATTTTAACCGAGCTGGTTGAAGCCTATCGTGATAACAATCCGCCGCGCAGTTTAGACTATGCCGAGCAGGCCTTGGCCATCTTTGCCAAGTATCCTAATGCTAAGCGTCAGATCACGGTACTTAATAACATGGCCTGGGCCCATATCACCCTGGGCCAATACGAGCAGGCACAGGCCCGTACCGATCAAAGCCAGGCTTTGTCTAAAGAAGCCGACTATAAACGCGGCCTGTATGTATCTGTTACCATGCAGGGGATCATCTATTGGCGTACCGCCAATTACCAGTCCGCACTGAAAAACTTTGAGCAGGCACTTGAGATAGCCGAGGAGCAAAAAGACACCCGCGGCATCGCCAACACCACCAATTATATTGCCATTATTCACCAGACCTTGGGCGAGCCAAAAAAAGCGCTGGAGTATTTTCAAAGCGCCTTTGAACTGCAACAGCAAATTGGCGAAGAGAAAAGCATCGCCGTATCTCTCAATAACCTGGCCAATATACACGGCACCAGCGGCAACTACAGTTTAGCCCTGGATTACCAACTAAAGTCCCTGACCATACGCGAGCGTATTAACGATGTTCCCGGCCTGGCGCAGGTGCTTGGCAACATAGGCCTAACCTACTTCTATCTTGAAGACTATGATATGGCCTTGTCTTACCTGCAGCGGGCACTGGGTTATTACGAAACCCTGCAGGACAAGCTTGGCATTGCCGAAATGCTGACCAACCTGGGAGCCGTGCACCAACGTAAACACCAATTTGATGCGGCACTGCATCAATATCAATCCGCCTTGGAACTTGCCCAGGAATTGGATGATGTTGCCATGATGGCACGTATAAAAATTGATATTGCCAGCGCCTATATAGAGTTGGGTGATGCGGGCTTGGCTCAGGAATACGCCGAGCCAGCATTGCAAAAAATCATTGATTTAAAAATTATCCCCCTGCAGGCCAATGCCTTGTTGGTCAGCGCCAAAACGGCCAGACTCAAAGGCGAGATAACCCAAGCCATACATTTAACTAATCGCTCCATAGAGGTGGCAACGGATGTTGAAGATAAGCGCATGGTGCGCGATGCCTATCAGTATCTCTATCAGATCTATAAGGACAAGAATGAACTGGCCGAAGCGCTTCACTACCTGGAGCTGTTCAAGCAGGTCAACGATGAAATGTTTAACTCAGAGAGCGATCAGCGCGTTGCCTTCTTATTAAGCCACTTTGAAGCAGAAAAAAGAGAACAGCAGATCAAACTCTTGCAGGCGGATCAAAGCCTAAAACGCAGCGAGATTGAACAGCAAAGATACACACGTAATGTGTGGATCGCCTCCCTGTGCGCCAGCTTTGCCTTTATCCTGCTTTTCGTAAAGCGGATGCATCAAAATAAGATAAACCGCTCATTAAATGAAAACATCAAATCGCAACGCGAGCTGATTCAAGCGGTTGCCCATGAATTTAGGGCGCCCTTGGCACGGGTGCAACTGGCCTTCGATATGCTTGAGGACTCACTTAATGGCGACAACGGCAAGCTCTTAACCACCAAGATAAATAATGGCCTTACCGAGCTCGAAAAGCTGGTCAAAGAAGCGTTGGATTTTATCCAATTAGAGAATAAATCTCGGGCGCTACACACCAGTGAAATTAAGCTCGGCAATCTACTGTCGCGACAACTCGAGTCCCATGTCGACCTCTACGCCGATATTCATTTCGAGCTCACCGAGAAGGGCCCCCAGCCTTGTGTGGTGCAAGCCGACAGTCATCAATTGAACCGCGCTGTTTCCAATATTATTCGCAACGCCGCCCGTTTTGCCGAAACACAGGTGCATGTCACTTTAAATAACCTAGCGCACCATTATGAGATCTGTATTGAAGACGACGGTCCCGGTATTCCTGTAGCCGAGCGCCAACGGGTAATCGAACCCTTTGTGCGCCTCGACTTAAGTCGTTGTCGCGATTCCGGCGGTGTGGGCCTGGGTCTGGCGTTGGCGAAAAAGATAAGCGAAGCCCATGGTGGTAAGTTGATCGTAGGTTCATCGAGCCTAGGCGGCGCCAAACTCACCATTCGCTGTCCGAAAAAACCACCCACCATCAATAACGCCTAATGTAGGTCGGCCTTCAGGCCGACAAATATGCACATGATTCACGCTGTAGCTCGGCATTTGCCGCCAAGGTTGTAGGTCGGGCTTTCAGAGCGACGCTTAAGCAACATTCTTCCTTTGTCGGCGCAAAGCACCGACCTACAAATGGCACCATCTCGTGGTAGGTCGGCCTTCAGGCCGACAAATATGCACATGACTCACGCTGTAGATCGGCCCTTGCCGCCAAGGTTGTAGGTCGGATTTTCAGAGCGACGATTAAGCATAGTTCTTCCTTTGTCAGCGCAAAGCACCGACCTACAAATAGGCACCATCTCGTTGCAGGTCGGCCTTCAGGCCGACAAATATGCACATAATTCACGCTGTAGCTCAGCCTTTAGCCGCCAAGGTTGTAGGTCGGGCTTTCAGAGCGACGATTAAGCATCATTCTTCCTTTGTCGGCGCAAAGCACCGAGCTACATATAGGCACCATCTCGTGGTAGGTCGGCCTTCAGGCCGACAAATATGCACATAATTCACGCTGTAGCCCGGCCTTTGCCGCCAAGGTTGTAGGTCGGGCTTTCAGAGCGACGATTAAGCAACATTCTTCCTTTGTCGGCGACAAAAAAAGCATCGCCCACAACACCGACCCACATTAGGTCGCTTCTATCCCAACAAAAAAACAACATAAAGACCCACTTTTGGAATAAAGTGACCGACCTATACGCAAATTGCCTAGAAATTATCAGTTAATTTGATAACTGCAACTTATCGAATAATTCTTCTATTTTTCCGATACTTACCATACTTATTTAGGATTTTTTTGAAAGTTTTTTGTCATTACTGTGTACAAAAGGTTAAATTTATTTGATCTTTAGTGTCCATATGTATATAAATGTATATGTTGAGTCATTGAAATTGATTCCTCACTCCTCTCAGAGTTAAGGGATCACGTTATATTTTTTAGCAAGTTCAAATATTTATGCCTGAGCACCAGAAGCCGCAAAGATAAATAGCATTGAACACCAACTAGTAGGTCATACGCGTTTTCGCGGTGTACGGACAACACCAAGGTAACGCCAACCCCTACACACATTGGAGCAAAGTTATGAAGGTAACAAAAATAGCGAGCGCCTTAGCGGCATTAACACTTAGCGCAGCAGCAAGCGCTCAAGCAGACGATTCTCGTTTTGTAATCCAGGTTGATAACAACAGTAAAGGCGTTATCAAAGCACTAGCCATTCAGTCTGGCGCAGAAATTAAAGTAGATGGCGAAGGTTTCTTTGCCGCTAGCTTCCCTGGCATGGACCTTTCTCAGGTTAAGGGTGTTCTTAATAACCCACATGTAAAACTAATTGAAAAAGACCAAATCCGTAAGCCATTCGCTCTATACAACGACGATGCAGGCAACCCTATGACCGGTCAGCTTACACCGTATGCTGTGTATCAGTCACAGGCTAACCAAGTACCTTTCATCGCCGGCGCAGGCATGAAAGTATGTGTTATCGACTCTGGTCTTGATAAATCAAACCCTGATTTCAACTGGGCTGGCATCACGGGTGATTATGACCCAGGCACAGGCGATTGGAATGTAAACGGTGGTCCACACGGCACGCACGTAGCCGGTACCATTGGCGCCAGCGATAATGAATACGGCGTAGTGGGCATGGCCCCAGGCGTTGAAATGCACATTGTTAAGGTATTCACCGAGCGCGGCTGGGCTTACTCTTCAGATCTTGCCCATGCAACTAACCTATGTAGCCAGGCCGGTGCCAACATCATCAACATGAGCCTAGGTGGCGGCGGCAGCAACAGCATTGAAGGTAATGCCTTTGCTGAATTCAGTGCCAATGGTGGTCTGATCGTAGCGGCAGCCGGTAACGATGGTAACTCAGCTGCTTCTTATCCTGCAGCCTACCCTGCAGTAATGATGGTTGGTGCCAACGACGCTGACAACAAGATTGCATCTTTTTCTCAGTTTCCAAGCTGTACAACCGGCCGCGGCAAGCGCGCCAACTTCGATGAAACCATCTGCGTTGAAGCAACAGCCGGTGGCGTTCAAACGCTTTCTACCTACCCTGCGGGCATGGCGGGCATTGCAGCGCTAAATGCCGATGGTACTTTCTATAGCACGGCGGGCATGGAAAACGGCGGTGATGTTACGGCTGCAGCTTATTTCATGGGCACAGCAGAGTCTGTTGACAGCGGCGCTAACGGTCGTGTTTGTGTTATCGACCGCGGTAATATCAGCTTCCACGATAAAGTTGCTAACTGTGAAGCCTCAGGCGGCGTCGGTGCGGTTATCGTCAACAACGTTGATGGCGTACTTTATGGCACCCTAGGTGATTTCAACAGCACCTCAATTCCTGCTGTAGGCGCAGACTTGGCTGACCGCGATGCCCTAGTTAACGCTGCATCAATCAACGTCAGCGTGACCGCATCAGATTATGGTTACATGAGCGGTACCTCTATGGCTTCACCTGCGGTAGCCGGTGTTGCAGCCCTGGTATGGTCAAACCACACCGAATGTACGGGTGAGCAAATCCGTGACGCATTGAAGATGACTGCCGAAGACCAAGGTGCAGCGGGTCACGACGTATACTTCGGTTACGGTATCGTTAAGGCCAAGGCCGCGCACGATTACCTAACGCAAAACGGTTGTGGCAACACCCCAACTCCGGGTGAGCTATCACTGAGCGCCACACATACCTTTGCCAAAGGCAAAAACCAGGTAGAGCTTGTAGCCCTAGGTGCGTCGTCTGGTAGTGCAGATATCTACCGTGATGGTGCCAAAATCGCCACTGTTGCCAATGGTACTCAGTACAACGATGCCTTCTCACGTAAGGCTAGCGGTACCTACACCTATAAAGCCTGTGATCAAAACACCACAGACTGTACTGCTGAGCAAGTGATCTCTTTCTAAGCAGAAACTAATTTCTAGTTGGACCTTAACCAAAGCAGTGCGCCCATCCCCATTGGGCCTCTGCTTTTTTTCTTTATATACCCGACCCAAATTCTTTAACGCCACTGCGCGTACCAAGCCCCCATATAAGCGATAGGCTTTAACCTGGCCAATGCATCAGGCGCTGCCAACAGCTTGCCAACGAGGAACACCTGCAACCTTGAGCCCCCTTGCCCCTGGTATTAACACAGGCATCTAAGGTCAACCTCTCTAGGCTTATAAAACCCCTAGTTAAAGCCCCACAAGCAGCTTTAGTGCAAGACTCTGCTCTTTTGACACCAGTCCCCTGCTCCGCTTTCCAGCAAGGCTGAGCGCCTATCGGCCAGCACTCGGAGTTCGTTTGTATACAGTGTATACATGTTCTCGCCACGGTTTGAAATCAGCAGGTTGTGATACAAACTCATATACATTTACATGCTCTCTGGGTTTTTCTCCGGCCTGGGAATGGCCCTGCACATCTCTGCATAAATAACGCGCAATAGTGCATAAATACTGGCTTTATAGGACATTTGTCCTGCTAACAATTCTATTGCAATTTACACATCAATAGACAAAAACACGAAATTCTTCCGATGAAGAAAAAATATTTTGTCATTTTCCTGTAATAAAAACCCCTTTTAAATCAATCTACTGCATACTTTCTATACGTTTTTTATAAATAAATGTGAATTTTTTGCGTCATTTTTATTGATCATATACAAATGAAGGTATATAACTATATACATTCGCATACAAGAAGTGCGAGCGTGCGACTTACAGGGAGAATGAAGTGGGTACGTACAAGTGAACCAACCATAAGTTAAATTTACATACAACAGGAGATCAGATGATGAAAACGCCCAAGAAGTCATCTTCCAAACTAATCAAAACACTAGTAGGTACTACACTATTAGCTGGTATCAGTCCTGTTGCTTTAGCAGTAGCGCAAGCGCCACACAAAGCAGCACCAGAATACGATCAACAAACTGTTATCGTTAAGTTCAAACAAAAAGTAGCAAAGAAAGAGCGTAAAGAGCTTGCTCGCAACCTTGGCGTATCTTTCAAAGATAAAAACAATGACGGTGTTGATGACCGCCTACGCAACATTGCTAACGGTCGCCTTGCGGTACTAGATCTTGGCCAAGGCCGTAAAGTTGATGCGGTATTGGCTGGCCTTAAAAACCACCCACTTGTAGAGTATGCAGAGCCTAACTTCATCGTTAAGCATCAAGCGACTCCTAACGACCCTAGCTATGCAAACCTTTACGGCATGCAAAAAATCTCTGCCGAAGCGGCATGGGATTACACCATCGGTGATGCATCAGTAATCGTGGGTGTTATCGACACAGGTTTCGATTTCCAACACCCTGACCTTGTAAACAACATCTGGCGCAACCCGAACGAGATCCCTGGAAACGGTATCGATGACGACGGTAACGGTTATATCGACGACATCCACGGTATCTCTGCCATCCTAGACAATGGTAACCCTCAAGACACTGGTCTTCACGGTACTCACGTAGCCGGTACTATCGGTGCTCAAGGTGACAACAACCTAGGTGTTGTTGGTGTAAACTGGCGTACTAGCATGGTAGGTTGTAGCTTCCTAGGCTCAGGCGGCGGTACCCTAGCCGATGGCGTACAATGTATCGACTATATGATCGGTCTTAAAAATGCTGGTAACAACGTTCGCGTTCTTAACAACAGCTGGGGTGGCGGTGGTTTCACGCAAACTCTTAAAGATGCAATCACAGCAGCTAACAACGCCGATATGCTATTCGTAGCGGCAGCAGGTAACGATTCATCTGATATCGATCCAGGCGGTTTCTACCCTGCAGGTTATGACGTACCAAACGTAATGGCCGTTGCTTCTACCGACAGCCAAGACAACCTTTCTGGTTTCTCAAACTTCGGTGACGAACTAGTACACATCGCCGCTCCTGGTCACTTCATTGTTTCAACCGTTCCTGGTGGTGGCTATGACACACTAAGCGGTACCTCAATGGCCACACCTCACGTAGCCGGTGCTGCAGCGCTTCTATTATCTGGTAACCCAGACCTAACTACTGCGCAGCTTAAACAAGTCCTAATGGGCACGGGTGATGACTTAGCCTCATTGCAAGGCAAAACCATCAACGGCAAGCGCATGAACGTGTTCAATGCCTTGGCTGATTCAGGCGGTACAGGTCCTTCATTCTTTATGAATGCCACGCCTTCGTCTGCAACGGTTAACCAAAGCGAAAGCCAAGACTTCGTTATCGACCTTACCGCTGCCGGTGGTTTCACAGGCGATGCAACTCTAAGCCTGTCTACTGTTCCAGCTTTAGATGCACAAGTGCTATTTAGTCAAAACCCAGTTGCTGCTGACACAGCCACAACTATGACTATCAACACCACAACTGCAACTGCTCCTGGTACATACCAAATGACGGTTACAGCGGTAGACGGTGATATCACTAAGACATTACCTCTAACTCTGCGTGTATGGCCTGAAGGCAGCACCTCTACCAGCTTCAGCAATAACGAAGCGGTATTGATTGCCGATGATGCACCAGAAGCACCAGCTGAGAGCGTAATCAATGTACCTCACGAAATGATCATCACTGAGGTTGCAGGTCACGTTGACATCACTCACGACAACATCGCTGACCTAGTGATCAAGCTAGTAGCACCTAACGGTAAAGAGTCTGTACTTCGCAGCTTCGAAGGCCAAGCGGGTAACCGTCTTGAGATGGACTTTGTAAACTACGACCACGAGCTTGATAACGCTCTAGGTAACTGGACGCTACAAGTAGAAGACCACAACAACAACAACGCCGGTATTCTAAACAACTGGACGTTGAAGCTAAGCGGCGCACCTCTAGGTGCTACTGACTTCGCTCCTAACGTGTCTATCGCAACTCCTGAAAACAACAGTGCCTTCCTTGTTGGCGAAACTGTAAGTTTCTCTGCAAATGCAAGCGACACTGAAGATGGCGACCTAACTTCAACTGTTGTATGGACGTCAAGTGTTGATGGTGTTATCGGCAACGGTGCAAGCTTCACTAAGTCTGACCTATCTGCTGGCGACCACGTAGTAACGGCTTCTGTTACCGACTCAGCGGGTCAAACGACTAACCAGAGCATCGAGTTCTCTGTAGCAGCTGCTAACACTACGGTAAGTGGTTCTAACAACACAGCCATTGCACTTCCTGAGTGGGGCGGCCGTGTATTCACTGAAATCGACCTACCTACCGGTGTTGCTATCGATGCCCTAGAAGTGTCTGTAAACATCTCTTACGATTCAGTTCAATACTTGAACGTTTGGTTACAGTCTCCTGCTGGTACTCTAGTGAAACTAGTAACTTGGCGTGACTTCTGGAATAAAGACCTTATCCATACCTTTACTCCAGTAGAATTCGCAGGTGAGTCAAGCAAGGGTAAATGGCGCCTATACGCTGAAGATACGTCAAGCTACACCATGAACGGCGTACTTAACAGCTGGAGCATCTCAGCATCTAACGGTGACGCGATACTACCACCACCGGCTGAAAACACTGCACCTGTAGTGACTATCACTGCACCTACTGGTGGCACTAGCTTCAACCTAGGCGACAGCGTAACCTTCGAAGCAACAGCTATCGACGCAGAAGAAGGTGACATCAGTTCACGTATCGATTGGTACTCAAACTTCAACGGTAAGATTGGTACTGGCGGTCTATTCAGCACTAACTCACTAGTTGCAGGCGACCACACAGTAACTGCGGTAGCGTGGGATAATGATGAAGCATTCGACTCGAAGCAAGTAACTCTGACTGTTGTAGATGCACCTGCAAACGAAGCGCCTGTAGCTGACTTCAGCTTCGCCGCTACTGACCTTAACGTTCAGTTCACTGACCTATCTGGTGACACTGACGGTGCGGTAACAACTCACTCTTGGGACTTCGGTGACGGCGCTAGCTCAACTCTAGCTAACCCTTCACACAGCTACACAGCTGCGGGTACTTACACTGTAACCCTGACTGTAAGCGATGATGACGGTGCCGAGCACTCAATCACTAAAGAAGTAACTGTGACTGAGCCTGTACCAGAGCCAACTATCTTTGTACAAGGTACTGCTGAAGCCTCTAACGGCCGTGTAGTAGCAAGCCTATCTTGGACTGCACAAACTGCAACTGAGTTTGATGTATACCGTGACGGAGCTCTAATTGACTCAGGTGTGAGCAAAACAAGCTACACAGACCGCTTTAACTCTACTGCGACTAGCTTCACTTACCAAGTATGTGAAACTGGCACTGCCAACTGTTCTTTAGAGGAAACCATTGCGGCTACTCCTAAGACTAAAGGTAAACGCAAGTAAGTTGTAACCCCTGGGAAGGCTCTCTCGAGCCTTCCTTTTTCTTCTTAATTTACGTTTATCTCTAGAGCGTAAATCAACAAGAGAAAATAGGGATTGTATTAATGTTCGAAAACCCG
>NZ_PQCF01000031.1:183668-251538 GCF_002964765.1 Pseudoalteromonas sp. T1lg88
AATCCGCTATCCACTACTAGCAACCGCAACCCTGGCTTGTATGCTGGCAAACGACGCAGACGTTTATGCGGCACACAATATCGATATCAATGACAGCTATGCGCTACATACCACAGGCTCGTCAATCGGCTCACAATGGCAACTTAGCAACCCGCTTTTTTCGAACAACCCTCTACGTATTGCATCTCGCACCCAACTGCCATATGCGGCGAAAAGCATCGATGCCTTGGTTAGCGAGAGCATATCCGGTGGTACACCAACGGCCAATGGCGCAGCCAAAACGGATAAGCTAGACCCTAAATTTAATTTGCAGTGTGCCAGTTCGGTGCTCACCATCAACGCCGGTGATACCGCCAAGTTCAATTGCGAAAGCCGTATCATTGATGGTTTTAATGGTACATTGCGTCTTTCCTTAGCCTCCTCACTACCTGGGGCCAAACTATCGCACCGCGAAATCAACGCCGGCATGCCCTTTACCCTGGAAGTGCCAACCAAAAACAAAACCCAGTGGGGCGATTATGTGTTTACGATCACCGCCCATAAAGACAACCAGTTAAAACAACAGTCGGTGACCTTAAAGATTCTGCCTCCAGGCGTGCAACCCTACAGTTTCAACAATGACGAGCCGATGAGCATAGTCGACAATGGTGCCGTTGCTCAAGAAAGCGAGATCTTTGTGCCGCAACAAATGAGCACCTTTTCGTTGGCTGTGGAATTGGCGGTACGCCATAGCTGGCGCAGCGATCTTGCCATCGAGCTGGTCTCTCCCGGCGGCAGTGTGCATAGCCTGCATAACCGTAATGGCGGCTCAGGTGATGATATAAATCAAATCTATAAAATAGACACCTTTAACGGCGAGAATGCGTATGGTCCCTGGCGGCTGCGTATTATCGACAAGGCTCCGGGCAATGTTGGTGAACTGCGCAACTGGAAGCTGCATTTAGACGGCTTCAGCAGCCTGCCTCCTGGACAGCGCCTACTGCGCTAATCGCACAGGCAGTCGTTGATATCTATGGCATGGATTTGCTCGGACAGTAAAAACTGTTCTGCATAGGCCAGGTAAACGTTTTCGGTTAGGAACACATTAAACAGGGCCCGGTCGATATGCTCATCGGCAACCATAAAAGCTAGAGAAAACGACGGTGCCAAAATTGCCACTGTAGCCAACAGCACTCTGCACAGCGATATCTCTGACGCTAGGTAAGCGGCACCCTCACCTCTGAGGCCTGTGAGCAAGGCCCACAGAATGTGCTGCTGAGCAAATGTTCTCTTTCTAACCTGAATAAATCAATTTACAGTCGGACCTTAAGCAGAGCGCATCCCATGGTCTCTACTTTTTCTTTGTATACAGCCTATACATATGCTCTGCACACTCCCCAAGTAACACTCGAGAAATTAACAGCTATAAAACGCATACAAGCAGAGCGCTACGTGCCCGACGCAAACGACAGATGCACCATTAAAATTCCGTATATTGACATCGGGAATGGATCAGAGCCCGCCATAACGGCCGTTTGATGGTGAATCTCTACCAAGAACGAGAGTTCCCCCCCTCTCTGTGCGACTTTGCTCTACATACTTTGTATACAACATCCTTATAGGGTGGACGCCGCCACTCAGGCTGCCCGTACATAACCCATATACAATTAAGCTTTTTAATCGCATTCCTAAAGAGAACAAACGCACCCAGGCATCAGCGCATAAATATCACAAAAAACTGAATAACCATTGGTTTTATAGCACTTTTTTCCTGCCAACAAATCTATTGCAAATTGCACATCAATACATAAGAAACAAGAAAGCCTTCGAAAAACTGAAATTATTTTGCCATCACCCCGTAATAAAAACCCCTTTTAAATCATGCAAAAGTATGTGTTTACACACCAATTATGAATAAATGTGAATTTTTTGTTTATTATTTATTGATCATATGCAAATAAAGGCATATAAATATATGCATATGGATACAATAAGTGCGATCGTGCGACGACTTACAGGGAGAATGAAAATGAAGTGGGTGCGTACAAATAAAACAACCATAAGTTAAATTTACACACAACAGGAGATCAGATGATGAAAACGCCCAAGAAGTCATCTTCCAAATTAATAAACGCCCTAGTAGGTACAACACTACTAGCTGGTATCAGCCCTGTAGCCCTAGCGGTTGCTAAAGCACCGTTCAAAGCAACACCTGACTACGATCAACAATCAGTTATCGTTAAGTTCAAACAAAAAGTAGATAAAAAAGATCGTAAAGACCTTACTCGTAATCTCGGCGTATCTTTCAAAGATAAAAACAACGACGGTGTTGATGACCGTTTACGTAACATTGCCAACGGTCGTCTAGCGGTGCTAGAGCTTGGTCAAGGCCGTAAAGTTGATGCGGTACTTGCCAGCCTTCAAAACCACCCACTTGTAGAATACGCAGAGCCTAACTACATAGTACACACTACTGCAGTTCCAAATGATACTTCATATGCAAGCCTTTACGGCATGCAGAAGATTCAAGCTGAAACAGCTTGGGACTATGTAATCGGTGATTCTTCTGTTGTTGTTGGTGTTATCGATACAGGTTTCGATTTCAACCACCCAGACTTGGCTAACAACATCTGGACCAACCCGAATGAAATCGCGGGCAACGGTATCGATGATGACGGTAACGGTTATATCGATGACATCCACGGTATCTCAGCCATCCTAGACAATGGTAACCCGTCTGACACAGGTTCTCACGGTACTCACGTATCCGGTACTATCGGCGCCAAAGGTAACAACAACCTGGGTGTTGTCGGTGTTAACTGGCAAACCAGCATGGTAGGTTGTAGCTTCCTTGGCACGGGCGGCGGTACTCTAGCCGACGGCGTACAGTGTATCGACTATATGATCGGTCTTAAAAATGCCGGTAACAACGTTCGCGTTCTAAACAACAGCTGGGGTGGCGGTGGTTTCACGCAAACGCTTAAAGATGCAATCACAGCAGCCAACAACGCCGATATGCTATTCGTAGCGGCAGCGGGTAACGACTCTGCTGACATCGACAACGGCGGTTTCTACCCTGCGGGTTACGATGTACCAAACGTAGTAGCAGTAGCTTCAACCGATAGCGCCGACAACCTGTCTGGTTTCTCAAACTATGGTGATCAGCTGGTTCACTTGGCTGCACCTGGTTCATTCATCCTGTCAACTACGCCTAACAACAGCTACGACACCTTCAGCGGTACGTCAATGGCCACACCTCACGTAGTTGGCGCTGCAGCCCTGCTCCTTGCGGGCAACCCGAACCTGACTACATCACAGCTAAAAAGTGTATTAATGAATACAGGTGATACGCTTGCGGCTTTGGCAGGTAAAACCATCTCTGGTAAGCGTTTGAACGTTGCCAATGCACTAATCGATTCGGGCGGCGCGGGTCCTTCTTTCTTCATGGAAGCAACGCCAAGTAAATCAACCATCAACCAAGGCGACAGCCAGGCTTACTCAATCGACCTAGTTGCAGCAGGCGGTTTCAACGGCACAGCAACTATGAGCCTGACCAGCATTCCTGCGCTTAACGCTGACGTGGTCTTCGCACAAAACCCGGTTGCGGGCGACACCACGAACACCATGACTATCAATACGACAGCGCAAACTGCGCCTGGTACGTACAATTTGACTGTCAATGCCACTGATGGCAGCGTGTCTAAGAACATCAACCTAGAGCTGAAAGTATGGCCTCAAGGTACAGTTTCTACTATGCTGACCAACAACGAAATCGTGCCTATCAGCGATGACGATCCTTCAAACCCAGCAACCAGCAGCATCAATGTTCCTTACGACATGACGCTAACTCAGGTTGAAGTGTTTGTTGACATCACACACACTTGGGCATCAGACATGGTAGTGTCTGTCATTTCACCAGCCGGCGAAGAAGTTATTCTGCACGACCGTGCGGGTGGTAACGGCACAGGCCTTGTTGGTAACTTTATTCCTACCGAATACGAGTTGGACAACGCACTGGGTGAGTGGCAACTGAAAGTCGTTGATGAAGTTGCAGGCGACACGGGGGCTATCAACAGCTGGTCACTAAAACTAACTGGCGCACCTACAGCTGGCACAGACTTTGCGCCAAACGTACAGATAGCAACTCCTGCTAACCAGGGCGCATTCTTGAACGGTGAAACTATCAGCTTCAGCGCAAGCTCTAACGACACCGAAGACGGCGACCTGACAGCTGGCATCGTTTGGACGTCAAGCATCGACGGTGTAATCGGTAACGGCACTTCATTCACTAAGTCTGACCTGTCGGTAGGCGACCACGTGATCACAGCGACTTCAACAGACTCTGCCGGCCAAAGCAGCAGTGAAACGGTTGAACTGTCTGTTGCTAACGCTAACACTACGGTAAGCGGTGCAAACAACACAGCAATCGCTATGCCTGAGATGGGTGGTAAAGTCTTTACTGAAATCGACCTGCCTACCGGCGTTGCTATCGATGCAATTGAAGTAAATGTTGATATCTCATTTAACTCGGTTCAATACTTGAACGTATGGCTACAGTCTCCAACTGGCACCACGGTTAAACTGGTAACTTGGCGTCAATTCTGGAACGCAGACCTGGTACACACCTTTACACCGGTTGAGTTTGCAGGCGAGTCAAGCATGGGTACATGGCGTCTGTTTGTTGAAGATACGTCAAGCTACACCATGAACGGCGTACTGAACAACTGGAGCATCTCGGTATCAAACGGCAACGCGGTACTTCCGCCTCCGGCTGAAAACCAAGCCCCAGTGATGACTATCAATGCACCTATGGGTGGCACTAGCTTCAACCTAGGTGACAGCATCACCTTCGACGGTACGGCAACCGACGCTGAAGACGGTGACCTAAGCGCAGGTATCAGCTGGTACGATAACTTCAACGGCCTAATCGGTACTGGTGCTCTATTCAGCATCAACACACTAGGCGCTGGTGACCACATCGTGACTGCTATTGCGACTGACTCACAAGACGCGTTCGACCAAGCACAAGTAAGCTTCACTATCGTAGACGCGCCAGCTAACCTAGCACCTGTAGCTGACTTCACGTTCGCCGCTACTGACCTGGACGTACAGTTCAGCGACCTATCTGGTGACACTGACGGTGCGGTAACAACTCACTCTTGGGACTTCGGTGACGGCGCTAGCTCAACTCTAGCTAACCCTTCACACAGCTACACAGCTGCGGGTACTTACACTGTAACCCTAACTGTAAGCGATGATGACGGTGCCCAGCACTCAATCACTAAAGACGTAACTGTGACTGAGCCTGTACCAGTGCCAACTATCTTTGTACAAGGTACAGCTGAAACCGACGGTAACCGAGTAACAACGGATCTATCTTGGACTGCACAAACTGCAACTGAGTTTGATGTATACCGCGATGGTGCCCTAGTTGCCTCAGCTGTGAGAAAAACAGACTACACAGACCGCTTTAACTCAACCGCTACCAGCTTCACTTACCAAGTATGTGAAACTGGCACTGCCAACTGTTCTTTAGAAGAAACCATCGCGGCTTCTCCTAAGTCAAAAGGCAACGGTAAACGTAAGTAAGCTGTAACCCCTGGAAGGCTCTCTAGAGCCTTCCTTTTTCTTCTTAATTTACGTTTATCTCTAGAGCGTAAATCAACAAGAGAAAATAGGGATTGTATTAATGTTCGAAAACCCGGAGCTTTATTGTGGCTAATCTTTCAACCCTGATCCGCTATCCACTGATAGCAACCGCAACCCTAGCTTGTATGCTGGCAAGCGACGCTGACGTTTATGCGGCACACAATATCGATATCAATGACAGCTATGCGCTACACACCACAGGCTCGTCAATCGGCTCACAATGGCAACTTAGCACTCCTCTTTTTTCAAACAACCCATTGCGTCTCGCCTCTCGCACCCAACTGCCCTATGCGGCAAAAAGCATAGATACCTTGGTTGGTGAGAGCATATCCGGTGGTACACCAACGGCCAATGCCGCTGCCAAAAAGGATAAGCTGGACCCTAAATTTAATTTGCAGTGTGCCAGTTCGGTGCTCACCATCAACGCCGGTGATACCGCCAAGTTCAATTGCGAAAGCCGTATCATCGATGGTTTTAATGGTACATTGCGCCTTTCCTTAGCCTCCTCACTCCCTGGGGCCAAACTATCGCACCACGAAATCAACGCCGGCATGCCCTTTACCCTGGAAGTGCCAACCAAAAACAAAACCCAATGGGGCGATTATGTCTTTACCCTCACCGCCCACCAGGATAGCCAGTTAAAACAGCAGTCGGTGACCTTAAAGATTCTGCCTCCAGGCGTGCAACCCTACAGTTTTAACAACGACGAGCCGATGAGCATAGTCGACAATGGTGCCGTTGCTCAAGAAAGCGAGATCTTTGTGCCGCAACAGATGAGCACCTTTTCATTGGCCGTGGAATTGGCGGTACGCCATACCTGGCGCAGCGACCTGTCCATCCAATTGGTGTCACCAAGCGGCAATGTGCATAGCCTGCATAACCGTAATGGCGGCTCAGGTGATGACATAAATCAAATCTATAAAATAGACACCTTTAACGGCGAAAATGCATACGGCCCCTGGCGCCTGCGTATTATCGACAAGGCCCCAGGTAATGTTGGTGAGCTGCGCAACTGGAAGCTGCATTTAGACGGCTTCAGCAGCCTGCCTCCTGGACAGCGCCTATTGCGCTAATCGCTCAGGTAGTCATTAATATCTATGGCATCAATTTGCTCGGGCAGTAAAAACTGCTCCGCATAGGCGAGATAAACGTTTTCGGTTAGGAACAAATTAAACAGATCCCGGTCGATATGCTCATCGGCCACCATCCTCTTCATGATCTTAAGCGCCTGGGACAAGGTTTTCGCCTGCTTGTAAGGCCTGTCATTGGCCGTTAATGCCTCGAAGATATCGGCAATGGCCATGATCTTTGCCGGTATCGACATTTGCTCGGCGCGCAGTCCTCGCGGGTACCCCTTGCCATCGAGTTTCTCATGATGACCACCAGCATATTCCGGTACCCGAGCCAGCTCCTGGGGTAAAGGCAAGGTTTCTAACATGCGAATGGTGGTGGTGATATGCTCGTTAATAATGTATCTGTCCTCATCGGTTAAGGTACCGCGCGTGATACTCAAATTGGTGAGCTCGCCGAGGTTTTGCTTATTTTCCGGAACCTTCATATTAAAGCCAAAACCCTTGTCGCGAGCGGCGATATCGCGTTGGCGTTTATAAATGTGCTCAGGTTTATCGCTTAACACGGCTTCAAACCCCGGAGTAAAGGGGGCAAAGTCTTCCATATGACGTTGCTCCGCCGGTGACAATCCCACTCGATCGCTTAGCGTGCGATACCAGGTGCGCTCACTGATCTTGTGTAAACGGGCGATATCTTCCTCGGCCATAGCCTCGCCGCCAATATTGCAGCGGGCGATAAACTCGAAATCATCCATGATCTCTCGACGCTGGCCTTGCCACTTTGACGCCAGTTTCTTTTTGTCCTCTGGAGCTGCTTGTAATGCGTGTAAATAGCTTATTTCGGCGTCACGTAACAGCACCTCAAAACGCATACGTAATTCATGAATGCGGTTGTAGATACACTCAAGCTTTGAGCCCTTATCAACTATGTGCTCGGGCGTGGTGATCTTGCCGCAATCATGAAGCCAGGCTGCCACTTCAAATTCGCGCCATTGCTCCTGGGAGCGAAAGCGAAAGTCGGCGAACACCTGGGTTTGACTCTCATGAGCGTGGTGCGCCAGCATCAGAGCCAGCTCCGGCACCCGGGCACAGTGGCCGCCGGTATAGGGAGATTTTTCATCTATGGCCTGGGCTATCAACTGTATAAAAGAGTCGAGCAGTTCTTTTTGCCCGGCCTCGAAGTCACAAATGGACTCGGACATATTGACCAGAGATTGCGACAGCTGGTGGATTTCTTCTATGTGTGAGGAGACATAATGCACTTCGTTATAGTTGCGATGACTGATCTTTTGGTTTTCTTCGATCAATCGTTGGATCGGACTGGCCATGGCTCGGGCCAATTGGGTGATCAGCAGAAGCACCAGGGCTAACACCGCGAGAGTGATGATAATAGCGTTACGCACATAGGTGTTGAGCTGAGCAAAGGCCTGACGCTCGCTCACCAAAAACGCCAGATACTCACGGCTGTTGCTCTTCATCAAGCCAGTGATGGCGCTAACATATATCAGGTGTTGTTCGCCGTTAAGGCTAATGCTGTGCAACTTATTATGGCTGTTAACGTCTTTTGCCAGGGCAAGTATTTTTGGCGATGGTACCTGGGTTAAGGCCTGGGTACCTTGGTGATCTTGGCCGTCAAAGCGCAGCCATTTTTGCTCTAAAGCGGTTAGAATTTGCGGCTCCAGCTCTGCTTGCGCCTTATCTATCAGGGGAATGAGCTCGGCCAAGTCCTGGCGCACAAAATGATGTAAACCAAACTCGGTTCGGCCCTTAAACTCTTCCACTTCGGCACTGCGATGCAGGGTATCGATAAAAAAGTACTTTTCGATATATTGCAGCACCACTTTTAGGTCGAACACTGCATCCACCTCACCGCGCTCCAGGGCACGCATGGCCGTCAGCGTATCCTTGTATTCGATAAACTGCGCCTGCGGCAACTGTTGACGTAGGAAGCGGGTGATGGCGTAGCCTCTTTGCGCGGCAATGCGCTTTGTCGCCAACGACGCTAACTGCGGCCTTGTTGCCAGATCAAGGTTTGCGGTAGCAAACACCACTTCTGGAAGATAATAGGGCTGGGCGTAGGCACCAAACTCTAAGCGTTGTTCGGTTTTCATCAGCCCCAGCAGCATATCCAGTTGCCCCTGTTTTAACTGCTCTATCAGCTCGGGAAAGCTATAGCCATTGATCAATTCAAGCTCCAGACCGAGCATGGCGGCGATCAGCTGCAAGTGCTCCAGGCCATATCCCCTGGGTTGCCCAGACAGGTTGTATTCAAACGGCGGATAATCATCCATCACCCCTACCCTTAGGGTGCCTATGCTTTGCAATAACCTTTGCTCATCGCCTGACAGTGAGAGTGTGGCGCCTGGCGCTATAATTGGCTCTTCTTTGCCCAAACGCTGTGCCCTAAGCACGCCATTGTCGTCGAACATATAGGCTTGAGCGCCCTGCCCGTGCCCCTCGATGGCCATATATTCGGCCAGAGATGACAGCAATATATTGGTACCAAAGACATCGCCGCGCTCGCTTTTAATGCTGTAGCTGCTGCCTGGCTGACGTACAAAATTAAACAGATAAGGCGGCATCTTATAGACCTTATCCCTGGTCGCGAGCTTGAACCAAGGGCGGGTACTGGCGTTGTACTTACTGCCATGAACTTCGCTGTGGCGAATGCTTAGATCACTATTGAGGTAAGAAAGCGTTTGTTCGCGTGTGCCCCCGCGTGTGCCACCGCGTGTGCCCCTTTGTTCGCTGATGCTAAGCAAGACCCAGCGGTCACTGGGCGCCGCGCCCCATAGCTGACGCAAGTTCCGGGCCGACTCTAAGTTCGACAGCTCAAGATAATCGCCGTTGGCAAAACCGATAAATAAAGAAAAGACCTTGGGATTGCCCTCCAACAAGCTACTAAAAGCCAACAATTGCTGCTTACTCAGGTGTACGGCACTGAGCTCCCGGTTACCGAAACTATGCTTTAGGCTACGAGCCAGGCCCAGGGCACTTTGCTCCTGCAGCAGTGCCTGCTCGCTGCTATTAGCGGCAATACCCTGAAACTTTTCCTGGGCGCTGCTCTTGGCCAGGTTGTTACTGAATACAAACTGCAGACCAATGGCCACCAAGGCGGTGAAGGCGCAGGCCACGACAAAGGAGGTGATCAGGGTGACACGTATGGTGAAACGGGTTCGTTTGGGAGCAACATCCATAAGTTTGAGCAGTCACACGATAAAAAATTAGCTAGTTCAAGCTTAATACAAATTTGGATTTTTTCTTTAAGATCAGAGCGTCCCAAGGGGATTTGGGCTGAAATCAGGGAAAAAGGATTAGTGCGAGTGGTTTATTTGGCTTGTGCTGTATTTACCTATGATCTCCTCAAGTGCGCCGCTGGATTGCAACTGGCCTAGCAGCCTGTTGGTGTACATCATGTTTATTTTACCGTTATCGTTACGGGGAAAACGAAACTGATAGGGCGCGATATGAACCGCAAAGCTCGACTTTATCAGGCCCTTTGTCAGCTCGGGATGCTTGACGGCCAAATAATCGAATACCAACGCCGACATCACCACCGCCTCAACTCCACTGTGCTCGGCGTTTTGCAGTGCTTTAATCATATTCAAATCACTGTAAAAGTTTTTTCGCCTTAACTTGGCTTTAGCGAACAAGGGCTCCAGGCTCGGATAGGTATATTCATAGCGTCCCGCTACCAGCAGGGCCTGCTCCCGAGCTTGGGAAAATGCCACGAGCTCATCCAGGCTCTTAAACGCCTGCTCTGAATTGGCGCGCATCACCAGAATATCCTTAACCTCGGCAATAGGCTCACTCCAGTAATAGTTATCACCGTCTTTACACCAGGTTTGCGAGTCAAAAAGGAAATCCAATTGTCCTTCGGCGAGGAGTTTTAAGGAATGGCGGGCATAGGGAGTAGCAACATAGGCGTGATCGCTGGTTCGGTTCATGGCCTTAAGCATATCGGGAATAATGCCCTGCATGGGCTCACCGGTAATGCTAAAAGGCGGAAAATGTTCCGGAAAAGCGCCCTTGAGTTCATGGGCAAAACTGGTGTGAGTGGCCAGTACCACCAGCGACAAAAGCAGCGCTCTTAACACCTTAGTCATCCTTTCCTTCTTGCCTTCGAGAAAGCGCATCAATTTACCAGTCATAGACAGAGTATATCCCTATGTATCAGACTGTTACCTAGATTTATGCTAGGCGACAATGGGCCGATTGTCCACCGCCATCGGGCATTATAAGGCACTAAAAAAGCGGCGCATAGGCCGCTTTTCAGGATTCATTGTTTATCCGCAGATGATCCGCAACATGCGACGCAGCGGCTCGGCGGCGCCCCACAAGAGTTGGTCGCCTACGGTAAAGGCGCTGATGTACTTTGGCCCCATGCTCAATTTGCGAATACGGCCTACCGGAATACGCAGGGTCCCCGCCACATTTACCGGCGTAAGCTCCTTGCTCGATGTCTCGCGGTCGTTAGCAATTACCTCAACCCAGTCGTTATGGGCACCAAGGATCTCTTCAATCTCGCTGACGCTGATATCTTCGCGTAACTTGATGGTTAGCGCCTGAGCATGGCAACGCATCATGCCGACACGCACACATAAACCATCGACGGGAATAGGCTGTTTGCTGGAGCCTAGAATTTTATTGGCTTCAACCTCGGCTTTCCATTCTTCCTTGCTTTGCCCCGACGGCATGGGTACATCAATCCAGGGGATCAAGCTGCCAGCCAGCGGCACACCGAACTGGTCGCAGGCCAAGGAGCCGTCTTGCATTTTAGTCGCCACTTTTTTATCTATATCGAGAATAGCGGCACTTGGGTCTTGCACCTGGTCGGCCACCACATCATGGAGTTGCCCCATTTGCACGAGCAGCTCTTTCATGTTGCGGGCACCGGCACCGGAGGCCGCCTGATAGGTCATGGGGCTGACCCATTCGATCAAATCGCGTTCAAACAATCCGCCCAGGGCTAATAGCATTAAGGAAACGGTACAATTACCGCCGACAAAGGTTTTAACGCCCTGCTCCAGGCCTTGCTCGATCACATCCTTATTTACCGGGTCGAGCACAATAATGCTTTCATCGCTCATACGCAGTGCCGAGGCGGCATCGATCCAATAGCCCTGCCAACCCTTATCACGCAGGCTTTGGTAAACTTCATGGGTGTAGTCGCCACCCTGACAGGTCAATATGATGTCCATTTGCGCCAGCGCTTCAAGATCATAGGCACTTTGCAATGGCTTAGGGGTACCGGCAATGTCCGGTCCCAACTGGCCGGTTTGCGAGGTGGTAAAAAAGGTCACGTCAATATGTGCAAAGTCCTGCTCTTGTTGCATGCGCTCAAGCAGTACGGAGCCAACCATACCGCGCCAGCCGACTAGGCCTACTTTTTTCATTACTTTTTCCTTTTGAAAAATAAGTTCAACATATTGCGTGAGTCCCCTAAGTGTATACCTAGGTATGGGCTGACAATAACACTGCTTGGCGCTTTACTCTAGTGGCAGGACTACAACTTAAATTTATTTCATATATTGGGCGGTTTTTTACGCCTGTGACAAGGCTTCGAGCATAAAAAAACCCAGCAACTGCCGGGTTTTTAATTTAGGTGCTAAGGGTTAGAATTCGTAAGCGAAGTCTAAGCTAAACTCCATCGGTTTTTCACTTTCGCGGATCAGCACATCGTTTTGTTCCACTTCAAAGTCTTGTCCAAGCATGTTCTTGGCTTTAAACGTCACCGTGGTGTTAAACGTTGGGTAGTAGCTGTATACCAAATCGAGTGAGTGCATTGGCTGCTCATAAGCATCATCAAAGTTATTCACGCCTGCGGCGAGAATACGGTCACCGAATACGTTGTAAATCAGTGATGCTTGATGCATGCCGTTGTGCGAGTCATAGTTCAACTGCAAGTTAGCAACATACTCAGAGTGACCTGTCATGCGGCGCTTAAGATTAGTCAAGTCGCCACGTTGTGATTCCAAGATTTCTACTTCTGAATCACTCACCGTCAGGTTACCCGAGGTAAAGAAGGCACCGCCGAGCAGATCACTGTGCAATTCGGTTAACCACTCCGCCTCAATACCATAAACATAGGCGTTATCTGCATTATCAAATTGCAGCGTGAAACGGCCATCGCTTTCGGTCAATAAAGCCTCAATTGGCTTATCTATATCCTTATAGAAGGCACCCACGAGTAGTTATCGCCATTGTCCATGTAGAATTCAACACGGGCATCGAAGTTGTCCAAGTGGCTCGACTTCAAGAACGGATTACCTAATGTACGATAATCGGTTAATGGGTCCTGGAACTGTACTGGACTCAGTTCACGCAAGTCTGGACGAACTACAGTACGACCATAACCAAAGCGCAGTTGGTAACCCTCTTGACTGTAAGTCATAGACAGTGACGAGAAGTACTCGTCTTCCATCACGGTTGCCTGCTCAATGGCTTCAGCACTTAGCTTGTCTTCAAGTAGGGCTGGGTCAAACGCCGAGCGTGAGAACGCCAACGCCACTTGACGGAAGTCTTCATAGCGTACACCGCCACTTAAACGCCAGTCTTCGGCAAACGTTAGATCGAATGAGCCATAGTAAGCATCAATCATCTGCGCCGCGAGGTAATCGTCTGCGGTTGGTTCTTGGAACAGTAACTCGACTTCGGTGTTATCAACTACGCTGTCATCCTTGAAAAAGCTACCGATTGACAGTGCTTCTTCTTCCGATTGCGCCAACTCTAACGACTGCGTTTGGCCAAAACGGTAGTTAAAGAAGTCGGTACGATAATCACGGGTTTTCTCAATGAAGTAACCGCCACCAGCCAACTCTAGGTTGCCGCCCTCAAAGTAGAACGCCCTATTGACATTCACACCCCAGTTCTCAACCTTGTCTTCTAAATCGACAAAGCGATACAGGTAAGGGTTACCACCCAGGCTGCCGTTATAGAAGGTACGCTTGTACTGACCGTTTTCGTACTCATCACGAACCGTCACTTCCAGCTCACCCGGGATTTCCGTGGTTGCTTCTGAGTCGGTGTATTGCCAATCGATGCCAATGCCCGATAAAAAGCCCCAATCCAGGTTATGCATACCGCGCAGCTGAAGAATGTCGAGTTCACGCTCTTCGAACGAGGTTAGATGGCTACGTTGTAACTGACCATCGGCAATGCTCAGAGACTTAGATGGCTCTTGGTACAGTGATACCGACGCTTCATCTTCACTATCGCGTAGCTTCATGTAGGTCGCGGTCAGATCGTGACCATCAAGCTTATAACCAAGGTTAACCGAGGTGTTCAACTTAACATTGTGTTTAGTTGATACTTTTTTATCCGACGCAGAGTAACAGGTAAAGTCTTCTTGAGAGCATTCAAATTCCGATGCATCCACAGAAGACAGTACCGCACTGAATTGCTCTGAGTTAGACCATTCGTTTTCGTAGGCAACCGAGGTTAAAAACCCGAATGAACCGCCCAAACCAAACAGGTCATCGAAGCGGTCACCATAGACGGCCTTCACATCGAAGTCCGGATCCAGGCTTTCTTCTTCCAGGCCAAAGTCACGAGGCAAGGCTTTAGTTAATTGCTTATTGATTGCAATGGCGGCGTCCTGGCCAATATCGGAACCCAGACGTTGTGACTCGATTTCGCGAATGTTACGAATAGAGATGTCCGACAAACCGTTCACATAGGTATTAAGTGCATCTTTAACCAAGGTTGGCATCGCACGTGTACCGTCATCGGTACCTAACCAATCATCATCGCCACCATTGTAGGTGTAGCCTTCATCGTTGGTGTCCTTATAGGCAGCACCGATTTCGAATTTAAACACAGTATCGCTAGGGATACTCTTGGTGCGAATGTTTACATCACCACCACCAAAGGCTGCCGGCATATTCGGTGAATAGGCTTTTTGCACCGCCAGTGATTCGATAATGCTCGATGGAAAGATATCCAAAGGGATGACGTTACGGGTCAAGTCAGGACTTGGTACCGTCGCACCATTTAAACGCACACTTGAATAACGCTCACCCAGACCACGTACATAAATAAACTTATCGTTTACCAGGGACAGGCCGGTTACACGGCGTAACGCCGAAGCCGCATCGCTGTCGCCGGTACGGGAGATTTGCTCTGAGCCCATGATATCGGCAACGAATGCCTGATTTTTACGCTCCTCAATTACCGCACTGGCGCTCCCTTTCAAGCGTGTCCCAGTGGCCACAACTTCCTCGATGGCATCTTCATTAATCACATCTTCTGCATCTGCTGCGTAAGAGGAAAAAGAAGAGAAAAGCGAGAGCATGGATAAAGTAATTAAGTTCGCTTTAAACTGCTTATATTGTTTCATAATTTCATCCTCTAAACCGGAAATTCCTTGAACAAAGGCGCCGAAGCGCCTTTTTTACATCAGAACTGGTCTAGATTAGTTATCAGCACGAGCAAGTGATGCAGCTACGAACTGAGCCCACTCGCTAGTTTCGCCTTCTTGAAGCGCACCAACATAACCAGCGTTAGTGAAGAAAGAATTTACAGCGCTCATGTCTTTTGCAGTTACGGCTACTACGTTGCCATCGGCATCAGTCATTGACGTTTTAGTAGATACGCCATCGGCACCAACTACGTTCGCGAAATCAGCAAAACCGATAAGCTGGTTGTTTTCGCCAGACGTGAACCATGTCTGAGCATCAAAGCCAGCTAGGTCACCTGTTAGCGCAGTGTTCACAGTTTCAAAGTTCTTGCCACAGGCAAATACCGAGCTCATGAAAGCAATATCGCCATTGTTTGCATTGGCGTGTACGCCCGCTGCACCTGATAGGTCTTTTTCGTTATACAGGTCAAAACAGCCGGCGCCATCTACAGAAGAAGAATTAACGAACAGCATGTTAGCCAGTTGCGCTTTGCCCCATTCTTTCATTTCCATGCCGGCGCCAGTACGACGACCTTCAGCACCTTGGTCACCAGTAGTAACCACGGTAGCGTTAGAAATGATTGGGTTAGAAACGGTTGTTACCAGGTTTTGACCGTCTGTTGATAGCGGGTCAACTTTAGCACCATCTGTCTCAAAGCCGTGGTTACCGTATTGGTTAGAACGTACCAGGATAAACTGACCGTTACCTTTCCAGCCTTCATCCCAGTCGATACCGTCATCGCCTGTTTCTGTAACAACGATGTGTTTAAGGTCAACGCTACCACCGAATAGTTCGATACCATCGTCAAAACCATTGTGTACGTGTACGTAGTCGATTGTTGTACCAGAACCTACCGCGTTAAGTGTTAGGCCGTTTAGCTCGTCACCTTCAACACCGAAACCTGCGTATTTGATAACGATGTGCTTAAGTACACCGCTGTTGTCCGCTGGATCGTTACCGCCATAGTATGAAACGATACCTTCAGCTGAGTGGTTACACATGTCTTGTGCTGCTGCATCTGCAGAACAACGGATAGAATGGCCACGACCATTAATCTGTACACCACCCCAGTCACCAATCTGAGCTGTAGTGGTGTCATCACCGTCTACTTCTTTGATGCTGGTGAAAATGATTGGCTTGTCTATTTCACCAATTGCTTCGATGTTGGCGCCACGAGCGATACGAATAAAGCTTTCAGGCTTAGTGAAGGCAATGGTTGCACCCGCTTCAATTGTTAGCGTTGGGCCGTCACCATCGATAACAGCACCCGTTGATGTGTCAACGTCATCACCGATAAATAGTGCACCTTCAAAAATATGAGCGCCGTTATTGTCTAGAGCAGGAATAACAAATGAGCTTGTGATTTCTTTAGCGTTGCTGGCAAATGCCTGGCTGTATACACAGTTTGTACCTTCTGCTTCACCGGTGAATTCAGCACCGTCCAGGATATAGCTGGCACAGTTTAGCGTTTCACCAGTACCGCCATTACCAGAATTATCTACTGAATTGTCTACACTGTTATCAATGTTAGTAGGGGTAATATTCACATCGCCACCACAAGCTGCAAGTGTTACAGCAGAAGCCACAAGGCTGACTTTGAAAAAGTCTGAAAGTTTCATCATAAACTCCGTAGTTCAAAAATTTTATATTGTTAGCGCAGTTATTTAGCTGATGGTTAAGATACGGAAGGTTTATGACACTCGGGTGACACAAATTTAAAGAAATGGTTACATTATTAATTTTTATAACTCATTGTAAAAACGAAAAAAGCCACCCTTAGGCGGCTTTGGTGTTGCGATTATATTTCAAGAAAAAGTTATTTTTATTCTAAAAAAAATAAATAGAAATAAAATAATCAAACCCATTTATAGATTATAAAAGCGCTTGTTTTAATGTCTCTGCGTGTAACTTTTCGTTCTTCACGTATTTGATCCATTGTTGGGCTAAACGCTCAGAGCGCTTGTGCTTTTCAGCCTGCTCGAATGCCAAAATAGAGGCATCGAAGTTTTGCAGGTTAAATTGCGCCATCCCCAGGGCCACATAGGCGTTCGACTCAAAGTCCAGTCCACCCTTATCCAGCGCCTCACGGGCGGCATCGGCTGCCTCGGAGAAAAGCTCAAGGTTGATATACACCTCAGCCAGGCGCTGATCATAAATACCCGACCGCTCGGCTGCTGCGGCTTTCTCAAAGAAGCCGATGGCCTTGCGCTCTTCCTTGGCTTGCACATAGGCTTCGGCGATAAAGGCATTGTTTTTGACATTGTCTTCAACCACGCCCTTGGCCTGGGCCTGTTTCATCACCTTGGCCGCTTTGTAGGGCAAGCCGTTAAACATATAGATTTGTGCCAGGTTGCGAAGGTCGCCCTTGGTCTTTAGATAGCCCTGCTGGTAGGCCGCCTCTATGGTGTCCAACTGATCTTTTTCGCGCCCTACTTCGCCGTACATACCACTAAGCTGTACCCAGTATTCCGGCTTGTTATAGAGAGCGATCATTTTTTCAAGTACGCTGACCACCATTTCCGGCTGCTGCAGCGAGTAATACAGGGCACGTTGCAAGACCAGCCAGTTTTCTTTCGGGGTTTTGCCGTCTTTTTCGGCCAGGGTAATGGCCGTGTTGATGGCACCCAGGGCGTCATCATACTTGTTCATCTGGTAGAAGGCCTGAGACTTAAGCACATAATAGCTGTCCGGCTTGGGCTTAGTATTGACCTTATCCCATCTATTTAGATAGGCAACCGAGCCCTGGTAGTCTTCATTGGCCATAGACAGCTGCGCCAACGAGAACAAGGTGCTCAACTGCAACGACTCGGGAATGGCGTCTTCGGCAACCACCTGCTCAAACGCCTTAATGGCTTCGGGCAAACGGTTTTCGTTGTAATAGATAAAGCCGTAGAAGTTATACATCATGGCTTTTTCATAGGCGTTCATGCTTGATGAGCGCTCTTTCACCGAATCCAGTGCCGCCAGACCGCCGGCCACATCGCCGTCATCGGCCATTTTTTGCGCCCGCGCCAGTTGGCTGTACACCTTATCGCGCAGCGCCGGTACGCGCTTGGTCTTTTGCTCGCCTTGCTCGGCATGGGCAGAGGCCAGGGCCACACCCGGGATCATGCTGGCCATGCTCGGCAGCACTAAGGTTGCCGATGTTAAGCCGGCAAAAAGAAACAGTGAGTTCAACTTGTTCATAGTAAACCTCTAAAATCGCAACCTGCGCCCCGCAGGGCACAGTTTATTAACCATTAATCTCGAAGCTGATGCGGTTTTGTACGCCGCCTACTTCCACCGCTTCGCCATTGACGATGCGCGGCTTATATTTAAACTTCAGCGCGGCATCCATGGCGGCACGGTCAAAGATTGACTCGGGCTCGGCCTTGAGCACCTTGGGGTCGCGCACCGTGCCTTGTTTGGTCACGGTAAATTCAACGATCACATAGCCTTCGATACCACGGGATAAGGCACGACGCGGATACACGGGCGACACCTTAACGATCGGCAGGTATTCGCCGTCGCTGCTTTCCAGTGCCAAACCATTACCCAGGTCAACATCGGCGCTGATATCGGCGCTAAAGTCGAAGTTGGCATTGCTGGCATTGGCATCGCTACTTTGTGTTTGCGGTGACTCCAACGGCGGTGGCGGCTCTTTGGGTGTCGGTGGCTTTTGCGGCTTACGCTCTTTTTTCTCCACCGTTTCTTCTTGCTTCAAGCGCACGAAGTCAAGCACGTTGCCTTTGGCCGGTTCGGTCATCGCGCCTTCACCGCCGTTGATCAGCGCCTGCATGCCTAAAAACAGCATAAAGGTCACGACCGCGGCGATAATTAAAGCGATTAAATAACGCATCTATCGCTCCTTAGGCTTCTTGCGCGGCGATGGATACATCAAACACACCGGCGGCGCGGGCGGCGTCCATTACCTTGATCAGGGTGTCCGTGGTGGCCTTCTTATCGGCCTGGATCACTACACTACCCTGTGGGTTTTCCGCTTTTAGGCGCTCGATATTGGCCTGCACCGCACGTACGTCTACCTGGCGCTTGTTGATCCAAATCTCGCCTTCATCGGAAATGGCCACCAAGATGCTGGCACGTTCCTTCTTCACCGCGGTGGCGGCTTCAGGGCGGTTTACATCGATACCTGCTTCTTTAACGAAGGAGGCGGTAACGATAAAGAAGATAAGCATGATGAAGACCACGTCGAGCATGGGTGTCATGTTAATTTCTTCGGCTTCGTCTTCTTGAAAAATTTTACCTAATGGGGCTCTCATTTTACTCTCCTTGCCTGCGCCAAAGCGCAGGCAGATAATCATCGCAACTTAGTGGTCCAGGACCATCTTGTCTTCTAACAATTCGACTTCTCGTTTGGCGCGGCGCTGTAAAAAGGTCGAGGCAAATACCCCGGATAGCGCGCCAACCATGCCAGCCATGGTAGGGATGGTCGCTTTGGACACCCCGGAGGCCATGGAGCGAGCACTGCCGGTGCCGGTAACCGCCATCACATCGAATACCTCGATCATGCCGGTAACCGTACCTAACAAACCAAGCAGTGGACACAAGGCCACCATCACGTTGATCAAAGCCAGGTTGGTGTTTAGTTTCATCCCTGCTCTTGAGATCATCGCTTGGCGAATTTGCTCGGCATTCCAGCTATTGCGCTCCGGGCGGTTGTACCAATCGGACCGCACCGATTTTTTGTACTTCACATAACCACCGAAGAAGTACATAAAGCGCTCAAGTATTAGCAACCACATGGCGAAGATGAGGATGCCGATGACCAGGAGAACCTGGCCACCTGTGTCGAGAAAATCACGAATTGCATTGATCCAATCAATCAATAGCACCATGATTTACGCTCCTTTTTCGCTGCGCTCAGCAATCAGGCCGGCACTTTGCTCTTGTAGAATCAACAGCAGGTTCTTAGAGCGCGTATTCAGTAGCGTGTATAGGAATACCGTTGGGATGGCCACAACCAGACCCAATACCGTAGTTACCAGGGCTTGCGAGATACCGCCGGCCATGAGTTTAGGGTCACCTGTACCAAACAAGGTGATGGCCTGGAAGGTGTTGATCATACCGGTTACCGTACCCAGTAGACCCAGCAGTGGTGCTACCACAGAGATGATCTTAATAAGCGTCAGGTTACGGGTGATCTTCGGCATTTCACGCAAAATGGCTTCGGATAGCTTCAGCTCTAATGTGTCGTGGGCAACATCGGGATACTGATCTTTAACCTTCATTACGCGGCCAAGCGGGTTGTCGTCGCGAGCCACCTTGTCTTTAAGCTGACGACGGATTTTGCCGCCGATAAGCATAAGTGAGATAAAGCGCTCAAGGGCGATGATCAGTGCCAAGGCACCTACCGCAAGGATCACATAACCTACCGTGCCACCTTGGTGTACACGCTCTTCGGTGTCAGGGGCTTGTACCAAGAGGCCCAGGATAGAACCACCGGTTGGGTCAAGGGCGAACTGCACAAAACCATCTTTTGACTGTTGTAGCTCGGCGGCACTTGAGGTGTAACGGGCAACCGGCTGACGCGTTAGCTCAGACAAGGTATTGGTTACATTGTTGTATTCCAGGTATTTGCCATCGGCAACCAGGTTAAAGGCACCCACGCGCAGCACTTCTTTGTTCTCTTTGGCGCCACCGGCGACGATCACTTCGGTGTTAAAGCGTGATACCTTGCCCTGCTCTGTCATTTCGCGCTGTAGTTCGAACCACACCTGCTCGATGTCTTCGATAGAAGCAAGCTTGGAGGTTGAGCCCATTTGCTGCGCCAGCTCGTCCATAAACACATCACGACCTTGCAGCTCGGCGGACACCACAGAAGTAGCAAACTTGTTCGAGCTGTCACCGGCCACCTGTTGCAGCACACCGAATAGCTCTTTAAGCGTACCCATGCGGTTTTGCAGGGTGTCGCTTAGCTGCGCCAGTTTTACTTCATTGTCTTCAAACGCGGTCTCTAAGCGCTCAGACTCTTGTAGTTTGGCGTTACGTGTTTGCTCGGCGCTGCGCAACATTTGCAGTTGCTCGCTTTGACGGGCCAGGAATGCCTTTTCACGCTCTTGGTTTTCTTGAGACTGGGCAATCTTGCCCTGCTGTAAGGTCTTTAATAGCGCATCCAGGTCCATGGCGTCATTGGCCATCGCCGCGTGCGACATTGCCATAGTGGCCACTAATGCGGCGCTTTGGGTAAATTTTTTCACTAATTTCATCGTCAATACCTTCTTATTCCGCAGCTTGAACAGGCAGGGTTAACATGTCTGGGGCTAACTGCTTACGAGCAATGCGTAAGCCTTTGCTGATTTGGCTAATGCTTGAGTCCGGCAGGTTAACAAAGGCTTTTTGCTCTTTGTCCCAGGCACCGGCTTGCTTGCCATCGCGGGTAAGGTAAATAAGCTCAAGACGACCGATGCGTAGGAAGTCCACTTCGCGCTCGGTGCCATTGACATCCAATAAACTGGTGTAGGCTTCAATGGTACGGCCATAGTCCACTTCCACCTGGTAGGCTTCCAGGACACGACGGAATTTTTCGCTCGATGTGACATCGGCGCGATCCATCATTTCGCTCAACTTGGCAATGCGCTCGTTACGCTCTTGTGTAAGGAAAGGCACATCCAGAGCAACAAACTGCTCAAGGCCTTCGATCATGCGCAGCATCAGCGGCGTGATTTGACGCTCAATCACCGATACCTGATCCATAGAGGCATTGATATTGGCCATTTCTTCGACCTGATTGGCCACTTGCTTGGTTAGCTGAGCGTTGTACACGCTAAGGCCATCGATCTCTTTATTGAGTGCCTTGAACTTTTGAAAACGGGTTTGCATGTTGTCGGCAATCGTGTCTATTTTTGTTTGAGATTGCGTGGCTATTTGGTTGATCTCACCACTTTTTTGTTTAACTGTCTGAAGTTCATTGGCCATTACCTGTGAGCTGCTCGCAGCCACCAGTGAAGCCAATATCAGGGGTTTAACGCCTTTCATCGCATACACCTTATTTTGAGCTTAATGCTGTACCGGATTTCCGGCACGAATGTAAGATGGGCGAAAGTCTAGAGAACAAAAGTGACAGCCGTGTTGCGCAAATAATACACTTTAGTTACAAATGTCATACAAATGTCTTATACGAATTTATAATGGCAGGACGGGTGCGCTATTTCCGTATGGGGGACAACTTCTGGCGCCGTCAGGCACTGAGCGGCGGAAGTAGATTTAGGCGCTTTACTGAGGCGGCTGTGCTTAGCCACCGAGTCCAAAGTATAAGGCAGGAGCCGAAAGGCCAACAAAGATAAGACCTAGCAGGTAGCCATGGCCCTTGGCCAGGCGGCCATTGGCTTCATCCCCCCGTTGGTATAACACCTCGGCCATATGCCCCACGGGGATCACTTTGCTGTTAAATGACGCTTTTGAGATAACCACAAAACGCTGGCCATTGACTGAATACTCAAAATGCGGCCGATATTGCATGCGTTTGTGTCCATCCGAGTTCTTGCTGAGATACTCATCATAGGCAATTATTTTGCCCTGTGTTTTAAGCGCACTTTTATTAAAATGGTAGTAGTCGAAGAGGATATACGCACCAACGGCAGCAAAGATAAGACCGCCAAATAATGGCACCGGATTAATATTCATCACCTTTCCCTTTATTATCACGATAAAATTTATATCATTATTTTACAAGCATATGAATTAGAGAGGAAAACTAGTTATTTTATAATTTAGTATCGTTACAGTGATTTGCCCCCTGCTCTCCTTGCCACTATATTCTCTGAGGCTTAGCTCAGCCCTAGAGCTGAATCATTTAAAGACGTATACACATAATCGACGTATTTCTTTATGAGCAGCATTTTCGTTGTTGCGCCTTTGTTCGTTGTTAAAGAAACCAATTCCTAAAGGATATGCAATGAATAAATTAACTATGGTGAGTGCTGCCCTCTGTTTAGCTATGGGAACTTCTGTCTACGCAACTCCTGGAGAGGGTGAGCAAGGCAGTTCCAATGGCCAACCCTTTCAAACCATCAACGAGCGCATCGATATTCTTGAAATGGAGTTAGGCGATGCCATTGCCCTTATTAACAACCGCCTGAATCTCATTGAGCAAGAGCAAATCGAACAGAATATAAAGATCGCCTTTTTAGAATCGAGCATTGCCGCCTTGGAGGTACGCGTTACCACCAATGAAAACGATATTGCCACCTTGACGGTGATCCAAGATTTGCAGGGACAGTTGATTGATGCCTTAAGAACCGATCTGACGGCATTAGAAATTCGCGTAGCGCAAAATGAAAATGATATCGCCGCCTTGGTTTTAGCGGATGCGGCCATGCAGGCACTGATCACCGCCATCCAAGGAGAGATAGTCACCATCAATGCCCGCATTGATGCAAACGACGCCGATATTGCGGTACTGCAACAACGTGCTGACGCCCTTGAGCAACAGTTAGCCCAAGTCAACGCCGAGTTACAAACAAAACAAGCTCGGGTAACGGGTATCTGCGCAGCGGGTTCATCGATTCGTGAAATAGATGCCAATGGCAACGTGACCTGTGAAGCGGATGACGCCAATGCGACCTTCGAGACCTATAGGAGCAGCGGTACGGTGGACGTTGATAGCAGTATTTTCCTTACCAAAACTGTCACTAACAACAGAAGTTGCCTTAGCGGCTATCGTGCCGTAGGCGGTGGCCACTCGGTCAATGGCTCTCTTGGTGTAGGTAACGTTCGTGCGTCCTTCCCAACATCTGACACCAACTGGCGAGTGATTGGCTATTTCGACTCAGCAGGCTCACGCACCCTCACCACTTATGTGGTTTGTACTCGCATCATGCCATAAGACACGTCATTACCAAGCAACGCTCCGAGTACAAGAAGACCGCAAACGCGTCATACTCAGTAAAATGCCGGTACATTTTGTACCGGCATTTTCGTGTGCACTTATTAGCTCCCCGCTTTCGTATAAATGGAACGTTCCATTTAATTGTTGCACTATCAGCCTATGAATACGTATTCACAACCCGGCACAAAAAAGCCGACAAGGTTAAACGCTTGTCGGCTTTTTAAGCATATACGCTCGGCTCAAAATCAACTCGCTATCTTGGCGCGCCACTGTCCTAGCAGCTTCGGCAGGCTCATGGCGTACCAGGCAATAAATACATAACAGACCAAAGGCACGTAGAAGCTGGTTTGCAGGCCTATGGTATCGGCCATATAGCCTTGCAGTAAGGGCACCAAAGCACCGCCGACTATGGCCAGGCACAGCCAGCCTGAGCCACGGCTGGTCAAGGAGCTCAGTGAGTCTATGGCCAGGGTAAAGATGGTCGGGAACATAATTGAGTTAAACAAACCAATGGCCAGCACAGACCACATGGCCAATTTACCGCTGCTGTTGATGCTGATCACCAATAACAAAATGGTGGCGCAGGCGTTGAATAGCAGCGCCTTATTGGCGGCCACTTTTTGCAATACCGCCGAGCCGATAAAGCGCCCGACCATGGCACCGCCCCAGTAATAGGCTAACAGGTGCGCCGCATCATGCTCTTCCAATCCGGCAATATGGGCTTCACCAAAATAGTTTACCAGGAAGCTGCCAATGGCTACCTCACCACCGACATAACAAAAAATGGCCAGTACCCCGAATACTAGGTGTGGCGCCTCGGTCAATGAATGTTCCTTGGCTTTGCAGTCATGCTCTTCGCTGTGTGATTCGATACTAGGTAACTTAAGCACCGCAAAGACCACAGCAATAGTTAACAATGCAGCGGCCAGCATAAGGTAAGGCACCTTAACACTGTCGGCCGTGGCGGCTTCAGCAGCCAGTGCGGCACTGCCACCAAAGAGTAAAAACTTACCAACGATAGGGCCGACCGTGGTACCAAGCGAGTTCAATGCTTGTGCCAGGTTTAAACGACTGGGTGCGGTTTTCGCCGGACCTAAGGCGGCAACATAAGGATTCGCAGAAACCTGCAAAATTGTCACACCCGAGGCCAACACAAACAAGGCGCCTAAGAACAACCAGTACTCATGCACCGCCACCGCAGGGTAAAACAGCAAGCAGCCGGTTGAAGCAATTATCAAGCCGCTGACCACGCCATTTTTATAGCCAAAACGCTTTACCAGATAACCGGCAGGCAAAGACATAATAAAATAGGCACCAAAGAAGCAAAACTGGATCAGCATGGCTTCCGTATAGCTGAGATCGAACACAGCTTTTAGGCGCGGAATAAGAAGGTCATTTAAAACCGTAATAAAACCCCATAGGAAAAACAGGGTGGTCATGGCTGCAAGAGGCAAGGTGTAATTGCTGTTTTTTTCTGCCGTTGCAACGTAAGCCTGATTGTTGTTTATCTCACTCACGAATCATTCTCCGTCTACTTGTTGATTTTGATTCTACACAGCAATTTAACAAGGTCACAAAAAAATAACTGGAACGTTCCATTTTGAAAATACAGGACTTGCATCCTGTATAAACCTAAAGCCTAACCGAGCGCAAATTTGCTGCAGGCTAAAAAACAAGCAATTACAGCTATGCCACCTATACTTGAAAGCGTTTCTTTGCACCGATGCAAAAAACGCAACAGGAGACATAAGATGAACAGATATGCCTTATTATTAAGCGCCATGCTTACCTTTGCCGCCAGCAATGTGCAGGCTGAGCTCGAAGTCTATAAAGATTACGACCTGGGCACATCGATTCTTGAGGTCACCACAGTCAAAGTGGACCCCAATATGGGTGATGTTTACTTAGAAGGGCTGCGTGACACCTGGGTCAAAGCAGTAAAAATGCAAAAAGAGCTTGGATACATTAAAGATTGGAAAATTTATGCCAGTGATTTACCCATCAGTGGCGATTTCAATTTAGTGTTGGTGGTGTGGTTTGAAAATGCCGCCGACCTTGAACCAAACAAGGAAAAGTATCAGGCTTTTATGAAGAAATGGGGCGAGGAAAACCAAGAGAACTCTCGCAAAATTTCCAAAGAATACCCCAAAATCAGATCGCTGACCGGTCAATATCGCATGCGTGAAGTCATTATGAAGTAGGTTAGCATGTCTCGGAAGTGAAGGCCTGCTCCAGCAGGCCGCTTTTCTTTAGCAAAAGGCTTCTAACTCTGTGCCTTAATCGCAATCATAGGTGGGCCAATCGGCGATATGATCTTCAAATTCTTCCAAAGGCACATCCGAGTCTTTAACCGTTTTATTGCGCACGCTTATCCCCGCCGCATGCATTTTTGACTTTTTGCCCTTGTTTAACAGCGGGTGCCAACTGGCAAGCCCCCGTCCCTCTTGCAGGCGACGGTAGCTACAGCTTTTAGGCATAAAAAAGATGTCGGCAATATTGTCCTTGGTCAGCTTAACGCATGAAGGCACTAAGGTTTGACGCTGCTCGTACTGCGTACAGCTACAGGTTTTATTATCCAGATACTGGCAAACGATATTGGTGAAGATCAGCTCTTCGCCGGGACGCAATTGATCCGTGGGGCTAAAGTCATCTTCATCCTCACTGTCGATAAAGGTGTTCAGACAACACTTGCCACAACCATCACAAATGGCTTCCCATTCCTTGTCGCTCATTTGCGCCAAGGTTTTAGTCTGCCAAAATTTATCATCTACCATAAAAAACGCCCCAATTAATCGGGGCGTAGTATAACAAAGTCGACAGCCTTAGTTAATGGCCGGATAGCCGATACGATCCGATAAATAACCGACGCTGGTGGCGAAATAATATGAACGGTTCCAGTTCATCAGTGCCTTGTAATTATCATAGGCCAGATACATGCGACCATTGATATCGTCGGGCATAACCAGAGCAGCGTTGATATCACGCTGTGGTAGAGCCGTGCCATCCATGCGTCTTAGACCTAACTCTTGCCACTGACTTAGAGAGCGCTCCGAGTCGGACCAGTGCTGCAGCCATTGTTTATGAGTGCGGGTACCACGCTGCAACACGGCTTGGGTATCGAAATTCGCCGGCAACTTTACTTGGCGACCCCAGGTCAGCTCGTCATTCCAGCCAACGCTCTTCAAGTAATTGGCAATAGAGGCAAAGGCATCTTCTTCGGTAGTCCAGATATCCTTGCGGCCATCGCCGTTATAATCCACCGCGTAGGCATTAAAGGAGGTTGGCATAAACTGGGTTTGCCCCATGGCACCGGCCCAGGAGCCCTTAAAGTGTTCCAGGTCGATATGCCCTTCTTTAAGGATATCGAGTGCGGCCCATAACTGGCTCTTATACAGGGCTTCACGACGGCCATCAAAGGCCAGAGTAACCAGGCTGGATATCACCGGATGACCACCCTGAATGCGACCGAAGTTACTCTCAAGACCCCATAAGGCAACGATAAAGCGCGCTTGTACACCGTATTCTGCGGCTATCTTTTCCAAGGTATCCTGGTGCTTTTTATAGAGCTCGCGGGCTCGGTCGATTTTCCACTGAGGTACACGCTTAGGTAAGTAAGTCTCTAAGGTTTCCTTCACCTCGGGCTGGTTTTTATCGGCGCTGATCACCTTGGGCTTAAACTTGATGGTGGCAAAGGCGGTATCAAGCAGCTCCTGGCTGTAACCCTTCTCCAGGGCTTCACCTTTTAACTTAGTAACATAAGCATCGAAGGCAGCTTGTTGCTCTTCAACACTTTTTATCTGCGAGTTTGCCAGAGTGGGATAAGATAGCGTCGCCGCCACCGCCAGGCTTAAGCCGGACAAGGTTGCGGGTTTAAAGGCGCTGGCTAAATACTTGCTGATTTTTTTAATCACTCTCTACTCCATTTTGTTTTCTTAGTTCGTCCAACATGTTTTCGGTTGGCGGGGGTAGCTGTAAATAAAACCCCTTCTCACTTAATTCATCCTTAACCTTAGCAATATCCGCCAAGGCTAGCTGTGTTTTTGTGGCCAGATTCAGCAAAATCACAAATTGCGGCTTGCCGAACATGTCCATAAGCGGCTGTGGAACAGCAGAAAAATCATCTCGTTTTGGCAAATAAAGGTAGGTATCTGGTTTTTTCTTACTCTTATATACTGCGCACAGCATGGTTAGGGCCTTTAAGTTGTTGCGAAACACACCTTGACACTATACCATGAGAGCTAAATCATGTGGTAAGTTTAGTGGCCAATGCTCAACACCAAGGCCTAATCAAAGTCAGCCTCATAGCAAGTTTGTACCGACTTTTCTTGGTGATAATTAATAACAGGCCACACAAGTATGAGCGCTTATGTCGGAACAATTATTCGAATTAAAAGGGAACCTCTTCACGCTATCGGTGTTACGTCTGTTAACAGCTGATTTGGTTGCATTGAGCGAGCAGCTTGATGCCAAAATTTCCCAAGCACCAAAATTCTTCGCCGGTGCCCCTATTGTTGTTAATCTTGAAGCGCTTGATGGCGCCGAGCTCGACTTTTCTCAACTGCACGCCCTGTTACAACGTTTAGCCTTTAATCCCGTAGGCGTGTGCAGCGGTACAGATGAGCAACATCAGCAGGCCAAAGCGGCTGGTTTTTCTGTGCTTAATTACGCCAAAGACAACCAAGCGGCCAAGGCGCCAGCCAAAGCCACGGTTTCGCCCGCAGTTGCAGCGCCAGCAGCGCCGGAGCCAACCATGGTGGTTGAAGGCACAGTACGCTCCGGGCAACAGGTCTATGCCAAGGGTCGGGATCTTATCGTCCTTGGTGCGGTAAGCCACGGCGCCGAAGTCATCGCCGATGGTCATATTCATATTTACGGCACCTTGCGTGGTCGTGCCATAGCCGGCGCGCAGGGTGATAAAAACGCCACAATATTCTGTCAAAAGCTCGAGGCCGAACTGGTTTCCGTCAATGGCAGTTATTGGATCAGTGATTCACTGCAAGGTGAACTATGGGGGCAAGCCGCCTGCATTCGCCAACGCCAAGACTCACTTCATATATCAGCTTTGGTTAAAGGATAAAACTCATGGCAAAAATTATTGTCGTTACTTCTGGTAAAGGCGGCGTAGGCAAAACAACCTCTAGCGCTGCAATTGGTACTGGCCTAGCCCTTAAGGGCTTTAAAACCGCGATTATCGATTTCGATATCGGCCTGCGTAACCTGGATCTGATCATGGGCTGTGAGCGTCGAGTGGTTTATGACTTTGTCAACGTTATCAATGGCGAAGCCAATCTTAACCAGGCACTGATCAAGGACAAGCGTGTCGATAAGCTGTATATATTACCGGCGTCGCAGACCCGTGATAAAGATGCACTAACCAAAGAAGGCGTTGAAAAGGTTCTCAACGACTTAAAGAACGATTTCGATTTTATCGTGTGTGACTCGCCAGCGGGTATCGAAGCCGGTGCCATGATGGCCCTTTACTTCGCCGATGAAGCCATAGTTACCACCAACCCGGAAGTTTCTTCGGTACGTGACTCAGACCGCATCCTTGGTATCTTGCAAAGCAAGTCACGCCGCGCCGAAGAAGGCCTGGAGCCGGTTAAAGAGCACCTGCTACTGACCCGCTACAATCCGGAGCGTGTGCAGCGCGGTGAAATGCTGTCGGTAGAAGACGTTAACGATATTCTTGCCATCGACCTGCTCGGTGTTATTCCCGAGTCACAGGCGGTACTTAATGCATCAAACCAGGGTCAGCCTGTAGTACTGGATAACGAGTCTGATGCCGGCCAAGCTTATCTTGATGCCATTAACCGCTTGCTTGGCGAACAAGTTGAGTTCCGCTTTTTGGATGTAGAAAAACGCGGCCTGTTCAAACGGATTTTTGGAGGATAATGTGTCTTTACTCGATTATTTTCGTTCGCAAAAGAAAACCAGCGCCTCGATGGCGAAGGAGCGACTACAGATCATAGTCGCCCATGAACGTTCGCAGCGCGGTACACCGGATTACTTGCCACTACTAAAACAAGATATTCTTGATGTGATCCGCAAGTACGTGGCCATAGATGCCGATGCCGTACAGGTACAGCTGGAGCAAAATGAAGACGATTTAGCCGTATTAGAGCTAAACGTGACCCTACCCGACGAAGACAGATAATCGTTTTCGGGTGCAAAAAAAGGAAGCCAAAGTGCTTCCTTTTTTATTGCCCGACTGTGGCGGCTTTGGCTTATTCCGCGTCCTCGGCCGCTAATTGCGACTTATATGCCGCAAGGCGCTTTTGCAAATTATTCTGATGCCACAGCACCATGCTTTTTGATTTTTCTACCGCCCGGGTTTGAAGTGCTATGGCCTTGTTAATTTGCCCAAGGCTTTCGTAGGCTGCGGCCAAGTCCGCATAGGCATAGGCGGAGTCCGGATACAGATCAATTACCTTATGATAAATGGCCAGCGCTTCGGGCGCGTCATTCTCAAGCTTAGATTTGGCCAATGCTTTCAACGAGCTTTGCGCCGAGACATCAAAGCCATATTTGCGTTTAGACAATTCTTGATAATGGGCAATAATGGCGTCAACGCCCTGCTGTGAAATGACCGAGTCTGGCGCCAGCGGAGTATGGTAATCGGCAAATAACAGCTCTATAGCTTCGACAAGAGTCACAATCGGGCGGCTCATATAATGGCGCTTATCGTCTAGATTGGCATGCCATTGAAGCTCGCTCGGCGCATAGTCAGTAAGCGCTTGAGCAAATGCCTGAGTGTTTTCTCTGTGCGCCTGTTCATAGGTATGCTCGCCTATGGCCAAATACACAAAGCGCATTTTATCTTTAAGCTTAGGCAGTTGGGTTTTCGCGCTTGAGCTTACCGCCAAAAAGTCATCCGCTAAAGAGGGTGTCGCAATAATATAAGCGTCGAACAACTGCGGGCGATTAAGCAACACATAGAGGCCAAATGCACCATTGCCCATAAAGCCACTAAAAATCCTAAAGTCATGAGTGCGATAGTTTTTGTCTACCTGAGCCAATAAGTGAGATTCGAAAAACGTCAGTAGCTCATGATCATCCGGGTCCTCAGCTGTTTTTTCAAATAAAGCGGCATATTCCTTGTGGTAGGTCGCAGGAGTTACCACTATGGTTTCCAGCCAGGGCCACTGCCCATTATGGCTCAGCCAATCCTGTATGCCACTGAGATGAGGCTGGCTACGAGGATGCGGGTCAAACAACACCAGGTAACGCTTATCCGGCTCACTTGCATAACTGGCCGGTAAGGTAACATTAAACTGCATCGGCTCTTTAAAACCCGCATAGGCGACAGTGAGCTTTTCTATTGGCGTCAATGTGGTGACATCCAAGGCCCAGCTTTTAGCAGCCAAAAACAGCAAAACGCTTACTAACAATAATCTAATCATCTGATACCCCTGCTCTTTATTATTTTTGACGTTTAAACATACAGACTAGAATTCACCTAGTCGAGTAATTAATCAACACAGAGCTTTAAACCGATGAGGCCCATCTTGTCTTTCAACGCTGGACAAGTTGCCCAATAGCGACAACACTAAATTAAAGGACCAATCTGGCTAGTGCGGTATTAGCCGATAGTAAACGCATGGAAAAAGGACATTTGGCTAAAACCTAATAAATTTACGGATACCGCTTTGATGAAACGAACTATCCCTAGTGTTGCTTTACTCGCTTTAGTTACCTTACCAGCGTTCGCCGATGATGATACCTCCTCGGTGAGCATAGGCGTTGCCAGTTGGGCAGTTTTTGATCAATTCGACATATTTGCTGTACATGCAGATTATGAACACAGGCCCTTGCAGGGTTTATGGGATCTGCAGCCCCGAGTACTGGTTATCTTGGCCGAGCATGATCAAAAGTATTACGGTATAGGTGCCGCTAAGGCCTTTAAAATCAATGATGATTGGAGCTGGGGCGTTGCCAGCCATGTGGGGTACGCCCATAATCTGGACTCGCTCGGCTATGACCTGGAGTTTTATAGTTATTTATTCACCAAGTATAAAATCACCCAAGAGCACAGAGTTCGCGCAGAAGTAGGCCATATTTCCAATGCTGGATTTGGTGAGACTAACCCGGGCTCAGAAAGCATAGTAATGAGCTACTCATATCACTTCTAAATAGCTTGTAGGTCGGGATTTTATCCCGAAAAAGATGCCCACTTGTTAGCATGTCGGCGCAAAGCACCGACCTACAGGGTAAGCAATGTTGTAACCCTTTTGCCGCTAGGGCTGTTGTAGGTCGGGATTTTATCCCGACAAAAAATGCACCTATTGCCGATGAAAAACATAAATCTACAGAGCGTTAAGCTTGCTTAGCCAGATCTGCCCCTCACTGCCGCATAACCAAGCCACGGCGGCAAGATTCACCAGCACACAAAACCAATAGCCAAACAAAAACGAGCCTTTTTTAGACTTATGCCTGAATTTGTTTTGTGCCATAAAAGCACCGGGCCAACCGCCAAGTAAGGCAAATAGATGCAAGGTACTTTCCGGTGTGCGCCATTGATTGTTCTTGGCCTTGGCTTTATCACGACCATAAGCGATAAAGGCAACTAGGCTCAGAACCAGGTAAAGCGGGATAAACCACAGGGGTAACCTGCCCAGCACGATTGCAACAGCAATAAACAAACAGCCTATCGTTACTGTGATGGTGCCAATTGTCCTGGATTGTCCGGGCTGCTTTGTTGCCTGACGTTTATGATCCGAAGCAAAACTGATATCCACCGCCTGCCCCCGTCCTTGCTTGTCACGGGCGCCTTGGTAGACGATTAAATCGCCATTTTGCGGTCGTCGGTTACGTTTTTTAAAGGCCTTGATATGTACAAATAAGCGCTCGCCGCCGCCATTAGGCTGCACAAAACCAAAGCCTTTATCGTCATTCCATTGTTCAATCTTTCCCTGATACTTCATCTGTTCTGTTTCCCTACTTTTGTGCTCCAGGTATCCATTTTTCCAATGCTTCACTTAAGTATTCACTACGCCAAGGCTGCAAGATATCCGGCGCCATTAAAATTTGACGCTCATCGTCCGTCAGCTTCCAATTCCAGCTAATAAGCTGGTTGATTTGCTTTTTACTGGCAAAGACATCGGCGGGAATCTGAGTGGCTTTACTCACCGCGGTGATCTTTTGCTTAATCTCCTTGGCCGCCTGCTTATAGCCCCGATAGTCCATCAAACGCATCACCCGCGGCGGTAGTTGCTCGTCGCTAAGTTCCTTGGCGCGCTCAATACAGGCCAGCATTTCCCGGCCCGAGCGATTCACTTCCATGGCATCCACGCCTGGAATATTGCGCATGCTGTTCAAAGAGCTGGGACGACGTTTGGCAATTTCCACCATGTTTGCTTCTTTGACGATAAAATTCAGCGCCAGGTTCTTACGCTGGGCTTTTTCTCGTCGCCACATAGCCAGCTCACGCAGTGCCGCCAAATCCCTTGGCGATAATTGCCAGGCACCCTTCACGTCGCGGTACAAAAGATCATCAGGGGTAGAAAAGGCGCGCTTTTGCGAAATAAGTTGAGACTCGGCAATAACAATATCGAACCAGCCCTTGGCATTGATCTCTTCAACTATTTGCTCGAAACAAGGCAGCAAGTGGGCAACATCGGCGGCGGCATAAGTCAGTTGGCTTTCGCGCAACGGCCTTTGCAGCCAGTTGGTGCGCGACTCGCTTTTATCAATTTCAATCCCCAGGCGCGCATTGACCATGGCGGCAAAACCCATGCAGTTGCCTGAGCCTAAAAGCTGCAGGGCAAATTGGGTATCGAATAAGGGGGTGGGCACAAAGCCGGCAAAGTTTTGGAATACTTCGATATCTTCCGAAGGCGAGTGCAAGACCTTTAACACCTCGGGCTTTTGTAATAATGCCCACAAGGCACTGAGGTCTAGCTCCGCCAGTGGGTCGATCAACGCCAGATGCTGACCGTCAAACACCTGTAAAAGTGCTATTTCTGGGTACAGTGTACGCCTGCGCATAAACTCGGTGTCTACGGCGAGCACCTTAGCCTTGCTGATTGCGCCGACAAAAGTGTCCAACGCCCCTTGCTCAGTAATTAACTGATATTCCACCTGTACTCCTTAAAAAACAAACCGGCTATTTGCCGGTTTGTTCATCGCTATTTTTGTTCGTCTTTTAATGCGCGTCGCAGTATTTTCCCGACGTTGGTCTTTGGCAATTCATCACGGAATTCAACCAACTTGGGTACCTTATAATTAGTCAGGTTATCACGACAATGCTTTATTATATCTTTTTCCGTTAAAGACGGATCTTTTTTAACGACAAATACTTTAACTTGTTCACCGCTGACCTCGTGGGGCACGCCCACTGCGGCCACTTCCAGCACGCCTTCGTGATCGGCGATCACTTCTTCAATTTCATTCGGGAAGACGTTAAAACCAGAAACCAGGATCATATCTTTTTTACGGTCAACGATATAGAAAAAGCCTTCGTCATCGTAAGTAGCGATATCACCGGTGGCAAACCAACCATCCTTTAAACACTCGGCGGTGGCATCGGGACGATTATAATAGCCCTTCATTACCTGCGGGCCTTTCACCCAGAGTTCACCGGGCTCGCCCTTAGGCGCTTCTTCGCCATTATCCAGCATCAATTTAATGTCGGTGCTAGGAGCAGGCAGGCCGATTGAGCCATTGTAGGCTTCAAGGTCGTAAGGACTGACGGTCACTAAAGGCGAACATTCGGTTAAACCATAACCTTCCACTAGGCGGGTGCCTGTCACTTTCTGCCAGCGCTCTGCCACCGGGCGTTGCACCGCCATGCCGCCACCTAAGGACATTTTTAGGCTTGAGAAATCGATATCGGCAAAACCATCTGTGTTAAGCAGACCATTGAACAGGGTATTTACCCCGGTCACCACGGTAAACTTGTTGCTTTTCAGCTCCTTTACAAAGCCCTTCATATCACGCGGGTTGGTGATCAACAGGTTCATACCACCATACTTCATAAAGGTCAGGCAGTTCGCCGTTAGCGCAAAGATGTGGTACAGCGGCAAGGCGGTAACCACGATTTCTTTACCGCGCTCTAAAATATTATCCAAACAGCCGGATACCTGCTCCAGGTTGCCCACCATGTTGCCATGGGTCAGCATCGCCCCTTTTGACACACCGGTTGTACCACCCGTGTATTGCAAAAAAGCCAAGTCATCCAAGGTCACATGCGGGCGTTGATAAGTAGCCGCATTGCCCTTTTTCATCACCTCGGTGAAAGCAATGGTGTTTTTGAGCTGATAAGCCGGCACCATCTTCTTGATATATTTGACCACAAAGTTAATCAGATGCTTTTTCAGACCGCCGACCATATCACCCACTTCGGTGACGATCACATGCTTAACCTGAGTATGCGCAATGGCTTTTTCCAGGGTATGGGCAAAGTTGGCAAGAATGAAAATGGCGTCCGCCTCTGAGTCATTCAACTGATGCTCAAGCTCGCGCGCAGTATAAAGCGGGTTAACGTTGACCACTACACAGCCGGCGCGTAATACGCCAAGAATACTCACAGGTGTTTGCAGCAGGTTGGGCATCATCACCGCGACTTTAGAGCCGGGTTTAAGACCTAGGTCGTTATTAATGTATGAGGCAACCTTCTTGGTCGCTTCGTCAAGCTGCTGATAGCTCAGCGCCACACCCATGTTTTTAAATGCGGGTAGGTGGGCAAAATCATTAAAACTTTTTTCAAATAGTGTCAGTAAAGAGTCGTAATGAGCGGGGTCTATGGTTTCTGGACAACCCTTTGGATAACGCTTAAGCCAGATTTTCTCCACACTAGGCTCCTATTAATTTGTTCTTATAATGGTTTATCTTAGAAGTCATGAGTCTCGGCGTGATCAGGCACGACGCCAAACTGAATGTGCGTCTAGCCCCCCTCTTCGGAAGTGACTTATCGCACTACTAACCTTAATCTAAGTTGTAATTTTTAACAATTGAGCAAAAGCTCTAATTTTTGCGATATTCCCATAATTACGGCAAAGTTACAATTATCTTGCGCCACTTTGACGCAAGTGTGCACCAATAAGCTGCGCGCACTCAGACGCGCTCTGCATATGACAATGGTGGCCGCCAGCTACTACTTTAGCACTTAACTGACTGTAATGATGAGCAAATTTATGCTCATTTTGGTGCACCATAGAATAGCCCGCGGTGCCTTTAATAAGCAGAGTCGGTACCTCTATAATATCGAGCAGAGCATGGGCCTGAGCCTCACTGTAGCGAAAAGCGGAATAATGCTTAATACGCGGGTCGGTGCGCAGCCGCACTCCCCCTTTGGGGCCTGGCTCCATATTACGGGCCATCAACTCATTGCCTACCGACTCATCAAAATCGCTCATTGCCAGGCGTCGGGCTATTAAGTCAGCGGCACTTGGGTATTCACGTATCTTTTCGCCCCGAGCCCGTTGTGCTAAGGCGCGTATTAGCAGAGCCTTGGCCTCTTCGGGCTCGGCATACACCAGGCCGATACCTTCAATCAGGGTCAAGCTACTGATGTGCTCTCCAAAGCAGGCCGCATATAAAGAAGCCACCATGGCGCCTAAAGAATGGCCGACAAGATGCACCCTTCGTGCCTGACACTGACTTATTACCTGATGTAAATCATCCACATAATCAATAAAGTAATAGTGTGCCTGAGGGTGGCGCCACTGGGATAAACCATGCCCGGCCCAGTCAAAGGCATAAAATGGCAGGTTCAAAGATAACGCCCGCATCAAGGGTGCAAAACTGCCGCTGTTATCCTGCCAGCCATGACAGGCGATCACTACATCGTCCTGATGCAAGCCCATGGCCTGTTGGCTATTGCTCAGGCCGCACAGGGTCAGAGCGCGGGTATTTATTGAAAATGTATGCAAAACAGCTCCATTTCACCGCAAGGCGGTTTATTTTCATAATCTAGGGTATAGAATGGCGGCAACTGACAATAGGACTTTGACATGAAACCAACATTTTCTTTGGCTGCCCTTTCCTTCGCCAGCTTTTTTGCCAGCGCCGATGCGCCAACACCGAAAAATATAATATACATGATTGGCGATGGCATGGGACCTGCCTACACCACAGCTTACCGCTACTATCAGGACGACCCAAGCACAGCCGCTGTTGAGGCCACCGTCTTTGATTCTATGCTCACAGGTATGGCGCACACCTACCCGGATGATGACACTGTGGTGACCGACTCAGCCGCCGCGGCCACCGCCTTGGCCACAGCAACCAAGACGTATAACGGTGCGGTTTCCGTAGACGCCCAAAAGCAAAAATTAAAAACCATGCTCGAAATCGCCAAGGAAAAGGGCATGACCACGGCTTTGGTGGTGACATCGCAAATAAACCACGCGACGCCCGCCAGTTTCACCGCTCATAATGAAGCCAGATACAATTATGACGCCATAGCCAACGACTATATCGATAATAAAATCAACGGCAAACTACCGGTAGATCTTATGCTCGGCGGCGGCACCCAGTACTTTATCCGTGAAGACAGAAACTTAGTCAATGAGTTTATCGCCGCCGGTTATCAGTACAGCGACAGCTTTGCCCAACTAGAGCAAATCGAACAGGTACCGGCCTTGGGTCTGTATGCCGCCAAAGGTCTGCCCTTTGCCCTTGATAGTGACCCGCTACGTCTATCTAAGATGGCTCATAAGGCCCTGTCTTTGTTAGAGCAAAACGAGCAGCCATTTTTTATGATGATCGAAGGCAGTCAAATCGACTGGTGCGGCCATGCCAATGATATCGCCTGTACCATGGCGGAAATGCACGACTTCGCCGAAGCCATCAAGGTCGCCAAGGACTTTATCGCTAAAAACCCCGATACCTTATTGGTGGTTACTGCCGATCACTCCACCGGTGGCTTAACCATAGGTGCTAAGGGTCAGCGTAAATGGCAGGCGGATGTGATTAAGGGCGTCCAAGCCACCGCCGAGGTGATAGCCGAGCGCCTTATGACCAGCGACAATATGCAGGAGCAATGGCAGGCCGACACAGGCATGGCCTACACCAAAGATCATGAGGTGTTACTCACTCATGCTAAACAAGTGGATGAAGAGGCCTTGGTATTGACGGTGAAAAAACTGATCAACGAGGCCAGCTTCACCGGCTGGACAACCTCAGATCATACCGGTGTAGATGTGCAGGTGTTCGCTCATGGTGTGGGTCGCGAGCAATTTAACGGCTCACAAAATAATGTAGATATCGCCACAAAGTTAATATCATTTATTAACAAACAATAACAATGTTGATATCTATGTAATATTGGGTTACTGTTGAACTTGCTTGTTAACATAGTTTAACAACCCTACTGAAAACTGAAGACTCAAAAGCCGCTCATAGAGCGGCTTTTTTACTTTCGGTGGCAGGTAAACCCTGTTTGATGGGCACAGGAGTCGCCGAACCCTGCTCGGCATACTTAAGTATTGCCTGCTCCAACGTCAGTGGACGATCAAAGTAATAGCCCTGTAACTGCTTGACCGGTAAAGGGGTAATAAAATTAGCATGGAAGTCTGTCTCTATGCCCTCGGCCACTACCTCAAAACCCAGCTTATGACACAATTGCGTCAGGCTTTGATAAAGAATAATGGCCGGATCATTCTCATCAGTGGGTAACAGGCTGCGATCGAACTTAATGGTGTCGACATTGAGTTTACTGAGCAAACTCAAACAGGAGTAGCCGGTACCAAAATCATCCACTGCGCAGCGGATCCCCTCGCTACGCAATTTCGCCACTATCTCCTGAGTACGGCTAAAATCATCTACATAGGAAGACTCCAAAATCTCCACTTCCACTTGTTCCGGAAACTTGCTGAAAGCGCGGATCACCCGCTTGTAGCGACGATAGATCAGGTTGCGCGGAGAAATATTAAAGCTGATTTTAGGCGCCAACTGGTAGCGATGAAATTGCTGCAGATCCAACTCCAATTGGTCAATTACAAAGCTGTCGACCACATCCATCATTTGAAAACGGTCCAGCACCTCGATAAACCAGGGGCTGATAATGGTGCCATCGCTTTGTTTATGGCGCAGCAGCGCCTCAAAGCCAAGGATGCGCTTGCTCCGCTTACAGATTTTAGGCTGATAATACAGGCATAAGGCACCCTCTTTCAGGGTTTCTATGACCTCGGTCAGGCGCTTTTGCTCGGCAAATTTTTCGCTGTCTCGTTTGGCAAAATGAGTCTCCGCCTGGCGCTCGAGTTGGCGCCCGGCACTCACCCTTTTAACCAGCATATCCAGTTGTCGACCACTGACATTGTGCTCTCTATTGGCCTTTACAAAGGGCAGATAGATTAACGTGCTTAACGCAATAAGCAGCGCCTGCCAAAGTACCCCAGTTATACTGCCGGTGGCCAAATAGCCACTCATAAACACAGGTGTAAACCAGGGAATATCCGCCCCGGCAACCAGAGGCAACCAGCCTTGGCCGATCATCAGGTTACTCAGCAAGGCATTAACCAAGGGCACCAGGATAAAGGGCACAACAAAATAGGGGTTTAACACTAAAGGCAAGGCGTAAACCAGGATTTCGCTAAGGTTAAACAGGGCCAGCGGCGAGCCGAGCCTGGCAATACTGGCTTCATGAGTACCCCGCCCCTGCATTAGGCAGGCAATCAGCAAACCCCAGATACAACCGGAGCCACCGAGCAAAACAAAGGCATTGAGATAACTTTGCCCGTCCATAGCAAAGCTCAACATATAGTCGCTCATCTGCGGCGCTGCCATAATCTGATAGGCATGGTCGCCATGAATGCCAAATAACCACAGCACATGGGCGCTCAACAGCTGCATGGTGAGCTTTTCATTGCCGCTCCACTGACTCTGCAGCTCGTTGAGCTGACTAAGTGCCGAGCCAAGCATGGAATCAACCATGGGGAACAGCATAAAGGTGGCAAGCACCACCAGAATATAGGGAAACATTAAATTCAAGTGCTTGACCAAAAACAAGCTGATATTGCCAACGGGCATAATACGCAACCAGCGCGCACGCAAAATGGCACGCATGGTATAGCAACAAAAAATGGGCATTACTATGGTGTAAAACACACCGGCACGATTGTTAATCCCTATGCTGCCATCATCGAGCACATAAATATAACCTGTGGCCAGGGTAAAACAGGTAAGCACCAAAATAGGCACGGCTATGCTGTTTAGCTTGAGGTTTTTGGCCAGGTAATAACTAAAGGAAAGCAAGGTGGTCAGGGGAAACAAGGTCCAGACCAAGACATTAAACGTGCTCAAAAATGCATAGCGAGCGCCCAGGTCTTCATAATTCAACCAGTGCGTAACCAGGGTTACCAAAGCTGCCATCACAAAAAATGGGATCAGGGCAATATACCCCTCTCGCAAGGATAGAATGACCGTATTGGCGGCTAGTTTGGCTGCTCCACGGGTAAACACGGCAAATACGCGTTGGTGCACAATAGTACTAACTTATTATTATTTTTTATTTGTTCTTAAAGTAACCCTTTATGGTGATATTGTCCACATATTAACAATGTATTATCACAATTCGCGAAATGTAAATATGCTTAAGTGATAACCGTTGCCATCGGTGAAAAGCTGATGTTTTGAACTTACATGCACAGAGGGTCCAGGGCTTGTACTTCTGCACGGCCTTGTAAGAAGACATATTCAGGGTAAGGAACAATGGCGACGCTGTTACGCGCCCCACTTTATTGGTGCACAAGAATACGCGCACCTGGGGTTAAAGCTGATGCGCACTTGGTGAAGCTTGGCTGATAGGGCAAATGATCTGTGTTGGCTTATGACAAAAACCAGGTTTTAACAGTGATCAAGAGCCCCTGGTTAGCGCAATAATTATTCTCGACCCGGTAACTTCTTCCAGGTTACTGTGTCGCGTACATACACTGGCTGCGCCGACGCCGCATCGGCGACATTGCCCTTGGCGAATTCACTCGCCAACAGCGGCAACATATAGCGGCTATCGGGCAAGGTGATCTCCTTATCCACTTCAACCTGGCTCAAACTTCCGGCCAGCTCAGTATAGGTTTGCCACCCCGTGCCCACGGCCACTGCAGCGCTAAATGGGCTGGTCACGGCAGCAGGTTCTAGCACCTGTTGTTCACCAACTAACTGAGCTAAACCGTCTTTTTCCTCATAGGCACCAAGATATACCTCACCCATGCGCGCATCTATGGCCGCCAATATTGTGCTGGCACCACGCTCGCTAATTGCCTGCTGCGCCATCATAGCCAGCGATGAAACACCTATCACCGGAGTCTTGGTAGCAAAAGCCAAACCTTGGGCAACAGAAACACTGATACGAACCCCGGTAAAACTGCCTGGACCCTGACAATAACCAATCACATCCACATCCTGAATATCGCAATTTGCCTGTTTGAGCAGCGCATCGATTTCATCGAGAATACGCTGACTGTGCTGCTGCGGGCACACTTCAAAAAAGTGATAGAGTTTATCCTGATGCAATAAGGCAAGCGATAAGGCTTCGGTCGAGGCGTCAAGGGCTAGGATGGTTTGGCTCATAGTTACTCTATAGTTTGTAAAAAGGCGGTCACTTGATTCATGTCGCGACAACGACGCATATTGGGCAGGCTTTGTAAAAACACCTGGCCATAGTCTCGAGTCACAACGCGGTTGTCACATAATACTAAAACACCACGATCTTGGCTATCGCGGATCAAACGACCAACCCCTTGTTTTAGGGCGATCACCGCCCGTGGTAATTGAATTTGCGCAAAGGGATCGCCGCCACCACGTTCACATTCCTGCATGCGTGCCTGCAACAGGGGATCATCCGGGGCAATAAAGGGCAGCTTATCGATCACCACACAGCTAAGGGCACTGCCGCGCACATCCACCCCTTCCCAAAAAGAAGCGGTGCCCATTAATACCGCATTACCATGGCGGGTAAAACGTTCCAGCAACAAGCGCTTCGACATCTGCCCTTGAACAAAAACAGGATACTCCATTTGCTGGCATAACACCTCGGCCACCATGTACATCACCCGGTACGAGGTAAAGAGCAAAAAGCAACGGCCCTTGGCCGCCTTAATCACCTGCTGGCAAATTCCCACCAAGGCACGCGGCATTTCCGGGGAATTGGCAGGTGGTAAATAGCGAGGCAAACAAAACAGCGCCTGTTGCTGATAATCAAAAGGGCTGGCCAACATCAACTGATGCGATGGGGACAAGCCCAGGGCATCGCTAAAATGGGTCAAATTATTGTTGACCGACAGGGTTGCCGAAGTAAATACAAAACCGGCCTCGCGCTCGGCCAACATGGCTTTAAACTTGGCGGCAATATTTAAAGGCGTGATATGAATACTGACATGGCGGCGGCTGGCCTCATACCAGTAGCTATAACCGCTTGGGGCAACATCGAACACCCGTTCGAATTGTGCTATCAGGCTCATCAATCGCTCTAACAAGGGCTCCACCAGCTCACTGCGTTCCAGACCAAGTTTAAGCACCTGGTTTAAAAACTGCAGATCTTTACTGACTCTGTGCACCGCATCACACAAGGACTTGTTGCTTAACGCCTGCCGCCAGTCGCCGCGTCCGCCGTCATGGGGTAATTGCAGGCGCAAATCCAGGGTTGCCGCTTCAAGCTTATCCAGGGTTTTACCCAGTTGCAGCATATCCCGTAATTCGGTGCGATAGAGCATGCGGGCGTCGGTGATAAAGGCAAACACCTTTTTCGTTGATACACTTTCGCCAAAATAATCGCTGGCGATATCCGCCAATTGATGGGCTTCATCGAAGATATAACCATCGGCGCCGGGCAATAATTCGGCAAAGCCGCTTTCTTTGACCGCCATATCGGCAAAAAACAGGTGATGGTTAATGACCACAATATCCGCCTCGGCGGCACGCAGGCGGGCTTTGCGAATAAAGCAGGCATCGAAGTCCGGACATTCCTTGCCCAGACAATTATCTGCGGTGGAAGTAACATAGGGCAGCACCTTGGCATCGTCTTCTATGCCCGGGCAGTCGGCAATATCGCCGCTGCGGGTTTCCCCGGCAAACTTTGCCACCATGGCCAGTTGATGCATAATGTCAGTGTCATCGCTGGGCACATGAGCGACATGCTGGTTCAAACGATAATGACACACATAGTTGCTGCGCCCCTTAAGCAGGGCTTTTTTCTTGGCACTGCCAAGGGCCTTGTAGACCGTGGGTAAATCGCGGTGATAAAGCTGCTCTTGCAGGGCCTTGGAGCCGGTGGAAATAATGTATTTGCCCTTATTGGTCAGCGCCGGCAGTAAATAAGCAAAGGTTTTGCCTGTGCCTGTTTCCGCCTCAACCACCACCTGCTCAGCATTTTTAAGCGCCGAGTCACACACTCTGGCCATATCAATTTGCGCCTGGCGGGGACGATAGCCCTTAAAGGCCAGCGCCAAGGGGCCTGTGGGTGAAAAAAGCTGCTCTATGCTCATAGTAGGATTAAATTAAAGGCGCCAGCAAAGACAAAATAGGCGCCGATCATAGCCGAAAATTAAATCTACTCCAACTTGCGTCTCAAGACTTGGCTTTGTACCTGTTTTTATGTACCCTAGCGCATGTTCAATTTATAAACTAACAGTCTGAACTAAAAGGATTTATCTATGAACAAAATGACTATCACCTGTGCCCTTGCAGCGGCAATCACTTTAGCTGGTTGTGGCAGCACTCCTCCTCGTGTGGCGCAAGAAAAAGTGGTGACCATCAATGGCGCCGAGATGACTTTTGGCGGCGTCTACAATGTCGATAAAAATAACTTGGAATTAAGCATTAACGGCGAGCCGGTGATGAAAGGTCGCTTCGCTCCTTATACCCCGACGCTTAACCTAAGCACAGATTATCAAGGTGAAGATATCAGCAGCTATTGCTACTTTGGCTCTGTATTACAAGAGCGCGGCGGCAAGTTTGGCATGATAGCCGGTATGATCCAGGCCTCGCAGCAAAAATCTGGCGACAAATGTGAGATCAAAGTAGCCGGTGAAATCAAAGAGCACCTGTACTTCTAGGCGCTAGTTACGCCCAGACATCAAGGCGAGGAGAAACATCCTTGCCTTACTCCCGCCCCCCATGTACATCAAGTCGCTTTCTCTCATTAAAAAACCTTAGCAAACTGCTCATCCTTAACCTCGAAAAGATCAAATAAACCCTGGCATTACACTACTTATCACTTTGATAATACTGGTTATATTGTCAACGGTTATAGATTAGACTTTAACGCTATAAAAAAATTAGTTGCAACAAATGCAAACTCTGTGCTTATCTATAAGCGAACTCAATCACCTTATTTCAGTTTAGCAACAACACGAGCGCAAACATGACTTATACACTGACAACTACTATTCATCATCATCGCCACATCATCGAATAGCCTGTCAGGTATTTCGCTGGGGGGTTATTCCTAAAAGGAACCTCCGGCGCGACTAAAAAACCAGATTCATTTTCGCCCCGAGGATCCCTCGGGGTTTTTAGTTTTTTAACTTAGGAAATGAATTATGAGCAACACCAACCGTTTACGTATCGCAATCCAAAAATCAGGGCGCTTATCTAAAGACTGCCAAGAACTGCTTAAACAATTGGGCATCAAATTAAATCTGCGCGAACAACGCCTTATCGCCCACGCTACCAATATGCCCATAGATGTACTAAGAGTACGGGATGACGATATTCCGGGTTTAGTCATGGATGGCGTTTGCGACTTGGGGATTGTCGGCGAAAACGTACTCGAAGAAGCCCAGGCCGAGCGTGCCCGCGGTGGCAACAAAGGCTCGGTGAAAAAGCTTGCCAAGCTCGACTTTGGTTACTGTCGTCTGGCGCTGGCCTGGCCACAGGAGCTTGGTAAACAGGATAAATCCTGGTTTACCGGCAAACGCATTGCCACCACCTACCCCGAGATCCTAAGCAAATACCTGGAGCGCGAAAACATAGATGCCAGCGTGGTGATGTTAACCGGCTCGGTTGAAGTCGCCCCACGTGCAGGTCTGGCCGATGCCATTTGCGATCTGGTCTCGACCGGCGCCACCTTGGAGGCCAATGGCCTGATGCAGGGCGACACCATTTTAGAGTCCAACGCCTGCTTGATCCAAAACGAAAACCTAGCGGATGCAGACAAGCTGGCACTAATCGACAAACTCATGCCTCGCCTTCGCGGTGTAAAACAAGCCAAAGAAAGCAAATACATCATGATGCACGCCCCTAAAGCCAGGCTTGATGAGGTGTGCGCCCTGTTACCCGGCACGGGTCAACCTACCCTACTGGCTTTGGCCGGCAGCGAAGAGTACGTGGCCCTGCACATGGTCAGCAGCGAGACTCTGTTTTGGGAAACCATGGAATCGCTAAAAGCCCTCGGCGCCAATTCCATCCTGGTTATGCCCATAGAAAAAATGATGGAGTAACGGCCCGTGATTGACTGGAATACCCTTAGCCCAGCAGCACAAAAAGTGATGCTACAGCGCCCGGCGGTGAGCGCCGCCGATGACGTACGCCCCGTGTGCGAGGAAATACTCAAGCGCGTACAAAGCGATGGCGACAGCGCACTTCGCGGCTATGCCAACCGCTTTGATGGCCGTGCAACCGATGCACCGCTGCTTTGCAGCGACCTTGATTTTGCCGACGCCGAGCAAGCGCTCGATCCCGAACTAAAGGATGCGATAAAACAGGCGTACAATAATATTCGCCGTTTTCACTTGGCCCAGGTGCCAAAGAACATCAGCCTAAGCACCCAGCCCGGAGTGGCCTGGAGTTGCGCTACCAGGCCATCGACGCCGTCGGCATATACGTGCCAGGCGGCAGTGCGCCATTGCCTTCCTCGGTATTGATGCAAGGTGTGCTGGCGCAAATTAGCGGCGCGCAGACTGTGGTGCTGGCCACCCCGGTCAAGGGCGATGCTGCTATTGCCCCGGCCATCCTCTACGCGGCAAGCCTCTGCGGCATTAAGCTGGTGCTTCAAATCGGTGGCGCACCGGCCATTGCCGCCCTGGCCTACGGCACGGAGACCGTGCCCCAGGTGAATAAGATTTTCGGCCCGGGCAATGCCTATGTGACCATGGCCAAGCAATTGTGCGCCCAGCAGGTGCCCGGGTTAGCCATAGATATGCCCGCCGGACCTTCGGAATTGTTAGTCATCGCCGATGCACGCGCCAATGGCGAATTTATTGCTGCGGATCTGCTATCTCAGGCGGAGCACGGCCCAGACTCTCAGGTTATTCTCCTTAGCGACAGCGCCGAGGTGATCGCAGCGACAGAAAAGGCACTGGCAGAGCAATTAAAAACCCTGCCACGCGCCCAGATTGCCAAGGCAGCCCTTGAAAACTCAGCACTGTTCAAGGTGCAAAGCATTGCCCAGGCCGTGGAAGTCTCCAATTTATACGGGCCCGAGCACCTGATTCTGCAACTTGGCGAAAGCGCCGAGGTCTTGCCTAAGATAAAGAATGTCGGCTCGATTTTTGTCGGCGATTACACCCCTGAATCGGCCGGTGATTATGCCTCTGGCACCAATCACGTCTTGCCTACATACGGCTACTCAAAGGTGTATTCAAGCCTGAGCCTGCTGGATTTTTATCGCACCTATACGGTGCAAACCGTCACCAAAAGCGGTTTGGCCGATTTGGCAAAAGCAATTATTCCCATGGCTGCAGCAGAAGGGCTCGACGCTCACGCCAATGCCGTTCGCATCCGTTTAGGAGAAAAACAGTGAGCACCGACGTAAAACAAAGCGATACCCTGACGTTGCCACAAGGCCTATTACCGAAAAATATTGCCGACCTCAGTGCCTACAGCTCGGCAAAGAGTGAAAAGCTCAGCGGCTCAACCTGGCTCAATGCCAACGAAAGCCCTTATAACCGCGAATATCAACTCAGTGGTCAGGCTCTCAACCGCTACCCGGATCCGCAGCCGCAGCAGGTGATCCAGGCCTACGCTGACTATGTGGGCTTAGCGCCAGAGCAGGTGGTGATGACCCGAGGCGCCGATGAAGGCATAGAGCTGCTGGTACGCACCTTCTGCCAGAGCGCAAAGGACAGCATCGCCATTTTTGCGCCCACCTATGGTATGTATAAGGTCACCGCCGACACCCATAATGTCGCGCTCAATACCCTGAGCCAGGACTTATTGCTCCAAGGCGAGGTGGATGAGATTTGCACCCAGGTTGGCGATGCCAAGCTGGTGTTTATCTGTAACCCCAATAACCCCACCGGCGCCTTGGTAGGCCAAGATAAAATCGCCGCCATTGCCACGCGCCTAACAAGCAGCGCTCTAGTGGTGGTTGATGAAGCCTATATCGAGTTTTGCCCTGAGCAAAGTGCGGTTTCTTTACTGGCTGACTACGCCAATGTGGTGGTGCTACGCACCCTGTCCAAAGCTTTTGCTCTGGCGGGTCTGCGCACAGGTTTTACCCTGGCCAACACCCAGGTCTTGGCACCACTGCGCAAGGTCTTAGCGCCCTACCCGGTTTCCACCGTGGTGGCCGACATCGCCGCACAAGCGCTGAGCACCGCAAACATAGCGTCAATGCGCCGTCAGGTGGACACTTTAAATGCCCTTAAATCACGCTTGCAACAATGGCTGGAACAAAGCGATGCGGTCACACGGGTGCTCAAAGGTGAGGGTAACTTTGTCACCTTGCAGCTAAAAGACAAAAACGCCATTGCCATTGCCTATCAGCGGGGCCTGGTCATGCGCCCCTTTACCCTTTATGGAGTGGACGATTGGCTGCGTATTTCCATCGGCAATGAGCAGGAGCTCGGTGAGGTCAAAGCCTGGCTGGATTCATTAACCGACTCCACTGCAAACTAATAACAAGGCACTTTTTAGGAACTAATATGAGCAACCCCTATTTATTTATTGACCGCGACGGCACTCTGATTGAAGAGCCTATCAGCGATAAGCAAGTCGACAGCCTAGAGAAATTAGCCTTGTTACCCGGTGTTATCCCAGCGATGCTCGCCCTGCAAGCGGCCGGCTATCGCCTGGTGATGGTGTCTAACCAAGATGGCCTGGGCACGGACAGTTTCCCGCAGGCGGACTTCGACGCGCCGCACAACAAAATGATGGAGCTATTTACCTCCCAAGGCATTCACTTTGAAGACGTGCTGATCTGCCCGCACTTCGATTGCGACAACTGCCAATGCCGTAAACCAAAAACCGGTTTGCTGGTCGACTTAATGCGCTCAGGCAAGGTGGATATCGCCAACTCCTATGTCATTGGTGACCGTCAGACCGATATTCAATTGGCCGAAAACCTCTGTATGCAGGGCATCTTGTATCAGGATAACTGGGCGCAAATAGTCACTCGCTTGACTACCGCCGACCGCCAAGGCGCCGTCAGCCGCGACACCAAGGAAACGAAAATTGCCGTGGCACTGAACCTGGATGCCAATAAAAGTGGCGAAATCAGCACTGGGCTGGGCTTTTTCGACCATATGCTTGATCAGATCCGCACCCACGCCAATATTTACCTGGATATTAAGGCCAGCGGCGATTTGCACATAGACGAGCACCACCTGGTCGAAGATGTGGGCATCGCCTTGGGTCAGGCGCTGCGCCAGGCTCTTGGCACCAAGTCGCAAATTGCTCGCTATGGCTTTGCTCTGCCGATGGACGAGTGCAAGGCCGAAGCGCAAATCGACTTATCCGGTCGCGCTTCGTTTGTGTTAAATGCCGATTTTAGCCGTGAAAAAGTCGGCGATATGGATGTACAAATGGTGGAACACTTTTTTAAAAGCCTTAGCGATAACGCCGCCCTGTCGCTGATTTTAAGTGTCACGCCTGGGAATTGTCACCACCAGGTTGAGGGCCTGTTTAAGGCCTTCGCCAGGGCGCTGCGCATGGCCATCAGCAAAGACAGCTCGCAACAAATGGCCAGCTCCAAGGGGGTTTTATGATAGCCATAATCAACACCGGCTGCGCCAATATCAATTCGGTGCGCTTTGCTTTTGAGCGTTTGCATACTCAGGTTGATGTGATCACCGACGCCGAGCAACTAAGCCGCTATGAACGCGCTGTATTACCGGGAGTGGGCCATGCCAAGGTTGCCATGGCGCGCCTGATTAACGGCGGCTGGCAAGAAGCCATTAAGGAATACCAAAGGCCATTACTGGGCATTTGTTTGGGCATGCAGTTGCAGTGCGAGCACACGGCCGAGGGCGACACCCCCTGTTTAGGCATCATTCCCGGCGCCGTCGGCGAGCTTGAGGTGGGGAATTTAAGTGCCCCGCACATGGGCTGGAATACCCTAAAGATCACCAAAACGCACCCACTGACCAAGGGTGTTAAGGATGACGATCAGGTGTACTTTGTGCACAGCTTCGCCCATGGCTGTAACCATGCAACCCTGGCCACCAGCGAATACGGCCAAACGTTTTCGGCCATGGTCGCCCAGGACAACTACGCCGGGATGCAATTTCACCCGGAGCGCAGCGCCAAAGTGGGCGCGCGCTTACTGCAAAACTTTATTGACTGGCAGCTTTGAGGACGCATTATGATTATTCCAGCATTAGATGTATTACAACAACAAATCGTGCGTTTATTTCAGGGCAAATACGACACCGCCCAGTTCTATCCCTTTGACTTGGCCGAACGGCTAATGGAATACCAGCAACAAGGCGCACAAAAGTTGCACTTGGTTGATTTAGAAGGGGCGCGAGATCCAAGCAAAAAGCAATGGCGACAAATTCAGGCAGCCACCAAGGCGCTCAACGTCGGCTATCAGGTCGGCGGCGGTATTCGCACCGGCCAGGATATCGAGCAGTGGCTTGAGGCCGGCGCCGCTCAGGTGGTGATTGGCTCCAAAGCAGTCAATAACCAAGAGCAAGTGGCAAGCTGGATAAACCAATACGGTGCACCGAAATTTGTCATTGCCTTGGATGTGAATAACACCGAAAAGGGCTGGATGCCCGCCACCCATGGCTGGCTGGAAAGTGGTGATGTCTCCTTGTTTGAGCTTATCGACTTTTACACCGAAATTGGGGTGCAAGACTTTTTATGCACCGACATCAGCAAAGACGGCACCATGAGCGGCCCTTCCTTTGCTTTGTACGAGCAACTGCAGACGCATAACCCCAGTCTGCGCATTCAGGCCTCCGGTGGCGTCAGCTCATTAGCGGATATTCGTCGCTTAAAAGAAATTGGCACCCAAGGGGTGATCTTGGGTAAATCCCTGCTTGATGGCGCCTTTACGGTTGAGGAGGCACTAGCATGTTATCAAAACGCATAATCCCCTGTTTGGATGTGAAAGACGGTCAGGTCGTTAAGGGCGTACAGTTTAAAGGCCATGAAATCGTCGGCGATATTCTTGAGTTGGCCAAGGCCTACAGCGATGCGGGCGCCGATGAGCTGGTGTTTTATGAAATCAGCGCCAGCGTGGAAAAACGCCTGCTTGATGTGAATTGGGTCGAGCATATAGCTCGTCATATCGATATTCCGTTTTGCGTTGCCGGTGGCATCAAGTCCGTCGCCGATGCCGCGCGGGTGCTTGAAAGCGGTGCCGATAAAATCAGTATCAATAGCCCGGCCATTGCCCGTCCCGAGCTTATTCGCGAGTTACACGACGAATTTGGCAAACAATGCGTGGTGGTGGGCATCGACAGCTTTTTCGATGCCCACAGTGGCGAGTATCTGGTCTATCAGCTTACCGGCGATCCCAACAGCTCGTCTCGCACCCGCTACAATACCCTGGAATGGGTTGAGCAAGTGCAGGCCCTCGGCGCCGGTGAAATCGTACTAAACTGTATGAACCAAGATGGTGTGCGCAAGGGATACGACATTGAACAATTGGCTAAAGTACGGGATATCTGCCACGTGCCCTTAATCGCCTCCGGTGGCGCCGGAAAAATCAGCGACTTCAGTGAGGTATTTAAAAAGGCCCAGGTCGATGGCGCCCTCGCCGCCAGCGTATTTCATAAGAACCTGATAAATATTAACGAATTAAAACAACACCTAGCCGATAACAAGATAGCGACTCGATTATGCGAATAGATATTAGCAATGTAAGCGATGTGAATTTTGCCAAGTGCCCTTTGATCCCAGCCCTGGTACAGGACTTTATTACCGGGCAAATTCTCATGCAGGGGTTTATGGATCAGGCGGCACTCACCCACACCCTGGAGCAAAAGAAAGTCACCTTTTACTCCCGTTCAAAACAGCGTCTGTGGACCAAGGGCGAAAGCTCCGGTCACTTTTTAGAAGTTGAAGCAATCTACACCGATTGCGATCAGGACTCGATTCTGATCATGGCCTACCCACAAGGCCCCACCTGTCACCTCGGCACCCAAAGTTGCTTTGGCGATGCCAAGCCCAGTTTGGGCTTTTTAGCCGAGCTGGAGCAAATCATCATCGACCGTAAGGATGCGGATCCACAAACGAGCTACACAGCATCACTGTTTGCCAAGGAGCTCAGCCGCAGTTGCCAGAAGGTAGGCGAAGAAGGGGTTGAGGTCGCCTTGGCGGCGATGAAAAACGACAATAACGAGCTCACCGATGAAGCCGCCGATCTCCTGTATCACTTAATTGTGTTGCTGCAGCGCCAAGGCTTATCCTTAGGAGATGTGGTAGCGCGGTTGCAGTCTCGGCATTAGCCGGGTCAGCGCCCCAAAAAGGCCGCACTTGTAAGTAAATAGCTGTTTAGGTGGGCAATTATTCACTCTCTGGGTGTTTTACATTGCCACACCGCCCAGAGATTTTGTATGCTTAGGCTACTACAAATAAGGACCTGTTTGCCATGAAAGCAATTTACCCAGCATTAGCGGCCGTTATTCTCCTCGCCGGCTGCGCCAGCCCAGCGCAAAAACAGCAACAAACCTATGTCGATAACCTTTCATCCTGCGACAAAATCCAAGCCTTGATGTCGGCCTATGACAATCAGTTTGATGGTTTGAAAATGGCACGCACCCAGTCCAAGTTTATCGACAGCTGGCAGGCCCGTTATCACCTGGTGGGCGACAGCTGCCAGATCAGCGCCCTGCACGAGCGCACCTATGCCTATAGCTGCCAGCAAACCTACGCGGATAAAGACGGAGCCCTGGCAATCCACCAAAAAGCATCGGATTTTACTCGCCAATGCTTAGGCGAAGGCTGGTATGAGCAACAAAAAGAGTCTGAAAACTCACTGCGCACCACCTTCGTAAAAGACGACGAGACTCCGTCTGTGTCCATCCATACCGGCAAGTCGCTGTCGCGCAAAACCCCTTGGATGACGTCGTACGATATCGGCAAGGTAAAGAAATAACGCCTAAATGCACAGCAGAAAAAAGCCGAAGTCAGTCTTCGGCTTATCGAAATAACAAAGGAAGTGTTTCAGGATGAGAAAGGATATCTACAATAACGGCAAGCATGCATTAGTCATTGCTGCAGGCACGGCCATTTACCAAACCATAGTTGCCACGCACACACCCATCGATTTCTATCGCCCCATCTATATCGGCCTTATTGCCTTTATTCTGCTTAGTATTGGCAGCATCATTAAAACACTGCTACTTCAGCGAGCGTCGCGACCATAAGCGTTATTCCGCAATTTTACGAGCCTTGACCCCATACACCAAGGGCACTTGCTGGCCGTTATGTAACTTCTGATAACCACGACCGGGCACCGGCTCTAACCCCTCAAAACAATTGTAGGGGCTGTAGGGATATTCGTTAAAGGCTTCGATGCTTAGGCCCGCACCTATTAAGGCGCTCATCACCTCGCTGAGCGAATGCGACCAGCACACGGTCGTTGAGGTGGTGCCATCACAATTTTCCGTGTAGGTGCCTTCTTCCTCCACATCGGGCTGCTCACTTGGAAAATAGGCGTAGCCGCTAAGCACATCGTTAATGGGATGAAACTCTACCAGGTGAAACTCCCCGCCTACTTTCAAGGCTGCGGCTATGGTCTGGGCCCACAGGGTTAAATCCGGTAACCAGCAAATGGTGCCGTAGGAGGTAAACACCAGATCGTACTGCTGGGTATTTTCCTGGCCAAAGCGATAGATATCCGCTTCGATAAACTGAGCGTCCAGCCCTAAGGCATGTTTCAAGGCGTTGGCCTGGGCGATGGCTTGCGAGGATAAATCGACCCCGGTCACCTTTGCCCCTAGGCGTGCCCAGGACAAGGTATCTTGACCAAAGTGACATTGCAGGTGAAGCAGGGACTTACCGGTCACATCACCTACCTGTTCACGTTCAATGGGATTAAGGGAACAGCGGCCATTTTTAAAAGCCTCAACGCCGTAAAATTCAGACGCTATATGCACCTGAGTTCTTTTATCCCAAGCGGCCTTATTAATTTGCAAATAATCCATGGTGTTTCCTGTTGTTATATTTTCACCCGTTTGCTTGCCTCAAATTAGCTCGCTATCGACTCAAGAGTTTTTTACTGTGCGGACCAACTCTCACAAAAGCGCATAAACTGCTTAAGTAACGGGCTTTGATATTTTTCTTTATGGTATAACAGCCAATAATCCCGTGTAAGTGTGATTGGCAAGTTCAATATGCTCACCCGCTTTAACTGTTCAGCCTGGCTCAAGGCTCGGCGTGACAAACAGGTAATGCCGAGCCCGGCGGCGGTGCTGTTAATAATGGCCGAGGTGCTATTGAGCTCAAACGCCAGTTGCCACTTGCTTAATCGGGCGCCAAGGTGATTTAGAAAGTATTCCCGGGTACCTGAGCCGGGCTCACGTAACAGCCAATGCTGCTGCTCCAGATCCGCTAGCGTGGGCGCCGACAACTGCGCCAGCGGATGCTGCGGATGGCAGGCCACCACCATCTCATCGCCCAGCCAGGGAATACTATGAAGCTCACCATGATGAACCCTGCCCTCTACCAGGCCGATATCGAGCTCAAACTCACACAACTTCTGGCATATCTGCGCGGTATTGGCGATATACAAGGTCTGCTCGAGATGACCCGAGGTGGTACGAAAATCTCGCAATAAAAACGGCGCGACCTGATTGCCTAGGGTATCACTGGCACCGATGTTTAACTTGCCGGTGATCGCGCCCTGCTGACTAAACAAATGCTCAATATCCTGACTGCGCGCCAGCAATTCATCCGCAAGGGGCAATAAGCGACGCCCCTGCTCATTGATCAGTAAGCGGTTATTGTGACGATCAAAAAGCTGCTGTCCCAGTTGCTTCTCAAGCTCACTCAGCGCCATGCTGACCGCCGGCTTAGATAAACATAGCTTCTCGGCGGCGCTGGTGATACTGAGTTCCTGAGCCACGGCCACAAACACCCGCAATTGTCGTAACGCAATATTCATGCGCCCCCTGTTAAGTATTACTTAAAGATATGCTAAATATTTTAAAATATATTAAACCAACATTTCCCCTTACACTAGTGCCCAAATCGCGCGACTCGCCGATGGAATAAACACTCAAAGGGCTAAGCATGACCATAAGTGAACGACAATCCAGGTTAACCAAGGTACCTACTCCCTTATCAGGGTTAGCCCTGGGGATAGCCTCATTGGGCTGGTGTTGGGAGAACGCCGCCGCTTTGAACGGCCTGGCGCAAGCCTCAGGGGCCTTAATCGCAACGGCGTTATTGCTGCTGGTACTGGCCAAGTTTCTCACTCATCCCCTTACCTTGCGGGAAGACTTGCGTCATCCGGTGACAGGGAGCGTGTTGCCCACCTTTACTATGGCCACCATGGTGGTATCGAACGCCTTGGGCGCGCTCACCCCTGCGCTCGCTCAAGGACTCTGGCTAGTGGCCGTGCTGTTGCACTGCGTGTTCTTCGCACTGTTTGTGTACCACCGTTTAAGCGACTTTCAACTGGATCACATGGTGCCAAGCTGGTTTATCCCGCCCATCGGCATTATTGTTGCTGACGTCACCTTTCCCGGCGGCACGCTGCGCCCTTTAGCAGAAGCTTTACTGATTTTTGGTATGGCCATGTATGCCCTGATGCTGCCGCTTATGCTCTATCGCTTACTCTTTAATGAACAGGTTGCCGATGCCGCCAAGCCCACCTTGGCCGTGCTGGCAGCGCCTGCGAGTCTGTCACTGGCCGGTTATCTTTCCTTGGTTCACGGTCCTTCGCCGCTGGTGATAGGTGTGTTGCTCACCCTGGCGGTACTGATGACATCCGTGGTGTATCTGGCATTTTTTAAGCTCCTTCGCCTGCCCTTTAGCCCAGGTTACGCTGCCTTTACCTTTCCGCTGGTGATAGGTGCCAGCGCACTGTTTAAAGTCGCGGATTGGATGACAGTCACTGGCTGGCAAGCAAAAGAAATTGGCTGGGTAATATCCTTGGCCCAGCTTGAATTAATGGTAGCCACCTCGATTGTTGTGTATGTCTGCGGCTGCTATTTACACCATTATCGCCCCCAGGCAAGCGAGGTGAAATCCAGCGCAACGCCCATTTAACTGCCGTCATCGGGAAGCGCCATGGCGCTAATAAACGTGGGTGGTGAACAGCACAAAAAAAAGCGCTCCTAAGAAAAGGAGCGCTTTAACTGAGGACAGTGATTACCATCACTAAGGAATGAGTACGGTGTCAATGATGTGCACCATGCCGTCTGCCAAGCGATTGTCTATGTTCACTAGGCCGGCTTCAGAACCATTGGCAATGATCAGGCCACTGTCGAACATAATGGTGTTGCCATCGAGCATGGTTAACTGTTTCGCTCTCACTACCGAGCGAGAATTACGCACCCCATCGGTCACATGATAGGCAAGCACCCCGGCCACCCCTTCAACACCCAACAAATTTACCACGGCGTTGTAAGCATCCTCGTCATTGTCCGTGTTGGTGAGGTTGTAAAATGCCTGGTCGTTTGGCGCAAATACGGTGAAGTCGGTGCCATCGAAAATTCCTATGGTGTTGGTATCGATCAGCGCTGCAACCAAGATATCGAAATCACCGCCATTATCGTCAAAGTCAAACGGGCTGCCAGAAGCGCCAACGGCAAATTCAACTATGCTGGCTGGCGACTTATCGGCCCATTTGGGGGTATCGGCCATAGCCGGCGACGCCAGGGTGGCGCTCAGCGCTGCGGCAATAAGGGTGGTGTGTAAAGAGCGGGCTAGAGAATTCATGGTCTGAGTCCTTATACATGTCTGATAAAGGGAGATTCACATTCACTACAGCCATCTCTACGTGTCTATTATTCAATCAGATCACATTTTTCTTTTAGACCTGCTTCCCCCCCCATAACACTATGGACACTCAGACCTTTAACGTAACCACCCTGTCATCTCGAATACACAGCTATGACTTATTCCTATCCCATACTGGCGCCAAGACAATCGGTGGAGAGCATGATGATCCCCATTTATGTGATTAACCTTAAAGGCAGTGACAATAGACTGCAACGGGCGACGCAACAACTAACCGCACAAGGGTTAACCTTTGCACGCATTGATGCGGTGAATGGCCGCCAACTATCTGCAGCGCAAAAGCGTGAAGTGGTGGATGACAAAGCCAATCGCAACAAGTTCTACCGCCCTTTAAGCGATGGCGAAATCGGCTGTTACCTTAGCCACAAAAAATGTTGGCAAACCCTGCTCGATAGCCAAAGCGAGTATGCCTTGGTGCTTGAAGATGACTTTTCCCTGGTCGGGGATCTTAAGTCCAGCCTGGCGTCGGTGTTAAATCACAAGTTCCCGGTAGACATCATCAAGCTTTGTAATTATCAGGGGCGAGAGCGCACCAACAAGTTCAGCACCGAGCTGGATAACACACACAAATTAGTGATCCATGATAAGCCGTTAAGCGGCTGCTGTGCCTATGTGATCAGTCGCTTCGGCGCAAAGCAGATGTTGGCTCATGCAAATAAGATTTATCGTCCGGTGGACACGGACATTCAGCATACCTGGGAGACCGGCGTTTATGTTGGTGCCCTTCATCCCTACCCCATAGCCCAGGACAACTATTTTGACAGCGATATAGCCAGTAAGGGACGAAATAAGCCCAAGGCCTATCCGCTGCAAAAGCAGTGGCTGGCCTTGCACAATTGGACGCCTGCTTACAGGGCGCGACGCCATTTGGTTGCCCTGCTCAGAAAGCAGGGCCGTAGAGCTTACCCTATCTCTGCAACCACCGCCTAAGTGCGTTTTAAAGGAATAACCCTAGGTGTCGGTGCTCTACGCCGACACCTCAACAAAGTTGCATGTGAAATAACCAAGACACCCACTTTAAAACAATTTTTAAGGTGGGTGTCCGCGTAATTAGTCGCCTAATTCAACGCCCATCCAGGCTTTGAATAGCGCCTGTTGCTGCTGTGTAGGTGCTTTTACCGGCTGTACTTTGGCATCCTTATCATAATCCTGCCCAAGGATAAGGTTCACTTGTTGTAAACGGTCGCGACGAAAAAAGCTCACCGATACCTTATCACCCGCACTATACGCACTTAAGGTGGTAGCCAGGTCGGTACTGATGCGACGACCATCAATGGCAACGATCAGGTCGCCTGCTGTCAATCCGGCCTGCCAACTTGCGCCGCCACGACGCACATGATCCAGCTTAAGCAAGCCCTTGTCGGTGCTGGTATTTACATCCAACGAGGCAATCTGTTTAGCATCTTCAGGATACACGCGCTCCAAGCCCACGCTAGTGAGTAAGGCGTCAAAGTCCAAGTTCATAGGCGCTTCCACATTCTCGGCCCACCATAAGGAGTAATCCTGACCGCTCAGCTCGTTCAAGATGGCAATCACGTCTTGCTCATTAAAGCCCTTGGGCAATTTATGCCTGTTATAGAGCTGACGGTGTACATCGCGGTAGCTCACCTGGCCGTTTGAATCACTCAGGAGTTTTAAATCCAATGCCATAGACAGCAAAGAGCCCTCCGAGTAAATATTGGTGCTGTAGTTGCGACCATGATCACCGCCTTGATTGATCCATTTATCAAAGCTGGTATGGGCGGCACTTTGCACCTCACGTCCCGGCGTCTTAAGGTGGGTGTTAATACGCTTACCCAAGTCCTTAAAGAATTCCTTCTTGGTCATTAAGCCCGAGCGTAGCAAAAGATGATCTTCCAAATAACTAGTGGAGCCTTCCGCCAGCCATAATAAACGCGTGTAATTCGGCGCGACATAGTCATAGGGCACCATGCCTTCGGGGCGATAGGCTTTAACGTTCCAGGTGTGAATAAACTCATGCGCGGCGGTGGCAATAAAGCCCAAATAGTCTTCGCGCTTGGCAAACTTATCACGGTGGCGCTGAATAATGGTGGAGTTAAGATGCTCGGTGGCACCACGCGCGCCAGAGGTGGCATGTACCATAAACACATAACGCTCATAAGGGTAGTCATCCCAAACCACATGACCGGTTTGTACCAGGGTTTTCAGGTCGGCCACCATCTGTTCGCTGTCGTAGTTGCCTTCGCCCCAAATAACCAGCTCATAATCGCGGTTATCGACCGAGAAGGAGTGCAGCTCATTGATACCCGTTTCTATGGGTGAGTCCACTAAGACATCGTAATTTGGAGCAACAAATTGATGTTGGTTCTTGCCCTTGTTCATTCCCGACACCGAGCGCCAGCCCTTAGGTACTTCCAGCTGTACAGTCACAGGCTCATTGCGCGTCGCCTCGCTGTACATAAAAAAGCCGGAGGCATCGATAAAGGCATGGGTGTCATCAATATGACGGGCACGTAAACCCAATTCATTGGCATAGACCTGATAACTCAAGGTCACGGCGGTGGGCTCGTTTAAGAAAATACGCCAGGTGCTTTTATCAATTTTTTGCCATTTCAGAGCTTGGCCCTGCGCGTCGGTGGCGTTGAAGTAACGCACGCCGTTAGCTAAGTTGAGGATGTCGTAACGCCCGGTGCGCCAGGCCGGGAACTTGGCATCTATATGACTTTGCCCGGTTTTGGCAAAGTTGACACTGACATCACCTAAGTGATGAGCACCCTGGTCGATGGAAATTTGATAATTTGTGGCGGCCTTTGCCACCGAGGAAACCAGCAGCATAGCCGCCGCAACTAGGATTTTTTTCACTGCACACCTGTTGTCTTGGTAGTTTGCGCGCAGCCTAACAAAGCACCGGTCGCGCCACAAAATTTTGCGTTCAACTGCCGGAAAACTATTGCCTATTCACCCGAAGACTTTGCCCCTACACAAACCAAAGCCAAGCCATTAACCCCTAAATTTTCGACAAAAACCTGATACATAATCAGTATTTGCAATAATTATGTTGTACACTGGAAAATATAATAACGAAAAAGGATTGCAGGGCGTGTCACTACAGTTTGAGACTATAAAAAGAAAGTCACATTCAGCTATTTCAGAACACCAGAGCATAGAAATGACGCGGCAGGAACAAGCCGTCACCCTTGCACAATTTATCGCGAAGTTATCGCTCATCTGCAAAGGAATCGCTTGCGAGCTGGATTATCCATTAGCCAGTATTCGTGAGCAGTTGCAGCCCGACGACCGTTTTCAGGAACTCGGTTCCATTATTTCCGAGCTCACCGCCCGAAAAGCCTTCGGCCACGATTCTTTAGTGGTCAAGAAATAGCCAAGTTTAAGTAAAGGAGTAGGCTATGAAAATACAGCTCAACCCAACTGGGGTACTCAACTTACTTTCGCAATTGGAAGTAGATTTACTGGAACAATCAACCACCGACCGCTATCGGTTGTTTCGCAACTGCGCGTTGGCGGTGCTTAACGTGGGCAGTCATACCGACTCCAGCGCCGAGATTTATGACAGCTATAAAGACTTTAATATCAGTTTGGTGGTGCGCGAGCGCGGCATTAAAATAGAACTAACCAATCCACCGCAGACGGCGTTTGTCGACGGTGATATTATTCGCGGTATTCACGAACATATTTTTTCTGTTATCCGTGATATTTTGTTTATTTGTCAAAGACATCACACTATGCACGAAGCCGATCCCAGAGCCATCACGCACATGGTCTTTGATATGCTGCGCAATGCCAACGCCCTGGAAGTAAACACCGACCCTAACATGGTAGTGTGCTGGGGCGGCCATTCCATTAATGAAGTCGAATATCATTACGCCAAGGAAGTAGGTTATCAGCTTGGTCTGCGCGGCCTGAATATTTGTACCGGCTGTGGCCCAGGTGCCATGAAGGGGCCGATGAAGGGCGCCACCATAGGCCATGCCAAACAAAGGATCTCCAACCCACGTTACTTGGGGTTGACCGAACCGAGCATTATCGCCGCCGAGCCGCCCAATCCTATCGTCAATGAACTGGTGATCCTACCTGATATCGAAAAGCGCCTTGAGGCCTTTGTACGCGTGGCGCACGCCATTATTATTTTCCCTGGAGGCGCCGGTACCGCCGAAGAACTGCTTTATTTGCTCGGTATCTTGCTGCATCCGGAGAACGACAAACAACAATTGCCGGTGATCCTCACCGGGCCCGCAGAAAGCCGTGCCTATTTTGATGAAATCGTTACCTTTGTCGGCGATACCTTAGGTCCGGAAGCGCTGGACAAATTCGAGGTGATCATCGACGATCCTGCGCTTGTCGCCCGCACGGTGAAACAAAGCATGCAGGATGTGCGCGACTACCGCCGCCAGCATGGCGATGCCTATTATTTCAATTGGACGCTGCGTATCGACCCCGAGTTTCAGGCACCCTTTGTGCCCAACCATGACAATATGGCGGCATTGAACTTGCACCTCAACCAACCCAAACAGCAGTTGGCAGCGAATCTTCGCCGCGCCTTCTCGGGCATAGTAGCTGGTAACGTTAAGGACGAAGGCATTCGCGCCATAGGCCAGCATGGGGTGTTCGAGCTATGCGGTGACCCTGAGCTTATGGGTAAAATGGATGCCCTGCTTAGCGCCTTTGTGGCTCAGGGTCGAATGAAGCTGCCCGGCAGTGCCTATATACCCTGTTACACCATCCAGACTTAGGCCCAAACCTGACAATGCAATTATTACTGATCGATGCGCTGAACCTCATTCGGCGCATATACGCCGTATGTGAAAGCCAATACGGTGCCCATAGTGAACAAGCCATAGAGCAGGCCATTATCCGTGTGGAGCGAGCGTTAGCCAAACTTAAGGCCCAGCACAAGCCCCAGTATGCGTTGGCCGCCTTTGACGGCGACAGCAGTTGGCGCTATGAGTTTTTCTCTGCTTACAAGGCCTCTCGTAAACCCATGCCCGAGGCACTGAGCAAACAGCTGCCGCGCTTTATGAATGCCATTAACGCCCAGAAAATAGCCGTGGTGCGCGCCATCAACGAAGAGGCGGACGATGTCCTCGCCACCTTGGCCGCCAAGGCCAATAAACAAGGTATCGAGGTGGTGATAGTCTCCACCGATAAGGGCTACCTGCCACTCATTGAGCAGGGGGTTATGGTGTTCGACTACTTTACCCAAGCCGAGCGTACCGTCGCCGAGGTGCAACAAAAATACGGTATAGATGCCGCGCGCCTGTGGCAGTATTTCGCCCTGGTGGGCGATAAAACAAATGATATTCCCGGAGTCAGCGGCATAGGCGCCAAGTCGGCACAGGCACTGCTAAGCCAATATCCCAGCGTCGCCGATGCCCTAAACACTGAGCCCGATGGTAAGATTCAGCAGCTTTTAGCTCGGCATTTGCCAGACTATGTACGCGCCTTGGCCCTGGTGTCACTGCGTACAGACATAGATTTGGGTATCTCCTTAAAACAATTACGCCTAAGCGCGGATGCGCCACAAATTACGCTGCATACATCGCAAATTTAGCATTGCCAAAATGAACTAGGTATACTGGCCCAAGGTGTTCGGCTTTAAGGGTAAAAACTGATGTGGACTAAGGTCTTAAAATACATAATTCTCGGTATCGGCGTATATGCGGCAATAGCCACCTTGGTGATGAGCCTGTATAAGGATGATCCCGGCTCCATGGTGTGGCAAGACAGAGAGGCCTATAACAAACGTTTTATTGCCAAGCTCGACTCCACCTCGCCTATGCATATCGAAGAAGTGCTGGCCACCTTGGGCACCCCAGATCTTACCTTTGTAAAGCGCCGCGGTGAGGATATCTACCAGATAGTGTTTTATCGCACCCAGCATGTAAAAGCCGATGGCATTACCACCAAAGACGAGTGCACCGGGTTATTGTTTAAAAACAAAAAGCTGCTCGTTTGGGGGCAACAGGCCGAGCTGGCCTATGACAAAGTCGACTTACAATCCTAAGCAGGACCAAGGCGAGCTGAGCACCTAAAATTGTTTGTTCGCATTCTTCCCTATAACTAGATTCAGCCCTTATTTTTAATAGCTGAAAAGCGGCTGAAACCCCCAGTACAATTCATCTTATTTATAATGGAAATAACATATATTTAAATGCCATATACTGGAAAATTAGGGGTTTAACTGCTATAAATCGCCCTGAATTCTCACGTAAATTTCCGCCACCCTCATCAGCTTTCTAATTACCCACAACAGCTTTGTGCGGCTATGCTATTGGTGTCGGACTCATCTATCAGTTTTAAGGAAATTGTTAAATGGCTAAGCAAACCATTACTGTCATCAAAGGCGATGGCATAGGTCCCAGCATTATTGATTCAGCTCTGGAAATTCTAAACGCCGCCGGTTGTGACTTTGACTACGAATTTGTTGATGCCGGTCTGGCCGCACTGGAAAAAACCGGTGAGCTATTACCGCCAGAGACGCTTGAAGCCATTGAACGCAACAAGATCACCCTAAAAGGCCCATTGACGACTCCGGTTGGCGAAGGCTTTACCTCAATCAACGTCACCCTGCGTAAGCAATTTAACCTGTATGCCAATGTGCGTCCGGTTAAATCATTTGCCGGTACCAAAGCACGCTATGAAGACATCGACATCATCACGGTGCGTGAAAATACTCAGGGCATGTACTCGGGTCTTGGCCAGGTAGTATCGGACGATGGCAACGAAGCGGAAGCCATGTCAAAAATCACCCGCGAAGGTGCAGAGAAGATAGTCACTTTCGCTTATGAACTTGCCCGTCGCGAAGGCCGTAAGAAGGTGACCGCGGTACACAAGGCCAACATTCTAAAATCGACTTCCGGCCTGTTTTTGAAGGTTGCCCGCGAAGTAGCGGAGCGTTACCCGGATATCGAGTCGGCAGAGATGATCGTTGATGCCGCCTGTATGAAGCTGGTTATGAACCCGGAAGAGTTCGACGTAATAGTTACAACCAACCTGTTCGGCGACATCCTCTCTGATCTGTGTGCCGGTCTAGTGGGTGGTCTGGGTATGGCGCCAGGTGCCAATATCGGTGAAAATGCCGCTATTTTCGAAGCAGTTCATGGCAGTGCGCCGGATATCGCCGGTAAAAACCTGGCCAACCCAACCTCGGTGATCCTAGCGTCTATTCAAATGCTTGAATACCTGGATATGGGTGAGACCGCAGAGCGCATTCGTGCGGCTGTGGCCGATGTGATCAAATCAGGTGACCGCACCACGCGCGATCTAGGTGGCGAACACGGCACCACAGACTTCACTGCGGCTGTGATCGAACGCCTATAACCCGGCATTCAACATAAAATATCTAAGCCAGCGTCAGCTGGCTTTTTTTCGTTCCAAAATAGGCACAAAAAGCAAGAAATAACCCTAAAAGGCAGATTGATATTCACTATAAGAATATTTTATCCAAAAACCCATTCATCAGGGTTGACATAAGTTGCCCAAAAAACTAACAATAACTAGGTCACCTTTAATTTATATCTAGGTAATACTATGTCGTTTATGTTGGTTCTCGTGGTTCTACTCGTGGTGGTCTTTAACCAGACTGCGGGGTAGGCGTGAGCCAACGTCTAGGCTAAACAACCCCCGCCCTTATGCGGGGGTTTTTTTTTGAGGAATGAGGATGAGTAAGCAACAATACAACGGCGGTGAGCTGGTTGTCGAAGCACTAAAGGAGCTAGGCGTTAACTATATTTTTGGTTACCCCGGCGGCTCGGTGCTGGATCTCTACGACGCACTGTTCGAACAAAATGATATCGAACATATCCTGGTGCGCCATGAACAGGCAGCCACCCATATGGCCGATGGCTATGCCCGCGCCACGGGTAAGGTGGGCGTGGTGCTGGCCACCTCAGGTCCAGGTGCCACCAACTGTGTTACCGGTATAGCCACCGCTTATATGGACTCCATCCCCATGGTGGTGATCTCAGGCCAGGTCCCCACTCACCTTATTGGCGATGATGCCTTCCAGGAAACCGATATTGTTGGTTGCTCTCGCCCCATAGTGAAACACAGCTTTAACTGCCGTCGCGCCGAGGAGATCCCCACCCTGCTTGCCAAGGCCTTTTATATTGCCAGCAGCGGCCGCCCGGGCCCGGTCGTGGTTGAGCTACCCAAGGATGTACTTAACCCGGCGGCCAAGTTTGATTTTAAAATGCCCCAGGATGTGGCCATCCGCACCTATAACCCAAGTAAAAAAGGCCACCCGAAACAAATAAAAAAAGCGGTCGAGGCCTTGCTAACGGCACAAAAACTGGTGATTTATTCAGGTGGCGGGGTGATCCTCTCCAACACCAGCGAACAGTTGACCGAACTGGTGGAAACCCTTAATGCCCCCTGCACCAATACCTTGATGGGGCTTGGTGCGCTGAGCGGTGAGCACCCGAACTTTATTGGCATGCTGGGTATGCACGGCACCTTAGAGGCCAATAAGGCTATGGCCCATGCCGATGTTATTTTGGCCCTGGGCGCCCGTTTTGATGATCGTGTTACCAATAATGTGCAAAAGTTTTGCCCCAACGCCACTATAGTTCATGTGGATGTCGACCCCACTTCGATTTCCAAAACCATCAGCGCCCATATTCCTGTGGTCGGTAGCCTGGACATGGTGTTGCCGCAGCTCTTGAGCGCCATTGCCAAGTCGGGACAAAGCATTGACCGCCATGCCCAGGAAGACTGGTGGCGACAAATCAATCGCTGGCGCGAGCAAAAATGTTTGAGCTACAGCCCGGGTGAAGAAAAAATCAAACCGCAAACCGTGATCGAAAAGCTCTATCAGGCCACTAATGGCGATGCCTATATCAGTTCGGATGTGGGCCAGCACCAGATGTTTGCCGCCCAGTACTACCCCTTTAAAAAGCCGCGTCAATGGATTAATTCCGGCGGTTTGGGCACCATGGGTTTCGGCTTACCGGCAGCCATGGGTGTTAAGCTGGCGTTTCGCGACCAGGAATCAATCTGCATTACCGGCGATGGTTCGATTCAGATGAACATCCAGGAGCTGTCCACCTGTTTGCAATATAACCTGGCGGTGAAAATCGTCTCCTTAAACAACCGCTCTTTAGGCATGGTCAGACAGTGGCAAGACATGCTCTACAGCGGCCGCCATTCCTCTTCTTACATGGAGTCTTTACCGGATTTCGTCAAGCTCGCCGAAAGCTATGGTCATGTGGGCATTCGCGTCGATCACCCCGATGAACTCGATGCCGCCATCGCAAAAATGATGAGTATTACTGATCGCCTGGTGTTTCTCGATGTCCGCGTCGATGAGCTTGAACATGTTTACCCAATGCAGATTAAACTCGGTGCCGTTGATGATATGTGGTTGAAAAAAGGAGTAAAAGCATAATGCGTCGTATACTTTCCATCTTACTTGAAAACGAACCCGGCTCCTTGTCACGCATCGTCGGCCTGTTTTCCCAACGCGCCTATAATATCGACAGTCTAGCGGTAGGCACCACGGACGATGCCTCGCTATCGCGCATCACCATCACCACTCAGGGGGGCGATCGGGTGCTGGAGCAAATCCTCAAGCAGGTGAATAAGCTGGTCGACGTGCTCAAAGTGATAGACTTAACCGAGCAAAGCCATATCGAGCGCGAGCTGCTCTTGGTCAAAGTGATAGCCCAGGACGAAAAAACTCGCGCCGCGGTGACCCGGGTTGTGGATGTTTTTGGTGGCGCCATCCTGGATATGGGCCGTATTAGTTATTCATTGCAACTGGCGGCGAGCACGGAAAAGCTGGAGTCCTTCCTCGATACCCTGCGCCATGAAACCGATATTATCGAAATGGTGCGCTCCGGCGCCATCGGCTTAGGCCGAGGCGATAAGGCATTAAAAGGGTAGGTAAAAATCGAAGCGGTACGTTCTGTGCCGCTTTCTATATGGCCAATGTCGAAGAGGTATACAGTTTCATACCTAAACTGTGCTGGGGGCTGTTTTTAAGATCAGCTCTGTGTCATTTTTGGACGGTAGTAACACCCCATCCATAATTGCCTTGTTAGGTATTTTTTTTACCAAACGAAATTAGTAGAGTATAGAAAACAACTATTAAGCCAGTATTAGCTAGAAATATATTCTGCACTGTAAAAGTATTTAAGAATATCAAAAAATAAGCTGATACCGCTGCGAGCAAGGCTAGGTAAAGCTTTGTGTACCTAATATTTCTTTCGCTTACTTTTTCCTTTCTGGCATCAAAGGCTATACCGAAATAGAGACTCCAATTAAACACAAATACCATCCCTGCTAATACGTACTTACTTCCTTTACCATGTTTTAAATATTGAAAAACCGGGTCTATAGTCTCTGGGCTATAAATCATTAGTAAATAAGGAAAAGCAGGAATCAATAAATAAACTAAATATCCTTTTAATCTACCCATAATCATAAATACCTAACGCCCCAAGCAGGGGCAATAACACGTAGGCTAAAATACGGAACGAAGTGACGGGAGCCTACGTGTTAGTGTCCCGCTTACTTGGTTTGTTAGGTAACCTTTAATACTTCATTTGCAACTTTAATAAAGTCATTTAGCTGTGCAGGGTCAGCACTGGAACCGTCTTCGAGTAAACCAATAAAGCTAACTAAATCACCAGTTAAAAGTTCACCTCGCTCATGAAACTGAAGTAGAAACTTTTCCATTATTTCATAGGCTTGCTTTAAAGATACTTTTTCTTGAAATTCCGTATCATTTACAGTTTTCACTTAACTTCCTTGGGTGACCTAACAATTTAATATCGAGCGATTGGGTCGTTTTTCTACCGCAACCTGTCTCGTTTTTGTCCTATGACCATTGATAGCAGATTCAGGAAGTGTTTGCCAGAACTTAAGTTTCTCGAAGTTTTAGAGGCGTGAACAAGACAAAAACGACCCATTGGTTCGTTTTCTTGACTATAAAATAACAAAGACACCCATCTTAAAGATAGAGTTTCGGCAACGGAAAAAATAACAAAGACACCCAATCGAAAGATTAAGTTTTTGCAACGGAATGAGGGGACATGGATTTTAAAGCGAGTATCGCCCAGTTCGAACGTTTTTCGACGATTTACCTTTCGTTATTATCATTTTCGTGAATTTTGGACGTGCGTATTGGATACTTCAGGCTTAATGAGCGATAAAGGGAAAGGAAGTTGAGTTTAAATAAACAGTGCTTGGCTGTTGCTTAAATCCACACGTCGTTTTCGGTGTTGATGCTGGCAGTAGGTTGTTAGTGCTTGCTCCTTCCCCACCGCGCCGCGAAAAACCTTGGTGAACGAGGTGGTCAGGGACAGCCAATTTACTGGGCTAATATCGAGTCGTTCAAGTATGGGGGTTGCGTCAGATGCAATATGGCCTAGTTTATCTTCTCGCATACAGCGCCCCGTCCACTCAACCAGCTCTAAGTAACTGCGTAGCTCAAAAGGCAGGCCTTTCGGCATAGGCTTACGAGGGTGTCCAACAAAACGCATTAAGGTAGAGGGTTGCTTACCCTTCTTTGCTGATGCAATTCGGGCTTTCACGCTCGTATAATCGGATTGCTCGGGTAACTCAGCAGCCTTTGCTCGAATCGGGTTTAAGTCCACATAGGCTAAGCAGGCAACAAGGGCTGCTTCATCAAGAAGCGCTTGAGATTTAAATCGGCCCTCCCAGAATCTGCCGGTGCATTCATCTTCACGATTAGCTTGACGGGCAATCCCTTCATTGAGTACCCGCATAAACCAGCTGATATCGCTAAGGCGCTCCCGATAAATCAAGATTCGGCATTGTAGCGCAGCCAATTCGGCCGTATCTAACGACTCCCCTTGCACAAAACGTTGACTGAGCAAGGTGCCTTTAAATAGTTTATGCCAACGCAGCACAATGGCTTTATCCGTTAA
>NZ_PQCF01000031.1:251548-411515 GCF_002964765.1 Pseudoalteromonas sp. T1lg88
ATTACTCATCACCGCATAGGCACACACATCTATGCAGAAAATACGAGCCAGCTGCAGCAGTTTGCTTTCAACCCAATCGCGACGATGTTCATAAGAGCGGCCGGTCAATGCATCTTCACCACATAAAAAGGCGCGCCGTACACAGCGAGAAATACAGTGATAATAAGGGGTGTCAGCCAGGCTGATTTGGCTTTTCCGAGGCGTTGCCATGATTCACTCCTCCTTGAGTAGAACCCTCAAAGTGTAGTCAAGGAGTCCGTAAGTGTGAAATCTTAGAGTGGGTGTCTTAGTTAATTTTTTTGAGATGGGTGTCTTAGTTAATTTGCTGTATCTGCCACCGTCAGTTATTCGCTCTCAGCAGCCTTCGAATATAAATATGAATACTGACCCATAACAGTCTTGTTTTGCCAAACAACAGGCATAAAAAAAGGGCGTTAACGCCCTTTTTCAACAGTATTCTTTACTATTAAGAATTAACTGAATCTTTAAGACCTTTACCTGGCTTGAAGCTAGGAATGTTCGCAGCCGCGATTTGGATTTCCGCGCCTGTTTGCGGGTTGCGGCCTGTACGAGCAGCACGCTCTTTTACAGTGAAAGTACCGAAACCAACTAGCGCAACAGAGTTACCGTCTTTCAAAGAGTCAGTTACTGCACCAGTGAATGCATCCAGCGCACGGCTCGCCGCTGCTTTTGAGATTTCAGCATCGTTGGCGATTTTTTCGACTAATTGAGCTTTGTTCATTGTTTGATTCCTATTCGTTATTTTTTTTGCCTTAGCAAGACCTATATTTAAGTATTTTTATTGACTTGGCAACTGCAAACCACACATTTTTGAGAAAAAACTTCATAAAAATGGGCTATTTGTTAACGTTTTTCGATAACTAGCGTGATTTCGCCAACTTCGACTCCAAACTTATCAATTGCGGTACGGTTGATCAACCTTGTTTCGGTGACAAGAAACATCCAGTCATCAAGGGCTACCGTGATGGTGTCATCGCCATAGGGGATACGCAAACTATACTGCCAGTGCAAGGCATTACCGACCACTTTCCCCTCGGCCTGCCCCACCACATCATCGGCGCGGCCAAACACCTTTCCATTTTCGCCCAGTTCCAGATACCAGACCCGTGTGCTCTGTTCACCATCTTGGTAATAAAACTGCTCATCAAGAATGCCCTTATTGCCATCCCATGAGCCCTGCATATCGACTTTGAAACGCCGGGTGACCATACCGCTGTAGTCCTGGACTATGCCATAGGCCACCAGCTCGCCGTTAAAAAAGCGCTTAAAGTCGAATTGCGGCTCTGTGCCTTCATAATCCTCTATGCTAACGCTGCAGGACACTAGCAGTATTAACAGTGGCAGTAATACTAGGTGTCTCATGGACGCCCTCCCAATAATTGCGCCCTAAGCCCGGGCTCTGTTGTCTGTGGCGATAGCCAGATTGAGGTAAAAGCGTCGCTAAACGCTGGGTCGTCAACCCGCTGCAATAACTCACCATTGAAGTAAAAGGCTCCCTGGCCGTTGGCATCGGTAACAAAGCTTAGCGTATCGCCCGAGCGAACATCAGGCCATAAGCCTTTGAGTAGCGTTTTGTAGGCCCGCACATACTCGGGTCTATCGAGCTTACGCCATTGGTCCAGTGTGGCTTTGGTGATGTCGTCGCCTTCAATATCTCGCAAATAGGTCAGCGACAAACGCATGGGGTGCTGCCCCTGGCGATAGTCACCTGTATCTGTCGCCAGCTCGGCGTGGTAGATATCCCAAAACAGGTAGCGCATCACGCCTTCGCCAACATCCTGCCACTTATCTGTGGTCGCCGTGGCCGGAAGCGCAAGCACAAAGGCTGATAACAGGATTACACTTTTCCAAGCATTCATAACGGTGCTCCTTATCAACTCGTATGTGTCACTACGTGTTTAAGGTGCCGATTGATCACTATCATAAGGGTAAAAGTAACGGCCCAGAGGCCACCATAAAGAACATAGAACTGCCACCAGGACACCCCTAAGGCAAAGATCTCAAAGTGCGCGGCGGTAATATAACTGGACGGGGCACAGAGCCAGCACAGCAGCAAGCATTGCCACCAAGGCAGGCCCTTAATAAAGGCCAAGGAATGATTGATGGTGAGGATCAGGGCCAGCCACAGTAATAAAAGCCAGGCCGGAACTGTGGCGTCGGCAAATTGTAACAACCCAAACCATTGGGCCAGTGCCTCACAGACAAAGGCCAGCACCAGGGTGCTACATAAATAGAGGTCGCGGCGGCGCTCTGACGACAGCCACAACATGATGAGCAGACACAGCGCCATTACCGGCAGTGCCCGCTGCTGGGCATAAAAAGCTGCCCACCAGCAGGTTTGAAACAATAAAAAGTTAGTAATGCAAAGCCAGCGCTGCGTCATTGGTTTTAAACCCTTGCTTGCGCGCAACTAGGTGCACAGTGCTGATAGCCCGCTGACGAAATGCGCCTTCACAATAGCCCAGGTAGTAGTGCCAGAGACGGTAAAATTGGGCATTAAATTTTGCCCCCTGTAATTGTGGCCAGGCTTTATCGAAACGCTCACGCCAATCGGCCAGGGTGCGAGCATAATGCAAACCAATATCGTGCAGTTCGTGCATCACCAACTCGGTGCCTTGGCGCAAATGACGACTCATCTCATCAATACTGACCAAGCAACCTCCGGGGAAAATATACTGCTGGATAAAGTCGGTCTGTTTGACGTAAGTATGATAACGCTGATCGTTGATGGTGATGGCTTGAAGCAGCATGGCACCATCGGGCTTAAGCAGGCTATTACATTTGGCGAAGAAACCACCGAGGTATTGATGGCCCACTGCTTCAATCATCTCGATGGATACCAGCTTGTCGTACTGCCCCTCGAGTAAACGGTAGTCCTGTTTCAGCAGGGTGATCTTGTCTTCAAGGCCCAGGGCTTTAATCTTATTCGCCACATAATCGTGCTGCTCTTCGGAAATGGTGGTGGTGGTAACATGCACGTCATAGTGCGTGGCGGCATAGATAGCAAAGGCGCCCCACCCGGTACCAATCTCTATGACTGTGTCGCCATCTTTGAGCTGCGCACGCTCGCAAATCAGCTTAAGCTTATGCTGCTGCGCCTGCTCGAGACTCGCTTCCTTGTGCGGATACACGGCACAGGAATAGAGCATTTCATTACTTAAAAAGGACTCGTACAGCTCGTTGCCTAAATCGTAATGAGCGACAATATTGCGTTTTGAGCCAGCACTGGAGTTACGGTTGCGCACATGTTTAAGGCGGTACGCAAGTCCACTTAGCAGCGCAAAGCGACGCTCAAAAGCGTCCAGCTGTGCCTGGTTTAATACAAATATTTCAATGAGTTTGGTGAGATTGTCACATTCCCAGTGACCTTCGATGTAAGACTCCGCCGCGCCTATGCTGCCGGAAAACGCAAAGGCCTGATACATCTGGGCGTCAACAACCTTGACCACAGCCTTAGGCTGCGCTGACTTATCACCAAAAGCATGCACCGGCTCGTCACGCTCATGAATCTCAATACAGCCGTGTTCCAGCGTATTGAACGCGGCAAAAACCAGACGCTTGGCTAACTTGATTTTCCAGCTTAAATTTGAATTTATTTTTACCTCGGTAACTCTATCCATCATTCTTTCCCAGGGTGAGCGTAAAAAGGCACTCGTTTCAAAAATAGTTTAACTGCTTGCCAGTAGATCCCTTTGACTATGCTCAGGCTCATCGCTGGAAAGCGCTTGAGCAATTCACTCACCGCCTGTTTTTCCAAGGCTCGGCGTTGCAGGCGCATGGTGGCATCGAACAACAGGGTTTCCTGACGCTTGTTCTCAATATGGATAAGCAAGGACTTGGGGAGCACTTTAACCACCCAGTGATATTGCATATCCAAATTCATAAAAGGAGATACGTGAAAGCGTTTCTTAAAGTTCACTTTGGCATGCAATTCAACTAAATAATAATGGCGCTCGTTCCAGGGCGTATTACTGACTTCTGCCATCATATGGGTAAACCCACTGGCGCCGCGCCGTTGAAAGAAATAGAAATTGGCGGGCGAAAAATACACCCCAAAACATCGCAATTGCCCAAGCAGGTATACGGACTCAACCTCGATGCTACTGTCTAACGTATGCAGCTGCTTAATTGCCCGTGTACTGACATCCCCTTCCTGCAATGGCACATAATCACTTTGCTTAAAGCGCAGTAACTTGGCTCTGCCCGATCCCAGTAGAGGATGAACGCCGTCCAGTTGCTCCGGGTGAGCGAGGTCGACCCACATCATATAAAGCGGATAATGAAAGTGATGAGACTTGGGCTCAAAGCGCCGATGACGGATATCGCCCAGCATAATGGCGCTTTGCCACAAAGCTTGCTGCGTTAATTCGGTCGTATCAAACGCCAGCGCGCTAGTCAAAATCGACTCCTAGTGCTTTGGCCACATCCACGGCGCTGCGCACGCCGTCTTCATGAAAGCCGTTATACCAATAGGCACCGCAAAAATACGTGTGCTGTTTACCATTGATCTCGTCACGACGTTGCTGAGCACGCAAACTCTGTTGGTTAAACACCGGATGATGATAGGTAAAGTGTCGCAAAATATGTTCCTCGGCGATAACCTCATCACCATTTAAGGTGACACACAGCGGTTGCTCAGAGCTAAGCCCTTGAAGAATATTCATATTATAGGTTACCACCGCAGCTCTATCGACATTATTGTCTAAGCGGTAATTCCAACTGGCCCAGGCCGCAGGGCGTTTGGGCAACAAGGAGCTGTCGGTGTGCAGGACCACGGAGTTGGCGGTATAGGGTATAGCGCCGAGCACCTGCTGCTCTGCCTCGCTGGCATCAGCCAGCAGGGCGAGTGCCTGATCCGAATGGCAGGCAAAGACCACGGCATCAAAGTGCTCGCTACGGCCATCATTAAGGTGAATGACTACCCCCTGCTCTTTGCGCTCTACCCTGTCTATATGGGCACCGAGTTCTATCTGCTCTTTAAAAGACTCGGTTAAAGGCGCTATATATTCGCGGGAACCACCGGGGATCACGTACCACTGGGGTCGGTTGGTGATATCCAACAAACCATGGTGGTAGAAAAAGCGCACGAAAAAGTCGATGGCAAAATCATTCATCTGCTTCAGGGAAGTGGACCAAATTGCCGCTCCCATGGGCAAAATATAGTGCTGGCGAAAGAAGTCATTAAAGCCGTGGCGATCCAAAAACTCCCCTAGAGTATCCCCCTGCTGAAAATCGCCCGACTTATACATGTCCTTACAAATGCGATTAAAGCGCACTATTTGCCATAACAAATGCCAGAACTTGGGGCGCAACAGATTGCGTCGCTGTGCAAACAAGGTGCTCAGGGTGTGACCATTGTATTCAAATCCCGTGTCGCAATGATGCACGCTAAAGCTCATTTGCGTCGGCTGCCGACCAATGCCTATCGAAGCCAGCAGCTTTTCAAATTTTGGGTAGGTGCGGTCGTTAAATACGATAAACCCGGTATCAACGGCCAGCGTTTGGCCGTCAATGGTTACATCCACCGTAGCCGTATGTCCGCCTATGTAGTTATTTTTTTCGAACACCTTTACCTGGTGTTTTTTTGCCAACAAGTGGGCACTGGTTAATCCGGCAATACCACTGCCGATGATGGCGATATTTTTCACCGTACCATTCCTTTTGCTATTCGTAACCACAGCGACGTGGGCAAGGCCCGCAGCGCTTTCAAAATAAGGGTAAAACGTTTGGGAAAATGAATCTCCGCCTGGCGCTTGTGCAGGCCGCGAACAATGCGCTTAGCTGCTTCTTCGGAGCTGATGGCCATGGGCATGGCGAAGTCGTTTTTGGCCGTTAAGGGCGTATGCACAAACCCAGGGTGGACCACACTTACATCAATATCTGGTAAATCAACGGCCAGAGTGCGAGCCAGATAAGTGGCCCCGGCCTTGGCGGCGCCGTAGGCCTCGGAGCGAGTAATGGGCAAGTAGGTCACACTGGAAGAGACGATGGCCAGCTGACCACCGGATTTAATCTTGCTCAGCAGCGCCTCCAAACAATAACCCAGGCTCAGCAAGTTGCCGCGGATCACCCGCTCAAATAGGGCGCTATCAAAATGTCGGGCATCGTCTATGTATTCGCATACCCCGGCATTGAGCACCACTAAATCCAGATCTTGGACGTCGGTGGTGACATCGGTGATTTGCGCCAAGTCCGTAACGTCGAAGCACAGCGGCGTAATCGATTCATGCTCGCCCAAACGTTGCAGTGCCTCGGCGTTGCGACCACAGGCATAAACCTGATGCTCCTTGGCATATAACAGCGCCAGGCTTTCGCCAATTCCCGAGGTAGCACCGGTGATCAATATCTTCATACGCCGCTCGCTCGCTTTTCAATAAACTTAATCAAACCGCCTAAGACCGGCAGGTTGCGATAAAGCAACTGGCCGACATCAAAGTAGTCGCGATGCATAATCACCTGCTCACCTTCAAATCGCAGCAGGCTATGACCATTTACCAACACCTCGCGCCCACCCTTGATACGGGGATGGCTAAACGCCATGGTCCAGTACAGGAAGGCCTGCTCTTCGCATTCAAAGCTGTCGCTGATGGTAAAGCTGCAGTCCTTGATATTGGCGTACAGATTGGCGAAGTATTGATGTAATTGGTCGCGGCCATGCAGCTCATGGAGCGGATCGATAAAATGAATATCCTGATGATAAATCGTATCGAGTAACGCCAGGTTATCTTTATCCAGACGCTGGTACATGGCGATAAAATCGGCAATGCGCTTACTCATGCTCAACCTTAAACCTTGCGAGTGCACGCGCACGCGCACTTTGGTGATCGACGATTGCCGGCCAGTAATCAATCCCTCCCACTTTTGCCATATACTGGTGCGGGAAATGGATCTCTTTAGTCGGCACCTTTTCTAGCTCTGGTAGATAGTTACGAATAAACTCACCGTCTGGATCAAAGCGTTTACTTTGGGTTATGGGATTAAAAATACGAAAGTAAGGCTGTGCGTCGCAGCCGGTACTGGCCGCCCATTGCCAGCCGCCGTTGTTGGACGCCAAATCGCCATCGATCAGATGACGCATAAAAAAGGCCTCACCACGACGCCAGTCGACTAACAAATGCTTGGTTAAAAAGCTTGCCACCACCATGCGCAAGCGATTGTGCATCCAGCCGGTACGCAGTAACTGGCGCATCGCCGCATCGACCAGGGGATAACCGGTTCGGCCCTCACACCAGGCCTTAAATCCGGCGTCATCATCCTGCCATTGCAGTGAGTCATACTTGGTGTTGAAATTTTTATGCTTACAGAGCTGTGGGAAGGCGACCAGTAAATGGCGGTAAAACTCACGCCAAATCAACTCGTTCACCCAGCTAAACAAATTACTTTTAGCGCTTTGCAAAATATCCGGGTGCCGTGATTGCAGTTGCACCAACAATTGCTTAATGCCCACTATGCCCAGGGCTAAATAGGGGCTCAGTCCGGAGGTGCCTTTGATGGCGGGGAAATCCCTGTCTTCGCTATAGTGTGGTAACTTCTCAGCGATAAAACGTTCGACGACTCCGGCAAGCGCCTCATCGTCCACCGGCCACTTGTGCGAGCTGCCATCCCAAGTTAAGCACTCGGGTCGCTGCCATTGGCCTTGAGTCTTAGTGCGAGGCCAAGCGGGTAAGCTAAACTGAGTGCATTCGTACTGCCGTAACCACTGGCGTTTAAAGGGCGTGAACACCTTAAACATCTCATTATTTTGCGTCGTGACCGTGCCCGGCGGGGCAATCACATCGCCATCAAACAAGTGAAATGCCACATTCTCCTGCGCGGCGACTTCAACACAAGACTTGTCTCTTGCGCGCTCATTCACTTCATACTCGCGATTGGCATACACACTGCTGCAAGACAAGGTTTGGCAAAGGTCCATTAACGCCGATGGCACCTCGGCAAACGCGGGAACGGCCAATACATGCAGTTGCACGCCATAGCCGCTGAGTTGCTGACCCAGGTAATCGACCCGACGTAATAATAAGTCACGCTGTATGGGTGCCATATCATGTGCTTGCCATTGCTGTTCGGTGACAAAAAAAACCGCATGCTCGGCACCTTGTTCGAGAGCGGCTATCAGTGCTTCATTACTAAATAGGCGCAAGTCGCGCCGAAACCAAAAAAGAGGTGTCATTAGATCCCGTATCTTAGTTTTAAGTCGTTGGGGTGAGGGTTAAAGTACACCTGTTGTGCCAAATAGGGGTTGGGATGCACGTTAAGCTGGTGTTTCAATAACGTCAATGGCACATACAAGGGCACCAAGCCCTGGCGGTAATCCTCAATGGCAGCACGTAGCTCTTCTTTTTCGCCCTTACTGAGATGACGCTTAAAGTAACCCTGCAAATGCATCAGGGTGTTGGTGTGCGCCTTGCGACTGGCTGGCTTTTTCAGCGCCGCCATCAGACCACTGATGTATTGCTCGGCGATGGACTCCAGCCCTTCACCTTGATGATGCCCAAGCAGTCGGCCTAAATCACGATAGGCCTGATAGTTGTGACTCATCAACAAATACTTATGCATGCCGTGAAAGCGCGTCAGCCGGTGCACGCTCAAGGGCTCGCGGCATAACTGCCGCCAGCTGTGATAGACATAAACGCGCATAACGAAATTCTCACGCAGGTGCATATCATTAAGGCGGCCATTTTCCTCACAGGGCAGTAACGGATTTGCTGCCATTATTTGCGCAGCAAAAAAGCCCACGCCCTCAGCGGTGTTGCCTGTTCCCTCTTCGTTAAACACCTTAATGCGCTCCATGCCGCAGCTCGGACTTTTGGCACAAAAGATGAAACCGTCGAGCGCAGAGCCATATTTGGCGCCGATACGCTGACCGTACTCGGTCAGTTTATCGCCTACATCACCTGTGCCGTCGGGACGGCACACAGTGATTACGTCCCCTTTACGCACCTGCCTGATCGTCGGTCTGGGTATGGGCAGACCAATGGCAACCTCGGGACAAAAAGGCACGTATTGCACATGCCTGGCCAGCTCATCCATACAAAAGTTAGAACGTTTATGGCCGCTATCGAAACGGACTTTTTCGCCGCTTAAGCAGGCACTGATGCCAATTTTTATGTCTTGGTTCATTAGTAGATCAGCTCACCAATAGGATTCAATAACTTACTCAGGCCCTTATTGAAGTGCAGCGCACTGTTCACCACCGCCAGACACAAACAACCGTGCTCTGTGTACGGAGTGTGCTGATGCCGGTGATCAAGCCACATAAAATCGCCGGGCTCATAAGTCCCCTGCTCATCGCTAAAACTGCCATCGAGCAGCAAGGTCAGCTCGAACCCGGTATGGGTATGTTCGGGAATAGTGCCGCCGGGGGCGATATACAACAGGCTGGTGCGCATGCTGCCCTCGTCCAGTTCCAGGCGAGAGCGCGCCAGTTTGCCCGCTTGCATAAAACGACCCATGCCAATATGGCTTAATGCCCGCGGCAAGGTGATGGTTTTGTCGCCAAAGCGCAGCTCCTTGGAGCTGGCAATACTGAAATCGTCACGCAGATCGTCGGCGGTGATGTCCGCTAGCATGGCGGCGTACTCGTCGCCCAGCGCATCCTCATTATGGCTTTGCTCATACGCGAGCTCCGACGCCTCAATTTGCTCATCGGCAAATGCACTGTGGGCACATTGCTGCTCAAGGGTGTCAGTGTGTTCGGCGCAGTGAGCACAGAGCTCCAGGTGCGCCGCAATGGCAACGCTGATGGAAGCCGGTAACGCCCCTTGCACATATTGCAGGAGTAATTCTGAGTTGGGGTGATACTTAATCATGCTCTGCTCCAAGGTAAGTTCTAAGCTTAGCTAAAGCCAATCGTAACCGTGATTTCACGGTACCCAACGGGACGCCTAGCTGCTGCGCCATTTGCTCTTGAGAGAGCTCTTGAAAATAAATCCCCTGCACCACTTCGCGCTGCGCCAGCGGTAGTTTGTCCAGGTGTTTTAGTAACAACTGAGTTTCGAGGTGGTCATCAAATTCAGCTGGCTCGGTGCTTTGCAAGGTCGGCCAAATGTCTTCACTGAGGTTATCTTCCTTGTTGCTACGCATCTTACGCAAAGCGTCGAACGACGCGTTACGCATGACGGTATAGACCCAGGTGGTCGCCGCGCCCTTGTCTGGATGATACAAGTGCGCCTTACGCCACACCGCGGTCATGGTGTCCTGCACCAATTCCATAGCCGCCGCCTCGTTATTAAACTGTTTAAAGCCAAACCGCTTAATCTTGGGTGCAAAATATTCAAACAAGCTGGCAAACGCGGCTTTATCGCGCTCAACGGCTACCTTGACCAAGGCATCGCTTAGATGCTCGGTTGACGACATCATGTTTTGTCCTTCACCTTGGCTTTCTTCCACCTTGTGGGAAAGCAGTGAATATTGCCGCCGATTCGGGACATTGGACGTTATTTGCAAGGCCATCTGCTATCTCAGTTAAAGGATTGATAGCTACCAATACGTCCACTGGCGAGCAATGATCACTTATTTATTAGATACTTACCAGTATGGCGAAGAAGCTGATATTGAGCAAAGGCAATGAACAAAAAATCCATTGTTTATTGTTAGTAATCAATAAGTAGGAAATTTAGAAAGGATGTGAGTAAGGCTTGGTTTGACTATAATTGTGCTCGGCCTAGAGGCAAAGGGGCCGGCCTATAGAGGACACAAAGGGTTTACCGAAAAGGGCTCGGTGGTAGGTACTACTTAGCCCACCAACCGAGTTGACGACAGAAGCTTAAGCCCAGGTAAGTGCCAAATAAGCTGGCTACGGGCAATAACATCAAGCCTAACAGTGCCAAATTAAGCGTCATGGTCATCACCTTTTTTTGGCGCTTCAGGTTGCGCTTGTGATTTAGCTTCGCCTTGACTTTGCAGCTCTTGCACATTGCTTTCAAACATGGCTTGAGTTGCTTTACTCAGCGCCGCCTTTTGCGTGCTGATCAGAGTTGCAAATGCCTCGTTGGCCGCCTCTTTAACCGCACGTTCAATATCGTCGGTTAGGCTGTTGGCATGAGCGCCCATACTTAGGGTTAAACTTGCTGCTAGGATTGCTGCTTTAGTAAATGTGTTCATAATGGTTGTCCTGTTGTGTGCCTGTTAACGTGTCATTAAGTTAGTCGCAATATCTATTTCAAAGGTTGTGCCAAGGTAAAAATATTTTTTATCTTGTTGTTTTTTAATAATTTAAATTTACTTTTCTAAATGCGCGGAATTGACAATCAAACTGAATTGACCAAAAAATAGCTTTTTTAACAGGTGAATTTGTGTTTTTAACCACAGTGGATTTGCAATAAATTTTCGGTGTACAAGTGTACGCTCAATAGTTATAGTCTGGCTTGTACCCATAGAACCCAGCGAACAAAAGCAAAGTGAGCCCTATGCAAATAAGCAGCTACTCAGCAGCAGAAGAAAAAATTAACTGGCTTAGTCATGGACTTGGCGCCCTGTTAGCCTTGGGCGCCCTGGTGGCCATGTTGATGATCAGTGAAAGCACCACGGCAATCATCTCCTCGACCATTTACGGCGCCAGCTTATTGTTGATGTTTGTCAGTTCCACCTGCTATCACGCCATCAGTCGCAGCAGCATTAAGGCAATTTTAAAAAAGCTGGATCACAGCGCCATTTACCTATTAATTGCCGGAACCTATACGCCCTTTTTGCTGTTGGCGCTGGGTGGCTATTGGGCCTGGGCGGGAATGTTGTGTATTTGGGGTTTGGCATTATTCGGGGTGATCTTTAAGCTCTGCGCCAAGGTGCCGCGCCCTCGAGTGTCACTGGCCACTTACTTGATCATGGGCTGGATAGCACTGGCTTTCGTCTACCCCTTGTATCTGGCCTTGCCGGGACCGGCACTTTGGTTGCTGGTACTGGGTGGGGTGATCTTTAGTCTGGGCACGGTATTTTATAGCGCCAAGCATCGCCAATACAGCCACGCTATTTGGCATGTTTTTGTGCTTGCCGCCTGCCTGTGCCACTTTCTCGCCATTTATTTATATGTGATTTAGGGGTTATAGCTTCCAGGCGAATTTGGCCATACTCACCTTGCCATTAGTAACCAGCACACCTTCGGCCAATAGCGCTTGTTGTTGGCGCATAAAACCATCGCTGCCTTCTGGAAATGAAATCTTACCCTGGCTATTGAGCACCCGGTGCCAGGGAATACGTGAACCAGAGGGTAATGTCTTTAGCGTATGACCCACAAAGCGGGCATAACCGGGTAAACCCGCCCTTTTCGCTACCTCGCCATAGCTGCATACTTTGCCCTTTGGAATGGCAGCCACCACCTGATAGATCATGGTTTTTTTATCCATGGGCAATGGCCTCCAAACGTTGCCATAGACTGCGAGCCACCGGGCCATGATGCGCCGAGTGACGTCGAAAGGCGCGGATCTGCGCTCTAAAGGAGTGCTCCCTGTCACTGAGCGTCAACACCTGTAGTTGCCCTGAATCTATTTCCTGACGGCATAAATCCAAGCACATCAGCGCCCAACCTGCGCCGTTAAGCAAGAGCGAGCGCAGCGCGAAAATGTCATCAACCTTAAGCTTGGCGACCTGGTTTAAAAACGGCATGCGCCCATGCTCAAAGGGCATATCGCTTTCATACATGGCGACACAAGGGTATTGCTGTAATTGTTTGTAGCTAAGGCGCGGCTCGCTGATAAGCTGTGGCGAGGCCACCAGCCCCACCTGAATTTCTCCCACGGGTATGCTTTCCAAATCGCCAGTGGCATGGAAAATATCGAACCAAGGGCCGATACCCAAATCCGACTGACCGCTGTTGACCTGCTCCAGGGCACTGAAACGCTTACCACTGTCGATGGCAAAATCGGTGTGGGGGAATTCATGGTAACAGGCTTTAAGTATGGCACTGAGCTCCTTGCCGACACACACCTGCTCGTAGCTCAAACGAAGCAAGGGCTCATTGCCATTGGCCAGCTCACTGCCAAATGCGCTGAGCTCCTGTAAATCCCGCAGCAGGTACTGGGCGCGGCGACAATAAGCCTGTCCCTGCTCGGTCAGAGAAAACCTATACCCGCTTCTGTCAACCACGGCAAAGCCCACCGCTTCTTCAATTTTTTTGACCGTCATGGTCAAGGCTGGTTGGGTTTTATGTAATTGTTCCGCCGCCTCGCTTAAAGAGCGGCTGCGCGAGAGTACGTCAAGAACCTGGAGCCATGCTAACTTCATAAGTAAATCTAATCTTGTTCAAAGATATTTATAATTTTAATTTTATCTTATCCTGCAGTAGTCTGTGTAGCAATAATGGCCACAATTCCAATCATTAAGATCATACTGGGAGTCTAAAATTTATGCGGCGTATCCTTTCTTTCACCCTGCTAGCCCTTAGCGCAGCACTTGTTGGCTGTAGCGAACCGACCGAGCAAAGCAAGCAACCCGCGCCTGTGCGTCCAGTTAAACTACTTACGGTGGGTCACAGCGATGAGAGCATGATGCGCAGTTTCCCCGCCGAGGTGGTGGCACACCAGGGCTCTTATCTGGCCTTTCGCGTAAACGGCGAACTGTTAGAGTTTCCTGTGCTGGCTGGTCAACAGGTGCAAAAAGGTGAGTTGCTGGCCAAACTCGACCCTCAAGACTTCCAACTGCAATACGATGAACGCAAAGCCCGTTATGATCTGGCAACTTCGCAATTAGAGCGGGTGCAGGCCTTATTCGACAAAAACATTGCCAGTCGTGCCGAGCTGGATCAGGCCGTGGCCAACGCCCGGGTGGCCGAGTCGGCTTTTAATATTGCCAAAACCAATTTAGAGAATTCCGAGTTAAGGGCGCCCTTTGCCGGCACAGTGGCCAAGGTGTTCGTAAAAAACTTTGAAAACATTCAGGCCAAACAGAATATTTTACGCCTGGAAACTCGGGATCTGATGGATGTGGAAATTCAGGTGCCGGAGAAACTGGTCGCGCGAGTCAATAAAGACACTCTCTATCAGCCAACGGTGATTTTCGATGGCTTCCCGGATAAATCCTATCAACTGAGCATCAAGGAATACGATACTCAGGCGGATCCTGCCACCCTCACCTACAAGGTGGTGTTTTCACTGCCGGTGCCAACAGACTTTAATCTGCTGGCGGGCATGACGGGGCACGTGTATATCGATGTCAGCAAGATCACCAAAGAAGTGAAAGCCTGGCATAAACTGCCCGCTGAGGCGGTGTTCTCAGACCCTGAGCAGGAAGCCGAGGACAACAGTTATGTTTGGGTTTATAACAGCGAAACCGCACAAGTGCATAAGCGTGCCGTAGTAGTCGGACAAATGCACCGCGACGGCATAGAAATTCGCTCTGGCATTGCATCCGGTGAGCAGGTGGTCGCCGCAGGCGTGCACTACCTGCAAGAAGGCATGCAGGTACGCCCTTGGCAAAAAGAGCGAGGGCTGTAAATGAATCTGGTTGCACTGGCCATTGAGCGCAAAGTTATCAGTTGGATGTTTGCGCTGTTTTTGCTGCTTGGCGGCATCTTTTCCTATTTATCTCTGGGGCAATTGGAAGATCCCGAATTCACCCTGAAAAAAGCCATGGTGATCACCGCCTACCCCGGCGCTTCCCCTCGTCAGGTAGAAGAAGAAGTAACCTACCCCATAGAGAATGCGATTCAAGAGCTGCCCTATGTGGATTATGTGACCTCCATTTCCTCCAATGGCAAAAGCCAGATCACGGTGGAGATGAAAAGCACCTACCGCAAGGAAGATCTTAAACAAATTTGGGATGAGCTACGCAGAAAGATCAATGACTTATCCTCATCCATGCCACCGGGTGTGTATCCCAGCAAGGTGATCGATGACTTTGGCGATGTCTATGGCGTAACCCTGGCCTTAACCGGCGATGGCTATTCCTATGACGAGCTTAAAGACTATGTCGACTTCCTAAAACGTGAGCTGGTGTTGGTGGAAGGCGTGGGCAAGGTAACGGTTGCCGGCGAGCAACAAAGCCAGGTGATAGTCGAGATGTCGACCCATAAACTGGCCCAGCTTGGACTTAGCCCCAATCATATTTACTCCCTCTTGCAGGCGCAAAATACCGTTTCCAATGCTGGCCGCGTTATGGTCGATGGGGAGTCTATTCGCCTGCACCCCACCGGCGAATTCGATGATGTCGCCGAGCTTGAGCATTTGCTTATCTCCAGCCCAGGTGCCAGTGAGCTTATTTATCTTGGCGATGTCGCCCGGGTGTACCGCGAATATGCCGAAGTGCCCAACCATATAGTGCGTTACAACGAGAAACAGGCGCTGCTCATTGGCCTTTCCTTCGCCAGTGGTGTCAATGTGGTCGATGTCGGCGCACGTATTGAGCATCATCTGCAAACCCTTGAATACCAGCGTCCACACGGCATGGAAATCGATGCCATCTACAATCAGCCGGCAGAGGTTGAAAGCTCGGTCTCGAGCTTTATTCTCAGCCTGTTTGAAGCTGTGGTCATAGTCATAGTGGTGCTGCTGGTGTTTATGGGTGTAAAAAGTGGCCTGCTGATCGGTGGCATCTTGCTGCTTACCGTACTCGGCACCTTTATTTTTATGGCCCTGTTCGACATTAACCTGCAACGCATTTCCCTTGGCGCCTTGATCATTGCCCTCGGGATGCTGGTCGACAACGCCATAGTGATCACCGAAGGCATTCTTATTAACCTTAAACGCGGACAGACCAAGTTGCAGGCGGCGGTTAACATAGTCGGTCAAACCAAGTGGCCCCTGCTTGGCGCCACCATAATCGCCATTACCGCCTTTGCGCCTATCGGGCTGAGCTCGGATGCCAGCGGTGAATTTGCCGGCAGTTTGTTTTGGGTCTTGTTTATCTCCTTGCTGCTTAGCTGGGTAACCGCCATTACCCTAACGCCGTTTTTCGCCGATATGATGTTTAGACAAAAGCAAAGTGACGATAATAGCGCCGATGACCCTTATCAGGGTGTGCTCTTTAGCGCCTACAAGTTTGTTCTTAGCCGCGCCATGCATTACGGTAAAACCACCATAGTCTTAATGTTACTCTTACTGATAGCCGCCTTGGTGGGCTTTAAATCGGTTAAACAATCCTTCTTCCCGGCCTCGAATACGCCCATGTTCTATATCGACTATTGGCACTATCAGGGCGCCGATATTCGCACCACAAGCCAAGGGGTGGCCAAGTTGGAGCATTTCCTGCGCAGCGATGAACTGGTCAGCGAAGTTACCAGCACCATAGGTCAGGGTGCGCCGCGTTTTATGCTCACCTATGCGCCGGAAAAACAATACCCGGCGTTTGCCCAGTTAATCGTGCGCGTGCGTGACCGCGACGCGGTCCTCACCATGATAGACAGGGTGCGTGCCTATGAACAGGCGCATATTACCGATGCCAAGCTTAAACTTAAACGCATGGAAATCGGCCCCTCCACCGATGCTAAAATCGAGGCACGCTTTTCCGGGCCCGACCCTGTAGTGCTGCGCCAACTTGGCGAGCAGGCCAAGAGCATCTTGGCGGCAGATGGCGGTGCCTTCCATATTCGTGATGACTGGCGTCAGCGCTCCAAGTTGATCCGTCCTATTCTGAACGAACAAAAGGCGCGCCGCCTAGGTATTAGCAAAAGCGATCTCGACCAATTGCTGCTAACCAGTGTCAGCGGTAAAACCGTGGGCCTGTATCGCGATGGCACTCAACTATTGCCTATTATTGCCCGCAGCCCCGCGGAGGAACGCCTTAATGTGGAAAGCCTGCGCGACCTGCAAATATACAGCCCGGTACTAAGGGTGTTTGTGCCCATCACCCAGGTGGTGGACGACTTTGTGGTGCATTGGGAAGATCCCTTGATCATGCGCCGCGACCGCAAACGCACCCTGACCGTGATGGCGGATCACGATCTCCTTGGCGATGAAACTCCGGCCAAACTCTTTACCCGTATTCGCGGCGACATCGAAGCCATTGCGCTACCTAAGGGCTATGAACTGCAATGGGGCGGCGAGTTTGAGTCTGCCAGCGATGCTCGCAGCGCCATCTTCGGCTCCTTGCCGCTGGGTTATTTGGCCATGTTTGTGATCACGGTTTTATTATTTAACTCGGTGCGTAAGCCCCTGGTTATTTGGGCCACTGTGCCGCTTGCCATCGTCGGGGTCAGTGCCGGATTGCTGAGCATGAATGCATCCTTTGGCTTTATGTCCTTGCTCGGGTTATTAAGCCTGTCTGGCATGCTGATTAAAAACGGTATAGTACTGCTCGATCAGATAAATTTAGAGCTGGCCTCGGGCAAAGACCCTTACCAGGCGGTATTTGACTCCGGCGTCTCCAGGGTTCGTCCGGTAGCCATGGCAGCGATCACCACCATATTGGGCATGATACCTTTGCTCTTTGATGTGTTCTTCAAGTCCATGGCGGTGACCATAATGTTCGGCCTTGGTTTTGCCACCATACTCACACTGATAGTGATCCCCGTGTTGTATTGCAAGTTCTTTGGCATCCATAGCCATAAGCGCTAAACACGATAAAGCCAGCCCTCGGGCTGGCTTTTTAATTGCGCTGGCGTTTTTCCGGCGTTACTTGAGCTGGCTCAGCCCTGCGGCAATGACCCTTCCCAGCCAGCATTTTTACAAAAAAATACACAATATTCTTGTATTAAACAGGTGTTCTTGTTGTATAAGAGCTATATAATTCAGACATTAAGCCAATTAATTTCATCAAGGATTATTTGTTTAATTGACGTTATAAGATTTAAGCCTAAATTAAATAAATTACTTTTATTTATATGAAAAAAATAAAACTGTTAGCGGTTACACACCACAATCGAAAAAACATTAATCCTATTCGCCCTGAAGCGTCACAAATAATTGGCCTGCACCACAGTGGCGCCGTTGATGTAACGGTTCTGTGCAACCCAGGCTCAACATTAATCCCTTACTTTGAACAGCACGGGATCAAGGTCATAACCAACGCTTTAGATAAAAAAGTATCTTTAGAGACTATCAAGTTAATCAGGGAATATATCAAGGCTAACGATATTGATATATTGCATTTGTTTAACAATATTGCCTGTAGTAATGGCGCCACAGCAGCCATTGGCACTAAGGCCAAGGTGATAGCCTATCGCGGTCAGACGGGCAACGTTTCACGTTGGGATCCGACTGTCTACCTCACCATGCTTCACCCTCGGCTGGATAAAATTATCTGTGTCGCGAATGCGGTGACCGAAGATTTACAGCAACATGTATGGGGAAATAAAGACAAGGCTATCACGGTTTATAAGGGTCATGACCAGTCCTGGTATCAAAACACTCCGGCGGATCTCAGTGGCCTGCCATTGCATGACGACAGTTTTAAGATATCTCTGGTCGCCAACCTAAGACCTAGAAAAGGATTGCATGTTTTAATGGATGCGGTTCACTTACTGCCCGATGACTGTAATCTAGACATCCTGTTGGTGGGTGCCGACCCTGAATCGCAAGCGATTCAAGAGATGATAAAACGAAGTGGAAAGCCGCAAAGAGTCCATGCTCTAGGCTATCGTGAGGATGCGCCCGAAGTAGCAGCAGCCTGTGATGCTGTGGTATTGCCAACAACCAAGCGCGAAGGCCTATGCCGCGCCGTGTTAGAAGCCAATTCCTATGGCGTGCCAGCGATAGTTTCGGATACCGGCGGCAATGCTGAGCTGGTAGCAGATGGCGTTACCGGAATCGTTGTACCGCCGTCGGAGCCGCAAGCCTTGGCGGACGCCATTATGACCCTGTATAAAGATCGCGCTCTGTGTAGCAAATTTGGTGTTGAGGCGAAAAAGCGCGTTATTGAAAAGTTTAATGTGCAGCAAGGTGTCGATAAGACACTGGAGATTTATCGAAGCCTACTGGAAGATTAATAGTGCCCTTCATAGACATCACGGCAATGCACTTGATGTCTATGAATCGCAAAGTCCAGCGATGGCTTTAGCAGGTCTTGATAAAGCAAAAATGCCAAAGCAGCTGTTGTATTTAAACTACTTTCTTGCGATAGCTATTTCGGTCTATATCTACCACTTCTATTGTTATAGACGCATTAACTAATGGTATGGACTCCAACTTAGACATCACACTGCTAGATAGCAATTCTTTATCACTGTCGCTGCGCCCAGAAAGGATGCGTAATGTTACATGGATAAACGCGTCTTTAGCCGTTCCGGTCTGATAATGCTCATAAGCAATACTTCTAACTTTTATATCGCGGCCATCCGTCTCGAATAAACGAGACTCTAAAGCACCTAAAAATACTTTTTGATTCAGATCTTCTACCTCGATAGAAGAAGAATGCTCAATAATGCAATGAGGCAAATTTTTCTCCTTTAATCTATGCAACGGCTTCGGCTCCTGCGCCGCTATGCAGGCAACAATTTGGCTGGCTATAAAGTTATCTTGCTACCTTAATCTTATCAGCGATGGCCTCGGCCAATAGCTTGTAACCCTTGTCGTTCAGATGAATTTTATCCGACTTATATTGGCTGTCGCCGAGCAAATCACTAAGGGTCTCGGCAACCAAGGCGACCTGATATTGCTCTGCCAGCTCTTGATACAGGGGCGCATCGCTAAGAAAGAGCGATTTTTGTGGCACCGCTACCAAGATCACCTCTATACCCTGCTGATGTGCCAATTCAATCATGGCCGCCAGGTTGCTTTTAACCGAATGCGGCTGTTTATTACGCAGAAAATCATTACCGCCTTCGAGCAACACCAAAACCCGGGGCTGATGTGTAGCCAGGGTATCACCAAGGCGAGCCAGACCCTGATGGGTTTGCTCACCGGAGACGCCACTGGCTATCACTTCTAAACCGGTAAGTTGCGCCAATTGCTCAGGATAACTGCTGTGCCTGGCTCCCACCGACACGGTGAGGCTATCGCCAAAGGCCAACACCTTGGCATCGCTGTTTAGCTCGAGTCGCGCCGGCTCGGAGCAAGCGCTAAGCAGTAATAAAAATAAGGGGACGAGCCAAGGTTTCATGTCTATATCCTTATTTCTTTAAACTGAGCGTGCCGCCTACACGACGCTTTTTCGGCGCCGAGCCCGCTCCGCCTTGATTGGTTTTGGCGCCATTTGCTGGCTTTCCGGTAGGCCTGCCTGTTGGCTTGCCAGATGACTTACCAAGAGGCTTACTGGGCGATTGGCCATAGGGCTTACCTTGAGATCTGTTTTTCCCACCGGGCTTTGTATCGTGAGAAGACTTTGCACGCGGGGCTCTTTCTCCCTCGCGGCGCTGCTCTTGGCGTTGTCGCGCAGGCCTTTGTCCTGACTCGGCTCTTACTTCTTGCTTTGGCTGTTGGTGAACACTTGAAGCATGCAGTGAATGCTCTTCGGTTTTACCCGAGTCGGCGATCAGGGCATTGATTGTCGCCATTTCGCTCTCGCTTAGGTGACGCCATTGGCCGGGCTTAAGACCGCTCAAAGTCACGTTCATTATGCGAGTGCGCTTAAGCTTGGTCACTTCATAACCCAGGTACTCACACATACGGCGAATTTGTCTGTTCAGGCCTTGGGTGAGGATAATACGAAAACTCTGAGTGCCGGTTTGCTCCACCTTACACTTTTTGGTCACAGTACCAAGAATGGGAATGCCCTGTGCCATACGCTCGACAAAACGCTTATTCAGTGGCTTGTCGACCACCACCTCGTATTCTTTTTCATGATTGTTGCCCGAGCGCAAAATCTTATTGACTATGTCGCCCTCGTTAGTCAAAAAGATCAAGCCTTCCGAGGGTCTGTCCAAGCGGCCAATGGGAAAAATGCGCTCGGGATAATTAATGGCGCTAACGATATTGCTTTTGATCTTACGCTCTGTGGTGCAGGTCACTCCCACCGGTTTATGGTAGGCAAGATAGACCCGCTTAGGTTTGGCTTTAAGCGCCTTACCGTCCACCAATATGTCATCGGCATCACTGACCTTATCGCCCATTTGCGGCTGCCGACCGTTAACGGTTACGCGTCCTGCGGCGATCAGCGCATCGGCCTCACGGCGCGAGCAAAAACCGGTTTCACTAATGTATTTATTAAGGCGGGTAGCTTGGCTCATGTTTACTTCAATCTAGCTGATATTGCCCCTATTGTAATCGACTCACCGCGAAAAATCCGAATTAAAGTAGTGCTCAAGCAGGCTTTGTACAGCAAAGGGATAGCTTTCCAACTCCTTATGCTCGCTGCGGCTGAAATCCTTAAAATCTACATGCAGCCAATTGCTCGGATCGACCAGGGGTTTAATTTGCGCCACATTGGTTTCATCGGCTATGGCCAGCTTAAAGCGAATATGACGCTCAAGCAGCTGCGGCTCGGCGAGCCGCTCATGGTCGTAAATCACCACCAACGCCCAGGCGGCCATTAAAAAGTGACCGCCTACCGAGGCACTTAACTGCTGGGTTTCAATGCGTTCTAAGGCCTCGGGTAACCAGTCGAAACCTCCGATAAAAACATTGCGATTAATACTGCGCCCGGCCAATACGGCGGCCTGGGCCGCACCCATGGCCATGCCATCCGAGGCGCTCCAAATCACCTTGGCATAAGGATAACGACGCAGTAGTTGCGCCGTTTGCTGCGCCGCCCGCTCACTTTGCCACTGCGCATGCACCAGTTGCTGCAGCGCTATTTGTTGCGCGCCAAGATAATCATTTAATCCCTGCACCCTGTGGTCGGTTTCGGCACCATAATGACCGCCTATAGCCAGCACATCGGGTCTGGCTATCCCACGTTTACGAGCCATGGCAATTAAGCTTTGCGCCAATTGGTAACCGGCATCCCGGTTATCATGGCTGATCTCATACAACCAGTATTTAAAAGAGCTGCCAGGCTCGCCTAAGGCGGCACGCTCGCTAACCGATAACGTTTGCTCTAAGGTAATAAAAGGCACCTTGGCGGCTTCTAGAATGCGCATGGTTTCGCCGTTGCCACCGGGGTAATTAATTAAAATGGCATAATCCGGGGCGGCATCACGCTTGAGGTAAAGGCGCAGGTTTTGTTGTTGATATTCACGATGGGCATCGCCGTAAATCACATTCAGCTGTATGTTTAAATCCCTTGCGGCATACTGGGCGAAGGTTTGCACCTGATGCCAAAAAGGATCTGTTTTTGTAGACGGGTTGATCAGCAAGACTCTGGTTTGCGGCTTTGCCGCGTGTTGCATCGGTGATTGTTTCAATAACTGCGCAGATACCTGCGCGGAAAACACCATAGCTGTCAGCCATAGCGTTACCCATAACACTGATTTTAGCCAGTTCATCTCACCCTCCCTAGTCGATTTGCGCCGTATGGCTGGCATTCCTTGCCATACTAATTAGTATTTATTTTCTTATTCTTATCTCGATACCAATGCCGCCACAGCCACTCCGCAGGGCCTTGCTTAAAGGCGCGCAGATACAGGGGGCAAATTATCAAACTGACCGCGCTCACTAAGGCGGACAACAACAAATAATCCTGCAACTGAAATTCGGTTGCCATTTCGCTCCCGAAAAAGTGGATCAACACCACCATAAACAACGACTGGCTTAAATAACAGCTCAGGGACATTTTCCCAACACTGGCCAGCGCCCGAGTCAAAACATTATCGGCAAACGACCAAAGGTACAAGAGATGCACCGCAATCAGCGCGGTGCAAAAACCACTAAAAGAATTGGCAACCAGAGCCAACACATCGTTAAAGGCGCTGACGTCATGCCATTGCCGCGAACTTAAATAGGCGCAGCCAAGTAGAGCGCTGATTAATGCCAGGGTATGCACCAGCGGCCAGGGTCTTACCAGCCACCCGCTGCGCCAGGCGGCGACGACTAACAACACCATGCCCAGTTGCTGCCAAAGAATCGCCAGCATTAACGCTAGCAGCATCAAGACGCTGTTGCCGGCGTTAGTTCCCCGCGTGCGCCAAAAGTTGCCATCGAACTGGGCTAAATAGGCCTGATAGTGAGAATCGGTAAACTGCACCTGGGGCTCATTGCTTAAAGCGGCCAGCACCAACAGCATGGCACTGCCAAAGGCCAGAAATGCAATGCCCTGTAGAGTGAGTTTATTTCTTGGGTTAGCCAGCATGGGCAGGGCCAGCAAACCGGCAATCGCATAACCGATAAGAATATCGCCGGCCCAAATAAACAGGCTGTGAGCGAAGCCAAAACCCAGCAACACCAATAAGCGGCGCTGTAATTTAGGAATGGGCGCTTCATGTTCATAACAGCGTTGCCACTGGATCACTAACCCTAAAGCAAACAACACTAAGAACAGGCCACGAAAACGCCCTTCCAGCGCGATATCTGAAAGTCGAGTCAGTATCGCATCGCCCTCGGACAGTGGCAGCGGTGGTACATAACCATTGGCAAAGTCGATAAAATACGGGGCATTAAGAAAGAAGATCCCCAAAATCGCAATGCCCCTGAGGATATCCAAATCGGGGCGGCGCCCCTCGCCCACCAGAGCATGATAGGGCCCGAGGGATTGAAATAAACTCGATGCAAACACGGCTAACTCCGATGCCATTATCTTGAATATAAGAATTAAACTAAGGCTAACATAGGCTTATGCCTATTCAGTAGTTAAATTTAGTGGTGATATTAAGTGGCGTCTTGCAGTGCATAAAACCACCTATTTAGCCTCAACTCATGCCTAACCTTGCGCAAAATTGTCTTTAAAAGAGCTAAAAAGTGACACAGAGCCGAGGTATTTACGACAAAATGCCCGTAAATACGGCCAAGTCACTTGTTGTTGGGCGTTATCCGCAGTAATGTGGTGGTTTTAGTGCATGGATGTCGGCGCCATCGAAACTATGCTTTCTTAGCTGTTTCCTCACGCAACTGACACGGTCATTATTGCGGGCATAACCTGGCCTTAATCGCGATTTATCGCCTACCGCCATGCACCGCTGTACCAGCGCACCATAACAACACAACCTTAACAACATTTGGAGTAAACAATGCGTTTATCCGTTATTGCTGCCGCCCTGAGCGCGACAACATTATTGGCCGCCTGTAGCGAGCAACCTAGCAACAACCAAACTCAAGCCGCGGCTAAAGCTCCGGTAACACAGCAGGTAGCTCAAGAAAACCTATTCCTAAGCAAAAGCCCATTGCCTTACATGGCGCCGGAATTTGATAAAATTGGCACCGAGTTATACGAGCCGGCTTTCGATGCCGGTATCAAAGAGCAACGCATTGAAATCGATGCCATTGCTAACAATCCTGATGCGCCTACATTTGAAAATACACTGGTGGCGATGGAGCAATCGGGTACTATCCTAAAGCGCACCCGTGCTGCGTTTTCTAACCTGTCTGGCCTTATCTCTGACGACGAATATCAGCGTATCAACACCAAAATGGCGCCTATTTTCGCCGAACACCGCGACAACATCTTCCTAAACAAAGCCCTGTTTGATCGCGTTGCCGCTGTACACGACGCTAAAGACGCACTCTCAAAAGAAGATCAGCGTCTGGTTGATTACTACTACAAGCAATTTGTACGCGCCGGTGCCAAGCTAAACGAAGAGCAAAAGCAGCGCATGCGTGAAATCAACGGTGAGCTATCTAAGCTAAGCACACAGTTCTCGCAAAACATCATGAAGTCGTTTAAAGAAGACACCATTTTGGTGAGCGACAAGGCCGAACTTGCAGGCTTAAGCGAAGATGATATCGCCAGTCTTAAAGCAGCAGCGGAAAAAGCCGGCAAAGAAGGCTATATGATCACCCTGGTAAACACCACACGCCAGCCTATCCTTACCAGCCTTGAAAACCGTGAGCTACGTGAAAAAGTATGGCGTACTTCGTCTGAACGTGCACAAAAAACCAATGGCCCTATCGCCATCGAAGAAGCGCAGCTACGCGCAGAAAAGGCTCAGCTACTTGGCTTTGAATCTTGGGCGCATTATCAGCTTGACGATCGCATGGCAAAAACACCTGAAGCCGTGTTCACCATGCTGGATGACCTGGCACCAAAAGCTGTGGCCAAAGCCAAACAAGAAGCCGAGCTAATTCAAGCGGCAATTAAGAAAGACGGTAAAGACTTTGAACTACAGCCTTGGGATTGGGCATACTACGGCGCCAAGGTACGTGCCGAATTGTACGATATCGATGCCAGCCTGGTTAAACCGTATTTTGAAATGAATACAGTGATCAACGATGGTTTGTTCTTCGCCATGAACAAGCTATACGGCATCACCATGAAAGAGCGTAACGACCTACCTACCTATCACGAAGACGTGTTCGTATGGGAAGTATTCAACGAAGACGGCAGCTCTATCGGTCTATTCTACCTTGACCCTTATGCGCGTGAAGGTAAGCGTGGCGGTGCCTGGATGAGTGCTTACGTAGGTCAAAACCACCTGCAAGGCACCAAGCCAGTTATTTACAACGCGCAGAATATTCCTAAGCCTGCCGAAGGCCAGCCTACGCTGATGACCTTCTCTGAAGTAACCACCATGTTCCATGAATTTGGTCACGCTATTCACGGCCTATTTTCTGACGTGAAATACCCGTCATTGGCCGGTACAGCGACCGCGCGCGATTTCGTAGAGTTCCCATCACAGGCGAACGAAGACTGGAATATCGAGCCTAGCGTGTTGGCCAACTATGCCAAGCACTACCAAACAGGTGAGCCAATTCCTCAAGAGCTGTTAAATAAGCTATTGGAATCACACACCTTTAACCAAGGTTTCGATACCACAGAATACCTTGCTGCAGCCCTGCTTGATATGGAATGGCACTCAATCGCCCCAGGTACCAAAATCGATGATGTGGCCGCCTTTGAGAAAAATGCACTGGCCCGTCACGGCATCGACTATTACCCGGCCCCGGCACGTTATAAGAGCTGTTACTTCAGCCATATCTTTGCCGGTGGCTACAGCGCTGGTTACTACGCCTACCTGTGGACCGAAGTATTTGCGGCCGATTCATTCGCCCATATGCAAAACGAAGGTGGCCTAAGCCGTAAAAACGGTGATCACTACCGTAAAGAAGTGCTATCACGTGGTAACAGCCGCGACTTGATGCAAAGCTACATTGAGTTTCGTGGTCAACAACCAACCACTGACGCACTACTTAAACGTCGTGGCCTGGTTGATGGCAACGCCGAATAAGACCTAGCTCAGATGTTAGCTTGACAAGTAGCCAAGCTAAATTTACAAAACGCGGCCACCCGGCCGCGTTTTTTTGTATTTACCCACAAGCATATCCATCACCCTGTTGTTATACTATAGGGCGTTGATTCTTCTGGTGTTGTTATGCTTAAAAAGTCGTTCGTTTTTATCAGCATTATCTCCGTACTGGTCACGGGGATGATTGCCTCGTATCTGATTTATTATCTTTATCAGCACAAATTTGTGACCCTAGATCCGCAATTAAGAGAAGTCTCCGGCATCGAATTCGATAAGCGTGGACGCTTGTGGGCCATCAATGACGGCGGCGACGGCCCATTTTTATATCAGGTCGATGAACAGGGTAAGGTGCAGCAACGCATCGAAGTCACCAATGCTAAAAATATCGACTGGGAGGACATGACTCAAAACGAGTTTGGTCACTTCTTTTTAGGGGATTTTGGCAATAACGAACATAACCGTCGTTGGCTGACCATTTATAAAATTGAAAACCCTATCGACATCAAATCCGGTAAGGCCTTTGCGGAGATCATTAAATTCACCTACAAGGAGCTGTGGGAAGAGCCGCTGACCCCGGAGCGGAAAAACTTCGATTTAGAGGCATTTGTCGAATACAAACATAAGCTCTACTTATTTACCAAAAACCGTACCCAGCCTTTCGATGGTAAAACCAATCTCTATCGCATCGGCAATCATGCCGACAATTACGAGGCTGAGTTTATCGGCTCCTTTAAAACCTGCACCACGGCGGAGAAACTCTGTTGGGTCACCTCGGCGGCCATGAGCCCGGATCGCTCTACCCTGGCCCTGCTCGACTCGACCGATCTTTGGTTGTTTAGAAACTGGCAGGGAGATAATTTTTTCTCCGGCGAGGTAGAAAAAGTAAACCTCGGCATAGTCACACAAAAAGAAGCAGTCACCTTTTACGACAACAACACGGTTGTAATAGCCGACGAAGAGTTTAAGGGCATAGGCCGTAATATCTATATATTTAAGCTCGATGAGCAAAAACTTGAACCCATGGATATAGACTAATAAATCGGCTTGGCTCTTATTGGCCTATAATACAAAAATAAAAGGATACGACTTTGTTAAATAGCCCTTTTTTCGAAAAGCTCACACAGGCGCTAGAGACCGTAGTCTTTAGTTACGGCGGCTCAGAATTCACTCTGGCCAAGCTGATCCAAATTCCACTGATTATTTTAGTGGTGTGGGTTTTGGTACGCTATATCGGCAAGCTGCTACAGAGAAAAATCAGCAATAAGCGTATCGGCCCGGATGCCGCACTGCTGTTTAAACGTATCTACCTGGTGCTGTGCGTTGTTATCATCGTTTTCACCACCTTGGAAGTGCTCAACATTCCGCTTACCGCTTTCGCCTTTGTCTCAGGTGCGGTGGCCATTGGCGTCGGTTTTGGCGCCCAGAATATCATTAACAACTTTATCAGCGGCTGGATTTTGATTTGGGAGCGCCCCATACGCATCGGCGACTTTCTAGAGGTGGGTGATGCCAAGGGCGTGGTGGAAACCATCAATACCCGCTCTACCCGTATTCGTCGCAGCGACGGCGTGCACATGCTGGTGCCCAATAGCCAACTGCTTGAAAATACAGTGACCAACTGGACGCTGATCGACACCATGGCCAGAACCCATGTACGAGTCGGTGTAGCCTATGGCAGCGATGTGGTTCTGGTCGCCAAGTTGCTCAATGAAATACTAAGTGAAACCGAGGCGGTGCTGCAAACCCCAAAACCCACGGTAATTTTTGCAGACTTTGGTGACAGCGCTTTGATATTCGATGCGGTGTTCTGGGTTAACGCCGAGGCCGAGGCCAGTGTACGCAAGGTAAAAAGCGATATTCGTTTTGCTATTTGCGCCAGTTTTGCGGCCCATAATGTAGTGATCTCCTTCCCACAAAGGGATCTGCATATCGACGGTGAGCTAACCCTCAAACGCCATTAGCGCTTAAACTTGGTCTCCAAAATCACCGAGGAGGTGGTGCGCTCTACACCATCAAGATTGCCGATATCATCAAGCAGGTGACTCAGTTTTTCTAAACTTTGCGCCTGCACCAGGGCGATAAGATCGTATTCCCCACTGATGGCATAGAGTTCGGTAATGGCATCAATATGCTTAAGTTCGATATTGGTTTTGGTGGTGAGCTTTTGTTTGACCTTGATAGACACATGGGCGGACACCATGGACGATAAATAGGCATCACCATATTCGACACTGTAGCCCTTAATTACCCCGCTTTCCTCAAGCTTCTGCATACGGCTTTGCACCGTAGAGCGCGACAAATCTAAGGCACGGGCGAGATCTGAGATGCTGGCACGGGCGTTGGTTCTAAGCATGGCCAGGAGCTTTTCATCTTGTTTATTTATCATTATGGTTGCCGATTTCGTCATTTTGATAGAGATTATACGCAAATTTATCAATATGACACTGCAAATTTAATGCTTAAGTAGTCAATATAAGGGCCATAATAATCGACTATAATTAGCGGCCATCCATTTTCGAGCCGCTCTCTCATTTTAAAGGTGTGTCATGCAAGTAAACCGCGAACTATTTAATGAAGTAATGGTACCTAACTACAACCCGTCTGAGGTTATCCCGGTTAAGGGCGAAGGCTCTCGCGTATGGGATCAGCAAGGTAACGAGTTTATCGACTTTGCCGGTGGTATCGCCGTTAACTGTTTAGGCCACTGTCATCCAGCTTTAGTTAGCGCCTTAAAAGAGCAAGGCGAGAAAATCTGGCACCTGGCTAACGTGATGACCAATGAGCCTGCGCTGCGCCTGGCTAAAAAGCTAACCGATGCCACCTTTGCCGAAAAAGTGTATTACGCCAACTCAGGTGCCGAAGCGAACGAAGCGGCGCTAAAACTGGCTCGTCGTTGGGCACTGGATAAATTCGGCGCACAAAAATCTAAGATCATCGCTTTTAACAAGGGCTTCCACGGTCGTACTTTCTTCACCGTAACCGTAGGTGGCCAAGCCGCTTACTCTGACGGCTTCGGTCCTAAGCCGGGCGATATAGTGCACTGTGATTACAACGACCTGGAAACATTCAAATCACTTATCGATGACAACACCTGTGCGGTGATGATGGAACCACTGCAGGGTGAAGGCGGCATCATTGCCCCTGAAGCAGATTTCGTTAAAGGCGTGCGTGAACTGTGCGATAAGCACAATGCCCTGCTTATTTTCGATGAAGTACAAACCGGTGTTGGCCGCTTAGGTCACCTATACGCTTACCAAGGTCTAGGTGTAACGCCTGATATCCTAAGCACGGCAAAAGCCTTGGGCGGTGGTTTCCCTATCGGCGCCATGCTGACCACCACGGCCATCGCCGAGCACCTAAAGCCAGGCACACACGGCTCTACCTACGGCGGTAACCCGCTGGCCTGTGCCGTTGCTGAAGCCGCATTCGACACAGTAAACACCCCAGAAGTGCTCGAAGGCGTTAAAGTACGTGAGCAACTATTCCGTGACGGCTTGGCTGCCATCAACGACAAATACAAGGTCTTCAGTGAAGTACGCGGTCAGGGCCTATTGCTAGGTGCAGTACTGAACGAAGATTACAAGGGACGCGCCCGTGATTTCCTTAATGCCTCTATGGACAATGGCCTAATGAGCCTAGTCGCTGGCATGGATGTAGTACGCTTTACTCCTTCTCTTGTTATTCCAGAAGCGGATATCAAAGAAGGTCTGGCGCGCTTTGAAAAAGCGGTTGCTCAGGTTGTTGCTGCTAAATAACAGTAGCTGGCGACGACTAATCTTATGCTAGTTTTACGACCTATATGCGGCGATGACTTCGCCGCTTTAAAACAAATTGCCACCGAGTCAGGGCACGGCTTTACCTCCCTGCCAGTGGATGATGAGCAGTTACAGGCTAAAATCGCCCGTGCCGAGGCCAGTTTCAACAAGCAGGTCAATGGCCCTGGGGATGAAGGCTATTTGTTCGTATTAGAAGATACCTACAGCGGCCAGATAGTTGGCACCACGGGCATTGAAGCTGCGGTGGGCATGTCTGTGCCCTTATACCACTATCGGCTGTCAACCTCAGTGCATCACAGCCCCAGCCTAGGTGTTTACAACTCGGTTGAAACCCTGTCCATGTGTAACGATTACACCGGCTGCTCGGAAATTTGTACGCTGTTTTTACGCGAAGACCACCGCAAAGGCTTAACCGGGCGTTTTCTATCGCGAATTCGCTTCTTATTTATGGCCGAGCACAGTGACCGCTTTAGCGACACCATAATCGCCGAGATGCGCGGGGTGAGCGACGAGCAAGGACATTCGCCGTTTTGGCAATGGCTACAACAGCACTTTTTCTCCATTGAGTTTCCTCAGGCGGATCACCTGGTGGGCTTAGGGGATAAAACCTTTATCAGTGAGCTGATGCCGAAATATCCGATTTATGTCAGCCTGTTAAGCCCAGAAGCACAAGCCGTGATCGGTGCAGTGCATGAAAACACAGCCCCTGCCCTGCGCTTATTGCAGCGTGAAGGCTTTGAGCACCGCGGCTATGTTGATCTGTTCGATGCGGGTCCAACGGTAGAAGCCAAGCTAGGCAATATAGCCACGGTGCGCCAATCCAAGGTGTGTCCGGTATTGATCAAAGAAGATTTGCGACCGCAAGGCATTACCTGGGCGATATGTAATGACAAAGTCAGCGAGTTCAGGGCTATATTTAGCGATGCCGTACAGTATTGCGATATCAAACATCAACTTTATTTAAATGCGCAAACCGCACAAGCGCTTGGGGTGTCCCAAGGTGATTCAGTGCGCTTTTTCGCGCTCTCTAGTCGTTAAGGAATGACTATGCAAGTGCAATTAATTAATAACCAATGGGTTGCGGGTCAAGGCCCGGCGTTTTCATCCATCAACCCAAGTAAAAATACCGAGATTTGGCAAGGCCAAGGCGCCAGTGCCGAGCAGGTAGACGCAGCGGTAAAAAGCGCCCGTGCGGCGCAATTCGACTGGGCACAAACCGAGCTTGGTGAGCGTATCGCGCTACTAGAGCGTTTTGTCGATCAGCTTAAAGCAAACAGCGAAGAGTTAGCGACCACCATAGCCGAAGAAACCGGCAAGCCACTGTGGGAAACACGCACCGAAGTGGGTGCTATGGCAGGCAAGATTGCTATCTCAATCAAGGCTTATAACGAGCGTACCGGTACGGTTGAAAACCCCATGCCTGGCGCTCAAGCCTTTATCCGCCACAAGCCTCATGGTGTGGTTGCGGTATTCGGCCCTTATAACTTCCCGGGCCACCTGCCAAACGGTCATATTGTACCGGCTATTCTTGCGGGCAATACCGTGGTGTTCAAGCCTTCAGAACTGACTCCCAAGGTTGCACAGCACACGCTTGAATTGTGGCTCAAGGCCGGCCTTCCTGCAGGTGTGATTAACATGGTTCAAGGTGAGATAGAAACGGGTAAGGCCCTGGCCTCACATCAGGATATCGACGGCCTCTTCTTTACCGGCAGCTCGCAAACCGGTCACTTACTGCATCAGCAGTTTGGCGGTCATCCGGGCAAAATTCTGGCACTCGAGATGGGCGGCAATAACCCGCTGATCATTAAAGGCGTAAGCGATATCGACGCTACGGTGCATGATATTGTGCAATCGGCCTTTATTACTTCAGGCCAGCGTTGTACCTGTGCGCGTCGTCTGTTTATCGAGCAAGGCGACCAAGGCGATGCAATTCTTGAGCGCTTGGTAGCAGTGACTAAAAACATCCAAATTGGCGACAGCTTTGCCGAAGAGCAACCATTTATGGGCGCCATGATCAGCAAAAAAGCGGCGGCGGGCATGCGCTCGGCCTACGAGCAGCTGGTAGCTCAAGGTGCAACATCACTACTAGAGATGAAACATCTAGATGAGAACACCGGCTTTGTCAGCCCGGGTATTGTCGATGTCTCTAACATCACCCTGGCCGATGAAGAACACTTTGGCCCACTGTTAAAAGTGTATCGCTACAGTGATTTCGATGCGGCCATTGATGAGGCCAACAACACTTCATTCGGTCTATCTGCGGGTCTGCTTGGCGACTCACAAACCGACTATGACTATTTCTTAAAGCGCATTCGCGCCGGTATTGTTAACTGGAACCGTCCAATCACTGGGGCCTCAAGTGCCGCCCCGTTTGGTGGTATCGGTGCCAGTGGCAACCATCGTGCGAGTGCCTACTATGCAGCAGATTACTGTGCTTATCCTGTGGCTTCTGTGGAAGCGCCGAAAAGCACACTACCAGAAAAATTAGCGCCGGGCTTAATGCTTTAATAGAGAATAATTCACGCGCACATGCGTTAAGGAAAAAACATGCATAACGATGTAAATACATTATTTGAAAAGCTGTGGGACAACTACTTAGAAGTAACGCCTTCAGCGGTAAAGGTTCACGAGCTATTAGGTTCAACGCAGCAAGATGATGTGATCAACGATCATATTGCCCTGCGTACCTTCAACCTGCCTAAAGTAGGCCTAGAAAAACTAGCCGCCCATTTTTTAGCCGTGGGTTACAAAGAGTGTGGTGAGTATCACTTCGAAGCGAAAAAGCTGTACGCTAAGCACTTCGAACATGAAGACCCAACTCAACCTAAGGTGTTTATCTCTGAGCTATTAGTTGAACAGTGCTCTGAAGAGCTACAAAAAGTCGTTCATGAGATGGTTGAGCAAATCGATGAAGCCGCCGTGACCGCCGATAACTTCTTGTACTCGGGCACTCATTGGCAGGTAAGCCATGAAACCTACAAGGCGCTGCTTGCCGAAAGTGAGTATGCGGCCTGGATGGCGGCCTGGGGCTATCGTGCCAACCACTTCACCGTCAGCATTAACCACCTGGCTCAGTTCGACACCATTGAACAGGTGAACCAGAAACTAAAAGATGCAGGCTTTGCGCTTAACACCTCAGGTGGCGAGATCAAAGGCTCTCCGGAAGTGCTACTTGAGCAATCATCCACCCTTGCCGATGATGCCAAGGTGCAGTTCAGCGATGGTGAGTTCGCGGTGCCAAGCTGCTTCTACGAGTTCGCGCTGCGCTATTTGCAGCCAAACGGTGAAATCTACACGGGTTTTGTTGCCGCTTCTGCGGACAAAATCTTTGAGAGCACCAACGCTCGTTAATTAAGACGGTAATATGCAGACTTCAGAAAGCCCCATTAGGGGCTTTTTTTATGATCTACATCAATATTTGTTACACCGTATTACAGCTTCTTGTGTCAAGGTGCTCACCTCATCCTGGGCATAAATCCTCTGTAAGTCAGTATAAACAAAGCCTAAGGAGAAAGTATTAACTTTAATACCCATTATAGAAACTTAAAAATGCGCTAACGCCCATCAAAGCTGGCTTGCGAATAGTCCCAGCTCTTCTAGACTTTAAGCTAATCACCTCACAAATGCATGGTCTCATAGCTAAGGGTTTAGTGTGAGTAAGCGCAATACAACAACGATCCACATGGAGCGTGATGTATTGGTATTAAATTTTACCGATGAAACATGCTTAAATAACTCACGGACGAACTTACCCAACTGGCATTTTATCCATGCCAACAGCTTGGATTGTGCCTATAAAATCCTCGAGCAGCATAACTGTTACGTTGCTATAGCCTTGGTCGGACATAGCCAACAGCAAGCGGTGCTCAAAGCCGTAAAACAGCTGTCGGCCAGCCAGGACTCACTGTTATGGTTAGCGCTGTTTCGCGACGGCGACAATCTGCTAGACAATATCAGTTATTGCTTTACCGACTACTTTCTTGATTATCATCACCTCCCTGTAGACTGGGCACGGCTGGATCACACCTTGGGTCATATTTATGGCATGGCGCAACTTAAATTGCGCTCAAAACTAGGTACGGCAGCGAGCAAAGCCAACAGCATCTGCTTTGGCGAATCCAAAGAAATGCAGCAACTAAAAGAGACCCTGGATAAGGTTGCCTGTACCGATGAAACCATATTAATCGGCGGTGAAACCGGCACAGGTAAGGGCTTGTGCGCCCAATATATACATTCCTTGTCGCCACGCCGCAATGGCCCCTTTATCACGGTAAACTGTGGTGCACTGCCGCCCACCCTGATCCACTCTGAGCTTTTTGGCCATGAAAAAGGCGCGTTCACCGGTGCCAATAAGCAATATATAGGACGTATAGAACGGGCCCATAAAGGCACCTTATTTCTCGATGAAATAGGCGATTTATCATTGGAATTACAGATAAATTTACTGCATTTTCTTGAGGAAAATTATATTGAGCGCATAGGTGGTAATCAAACGACCGAGGTAGATTGTCGCATTATTTTTGCCACCCATGTAAATTTAGAAAATGCCATCGAAGAAGGCCTTTTTAGAGAAGATTTATACTATCGAATTAACATTATTCAGTTGGAGATCCCAAGTCTTAGAAAACACATTAGTGATCTCCCCCTTCTTGCCAACGACTGCCTCACAAAACTGACGCCCCCGAATCATCAATTCAGCTTTAGTGATCAGGCATTACAGGCAATGGAAGCCTACTCTTGGCCTGGCAATATCAGGGAGCTTAAAAACCGTATCCAACGTGCCATTATCATGAGTGAAAACGATATTATCACCGAGCAAGACCTGGGTATAAGGCTGCCAAAAAAATCTGACTCAAAGTCAGAGGTAATAGATTTAGTAAAACATAGATCAGAGATAGATACAGAGTTAATACTTACGGCCATTAGAAATAATGGCTACAACATCTCAGCAGCGGCAAGAGAGCTGAATATTTCGCGAACGACTTTTTATCGCTTAATTAAGAAGTGCAAAATAAAGCTGTAACTAAACCTAAGTTGCAATCCAGAGGACCACACAATGTCAACATTTATACCCAAGTATATAGTTTTAATAATTGCCTTATTCTTACTCAATGGCTGTGATGCTGAGGCACAAAACACCAAAGAGAGTAAGCTTGAGCAGGAACTAAGTGCACTAAAACAAGAAGTGAGTGAGTTAAAAAAACAACTCGCGACCATAGGCGCTCAGGTTAGTGAAATTCACACCATAGCTAAAGATGCACGAAAACCGCGACATAAAACATTACCGGATCAGGAAAACTTCAATATCGACGGGACCTTACCTGAGCTCGGTGAAGCCACTGCTTCCCTTGCCATCATTGAATTTTCAGACTTTCAATGCCCCTATTGTAAGCGCTATGTAGACAATACTTTTAGCAAGCTTAAAACCAATTTCATTGAAAATGGCAAGGTTAAATATGTCGCTCGCGACTTCCCACTAGGTTTTCATGATAAGGCCAAAGGCGCGGCGGTAGCAGCCAACTGTAGCTTGCAACAAGGCGCCTATTGGCCTATGCGCGAACAGCTGTTTAACAATATGCGCCAGCTTGGCGATGAATTATACCAAAGCAGCGCCGAGCAACTTGAGCTGGATATGGATAAGTTTGCTAAATGCCTCGCGGATGAGGCTATCTTGGCCAAGGTAGAGCAGGACATGAGTTATGGCACGTCTTTGGGCATTCGCGGTACACCCAGCTTTTTGATTGGCCGAATTGAAGGCGAACGCCTTATCAATCCCACCTTGTTGGTCGGTGCCCAAAGTTATGAAACCTTTGCCGCGGTACTGAACGAACTGGCTAGCGCCCCTGCCGAGGAGTCCGGCGAATAATCCATCCCAGATAGCGCGACTAGGCAACTCAGGCCAAGGTCGCGCTATTTTTGCTTTACTTTGCCTTACCTGAAAATAATCACATCACGCCTGCATAAGCCCTCTGTATTTTATTCTCTTTCTTTATGCCAAGGCCTTGCTACAAAGGCCTAATTGTCGATATCAACCCGCTGCAATCGAGTCCCACGCTTTGCGAAAAAGTGTTCGTATCTGTTCACCCGCTGTTGAACAATCACAAAAAAAATAACATATTGATATTTATAATATTAATTTAATTTTGTGAGACTTTGTCAGGCGGTTTTTTAAGCAAAGTGTTACACCTGCGCAACACCCACCCCGGAAAAGCCCCCGTAAGCAAGATAAAAATCCTTTTAAAACAATTAGATAACACACTGGCACAAAGCATGCTCTATATCGCTACTAGATAAGGTTCTGCGCTATGGACACCACTTAAATATGGGCCGCCATAGACAGTAGCTAGACACGGCAAAAACGCCGAAACAAGTAGTAAAAAGCAAAGTGGACACTTGAGAGAAATCCAGCCTTATTCCGCAGTTAAAAGTGCCGCACTTACATACGTTTTATCAATATTAACGATTGACTGAGGTCATGATTATGAAACGATTTAACTGTAAGCAGCTTGTCAGAGCCCTGGGTGTCGCCCTGATAAGCACCGCTAGCCTTTATGGCATTAGCACCACACCCGCACACGCCGAGGAAGTTTATAATGATGGTATTTTCGGAGGGCTAGACAGAGAGCTCTGTATGGCGGATGCCTATCTTAAGGTACCTAAAAATTCACTGCCGCAGGACACGTTAGGCTGTCAAGCAAATGATGTGGAGATCACAGCGGTAGAAAACCCCAGCGTTGCAGAATGTGCTGAAGGCGACTTGGTGATGTTTAATGCGGATGTCACCATTAGAACCAATGCCAATGAACGCTATGACACCACCTTTTATCTGCCCCTAACCGATCAGTCGCCAGATGATGTCTCTATAGAACTAGGTGCCGGTGAAAACCCCAATAGTTTGGTCTTCCCTAATTATTGCTCGATTGTTTTACCGGATGCTCAGTATGCTACGGCTACAGGGCAAACCTATGCCGAACTTGACGGCGACGTTTGTGCCGACATCACCAAGGCGTATGGCAGTGATTCTTACACCTTGTTACAACAACCTATGACCATGCTGTGTCAGGATAACGATGATGACGGCCAGGCCGATTTTCATTACTGTGCAGCCTGGGATAACCAGGAGCGAGATAATTGTACCTTGGATGGCGATTTCCCAGGACAAGTTCCTAATACAAAATCCAAGTGTAATTGCGACACTTTGAATATTCCTATCTTTATCAAACCTGAGCCACCTACAATTACCAAAACTATTGTCGGTGACAACTTCGCCAATGAGCCTGAGGGCACATTTAAATACAAAGTAGAAATTACCAGTGTAAGCGAAAAAGCTGATGTTTTTGTTAAAGAAGTTTATGACGAGGTCAGCTCAACCACAGATGGCACAGTGTCGGCCACCTTTGACTTATCAACTCAGGTTAATACAACCATAGGTAACCTAACTTTACTCGCACAACATGCAGATCATACTTGTGATGAAGCATTTGCATCTTTGCCTGTACAACTTACGCCTACATCTTCTTCCGTAGACTGTATAGCGGTGATGAGAATCAACGATGACGACGGCCCAGATGATGGCACTGCAGAGCTCTATCAAGACTATATTCGCACCCTCATTTGGGATAAAAATGACGATGTAGTTGGCGAACCAAACTGCGATCCAACAGCCATGCCTCCAGTAGCAGGAACCTGTAGCGGCATAGTTGAAGTGGAAATCCGCGATGTGGATCCAGAGATCGATATCAAGAAATTTGCAATAGATGGCCCTGGATTTGAATGTATGGGCAACTCATTCGACAGCGATGGCGCTTGTAACAATGCGGTCTACATTGATGAACCTGGCGGTGATGTAACCTTCAAGCTCATCATTAAAAACCTCAGTACCGTTGACCCATTGACCATTACGTCTCTTGAGGATGATGTGGATGGCAGCATTGATGATTTGCTAACCGATCTATCCGGCAATACCTGTGACGACCAGTCTCTCGATCTCGCCATAGCTGGTGAAGTGGGTGATACCTTAACCTGTCAATTTGTACGCGATGTAAGCGGTGGGCTGATAGCGGTAACCAATACGGCAACCGTTTTAGCCGTCGAAAGTACCGACCACAGTGAAGGCAATAGCGCCACCGACAACGATAGCGAAACGGTCAATATCGTCGATGTACCACCGGCGGTGATGTTTACCAAAGAAGTTAAGGTAGCGGGTGCCGATGACAGCTCTTATAGTGATTTAGCTCAAGTAGACGAACCCGGTGGTGATGTGGTGTATCGCTTTACCATTGAGAATCAGTCAACTTCGGGCGAGGACATTACCCTGCTTAGCTTGACCGACGATCAACTAGATGGCCCAAGATCGACCTCAGGTACTAACACCTGTGTACTTGATGGCTCCCAGACCATAGCGGTTGGCCCTGCCAACGCGTATCAATGTACCATTGACGCTGCCGTTATCGGTGATGCCGGCGAGGACCTAGTGAATGTAGCCTATGTGACCATCACCGATGGCGAATCAAATCTGAATTCACTCACCGATACTGCAACGGTTGAATTCTTAGATGTACCTTTGCAAATTACACCTCAAGTGGCCATGAAAGCGACTATTTTCGTTCGCCTTGCTAACGGCGGCGTAGATACAGTAACTGTGAATGGCTTTGAGCTTGCAGGCCAAGCCGTAGCTGCCGGTAATGGTACAGCCGACTTCACTATCCTAGATGATGAAGCAAGCTATGAATACGATGAGTTCAATTCAGGTTTTGCCTTCTGTGGTGATGTTACCTCTATTGCAGTAGGTGCAACTGCAGAGTGCGCTATTCCTCTGCGGTTATTACCTGGCTTCAATGTACAAAACATCAACATGATATCTAATTCTCTGACTGTTAATGTCACCGACGGTGATACCGCAGCGGTCGATGTAAGTATCGTTGATGTATCTGTGGTGACAGTAGAGTAATAAACCCTGTCTTTTCTTCGAAGCTAGCCCTAAAAGGGGTTAGCTTCAAGCAAAGACAATATTGCAACACTGTGACTGCAAATAAAAAGAGGAAATTGAATTTGGTTAATAAAAAAAAGCGACGGCTACCGCCGTCGCTTTTTTTATAACTTAGCCTTTAAACGGTATTGCCTGTTGTCGAACTAAGCTGGGCGCTGGCATTATTTATTGCCTTTACCCTTATTTCCGCCGTTGCCGCTGCCACCGTCGCTGGCAAGAGTAACATTTACCGTCGCAGTAGACTGCAATTGACCATCACTAATGGTATAGCTAAAGCTGTCACTGCTTTTAAAGCTTTTGGCCGGCGTATACTTGATACGACCATCACTGAGCACCTGCACACTCCCCTTGGCACCTTGAGTCGCACTCTTAACTACTAGGGTATCGCCATCGATATCCTTATCGTTACCAAGCACATTAATGTAAATGGCTGTTTTAGACGCCATGCTTACACTGTCGCTATAGGCAACCGGCGCATTGTTTTGTTGCTGTGCCACGCGGTAAACCAAGGTATTGGTGCTGTTATAAGCGGTATTGGCTACATCCTTGGCCGTTAAGGTCAGGTTATAACTGCCGGCGCTGGCGCTGGTCGCTGACATTACACTGACACTGACCGTCGTAGTCGTGCCACTGGCCAGGGTAACCGAGCTGTTGCTAGCGCTCCAACCGCTTGGCGTAGCAATGCTCAAGTTATAGGTCGCATCGCCGCAGTCCTGATTCTGGTTAGTGATCTCGACGTTATAGCGTTGTACTGTGCCGGCATCAACTTCGCTGCCAAGCGCATCGGCCACAACTAGTTTTGGTGCCGCCAAACGACAACTGGCCACCGGCGCCGCTACCTGATAAGTAGCACTGGCCGAGCTCTGATAGCCGCCATTATCACGGTTTAGTGCAACTAGACTAAAGTCATACACACCGGCATTGGCATCCGCAGCCGAGGTAACGCTGACACTTAGGGTTTGTGATTGACCCGGCGCCAAACTCGCACTTGGGCTAGTTGCTTGCCAACCCGCAGGCAGGCTTGCCTTCACATCAAATGTTGAAGCCGCACAGCTATCCGCATCCTTATTGGTCAGTGTGCCCTGATAAGTCACCGTTGTGCCCGCTGCTACCTGAGTTGAGCTCGTGTTTAACAAGGTCCATTGTGGATTTGCCGAAACACAGGCCGCCACTGGCGTTTCAACCACATAAGACGCAGTAGTACTGGCTTGATAGCGAGTATCGCTGGCATTCACGCCCTTGATAGCGACATCATAAAAACCATCTGTAGCGGTTGTGCTTGAAGTAACGTTTAAGCTTACCGTGGTGCTTTGACCCGGCGCCAAGCTCACCGTTTGTTGCGTAGCATTCCAACCCGACGGTACTTGCGCAGAAACGCTGTAATTGCTGTTGCCACACTCGGCGCTGTCGTTATTGGTTAAGGTCGCGCTATAAGAAACGGTTTCGCCCGGCGCAGCCCAAACACTGCTGTTAGACGCCAGCGCGATGCTTGGTTGCGCTGCAATACAGCTTTGCTGTGCTGAATAGCTGATATTCACACCCACACCCGAACTATTGGCCCACTCAGTAGTAATGGTGACGCCGGCCTCATTATCGGTATAGCTATTACCAACAACTAAAGCGATATCATCCAAGTCCCAGATACTGCTTGAAGGTGTCAAATCCAACATTTCACTGCTTGAGGCATCGGAGCCAGTTGCTAAACGCAACACCACGCCTTCGGTAATTCCGGTTTTGCCTTCCAAAAAGCTATCAAAGCCAACTGGCTGACGATATTCAAGGTAGTACCATAAGGGTTCACCTGTGGTCGCATCTGTACCACGACGCACCTTTAGACCCTTGGCTTGACCTTGTGAGGCTTGCGCATAGGGTTCCAGCTGGTAGCTACCATCATCTTGGGCGGTGATAATCTCGCCGCGTTCAGGAGAAAGCCAGCCCAGTAATTCTTTGTTAAAGGTGTTGAAATGACCCTCAACTCCGTATTTACCCATCATATCCAGGGTATCTCCGTAATCCACCGAACGGCAATCACCACCAATAATATCACTCGGACATTCAAGGCGCTTAGCGTGATGCAAACCCAAGTTATGGCCAAACTCATGGCCTATGGTATTAAGCGTAAATGAACCATTGATCCAAGCGCGAGAAGGAGTCCCTCCTAATGTACCTTTACCAGTCCAAGGACAGGCTTCATTTTTAGGAAATAAGTATATAAAGCGATCGTAACTGCCCACGTCAACACCTGCATCGCGTGCCGCCTGTTGTCCATAAGTGTTAATGTCGCGAGTCTCACATGTCTTGGCAATCGGCAGCGTGTGGTAGCCCGTTACCTCTCCACTTAACCAGGTTTTACCAAAAGATGCTTCACGATAGTAATCGCTGACTTTACCAAATACCATGTCGCGAACTTCTTCAACGGACCAGGGGCGCTCACTTGCATTGTCTTGGAAGTTGACCAAAACCACTAAAGTGCGCTGCTCACCCAGGGTATTAGGTAAAGGCTCAACTGCGGTACTGGTAGCAGCGGCGTCAACAATACTCTCACCCCCTTGCAGCATGATAATTTGTGATTCTTCGCTGATCACGAGGGAGCTTTCAGTGGCGTCATTTTGCTCATGCTTAAATAACCAGCCATTGGCCTTGACCTTAGCGCCATTGCGTAGTGATTCAGCCTGTGCCTGGTTAGCTAAGTGCAGCTCAACACGCTGATCTTCGGTAACCAAGAAATGACGCAGGCGGTCTTTACTGGTGTCATGGTGATCTTCATAAACGAATTCCAGTTGACCCACCAGCTCCGCTTGTTGGGCTAGTTTGGCTTCGATATGCGCAGGCATGCCGCTACGCTTGGCGTTTGGCATCACTGTACGCAATGCGGCATTGGCATCAAACTGTAATAAGGCGTATTGGCTGGCCTGGCGGGCAGTCACTAATTCTTCTAGTTGTTGCTCAAAGGCAGGAGAAAATTTGTCTTTGCCACCCTTGCCGGCGCCCTTGTTAGCACGGCGAAGCTCACCCATGGTGGCGGCAAGCGCTAGGGTTTGCTGTTCTAATTGATTTTTCTTAGCTTGAGTGTCAGCTTGATTTTGTTTGAACACTTGTCCAAGGCCCGTATGCTCATTCTGCATCGCACTCTGTACGCCGTTACCGTTTGCAGCGTACAAGTTCATTGAGGTAAAGCCCAAAGTAGTTGCCAAAAGTCCTAGGCCACAGGCTTTTAAAACAGATGAAGAAAGTTTATTAGGCGTTACGACGCCTTTCGTTATAGTCACTACTAGAACCTCTCAAAGTTTGTACATCACTTCGAAAGCTCCCAGTTTTATGACCAAGTCAATAACCGAGCTCTATCAACGCGCCTCTTTCGGTAATCCAGCTGCCCACTGCCTTCAACAGTTAGGGCCTGTGATTTTGCGTACATTAGTTTCCTAATGTTTGCCGTTTCGAGAGTGCTTTCGAATCTTACTTCATGGACCATTGGGGCCCAAGCGAAGGCGCATTCTAACAAGGTGATTTAAGGATTCTCAATGATAAAACTGATCTTTTTTTGAGCTATTTTTGAAACTTTTTATAAATCAATGGACAAGAAACGAACAAAATTGTAACTGAACAAGGCGTTCAGGATAAAAATGCGGAGAAACAGCTCTTTTTAGATAAAAATATCAATTAATGCCAACTGAACAGCGGATTTAGCTAGATTTTTTATTTTACTTCGGAGCAGATCAAAGCACTATCCATGCTTTCCCAGTTTTAAATTTGAGCACAAAAGTGCATGTATGCAATTTTCAACCTATTGTATTTCTGTGCTTTATTAATGGACTTGTGTGCTTTTTAAACAGTACAATGCTTAGTCTTCCAAAAGACTATAAAATACAGCTAACTAACTATTGGCAAAGCCTTTTTCGGGTATACGCACTATTTTAGAATGATGACTTTCTGAAATTCAGCAAAAGACAAAGTTAGTGAACTCATACTAGGTTATTCCTTGTTAAAGTCACTTTGCACTAGCCTCACTTGGGTGTTTTTATCCACCGCGACTACCATGCCGTCGGTTGCCAAAAACAAGCGTCCGCAATACTCACCTTTAGCCTCATCGGCTATTGCCGACATGCCCTCTCCCAGGCCATATCGGGCACTAAAGTGACTCAGTAACAGCGCCGGTAGCGCCTGCTTTTGCGCATAGGCGCAGATACGCTGCACATCGCTGTGCCCTGTATGGGGGCCCACCTTTTGTAAGTCTGCGGCGAGAAAGGTAGCTTCATGAACCAGCAAATGCACACCGGCAATTACTGGGTCTAAACAACTGGGCGTCTCATTGTCGCCACAGATAACAAGCACCCTGGGTTGCCAGGCGAAATAGGTATAGTCATCAGCGCGCAATAGGACGCCTTTATAGCTCACATCCTCTCCACGCTGCAAAAGGTTGTAAGGGGGCCGCTGGCTATTTGCTCTGCCCTCAGGCGTTCAATATCCAGTTTGCGCGGAATTTGGGTTTCGATAAATTTAAAGCCCTGGCTTGGCACCCTGTGTTGCAGCGGGCAGATTTGAACCTTAACCCAACTAAAGATTTGCCCACTCAGTTCCTCAAAATCTACAAGCTCAAGATTAAAGGGCAAGGTCCATTCGCTCATCGCCATGGCGGCACGGACAAACTCCAGCACCTCTGTCGGTGCCACTATGCGTAGTGTCTGGGTACGTCCCGATAAACCTGCCGAGGCAATTAAACCCGGTAAGCCATAGCAATGATCGCCATGCTTATGAGTGATAAACACAGCCTCAAGGTGATATAGCGCCAGCTTGGTTTTTAATATCTGATGCTGGGTTGCCTCACCACAATCGACCAGATACCAGGGCTTTTGATCGTCACGAAACACCGCATAGCCGGATACATTTCGGCTTTTGGTCGGTGTTCCTGAGCTGCTTCCCAATACTTGAACTTGCACCTGTTTACTCCTATTTTTGTGCTGTACGCCACATACCCAAAGATTATAACTTGTCCCTTATCGCAAGGATCTAGCTTATGAAAAATGAAATCGACAGTAAAACCCTGCTCCGTGCCTATGAGCGCATTCAACAACATGGCGAACAAACCGAGCAAGGCAAGTTTTACCAAGGCCTGTACGCCTATTCTGATCTTGATGGCTATACCTTGTACCTGCAAGGCAGCGGCGTACTTTTACGCTTTGGCTTTCATAACACCTATCACCTTGATTATCAAAGTGAGAAGAACAAATCTGACTTTATGAACAAGCTACTGAGCATAGGCAAAGAGCCCTAATTTTGCTTGTGCTTGCCGTGCTGATTTTCACCGCTATTCACCGCTTATAGGCGCGAGTTTGCCGAAACACCATGATCCCAAGGGCCATTAATGGTATCTTTGTCCGAATTTGTGACACCAAGGGATAATAAAGGTATGACCAAGGCTGTATCCTCCGCCGTACCGGAACAACAAGAACAACAAAAAGGCTGGTTTAATCGCTTTCTAGCGACCGTCGAGTTTCTCGGTAACCTGCTTCCACACCCCATTACATTATTTGCACTTTTCTGTGTTGCCATCGTGGTGATCAGCGGCATCGCCGACTGGGCCGGACTTAGCGCCATTGACCCTCGCCCCGAAGGCGCCAAAGGCCGCGATCCCGATGGTGTTATCGAGGTAGTGAGCCTGATGAGCGCTGAAGGCCTCAGACGTATTTTCGAAGGCCTGGTTACCAACTTTACCGGCTTTGCCCCTTTAGGTACCGTACTGGTTGCCCTGCTCGGCGTGAGCGTTGCCGAGCACTCAGGTATGCTTTCTGCGGCCATGCGTGGCATGGTGATGGGCGCCTCAAAACGCCTGGTTACCTTTATGGTAGTGTTTGCCGCCATTCTTTCTAATACTGCTTCTGAGCTCGGCTACGTGGTACTTATTCCACTGGCGGCGATGATTTTCCATAGCCTTGGCCGTCACCCCTTAGCCGGTTTGGCTGCCGCCTTTGCCGGTGTATCTGGCGGTTACAGCGCTAACCTGTTACTGGGTACTATTGACCCACTATTGGCCGGTATTACCACACCAGCGGCACAAATGATCGACCCAGATTATCAGGTCGGCGCCGAAGCCAACTACTACTTTATGTTCGTGTCCGTATTCCTAATCGCCATCCTTGGCACCTGGGTGACCGAGAAAATTGTTGAGCCGCGCCTGGGCAAATACGACCCGAGCGAAGCCAGTATCGACCTCGGTGAAAACAAAATTGAGCACCTTAGCCAGCGCGAAAAAAGCGGCCTAAAATGGGCCGGCCTTACCTTCCTGGCCTTGGGTGTACTACTTGCCTTTACCGTTATCCCGGACGATGGCATTTTGCGCCATCAAGCCACCGGTGAAATTAAGGGCTCACCCTTCTTAAAAGGCATAGTGGTCATCATCTTTATCACCTTCGCCATTCCGGGCTTTGTCTATGGCCGCGTGGTTGGCACCATGAAGAATGACCGCGATGTCATTGATGCCATGAGCAAGAGCATGAGCTCCATGGGCATGTATATTGTGCTGGTATTCTTCGCCGCCCAGTTTGTTGCCTTCTTTAAATGGACCAACCTTGGCACCATATTAGCCGTAAACGGCGCAGCCTTGTTACAGGCGCTGAATCTGACCGGCCCCGAGGTGTTCGTGTTCTTTATCCTGATGTGTGCGCTTGTTAACCTTAGCCTGGGCTCTTCATCGGCACAATGGGCGGTCACCGCACCTATTTTTGTGCCCATGCTGATGCTAATTGGCTATGCGCCGGAGACCATTCAGGCGGCCTACCGTATCGGTGATTCGGTAACCAACCTGATCACTCCTATGATGAGTTACTTCGGCCTAATACTCGCAGTGGCCTGTAAATACAAGAAGGACATGGGCATAGGCACGCTGGTCGCGACCATGTTGCCGTACAGCATGATCTTCTTCGTTGGTTGGGTGTGCTTATTCTATCTTTGGGTATTCGTACTGGGTATGCCGGTGGGCCCGGGCTCACCAATCTATTACCAACCTTAATAACATCATCAGCCGGCCTTAGTTGCCGGCTTTTTGTTAGCTGCTATAGTGTTACTATTCAATTAGTTATTAAGATAACTGTGCGTATTTTCTTCCTTATAACCCTGGTTTGCCTTCCCTGTTGCAGCATCGCCGGCGCAGCAAAGCTGTTGGAGCAAAACTTTGCCACGGCCATGGTGCTCACCAATGGCGAGTCAGTGAGCCTGGGTTATGGTCATTTCAGCAGTCCGGCGGCACTGTTTGATGACGACTCGCAAAGCGGCAATGAATTACGCCAAGACCTCAATGTGTTTAACGTGCCGTTTGGTATCAAAACCACCAGCCCGGAAATATTCAGTCAATATAACAGTGAGTTGCATCTGCAAGGCAGCTACATAGACCAAAAAAACAGCCTAAATCTTTTTAACCAAGAGCGCGCCGATAGCTTCGAAGAAAGCATCTATGGGTTTGGCGCCAACTGGATATTTGAGCGGCCAATCAGCTCTAAATGGTGGTTCGGTTTTGGCGCTCGTCTGCAGGGTTTTCGTTATTACAACGACTACGACTATAACTCTCAGCTCAGCAGGCAGGTATTGGCGCCCGCCCTCGATGGCAGCGCAGTTAACATCAGCGCCAACGCCCTTGTTGCCAGTCCGCATGTAGAGATGATGTACCGCCTACCTCGACATTGGGGCTACTATGAATACAAAACCAGTTATAGTTATTACTACGGCACCACACTGGTGGAGCCTTCGGCCTTGGGTAAAATAAGGCCGGAAGGCTGGCGCTACCAAAATGGCATTAAGGCGCGTTTCGATACCGCGCATATAGGCCAGTTTACTCAGGCCATCTATATTAAGGCCCATCGCGTCGACCTAGGGGGTGACAGCGCCAGCGCCTTTGCTACGAATCATTTTTATGAATATGGCGTAGGTGTATTACTCGATACCAGCACCTGGTCTTCCTGGTTGGAAAATATCGGCATTGGCCTAAACTATCATCATGGCAGCGCCCTCGAAGGGGGCAGCATTGTACTGTATTTTAACGAGTAGCTCGCTGACAATAACATAGAATAATGAGGTATTTATGCGCACGCCCCGGAAAATAGCAGATCAATACCGCGCCATTGTCAGCAGCATTGGCTTCTACCCTGCGATTATTATTACCCTCTTTATGTTGTTCGCCATGGTACTGGCCAATATAGAATACCAAAGCTGGGTAATGCGCATAAAACAGGCCTGGCCGGTGCTCTTTGTTACCGATGTTGATACCGCCAAAACCCTGCTCGGTATCCTCGCCGGCGGCCTGATCTCGCTCACCGTGTTTAGCTTTTCCATGGTTATGGTGGTGTTAAACAATGCCGCCGCTACCTTGTCGCCACGGGTGTTGCCCGGGCTTATCTCCATCAAGGCGCACCAGTATGTGCTCGGCATGTATCTCGGCAGCATCGTCTTTACCCTGCTTACCCTGATGAATATCCACACCGAGGGGGAGACCTTGCAAACTCCGGCTCTGGGCACCTTTTTCGCTTTGGCCATTGGCATTTACAATCTGGTGCTCTTTGTATTCTTTATCCATTCCATCTCTCGCTCCATCCAGGTCGACAGCGTGTTGAATACCTTGTTTGCGCAAACCAATAAGCAGTTGCAAAACCTGATCGCCTATCAAGACCCGAGAATTGCTGCGGCGGTGCCAGATTACAGCGATTGGTATCGCCTCAAAAGTCCGCGGGCTGGCTATTTTAAGGGCGTGCATACCCATCAACTGTGTAAACTGTTAGCACAACATGAGCTGCGTATGGTGACCGAGGTGGAGCCGGGGTTTTTCTGTGTTGAAGGCTTTCCCTATCTGGCGCTCGACAGAGATATTAGCGCCGATGAAGAGCTCTGCGAGCAAATTCATAAATGCAGCGTATTTTATATCGAGGAATACATAGGGGATCATTACAGTTATGGTCTGCGGCAAATTGCCGAAATTGCCATTAAGGCGCTCAGCCCGGGCATTAACGACCCAGGCACAGCGGTCAAGGCCATAGACATGCTTAGCATACTGACCATTGCCCGCCTGCATGTGGCGGATCATAACTACACCCTACTCAATACCGAAGAGCAACAGTCGCCTTTGCTCTGGTTTTATGAGCCCAGTCTGGCATCCCTGCTGGAAGAGAATTTCGACCCCATCCGCCACTATGGCTGTAATGACACCACGGTACTGGTCAACCTGATTGAGGCGTTAAAGAATATTCTGTTTGTTTGTGAGCACAACCGAGAATATACCCAGGCACTGTATCGTTATGTGCAGGCCACGGTTTATGACGCCGAGCACTGTATTGACAACCCCTATGAGCGCGAGCGCATTAATCGCATGCTTACCCGTATGAATGAGGTCGCCAACAAGCGTGGCGACGATATTCATTTCAGCCTAAGCGACAAAGACGCCGAGCCCAGAGTTACCTTGCACAACTAAGCTTGGCCTCAGGCAGACTGCTGTTTCAGGGGAGGCGCATGGGCTGCTGCTCAGAGTTACGAGCGTGAGAGTTAAGAGTTGCGAGCGCACGTGTGATAACTGGAAAATGAAAAAGCTGCCTTGTTCAGAATAGGAACTGGCAGCCTTCAGTACTTAGCCTTTAACCAGTACTTAGCGTTTAACCAGTGTGCCTTTTAGGGAAACGCCCGCCATTAAGAAGCCGGCGCCACATTCGAACTCGGTTTCACTGACAAATTCACGCTTTTTATAATAAGACTGGATATTCACCACCGCATTCATACCCTCACGCTTGGCGCGCTCCTGCAAGGCCTTTAGGGCGCTCAGCATCACCCATTGACAGGCTTCCTTGTCGGACTTATTAAAAGCATTGGTCTTTTGGTTAGTGGTCACCTCGCCGTAGGTTTCCTGCACCTCGCCATAAGCCTGATTACCGAAATACAGCGGCACATCAAGCAGGGCATTTTTAGCCTTAGTAGTTTCCAGCAATTCGGCGATATTGTATTGGCCTATATCGTCACGAGCCATGGCCGTATTTGCCGTTAGTGCCAGTCCCAGTGCTAAAAATACTGATTTTTTCATCGTTAATTTCCCTCTACGTTATAAAACTTCCATGCCAGGCCGATGCCAAAGGCAAGATTATGATGTCGCTCAACCAAGGGGCTGTCGCGCCACACCGCATCCTTAATGCGGTAATACTTTACAAAGCCACCAAGCCACCAGCGCTTGCTGTCGTAATTGACACCCACGGACAACTCGCTGCCGCTGTAGCCGGATTGCGGCTTATATGCTTGGCGCTGCACCGTGCTTTGGTGCTCACCTACGCCGTAAAAATAATCAACATACTGGCTGCTGGCATAGTTAACTGCACCGCGGGCGGTGATGCTCACCGTTTGCTCAGCCTCTTGCCAAAGTAATTGCTGCCATTGCATATAAGGGCCCATACGAAAGCCGATATCATCAATGGAAGTGAAATCAGTAGCCAGCGCCTTTCGCACAAACAAACCGCTTTTCAGGTAGTTATCACTACGTGGCTGTCCGGCAAAATAATAATCCAAGGCTGGACCTAATTCAAATACCCAATCCAAGTCGTCCATACCCGAGCGGGCTTGATTGTCCTTGCTGTCCACCGCCAAACTGGCGGTCGCTGACACATCCAGGTGCCAGTTATCACTTTGCCACAAATAGCCTACAGCGCTGTTGCGGTCGACACTCATGCGCTCACTGCGATAACGCACATAGGGCAAGGGCACGGTATACTTGTTATGCTCACTCGAGCCGAGATAATGAGGTAAGGAGGTGGTAAAAACTCCCACGCCCAATTCCAGCTCACGGCTGCTTTTAACTGCGTCTTTCCCTGCCTTGTCTTCGACGTTTTGAACACTGTCCTCATTAACCCCCTCGGCAAACGCGGGGGTCAAAGAGCATAGCAAAAGCAGCACATAAACCATCAATCCCTTGCGCATGGCTTAAACTCGCTTAAAGATCAAAGAGGTATTAATACCGCCGAAGGCAAAGTTATTACTCATCACGTAATCACAATCTAGTTCTGTGCCTTGTGTTAAGTAATCAAGCGGCGCGCATTGCTCGTCCACCGAGTCTAGGTTGATGGTGGGCGCAAACCAGCCATCACGCATCATCTCGATACTGGCCCAGGCTTCAATGGCGCCACAGGCTCCCAAGGTATGGCCGAGGTAGCTCTTTAACGAGCTGATGGGCTTGGCGCCCAGGGCATTAAAGGTGGCATGAGATTCGGCGATATCACCGCGATCCGTGGAGGTGCCATGAGCGTTAACATAACCTATCTGATCGGCACTAAGCTCGGCGTCTTGCAGCGCCATTTCAATGGCCACCTGCATGGTCTCACTGGTGGGCTGGGTGACATGCTGACCGTCAGAATTACAGCCAAAGCCGACGATTTCCGCCAATATGGTGGCACCGCGCGCCTTGGCGTGCTCATATTCTTCTAAGATCAGAGTCCCGGCCCCCTCGCCTATGACCAAACCGTCCCGTTTACTGTCGAAAGGACGCGGCGTTGCCTTAGGGTTATCGTTGTTGCAACTGGTGGCGTACAGGGTGTCGAACACCGCCGCCTCGGTAACGCACAGCTCTTCGGCACCCCCGGCCACCATCAGCTTTTGGCGGCCGTACTTAATGGCTTCATAGGCATAGCCTATGCCCTGAGAGCCCGAGGTACAAGCGGAGCTGGTGGTGATCACCCGGCCCTTAAGACCGAAAAATACACCGATATTCACCGGCGCCGTGTGCGCCATCATCTGAATATAGCTGGTGGCAGTCACGCCACTCATCTGTCCCGACTTCATCATATCGGCAAAGGCAATGAGCGGTGGTGTTGAGCCGGTAGATGAGCCATAGGCAATACCGGTATCACCATTGGTCAACGCCGGATGCCCCAGCAGCTCGGCCTGTTGCAAGGCACGTTCGGTGGCCACTGTGGCCATTAGGGCCACACGGCCCATGGAACGCACCATTTTGCGTTTATAATGGCTTGGGCGCTCAAAATGGGTGACAGGCGCCGCCAACTTGGTATTGAGATCGCTGATATCATCCCACTGCCCCATGGTTTGCACGGCATTTTCGCCACGCTCAAGGGCTGTACGGAAGCTCGACCAATCATCACCTAAGGCCGTAATACAGGACATGCCCGTAATCACCACACGTTTCATTATACTAATCCACCATTGACGGAAATAACCTGACGGGTAATGTAACCCGCCTGATCCGAGGCCAAGAAGGCCACGGTTGCAGCCACTTCATCGACACTGCCCATGCGTCGCATCGGCACATGTTCAAGCAGCATCTTGGTATCGAGCTCGGCGGTCATCTCGGTTTCAATCAAACCTGGCGCCACACAGTTTACCGTGATTTTACGCTTGGCCAGCTCCAGCGATAACGCCTTTGTAGCACCTATAATACCGGCCTTGGCGGCACTGTAGTTTACCTGGCCACGGTTTCCGGCGATACCCGACACGGAAGCCAAAGTAATAATACGCCCCCCCTTGCGGGCACTGACCATGGGCATAACCACAGGGCGTACGACATTATAAAATCCATCAAGGCCTGTGCTTATCACAGTATCCCATTCCTCGTCTGTCATCGCCGGAAAGGCAGTGTCTCGGGTAACGCCTGCATTACACACCACGCCATAATAGGCGCCGTTGGCAGCGATATCCGCTTCCAGCTCTTGCTTGGCCTGGGCTCGGTCGGTGACATCAAAAACAAGAATATTAACCGCTCGACCTAAGGCGCTAATTTGCTCGGCTACCTGCTCGGCCAAGGCCACCTGCGAGCGGCAATGCAGCGTAATATCAAAACCTTGCTCTGCCAATTGCAGCGCCACGGCCTTGCCGATCCCACGGCTAGAGCCGGTCACTAAAATACGTCTGTTCATTGATTTTCCTTAATAAATTTCATTGGATCGGCGGGTTGGAAAACATTAATTTTGGCTTCGACCAAACAATCACCCTGATCTTCAATACGACAAGCAAATACACTTAAGCCGGACTCGTCCTGGATCACCTTTTCGACCAGAATATCCAACAAGATGCCCTTGTCAAAGCGCGGTTTATGACAGCGAATTTTACGACTGCCGAGAAGAAAACCAATTTTAATTTCCCGACTCTGATCCAGGTCATGGGCGCCGGCATAGGCGGCAATGGCCTGCGCCATATATTCGCTGCCGATATAACTTGGCACCGCACCCATCTGGGCATCATAAAAGGGGCTATTTTCACGTATGCGCACCTGACAATGGGCACTGTCGTCGTCAAACGCAACGAGAGAGTCGATCAACACCATGGGCGGGCGATGAGCGATAAGTTCCGTCATGCTTATCTCACGCATCGACTGCTCCGATAATTAAACTGGCATTATTGCCACCAAAGGCAAAAGAATTACTCATACAGATTGTTGGAATTTTCATTATTGGTTGTTGTAATACATGGATTGGTGCCAAGTCGGCATCCAGCGCATAACCACTGTGCCAAGGCAAAGGTGTTACCGATGGCGGTGCCTGCGCCCCTAAACGCTGTTGTTCGATAAGCAGCCAGCACAAGCCCGCTTCTATGGCGCCGGCAGCGCCCAAGGTGTGCCCGGTTAAGTGCTTGGTCGAGCTTACAGGCACAGCGTCGGTAAACAACTCGGCGATGGCCTTGGCTTCCATTTCATCATTTTTCGGCGTCGCCGTGCCATGGGCATTAACATAATCTATCTCGGCTGGGCTTAGCTTGGCTTGTGCCAAAGCCTGACGCATGGCCGCAAGAGCACCGCTGCCGCTAGGCTCGGGCGCTGACATATGGTGCGCATCCGAGCTGGCACCGCTACCTAGTAGGGCACAAGAACTCTCGCCCAAATCGCGCTCGCGGCTCATCACAAAGAGCGCGGCTCCCTCACCTATATTAATGCCATCACGTTCACCACCAAAAGGCTGGCACAGGCCACTGCTGGTCGACGCCAGGGCACTGAAGCCATTAATAGTAAGCTGACACAAGCTGTCGGCGCCTCCGCAGATCACCGCATCGGCTAAACCGGCGGCCAATAAACCCTTGGCACTGCTTAAAGCCTTGGCGCTGGAGCTGCAGGCCGTGGAAATACTGTAGGCAATACCTTCTAAACCTAGCTTTTCCTTGATATAGGCGGCGGGTGCGTCAAGAGCCTGCTGATGATAATGGTAATCCTCGGGCCAATTGCCGGTTTGTGCTTTATGCTTGCGGGCCCGCTCACCGTCGTAAATATCGGCGGTGCTGGTACCGACAACCACGGCAATGCGCGCCGGACTATAGCGCTCGCGCATACGCGCCAGCGTCGGTGCCAATTGCTGCAACGCAAGGTCTATAAGGCGATTATTGCGCTGCTTGGCAGTTAAAGGAATTGCCTGCACCAGGCCCACATAAGGGTCTTGCTGATCCGTTTGGTCACCGTAATGTAAACCACTGCCCTGTGTTAGGGGAGTGATAGCATCGCCGGCTAACTCCTGGTTGGATAGCGCCTGTAAATGCTGCGCCTTATCCGTGCCCAAGGCGCTGACTATGCCTAAATCATTTAACCATGCCCTCATGGCTTCACCTCTTCAAAGCGGATCTCGTAGTGATGAATTTTATTGTTCAATATGATCACCTCGCCGCCATAACGTATATCCAGCAAGCTGGTATCATTTTGGCGCAGCTCGCGGATAAGTTCGCCGCCTTGGCGATATTCAATCAAGTGCGCCCCTTTTAAATGTTTATTTAATTGGGCCACAGGCCAATGTACCAGTTGAATATCGGCCAGGATATAACTTGGATCCATATCCTCGGCGGCAATAAAGCGCTGGGCCGCCACGCCTTGCTCGGCGTTGTAGCTCAAGGTAAAAACGGGTAAACCGGCAGCGCTCATCAAGGCTAAACGCAGCTCGCCTTCGCCATTGATGGCCACTTGACTCAGCAGAGCCTGCTGAGTTTGTGCCTTGGTAACAAACATACGCTTTTGCCACTGACTGTTAAGCAGCTCAGAAGGCGGCGCGCTCAGTGCTAAGCCAACCTCGGCACTGAACATCACGGCTTTATCCTTTACCTCCGGCTCCACGGGGCTGTAACTGGCGCAACCGCTAAGCACTAAAAGTAGCAGCAGACATAAGCAGCGCATTAACAGGGCTCCATTTGGCACAATTGTGCCAACACATCTAATCGGCGCTCGCTTTGCACCACATAAGGGTTGTTCGCATCCCAGGCATAACCGGCGAGGATAGCACTGATCATACGGCGCACTTCATCGCTTTGCTCGGGATAGAAAATCACGTCCTGAAAGCGGGTGTCATACCAGGCATTAACAAAGGTTTTAAAGCACTCAACTCCGCGTTTAAGCGGGGTAGAAAACTCGCCTTCAAAGTCCGCCTGATCACCGCGCAAATGCGCATCGACCACCGGGGCCACCAAGGAGGCGGATTTTAGCGCTATGGTCACCCCGGATGAAAATACCGGGTCTAAAAACTCTCCGGCATTGCCCAGCAAGGCATAGTGTTTGCCGTATAGGCTGGATACATCGGCGGAATAGCCGCCCAGGGTTTGCACCGGGTTAACCGCTTGCGCATCAGCCAGCAGGTCGGCCAGATTTGGCTCAGCCTTCACCTTGGCCCAGAGATTGTCCTCATTGATAATAGAGGTATCAAAATGATGAGGCTCACCCACCACGCCCAGGCTTGCAGTACCATCGGCAAAAGGGATCAACCAATACCAGATATCTCTGTGCTCGGGGTGCACGCTAATAAGGATTTTATTACGGTCAAAGCGACTGGCCTTGATGCCGTCTTTAACATGGCAAAAATAGGCGCTGCGCGATGGTAAGCTTGAGGGCTTATCCAAATCCAATAAACGCGGCAACACCCGACCAAAACCACTGGCATCAAGGACAAAGCGGCTATGCAGCTGGTATTGCTCCTCGCCCTGAGTTACCGTCAACAGCATGCCATCCTCTTGCTCGGTGATCGTCTGCACTCTATGGCCGTAACAGATATCCACGCCCTTGGCGGCGGCGGCATCGGCAAGCAGCTTGTCGAAATTAGCACGCTTTACCTGATAAGTGGTGCCGCGACCCGGGCTAAATTTATCGGTAAAGTCGATTTGGGTGTCTGTACCACGGTAGTGAAAGGCAGCGCCATTTTTAAACTGAAATGCCTGAGTTTCGGCATGCTCGTCCACCACCTTGTCCATGCCGGCCTCGGCGAGAAAGTGCATACACTGAGGTAACAGGCTCTCACCTATGGAAAATCGCGGAAAATGCTGCCCTTCCAAGACCTTTACCTGCCAACCCAATTGCTGTAACAAGGCACTGGCCAGGGCGCCTGATGGGCCCGCACCTATCACTACTACATCCACTGTACAATCATTGTTTGTCATTATTATTCTCGATACTTAAAGGTGCCAAAAAGTAAACCACCAGCAGCCCCAGTAATACGGCACCACCAAATTGGCTTATCGCAGGCGTTTTGGAAAAAATCAGCATGGCAAAGACCGCCAGCGACGACAGTGCCGACAGGCTAATTGCCACCAGGGTATGGGCACTGTGGCCGCCCTGACGATAGAAAATAAAGTAATCCACTGCCAGTGCCAACACCAGAATAAGTCCCAGGGTATGAAACACGGATATGGCGCTGAACTGGGCAATCACACTGACGATCAGCGCCGTGGCCAAAGCCAACCAAGCCGCCATTTTAAGGCCATGACGCCAGCCAAAGCTAAATACGAAAATCAATATAATGGCCACTGCCGCCAATAATAAGGCAAGGTGAATTCCACGATGAAAATGCGCCAACATGGCACTGAGCTGCCCCGGCACATCGACAATCGCCACATAATCATAATGGGTACCTAGGAGCTGTAATTGCGCTGCACTGACGGAGCTGACATTGAGCAGGGAATAGACAGCGCCATCAAGGTGCACCACATCGCTAAAGGCTTCATTGAGGGGGCCGCTGACAAAGGCATCATAATCCAATAGTGCTGCGCTCGTCGGTGCAATGGCTTGGCCGCTAAAGGCTTGCAATGGCATAAATACGCCGCTTGCCACCGCCTTATTATAGGCCGCTGCATTCTCCTGCTGACGAGTCAGACTGGGCAAGGCACGGCTAAGGCCTTGCGCCCGAGCACCTTGCTCTTCCAACCAGGCGCTAACTTGCTCTTCGCGCCTCAGCAGCTGCTGCACATCCTCGCCCTTAAGGATTAAGCGCTGTATCGGCTCGGCGCCTTGTAAATACATCTGATGCTTAACTTGGGTGTCCATCAACTTGGCGCTGCTGGCATTAAAGCTGGCGATGGAGTCATTACTGGCAGGCATACGCCACCAGCTCAGTAGCACGCACAGCAGCGCCAGGACCAGGTAGACCTTGCCACTGTGGCATCTAGCCTGGCTTTGCCACTTAAGGCCAAGATCGGCACCCGATACTACAGAAGCACGAAAACTCAAGGTCATGGCCACAGGAGCCAGACAGAAGCGGGTAAACACCCAGGCACCTACTAAGCCGGCGACCACAAAGATGGCTACATCTTGCAGCAAGACCAAGGGTGCGCTAAGAAAACACAAATAGCCGATGGCGGTTGAACACAGCGCCAACAGCAGGCCACGTTTAAGGGCACGGGAATATCGGCCTTGCTGCGCGGCTTTGTCCGCTAAGGCATGAAACGCATAGTCTATGGCGACCCCAATCAAGGTGGTGGCAAAGACCAGGGTCAGTAGATGGATCTCCTGGCGCAGCAATAACAGCGCCAAAAGACCACTGAGTATGGCGGTACTCACCGTCAGCATACTCACCCACAAGGGCCAGGCACCGCGCAAGGACAAGAATACAAAAAGAGACAACAAGACAACGCTGGCAATACCAAAGCGGTTCATTTCCCATTTTGCCTGAGTGGCATTTTCGGCATTATGAAACAGTAAACCGGAATAACGCACTTGCACCTGGGGGTAGCTTAGTTGCAACTGGTCTAAAAGCTCATCTATGGCCGCGGCGGTACGCTCCGTGGCACTGATGCTGCTTACACTTTCATGCGTTTGCGCCAGCAAAATCCACACCGGCTCACCCTGCTCATCCCGACCTTGTAATTTACCATCCACCAGGGTCAGGGCTTGCTCGCCACTGAGGGCACTGACAAAGCTGTAGGTGGCCAAGGACATATCCCGGCTCAGGCTCTGGCTTAACCAGGGCGAGGCAGTTTGCACCAACTGGCGCTGAAAGTAGTGATTAAATTGCGCGGGGTCGGCAATGGCCTGAGCATATTCAGGGCTCATCAGAGCGCCGCGATAAGGCGCATAAAAGTCGATAATTTGCGTTAACTGCGGCTGCTGCTCTTGCACCTTAAGGCCAGCGTGCGCCAAACCCTGAGCCAACTCTAGATAAGCTTGCGCACTGTTTGCACCTTGCAGCGAAAAAACCAGACGCTGTTGCTGCTCACCAAGCAGCTGTTGCTGGGCTCGATAAAAGTCTTGAGCCTGCTTGCCTGGGCTTTGCTCATTTGAAACGGGTGTCAACAAGGCCAGCATATCGCTTTTAATGGCAATGGGTTTGAGCTGCCACAGCAAGGCGATGCCTGCTACCAGCAGCAGAGGCATTAAAGTCAGGACCAAGGCGCGGCTAACCCAATGTTTCATAGCTACTCTTGGCTTACACCGAGCTCAAAGTTAAGGCTGATTTCAGTGACCGTGCCGCTGTGCTCATACAAGCCAATAAAACGCACCCGTTCTTGGCTATCCAGGCAACTGATAAAGTAGCTAAACAGACCTTTGAGCTCTTGTGTGATGGGCGTGAGTTGCTGACATGAATAGGCGCTCTCTAACAAAGATGCCGGTAGCTGGGCCTCGCTGCTGGTGAAGAACTGCGCCAACTGCGCCTGATCTTGGGCTAATAAGGCTTGCAACAAACTGCTGTAAGGTCCGCTCTGGCCTTGACGGCGAAATTGGCCATCCGCTTGGCGCTCAAACACGCCATCACCATCGATTTTCAGCAAGGAATCGATGGGCGTCAGGGTATGCCATAACAGCTGCTCGCTACTTAGGGTGAATTCACCCTTGCTGATAAAGTGCTGGTTAAAACCGGCAAAGGTTTTCGCCTGGCTAAAACTGCCCTGCTCACTTTGGACCTTAGGCTCATTTGCAGCTGCGCTTGGAGCAACACATAAGCGTAAGCCATAGACTGACTAAAAGCTTTTTCATTACAGTACCTTGGCCAGTTTCTGCATTAAAATCGGCGGTGACACATATTGCATTTCACCGCTGTCTTGCGCAACCGCTACCTGCACCGTATAGGCCTTGGTCAGGCGCTTATTACTGGCGGCATCGAAGATCACATAGTCGATTTTTAAGCGTTGCTCATATTCTTTAAGGTAAGCCTCGACACGTATACGCTGGGTGAACAGCGCCGAGTCTATGTATTTTATGCGCATATCAACAATGGGCCAGGCATAGCCCGACTCAAGCATTTGCAAATAATCATAATCGAATTGGCGCAACAACTCACAACGCGCCACCTCCAGGTAACGGGCATAGTTACCATGCCAAACGATATTCATGGGATCGCAATCGTGAAACGGGATCTCTATTTCAACTGAGCTAACCAGCAAGGCATTTTTATTATTCATATAGGTCCCAACGTTGCTGCACTATGTAATCCACCGTGGTGCGCAGGGTCTGCTCCAGTGGTCTGTCCTCAGTCAGGTTATCAAAATAGCGACAAACATCGCTATACATGGCACGAATATTTGTGCTTAAACCCTGCTCATCCACCTCACCACGAGCAATACGAATACGCAGTCCTTGTACCGCCGCCAACAGGGTACAGGCCAGCACCTGCTCGGTTAGTTGCAGCACCCGCATACAATCGCGAGCGGCTATGGTACCCATGCTCACCTTGTCCTGGTTATGGCATTCGGTGGAGCGCGAAAATACGCTGGCGGGCATGGTCAGTTTCAGGGCTTCGGCGGTAAAGGAGGAAGCACCGATCTGCACCGCTTTAAAGCCGTGGTTGATGTACTTGCGCTCGTCATGGGCATCGCTCAAGTTGCTCGGCAGGCCATTGTTGTACTTGGTGTCCACCAAGGAGGCGATTTGTCTGTCGGCCAAGTCGGCCAGATTCGCCACCGCAGTTTTCATGCTGTCCATGGCCATGGCGATATGGCCGCCATAGAAATGACCACCATGCAACACATGCTCGCCCTGCCCATCGATAATGGGGTTGTCGTTGGCGGAGTTCAGCTCGTTCTCGATAAACTGACGCAACCAAGGCAAGGAGTCCGCCAACACACCAATGACATGGGGCGCGCAGCGAATCGAATAACGGTCCTGCAAACGCTCGGCATTGCGAGGATGACTATGATGATTCAGGTCATCGCGGATCCAGGCCGCTACCTGCTGCTGACCGCTGTGCGGTTTCACCGAGAATAAGATTTCATCGAAATGATGACTGTTGCCCTTGAGCGCCAAGGAGCTTAATGCGGTGATACGCGTCGCCAGCTTATGCAGGTAATTGGCGCGGTCAAAGGCCAAACAGGCAATGGCTGTCATCACCGCCGTACCATTCATAATCGCCAAGCCTTCTTTGGGGCGCAATGTGATGGGTTTCAGCCCTACCTTGGCAAAGGCGTCTTTGGCGGCCATCACCTCGCCTTGAAAATACACATCGCGCTCGCCTACTAATGCACCGGCCACATAAGAAAGCGGCGTGAGGTCGCCACTGGCGCCCACCGAGCCCTCTTGCGGGATCAAGGGCAGGATTTTATGGTTGAGCATATCGCGAAGCAAATACAGCAGTTCCCAACTCACCCCGGAATAGCCCTGAGTCAGGGAGGTTAATCGGGTTGCCAAAATGGCGCGCGACTCGGCATGAGTAAAGTGAGCGCCCATGCCACAGCCGTGAAAACGGGTGAGATGCAAAGGCAGCTCTTGCACCAGCTCAAGGGGGATGCCTACGGTCACAGAGTCGCCGTAACCGGTAGTGACGCCGTAAATCACCCCTTCTTTTTCGAGCAGTTCATCTAAAAAGGCCACCGCCGAGTCTATTTTGCGCGCCAAGGCTTGGTCATTACTAATGTGTGCTAACGTATCAGTGCGGGCAAAAGCAACGATATCTTCTATACGCAGCGGCGCAGCGCCAAACTCGATGGATTGAATACTAGACACGAACTACTTCTCCTTGTGGCGCACGCTGTCTTCATCGCGTTGCCAAAAATCGTAAAAATTGAACCATTGATAAGGGCATTGCAGCGTCACGCGCTGCAACTCTTGGGCGTAATCATCTATTACCTGAGCCAGGGCCTGCTGCCGGGTTTTACGCGGCAAGGATAAGGCCTCGCTGTAATGACTGAAATGGACGTCAAAGCCATCACCACTTCGGGTACAGAATAGCCAGTATATTGGGCACTCCAGTAGCGCCGCAAGAATAAAGGGCCCCTGCGCAAAAGGCGCCGGCTCGCCAAGGAAGGACGCATAGTGCACCCGCCCAACCGCACTGGTGCTGGTGCGATCGCCGACAATCACTACAAACTCACCCTGCTCGACCTTGCTTTTAAGTAAAATCGCCAGATCCGGGCCCATATCGCTGACCTGAATAAGGTTGACGCTGACATTGGGGTTAATGCGCCCCAAGGTGCGATTAAATTCCACCGCGTGCTCGGTAAACACCAGTACATTGATCACACAGTTTTGATGACGCATGCCCAAGGCCCGACATACTTCCAGGTTGCCCAAGTGCGAGCCGATAAAAATGGCGCCTTGGCGGCGGGCCACCAAGTCATCAAACAGATGTTGATTTTGATAACGCAATTGCGCCGGCGTAATACGCCCAAGCCAGGCATCAATCTTATCAAAGGCGCTGTCGGCAAAGGTACAAAAATGTTTTAACCCAGTGCCAAAACTAGGCTTAGGTTGACTGGAGTCAAACGTGTGGAGACGGCGCCAATAATCAAGGGACGCACGGCGTGCTTTTCTGCCGCTGAGATAAAAATAAAACACCACCACAAACATAAACAGCCAGAGCACCCGGCGGCCAAAGAGCTTATACACACCAAGTAAAAACTGCATGCCAAGATAGCTGCCACGCTCTTTGGTTTTTGACCAATGTTGTTCGCTCATATCGTGCCGCTTACCTTTGACCACTGAGCTTACGCCATAGCAATTTAGGCAGGCGTACCAACATGCCGAAAAACAAGCGGGTGTGCAGCCAGCTGATCTTAAGGTTATCGGCCAGCGGCTGAAAATGCGACACCCCGTCTTCTGGGTAAATCACTTGGGTGTCGACAAAACGCGAAGGCGTACCGCGCCAATACATGCGCACCATGATCTCAATATCGAAATCCATGCGTTTACCCAGCTCGCAGCGAGCAAATAGCGCCATACAAGGTGCCAGCGGATATACGCGAAAGCCGCACATGGAGTCTTTAATGGACAGACTCAGGGTTTCTACCCAGACCCAAAAATGGGTGATATAACGACTTAAATATCTGTGCTTGGGGACCGAGTCGTCATACAGGGGGCGACCACTGATAATCGCCTCTGGATTTTCCCGGGAACATTCTACCAGTCGGTTCATATCCGCCAGGCAATGTTGGCCATCGGCATCCACCTGCAGGGCATGGCTGTAACCGTTTTCATATGCCCAGCGCAGACCGGTTTGCACCGCTCCGCCCTTGCCCTGATTGATTTGATGGCGTAGCAGGGTCAAATCCCTGTATTGCTGCGCCAGCTCGTCGAAGTATTTTTGCGCCTCGGCATGACTGCCATCATCGACCATGACTATCTTGTAACCGGCACCACTTAATTGCGCCAGCACCTGATCAATGGCATGGGTATGGTTGTAGTTAGGAATGACGATACACAAGTTCATGGCTTAGCTCGCAAAGACCAGGCGGCCACTGGCATGCTGACCCTTTTCAGAGTGATAACTAAAGAGTACCTTTTCGTTATTTTTCTTCGCCAATTGCAGCGTCACTTCCAATTCTGGGGTCATCACCACCTGAAACTTCAATACCTCAATATCGGCTATCTCCCCGATCATGCCCAGATATTGACGAGCGTATTGCACCGCCCAATCGAGTTGCACGACACCGGCAAGGATAGGCGCACCCGGAAAGTGGCCACGAAAATAATCGAGCTCGGGTTGTAAATACAAGGTCAGCGCAACCTGGTCGTCCGTTTGTTCAATGGCGCGGATCTGCGGCTCGGTTATCACTAGATCAGACAAAATATTGCTCCAATTGCGAATAAATCAGCTTGCCCTGACTGTTGTAGGGGAGCTGCTCAAAATAACGCCACTTACGCGGTACACACACGGCTTCAAATTCCTGCCCCAGCCAGGCCTTTAACTGCACGGTTATTTCCCTGCTGGAAGCCTGCGATTCACCTGCATTGCCAAGTGCCACCAAGGCACCTAAACGCCCCGAAGAGAGTTGCAGCAGCGCACAGGCGCGCACCAGGGGGTGCTGGCGCAAACGCGCTTCCATACCAACCAGGTCGACCCTTTTTTCCGCTACCTTCACGGTTCTATCGGCGCGCCCGAGTAACAAAAATCGACCATCACTCAATACCTGGCCCTTGTCATCCAACAGCCGGATTGGCTCGTCTATCAAGGGGGATTGCAGCGCCAAGCGGCCCTCGTCTGTGCTCAGACTGATGCCAGCAAAAGGCTGCCAGGGCGTTGCCGTCGTCGAAAGCACACTGCGATAGCCTATGCCGCCGGTTTCCGTGCTGCCATAAACCTGCACTACGCCTTGATGTAACTGCTCCGCCAAGGTAATGGCATCTGAGTCCGCCAAGGGTCCACCGGAGGAAAATATGCGCTCTATCTGTGCACGCTTCGGCACCAGAACATTGTCATCCACAAGCCGGGATAACTGAGCTGGCGAGGCCACCACCAGCCAACGCCGATGATCGCCAAGTCGCTTGGCTAAATGCTCTGGGTATTGGTAACTGCTGGCTTCAAAGAAGTGCCCAAAACGCAGCGGCCACAGCAGTTTAAATAACAGCCCATAAATATGTTGATGCGACACCATGGCCACAAAGGACAGATGTTCGGGCTTAGACTCGGCGCAGATAAAGGTCTGCTCCAGGGTTTCTAGTTCACAGTTAATGGCATCCCAGCTTTTATAAATGGCCTTGGCGGGACCGCTGGAGCCCGAAGTGAAAAACACCAGCCTGCCGGAGCCCTGAGCGCTGCCGGGCCAGTGTAAATCGCACGCCAATGAAGAATCTGGGGCAAAGGCGTCCACATAGGTATAGCCAGGCGGGCTATCCGCCTCCAACTCACCGGCATAGAAACTGGTGATCTTTTGCAAATCACACAAGGTTTGTGGCTGAGCGTTAGGAGGTAAAACAATATCCAGCGGCAATTGCGCCAACGCCAGCAAACGCGCTGCAAACTCTATGCTATCGCTGTGATACAGCAACACCGAGGAGCCGGCTTCAAGGGGCGCATAACGGCGATAAAAACTCTCGACTAAAGCAAGAAATTGCGCGCTGCTAAAAGCACAGCCATCACGGCTGGCCATGTGCTCACCGAGGAGGTTTTTTAAGTTATACAAGCTTGCCCTGCCTTTTTAACCACAGCCTATAAGTCCACTCGCTGGCGGCCAAAAGGCCGATAAGCACATAGGCGATAAAGCCGTTATACCAGGTCCACAAAGCCACATCACCAAGCCAGACCGTGTAGGTGGCGGCGATACCATTGAGGACAAAAAAGGCACACCAGATCATGGTCACCTTACGGGTATAGCGTACGCCTTGCTCACTCAATTGTGGCTCCTGCAAGCGGGCAAAACGCTCCACCATGCTCTGCTTTTGCAGCAAACTTAGGGCAAAGGTGATGGCCATAATCAGGTTCACCATAATCGGGTAGAGTTGCAGCCACAGGGATGAGCCGCGCATTAGCGCCATCAACACCAGCAGCAAGCCAACTGCGGAGATAGGTAATAGCCAGTTGCCAATAGCCTTGTGGCGCAGCGCCAACAGCACGCGCCCTGTTAATAAGGCCGCCAACAGCCAGGCTACCTGTTGCTCATACCCCCGGCTTAAGCCCAGGTAAACCAAGACAGGATAAGCCAAAAGGCACAAGGAGATCAGTGCATTCACTATGCCTTTAAGCATGATTAATTAACGAGTTGTTCTACTTCTTTTACTACGTCCGCTACGGTACGCACCTGTTTAAAGGCTTCCGGCTCGATTTTCTTACCGGTGATTTCTCTTAGTTTCACAACCAAATCAACGGCGTCGATACTGTCTAAGTCCAGCTCTTCGTATAGGTTGGCATCCATACTGATGTCGTCGGCGTCGATTTCAAAGTCATTCTCTAAAATGCCACGTAATACGTCGTAAATTTCAGCAGCAGTTTTCATCTTCTATTCCACTATTAAGCGTTGTTGCGCGATTGTTCAATAAACTCAGCCAATGCATTGATAGATGCAAAGTGAGCCTTCGTTTGTTCTGAGTTAGCGTCGATTTTTACATCGAATGCCTTTTTAATGGCCAGACCCAATTCCAGCGCATCGATACTATCTAGGCCAAGGCCGTCAATGAACAAGGGCTCACTGTCGTCTATGTCTGCTACTTCGATGTCTTCCAGATCTAAGCTGGTAATAATTAGTTGTTTTAGTTCTAGTTTTAAATCACTCATAAATTCGCTACTTGATTATGAAAATAAGTTTCTAAGTGTTTGGTCAAGCCCCGCGATTGCATGCTCATGGGTTCATGCTCATGGCCCTGCCAGGGCTGCGGTTGCTCCGCGGCAATATGCATCGAAAAATGCGCTTTCTTCGGTGCCACCTTATACCAGGGCGTGCCCTTGGTCAGGGTGCTGGGCTTCATGGTGATCAGCACCGAGGTGATCACCGAGCCCGAAGGCAAACCACAGCGCAAAGCGATATTGGCAGCCCCGCGTTTAAATTTTTGCAGTGAGCCTTTGTCAGAGCGCGTTCCCTCGGGGAAAATAATCAAATTATTGCCCGCGGCTAACGAGCGACAACAATCCACCAGCAAGCCTTCGGGATCATCATTACTGATATAGCCGGTGCTTTGAATAACGCCGCGCATAAAGGGGTTTTTAAACAAATGCGCCTTAACCACGCAATCGGCCCTTGGCACAGAGGCAATCAGCACCACCACATCAATTAAACTCGGATGATTGGCAAGGATCAGCTGCCCGCGTAAGTTTTTAAAGGCATCGCGGTTGTGAACATGAAAACCTATCACCCCCAAGGTATCCATCACAGCCACAAAAAAACGAAAAGTGTAATGCACCAGCTTTCGCGCCTTGCGCTGACGCACCTCGGTTTGCCGGTAAATTAACCGCTGCAAAGGCAGGATGGTCAGGCTTAAGATCATACCACCGAGACCAAAGAGAGCAAAACAAAAACCCGTGCCAAGCACGCGCCAACAGTAGTTGAGCTTGCTAATCATAGTGCAACCGCCATCCACTAAGCTCAATGCTTTTTTGCTCGTGCAGGGCCAGCGCTAAACTCAGCGCTGCAGCCACTGTAGGCTTGGTTGTTCCATCGCCTTGTTCAAGGCGTACAGCAGCACCATTATTTATGGCCTCAGAGTTTGTGCTCAGCACCAAGGCAAGGCAATGATCCACTTGCGGCTCATCGGCAAACTCCTGATACAACTCGGGCAAGGTTTGATCGGCATGGATCACCATCACCCGCTCAACCTCTGGGTCTTGCAGCTGAATATAGGCCTCACACAGGGCGCTGTTAATGCTGTTATTGCCGCCGGCCAAGGCGACAATGGGCGCCTTGTTATTGGTCAGAATCGATAAGAGTCCGGCTACGGCGTTATGTACCGACAAGCCAAACTGAGTAGGTGATAAGGGTTCATGCGCTTGAAGTTGTGCCAGCAAGTCCGACGTTTTATGCAGATCACCATGGCGGGATGAGAAAATAATCGGCAGCGGCTGAGCATCAGGGTTTACCTTATGGGCACAACTGAGGATCATCTTGGCAAAAGCGCTTAAACGGCGACGTTGAATGGGCTTGACCCAACTGACATCAAGCGCAATAAATTCTGACGCCAATGCATCTAAGAGTTTATTGAGCTCAATATTTTCTGTTAAGGCTGGCTGCGCCGCATATACGGCCAACTTTTCGACAGCACACTTCATCGCCAAAAGTCCGTTTATTCATAAGGCGCAAATAGTAATGGATTGTAAAAAAAATAGCAAAAAAGCCGGTACAATTAACCGGCTGTTAAGTCTTAAAATGTTACTGCTTGGCTAACTTAGTACAATTTAAACGCATTTTCAGCGATGATAGCCGCTGTTTGCTCACCAACCAGGTACTTTTCATCCAATTTGGACATAAGTTCAACACCCTGTTCTTGTTGTTTTTGTGTTAATGGCACATAGGGTAAACGCAGCACAGGTTTTACTGCGCCTGTCATCGCCAACGCCGTGTTAATGGCAATGGGGTTAGGTTCACAAAACAGCCAATTCATCAGCGGCGTAAGCTCGGCATTGAGCTCAGGTTGAGGTGATTTCAGCAAGTCACAAAACAGCTCGGGGATCAGGTTAGTGGCCACCGAGATCACACCATGGGCACCGTGCTGATGCACCGCATCATGGGCTTCATCATCATTACCTGACCAACAGGCGATACCTTGGCTTTCATAGGCGGCAATGCGCTCGTTGCCCTGGCACTCTTTCATACCGATGAAGTTTTTGTGCTGGGCCAATGAGCCGATAAAGTCAGGGGTGAGATCCTGACCTGTGCGCCCCGGAACGTTATAGATAAAAGCAGGGCCGATATCGAGTACGGCATTAAAATGAGCTTGTAAGCCCAGCACAGAGGTACGGCCATAGTAAGGATTGATCTGCAAGGCGGCATGCATACCTGTGGCAAAACCGTATTTAGTGGCTTTAATAGCTTCACGGGTGTTGTTGCTGCCGGTGTTACCTATGATCAAGATACGTTCGGCAAAGGTAGCGACGCTGTGAGCAATCAGCATTAAATGCTCTTCCCAATTCATCAGTTGCCCTTCGCCGGTAGTACCGCCAACAACTATACCATCGACACCGGCGGCAATCTGGCGCTCCACCAAAGCATCAAAGGTTTCCAGGCAAATTTCGCCATCGTCGTTATACGGGGTCTTTATCGCAGTAATCACCCGTGCCTGTCTTAATTGCTCCATAGTTCCCATGCTATTGGCTTCTCTCACTAACTATTTTTACTAATTTAATCATATTCAAACGCCTATGCCGAGAGGAACGACACCTTTGCGTAATAATTTCTCCATTTTAAGGCTTGCAACTTAATCGGGTTTGAATCAAGATAACTGTATAAATATACAGCTATCGATTTACCTATGCATCTTTTGGATTATTTGGAACAATTTTTCTACCGGGAAGATCAGCTTTGCCAACACCTGGGTGTAGACCGTGAGCAACTTGAGCACTGGCAGCATCTGTGCATTTTTCCTCAGGCCAGCTATAGCCTGGAAAACACCATTCAATGCCATTCGGTACAGGGGATTTATGACTGTCAGGTATTTTGGCAGTACTACCCTATCGCTATGCAGGACTGGGGACGGCAAATTGCCAAGGCAAACATAGAGTCGGCCAGTGTAGCCTTTAACCTCTTTGCCCAGCGGGCGATGCAGGCGCTTTACTCTTTGCAAAACGAGGGACTCTACCTGGTTGACGACTACCTGGAAGATATTGACGAGCGACTCACCCACCTGTGGCAGCAATTTTTAAGCGGCCAATTCGGTACCCAAACCCGACAAGGGCAGATTGAAGAAATTATCCATATGGATGCATTACGCTACAGCATAGACACCCTTACCGAAGGGATGACGGTCACCGCCTTAAGTGCCGAGCAAAGGCAGCAATTACACCCAATTATGAAACAATTTTCCAAAGCGATTATTGAACCGCCTGGCCATGAATACAAGCATTCGCTGCGCGCCAAATACCTGGATGCCCTGGTGCTCAAGTATGATTTATCGTTAAAACGCTAAACTAAAGCGGAAATTGTCGACCCTTCCTTTACTGATGCACGCACGCCACATACACTAGGGTCTATATCAGTTATATGTTGAAATAATGACGATTTTCCGCTTTTTACTCGTTTCGTTCACCCTCAGCTTGCTGCTTATCAGTGCAGGCGCTCAAGCCGATCCCGATGCCCAGCCGCTTAAGGTACGCTTTGTGAACCCCGGTCACCAGTTCGATAATTCGACCGGCCTGTTTTGGCGTAACGTGGCCCTGGCGATGGAAGCTGTGGCCGAGGATCTCGATATTAAATTGTCGGTCACCTATGCCAATCGCAATCATATTTTAATGAAGTCGCAACTGAACGACGCGCTCAGAAGCAATGCCGACTATGTCATAGTGGTTGACGAGAAAAAAGCCATAACCAAACTGATCAAGGCCGATGCTGAATTAGATAAGCCACTGTTATTTATTTATAATGCTCCGCAGGAGCACATTCTCACCACTAAACCAGATTGGCTGCTCGGCTATATTCTTCCCAATCATTTCGAGGCCGGTTATAAGCTGGCCCGCGGTCTGTTTGAGCGCGCCATTGAGCGTTTTGGTGAAGATGCCAAACTCAATATGCTGGCACTGTATGGCGATCACACTACCGATTCGGCACTCAGCCGCCAGCGTGGCCTGGAATTGTTTTTACGCCAGCACCCGGAAGTAAACCTGGTATACCATGAAGTGGCAAATTGGTCCGCAGAGCAAGGCTATCGCAAAAGTATTCGCGTGCTTAGTCATATCAAGAATATCAATATGATTTGGGCAGCCAACGACCCCATTGCAGGGGGCGCTCTTAGAGCTGCTGCGAGTGTAAACTCGGCGCAGCTACCGGTCGTCGGCGGTATCAATTGGGATAAGATGGACACCGATGAACACCTTGATGTTTCCGTCGGTGGCCATGTGTTATTGGGGGCTGCGGCCTTGATCATGTTGCACGATGCCCATCATCAGGGCGATACCTTTATCTCTAGCAGTAACTTCGCCATATTTGAGCCCGATTCCGAGCAATATCAAATACTGATCAAGGCCATACAAGAACGCACCCTGGGCAATATTAACTTTAAGCGCTTTAGCAGCTTACACCAAGAGCCCTGGCCCTTTACCTTGCAAAACCTAGCTCTGTGTATACAAAAAGGCTGTTAGCCAAAAAACAACTTGCTTCCAAGGGCAACCCGTAGTTAGCTGAATAATAAAAAGAATAACCCATGGGTAGGGACAGCAAATGTTAATGACATCCATCACGGCGCTGATCGTTTTAGGTCTGAGCGTCTATTTATACCAGCGCCGCAAAAAGCAAGCACAGCGAGTGTATATAGAGCGATATCAGTTTGCCCCGGCGATAGCCGCCAAAGTAAAGCACGCTTACCCCCATCTCAAAGACAAGGACGTAGAGCTGGTATTGCAAGGGCTAAGGGATTACTTTTATATCTGTCATCAAGCTGGCAATAAAATGGTAGCCATGCCCTCGCAGGTGGTCGACGTGGCCTGGCATGAATTTATCCTCTTTACCCGCAACTATCAGCAGTTTTGTAAAAAGGCACTCGGGCGCTTTTTGCACCATACCCCAAGCGAGGCCATGAGAACCAAGGTGGTCGCCCAGGATGGTATCAGGCGCGCTTGGCGTTTAGCCTGTGCCAAAAGCAACTTACCCGCTGCGGCACCCACGCAGTTGCCCCTACTGTTCGCTCTCGATAGCCAGCTTGAAATTAAAGATGGCTTTGTCTACGCCTTAGATTGCAAGAATAAAAAGTCGCCCCTGTATGGCGATGGCTATTGTGCCGCCCATATAGGTTGTTCATCGGGATGTGCAGGTGACAGCGGTTCAACGTCGAGCTCGAGCGATAGTGTCGGCGGTGACTCAAGCTGCGGTGGAGGCTGTGGTGGCGGCGATTAACACCGCAACCAGTGAGAAACTAATACCAAATCTGTTAAGTATGTGATCAGATATAGCGCTGGATAAATGATGTGATAACAAGGCGGAATTTTTCTTATGTAGTTATTCTACATAAGAAAAATTCCAACGCGGTGAGCACGACATTTAGCCCGCTAGGGTGATTAGCTATTTAAGTGAATTGGTATAAATATTATTGACCAAACAATAATTGCCACAAGCCCGGTGGCTCATGAAGCTCGTGGTATTCCTTGCGCAGTGAGTCAATGCTTTTTAGGACCACGCTCGCTTGCGCCAATTCGTTGTTCTGCGCCAAGGTACGAGCCAGTGCAATCTGCTCCAACACCTTGTCCAACCCCAACTGAGACTTTTCCGGCTCTTTGTTAAAGCGAGCCTGCTTGGCTTGCTCTACCAAGGTCTCTAGCTCGTCCAAGGCCATAAGCATTTGCCCTTGATCTTCGGCTTTAATCGCTTGTTTAAAGCTGTGGCCCATTTTCTTCATCACGGCTTCGAGATCAACGCTCTGCTGAGCCGTTGTCGGCATTGACGCAAGACCAATAAAAACACCAAGAAACAGGGATAAGACTAAACGCATGGGAGAAACCTCTTAATTCAACTTGCCGACATTGTACCTCAGCACAGTCTCGACACAAGGGCGCTGTCAATCCCCTTTACACTAGTCATCCAGCGCGCTTGGCCACACATGAGGTTGTGCATAACTGAGGCGGCCAAGGCGGCTGCCAACATGGTACCCGTCTAATCCCGTTATCGCCACCGTATCTATACTGTGAAGGTCGATATGGCCGTCGCTGCACAAGGCGTTGTCACTGACCTCCCCCTGTTCGATTGCGCCAATCAAGATCAGGGTGCCATTTTGTTCTATGACTTGCTCAGCAACCAATTTCACCGAATATTTCAACAGGCTTTGGCTGACGAAAGGAGCGGGACACTCACCGATAAATTGAGACTCTAAGCCAACCGCATCAAATTCACTTTCATGCACAGCGTACTTCGCCGATGTCTGATGCGCGGCCTGCCAAAAACCAGTGTTCACCTGGTTAATGGTATACCAACCCGTGGCCCTTATATTACTGAGGGTATGGCGCTCCACCACATCCGGGCGCATGATCATGGCGACCAAAGGGGGATGCGCCCCCAGGTGCACAACAGAGCTGACAATGGCTAGGTTATGGTTGCCCTTACCATCTGTGGTGCCCACCAGGTTTGCACTTTTATACCCCGACAGACTGTTTACGAAGTGCGCTCTATAGCGTGAGGGCATGGCGTCGAGATCGTCTTTACTAAATTGCATTATTATCTTCTCTATAAACTTTAAAATTCAATGGGTTGCCTATTCCAGTCATAGAAGCCACAGGGCGGAAGAAAGGCATAATCTGTACTGAGCTCCCGTAAACGCTGGGCGACAAAATGAGGGGTAAACAACTTGCCTGCAGGCACATTTTTTTGAAAAGGCTTGGACAGCGCACTGTCCGTGGTACCGGGATGAAACAACAAAAATTTGCTTTGCTTGTGCGTGCGCCGGATTTCAATGGCGGCGGTTTTAGTAAGCATATTTAAGGCCGCCTTTGAGGCGCGGTAGCTATACCAGCCCCCTAGGCGGTTATCTGTGATGCTGCCCACGCGGGCACTTAAAATGGTAACCACGCATTGCGCTTTGGGCGCCAGGAGCTTGCTTAGGTTCGACAGCCACCACATAGGGACTACTGTGTTGCGCTGCATCACCTCGAAAAAGGCCGACTGCGAAAAAGCAGTTAGGGATTTTTCGGGCTGCACCTCCTCTGCGTGCAGCATGCCGTTGCAAATATAAATTTGTTCAAAGGCCAACCCCTGTTGCCGGGCATCAAGGCACCAGTTGGCAATCGCCTGCTCACTGTAAGTCAAACAGCTGTGTCGCTCACGCGTGAGCCTGGCTCTGCTCACGCTGTGCACCTGCGTCCCGTGTAACTCCAACTCCTCGATAAGAGCTTGGGCTATGGCACTCGAGGCGCCAATTATCAGGGCTCTACTCATGTCGCTCACCCACTGCGCACTGCTCTTTACAAGCTCGAGTCGATAGCCAACCCGCTATCCGGTGGCGATTATTCGCAAAAATTCGATAGCAGCAGTCTGCGACAATACGGATCAATGGCCAGCGCAACACCCTTAACCAAGGGTACTTACCAACCGCCCGCCACACGGCGACATTGGCATCCAACCCCAGTAAAATCTGCCCTTTTTCATCAAGGGCATGCAAGGTATTTAAGGCGGCGTGATAATCAATCATGGGGAAAGGTGAAAGGTCTTCATCGTTATTAATATCGATAAGTACAAGGGCACCCTCATGAGCGCACCCTTTTAATTTTCTGATCTCGGCGGCACACATCGGACAATTGCCGTCATAAAATAAAGTGAGCATACATTTCCTCCGTCTGGCATTACGAACAGAGGCCGCCTTAAGATCACCCAATAAAAAAGCCCTTACGCAGAGGTAAGGGCTTGGTGGTAATGCAAATGTGACAGGGAATAATTAGCTGGCGCTGCGTAGACTCATGTCTTGACCGTCGGCACGGGTGCCGTCCGGGCGCAGCAGGTTCATATCGAAATCGAATTCATCGACGCGAATAGCCAGCTCACGCTTGCGGTTATAATCTACCAAAGACGCATATTCGTTGGCATCGATCACACTGGCTGCCAGGGCATTATCCAGCGTCTCGGCAAAACGCACACCAGAGCGAATCTGCTTCGACTTAATGGCCTTGCGTACCTTGGCCAGGCTCTCAAGGTTTGCCAGCTTGGCTTTGTAGGCCTGCTCGTTGATATCGTGACCATCGCCCGGCGTTGGTTTAACCAGATGCGTCAGCTGGGCTTTAATGGCCGTATCCAGTTGCGCCTGATGGGCCAGTTCGCGAACCAAGTTGTCGCCAATGGCTGGCATCTTGTAACCGTACTGCCAGGTTAGGAAACGCATAAACTTACGGGTGCCCGATGCCGGGAAGTTATCCAAGAAGGCATGCAGTGCCTGCTCTGCCTGTTGCAGTGCCCAGCGGGTCGCATAGTGGAAGTATGGCGCCGCTTGCTCGCGATCTGCGCTGCTGACCTTTTGCTCATAGTATTTAATCGAAGCCATGGCCGCATACATATAGCTCATCACATCGCCCAGGCGCGCCGACAGCATTTCCGCCTGCTTTAACTTTCCGCCCAAAACCAACAAGGAGAAATCCGCATACACGGCCAGGCGTGACGACAACTTGTGCACCGCCTTTTCATACTGGCGTACTTCAGGCAAAGACGATGCGCTTGGCGCGGTAAAAGGCAATAAACCATGTTTGAAAGCACGCAGCGCATTGGCGGTGCTGTAACCCACAGTTTTACGCAAAATACGATTAAAGGTGGCATCGGCATCTTTTTCTTGCGAGTGGATGGACTCCACCATGCTCTGCAAGTAAGGGTGACAGCGCATCACACCTTGACCAAAGATCATCAGGTTACGCGTCAGGATATTCGCCCCTTCTACCGTAATGGCGATGGGCTGAGCGACAAAGCCGCTGGCCAGGGTGTTTTGCGGGCCGCGCTGAATGGCTTTACCGGCTTGAATATCCATGGCCGAGTTCAGCACGTCGCGGCCGATTTCGGTCATATGGTACTTAGCAATGGCGGTTACTACCGAAGGTTTTAGACCCATGCCCAGACCTTCTGTGGTGAGCACACGCATGGCTTCTTGTAAGTAGGTTTTACCGGCGATATCGGCCAGCTTTTCCTGAATACCTTCGAACTGACCGATAGCCAGACCAAACTGTTCACGCACCGCGGCATACTCGGCGGCGCCCTTAAAGGAAACCTGAGATACCGACACACCTAAAGCTGGCAGTGAAATACCACGGCCGGCACCCAAACAGCTCACCAGCATCTGCCAACCGCGACCGATGTTCTTTTGTCCGCCGATAATAAAGTCCATAGGAATAAAGACTTTTTCACCGCGCGTCGTACCATTGTAAAAACGCACGCCCATAGGGTCGTGGCGATTACCCAGCTCCACACCCGGGTGGGTATTTGGAATCAGCGCACAGGTAATGCCGAGGTCTTCCTTATCACCCAGCAGGTGATCCGGGTCCTGCACCTTAAAGGCTAAACCCAATACGGTGGCGATAGGTGCTAGGGTGATATAACGCTTGTCCCAGGTTACTTCCAGGCCAAGTACCTTCTCGCCCTGGTATTCACCTTCTTTAACCACGCCGATATCCGGAATACCACCGGCATCCGAACCCGCTTCCGGGCTGGTCAGGGCGAAACAAGGAATATCGCGACCATTGGCAAGGCGCGGCAGATAATGATTTTGTTGCTCTTCGGTACCATAGTGCAGCAATAGCTCACCCGGACCCAAGGAGTTTGGCACCATCACGGTCACGGCAACCGCCGATGACTTAGTTGAAATGGTGGCCACTATGGTCGAGTTGGCATAGGGGCTAAATTCAAGACCACCGAACTTCTTGGGAATGATCAGCGAGAAGAAACGTTCTTTTTTCAAGAACTCTAGAATATGCTCAGGCAGATGCGTGCCCGATTGAATCTCGGACTCATCGATCATTTCCAACAGCTGGGCCACGGGGCCATCTAGGAAGGCTTGCTCTTCTTGGCTCAAGGTTGCCGCTGGCACATCGCGCAGCGCCGCGAAATCAGGTTTACCACGGTAGATAGAACCTTCTAACCATACATCACCGGCGTCCAGCGCCTCTTGCTCTGTGATGGAAATACTAGGAAGGATTTTTTTTAATTTTGTACGTAAGCTCATAACCAACTCATCTGACCAGTTAATTTCCATTATTACGTCATAAAAATCTGAATAGATCAATTGGTCCAACCAGTTTTTTTAACACAAATTTCAAACTTTATTTGCCTTATTCGCCCCAAGCGCCTGAATTACCGCGCTTTGAGCGTACAGGTGTACGCAAAAAATAATTTTGCTCAGTACGTGATTCAAGGAGGGGGTTCGAGTGCTTCGCTAGTGAAAAAGCATGAAACAAATACGCAGAGAGAAGATTGTTTGGGGAAAAATGAGCGCCGCAGCAAGCGCCCAACAACACAGAGCGCGCTCGATAGAGAGCGCAATAAAGGCACTAGGGCTAAAACTCACCGCTACGGGCATTTAGAAGGGTAATTAAATCCTGTGGTGCCAAGGCCAGCTCAACACCGCGCTTGCCGGCACTGACATAAATTGTTTCCTGCGCCAGGGCGCTTTGATGCACATACACGGGCAGTCGTTTCTTTTGCGCAAAGGGGCTCACGCCGCCGAGCACATAGCCGGTTACCCGCTCCACATCGGCCCCCGCGGCCATGGCCGCTTTTTTACAGCCCGCCAGTTTGGCCAGGGATTTGGTATTCACCTGTTGGTTCACCGGGGTAATGGCGACCACAAACCCTTGCTCTGCGGTTTCCAGCACCAAGGTTTTGAATACGCAGGCCCCGTCCAGCGCCAATTTATCTATGACTTCCTGACCATAATTATCAACCTGGGCGTCATGCTCAAAACTGATGAGCTCAAACTTCACCTTATGCTTGGTTAAAAAGGTTACCGCTGGGGTCATGTCCAATCCCTTGTTCAAAGTAGATATACCAATTCACTTAAATAGCTAATCATTCTAGCAGGCTAAATATCATGCTTACAGCGTTGGAATTTTTCCATGTAGAATAACTACATAAGAAAAATACCGCCTTGTTATCATATCATTTATCCAGCGCTATATCTGATCACATATCTAACAGAATTGGTATTACCATCAAGCAGCATACTGTTTGCTTGGGGCACTTGTCTATGCTCCATCGGGTCTATGAGACCCTGCTCTTGCTGATGTGCTGTTTGGCACAAAAAGTAACGGAACACGACACTTTAATGTATTGATTTAAACGAGTTGTGCGGATATGATAATAACTATCATTTACAATTAGCCTTGGATCCCCACGCTATGAATTCATTGTATAAATCAGTCAAAACCTTGGGCGTGAGCCTGTTATTCGCCTCTGCATTTAGCTTTCAGCCGGCCTTTGCCAACGGTCCTATCGGCGAACACGTTAATCACCTACAAGAAAACCTAAAAGATTATTCCGAAGAAGTACAATGGATGATTGGCAAGGTTGATGCCATGGTCAGCGATTACGAGGCTAAAGGCAACAAGGCGGTCAATAGCGATGACCTCGTTGAATACTGGGAATCGGTTAAATTTCACAGCGCCATCGAAACTAACTATGTGCCCGTTTATGCTTCTATCTGGCAAGGGCTTTACGGCATCAAGATGGCCATAGACAATAAAGCGCCAGGGCCGAAGCACGTAAGCAACAAGAAGCACTCAATGCCGCGCTTTGGCAAGGCCTGGGCGCAGTTAAACTGGCGGCGCAATTCCAGCAAAAAGGCCTGCTTCAGAGCGTTAAGGCTACGGCTACAGAGACCATGACACAAAGCGCCACCATGGACGAGATCAAGCATAAGCTCGACCGTGTCGTTGCCAAATATGCAGAACGCCTTGGCGATGAAGCCACGCAGATCGTTCATGACACCTACCTGCACCTGTTTGAAGGCGTTGAAGGCACCTTAATTGAGCAAGATGCCAACCTGGTAGAAGAATTGGAAAAAGACTTCAATGTGACCTTGCCAAAGGCGATCGCCGATAACCAAAGTGTCGATGACGTACGTGCTGTGGTTGTTGCCATGCAAAGCAAGCTTGATCGTGCCAAAAAACTAATTGAAAAGGCCGAAAAAGCCCGTAAGGACGTGTTCTAAGTGAAACGCAGAACCTTTATTCAGGGTCTGGCCGCCTTTGGGGTAGCCAGCACCTTGCCGCTGCCCCTAGCGCGGGCATTCGCGGCCACCGCTGCCAACCCGGTATCGGTGGACAGTCTGCCCACCCTCGAAGGCAAGCTAACCTTATACCTTGGCCGTGGCGAAGGCGGTCTGTATGAAAATGTCCTGCAAGCCATTCAAGATAAAAACCCGAATTTAGAGCTGGGTATTCGCCGCGGCCCCACTGCTGCCCTGGCCAACACCATAGTCGCGGAAGCGAAAATGGGCGTACGCCGCGCCGATTTATTCTGGGCGGTGGACTCCGGTGCCATAGGCTTGGTAACCGATGCCGGGCTGGCACAGCCGCTGCCTGCTGACTTATCGGCACAACTGCAACCTCAGTTTCGCTACGAGGGCTGGGCGCCAGTGACCGGCCGCATACGCACCCTGCCCTACAACACAGAGCGTTTGACCAAGGAGCAGATCCCCGACAGCATTATGGCCATTGCCGACAGTGACCTGAGTATTGGCTGGGCCCCGGCCTATGCCTCATTCCAGTCCTTTATCACCGCGATGCGTTTGCTTGAAGGTGATGATAAAACCGCCAAGTGGCTGAAAAAGGTGAAAAAGAAAGCCAAATCCTATGCCGGTGAACTGGGTGTAGTGATGGCTGTGGAGCGCGGTGAAGTAGACATAGGTTTTGCCAATCACTACTACAGTCTGCGCCTTAAAGCGGGTAAACCCGAAGCCAAGTTAGATCTTGCTTTTACCCAAAATGATGCCGGCTGTTTAGTTAATGCCTCAGGTATTTTGGCCTTGAATAAAGACCCGCTGGCAACCAACTTTATGCGTTACCTATTAAGCGCTGAGGTACAGGGTTATCTGGCCCGTGAGGCCTATGAAATCCCGCTTATCGAAGGCATTAAACCGCCCGAAGGATTGCCCTCACTGGCCAGCATTTCACCGCCTAAAATAGACTTAACGCAATTGGCAGACTTGCGCCCGACCCTGGATTTAATGCGTAACAACGGTGTGCTCTAATGCGCCTACCCGCTTCCTACCCCATGGCGCTGCTGGCAGCGCTCGTGGCCTTAACCCCTGTGTATGTGCTGCTCACGCTCGCCAGTGACGCCAGTAATGTATTCGACAGCCATAACCTCACCATACTCGGCAATACCCTGTCGCTGATGGTACTTACTGTGTTGGGCTCGATCATTATCGGCGTGCCCCTGGCCTTTATCAGCGCTTATGTACATCTACCGCTGAAGAAGATGTGGCTAGTGGTGTTTGCCGCGCCCTTAGCCATCCCCAGCTATATCGGCGCTTTTACCCTGTATGCGGCCTTTGGCCCCGGGGGAGAAATCAACCAGCTGTTTGGCATAGCCACGCCGCCCATGTATGGCCTCAGTGGCGCCGCCATTGTTATGACCCTGTACACCTTTCCCTTTGTGATGCTGACCACCCGCTCTTCACTGCTGAGTCTCGATGCCAGCATGGTCAATGCCGCAAGAACCCTGGGCATGTCGATGACCATGAGCGTATTTAAGGTGATTTTACCCCGGGTGGTAAACGGTATTGCCGCCGGCGCCTTGTTGGTGGCCTTGTATACCCTGTCCGATTTCGGTACCCCGGCGATGATGCGCCTCGATACCTTTACCCGGGTGATCTATGTGGAATACAACGCCTTTGGTTTAAACCGCGCCGCCATGCTGTCGTTGCAGTTGATGTGTATAGTCGGCTTTTTGCTGTTTTTAGAATCACAAATAAAAACCGCCACCGAGCGCCATGGTCGTCCCTTGATCTTATTCCCCAAGCCCTGGCAAGTAGCGGCCCTGTTCGCCACCTTCGCCCCCGTACTGCTATTGGCGATAGGCCTGCCTTTGGGCATTTTTTCGCTGTGGCTGGCCCGCGATGGTCTGGCCGAGTTCGACTTTACCATTGCCTGGCATTCGGCCTACGCCTCGGGCATAGCGGCACTGGTGGCGGTGATCGTTGCTATCCCTGTGGCCCATGCGGCGCTTAGCGGTAAGGCCGGTCGTGTTATGGAACGTATTACCTATTTTGGCTTTGGTATTCCCGGTATTGTCATGGGCACCGCACTGGTTTACGCCGGCCTGCAACTACCCATGCTTTATCAAACTCTGGCTCTGCTGGTTATCGCGTATGTGCTGCGGTTTTTACCCTTGGCGGTGGGCTCGGTGCGCACCAGCACCGAGCATATGGACGCCAGTTTAGTTAAATCGGCGCGGGTATTAGGAGCCAGCCCACGAGAGGCCTTTACCCGCATCACCTTGCCGTTGACCGCGCGCGGTATAGTCGCAGGTGCTGCCTTGGTATTTTTAGAATCAATGCGAGAATTAGAGGCCACACTCTTGCTCGGCCCGACTGGATTCGAGACATTATCGACGTACCTATGGCGCGTCTATGAAGCGGGCTACTTTGGCCGCGCCGCCATCCCCGGGCTCTTGCTTGTAGTGATCTCCGCCTGTGGTTTAGCTATTATGCTTTCCGGTGAAAAACGCAGTAATTAAGGATCAAGAATACATGTTATCTGTTAGTAAGTTGGCTATCGATTATGGTAGTAATCGGGTCGTAAGCGACTTAGATCTCTCATTGGGTGAGAGCGAGATCCTGATGCTGGTTGGTCCTACCGGCTGCGGTAAAAGCACCATTTTACAGGCCCTCGCCGGGCTTATTCCGATCAGCGCCGGAGAAATCAATCTTGGCACCTGGCGCGCCACCCCAAAGTTACATGTGCCCCCGGAAAAACGCCGTGTCGGTATGGTGTTTCAGGACTTTGCCCTGTTCCCCCATCTCACCGTACAGCAAAATATCTGCTTTCGCTTAAAGGATACCTCCTTAGCGGAGCACTGGATTGAACTGCTTGGTCTTGGTGCCTTTGTCGATAAAAAGCCCGCCACACTGTCAGGCGGCCAAAAGCAACGGGTGGCATTAGCGAGAACGCTCGCTCACCAGCCAGACTTTGTGCTTTTAGATGAGCCTCTGTCGAATCTGGATGCGGCGCTTAAAGACACCTTGCGCTGGGATATTCGCAATGCCTTAAAAGACGCCGGCGTCCCGGCGATTTGGGTGACCCACGACCAAGAAGAAGCCCTGTCGGTAGGTGACCGAGTAGGGGTGCTCAAAGACGGACGTATTCAACAAATCGATTCTCCTGAGCACTGCTTTAGCCTGCCGAGCAATCGCTTTGTAGCGCGCTTTTTAGGCGAAGCCAGCTTTATTGCCGGCGACTATCAACACGGCCAAGCCAGCACCGCTATCGGTATAGCACCGGCGCAAGGCATAGATTGTGATGCAGGCGCCGTGGATGTGCTGCTGCGCCCCGATGACGTGCTGTTGGCGCAAAATGGCGATAACAGTAACGGTACCGTGACCTGGGTGCGCTTTGAAGGCGGCAGTCGTCTGTGTGCGGTTGAGTTGACCTGCAATACCCTAGTCACCAGCCGAGTAAGCCACGAGGTGATGGTACGTCCCGGAGATAAGGTGCATATCTCGCTCAGTACCTCCCATCCCTTGGCTGTGTATCAGCAGCATCAATAAAAAAACGTTACTAGGAGCCCGCAGTGCCGGGCTCCCGCTCCCCACTCTAACCTGGCCAGTTTTTTACCGCCTAAATTGAGGTAACTCATTGCCTTTACTAAATAAAGCCTAGTTTTTAGAATTCAAAAGGTGCTAAGGTAAGCATTATCTTTTCTCGCTCTACAGCCTTAGCCATCCAAGGAAGACGGCATGATAGTCCCCAAGTATTGGTCCGAATCGCAAGCAAAAACCCGCGCCAACAACCGACAATACACAATCAAGCGCTTTGGCTGGTCAGATATCAGTGAAGAAGATGCAAAGCAACACGCGGATCAGCGTCTTGATGACGCACTCAAGACCCTGAGCGAGCAAGGCGATGTGCGACGCATTGATCATAAAATTTCCTATAACGGTGCTGAGGGTATTCCCATCCGCGAAGAGGTCGTCTCTAAGCATCAAGACGTTGTTATTTCCAGAAACTCCTATGGCGCCCTGTGCTTAAATACCCCAGATGTGATGTTTGCCGACATAGATCTCGATAGTGCGCCCTCGACGAGACTCGTTACCTGGGTGTTTATTGGTCTGGCACTTGCTGGGGCTGTTACAAGCGTGGTCACTGGCTCCTGGTGGGTTTTATTTGCCGCGCTACTGGCGTCGCTGATGCTCTCTTCACCCATTGCGGGTTTTATCAATAACCAGCTAATTAACCGCAGGGGTGGTTTGGAGCAAGAGGCCATCACCCGCTTTCAGCAGGTCTCTGCCGATAATCCAGCGCTTCATATGCGCATTTACCAGACATCCATGGGCTTTCGCATTCTCTTTATGGAGCAAACGTACGAGCCCACCAGTGAGCGCTCGGCGGCGCTGTTAAAAAGTCTTGGCTCGGACAGGGTCTACATGCAAATGTGTCGCAATCAGCGCTGTTTTAGGGCCAGGGTCAGCCCCAAACCCTGGCGAGTGGGCATAGAAAGGCTTCGTCCTCGCCCTGGGGTCTGGCCTATTAAGGCGGAGCGCCTTAAAGAGCGGCAGGACTGGATAAACGCCTATGAGCGCAAGGCCAATGATTATGCCTCGTGCAAATTTATGATGAAACTCGGCTCCGATATCACCGACCCAAAGACAATTCATGTGATGGCGCTGCACGACGACTTGTGTAAGGCTAATCGCGAATACAGCCTTGCCTAACGGCCCAAAGAAGATGAAAAAATCCAATAAAATAATCATCTTGGCGCTATTTTCTTACATCCTTGCGGCCTTTATAGACAGCTATTTTCTGTATGCCCACGACAAGGAAAGCATTACCTTTTTGCCTCATACCCTGTTTATTTCCTTTTGCTGTTTTGCCTGGTGTAGGTACCACGGCGCAGAGAACTCAATAACTCATCTTGGTTATTTTCCCTTGTTTTGCGCCCTAATCGGTTTTATCGGCATTCCCGCCTATGGCTACAGTAAATTCGGTTTTAAACGAGGCAGTAAGATATTCGCCGGATTTTTAGCCTGCCTATTTGCCACTATCCTGTTGCTCGGTGCTGTCGATTTTGGGGTTAAAGCCGCTTACACATAAGTGGCTTATGCCTTGTTTATCTTAAATATTTTTAACTTGTAATATTTACCGCTAGAATGGCGCCGAACCCAAGCCCCATGCCTTGGGGCCAAGAGATTTAATCGAGAAGGGAATTTTATGTTTTCATGGATTTTTAAGAAAAAACCCAAAATGGCAAAAGAGCTAAACCACACTATTTTAGGCACGCTAAAATACGATAGCGAGAGTAATAAATGGGTGGGCAACTATAATAACAAGGCCATCACCCTGGAGCACGAACAGGGCGCCTTAGAGCCAAACCCGCAGCTAATTTCTTACGCTGTACAAATAGTCAGGGACTCGGCCTGGGTAGAAACGAATTTAGAAAAACAAAAATCCACATTTGCCCAGCAGCAGAGCTCGCTCTCACCGACGCAAAAAAAGGATCTTGCCTCCCTCTATATTCAAAGCATGCACTTTTATCTGATAAAGGATAAAGGCTATACCTATTTTATGTTGGGCCCGGATGATTGCGAAGACGTCTGGCAATTGGAGTTGCTCAACGAGAAAACCTTTGAACTTGCGGTTAACTAGCCTCATATAGGCACAACCACGGCCTTAGTTATAAGTTGTGCCTTCAACACTTCCACTAGTCTACAATACCGCCCTTACCTATCCAATTAACAAAAATACGCCCTAGTTCAGTGGCTTAAATAGCAATTTTCACACCTAAATAGCAGGCTTAAAATTAGGCACTATACTAATCTATCTAACGGGTTTGGTTTCAAATTGGTTGTTCCGATAGAGGTGTTACATACCTGCTGGGGGAAGCCGATAGGCAAGGAACAAAGCAGTTAAAGAGGTTTGCAGCCAAACGATTATTCACCTAAAGGACGCTCAACAATAAAGCGTTCGGGTTGAACAGAGGGAACTATGAAGGTGCCTCTAGGTTTGGGATTTCTTTTAACTTACCTTGTTTATCAGGCAGGGCAGACCCCCTTTTATGTGGGCGCCTGGCAACTCGATGAGGCCAAAACCCTTGCCAGTCTGCTTTCGCAACATGAAATCCCCGCAGAAGAGCGACTTATGCTTAGGGATAATATCAACTCAGGTATTGTCCATGTCTTGCATGAGCATGCCTTTACCACCTACCCCGCCAACCGCATGCCCGAGCAGCTCAAGTTTACTCCCCATAAGGTGGAAATCCTTGGTGACACTACGATTAGAACCACCTATTTTAGCCGCCCCCAAAGAGCGGATATCATTCAGATCCTCACCTTTGAAAGCAATTGCTACTATATACGTGCCAGTAAATGGCAATTTAAACAGTATTATTGCCGGGTGGAGTAAGGGTGCAAACAAGCAACAGGCCGCGCCAATAAAATGTTCATATAACGCTTTTAGCTTCTCTATAACCAGGCTGTCTAATAACCGAGTTCAAAACCAAGCACATCTGCTTGTTGCCCCCTAGGTATACTGCTAACTTATTGCTCTAAATGAAAAAAGTTCACTTTATCAATAAGGGGTTAGATATGAATAACGAACAACGCCGCGAAATAATCAAAACAAGCTGGGAAATACACAACTTAGTTGAAAGTAGTTATTTAGCCCTTACAACGGCTAAAGGAGAACCGCAATGGCTGGAGAAACAGCGGGTTTTGCTTGCTGACATGGCAATTCATCTAATGCAAACGTCACTCAACCCCGGTGAACTCGACTTAGAAAAGCTTAAAAATAACCTGCATGCAATTTTGACCATCTCAGATCAATTTTTACCGCATGCCGAGCTAAAAAAGGTCACCGAAAAAATCTATAAATAACGCCCAAGTGTAACAATCCCGCCTCTCGAACCTACTGACACAGAGCCAGCCAACCAGGTAGTCACTGCACGCTTCTACGCCCTTCTTTTAACACTCGACACCTCACTAAATAAAATCTGCTTAGGTAGGCTCATTGTTTTTACACTAGAGTTAAAGTATCGGACTTTAGTGAGCGGAGGCGATTATGCTTTTAAAACGACTAAGGGTGTTCACCCTGATTCTGGTCTGCCTGCTGCTGACCTGGTTGGTACAAGCCGAATACAGTTACTGGCAACAACAGCGCCAATGCGTGATGCGCTGCGAACAACTAACCCCGGTGAAGGCTGCTGCCATCAATGATATTCGTTACAGCGACAGCGCCGAACTGTGCCAGTGCAGTACGGACGGCGAACAGGCCATTTTGCTAAATTGAGCCTGAGTAAAAGGCCATAAAAAAAGCGCCTTACGGCGCTTTTTCACTATTTTCTGCTTATACCAAATCTGTTAAGTATGTGAGCAGAGATAGCGCTGGATAAATGATGTGCTCACTAGGCGGAATTTTTCTTATGTAGTTATTCTACATAGAAAAATTTCAACACAGTGAGCACGATATTTAGCCCGCTAGAATGATTAGCTATTTAAGTGAATTGGTATTACTTCGTCAGGTCGTCAAAGAACTTTTTCACGCCATCGAAGAAACCTTTCTCCTTAGGACGGTACTTTGAGCTGTCTTTGCCCATGCTCTTTTCCAACTGCTCCAGCAGTTCACGTTGTTCGCTGTTCAAGTTAACCGGGGTTTCGATCACTACTTTACAGATCAGATCACCCACTGAGCCTGAACGAACCGATTTCACACCTTTACCACGCATACGGAACATTTTACCCGTTTGCGACTCGGCCGGTATTTTCAGTTTGGCGCGACCGTCTAAAGTCGGCACTTCAATCTCGCCACCTAAGGCAGCCGTGGTGAAGCCAATCGGAACTTCACAATACAGATTGTTGCCATCACGAACAAAAATCGGGTGCTCGCGCACGCTCACCTGCACATACAAGTCACCCGCTGGTGCGCCATGGGCTCCCGCTTCCCCTTCGCCAGCCAGGCGAATTCGGTCGCCGGTATCAACACCTGCTGGGATCTTCACCGACAAAGTCTTGGTCTTTTCTACGCGGCCCTGGCCATGACAACTGTTACAAGGGTCCGAGATAACCTGACCTGTGCCCTGACAGGTTGGACAGGTTTGCTGCACCGCAAAGAAACCTTGGCGCATCTGTACCTGACCTGCACCGTGACAGGTGTGACAGGTTTTCGGCGTTGAGCCGGCTTTAGCACCCGAGCCATCACAGGGCTCACAGCTCACCCAGGTTGGAACCTTGATTTCGACGTCTTTACCACGAACCGCCTCTTCCAGGCTCAGTTCCATGTTGTAACGTAAATCGGCGCCGCGTTGTTGACGAGACTGGCGACGGCCACCGCCGAAGATATCGCCGAATACGTCACCAAAAATATCACCGAAATCACCGCCGCCACCAAAGCCGCCGTGACCACCGCCACCGCCTTGTTCAAATGCAGCATGACCAAACTGATCATAGGTTTGTCGTTTCTGCGCGTCGTTAAGAATTTCGTAGGCTTCTTTCACCTCTTTGAACTTGCTCTCAAGTTCCTTGTCGCCGGCAGTACGATCCGGGTGATATTTCATCGCCAGGCGCTTATAAGCCTTTTTAATGTCGCGGTCACTGGCGTCTTTGGCTACACCCAGTACCTCGTAATAATCGCGTTTTGACATATCTACCACTATTTTTAAAAATCTACATACACTAAGGGCGCGTCAAGCGATTTCCGCCAGCGCGCCCCGTGTGCAACAAGTATATTACTTGTCGTCTTTCACTTCTTCAAACTCAGCATCAACAACGTCGTCGTCTTGCTTTGCTTGCTGCTGGCTACCTGCATCGGCGCCACCTTGCTGCTGGGCTTTCGCTTGCGCGATTTCCATTAGCTTTTGTGACTTCTCGATAAGCGCTTGAGTTTTCGCATCGATTTCTTCTTTGCTTTCACCCTTGATAGCCGTTTCTAGCTCGGCTACCGCCGCTTCGATAGCTTCTTTATCTTCTGCAGGTAATGCATCACCGGCTTCTTCGATTTGCTTACGGGTACCGTGAACCATGGCATCGGCTTGGTTACGGGCAGTTACAAGCTCTTCGAACTTTTTATCCGCTTCGGCGTTGGCTTCAGCATCACGTACCATTTTTTCTACTTCTTCATCGCTTAGACCTGAAGAAGCCTGGATGGTGATCTTCTGCTCTTTACCTGTGTCTTTATCTTTTGCAGACACGTGTAGGATACCATCGGCGTCAACATCGAAAGTTACTTCGATTTGTGGCTCACCACGGCGTGCCGCACGAATACCTTCTAGGTTGAACTGACCCAGCGACTTGTTGTCAGCCGAGCGCTTACGCTCACCTTGTAACACATGAATGGTTACTGCACTCTGGTTGTCATCAGCAGTCGAGAAGGTTTGCGACTTCTTCGTTGGAATCGTCGTGTTTTTCTCGATCAGCGTAGTCATAACCTGACCCATGGTCTCGATACCTAGAGACAGTGGGATAACGTCCAGTAATAGTACGTCTTTTACTTCACCGGCTAGTACACCACCTTGAACCGCAGCACCTACGGCTACCGCTTCATCTGGGTTCACGTCTTTACGTGGCTCTTTACCGAAGAACTCAGCAACTGTCTTCTGTACCAGAGGCATACGTGTTTGACCACCAACTAGGATGATGTCGTTGATATCGCCTACAGAAAGATCTGCATCAGCAAGGGCTTTCTTAAGTGGTTCGATAGACTTGGTTACCAGGTCTTCAACCAGTGACTCAAGCTTCGCACGAGTCAACTTCACGTTCATATGCTTAGGACCAGTTGCGTCTGCAGTAACGTACGGCAGGTTCACTTCGGTTTGCTGTGCACTTGAAAGCTCGATTTTCGCTTTTTCAGCCGCTTCTTTAACACGCTGCATGGCTAGCGGGTCGTTACGCAGGTCGATGCCTTGCTCTTTTTTGAACTCGTCAACCAGGTAGTTGATTACACGGTTATCGAAGTCTTCACCACCTAAGTGCGTGTCACCGTTAGTCGCTAGTACTTCAAAAGTGTGCTCGCCTTCAACTTCGTCAATCTCGATGATTGAGATATCGAAGGTACCACCACCTAAGTCATATACTGCAACTACGTTGTCGCCTTGTTTGCGGTCCATACCGTAAGCAAGTGCTGCAGCGGTTGGTTCGTTGATGATACGTTTAACATCAAGACCCGCGATACGACCGGCATCTTTAGTTGCCTGACGCTGTGAGTCATTGAAGTAGGCAGGAACTGTGATTACCGCACCTGTTACTTCTTCACCAAGGTAATCCTCGGCGGTCTTTTTCATCTTTTTCAGTACTTCGGCTGAAATCTGAGGTGCAGCGCGTTTTTCGCCCTTCACTTCTACCCAGGCGTCGCCATTGTCTGCTTTAACAATTTTGAACGGCATGATGCCGATATCGCGCTGTACTTCTTCGTCTTCAAAACGACGACCGATAAGACGCTTGATTGCAAATACTGTGTTTGTAGGGTTAGTTACCGCCTGACGCTTCGCCGGCTGACCTACTAGCGTTTCACCGTCTTCGGTAAACGCAATGATAGAAGGGGTAGTGCGATCGCCCTCGGCGTTTTCAATTACGCGCGGCTTGTCGCCATCTAGTACTGCAACACACGAGTTAGTAGTACCTAAGTCGATTCCAATAATCTTACCCATGAATCTTCTCCAACTTCAAAAATCTGTTTAACTGTTTGATGCTTTACTAAATAGGGGTCAGTTTTGCTAATTCAAGCGCGATAGCTAAAAAAAATTCGTTTTTTTGAAATTTTTTTCAAATTGACCACTCTACAAACAAGGTTTACGCGTTAAACTGGTCGGACAAGAACAAATAGGAATCAGATTATGACTTTTGATCAGCTTATGGCCTTGGTCAGTGAAAAAGACACCCAAACCCTGCAGTTCCCAGAGACATGGACTCAGGGGCGCACCGCTTTTGGCGGGCTCTCCTGCGCCTTTGCTTTGCAATCCATGTTGCTGCATTGCCATGACGAGCGCACCCTACGCTCCTTTAGCGCCCAATTTGTCGGCCCCATCGCCCCGGATGAGCCTTTTACCTTGTCTTTTAACTTGCTGCGTGAAGGTAAGAATTCAAGCCAATATGCGGCCACCATTACCCAACATAATCAGGTCTGTTTAACTGTGCAGGGCTTGTTTGCCAAAGACCGCGCGTCCATTGTTGAAGTACCCTACGCCCAATTGCAGGGGAAACAGGCGCCTAACGCCGATAACTGCTTGCCCTTTGTGCAGGGGGTGATGCCCAATTTCTTTCAGTATGTGGATTTAAATTTAGTGGCAGGTGGCATGCCCTACAGCTCCAGCCAAGCCACTGACTTAAGTGGCTGGATGCGCTTTAAAGAGCAAACGCAAGATTATGACTGGACTCATCTTATCGCCCTGATTGACAGCTGGCCGCCGTCGCAGCTTCAGGTTTTCCCAAGCCCGGCGCCGGCCAGTAGCATGAGCTGGCATGTGGAATGCCTGCATCTGCCAAAGCTTAGCGCTGGCGACTGGGTGGGGGTGGATATCACCACCACGGCTGCCCACAACGGCTATGCCTATGAAGATGCCACCTTATATACCGAGAGCGGCGATGTGATAGCCCAAAGTAAGCAAACCGTCGCCTTATTTGCCTAGGCAGGTTTTAGCTAAATTGTGGTCGGTGTCCAGGCACCGGCCATGGTCCAGGTTGCCAATGTTCCCGCCACTGGATTGTCACAGGCACTTAGCCGCTTTTAAATTTCCCCTGCCCTAACCACATTTTTATCTTACTCAGTCACCACTTAGCTGCATTTATGTAACAATAAGTTACTAGGATTAAGCGCCTAAAACGGCTATTCTTACCAGATACGCGGTAATTTATTATTTTTGGGAAGCCATGCGTCTAGCCTGCTCACATTGTGATTTCATTGTTGAAGTTCCAGACTTAGCAGCCGGGCAAGTCGCCAAGTGTCCTCATTGTCGCAGCCAAATTAATCTTCGTACCGAAAATAATGATGCCCAGGTTGTCGCCCTAAGCCTGAGCGCTATCATACTTTTGCTCAGCTCGGTGTTTTACCCCTTTATTTCTTTTTCCAGTAACGGCCTGACCCAGACCATCACCCTGCCCGATGCCGGGCGCATGCTATTTAACTACGACAGCACCTTGCTTGGGGTGTTTATCGATATCAGCATTATTATCCTGCCGCTGCTGATGCTGATCTTGCTGGTGCCCTTGCACATGGGTTTACTGCGCAGCCTGCCCAAACAATGGGGAAGGCGCGTTCTAAAGTTCACCCTGGCGCTGGAACTCTGGGTGATGTCGGAGATTTTCCTGGTCGGCGTGTTGATCAGCATGGTTAAGATCATGAGCCTGGCCGATGTGTCCTTCGGGCAGAGCTTTTGGGCCTATGCCGGTTTTGTGATCTGTTATATCGCCACCATGAGCCGGGTTAACAATGAGCGTTTATGGCAGCAGATCAGTCCCTATCAGGATGTGCCGGTCAGCAGTGGTATTCGCGCCATAGATGCGCAATTACGCGCCTGTCATACCTGCCATCAGTTAACCACAGAAAAACGATGCCCCAGGTGTCACACCGCCACCCATTTTCGCAATATGAAAGGGCTGCAAAAAGCGGCGGCCTGGCTGATCACCTCTGTGCTGCTTTATATACCCGCCAATGTATTGCCTATCATGTATACCACCAGCCTGGGCTCTAGGGAGCCATCGACGCTGATCGGCGGTGTTATTTTATTATGGGAAGTGGGCTCTTACCCCATAGCGACCATTATATTTTTAGCCAGTGTGGTGGTGCCTTTCGCTAAGGCCATGGTGCTGGCCACCCTGTGCGTACTGGTCTATCGTCAGGTTGGCAGCCGATCAGGCACCTATACGCGCCTGTATCAGGTGACCGAATTTATCGGCAAGTGGTCGATGATCGACGTTTTTGTGGTCGCCCTGTTAGTGGCCTTAGTGCAGCTGGGCAATCTTATGTCTGTGGAGCCGGGATTCGGCGCCATGTGTTTCGGAGCTATGGTGATCTGTCAAATGCTCGCCGCTCATTCATTCGACCCAAGATTGATTTGGGATCCCCCCGAACAGGTAAAGGGAGTGGTAAATGACTAAACCTGCATACATACAAGCCGCGGCAAGAATTTCACCGATTTGGTTGATCCCCTTGCTGGCGCTGTTTGTCGGTGCATGGATGTTGCTTGAATATCAATTAGATAAAGGGCAAACCATCTATATAAAAATGGCTCAGGCCGAGGGCATAGTCGCCGGTAAAACGGAGATCAAGGTGCGCAGCGTAAAAATAGGCACGGTTGATGCCATTCGCCTGGCCAATTCACGTGATCATGTCATAGTGCGAGCCCAAATCGATAAACATTACGACTCCTTACTGAGCGAAGACGCTAAGATGTGGGTGGTAAAACCACGCATCGATGAAACCGGCGTTAGCGGTTTTAGTACCCTGCTTTCGGGCGTGTATATCGAATTTGCCCCTGGCGAAAGCGACGAGCTGGTTAACCGATTTGAATTACTAGAAGAGCCGGCCCTGATTGGCAACGATGTAAAAGGCGCCCGCTATAAGCTCTCCAGCCGTAATGCCGAGGTACTTGAAGTTGGTACAGGCGTCTACTTTAAAGGTTATCTTATCGGCCAAATCGAAACCGCCCACTTCGACTGGGATCAACAGGTGATGCGCTATGGCCTGTTTATCAATGCACCATACGAAAATCTGGTTACACTCAACACAGTGTTTTGGGTGCAATCCGGCCTTGAGGTGAACCTGGATGCAGATGGCATCAGTATAAAAACCGGCTCACTGTCTAAACTGCTTAAAGGCGGCATTTCGCTAGGAATTCCCGAGGACAATTCACCGGGTCCCGTGGTTAAAGAAGGCCATACCTTTAGTCTCAGTGAAAGTTACAGCAAGGCACTAGAACAACGCTTTTATGATTTCGACCATTACCTGGTGCAGTTTGAACAGTCGATCCGTGGCCTGCGCGAGGGCGCACCGGTGGAATACCGTGGCATGCGCATAGGAACGGTAGAGCAGGTACCTGCCGAGGTGATCATAGATGGCGCTCCGGCCCACTTTGGCGATACCAGCAGTGCAGTGCCCGTGTTGGTGCGCATCGAATACGGTCGTCTCTATCGCGATACCCAACAAGCAAGGGAGTATTGGCAATCCCGCGTTGAAGGTTGGTTGGCCGAGGGCTTAAGAGCATCGCTTAAACCCGGCAACCTGCTTACCGGCGCCGTGTATGTGGATTTAGACATGTATCCGGATGCCGAGCCGGCGGTGCTGACCAAACGTGGTGAATATACTGTATTCCCAAGTACATCGAGCGGTATCTCGGCGTTAGCGAACCAGCTCAACGATGTGCTTAACAAGGTGAAAAACCTCAAGGTCGAACAAAGCCTGTCCCAATTTGAGCAGACCATGGCCAATTATGAAGCTTTGGCCGCGGATATGCGCACCTTTATTAATGAGCCTGCGACACGCGCCCTGCCCGGTGATATTAGCAAGGACATGGCCGATATCAGCCAAAGTATGCGTCAGTTCGAGCAAAGTATGGAGCAATTTGAGCTGACCATGGCCAGCTTCCAAAACGGCTCCGGCATGTATCAGGAGCTGCAAAGCACATTACAGCAAGTACAGCGCCTTATGGACGAATTACAGCCGCTGTCCCGAGGCCTGAACGAGCAACCGAATATGCTGATTTTCGACAAGGAGCTGCCCGTCGACCCTACCCCAAGGAGTAAAGATTAATGTCGCGATTACTTACATTACTGATGGCCTGCGCCCTGCTCGGCGCCTGCTCAAGCAGCAGCACGAGTTTGCATCATTATCAGTTGCAAGGCACAAATCAAAACGAGGCGCTGGGTTCCCTGTTTAGCCGCGATCATCTGCAAAGCGAACACCTGCTGCGCCTAAGCCCTATTGCTGTGCGCGGTACACTGAATAACCGCGCCATGGTGATCAAACGCTCCGAGCATCAGGTGTACAGCGCCAACTATCATTTTTGGGCCGATGCACCGGCGCATTTACTGGCCACCATGGCGCAGTCGCAGTTGATGCAAGAACTCGATAAGGTGATGGTGGTCAAGGGTGCAGATGTCTATGCCGAGCAGTTGCAAGCCTCATTTTTTCAGCTCGATGTCAGCATAGAGCAGTTTAATGGTGGTTTGGACAACAATGCGGAAATAGCAGGCACCTGGCGACTGTCTAAGGTGGATGCCAAGGGCAAGCTGCATGTGTTGAAAATTGCCCGCTTTTATCACAGCCAAGCCCTGGCCGAAGATGGCTACGAAGCCCTGGCTAAGGCCTTAAGCCAAGCCTGGCAACAAGCCTTGAGCGAAATGAGCGCTGAGATTAATAAGTTAATTTCAAATACCTAATGCAGCAATTGCATTGTAGGTCGGGGTTCACCCCGACAAAGTGTATATGCTGTATATTTTGTCGGCCTAAAGACCGACCTACAGCTCAGTGTAAAAAGGCTCCCGAGGGAGCCTTTTCTATTTGCTTATTGCCAGCTTACGACGCGGTGGAAATCAGCCACCGACTCTATTTTCGTTTGCTTGGGCAAATCTGCGAACGGCTTGTCGGCAAACTTGGTGCCGCGCAGCTGCACGTTTAGACGAGCCGCCTCCGGGTTCATCATGGTCTGCTGATAGAAGTCCTGCATATCTTTAAGGGTCAGCGCTTCAACGGCGGCCAGTAACTTGGCACGACTGTCGAACTCAAAACGCTCACGATACCAATCCGGCATCAAACGACTCAGCTCGTCGGTCAGGTTCTTTGGCTGCTCTTTTAGCGCCACAAGTGAGGCATTCTTTAACTGAGCAAAGGTGGCTTCGTCCAGCTCGGCTAACACCTTGGCGTATTGCACCTTAAACTCATCGAAACGCGCCTGCATGGCCTTGGCATCCTTCACCGGGGTTTGGATATACAAGCCAATACCGGCGTAATCTTCCAATGGACGCGCGGTGGCGCCAACGGCGTAGGCCAGTTGCTCTTCGGTACGCAGCTTATCGAAAGCCACGGTACGGAAGTGACCCTGTAACACGGCGGCTGCGGCTTTTTGCGCATAGCCAGATTGTGGGTGATAAGCCATATCGATAATGGCCACATCGGCAACTTCTATGTCTTTTTGTACCACATAGGTTTCACCGGCTTTAGGCTTCCAGGTTTTCGAGCGCGTATAGTCGCTGTCTTTTTGTTGCTCGGGCAGGGCCTTGGCAATGCTTTGGGCGATGGCGGCAACGCTGGCATCGTCATAGTTACCAAAGGCGAATACGCGCACATTATTGCGGCTTAGTACGTCATCCATCAAGGCATTAAGATCCGCAACAGTAACACTGTTAGCAGTGGCGATCAGCTGCTCGCTGTCATGGCTACCAGAGCGCACCAGATCCGAGTACAAGCCAAAGGCCTGATAGAAGGGGAACTGCTTCTTGGCATTTTGCAGACCACGGGTATAGCGGTCTACTGCCTGAGCAAAGGCTTGCGGCTCAACATCTAGCTTCAAGTTGCCCAGCGCTTCACTCAGTAACACAGGCTGTTTATCGGTAAAACCACCGACGCTTAGGCTAAAGCCATTGCCCGGATCCATATTGACCGCCATGCCGGCGATCGCCGCCTCGGTCGATAATGCCGCTTGCGACAGGCTGTAAAGATCGGCCCACAGGCTTAGCAGCACACCAGCCTTGATATCCTGCTGCGCTTTCGGACTGTTCACATATACCTCAACCACACCCTTAGGCTGCTCGGCAAAGTACTGACTCGGCTGTAACCACACCTTAACGCCATTTTTATCATAGCTGATGCTAGGCTTTTGCTCTGTATTAGCGGCGGCGGTTTTGATATCAAAATGCTCTGGCAATAGGCGGTTTACGCTAGGCAGAGCCAGGGCAAACTGGCTCGGCTGCTGCCAGCTGGCTTGCTCTTCGGCGCTGATGTCTTCGATGCGGTATTCACCATCATAGAAGTGCAGCTTGCTGTCAGTTTGCTCACCCTTAGACACATACCAAACGCGCAGGGTATCGGCATTCAGTTGTCCCAACACCTCATTAATAGCGCGCTCGTTAAATTCGGCATAATAATAAGGCGCGTTAATGGCATTATTAAGCGGGTAATCCTGCATGCTTTGCGTCAGGGCCGACACATAACCAAATTCGTCGCTCTTTTCTAGGAACTGGAACTGGTTATTAAGTGAGGTACGAATTTCACTGAAGTACTTGGCGTCAACGCCATTAGCCTTAATCAATTCGATATAACGCATAATGGTGGCAAGGATCTCTTCGCGATTTTGCATGCCGGCATCGGTCAGCTCGACATTCACATTCAATTCGCCATAGTTGCCATACTTGTTGTATGAATCCGAGACGCTTAGCTGTGATACCCAACCTTTATCACGCAAGATTTGCGCCGGGCTGCCCGGCATTTCATTGCTTAGCAGGTAAGAAACGAAACGGTTAGGCTTGTAGGCAAAATCGTCACGGTTGTTTTCAATAATAAAATCAAGCTTAAGCTGTTTTACGTCTTCGTTTGGCTTGTAGTGTACACGCTTGCCGCCAACGTTTTCGTAGTTGAGTGCATGAGTCACGCCTGGCTTGTCGATGCCCTTATTTTTAATATCGGCAAAGTACTGTTTCGCCAGTTGGCGCATTTCATTTAGGGGACGATTTGAAATCATCGCCACCTTCATAATGTTTGACGAATAATAGGTATTGTAGAAGTCTACGGTTTCCTGATGCAGCGAGCTGCCCTCTTTATCGCCCAGGGTTTCCAAGTTACCGATAAGGAAGCGGTTGGCCGGGTGCTCACCCATCATTTTACGAGCCAGTTTAAACTGACCGAAAAAGTCCATTTCGCGGCGCATCGACCACTCAGCGTTTACCGCGTTTTTCTCTTTGTCTGTATATTGCGGGTACAGCTTGGGTGATTTAAAAAAGTCGCTAAAACGGTCCAAAGCTTCGCCGTAGGCATCGTTATTCACCTTGAACATATAGTTGGTGATATCCAGCCAGGTATAGGCATTATGGGCGCCGCCGTTTTTGGTCATAAAGTCGCTGTAACCCTGGGTATCAGGATAACGCTCGGTGCCAAGAAACAACATATGCTCCAAATAGTGCGCCATGCCCTGCTGCGTCATGGGGTCATTTAACAAGCCCACACCCACACTTAAGGCCGCCGCCGATTTTTCCGCACTCGGATCAGACACCAGGATCACCTCGATTTCGTTATCGAGTTTTAGCGTTTCATAAGCACGCTTATCGTTAGGGCTGACTACCAATGTGTCTGGAACAAGTTGCACTGCGGTGTTAGTGGGTGTCGAGGTTGCGCTGCAACCAGCCAACACGGCCAGCGCTAGCGCGCTAAGGACGATTGTTTTCTTCATTATGCTGAATCTTATTGATGAATATTGCCCTTCATAATCAAAAATCACCGTTTAAAATGCAATAAAAAAACACCTAAGTTTGTAACAGATTATGAAAATCTTGTTTGCTTATTAGCCATATAATTGTAATAACTATGCTAACCACATGGTATTTTTGCGAATTTAATACCAATACTGTTAAGTATGTGCTCAGAGATAGCGCTGGATAAATGATGTGATTACAAGGCGGAATTTTTATTGTGTAGTTATTCTACACATAAAAATTCCAACGCCGTGAGCATGATAATTTAGCCCGCTAGAATGATGAGCTACTTAAGTATTTGATAGCAGACCTAAGGAGTCTTAACGTGACCAGCCAGCTTATACTTGCCCTGTTTGCCCAGGTGCTACTGACCTTGATAGTGATGGTAATAATGGGGCGCCGCCGCTTTGGGGCAGCGAAAAAGAAACAAATACAGATGCGTCAGTTTGCCACCATGGAGCTCGGCTCAGCGCCAGAGTCGGTGCAGGTCGCCGGACGAAATTTTATCAATCAATTTGAAATCCCCGTGCTGTTTTATGTGGCCGTGCTCTGTGCCCTCGCCACCAACAATTCGGGTTATGCGTTTGTTGCCCTGGCCTGGTTGTTTGTATTGACCAGAGTAATTCACAGCGTCATCCACCTAAGCACAAACCACCTGCGCAGCCGCTATTTTACCTTTTTAGCGGGTTGCGTGGTGGTTCTGGCCATGTGGCTGACGCTGGTTTGGCGATTTATCTAAGTATTTATTAGCGCGTTCTTAGCGTACAGTGCGGCGACGTAATGCCACTAACAAAGCCAGCGGCGCAAACCACCAGGCGGCACCGGAGTCAGAGTCCGACTGGGGCTCGACCTCGTCGATCAGGGTATTTTCAACCGGGGTCAGATCGATTGCCGAATTCGGGTCGTTATCAATAACAACAATATCGTTGATCATCACCAGGTTGGCACGCACCGCATCTTCGCCTTGGCTACATTGCTCTGCACTGTAATCCACCATGGGGATCTCGCCACAGGTTTGCAGCGCATTAATGGCATTGACCACCTTCATGCCCTCGCCGATAACCTGGCCAAAAACGGTGAAACCGCCGTTTTGCAGATCCAAATTGGCACTGTTGTCAGCGGTATTAAAAAACCACTGGCTGGTCGCACTGTTTACCTTGCCGCCAACCTTAGCCATGGCGATGGTGCCGGCCACATTGGAAAACACCGGCTCATTGATAATGGGTGCCTGCGTTTCAATGGCTTCGGCCTGACCGTCAAAGCTGTATGCACCACCTTGAATAATAAAGTCCTCAACCGAACGGTGAACATAAGTCGATTGATAGTCGCCACGCTCTACATAACCAAGAAAGTTAGCTACCGTGGTTGGCGTTTTTTGGTCGAAAAGATTGACCTGGAAACTGCCTTGTGAGGTTTGGAACTCAACTATGGTGGCATGGGCCTGTGTGGCCAGGGTTGCAGCAGCGATTGTCAGGCCGGTGACCACACTGGTTGCTAGAGGTGTTGCAGCGCGAGAAGCTTTCATAAAAATTCCTTGATTATCTTTTTCGCCTACCTTAGCGCCCACCGCCCCCTTTCTCCACGACTAACTGAGCGCAAAAACAAATTGATACCTAAATGTAAACGGCGGTTACATTTACCCTAAACTTTTATAATAAAAAGTTATAGACCTTTAAATTTATAAAACAAATTGAGCTTATCAAACCCGCTACAATTGCCTACTATGGTGTGCATGATTTCAGCAACTTTTCGACAGTGACCATGAACAAGAATAATAATGTCATTTGCGACTTTGGTGTACATAAGGGCGAATCTTATAAACAACTCCCTGCTTGCTTCCTCAATTGGATGATAGGTGTAAATCACCAACAGGCGGGTATCGCTAAGGCCGAACTAGCGCGCCGCGAGCAGGCGGTACAAAAAAGCGTTAATGCCATAAATCACTGAAGAAATAGACAATAGCCGCATACCATCAGAGTAAAAAGCTAGAGTAAATAACCTAATTAGCCTTTGATGCTAATGAAATCTTCATAAAACTACATTAAGATCGGCGTACTTATTCGTTCAAGGGAATCGTATCGTGCGCCTTTTGTTTTTAGTTTCAGCCGTTTTTCTCGGCGCCTGCACACAATCAAGTAACATGGATGTCGCGCCAGACGCGCCTGCCCAAACCCAATACCTCACAGTTTTGCATACCAATGATCATCATGGCCGTTTTTGGCCCAATGCTCAGGGTGAATATGGTATGGCCGCCCGCGCCACGCTGCTGACACAATTACGCGCCCAAGCACAAGAACGCAATGACGCGGTGATCTTGCTTTCCGGCGGCGATATCAACACCGGCATTCCCGAGTCCGACTTACAACAAGCAGAACCGGATTTTAAAGCCATGAGCATGCTCGGCTATGACGCTATGGCCATAGGCAACCATGAGTTCGATAATCCATTACCTGTGTTGGCTAAACAGCAAAAATGGGCGAATTTCCCGCTGTTAAGCGCCAATATTTTAAATAAAGACGATGGCAAGCATGCCTATCAGCCTTATGTAATGCTCAATAAACAAGGGCTTAAAATTGCCGTGTTAGGCCTTACCACCACGGATACGGCGAAAATCGCCAACCCGGATTTTATCGGTGCCTTCGACTTTATCGACCCCACCAAGGCGACCAATGCCATTTTGGCGGATTTGCAGCGCCAGCAAGCGGATGTGATTATCGCCGTAACCCATATGGGCCATTACACTAATGCCGGTCATGGCATTAATGCCCCGGGCGATGTGACCCTGGCACGACGGCTGGCCCCTGGCGCCATAGACATGATAGTCGGCGGCCACTCGCAAGAGCCCGTGTGTATGCACGACACCAATGTTGCGGTTGCAGATTATCGCCCGGGCATGGCTTGCCAGCCGGATAAGCAAAACGGCATCTGGATTATGCAGGCCCATGAGTGGGGCAAGTATGTCGGTGAGGCGCGCTTTGCCATCGAAGGTGAGCAAGTGACCCTGCTTAACTATCAACTTCATCCGGTAAATCTAAAAGATAAGCAAGAACAATGGGTTGGCAACTATATTGAGCCCGACCAAAACATGGTGAACTTCCTTGCCCCTTATCAAGCCAAGGGTCAGAGCAAGCTAAGCGTTACCCTGGGAAGTACCCAGGTGCGTCTTGAGGGCGATCGCAACAAGGTGCGCTTTATGCCTACCAACCTGGCACAGGTGATCACCGAAGCACAAAAGCAGCATGTAAAGGCCGATTTTGCGGTGATCAGTGGCGGCGGAATTCGCGACTCCATCGTCGCCGGTGAGATTAACTATAAGGATATCCTGCGCGTTCATCCGTTTAAAAATCGCATCGGTTATATCGACTTTAGCGGCCAAGATGCGCTGGCCTATATTCGCAAAATAGCGGCCTACCCGGCTGACTCTGGCGCCTATGCTCATTTCAACAATGTTACTGCCATCTGCGACGGCGCTACATTAAAGTCGGTACGTATTAACGGTGAGCCGATCAAGGCAGACAAGACCTACCGCATGAGCATTAACAGCTACAATGCCGCCGGTGGAGATGGCTATCCAAGGCTTAATAATGATCCGCGATTTGTCGATAGCGGCGATGCTGATGCCAGCGTTTTAAGCGCGTATGTGCAGCAGCACAGCCCGCTCGACACCATTGAGGTGCCCGCAGCCTTTACTTGCCGATAACTTCAAACGCCGAGGGATCCGCGATGCTAAGCCCATAGTGATGGACCCGCGAGCGTGACCCTTCACCATGGGCTTTAGGCGGGAAGTAAGGGTCTTTTTGCTCCCCGTCCTCGGTGAAGGCTTCGTCTAACGCAGCGCGGATCTCGCTCAGGGTTTTCTCCAGGCTATTGCTGAAGTTTGGTCGCTTACGAATGGTGTGGCCTAATTCAATCAGGCGTGAGAAATACTTGTGTGCCAAATCCAATAGCTCAGCCGGCACATCTTTATTTTGATTCAGAGTCACAGTCGGGTGCTCTATGGCAAACTCTAACAATGCCAGATAAAAGCACAGCGGCTTGTTGGCCAGGGTCACACGCATCCCATGTTCGCCATAACGTATACTTTTATCGGCCAAGTCCAATAACAGGCTCTTTTTCTCCACCCTAATTTCTGGCTTCTCGGCCAACACCTGCAACTTAACCTCCATGGCCTTAAACCAGGGCCAAATAAATAAGGCTGCCAAGATGCTCAACAACAGGGGCAAAACGCTAAGCCCATGATGCAACGGCATGGGCATCAATGAATATCCTATACTCAGCTCACCTGCTCCGGGGCGCTGCAACAATAAGTGCTTTGGCGCCGCCGCAGAGTTGATGGTCGTTGTGCCTATTTGTTGTAATTGCAGCGGGTAATCCTGAGCCTGCAAATGCGTGTTCAGTTTCTCTATGTAGGCTTGGGTAAGCTCAACATCGGCGGGCACTTCCAATAAAGGGTACGCCAAGCCAATATGGCTGCTATCTAAAGCGATACGTGTTTTCAACTGCGCCAATGCCTGTGCCTGGCCTTGCTGCCAGCTCCCCAAAGCGCCCAGGTAATAGGCCAGCATACTGATAAATAAGGTTCCGAGCGCAAACAAGGTGATCGCCTTTTGCGCATTAAAACTGCGATTGGCAAAACGTCGGCGCAACAGCGACACCACTAAACGTCTGGTACTCATTGCCCCGCTCCTAAATATTGACCACCGCCCTGTTGGCACAGCCAATAGGGTTTGGCGCCATTAAAATAACTGGACTCACGCCCTTGTGCCAGGGTCATCAACCTGGTTTGAATGGCACAGGCAAGATCAGGATTATCCGCAGCCCGTTTAAGATACCAGTGACTACCGCTGATATTGCTGCCAATGGCGGTGATATAGTTCTCAGAAAAACGCTGATGGTCCGATTGCTGCCAGTAAGAAGAGATAATATCTAATTCGCCCTGCGCTAGCTTGTCACGCAGCGCATCATGGGAGTTCACAAAGGTGATATCCAGGCTATCAAGGTTAAGATCCAAATCCTTAAATACCTGTTTGGGGATAATATGCCCCGAGCGACTGGTGGGATAGTCAATTAGGCCGATACGCTTATCGAGAAAATACGCTTTCTCTAATTTTGGCTTTTCATGACTGGCAATAAAGTAAGCTGTGTAACTGGGGTAACCAATCAGCGGCGTATAGCCATAGGTATTGCGGGCATCAAAGGCGTGGATCATATTGTCCTTGGCCAAAATCAGGTGCGCCAGGCCCTTACCAAGAAAATGCACCTCGTATTGAGACGAGCCGCTCCAATAAGCAAAGACCTCACCATATTGTTTTGATACCACCTCATCGACACAAAGTTGCTGTGCCAGTTCACTGGCTAGGGATTGACTGGGCGCAAACAGAGTCAGTCTGGTTTTATTCCCGACACTCAAGGTGTTACAGCTATATGAGGTGGAAAGCACGGATTCGAGCTGAGGCAAGTGGGCATTCAGACGATACTGACCGACAAGATAACTAATTAAACCAACAATGGTAATAGTTGTTAATATCAGCGCGCTGTCACGCCAGCGTTTGATCGATTGCAACGGACTTTATAGCTTATTGAAATTGCGTTGCCGACATTTCACCAGTTATTATTACTTATTGCAACAGGTAATTTTATTCATAGATTATAACCTATTGTTTTAATAGATTTATTAACAAGTAATTATGAATCCCCTTAAGTCCTTTTCTTTCACTGTAAAAACTCGGAAAATTTAACTCACAGGGCAACTATGCAACGTGAAAACAACAATGGATTTACAGCTGATTCGCCGCTCATTTAAAGCCGCTCTAATAGCAGTTTTGATGATGGGCACAACTTTTGGGATAAGTTTTAGCAACCAGGCATGGGCCTGGGGCGCAAATGGTCACCGTATTATTGGTGCCATCGCCGAGCAACATTTAAGCGCCGAAGCAAAAGCCGAGGTCATGGCTATTTTAGAAGGACAGAGTTTGGCAAGAGCCAGCACCTGGGCCGATGAAATGCGCTCTGCTCCCGGTCAATTTTGGCAACGTCAGTCATCACGCTGGCACTTTATTAATATCGACTCGCAGCAAGCATTTTTAAATACCGAGCATCAAGCCCATAGCGACAAGGCCGATATAAAAGATGCCTACAGCGCTATTCTCACCGCCATATCGGCGCTAAGCAAAGCGGATACCAGTGCCGCCGACAAACAATTTTATTTACGTTTTTTAATTCACCTTATTGGCGATATTCATCAGCCCCTTCATGTAGGCCGCAGCGCCGACCGTGGCGGTAATCGCATTAATGTCGAATTTTTCTCGCAAGTGACCAATTTACATCGCCTTTGGGACACACAACTAATCGCGCATCAACAATTGTCATATTCTGAATATAAAGATTTTATATGCTGTACCCAAAGCCAAGTCACGCAAAATAAAAACGTTGACGTAAAAGCCTGGCTACTGGAGTCGCATCAACTGGCAACTAGCATCTATGCCCAGGGCAATGAGCAGTTAGGGTACGAGTATGTCTATCAATACCAGGCAGTAGTAGAACAACAACTTCGTCGCGGCGGCTTACGTCTGGCGGCGCTGTTAAACCAGTTATACCAAGGAACCGCGGCCTAGCCGCACAAAAATAACTTTCGGCCCAAGCTTTGCGGCCGATGATAATGAATTGTTTAACTAGATAAACTTAACACGGGAAACAACAACATGAAAATGCAACTTAGGAAAACGGCCATCTCTGCTGCTATTGCAGCAACCATGGGTGTATCCACTGGTGCTTTTGCAAACGAAACGTCATCATCAATTAAAGGTCAGATCACTGGCCCTGCCGGCAACCCTGCTGCTGGCACTGTGGTGACCATTATCCACCTACCAACGGGCTCATCTAAAACCGCCGTTGTTAACGACGCTGGCTACTTCAGTGCCAAGGGTCTGCGCGTAGGTGGTCCTTACAACGTAATCATCGACTCTGATAAGTTCGAAGATCAGTTGATCGAAAACGTACAGCTGTCACTGGGTAAAGAATACCCGGTAACTGTACAGCTACAAGCAAAAACCGATATGGAACAGATCGTAGTAACCGGTCGTCCTATTAGTTCATTTTCTGGCGGTACCGGCCCAACAGCCACTTTCACTCAAGAAGACCTGGAAACGGCACCGGCCATCAACCGTGACATTAAAGATATCGTTCGTATCGACCCGCGCGTATACGTAGACGAAAGCCGTGATGCTATCCACTGTGGTGGTGCTAACCCACGCTACAACAGCTTAACCCTTGACGGCGTGCGCATGAACGACAACTTCGGTTTAAGTTCAAACGGTTACCCAACGGTACGCCCGCCTTTCTCATTCGATTCAATCGAGCAGGTTGCCGTTGAGATGGCGCCTTTCGATGTTCAATACGGTGGCTTTACCGCTTGTAACATCAACGCCGTAACCAAGTCTGGTACTAACGAAATCCACGGCGGCGTATTCTTCGACTACACCAATGATTCAATGAAGGGTGACGAAGTCGATGGTAAAGAATACGACAATGGTGACTACAACGAGAAGCGCTACGGCTTCAACGTAGGTCTGCCGCTATTAGAAGACAAGCTCTTCCTATTCACTTCTTACGAGAAGCTTGAAGGTGTTGCCCAGTTTAACTATGGCGCCCTGGACACAGGCAGTGTAAGCGCTGCTGACGTGGCACGTATCCAAGAAATCAGCCAACGCGTGTACAACTATGACGCCGGTACTACACCTGCGAGTGCGCCGGTAGATGATGAAAAAATCTTGGTTAAACTAGATTGGAACATCAATGATGATCACCGTGCCAGCTTGGTATACAACTATAACGACGGTTTTACCCTGTCACAATCAGATACTGGCAGCACGCGTTTATCGCTAAACAGCCACTACTATGAGCAAGGTGCCGAGTTCACCTCTATCATAGGTTCATTATACTCGGACTGGAACGACAGCTTCTCAACCGAAGTACGTATCGGTAAGTCTGAGCTGGACGCGCGCGTAGAATCTCTTGACGCAGCCTCTGGTTTTGGTGAATTCCAAATCAATACTGCCGATGGTGGTACGGTTTACATTGGTCCGGATGACTCACGTCATTCAAATGACCTTAACTACGAAACCACTACCTTCAAGCTAGCGGGTACTTATTACCTTGACCAGCACACCCTAACAGGTGGTTATGAGTACGAAGAAATCGACGTATTCAACATGTTTATGCAGCATACTCAGGGTGAGTTCCGTTTCAGCTCAATCGATGACTTTGAAGCGGGTCTAGCTAATCGCATTGAGTACAATAACTCGGCCGGTACCAACAACCCAGCGGACGCAGCAGCGAAATTCTCATTCGCTCAGCATACCTTCTATATTCAGGACGAGTATGCATTTAGCGACCTGGATGCAACCTTGACCTTTGGTGTTCGTTACGACAAATACACCAGTGACGATAACCCGAACTACAATGCTAACTTCGAGAACCGTTACGGTTTCTCTAACCAGCAAAACCTTGATGGTATTGACCTGATTCAGCCACGCGTTGGCTTTAACTGGTTTGTGGATGAAGCCCTTGAAGTGCGTGCCGGTGTAGGTCTGTTCTCTGGTGGTAACCCGAACGTATGGGTATCGAATGCCTATTCAAACGACGGTGTAACCAATATCTACACCCGTTTAAGCAATGTTGACCTGTTCAACACAGCAATGACCAACTTCGATGGCGGCACACCGGGTTATGATATCCCTCAAGCCCAGTATGATCAGGTTGCCAATACGCCTATCGGTCAGGGTGATGGCACAGTTAACGTGATCGACCCTAACTTCGAAGTACCTTCTGAGTGGAAATACTCAATCGGTGCAACATACACGTTCGAAAGCGATTACGTGCTAAGCGTAGATCTATTACATTCACGTAAGCAAGACTCTGCGATTCTTACGGACCTGGCACTAAAAGACAGTGGTGACACTACCTTTGACGGTCGTCCTATCTATGAATCACTTGAAGGCCGTGATGGCGAATACATGCTTACCAACGTAGGCAGTGATGATGGTGAAGCCACTGTACTTTCTGCTGCCATCAGCAAGAAGTATGACAATGGTATCGACTTCAGCTTCGCGTATTCTTACACCGACTCTGAAGACGTAAACCCAATGACCAGCTCGGTAGCCGGCTCTAACTATGGCAACCTAGCAACAACCAACCCTGGCAACCCGGGTTCACATACTTCGGACTACAATGTGCCGCACCGCTTCACTTTAAACCTTGGCTATACCCATGAGTTTATCGATGGTTATGCGACGCGCTTTAGCCTATTCGGTCAAGCAAGTGAAGGCCTGCCTTACAGCTACACCTTCGCGGGTAGCGATAGAGGCACGGGTGCCCAAGGCGATGCCTTGTGGGGTGACGAAAACGCCAATGGCGGCCGCCAGTTACTTTACATTCCACTTGAGAACGATCCTAACGTAGTTTACGGCGAGAACTTCGATCTGGCAGCATTCAATGCCTTTATCGAAGAAGAAAATCTGAAGCGTGGCTCTATCACAGGCCGTAACTCAGAAAACGCCGATTGGTTTGTTAAGTTCGACTTAAAAGTAAGCCAAGAGCTTCCTGGCTTTATGGACGGTCATAAGGGCGAAGCCTTCTTCGTTATCGATAACCTGACTAACCTGCTTAACGACGACTGGGGTACATACGAAAAAGGTTCATTCGTAGGTAACCGTCTAGTAGGTGCCAGCATCAACGAAAATGGCCAGTACGTTTATCATAACTTCAACGCCAACAACGTAAATACCGCAGTTCAACGTGATGCGTCACTGTGGGAAATGCGTATCGGTGTTCGTTACACCTTCTAATAACCTTTAACGCAAATTTGCGCCTGGCGCAAAGTTAAGCCAAGGCCCATCCCTACTGATGGGCCTTTTTTATATCCGCGGCGCGCAGCTCCAGGCGGCGCAATAAATCCACCAGCAGTGCCTTTTCCTGCTCAGAAAATCCCGCCAGCAGTTCTTGCTGCCAGAGCAAAGCCTCTGGGATCAAGGCATTAAATTGCTGTCTGCCCTGCTCACTTAAACGCACCTGTTTGGCCCGTTTATCCTTGGCACAGGCACTCACTGTTAGCCAATCAAGCTGCTCTAATTCATTAATCGCCCGCGAGGCCGTTGATTTATCCAACATGGCCGTATCGCATAACTGCCTTGATGTTAGGCCCTCTTCGGTCTGAGCCAGATGGCAAACGATGCGCCATTGCGGATTAGTCAGTTGCCCGCCATAGACCTGAGCAAAGGCCTCGCTCACCTTGGCGCCGCTTAAGGTCATCAAATAAGGAATAAAGGTGTCCAGCTTAAAAGCCATAGTCTGCTTACCTTAAGTTAACGTAAATAATTTCTTACACCCGAATTAGAGATGGGATTTGAAATTAGTCTCACATGAGAGTATCTTCAAACACAATACAACAGGAGTGACACCATGACAAATAACAGCCTTGAATATATGACAGGTTTTGGTAACGAATTTGAAACCGAAGCCCTTGAGAATGCCCTGCCTATCGGCCAGTTCAGCCCACAAAAAGTAAACTATGGCCTGTACGCGGAGCAATTTTCCAGCACCGCCTTTACCGCGCCTCGTGGCGAAAACCGCCGTACCTGGCTATACCGCATTCGCCCTTCAGTAATTCAAGGCGATTACGAGTTAATGGACAATGGCCTGCTGCGCTCAGCCCCTATTACCGAAGTGCCTACGCCGCCAACCATGTTGCGTTGGAATCCGGTTGCTATCCCTGAGCAGGCAACCGACTTTATCGACGGTCTGGTGACCATGGCCGCCAATGGCAGTGTGAATGGCCAAGCCGGTATTGGTATTCATATTTATGTGGCTAACCAGTCTATGGAAGGTCGTTACTTCTACAATGCCGACGGTGAAATGCTGTTTGTGCCACAACAAGGACGTCTGCGCCTGAAAACCGAGTGCGGTATTTTAGAGATCGGCGCCGGTGAAATTGCGGTGATCCCGCGCGGTATGAAGTTCTCTGTAGAACTACCGGATGGCCCGGTACGTGGTTATATCTGTGAAAACTACGGCAACCCATATATTTTACCTGAGCGTGGTCCAGTGGGCGCCAATGGTTACGCCAACGACCGTGACTTCCAATACCCGGTTGCCGCATTTGAAGACATCGAAGGCGACTTCGAGATCGTGGCTAAATTCAGCGGTCAGCTTTATCGCGCCGATATCAAGCACTCACCACTAGACGTTGTCGCCTGGACAGGTAACAGCGCCCCGTACAAGTACGACCTGGCGCGCTTCAATGTGATGAACACGGTGAGCTATGATCACCCGGATCCATCAATTTTCACCGTATTGACCTCACCGTCGGGCACCCCAGGCGTGGCCAACGTTGATTTCGTGATCTTCCCTGAGCGCTGGATGGTTGCCGAGCACACCTTCCGCCCACCTTACTATCATCGCAACATCATGAGCGAGTTTATGGGTCTGATCAAAGGTGTGTACGATGCCAAAGAAGCGGGCTTTGTGCCTGGCGGTTCAAGCCTGCACAACTGTATGTCGCCTCATGGTCCAGAAGCTGAAGTATTTGAAAAGGCTAGCAATGCTGAGCTTGAGCCGGTACGCTACGAAGACACACTTGCCTTTATGTTTGAGTCTCGCTACATCATAGCGCCGACCAAATACGCACTCGAGGGTCAGGAGCGTCAAGGCGACTACCTAGATTGCTGGAAAGGCATCAAAAAGCACTTTAACGGAGCTAAGTAATGAAATTATATAGCTATTTTCGCTCTTCGGCGGCTTATCGGGTGCGTATCGCCCTGAATCTGAAAAACGTCGATCACGAATTAGTACCGGTTAACCTGCTTAAGTCTGAGCAAGAAGGCGAAGCATATCTCGGCAAAAACCCGCAAGGCTTATTGCCGGCGGTAGAGACGGGGCAAGGCGTGCTGGCGCAATCTCTGGCCATTCTTGAGTGGCTGGATGAAACCACAGAGCAGGCCCCTCTGCTCAGTGGCGATGCCTGGCAGCGCGCACAAATTCGCAACCTGGCCTATGCCATTGCCGTGGACATTCATCCGCTTAATAACCTACGCGTTTTGAAATACCTAAGTAATGAGCTGGGTGTGAGCGATGAGCAAAAAACAAAGTGGTATCAAGACTGGATCATCACCGGCTTCGACAAGGTTGAACAACTGCTTGGCGACACACAGTTTTGCTGTGGCGACCAGCCGAGCCTGGCCGATGTATGTTTAGTACCTCAGGTATTTAACGCCCTGCGCTTTAAGGTACCCATGGATAACTACCCGAAGATCATGGCAGTTTACCAGCATTGTAATACCCTTAAAGCATTCGCAGACGCAGCCCCAGAGCAGCAAATCGACGCACAATAAGGGCCTAAATGCGGCTTTTAATAGCAAAGTGATACTCATACTGTGCTTGCCGGCTTCGGCAAGCACAGTGGGACTGTTGCCGCATCAAGCAAAGCATGGGCGCGAGCCCATCTATCCGCGCACGAGTCTAATGCCCGCTTTAAGCCAGGGCTTCATCTATAACTTACCTAGGGCTTACTCGGTACCATCACTTTTAATGATGCCGGTTGCACCCTAATTTCCAATGACTCTGCCTGACGGGTTTCACCGTCGATAACATAGTCTATGCCCTCAGCACAACTAACCGTTACCCGCCTGGCGTGAGTGTGGTGAGCATGTCTGTCGAGCTGGGTCTGCGCCACACTGTTAAATGCCAGCTCAGCGATACTGAGCACATTCACATTGGAATTTTTAGTCGGCTCCAGCCAGTTTACATCGAGCAGGCCATCGTCATGCTCCGGTTGACCCTGCCCTTGCGCCAATAAAGTAAAGACAGGCGCCGCATTGGCAATGATCATGCTATTGGTGTGAATTTCCTGTGCCGGCATATCGTCCAGAGTAAGCGTGTAGTCTTTGGCCTTATGTTCGCTGAGCGCCTGCCAAAAGCCCTGCAAATAGGCAAACTGACCACTGTTGTTCTTAGCTTCACGGTGCGCCGACTCTATCATCTTGTGCTCAAAACCTATGCCCACCAAAAGCAGTACCAGCTCGTCATTACAAGTGGCTGTGTCCATGGCCTTTACATCGCCGCTGATCAATACGTCCAGCGCCTTTTGCACACCAAAGGCCTTGCTTTCAATGCCCATCAGCACATGGGCTAAGGCATTAGCCGTGCCTAAGGGAATAATCCCCAGCGCCACATCGGTATTAACCGTAACCGAAGCAACCTCGGCTATGGTGCCATCGCCGCCACAGGCGATGATCATATCCGGATGCTCAGCCATGGCCTCACGCGCTAAGTCCGTGCCATTTTTAGTTTCCGTAGTGGTTTTTATCGACATATCAAAATAGCTGTTGAGGCTGGACATGATATCGTGCTTTTTATCGGCCCACAGCTTGCGCCCGGATACCGGATTGGCAATAAGGCAAACGCGGTTGCGCACCACCAGCTCGCCGCGCTGGTGCATTTTCTTCAGCGCTTTACGCTGGAAGCGGTTTAAATTGGCGGTTTCCCGGGTTTCCTGAATGCGCTCTAACACCTCATCGACATCCGCATCAGGTTCCTTGGCCAGCAAGTAGGCGGCCATCACCAGCACAGAGCGGCCACGGCCTAAAGCACAGTGTACTACGACGTTACGTTTGCGCTTACGGTGATGGTGGATCCAGTTAATGGCCTGGCGCAACTGCGCCCTGTTTGGCGCGGCATGATCCAAAACCGGAATATTTAAATAACTGATATGCTCGCCCATTACCGTCCAGTCCAGGCCATCAAATTCACAGGTGGCATCTAAAATGGCGGTGACGTTTTCATGTTTTAGGGTATCAACATCGGGCGGGAAAAGTCGGCAGGCGAGGAATAAACCGGGCTCGACTTCCTGATGGGCGGCACCTTATCATTGCGTCGCTGCCAGGCGTTATAAAGTTGCGCCCCCAGCAAAAAGGGGATAAAGGCCCAGCGGATATACCAGGGAATAGTGCCGTTTTGACGCTTACGGAAAACCTTCCCGGCGTTGGCAATATAAGCCAGAGACACCAAAAATAAGGACAACGCACTCCAATAAAAAAAGATTGCGATATAGGGAAGCCTTATCATCCAAGCCGTGGTGCATAAGATCACGGCCAACACCAAGTATGCAATTGCTGCAAACATCAACCACTCCTGGTAAGCGTTTATATTGTAAAAGTATCACGCTACCAAGTAGACGCAAGCCCGTCATCAATAATTAGCTGATAAAACACTAATTCCGTGGCGCAAATTCGATAATAAGCCCTTCGATGGCACAGGCGTTGGCACGAATATCGGTATTCAGCATACGGGTTTGCTGATCGCTGCGCAGGGTAAAATCCCAATACTGACCGCGAGTATATTGCGTGGCCAAGGCCATCTTGCTGTTTGATAAACACATGGCCTGAGTCAGGCTGCGCAACTTGCCATCATAGAGGATATCGCCAAAGCGCATTTGTGGCAGTGCCTGAGCGTCTGGGCCCTTGACCTCTATGGCCTTTGTATCGGTGGCTAAGCGCCATTGCTGCTGCTCTAACGTCAAACGCACGCCACTCGGATAATAGCTGTAACGAAAGCTGCGTGTGTCCAGGGGCTGGATCTTAACAACCCCCGCCTCACCAAGCACGGTTCCTATATAGTCCTGACCGGATGTAATAACCACCAAGGCGCTGCCGGCATCTATGCCGTAGCCGGCCAGTTGCTCGGCCCCATATAACAGGCTGTGCAAGCGTAGGCTGCGGTTGTCATCGCTAAATTGCGTATCCAGCACCCCGTAGTTAAAGGTTCCCAGGCCCCCTTCGGGCTCATAGCTGATGGCTGCATAGCCAGAAGGCAAACTGGTTGGCTTGGTCGCAAGTTCTACCTTGTTTTCAAGGGCAGCAAAGGCATCGCCGCCGGTGATCACGGCCACGGCACCCTTGGCGTTACTACCGCCACTTTGTATTGCACTGCCAGTGCCATTGGCAAGAATAACCGGGCGGGTGCGCAAGGCTTCAGTCCAAGGATATTCCTTGCCCTGCTCGTCATACAGCACCGCGCTGGCAAGCGTTTGATCGCCGTCATTAAAAAATACCGCACTTGCTGCCTCTATCTGGGCTGTCAGGGCCTCGACTCCTTGGCTGCACAGTGCCTGCTCCTCGGCGATACGCTCAGGGTACACCCGCGCTCTGTCAAAGATCAGTGCTTGTTGGCGAAATTCGTTGAGCTTATCGCAGCGCCCCTGGCTAAGCGCCTTGGCCAGCGCAGGTGTTAAAGGCAACCATTGACCGTCTATGCTCTTTGATGCCAGTAATTGCTGGTAGTAATCAGCACTGGCATAGGGGTCGCGACTGGCGCTAGTTAGCATCAGCACCTGAGGTGGCTGCGCCTGTTGCCCCGCAGCAACGCTAATTGAGCTTTGCATAAAGGCAAGTATGTCCCCAGTAGCCTCATGGCTATTTATGTAGGTATCGAGGCGCACTTTCTGAGAAGGCTCAGCCAACTCCAGGGTATCGAGTACATAATAATAAAGGGGACGAGCCAAAAGCTGAGCCTGAGGGGCTTGTTGATACCAAAGCGTTAGTAATTGCTCCTGCGTCATCGCTTGCTCGCTAACAAGTGCTTTAAGCGCTTTTATCTGGCTCTCTTTTTGTGTCTGATACTGAGACGGCCAGTGTCTGTCTAGGCGAGCCAGGGCGTTTTCATCGACTTTAAACAGAGAACTGGCTTTACCGCCTTTTAAGGACTGTTGACAATGCTCGGGCGTCATAGATGAGCATACCTGTAGACCGCCGCCGACCAAGACCTGAGTTTGCGCCCATGCCTGGCCAGACATAAAGGACATAATCAAAGCACTGGCGCTCAGTAACAAGGCTCGGGGAGTCAGGCTGCAAAGGTGAAAGAAGGGATAGCTCATAGAAACACTCGCAAAATTTTATGCTGACACTTGTTTATATTGCCACAAAGCGGCCACAAAAAAGAGCGCTAATGCGCTCTTTTTATTGCTGATTTCTCTGGAAAATCAAGCTTATTTATTCATTTGCTCAAGCAAGAATGCCGAGATTTTTGCACCTTCACGCAACGTCGTTTCCGAGCTCGACTTACCCTCTAACGAGCTGTCGGTGAAAGGAGCAATCTCCATCATATCGGCGCCGGTAATAGGGAACTCGGCGGCCAGTGCGCCAAGAATATCCAATGCCTGTTGTGGATTAAGACCGTCTTTTTCCGGTGTGCCGGTGGCCGAGGCAAATTCCGAGTCCAGGGCATCAATATCAAAGCTGACATAAAGCTCATCAACGCCATCAGCACGTAGCTGAGCCAATACTTCAGCTACTACCGCATCGGTGCCGCGCTCATTGATTTCGTGAGCCCAGTGTTGCTTCACGCCAAAGGTGCCTTCCCAATGGGATTTAGGCTTGCCACTTGAACGGATCCCGAATTGGATCAAATGCGCCGGGCTTGGTAAGTACTCAAGGATATGGGTGCACCAAGAGCCGAAGCACAAATCGATACCCAATCGCTCTACCAAAAGATCTGTGTGGGCATCAAAGTGAATGATGGCTACCTTCTTGCCCTGCTCGCGCTTGGCTTTTAGGTACGCCTTGGTCAAAGGATAGCTGATTGAGTGGTCGCCACCGATACCGAAGATCCCCTTTTCTGGGAAGTTAGCATAAAAGTCGGTGCACACGTCCTCGGTGATGGATAATGGGCTTACATGGTACTCACTGTCGGTATCCGCATAGAGGGCCTTTTGACAGTTGCTGATGGTGCCTTCGTTCAAATACTTGTCGTGCAACAGATGCGGAATGACACGCACATCGCCCAAATCAAAGGCTTTCGCCTGAGGCTGTTGTTCAATCAGGGTGTTGCGTAAAAATAGCGGACCCCAGTTGGCGCCGCGCAAAATACCGCCGCCACAGTCTGAGCTGATCCCCAGCATTACCGCCTTGTGCTCGGTCGTTTGCAGACCATCGAGAGACGCTTGCCACAGAGCTTCAATATTGTCGGTTTGGCCATAAAGCTTCTGTTGCAATGCCGCCTTGCGCTCCTGCGCCGTGTTTACCGTAAATACACCATTACCCGGTGGACACAAGCACTGTGCTACCTTAGTTCGAAAGTCTTGCCACTTAGCGGTCATGCTATCTCCTCAATATTTATGCAGTTTTTCGATTTACCGCCGGTGTCGATGAAAATGACTCCAGAGCGCCTCAAGGATTTTCCTTAGCCCGCTCAGAAAAATAAAAACCAACATATAAGACATTGATTTTTATTTATTTATCAATTTCACATCGGCGTTAAATCGGCACCAATACAGGATCAATATACAAGCCGAGCGCAGAAGTCAAACACAAGCGAACAGGCGTAACTGGGGAAGGTGACTGGCTATGCATAAATGCTGCATAAGCCAGCCGATAAGCGAATTCGTCTACTCGTAACTACGGGGGCGCTTGGTTTTAATGGTGGCGATGTAACCGTGCCAACTGGCATAACTCAGCCAGGGCATAATCACGATAAAGCCGGCGGCACCGGTCAGAAAGCCAAGTAAAATCAAACAGACAATACAGATGCACCAAACCACCATGGCGGCAATATTATTGCGTACTGCATGCATGGAACTGACCACGGCGGTCATCAAATCCACCCGGCGCTCCATCATGATCTGTGGGGTAAAGGCGGAAATGGCAAACACAGTTACCAGCAAGACCCCACCTATAATACTGCCCAAGGTTAAAAACGCGCTCAACTCTTCAAAGCTGGGGTTCACTGTATTTGGATACAGGGCGTGCGCCAATGCCGCCAAGCGCATCCAGATTATCATGATCACCATCAGCAGCACCGCAAAGCCCCACTCTCCGGCTGGGTTACGAAACATGGACTTAAGGCTGTGCCATAAGGTGGGGGTATGACCCTTTTCCAGCTCCCAGGCAACATCATAAAGACCGGCGGCAAAGGCCGGGCCCACAAGGGCAAAGGCCACGGTTGCCGGCAAGATCACCAAATGAGTTTGACTGGAATAAATAAAGAATAAAATGGTGGCGGGGATCAGGGTAAAAACCAGACCATAAATCAGGCTTAAAATCGGCGCCCGCGCCATATCGTTAAAGGCCAGGGCTAACCAATGCAGTGGCGCCAAGGGGCTAATTCGATTACATTCAAAACAACGAGCGAACTCGCCATGACTGGTGGCATTTGACGATACGGCCATACGCTAACTCCTCTGATGATGTTATTTAACATCTAGTTGAGATTTACGGCGCTGGCAAGCGGGCACAGGAGCAAATTCGGACATATGTCCTTATAAAAAACGCCCCGGCGCGCCAGCATAGGCTTACTTGCTCGCTTAACACGCATAGGGATCAGAGAGTTAATATGAAAACAATGTTTCACCTTGGCATTTCAAAAGATCAATTAAACGGCGCCACCCTGGCTATTATTCCCGGCGCTCCTGAGCGGGCCGCAGTAATAGCGCAGCAACTGGATAATCATCAATGTCTGGCGCAGCATCGCGAATTCCATGTTTATCTTGGCGAATTAAACGGCCGCAGTGTGGTGGTCTGCTCCACAGGTATCGGCGGCCCGTCAACTTCCATTGCCGTTGAAGAGCTGGCGCAACTGGGGGTCGATACCTTTTTACGCGTCGGCACCACGGGCGCCATTCAGCCCCATATTAAGGTGGGCGAGTTGCTTATTACCCATGCCTCGGTACGCCTCGACGGTGCCTCGCACCATTTTGCTCCGGCCAGCTACCCCGCGGTTGCCGACTTTAGAGCCACCGCCGCCTTAGTCGCTGCCTGCGAGCAAAGCAAGGAAGCACACCATATCGGCATTACCGCCTCAAGCGATACCTTCTACCCGGGTCAGGAGCGCTACGACACCCACAGCGGCTATGTGCCTCAGCACCTGCAAGGCAGCATGGCACAGTGGCAAGCCCTTAAAGTAATGAACTATGAAATGGAATCGGCCACCCTGCTGACCATGTGCAGCGCCTTAGGGCTGCGCGCCGGTTGTATCGCCGGGGTGCTGGTGAATCGTTGCGATCAGGAGATCCCGGCAGTGGATATTGCCGCCATAGAGCAGCGCGCCATCACTCAGGTACTGGCAGCGGCGGCGCTACTATTGGCACAGTGATACTGAAACCTGGCCTGCGGCGCTAAGCGTCGCACCATAGCCTCGGTGGTGTCCCGATGTGATTTAAGGCTGTCTCGCTCACAGAGGGACACACTGTCGATGGCGTTAAAATCAATGCCCTGCCCCAAGAGCGCCACCTGACTAAAGGCCGCCAGCAAGGGATGGAAGCTGGGATTAAAGGCGGCATTTTCAATATAACGGCCATAAAAATGCTGCTCGCCCATGCTTAACATCAGCGCCGCCTGGCCACCACTGTAGGGCGCATAACTGAGCTGCAGATGCCGATGCAATTGCTGCTGCAGTGGCTCGACATCATCACATTTACCAAGACCGCAACAATTGCCTTTTTGCTCAGCCAAGATACGTTCACTCACTCCTAGATCGTTTGGCCCAAACGCCAGAGGTAATAACTCGCTCAGCGTCGCCTCAACCTCACCAATACTGATTGCAAGTCCAGTATCGGCACAAAACTCCTTGATAAACTGGCGACAATAGCCACAAGGCGTGGCACTGACATACAAGTGCAGAAGCTCACAGGCGTCATTGAGCCAGGCATTATGCAGCGCGGTTTGCTCCGCATGCACGGCGCTCTCTAGCCCGCAATGGGGCAACTCAACATTGACTCCGGCGGCGTAGAACTCTTCACCATGACGATTGCGGGCATGCACCAAAGCCGCCACCTGAAACTGGGAAATGGGCGCGACTGCCCAGGGCTGTATCTGGGTTAACAGCCACTGTGCGGTGTCTTTGTGATTATTTCCCAGCAACTGGCTGAGATTTTCAAATTGCTGTGCGCTAATAATGCCGCGCTGTTGCTTGATACTTTCAAGCATGGGGGTTGGACACACAAGCTGTCCTTTTGTTTAGCAGTTTATGGCGATAGTAACCTAGTGGCGCTAACGCGGCAACCTGGCCCGCATTAGCGCTACTTTACACTAACTTAGCCGGTATTACGCATCCCGGCGGCGATACCGGCCATGGTGATCATCAAAGCATTGTCCAAGGCCACCGAGCCACCGGCGCGCACCCGCTTCAATAGCTCAACCTGAAGCACATTTAAGGGGTCGGTATAGGGGTTTCGCAGGGCAATGGACTCGCGGATCCAGGGCTGATGACCGAGCAAGGTATGCTCAGGGCTCAACTCCTTGATAAGCGCCGTGGCCTGTGCCAGTTCACTGCGCAGTTGCTCACCCAAGGGTTGCAGATGCGACGCCACCAGGCGTTGGTCATAATAGGCGCTAAGCCAGCTGTCGGCTTTACAAAACACCATTTCCAGCATTTCCAAACGGGTGCGGAAAAAGGGCCATTGCTGGCTCATCAAGGCCAGGTGTTGCTCACCAAATTCCTCTATGGCTGCCGCCAATCCCTGATAAGCACCCAACCAGGCCGGCAGCATTAACCGGTTTTGCGACCAAGCAAATATCCAAGGGATCGCTCTTAGGCTTTCTACGCCACCGTCCGGATTACGTTTTGCCGGTCGTGAACCTAGGGGCAGTTTACCCAGCTCCTGCTCAGGTGTGGCGCTGCGGAAATAAGGAACGAAATCCTTATTGCCACGCACTATGGCGCGATAATGTTCACAGGACTTCTCACTTATTACCGCCATGACCTCGCGCCACTGCGGCTCGGGTTGCGGCGGAGGCAATAGATTGCCCTCAAGCACGGCGCCCACATACAGGTGCAGGCTTTGCTTGGCGACACTGGCAAGACCGTATTTAAAACGGATCATTTCCCCCTGCTCGGTCACCCGCAGGCCGTTTTTCAAGCTGCCCGGCGGTTGCGAGCGCAGGGCTTGAGCCGCCGGTGCGCCGCCACGGCCCACTGTGCCGCCACGGCCATGAAAGAGTACCAGCTCAATATCACAGTCATCGCTTAGGGTAACCAGGGATTCCATGGCGCTGTACTGGGCCCAGCCTGCAGCCATCATGCCGGCGTCCTTGGCCGAGTCGGAGTAGCCTATCATCACGTATTGCTGCTCACCCATCACGGCGCGGTAAACCTCATTATCATACAGAGTGCGCATCACCTCGGGGGCGCGATTAAGGTCGTCCAAAGTTTCAAACAGAGGCGCCACCGGCATATTGAACGCACAGCCAGCCTCTTTTAACAGCAACTTCACCGCCAGCACATCGGAAGCCTGACGGGCCATGGAAATAATATAGATGCCAAAGTTGTCGGCGTGGTTGTCGGCAATCACCTTGAAGGTATCGAGCACTTCTTGGGTTTGCTCGGACGGCTGCCAATGGCGGGGCAACAAAGGTCGCGGATTGGCCAACTCTTTGGCTAAAAACGCCAGCTTGGTCTGCTCATCCCAGGCACAGTAATCGCCCAAATTCAGATATTGGCTGATCTCCGCCAGTACCTGGGCATGTTTGTCACTGTCTTGGCGAATATCGAGCTGGCTCAGCTGCAGGCCAAAGCAGCGACAGCGCACTAGAGTGTCTTGCAGCAGACCATCGGCTATGACCGCCATCTTATTGCTGCATAAAGAGCGATAACACATTTGCAGCACATTGATGATTTGCTTGATGTCGGTAATACGGTTTTCACCCCGGCTTGGCTGACCGGTAATTTTTGCTTCCAGATATTTATGGGTCTGCTGTAAGTCGCTGCGCAGCGCTTTGAGCACCTGACGATAAGGCTCATGGCTTGGGCCACTGAGCGCCAATAGCTCGTCACTTGCCTGATGCATGGAAAGCTCATTGATAAGCTGATTCAAATCGCGAATATACAAGTCCAGGGCCATCCAGCGGCCATGTTCGAGCACGCTTTGGGTAACCTCGGCGGTAACATAAGGGTTGCCGTCCCGGTCGCCGCCCATCCAGGAAGTAAAACGCACCGGCCGGGCACTGGGTGCCAGGCTCATATTTAACTCCTGCTGCAACAGGGTATCGAGCTCACGCACATATTCGGGCACCGCTTGCCACAGACTGTTTTCTATCACAGCAAAGCCCCATTTGGCCTCATCCAGGGGGGTTGGCCGGCTGTGCCGTATTTCATCCGTATGCCAGGCCTGGGCGATAAGCTGGCGCATACGCGCAAGCAACTGGGTGCGTTCGGTCGGCAAGAGTTTGTCGAGTTCAAGCTTATCGAGGCAATCACTTAGTTGCACATGCTTGTTGATTAATGTGCGTCGAGTCACCTCGGTGGGGTGCGCCGTCAATACCAGGTTAATATCGAGTTTGGCCAGCACCTGCGCTATTTGCTCACTGCCGATATTACTCTGCTTCAGGCGCTTTAGGGTCTGTTTGAGAGGGTCGAGCTGGCAAAAACCTGTATCCGCATGACGCGAAACCGTGTGGTACTGCTCCGCCACATTGGCCAGATTTAAAAACTGGTTAAAGGCGCGCACCACCAGCAGGAGCTCATCGTCGCTAAGGCGATGCAACTCGTTCAGCAGCTGCTCCCGGGCTTGCTCGTCACCAGTACGTGAACTCTTGGCCAGTTGACGAATGGCTTCAACCTTTTCTAAAGCTGGCGCACCTAAGGCCTGCTCTATGGTGTGTCCCAGTATTTGCCCTAACAAACTCACATTGCTGCGCAGTGCGCTGTATTGGTCGCTCATTCCTTTCTCCATATCCGGTGTGCAGAATTTAACTTGTTGTAGCATGGAATTGGGTCAAAATTAAAGGCTTGCGTCTTAGGCCGAGGGGATGAATAGACCGGAGCTTCGCCTTGAGCATAAAGCGGACATATAGCCTGCAATCAAAAGTAACAATTTTGTATCCTACTGCTAGGTCTTAGATATAACTAAAAAACTTCTAACTCTCTTTGGTTATTTCTCGATAGACTTTGGATAATAATGGATAACAAGGCTAGAATCAGATAGATAGCAGCCATTCTCGGAGACACACTATGTTGCGATTTACCTTATACACTGTGAGTCTGTGCACTGCACTCGTGCTCACCCCTCCTGCCCAAGCTGGTTTAGAAGAAGGAATTGCTGCCGCCAATGTGGGTGATTTTGAAACCGCCATCAGCGAATTTCAATATCTTGCCGACAAGGGCTTTGCGCCAGGGATTTATGAACTTGCTCAGCTGTATGAAAATGGTTATGGCGTCGCCAAAAATCAATACAAAGCAGCGCAACTCTACCAACAAGCTGTAGACAAAGAATACGCCGATGCCATGTTTTCACTCGCCGTGATGTATCAAGAAGGCCGAGGCGTGAAAGTGGACTCACAACGTGCTGTACAACTTTTTATCGGTGCCGCTAAAAAGGGTGTAGCCGCCGCCCAGTTTAACCTCGGCGTTATGTACACCAATGGCGAAGGTGTACTCAAAGACTACCCTACAGCGGTAGACTGGTATCAACAAGCCGCAGCGCAGAATTACACTTTAGCCCAATTTAACTTGGCGCTGATGTATTACGAAGGCCTAGGCGTACCAAAAAGCATCGAAAAATCATACATCTGGAACAGTATTGCCGAGTTCAACGGCAATATGGATGCCAGCACCAGCCGCAAGCTCGATGAGCGTAGACTACAACCGGATGCCATAGAGCGCGCGAAAAGAACCGCCAATGATATGTATGAAAGGATCCTCGCCGGACGTTACGTAGGTGAAGGCCGACGCCTTTAAAGACAAGCTAAACGGGCTTTGTTTTTCAACAGCAAAGCCCGGTTAGCGGCGGCATTCCCTGGAGTATCCAGCTAATATTGAGCCCATAAGGATTTATATACGAGGCAAGGTGTGAGTTACCACCTACTGTGTTTTCATTGACTAACCCAAGGGAATAAACAAGATTAATGGACGCTCGCTCTTATATTTTTCTCCGCTGTGTTCGGTATATGGCGAAGATGCTCACAATACCACCTCAGTGGACAAGGGCATGCAACTGAACAGCTTTGCACAAAGCCATCGCGGCGTTATTCGCAGCAAAAATGAAGACGCCTTATTGGCACTTCCCGATCAAGGAGTCTGGGTGGTTGCCGATGGCATGGGTGCGCACAGCGGGGGCGAATACGCCAGTGCGCAGGTGATTGAAGTCGTCAAACAGCAGCTGCTTAAGCGCCCTCACAACACTCCCCTCTACCTCACCCTGGTCAGCGCTTTTGAAGACGCCAATAGACAAGTTTTCGACTACTCACAGCTGTATATGCAGGGAAAAACCATGGGTTCAACGGCGGTCGCCCTGGTCCTGGATGGCCCTGATTTCTATTTTATCTGGGTCGGCGACAGCCGAGGTTACCTATTTAGAAACAATCAACTGGAGCAACAGACCCGGGATCATAGCCGGATCAACCTGTTGCTTGATACCGGAGTGATCACCTCGGCGCAAGCTGCCAGCCACCCGCTGCAACATGAGGTTGTGCGGGCCCTAGGCGTCAAACGCCAAGTTCAGGTAGAAGTGATGCATGGTAAAAGGCACAAGCAGGATATCTTTTTATTATGCAGTGACGGCTTAACGGACAAGCTATCCGACTTTGAAATAGAAGTGTCACTAAACGCCACTAATATACACAGTGCCGGCAAGGCCTTGATGCACTCGGCGCTCTCTCACGGCGCCGGCGACAACGTCACCTGTATACTCGTTAAGCAGGGCGAGTAAAACCTGCCAACCTTTTCCTTACCAGCGACGGCGATTTTTGCCCCAGCCCTTGCGCTAGATCAAAGTTCGGTACAACTGCACCATCAATAGCCATGCCATACTGATTTAGATCAATAAGTTGCGCTCATTATCCTTGTTAAAATTTAACCAATCCAAATTATCACGTAAACAAGGATAGATCATGGCGCACTCTGACTTACATCCTCATATGGAGGCGGCTATGCAGCCCAATGTCACTCACATTAACAAATCCTCCGGGGAGCCCTCGGTGCAAGAGCAGGTGCACCTGTATAAACAATTGTTGCTAGAAAAAGAGCGACAGATAAGACACTTGCAAGAAGCGCAAGCACCGCTACTGGCACAAATCAATCAGGCAGACGAGCTCAATAAAAAAGCCTTGGCCCATATGGATAAAATGGCCGAACAGATGCAGCAGGTGCAGATCCAGGCCAAACGCGATGTGCAGATAGAGCTGGCCGATCTGGAGCAAAAGTTAGAAGAAGCCAATACCAGCGGGCATGTAATGAAGCATCATTGCCGCGATCTTCAGGAGCGCAACAAGGAGCTGCATGAACTGCTTAAATCATCAACACAACAGGTAGAAGAGCTGCAACGACGTTTGCAAGGGCAGAGCCAGGACATCAACAGCATTCGCGAAGAAAAGGTAAAACTGAGCATGCAGGTGATCACCCAGGGCGAACAGCTCAAGCGCTGCGAAAAACAACTTAGCGATGCTCTGCACGGCTATTACAGTGGCGTTATGAATAAAAACAAAAAAGTGAGCAAAAACCTGCCACGCTAATTTTCACTCTTATGCGCCAAAACACAGCGGGCTAATTAGCCCGCTTTTTTGTGTTATTTAGGTTAGTTAAGAAGCCGGTAGCGATTTTAGCTCGCGACGCGCCATCACGTGCTTATAAATACCGATAAGAGAGGCGGCTATCCAGAATATCTCGATAACAAAACTGGCAAGGTTAAAATTGTAACAGAGACTTACTAACAACAAGATGGCACCGCTTAGGTTCATCAGGTTATAGCCCAGACCCGAGGCAGGTAACTTCTCTAGCTGTAATAAGAAAAACGCGCCCACCACTAAAAAGGTGCCGCTCATGCCAATAACATCAAATAATAGGTCCATTACCTAGCTCCACAAAACAAACCTCTTCAGCCTACCAAGGCCAGGCTGGACACCTAAGGACAAATGCCCTGCTGATACCAACTCACTTAAATAGCTAATCATTCTAGCGGGCTAAATACCATGCTAACCGCGTTGGAATTGGTATTATTTCATATACACCTTTTGGCCGATTATTTTTAATGCCGGCGTGCCGCGGATCAGGGTTTGTCGGGCAAACACCTGCTGACACCCCGGGCAGGTTGCCACCTCTTCGGTGTAGTCCTCGCTGATACGCTCAATAAAACACTTTACCAACGCCCCCTTGCCACCTTTTCGATACTTATACAGTTGGGTGCGACATTTACTGCAAAAGATATCCACGGTGCGAACCGGTCCCTTTTTATTCGGCTTGGCCATGCTTCCCCCATTATTGATGAGCAGTTAGCTTAACATTTTAACGGCGCGATGAGCCATTGGCGCGCCATCAAACGATCGGGAGCAATGAAGCCCTTACCATAAAGCATAATGATCTTCAGTTAAGCCAAGGACATTATCGAGGCGATGCAGCTGACTTTTGGCATCTTCAATCTGGCCATTGAAATGACCGATATACTGGCGGAAGTTACTCTTTAACAGCCCCAGGTTCAGGCGCTCCTGACGCTTGTTTAAGGGGCTGAAGGTCAGCGAGACCTTGCCATCTTGAGAGCTTATCTGCCAGTCCGGCTCACAGGCGCTGCGAGTAAAATCAAAATGCACCGGGCCAAGCAGATGGCTCTCACCATCGCGCCAAAACACATTTTCGTTATAACCTGTCTCATTGACTCCGGCGGCCAGGTTGAGGCCGAACAATGACCCACCAATACGGCCATTGATACTGGCCCAGCGCCAACTGGTTTCCCGGCGCATAAAGCCGGCGGAAAAATCATACCCCGCTAGGGCATGCTCCAAATCTTGAGCTTCTTGATTGATCACCAGCGAGCCCTGCACCCCCAAGGCGTTGTGTTTCTGGGTGTAGGTCCAGCCGCTGTAGCCGGTGGGATTGCACAGGGCCATGGGCAGGCTCGCCGTTGGCGGGATCAGGGTAAAATCGGCGCTAATCTGCTTGGTAGCAATACGCAACTGCCACACGCCGGCGTTGATCTCCATGCTTATCTTGCCTCCCGCACCACCCAAGCTGGAGCATCCCTCCCAAGGCGAAGGAGCCATGGTGCAGCCCAATGACAGGGGCTTAAGCCAGCTCGTTTCCACCAGCTTATTGGCTTCAATATCATAGAGATAGCAAAAGCCTGAGGCGGCATAACGAATATCGGCAATGGCCACGCCAATTAAAAATCTGGGAGTGATCACAGAGACAAACTGAAACTGCTTAAAGTGAAAATGCTTTGCCAATCGCCCGGCGGGCTTATCCATGGCATTGGTGTAGTTAAAGTGCTCGAGTCCAAAGGATTGAATCGGGCCATTGAGGTGACCAAAGTGCACTTTGCCCGACTCGCTCACCAGGGTATCAAGGCCTGTTTCAGTGCCTAGGGCTATGGGGAGAATATCCATCTTCATCCTTTATTTTTCTTATTTTTGCACCGCCTTGGCTGAATCCTGTGGGGGCGGCACTGGAGTATTAACTCTAACCCCTTGAGAGCCAAGTTAAAACCTCAATATGCTCGGGCACAATCTGCAGCGCCCGATCAGGCTAGTGCCATAACCCGAGGATCAGGCCAATCAAGGTAAATTGCAGAGTATGATAACCGCCGTTGACCAAAAACAGTTTCAGCGGTCTTTGCTCGAATAAATAACTAATGCCAAAAGAGGTTGCCACCCAGCATAAACCGGCGGCAAAACCGGCACCAACGGCAAAGCCGAGATCGGGTTTGGGGCCTAGAAATAACGCAAACACAAAGGCCGCGACCAAGGAGAGGATAAAAGCCAGGGAGAACACCTTGCCCATGGAAGCCTGAGCCAAGTCCACATCGGTTAAGCCACAACCATCGAGCCAGGCGGATTTAAACATGAGCGGCGAATACCATAGCCCGCCAAGGATAAAGGTGGCTAAGGCCGCCAACAGCACCGCAAAAAAGTTAAACTCTGCAAAATTCATAATCAAGCTCACGACAGTGTTTGCTTAAGCGTAGCCTGCGATCCCCATAGCGGCAAAATTGTGCTCCAGAGCGGGACTGCGAGATTATCTTGCCGAATCGAAATTAAGCAAGAGCCATTATTCTAGCTCACTGAAATTGTTTAATAAATTCACAAAACTAATAACCAAGGCGCTTTCCCGAGAGCAAGTAGTAACCCCGAATTTGCAGACTTTAGTAAAAGAAAATAACCAAACCCAATACGTTGAAAGCTCGGGCCATTATTCCATGGTGAAGGCCTCGCAGGGGGTACTTTGGTGATAAACCACCCGCCAGTGTTGCTCCGCATCCAAACGCCACAAGGACATACGCGAAGAAAAATGCCACTGGCCGCCTCGAATACGCCGCAAGGCACTGCGATAATAAAGCTGCACCACGGTATCGCTGAGCATACGACCGACAAAATCCTGATTATGAAAAAGCGGCTTGCGGCTTTTCGACTGCTCTTTAGGCAGACGTTCCAGCACATTGGTCTTATTAAAACGTTTTCCGTCCGAGGACACCTCAATAAAGTCATCGTCAATCAAGGCATTGAGACGCGCCGCATCGGCACGCACATCGTCACGCATCAAGGAGCGTTCAAGCTCGATCAGTTGCTCAAATAACTGCGCTTTAATCTTGTTCATAGTGGCGTATAAATTTTCCTGCGTGCATCATCAAACGAACCGGCGTTAACTGGCCGAAATTAACTGTTCGGTATCGTTCAGCGGCGATTTATCTAAAGCGATTACATCAGCGTAGTAGCCAAGCGGCCAATTTGCCAACTTCATGTACCATATTCAATACCTTAGGTGCTATTAGGTGCTATAAAAAGACTGACTGATTTACTTCATCACTGGCTTGCACTTTCAGTAACTGTCATACGCAGCATACAGAGAACAAAGCATACTTCTGTGCAAGACATAGGTAAGGCTCGACCAAGCAGGCTCATTTTGGTATAAAGCAGCAACATACTAAAGACATCGGGCCAGTTGAATTAGGCGGTCGCCGATGCAATGACACAGGATTTTATATGCATTATGCAGAGATCACCGGCTGGGGCAAGTGTGTTCCACCGGCGCGAATTAGCAATCAGGATATAGCCACAGTCGTAGATACATCCGACGAGTGGATCAGCTCACGCACTGGCATTAAAGCCCGTCATGTTAGCCATGTCAGCACCGCCGAGCTGGCCACAGTTGCGGCGCAGCGCGCCCTAGATTGTGCCGGCCTAGATGCCAAGGATTTAGACCTGGTATTGGTCGCCACCTGTACACCCAGCACTGTGGTCGCCAACACCGCCTCCGAGGTACAACAACGCCTCGGTGCCACAGGTGCAGCCGCGTGTGACAGTAATGCCGCGTGCTCTGGCTTTTTATACGCACTGCAAATGGCCACTGCACAAATTCAGGCGGGAATGATCAAGCGCGCCGTGGTTGTCGCTGCAGAACGTATGAGCTGGTATATCAACTGGGCCCGCCGCGACAGCGCCGTGCTATTTGGTGATGGTGCTGGTGCCGTAGTACTTGAAGCAAGCGAGAAAGCCCTGGGGTTATTGGCCAGCAAATCTGGCTGCGACAGCTCGGATCGCAGCATCCTGCACATTGAAAATTTTGGTTCCAACATCAATAAGTACGAAGCCATCGGTGGCTCGGAGCTGCATTTTGTCGGCCCGGAAATCTTTAAGCGTGCGGTTAAAGGCATGAGCGGCGCCTGTGATGACGTACTGAACCAGGCACAATTAAGCCTGGATGATATCGATGTACTGGTACCCCATCAGGCGAACCTGCGCATTATCCAGGCCATTCAGCAACGCCTTAAGGTCGAAGACGACAAGGTGATGGTCAATATCGATGAGTATGGCAACACCTCGGCGGCCACCATAGCCATCGCCCTGTGTGAAGCGGTAGAGCGCGGCATGATAAAACCGGGTGCCAACATTATGTCGGCGGCCTTTGGAGCAGGTTTAACCTGGGCCGCAAGTTATATAAAGTGGGGTCAAAGAGTAACTCCTGTGCGTGAAAGCAGCGCCGAGTTACCACCTTGCCCGCAAACCGGCCTGGAGCTTATCGCCGACGCCGTTGCTGCGTGTCAGAAATAAAAAACGGTAAACTTCCTTTCAATTCAAGGCCGCCTATGCGGCCTTGTTTCTTTTTGCTGTTTTATTGCGCTACATCATCGGCGTTCTCGCCACCCTTTTGCTATGTTAAATAAACATCTAAACACACCATAAGGGCCAGCAAATGAAACGTCATGGTTTACATATAGGCATAGAGCGCACCAAAGCGCGTTTTTACATTTCCATGGTGATAGTCGGCAAGTTAGATCATCACGACTATGAAGTGATCACTCCTATGTTTGATGACGCCCTAAAGGGGCTGGATGAGCGTATCGTCGATGTGTTTATCGATGCCAGCGAGCTAGAAGGATTCAGCACCCGCGCTCTGTGGGATGACTTTAAGCTCGGCATTGCCCACCGCCATCAATTTCGCCGTATCGCCTTTTATGGCCGTCACGACTGGCAGGATTATGCGGCACGCATCGCCAATTGGTTTACCAGCGGCGAGGTCAAGTACTTTGCCGATGCTGATGCCGCCAGGGCCTGGCTCAATGAGTCCGACGGAGAATAAAAAACGAGCCGCAATCGCGGCTCGTGATTTATATGTTGGAGTGAGAACGAGTTAACGCCCGTATTTGTCTGCCAGCATGGTGTATACGGCGCGAATACCGAAAGCTTCACCGCCTACCGGGCGACCGGGCAACGCACGTAGGTTCCAGGCCATCACATCAAAGTGGACCCAAGGGGTTTTGGCGTCGATAAATTCCTGCAGATACAGGGCTGCGGTAATAGCACCCGCGAAAGGGCCCGGTGCACAGTTGGTTAAATCTGCCACATCGCTTTTCATCATATTCTTGTACTGGGCGAATAATGGCATGCGCCATACAGGATCTTGGCTATGTTCACCGGCTTGAGTCAGGGCCTCGGCCAGCTTGTCATCATTACTGAAAAAGCCCGGCAGCTCGGTACCCAAGGCAATGCGCATGGCGCCGGTCAGAGTAGCGAAGTCGATGATCATCTCCGGGTTTTCCTGCTGTGCTTCATCTAAGGCATCACACAAGACTAAACGACCTTCGGCATCCGTGTTATCGATTTCCACGGTCAGACCCTTGCGTGTTTTCACCACATCGCCCGGGCGAAACGCATTGCGTGATACCGCATTTTCCACCGCAGGTACCAGGACCCGCAGTTGAATATTCAACTCCATGGCCATAATCAGATTCGCCAGGCCAATTACATGGGCGGCACCACCCATATCCTTTTTCATCAAACGCATACCGGCGGCGGGTTTTAGATCCAGACCACCGGAGTCAAAACACACACCCTTACCAACCAGGGTTACTTTAGGCGCATCCGATTTGCCCCAGCGTAAATCCAACAACCGCGGCTTGTTTTCACTGGCACGGCCAACAAGATGAATGGTGGGGTAATTTTGCTCTAGCAGCTCATCACCCACCCACTCGCTAAACTCACCGCCAAAGCGCTGAGCCATGTCGTTCATCACTTCACTTAAGTGCTGCGGCATCATATCCGCAGCTGGGGTGTTAACCAGGTCACGTACCACCTGGGTCGACTCCATTAATGCCACTAATTCTTGGTATAAGGCAGCATCTTCAATAAGCAAACGCGCCTGTGGCAGCTGAATTTGCTTGTAGCCGCTGAATTGATAGCCGCCGAGCACAAAGCCCAGGGCAATATCGCGCTCATTAGCGGCATTTTGTAATTGATAATCACCCTTGGGCAATTTACCGATAATATCACCGGCCGCCCACATATCAGCGACATCTGAAGTCACCAAAATAGCGCTTTGCGGCTCGCCAGTTTCCGGATTCGGCAGCACACATAAGCCGGGTTGCTGTTGCAGTGAGCGAGCTACCCAGGTGCGGGTAAAATCATCTTGCTCTGCGCACCAAGCCTCACAACCTTGTTGGTCAAAAATGAAAAGTGGAATTAAGGCGGTATCGAGACGAGGTTTATTGATGAGTAAATTCATTGCGGACTCACTTTTTATTACTGATAATAGGCAGGATATCAAGTTAAAAAAGTAAATGATATAGCCAAACCATGGGACCTTGCGAGCAAGCACGTCGACTGTTTTTTGCCTTGGGGCTGAGCGCCGAGCAGAAGCAACATATCAAGCAGTGGTTAAGCCACCATGCCACCTTAAGCAAGGCGCCAACCCAATGCCGTAACTGGCATTTAACCCTGATGTTTCTCGGTCAGGTTGAGCAAGAGCAGGCGCAGCAGTTAATTGATAGCGCCCACAATCTGCGAGTGCCACGTTTTTCTCTGATCTTGGATGAGCATGATTATTGGCCGCACAATGGCTTATTCCACCTACGCCCAAGCGCTCCCGATCCACACTTGCTGACCTTAGCCGCAGGGCTACGAGCCTTGGCCGGGCAACATCAGTTCCACGATCAACATAGCCGTTATCGCCCTCATGTTACCCTGGCACGTAACCTTAAAACGCCCCCTAAGGTCGAGCGCCCCATGCCACCATTGCAGCTGGATATTGATCATTTCACCTTATATCACTCGACTCGGGACGATCAGGGGCTAGTGTATCGCCCCATCGCCGAATTCGCCTGTCGTTAGCGTCGCTAAAGGCCGCTAGAGTCCAGAACTAATCGTCTTTTGGCTTATCCAACACTTTGGTTTTGGGTGGTTTGGGGTTACTAAAGGAGCTGGGCAGGATATCGACCCCCACCATATGAGCAATTTTGACCACCAAAGGAATGGTAATGGGTGCAAACGGCAGCACGGCAAATACCCCAAGGCCGAGGCCTTTAAGAATATCAATAAACTGTTTATTGGCTACCTGTAAGTCTTGTTTAGACGCCTGTCCCTTGGTGTAGCGCTTATATATATCGAGCATTTCCCTTGTTTCTTGCCGCTCTTGAGCAAGCGCCCACTTAAGCGTCACCATGGCGCGGCGGAGTTTCAGTTTTTGTCGGCGCCGCGAAATCATAAGCACCCGCAATGGAGCGCGATGGAACGAACGATAGATTCGCATACTGTCTTGAATTAGGGATCTGATTGCGCATTGTCACATACTTAGACGCATTTCACTAGCGCCCGACTTCTCCACCAGCTGGATGAGGACGGCTTGTATCGGCCAACACAGGCGCCATGGATTGCGTAGCGAAACAAATTAAATTTCGCCGTGCCGTGCAAACCAGGCCTGCACATCCAGGAACTGATCCCGCACTGCCTGTGGATGAGTAAGCATATCGATATGACCATAATCATGGTGATGACCATGGCTGCGGCCATAGATTTTTAGCTCCTGCAGCCCGACCCCGGACTCCTGCATAAACTTTTGAATATCTATGGGCTGAGCCAGGGATTTATCCTTGACCCCGGCAATATGCAAAATCGGCGGTAAACTCTTCTCGCGCAGAGCTGCACCATAGTCAAAGCCATCGTCACTGTCGACCCAAGGCAACACCTTGGCCCACTGCATACTCTGATAGTGCGACTTAATGGTTTCATTGTCGCTGCCCCACTTAAGCTGGCGCGCAGGCAGATAACCGTGCTTTTGCGCATACTTAGGTGCCAGCCAATACCAGATTAAATTACCCTTAATAAATTTCCCCAGATGGCGATTGTAGAGCGAGCGCTTTGAGCCAAAATAGGCACAGGCACTTACCTTGTCTATATATTCAGGGAAGCGGGCAAAAGCGCTGTTAAAGAGCACCCCACCCCAGGAATGCGCAACCCAAAAACGAGGAAACTCGCCGCTATGGGCGATAATCTTATCAATAAAAGCGGGGATCTCGGCGCAGATGGCCTCGGTTTGACCATAGGCGGCACCTCGGGCTATGGCCGGTTTACTCTCACCTCTTCCAGCCAAATCGGCCACGTAGCAACGATAACCTAAACGCGCTAAAAAAGGCGCCAGGCCCTTATTACTGTGGGTATAGAAAATTTTGCCGTTTTCAACGGCGCCATGCATAAAAAACACCGCCGGACCCGTTGAATCGGCCTTGGCGATATAACGCAGATGTAATTGCTGCGCGGCATTAAGGTCAACAAAAAGCGAATGCTGCTGAAGATCGGTCATAATTCGGCCCGTTTAGTTACTTCATCTCATCGTACCAGTGATAATAATCGGCAACAAGCTGTTAAAATATATCCGAATTTCTTGTTCAGTTTCAGTTTAGGCTAGTGTGATAGCCTTTACAGGAAATTAACAACTCAAGAGTAAAAATTATGAACTCATTACGTCCACTAAGTGTTGCTTTAATGCTAGCTGTTTCTCTAGGTGTAAGCGTTGAAGCCAGTGCTCAAGATAAAAAAGAAAAAGAAGTAAAAGAGCAAAAAGCACAAGTTAAAGAAATGAATGAGCACGCTGAACTTAAGCACCTAAATGCTCAAGAGCACGCCCAAGAGAAGCGTGAAATGGCCAAAGAAAAAGCCGAAGCCAAAAAAGAAATCGTTGAAGCTAAAAAAGAAGTAGCTGAAGACAAGCACGAAGCGGCCGAGGGCAAAGCCCACGAGCACAAAAAAGATGCGAAAGAAAAAATGAAAGCCAAGGAAAAGAAAGCCAAAGAAAAGGCTAAAGAGAACAACTAAGAAAGACTTAAATAGTGCGACGAGACGAACGTCGCAAAGGCGAGTGTAACTAATCTCCCTTTTAGCCTTCAGTATTGCACACGGTACTGAAGGCTAGCTTGCTTCTACAATTTGCACAGGGTACTGATTACTCCCGCATAGAACGTAGCATATTTCTGAGCTTGTCTTCATCTACGTCAGGACTGTTAGCTTTTTCATTTTTGACCAGCATCGCTTCTATAGGAGTCGATTCTTTTCTATTCAAATTTGAAGAAAAGTAATCTCCAACCTTAAGTATTGATATACCTGCATCTAAAAAGCTTTTAAGTCTACCACCTTTTAAAAACTCTGGCATACGTGCCATGAGGGGAATTAAAGGGGCAATACTCTGGCCATAGTGCTGTTCTATTCGCGATCCCATGACAACAGATGTAGCAACGAGTTTGTCTTCTAAAGTAATTTTTTTAGAGTACTCAGGGTCAACCTTGAAATTCCTGATTTTCTCCATGTATTTTTCATAATCTCCCATACATGACTCCAAAGTAATGCCTTCACCCTCAGCTTGTATTATCTGATCACCTAATTCTTCAGGATTCTCATTTAGCTTCATAAACCCTAATGACTGTGCAATATTTGTAATCACTGAAGCAACACCTCTTAACCCTTCAATAGCCATTGAGCCAACTTTATTGGTTAACTCAACTGCTGTATCAACTACTTTGCTAACAGCATTACAAACACTCCGACATGCGGAGCTTATCGAGCTACATAAACTATCAAAAAAACCCATACTATTCCCTCTCTAACCTTATTGACGAAACTATATTTCCTTCATTAATGTCGCTCTTAATACTCTTTTCTATCTCAATAAGCTTCTTTTCTACTAAATTAGAATCCTGACGGTTCAAATTAGAATTAAAGTAACTACAAATATCTGAAATTGAAATGTAGGCTTGGTCACAAGCTTCTAAATATTTAGAGATCCTATCCGACGAAAAAAAATCACTATTGCGATTAATTAATCCAAATATTCCCACAATTTCAGGTCCATACCTTTCTTCTAATTCAATAGTCATTAAAACTAAACTAGCAGAAAGTTTTTCTTCAACTGGTATTATCAATGATTTATCAGCATCTAAATTAAAGTTATCTATCTTATTTTGATAAGCTTTATAGTCGCCCATACAACTTTCTAAGGTGACGCCTTGTTGCTCAGCTTGAATTACTTTATCACCTAATTTCTCTGCACTTGCGGTACTTTTATAAACTTCCATAGCTTGAGAAGCTTTCCAAATTGTATCTGTAATTGGCTTAATCTTATCAATAAGTAATGGTAACTTTGTTGATAGAACCTTAATAGCGTTAGTAAATAATGGAATTATTTTTCCTATTACTTGAGGAAGCTGCGCAATAACTGTTGGTGGCACTATCATGATTAGTTCCTTTTAACAGAGAATATTTCGTTTAACATTTCTCTATATAAATCCAAATCATTCAAAAATAAATTTTTTTGTTTTGAAAGATCCAGCTCACTAAACCAGTTTTCAATAGCTTCTCTATACCCTTCAAAGCAATCTTGAGTAACATTTAGTGGAAGTTCAGATAGTAAAAAGCCTTTAAGTAATGACGCTTCTTTTGCATTAACGAAAGTGCTCAGCTCATCTATTTTAGATACAAAAATCTTAAAAGCTTTATTAGAGAGAGCTTTATTACAACCAGCGCTTCCAGTACCGTACTCTAAAGTAGCTAGCTCCATAGACTCAACAACTAAAGAATTAAGCTTTTTCCAAAACTGTTTTCTTATCTTTATATATTCATCTAATGAAAATTCATTTATATCAATATCTAACAATTCAAACTCCGGATACTGATACAAGACCTCTGCATTTAAACTTCGATCTGAAAACCTATCTCTAACAAGATCCATTAATAACGATTCTCTGATCTGATCGTCTGTTTTAGCCTGATAAATTTTCACATGTACTGAATCTTCCCACTCTCCAGAATAAATTACAGCTTCACCTATTTTGAGCTTCGTTAAAAAAGTTTTTTGGCTATCGTTCAAACCGACCGTATCACCGATAACTTCTCGGTCATCACGAGCAAAAAGCTTATGGATTATTTTAATATTTGTATTTTTAAGTACTTCTGGAGTTAACTTATTCGGAATTTGGTCGACGATGACTAAACTTTCACCATATTTCCTTACTTCAGCTAATAGATCAGTAAACATTCCTACAGCATGTTTTCGTGAACTATCATCACCTGGGCCTGCTTTTTCAAGTAATCTATGAGCTTCCTCTAACAAAGTAATATGCTTGTACTCTGGTTGTTCCAAATACCTCAGTTTTATCGCTTCAGATAAGCGGCTAATGATTAATCCCATCATCAAACACTTGTCCTCTGGCGATTTAAGCTCATCCAATTCTAAAATAATCTTTTTATCTAAAAATGCATTAATATCAGTTGAAACCCTACAATTTAACATCTGTCCCTTGGCACCCACAGTCAGATTTTTAAATCGTGCTACTAATGAGGCTATATAGTCAGACTCAAGACGTTGGTCAAAATTTTTACTCTTTACGACTTTTTCCATATTCTTAAGCAAGTCGTCCATAGTAGGCCAACATCGCCCGTATGCCTCCCAAGGATTGGCTCTAAATGTGTTCGCTTCCTCAACACTTCTCCAACCATCTATATTCCATCCATAATCTTTGTAGCTCTCATAGATAGCTTCTTCTAATAAATAAGGCATTGCTGCCTCCATGGGAAACGCAGCAGTAAATGCAGCTTTGAGCATATCAACATGGCTTGTTAGAGACTCGCCGGGTAATAGTTCAAAAGGGTTAAACCTAAATGGCGCTAAGTACTCGTTACCTAAAGTAAAAATTGTTAGATCTTCCACTTCATTCAATAATGAACGATACTCCGTTTTTGCAGGCTCAATAATTAAAAAAGGTAAATTAGACTCTGTTAATAATCGCCTACAAGTTGTTGTTTTGCCGCTTCCAGTTACGCCTGCAATAAAAATATGACGGCTAAGCATCTCTTTATTAACTGATAATGTTCTGTGCGGTAACTCATTACCTTGATGAATTAGCGATCCTAGTACTATTGCGTTGCTTTCATAAGACAATTTAGGGTTTAGACTAAACTCTACCGATGGTTTTAATGCAATGCCTGTAAGCTCTTTTGAGGGTAAGGAACAAACTAAGCTTAGTTCGCTAGTAGTCAAACAAGTCCTTAGTTCAAGGTTATTGTTATTATTGGGGTGTCCAAAAACCAGAGGCAGCTCGCTGCCAATCTCATTACTTGTATTTATCGATTGGAAGTGTGAGAAGATTTTATTCAAATCGCCAGTAATACCCTCTGGTAACTCTGTTGCCCGCAGAGGGCTAAATGATGAACTATCACCTTGCCACATAGAGCATAGGTTTCTAACCAGCCTTTGATGAGAAAGGTTATTCTCAGCTAATGCGTAAACAGATGTCTTAAATAACCCCTTGACCTGTCCTAAATTAATTCGTTCAAATAATTCTTCATCCATATATTTGATTAAGGACTGATACTCTTTTCTTACGTGCTCAGATGAATGAGATGTGCTGTGAGATTTTCCTTCTGATTTTCCTTTACTTTCGCCTTCATTCGAGCCTTTGGCAATAGATGTGTTAGTGCCTTTCGCATGACTTTCATTGGAACTTGAACCTTTGCTCACACTTTGAGTGTCTGAACTATTAGTTCCTGTTGTCTCCGATTTGTTGGTACCTGCACTAATCGTAACACTGGAATTTTCACTTTCTGTAGTGCTTTTTTGTATAGAAGTTTTAGTTAATAAATGAGCTTGATCATAAATATTGAATAATGCATCTTTTAGCTCATTGATTTCTTTATGTTGCATTGATTCACATACAATCATCAACTGCCAGCTACCAAGAGCGCCATCCATACTGTTAACTAAACTATCTAACTTTTGAGTATAAACATCCTTGTCTTCGTGTTTAGAGTTAATCGATGGAACTCCAGTAATTATGGAGCCTCTTCGAGAGTGTCTTATTTTGGATAATATTGAATCACTAAGTTCTTGTTCAGTTGTGATATCTGTTACTGCACTCCCGTGAAAGTTACCTTTAAAAGACTCTCTTAGAAGCTCACCTAAATCATAAGCATGAAATTTACTTTCTTTTTGGAAGTTATAATTTTTAACTACACCTAAATAGAGTTCGACTCCATATTCATCACCGCAGAGCAAATAAACAAAATTAAATGCAGGATCATTCAATGAACCGATAACATTTTGTAAAGGCTCTCTACGAGGCATCTTATCTTTTTCATCAAACCCAATTGAGTCAATTTTTATAAAATGACAATTTCTTGGCAAGATACTTGGATAATGGTTTATTTCTTCCGCTACTGAGTCAAATACCGAAAAATTACTATTTTCAAAACCGCTAAATGCAAAGGAATTATCTAGTATATTTTTTTTCAACTTTTTATATCCTTATTTCTGCCTGCACAATACCGTCACTATTAGCTAGTAGAGTTACAATTTCACCTTCTTTTGGTTTATAAGTAGTACCTTTTGGTAATTGCATCCTTACTCTTTGATTTGGAATATAAAACCTTACATCATCAACCAAAACATGAAATCCTGAAGGCTGTACTTCTTGAATTTGCCCTCGTTTTGTCTTGTTTGCAGTTCTTAAATTCAGCTTAACTAAGTCTTTTTTTTCTATAAAAGGTGTTACTAATATTTTTCTATGTGAAGTTTCAGCTTTATCTTTTTGCATATTTATAGGGTTAACAATATTAAGGAACGGCAAAGAATCACATGTTTTCTTTTTATCATTTAATTCAATTTGAATTCCTTCACCATCATCAGTAACAGGCACGGATTTCAAGCGAACTTTAGTTCTATAATAGCTTTGAATATGTGAATTAAGTAATTCTAATAAGCAAGCCGTATCATTATATGAAAATAGTCTAGATAACCGTTTAGCTACGCTTACCATTTTTGGTTCAACTAACAAGCTTACGCTTAAATACTCTAAAGAGTTTAAGCCCAAGCTTTTCAGAAGGTAGTCATTAAAATCCTCCCAATGTCTATCTTGCCAATTCTTAATGCAAGTAGCTTTTTCCCCTCTGACATTATGATATTTCCATAATTTTCTATCTCTGAATACAACAATTACTTTGCTGTGAAATATCAACAATTTTAATTCCATGTATCTTGCCTATTAAATAAAATCAACGAAGCCCATACCAAGGGGCTTCACCTATTGCCTTTAAATCAATCCTGAACACCGAGTTTTGCGCGCTTTATCGACAACTTGATCACGGTAATAAACTGCCAGGCCATAATCGCACCACCTACGCCTGTTAGGGCATAGCTATTTTCAATTTCATTTAGAAGCGAGATAAATGCATCGCCGTTCACGGCAAAGACGCCATACAAACCTAAGCCGAATAAAATCGAGCCCGGCGCGCCTATTAGCTGTGCCTGAAGCATTTTTTTATTGATTTCACTGCGTTGTGCTTCCCTATTATCAGTCATAATTTTCCCTAATACTGGTGTTGTTAATGGTTGCAAGTATTTAGCTTGTTGGCTTAATGCTTTAGGCAACTTAAGAATATTTACCCGCAACCACAATGGCAGGTTAACTAATTAATAACCAACATATTTACACTTATTTTCTAAGCTGTAAATAAGGTCCGCACGCGGCCCAAATGGCTTGGCCGGCTTAGGTCTTAACTCGGTGCTACATTCCAGCGGGCCGATCCCTTATACTATGCCCATATTCACGTGATAGAGATCCCGCCCTTGCATCCACAAAACCGCCATCGAAACGGCTATGACTTCGACGCCCTGTGCAGCAGCTTACCGAGCCTACAAGCCTATGTGATTAAGCGCCCCGACGGGCAAGCCAGTATCGACTTTAGCGATGCCAAGGCATTGAAAACGCTCAATCAGGCCTTGCTGAAACATCACTACGATGTGGCCATTTGGGATTTGCCCGAGGGTTTTTTATGCCCTCCTGTGCCCGGGCGCGCCGACTACTTGCACCATCTTTATGATTTGATAAGCCAGGATACTGAGCACAGCCTAAAGCAGCATAAGGTGCGGGTGATGGATGTCGGCACAGGTGCCTCGCTTATCTACCCCATCCTAGGTAACAAGCTGTTTAATTGGCAGTTTTTAGCGAGCGATATAGATGTGCATTCGGTTAAGTTAGCAAAACAGCTGGCACAGTTAAATGCGTTGCCAATCAAGGTGGTGCAGCAAAAGCAGCCGACTCAGTATTTCGCCGACATCATCAAGGCGCAAGACACAATAGTGGCAACCCTGTGCAACCCGCCGTTTCATGATAGCGAACAAAGTGCCCAGGCAGGATCCCAGCGTAAATGGCGTAACTTAAAGGGACAACAGAGCAATGCCCTGAACTTTGGTGGTCGCGCCAATGAGCTTTGGTGCCAAGGTGGCGAGCTGGCCTTTGTTCGCAATATGGCATTGGAGAGCCAACACTTTGCCGAGCAGGTGATCTGGTTTACCAGCCTGGTATCGAAAAAGGAAAATGAGCGCCCGTTGAAAAGCACCTTACGCAAACTGGGTGCCGTGCAAATTGAAGTGGTGGCCATGGCACAAGGGCAAAAAAGCAGCCGCTTTATTGCCTGGACCTTTATGGAGGCTGACGAGCGCCGAGCGCAACTGGCTCGGCTATTAGGCTAAGCCTTAGGCTTCATTTTGGTTGAGCGCTTCTTTATAGTGTTTACGGCACACGGACACATAGCGCTCATTACCGCCTATCTGTACCTGATCGCCGCTGGCGACCACATCGCCATGGTGATCATAACGCAACACATGATTGGCCTTACGGCCACAGTGGCACACGGTTTTTAGCTCCACCAGCTTATCGGCCCAAGCCAGTAAATACTGAGAGCCGACGAACAACTCGCCTAAAAAGTCACTGCGCAAACCATAACACAAGACGGGAATATTAAGCTGATCGACCACCTCGGTCAGTTGCCATACCTGCGCCTTGGACAAAAACTGGCTCTCATCCACCAGCACACAATGCAGGGCCTCTTCCTGGTGTTGCGAGGCAATTAGATCATACACATTGCTGTTGCCATCAAAGACAAAGGCATCGGCCTGCAAACCGATGCGCGAGGCCACCTTGCCAACCCCGGCACGGTCATCGATGGCCGCGGTCATGATCATGGGACGCATGCCGCGCTCGCGGTAGTTAAATGCCGATTGTAATAAGGTGGTGGACTTGCCGGCATTCATTGCCGAATAGTAAAAATACAGTTGAGCCATGGTAATTCTTCTAAAAACTTCGCGCGCCAAGCTTACACTAAGGCCCCTATCAAGGCCAAGGCAAACTCATCCCAGGCCATTACTTGCTAATGTGGCCTTGCTCGAAGGCCAGTAGCCAGCGCTTGCGTTCCAGCCCACCGGCATAGCCGGTCAAAGTACCGTTAGCCCCTATCACCCGGTGACAAGGCACAATAATGCTGATGGGGTTACGACCATTAGCCGCGCCCACGGCGCGCACCGCCTTGGGATTATCCACCAAACGGGCAATATCGCTATAACTGCCGGTTTCACCATAGGCTATGCTGCCTAAGGCTTGCCAGATCCTGCACTGAAACTCGGTACCCTTGGTATCCAGGGGGAGATCAAACTGGGAGCGAACTCCCTGGAAATATTCTGCTAACTGGCTTTTTGCCTGCGCCGTGATGGCATTGGCACTTGCAGCCGCACTTGCAGCCGCACTTGCAGTCGCACTTGCAGTCGCACTTGCAGCCGCACTTGCAGTCGCATCTACCTTGCGTTCAAAGTCAAAACCTACATAACACAGGCCTTTGTTACTGGCTTGGATCACCAGCTCGCCCAGAGGCGTATCGATACATTCTTGATATAAGGTCATAATTGTTGCCATAGTTGAAAAGTCAGGTATGAGCGAAACGGTGCGGCGCGCTCAATATCAATGCCGCTGAACCCGGCGAGCGCTTTTTGTACACCCAAGTCGCCGCCGAGATAAATATCCGGGTCGCTGCTGCCGCGCATTTTAGCGTAATTGACCGTCCAGGGGCCTATGCCCTTAATAGCCAACCAGGCATCCAAATCGGCACTGCCATGCTCGGCTACATAGGCGCTTAAATCACGCAACGCTTCTCTACGCCGCCCCGGCATCTTAAAAAAGGCCAACTCGCTTGCCGCCATTTGCTTGGCGGTGGGAAAATAACGCCCCTGCTCGCCCAACTCCTTCACTAAAGCAGTGGTAAGCGTGCGCGCCGCACCAACGCTAACTTGCTGCCCCAGTACAGCGCGAATACCGGCCTCAAAAGGATCCCACATACCCGGCAGGCGCAGCCCTGGAGTCAGTGAGAACTGCTCACCCACCGCGCTTTGCAGCTGGCCATTGATCACCTGAGTATCGGCATCCAGGTCCAGCACTCTGCGAATATTAGCCACTACTCCTTGCAGGCAGTGCCAGTTATCCAGGCTGATCTCAACCCTAAAGCCCTGCTTCTTATCCTGATAATGAGCGGTAAATTCGCCCTTTGCGCCCTGATAGGTGAAAGCGCGGCCATAACTTTCGGCAGTTATCCATTCCATAGGCGCGACCAAACGTTTATTTAAAAACGCCTGCATGGCCTGCCAGTCATAAGGGGGGCGAAAACTGAGAAACAGGCTGATAGAGCCAGCATCGAATTGAGCCTTGGTGCGAATGGCACTCGGCGTCAGCTGCATCAGCTTCTTAAAGGCATCGTTAAAACGGCGCACGCTATTGAAGCCGGCGGCAAACGCAATCTCAGTGATCGGCAACTGGGTTTGCTGCAACAGCTGTTTAGCAAACTGACATTGGCTAAAGAGCGCATATTGCCCTGGAGCGATGCCATAATGCTTTTTGAACAATTGATTTAGGTAGCTGGATGACACGCCAAGGCGAGCACTCAGTGCCTCGGCGCCGCCATTTGACCAATGACCCTGATCGATTAAGCGTTTCGCCCTGAGCGCCGTGGTTTGCGCCCCCAGCCAGGGATAGCTGCCAGGGCTGGCATCTGGGCGGCACCGTAAACAGGGGCGAAATCCCGCCTGCGCCGCTAAATGCGCATGCTCAAAATACTCGACATTCTGCTCTTTGGCGGCTGGCGCCGGACAGATAGGCCGACAATAAATGCCCGTACTGCGCACCGCCACATAAAACAAGCCGTCAAAGCGCTTATCACGGCTTAAGCGGGCTTTTTGGCAGACATCGGCGGTGAACATAACAAGGTTCCAGTAAGGGTGATTTATATGCTTAGCTTACCCCATTGGCGGTGCGGCACTAGCCGGATTTTGCACTCAATGGTAAAAATGCGTGCCGCGCTCGCAATTGGAAGGGTTATTGCTCAGCAAATTGCAGCAGCTTGTCGCCGCTAAGCCGGTAGATTTGCCACTGCGCTTGCGCCTCGGCACCTATGCTGTGATAGAAATCGATGGCCGGCTGATTCCAGTCCAATACCACCCACTCAAAGCGACCACAATTTTTGCTGATGGCACGCTGCGCCAGGTACTTCATCAGTGCCTTGCCGGCACCGCGGCCACGCTTGTCTTCGCTGACAAACAAGTCCTCAAGATACAGGCCATTGCGGCCAAGCCAGGTTGAATAATTATAAAAATACACCGCAAAGCCTATGGCTTCGGCGTCGGGGGCATCGCTTTCAAAGCAGATAACGCTGTGCGCGGTCGCCCCTTCGTCAAACAAGGTGCGCTCTATATCTAGCTCGGTGGCGGCAACGGCGTCGGGCTCTCGCTCGTACACCGCCAATGCCTTAATAAACTGATAGATCAAAGGCACATCATTGATCACCGCATCGCGAATATATACCTGGCTCATGGTGGTTCCTGTTTACAATCTAAACCACCATCATACTAATGCTAAGCCACCTTGCAAGTTGTAGACCTGGTGATAGCCCAAAGACTGCAAGTTCTTGATCGCCTGCCCCGAGCGATTACCGGTGCGACAGACCAGGATATAACGCGTATCCGGCTTCAACTGCTGGGCAAATAAGGCATTGGCCATGCGACTTAGCGGCACATTGAGCAGTTGATCGTCATGCACACTAAATAGCGAGCGTATGTCTTTGGCACCATGCTCATAAGGTTCGCGAACATCCCAAAGCACGGTTTCAAACTCCTCACTGGCAAGCATCTGCTGTACTTCGGCACTGCTCAGTTGCTGGGCGTTGGCATGCTTAGGCTGATGGCTAAAACCACAAAGGGCGCCGCTTTCTGTACTCAGCTGCTGATCCAAAGCGCATTTTTGCTCGGCGAATTGCGCCTTGTTTATCTGCTCTTGCAAGACCTGTTGTAACAAAGGCGTGGCCTGAACCTGCGCCTGCCAACTCAAGGCAAAACACTGCTCGTAGTCATGAGCCGGACACAGCACGGTATCCGCAGCCAACTTAGTCGCCAGGGTGTGAATAGAGTCCAGCATTTGCTCTGTGTCGGCATCGGCAAATTGAGTGCTGCCCAAGCCGCTAAAAATATAAAGGTCGCCGCAGAAGCAGGCAGTAACCTTATCGCCTTGATAGAGCAAATAGCTGTGACTGTCGGCGCTGTGGCCAGGAGTAGACACACGAGTCAGGCGCTGCTCGCCAAGGCTGATGTCGTCGCCTTCGGGCCAGCCCAGGGGATCTTGCACCGGCGCCAGACCAAGACGCTCTGACAACAGAGTGCGCGCCGAGTCTTTATCCTGATGTTTATGGGTTTCCAGTACGGCTTTTACATGCAGCTGCTGCTGAGTAACCAGGCGGGCGATACGCGGGACCAGCTCGACAACCGGGTCGATGATCACGGCCTCGTTATTAATGCCCACATACAACCAACAACAACTGCCTTGGTGGCGCAGCTGAGTAAGGCCCAGGGCACATACTTCATGCTCGGGCTGAGTGGCATCTGAGACGATTAAGCAGTTATTCGCCAACACGGGTTTCAAGGCGCAAATGCGTTCACACGCCAGGGCAATTTCCTGCTCTGTGGCGGCCGGGCCAAAAGACATACGAATGGCATTTTCACTTTGCCAGTCATTGGCCCCCATGGCATCTAAAACAAAGCTGCGCGAGGCACCCGAGCTACAGGCAGAGCCACCGCTGACACGAATACCGGCAGCATCAAACAGGTCCATGACTTCTTTTGAGGTCAGGCTGTTTACGCAGAAGTTCAAAGTTGTCGGCACTGTGCCTTCAAGGGGAGCATTAAAGCTGATATCGCCAAAAGTTTGCTCCAGGGCATGGATCAATTGCTGGCGGTATAAGTGCAAAGTCGCAACCGGCTTGAATACGTCTTGTGATTTATCGAGCAACATATCGAACAGCTCATACAGGCCGGCAATACCGGGCAGGTTCTCCGTACCCGAGCGCATGCCACTTTCCTGACCGCCACCGGCGATAAAAGGAGTGTATGGACTATTTTCACGAATATATAAGAAGCCTATGCCCTTAGGGGCGTAGAGCTTGTGACCAGAGAAAGGTGCATAGTCTATGCTGGTATCGCTGAGCGCCAGGTCTTGCTTACCCAAAGCCTGCACACAGTCCACCATCCAGCTAACATGGTCGTTATTAGCGCGGATCACCTGCTCCAACTTGGCTAAATCCTGGTACACGCCGGTTTCATTATTCACCGCCATGGTGCAGATCATCAGCGCCTTACCCACATGTTGGGCGATAAAGTCCAAGTCCAGCAAGCCCGCTTCATCCACAGGAATGGCCATTACCTTGGCCCCCAAGCCCAGCACCTGGTTCCAGTGTTTAAGAGTGTTGGGCACCGCCTTGTGCTCGGTGGCACCGTAGAGCAATACGCTGTGCTCGGTGGCCTTATGTCGATTGGCTAAAAGTGTAGAAACTACGGCGGTTTGGATACCTTCGGTGGCGCCCGAGGTAAAGAGAATGTCGCCCTGCTCGGCGCCTATAACCTGACGCGCCTTGGCACGCGTTTGTTCCAACAGATACTTGGCCTGTACCCCGGTGATATGCGAACTAGACGGATTACCAAAACACACCTGCATGGTGTGAGAGACAACATCGGCAATGCGCGGCAACACAGGAGTGGTCGCATTGGCATCGAGATAAACGAGATCTTGGCTAGCTGAGTGAAAAAACGCTGGGTCATGGGCACCATATTCCAATTGGCTATAAGTTATAACCATTGTACACAAGTGCCCCAGCGCTATTAATACCAATTTGTTTGCATGGCGCTAACTTTTATCAGCTTTTCATCTAACCAGCCGAATAAAGTGGGCACTACTCCTGGGCCTGTTTGGCACTGGCGTTGGCGTCTTCCAAGGTCGATGACCAGGCATTCGCCAAGGCGCGCACTAAAGAAGCCAAGGGTATAGCAAAGAATACGCCCCAAAAGCCCCATAAGCCACCAAAGAACAGCACCGCTGTGATAATAAATACCGGGTTTAAATCCACCGCTTCGGAAAACAGCAGCGGCACCAAGACGTTGCCGTCGAGCGCCTGAATAATGCCGTAGGCCACCAGCACAGACCAAAACTCACTGCTGACACCGAACTGGAACAAGGCCACGGCGGCAACGGGTATAGTCACCAGAGCAGCGCCGATAAAGGGGATCAACACGGAGAGTCCAACCAACACCCCTAATAAGGCGGCATAACGTAAATCAAATATGGTGAAAACCACAAAGGACACACCGCCGACAATCAGGATTTCAAACACCTTGCCACGAATATAGTTCATAATCTGCTGGTTCATTTCCAGCCATACCTGTTGGATCAGGCGGCGCTGCGCCGGCAATAGAGCGCTCACACTGTGCAGCAGCTGAGTTTTATCTTTGAGCATAAAGAACACCAGCAGCGGTACCAGCACCAGATAAATCAACCAAGCCACCACATCTTTAAGCGAAGTAAGGGACACCGACACCAGCACCTGGCCGAACTCCATCGCCTTGCTTTCGACACTGGCAACTAGGGTGCGCACCTGCTCCGGGGTGATCAAGGTAGGATAATCGACAGGTAAATGCATAAGATAATGTTTTCCCTGCTCCAACATGGTGGGCGCTTCTTGCAGTAAATTACTGGTTTGTTGCCACAAAATTGGGCCAAAACCGAACAAGGTGCCTACCACTAGGGAGCAGAATAAGCTGACCACAAGTATGGTGGCCAAAGTCCGTGACAGACCTAAGCGCTGCAAGCGCACCACGGGCCAATCCAATAAATAGGCGATCACCACGGCAACCAGCACAGGCATTAATAGCGCGCCGAAGAAATAGAGCACGGCAAAAGTGCAGAGCAAGAGTAAAAGCAGGGTCACCGAGTGAGGATCGGAAAATTTTCTTTGGTACCACGAGCGCACAAATTCAAACACGAGTTTCTCTCTCCACGGTTATTATTAATTGTTCTGCCGTTGTTGTGACAGTGAATGCTAGCTTTTGTTTGGTTAAATAACGCTTAATATCACTGACACCTTGTAGATCGTCGCCCTTAAGCATAAAGGCGATATCCTGCTGCTCGGCCTGCGCCGCCATTAACGCCAGTTTAAAACGAACAAACAGCTCAGGACAGTGATAACAGCGTAGATCCGAATTTTTCATAGCTTCTGGCGGTAATCCCATTAAACCACATACTTTTTAAATATTCTTTGCATCTAGCGGGCCTTGTATAAGACGTTTGCTTATGTGCAAACCTTAGCTAGGGCCTTGGCGCGTAAGGCATAATACCGTAAAAACACTTAAAAGCATCGCCACATTCGTTTATCCTAAGATTAGTATGGTCAAATACACAAAGGCGAATAGGCGCGGCTCATTCATCTTCTATGTACTTAGGAAAGTGCATACTAGCGGGACTTTATTGCCCTTGAAAGTGAACGTTCGTCGCATGCGCAGGGTCTGAAGCACTAAACAACAATGGCTAGACCAATTAATTATACGCCACTTATAAGCTTCAGATTGCTTATACCAATTCTATTAAGTATGTGATCAGATATAGCGCTGGATAAATGATGTGAAAACAAGGCGGAATTTTTCTTATGTAGTTATTCTACATAGGCGAGCAAGACCGAAGCAATGCTTCGCAGCTTAGCGAGGTGAGCGCATAGATGCGCGATGTAACCAAGCTTCATGGATGTATTTAACCGCAAAGATAAACAGATCCTAGCTATTTAAATGGGTATTAAACGCCTGTTGCAAAATAAAGACAAAGACCGCAAGGAATAATATGTTATTTAGACGTCTGCTGTTATGCGCTTTGGTATTGGCTACCAGTGTGACCGGGGCCCACGCGCAAAACTCTTTTGAGCTGCCCGACTTAGGCACCTCGGCATTACAGGCTATGCCGATAGAAAAGGAACGCATCATAGGCGATGTAATGATGATGCAAATTCGTGGCAGCTCGCCGGTGATCAACGATCCCGTGCTCGATGAATACCTGCGCGGCTTGGGCAACCAGCTGGTCTCCCACGCCGACGATATCCGCTTTCCTTTTTCTTTCTTCTGGATCAATAACAAGGAAATCAATGCATTCGCCTTCTATGGCGGCCATGTTGGCGTACATACCGGGCTTATCGCTCAGGCCGATAACGAAAGTCAGCTAGCCTCTGTACTAGGACACGAAATCGCCCACGTGACTCAGCGCCACCTGGCGCGCCGACTGCAACAACAGCAGGACAACTCAGGCCTGACCATAGCCGGCCTTATCGCTGGTGTGTTGGCAACCATGGTCTCTCCCGATGCCGGTCTGGCCATTATTACAGGCACGCAAACGCAAAGTGCGCTAAGTCAGCTCACCCATAGCCGCGGCGCCGAGCAAGAGGCGGACCGCATAGGTATGCGGACCTTGTACGAAGCCGGTTTTGACCCTAAGGCCTCGGGAGAGTTTTTAACCAAATTATCGGCACAAATTCGTTATAAGCAAAAACCGCCTATCTTCTTGCTGACCCACCCGCTGCCGCAAAGCCGGGTCAGTGACGTGCGTCTGCGGGCACAGCAATATCAAGACAGGCCCTATGCAGATAACCTGCTATTTCACCTTGCCAAAAGCCGGGTCATTGCCCGCTTTAATGGCGACAGTGAAAATGCCGAAGCCCAGTTTCGCAAGCTGCTCAAAGAGCACAGTTTTGGCGATACCTCGGCGTTACGTTATGGTTTGGCCTTAACCCTGATCGACCAAAAGAAATTCGCTGAAGCAAAATCTCTGCTTGATGCACTCCTGCAAAAAGCCCCGGACAACCTTTTCTATCTAGACTCACTGACCGATTACTATGTGGGTAAAGGCGAGCCGGAAAAGGCCGTTGAGCATCTTCGCCCTTTCCATCAACTGCGCCCGAATAACCAGGTGATCACCCTGAACTACGCCCACGCCGCCATTGAGGCTAAACAGTACGAGCTGGCCGAAGACCTGCTACGCAGCTTTGCCCTGGAAAAACCCGAGCATATCCTGGCCAAGCAATTGCTGACCGACACCTACAAACATCAGGAAAACAGAGCCGCCTACCATGAAGCCAATGCCGACTTACTGGCCCAATATGGTGCCTATATGAAGGCCGCCGACGAGGTGCAAAAGGCGCTTAACCATATCGAGCCAAACGAGGCCCTTAAGCAAAAACGCTTAAAAGCCCTGCTTAGCCAATACCGGGCCATGCAAAAAGAGCTTTCAAGGCTATAAGTACACCCAGCCAACCTGGAAATTCTGCCAGGTTGGCTAATACCACTTCTCTTAAATAGCTAATCATTCTAGTGAAGCTAAATATCATGCCCACATACTTGACAGAATTGGTATAAAAAACACCCCTCAGGTGGCGCGCCCCTACCCTTAACGGCCAGTATCTTTTACACTATCGCCATTATCTGTATTTAAGGAATTATTATGTCTGTCGTTATTTATCATAATCCGCGCTGTTCAAAGTCGCGCCAAACCCTGGCTTTAATTGAAGAGCAAGGCACGCCGGTCACTATCGTTAAATACCTGGAAGAAACGCCAAGCGTTGCAACTTTAAGCGAGCTAGTTGCCAAGCTGGGTTTTGGCTCGGCGCGCGAACTAATGCGTACCAAAGAAGACCTGTACAAAGAGCTGGAATTACAAAACGAGCAGGACGAGCAGGCATTGCTTAATGCCATGCACGCCCATCCTAAGCTGATCGAGCGACCTATCGTAGTAAACGGTGACAAAGCAGTACTTGGCCGACCGCCTGAAAATGCCCTGGAGATCATTTAATGGCACCGATTTTGGTGCTTTACCACTCTCGTAGTGGCAGTGTGCAGGCGCTGGCGGAAGAAATCGCCGACAGCATAGAAGCACAAGGCTGCGATGTCTGGTTACGTTGTATCTGTGACGATGGCGCTCACCCTCAGGTGAATAAGCAGGAGCTTATCGACTGCGCCGCCCTGGCCTTTGGCACGCCGACCCGCTTTGGCATGATGGCATCCCAGGCTAAATCGTTTTGGGAGCAAAGCAGCGATATCTGGCTTAAGGGTCAGTTGATCGACAAGCCCGCTTGCGTCTTTACCTCGTCAAGCAGTATGCACGGCGGTAATGAGACCACCTTGTTGCACCTAAGCATCCCCTTATTGCATCACGGCATGCTGTTGGTGGGTGTACCCTATGACGTGCCTGCTCTCAATGCCACTACCACAGGCGGTGCCCCTTATGGTGCCAGCCATGTTTCTGGTCTGGATAATAATTCCCAGCTCAGCAATGATGAAAAACAGATTTGCCAAGCCCTTGGTCGGCGTTTGGCTAATTTAGCGAGAAAACTCAATGACTAATATCGCCAAAAAGCCGCTGACTCAGCGTTATCAGCGCCTGGCGCTGGTCGGTTATATCGGCCTGTTGCTGTTAATGCCCCTGTGGCTGTTTGTCTTTTCGCCGCGCAGCGATTACAGCTTCGCCTTTACCTTTGGCCTGTATATAGTGCCCCTGCTCTTGCCCCTTAAAGGCATTATTCAGGACAAGCCCTATACCTATGCCTGGGCCAACTTTATCGTCATGATCTACTTTATTCATGGCTTTACCCTGCTGTGGGTCAGCCCGGACGAGCGCCTTTGGGTGATACTGGAGCTGGTCTTTTCCAGCTGTATGTTTATCGGCTGCACCTACTATGCCCGTTATCGCGGTCAGGAGTTAGGCTTAAAAGTGGGTAAATTAAAAGACGATTTAGCCAATGAAAAGGCGGCGCAGGAATATCACCGCCAGAATCAGGATAAGCAATAACAAAAACGCCGGGCTACTCGCTCGGCGTTTTTAGTTTGGAATTATGATTTAGCCAATCATACCAATTCTGTTAAGTATGTGATCAGAGATAGTGCTGGATAAATGATGTGATAACAAGGCGGAATTTTTTTATGTAGTTATTCTACATAGAAAAATTCCAACGCAGTAAGCACGATATTTAGCCCACTAGAATGATTAGCTATTTAAGTGAATTGGTATCAGAGCTTAGCCACCCAGCTGACTTAAGAATGCCAGCCCTACCACGCTCAGCAATGCCAATTGCGCCAACAAGGACAGCACAGAGCCCACCCTTAATAAGCCAAGCCCAAATGGATGACGCAACTGCGGATATAAGGCGCAGCGCTTTAGGCTAATAGCAAAGAATATCGCCACCACGGAGAGCATGGTAAAGACCATGGTCAGCTCGCTTTTATAGTCGATACCGTCATCAAAAAAGAAAAACAGTTGCAGCGGCAGGAGCAACATTACCAAGGCATGCAGGGCATGCACCTTGGCAATACGCATATACTGACCCTGAGGTGATAATTCCTTGATGCCAAACTCGCGCTCCATAAGACGCACTAAGGCCTTACGGTTTTGCTCCACCGCATAGCGATAGCAGCTCAGTCCGGCATTGTTTTTAGCATGGAAATTCGCACCGGCGCGCAGCAGCACGGTTAAACAATTGCCGTTGTCGGCGCCAACCGCATAGTGCAAGGCGTTGTTACCCTGATGGTCCTTGGCATCGAGCGATGCGTGGTTAAGCAAGGCTTCAATCACACTGACAAAGCCTTTCTCGGCGGCCAACATAAGTGCCGTTTGCCCTTGCTCGTTTTGTTCACTGCCCCGTGCGCCCTGTTCAATAAAGCGCATCGCCAGGCTTTGTTTGGCATGCTCACTGTGTAAATGAGCCAGTAAGGCCTGCTCTAACAGCTGTTGCAGATTCTCCTCATTAGAGAGGCACTGCAACAGGGTGAAAAAGTCATGGCCCTGGATAAGTTCGGTCTTCGCCGCTTCCAGTAAATCAGGCAAGTCTGCCGCACAATCCGGCAGATAAGGCTCCAGTTTAGGGCGAAAATCCACTTCCTGCCAAAGCAGCAAGATATCAGCGCTGCTCAGCTTTACATCGCGCTCCAACAGCTCCGCCAACAAAGAAAAATAGCGCTGCTCAAACAACAGCTTGGCAAGCGAAAGCGGTGATTCAACCTGAATTTGCGCATTAATATCGGCGTACTGAGCCAGGCGTGCAAGCAGCATTTCGCTGATTTGCTCGGCGGTGTAGTCATTGCTCAGGAAATATTCTTTAGCCGCCTGAATATAACGCAGAGCCTGCTCGTCAACGTCGCTGATATGCTGGAAAGTGCACTCTTCAAAAGGGTCACGCGGCTGCAGCCAAATTAGATAATACAGAGGTGGCAGCGTGGTGGTGCTGACCTCTTCCTCGATTTTTGTACTACAAGCTGGCCATGCTTCCAAAGCATCGAGTATAAAGGCGCCGTTTTGCTCAATAAGTCCTTTGAGTAATAACGGATATTGTTCCGGCCAAATTAGTACCTTTTCCATAGCCTATGAAGACTCCACTAAATCGTTCTAGATGTTGCATCGCAACTAGGTTGTCAGTTATAAAGGGCACTCCCTTACCCTGCACTTAATATAGCGGACACTGCAATGCAAACCTGGCATGTAATCCTGATCATCGTCTTGGTATTGGCGGTGATCTGGAGCAATATCGCACTGTTAAAATATTCGGCGAAAATGGACCTTAAAAAGTTCAATCAGGACCCTATCGAAAAGGCCAAGCAACAGGACTCAAAGAGCGACGAAAAAGAGTCCTAAAGCCTTGGTGTATGTGCCTAGGAAAACCCTAGGCTACCAGCCATTTTGCCATCAGGGTGATCACTGGCAAGGTGATCAGGGTACGCAAAATAAAAATTACAAAGAGTTCAAAAATATTCACCGGGATCTTACTGCCCAGCAAGAGCGCGCCCACTTCCGACATATAAATCAACTGGGTCACACTCATGGCCGCGATAATAAAGCGCGTTACTTCACTGTCGATATTCGACGCCGCCAAAATCGACGGGATAAACATATCGGCAAAACCCACCACTATGGTTTCTGAAGCCTTCACCGCCTCGGGAATACCCAAAAGTTCAAGATAAGGAATAAAGGGTTTACCCAGCCATTGGAATACCGGCGTATATTCAGAAACGATAAGCGCAAAGGTACCCACGGCCATTACCACAGGCAACACAGCAAACACCATATCCAGTGCATTGTGCAGGCCTTCTTCTACCGTGCCTTTTACTCCTTTGGCATGGCGCGCCTTATCAAGAGCCATATCCACTGACTGACGCCACAGGCTTTTATTCTCTGGCACCGCCTCGTTGTCGTCGCATTGGCTGGTGCCATCGACATAAATATTTTTCTTCAGGCTAAGAGGAGGAATACGCGGCAAAATCAGCGCACACACCACACCAGCCAAACACACGGTTAAATAGAAGGGTGCAAATAGATGCTCAAGGCGAACCTGACCTATAACCACAAAACAGAAGGTAATAGACACGGCCGAGAAGGTGGTACCGATAATGGCCGCTTCTTTTTGCGTATAATGCTTTTCTTCATATTGTCTGGCGGTCATCAAAATACCGACACTGCCATCGCCAAGCCAAGAAGCAGCGCAGTTTACGGCACTACGGCCGGGCACACCAAACAAGGGTTTCATAATCTTGGTAAACAGGGTACCAACCAGCTCAAGCAAGCCGAAATTCAAAAGCAGTGGCAATAAGAAGCCAGCCAGAATAAACACGGTAAGCAGTAACGGCAGCAACTCAGTCAACACAAAGGCGCCAGTAGCGTCTGAGTAGATAGCCTTGGGGCCAAGCTGGAAATAGGTCATAACCACAAACACCATGCCCACAAGGCGCACAACCAGCCAGGTCGGGGTTACCAGGAAGAGATGGCGAATCATGGGCTTTTCAAACAGGGAGCGCGGTTGTATCAGGGTCATCAACAAGGATAACAGGCCGGTCATACAAATAATCACCAACAGCAAGGTGCTGGCGATGGGCGCTAGGGCTTGACGTAACATATCCGCCAAAATCGCCACGCTAATTTTTATCTGACCATCCCAGGGGATAGGCACCATAAAGAGAAAGACGCCGATCAGCGAGGGAATTAAAAACGTCAGTAAAGTGTTGGTCATTGACCGTGGCTGGCTTGTTGTCATAATCGTTACTTATTTTCTTTGTTATCTTTGGGCTGCCCTGCCTCTTTTAGCTCCAAATAAAAAAGGAAAGGTGACTCAACCCCTTTCCTTTTTTACAGCAAAATCAGATGATTACAGTTGAATCCCGCGAGCACGCAGGGCCGTTACTAGGGCTTGCTGTAAATCATTCATGGTGCCGGGCTCAAGCACCTCACCGTCTTTATCCATCCAGGTAATGCTGGTACCGCCAGCTTTGGCGTTATCCAATAGAATCTGATATTGGCCGTCTTCTAAAGGCAATTGCATTGCCTCTTCACCCCAAATCGAATCCCATACACTAGATTCAGGCTGGGTGTAGTCGGCAATAATACGGCCTTTTTCGGCATCCACTTCAATAATAGTAAATTGTAGACGCTCTAAGAAGGCACTGAAGCGCTCTGACACCAGGTTTTTGTCCTGCTCGGTGATCAGCGCCGCATTGCCTTGATTATCAAAGCCTAAAGCCAGAGAGATAATGCCTTGGCGCTGGCGCAGTTCGACCTGTAACTGACGGTAGCGATAATCGAATTCGGCAATCGCGCCATTAAGGGCACGGGTTTCCAAACGTTGTTGTAATAGAGGCGTTAGCGGCACTTGCTGCGAGCGATAATCAATCATCTCGGCACGCAAAGACGCGGTGCGCTGGTGATCTTTTTCTTCAACGGTAAACTTGTAGCGCTGTTCGGCAACGATTTCATCGTCCCATAACCAACCTTCTTCAACTTTTACGATAGAAAACCAATCACTTTCGATGCTGGTTTGTGACCTATTGGTCACAGGTGTGTTGTAGTTTTCCAGAACGCCTTCTACGGCCGCCAAAATAAACTGGTCAAGATCTTCAATACCATCGTTTTTATCGAAGTAAACCCTGGCTACCTTGTCACCTTCTTCAATCCAGCTGCCCTGGGCAATAGGCATAATCTGCATTGGCGGCTTAACTGTCTTGGCGTCTTCGCTGTTATCGTAGCTCGCCACGTCCACCTTATAGGTAGGGTCCTGGCGCGGTGCATCGAGTCCCTGAGGGGTCACTAATGGCTGATTCGCCTGATAGTTACGCTTGTGGTGTGCCTCGTTGGTAAAAATGCCACAGCCACTCAAAGTGACTAAAGCACTCAAGATCAATACTTTAGGGATCCAATACTGCACTTTGTTGTTCTCCTTTACTCACCATTATTATTGTACGGACTTTGAGTCAGTGAGTGGTAATTGGTTCAGTGTCAGATTCAACTTAACAACGGCTTAGTTGTCTTGCCTATCATACCAAGGCGTTCAACCCGAGTATCGACACCCACACCAGTGTTGTGCTGGCGCACAGCAATGGCTTATAAAAATTTTCACTATGGTACTTTTACACGAGGTTAAAAACAAGAATGTCGCCATCGAAAAGGTAATAAAGCAAGGTACGGCTAAAAGTTGCCCTTTAAAACCCCGTTTATGCTACACTGCGCCGCCAAAAGATTGTTTTCATTTAGCAAGGGCAAATCAATGGGCGAATTGGCCAAACAACAGTTAGTGATCACCGCAATTGGCGAAGACCAAGCCGGGGTGGTTAGCGCCTTAACGCAATTGGTCAGCGATTGTCACTGCAATATCACCGACAGCCGCATTGCCATTTTAGGCAATGAACTCACCTTTATTATGCTGCTGTGCGGCGATATGGCTGCCATTAGCCGAGTCGAGCACCTGCTGCCAAATAAAGGCATGGAGCTGGGGCTGTTGACCATGATGAAACGCACCTCCAGCCACACCGAAGAGCTTTTTAGTGGCGGTTATACCTTGGAATACATGGGTATAGACACGCCGGGCACCCTGAGTAAGATCACCGGTTATTTTGCCGAACACAATATCAGCATCTGCTCTTTAAAATCGGACACCTACGCGCAAGGCGACGACATTCAAATGCGCTGCGAACTCGAGTTTAATGTGCCACAAGAGCTTGATATTGATGCCTTTAAGGTGGCCTTTGAGGCGTTATCTCAGCGCCTGAACATAGATTATACTTTTAAGCGGATCAGATAAGGACGCAGCATTATGAACACCTTGCAAGCGGGCGATAAAGCGCCACTTTTCACCCTTGAGGATCAAAACGGCGAAGCGGTTAGCCTAGAAGCGCTATTAAAGGACCATGAAGTTTTAGTGTACTTCTACCCCAAGGCCATGACTCCAGGCTGCATAGTACAAGCAGAGCAACTGCGCGATCATAAGGCCGAGTTGGCCAAGTTCAATACAGTGGCTGTGGGTATCAGCCCGGATCCGGTGAAGAAACTGAAGAACTTTGAAACCAAGAAAGAACTTAACTTCCAGCTGTTAAGCGACGAAGACCACAAGGTGGCGGACGATTTCGGCGTATGGGGTTTGAAGAAGTTTATGGGTAAAGAGTACGATGGCATTCACCGCATCAGCTTTTTAGTCGGCCAAGACGGCAAGATTAAACATGTCTTCAATAAGTTTAAAACCAAGGATCATCACCAGGTGGTGATCGACTATTTGGCAGATAATGCTTAATTAGAAAGACAAAAAACGCGGCTTAAGCCGCGTTTTTTTATGTTTAATAAGCCAAGCCTAGTTAATCCCCAGATACTTATGCACCTGTACAGATAATCGCCAGTTTTTCTTGATGCAGGTATCTATGGCCAGTTTTGTTGCCTTGGCCTTTTGACTGATGGGCTGCAGATAGACCAGTCGCGGGTGCACACCTGTCACTTTAAACAGCTCTTCTAGCTCGTCCACATGCTTTTGCATCGCCACCGGATGTTTAATTTCATTGGCGCGCTTCATGGCGCTGGCCAGCACCTCATAACCACCGCGCATATTGATTTTCGGCGATACCGTCACCCAGGTTTGCGCCGGCACTTTGATTTCAAAGGTGCCGCTGGTTTCGACTTGGGTGCTGTAGCCATGCTGATGCAGAAGTTCACACAGCGGATTGAGGTCAAACAAACAAGGTTCACCGCCTGTGATCACCACGTGCTTGGCGCGATAGCCACGGCTTTGGAACAGCGCCAAAATATCTTCGGCATCGGCCTTGGCCCAATGTTCGGAGTCGGACTTTTTTTCCACCGTTTGTTCCAAGGACACCACATAACTGTCTTTGGCATCCCAGGTTTGTTTGGTATCACACCAGGAGCAGCCCACAGGACAGCCCTGCAAACGCACAAAAATTGAGGGCGTACCGGTAAAACTGGCTTCCCCTTGGATGGTTTCAAAAATCTCGTTTATTTGGTACAAAAATCTAACCTGCTGCTAAAACTTAACAATCGCTCTTCACAAATACCCGACCTAAAGCAAATGCCAACGGCGAATAATTGTGATCTAAGCTCAAACCCTGTAGTATACCGCGCCCTAACGTAAACCTCTATGATTAAAAGGCTCGCAGGCAAATGGCAGAAAAAGTCGTTGTAATATATTCCGGTGGCATGGACTCCTTTACCGTGCTCAACAAGGCACTTCGTCAAGGTCACGAGGTCTATGCCCTTTCCTTTAACTACGGCCAGCGCCATGTCAAAGAGCTGGAAGTAGCCAAGCAGGTGTGCGAGCAACTCGGCGTTAATCATAAGATAGTCGATATTTCCGCAATTAATCAGTTAATTGGCGGCTCATCACTGACCGACGATATCGACGTGCCGGAAGGGCATTACGAAGAAGAAAGCATGAAGAGCACCATAGTGCCTAACCGCAATATGATCTTATTGTCTTTGGCGGTGGGCTACGCGGTGTCACTGAAGGCCAGCAAGGTATTTTACGGTGCGCACTCGGGTGATCACGCCATCTATCCGGATTGCCGCCCTGAGTTTGTGAAGAAAATGGACGATGTATGCCGTATCGCCAACTATGACGAAGTTGAAATCGTTTGTCCTTATCTTGATAACAGCAAGATCGACATTCTCACCGACGGTCTGAAAATGGGCCTGGACTACAGCCAGACCTGGACCTGCTACAATGGCCGCGAGCAAGCCTGTGGAAAGTGCGGTGCCTGTCAGGAGCGTTTAGAAGCATTTGCCCTTAATAACGCCGTCGATCCCCTGCCGTACGAAGCTTAAGCCCCCTCTTTCTACCTAAGCCACTGATAATTTTGCCCCATCAGTGGCCTTGTGGCATTTTGCAGTTATACTGAGATTATTCTCGCTAGCAAGATATAGCCATGCTTATATACATGATATTACTGCTGATTATCGCAGCCTTAGCATTTAGCTTCGGCCTGCGCACGCAGCGCCGACAAGGCCAGCAACTCTCCAAGCTACAAGATCAATACCAGGCGGCAAGCCAGCAAACAGACACAATGTCAGCGCAAATCAGCCAGCTTAAAGAGCGGATACAGGTGCTCGAAGCCATAGTCACGGAGAAAGGATTTAGTGTCGAACAAGAGATAAATAACCTCTGAATTTAAGCCGTACAGTGCACCTAATATGACAAGACGCTCCATACTCCTGCTTATCTTGCTCAGCACCCTTTATTTGGGGGCCAGTGCCTTTGTGATCGAGTATTTTGCTCACCTCTATCAACAACAAGAGTATGTGGAAGAGCAACTCTACCTGCGTAAACAATCGGCCTTGCTGCGTGCCAAACTTGAAACCACCTTGAATCAAGAGATCTTTGCCGCCGAAAGTCTGGTGGTTATTGCCAATATCAATCGCGAATTTACCGCCCAGCATTGGCAGCATATCGCCGCCCAATTGGTGGCGCGCTCGCAACTGGTGCGCAGTATCACCCTGGCTCCAAACAACATAGTCCAATATGTTTATCCCTTAGAAGGCAATCAAAGAGCCCTAGGGTTTGACTATCGCACCGATGAAAAACAATTTGCCGCCATAGAGCAGGCGCAACAAACTCAATCCGTGGTGCTCGCCGGACCATTCACTCTGGTGCAAGGCGGTGAGGCACTGTTGGCTCAGTTTCCACTGTTTGCCACCCCCGCCGATAAGAGCAGTTACTGGGGCACCCTAAGCCTGGTATTGGACATTACTACCCTTTATCATTTGCTGGAGCTGGACTCTCAGGAGCAGGTGCAATACGCATTAAAAAACACCGCCGAGGGCTCCTTGGTGTTTTATGGTGATGCCGACACCTTTACGCATGCCGATGTGATCTTGCCCTTACATCTTCCCAATGGTCGCTGGGCACTGGCGGCAAAGTTTAATGCCGAGCCCCAGCGTCATGCCACCCTTATTCGTGCCCTTGGGGCGCTCTTGTGCCTGGTGTTATTTGTATCTGTCGCCATCTTGGTGCGCGCCTACTTTTTAGTCAAGGCCACCTCCTTGCAAGACGACCTCACCCTGCTCGCCAACCGCCGTGCCATTATGCTGCATCTGGACGACCTCACCCGAGGCTCGGATGTACACAAGTACTTTGCCATTATCAATATCGATGTAAATGACTTTAAAGCGGTAAATGACAGCTACGGCCATGATTGTGGGGACGCACTGCTGGTGCATATAGCGAAGGAATTACAGCGCACCTTGCGCGACTCGGACATTATTGCCCGCCTCGGCGGTGATGAGTTTTTAGTGCTCTTACATCGTATCAACAGCGACGAACAAATTGCCGCCATAGTCGAAAAGCTGCGCCTGCATATTGAGAGCTCACCGCTAAACTATAAGGGCCATATCATATATCCATCGATCAGCTGCGGCTTTAGTTGCCACACCGAGTGCACTCTGGATATCGCCGCCCTGCTGGCACAGGCCGATAAACGCATGTACGAAGACAAACAGAGCAATAAATTAAGCGGCAAAAAAACTGTAATTGCTTAAGTTAACGCTGGAGTGGCTCCAGCGTTAACTCTTGATCAGTTGCTGTTGCAATAGATGCACCTGGTCACGCACCTGCGCCGCCTTTTCAAACTCCAGGGCTCGGGCAAATTCATGCATCTGCGCTTCCAAGCGGGTGATCTCCTTGGCGATTTGCGTCGCATCCATCACCACCTCAGTATCACCGCCCTTACGTCCCTTGCCTGCCTTACGGGCACCGCTTGGCTGTTGCTTGGGCGTCTCTCCTGTATCCATCACATCGGTAATGCGCTTATTCAGTGCCTGCGGCGTAATGCCGTGCGCTTCATTGTGGGCAATTTGTTTTTCACGACGACGGTCGGTTTCGTCCATGGCCTGGCGCATGGACTTGGTGATCACATCGCCGTACAGAATTGCCTTACCGTTAATATGACGGGCGGCACGACCTATGGTTTGAATCAAGGAGCGAGCAGAGCGTAAAAAGCCTTCTTTATCGGCATCGAGAATGGCGACCAGAGACACTTCGGGCATATCCAAACCTTCACGAAGCAAGTTAATACCCACAAGCACATCGAAGACCCCGGCGCGCAGGTCACGAATAATTTCCATGCGCTCCACAGTGTCTATATCACTGTGCAGATAACGCACCTTAACATCGTGGTCGCTTAAGTAGTCGGTTAAATCCTCTGCCATGCGTTTCGTTAAGGTGGTCACCAAGACGCGCTCGTTTATTTCCACGCGCTGGTAAATTTCCGAGAGCAGATCGTCCACCTGGGTACTGACCGGGCGCACCTCTAGCTGAGGGTCGAGTAAACCGGTGGGACGAATGACCTGCTCGGCCACCTCGCCGGCTGATTTATTCAGCTCATAATCGCCGGGGGTCGCCGATACATAGATGGTTTGCGGCACAATCGCCTCAAACTCTTCAAACTTAAGGGGCCGGTTATCCATGGCCGAAGGCAAACGGAAGCCGTATTCCACCAGGTTTTCTTTGCGCGAGCGGTCGCCGCGGTACATAGCGCCTATCTGCGACACGGTAACATGGGACTCGTCGATGATCATCAGGGAGTCATCGGGCAGATAATCCAATAGGGTTGGCGGCGGCTCGCCGGGGGCGCGCCCAGACAAATAACGGCTGTAGTTTTCAATGCCGGAGCAATAACCGAGCTCCTGCATCATTTCAATATCGTACTGGGTGCGCTGTGACACCCTTTGCTCTTCGACCAGACGATTGCCGTCGAGCAATTGCTGGCGACGTTCTTTAAGCTCGACCTTGATCTTGTCGATGGCGCCTAAAATCTTCTCTCGCGGCGTCACATAGTGGGTTTTTGGATAAATGGTGGCACGTACCAGGTTCTTTTGCACCTGACCGGTCAGGGGGTCGAACAGGCTAAGACGCTCGATTTCATCGTCGAACATTTCCACCCGCACACCAATATCGTCCGATTCGGCAGGGAATATATCAATCACCTCACCGCGCACTCTATAAGTGCCGCGACTGAAGTCCATATCGTTGCGGGTGTACTGGAGCTCGGCCAAGCGACGCAGCATCTGCCTTTGGTCAAGGGTATCGCCGACCTTAAGCAAGAGCATCATTTTCATATAAGAGTCGGGATCGCCCAGACCATAGATGGCCGACACAGAGGCAACGATAATAACATCACGGCGCTCCAACAGGGCCTTGGTGGCCGACAAGCGCATCTGCTCGATATGCTCGTTAATCGATGCGTCTTTTTCGATAAAGGTGTCGCTGGCAACCACATAGGCTTCGGGCTGATAATAATCGTAATAGGAAACGAAATATTCCACCGCATTGTTAGGGAAGAACTCTTTCATTTCCCCATAGAGCTGCGCCGCCAGCGTTTTGTTGTGCGCCATAATAATGGTAGGGCGATTCAAGGTGGCGATAATATTGGCCATGGTAAAGGTTTTACCCGTACCCGTGGCACCTAATAGGGTCTGATGCGCCAGGCCCGATTCCAGGCCCTCTACCAATTGAGCAATGGCGGTAGGTTGGTCGCCACCGGGCGAATAACTCGAATGTAGCTCAAAAACATCTTTCACTATAACACCCCTTGGTTAAACGGTTTGGCGTTCAAGCTCGCGGCTGAACCACAAATAAGCAACGATGGCCGTTAATAAATTACCCACTGCGGCACCGATAAACAAGCCTGTTAAATCGCCAATCAGGCTGCCCAGGTAGGCTATCGGTACGTAAAACACAAACAAACGCACAACACTCAATACCAAAGCATGCATGGGCTTGTGCAGGGCATTAAACGACGAGTTGGTGAGGATTATCACTCCCTGCAAACCGTAAGTCAGGGGCAGAATATAGATAAATAACTTAATCAACTCACGCACCTGAGCCTCAGTGGCAAAGGCACCGGCAATCCAAGGAGCCACCACTATAAGCAGCAAATAAATGGCAAATTGCCAAAACATCACAAACTTCAGGGTTTGCTTATAGGCCTGCTCCACCCTGTCCTTATTGCCGGCGCCAAAGTTTTGGCTGATAAAGGGAGGCAATGTCATAGATAAGGCCAGCACAACTAAAGAGGCAATGGACTCAATCCGACTACCGACGCCGAAGGCGGCCACCGCGGGGGCACCAAAGTGGGCGACAATGGCGGTCATCACCGCCATGGCTAAGGGGGTAAGCATATTCGCCCCGGCCGCTGGCAAGCCGATTTTAAGGATTTTTCGCGTCGCGACGACGAATGACTGGGTGCGGCAACGAATACCAATTAACTGACGATGGACAATAAGAATATATAAAATCGCGGCAACACCGATTAACCAGGAAATGGCACTGGCGATGGCCGCCCCGCGTACGCCCATGGCCTCGATGGGACCAAAACCAAAAATCAAAATAGGGTCGAGCACCGCATTAACCAGCCCAGATGCTCCCATAATCAGACTCGGCGTCTTGGTATCGCCATTAGCACGGAGCACGGCATTACCTATCATAGGCGTTACCAACAACACACTGGCTAAAAACCACACCTGCATATATTCATCTATCAATGGCAGTAACTGCGGCTCAGCGCCCAGTAATAGAAAGATAGGATCACTGCAAAAATAACCCACTAGGGCCAGTATTGTGACTAAGAAGGCCGAAACCATCAGGGCCACCGCACCATCGAAACGGGCTTGCGATTGCTGCCCAGACCCCAAGGCGGTAGCGATAACCGCAGAAGTGCCTATACCTAAACCTATGGCCAGACTGATCAAAGTAAAGGTAACGGGAAAAGTAAAACTAATGGCAGCCAAGGGCTCGGTGCCCAACATACTGATAAAGAAGGTATCAACAAGATTGAAAAGCATTAAAAAGATCATCCCGAAGATCATCGGAATGGTCATTTTGCGTAAGGTTGGCACAATGGGCGCACTGAGGATCATTGCAGGTTCGGCTTTAGCCATAACAACGCTTATTGCTGCTGATACAAGCGCTCTATTCTAAAGCATCGAAGCCTCCCCTTCCATGCTTAATTAGCGCATAAAAAATGTTCATTTTTCGTTGTTCAGCGATATATACAAATGAAACCCGTCAAAAAACAATTAATTTACACCTTTTAAACATCTGCACAAATTAACGCTGTATTTTTGCACAACAGCGGCATTATCCCCTCAGTTCTAATTATAAGAATGTCACTTTTTGTAACTTTTAAGCATATCGAAATAACTCATTGATAAATATAAGAAATGTTTTTTGCATTTTACCTATTGCTTTCTTCTCAAGTGCTCCTTGTCGCCTATCAATGCTGCATTCCCCCCATTAATAAACAGACTTATCCACAGATTTCGTGGATAAGTTAATCGAAGCCTTTAAATATAAGGGTTTGATCGCTATAGGCAAAAAAGCATTGTTACACTGATAAACCCAGGTTCCATTTTCATTCATTTTTTGGCCTCGCAGAATTTAACTAAGCCTTTGATTGTCCTTTGACGAGCCGAATTATCTATGAAATTACCAGAGGGACAATGCAGGGAAACCCAAACAGGGGTCATTTTTGCCTGCTTAGCAGGCAATTTGAGTGAAAAAACGGCGAACGAGTCGTTTTTTTTATTTTTGCCGATTTTATTAGTTGACACTAGCAGGTGGGGTCATTAATATTTCGCCCCGTTGAGAGACAGGCGCTTCCCCCTTAGCTCAGTTGGTTAGAGCGACGGACTGTTAATCCGCAGGTCCCCCGTTCGAGTCGGGGAGGGGGAGCCAATATCTTTCAACACTAGGTTGTTCCCCCTTAGCTCAGTTGGTTAGAGCGACGGACTGTTAATCCGCAGGTCCCCCGTTCGAGTCGGGGAGGGGGAGCCACATCCTAGTATTATTTTGTTCCCCCTTAGCTCAGTT
>NZ_PQCF01000031.1:411621-553624 GCF_002964765.1 Pseudoalteromonas sp. T1lg88
ACTGTTAATCCGCAGGTCCCCCGTTCGAGTCGGGGAGGGGGAGCCAAAATAACACCTAAAACCACCCTGATGTTCCCATTTTAAAAACACCCTTCTCTAGACAAGATTTTCCCCATAGACTAATCTCTATTCATAATTATTTTTATTATTCAATACACTAGTAAATATAAATAAACGCCCTGCACTACTACAATCATGTCTCTGTACATTGCCATTCTCATGCTGCTGCATAATAATATGGCCGCAAAAATACAAAGCTAACTTATTGTGGTGCCTGGTAAATAAACATGGATGTAAGTGCACAAAACGATCGCAGCACCAAGCTGTTGGCGATCGCCTTGTTGTAGCACTGGTGTAATACCAACTCTGTTAAGTATGTGTTCAGAGGTAGCGCTGGATAAATGATGTGATAACAAGACGGAATTTTTCTTATGTAGTTATTCTACCTAGAAAAATTACAACCCTGTGAGCATGATATTTAACCCGCTAGAATGATTAGCTATTTAAGTGACTGGTATAAAGACACTTGGACCACATGCTTCAACTAAATAAAAATAAGGGAAAGGATAAACTACCGTGAAACGATTCACACTACTGCAGTTTACGTTATGGCTGCTGGCTCTAGGCGCCGCTGTAATAGTCAACACAATGCTCTTTCATTCCTATGGCATGCATAAGCAGGAAGCGATGCAGGCACAACTACAACGCTTTTTAGATCTCCAGCCGAGCATGAATGCCGAGCAGGTCAAAGAACAGGCTCCGCTTATGGCTGAGCAGCTTGTCGCCTTGATGCCGGTGCAAAAACTGTGGCTACGCGATAGCAATGGCGAAGTGCTCAGCAGCAAAACTCAGCGCACCGAAGAGAGCTTTATTGCGCAAATGGCCCAGTTCCAGTTTGGCACCCTGCGCAGTCAATTTGCCACAGATCAGAACGCCGAGTTACGGGTAGAGTTTGTCGCCGACATCAAGGACATGGCCCACGCCTTTGAGCAAGGCTTGATCTATTTCGCCCTGCTGATCACCTTTCTCTGCTTTATTCCCATAGCCAGCCTGAAAACCGCATATCGTGGTTATCGCCGTCGTATCGCCGATATCGTCAGTGACATTATCGACCAGTTCATTACCAGCAATAATATGCCAGAGCCGATCAACCGTGCTTTTGCCGATGATAGCTTAAAGCTCAAACTTGCGAATCAAATCTCCCCCGCCCTTAATCGTTTACAGTCCCATCTAGGCCTGCAAATAGAGAATATTGCCAGCTCGGCGCTGGAAATTAAAAAAGAAGCCTATAAGGATGTGATCACCGAGCTGGGTAACCGCAATATGTTTGTGGAGTATTACGAGCGTCATATTGAACATGTCAGCGGTGATTGTTTTGGCTGTATTGCCTTGGTGCGCGGTACCGAATTGCAGCACATTAATCAGAGCAAGGGCTACCAGGAAGGGGATGAGTATATTCGCAGTATTGCCGACATTTTAACGACCGGTATTCGAAATTACGGTTCCGCCACTGTGTTCCGCCTTAATAGCTCGGACTTTGCCGTGGTGTTACCTAACACGCCTCCCAAAGAAGCGGAGCGCTTTGCAACGCAAATACAGCTCAAATTCAATCAGTATCAAAAAGTGTATAATTTGGCATCGGTCGCCTATACCGGCATAGTGTCTTTTGAACAACATAAGCCACTGGGTGAGTTGCTCGCCAATGTCGATATCGCTATGAGCATAGCGCAAAGCAATCACGCCAACGCCTGGCACATGTTACGCTTGGAAGATATCAGTGACAGCGCTATCCAAGGGACACAAAACTGGCGTAAGATGATTAATGAGCTGCTTGAAAAACAGTCTGTTAAACTGGCCATTCAACCCATTATCCCTCTTGGTAAAAGCAGCGTGGCCTACTCTGAAATTCAGGCTCGTTTTCGCGATGAGGAAGATCATATCCTACCGACCTCCTCCTTTATGGCCATGGCCGATCAACTGGGTAAGTCGGTCGAGCTTGACCAGATGATTATCGACCACGCATTGAATGCAATAAAGAATCAAAACCTCACCGCCCAATATTTTGGTATTAACGTCTCTGCTGCCAGTGCTCATGACGATAAGTTTATGATCTGGTTAGAGCGCCGCCTTATTAAAGAAGGCGATTTCGCCCAGCGCCTGGTGTTTGAAATATCGGAATTAGGTTTACAGCAGGATATAACCGCCAGTAAGCGTTTTATCAGCATGCTGCATCGTTGTGGTTCCCGCCTGACGGTAGAGAGATTCGGTGTTGGCCTGACCTCGTTTAAGTTTTTCCGCGAGATCAAACCCGACTATATCAAGATGGACGCCAGCTATACCCGCGGCCTGGAAGACGACAAGAACAACCAGTACTTTATGCGTCTTATGGTCGACCTGGCGCACCGTATTGGCGTGCGTGTCTTTGCCGAGGGCGTAGAAAGCCTGGAAGAAAAACAGATTATCGAACAACTTTGTCTCGATGGTGCCCAAGGCTACTTTATCGAAAAGCCGAAAGAGCTGTTATAACACAGTGACGAGTTCCCGGGTCAGCCCCCGGGGACTTCCTTTGTCGGCTTACCTACACATATCATCCCACGCCCTAACATAATCACTGCCATCGTGCGCACTTGCAGCCGCACTTACACAGCTCCCGCTCAGGATGACTCCTGAGCACTAATAGTTTTTATTGAAACAACGCACCTGTTAACAACAAAAGCAACCTGAATATTGTTATTGAGATTTATTTTCATTATCATTTGCAAAATCATTTAATAATAAAGGTAATCTCCGTGCGTTTTTCACTTTCTCTTTTGACCATAGCCCTTAGCGCTCCCCTGTATGCCGAGCAAACAACGCAAGACCTAGAACATATCATAGTCACTGGCAGCCGTGTGGTGGAGAATATTGACGAAGTGCCCGCGTCGGTGACTGTGATCACCCGTGAACAGATACAGGCCCAGCTCAAGGTCAGTCCCGAGTTACAAAACCTGCTCGAAGTACTGGTGCCGGGCATGGCGCCAAGCACCAATAGCTCAAGTAATACCGGACAGACCCTGCGCGGTCGTGCGCCGTTAATCATGATTGATGGCGTGCCGCAATCAACACCACTGCGTAATGGCTCTTTGGGAATTCGCAGCCTGGACCCAAGCGTGCTGGAGCGTATTGAGGTGATCAAAGGCGCGACTTCGGTCTATGGTAATGGCGCCGCCGGTGGAGTGATTAACTACATCACCAAAAAACCAAGCAACAGCAATGACTTTTCCGCCACGGTTGATGCCTCTACCCGTTTTAGTGCCGTTAAAAGCGACGAAACGCTGGGTGCACGAGTGGAAGGCTCAATCAATGGCCGCATGGATAAGTTCTCATATCTGGCCACCCTGAGCTATGAGGAAAATGGCGTAAAGCGTGACGCCGAGGGCGACATTCTTGGTCTGCAATACGGACTGAGCGATGTAGAAACCGCAAACTACTTCACCAAATTAGGCTATGATCTCGACGCCGAAAAGTCCCTGTCATTAACCTATAACTATTACAAATCCCAACAAAAAACCGATCTTGGCGATGTCTTTGGCAATATCAATCAAGGCGATAAGTCCTACGCCATTCACGTACCCGCAGAGCAACAAAAACAAGGTCGCCCGCAAGGACCAAGCGGCAATACCAATATAATGCTCAAATATACGGATAGCGAGGTGTTTGCTTATACCGCACTGACCGTCGACTTATACGCCCAAGACATTGAAAATGTCTTCTTCTATTCACCCAATCTAGCCAATCCAAGCGCCGGATATGATGGCGGTCAGTCAATTATCGCCTCGGAAAAAGAAGGGTTGCGGGCCACCTTTAACAGCCAGTTCAACCTGCAAGGCACCGAAGCCACCTTTATTTATGGAGTTGACTTACTTCATGACGTTACCTCACAGCCCTTGGTCGATGGCCGGGTTTGGGTGCCGGAAATGGACATGAGTAACCTTGCCGGCTTTATCCAAAGCAAATGGGTTATTGATGACCATTATGTGATTAAAGCCGGTGTGCGTCATGAAGATATCGACCTGGAGGTGGACGATTATCGCACGTTAGAGCTGTGTCGCAGCGAAACTCAGTGCTCGGTGCCCATCGATGTCAAAGGAGATACCCTGAATTACACCGCCACCACCTACAATGTCGGCGTTAAGTACAATGCCTATGAAGCCTTTAGCCCCTTTATCAGCTATTCACAAGGCGCCGATATCTCGGATATTGGCCTTTTACTGCGCACAGCCACGGTTGACGATATCGCGCTTATTCGCACCGAGGCATCAGTGATCGATAACTATGAGCTTGGTTTCACCTCGGTGCTTGATGGGCTGCGCCTAGAAGGCTCCTTGTATCGCAGTACTTCGGAGTTAGGTACCACCAACAGCTTCGACGAAACCACCGGTGTCTATATGCCGGTACGTGCACCACAAAAGATTTGGGGCTATGAGCTACTGGCGGACTACCGCTTTAGCCCGGCCTGGCGCACCACGTTGACCTACGCCTATGTGGAGGGTAAGAACACCGAGGACGATATTTACCTTGGCGCCAAACAGATCAGCCCACCAAAAACCACCGCGAACCTGAAGTGGCAACCAAGTCGCGAGACAGGTTTAAGCCTGACCTTGCTGTATGTGGGCAACCGCAAGCGTTTTGAACCCAATGCCGATGGCAACTATGTGGGCGATCAGGGCCCGGTGAACGATTACCTGGTCGTCAATCTCAGTGGTCAGCATCAGTTTACCGAGCAGCTCAATGGGTACTTTGGCGTTGAAAACCTCTTTAATCACGACTACTACCCTGCCCGCGCCCAGGCCTATACCTATGGTGGCTATAACATTAAAGGCTTAGGCACCAGCATAACCGCCGGTGTGAAGTATCAGTTCTAAGCCCGATTAGACCCCACTTTGTTGGTCAACAAACTGAGCAACAAGGTGGGCTTTCATAGCGAAATTATGGCGGCGTTTATGCATAAACCCTAACGGCAAATATAAATTGGAATGCGAATAAGTTACAATTGTAACCACCTGATTTATAATGAAAATATTTGATTTATTGGCAAGATAGACTACACTTGTTCCATCAATGCACAACGAGGCCGTGGCAAATGCAAGGTAAACAAAGAGTTATCGATAGCTTCAATAAACTGCTGGCAAATGAGCTCGCCGCAATCGATCAATATTTCATCCATTCACGCATGTATGAAGACTGGGGTTTGAATAAACTTTATGAACGTCTTGAGCATGAGCGTGAAGAAGAAACCCAACACGCCGACTGGCTGATCAAACGCATTCTATTCTTAGAAGGCGTGCCCGATATGACCAAGCGTCGCGATCTGCTCGTAGGTACCAATGTTAAAGACATGATGGCCAATGATCTCAAGCTTGAGCTTGAAGTAGTGCAATGCGTCAAAGAAACCATCAAAATTTGCGAAGAAGAGCAGGATTATCAGTCTCGTGAAGTACTGGAAAAACTCTTGTTCGACACCGAAGAAGACCATGTTTACTGGCTTGAACAACAACTGGGTCTTATCGATAAAATTGGTCTGCAAAACTATCAACAATCGCAAATGGGCGATGCCGAGGTATCATAATGAAAGGTGATATGGACGTAATACGCGCGCTAAATAAGGTATTGGCCAATGAGCTGGTTGGCATAAACCAATATTTTCTACACGCCCGCATGTTTAAAGACTTCGGCTTTAGCAAGCTAGATAAGGCTGATTACAAGGTTTCAATTCAAAAAATGAAAAACGCCGACAGATTGATTGAGCGTATTTTATTTTTAGAAGGCCTGCCTAATTTACAAGACTTGGGCCGCCTGCGTATCGGTGAGGATGCCGAGGAGATGATTGCCGCCAATATGCACTTTGAAACAGAGTCGTTAAAAGACCTGCAAGCAGCAATTAAACTGGCGGAAGAGCGCCTTGACTATATCAGCCGTGAAGCTCTTGATGCCATACAGCATGAGCAGGAAGAGCAGATTGATTGGCTGGAAACTCAGCAGCACCTGATCAAGGTCACCGGAATAGAAAACTACCTGCAATCGCAGATGTAATTTACTTAAAAAAGCCGCTGTTACAGCGGCTTTTTTGTGTCCATATTTACTAGCTACAGCAAAAGCTTTGCTAGAGCACGCCCTCAATGGGCAATAAGGACATCAGCCACACGCTAAAGCGCTGCCAACGGCTGGTATCCGGCTCATGATGGTAAATCTTATCGCTGTCTACTCCCTGCCATTGCAACTCACCTTCTTCATCCAAGCTTAATCGCCAGGCAAATTTCGCCATATCGTTTTCCACCCAACGACGCAGTAAGCGATTAAACCGAGGCGATGTGATCACCAACCCCTGCTCGGTATTAAGATTGAAAGAACGGGGATCCAAATTCAAAGAGCCAATAAAAACCTGCTCGTGGTCAAAGGCCATGGTTTTGGCGTGTAAGCTGGCGGCGGAAGAGCCGGTAAAGCTTTTTATCTTAATTTTCTTCGGGGTTACCTCGAAGTTACGTTTCAGCTCCCAGAGGTTGACGCCCATGGCCAATAACTCCTTGCGATAACCGGCATACCCGGCATGCACCACGGGCACATCGGTGGCGGACAGGGAGTTGGTTAGAATGGTGATCTTCACCCCCTGCTCGGCCCAGCGCCGCAATAGGGCCATGCCCGGCTCTCGCGGTACAAAATACGGGGAGATAATAATCGCTTGCTGTTTGGGTACGCCCAAGGCACGGATCATTTTAGGAGCCATATGGGTGCTGGTATTGCTACTGTCGGTTAGCAGTTTGTTGGGATCATCGACATATAAATAGCCCAGTGCCCAATCGAGGTTCAACTTACCGCGGCGCAACGACTGCACCAGATCCGACTCTTTTACCCGCTGTACATAGGGGCTGCTGTCGCTGTACTCACGGCTGACAAAATAAGCCAGCTTGCCCTTGAGGGTATCCAAGTGGCTGTCGTCGACCTCGGTAAATAGCTTGTCGATATCCTCAGCTAAGGGGTGGTTCCAATACAAATCAAACGCCTGGGTAGCCTTTTCGACCACCGGGCCAATGCTGAGCACATCCAAATCAACAAACTGGGAATTATCTTCTCCCGAGAAGTAAGCATTGCCGATATTGCGACCACCGGTAATAAACACCTGGCTGTCGACGATAAAGCTCTTGTTGTGCATACGTCGCGACACCCGTGAATAATCGGTAATAAAACTAAGAAAACGCAGCTTACGGTGATTAAGGGGATTAAACAGACGAACTTCTATATTGTCGTGGCGTGCCAAGGCGGCCAAGTCGCGTTCCGATTCGGCCTGTGACATATCGTCGAGCAGGATACGCACCCTGACGCCGCGCTCCGCCGCCTTTAACAGGTAGGCACTGAGCACCTTGCCGGTTTCCTGGCGGTGATACAAATAATATTGAACATCGATGGAGGTTTGTGCGACTTCGGCTAAGGCGATACGGGCTGCGAAGGCATCCAGGCCATCGATCAAGGGATAAAAGCCAGATAAGTCGGCATTGGGTTGTTGTTCAAAAAACGTATTTAGCAAGTCAGCATCCTCACTGGGTAATGCATAACTGGCTGGACGTTCGGGCATAGATTCGAAGTCTGACACCGAGCTACAGCCAATCAAATACCATGTGCATAGCGAGATCAGCAGGATTCGGAGATAAGTTTTTGCGTGCATGAGCCCTGGCCGTTCGCCATCATCATGCTACTCAATATAACAAAAACAGGGAGATATAACAGAAATTAGCTAAATTTGCTGGTGATTAGGCCACTTCGTCGGTGACATCGACGATATCGATAAGCTTTTGATTAAGGATCTTTTTGGCACAGTTACAACATTTGCCGCACTGAGAGCCGACCTTAAGCTCGGAGCTAAGATCACGCATAGAACGAGCACCTTGATCGATTGCTTGTTCAATTTTCTTATCGGACACACCATGACAAAGACAGATATACACGAATAAAAACCACTCTCAGTTAGATTATGCCGCCAATTTTAATCTAAACGAAAATAGTTATCAATAAAAATATTGATTGATTGTCATCCAGCTGTTTTGCTTAACATTTGATCAAAAAAGTCATTCCACCAGAGCGGGCTGACGTTTTATTTTATCAAGGCCAATATGTCGCGAAACTGCGGGTGGCGACAGCTATTCATCCAGGCGAAGATGGCGGTTTCCGAAGAACAAATTTGTGCCCCGTTGTGGCGCAGTTGCGCCAAGGCCAGCGCCTTATTTTCCGGGTCGCGCGAACACACAGCATCGGCCAACACAGTTACCTGATAGCCTCTGGCGAGCAGTTCATTGGCGCTATGGTACACGCATACATGACTTTCCATGCCGCATAAATACAGGTGGGATTCTCCCAAGGGCTCGAGGGCGGCAATAAAGGCTTCACTTTGCACCGCACTAAAGGTGTCCTTGGCCACCACCTTGGCGCTGGGAGTAACCAGACAAGGATCAGTAGCCCCCAAACCCTGTGGGTTTTGCTCGGTAATTATATGCGCCAATTCAAGTTTAGTGGCCACCTGGCTCAGCAAGTCGACACGGGCGCACACCTGCTGATAGTCGGCCATCGCTGGGGCTAAGCGAAGCTGCATGTCGATAACAATAAGTGCGGGTGCAGAATCTGGGTTGGGCGAGAGCTGGGGCATGTGGTCTTCCTTGAGCTAAAAAGTTGCTTCAATGTTAACCATAGATTCGGGTTTTTTAGAAGCGAAATTATAAAGATATGGTGACCACGGACACTTCTATGCTAGATTTACAAATTATTATGTTAATTCCCTGTTGATGGCCTAGTTCAGTTTTGGGGATGCCGCCTACTAGGTGGGTTTCAGCGCCTTATTGGAGTCAAGAATTGCGTCGCTATATCAGTTTGTTGCTCAACGCATTACTTAGCTTTTTAGTCTTCCTTTGCAGCGCCAATGTCGTTTTCGCCACCCCGGTCAACTATGGCTATCAGTTACAACGTCTTTCAACCGAAGAAGGGTTAAGCCAAGGCACGGTCAATGCCATAGCTCAAGACGAGTTTGGCTACCTTTGGTTTGCCACCGACCGCGGCCTGAACCGCTACGACGGCTATCAACTGAACCTCTTTAAAAGTGGCGATCCCGCTCTGGCCAGCGATGCTATTTTAACAATTGCGCCCTTGAAAAACGGCAACTTCCTCGTCTCCGCTCAGCTCAATGGACTGTTTTTAGTCAACCCGGCCACCCTAAACTCACAACAATTGATCAATAATCCGCTGTCCGAAGTCGATGCAAAATACGCCACTGTGTGGGCTATCAGCCAGGATAATAGTAACCAGGATATTGTCTGGTTGGGTATTAACCATCAGGTCTACAAATACAGTCTGAATCGGCGGACCCTGGAGCTGGTGTTTACTCTGGACAACCGCACCCATATGATACGCGCCCTGCTGCCTCATGATAACGCCTTGTATATTGGCACCTCTGACGGCCTGTTTCGTTATCACAATGGTACCAGCTCGGCATTGACTCATTTACCCAAAGAGCAAGTAAGCAACGATCAGCGAAATATCAAATTCTTGCAGTGGGATAACGAATTTGGCCTCTTAGTCGGCACGGTAGAAGGCCTGTACCGGCACAATCTCGACACTGAGAAGCCAGTTATAGAAACCCTGATCGAGCATCATAATATTTGGTCGATGCAGCGCTACGGCGCAGTGGATTTCGTCGCCACTGGAGACGGTCTGCTGCAATTTGATCGGCAAACTCGGCAGACGCTCAATTTAATTCGTTTTAGCGACTCTCGCTATGCGGTCAACGACAACACCATAATGACTATGTTTCGCGATAAAAGCGGCATGCTCTGGCTCGGCTCGCAAGCCCAGGGAGTGTTTTCCTGGTCGCCTTTGGCCATGCGCTTTAAGCAAAAGGCTCTGCCCACCGGCCAATACCAGCACGGTCATGCCGCCTGGGCCATTTACGAGCAGGACAATGGCACCTTGTGGGTTGGCAGCGGTAATGGCCTAAATAAAATCCCTAAGGATGGGCCAAGCAGTACCTTTTTAAGTGTCGATGATAAAAAAATGGCCCAGGGCCAACAAACAGTCTATCAGTTACTGCCGGCCACTCATATTGACAACAGCCTGTGGGTCGAGGCCATCCAGGGCATAGCCCTGCTTGATATGAATACCGACCGCCTGAGTTATCCCCTGGTAAATGCCGCTCATCCGTTAGAGTTTGATGCCAATAACGTTCACTGGGGACTGTATCAACTTGCCAACGGCACCGCCTATTTTATTGCCGAGTCGGGATTCTATCGTTTCGACCCGAGCAGCAATACCATAGAGGCACTGCCGTCAATCGAACAAACGCTGCAGCCCGAGCACGCCTCGCATTTTCTGGCGCCATTGCCTACCCATAAAGATGATCCGCTGCTGAGTTATGGCGGTGGTTTATATCGTTATGACGTCGACAACGACAGCCTGCAGCCCATTTACCAGCCACAACACCCAAGCGCCCAGTCAAACAATTTAGTCGATTCCTGGACCTTGGATCAGAATAACAGTTTGTGGCTCAGCGTAGACGGTGAGGGCGTGGTCGCCCTGGACTTGGAAACCCTGGAAGAGCGTGACCGCATAGGTCCGGCGCAAGGCCTGCAAAGTCTGAGCGTGTTTACCCCGGTGCTGGATAACTTCGGTTTCCTGTGGTTTGGCTCTAATAATGGCTTATATCGCTATAACATCAACAGCGGTCACCTGCGCCACTTTAGCGTCAAAGACGGCCTCTCAGCGGCAGAATTCAACGGCTACTCCGCAGCCAAGCTAGCTAGCGGCGAGCTCGCCTTTGGCACGGTTAAAGGCCTGCTTATTGTCGACCCCGCCGATTTTATTAACAGCAATAATCATTATATTGCCCCGGCGCCGCAAATTACCGACATTAACCTGCTCTCGCGGCCTCTGGGCTATACGCCGAGCAAATATGCCAACAGCCCGTTAAAGTTACAACATGACGATCTTGGCCTGACCATTTCTTTTTCCAGCTTCGATTATATTCATCGCGATCAGGTGCGCTATAAAATCAGTCTCAGCGGCGCCAGCGAATTTAAGTACCCCAACTACGCCAGTAACAATTTACAGTTTGCCACCCTGAATCCCGGCGCGCATCAGCTCAGTATTAGCGCCTTCGACCCTGTGTCGGGTAAATGGTCCCGCACCCTGCATATGGGCATTGAAGTGGCTTATGCCCCCTGGCGCTCACCGCTGGCGCTCACCCTCTATATCGTTATCAGCGTTCTGCTCCTTGGCAGTTGGATGCTCTGGCTAAGACGCCAGCAACGCCGCCTGCACCATGCCCATGGCAAGTTGCTGGCTTCACAGCAACAAACGGACTTGGCACTGCAAAGCTCCAACAGCGGCATCTGGCACTACCGGGTTAAGCAACGACGCTTTATGCAGCGTCGCTTAGCAGCGGAGTTAGGTTATAGAAGTACTTATAATCAGTGCTCTTTTGAGCAATATATGGACTTGATCCATCCTCAGGATGTCGACCGTTATCGCCTGAACTGGAAGCGCTTTTTAAACCAGGGCGAGCAGGCCACCTGGGATTTCACCTACCGCTTATGCCATAAACAAGGCACCTGGCACTGGTATCACGAGGTGGGACGCATTACCGAATACGATGCCAATGGCCAACCCAAGGAAGTATCGGGGATCTACACCAATATCACAGATGCCAAAGCGTCGGCGCAACAAGCCACTGTGCTCGGTGAAGCCATAGGACAGATCAGCGATTGGTTGTTAATTTTAGACGAGCACCTGCAACCGTTTTCTGCCAATGACAGTTTTTTACGGGCATTTTCCGACCCCGACAGCCCGGGACTCAGCATACAGCCTTTTGTTCGTGCCCTTGGCAAACAAAAGTTCCAACGCTATATGGAGCTGATCGGCCAATTGGCAGCAGGCGATAACTGGCGTATCGAAGAGAAAATCCGCACCAAGCACGATATTCGTCACCCGGTACAGATAAGCGTGACCGCCGTGTGTCGCGACAAGCAAGAAGAGAGCGACGAGATCAGCTACTATGTGGTGGTGATCACCGACTTGACCGAGCAAAAGCGCGCCGAAGACGAGTTGCGCTACCTGGCCAATTATGATCCCCTTACCGGCTTGCCGAATCGCACCATGATGCGCGGCAAAATCGCCCAGGCCATAGACTACGCCAAAGAAAACTCATCCCTGTTGGCCCTGCTGTTTATCGACCTGGATAAATTTAAGCCGGTGAACGATTCCTTCGGTCATGCGGTGGGCGATCAGGTACTTTGTTGCATCTGTGAGCGCATCAGTGAGCAACTGGATGATAACTCGCTACTGGCGCGCCAAAGCGGCGACGAATTCCTACTCCTGATTGAGCAGGTGCAATCGCCGCAGGTGCTCAGTGAGCTATCCGAGCTCCTGGCGAAAACCTTGGAAAAGCCGATTAAAATCGGCAATATCACCATCAATATTTCCGTCAGTATAGGTATCGCCCTGTCGCCTTTTGATGCCGATAACGCCGAAGACCTGATCCGTAACGCCGATATGGCGATGATCTACGCCAAAAATGCCGGCCGCAACGGCTATAAGTTCTTCACCGAGCAGATGAACAATCGCATCACCCATAAACTGATGTTGGAAAATGCCCTGCAGGATGCCTATCGCGACGAACTGCTGACAAACCATTATCAGCCCATAGTGCATATTCATCAAAAGCGTATTGTTGGCGTGGAGTTGTTGCTGCGGTGGCAAAGTGAAGGCCAGTTTATATCGCCCACCGAGTTTATTCCTGTGGCCGAGGAAATCGGCCTGATCGATGCCATTACCGAGCAGGCCCTGCACCGCGCCCTGCGCGAGCTGAAACAATGGTTTAGCACCTATGACGATTTCTATCTGTCGGTGAACCTCTCACCCATACATATTTTGAAATCCAACCTCACCGAGCGATTGGTGGATATTCTCGCCATGCATGATGTCAGCCCGGGGCAATTGCGCCTGGAGATCACCGAAAGCACGCTATTGGACGATAAGGCCAAGGCCGCGGCTCAGCTTAATAAATTACGCGCCGCCGGCTTAAAACTCTTCTTAGATGACTTCGGCACCGGCTACTCATCGCTGACCTATCTCAATCAGTTCCCTATTGATGTGATCAAGATAGACCAAAGCTTTGTGCGCCAAATTGGTATCAACCCCACCAACGAAGCCATTATCCGTACCATACATAATCTCGCCGGCAGCCTGGGTCTGTATTGTATTGCCGAAGGGGTGGAAACGCGGGAGCAGATATTCTTCTTAAATAAGCTGGGCTGTCATCACTTACAGGGCTTCTTCTTCGCCAAGCCGTGCGATGCGACCACCTTGGCAGCCAAGTATTACCTGGAAAAAACCCTGAAAAAGATGAACAGCCTTTAGGTCGGGATTTGCCGCCATGGCTGTAGTCGGGATTCTATACCGACAAAAGGCATTGCTCTCCCATTGTCGGCACCAGGCGTCTAACTCGCCCCGCTGACCCCACAGGGCTGATGATTACCGTCAATGGCACTGGCTTCAATCTGCAACACGCTATGGGCTATGCTGAACTTGCTCTGCAGCATCTGCTCCGCAGCGGCGCGACATTTGGCATCATGGGCGGCCAAGGTACAGTGATGTTTCAACACAATATGCGCACCGACCGCGGGGGCATTATCCACCATGGACACGGTAACATTGTGAACGCTGGCGACATGGTCGAGCTGAGCCAGCGCTTTTTCCACCCGAGCCGCTTTGGGCAAGGCAGGGGCAGCGCCACGCAAACGCTGCAAACATTGGTAAATCAGGCGCAAGCCAGTCACCAGCACAAATACCGCTATCAACATGCTAAAGAGCACATCCACCTGCTGCCAGCCGGTCAAGACAATAATCACGCTCGCCACCAAGGTAGTGACCGTGGAAAGCAAATCGAAAAAGGTATGTAAAAACACCGCATACACGTTAATGCTTTCTTTGCGGCCTTTATAGAGCACCCAGGCCGCAGTGCCATGAAACAAAAAACCCAGCATGGACACCAGCGCCATAATTTGCGGATTCACATCACCGCGTTCATGGCCGTGGTGCAAATCAACAAAGCGATCCGTACCCAAGGTTAAAATGGTCAAACTGATGGCCAGATATAAACTGCCGTTGATAAGCCCGCCAACCAGCTCTGCCTTGTTAAAGCCATCATTAAAGTTGCGCGCCAGATGAATGGCATGGACGAAGCCAGAATAGCGATAAACAAGGTGCTGTTATGCACGAACAGGTGTCCGGCATCGGCAAACACCGCCAGGGAATTAGCAAAATACGCCGCCACCAGCTGAATAACCATAAAACTACACGTGATGCTCAAAGCGATAAGCAAGCGTTTACGTGAAGCCTGATGGGTGGTGATGTCGGTCATGGGCGCAAGGTCACTAAAGAGGAGAAATGATATATAGTAGCAATTGTAATTGTTTTGCGACAACATTACACCCGTTTTCCACACTTCACCGCTGCGTATGCTGTAAAATCAGCCATGGTGACATGAGAGGCGCGCAACAGCTCCCCAGCCCTAACAAAGTAAAGCGCCGGCACTGGTCCCATTTTCTGGCTCCCCTGACCATTAGGTGGTAGGCTGAATTTAAAGATAAACTCCCCAATAAACAAAGTGTTGGTTTTTAACATGGCAACTTCTTCTCTTAAGCATGCCCTGGTCGTAGAAGGCGGCGCAATGCGCGGCATCTTTGCCACTGGCGTACTCGATGCCTGGCTAGCGGCCAATTATCAACCCTTTGATATGTACTTTGGTGTGTCGGCGGGCGCCACTAACATCGCCGCTTTTTTGTGCGCCCAGCAGGGGCGTAACTACAAGGTGATCACCGACTACTCCTGTCGCCCCGAATTTATCAGCTATGGGCGCTTTATCCGCGGTGGCCACCTGTTTGATTTGGACTGGTTGTGGCATAAAACCATCAGTGAAATTCGCTTAGACCTGGCGACCTTTGCCAGCCAAAGTGCCCCATTTTATGTGGTTGCGACCAATGTGCACAACGCCCAAGCCGAGTATATTCAAGGCACGGCTGAAAACCTGGAGCAGGTGCTAAAGGCCTCCTGCGCCTTGCCATTGGCGTACAGAGATTACCCCGAATATCAGGGCCAATTCTATACCGATGGCGGCATTGGCGACTCCATTCCCGTGCGCCAGGCCTACGCCATGGGCGCGCGTAAAATCACAGTGATCCTCTCTCAGCCTCTGGGCTATCGTACAAAACCGGCGAAATTCAACTGGCTGACCCAACGCCTGTTAAAAAACACGCCAGCACTGGCCAAAAGCATGACTAACCGCTGGGCTGACTACAATGCCAGCCTGGATTTTATTATGCAGCCGCCGGGCGACTGTGAGATAGATATTATTGCTCCACCGACTGAGTTCGACATCTCCCGTACCACTCGGGATTTAGCCAAACTCGATGCCGGTTATGCCATGGGGCGCAACGCCGCACAGGCGTTTATCAGTGCGCCCTAGCGGTGCCCTTTCACCCAATTTCTCAGCCTTAAGGACAAAGTTGACAGGATGTCAGATATGAATAACGCAGTAACTAAACCCACCAGCTCATCAACTTATTCTCGAGGGACGTCTCCCTGGCAAGGGCCAGATCAACACACACTCAGTCTGGCAGAAGCTGTGGCCGACGAATTTGACTTCCCACGGCCCTCCTCTGCCTATCGCACCCTGGACAAGGTGTTCTTTATACTTGCCCTGCTTGCAGTCCCCGTACTACTCATTGGCATGGGAGTAAGCGTCGGCCTGGCTCTTAGTCATGGCCTGTTTTGGCAAAACATCATAGCCGACAGCCATGCCTGGCAATTTGCCGGTTATTGGTTTACGGTCGCTATCGTTGCAGGAGCGCCTTGGCTGCTTTCTCACCTCTACCTGCGTTGGCGGTATCGAGAATATCTGGATGCCGGCGGGGATATGCTCTCTCCCGAGGAGCACGTTAATATGCATAGGCTCGACTACAGCACGTTGATCAATTTGCAGCCGCTGCATATCCTATCTTTGCTAGACATGAAGCCGTCACAAAGGCTGGATAAAGCAGGCTTTATCGCCAAACATAAGTATTACTGGAGTAACGATTCCCTCACTTTCTATAGTTGGAAACGATCTTGGCTTGGCAATCTGCTGTGGGGGCTAAATGCCCTGAACTTCTTGATGATATTTTTAGGATGGCCTTTTATGCTCATCCAGGTGTTGTCAGAGCCGGTCAATACTCCCGCCTATATCGCGCTTTTTCTAATCTCCGCCGCCCTTCCCTTTATCTATAAAAAGACCAAGGTGCGGGTCACGCGCTTTTATCCCTATTTGGTTTTTTATCGCCTTAGCGGCATGGTCGAGCATTACCATAATGAGGTGCTGCAGTGGCGCTGCCACTTTTCCGAGCTGAACGCCTACGCGAATTTTAGCCCGGGCAATCAGACTCAGCCGCCAAGCACCACCTTGGAAATTTACCCGCGTTACCCACAAAAAACGCCTAGACGACGCGTGCCCTTAAGCACCTGGTGCGCCATTAACGTCAGCGCCGCCACCGAGCTATGGGGCGTTTTACAAGCCTTTATGAATATCAATTGCCCCCTGCCCTTGGTGTTGCCGCTTATGGATAAACGCGACAAGGACGGCGCCAGTCGCGCTCACGCACAGGCGTTTGCAGAGCTCACAACTAATGCTACGGGTTCAGACTCCTTTGAGATGACCCCCACGTACGATGGTGCCTATCGGGCCTGGGTTAAAAAACGCCTGACCCAGGAAATAGGTGCTTTTTATTGGCATGTTGGCGAGTTAGATGTGCAAGAGGAAGAGCAGGAAATGGCCGTTCACTAAGCTCGCTCAGCTAAAACAAAAAAAGCCGCTCAATTGAGCGGCTAGGACACTGCACCACTGGAGATTTCAGGGTGTAAGTGCAGTAGCTTTCTACCAATTCTGTTAAGTATGTGATCAGATATAGCGCTGGATAAATGAATTGGTATTACTCCTGGCCATGACGGATCAGGTAGTCAAAGGCGCCCAGGCTGGCACTGGCGCCTGAGCCCATGGCAATAATAATTTGCTTAAAGGCGGAGTTGGTAGCATCGCCCGCCGCATACACGCCCTCTACATTGGTGGCACCGCGATTATCCACTTCGATTTCACCGAATTGTGACAAGGTCACACCGCTTTCTTTCAACCATTCGGTGTTGGGTACCAAACCGATTTGTACAAATACCCCGGCAATACTGAGCTGATGCTGCTCGCCCGTGTTGCGGTCGGTATAGGTCAGCGCCGTTACCTTATTGCCATCGCCCAGCACCTGTGTAGTTTGCGCGCTTTTGATGATGGTGATATTGGCCATGCTCTGCGCCTTGCGCACCAAAACCTCATCGGCACGCAGGGTATCGGCAAATTCAAGTACGGTTACCTGCTCTACGATATTGGCCAGATCAATGGCCGCCTCAATACCCGAGTTACCACCACCAATTACCGCCACGGGCTTGCCTTTAAACAAGGGGCCGTCACAGTGCGGGCAGTAGGCCACACCGCGGCCGCGATATTCGCGCTCGCCGGGCACGTTCATTTCACGCCAGCGAGCACCGGTCGCCAGGATCACCGCCTTGGCCGTTAAGGTGGCGCCGTTTTCAAGCTCAATGTGGTTGCCATTGTCACTGTAAAGTCGCGATGCACGCTGGTTATCAATCACGTCCACATCATAGTCTTTAACATGCTCCTCAAGCTGGGCCACCAGCTTAGGGCCTTCGGTGGCCTTGACCGAGATAAAGTTCTCAATCGCCAGGGTATCGGCAACCTGGCCGCCAAAGCGCTCCGCCACCACGCCGGTGCGCAACCCTTTACGAGCCGCATAAATGGCCGCGGATGCGCCAGCCGGACCGCCACCAACAACCAGTACGTCATAGGGGTCTTTTTCATTTAACAGCTCGGCCTGACGGGCACTGGCGCCTGCGTCCACCTTGGTGAGGATATCGTTTAGGCTGATGGCGCCCTGGCTGAAGACTTCACCGTTTAGGTATACCGTGGGCACCGCCATAATATTGCGGGCCTCTACTTCGTCCTGGAATAAGGCGCCATCGACCATGGTAGTGGTGATCTGTGTGTTCAGTGCCGCCATGGTATTAAGGGCCTGCACCACGCCCGGACAGGTCTGACAGCTTAAGGAGATATAAATCTCAAAATTCAGTTCCTTATCCAGTGCTTTGATTTGCTCAACCTGAGCCGCATCGGCCTTGGTGGCAATCCCGCCGCTGTGCAGTATGGCCAGTACCAAAGAGGTAAATTCATGGCCCATGGGCACCCCGGCAAAGGCAATGGCGGTGCCCTGCTCACCCTTAACCGTCATCGATGGGCGGCGGGCCTGGTCATCATTATTTGTACTGATGCGAATGCGCTCGCTTAGCGATGCAAGATCATTGGCCAGCGCCTGTAATTCGTTACTTTTGTTCGTGTCGTCGAGGGCAAGAACCAGCTCTATGTCACCCGTCAACGTACTAAAATGGCTTGATAATTGATTTTTAATTGCAGTGTCTAACATGGTTTGCCTCAACAATTTAGAAGAAAAAGGCGGTGTCTCCACCGCCACAGTCTGACTTATTTAACCCGGCCGACTTAGATTTTGCCGATTAAGTCCAGTGAAGGCGCAAGCGTCTCTTCACCTGGCTGCCATGATGCCGGACATACTTCACCATCGTGAGTGGCGATGTACTGAGCGGCTTGAACCTTACGCAGTAGCTCTGACGCGCTGCGGCCAATACCCAGGTCATGCGTTTCAACGACCTTGATTTCACCCTCAGGGTTAATCACGAAGGTACCGCGCAGTGCCAAACCTTCTTCTTCAATCATTACCCCGAAGTTGCGGGTAATTTGACCTGTTGGGTCACCAATCATAGGAAATTGGATTTTCTTAATAGTGTCTGAGGCGTCGTGCCATGCCTTGTGGGTGAAGTGGGTGTCGGTTGATACCGAGTACACCTCTACGCCCATTTCCTGCAGCTTGGCATAGTGGTCAGCCAAATCGCCCAGCTCGGTAGGACATACAAAGGTAAAGTCCGCCGGGTAGAAGAACACGATTGACCATTTGCCCAGTAAATCCTGCTCGCTCACCTGAGTGAAATCGCCGTTGTGGAAGGCTGTGGCTGTGAATGGTTTGATTTTAGTGTTGATTAAAGAGTTGCTCATTTTATCCTCTCATTTATCTCAATGATTTAAGTGAATTAGTGCGGGAAGTACCTTGCCCCGCTGGCTTGATTACTAAGATAACGATGAGGGGTTGATAAATAAAATTGATTGTTTAGATTACTTCAATCGTATTTTGTGATTGATTTAGTGCCGCACCGGAAATACTCACTTTTTGCGGTAATCACAGTCGCGCCATAAACAGTGCCAAGAGGAGTAACAAGAATTGCATCGTAAGTAATCGAACTCAATTGAGCCCTAGGTAAACTCGTCTAAGCTCACTGGGTACAGTCGATGTTTTATGTTAGATTGGCGTGATACCTAGTTTAGAAACAAGCCGCAAGATTTAACTTATGATGAAAAAGACCCTTATTGTCGCCTTAAGCATTGCCCTGGCAGCCTGTCAGGACGAGCCGCTAGCAGCCAAACAAGATAAGACCGAGGCACAGGCACAGGAAAACGCGACTTCGACCGCGCCAACAACTACACAAACAGCAACTTTCAGCCCTGCAGGTAATTATGTCAGTGGCGAATACCACAAACGCGACCAAGGTTATGACTGGATGGCGGTCCAGGTGAGTCAAAGCGGCCCCGAGCAAATCAATGTATCAATACGCTCTCGTATCGATAGAAAGCGCCCGACCTGTACCTACACGGGCACGGCACAGCGATTAAGCGACACCCGCTATAAGGCCGAAACCCAGGGCACCGCCATACTCTTTGACTTCACCGCGCAAGGCATTGAGATAGGCACAGAACAGCCAGAAGCCGAAGGCATGCTTAATTTCTTCTGCTCCGGCGGCGCCTCAATTAAGGGCGGCTACAGCAAACTGAGTGAGCCTTTGGACAACAGCCAGCTGGACCAAAGCATCTTCAATAAAACTCTGGTGTTACAAGGCATTGGCTTTAATGTCACCTCCTTTAAGGGCGAAGGTGAAAACCGGCTAACCATAGCGCCCTTTGGCTTATCCATCAGCAATGAGGCGGTCAGCCATGGGATTAATGGCCGTGTGGTGGGCGCCGAGATTGAAGACTTAAACTCCGATGGCTATCCCGAGCTCTTGGTCTTTACCCAATCCGATGGCAGTGGCAGTTATGGTGAGGTGATCGGCTATTCGGTGAATAACAAAAAATCCATGAGCCAGATTTATTTTCAACCCGTGACCGAGCAGCCTAAGATCAGCGCCGGCTACATGGGCCATGATGAGTTCGCCATCGTAGAAACCTCTCTGGTGCAGCGTTTCCCTGTTTATGGCGAAAGCGACACCAATGCCGGACAAACGAAGAAAATGCGTCAGGTGCAGTACAAGCTGGTCGATGGCGAAGCTATGCGCCGCTTTGTTATCGATAAGGTGGTGGAGCTGGATTTACCTCATTAATGGCTTTACTTAGAGCGCCTTTGGCTGCGGGCGAGGCGTTTGCCGATAGATCTTGTGACGTTGGGCTACGAGCGTCCCAAGCAAGGCTTCGCAGCGCAAATCTAAACGGGAGGATCGATACCTGATCGTCTGCGTTTTTTGGTGAATGGGTATGGCTAAAAACTGATATCAACGCCGTTGGAAGGGCATACAAGCCAACGGCTTGGCTGTACCGCGCAGGCCCGAAGGGCTGGAGAAAACTTGACAACCTTGCTAGGCATTTCTTTCCAAATCATCCGTATACTTTTTAAGCCCTTCAGCGTACCACTTTAGAATGAGTATTTCCCTTTTTGAAGGCTTTTTCATCCATGAGAAAGGCTTTCTATAGTTAGGGAACATGAACTTCAGAGGCATAACCAGCAAGGTAATAACACCAAAGCCAGAGACAAGTGCACCCAATCCAAAAAACAGAATTAGCACCCACAACTTTGGTGATAAAGCTGTGTATGGGCCAATCAATATTTCTGGGCCAAATAACTTAACTGCAACAGCTTCACCACCGTATATACCAGCTACACCTGCGGATAATGTAACCCCAATGGTAACCACAAATAATAGAACTCTTTGAATCAACATTTCAGATGCCTAATAGGTTATTAGTAATTCCTTACAAGACAGCTTACCTTGCAAGCTTGATACCTTCCACGGTACACGATTCACTTTAACTGGACTATATTAAGGTGCATGGTGGCGCGCTAAAAACTGCAGGTCAAAGTTCGTTAGGGTGCGAATTTCACCAGGGTGTGGTTTTCACCGGCAAGCTCAGATTCAATAATTTGCGAAATGACATTCCAGTCACCGCCCGCCAGCCCAGCGCCAATTAAGGGGTAGCCAAAGCGAGAGCAACTGAACTCTTTTTTAAGCCGCGAAAAGACACTTTGGATTGCTTGGTAGTCTGCTTTTACACCGCGTCCATGCCCATTAAACTGGGTGTAAGCATTGATGACAGTTATGGTGTTACCGTTTCTTACAACACTAGCTTGAGAATAAGTACCCAGTTTTTGTTTTGAACCTTTTTCAGTATCCAGGTCGGCCTTGAATGCTTCAGGAAATTCAGCTTTTATTGCTTTTGCAATACCTGCCCCCATGGTGCAAAAACAATTGCACCCATGAATGATGACATCAAATTCACCAGCCAGGGCGAGCTTAATTAAATCACCTTCTACGATTTTCATTATTACTCCCTGGCATCAGAGGCTTGTTTCACAGTTCCACCTTAACACCTTATTATGCTGAGCTTTATCTATGCCATTAACTTGAGTGCGATATAGGGTGTAAGGTTTAAAAGCAATATACCTAATTTATAATTACCCATGAAATTAAAGTATATACGTGGCAATTCGGAAGGCGCGACGTCTGCAATTTTACTGTGAAGATTAATAGTGAAATCTTTAAATACCAAAATAAAAAATGCGGACAGCAAATAAAAAGCCAGATTTATTACCGTACACCAACCGAAAAAAGCAGTAAGTTCATTTACACCGAGCATAATTTATATCTCCGTAATTTGGGTTCAGCCTAACGCGCCACTAAGGGGCTGTACTTTAGCGCGTCCCCATCACCTTGAGGGCAAAGTCCGACATAACTTCAGCACCTTATTAAGTGATAAATTCATGATTTTCCTTAATGTAATTTGCCAGGTCCCAAGCCTTGGACCTTAAAAAACAAAACCTTTCATCTTTTTCTTTGCTTGATTGGATCCAAACATCATTAAATGAACCCAGCCCGCCATAGCCAGCCAACAAATGCTCTATCCCTGAAAAGTCAGACTTTTTTAATCGGGTTTCAGCAAGGAGCAAAAATTTAACCCAATGCTCTTGGTCATCTTCTGATGTTAACTGTCGAAGCTCGGTTAAAACTTCAATTAATTGATTCGTTTTTTCACCCATACATATCACGCCGTGTTAGCTATCTTGTTCCAGCTCTGCTCTGAGGCTAGCTATGGTATATTGACTGAATACGCGAATACCCTCACGTTCTAGTTATGCGGCCGTTACTCCCAAACCATCTATTTTAGTGCCGCTAAATGTACCATCGTAGATTTTTGCACTACCGCAGGAGGGGCTGCCCTCAGCGAGCACCGCGTACTTTATTTGTTGTTCTTGGCATAGTTTCAACGCATTGTTTGCGCCAGCAATAAACCGATGAGTGACATCAACACCATCCTTGCCAACAACACTCGCAGCACCTTTCAGGACGTCAGCTCCTTGACCTGCGATTATTTCAGCCGGGGCTCTGGGAATGGGTAAACCTGCCGAGACCTCGGGACAACAAACCACAAGTTCAACATGTGATTGCAGCCAATTTAAATCAGACTCTGGCACAGATAAACAACTCGCATTGTAGCGAACCTTGTTTCCAAGCAAACACGCACTGACTAACACCTTTTCCAAGTGTAGCTCCTTAAATTTAAAAAATAGCTAACGCGGCGGATCGCCTTGTTATAAATTATTTTGGTACTTTGTCGCCCCAACCAAAACACCCCCATCAAAGTCTTCAATGCAAGCAAACACGTTATCATCTCCCTGATACGAAACGCGCGCTAGCGGTTTGCATGGGCAAAGAGGCAATTAAACTTTCTAACCGGGCCGATAAAAAGGGCCGCCACCAGGGTAACAACGACAAACTGGCCAATAAAAAGCAGCGCGAGCTTAGGCCAAAAACTCACTTCTTCTGTGAATAAAGGGTGCCACACATGGATCAGAGTCAAATTTCCGGGAAACAGCAACACCTGAATTCCAGGCATTGGGCCGCCCCAGTAATCCCACAGATTCCAACTAAGGGTGAAGGCGATCGCGCCAACTACAAGGGCAACAATGCCGGTATAGATGGCGAGGGTGAGAGTGTTAACTTGAGTCATTGTGCTAGCGATCTATCGGCCGTGATACTCATAGAGATTATTTTCTAAGCCATACAGCTCCTTGGTGCCTGTTAAATTAAAGCCGATACTTTCCAATAAGTGCATGGATCTTAGGTTATTGGGAGCGGTAACGGCTAAAATGGTGTACATGCTATGCTCAGCCACAGCTTGTTTTAACACGGCTTCGGCCGCCTCCCGGGCGTAGCCCTTGCCACAAAATTCGGGTAAAAACGCGTAGCCCAAATCCGGATGCTCCAACTCTTCTCTTTTTAATAACCCGCACATGCCTATGGGTGTTGATTCACCTTTTAACTGCACCAGGTTCAGGCCAAAGCCATTGGTCTTGTAACTGGCCATGGGGCCATTCGTTAGATGATTTATCGCATCTTGGTGCGTACGAACATTTTTATCCGCGATATAACGTATAAAGGACTCGTCATTGAGTAAGCGCAAGATAAAGTCGGCATCACCCAAATCCAGTTGCCTGATGATTAATCTTTCGGTTTCACAGAGCACGGTCATTGGTAAACCCCTCACACATCCAGCATAGAAAAATGATGACTGGCAATATTAAAGCCCTCACGCAGATAAAAACGGTGGGCGGGGAAGCGCTGGACACCCGAGTCGAGGTGGATTTGCGTGCATTGATTAGCCTTAGCGTAGTCCTTAAACCAGCTTATCAGGAAATGCCCGACGCCCTGGCTGCGACAGGCGCTATTGGTTACCAGGTCGTCGATATAAATGCATTTGCCCCAGGCGAGTTTCTCTGTGACCACAAAGCCGGCCACCGCCAAAATTCCGCTATCGGCTTGCACATACACCAGCTGGTAACCCTGGGCCAGTTGTTTTTTCACCTGCGCCGCCAAGGTTTCCAGTGTATATTGGCCACGCAACTGCAATAAGACTTCAAGTACCTCAGAGTGCTCTCCTGGGTAATCCTGATCTTGGGTTACAAAATGAACCTGCATATCCCTATCCCCTTCTTATTAATTTGCTCAACCCTTAAGCTAACAGCACCTTGCAGCGCTGGCAATTGCCCAATAAAAGCAGGCGGAAAGATTATTGAACTTAGTGCCCGCTGGCACGTACAATTGGTAGGTTGCTAATTTGCGGAGTTATTTGTGGCTATTGAGCGCTATGTAAATCATATTCAACTGGGTTATTTGGGTTTGTTGCCCTTTTTGGCCATGCAGGGCTGGACCTTATTATCCGGTCAGGGCGAGTCGGTTGCCCCCTTATTTATCTATTACAGTATCGCCATTGTCAGCTTTTTAGCCGGTCAGCTGTGGCGCCCGGGCAACCAGCCCCACGGCCGCGCCATTGCCGCCATAGTGCCAATTTTACCCATTCCGCTGTTGGCGTTAGGCAACAGCATTTTCACCCTGGCCTGGCTCAGTGCCAGCTATTGGCTGGTGTTACTGTTTGAGGTCAAGGCGCCTGCTTGGCAAGAGCACCATAAGGACTATCGCAAGATGCGCTTTGTGCTGACTTCCGTGGTGTTTGTAACCCACCTGCTGATGATCGCCAGCCTTCTCGACTGAACCCTTAGACAGTCCGGCGCCTATGCATTACACTGCGCCGGCCTAACAGAATACGAGCAAAATTATGATAGATGCCCTGCGCCGCGCCCTGGATGAGATCGGTGAAATTTACGTTGAAAAAAATGCCGCCTTTAAGGTGAAAGTAATCCCGTTTTTCTGCGCGGTAAACATTAAAAAAGACCACAAGCGTGAAGGCAAACTCACCTTCTACAGCAATCAACTGCTGGAAATTGCCATGGTTTTGCTGTTTATCATGTTTGGCGCCACCATTTATAACCCGGAGCTGGGCTTCACTCATGGTCCGGTGCATTTTGCCATTGCCGCCCTGATTGCCCTGCATGTGCTTATTCGCCAAATCGCCATCGAATCACTCAAGGCGCGTTTATATGCAGCCGGGGCTCTGCGCCGCGACGAGCCGCAGCCACAAGGTGAATAAGTAATCATGTATTTGCAGCGCAACTGGCGGGTGTTAACCGTAGGCGATGGCGATCTCACCTTCACCAAGGCTTTATTGGATTTCTACCCGGCGTCGCAATTACACGGCAGTGTGTACGACAGCGAAACAACGCTGCGCGATAAATACCAGCACCACGGCATAGATGCGCTGCGCGCCGCAAAGGTCAGCCTTGATTTTGAATTTGACGTCACCGCCACCGAAAGCTGGCAGCGCCTGGGTGAAAAGCGCTTCGATCTGGTTATTTTCCAATTTCCGCTGTTAAGCCAGCTCGGCTCAGAGCAGGCCTTTGCCGCGGCAAAACAAAACGGCGGCTTGAATATTCTCAATCGCGCCCTGTTGCACCAGTATCTGCTCAACAGCGCTCGTTATGCCCTCGCCCCTCAAGGCGCGGGCCTGTGCTACATCACCTCCAAAGACGTTAAACCCTACAGTCATTGGGGCTTAGACCATGCCTTAACATCGCATACGCCGATGCACTTCTTAGGTGAGCAGCAATTTGATTTACGCCGTTTCCCAGGCTACAAAGTGCGTAATGTCGACCGCGACAAGCATGTTAAAGACACACTAGGCATTACCTACACCTACGCCCTCAATGCCGACAGCGAGATAAGCGCGCATTGCCATCGCCGCCATCATCTTGATGACCCCCACTGCTGCTTGCTGTGCCGCGCCGGCCCGTTTCAAAGCGAGCGAGACCGCGAGGGCCATCTTAACTCCAAACAACATCGCCATATGCAGGGCTATGACAGCCAATGGCAACGCTGGCTGGCGGACTTTCATAAAAACACCGACTAAGCGTTAACGCTTGCTCGCATGGTGCCAACGCTTGCTTGCACAGTTTGAACACTTGCTTACATATTGACCCTTGCACTCGAGTGCCGCTGTTGGCACTGTAGTAGAAATAATGCGAACTATTAGAGTTGATCATGAAGGGATTTCTACACACAGCACTGTTGGCCAGCCTGCCATTGGCTTTTATGGCAACGCCCGTGGCGGCCGCATCCGTTCAGGGGGAACCATTCCAAGCTCTGAGCATAGATCTTGATTTTAATATCAGTCGTACACCGCTGAGCGCCGATCTCACGCCTCATCCAGGCAAGGAAATCGTGGTCTTTGGTCGCAATGAAGCCAAGGCCCATCAGGTGGCGGTGCTGGCTGTGGTCGATGGCAGGCTACAACAGGTGGACCGCTTTGCCATCGGCGAAGAGTATTTCGCTTACGATATCAGTGAGCAGGAAAAGAGCGAGCACACGCTATACTTTTTAGCCCATGATCATGTCGGTCGCTATCAGTATCCACAGCAACAAGGCGAACCACGCCTGTTTGCCTTTGCCGATGTGTCTTCTATTTATCGTATTGAGCGCAGTAACTTTATGCGCCAAATCGACTTTATCCATGACTTTAATAACGATGGCGACAGCGACATCATGCTCGCGGATTTCACCGACTTGCATGTATGGCTTTCACAACACGAAGGTGGCCATAAAAAGGTGAGCCTGGATATTGGCAGCCACAGCGTACTCAATGGCGTCGAACTCAACGCCTCACCGGCGCAGGTATTTACCTTAGATCTTAACCAAGACGGTCGCCTTGATATCGCCAATTTGCACGAGGGCAAGCTGCACCTTTACTACGCCCACGGCCGCCATTTTGAACATCAGCAACTGGCGATCCGTGGTGGCATCTACAGCATAGATTGGTGGGATCAGCTCGATGATGATGGCCAGCCCCTTGACCAAAGCGACCTTAGGTACCGCAAATTAGAGCGTTTTGAAGATATCAATGGCGATGCCATTCCTGATTTAGTGGTGCGCTACACCAAGAGCTCCGGGGTGTTCGATAGAAGCAATGATTACGAAATTTATTACGGTAGCCTGGATAAACAGCGCCAACTAAGCTATGCCAATAAAGCAGATACCACGGTCAGCGCCGAGGGCACCTTAACCGATCTGCAACTGCAAGATATCGACGGCGATGGCCGCCTGGAAGTGATGGTCGCCAGCTTTGAGCTCGGGGTATCGCAAGTGATATCAGCCTTGCTCGCCAGCAGCATAGATCAGGATATTCTGCTGTATTGGCAAAACACCCAAGGCCAGTTCCCGAAAAAGCCGTCATTGGACTATGAAACGGAAATGAACTTCAGCATCAGCAAGGGCCGCGCCAGTCAACCCTTGGTCATGCTCGCCGATATCAATGGCGATGGCCGCAAAGACCTGCTGTTCTCCGAAGATAACGACACCCTGGTCTATCGCCTTAACCAAGGCCAGCAGGCCTTTGCCCGCAGCCAAAAGCAAAAACTCGCCCTGCCCCAATCCGGCAGCCATATTAGCAGCACGGATATCAACGACGACGGTAAAAGTGACCTGCTGCTCTATTACGGCCAGCTCGATAAGCCCGAACTCAAGCGCCGCTTAAGCCTGTTGTTTGCCCGCTAACTCAGATGTTTTGGCTCTCACTCAGGGCCCGTCAGGCAGCGCTGTTAATTTAAAAACAGCGCTTGTTCATCCTCGCTACTCTTTAATAACTCACTGAACTTGGGTAAATTACCCCTAATTTATGCCGTTTTGACGGCACTGGATACCACTTAAAGTCGGTATTTCAATAATAACTACAACGGGATTTCACTATGGGTTTAGTCCGAACCGGATTAATGATAATAATGCTGGCACTGCTCAGCGGCTGCTCCAGCATATCGCAGCAGCAGTGCGAACGGGGGGACTGGTTCGATATCGGCTTCAGTCATGGTCAGCAGGGTCGCTCCTTGGCCAATGGTAAAAACATTATTTACGACTGCCTGGAATACGGTGTGCGCCCAACCCTGGAAGATTATAAGCGCGGGCACCAGGAAGGCCTGAAAGATTACTGTGAGCCGGAAAACGCCTTTACCCAAGGCCTTAATGGCAGAGACTATAACCCCATTTGTCGCAGCGAAGAATTTCGCCTCGCCTGGCAACAAGGCCATGACAGATACGTGGTGAACCGCCATCGCCATGAAATATCCTCGCGCCTCAACCAGATTGACGACGAACTGAAACACATTCACTGGCAGTTGCACTCTGAGGAGCTCACCCGCGAGCAGCGCCGCGAACTTAAACACCGCCGCCATCGCCTGGAGCATGAACAGGACGACTTACGTCGCGAGCGCGCCCTGCTACCCATACTGGATAATAAGCTAGAGCTGCATATCCACTGATGCTGCCATCTCCACCCGCGTAATGTGCTCCAAATGGCTATAAATGCACTCGAACAGCAGCCGGTGTCCGGCGCTGTTAGGGTGCACGCCATCGGCGGTCAAGAGCCCAAACCCGCCCCGACTATTGGAAAACAAGGCCGCAACATCGATAAGCGGCACCGAGGTATCCTCGGCCAACTGCGCCAAGGCCTGATTATAACTGGCTATATCCGTATTCAGGCGGCGCTTACCTAGGTTATTGGGAACACCATCCAAGTATTGGGCAACGGGCAGAATATTGATCAATATCGGCTGTACGCCCAACTCCTGGGCATGTTCGATACAGATGCGCAAATTGCTTATAAAACGCGCTAGGGGTACGCTGTGCTGCTGCGCCGTAATCGCCACATCATTAGCGCCATAAGCCAGGGTAACAAAGGTGCGCTGCGGCGCAGCCATATGTGGCGCAGCCATATGCGGCGCAGCCATACGCGGCGCGAGCTCATTCGCAAAGCGCTGCACCAGACCATCGCTGGTCTCTGCGCCTATGCCCATATTGAACACACAGGTTTCGGCCCGTGAGCCGGTCACAAAGCGACAAATTTCTCTCGCTTTTAACCTGTCAACCCAGCCGCCTGCCGCCGCGTCGTTTTCGCCCCGGGTAATACTATCGCCAAAACAAATGATATGAGTCACGATATTGCCTCCAAAAATTAAGCCAGCCGTTAGGCACCGTTAAAATGCCAAGGTCTGACCGTCATCGGGGATCAGCACGCGCTCGCCCAGATCGGCATCCAGCATCGCCTCACCCAGTTGTAAACGGGTTACCGGGCAGTGATCCAGCGCTTCCAGGTGGTTGGCTATCACCTGACCACGAGCGATGGATGCCAGCTCCAACACATCCTCGGCACCCATAATGATTTCGCCACCAAAATCAAAACGGGCACCACCTGCCGGAGCAATGATCACATCGGGCTGTCGGGATTGCACAAAGTCGATAATGGTCTCTGTCAGCAGGGTATCGCCGGTGATATAGACACTGGGCTCCCCCGGCATTTCAATGTAATAACCAACGCCATGGGCCATCAGCTTCCCCACCAAGCCATGACCATGAACACAGGGCACCAACTCTATAAGCCCGCCGGCAAAGGCATTAGCTGAGCGCGATGACAAGGGCATCACATGCAAACCCCGCTTTTTTAAAAACGCCTCATCGGCGTTAGAGGCCAGCACCGGAAGTTGCTTTTGCCTTAACCAGCGCACCGCGGCACGGTCCAGATGATCAAAATGTCCTTTTTGACAATGGGTGATCAAGCAGTGACTGACCTTGGCCAGTAACTCCTCGCTATTATCCGGCAACTCCACCAGTGGGTTTTTGCGCCGCTTTACTCCCAGGTATTTAAGCGCTGGCGCCTTGCCCTGGGGCGCCAGCATGGGGTCCACCAATAAGGTCACTTGTTTATATTCAATGATCACTGTGGCATTACGTATTTGGGTAATTTTCATTGGCGTGCTCGAAAAAGTAACAATGACCTTATTGTATTTCGCCATCGCGGCACCTAATATGGCCAACTAAGTCACAATTAATGCAATTATTGCCAACTATGCGTATAGGTCTTGTTGTTTACCCCGGCTGCATCCCCTCGGGCCTGATGGCCTTTGCCGAAATACTCACCGCGTGCAATCAGAGAACGCAGCAACGCACCTTCGAATGTGTCTTTACCAGCGTCGACGGCACCCCCGTCACCCTGACCTTGGCCTCTCAGGGCCCCAGCATCACTATTGAGCCCCAAACCAGCCTTGCCGAGGGCCAGTTTGATGCCCTTTTATTGCCTGGCTTCTGGGCCAGCTCGGAGCAGGATTGCGCAAAAGCGCTGGCGGTAAATCGCGAGCTGATCGACACGCTCAGTCGGCTGGCGTCAACGACCCAGCTCTGGGGCTACTGCTCCGCGGTGTGTCTGCTGGCCGCCAGCAGGCAGCTGGAAGGCCGCCGCGCCACCGCCACCTGGTGGTTAGCCCAATACCTTAGCACCGCTTTTACAGGCGTTAATTGGCAATTTAACGACACCCAGGTAGAGGACCAAGAGTTAATCACCGCCAGTGGCGTACAGGGCTATCTGGCCATTGCCAATACGCTGATCCAAAGTCATTGTGGCGCCGCTATTCTCGCCGAAATCAATAAACTCATGGTGATCGCCCGACCTCAAAAAGCCGCCTTGCCCTGGCAGCGTATCGAGATGATAAAATCAAAATCGCCAGAAGTGGCACGTGCCTATCGCTGGGTTGAACAAACGCCGGCGCAGGATTTAACCCTGAACAATTTCGCCGCTGCACTGAATATGTCGACCCGCACCCTGGCGCGGCGCATCGCTAACGGCACGGACGCATCGGCGGCGCAATTTATGCGTTTGGTAAAAATTCAGCAGGCGTGCGATCTCATCACCTACCAGGGTTTGTCGGTGAAGGAGGTAGTAGATCGATTGGGCTATGGCGATGAAACCTCATTCCGGCGCACCTTTAAGCAAGTTACCACCCTAACTCCGGCGCAATATCGCCAGCTGATCGCCTAAAACAACGTCCTAAAATCAAGCAATAAAAAAGGCCGCTAGGCGGCCCTTGGTTAGGAAAGATTTTTCTCTAAAGTCTGTTAACCATAGAATTTAGAAGCCCAGCACTAAGGGGGCCAGGGTTAAGGTCACCAGGGTGATAAGACCAATTGCTATTAGGTTCAGCGCAAAACCGGCGCGTATCATGTCTTTGATCTTGAGCTCGCCTGAGCCAAAGACGATGGCATTAGGTGGCGTGGCCACCGGCATCATAAAGGCACAACTGGCAGCGATGGCTGCGGGGATCACCCACACCAAAGGCGTGCCGGTAATGGACTCGGCCACCGGGCCAAGCAATGGCAAGAAACCGGCGGCGGTCGCGGTATTACTGGTGATCTCGGTTAAGAAGGTGATAAGCGCGGTAACGATTAAAATCCCCAATGCCAGTTCCATGGCCCCGGCGCCACTGAGCATATTGGCAATGTAGTCGGCCAGGCCCGATGACTTAATCTTGGCCGCCAGGGTTAAGCCCCCGCCGAACAACAATAAGATCCCCCAAGGCACCTTGGCGGCGCTGTCCCAGTCAAGAATACGCTCCTCACTGTCTTTTTTGGCGGGCAAAATAAACAGCAACAGCGCTGCGGCAATGGCAATACCGGTGTCGGAAATAGCCAGCCCGGTGGCCTTGGCCAGCAAGGGGCGCAATACCCAGCTGACGGCGGCGAGTGCAAACACGGCTAATACGCCTTTCTCCGCGCGAGACATGCTACCCAGTGCTGCAAGCTGTTGCTTAAACATGCCTCGGGTTTCAACCTGGGCCGCAGTTTTATCCACCTTGTACATCACCTTGGTGAGCCACAGCCAGGTCAAGGCCAGCATTACCACAGACAGCGGCACACCAATCAACATCCAAGTGGCAAAACCAATTTCTATGTTATAGCTGTCGGCCAAATAAGCGGCCATCAGCGCATTAGGCGGGGTGCCGATCAGTGTGGCAATACCGCCGATACTGGCTCCATAGGCGATAGATAAGAGCAGCGCCTTGCCAAAGTTATCGCACTCGCTGCCGTTATCGCGCAATAAATGAACGACAGAAAGCGCTATGGGCAACATCATCACCGCAGTGGCGGTATTCGACATCCACATGGATAAGAACGCAGTAACCAGCATCATGGCCATGATCTGGGTGCTGGGTTTGCTGCCCGCCAACAACAAAGTAGTTAGAGCAATACGCTTATGCAGGCCCCAGCGCTCCATCGCGATGGAAAGCAAGAAGCCACCTAAAAACAGATAGATAAGCGGATGCGCATAGGGCGCGGCTACGGCCTTAATGGAGGCAATATCGGCCAGGGGTACCACCACCAAAGGCAACAGGGAGGTCGCCGGAATGGGCACCACCTCGGTGACCCACCAAGAGGCCAGCCACACGGTTAAACCTGCTGTGCGCCAGGCCGCCACCGACATGCCGCTCGGCGGGTCGATTAAACAGGTCAGCAGCATCACCAGAGGCCCTAGCCATAAGAAGACCAGGCGATTGATTTTATTTGGTTTGTTTTCGGTCATTTGTCGCTCCCCTTAGAACATATACTTTAGACCCAAAGCGGTGCTGGTGTCATCGCTGGTATCGAGTTCCAATTGGCTGGCAAGGAGATAAAAGGTGGTTTGCTTGTCGACCACGTAGTCGACGCCCACCGTAAACTGCTCGGCATCGCCCTCATGGCGCAGGCCACTGTCATCGCGGCTGTATTGCAACTTGGGCTGCCAGGCGTCGCTGAGCCAGTAGCGCGCACTCAGTACCAGGCCATCGCCCTCTTTATCGCCGGCCAGGTTTTCACTGCGCTGGACGATGGCGCCCAGTTGCAGCTGCTGCCAGCGATAGGCGGCCGTTACCCGAGAGGCCTGTAAATCACCCAAAGCATCGGAGTAGCTCAAGGCAACAAAATAAGGGGTGCGCTTAAGCGCACGGTCGCCATAGCTTAATAGCGCCGCAACACCATTGTCTTCGCTGTTGCTGTCATCTTTAGGAACCCAGGTTACCGCCACCGCCCAAAGCCCAAACTTCGGCGTGCTGTAGGTGATGCTGTCGCCAACCCGAGATTGCCCGGCCAATACCTGAGCGATATCGCCCTGGGTTTCGTTAAACTGATCAACCTTGCCCTCGGAGTATTTAAAGCGGGTGTCGTTGCGTCCCACCAGCACTGTGCCATATTGAGATTGCACGCCGACATAGGTGTTACGGGCGGAAAATGGATCATTGGTTGAGTCGCCATCAAACCCCTTCACCTGTACCTCGTATTTAAAAACTAATTGGGTGGTGTCGTTGAGGGCATGCTGACCCTTGACGCCGATGCGCGAAAAAGGTGCATCTATCTGGGTGCCTTCCTCGGTATAGCGCATCACCCCTTTGTCGGTGTGGGCAATCTGCACCTCGGCCTTGCCATAGATATCATAGTCGGCCGCGTGGGCCGTGGTGGCTCCGGCCATAAGCATGGCGGCGCTGGTAAATGTAAGTTGTTTTATCATTGCTGTATCCTACTTGTTGTTAACAAAGACACATACAAAAACCTAACCAACTTTTTAAAACGCTATTTTACAATGACTTACCAATAAACCAGCGAAAAAGACCAAGATAAATGTGCGGATTTCCGCACACAGAATTACGTATTTATCACCAAACCCACACACAGCTTAGGTGTACATGGTGCGCTGTAGTGCATACTTGGCCATCTTGTCGTACAAGGTTTTACGCGGTATCTGCAACAAGGCCATCGCCTCTTTAATACTGCCTTGACTTTGCGCTAGGGCATCCTCGATCAGTGACTGCTCGTAATAGGCCACCTTTTGCGCCAGACTTAACACTTCCTGCTCCTGGGTGCCAACGGATTGCTGCGCCAACTGCTCTCCCAGCAGCAAGGTGCGCTCGGCATGATTACGCAGCTCGCGCACATTGCCCGGCCAGTCATACTGCATTAACCGACCACGCAACTCCTCACTGAGCGGCTGGGTAGGCTTATGAAAGCGGGTCGCAGCAATGGATAAAAAGTGCTGATACAAAAGCGGAATATCCGCCTTACGCTGACGCAGCGCCGGGATCGGTACCTTCACCAGATTCAAGCGAAAATAGAGATCGGCGCGGAACTGCCCGGCATCGACCAGGGTTTGTAAATCCACCTTGGTGGCGGCCACCACGCGAATATCCAGCTCAATGCCCTGATTGCTGCCCACCGGCGTCACCTGGCGCTCTTCCAGCACCCGTAGCAGTTTCACCTGCAAGCTTGGCGACATGGCCTCGATTTCATCTAAAAAAACCGTGCCGCCGTTGGCATAGGTAAACTTACCCTCGCGGGCCTGATTGGCGCCGGTGTAAGCACCACTGGCGGCGCCAAACAACTCGCTTTCGATCAATTGCTCGGGAATGGCACCACAGTTAATGGCGACAAAGTGATGTTTGGCACGCTGACTTTGCTCATGCAGATAACGGGCGACCAGCTCCTTGCCGGTGCCGGTTTCCCCTTCAATAAGGACATCCGCCGGGGTGTCTATTACCGCATCGAGTAACTGCATCATCTGCTGCATTTGCTGGGTCTCGCCCAAGATTCTCACCCCGGGGGCCGATTGTTTTTGCACCTGGCGTTTTAATTCGCGGTTTTCCAACACCAGGGTGCGCTTGTCCAAGGCGCGCGCCAGGCAATCGAGCAGCTGCTCGGTAATCGGCTTTTCAAAGAGATCATAGGCCCCCAATTGCATGGCCTTCACCGCGATACTGACATCGGCATAGCCAGTAAGAAAGATCACCGGCAGCTCGGAGTCGAATTGCTGCACCTGCTGCAAAAAGCTAATGCCATCCATATTCGGCATACTGATATCGCTAAGCACCACCCCGGCGAAACTGCGATTAAGGCTGTGCAAGGCCTTGGCGGCATCGTCAAAACATTGCACCCGATAGCCTTCGAGTTCGAGCAATTGTTGCAACGAATGACGAATGCTGGCTTCGTCATCAATAACGTAAATGGTTTTTTCTCGGCTCATAGCTGTGGCTCTTGTTGGTGCAGGCTAAGCAAAAACTCGGCGCCACCATCGTGGTGATTATGAGCGCTGAGATTACCCTGAAAAGATTCGATAATTTGTTTTGAAATTGACAACCCCAAGCCTAAACCATGTTCCGACTTGGTGGTATAGAAGGGTTCGAAAATGGTGCTTAAGGCATGTTGGTCGATGCCAGGGCCATTATCGATAATGGACAAGTACACCTTGCCCTCCTTGCTGCTCGCCTCCAGGCGCAGCCATTTATCCTGAGCGTGCTCCATGGCCTGACAGGCATTGGAGAGCAGATTTACCAACACCTGCTCAAACTGATAAGGGTCGACCCACACGGGTACCTCAAGTCCGGACTCCTGCACGCTGACATGGTGTTTTTTAAGCTCGGGGCCAACCACCAAGAGGGCGTTTTGTACGCTTTGTTGTAGCGAGATGCGTTGCATCTTCACCGGACGCTTTTGACTGAAGGATTTAAGTTGGGCTGCAATGGCGTGCACGCGGCGGATCAATTGCTCAATCAATTGCAGGTTTTCCATCGCCTTATCCGGCTCGGCGCGCATCAACAGGCGCTTGCAGGCGGCCACATAAGCACTCATGGCACTAAGCGGCTGATTGATTTCATGATTCACACTGGCGCTCAACTGACCTATGGTCGCCAGCTTGGTGGCGCGAATAAGCGCGTCCTGCGCCTGCTCCAACTCCTGGGTGCGCTCCTGCACCTGCTCTTCCAGGGAGCGTTGGCTAAACAAGAGTTGCCGGTAGCCAGCGACCTTGACCGAGAGATATTCGATCAACACTATCAAGAGTAAGAGCAGCAACATGGCTAGTCCAAGGCGCGCCGCATGCACCTCATTAAACGGCACTATGGGACTGAGCATCAAGAGTCGGTAGGAGGTATCCGCCAGAGTCGAGCTACTGACCAGATACCTGCGCTGCTTGGTGATCAACTGGCCACTGGGCTGGGAGTCAAACTGAGGTTGGTCCGACAACCAGCGCCAATCAAGGGGATTAATGGCTTGCCCTAAAAACTGCTGTGACTGTGCGACTTGCTGCTGCTTCTCGGCGCTAAGCGCTTTGCTGGCGCGCAATTGCCAGTCGGGATTATCGGAGAGCAACACCACCTCATTGGCATCAAGCAGCGCAAAATGGCTTTTTTCCCCCGTATCCAAACGGGCCTTATCGGTTTCAAATTTACTGGCGTTGACCTTAAGCGCAATTACGCCTCGACCGCCACCAACAAAATCCACCGCCTTGGAAAAATAAAAACCGCGGCGCATGGAGCGTTGCCCGAGGGCAAAATCAATCACGGTTTCGCCGGCCATGGCCCGGTCAAAATAAGGACGAAAGGCAAAGTTATTGCCCTTATAACTGTGCGGCAGATGTGAGTTGCTGCTGGCTACCACTGTCCCTTCGGCATTGAGTAGGTAGATATCGGAGGCGCCGCTGGCCTGTTGCACATCGCTTAGATAGCGGTCGGCAACGTTGCCTTCTTGAGCACTTTTAAGGGCCTGTTGCACTAAGGTGCTCTCACTTAAAAACGCAACGATAGTGCTATAGCGGCCAAATTCGCTTTGGATATAATCCTTCAAAGCCGAAGCATGACGGGCGGTACGCTCCTTATTTTGCTCCAGTAACTGCTCCTGCGTCAGGGTATGGGTCAGCCCAAGGCCGAGCACAAACAAGAGCCCATAAGCAGCAAACTTTATTAACTGATGCGACACCCAATTCTCCTGCGGCGAAAACCAATAACGAATCTCGCAGTGTAACAATGCAGCCGCCGCAAGGGTAGTCCAAGGCCCTGTTCGACCCAACATCATCCCAGAGTAAGACCAAAACCAATAAAAACACGACCAGTGGCGCTTTGCAGTATTTACCCAAACAAGGTGCTTAGCTACACTAGCGCCACTTCATTAAACACGGGTTTTCAACATGTTTTTTGCTCACCACCGTGTGCTACTGACCGCCATAGGCTGTGTTTTACTGGCCATGGTTACCATACAGTCCGGCGCTTCCATCGCTAAGCAACTGTTTCCCTTGATCGGTCCCGAGGGCACCACGGCGCTGCGCCTGGGGTTTTCGGCCCTGGTTTTGTGTCTTGTCTTTCGACCTTGGAAAGCCCTGCCCCAGGGTCAGCAATGGCGTAGCATTATCGTTTACGGCCTGTGTTTAGGCGGCATGAACATCGCCTTCTATTACGCCATCGAACGTATTCCTTTGGGCATAGGCGTGGCATTGGAATTCACTGGGCCACTGGCGGTGGCCCTGCTGAGCTCAAAACGTAAACGGGACCTGCTGTGGGTCGCCTTTGCCATTGCCGGTATCATTCTGTTATTGCCGGAAATCGACGCCGAGACCGGCCTAGACCCTGTGGGTGTTGCCCTAGCGCTTGTCGCCGGTGCCTGTTGGGCTGGTTATATTTTATTTGGAAAACGCACAGGTAACCAAAGCTCCGGGGGACGCACAGTGGCCTTGGGCATGACGGTAGCAGCCTTTGTGTTGGTGCCTTACGGTGCCGCCCATCAAGGCATGGCGCTACTGAGCTGGGAAGTTATCCCGCTGGGCTTTTTAGTGGCGATTATGTCCAGCGCCCTGCCTTATACGCTGGAAATGGTGGCGCTGCGCAATATGCCGGCACAGGGCTTTAGCGTGATGATGAGCATGGAGCCCGCCATTGCCGCGCTGGCCGGTTTTATGATCCTCAGCGAATTACTAACGCCACTGCAATGGCTGGCCATCGCCCTGGTGATCATCGCCTCCATCGGCAGCTCGATGCAGCCAGAGAGCAAGAGCGATAAGGAAGCAGAAGCATCACACACCTAGGGCTTAGCCCAAGGGCTTAACCCTAAGGCACTAAGTTTTGTTGGCTAAACGCTGACAGAGCGCATCAAGCTCGGCCGCACTTGTTTTCAGTAGCCTGGCGGCCTCGGATTTTAAATTGGCGATGTTACCCCGGGTGACATCGTCCATATCATCAGAAGCAATGTCCAAAGTGGTTTGCAAGCGATAGTAGTTTTCCCCGAGCAGCTTATCCATTTGATAGTCGGCGGCATCCGCCACCCCATCAAAAATACAACTCAGCAAAGGAGCCACCCAACCTGCCTTGCCCCAATCCTTGGCATCGCGCAGCTCTATGGGACGATTAAGCTCGCCAGTGCCGATAGAGACAAGCAGAAACTCCTTTTCTTCGGGGAAAATGCGCTGCGCCTCGGCATAGGCCGACACCGAGGGCGAGTTTATAAACACGCCGCCATCGACCAGGGCGCGCTTGGCACCATCAACTGGGATATGAGCGGGTTCAAAATAAGTGGGAGCAGCGGAGGTAGCCCGCGCCGCATGGCGCATCAGTACGGTACGATGCTCTTGACGCCAACTCTTTAAAAACAAAGGCTTGCGGTTATGAATGTCATAGCTGGTAAGCAGTAATCGGGTCAGCGACGCCCCCAGGGGCTCATCGTCAAAGTAATGCTTAAGCAGGCGCTCTAGGCCAGTATGGCTATAGGTTTCATCGAGCAGTCCACCGACCGAGGAAACACCTCGCCACAAAGAGCGTGAAAATATTTCCTTACCGTGCTGTTCATACATATCCGCAAGCGCCTGGGCACTGTATTGCGGTATCCCCTCACCGTTATCCTTACCTAGGCCCAAAGCGAGAATTCCCCCGGTCGACGTGCCGGCGATCAGATCAAAGCACTGGGCAATGGGACGACCAAGCCGGGTTTCGATTTGCGCCAACACTAGGGCGGGAAGCAATCCCCGAATACCACCACCATCAATGCTGAGTATCGCCTTCATGCTTCCTCCTTGATTTGTTTACGCCTGGGCCTAAATAGGCTTATTTTTGAACTGCAGTGGCTACTTGATAAAGTAACCCACCGGGCGCCAATGCTCCTGAGTTTTACTCAAAGTCAGGGTTTCCACGGCACCGGCTTTATTGGCAAACTCGGTGTTAAATTGCAGCACCAGGTATTCGCCTTCAGGGGCGCCTGGCAAAGAGGTAAAGTTTTGACGGCCCAATTCGGTGCGGCTGATAACCTTACCCAAGGGCGCGCGCACCGCCTTGATAATATCCCGCCACTGCTCCTTGGTAACCTGCTCCTGAAAAAGCGCACCCGCCTCATCCCAGCTTTGCCCATATTGACCTGCATCTATACCGCCTAACCAGGATTTAGCCACTTCGACGCTCGGCGTTTGCCCGGCCCAACTTAGACTGGTCACCATCAGGCTTAAAATTAGGAATAGTTTTTTCATCATAAGTCCTTTTTCTTTAAGGTTAATTTTCCTTATTAACCTTAGCTTATTTTGCCGCCTTGTAGTGGCGCGCCGTCATTATTCTTTGTAGGTCAGGCGCTGCCCGGGCAGTCTGAGCGATCCAGAACTGGTCGCCAGCGCACATAAGTACAGGGCCAAGACAAGATCCACCATGCCACAAAATTCTGGCCACCAGGTGGGCGTGCCGGCATTACTAAAGAGACTATCGTGAAAGAAGTCATAGCCAGCGTGCAAAAACATCCCGAGCCCCACCAGCCACCAACGGACAGGTGTTCGACTTTTAATGGCCCACCCGGCGAGCAGAAAAAAGACCACGGCGGTGGCCGCTTCATAGAGCAACGCCTGAAAGTCCATGGCCCAGAGAGCAAAAAGCCAGTAATAAAGGGGGAAGCTGGCAAGCAACAGGGGATAACCCTTTCGACTTGCCCAAAGCCCACGCCGTGCGAAGGTAATCATGATGATAAGGGCCACAGCCAAACCAATTAATAGCCAGACGCTGTTCATAAGCGAGTGCTCATTCAATGTAATTGGCTAAAAACATATCATATTTTTCATTTAGTTAAATGACAGATTCAGGTCATTCCTTTCCAGCAGGGCAATAAACTCATCGAGCTGCTGGGCCAGCTGCGTCAGCGCTGGCCGTTGGCATTCTAGGCCCTCACTGAGTGTTTCCCGCCATTTTTTTGCCTTGGGTGCCAGGGCTATGCCCTGCTCCGTCAAGGCAATCTGCAATTGCCGCTCGTCCTGTTCACTGCGCACTCTGCTGAGCAAGCCAAGCTGCTGCATGCGCTTTAATAAAGGCGTTAGAGTGCCCGAGTCGAGATGCAAACGTGAACCCAGGGCCTTTAAGCTTAAAGGCAACTGTCCCTGCTCGTTAGCCTGCCACAATACCAGCAATACTAGGTATTGGGGGTAGGTGATCCCAAGGTCTTTCAGCATCGGCTGGTAACCGCGGATCACCAGCCGAGAAGCGGTATAGAGCTTAAAACACAGCTGGTTTTGCAAATAGAGATCCTGATCCATGCTCATGTTTAGCTCGCTAGCAGGGCTTCGATGTCGGCGCGGATCGCTTCGGGCTTGGTCAGTGGTGCATAACGCTTTAACACCTTGCCGTTTTGGTCGACCAGAAACTTGGTAAAGTTCCATTTGATCTTCTTGGTGCCCAACAGGCCCGGGGCCTGAGCCTTGAGGTAGTCAAACAAGGGATGAGCACCCGCGCCATTAACGTCTATCTTGCTCATAATGGGGAAAGACACGCCATAGTTCAGCTCGCAAAACTCGCTGATCTCGCTATCGCTGCCCGGCTCTTGCTCGCCAAACTGGTTGCAAGGGAAACCTAGCACCACCAGCCCCTTGGCTTGCAGGTCTTTATATAGATCATTTAAGCCCTGGTATTGAGGCGTAAAACCGCACTTGCTCGCGGTATTGGCGATCAACATCACCTTACCCTTAAAGCTGGATAAGGCCACCTCTTCGCCTTTGTTATTGGTCGCAGAAAATTCGTAGATAGACATAAGAAACCTCATTTAGATTGTGCGCAATATAATTGATCAAAATTTAGTTTACCACAAGAAGAGTCTCAGCTAGCCCGCTAGAATGATTAGCTATTTAATTGAAGAGGTATGATATATGCTCGGTTTCTTATGTTTCTCAATAAATTAGGTTGATTCATGAAGTTAGTCACCCCTAGCCTGGAGTTTGCACAAAGCTACCGCGACTATATCGCCGAGTTGGGCGATGAAGAGCGCTATCCTTTTCCACTGGATTTTGAGCATCAGGATTTCCCCGCGCTACTGGCACGGCTGGATGAATTTGCCAAAGGCATAAACCTGCCTGAAGGCTTTGTGCCCAGCTCAACCCTGTGGTTGGTCGATAAGGGTGAAATCATCGGGGTCACCAATATTCGCCATACCCTCAATGAAGCCATTGCTCATTGCGGTGGCCATATTGGCTTAAGCATTCGCCCCAGTCAACGCGGGCTTGGTTTGGGCAAGGTGCTGATGGCCAAGTCCATTGCGTTTTTGCAGCAGCGCCAGGTCAATGAGGTGCATATCCATTGCTACAAGGATAATCAGGTATCTGGCCAAACCATCATCGCCTGCGGCGGCCGGCTCGACTCAGAAATAGAGGTCGGCGATAAATGCGTGCAACGCTATCTGGTTAGGCTCTAACTCATTTCGGCGCAAACCTGCCACCCTAAGTGACCTCCTGGCTTCTGCTCTGGTGTTTAGTACCTAAATTTGCTTTTATTAAGAACAGGCTTTTATTCAACAAGTTAGAACAGAGGAAACATGGCTGTTAAACACCTTTTCTATCGGACCTATCACCTGGGTTTACGCCTGGCGGCCATGCTCTTGCCCATTCCCGAGCCCCATGTGTTTTATGGTGATAAGGCCATTGAGCAATGGCTGGCTCACTTGTGTGCGCAAAAGTGTAAACGCATCCTGCTGATAAGCGACCCGGGTGTTATCGCCCTTAATTTACATGCCTCTTTGCAGGAGCAACTAATTGCCAATAACATTGAGGTGACTATTTTTAGCGACCTTGGCGCCAACCCCAGTATCGAACAGATAGAGCAAGGCGTGCGCTGCTACCAGGCAAACCAATGCGACACCCTGTTGGCCATTGGGGGCGGCTCGGCCATGGATTGCGCCAAGCTTATCGCCGCACGTATTGCTCGCCCCAAAAAGTCGTTACGACAAATGCACGGGCTGTTTAAGGTGTTGCGCACCTTGCCCCCTGTGTATGTTGTCCCCACCACCGCAGGCACCGGCTCCGAGGTGACGGTAGCCGCCGTGGTCAGCGATACCGAACGCAAGCTTAAGTTTTCCATCAATGACCTTTGCCTGGTGCCCAAGGGCGTGTTGTTTTTGCCCGAGCTCACCACAGGCTTACCGCCGGGGCTAACGGCCAGCACAGGCATAGATGCGCTTACCCATGCTCTTGAAGCCTATATTGGCATCAATGCCAGCGCCTATACGCGTGGTAAAAGTGAAAAAGCCGTGGCGCTTATTCTCGGCGCGCTGCCCAAGGCTTACAACCAGCCTCACGACCTAGGCGCCCGCACCGACATGCTCTGGGCCGCCATGTTTGCCGGTCAAGCCTTTACCCGTACCTCGGTCGGCTATGTGCATGCCATCGCCCATCAGCTAGGGGCTTTTTACGGCCTAGGTCATGGCCTAGCCAATGCTCTGGTGCTTAGACCCATTTTGGATTTTTATGGCGATAGAGTCGATGCCAGTCTGGAGCAATTAGCAAAGCATACTCTAGGCGAGCAAAGCAGTGCCGCCCAGTTGCGCGATAGAATTTATGCGCTGCTGGATGAGCTGGCTATCCCACACAGCATTTCAGATTTAAAAGCCGAGGAGATCCCTCTAATTGCCAAGCAAGCACTGGCGGAAGCGCACCCGGATTACCCTGTACCCTGCTTTATGACACAACAGGAGATGGAAAACCTGCTGCATTCGCTGCTGCCGCATGCTTAGCTAGCCTAGCCCTCACTTAAATAGTCCTCCAGCTGTTCGGCCAGCCATTGGGTCAAGCCGCCAAGCTGACTATAGCGATTTTGGATCATGCCATAGGCCTGGCGCTGCATCGCTTGATCATAGTTGAGCACCTTCACACTGCCATCGCGCAGATAGGGGTTGATCAGCACCGAGGGCACATTGGAAAAGCCCGTGCCATCGAGCACCGCATTGCGCAGATGCTCATAAAACGGCAGGGCAATATAATTACTTGAGGCTGGTGACACGGCGCGTAACCCCTCATCGTCTATGGTCGCCAAGGCAAATTCGGTATAGCGAGCCAAGTCAGAGCGAACAACCTGAGAGAGCTTACATAGGGGGTGATCGCTTTTGGCCACCGTCATCATGCGAATTTCCCCCAACTTAACATGATGAGTGTTCGGCAAACGGTTGCTATGAGGTAATAAGCAATAGGCGATATCAACCATATTCTGCTCCACCATATCGTTAAGCTCCGGCGGCGGCGCCATATACACAGACACGCTGGTGCCGGGAAACTGCACACTCATATCATGAATAAGCTGGCGCCAATAAGACTCGGGCAAGGCATCGTCCCGAGCGATGCGCAGAACAGACTCAACCCCCTGCAAATGTTGCTGACAGCGCCCGGAAATATCATTGGCTATCATCACCATACGCTCACAATCGTTCTTGATCACCTGGCCGATATTGGTAAGCATCACCTGATTACCACTGCGCTCTAAGAGCTCAACGCCAAGCTCATCCTCCAGCGCACTTAATGACGAACTCAAGGTGGTGCGGCTTTTCCCCAGCCGCCGCGCGGCCTCGGCAATAGAACCCGACTCGCTGATGGCGAGAAACATTTCCAACTGGCTTATTTTCATCAATTACACCCGCACAAATCCATTGAAATCTAACTAGTTTGCAGCCAAGGCAAAAAGAGCAAAATAAAGCCATGGCAACCAGCGCCGATAATATCGTCGCTCAGCGATTATGGGAATAGCCAAACCCACTATAAAATCTAAGCCAACAAGTAAAACGCCAGCGATAGCTGACGAAAAATTGCCAAAATAGAGGTGGGTATGTCGTGCAGTATTTCTTTAGAGAAAAAATTATTAACCTTCTCTACCGCGTCGGCCTTAGTGTTTGCCCTTATGGGCATAGGCCTGGGAGTCTGGATGGGCTCACTGGTGATCCTCTTCGATGGCGCCTACTCGCTGGTTAGCCTGTTTCTAACTCTTATTTCCCTGGCTGCCGCCGGGTATATCCGCTCCCCCAAGGCTGGTCAGCATAATGTGAATATCAACTTGATTGAGCCGGCGGTGATCGCCTTTAAGGGCTTTGCCATTACCCTGATGTGCGGCGCCTCTTTTATCTCGGCGGTTTTGGCCATTTTAGCGGGAGGCCGCGAGGTAGATACCGGACTGGCATTAGTATTCGCCGTGATCAACCTTGTCGGCTGCCTGGGCACCTATTGGCTGCTTGCCAAACGTGGCAACCAATCTAAGTCGGCACTGATTGAGGCGGAATCGAAACAATGGTTGATGGACTCGGTGATCAGTGGCGCGGTGATGGCGGGATTTATTGTCGCCTCCGCGCTGAGCTATGCAGGACTGGTAGAATACGCCGTGTTTGCCGATCCTGTAATGGTGATTATCGCCTCGGTCTATTTTACCCTGGTGCCACTGAAGATGATGCAAGGCGCCCTGCGCCAGCTAATCACTGTGTACCAGCAAAACGACGAGGCTATTTTTGACCGACGCATGCAAAAGACGGGGTAAAATAACCCCGCCTTGTTGGTATAACTTTTAGCCTAGAAGCTAAGACTAACGCTTAGTTACAGGCTGCACCCACGCATTGAACATCGCCATCGTAATACACAGACGTCAGCTTAGTATTTGCCGTTAAGTCCAACGATGACAAGGGGTTATTGTTTAGATACAGGGTATCAAGCTCTGGGTTATTGGCCAGATCAATGCTGGTCAGTTGGTTATCGTTAAGGGTCAACGAGGTAAGCGCTGGGTTATTGGTCACATCGATACTAGTCAATTTATTGTTCTCGATATTAAGATCGTAAAGCTTCTGGTTTGCAGCCAGGTCTATCTGAGTAAACAATTGATAACCCAACCACAGGCGCTCTAAGTTTTTGTTTTGACTTAAATCCAACTCCGACATAACACCGGGGCGCGTCTCGTTCATATCAATAAAAAGACTGGTTAGCTGAGGTAATACGGATACATCGATTTGCATCAGTTGCACATTGCCACTCAAAGAAACGGTTTCAAGCAGCGGATTGTTTGAAAAGTCTAGACTGCCCAATTGATTGCCTTCAGCATACAGCGTTTTCAGGTTTGGGTTATGAGCAAGGATAAGATCAGTGAGCAGCATGGCACCGACATTCAGTGAACTAAGGGATTCGTTCTGCGATACGTCAATCTCTGCAATGGCATTGGCGCCAACACTTAAGTAGCTTAACTGGGTATTTTGGCTGACATCGATCGTCGTCAGGTTATTCCCATACACACTGAGGTTTTCTAGTATGGGGTTATGACTGATATCAAGGTGAGTCAACTCATTATAATCGGCGTCTATCCAGGTTAAATATGGATTATTGGTCGTGTCCAACTCGGTGAGTTTGTTTTGATCAACTAACAGATTACCTAATCTGGCATTTGCCGAGATATTTAAACTACTCACCCCTGAACGGGTTAGATTAAGAGTTTCCAAATTTACTAGATACTCAAGCCCTTGCGTTGAGCTCACCGCTTGATCCATGCAATTAAGAATATAGACCTCATCGGCATAGTGATTACCTTCAACATTGTCGTCGTTCTTGCCTTGCGCGCAAGCCAGTAAGGTTTCATCGGCTATAGCTGTACTTAGTTCAATGCGCTGGGCAAATGTGACTGTTACTTCACAGTTAGAAGTCATGGCCTGTGAATAGGCAGTGACGCTGTCCGTGCTGTTCTTTTGTTCAATGCTAAGTTCAACACCACACCCGGTGAAGCTTTCCAGCAAATAACCTTCATCTGGGGTCACGGTAAATACGGCCACCTGTTCGTTAGAATAGCTGCTGTCATCCGTGGTAACCGAGCCGTTGCCATTGATATTAATGCTAACCGTATAAGACTGTACAACGGGTTGAGGTTCAGGATCACTTGAGCCACCGCCGCCGCACCCCACTAACGCCAAACTCAAGATCCCAGGTGCGAAAAGCGTTGTTTTTGTTTTTTTAATCATAATGCCGTTAATTGTTAATCATTTGTATGGTGCAATTTAAATAATTGTACCCGACAAATCAACGAGCAAGGCATAAATAAGCTAAGAAGAGAGAGCTTTTTTGGATAGGTACTAATATTGATTAAAAGTTAAAGCCTTTGCATAAACTCACTGCTCAAGACTTCTGTTCTGATGATATCCAACTTGCAACTTACTTCTGCTGGCGAGCTAAATACCAATTAGCCAGCGCCACTCCTAACACAAAGCAAAGCATAAAACTCAAGCCCAAACCTACGATTAAGTTTTCATCTCTATCGAAAGCCTTCAACATTAAACCAATTGAAATTAAGGGAATAAAGATCACTTCCTTGATGCGTAATTTCCTGGCCGATAGCCACCGAAATAGAATTGCGCCGACACTTCCATATAAAAAGAAAACAGCCGGTAGCGCACCAGGGTAGAATACCAGCTCCCCACTAAAATAACTGATACAGACATAACCGACTAAAAATATGATCAGATATATAATTGATTTCATCGCAACTTCCAGGTGTTCATATACTGCCAATGCAACTATCTTGGATTGGTAAAAGAGTGAGGGCATTCAGCCTCCTTGTCAGTAAGTTTAGAAAAACAAAAAAGTTCATTACCCTAACCGTCACTCTATTATCTCAGCTTAGCGCCAACAGCGTTTTTTCAGCCCCCTAAAATAAACTGCTGCGGCGCCTGGGTCAGGCAATCATAACCATTTGCCGTCACTACTATGTCTCTTCTAGACGCACGCCACCAAGGCCCGGGATATAAATGCCCGGCTCTATGGTGATCACATTACCGGCTTGCAAGCGGTAATGCTCGCCTGGCTTCAAAAATGGAATTTCGTGCAAGAATAAACCCAGGCCATGGCCTAGCCCTTCCCCGGCATATTGGCCAAACGGACTGGCTTGCAGCACCTCATGGGCTTTGGCATTAAGCTCATGGGCGCTTATTCCCGGACGCACCGCATCAAGGGCAGTGCGCTGGGCGTTTTGTACCGTATCGAAAATCGCCTGCTGCTCTGTGCTAGGCTGCCCCCATACATAGCTGCGGGTCATATCCGAGCGGTAGCCCTTCACCACGGCGCCAAAGTCGATGAGAATAAAGTCGCCCTCAGCCAGCTGCTTCTCCCCGGGATTACCATGAGGCAAGGCGCTGCGCTCACCAAACAGCATGATGGTGTTGAATGAGGTGCCGTTAGAGCCGCGCAATTGCATCTGATAATCCAGCTCAATGGCCAGCTCACGCTCTGTGATACCAGTTTTAATTTGCGTTAACGTATGTGCCAAAGCACTGTCGGCGATGCCCGCAGCCTGACGTATGCAAGCAATTTCATCCTCGTCTTTTATCCGCCGCAAGGACTCAACCATATCGGTTCTTGGTGTGAGCGCGGCGGCGTTCAATTCACTAGCTATACCCTGCCACTGCGCCACGCTAAAGTGCGCCGCTTCAAAGCCAATGCGCAGATTTTTGCCGCTTAGTCGCGCAATACAGGCGCCCAAGCTTTCATTATCACGGTCCCGCTGCACCACCTCGATATTCCGGGTTTCACTCAGGGCGCGCTGGTAATAGCGATAGTCGGTGATCATCATCACCTTTTGCGGCATCACCAACAGGGTCGCGGCATTGCCGGAAAAGCCACTAAGATAAGCGATATTCTCAAATCCCTGTACGATCAGCAGTTCATCGCCCTGCGAGAGCATAAGATGTTGTAGTCGTGCCAAACGCGTTAAAAAAACCTGACTCATAGTTAAATATAAACCCTTGTAAGAAGACCCTAAAAATGAAGTAAAACGGCTGTTACGGCTAATGCTTTTCTCAATTAAGGCGCTGACAGCGCCAAGCGCGCCTTTACGCTATCAATATCTCAGCAAACCCAATTTAAACAAAGCATCATAGCTTCTTTTTAATTTCGCTGCGGCAGGTAAAGGTGATGGCTCACGCCTTTAGTTTTCTATAACGTCTGCGATATACAGGAGTGTTCCTCTATTGAGTTGCAGACAATATCCAAAGGCTTAAATGATGTCATTTCCTAAAACGACACACAACCTCTTCGTTATCGCAGCGGATATGCAACCTGGCTCAAATGTTAAGTGACTGATACTAATAAAATAATAGAGTTTATATTCTAACAACAGTAAAAAGTATTAAATGCCAACGCCTGATACAGAACAGTACAAATTAACACCATTTAGCACATGTGTTTCGATGCCAATTTAACACCCTGTTAACACTGATTTTTTAATTCCACCGCGCTTTCTCCCGCCCCATTTCCAATACTTTGCGCAAAGAGCGGGCGTTGTAATCAGATGGCGAATGCTCTACTAATTTTTGTAGGCAGTAAATCGCTGCTTGTCGGTAAAGCGCCTGAATGGCCTTTTGCACAACAAGCGGCATCACATATAAAAACAAAAATCTTAAATTTTTGGGGAAGGTCCAATGAAATCAACATATCTAGGATTACTCATACTTGGGGCAATGACCACGTTAAGCGGTTGCGCCAAGCTCGATGGCCGTGTGGCGGTCGGCGGCACCTTGCACTCGCAAGGCGGTGACGGCAAGGCGGTCTTTACCGCCCATGCGGCACGCTGTGATGGCGACATTAACGGCCGCGTAAATTACCAGGATAAAACCGCCATCGATTGGCAACAAGTCGGCGGCGTAGCATTTAGAGCCAGTGTCTCTGGCGCCGGCTTATGCAGTGTTGACCCTGTCGACCCAGATGGTCTTGAGGATGAAACTCAACATTGCAAACAAGATATCTGTACCGAAGGCATGTTCCAGGTTGAGTTTAATTATGACTCTACCAACCCAGGTGCGCCCGGCGAAGGAACAGGCTTTGCCTGCATGATGGATATCGGCGAGGGGATCAACTCGGGCTTTGGTGCCAATGGCATCTTAAATGTGATGTTACTCGAGTCTGGCCCGTATGAGGGTTATCACAATGCCGGAACCATGAGCGGTAACGTTCAAGTACAAGATTGTCCATCAAGCGATGACGACGCCTAAACGCAAGGAGCCAAAAATGAAAGCACTAAAAAATAAAACCCTACTTGCGGCGAGTATCGCCACCCTACTGAGTCTACCCGCTGCGGCCGCCGAGCCACTGCGCATGGTCCTAGAGGTCAACGCCAACGACTTTGATAGCGTTAAATCACAGCTTGTTGCGCAAGGCATTCAAATAAATCGCGAACTATCAGATTTGGATAGTCTGGCGATCACCCTAGATAAAAGCCAGCTTGGCAATGTTTCCGCATTAAAGGGCATTCAGGCATTCTATCCGGACATGCCGCGAAAGCTGATGTCTGAGGGCAGCACCCAATTTATTCCCTATGGCCTGCCCATGGTGCAAGGTGATCAAGTAAGCTACCAAGGCGGCCAGAAGGTGTGCGTAATTGACAGCGGTTATGGCTTAAGCCATCCAGATCTGCCTAGCGCGGCTGTAACAGGTGCCGAAGACGGAGGCGCTGGCGTATGGTATGAAGACCCATTTGGTCACGGCACCCATGTTGCCGGCACCATAGCGGCCGTGAACAACGACATCGGCACCGTGGGCTTGGTCTCGGATCACTCCCTTGATATGCATATCGTCCGCGTATTTGCAGGCAATGGTGCCTGGGCTTATGCCTCGGATCTGGCTCATGCCATCAATGAATGTGAGCAAGCGGGCGCCAATATCATTTCTATGAGTTTAGGCGGCACCTTCTCTAGCCCTCTTGAGGAACGTGCCATCGCCAAGACCGCGCGTAACAATGTGCTGATGATTGCCGCCGCAGGTAACTCGGGCCAGCCGAGCCACAGCTACCCAGCTTCATACGACAGTGTGGTTTCCGTAGCCGCTATCGATAGCTCTAAAGGTCATGCGTCTTTCTCCCAGCGCACGAGTCAGGTTGAGCTCAGCGCCCCTGGCGTGGATGTTTTCTCGACCGTTCCTCAGGGACGAGGTGCTCGCTTTAATAAGTTTAATGTGGTGCAAGATGGCCTAAACGTGCTGCACTACTCAATGGAAAACTCGGGTATAGGCAGTGTCACCGGCGAACTAGTGGATTGTGGTCTGGGTACCGAAAGCTGTGGCGATGTCACAGGCAAAATTTGCCTAATGGAACGGGGACAAATCCCTTTCTTTCAAAAAGTGGACCAATGTGAAGCCGACGGTGGTGTAGGTGTTATCGTGCGCAATAACATGCCAGGTAAATTGATCCCCATGATCAATCCAACCGACATGATTGCCGGAGCCGTCACCTACCAAGAAGGTCAGTTGTTGATGGATAATCTTGGTAAAGAGACCACAATTTCATCGGCAAACTTCCCGGATCACGATCTAATGTCCGGCACATCCATGGCAACCCCTCATGTATCCGGCGTCGCTGCTCTGGTATGGAGTAATTTCCCCGAATGCTCTGCAAATGGTATTCGCATGGCGCTTCGTGCCTCGGCGCAGGATCTGGGTGAGTCGGGCTATGACTATGCTTATGGCTGGGGTCTAGTACAGGCCAAGGATGCAGTCGACTATCTCAAGGCCAATGGCTGCCAGGTACCGAAGGGCAACCTAAAAGGTGGTCAAGGCTAAAGGGGTTCGTTTCATTCCTTTATAATCGTTACTTTAAGCGCTCCTAGTGAGCGCTTTTTTGTTTTTTAGGTAATTTAATCTGAGTTCTGCTTCTTGTATCTCAATGGATATACCCTCACTGGATTGGCATTTATTTCATGAGCAAAAGCTGGCCCTTGGGCCTAGGCTGAGCACCAATATTAACCATACCCTTTTATTACTCAGGTAGGCGATGCCGTATCACCAAAAGCGCTGAGCAGTCATCTTTTTGATACATTAGCTCAGGCGGGCGCAGAGTATGTGGCCCTACGCGTTGAGGCGATACATCCTTCCCAGAGGTTTTGCCAGTTATTTAGCGCAGACCACACACACTTATCGCAAACCGGTTGTGTGTATCGCTGCATACAGTAAAGTGCTGTGCCAGCGGCTTGGTTACACGCAGCACTGAGGACTGACTCAAGTGGCAACAAGGAGCAAGCTGATAGCAGCAAGTATTAACGAACAACCCACTGCGATAAATCTCGATGCATTTTGCATCTCGCGGTTTCAATAAGTAAGGAGCTAGGCGCAATGAAAGGCATTGGCTATCAAACTCAAGAACAAGCACTGGCGCAGCTAAGCGACATGACCACGGATATTAAGCCCATTGAAGAGGTGGAGTACCGCACCCGAATAGCCAAAGCCCAGGCCTATATGCAAGCCAACAGCATAGACGCCGTCTACCTTAATGCCGGCACCAATATGACCTATTTCACCGGCTTAAAATGGTACGCGAGTGAGCGTTTGGTGGGTGCCCTTCTTCCTGCCCAAGGTGATATTGCTTTTATCGCCCCGTTTTTTGAAATTGGTTCGCTGCGCGACTACCAGGTGATTGATGCCCCCATTCATGCATGGCAAGAAGAAGAAAATCCCTATGAACTGGTGCGCGAGGTGATGACGCAACTGGGTTATGGCGACACAGCTACTTTGGCCATAGATGAAAGCGCGCAATTTTTTATTGCCGATGGCATCAAAAAAGCCGCGCCCAATTACACCCTGATTAATGGTGGCGAGGTGACCAAGCATTGCCGTATGCAAAAATCAGCCAATGAACTAGCGCTGATCCAACGTGCCATGGACATGACATTGGAAGTACACAAGGCCGCGGCATCCATTCTTTATGAAGGGATCAGCACCCGCGAGGTGGAAGCCTTTATTAATACGGCGCACAAAAAAGTAGGCGCCGTTGCCGGTAACTATTTCTGTATCGTACTGTTTGGCCAGGCCACCAGCTTTCCCCATGGCGTAAAGGACGCACAAACCTTAAAACAAGGTGACATGGTGCTGATTGACACAGGCTGTCAGCTTAAAGGTTATTTAAGCGATATCACCCGCACCTATGTGTTTGGCGAGGCCACCGAGCGCCAGCGCATGTTCTGGGAAATTGAAAAGAATGCCCAGCTTAAAGCCTTTGCCGCAGCGCAGGTAGGCAACACCTGTGGTGACGTCGATTTGGCCGCACGCAGCTACCTTGCCGAGCAAAACCTTGGCCCGGATTATCACCTACCAGGCTGCCCGCACCGTACCGGCCATGGCATAGGCTTAGATATTCATGAATGGCCCTATCTGGTTAAAAACAACCCGCAGGTGCTGGCGCCGGGCATGTGTTTCTCGAACGAGCCCATGCTGGTGATCCCGGGCGAGTTTGGCGTGCGTTTGGAAGATCACTTCTATACCACGGAAAAAGGCCCGGTGTGGTTTACCGAGCCGGCACACAGTATCGATAACCCGTTTGGGCTTTAAATATAAAACCAAACACCTATGCAGCACTTTTCTGGTGCTGCATTTTCACCACTAACTCCTTACCTTGTAGATATAAATCCGGGAGTTTATAGACCTACTTTGGTTTGCTTTCTCACCGCTATCAAGGTCTGAAGAATTAGCTGGAACACAGCAGTTCGCCTGCATAAATCTCACCCCTCCATAACAAGAACACGCAGGGCCAAAAAAACTTCACCTATACTAAGAATCACGGGTTAAGCTTTATATTAGTTACGAGCTGAATTGATCCATGAATGAAAAGCAATATCACAAGTTTCTTAGTTTCAAATACTTTGAATATATTATCGGACTGTGTTTAACCTTATTTATAGCCGCATTAGTGTTTGTGGTTTTAGCGTTTGTCAGTAAGAGTGAGCAACAAAAAGGCTTGGAGCAAAACTTTAACCTAGTACGGCTCTCTCAAGAACTACGCTTGAGTTCAGATCAACTCACCATGATGGCAAGAGCCTATGCTGCTACATCGAATCCCAAGTTTAAACAGTTTTTTGAACAAATTCTGAGTATTCGCTCCGGCGAGAGCCCCAGGCCTAAACACCTCAACAGGGTGTACTGGGACATGCTTATGGTGCTCGATGGGTCACCCCCCTTCCCCAGTGGCGAACCTAAATCACTGCTCGACCTACTCAAAAAAAATGGCGCGTCCGAGCAAGAGTTAACAGCCCTGACGCGTGCCTATGAGCAAAGTGAATCTTTGGTGCTATTAGAAAACCAAGCCTTTGATTTAGTGCGCCAAGGTAAAAATCAAGAAGCGTTAACAATCTTATATAGCGAAGCCTATCTGCAAAGTAAGGTACGCATAATGAGCCACATCAACGAATTTTTATCTATTCGAGAACAAAAGCTGGACGAGTTTATCGCTTACTCTACGATGAAACTCAACGTCTATTATTTCGCTGCTGTGGTTTGCTTTTTATCCCTACTTTGCGTCCTCATTTTCTTCTACAACGCCCGTTCACGCATACGCAAAAACATTATTTCCTTTTTGAATTCTGAAGTAAAAAATCAAACCAACGAGCTCGTATCAAAAAATAACGCGCTCTGTGCCGCAGTATCCGATCTTGAGCGGGTACAAGCCAGGTTGGTTAACGCCGAGAAGTCGGCAACCTTGATGCGCCTTATTCCAGGGCTAGCGCATGAGATAAACACGCCAGTTGGCATTGCCGTGACCGCATCAAGTAGTCAGCTTCTTGCCCTTGAAGAGGTCAAAGCCTGTGTTAACGAGAATAAATTAGCCAAAACATCCTTACTTGAATCAATTGAAAGCATAGAAAATTGTGCGAATTTAGTCGGTAACAGCGCCAGTCGCATCAGCAATATAATGACCAAACTAAAAGTGATTACTCAGTATGGATTTGACGAAAAAGCACAAATGCTCGTGCTTGCAGATGAAATACGCGACTGTGTTGAAGACGCGGATAACAAAGGGATGGATGTAGAGTTAGACATCGATGTCGATGAACACATTCAAATTGAAGCACCTCGATTTTTACTGCATCTGCCTCTGGCTATCTTGATAGAAAATTCTTTTAACCATGCCTTTGAGCATCCATCCACCCAATATAAATTACACATTCAAGCCAGTTTAACTAATCAAGAGCTAACAATAAGGGTTTGCGACAACGGCTGTGGTATTCCTGATGCTATAAAAGGCAACCTGTTCGATACCCTTGTTGTCGGTAACCGCGATGCAACAGTTACGGAGCTGGGCTTGTGTTTAGCACATGAAATTATTAGTCAATATTTTTGCGGAACGCTGGAATATGAGTCGCACAGTGAAGGAGGCGTATGCTTTGCTATCACCATGCCACTTGATGGCTTCAGGCAATCTGCAGCCAAGGAAAATGGCGAGTAACAAGCGAGGAAGGTTCAATGAAAGGATATCGAATCAGTACAAACCATGAAGACCTGGATTTCGAGGTAATCTATCAATTCATTTCGCAAAGTTATTGGGCCATGGGCATTCCAAGAGCGACATTTGCCTATCTGGCCGATGTATTTGTAGTCGAAGCGCATCGCGGTAAAGGGCTGAGCAAATGGCTTGTAGAGTCGATTGTTTCTCACCCGGATCTACAGGGGTTAAGGCGTATGGTGTTGGCCACAAGAGATGCCCATGGTTTATATGCTCAATATGGTTTCAAAGGGATAGAGAACCCGGAAATACTAATGCAGATTTGGCAACCCGATATCTACAGCGAGCAAAAGGCTTAGCCTCCCCCATAAAAAACCCACGCTTAGGCGTGGGTTTTACTTTTTAAAACGCAATTTACTCGGCGTTAGCGTTAGTGTCGCTGAGCAGGTACTTATCCAGCCACTGCTCTTGCTCCCATAAAACATGCAGCAGGCTCTTGCGGGCGCGATAGCCGTGTGCTTCGTAGGGCAGCATCACCAGACGAGCGTCTTTACCCAGGCCTTTCATTGCCGCATACATGCGTTCACTTTGCATCGGGAAGGTGCCGCTGTTGGGGTCTTCCTTACCATGGATCATCAGCATGGGTTCGTTAATCTTTTCTGCATGGAAAAACGGTGACATATTGGCGTACACCGCCTGGCCTTCCCAGAAGTTACGCTCTTCGCCCTGGAAACCAAATGGCGTTAACGTGCGGTTATAGGCGCCGCTGCGGGCAATGCCGGCCTTAAACAGGTCGCTGTGGGCCAGCAGGTTGGCCACCATAAACGCACCATAGGAGTGACCGGCAATGGCTATCTTGTCCTTATCCGCCACGCCTTTTTCAACCAGGACATCCACCGCCGCCTGGGCGCTGGCGACCAGCTGCTTGCGGAAGGTGTCGTTCGGCTCCTTGCCATCTACCCCAACTATGGGCATTTTCGGGTCGTCGAATACAGCAATGCCTTTGGCCAAATAAGGCATAGGGCCCCAATAACCTATGTAGGTAAATTCATAAGGCGATTCACGCACCTGCGAGGCCACATTTTTGTCCTTGTACTCCAGTGGGTAGGCCCACATCAGCACGGGGATTGGGCCTTGTGACGGCTCATAACCGGCTGGCAAATACAGGGTACCGGACAACTCAACACCATCGTCACGTTTATAGCGTACCTGCTCTTTTTGAATGCCTTTAAAGGCCGGATACGGATGAGGGAACTGAGTCAGTTGCGTCAGGGAATCGTCATCCAAGTCGCGCACGAACAGATTGGGTTGTTCGGTTTTAGACTCACGCACGGTAATAAAGCGCTCACCCTCTTCGTCTAACAGGTCAATAACGCGCTCATAGTAAGGTGCCTCGCTGCGCCACAGGCGCTCGGTGCTGTTGGTTTTAACATCGTACCTGTCTAAAAACGGGATATTACCCTGCTGTGAGGCACCATCGCCGCGCAGGTAAATATAGCGGTCGCCCACGACCTGCATTACGCGCACGCCCAAATCATTGTGGGTGTAAATGGGGTCGCCCGGGTTTTTATAGGCATCGTTATAGCTGCGCTCGGAGAAGAGCACCGGCGAAGCACTTGCATCGTTTGGCGCGATAATCCAGCTGCGCACCTGACGGTCGCTAAAGCGCCACTCGGACAGCATGGCCAGGTTCTCATTGCCCCATGTTACCCCGGAAAAGCGACGCTCGGTTTTAGCAAACAGCTTAGGCTTGCGCTTAAACGGCGCACTTAGAGTGTAAATATGGTCATGATGCGGCACGTCTTTTTTCATGTCACCGCCATCTTGGGCTTCGGCCCAGATAAGCGTTGCACCTTTATCGCTGCGCCAGTCAAAGTCACGAGGACCGGTACGCACGCTGTCAAAACCCTGAGGAATATTGTCGGCCAAGGGTTGTTTAACCAATTCTTTTAGCTCGTAGCCGCTCATTCCCCACACAGACCAGGTAGTGGCAAAACGGAAATACGGCACCTGATAAGAGAAGGGCTGATCCAAGGTGGCAACAAGAATATTGTTGCTATCGGGTGAGATACTGAAATTACTAAATAGCTGAGCCTTACCTATGGCCTTGGCCTCGCCATCCAAACTCACACGCATCAATTGACCCTGCCCATAGAAGGAAAACAGCGCTTCGTCGTAGGGACTGGTCAATAGATTCTGATAGGTACGGGCCGGCGCCTTTTCACCCGTGGTTTGTTGGATCACTGGCACAACCGTACTGGCATCGTCTTGTGGCTGCGCTTTACCCAGATTAACCGCCTGGTTAATGATTAAGCCACTGGCATCGGGCATCCATTGATACGGGGTGGCGGTAACCACTGAGTTAAGTGCATGCTCGGTCAACTGTTTCAGGGTACGCGCACTGATGTCGTACACCCACAAGGTGGCCGATGCCGGCGTTTCATAGACAAAGCTTAGATAGCGGCTGTCGCTCGACCACTGCGGCGAGCGCATAATGCCCTCATCCAGACCGCTTACGTCCAGGGTAATATCCCCCTCGAGGGATTTAAACGTCAGCGCCGTGTACTTGTTGCGCACTCGCGAGCGAGAAAAATTATCTGGATTGAGCTTGATACCGGCTAGTTTCAGCTCTGGCTTGGCCAGCTCCTGTAAGCTCTCAACGCGGCGGCGTTCAAGTAACGCCAGCCATTGGCCGTCCGGTGATAACATGGAACGCGGTGCCAACTTGGCATCGACGACCTGCGCCAGCTCTTTCGATGGCACTTGATAGCCACCGTCATTTTGTGCAGCGACCAACGCTTCTTGCTGAGCAAGCGCGGTGGGCGCCGAAATCAAGCCCACTGCTCCGAGGAGCACGGAGGCGATGAGGTGTTGTTTCATAGAAAACCCTTTTGTTGTGATTATTATCCTCTTGGGCCTATTTATCTAAATAAACAGACTCTTGGGTACAGTCTACCTGGGGATATAAACGAAACAACTCATTGCGATTAACTGGTTAGTTTGGCGCAGAATCTGCTACCATATAACGCTTAATCAGCCCCCGATAGCAACATGACCAGCACAGCACCTCATCCTAAAATCACCATCATTGATGTTGCCCACCAGGCCGGAGTGTCTAAATCCACCGTATCTTTGGTGATCACCCAACCGGATAAGGTCAGTGATAAAACCAAGGAAAAGGTGCGCCAGGCAATGGCTGAGCTGGGCTATGTGTATAACCGGGATGCGGCGGCGCTGCGCTCAAAACGCTCGACCTTGGTGGCCATTATGCTGCCGACCTTGACTGATCCCAGATTCAATGAGCTGGCAATCACTTTGCAGCAAGGGGTACTTGAGCTGGGTTTTGTGCCCATGTTGCTGTGCAGCAATGATGAGCTTGAGACCCAACAACAACTGATGGAACGCCTGCGGGAGTCTAATGTTACCGCGGTGATCTTGTGTCCGGCCACTGGCACGGATGTCACCTGGCAAAATGCGCTTAGCGAAAGCGGCATGCAGATCATTAATGTGCTCCGTGAAGTGCCTTTTAGCGAAGCTCCTTGTGTACTTGCCGATACCCAGCGCGGTGCTTTTTTGGCGACTCAGGCATTAATAGCCGAGGGCTGTAAATCCCTGACCCTACTGGGCGCTCCTTCAATCAGCGATTACAGCCAGCTGGTGGAAGGATTTGAGCAGGCGCTGCATTTGCATCAAGAGCCTCTGACGCGCCAATTGATTGCCTGTGACAATACCCGCCTAGCTGGCCAGCAGGCCCTAAGTAACTCGGCGCTGGCAGACGTGCTCGATGAGGCGGACTCTACGGAGCTGGCATCGCCCCTGGGCATATTATGCGCCGGCGATCCAATCGCTTATGGTGTGCTCGATTCCCTGCCAAGTCTTGGCCTAAGTGCTGGCAATAAGGTGAAGCTTGTGGGCGTTGGCGACCTGCCGGACTCCGCCATCTTGCCTTGCCCGCTTAGCTCTGTGGCTTATCGCAGTACCGACCTTGCCGAGCACAGCTTGAGCATCTTAACCGCCTTACTCAATGGCCAAAGCGTACCCCGTCGCACCCTTATCGATGTAACCCTTATCAAACGAGCGTCTTGTTTATGACCCAAGTATTAGTGATTGGCTATGTGTGGCCAGAGCCAAATTCCTCGGCGGCCGGCAGCCATATGATGTCGCTATTAAAACTGTTTCGCGCACAAGGATGGCAGGTAGAATTTGCCTCACCGGCACAGCGCACCGAGCATATGGAAGACCTGGCGCAATATGGCATCAGCAGCACGGATATTGCCCTCAATTGCAGCAGTTTCGATGCTTATCTTGGCGAACTAAAGCCGGATATTGTGATGTTCGACCGTTTTATGATGGAAGAACAATTCGGCTGGCGGGTCGATAAATATGCGCCCAACGCATTAAAAATCCTCGATACCGAGGATCTACAATGTTTACGTGGCGCCCGCCATGAAGCCCATAAAGCGGATAAGGAATTCGATACCGCCGACCTGCACACGGATTTGGCCAAGCGTGAAATCGCCGCTATTTTGCGCAGCGATCTCAGCCTGATCATCTCCAGCTACGAAATGCAGTTGCTCAACCAGGTATTTAAAGTCGACTCTCAGCTCTTACATCACCTGCCCTTTATGGTCGACTTAAGCGCCCTGCCCAAGCACACACCGAGCTTTGCCGAACGTCAACATTTTATGACCATAGGCAACTTCAGACATGCGCCCAACTGGGATGCGGTGCTCTATTTACAACAGATCTGGCCGCTTATCCGCAAGCAACTGCCCAAGGCGGAACTGCATATTTACGGCTCCTACCCGCCGCCAAAAGCCACCGCCTTGCATAACCCCAAGACCGGCTTTTTGATCAAGGGCTGGGCCGATGATGCCCTTAAGGTTATGAGCGCGGCGCGGGTGTGTTTGGCACCGCTGCGTTTTGGTGCCGGTATTAAGGGCAAGCTGCTGGAAGCCATGATCACCGCAACGCCGTCGGTAACCACCTCTATTGGCGCCGAGGGCATGCATTTGGATTTACCTTGGAATGGTGCGCTGCACAACGACCCGCAAGCGTTTGCCGATGCCGCGGTGCAATTGCATGAAAATGAGGCCGAGTTTACTACCGCTCAGGAGCATGGCCGAGCAATACTGAACCAGGTTTACGACAGCAACACCCTGGCGTCCGCCTTATTGGCGCGCATCAATGACATGCAACAAAACCTGGCACTGCACCGCCGAGATAACTTCACCGGGCAAATGCTCAAACACCACACCATGCGCAGTACCCAATACATGGCACAGTGGATTGAGGCAAAAAATTCAATAAAATCTTGATAGAAATCAGTAGACAGGTAACCTTAGATTAATAAAATGCGCACGCTCTGTGCATTTTGAACAACAACCGAGGACCCCGCGTGGAAGACGCTCTCTTTAAAGAAAAACGTAAATTTATCGTTAAGCTCGGTAAAATGCTGCATAAATACGGCACTCCGGCCTATCGACTCGAGGCGCACCTGATGGAGGTCGCGACCTATTTGGAGCTGAAATCTTCCTTTGTTATGTCACCCACCTCGGTGACCTTTGTGATCTGGACCGAAGGTCATGAGAACGAGTACACCCATGTCGCCCGCGTTGATCCGGGCGATCATGATCTCGGCTCGCTAGCCAACACCGACGAAGTGGTAAATTCCCTTATCCAGGGCGAATTAACCATTAACGAGGCGGATAAGCGCCTCGATGAAATCGCCGTGATGCCCGCCCCCTACAACCGTTTGGTAACTGCCGGTGCCTTTGCCATGTCTGGTGGCGCCTTTGCCATGCTGATGGGCACCAGCTGGACCGATGTTTTTTATTCCAGCCTGCTCACCCTGGTGGTGTATTTATTCGTGCTCTGGTCAAGCTATTCGCGCCGTGTAGGACACATGCTTGAACCCTTGGTGGCCGTGGTTTCTGCCATTTTAGCCTGTGCCGTTAGCGTGTATTTAGACGCGCAGATCAATATACGTTTAGTGGTGCTCTCCAGTATTATCGTCTTTATCCCCGGCCTCGCCTTGGCGCTGGGTCTGGCCGAACTGGCGGCGCGGCATCTGGTGTCTGGTACGGCGCGAGTAATGGACTCCTTTATGCTGCTGTTTAAGCTTTATTTCGGTGCCTTTATCGGCATCGGCATCGGCTTTGCACTCTTTGGGCAGGCAGAATTTGTAACGCCTGAGCCCTTACCCAAATGGACTGCCTGGCTCGCTATCCTCCTGCTTTGTTCGGCGCTAGTGGTTATTTTTAGAACCAAAGCCAAACATGCACTGTGGTCGCTGGCCTCCGGCTTTATCGCCTATGGTGCCAGTATCGGCTCTGCAGCTTACTTGGATTACACCTTGGGTACCTTTGTTGGCGCCCTGGCGGTGGGGATTTTTAGTAACCTCTTTAACCGTATCGCCAATGCCCCGGCCTCCATCGTTGCCATGCAGGGCTTGATCGTTCTGGTGCCTGGGTCAAAAACCTATATAGGGCTTAATTCACTGATTGAAGGGCAGGATTTTGTCTATGCCGACCATATCGGCCAGCAAACCTTTTTGATCTTTATGTCCCTTGTAGCCGGGCTTATTTTTGCGAACGTGGTGTTGCCACCAAAGAAAAGTCTCTAGTACCAATTCACTTAAATAGCTAATCATTCTAGCGGGCTAGATATCATGCTCACGGCGTTGGAATTTTTCTATGGAGAAGACTACATAAGAAAAATTCCGCCTTGTTATCACATCATCTATCCAGCGCTATATCTGCTCACATACTTAACAGAATTGGTAGCAAAAAAAAGGTGAACTTATTGATAGGAGGCCACAGGGAAAAGGCCATAAGTTCACCTGAAAATGTTGTCACAACAATAACAACAACGTACTAGCAAATTGTACTCACCGTATTCCAGCAGAAAAAAAAGGGGGAACTCCTAGGGAGGGAGCCTCATGGGTTAAGGCTACAAGTTCACCCCAAAACACTGCAGGAACAGAACTCTACATTAGCCCTTGGCTAACAACTCTTGATTCACCTGGTCGATACCCACCTCAGAGATACGGGCAATAATTTCTTTTTGCTTGGCATCGAGTAGTGAAATACCCTCGGCGACCAGGTCATAGACGCGCCAGCTTCCGGCCTTGTCTTGGCGCAGTTTAAAGACGATATCTATGGTCGGTTTGCCCGCCTCAACTATCTCGGTTTTCACCGCCGTATAACCATTGCTTGGCGCCGCATTAGGCTTAATAAAGTGTACTTCCTGGCCCTTGTAGCTCATCAAAGCATTGGCATAGGTATGAGCCAAATACGACTCAACGGCATCAATAAAGGCGACTGCCTGCTGCTTATTGATTTCGCGTACATGCTTACCAAGGAGTTTAAAGGACACGAATTTGGTGTCGATATGCGGGATCAACTGCGTCTTAACCAGGGTGCGTAGCTCGGCCTTTTTCTGTTGTTCATCGGCCTCTATATTGCCGATATCTACAAATAGCTGTTCGCCGACCTGCTTAAGCATAGTATAAGGCTCTTCAGCATTGGCTGCCTGCGCCTTGGCGGCCGACAAGCTCAGCATGGCGGTGGTAATAAACAGTAAAAACAGCTTAGGTGCGCGCATTGGCTACTCTCCTCACATCGAATTGGCAGCCATGGTAGCGGATCGTATTTTGAAATATAAGCAACAAATACGCACATTATTGATTCCATTTATGCACATATAAATTTATTCTTAGTATTCATATAGTTAGATTATTGGTGCCAAGTTCGCACCACCACTGTGCATTTTCCTCCATTGATCCCTAGCCCCTCACAATGAATAGTACGCGCCCTTTTTGTTGTGAGGTTAAGCGTATGAAATCACTAATGTTAGCCACCTTGGCCGGGGCCTTAAGCCTGGCTCCCCTAGCTGCCAGCCAAGCACAGGAAACGCCACGACATGGCTACACCCTGCATTACATTCAGGGTGAAGGGGATGTGCAAGGGATCAAATTAGGTTATCAGTATTATCTCAGCGAATACCTGCCGGAGCGCTTCAATAATTTTGAGGTGTTTTTTGAAAGCAGTGTGAACTTCTGGCGCTATGGCGACAACAATGACTATGATCGCAACTTTGTTGTGGCACTAACCCCGGTATTTCAATACCCCATCACCCAATATCGGGGCCACCCGGTGCTGTTTGAATTTGGCATAGGGTTGTCGCTCTTAGATGACACCCAGTTCGCAGGCAAGGACGTAAGCACCCACTACCAGTTTGAAGACAGAATAGGCGTAGTCTACAAACTGGATAATGCCGAGTTTGGACTGCGCTACCTGCATTATTCCAATGCCGGTTTTGAAAGCCCTAACCCGGGGCTGGACTTTATTTCCTTGTCCTACTCACGTTCATTTTAGTGTGCCCAGATAAGGGCTAATTTTATTCATGCGGTGAGCCTCAGCGTGGCTTAACCGCTACCACGGGGCGCACGGCGGTACTTTGTTGATAGAGTTGACGCAGCGCTTCACCCACCAATTCGGTATCAAAAGGCAAAATACGATGGCCGGGTGCCTGAATCTTACCCGAGCCCACATCCTGCAATAGCTGTTGCCCCATAAAGCTTAATTTTTGCTGCGCACACAAGCTATTAGCCAGCCAGGCACCGCCTAAAGACACGGCGGCGATAATGGGCGCGCGGCTAAATAACAGCTCTTGAGGAATTTCGGCAAAACCATTTAGGCAGGCAATACGGCCGCCAAAGCGCAGATGCGCCAAATCGGTAACAAAGGTGTCACCACCACAACTATTGAGTATGGTGTCAAAACCATCGGGGCCGAGTTCATGCTTAATATCCCGCGCCAGTTGCTCTTCAGTGCTGGCAAAGACTACATCGGCGCCCAACGCCTTAATGCGCTCGTGCTCACGCTCAGGTGCACTGACAAATACCTTGGCACCGCGCTGACGCGCATATTGAATGGCAAAGTGAGCCACCGCTCCACAGCCGGAATTAATATAAATACTCTCGCCGGCCTGCAGCTGAATTTTGTCCAGCGCCGCCAGCGCCGTCATCCCGGCATTGGGCAAGGTGGCGGCCACAGCACTGGGGATGGACTCGGGCACTTCAGCAACCGCATAATTGGCCACCTTGGTATAGCGCTTAAGTACCCCTTGATCCGCCAAACTGGTAGTAAAGATCACCCGGGTGCCGCGCTTAGGAAACACGCCGACCGGCGCCTCAACAACAGTGCCTACCGCATCAATACCAAGCACATGAGGATATTGCCAACGACAAAAGCCCTCCGCACCAAGGCGCGCATCTATATGGTTCAGACCCACATATTCGACTTCCACCAGCACCTCGCTGGCACCAATGGACGGCACCGGCAATTCTTGCAACTTCAGCGCCAGACTTGGCGAAGCTTCATGTAGTACAAGAGCCTGCATGGTGGGGTTGGGGCCGGACATAGCTATTTCCTATGATTAAAAAGTGGTTTCAACGCCTGATGGCGAATATCATTATCGCGGTTGACGCCGCTGCAATACTCATACTGAGCAAATAGGCGCCAAGATTCAACCTTACCATGGTAAATAACCGCCGCGTCATCAGATACACTGGTTTTATAAAAACATTAATGCCAGAATGGCATCAATAAATTATTGCCCCACCGAGACGCCAGCTATGGATACCACCAGCCGACTTATTATGCTACTTGAGGTAGTGGAGCAGGGTTCTTTTTCCAAGGCCGCGGCCATGCGCAATATAGACAGGTCGGTGATATCTAAACAGATCAGCAAACTGGAAGACGAGCTCGGCGTACGCTTACTTAATCGCACCACCCGCTCGTTTTCATTGACCGCCGCCGGAGCCGAAATGGTCAAAAAGGCCCGAGACTTACGCATGCTGCTGGCCGACACAGTGCAACTGGCGGAAAACTACCATCAGGAACCACGCGGCCTGTTGCGCATCGCCACCTCTCACACCCTGGGGCGACGCTATATTCAGCCGGTGATTAACGACTTCCAAAAACGCTTTCCTCAGGTCAATGTGGATATGCGTCTGGACGACCGCCCGGTGGATATGATCTCCGAAGGCTTTGATCTGGCGTTTCGCATCGGCGAGCCCAGAGATTCGTCATTGATTGCCCGTAAAATTGCCCGCAACCGCATGCTCTTGTTGGCCAGCCCGGAATTTATCGCCACCTATGGCGAGCCTAGGACCATGGAGGAGCTAGGCGCATTGCCCGCGGCCACCTATACCAGCTCCCATAAGCGCTTAGACTCGATAAGCTATATCAATGCCGAAGGTGAGCATTGCGAGCAGGTGATCAACGCCGTCTATACCTCCAATGATGGCGAGGTGCTGATAGACAAGGTGCTTTCCGGCACCGCCTATTGCCTGGTGCCGGCGCTGCTGATCCAGGATGAGATCACCTCTGGCCAATTGCAGCCGCTGCTGAGCGAGATAAACCTGCCCGACTACAGCGCCATGTACGCCCTCTACCCCCATCGCGATCTACCTGTGCGCACCCGCTTATTGTTGGATGCGGTGCGACATTATATCGGCGAGACCGTGCCCCGCTGGGAGTTGAATATCCCTGATCTGGACTCCCTGTATCGCCCTAAATAAGCGCCTTATGTTGATGCACAGCGCTCGGGTTTCTGCGGCGCTACATATGTAATTATCCAGCGTAAAATCGCACACTTTTTCACACTTGTGTAAACATCTGTTAAGCGGAGTAATACTATGTAAAACATGGGATTTTTTTGTTTTTTATCGGTCATACTGAGCATCTAGTTCACGATGGAATCAAGTATGAAACACAACAATAATAAAGGTCTTAAGCCAACCCTGGCGGCACTTTTTGGCACCGCCTTAGTCAGCCTCAGCGGTTGCGGCGGCAGCTCCGACGGCAGCAGCGACTCCGGCAGCATTCAGCTATACAACGGCACCACCAATGGTCCCACCATGACCCTGAGCATCGCCGATGTAGCGCGCACCACGGCGGAGCTTGGCAATGTCACATCAACGCACAGCTACACCACGGATGACTATGACTTCGCCATTCAATACCGTAACGATCAGGGGAATCTGGTCGATATAATCAGCGACACCTTAAGTATTCGTAACGACACTAAGACCTTACTCATGATGTATGGCAATATCGAAGAGCAGAAGCTGCTAAGTGTCGACTTGCCCTATCGTGAAACCAGCGATATGTTCTCACTGCAAATGCTCAATGTGACCAATGCAGAACGTAATTTCGATCTTTATATGGCCGCGGATGATGGTGTATTCGAGCAAGCAGAGCTGGTTGGCTCGGCCATGTTTGAAACCCTGAGTGCAAGCACAGAGCATAAGATAGATGATTATACCTTCTACCTGACCGAGGCCGGCGGCACGACGCCGATTTGGCAATCCGATGAAACCCGCATCAATGTCGATGATGCCCTGGTCATGGCCATTCGCCCCAGTTATGACAATAGCAGCGACTATCTGACGGTGGACATTATCACTAATGGCAATACTCCCTATAGCCTGAAAAACAAGGATGCCCAGGCTCAGGTGCAGTTTTACAACAGCATGGACGAGTATCCAAGCGCCCAATTCACCGCCAGTAAGGGGGATTTCCAGCTAAGTACGGCGAGTACCGACGCTGATACCCTGTCGCAGACACTGCAACTGGCACCGAACAGCTATTCCATTTCCATGCTTGATGAACAAGGCAATACCCTGGTAGATAATTACCTGCTAACCCTGGAGCAGGAGCAAAGCGCTCTGGGCGTTTTTTATAAGGATGCCGAACACGGCCCAAGACTGATGAGTGTGGCGCAAAACCTGGTGCCTCACAGCGTCAGCCATCAGGTGACTGTGGTGAATCTGGTCGATGAGTACGCCGGTTTGCCGGTTAATAAACTGGACATTTATTTTACCCTAGATGGTCAGCCCATTTCGCAAACCGAACATCATCTCGACAGCCTAAACAGCTATGGCGCCAAGTCTTTAACCCTACTCGATAAGACGTACGGATTTTACGCCATTTTAGAGGACAATGGTCAGGAGATAGTGCTGCATCAACAAGGTGCGGTAGATGTGACCGCCGATGGTAACTATATAATGATCTTAGAGGCCGATGCCAGCACAACTTCCGGTTACAAGCTTACTAGCCTGCATACGGTGGCGGCGCAAGGCGAAGAGCTGGCTCAGTGACGGACAGGATAAGCTCCTAGCGCCTGAGATCCTTACCCAGATCCCAACCCTGTTGGTGGGTAGCTGCTCCCCAGTTCCCACCGACATCTTACTGCTACCCGTTGTTTAACCCACCGATTACGAGCTTAATCGCAAACACTGGCTTTCGCAGTGCGCTTTTGTAGAATAGCGACCACTAATACCAATTCACTTAAATAGCTAATCATTCTAGCGGGCTAAATATCGTGCTAACGGTGTTGGAATTTTTATATGTAGAATAACTACATAGGAAAAATTCCGCCTTGTTATCACATCATTTATCCAACGCTATATCTGATCACATACTTAACAGAATTGGCATAACAACAAGCGAAGGACAGAGATGAAATTATTGAAATCGACGCTAGCCCTGGCCATGGCCGTGGGTGTAAGCGCTCCAGCATTTGCCAATGACACCATCACGGTTGAAGACATTCCAAAAATAAAAAGCGTTTTACAAACCGCTATCAGCCCGGATGGCGAGCAGGTTGCTTTTACCCGCTCCCTGCCACGTGAGCTCTACAAGGACGAAAACGGTCTTAACTACAGCGAATTGTATGTTATTGATGACGAAGGCGTTGAACGTCCGTTTATAACCGGCAAGGTCAATATTAAGAGCATCAGCTGGTCTGCCGATGCCAAGCATGTTTATTTCCTGGCCAAGCTGGGCGACGATAAATTCACTGCCCTGTACCAGATCCCTGTCGATGGTGGTCAGGCACAAAAAGTCATGGCCCTTAAAGGCCGCGCCATTGCCAGCTATCAGCTAAGCCCCAATGGTGAACAGGTAGCGCTACTGGCCATGCCAGCCAAAGACAAGTCTGAAAAAGAGCTTAAAAAGCTTGGCTTTATGGCCGAAGTGTATGAGCTAGGTCTGGATAACAAACAGCTGCACCTGGTTGACCTTGCCGCCTCTGATAAGCCTCTTGACCCAGAAGCCATCAGCATCGACGGCTATGTCAGCGATATGAACTACTCTGCCGATGGCAAAAAGCTATTGGTTAAGACCCAGCCAACGGCGCTGATTGACGACAAGTACATGAAGTCTCAATGGCACCTGTTCGATCTGGCCTCCAAGCAAGTAACCCTGTCGTTTAAAACCGAAGGCAAGCTAGGCGCCGCCGAGCTGTCGCACGATGGTCGCTATGTGGCGATTCTCGGTGCCGATGACAAGCACGACCCGGCAACGGGCCGCTTATACCTTGCGGACACCGAAACCGGTGAGATCAACGAATGGCTGCCTGACTTTATGGGCCATATCAGCGATTTTGAATGGTCAAACAAGCGCAACACCCTGAACTTTGTGGCCCAGGTCAGCCCTGAGAGCTTTATCGGTCAGATCAAGGTTGGCTCAAACACATACAAGAAGCTGGTTAAAGAAGGTAAGTTTATCGCCGGCTCATTGAGCATTTCCGACTCGGACAAAACCCTGGCCCTGAGCGCCAACAGCGCCAAGCACCCGAACGAGGTGTATATGGTGCGCGGCTCTAAGGCGACCCGTTTAAGCGATTCAAACCCTTGGTTAAACGACAAGCGCTTCGCCAAACAAGAAGCCCTGACCTTTAAGGCCCGCGATGGCGTTGAGATCGGTGGTGTGCTGGTTTACCCGCTCGATTATGAAGAAGGTAAGAAGTATCCGCTGATCATGGCGGTACACGGCGGTCCTGAAAGCCACGATAAAAACGGCTGGGTAACAAGTTACTCAGATCCGGGGCAAATGGGTGCAGCACGCGGCTATGCGGTTTTCTATCCTAACTACCGTGGTTCAACGGGTAAAGGCGTTGAGTACTCTAAGCTGGGTCAAAACGACTATGCAGGTAAAGAGTTCGACGACCTAGTCGATATGAAGCAATACCTAGTAGATATGGGTTTGGTTGACAGCAAGCGCGTGGGTATTACCGGTGGTTCATACGGTGGTTATGCCTCGGCCTGGGGTGCAACTAAACTGACCGAACACTTTGCCGCCAGCGTGATGTTTGTGGGTGTAACCAACCAGCTTTCCAAGTTTGGTACCACGGATATTTCCACCGAAATGCACCTGGTACACGCCCGCTCTTACCCTTGGGATAAGTGGCAGTGGTACCTGGAGCGCAGCCCAATCTACTGGGCCGGCCAGTCAAAAACACCTTTGCTTATTATGCATGGTAAAGACGACCCGCGCGTTCACCCGGCACAATCCATGGAGCTATATCGCTATATGAAGGTGCAAGGTAAAGACGTACGCCTGGTGTACTACCCGGGTGAGGGCCATGGTAACCGTAAGGTTGCGGCGCAATACGACTACAGCTTGCGTTTAATGCGCTGGATGGACAACTACTTGATGGCTGGCAACAAAGAAATGCCTGAATTTGAGATTGACCATGCCGCCAAACTAAAAGCGGTAAAAGACGCACAAAAAGAAGATTAAGGCACCGCCTTAAGCAAGCCCTTTGACCCGCACTAACGTGGGTTGACAGATATGCGTTTAAAACGCCTGATGTACTTCATCGGGCGTTTTTTATTTTAAAGCCAACTGCCACCTTGGTTCATTACAAGTAGCCGCCGATTCAGCAACCATCCTTCTTACCTGTTTCAGATCTTTTGGCTTGGCCAGCAGGTACTCATTTTTCAATATAACCTTAACCCTTTGTGCAAGGACCTTCTGATAACACTCATACCCATCTGTCGTCGCGCAACCTCTCCCAAACTGAGTGTAAAGCTGCGGCTATCCACCTGAGCGGTATTGAATACCCCCATCAACATGATGAATTAAAGGCGAGCGAATAATCACCTTAAGTACGCTGAGTTGTTGGTTTGAAAACACTCTCCAAAGGGTGCTGAAAAAGTGTCAACCAAATTTAGGAGGGGTTAGCTTGCAAAAAAAAGCCCTTCATAACGAAGGGCTTTTATTAGCATTTCAGTATCTAATCCAAGTTAAGACCTAGATTAGAAGTTGTAAGTCACGTTTGCGAAGAAACGACGACCTAGGTTGTCATACTGTGAGTACAATGCAGAGTTACCCGTTGCACGTACGTAAGAAGGAGAAACCTGAGGTGGTACCTTATCGAACAGGTTCGAAATACCCATGGTTACGTCTAGATTCTCGAACTGCATGCTACCTGAAAGTGCATGATAGAAGGTAGTAGGCGTATGCGCGATAAAGGTCACGTCTTCACCACGGTAGGTAGTTTCGTTGGTATCGTCATAGTATTCATAATCGTTTGTCTTATCGACATAACGAGTAGTCCAAGTAACGCTCCAATCATCATTAGAGTAAGTTAGTCGGCCGATACCTACGTGCTTAGGATCACCGATTTCACCGATGTACTGATCTTCTTCACTGTCAGCAAACAACTGGTACGTACGCTCAAGCTGGATTGTGTGCTCTAGGCTAAAGCGAAGTGAACCAAAGTCAAAGTTGTCCTGGTAGGTGAAGTTTAAGTCCACACCACGTGTACCTTGGCTTGCTACGTTAGTATAGCCACCGAAAACAGTGTCGATACCGTAGTCACCATTCGTACCGTCGTTACGAGTAAACTGTGAACACAGTGGATCGTTCGGGAAGTCCTGTGAACGATAACAACTACCAGTGATATCCGAACCACCTAGGTTCGCAACCTGGTTGCTGATATCAACATTATAATAGTCTGCTGAGAACGCATAGGTGTCTTCCGGGCTGGTCCAAACAAAACCAAAGCCTTCAGATACCGAAGTTTCAGCTTCTAGACGACCGGCACCACCACTTGTTACAAGCGTTGCACTGCTGGTAGAAGAACCATCATAATCCGCAGGAACACCATCCGCCAAACAGTTGTCAGCCACTTGTTGTGACACACTGCCGCTTTCTAAACGGTTACCCCAGTCGTAACAAGGGTCGATTGACATTTGTCCACCGAAGCTTGTTTGACCTGCAAGGTATAGCTCAAACAAAGCAGGTGAACGGAATGATGTACCGCGTGAACCACGGACAGTGAAGCCGTCAACCACTTCCCACGTCAAGCCTAGTTTATAAGTAGTGTCGCTGCCGTAAGTTGACACATCGGTCCAACGACCCGATGCGGTTAAGTCCATGCGGTTAGCCCACGCCTGACCTTCTACGATTGGAACACGGACTTCACCGAATACCGCGCGCGTATTTTGATCACCCGCTGTACGGCTAGCACTTGATAGGCCCCAAGAGTTGCCATTAGCACTGTGTAAACCAGGAGAATCGTCTAGCTCATCCTTTTGGAAAGACATACCAAACGCACTACCTACCGCACCGGCAGGAAGTTCGAATAGGTCGCCAGTAACATAAGCTTCAACAGTTTGTTGCTTATAAATGGTCTCGCCCTTTTCCGTACCAAATAGGAAGTCACGCACTTCGGCAGAAGGGTTACCATAAATCTGCTGTGGATCTGCCCAAGGCACGTCTACGCAGGTTTTACCTGATACAGCCGTTACTTCACCACTACAAGATGTGCCATTAGCTAAGTGGTCTTGTGCCATCAACATTGAGTCGCGGAAGATAACCTTGTTACCATAAGTACCTTTGTTGTAGCTGTTCTGGTAAGAAACATCCCATTCCCAATCACCAACAATACCTTCAAAGCCAATAACGCCACGGGTATAGTCTACTTCGGTGTCAGAGCCGTAGTGGTCAGTCAATGCAACTGGCATTACGTAAGCAGCACCACCAAATCCATCAAAAAGCGGGGCTGGTTGTGGGCCGTAATCCCCAGTCCAGAATTGACGATAACCCTGTGTCGTTGTTTCACGTGAGCTATGTAGTAACTCGGTGTAACCACGTACATTTTCGGTAAAGTTAAAGTCACCCTGGAAGAATAGTGACCAAGTTTCCGTCTCTGGGATCATGCTTTCCTTGTCTAGGAAAGGGTGATCGCGATGCCAGTAACCGTCACTTTCTTTGTCATAGGCAACTGGGTACCAGCCGTCTGGAGTTGTGAAGTCATTTGGACCTTGGGCCCAATCGTTGAAGTTTTCATAGTTATTAGCAGCGAAGAAGCCATCATAGTCGTAGAATGCACGTACGCCAGAAGGTAGGTTTTCAGCACCGGCGTTATATAGCCACAAACCGTAAGGCGTGTCGTTACAATGATAGTCATTAGTACGCGGATCGATAGGATCGGCACGGTTACCATCCGCATCATATAAGCGACGAGCAGAACAATCGAAGAAGTCACGATCACCACGCTTTAATTCTTGTTGGATGTTGTAGTCACCTACTAAACGAACAGAACCGTCTTGGAATTCTTCACCGATAGAGAAGTTAACACGCTGCGTTTCACCGCCTGACTCGAATGGCTGGCTGATGTCCACAGACACTGACTTATCATCGCCTTTTTTAGTGATGATGTTGATTACACCAGCTACCGCATCAGAACCGTATAGAGAAGATGCACCATCTTTAAGAACTTCTACACGCTCGATAGCAGAAATAGGAAGCGCGTTCATATCAAACGCAGAAACCTGACCACGTGTACCCGCTGGGCCGGCACGACGGCCGTTAAGTAGTACTAGGGTACGGTTTGCACCTAGACCACGCATTGAAATGGTTTCTGCACCGGCACCACCCGAGGTTACATAACCTACGGTTAATGCTGACGTGATCTGACTTGAACCCGCTGCAATAGTACTTGTACGTAGTAGTTCACCCAGGGTATTGATACCCTGCTCGGTAGCACTTTCTACAGAAATGATATCGATAGGAGTATCACTTGCGAAACTGTCGGTACGGATACGAGAGCCGGTTACTTCGATACGCTCTGGAGCTGCTTCTTCAACTGCTGCTTCAGCTTCAGCTGCAACAGAAGAAAACGCTGTAACGCTTGAACCTAGAAGCAAAGAGTATTGAATCGCTCTGCCGATTTTAGATTTGTTAAACATTTTTATTCCCTAACATTATTATTATGAACTGCCCAAAGTACCTTAAAAATTGAGCTGAATAGCTTTGTTGAGATTGGGCCCTGTTTTGTTTTACCTACTCTACTAACTTTTTACAACAAAAATAGACAAAAAAATACACACTTTCTCATTAGGGTGAAGTATTTAATTTACCTTAAAGAAACAATCAAGCTTATACCGCCTTAAACCGTACAAAATAATACAATTTAACACCCTTTAATTCATTTTTTCCCTTGACAAAAAAGAGTGGAAATGAAAATAGAAAACAGTTTGGTTTGAAAATAGCAACAACGTAAATTTAAATAAAGCAATTTAAATTCATATAGTTATAATTTATTTCCTTTGCTAAATGTCCTAACAAGGTTTTATTTGGCTACTACTTTTTTTCCATTACCCCAACGAATAAACGATGCCATAAGTTTGCTTTCAAAGGCTTTCCTTGTGAACAAATTGCTATTTCTTCAGGTGTGTTAGCAGCTGCATGGTAATGGGACATAAATCTCATCCCCAAATATTCAGCACTTAACTTAAATGGCGCGGCAAATGCGTCTAGGCCTAGTTCTACATTACTGGTAGACAGCAACGACATTTGCTTTTTACGCAATAGTCTCAATTGCGGACGCAACTCATGTTCAGTCATATATTCGGTGAGGCGATCAAAGAAGTTCTTTAGCTGAGGTGTGGTGTTATACCAGTACATTGGTGAGGCAAAAACCCAATGCTCAAACGTTAGTAATTTAGCCATTAGTGCTTGGAAATCATCCTCGCCATCATTGTTATACTTATTTATTTCATAGCAATAAGGTTTTATTCTAAAATCGTCTAAAAACAAGATGTAGGTATTTAATCGCCGCGCCAGCGTTTGTGCCGCTTTATAAGTGTTACCGTGGCGTCTGGCACTGCTGAAAATAATAATGTGTTGAGTCATAACTAATTGCCTTATTTGAAGTTTAGCAATAGGTTAAAAGCTCAACTTAAGTTTAGGTCAAGAAACATGACACTAGAAGCGAACTTGTCCGTGGGACTGGTGGCCAACCGCGCCGGCGTGAGCATTTCAGCATTACACTTTTACGAAAAAAAAGGGCTTATTCGCAGCTGGCGCAACCAGGGTAACCAGCGCCGCTATAAACGTGATGTGCTCAGGCGCATTGCGGTGATCAAAGCTGCGCAGAAAATGGGCATCACCCTTGAAGAAATAAAAGAAACACTCAGTACCCTACCGGACAAGCGCACCCCAACAAAAGCCGACTGGCAACAGTTGGCGCAGCATTGGCAGCGGCAATTGGATGAGAAAATTGCCTATATGCAAAGGCTTAGAGACAGGGTCGACGGCTGCATTGGGTGCGGCTGCCTGTCCATGGTAAATTGTCCCATTTACAATTCCGACGACTACCTGGGCGAGCAAGACAGTGGCGCCGTGTTACTCGAACATCCAGAACTAGAACGAAGTGGAGATTAGACCCGCTTTTCTATATCTTATTAACTGCGAAAAACAATAATAAATAGCGCCCAGCTAAATTGGCGCAAAAATGACAGGGTTAACAATATGAAGAAGTTCGGTCCCGGCCTGCTCGTTGCCGCCGCTTTTATCGGTCCAGGCACCATTACCACCGCATCGGTAGCCGGTGCCAATTTCGGATTTACCCTGCTATGGGCGCTGTTATTTTCGGTCGTTGCCACCATTTTATTGCAGACTATGGCCGCCCGCCTAGCCCTGGTAAGCGGGCAAGGTCTAGCACCGGCCCTGCGCGCCAATATTAATCAACCCTTATTAAAGTATCTGGCGATCTTTTTAGTGATCAGCGCCATAGGTATCGGCAGCGCCGCTTACGAGGCAGGTAACCTCAGCGGCGCCAGTCTCGGCTTACAAGGTCTGTTCGGCCAGCACACCGGAAGCATCTGGACACCCGTCATAGCCCTGGTCAGCGCCCTGCTTCTTTATAGCGGCAAATACAAGCTGATTGAGCGCACCTTGGTACTTCTGGTTGGTGTTATGAGTGTGGTGTTTGTCGCTACCATGGTGCTTGCCCAACCATCCCTTAGCGATCTCTTTGCCGGTTTTAAGCCCAGCCTGCCAACTGACTCATTAACCACAGTGCTGGCGCTGATAGGCACCACCATAGTGCCTTATAACTTGTTTTTACACTCGGGAGTCATTGCCAGGGAAGATACCCGGCAGCAGGAGGTAGACCAGGCCATTCGTGTTCATAATTGGGATACCGGACTGTCGGTTGGTCTTGGCGGCCTGATCACCCTGGCCATAGTCGCCACCGCCAGTGTTGCCTTCTTTGGCCAACAAACGGGTACTCTCAATGCCGCCACCATGGCTAAACAGCTTGAGCCCCTGCTCGGCACCTATGCTCAGTACTTCTTTGCCATCGGCTTGTTTGCCGCCGGCCTCACCAGTGCCATTACCGCTCCATTAGCCGGTGCCTATGCCGTTTGTGGCATGCTCGGCGGTAAAGACAAGGTAGAAGACACCCGCTTTAAACTGGTGGCCATTGCCATCTTGGTATTTGGCGCTGTGGTAGCGAGCCTCGGACTCGACCCCGTCGCCGTGATCATCTTTGCCCAGGCCAGCAATGCCTTGCTGCTGCCCATAGTTTGTATCTATTTATTGTGGCTTCTCAATAACAAAGCCGTTATGGGTCAGTATAAAAATGGCTGGCTCGTGAACCTCTTGAGCCTGCCTGTCATTATTACCGTGGTAGGCTTAAGTGCTTATAAGCTAGTTTCACTGCTCTAATGCCTGAAGCTCCTTTATTGTCCGCAAAGGGCCTAGGGTGTACATACTAATTTGCTGTATTCATTGCTTCTTTCTTGATCCATCAGCAAATTTCGCTCACTCTTAGTGCAACAAAACATTCACAATTAGAGATACCGATGAAATACCTGATCAGCACCCTCTTGCTCCTTTGTACCCATCTAGCAAATGCCAACGGCAAACTTGCCAGCGAGCTGCAAGTGTTTGAGCCCTACCTCGGCACCTGGGAGTCCACCTTCAGCATGGGCCCCGAGCAACCGAGTGTCACCGACGTTGGCAAGTGGGAACGAGCACTTAACGGCAAAGCTATACGCACTGTGCACAGTATTAATGACGGTGCCTATGGCGGCGAGTCCCTGATTTTTTGGGATAAAAGTAAAGAATCCCTAGTGTTCTACTACTTCACCACCGCCGACTTTTATACCCAGGGTACATTGGAAGTCACTAAGGATGGCTCCTTCGTTGCCTATGAAGATGTTACCGGCAGCAGCGAGGGGATCACCCAGGTGAAGTCCACCAGCTCTTATGTGGGCGGCCAGTTTGTGGTTACTACTCAATATCTAAAAAATGGTGAATGGACCCCAGAACAAAAGCGTCACTACAGCCGCTCACAAAAAGAAGTGGTGTTTAAATAGCCTGTAGGTCGGTGCTTCGCGCCGACAAAAAGAGAAAAGTATGCATCGTTGTCGGGGCTATCGGCAATTGCTCTTGCATTGTTGCCTACACGAGAATAGCTGCGATTATCCGTGGGCGAGGCTTTAGCTTGGCTAATGTGCTCTATTGTCGGGGTTTTCGACAATGTGCTCCTGCATTGTTCTACTACCGCCATCCATGGCGGTAAACTCCGACCTACAGTATAAATTTCAAACTAAGTCATAAAACCGTCATATTTATAGCGCATAATTGTCCACAAATCGGCAATAATAGACAGGATATGACCCAGTTTCGCTCCGCGTTGGCAGTATTTTCACTGCGTAACGACAATGCTTTAGCAGACTTTGATAGTTTAACGCAGCAGCCCGTGCTTTTAGGTGCGCCGGGGCAGCCGCCGCAACTGCTTTGCCGTCTGCCCAGCAACACCCAGCCTGGGGACTGCTTACATGCCAGCGTGAGTTTTGCCGAACAGCGCCATGCCTTGTTGCAGGCGCGCCATAGCGTCCATGAGCGCGATCTTCTAAGCACCATGGTGGTGCTGACCCTAAGCCCAGGCGCTGAGTCGATGCAACAGCAAGTTCAGGGACAAGGCCTGTTACAGCTGAGCCTTCACGGTCGCCACGAGATCATCAAAGAAAGCGCTCAGTTCAGCGTTCATTTGCACCCGCAAAGCCTGTACCAAAGCCTAAATCCAGATCTGCAAAGTCAATCAAAAGCCCGCCGTTTAGTTAACTACTGCCAACGTATTTGGGCTTAATCAGGAAAGCTGACTTTGCCCATGGTAACGCCCGGCATGCCCGGGTGACCAGCCTCACTGCTTGTGCTACCGGCCAAGGTGTCATTGGCCAGCAGGGCAAACAATACGGCTTCCTTAGCATCCGGATTGATGCCCAGTTGCTGCAATGAATGCAGCTCTATACCTGCACTGCAATGCGCCCTAATGCGAGCCATCAGCAAGGGGTTATGAATACCACCACCACTGGCATAAACCTTAATGTCACCGAGTTTTTCCGCCAAGCCATTCAGCTGTCTGGCAATTTCCAGCGCCGCAAACTCGCACAAGGTTGCCAGCACATCGTAATGGCCCAACTCCTGAGTTTGACTCTGCGTTTGGCATTGTGCCAAATAGGTGAGGTTAAACACTTCCGGTCCCGTGGTCTTGGGCATCGCCTTGGCAAGAAAGGGGTGGGCCGTGAGAGCTTGCAGCAATGCCGGTGCAACCTTGCCCTGCTTTGCCAAAGCACTCTCTTTATCATATTCAAGGGGAGCAAAGTAGCGCTGCACATAGGCATCTAGCATGGTATTGCCTGGGCCAATATCGGCGCATAAAGTCTGCTCTAACGGCGCATCTTTCGCCAGCACAGTCAGATTGGCAATACCGCCCATATTCAACAGCACCCTATGCTCATCACCGCTGGCGAAATACCAGTAATCACCATAGGCGGCCAAGGGCGCCCCTTCACCTCCTGCGGCTATGTGTTTTTGGCGAAAATCACTCAGGGTAATAATTCCAGTTTCTCGCGCCAGGTGACAGCCATCGCCAAGTTGCAAAGTGGCATTGCCATAATCGCTAAGCCCATGCTGACTTTGCGGGCAATGATAAACGGTTTGCCCATGACTGGCGATGATATCAACACTCTGTGGGTCTATATGCCAACTTGCCAGACACGCATTGACCAATTGCCCGTGCAACTGCCCTATCCAGGGATTGAGCAAGGTGAGGTGCTGCAGGTCTATATCGCGCCTGGCAAAAATCTGGCGCACCCGCTGCTGATAGCTTTCGGGGTAGGGGCAAGTGGTAAATTGCAGCACGTCCACCTGAGTATTCGAGCCGGCGCCGCGAATACGACACAGAGCCACATCAAGGCCATCCATGGACGTGCCACTCATTAATCCGATAATAAGTCGCTCCGACTTGGCGGCGATATCATAAAGGCGTTCAATATGAGCATGCATAGGGGGGAACCTAAAATTTAATTACCGCCAATCTAAGCGAATGACCGGCAGAACTCAAATCCCGTCCGCATCTTATTCTCGTAGAGATGGAGATTTGTGCGCATTTTTGCCCTATTCAATACGCAACAACGCCTTAAGGCAAAAATTCTAGATCATGTTTTTGCAACTTGGCCATTATATATGCTGCGCCATCTCCCTGTTATCAGGAGGCGGGTAAATTTCTGCGCGCCTCTTTTTAGCGCCCACGGTATTGCGTATTATTGCGTTTTCGCCAGGTAGTAAATGGGGTGCTATGAATATCCAACAGGTAATTGACGACATTAGCGCGGACGTTCGGGCCCGTTTGCCTGAGATGGCAGGCGAGGTAGCCAGTTATATTCCGGCGCTCGCCGAGGTAAAAGGTGAGCAGTTTGCCATGGCGGTGCATACAGTTGATGGACAGAGCTATTTCAGCGGCGACAGCGAACAGTGCTTTAGCATTCAGTCAGTTTCCAAGGTTTTGACCCTCACCCTGGCGCTGCAGCGCTATGGCGATACCCTGTGGCAACGGGTAGGCAAGGAGCCCTCGGGCACGGCCTTTAACTCCCTGACCCAGCTCGAATTTGAGCAGGGTATTCCCCGCAATCCCTTTATCAACGCCGGCGCTATAGTCACCTGCGATGCGCTTTATTCGCGTCTCAGTGCGCCCACCCATCATATGCTGGCAACCGTGCGTCAGCTCAGCGGCAACCCGCGTATCAATATCAATCAGCGGGTATCGCGATCCGAGTATCAGCACCGTCACCGCAACGCGGCCATGGCCTATTTAATGGCGTCCTTTAATAACTTTGAAAACGAAGTGGAAGAAGTGTTGAAGGTGTATTTCGGCTTTTGTGCCATCGAGATGAATTGTGCCGAATTGGCGCGCACCTTTTCCTATCTGGCAAACAGGGGGGTTGATGTAGCCTCAAAGCGGCGCATTCTTGCCGCCAAGCAAAACTCCCAGCTCAATTCCCTGCTCTTTACCAGTGGTTTGTATGATGCTGCAGGGGATTTTGCCTACCGGGTCGGTATGCCGGGTAAATCCGGGGTGGGCGGCGCCATTATTGCCGTGGTGCCGGGGAAGTTTACGGTCGCGGTCTGGTCGCCTAAGCTCAATGAATACGGCAACTCCAGCGCCGGTATTTATGCGCTGGAGCAGTTTGCCGACAGGCTTAAACTACAGCTCTTCTAGCGCTTCCTGAGCGGCTTGTGCGGTCGCTTTTTTCGACTCTGCTTTTGACGCCGACTGCGGCTTATCAAAAATACCCAGACGAATGCGAATAAAGTGGAAGATCTCTCGCGCCACATCTATGGCAGTGGCCTGCTCCAGGCCTTCAAAACCCGGGCTGGAGTTGGCTTCACAAATTTTAAAGTGCTGCTCATCGAACAGCAAATCGATACCAGCCACATCCAAGTCCAGAGCATTGGCGGTTTGCGTTGCCAACCATTCGATTTCCGGGGTAATGGCATACAAGGAACCTGTGCCGCCGGCGCTGACATTGGCCTTAAAGTTATCGCCACCACTGTTGCGCTCCATGCAGGCAACCGCTCTGCCACCTATGGTCAAAACCCTTAAATCACGACCATGACTGCTTTTAACAAACTGCTGCAAAATAATATTGGCCTGAGGGCTGGTCGCCTCAATAAGCTGCATCAAATCGTCAAATTCATTGCGGGTTTTGCTCAGGAACACGCCGCTGCCCTGCGAGCCGGAAAGGGTTTTCACCACCACGGGAAAACCAATTTGCTGTTCAACCAGGGCGATATTTACCGGGAACTTAACCAACATGGTGGTCGGTGTCGGCAGATTTGCTTGGCTAAGATTTGCTGGGCATAAAGCTTATCTTTGACCGTTTCAATGGCGTGGGCACCATTAACGCAGTACACCCCAAGGCGCTCCAAATGGCGGATAATGGCAAGGGCAAAATAGGTGGTTCCGGCACCCATGCGCGGCATAACAAAGTCCGGTAAGGGCACGGGCTTGCCGTCGATCAGGATACTTTTTTCGTCTTCACGGGTCACCAGCAGATCGAATTGATCCGGGGCATAGACCTCCAGTTCGATATTTTCTTCTTTGGCAACGGCCACTAACCGTTCAATTTCATACCGCTCTGGTTTTAATAGATTGGCGCCATCAGTGTAGATAATCCAGCCGCGCATAGTGCCCTCTCGACAAGCAAAAGGCGGCATTATGCGTTGAGCGTCAACATGGGTAAAACAAGAATATTTTATCGTGGCGATAAAATATCACACTGAAAACTTACTATTTCCCCATATTAATTTGCATCCCTGGTGGCAAATTCCGACCTACAAGGTGTCGACAAAAGAGTCGGCTTGCTCTAGCAAGGCCAGTGCCTGGGGTAGGCTGACCGGCTTGGAATAATAATAGCCCTGGCTGAAATGGCAGCCATAATCATGCAGCTGTTGGTGCTGATCAGCGCAGTCGACGCCCTCCGCGATCACTTCCATATCCAGCTCTGAGGCTATGTTGATCAGGCTGGCGATCACCACCTGATGCTTATGTTCACTCAGCAGTTTATGAGTAAAAGATTTATCAATTTTCAGGTAATCAGCACGTAAATCAATAAGATGACTAAGTGAAGAATAGCCGGTACAGAAATCGTCCAGGGCTACCTTAACGCCCTGCTCGCGCAAAATATTGAGTTGATCCTGCACCTGTTGCACGCCTATGGCCACAGACTCGGTCACCTCTATGGTGAGCTGATGGGTGGCGATCTGATGTTCGTGCAGCGCCGCTAAAATGGCTTCGACCGGCTGCAATAACTGATTGAATTCTGATACCGAACGATTGACCGACAGACAGATATGAGGATAACCCCGTTTGTGCAGGGTGGATAAGTCTGCCAAGGCCCGCTGCAGCACAAATTGCCCGAGCTGGGAAATCAGCCCAAACTCCTCAGCAATGACAATAAATTCTTCGGGATCGATGGTGCCAAGCTCGGCATCATGCCAACGGGCCAGGGCCTCAAACTTGATGATTTTACCACTGCGAAAATTGACAATGGGCTGATAGGCGACGGTCAACTCATTGGCTTTGAGGGCCTTAGCGAGTTTATCGCGCAATTGAATTTTACGTAGGTACTGACCTTCAATTTCGTCGCTGTAGATGGCAATGCTCTGCGACTGAGTTCGTTTAGCGCTGAGCATGGCATGATTGGCATTGCGTACAAACACAGTGGCGCTATCTATCTGCTCGTCGATATGGGCGATACCCAGGCTACAGCTGAGCTCGATATTCAGCTCGCCCAGGCGAACGGGCTGACAGACATGGGTTAAAATACGCTGCGCACAGGCATAGGCCTGCTGCTTTGTGCTGTTGGCCAGCAGCAGGGTAAACTCATCGCCACCATAACGGCTAAGCACATCCGAGCTGACAACGCAGTGCTGCAGTCGTAAGGCCACCGCCACCAACACTTTATCTCCAACCTCTGGGCCATAGAGGTCGTTAATATCTTTAAAACGGTCGAGATTTAAAAACAACAAAGAGCTGGGGGTGTTTTGATCATGATGCAGGCTAATATGCTGCTCGACCCGCTCTAAAAAGCTGCGCCTGTTGTGTAACCCGGTGAGCGGCTCCTGAGAGGCATAAAAGCGCAGTTGTCGCTCGCTTTCTTTCCAATCGCTGATATCGCGAAACAGACCGATATAATGAGAGATCTCGCCCTGTTCATCGCGGTTGACGGTGATCGATAATTCCTCCGGATACACCTCACCGGTTTTGCGGCGATTATAAACCTCACCACGCCAGTGCCCATGGGTGTGCAACTGCTGCCACATATTAGCGTAAAACTGCTGATCATGACGACCTGAGGCCAAGAGCCCGGGAGAGCGCCCTAACAATTCGCTTTCATGATAACCCGTGTAGAATTCAAAGGCCGGATTCACGCGCAGGATTTTATTCTCAGCGTCGGTGATCATAATGGCTTCTTTGCTTTGCTCAAATACTATATTTCGCAGCGACAGCTCCGCCAGCATGGCATTTTTTCTTTCTATGTCTATCTCGTGGCGGGCTTGCGCGGCTACAATAAAGGCCAGGTCTTGAAACCACTGCAGGCTTTGCGCGCTGAAGTTTTGCGGTTGCTCAAACATGGCCACCAGAATACCTATGGGCCGACGGGACACATCGCGCATTGTCATGCCTAAGTAGGCCTTAATACCCAGCTCATTGAGCATGGCATCGTGAGGAAATAAGGCCGCGACTTGATCCTGATAAATACAGACATCGACGCTGCAGATAGCATCGGCACAGGGAGTCGATTCAAGCTCATATTCTATGTTGTCCAGCACCTGACCTTGAGAGTGAAAGGCCAAGGTGCGCACCTGTAAGCCATCGTCACTTAGGCGACCAACAAAACAGTATTTAGCGGCAAACACTTGGTCAATCATTGACAAGGCCAGCTCATAAGCTTGCTCACTGCTGCTTGTTTGGTACAGTGCGTTGAAGGACTGGGTCATGAAATAGTGTTAATCTTTTTGTATTATTTTCTTGTAGCTTAGCACAATATCGCCGCTGAACCTGAGTGTATTGCGATATATGAAAGCGATATAAAACAATGACTTCAAGATGACAGCTTTATCACTGTGACAAAAAGTCAGCCTTTCCAGTTGTACCACTTATACATACAAAGAGCAATCATACCAAATTCTGTTAATTAGGTGATCAGAGATAACGCAGGAGCTTGTCCTAAAGCTCTGCAACTTCGGTGCGATTACGGCCATTGTTTTTTGCCTTGTACAGCGCATTGTCAGCGGCTTTTAATGCCGCCTTTAGTTCTACACCGCCCTGCCACAGACTCACACCCACAGACACTGTAACCTGCGTCACTGGCTTAAAACTATGCTCGGCAACTTGCTGGCGCAAGCGATCGGCCAGTTCTTGTGCCCTGTCGATATCAAGCCCAGGCAACAACAGCATAAACTCCTCACCACCACTGCGACACACATAGTCATACTCGCGACATCCCAGCTTAAGCAATCGGGCCAGGGTTTTGATCACCTGATCACCAACATCATGACCAAAGCGATCATTGATACACTTAAAATGGTCGATATCCAGGGCCAGTACGGCAAACGTTTGTCCCTGCTCTCGCATCGAGTCCAGACAGGTTTGCAGGTAGCGACGATTGCCTATGCCGGTCAGGGGATCGGTATTACTCGCCAGATTAAGCGCACTGATACGTTGCAACTGTTCATGGCTATAGGCTGCAATGGCCCGCTTCAGGGTTTTCGCCTCGGCATACCAGGCGGGAATATCGTTAAAGGTTTTGTCGTTATCGCGCACCCGTTGGGCCAGGATTTGCAATGGCGCACTGATGGTGCCGGCAAGCAACCAAATGGCCAAAAGCGTGATTAAGGTCACCGGTGCACCTTTTTCCATCAGGTTGCCTATGGTATTGCCGACACTGTTGACCACATGCTGCTGTGCACTCGAAACCAACACCACCCAGCGCATGTCCTTAACCGGTGCATAGCCTATTAACTGGGCGCTGCCCTGCGTGCTGACCATGGCACCGCTTTGCCCGGCTTGCGCTTGCATAAACGCGTCCCACAACGGGTGCATTTCACCCACTGTCATACCAATCTGCCGGCTCTGACTGTCGTAAACCACGGCGCCATTCTCACTGAGCACCATAATACGCGCTTCCGCACCATGAAAATGGGTGCCCAGCAGGCGCGACAAGATATTATTGCCATGCAAATAAATATTGCCGGAAATATAGCCCAGATAACGCTGGGGCTCTGTGTCTGACATGATCGGATGCGAGGGGCTGACCACCAGGTTACCCAAGGGCGATACATAGGGCTGCGGCATCATGGCTTGCGGCACCATTAATGACTGCTTGGTGGCAGAGGCGTGCAAAATAATACCTACGGCACCCAATTGCTCAGGTGCGGCACTGATCACCTCGCCTCGGCGGTCGACAATCACCACCGAATTAAAAGACTGGGTTTGTGATAGTAAACGCTGTACTTCTTGCTCACGGCGGGCGGCGTTATCCAGATCACCGCTCAGCGACTTAGCGCTATAAGACAGTTGCATTTGCAATGATTGAATAAACTGGCTGGTAATATCGGCCAGTTTACCGGCATAGGCACGGTTTGCCTCAAGGCTTTGCGTCATGGCCTGTTGGGTATAAACCCGGTCGCTAATCACAAACTGGTTAGCCAGGGTAATAAGCACCAAGAGCAGAGTAAAACCTAAAATTACTTGGCGCAGATCGAGTATAAACAATCGCGGAAGACGCATTAACCATTCACCACTAATACTTATTCATTAAGCGAGAGTAACAAAAAGTCATGCTAATAATTTGTTATTAGTCAATGTAATCGCACAAAATAAGCACCATTACCTTACTCTCTAAAGCACTAATATCTCACAGAACAGGCAATTAACCTATTGAATTTTAAAATGACTCTATAAGGGTATGGCATAATTTATGGATTAGCTGTTAGACTAGGGATAGATAACAGAAATTTTACTTATGTTTCGGAAATGAGATTAGCTTTTCTACTACTTTTCACCCTAGCCCTGTTGCAAGCTAGCGAGACCGAGGCGCGAGAATATAACCGCGCTATGTGTATTCTATTAAAACAGCAAATGGCGCAGTTCGATCATGCGCGTACGCACCCCAGTTACCGTAAGGCGCGACGGGATTACGACAGCAACAACTGCCAGCAAATTGATAAGGCACAAGCACAGCAACAGACAAGAACTCAGGTTACCTCAACCGCGCCCGAGCGCACGGCCTTGGTAAAACCAGAGCCTTTTACAGAGCAGGTTAAAAGCACCAGCGGTGCCGACCTAGCGCTGGCCTCGGCACAGGTGCAAAGCGAGCTGAGCGAAGGTATCGCTAGCGAAAACACCAAGCTCGAAACCAGCGATCCCCTGACTGAGCCACAACAAGCCACTGGCGACCTAGTAACCGAAACCAAAAGCGCTGTTGCGGCGCAGGCCAGTGAGTTAACCACGCCAGCAGATAACACGCCGCTCGAAACTAAGCTGGCAGCTAAGGGCACTCCAACTGAAACCGCCAAAACTCAGCTTGCAGCGGCCAAGGTAAGCCCGAAACCACAGCCAGTTGCACAAACCGAAACATCCGGCCTGATGGACATGATGCTCCCAGCGCTAATTGGTTTACTCGTGCTCATAGTCGGCATTGCCGCACTCATCATGGTGCGTAAAAAACGCCAGAGCTCAATTAAAGTCGCCAAACCGAAACTCTCTTCCGAAGGCAAACCGCAAGTCATGAGTAAGCCTTCAGAATTTAAAAAGGCGCTGAAGAAGTTGCTTGGCAATCAAAAAGCCACCCTGGATCCGCAGCTCTACAGCAAGTTTACCAATGTGCCCATCGCCACGGGTGAGGAAGGAAAAAGCACTAACATAGAGCATCTTTTGCTAAGCCCCTTTGGTGTCTTTATGGTCGCCCATATCGATGCAGTCGGTGATATTTATGGCGGCGAAAAGGCCCAGGACTGGACCAACCGCCACCATGGCGAAGACGAAAAGTTTGCTAACCCTCTTACCGCATTGCGTGAACAAGCGCAGCCCTTGGCTGAGCTACTGGCTCTACCAATGGAAGAGATCCACTGTCTTATCGTGTTTAACAACGAGGCGGTATTTAAGTCTCCAATGCCGAGTTTCGTGCTTCACCAAAAAGAGTTTGTTGACCATGTGTTGAGCATTAGCACATCTGACTATGGCGAAAAGCAAAGCTCCATCCATAAAGACATGATTAAACATCTGCAGACCTATGGTGCCCACGCAGCGCTCAGCCCCGAACTGACCAGAACACTGTTGAACGAAAAAGCGGATGCCCTGTTGGGAACACCGTCAGCTGAAGCTTCAGCCGAGTCCTCGACCGAGTCCCCAACCGAGCAAGCACCGCAAGTCGATGGCAACGACGAGCCACAGCCGCAGAATGTTGCGCCGCTGCGCCGTACTGCGGCTACCAGCAAAGCCGCTAGCCATAGCGAGCCACAGCATTGCGCCGAAATCCACCCCTTTGTGCGTAAAAAAGCGCAAGCCAATGCTGAGCAGCCGAGCCCGACACCTGCAACCGAGCCCACGGCTACCCCAGAGGCCGAGACAAACGCACAGCCGCAAGAAGATACGCGTGCAGCCACATCGCAACCGACCAGTAAAGATTGGTCGAGCATGTCAGATGAAGAATTTCAGGCCTATTTAAACCAGGCAAGCGGCTCAAACACCACGCAAACGACTGACAGCACGCCAGCTGAGCAAGAGCCCCAAAGTCACCAAGGTGAACCAAACAGCGAAGAGTCACAGCTTCCTGCTGAGGACGAGCCCAGCATGGAAAATCCAACTCACGCTGAGGAGATCGAGCAAACGCCCGAATCACAGCAAGATCTCGAAGAAGCCGTTAATGAGCAGGTTCTAGAGCAACCGAATGCGGCCCAACCTATTGAGGCCCAACCGAATGCGGTCCAACCGAATGCGGTCCAACCGAATGCGGCCCAACCTACTGAAACTCAGACTGAGATAGTTGAGCCTCTCGCCACGCCAATGCTTGAAGACGAGCAAAGCGAAGTAGAGCAAGCCGAAGCGCAACCTCTCAACACCCAAGCCATTACTGACGAGCCGAGCGAAATCGAGCCTGAGCCAGAGCTCAATCTGGAACTCAACGAGCCCGAAACACAATCACTGGACGACGCCCTAATGGAATTGGAGTCGGCCCTGGCACAACAAACGCCTGTTCAAGAGCAAGAACTGACTCCAGAAACCGAGGTTGAAGAAGACAAAGAGCAGAACAAAAAAGCCAAGGCCAACCCCTTCGCCAACCTGTCGCTCGATCCCGACTTCACTCCTCAGGAAGAAAAGATAGATATAGGCGCCGGCCCGCTGGAAAGCGAAAAGTCCTAATGAGAAATGGCGCCCAATGGGCGCCATTTTATTGTGTGAAAAAGTGCAATAGAGCCGATAAGTTACCACTCCTGCAATTGCTGCAATTCACGTAAACGCCCGCGCTGCAATACCAAAGCGGCAAACAAGTCGTCTATCGAACGATTGCCCACTCCTAAGCCAGGTAGCGCCAGATTGGCCTCGGCGAAAAAGCGCTGCGAAAGCATGCTTTCTTTTTCCGTTTCCCAGGCTTGTTGCCACCAGTGGCGTATATGTTCCCCTGCATGAAGCAAACGGGTATTGCTAGGCAATCGGTCGCGCTTTTCATTATTGGCTTTGGGTGTACTCGGTAATAAATTCCATAAATCGTTATTTGGCCAGCGTGAAAAAGGCATGCAATGATCAACATCAAAACCTTGCTGCAGCGAACGTTGCGTCCAGACACAATGAATCGCATCACCCTCTTCAGCCATATCGGTCACTCGCTGGCGCACTTCTGTGGTCGTGCGCTTAGGGTCAAGCCAGTTTAATGCCTGAGAAAAGATATATGGCTGCTGGTTTAAGTGAATCGCATTACCGCGATAACTTGCCATGGTTTTTGCCCATTCGCTGACTAAAACGGGTTCAATCCAACAGGCATAACGATTCAGAGCTGTCCAAACATGCTCGGGCAGGGAAAATTCGCCCCATTGGCACAGACCCTCAAAATCTAAAAACAGGGTGTCCTTGGCACGAACGACTTGGCTCGCAAGCTCGAATACACAACGTTCGGTGTTGGGAAAGGTAATGTATTTGCAGGGCATATTGCGGATATTCTGCACTGCGTGGGAGAGAGTTCGATGCAAGGCTCGCGCATCCTCACCCACAAATTGGTTGCCGACGCGAAAATCTGTTGAGTTCAGGTGCCTTAATTTATGCCAGCCATCGTCTTTCATAAACCCCATGTTTGGACTGGCGTTGGGCGTTTGATACAGATCGTAGTGATCGATCAAATCCTTATACTGATGACACCAATACAAGGCGACCAAACCCGCGGGCAAAATGACGCGATTGTCCTCCCTGCGTATCACGGCTCCTGGGTGACCATCGGCAATGCGCAACAGCACCCGCATCAGTGCCAATTTATGAGTCGCAGATTTACCATCATTGAGGGCTACATGACGAATTAAACTAAAAGAGCCACTCCCATCATCAGGCAAGCGCAGTACCACTGTTTGCCAATGTACATCTGCACGATTGAGCTCGTCAGTTTGGAGCTCGGTACACAAAATACACTGCAAGCCAACTTGCGTTGCTAATTGCTTTAACGTATCGGCGCATACCTGATACATACCACGCTCTTTGCGTTCCACCTCTCCTTGCCCATGGCGCAGGGAGATAACCAGTTGGCCGCCAGGTTTCAGTAAGTTTGCCAGCTTGCGGATCGCTCGCGGACGTTGCCCTTCGGGAATATGCATCCAAACGGCACTGAGCAAAATAAGGTCAAAACTGATTTCTTTGCTGGTAACACTTTCTAATTCCGGCAAGGAATCTTCCAGCCAATGAACCGCATAGTCTTTGGTATGTCTGGCGCCTAGCTCGGCAAGCATTTGCGCCGGCTCAACCGCATATACCTCAACATCTTGTCCGTGCTGAGCCAGATATAAGGCATCCCGACCGGCTCCCGCACCAATATCCAGCATACGACATTGTGGCTTTTGCAGTAACGGCTGAAGCAGGTGCAACCAAGCCGCATGTACCTTTTCAAAATCGGTGCTTAAGTATTGCTCGGCCAATTGCGAAGCATGCTGGTTATAAAACTGAGCGCTCAAGAAGAATCCTTTCTACTACTTATAGTTATGAAGGAAAAGTAACACACCAAATAGCAATAACAAAGGCCGGTAAACTTTTCTTGGCACAAAAAAACGCCCCTTTCGGGGCGTTCCAGTGCGTATATGAATTAATGGCGACGGCTTAGGATTTCTACAATCTCCAGGCTGTTTTCCAGTACCCGGAAAATGTCGCCGTGCATATCAACAATCACGTGGCCGTGGCGGTCGCGGCGCAGTATTCTGCCGTGACGGTATAGGTCGTAATCAATATGATGACCTACACGCCAGTAGCGGTCATGGCGGCGATGGCTGTAATGGTCGCAGTAGTAGTGACGATTACGTTTATGCTTTTTATGATAGCCATAGTAGCGGCGATCATGGTGACCGTCATAGTGGCGGTCCCTTTTATGCTTACTATGATGTTTATCATGGCGTTTTCTGTCCCGCTCGTGGCGGTCATACCGCTTTCTGTCACCTTCATGGCGATATTTGTGATCACGATCGTCGTGATTCACCAGTTTTTTCTCTTGGCCCGGCGGTACGAAGTGTTCGGGTTTCGCCAGAGCTGCATCCAGGGGTGCCAAACAAAATAGTGCCGCACCGATAACAAATGTAGTGAGTCGCATAAGGACCTCCTTTTTCGGTCTGTTGACCTCTTTGTAATATCTTTACTCTAGTGGCAATTCCATGAACCCCAGATAAACCAACGTGTCCTTTACATTTATTTACACACGCCAAAAATTCCTTAATGAAAACTGAACAAAGTTACGCAGATATCAATCCCTACACTATACTTTTTTCTTACTACCGCGAGCTCTACTACCAACAACTAACACTAAAGAATCCGGCTCGATAACTCTTAGCTAAACAGTTGTAGGAACCAATTTGAGCAACAATGAAAATACCATCATCTTGCTTTTCGATTGTGGCGGGCTTTGCAATGCTGTCTTCCCTCGTCATTTGCAGCGCTACCTGGGCCTGCATATAGACGAGTTTGCGTTTCGTACCAGTGTCGAAACTCTGAACTTTAGCGCCCTGCTTTTAGATGAGCATTATTGGGTGAAGACCGAATGCGAGAACGGTGAGTATCAAGGTGACTTGCATGTGTGCAGCGGTGAGCAGGCGTATATTATGGTTTCCCTGCAAAGACGCCTGTCCGGCTACCACCAACTGAGTAATGCCGAACGTCTGCAAAACATTATCAACAGCACCCGAGCCGGGACCTGGGAGTGGAACTATCAAACCGGGGAAGTGATCTTAAACGAGCGCTGGGCGCAAATTCTCGGCTATACCCTGGAAGAACTCTCCCCCATCTCCATAGATACTTGGCTGGAATTTGCCCACCCAGATGATATTAAGCGTTCCAACAGTGCCCTGGAGCGCCACTTTTGCGGTGACGACGAGGTTTACCTGTGCGAGGTGCGCTTAAAACACAAGGATGGCCACTGGGTTTGGGTTCGGGATTGCGGCCGGGTAGCCACCCGTACAGCCAATAATCAGCCGGAGTGGATCACCGGCACCCATATAGATATCAGCAACCGCATCAACACCATTAACGAGCTGCAGCAGGTACGTAACGAGCTTAACTCCATTATCGACAGCCTGCCCGCAGCGGTGTTTAAAAGCCCGCTCAATCGACTTGGCTACTTTACCTATATGTCGGTCGAAGTAGAGCGCATCACCGGCTATAAGGTCGCCGACATACAGCGCAACAGTCATTGGTGGCTGGCGCAAATACATCCGGAAGACAGAGAAGCGCTGCAGGCGGAGTATAATCACTGGCTTGCCCAGGGAGCGCAAGGCGTGTGTAAATGCGATTACCGCTTTCGCCATAGTCAGGGCCATTATGTGTGGCTGTGCGAACATAGCCAACGCATTAAAGCGCCAAAAGGCAATAATGGCGCTGAGGATGCCCTAGTTGGCTCACTGTTCGATAAAACCGAGAACATGAGCCTGCATACGCGCATGGATGCCTTGGCACAGATCATCCCGGGTATGATCTATCAATTTGTGCTGACGGCCTCGCGCTCCTGGCACTTTCTTTATGCCAGTGAGGGCGTAAAACGTATTTTCGAGGTGACACCCGAGCAGGCGCTGCAAAACCCGGCACGCATGTTGAGCAAGGTGGCCCACAGCGACAGAGAGAATATGCTTGAGGAAATCGTCCACTCGGCGGCCAAGCTGGAAGACTTCGAATGTGAATTTAAAGTCACCCTGAGCGTTGGCTACAAGTGGCTGTTTGCCCACGCTATTCCGCAGCGCCAAAGCGACGGCGGCATTATGTGGACCGGCATGGTGATAGATATAACCGAGCGCAAGCTGCTGGAACTGAGGTTGCGTAAAGAGTCGACCACAGATCCCCTAACCGGGCTTTATAATCGCCGCTTTTTCTTCGCGCAATTGCAACTGCGCCTCGACCAGGCGGTGCGAGAAGAGCAGCCATTGGCGTTGATCATCCTCGATCTTGACCTGTTTAAACAAATTAACGACAACTTCGGTCATCATGGCGGCGATTTGGTGCTGCAAACCGTGGCCCAGCTGCTCAATACGGTGATCCGTAAATACGATATCGTGGCCCGCATTGGCGGCGAAGAGTTTGCCATTATTCTGCCCAATACCACACAGGAGCAAGGGGTGAGTGTGGCGGAAAAAATCCGCGAGAAAATTGCTCAGGCCAGCATTTGCATTAATCAGGAGATGGTCGAGATCACCGCCACCTTAGGGGTAGCCAGCACCGAGTATACCAAGTCTCAGGTTAATGCCTTGTTTAAACAGGCGGACTTGTGTTTGTATCAGGGCAAACGCTTGCGGCGCAACTGCGTCATTAGTAGTTCGCTGTAACGCCGCCGCTCCCTATTACAGCAAGTTGCCGTCGTCAGCATAGGCCTTTAAGCGCAAACCATCGGCGTCTTGTTCATTCTCGCCCGGCACCCATTTGTTCATGCAGCTGGGTGTTTGTGTGCAGGGATCGGTTAAGGTTGCCAAGAATGCCAATAAGTCTTCGATTTGCTGTGGCTCATAACTCTGTGGCTGCAACTGTGACTTACCCTCACTTTGAAGTCGGTCCAGTTGCGCCAAGGCCAGCTCGGTGTTGTCTCGCCAATGCGCTATTTGTATTCCCGGCTGAGTGTCATCGGGCACATAATCGCCAATGCTTTGATGAGGTTGCAGGTGATGCACAAGCATATCGCTGAGCTCGGTAAAGGCGCCGCTGTGTCCCCAGGGTCCGGTTTGAGTCACGTTCAGCAGGGTCGGCGTTCTAAACGCATACTTATCATCCGCCGCCTTGGTTTCCCGGTAACGGCCAAAGTCATCGTCTCCCCACTCGCCATCACCTTTACCACGCCCTATTTGCGGCACCGCCAGCACATGGAAAGACTCGTCGGTGAAAAAGCCACCCTGATGGCAACTGGCACAGGCAAAGCCGCCCTGCTCGCTCGTTTTGTAAAATAGCAGTGCCCCACGCTTGGCTTGTTCGCTGATGGCATTTTGCTCGCCGTTTAGATACGCGGCCCAGGGGTTGTCTATAAGCACCTGGGAGTTTTCATACGCGGCAATGGCCAGGGTGATGTTATCAAAGGTCAGCAATGAAGCAGCGCTGCCTTCGGGTTGCTCCAGGCCTTGACGAAAGGCTTCCAGCCAGTTGTTGATGGCCAGTTCGTCGGTGTTGCCCTGAAAACGCGCTTGCAGAGCGGCACGTAAATCGTCGTTATTACCATCAATAACAAAGTCAAAGCCACGCATCTCCTCTTTTGAGGTCACCGGGAATCGCGCTTGTGCCTGCGCCAGGGAAACACCGGCCTTATCATCACGCTCGCCGAACAAAGAGTCTGGAGTGCGCATTTCGCCTTGTTCATCTAGCACTTCGATACGCCCATCATGGAACAAGGTGCGTTGATAGAATGCCAGGTTAAAGGTGCTGGGGGAGTTACGGGGAACGGTGGGCCCGCCATCATGGTGATAACCGTTGGCATCATGAAGACGACCCGGCCCAAGCAGGTCGGGCTCCAGCGCTTCCACGCCCACCGGCAAGCTTAAGGCATCGCCACCGCCTAAATTGGGGTGATGGCAGCTGGCACAGGCGGTGTCTAAATTGCCACTGAGCGCTTTGGTAAAAAATAGCTGCTTGCCGAGTTGTGCCATCGGGCTGTCAATGGCGACGGCCTCTTGCGGTGGTGCTAAAGGGGCAATCTTGTCTGTGGCGATCAGGCTTTGCAGCTCGACTTCTACCGCAGAGGCCTCAACGGCGGGTGGCTCCTGGGTTTGAGTATCGCTGGAATCACAGGCACTCAGCATAAAGCACACGGCCAGAGGCAGCGCTATTTTTGTTGTCATTGCGTTATTCTCATTAATTGGATTTATTATTGCTTTGCTACGCCAGGCTACACATCAAGCAATCTGCAAGCTAGATAGCAGGCGTTCAGAATGCGGGCATGATATCCCAAGTGCACCTCTATTAACATTACTTAACATTACACAAGGCGCTATATTGGCATTTGAGGGAGGGTTTATACCTATACCTAGTTAAAATATAACTAGGCTATGCACTATGTAAGGGGGAAAAGCGGAATAAATGACTAGAATTCGTCCCTTAAAAAATGACATAATTACATGATTATTACAAATAAATAACAACAATAAGGGAATTATCCATGAAGAAGCTCACCTTAGCTGCCCTGATCTCTGCCACGCTCGTGGGTTGTGGGGGCTCGGACAATAATGACGATTCGACCCCGACTCCGATAAACAAAAACACTTCCCCGACGCTTAGCGGCCCCCTCACTTACGATGTAAAAGCCGCCGCAGAATACCAAGCGGTATTAAATCTAGCCGATGCCGATGGCGACACCATCTCGGTTTCGGTAGCAGATAAACCTGCGTGGTTAAACACAGAGGTAGCAAATTCGCAGCTCACCTTAACCTTAGCTCCAGGCTTTTTTGATATTGGCGAACACGCAGTTACTTTACAAGTAAGCGATGGCAAGGCCAGTGTCGATTATCAACTGACATTAACCGTAGGGGATAACCCAGATAAATGGCAAGACATTGCGCTTGGAGATGGGGTACTCGAAGGTTTATGGACTAACCCTGCTAACGGCAATTCTTTAGCATTCACCGAAAGCAACAACGGGGTTATGACCGATGCCAATGGTGATATCCATCATTTTTCCTATGAAGTGAGTGACACAGGTTTTACTACAGATATCAAAAAATATGCCTGTCTATCATGCACAGAATATGACTGGTTGGAGTTCAATATTGTTGCTCAAGAGCAGGATAAGATTCGTGTGGTGCTGAGCACGGGTGAAACAGAAACCGTTATGAATTTAAATAAAACGGTTCACCCTGAGTTACAACCGAGCTATTTCTTCATCGACGAGCCATCAAGCTATTATGGGGTCGGCCAGCTTGCGCCAAGCACCAATAAAGCCAGCCTGCCTGTATTCTTTGCAAGAATAAAAGGGAAAGACTTCAATAGCACGACTATCAATACCCAAATAGAAGGTAATCGGCTGGTTATCCCTACTCTTTCAGAGGATTTTTCGAGGTCATTCTATGATATCGATTATAACTATGTGGAATTATTTTTTACCCATCATATAGACGGCATTAAAGTACTGGCGCAAACGGAGCAAGGCTTAGCCATTGAGTTACTGCACTACAATGATTTAAAGGCAGAATCTCAAGGTGTCAGCTTGCTTAATCCCAGTGAGCTAGAAGACGCACTTATGCCGCAGGCGGATGTGCTCATTTATAGTAAGGTAGATAAGATCTCTGCGCCAGCGCTAGCGACTGGTGCTAGCTACTCGGGACGCTTTATTACAGAGGCGACCACAATTGGTGAAGAAGAGTATTTGATTGGTGGTACGGTCCTGACATTGGAGTCGGCGAGCAAGGCTAAAACGCAAATTTACAGCCCTAAAACCAAGCAAAGTGAGGAACGCACTGTCACACTGACTCAGGGCGCGGATATCCTGGCAGTAAATGATGGAACAACGACCACGGAATACAGCTTCTTTAGTAATGGAGAGAGAACCTGGGCAGCTCGGTATTTTGCTGAGTCAGAAAGTTATCTTGCCTACCCCTTTATGGAAGTGGATACCAACCTGGCATCGGCTAACACGCTGAGCGATGTTATAGGCATATACCAGCATCAGGATGCATTCACCAGCTTGGATAGCAAAGACACCACTAATTATATGTGGTTGCACAGCGACGGCTTTGGCAATTATAGCGAGCTCTTTAATTATCAGCCAAACCTGAATGAGCTCTACAGTGGACGAGACCTATGGAAGCTTGATGAAGAAGGCAGAATTCAGTTTATCTCAAACTATTATTGCCCTACTGCTACAAACTATGATGAATGTTATACCGAGACGCTGGCGACTCCAGAAGCAGTGTATTTTATGCGTTCGCTACGTCCGCTGCACAGCGAAGGTGGTCAGATCCTCTTTAGTTACAGCTTTGCCGTAAAAAGTGGTGCAAGTGACTACTCATATCAGAGCCTAAGACTGCTCAATAAAGTTGAGTAAATAGAATAAAAAAGCCGAGCAGAAGCTCGGCTTTTCTTTTCTGATTAAAGCGGTTCGTTAACTTTAACGACCATTTTACCGAAGTTGCGCCCATTGAGTACGTCGTTCAATCCCGCCGGCGCATTTTCAAGGCCTTCTATCATATGCTCCTTGTACTTGATCTTGCCCTCGCTCACCCACTGTTGCATATCCTTGGCGAACTCGTCATAACGGTGGCCGTAATCATCGTAAATGATAAAGCCTTTTACCGTCACGCGCGTTACCTGCAAAAATGACATCAACTGGTATGAGCGGTCCGGCCCTGCCGGCAGCTCGTCACTATTGTACTGGGAAATATTGCCGCACCAAGGGAATGCGGGCGCAGGGGTTTAATAACGGTAATACCGCATCGAACACCTTACCGCCAACGTTTTCAAAATACACATCTATGCCCTTGTCACAGACGGCGGCTAATTGCTCAGCAAAATCATCCGCCTTATGGTCGATACAGGCATCAAAGCCAAGCTCTTCAACCACGTAGCGACATTTTTCTTCGCCACCGGCAATGCCCACCACCTTGGCGCCTTTAATTTTTGCAATCTGACCCACGTTCGAGCCCACCGCACCGCTGGCCGCCGCGACCACCACGGTTTCGCCTGGCTGAGGATTGCCGATATCCAGCAAGCCCATATAGGCGGTAAAGCCGGGCATACCCAAGACACCCAAGGCCCAGGATGGCTTACTGGGATTTTTACCCAGGTTAATCGCCATCTCGCCTGTGCTGATTGCATAGTCCTGCCAGCCGTTAATCGACAGCACCCAGTCACCGACGGCATAACCATCCAGGTTAGACTCCACTACTTGCGCCACCGTGCCACCGAACATCACCCCGCCAAGAGCAACCGGCTCGGCGTAAGACTTGGCGTCGCTCATGCGCCCACGCATATAAGGGTCGAGGGAAAGATAAACGGTACGCAGCAGCATTTCCCCTTGTTTTGGGCTCGGGATCTCCCCTTGGTGCAAACGAAAGTTTTCGGCTGTGGGTTCCCCGACCGGGCGTGAGTTCAACAGGACTTGACGATTAACTGTATTCATTATTAATTCCTAAACATTTTTGAATGGTTACTCAAGTATAATTGGGATGGTCACTCGGCTTTCAAGACGGCAAAGCGTTGCAAAGTGTAATTCTAGGTAATAAAGCGTTATTAGCCCTAACAAGTCGAGGCGCGCCAGTGAAGAAACCTGGGCAAAGGCGTTCATCATTCGGTAGACTCTTTACAAAAGTCCCGTTGTCGAATCTCATGAGCTTTAACCCGCATTTGCCCCTGGTTTATCACCCAAATTACTCATTCAGCTTTGATCCCAACCACAGGTTCGTAATGAGCAAATTTGCGCGCCTGTATAAGCATGTGAAGGAGTTGGGCTTAGTGCGGAACAACCTGCATCAGCCGGAAATAGGCTATCCGGAAGATCTCGCCCTGGTGCACTGCGACACCTATATCGACGATCTGTGGCACAATCGTCTCGATGCCAAGGCCATGCGGCGCATCGGTTTACCCTGGTCACCCAGCTTAATGGCCCGTACCTTTACCGCCCCGCTGGGAACACTGAAAACCGCCCGCCTGGCACTTAAAAATGGGCTTGCCTGTCATCTCGCCGGGGGTACCCATCATGCGCATTATGATTTCGGCTCCGGCTACTGCATGGTCAACGACCTGGCCTTCACCGCCCAAACCCTGATCCAATCGGGCGAGGTGACCAATGTGCTTATCTTTGACCTGGATGTACATCAGGGCGATGGCACCGCAGCGCTTTTGCAACATCAGCCCTATGCCTACACCTGTTCAATCCACTGTGAGAAGAACTTCCCGTTTCGGAAATGTGCCAGCGATCTCGACATAGGCCTGGCCAATAATATGGGCGATGATGAATATTTGGGCATAGTCGATGACACCCTCAGCCATTTATTGCACAGCTTAAACCCGGATTTAGTGCTCTACGATGCCGGCGTCGATATCTGGCAAGAGGATGGCCTGGGCAAGTTGGATATCAGTTGGCAGGGCATAGCACGTCGGGATCACCTGGTTCTCAAACGCTGCCTGGAGCACAATACCCCGGTAGCAACCGTAATAGGCGGTGGCTATGACAAGGATCATGCCCGCTTAGCGGCGCGTCACGGTATCGTTATTGAACAAGCGATGCGTTTTTAAGTGTGGGTACCTTGTCATAACCTCGCCCGTTCCACCCCATGCGTAAGTAATTCAGCGCGATACTGAGGGTTTGGGAGGCATTAACATAATGATTGTTCATTGACTTTATCCCATTGTATTGCCAGATTTAAGCTATTGAAGCTAAAGGCTTTGGAGCAAACAATGGCAAACTGGTTAGAGGCAAAAGTAAAACGGCTGATCTGGTGGAATGAAAAGCTATTTAGTTTAGTGGTTACCGCTGATATAGAACCATTTACGGCCGGACAATACACCAAGCTGGCGCTGCAAATCGGCGATGAGCGCGTAGCAAGAGCTTATTCCTTTGTTAATCCACCGAGCTCAAAGAACCTGGAGTTTTACCTGATCAAGCTGGATGATGGCGCCCTTTCCGCAGCCCTGGCACGCTTAGAGCCCGGTGACAGCGTGCAAATTGCCGCCAAGAGCAATGGCTTTTTCACCCTGGATGAGGTGCCAAGCGCCGAGCAGCTATGGATGTTAAGCACGGGCACCGCCATCGGCCCGTTTTTATCTATGCTGCAAGAGCAACGGGTATGGCAACAATTTCAACATCTGGTACTGGTACACTGTGTTCGTCACAGCAAGGATCTCAGCTATAAAGAGATGATCCTAGAATTACAGGAGCAATACCCACAATTACACTATGTGCCCGTGGTCACCCGCGAGAGCGAAGCCACGCCACTGAAACAACGCATTCCGCAACTGATTACAAGTGGCGAACTTTTTGCGCACGTTCAGCTTGAAGCCACCCCGGATGTGGCACAGTTTATGATTTGCGGTAATCCCGACATGGTCAAAGAAACCAGTCAATGTTTAATGGATTTAGGCTACAATCGCAACCGCCGCCGAAGCCCGGGGCAAATAACCGTAGAGCAATACTGGTAGTAACCAAAGGACTAACACCCACTATGAAAACCCATATTGTCGCTATCTTGGCAGCCCTGCTTTGGCAACCGGCACTGGCCAATGACAGCGCAGAACCGCTAAGCGCCCAAGCAAGCGAGCTGGTTGAGAATCAACTCGAGCAGCAAACCGCAAAGCAATTAAGCAAGGCACAACAACAGGCCGTTGCCGTGGTCGATGCCCTGCTGAGCGCTTACAACGACAAGGATATCGATACCTTTATTAGCTATTTTGCCGAAGACATTTCCTTTTATATGTTCCCGGATCAGCTGATGTTTAGTGGCAAGGAACAGTTAATCGCCCGCTATGGCGCCATGTTTAAAAGCCTGCAATGCGTAAAAAGCACACCCATTAAACGCATAGTTCATGGTAAATACGTGATAGATCAGGAGCTTTCCGAGTCATGCTCCAAAGACCCCGAGGTGGTGGATAAGCGTGGCGAAGTGGTTGCCAGCTATGAAATCAATAATGCCAAGGTAACCAAGGTCTTGTTTTTTAGAGGTAAATAACTACCGCTCAGCAAGCACTCTTACAGAAAAAAAGGCGGCCATTGGCCGCCGTTTTTATATTTAAATCTATTTCGATTAGCCGTTAACTATGTCGTTAAAGCTGGCATTATCGTGCAGGCTGGCAAAAGCGCTTTCGTGAAGCAGCTCATTGCGTAGATTTGGCGAATATTCCAGGGCCATACGTATATCCGCCAGGGCATCGCTGTGCTTATGCAGCAAAGAGTATGCACAGGCGCGCTGCCAATAGGCGTAACCATAGTCTGAGTCGATATCCAAAGCCAGATTACACAACATAATGGCCTGCTGAGTATCGCCTAACTCCAATAAAGCATCCGCCTTGTAGGCGATGGCTTCAACGTCTTCGGGCTTACGGGAAAGGATTTCGTCATAGATTTCCACCTTAGTGCCGTAATCACTTTCAAGATTGGCGCGCATCCACAAGGAGTGGATTTCATTGGTAATGGTGATCTTTTTCTGATTATTGAGTATGGCTTCAGAGCGTTCACGCAACTGACTTTCTAACCCGGCCAGTCGCGATTCATACTCTTCCGTAATCGCTTTTACCCGGGTGTTAACTATATCTTCTACCTTGTTTTTCACATCACGCAATGAATTCCAGCCCACCAATACCAGGATGGATACTGTGGCGGTAATAAGAATAAAGAGGTTATTCATTGTATCTGTGGTGTAGCCAAGGGCGCGGTCGGCGGTGTCCAACTGAGCATGAGCTATTTTTTCCACGTATTCGGCGCGCAATGCCTGCTGATCTTTGCGAACCGCCTGCAGTTCATCGAGAATATAACGTTCGATCAAGGGGCGGTACATGGGCCCATCCAACTGTGAAACCGATTGCTGCGCCTGAGCTTGTTGCTCTTGAGAAAGTCCTTTCGCTTGTTGCTCGGGGAGCGTAACCGGCTCCTGCTCGGCCTGTGCCCACGCATTTTGCGCCGTTGAAACACTCAAAATAACACCAAATAGCAGGTAACTCGCCCATTTCAGCATGCTTAGATCCTTTTTCTCTTATTTTTGCAGCCCCTATGATGCCAGCTTGGCAACGCCTAGGCAAAAAAAAGCCAGCTACAAATGTAGCTGGCTAACCTGCTTAACAACAATAAAGGTTCAAGGAACATTAACAGGAGTGAATGGCCATAGTATTCCTCACACACTGAACCCATACTTAATTTATCTTATTGTTAGTTATATTTTTTTTGCTGCTAGATTCGTCAGTATTTTTAGGCATAATAGGTAACACTTGTGTAACTTTAAAGCAGTGTTCTCGTCAACTTATAAGATTTGGTTAACGCGACAATTGCGGCTCCCTCGGATTGAGCGGCTTTCAAGACAAAAGTTAAAAATACATGGGGACGAGCCCGAGCGTGAGTAAACTTTATCCTGGTGAGGCAAGACTCTGATATACAGGGAAAGCCTCCTTAACCTTTTGGATAAGAGCAAATCTGGCAGGATCGACACCAGACACAATTATGTGGCTTTATTGGATAATCGGTTTGCAACTGGGAAAATGTGGGCTTTACTTCCTAATAAGGCCGTTTTCAGCACGGTACACAAGAACACAAGAACACAAATAATAATAACGCGGTTACCAACAGGAAGTGTATATAAACGCGAAATTCACCTAGCTTATAGGGTATTGATAAGGGTAAGGACTTGCCAGATCATGCTGATTTAGGATTATAAATGTTTGATATAAGCAAAATTTACAAAGGTAAGATTTTTTTGTTTGCAGTGGCCATATCGGCTTTATCAACCTTATCTATGATACTGTTTTATAAGCTTTTTGCGCAAAATATGAACAACACCGCCAAGGTGCTTTTTTTGCTCAGCTCACAACTGCTGGTAACCTTCGCCTTGTTGCTTCTGGTGTTCAAGAAGGTTAACAAGCATGCAGGCGTTATCAAGCAGCTACTCAACTCCATTAACGATGTAGTGCTGATCAAGGACTATCAGGGCAACTTCCAGTTTTGCAACGACACCATGGCCAAGCTGTACAACAGCTCGCCGGAGCAAATGCTTGGCAAAGACGACTTTTACTTTATAAACAATAAAGAGCAGGCCGACTTCTTCAAAGAAAATGTTCAGGCCATTATGCGCCGCTTTGAAATAGAAGAAGTGTACGAGTCGACCACAGATGCAAATACCGGAGAAATCCGGCACTTTCACTCCATAAAGGTGCCATTTCGCGACGTTCGTGACCGACTTCATATTGCAGTTATCGCCAAAGACATCACAGAGATCACCCGCTTAAAAGAAGAAGCAGACAGAAACAAAAAACGCCTTGAGCATGTGCTCGACGTGTCCGAAGAAGGGCTGTGGGAATGGAACGTACAGACCAATCAGGTGCTGCATAATCGCCAGTGGGAACTGATCACCGGCATTGAACATAGCGACAGTTCATTTAAGGAATTTGAGCAATGTATCGTCCCTGAAGACCGTCCCATGGTTGCCAAGGTGCTGAAAACTCTGATGCGCAACCACAAGTCCTACAGCATCGAATTTCGCATGAGAAAGCCCAACGGCGAGGTGATCTGGATATGGGATCGAGGGCGTGTGGCCGAATTCGACGACAATAACGAGCCACTGTGGCTGGTAGGCCTGGCACTGGATATTACCGAAGAGAAAAGAAATCAGGATAAGATAGTCAACCTCGCCTATTATGATCAGCTCACCGGCTTACTCAATCGCACACGATTGGAAACAGAGTTAGAAAAAGCAATAAAATCAAACCAGGAAACAGACAGTTATAGTGCATTACTGTTTCTCGATCTGGATCGTTTTAAATTATTAAACGACAGTTTTGGCCACCATATCGGTGATCAGCTACTCAAGGTAGTGGCCGAGCGTCTAAAGCATATCAATCAGGGCCAGGGGATCATTTCCCGCTTTGGTGGCGATGAATTTGTGATTGTCCTTCCCCAGCTCAACAAGGTTCAAGGTGAAGCATTGCGCATCGCAGAACATTATGCCGAACTAGTACTTAAAGAAATTTCCAAATCAATATCCTTGGCCAGCGACATACAGAATATAGATATCGACTACTCGATCACCGGCAGCATTGGCGGTGTGGTGTTTACCGCCGATGATCTGTGCACCATGAAATTGCTGCAGCTGGCAGATATGGCCTTGTACCGCACCAAGGCCAGCGGTGGTCAAAAGGCGATGATCTTCGATACCAATATGCAGGATGAACTGCGCCAGATCAGTGAATTGCAAAAAGCCATGCATGACTCCATCGCCAATCGTGATTTTTGCATTTATCTGCAGCCCAAGTTCGATATGAAAGCCACCCTGATTGGCGCCGAAGCCCTAATTCGCTGGCAGCACCCTACCCTGGGTTTGCTCTCTCCTGATGTATTTATGCACATGGCCGAAGAAAGCAATCTGATCGTGCCCATGGGCGCCATAGTGCTCGAGCGCGCCTGCCAGCAACTTGAGCAATGGCAGCGTCATGACCACAGCAAACACCTGCATATAGCGGTTAATCTTAGCGCTAAAGAGATCTGGCGCGCCCACTTTGTCGAAGACTTTATTAAGGTGGTGCAGCAATACCAGATTGACCACAGCAAGTTGATCGTTGAAGTGACCGAGTCCGTGCTTATTCGTGATATCAATGATGCCACAGACAAGCTCAATAAACTCAGAAAGTTTGGTGTCTCCATCGCCCTTGATGACTTTGGCACCGGCTACTCATCATTGAGTTATTTGCGCTCGCTGCCCATAGATGAAATTAAAATCGACCGCTCCTTTGTGCAAGACATGGTCACAGATGAACATGCCCACCTGGTGGTGAAATCCATTATCGATTTGGCGAATAACTTTAATCTCACCGTGGTCGCTGAAGGTGTTGAAACGCAAGAACATTTTAATTTACTGAAAAGCTACCAGGTCGACTCTTACCAGGGTTACTATTTCAGTAAGCCGATATCTGCAACTGAGCTTGAACGCCTGTTTATCACCTCTGATGCCAAGGTTGAGCAAGGTAACAGCTCACAGCTGGGTTCAGCGATAATAACAGACTAATAAATAAACGGAACTCATGCCATGACCGAATTATCAGCAGCAAGGCAGCACAACGCAGACGATAACTGGCTGGATGCCGAAGTTTGCTACATCGAATTGGAAGGTGGCTTTTTTGGCCTGCTCACCAACGACGGTAAACGCCTGCTGCCATTAAACCTGCCCAAGGCATTCTGCAAACCAGGCGCCAAGGTCAAACTGCGCGGTCACGAGCAGCGCGAGATAATGACCATACAGCAGTGGGGCACCCCCTTTCACCTTACCCAGATTGAATTTATCGACCCAGAGAGCAACGCCAAGCTACATAACCCCCTGATTTAAAAAACGTTGCAAACACTAACTTGCTTGGCCCAGATGCGCTACAATGGGCCGGCGGCGCGCCCCAAGGGCTATGACGCAAGGAACCGAGTTAAGCCACACAGATCATGGATGAAAAAATGAAATCACGCCGATTAAGTAAACCCCTGGTGTTTGTGTTAGTGTCCTTATTGGCCATTGTTTTACCTGGCCTTGTCACCTACACCTATACCCCTTACACGCTAACAATCAAGGATGTCATCCTAGATCGCACCAGTGGCACCCTGGTCAAATACCAAGGCGAATACGGCCCACGCACCCCCTGGTCGGATTATGTTGCAGTACGTATTCCCAGTAATCTCGATGGGGTGAGTATCACCCGCATCGCGCCGTCTGCGTTTGAGCGTATCCGGCTATCCAAGGTCATTATTGCCGATTCGGCCACCCACATCGGCAAGCGCGCCTTTTGGGACAGCAAACTCAGCAGCGTTCGCCTGCCCGCAGCCCTGACACACATTGGCGAAGATGCCTTTAGATTTAATGAGTTAGTAAGCGTAGATTTACCGGACACGCTGAGCAGGATTGACGCCGGGGCGTTCGAGTACAATCAGCTGACCCAGGTTAATCTGCCCGACTCGCTGAGTCATTTGGGGGCGGATGCTTTTCGGGTCAACAAGCTCACTTCGGTCGCTATTCCCGCGGCGGTGACACGAATTGATGAAGGCACCTTTGAGCACAATACCCTCACGGCCATCACCCTGCCAAAAACACTGGAGCATATTCACTATTCCGCGTTTCGCTATAACCGAATTGAAAAGGTAAACGGCAAGATCACACATGGTTTTATTTATGGGGAAGAGTCTAACCGCACCTTGATTGCCTATGGCGGCGAGCGTAAGGCCATTACCCTGGCCGATTCGGTCACCAGCATTGCGCCTCATGTCTTTGATTGCCAACACCTAACGGCCGTCACCCTGCCAGACTCGCTGATCCATATAGGCACCAGCGCCTTTGATAGTAACGAGCTCACCGAGGTGATCCTGCCCGACTCAGTTACCTCGATTGGCAGTTATGCGTTTTGGGGTAATCCAACGGCCGAGATAACTGCTCCGGCAGCGCTGAAAAGTATGGGCACCGACGCGTTAAAAACGCGCCTGCACCCAAGTTGGGACTATATGGATGAGCTCAGAAGAAGTCTATGCATAGTTGATGAGCCAGCCTAACCAATACGCCCTTTACTCATTGGCCAGGGCGTATAACTCATCGATATCACTGATGTAGATCTTTTTACGCTTAACCTCGAGCACGCCCTCTTGCTTTAAGCGGGTGAACTCGCGGCAGACCGCCTCGGAGGACACACCCAGTAAATTAGCAATATCGGCACGACTCATGGGTAACTCAAAACACAGGGTCGGCACCCTTGAGCTGCCCAGGCGCGAGGAAAGGTTCAGCAATAAGGAAGCGACGGCCGACTTAATGCTTTTGGTCGGCAGTTGACGTAGGTGCTGATCGGCGGAAAACTCCTGGCTGATCAGACTTAGCATGGTCAGCAATACATCGGAGTTGGCAACCGAGTCCTGTAGCAGACGAGCAAAAGGAATTTCGCACACTCGCGAGTCCTGCAACGCCGACACCGAATAAAAGTGTTGCTGCTGTGCCAAACCGCCAACGCCAATAACATCGCCGGGAAAATACAGCCCGGTGAGCACTTCCTTGCCCGAGGCCGTTAGTCGATAACTTTTGAATGCACCGGATTGCACCAGGTAAAGCGCTTTAAATTCATCCTCTTGGCGGAACAAGTGCTGCTCGGCGTCAAGGGATTTGCTGCCCTTTACCAGCTCGCTTAGGCGCACCTGAGGTGTCTTCTGAGCGGCCTTGGCCTGCTTGCCTAAGCCCAGCTTAGGTGCCAACAGGTTAAAAATACTTCCTTGCATAGCCAGCTCCAAATTCACAGTGTTCAATGGCATGTTGTGATCAATCATGGGTGCCTCGCTACATTCAATTCGCTGTTCGTGTCTTGCATGCTGCTAATTTAGCCAATTCAATGGGGCGCTCGCTATGCGTAGATGTACCTATGGGGGATCGGAAACTACTTATATTGACGTAAAAGTGAACATGGTAGCGTGCCTTATCAGTTGTTTTTTAGGTCGAGGCCTTGCCCATGAAGTTAATACGCACCGCACTCACCCCTTTAGTTTTATCCGCTCCAGGATTTGTCACCGTGGCTGCCCACGCCGATGGCATGGAGCATATTGAGGTGCTCAGCAGCACCTCAAACTTTTATCAATCCAGTCTGCAATTAATCGAGGTCCAGCACATCGACCCGCAGCAAGCCCAGGGCTCACCATTGCAATTGTCGGAATTGCTGGCGCAGGAGCCGACCATTTCCCTAAACGGTCAAGGCGGCATGATGCAGATGTACAGTATGCGCGGCTTTTCCCGCTGGCGGGTGCAAACCCTGATAGAGGGCATTCCCATTTACAGCGATCGCCGCGCCGGCAGCGCCGCAGAGTTTATCGACCCGGCGTTAATCGGCCAGGTGCAGGTAATTCCTGGCGCCGCTTCAACCTACTATGGATCCGGAGCCATGGGCGGCGCCGTGGATATCAAACTGAACCGCCTCGAGGGTCAACAATTGGATGCCCAATGGCAAAGCAATAACCAGGCGCAACATCTAGCCTGGCAAGGAAGCAAGGAAGGCATCTCCTGGGGACTGTCGACCCGCACCGCTAGTGAAGGAGAAAGCGCCGACGGCAACAGCATCTACAACGGCTATGAAAACCGCAACGTGTTTTTAAGTGCCGACCTTGAGCTTCCCTACCTCACGCGTGCCTGGGTGCTCTATAGCGAAGGCAACAATCTGGGTAAGGCCAGTGCTTCGCCACTGAGCAAGAAACGCACCCTCTACCCACGCAATGATCATCTCTTAGCCAAGGCGGAGTTTGATTTTGACCAGATTTATGCCGATGTCTATGTGCACAATGCCCATCTCGATACCTATATTGAGCGCCCCAACAAGCGCATCAATACCCTGAGTAATTCATCCTTGGATTATGGGGCGGCGCTTTACGGCTATCAGTATTTTGGCGATTGGCAGGGCAAATGGCGTTTGTCCTTCGATGCCAGAACCCAGGTGCAAGCGACAGAAAATGAGCTTGATTTAGCCTCGGGCCTAACCAGCAGCGACACCGTGCTGGACGCCAGCCAGTACCAGGGCGCCCTTGTGTACGATGCCACCCGTAGCCTGGATAACATCGACCTGTTGCTTGGTGGCCGCCTCGATTACAGTAAAACCAAGGCACAACAAGGGAGCCGCAACGACACCAATGTCAGTGGCTTTGCCGGTATTAGCTGGGCACTCACGCCCGAATTAGCGGCGAAGTTTATCACCAGTACGGCCTTTCGCCAGCCGGCGCTGACGGAAAGCTACTTTTTTGGTGAAACCCCCCGCGGCCGCGTGGAGGGCAATCTGGAGCTCGAGCCGGAGCAAAGCCTGGGCTTTGAAGCCAAGCTCTCCTACCAGAAATCGGATTTTAACTGGAGCCTTAGCGCCTTTTCCCAGCACATTGACGACTATATCGAGCGCATCGATATCGATGCCGATACGCGTCGCTATATCAATGTTGGCTCCGGGAAAATTAAAGGACTGGCATACAAGGCGGCATATCAGGTAACCGACAACTTCTCCCTCGGCCTCGGTGGTCAGTGGCTTAACGGCGAGGATGAACAGGGTCGCCCCCTTGCCGACATTGGCGCCGGCGAACATAAACTCACTTCGATCTACCAGGGCGACCGTTGGCAATGGGATCTGGGTGCAACATTACGCAGTGCCAAGGACGAGGTGGGACCCTCCGAGTTACCCCTGCCCAGCCATACCTTGCTTTCGACCAAGCTGACCTATCAGCTCAATGAACGAACCAAGGTACGTCTGTGGCTCGACAATGCTGGTGATCGCCTCTATCGCGTCAGCGCCGATGACAGTGCACCCTACGCGCCGGGGCGAAACGTGGGCATTGCCATCACCTACCAGTTTTGAGCGCTATTGAAGCAGTTGGGTGCTAGTTTTCGCCCAACTGCTGTGCCGCCAGCTTGTCTTTATTAAACAATGCGTTGACTTCTTTATCCGTTAAAATTAGTTCCGACATAAAAAAGTCGTCGATAACGCCGGCAAAGGCATGCTTGCCTTGGGTGGCATGTTGCTTGGGGATCCCCCCTAAAAACACATCATTGACGATAGAGCTAACGCTAATGTTGGCGTCTTGGGCGGCATCAAGCTCGCCGTTAATAAACAGCCGCGCTTGTTTACCATTATGCACCACAGCAACGTGCGTCCACTGGCCGTTTACCAGGCGAGTGTTGCTTTTAACCACTGATTTTGGCTGGTATCCGGAGCTTGAGTAGATCAACAGTTCTACACGCCTATCCACCACCCTGAGCTTGTTACTTTGTACATCGCCATACCAGCCACCATACAAGGGATAAATTTGCTTGTCTTCCAGGGCCAGGGGCTTGAGCCACATGGCGATACTGATGCCACCATTTTCAAAGGTCACCTCACGCCAACGCGTAGTCGACAGCGGCTTACCGATTTTACAGCAAATATCCACGCCCATATGAGCGTCCTGATGCACCGAGAAGTCTAGACCCTTGCCGGTTTTACCGGCACTGCGCACGGCGCCGTGCAAGGTCCCTGGCCAAAAGCTGGCAAAGTCATCCAGTACTTGGTCGCCCTCGCCCTCAAAGGAATAATAGCTGGAGTGACCGTGTAAATTGACCTGCAACACCTTGGATAATTCGTCTTCAACCTGTGTTTGTTCAACTCGCTGCAGCTGAGAAAACGCCAAGGCCGCTATGATGATAAAAATGGCGCACAGCAGCAGGGTCACTCGCAGCGCAAAGCTCATTTTAAACGTCATAAGCCACCTCCTCGCCAACGGCAGGTAAGGTCAAAGTAAAGTCGCATCCGCCCTGAGCATTGGCCTGATACTTCAAGGTACCATTGTGCGCCTTGGCAATCGCCAAGCTGATTGACAGTCCCACACCCATGCCTTGCTTCTTACTGGTATAAAAGGGTTCAAAAAGATGCTCGACGGCCTCGCCACTCACCCCCACGCCTTCGTCGTGAATGCACAACTCCACCTCATTATTCTCGCTGTTAAGGCAGGTAGAAATAACCACCTGAGCGCCCGGGTGACTGGCCTCAATGGCGTTTTTAATCAGGTTAATGCTCACCTGTTGCAACTGAACCGGATCGCCCTCTACATACAAGGGCGACGGATTGAATTTGAGTACCAGGCTCACCTGGTTACTGTTGGCCGTGGTCTCCACCATATCGCCCACTTCGCGAAGCATGGTATTCACATCCAGCCGCTGCATATCCATGGCCCGCAATTTCACAAAGTTGCGGATCCGTTGCAGCACCTTGCCACTGCGCAGCGCCTGCTCGGAAATTTTCTTTAAGGTAGTCGCTAACCATTGCTGCAGCTCAGCCTGCTGCTCGGGACGGGCGTTGTCGATACGGCGGGTGGCACTTTGGGCATAACTGGCAATGGCGGTTAGAGGCTGATTGATTTCATGGGTGATGGTGCTGACCATCTCACCCATGCTGTTGAGCCTGTCGAGGTGGGCGATTTGGTCGCGACTGGCCAATAGTTTTTGCTCTGCTTCTTGGCGTCTTTGCAGCTCATCGCCAAGACGTAATTGCATGCCGTTGAGGGCGCTCACCACGGTTTGCAGCTCATCCGGAGCGTTTCTTTCCTTAGCATCTCTATCCAGAACTAAGGGTGGTATAGGCTTATCAAAGGTCAGGTTTTGTGCAAAGTCACTGATTTTACTGAGATGACGGGTGACCAGGTATTGAAACAGATAGAGGATAAAACCGGCCACCAAAAAGGTTTTAATGCCATTACTGATAACAATAAAATACACTCGGTCGGTGAGGCGGCTATATAACTCATCCAGACCCACCACGATTTGCAAAATCCCCAGGGGCGGCTCTTGCTCCCTGCCATGCTGATACAAGACAAAACGTTCATCGATAATTTCATTGGACATCACCTCACCGGCACGCCATTTCACCCTGTCGGTGGTAACAATACTGATACGCTCGATCCCAGGCAGTTTAACCAGTCCATCAAGTTGCAGCTGGAGCAACTGTATATTGCGGTCTTGCACATTGAGGGCAATGCTTTCAAGCTGGCTGTCTTTGATTTGATGGATCTCGGCATTGATCTCCGCCACCCCCTGAGTGTATTCCAAGTACAGTTGCAGCGCCGACGATATTAGAGTGATCGCCGAGCTAAACAGGATGATATAGAGGATCAGCCGTCTGACCGTTCTATGCCGAGAAGAAAAGGTACGCATGGTATGAGTCCTCAACTGACTACCTCCCTTAGCCTGCGCCAAGGCGGTGTATTACTCTCTTTACCATACCTTAAATGACGCAAACAGCCACTATAAACACAGCGACAATTAATTGTTTCCTTTATCCTTTTGGTCCTTTTTCTGCTTGCTGATGGCGTTTTCTACCGGCAGTCGGCCAATGGGCATCACCTTAACGGGCTTGGCGTTTGCGCACTCTTGCTGACGCTCCTCGGCGCTGATATCACGTAGCGATTTTGATTCGCCCTTGGCCGCATTAGCAGCTATTTTAGCCTTGGCAGGCTGTGTTTGGTTCGGCTTTTGTTGCTCAGTCATAGACGTTTTCTGTTCATTGAGTTTGCGCTCCACGGGCAATTGATGCAAAGGGATCACCCTGGTTTCGCCCTCACACTCCGGTTTAGAAGCCACTTGTTCAGGCTGTGCTTCCTTTTCAGGTTTGACATTAGTTGTCACCTTAGGAGGCTTGCTTTGGTTGGTGTCAACTTCGCCGTTATGGGCAAAAACGGGTGCGCTTACATTCAGAATCATGAACGCAGTCATGCCAATTAATAATCCGGGCTTAAAGGTTTTCATAATAACTGTCTCCTAAAGCAAATAAGGCGCCGAAACTCGGCGCCTTAGGGTTAGTTTTACGCTTTTCTGCGAACCAGAGTTAACGCTGCTAGCATGAACAGTAGGTGGAACAGTGAACCACTGCTGCCCTTCTGCTTGTCGTTATCGGTTATTTTGACCGTGGTAACCACCTCGGCGTTCAATAACGTCTCATCGTCGGCACTGAGCAGGATATTAAACGACTCCATGGTTTCTACCTCGGCGTCATCCACCAGCTTAACGGTGAAGGACTTCGCCTCCCCATCTTGGTCATCCCAGTACAGCATGCCCGACGCAGGTTGATAATCCGCCAGCGCTTTAGCTGTGCCATCAAGACTTTGATAGTTCAGTGCCACGGCGCCATCGCTGCCGCCGGTACGTTGTACCGTCACCACGACTTGATTGTCACCTTCATTAACTTCATAGGCGCTCACCGCAAAGCCAAACTCGCCCAACACGGGTTCGTTGACATTCAGGGTTACGGCAATTTCGTGGGCCGCGTAGGCGGTATCGTCTTGCAGTAACAAGGTGGTCTGGTAGACACCCGGAGCCAAGGCGGCCGCGTCGGCACCCAAGGTCAGGGCCTGTTGCTCGCCGACATTTAACGCTCCACCATTTTCGGAGTAGGTGAACCAGCTTGCTTGCGGCTGTGCACACACCTGTTGCTGCCCCGAGGCAAGGCTAAAGGTGCGCGACATTACCAGGTCCATGGCATGCAAGGTGCCATCACAATCGAGGTCTAGACCTGCTTGCGAAAAGCTATTCATACCATCTACACGCGTTGCCCCAACCAGGCTTAGTTCGTTGTGCAAATCAACAACGTACAGATCTAAGATCTGATCGGCCTTGTCACTGCCTACCCCATTCTCGCCATTGGCGCTGACATACAGATGACCAACATTCGGGTTGTAGGCCAAACCAAAGGCAGGTAGACCAAGGTCGTATTCGGCGCTGACGCTGCCATCGAAGTTCACGCGATACAATTTCTGTGCATTGTAGCTACTGACCAGTAACTGATCGGCATGCGGATCATAGGCCAAGCCGCCAACCCCATTACCGTCCAGGTCTGGACACACGCGCTTGCCCGTCAACTGCATGGCGTTAAGGTCAAGCTCATGGATACAGTTTGCATCACTGAAAATGGCCTGCCAAGCGGTGTTGGTGCGGGTGTTGAACGCAAGATCCGCAACCAGATCATCGCCTGCCGCTAGCGGATTCAGGTCGATTACATCGCCGGTTTTCTGGCCCTGTTCGTCTAAACGATAGAGCTTGTTATCACCGCCGAAGGCTTTGGCACTGTTAACCCAAACGCTGTTGGTCACCTTATCAACCACCATGCCATATGGGCGGGCAATGTTCAAAGCCTGTGCTTGCTGGTTATCGCCCAGGCTTGCCTCACTCGGGTTATCACCACTGGGTGGTGCGACTTCAGCAACCTTGTAGTTAAGCCCATAACTGCCTTCGTTGGCCAAGGTGATATCGCTGGCAACTTTGCGTCCGGCAACCACATCCAGTTCGAGCGCCTGCGCCGAGCTGGTTAGCAGACCGGCATTAAGGGCAACATTAAGCTCGCTGACCTGATCGTTGGCAATGCTTACGCTTTGCTCGGCCTGCGCATAGCCGCTAAGCGCGATGCTCATGCTCTGCTCACCGGCGGCATTAAACTGACGATAGAAGCCATCCTGAGCGGTTAATGTAACCTTACCCTGCTGGTTTTGTACCTGAGCTTGCGCTAACGGGGCCTGGGTGTTGGCATCGGTGATCATCCCTGCCAGCAAGCCACCCTCGGCAAAGCCACAGCCTAAACCGAACTCAACATTATCGATTTGCACATACCAGTCATAGGCATTATCAACACTCAGGGTGTAATAACGCCATCTTAGTCTGAAACTCTCAGCCCCCTCTAGGTAAGTGCCCAAGTCAACAACGACCTTGCCGATGCTGTCTGTGATCAGATTATGAATGTTCAGCCATTGACCACCGTCAACGCTGATATCAAAATCGAACACCGACTGGGCATACGCCTTAAAGGCCTGCTCATAACTCACGGTTTCAAAGCCTTGCAACGAAGCAACAGAGATAACAGGAGTGATCAACTCGGTATCGTAAAGGTTACGACCGCCGCGGTCGCTGTCCGCCGCCGCCGACATACCGCTGCCAGCGGTTAAGTTAGGACGACTCCATTGCTCACTGGTTTTCCACACCACGCCAGTACCGGCATTATCGACAACGGTCCAATCCGTAGGTGGGAAGTTCACATCTTCAAATTCGACCACAGAGGAGGTGCTGCTATCGGCCTTATTGTAACCGGGAGCAACACACACATCCTTGTTCACCTGCAGGGCAATGTTACCTAGCTCGGTATCGCCATTGGCCTGAGTCGCCACATTTTGCGGATTATAACTGACGGACGATGCCATCAGGTTACCGGCCATCCGGCGTAACCATCCAGGGTAAATTCACCACTGATGGGGTCGGTGTTGATCACCGTATAAGGCACCAACTCGCCGCTTAGCTGCAAGCTTGCTGGTAATCCCCAACCGTGACCTGAACCATCAACCACCTTACCGCTAATGGTTGCCTTAGGTAGGGAAACCAAAGACGCGTCCTTAGTTAACTCACCTTCGCTGGCCACCTGCACCGAACCCAAGTCGGTCATCGGGTGACCATAGGCACGTGCCTTAAATTCATAGCTGCCCAGAGGTAAAGACAGTGTATAGACGCCTTGTGCATCGGCTATGGTGCTGTAGTCGCCAAAACGTACTTCGGCACCTGCCAGTGCTGCATTTGTTTCGCTGTCACGGACAACCCCAGTGACCACGCCTTGCGGCTCGGCCTGACATTGATCGAGCTGGAATTTCGCGATGCGTGTTCCCCAAAGGGTTTCGAAATCGGTGTCAGCACCGTACTCACTGGAAAACCAGAAGGTGCAGTCATCACTTGGGTCGATGGTCATTTGCGCACGCTCGCCCCAGCTGCCGTCGAACGAGTTCACCTGAGGTGCTAAACCTTCGGTGACGCTGCCTTCGCCATAGCCAAGTTGGCCAAGAGGATCACTGGCTAAACGGCCACTGTAACGCATCGCCGGCAACATATCGGCACTGGAAACGCTGTAGCCTAGAGCGATGTTGCCCACCGCATCCATGGCCATAGTGCCTAGCCAACGGCTGGCGGCATCGGGCGCATAGGTGCCTTGCTGATGAATCGTGGCTTCACTACCTGGGTTACGCACTTCATACCAGCGCACACCAAAATGCTTATCACCGGTTGCCACCGTGTGGTTTACCACCAGGCTGTCATGATCGCCAAAGTTGCGGTAAGCCAAACGGTACATCAGCGCTTGCTGATGAGCGTCTAGGGCGTTATAGCTGTCGCCACCCCAGGAGTCCTGAGCAACACAGGTTTTACCACAGCTTTGATCGATATCGAAAGGCTCGGTAGCCAAGGTCGCTAGCAAGGCAAAGTTACTTTGCTCCGGGTTTTGCCAATCGGCCTCTAAGCCCCACAGCTGCAATGCGTCCGCGGCAACGCCATGAACCTGATCATCGAGCATTTGCATAAAGTAGTTAGGCGAGCCTGCCTGTGGTGCGCGCATGCCATCCATATCCGCCGGTAAGGCGTTGTGCATATCGGCTTGGTCGAAATACAAGGTTTGTGCCGCTAGACCATGGAGCATTTTTTCACGCTCAAAGGCCACAACCGCCATCCCTTGCTTAGACTTGTCGACAGGAGAATATTGTGGCGCGGCCATATAATAGCCATCACCCCAGACACCGAATTGCGCCTTGTCATACCATTTCGAGTCGGTGGCAATAAAATCGTAAAGATGCCACTCGCCGGTGGGATCGCCACTTTTCGACACCGCCACACATTGGTGCATCTTGGCGCCGTCAAACGCAGTTTGGCTTAGTAACCAGCGATCCGCTAAAACGTCATACAGGACCGCGCCATCGCGGTCTTGTTGCGCTGTCCAACCGACAATAGCCGGTGGCTTGGCATCTGGATCGGCACACACGCCACCAAGCTCCTGCCAAAGCTGTGTAGTTGGCGTACGCCCTTGAACTAATTGGCCGTTTTTATCCCATACCGCATAGGACATGTTGACCACTTGCACTACGTGGTTGGCGCCTACATCTAAACTGGTATCAGGTACGGCGGCATCGCCCCAGTCGGCGCCCTGGCCATCCAGGTTAAGACTGGGTTCGGGGATGGCTCGCTCACCCAGCGTAGTTTGTACTAGGGGATCGGTAAATCCATCTAAAGCCATTGAAACCAGGCTTTGTTGTTGTGCGTTATACAATTCGAGCTGATCCTCGAACTGGCCTGTTACTGACTTTGAAAGCGGCGCCTTACCCGCGGTGGCCAAGGTTGGGCTCACCGGTTTTAACGCCATGGCTGCATTGCTAGTACTCTGGCTTGTTACATTCTTGACTGACTCACCAACCACTGGAGCCTGCGGCATCTCGGCAAAGGCATGATTACTGCCTATTAGCCCGAGCAAGCCAATAAGCACACAGCTTTGCAATTTTGACTTGTTGAAGTTCATCAAAAGTCTCCTGTTATTTACTTTTATGACTCACGTATTCGCACTGCCGGTAACCAAACTCGAAATTATGCGATCTAGATACGTGTAAATAGCCGTTACATTTGTGCCTTTTGTATACTCATGCCAAAGTACGAAACTATCGTCGGGCTGTAACTGACAATTATCAGTTAACAGGATGTTATTTTTGTTTACTTGTTGTTTTTAACTTAGGGGTATGAATTTGCGGGGGAAAATTCCGGGCCACATCAGCAATTGAAGAGCCCGGAGAACATGGAAAGAGGATGTTTAACGCTCGGCCATCAATTAACGATAGGCCTCCAAGGAAAGGGTCAAGGTGGTGTTGTCCTTAAGTTGCGCCGGCAGTTGCGCCGCCAACAACAAGCCACTGGACAGGGAAGCATGGATTTTTCGCTTTAACAATGGCGAGGCCGACACTAGCAGCTTTTCGCTGCGATGTTCAAATTCATTCAGTTGCACCGTCAGATCCTGTAGCTGCTTACGTAGAGCCAGGTAACGAGCCTGTAGGGAAGTATTCCCTCCTGCGGCGGCGGTGCCGAAGTTCGCCAGCAGCGCATTATTGGCATCGGCTAATCGGGTCAGCTGTGCACTTAAGTGGTCGACAAAATAATAACTGCCTTTGTCGAAATCCAGGTCATGTTGACCGCTTGGCTCCAGCGCCGGGGATGTTTGCTGTGCATCACTCACCTGCAGCGCTAATTGCTGCACCTGAGCGTTTAAATCTAAAAAGCGCGCAACCAGGCGCTCCTGCTCGCTATTAAAAGCGTGTAACTTATTGATCTTGCTTTTTTTCTCCTGCTTCATCGCTTGCCAACTTTGCGCCTCAACCGGTGCGGAAAGAGCGCCGGCAGCTAGGCAAAAAACACCGATAAGAAGTAATTTATTCATGGTTAACTCCTAAGGGAAATAAGGAGCTCTAGGAGCTCCTTAGTTACAGGGTACTACTTTACGCGTTAGTCTTTAGCGCACGACCGTGGCCGCGTCTAAACAAGGCTAACGTGGCCAGTAGCATTAGTACAAATGGGTGGCTGCTACCGCCGCTGCTCTTAGACTTGGCGTCTTCGATCTCAACCGTTGCCAATACCTGGCTTGAAAGCGTTGCGCCGCCGTCAACCTGGTGCAAACGCACGGAGAAGGACTCACTCTGTTCTTTCTCGCCGTCGTTCATCACGGCAATGGTGATTTCCTTGTCGCCGTCGTCCAGGTCTTGCCAATGTAATTGGCCGCTGGCGCTTTGGTAATCGCTACCGGCAACCGCCGTAGCATCCAAAGTTTCATAGCTTACGCTTAGGGCATTATCGCTGCCGCCTTGACGAGATACGGTCAAAGTCACCGAACCTTGGTTTTCGTTCACGCGATATTGGCTCACGGTAAAGCCCAACTCACCGGGGGTGCGCTCAAGTACGTTGAGGTTAACCAATACATTTTGCGCTAGGTAAGGCGAATCATTGGCCATCAACAATTGTGCCTGATAGAAGCCAGGCTCCATGTCTTTGGCATCAACATCGATTTGTACTTGCTGCATCTGTTCCAGAGCAAGTTGACCCTTGCTTGGCGTCGAGCTTAACCAATCCACTTCTTTGAATTCGCAGACCCCGGTTTCACCAGACTTAATCTGGATCATCTGCTGGCTTTCGATATCCAACACCCACAGGTTGCCGTCGCAATCCAGGCTGATACCAGAGCCACCGCCGTCAGCACGGCCAGGCACTGAATAACCACCGACCACGCGATATTCGTCGCTTACATCCAGCACATAGATATCGATATCCATAGGCGCAAAGCTGTTAGCGGCGACAAACAAGTGATTGGTTGCCGGGTTAAAGGCTAGACCGGCCACAGGCAGACCCACATCGGTCGACTCTAACAAAGTACCATCGCTGGCAAAACGGTGTACCAGGCCATCAATAAACGAACCAGAGAAGAATTGGTCGCCATTGGGATCATACGCCAGGCCACGTTGTGAGCTAGGCAGATCTGGACAAATACGGTTACCGGTAGCGCTTAGGCTGTTGGTATCGAATTCATAGATACAACGGTCGCCGCCAACGATGATCTGCCAGAGCTTACCGGTACGCTTATTAAACGCCATGCCGGCATGGGCACCACGGGTGCTTAGCAAGGGGCTCACATCCATGGTTTGATCCGTTTTCGTACCGTCGGTTTTAAAGCGATAGATTTTATCGTCACCACCGAATACACCCAGGTTATTGAGCCATAGATCGCCGGTGCTTTGGTCAAAGGCAACACCATTGGTGGCAACCAGGTCGATCGGCCAGCTTTGTACCAGCTCGGCATTCATTTTCGGTGCATCAGGGAAGATAAATGGCACACGAATATCACGGGTGTTTAAGTCCCATAGATCTTTAGGGCCAAACTTACGGCCACCGATAGCAAACGCAGGACCTACCATGTCTTGGCGCGGCGCCGCATTGATTTCTTCGATATTGAAGTTCAATACATCCGAACCCTTGTTGGCGAGATTCAACGCCGTTGATAGGCTACGGCCACTGGTCACAGACAGCTCCAGAGTTTGCGTATCCACATCCAATTTACCGGCATTAAGCGTGAAGTCCTGCTCTAGCACTTCATTGACCGCGACGCTCAACGTCTCACTTTGTAGCGTATAACCGGCCTGTTTCACCGCTAATTCTACGTCACCCAGATCGGTGAACAGAAGATAGCTACCATCGGCTTTGGTTGATGTGCTGCGACCTTTGTCCGTACTGACGATCGCATTGGCCACCGGCTCGCCGGTATTGGCATCCAGCACGTGCCCCGATACCAGACCACCTTCAACGCTGGCACAGCTTTGTGCAATAGTCACATCATCGACTTGGGCCCAGTTATCGAACTGCTCGCCGTCCCAGATTGTGTGATAACGCCAACGTAAACGGAAACTCTGCGCGCCTACCAGGTGTTCGGCCAGGTCATAATCGACGCGGAATTCACGCATGGTATTGCCATAACTCAGCACCGTATTCCAGGCACCGCCGTCAAGACTGATGTCCATATCCAGCATGGAGCCACCGTAGATGCCACCAACGAAGTCCATTTTGAACTGCAAGCTGGTTACACCGTTCAGATCGCTAACCGCAATCTCAGGCGTGATCAGATCCGAGTCGTAACGACCCCAACCATAACGGTCGTTGTCGATAGCCGCGGCATGACCGCTGCCACCGGTATAGTTAGGGCGTGCCCAGTCGGTGCTGGTTTTCCAGATAATTTCATCGCTGCTAGCATTGTTGACCACGTTCCAACCGGCCGGCGGGAAGGCCGTGCCATCGAAATCTTCAACAATACCCAAAGACTGATAGCCCGGCGCTACACAGGCTTTGCTGTCAACCATCAGGGCAATTTCACCCAGATCATTGGTTTGCAAAGTATCGACTTTCACCTCTTGAGCAACATAGCCCTCGCCCAGTGAGGCAACCTTAATGGCATAAGGCCAGCCTTGATATACTTCAATGCTGAATTCGCCGGTGCTGGAGTCGTTGCTGAAGTTCACATCTTTGGTTAGATCGCCCATCAGGGTTAAAGATGCTGGAATTGGCCAGGCATGACCTGAACCATCGACAACACGACCCACTAGTGTGGTTTTCGGTAGCTCTGACAAGGTGGCATCAACCACTTTTGTGCCATCTTTGACCACATTGATGGCGCTGAAGTCGACCTGCGCATAACCGTAAGCCACCATGGCGACATCATATTCGCCTACCGGGGCCAGAATTTCATAGTAACCAGACTCATCGGTAAAGGTAGTCATGGCACCTACGCTGATCTGCGCTTGCGCTAAAGGTTCTCCGGTACTGCCATACAAATGACCCTTTAGGGTACCTGTTGGGCCTGCGGTACAGTTAGGGAATTTGAACGAGCCGATACGGGTACGCCAGTCAATGCCGCCCGGGTTGGTGTCGCCGTAATATTCCTGGGTATACCAGAAAGTACAGTCATCAACCGGGTCGATGTTCATAGAGCTGTAGTCACCCCAACGGCCATTGGCACCGAGCTGTGAGCTGCCACCAGCAACTATTTCCTGCTCACCCTGAGCCATCATATTAAGAGGGTCTGAGGCTAAACGACCGGTGTAACGTACTGAAGGATAAGTATTTTCGCCGCTTACGGTATAACCTAGGGCCATATTGCCCATGGCATCCATGGCCACACTGCCCATCCAGCGCGAGTCGCCATCTGGCGCATAACTGCCCTGCTGATGCAGTACGGCTTCGGTGCTCGGATTACGAATTTCATACCAGCGCGGGCTCCAACGAGCGGCACCGGTTTCCGTTGGTGTATAAACCGTGTGGTTCACCACCAAAGATTCATGATCGCCAAAGTTACGATACGCCAGGCGGTTCATAAGACGGTAAGGGATTTTATCCAGGTAGTTTTCGGCTGATACACCCGGCTGCGGAATACAGCCGCCGCTGCAGCTGCTGAAATCCATACCGGTCACCGGCACCGCGGCCACCTGCTCAAAGGTTGAGTTTTCTGGGTTTTCCCAGTCTGCTTTAAAGGCCCAGACATGCATTTCGTCGCTGTCGTAACCTTGCGACTCATCGATGGGTTGCAAGAAGTAGTTCGGCGCGCCCTCTGGCGGCGGCGTCATACCATCGAGATCGGACGGTAACATACCACCGAGTACTGGGTGCGGATCGTCGAAATAGATCATTCGCGCCGATTCGCCGCGCAACATTTTATCACGCTCAAAGGCAACGACACCGGCACCACCCCACTGATCTTCACGACCATCAAGGTAGAATTGGTTGACCGACATATAATAGCCATCGGGCCAAACCCCGAAGTGCGGATAGTCGTTCATTTTGACTTCACTGATTTTGAAGTCATATAAGTGCCACTCGCCGGTCGGATCCGAGGTTTTGGAGATGGCGATACATTCATGATAATCGCTTGGGTTGATGGCAAACTGACTCACCATCCAACGCTCGGCAAATTGATCGTACAGCACAATGGGGTCGCCATCGTTGTTCGCTGCACAGATACCACCGAGTTCATTCCACAGGGCATTGGTCGGGGTTGGCTCAATCAGCATATTGCCTTGCTTATCCCATACCGCAAACGACACGTTCACCATTTGCACATAGTGATTCGGGCCGACATCACCTACAGTGTCGGGCGGTGCTACGCGGTTGACGTTATCGACGCCGTCAAAGCTTAACAGCGGCGCCGGCATGGTATCGCCGGCAAAGTCGGTTTGCACGTTTTTCGCCGCCATAAACGGCTCAAGCATGGATAGATTGCTGTATGCGTCTAATGTGGATGCATGTTTTTGCGATTCGCTGGTTACAAACGGCAGCTCGAAGTTTTGAATCACTTCGCTGGTTTTATGCGACACTTCACCGCTGATGGCATCCATTTTACCGATCTGCAGACGTGCTTTAGCGTCTTTATTGACCGCTGCGGCCAACTGAATTAAAGGGCGAGTTGTGGTGTGTACCACAGCTTCATTGACGATCGGCTGTGCCGATTTTGCATAACTGACCGGGCCAGCAACCAACGTTGCTGCACCCAAGGAGATGCATAAGCTAATTTGTGACTTTTTGAAATTCATCAAAAGCCTCCTCAACATGTGTTTGTCGGTTTCCCTAAGGCGGGGGAAACGCATTTGCCCGACGCGGCAGATGCACACGCGAGCGCTTATTGAGTTTGGTTTTGTATACTTGGCCAGTTCAATTTACAGAAAACACACGAGCGCCAACTGACAAAAGTCAGTTAGCGTTATATTTATGTAAAAAAGATGTGTTATGAAAAGATAAATGGCGCCCTGACCGGCCAGCGTCGGCACCTAAGGGCTGGGACCTAAGGGCTGGGACCTCTGGGCTGGGATAGGTGAGCGCTAAGAGTCTAGCAGGGTGTTCATTCGTACCAGCTCGGCCAACGAACGCACGGCCATTTTTTTAAACACCCGGGCGCGGTGAATTTCCACCGTGCGCTGGCTCACACCCAGCTCGATGGCCATCACCTTGTTAGCCTTGCCGGCGACCACCAGATCATAAATTTCGCGCTCCCGGTTAGTTAGGGTTGCCAGCCGTTCCTTAATCTCAGCCTGTCCCGCTTGCCCCGCCCTGGCCTCCTTGTCTTTTTTCAAGGCGCCATAAATGCATTCAAGCAAGTCATTGTCTCTAAATGGTTTTTCAATGAGATCAAAGGCACCCTCGCGCATCGCCCGCACCGCCAGCGAAACATCGGCATGGCCGCTGATAAAAATAATGGGAAGCTTGGCATTAATGTCGCTTAAGCGCTTTTGCAACTCCATGCCGTTCATCTCGGGCATACGAATATCAAGCAGCAGGCAGCCGCTCATGTCATCGTTGTAGGCATCGAAAAACTGCTGCGCCGAAGCATAGGTATGGGTGTTTAACTCGACGGATTGCAGCAGCTCGGCAATGGCATCAAGCACCACAGGATCGTCATCAACTACATACACACTTTGGGTTTCGCTACCACTCATAAGCCTTACACCGTGAATATTTATTTAGTTTTTGTGATTATTTTATTAGTGCATATTTTTCCACAAATATCCACCGCCACCGATTTTGACAAACCCAGAAACCACTGCTTCATTCTTTTGTTAAATATGTAACAAAGATGATCTGGATCATGCCAGTTTTTAAGGAGTCGCTAATACTGGTTATGGATAGTTTTTGCAGTGCTCGATTTATCGCTGAGCTGGCACGTCCCATCACATCGCGGGCCTGTATACCTGTGTATTCAAGAACAAAATATGCACACAACCAAATACTAGGGTTATAACCCGACAACACACGGAGTAAGGACTATGGGTGTAAAAACACTGTGGATCACTCTGGCTATAACGGCCTATTCCTACCTTGGCACAGCTTCAGCACTCCCCGTTGAAGACGCCGTACTTACTGCCCCCCCGCATGTGCCTCCGGCTATTAGCCGCGATCATAATGCGCGCGTGGTAGTGCACCTGGAAACAATCGAAAAAATCGGCACCATGGCCGATGGCGTAGAATACGTGTACTGGTCTTTTGGCGGTACTGTGCCGGGCAGTTTTATTCGCGTTAAAGAAGGGGATGAGATTGAATTCCATCTTTCCAATCACCCAAGCTCAAAAATGCCGCACAATATCGACCTGCACGCGGTTACCGGGCCAGGGGGTGGCGCAGTTTCATCCTTTACCGCTCCGGGACACACCTCTACTTTTGCGTTTCAGGCTCTGAACCCGGGCTTATACGTTTATCACTGCGCGACGGCACCTGTAGGTATGCACATAGCCAACGGCATGTACGGCCTTATCTTGGTTGAGCCAAAAGATGGCCTGCCTAAGGTGGACCGTGAATACTATGTGATGCAGGGTGATTTCTACACCAAGGGCAAATACGGTGAAGCGGGCCTGCAGCCCTTCGATATGGAAAAAGCCATAGAAGAAAACGCTGACTATGTGGTCTTCAATGGTGCCGTGGGCAGCCTTACAGGGGAAAACTCCTTAACTGCCAAGGTAGGCGAAACCATCCGCCTCTACGTGGGTAATGGCGGTCCTAATCTAGTGTCCTCCTTCCATGTTATCGGTGAGATTTTCGATACCGTGTATATCGAAGGTGGCGACGCCAAAAACCATAATATTCAAACCACCTTGGTACCGGCAGGCGGCTCGGCAATTGTCGATTTTAAAGTACAAGTACCAGGCAATTTGATCATGGTGGATCACTCCATCTTCCGCGCCTTTAACAAGGGTGCCCTGGGCATGATCAATGTCAAAGGTGAAGAAGATAAGGTGGTCTATTCGGGTAAGATCAGCGATGCCATCTATCAACCAGAAGGCTCGGCTATCCAAACCATAGAAGGGGAATACCAGGTCGCCAAAGCGCAAAGCAAAGAGGATAAGATCACCTTCGGTAAGCGTATCTATAATGCCAACTGCGCCGCCTGTCACCAACCCAATGGCCAAGGCATTGCTCAAGCCTTCCCACCACTGGCTAAGTCCGACTACTTTAACGAAGATCCAACCCGGGGGATCAGCGCCATTGTTCATGGTCTTGAAGGCCCGATTAAAGTCAACGGCGAAAGCTTTAACAGCGTGATGCCGGCCATGCAGCTTGATGACGACGAACTTGCCAATGTTTTAACCTTCATCTTAAACTCTTGGGATAATAAGGGTGGTGAGATCACGGTTGAACAGGTGCAAAAGGTTCGTAAGCAAAAAGCGCATTAAGGTAAGAGCGAATATGCTTAGCACTCCCCTGCTACTGGTATCTGTTTCACTGGCTCTAAGCGGAGCCGGTGAGCAGGTGCTAGTGAGCGGCGGCGATTATCGCCCCCTGTATATGAGCAAAGACAGCCCGATGCAATCGGTCGCCAGTTTTTACCTCGATAAATACCCGGTGACCAATCAGGAATTCTGGCAGTTTACCCAAGACCACCCGAGGTGGCGTAAAGAACGAATGGCGGCGCTTTTTGCCGAGCCTACCTACCTGCAACACTGGCAGGAACGGCAAGGCTCAGTGCCTTTTAGCGCACCTAAGGCTCCCGTCACTCATGTATCCTGGTTTGCTGCCGATGCCTATTGTCGGACCCAGGGAAAACGCCTGCCCAGCGTGGCCGAATGGGAGCTTGCGGCACTGGCTAGCGAGACTCAGGCCGATGGCTCACAAGAGCCTGGATATAAACAAAAGATCTTAACCTGGTACAGCACCCCAAGCCAAGGCGCCCTGGCCGATATCGGCTTGACCGAGAGCAACTTCTGGGGGGTGTACGACCTCCATGGTTTGGTATGGGAATGGACTGAGGACTTTAATTCCTCCTTGGTGACCGGCGAGTCTCGCGCCGACAGCGCCATAGATACCAAACTATTTTGTGCTGCAGGCGTCACTGGCGCCGTTGACCCAGGTGATTATGCCGCCTTTATGCGCTACGGCTTTCGCAGTAGCTTAGAGGCCAAATATACCCTTCCCAATTTAGGTTTTCGCTGCGCTGCCAATGCGGCATCAGCACCCGGAGAAGAAGATGAAAAAATTCACTAGTTTGCTAATAACATCCACATTTTTATTATTTTCCAGCGCTAAAAGCCTGGCCGGCGACCTCGCTGGCGAACTGACTGCTGAGCTACCCGGCGATTCCATTTATCACCTTAATAGCCAGTGGCAAACCCAGGATAATAAGGCCCTTAACATAGCGGCCCTGCAGGGGAAAAAACAGTTGGTCAGCCTGATTTACACCCACTGCCTGCATACCTGCCCGACCATAGTGATGACCATGCAACAGGTGCAGCAATCGCTCCCAGCCGAGCTGCAAAACGAGGTCGGTTTTGTTTTGGTGTCTTTAACACCGGAGTCGGATACCCCAGAGATGCTTAAGTCCTTTGCCGAGCGCCGCAAGCTGGCACCCGATCATTGGACCCTGTTAACGGGCGACTCTCAGGATGTCAGAGCCCTGGCCATGGCACTCAATATCAAATACCAAAAAAGCGATGACAACGAAGTGGCCCACTCTAATCTAATGACGCTATTGGACGAGCAAGGTCGAGTGGTCTTTCAGGAAATTGGCGATGTTGATAAGGCCAAGCCAACCCTGACCCGCATAGTGGACATGCAATAAATTGTAGGTCGGTGCTTCGCGCCGACATCGCCTGCTTAGAGCATATTTGTCGCGATAAAATCCCGACCTACAACCATGGCGACAAAGCAACTTTTTGAAAAATATCCCTTTATAAATTTAAACTAAACTTATATCTAACAGGACGTGATTTACTAATTTGCTCCTAACCTTGGGCGAGCTACATGAAATTAAGATACATCCCGCTTTGGTTCGTTTTGCTAACCAGCTTAATGGCATGCAGCGACAGCGACTCAAATACCGCTTTCGGTATTCTTGAGCGTGACAGGGTGACCTTGCTGGCCACCGCCAATGAGGTGATCACGGCTCAACCCATTGCCGAAGGCGCCGAGGTCAAAGCGGGCGATATCCTGGTTGAATTTAATCAAACAAAGCAATTGGCCACCTTAGATATGGCCAAGGCGCTTGAGCAGCAAGCCCAGATGCAGCTGACTAAATTACTCAATGGCGAAAGAGCAGAAGACATTCGCGCTGCTGAGGCGAACCTCACCTCGGCAAAGGCTCGCGCCCATGAGGCCGAATTGCAGCTAAAGCGCACACATGAGCTGGTAGCAAAATCCCTGGCCTCACAAGCGGAGCTGGATAACGCCATTGCCACCCTAGATTCGACCACAGCGGCAGTCGAGGTAGCACAGCAAAGCCTCAACAAACTGCAAAGCGGTACCCGCATAGAAGACATTCAACAAGCTCAGTTTGCACTCAAAGCGGCGCAAGCGGATGTGCAGTATAAACAAGCCCAGTTAGCGGATATGACCATCAGGGCCTCTCGCGACGGCATTTTAGACTCACTCCCCTACAACATAGGCGAGCGGGTGAAAGAAAACAGTATAGTGGCAATCATACAGGCCAACAGCACCCCCTATGCCCGGGTTTATGTTCCCGAGCCATACAAAGCGAAAATGGCCGCCGGCACAAAAATAATGGTGCGCATCGATGGGGTGGAAAATGAGGTCGCCGGCATTATTCGCTGGGTGTCCGTGGAGCCCGCTTTTACCCCCTATCGCAGCATGAGCGAAGGCGATCGCTCGCGCCTGGTCTATCTGACCGAAATTGACTTACCGGCGAGCACCAACGCCCTGCCTGCGGGTATTCCCGTGCAGATAAAGCTGCGCTAGGGGTGCGCTAAGCATGGGCGAATTAGTGATTAAGGCTCATAATGTCACCAAGCAATTTGGTGACCTAAAGGCCATCAACAATATTTCACTGAATGTGGAAAAAGGCAAAATTTATGGCTTTTTAGGACCCAATGGCTGCGGCAAATCGACCACCATTCGCGTACTTACCGGGCTGCTCACCCCTTCTGCTGGCCAGGTTGAGGTATTAGGGCTGAGCATCCCAAAGCAGGCGGACGCATTAAGGCTGCGGATCGGCTATATGACCCAGAAATTCTCCTTGTATGAAGATTTAACGGTGGCAGAAAACCTGCTTTTTATGGGGCAAATTTACGGTATCAGTAGAGCCAAACTCAAAAGTCGCACTCAGGAGCAGATGCAAACCTACGGGCTGGATAAATTACAAAAGCAGATAGTCGGCGGTATGAGCGGCGGCCAAAAGCAACGTTTATCCTTGGCCTGCGCCACCATTAACAAGCCCGAACTCTTGTTTTTAGATGAACCCACCTCCGCCGTGGACCCGGAAAATCGCCGTAATTTTTGGGAGAAGTTATTCGACTTATCCGAGCTAGGCACCACCATCTTGGTCACCACTCACTATATGGACGAAGCGGAGCGTTGCCATCGCTTGGCGATTATGGAATCCGGGGTGATACGGGCCGATGGCTCGCCGGAAGAGTTAATGCGCAATATGGGGGTAAACATAGTTGAGGTTAAAACTACTGGCTTGCGCTCGTTAAAATCTAAACTGATTGCCAATAAACAGGTGCGCTCCGCCGCGCAGTTAGGAGTACGGCTTAGGGTTCTGGTCGATGAGCAAGTCGCAAACCCTATCGCATGGCTTAAATCTCAATTCCCGGAATTACAGCAGGTGGAGCTGACCCTGGCGCGCCCCACCTTGGAAGATGTGTTTGTGAGCGTTACCGGAGCGAGCCGAGCATGATCTCATTTGTCCGTATTCGTGCCGTGATGTTCAAAGAAGTAAAGCAGCTGACGCGCGATCGCCTTACCTTTGCCATGATAGTGATTATTCCCTTAATACAACTACTGTTGTTTGGTTATGCCATCAATACCGATGTACGTCATATCCCCGTCGCCTTCGTCGACCAAAGCCATAATCAAACCGGACGCTTGCTGCTTGAAACCGTGCGCGCAACCCAGGTAGTTGATTTTACAAAAGCCTTTGAGACCCCAGAAGCGGCAAAAGCCGCCATACAAGCCGGTGAAGTGCGGGCGGTACTCGTCATTCCTCATGATATCAATCAGCGCCTGGCGCAACAGCGGGCCCTTGCACACTGGCTGGTTGATGGCACCGACAGCGTTATTGGCGGCGCTATCTCCGCCTTGCAGAATATGCCTTTTACGCTCGACCCTAAATCAGCCAATAGCCAACAGGCATTAGGGAGTGCCGGCAATACCTTTGAAATCGCCCTGTATTACAACCCCAGCCGCAGAACTGCGGTGAATATAGTGCCCGGTTTACTTGCCATCATCTTGAGCATGACCATGGTGCTGTTCACCAGCATTGCCATAGTGCGCGAGCGGGAAAGGGGTAACCTGGAGCTGTTAATTAACACCCCGGTACGCCCCCTTGAGCTGATGATAGCCAAGATTGTGCCCTATATTTTCGTCGGCTTAATTCAGGTGGTGATCGTCTTAGGCTTAGGCCACTTTCTGTTTGATGTGCCGATCAATGGCAAGCCTCTGGAGATCTTGTTGAGTTCTCTGCTGTTTATTTCTGCCAGTTTGACCTTGGGGCTGTTAATTTCGACCTTTGCCAAAAACCAGTTGCAGGCGATGCAAATGACCCTGTTTGTGTTGTTGCCGTCCATTTTACTTTCGGGGTTTATGTTTCCCTATGAAGGCATGCCCGTTGCGGCACAATGGCTTGCTGAAACCCTGCCCGCAACCCATTTTATTCGCATGATCAGAGCCCTGGTGCTGCGCAGCGCCGAAATCAGCAGTTTATGGCAAGACTCACTCTGGCTTAGCGCCTTTACCATTTTCGGTATTATCGTCGCTGCCAAGCGTTTCACCAAGCGGCTGGATTGATACCATGTGTACACTAGCCTCAACGCCCAAGGATCGCATCTAGACTTGGCTGCCCTTGTAGCGCTTTGTAACAAAACCGCCGTTTTCATTTCAAAAAAATTGGCATATGGTGTGCTCACCACAGAGAAAAGGACGCAGTGATGAAAGAGTTACAAAAATTAGTGGGCAGCCTGAATAAATCAGGGGCGCTCAGTGGCTTCTTAGGCGGCGTGGCCGGTGGCGGATTAACCAGCCTGGCAACAAGCAAAAAAGGCAAGAAGGTGGGTAAAAAGGCGCTTAAATATGGTGCCTTAGCCGCCGTGGGTGGGCTTGCGTGGAAGGCCTACCAGCAATATTCGCAAAAAAGCGAGACCAGCCAATCGGGCCAGGTATACAGGGAATACCCACCGCAATCAGCTCAGGACACCCACTCGGCCAATAGCAGTGGCCGCACCTTTGATTATACCCCGGCACGCATGCCAGAGCAGGCCTTTACCGAGGTGGTCGATGATCACAATGAGTCGGGGCAATTACTGCTTATGCGGGCGATGATAGCCGCCGCCTATGCCGATGGCCATATCGACGAAGCGGAGCGTCAAAAGATTTTTGCCAGCGTGGAAAATATGGCCCTTACGGTCACGGAAAAAGCCATGCTCTTCGATGAGCTGCGAAAGCCCATGACCTTGTCCGAACTAGTAAACACAGTGCCGGATGCACAAACCGGTATCGAGGTGTATGCCGCCAGCGTCACTGCTATCGACTTGCAACAAGCCGCCTCTACTCATTACCTGGAGGCGCTGGCAAATCAGCTTTGCATTCCTAGGGAACTGGTCGCCAGTATTCATAATCAGTTGGAACATAAGTAATACGCCAAGCGAAATGAAACTAGTAAATCGAGCCTCGCCTGCATGCGGGGCTTTTTTGTCCCTATTCATCCTTAACCCTAAAGTACCAATCACAACATTGAACATTGCCATGACGCAAAAGGCTTCTAGACTTAGGAAGTTAAGCTGGTCTGTGCGGCTGTTCTTAACATCCAAAATTGGCAGCCAATATTTGCATCCCATTTGGTAACTAAGTGCACAGTAACGGGCCTAAGGTCAGGAGATGACCTTGCGGTAACGCCGACAGGAAACATTTAAAAAGTTCAAAGGAGAGAAAAAGTGCAAAGTTTTCATCGTCTTTTGTTATCGCTACTGTTTGTCCTGAGTTATAGCCATGCCCATGCAGCTCCTAGCACCATAGAGGGTGCCGTCGAGGTTCCAGGCCGCTATGACATTCCCGCTTACGCCCCGGATCGGGTGCTGGTGAAATTCAAACCGGGTACCAAGGCTGAAGAGGTTCGCCAGCTGGCGGCCATGGCCGGCGGCTCACCACAAAGAGTCATATCCCCGCTCAGCGTGCATATCATTAAAGTGCCCGCTGGCAGTGTCGGCAAAAGCATCAAGATGTTCAGCAATAACCCCAATGTCCTTTACGCCGAGCCAGATCACTATCGAGTCTTATTGATCCCGGATGAAGGACAGGATCCACCGCCCACCGGCACCGACAACCAATGGTTTAAAGAGCAATGGGGTCTGAATAATACCGGGCAATTGCTGATGAACCCGCAAACTGGGTTGCAAGAATTTATCGGTCGGGTGGACGCGGATATAGATGCGCCAGAAGGCTGGGATATCAGCACCGGCTCCAGCCAGGTGAAAATTGCCATTCTCGATACCGGCGTCGACTGCCGCACCGCCGCTCGCCCCGGTGGCAGCCTTGAATTTATTGCCCCAGGAAAATGCGTCGAAGAAGTCAGTTTTGTCACCGACTACAGCACCACACTCGATGATGTCGCCGCTCACGGCAGCCATGTGGCGGGCATAGCCGCAGCGGCCACCAACAATGACATAGGCATTGCCGGGGTTGGCTGGAACAGCGCCGTGGGTAACCTGAAAACCTGTTTTGAATACACCATAGATCTAATGCCGCCATTGGGCATTTATGTGATAGTCGGTATCTGCCCTGTGTCTTCGTCTGCAGCGGCGATCACCTACGCCGCCGATAACGGCTATCATGTGATCAATATGAGCTATGCCAGCGATGCCGTAGATGAAAACGGTGAGCCTGCAGGCTTAGGCGGCTGGACACAAACAGAGTCCGATGCCGTCGACTATGCCTGGAGCAAAGGCGCAGTGCTTATCGCTGCAGCGGGTAATGACGGTGTTAACACCCTCACCTATCCGGCGGCCTATGACCCTGTGTTAGCCGTAGGTGCCACGGAGCGAAATGATGACAGGGCTTCATTTTCTAATTTCGGTAACTGGATATCCATGATGGCGCCCGGCGACCATATTATCTCCACGGTTCCCAATGAGCTCTGTGTTTTCTACGCGGAAATACTGGGAACGATTTTTGACCCCGATAACGATGCCTGCCTGGATTGGTATTCCGGCACATCCATGGCCAGCCCCTTCGTTGCCGGCGCGGCGGCTGTGGTCTGGGCGCACTTTTATAGCGATGGCCTGGCCGACCCTGCTAGCTGCGAAGCGGCTCCCGGTGTGCCCTGTAACCAGGCGGTGCGTGAGCGCCTGGAGCAAGGTGCCGATGTCAGTGGAGCCGGAGGCCAGAATATGCAAGCCTGGTCGCTAAACGGACGCTTAAATCTGGCCGGTGCCCTCAATGCCAGCAGCAATCCGCTGCCACCTCTGACGCCGGGAAATTTTGCGGTTCTTGATGGTGGCGATGGCACCGCAGTCATAAGTTGGAATGATGTAAGCGACGAAAGCGGCTATGAGCTGCAACGAGAAAAGGCCCATAAAAAACTAGCGGGTGTGTGGCAATCCACCACTTCTATCGGCCCTGTCAGTGCAGACCAAACCGCCTTGGTGGATGCCAGCGGCACAGGCACCTTCCGCTATCGTCTACGTGCATTTAATAACAGCGGCGCATCAAGCTGGTCGAACTGGATAGGTGTGGATGTTACCGAAAGCGGCGGGGGCAGCGGTGGGGGCGGCGATAAGCCCTGCCGCGGGAAAAACTGCAGCAACTAGTTGCTACGCAATAGGCGATAAACGCTAGGCGTTACGCGCAGAAGTGACAGGCACAAAAAAGCACGCTTTCGCGTGCTTTTTTAATTCGTTAGCGTTTAGAAGCTAAAACTTACTTTGGCGTAGTAGGTCATACCATCAAAGCCATAAGGCACTGCGCGAAGCGGGTATTTAAATGCCTGATTTGAAATAAAATCAAGCACTTCATCTTCACCTAGCTCATCCGGCGTTTCGTCAAACAGGTTGTCGATACCCACAGACAGCATTACCTCATCAGACAGGTGATAACCCACATTTACGTCCACTAGCACGGCCGATTCAACGGTACTGGTGTCTTTAAATGAACCCGTAGGTGACAACTCATCCGGTAGAGGAATGTGATCCTGACCGAAGTAACTCACATCGGTTTCACCATAATAGTTAAAACGCAACATGCTGTTGTAATCGCCACGCTCATATTCGAACGTTAAAGTTGCACGCTCGCCCGGTTGGCCATCGGTTAAGAAGCTACGTTGTAGATCATCTAGGGCAATGTTATCAGGGATGCCCTGCGGCGCGTTTACATCGTCGATTTCGGTCTCATTTAAGTTACCGGCGAAGGTCGCAGAGAAAGCACCATCGTATAAATCTGTGTTATACGCGGCGATGATATCCACCCCTTTAGTGGTTGAGTCTACCGAGTTAGAGAAGTAGTTTGCCTGCGCAGCACCTGTGGCGTTAAGGGCTGCCACAGCTTCTGGGCTGAAGGCCACATCTTCGGCAGACATCAAGCTACCTAGAGTAATGCGGTCTTTAATCTCAACGTGATAGAAATCAACGGTAAGCGACAACTCGCTGCTGAAATCCCAAACAAAGCCAAAACTAAGGTTTTCTGAACTCTCAAGCTCCAGATTATCCACACCCAGAGCAGAAGGGAAATCCGAGCCAGCCGTTGCCGTAAACGACTGCTCTAATTCACCACTGGCACCCAGGTTAGTGGTGTAGGCAGTGTAAGCACTTTGTTGTAGTGACGGCGCTCTAAAGCCCGACGAAATTGCACCTCGAATGGCGAAGTCATCATTTACTTCATAGCGAGTCGCAAGTTTACCTATGATGTCGTCGCCGGCATCGGAGAAATCTTCATAACGCAACGCCGCGCTCACCTGCCAAGCGTCGGTGATCAAGGTTTCGGCATCCGCATACAAGGCATAGCTGTGTCGACTTTCATCGTTTGAGGCTTCAGGACGCAAGCCGTTATAGGCTTGGAAACCACATTCGGCAAACTGATCAGGATCGTTTACCGACGGGTAAGAGGTATCCATATTGGCCAAACCACAAGCATAAGAGGCTTCTTCACCTGGGACGATTTCATAATTCTCTTTACGGTATTCGGCACCAACAGACAGATACACAGGATCTGCGCGGCCGATATCAAGCGTACCATTTAGATCCGCATTAACCGTGGTTTGATCAAAACGGAAACCACCGGAATAACCACCGCGAGGGCCTGCATTGGCTATGATATCCGCATCCGATGCATCCGGGTTATTGAACACATACTCGGCCGCATATGAGGCGTTGATGGTGTTTTTCGAGTGGAAATCATAGGTGTTTTCACCATAAACCGCTGAAACATCATAGCCCCAATCCGGGTTTATCTCGCCGCGAAGGCCAAGAGCGAAGGAAATATCTTCCGCCTCGTTATCAATGCGCGGTAAGAAACCATCGCCGTAAACCTGCACCACGTTTTTGGCGGCCTGGTCGAAGTTTCGATAAAAGCCATTACCCAAGGCAGTACGGTTTGAGTAGCCACCGAACGAATACAGCTCGATGTCGTCCATAGGCAGGACCATATTGTAAAACAGTGAGGTAAATTCGCTATCGGCATTACCTTGTCCCCAACGCACGTCGTCAGATAAGGTGCCATACGGCACATCGACCGAGCCACCAATGTCGCGCTCGGCACGGTTGGTGCCATCAGCATCACGATATTCAACTGAGAAGTTGATAAATCCACCGTCATCGCCGATATCAAAACCACGGTTTAGGCCGATGGAAATGGTATCACCATCACCCTCGCCTGTGCTGCCAGCTTGAACGTAACCTGTTGTTACACCAGTTGAATTGTTTAAAGAAAGGTTAATAACACCGGCAATGGCATCTGAGCCATATTGCGCAGCGGCACCATCACGCAAAACTTCAACGCCTTTTAGCGCAATCAATGGAATAGCGTTCATGTCGGTACCCGCCGCACCCGCGCCGACCGTACCATTTAGGCCAAAGATAGACTGGTTATGACGACGCTTACCATTGATCAGCACCAGGGTTTGGTCCGGCTGTAAACCACGAAGAGTCGCGGGACGGAACAAGTCAGAGCCGTCCGATACCTGGGTACGAGAAAAGTTAAACGAAGGCGCCGTAGCCTGTAAGCTTTGACCCAGTTCGGTAAAGCCGCCCTTATTTAGGTCGTCCGAGTCAATCAAATCAACCGGCGATGTAGACTCTGTGGCCGTGCGATTAGCCATGCGCGAGCCCAGTACCGAAATTACTTCAATTTTTTCATCTGCTTTGACTTGTTGTGACTCTTCAGCCTGCACTGAGACCGTAGAAACGGCTAAGCCGACGGCAACTGCCAGCATATTTAATCGATGTGTTGTCATATATGTCCTGTTGATTATTCTGCCTGCTCTTCTTGCTCAATTGACGCACCTGAGGGTGGAGAGGAAGAAGAGTAAGCTAAAGCACTTATTATAATTTCTATGATGGTTATCTCGGCTAACTCAGGCCAGCCGATTTAACCTTTAGGAAACATCCTATCAACAAAAACAAAGATTGAAAGAAAAAATAGCTACGACTTAAGTGTGAAAATACAATTATTCAGTTATTTGAAATAGTTATAGACTATTTTATGCACTGCTACGACCAGTTGGCGCTATTTTAGGAGATGAAAAAGCGCTCGCAGCGGTCAAACTCGGGAGTAAACAAGAGGGAGTAAACAAGACACCCACTTTAAAAAATAACAAAGACACCCATCTTAAAAGACATAACCAAGACAGCCATTTTAAAGATAGAGTTTTTGCAACGAAGAAAATAACAAAGACACCCATCTTAAGAGACATAACCAAGACAGCCATTTTAAAGATAGAGTTTTTCCAACGGAATGAGGGGAGATGAATTTTAAAGTGAGTGTTGCCCAGTTCGAACGTTTTTCGACAATTTTCCTTTCATTATTATCATTTTCGTGAATTTTGGACGTGCGTATTGGATACTTTCGGGCTTAGTGAGCGATAAAGGGAAAGGAAGTTGAGTTTAAATAAACAGTGCTTGGCTGTTGCTTAAATCCACACGTCGTTTTCGGTGTTGATGCTGGCAGTAGGTTGTTAATGCTTGCTCCTTACCCACCGCGCCGCGAAAAACCTTGGTGAATGAGGTGGCCAGGGACAGCCAATTTACTGGGCTAATATCGAGTCGTTCAAGTATGGGGGTTGCGTCAGATGCAATATAACCTGGTTTATCCTCGCGTATACATCGCCCCGTCCATTCAACCAGCTCTAAGTAACTGCGTAGCTCAAAAGGCAGGCCTTTCGGCATAGGCTTACGAGGGTGTCCAACAAAACGCATTAAAGTGGAAGGTTGCTTACCCTTCTTTGCTGATTCGATGCGGGCTTTCACGCTCGTATAATCGGATTGTTCGGGTAAGTCGGCGGCCTTGGCGCGAATCGGGTTTAACTCCACATAGGCTAAGCAGGCAATAAGGGCAGCTTCATCAAGAAGCGCTTGAGATTTAAATCGGCCCTCCCAGAATCTGCCGGTGCATTCATCTTCACGATTGGCTTGACGGGCAATCCCTTCATTGAGCACTCGCATAAACCAGCTGATATCACTAAGGCGCTTCCGATAAATCAAGATTCGACCTTGTAGAGCGGCCAATTCGGCCCCATCTAACGACTCCCCTTGCACAAAACGTTGACTGAGCAAGGTGCCTTTAAATAGTTTATGCCAACGCAGCACAATGGCTTTATCCGTTAAGCGCTGGGCTTTGCGCCTATCCACATGCAGCACCACATGGGTATGGTTGCTCATTACCGCGTAGGCACACACATCTATGCAGAAAATACGGGCCAGCTGCAGCAGTTTGCTTTCAACCCAGTCGCGGCGATGTTCATAAGAGCGGCCAGTCAATGCATCTTTGCCACATAAGAAGGCGCGCCGTACACAGCGAGAAATACAGTGATAATAAGGGGTGTCAGCCAGGCTGATTTGGCTTTTCCGAGGCGTTGCCATGATTCACTCCTCCTTGAGTAGAACCCTCAAAGTGTAGTCAAGGAGTCCGTAAGTGTGAAATCTTAGAGTGGGTGTCTTAGTTATTTTCGGAAGTGTGAAATCTTGGAGTAGGTGTCTGGCTAATTCGATATCAAGAAGTACCACCAAGGGGGGGTACTTCTTGTTTGTGTTACTTAGTTGAGTTTAGCTTTCAGAAGCGGATTTAAGAGGTAACTGAGAACTGTGCGTTTACCTCCTAACACATCCACTTGTGCAATCATGCCGGGCCGGATGGGGTAGCTCTTATCACCTTTAACTAACTGATTCCCTTCGGTAGTAATCAGGATCTGATAAAAGTACGCTTTGCCTTGTGCCGTTTCCTCTTCAATCGTATCCGGACTAATTTGAATTACTTCGCCTTCGAGATCCCCGTAAATCGAAAAGTCATACGCCGTGATTTTCACTTTCGCTGACATTCCAGGTGCTAAAAATGCGATGTCTTCAGGGGCTATTTTCGCTTCAATCAGTAATTGCTCATCAATCGGTAAGACATACATGATAGGCTCACCCGGCTGCACCACACCACCGCGTGTGGTAACCAAAATGTCATTCACCATACCTTTGACGGGCGATGTGATTTGGGTGCGAGTCAACTGGTCTTGCCGCTGCACTAAAGACTCGTTCAGGGCATTGAGCTCTGCTTTCTTTTGAGTCAATTCGGTATAGGCATCCTGCATGTAATTATTGCTGACTTCGATGATCTGTCCTTTTAAATCTTCAAGCTCCTTTTCTAACCGGAGCAGCTCCATTTGACTGACCGACTCAGACGCCACCATGGGGCGTAAGATGCCGAGCTGCTCTTCGACAATGTGCATGCGGCGTTGTAAGCCAACGACTTTTTCTTGTTTATTGGTCCGTCGAGAGGCAAATAACGCTTGCTCAAAGATGCGATCTTCCTCATCGATTTTCAGTTCGTTTGGAAAGGTTAATGTCGCGCTATCGCGTACCTCGGCCTCCAAACGGGTGATTGAAGCTAACAAGGACGAAGCTTGGCTTTCACCTTCGCGAAACGCGGCTAAAAAGCGGGTTCTATCGAGCCTAAGTAAGGGATCGCCCTGCTCTACTAGCTGCCCCTCTGAGACCAATAATTCTTCGACAATACCCCCTTCAAGGCTTTGGATTGTTTGCAAACGGCTGGAGGGAATAACTTTACCTTCACCGCGGGTGACTTCGTCAATCTCAGCAAATGCCGCCCAGCCAATAAAAATGGCCACGATTAAGATGCACAACCACAGCGCAGGACGCGCAGAAAATAGACGACTTTCATCCGACCAGGGGTTACTAGGCTTCATGTTTCACCTGCCCTTGAGGAGCTAAAATACTATCAAAATCACCTTCGTTAGCCACATGTCCTTGTTTAAGAACGACTCCTCGGGTACCTAGTGCCAACATCCGGCGTTTATGGGTCGACATGACCAAGGTTTTACCTTGTAACCAGGTTTGCATAAATTGTATGACTTTCTCTTCGTTGACTTGGTCAAACGCCGAGGTTGGCTCGTCCAGTAACACAATTCGCGGGTTTTGTAAGATTAACCGTGCCAATGCAACGGCTTGACGTTGACCACCGGAGAGGCTTCTGCTGCCAAGAATAGGCATATCTAAGCCCAGCGGATGCGCACGCACAGCAACACCAAAACCAATGCTATCAAGGACGTTGAAAATGGCCTCATCCGTGTGATTATTGCCTGCCAACTGAAGGTTTTCGCGTAACGTCCCGTAAAACAAACAAGAATCTTGTGGCAAATAGCCGATATCACGCTGACGGTCCGCGGGATCGAGTTGTGTCATGGCAATATCATCAAGCAGCACTTGGCCGCTATCGACGTCTTCTAAGCCCGCTAAGATCCGCAACAGGCTCGATTTACCAGCGCCGTTGCTGCCAAGTAACACGGTGTGACTTCCTGCTTTAATCTGCAGTTTATTAATGCTCAACGCTGGCGGCCCCTCATTGCCATAACTAAGTTTGACATTTTCGAGGCTGTAATCGCCATCGAGCCTAGGTTTATGAGCAAACTGGCGGCCTGGCGGGCGCTCTGTAGGCGCCTGCATAATCTGGTCAAGTCCTTCAAGGGCAACCTTAACATGCTGCCATCGCACCAGCACCCCAGTGATTTGATTTACCGGTGCTATGGTGCGTGAAGTTAACATGGTACAGGCGATGAGTGCACCAATCGTCATTTCGCTGGCACTGATTTGGTAAACCCCAACCACCACCACGAAAATAAATCCGAGTTGCTGCACCATTGCAGCGCCTTGACTCAATCTGTTCGAGAGGCTTTTAAAGGTGACACTGTCGGCTGCTTGCTTCTTGGTAAGGGTTTCCCATAAAAACAAATTGCGAGACTCAGCGTGGCTAGCTTTAACCGTTTCGAGGTTTTCGATCACCTCGATCATCAGCCCTTGTTTTACAGCGCCTTCGCGTAACCCTTCACGAGACAATGCAGCCAGTTTTCCCTGCATCAGTAAGCTGGGTAATAACATCAATAAAATAGCGATGATCGGCACCCACACCACGGGGCCGCCTAGATACCAGATCAGCAGTAAGAATAAGAGGATAAATGGAAAGTCACTGATGGTGGCCGCGGTAGACGAGGTGAAAAACTCGCGCACACTGTCAAACTCTTTCAATTGACTGGAAAACGCGCCGGTGGATTGCGGTTTCGCTTTAAGCCGCATAAACAACACTTGTGAAAAGAGTCGCGATGACAGCTCTAAATCTAACTTTTTACCAGTCACATCAAGCAAATAGGCGCGTAGAACCCGTAAGATAAAGTCAAAAACAATGGCAATGACAACCCCTGTGGTAAGAATAAACAAGGTATCAAAGGCATCATTAGGAACGACCCGGTCGTACACCTGTAAGGCAAATAACGAGGTACCAACGGCCAGTATATTGGCAAACATCGAAGCGACACCGACGTCAATATAGGTCGACCAACACTTCATCAACTGCTCTTTGAGCCAATGCTTTTTGTAGGGCTGTGCATAGTCCTTCGCTCGGTCATCCGCTTGGTAGGCGATGTCAGCAAGAACCAGGTGCGAGGAGATCAAAGCTTCAAGTTCGGCATAGGTATAGGTTTTTTGTCCAGCGGTTTCCGGCACGACAACAGTGCAGTGCTCTTCATCTTTACTGATTAACACCAACCCAGAGTTATGCCGGGTAAGCAATAAGGCAGGTAAATGGTAGTCTTGCAATTGCTGGAGTGATTTCTCCACCAGAACGGCATTAATGCCCTGATTATCCAAGGCGCGTGGAATTAACTCGATAGTTAAACGGCCGTTTTTCAAAGGCAGGCCTTCGCCAATGACCTCTTCGCGTGTCGGTTTACCCAGCAACTGACAATAGGTTGTTAATGCAAGTTGCAAGGGATCAACTGTGGGTGGCGTCACTGGATTGAAGTGCGTCATAGGTTATGCGCCTCATTGCTCTGCGCGGCAAGGACAGATTCTAGGATCCCAAGTTCTGAGCTCATCCGGTAGGGAATACGCAATAGCTCAATGGATACGTTCAGATGTTGGCTGAGCAATTCAAAGCGTTCGCGCTCTGTCGTTAAAATTTCCTCTACCGTGGTGAGGCCTGCGCGGAATTGATCTTGGTAGGCGCTCAACAGTGCGGTTGCCGCATTTACTTGTTGTTCAAGTGATTGTCGTTGTTGACTTAAGTTGCGCAGTGATTCACGTTGCATATTCAAATTACGTTCAATATCGAGTTGTGTAAATTGCAGATCCCACTGTGCGGCTTCAGCGCGCAGACGCTCAATGTCATCCATATCGAAGCTGGCTAAACCTTGATTGAAGCTCGCTTTAAAACGCACCGCGACCGCAGAGTCGCGAGTTAATTCACCACCGATATCGCGGCGTTGCGATGAGGCTTCTAAGACCACACGAGGCAGTTGCGCAGCTTTGACGCGCTCAGCTTGACTGTGGGCAATATGAACTTCTTCTTGTGCCTGCATATATTGCGGTGAGCGCGGGATCAATTGTGTTTGTTGTTGGGTACTCGGCAACAGGTTTTGTAGCTGCACATAATTGGCAGGCAATGGTGGCAGGGCCGTAACCGGGCGTTGCATCAACATGCGTAAACGCAAGCGCGCTTGCTGCTGGTCACCGTCGGTCATTTGCCTTTGTTGTTCATTATAATAGCGCGCTTGCAGCACTCGATTTAATTCGGCGCGGTCGCTATAACCTCCTGCAGCGCGAATTTCAGCCATGCGCTCAACACGAGCAATACGTCGCTGGTGTTCTTGAATAATCGCTTGTCGTTGCTGAGCAAGCATAATATCGAGGTAAGCTTCGATGATTTCGATGCCGACTTCAGCACGTACTTGGCGTAATTTATGTAACGCTTTACGCGCCTCGGCGTTCATGCCTTCCAGTTCGCTGTCCAATGCCCCCCAATCGTATAAGGTGTAGCTCAGGGTGATATTGTAAGCAAAGGCGCCGCTGATGCCATCCGCAGGCCCTGCGGTAAGGTCAAGTGAAGGCCAAAAGCGGCCCTCGTTAACGTCTATGGTTTTTTCAGCTTGCTGGATCTCAGCCACCGCGGAGCGAACACGAGGATTCAAGGTTAAGCCATAATGCACCATTTGTGAGATTGACGGACTTTCTGCCGGCTCAACAGATGTGGCAAAAGCTTGACTTGAGCAACAGCTCAAGCCAAGCATAACCGCATACCGGAAATGTCGATTAAATGACGACATTAGTATCCTCATCCGCCCACGGCGACTGCTGAAGGAGACTCACGTCATTAAACATGACGCCGTCGATACTGAAGGTACCGTAATCACCCGAAACCGACAGTGCTTGCGTCTCTGGTTCAGCATCTACATCGTTGAGCAGTAATTCGATGTCTTCTTCGACTGTGTGTTCAAGAACAGCTTGACGCATCAACTCTTCACTCTTGTCGTTGAACCTTGGTTCACTCGAGGCAAGAACGTCATATTGCATCATCAGTTCACCGTCATCGACCATACTGAACAGCAAGTCAGCGCTTAACTCGGTTACTGGTGCACCTTCGTCTGTAGCTATGTCGGTTTGTGCTTGCCCAGCCGGGGAGTCACTACCCGTAATGCTGATGGTCAGTGATGCCGAGTCAGAAGTTTCACCGTCTGACAGGGTGTAGTTGAACACTTCGTCTTGACCGAACGAGCTGCGATCACCATTTGCGGTATAGGTATAAGTGCCGTCAGCTGCAATTTCCAAGACACCATATGCACCTTGAATCGTCACCGTGCCTGTATCTGGCACAACGACGCTTTCACCAGCACTGTTTGTGACCACAGTGACTTGTGCGCCATCGATAATGGTATCTGCACCAGCACCACCTGTATCTCCCTCTATCAGGTTACCTTGCGCCTCTCCAAAGTAGCTGTACTCAGTTACTGTGGTGGTAATGTCCGTACTTTCCAACAGGGTTACGGTGTCATTAAACAGAGCATCGGCGATAACTTGATAAAACTTTTTGAGGTCTCGGTTGACGCCTTTGGCGTCGAGCGCATCAGTCAGTCGGTCTGCTATTTCACCTGCATCTATGGTTGGGGTAATAGCAAGCATCTCTTCCAGAGTTTCGCGAATCAAAGTCCCGTCACCGGTCAGCAATGAGCCGCCATTCTGCATGGCATTTATCGTATCTTCGACGTACTGCAGCACATAGTCTCGGTTATCTGGACCAAGCTCCACGCCTGCGAAGCCGAGTTCGCTAAGGCTTACCTCTCCATCACCGTCAGCGTCCAGCACACTGCCTACCTGATTCTCCAGCAGACTTGCATCGTTGCGCACAACCACACTGTAGTTACCCGCTGCTAAGTCTGGAATCGAGATAGAGATAGTCTCATCCCCGGTGATGTTGAAAATATCCAAACCACCAACATTGGCAAGTTGTGAGTTTGCACTGACCCCTTGATAGACCAGCACACCATTTTCATCGTACACCTCAACCATAAAGGCATCAGCAACCGCTGCAAGTGAGGTTTGACTAACTTCAATTTCCACGTCACCGATATTGTCTGGTGCAACAGTGAAGGTCGCGCTGGCATTAGCGCCGCCAGTTGCGTCCGCCAAACCAAGCACTTCTACATCGTCAGTTGTTTGTGGCGGGTTAACGGTAACAACGGGCTCAAGGTCGATAGCACTCACATCATTTACGGCGTCAAGCGCTTGAATGACAACATCTTGGCTGGCGGTGCTAAGTGAATTACCTGCTGCATCGGTAACCGTCGCAATGACTGGGTAGGTGCCAGCAGCTAATGGGGTCCCCGATAAGTCGAGGCTCCAGTTGCCATTGCTATCAATGGTGAGCTCTGGTGCAGTTCCAAAGGTGTACTCGGTGCCACCAACAGACACAGTCAAGGTAGTGGCATCGTCAAGATCTATGGTGCCGTTGAAGATCAACGAGGTATCGCTCGTGATGAAGTCTCCGTCAGTACCAGAATCATTGGAAATACTGTCAAAGGTGACGGTTTGACCATTGCCATTGCCATCTACAGCGGTATCAAGCGTAGTGGTATCGGTTACCGTACCGGTATTGCCCGCAGCATCGGTCACCGTCATGGTTACGGTCAATTCACCGTCGGCGAGGCTTGACAGATCTTGCCCAGTGATTGACAGGTTGCCGTTGCTATCCAAAGTGATCGCCGAGCTCGGTACCGTGATCGTGGTCACGCCATCACTGATGGTGATGCTGTCGACGGTGGCATCGGCTTCGACAACGCCAGAAAGGGTCACGTTGGTCGCTTCGCTCGCGTTTACCAACTCATCGCCGCCGTCATTGAACGCGATGCTGTTCGCACCATCGCCCGTGGTTGGCGCGCTGGTATCAATGACTAAGTTGCCCGTGGCCATGCCGCTGTTACCCGCCGCGTCGGTGGCAGTCACGGTGACCTGGTAGCTACCGTCCATAAGCGCTGGCAAGGTGTTATCCACCAAGGTCCAGGTGCCGTCGCCATTGTTGGTGGCGGTGTAATCCACACCCTCGACAGTCACTACTATGCTCGCCTCTGGATCATCTATGGTACCGGTCAAGGCCGGGGTGCTGTCATTGGTAACGTCATCGTTGATGGTCACCGAAGGTGTGGCCGTATCCAGGGTGGTGGTATCTGTTACCGTACCTGTGTTCCCTGCGGCGTCTGTCACTGTCATGGTCACGGTCAATTCGCCGTCGGCGAGGCTTGACAGATCTTGCCCAGTGACTGTCAGGTTGCCGTTGCTATCCGTGCTGATCGCCGAGCTCGGTACCGTGATCGTCGTCACACCATCACTGATGGTG
>NZ_PQCF01000031.1:553634-554459 GCF_002964765.1 Pseudoalteromonas sp. T1lg88
ATCGTTGATGGTCACCGAAGGTGCGCCCGTATCTAGGGTGGTGGTATCGGTGACCGTGCCTGTGTTCCCGGCAGCGTCTGTCACTGTCATGGTGACAGTCAGTTCACCGTCGGCGAGACCTGAAAGGTCTTGCCCAGTGACTGTCAGGTTGCCGTTGCTATCCGTGCTGATCGCCGAGCTCGGTACCGTGATCGTGGTCACACCATCACTGATGGTGATGCTGTTCACTGTGGCACCGGCTTCAACGCTGCCGGTGAAGCTGACGTTCGTGGCTTCGTCCGCGTTGACAAGCTCATCCCCACCGTCGTTGAACGCGATGCTGTTCGCACCATCGCCCGTGGTTGGCGCGCTGGTATCAATGACTAAGTTGCCCGTGGCCATGCTGCTGTTACCCGCAGCGTCGGTGGCGGTCACTGTGACTTGGTAGCTACCGTCCATAAGCGCTGGTAAGGTGTCGTCCACCAAGGTCCAGGTGCCGTCGCCATTGTTGGTGGCAACATAATCCACACCCTCAACGGTTACTACTATGCTCGCCTCTGGATCATCTATGGTGCCGGTCAAGGCTGGGGTGCTGTCATTGGTGGTGTTGTCGTTGATGGTCACCGAAGGTGCGCCCGTATCCAGGGTGGTGGTATCGGTGACAGTACCTGTATTCCCTGCGACGTCGGTCACTGTCATGGTGACGGTCAATTCACCGTCGGCGAGACCTGAAAGGTCTTGCCCAGTGACTGTCAGGTTGCCGTTGCTATCCGTGCTGATCGCCGAGCTCGGTACCGTGATCGTCGTCACACCATCACTGATGGTGATGCTGTCGACGGTGGCACC
>NZ_PQCF01000007.1 GCF_002964765.1 Pseudoalteromonas sp. T1lg88
CAACTTATTGCTGCAGATAGGCAATGAAGTTATTACTGTAGCCAACTTCTTTATCAATGATGGCGTAAGTGTGTATGCGTTAGATGGCATCCAGTTTGCTGATGGTACGCAATGGGATGTGGATACCATCAAAGCAATAATTTCGGGAGTAAGTATTCAAGAGTCTGGCTACGAATCGCTTGCACAATCGCTCACTACTTTCGGTGGTGAGAGTTATTCAAGTGCTGGTGACACACCCATTACGTTAAATGATACATTGCACTGGAACGATACGATGTAACAACTTGGATGGGAGCACTATAATTACTGTGATTGTGCTTAGTAGTTATCTATTAAGTACAATTTTCAGCAAAGTTAGATTTCAATTTCTGTAGATGAGTTAAAGGTGGCATACCATGGTTACTACGCCTTGAACTCGCACAAAAAAGCCCAGGTTGTCTGGGCTTTTTTGGTTTTCTATAAGGTTCAATGAACTAAATCAAGAACCAGGTCGCGGTGCCGAGGAAGGCGAATATACCGACTATATCCGTGACCGTAGTTAATACCACATTACCCGCCAGGGCCGGGTCGATATTCATGCGCTTGAGAATAAGCGGGACCACCGCACCGGCGATACCGGCGGCCAGCAGGTTCATAAACATGGCAAAGGCAATCACCAGACCTATGGTGATGTCCCATTTCCACAGGGCAATAGCACTGCCTATGAGTATCGCCCACAACACGCCGTTCAAGGCACCGATGGCCAGCTCCTTGGTCAGTAGGAACTTTTGGTTGGTCTCATTGACATGGCCTAGGGCCATACCACGAATAACCAGGGTCAGGGTCTGCGAGCCGGCAACGCCACCCATGGACGGCACTATGCCGTTAAGCACGGCTAAGAAGGGTAAAATACCCAGGGTGGTTTCGAAAAAGCTGGCCACAAAGGCCGCCAACATGGCGGTAAGCAGGTTTACACCCAGCCAGATAGAGCGTCGCTTGGTACTTTTCACAACCGGCGCAAAGGTATCTTCTTCATCATCAAGACCGGCCAGGCTTAACATGCTGTGCTCGGCACTTTCACGGATAACGTCAACGATATCATCGATGGTAATACGACCGAGCAGATGGGCTTGATCATCCACTACCGGGGCTGAGATCCAGTTATGACGTTCGAACAGTTGAGCCACTTCCGACTCGTCCATGCTAATGGGAATGACTTCGCATTCCTCGTCCATTACCTCGCGCACTATGGCGTCGGGCATATTGGTTAACAAGGCGGTAAGTGGCAGTGAGCCCAAAAAGCAGTTGTCTTTGTCGACCACGTAGAGCTCATCCGTGCCCTCGGGTAATTCGCCTTTAAGGCGCAGGTAACGCAACACGACATCGATGGATACGTCCGGGCGTATGGTCACGGTATCCGTGTTCATCAAGGCCCCGGCCGAGCGCTCCTGATAAGACAGCGCCGTGGTTGCCCTGTCTCGATCTTGGCTGTCCATCGCCTCGATTACGTCTTTATAAACGGGCTCCGGCAGGCTTCGCAGTACTTCACCGAGATCATCGTCGTCCATGTCCTCGGTCGCCGCGGCAATGTGCTCCGGCTCCATGCGCGCAATAATGCTAAGACGCACGTCTTCAGACAGCTCTTCGAGCACGTCACCCTGAACGTCGGGGTCGACTAAGGCCCAAAGCTTGGAACGGGTTTTATGCGGCGATGATTCGAGTAAAAGGGCGGTGTCACAGGGCGCTGTTTTTGCTAGAAGCCGACGTACATGAACAAATTGGCCGCTATTGAGTGCTTCAGTGATCTCTTGAAGTGGTTGCAGCGGATTTTCTTGTTCATAGGCTTCAGGCATAGGCTTCCCTTGTCGATAAAAATGGAAGAAACGCACCGATAAGCGAGCACTTACAAGCGCTTAGTAAGTTTACCTTAACTCAGACTAAGATACCAAAGGTAAATGAGGGAGCTATTCTTGTTCGTGAAACTTTTCTGCGATTAACTGCCCAATGGCAGCCAGAGCACCTTCTTCGTCGTTGCCCTCGCACACCACTTTGACTTCCTTGCCTTGGCCGCTTTCGAGCAAGAGTAAGGCGAGGACGCTGTCGGCCTCGGCGCTTTTCTCACCCTGATACAGGGTGATCTTGGCATCAAAGTTCATTGCCAATTGTGCCAGCTGTGAGGCGGCACGGGCGTGCAACCCCAGCTTGTTTTGAATAACAAAGGTGGCTTCCATCAAGTCTAGCCCTCCTGCTCGCGATGGCGGATTTTCACGTTAGGGTGAGAGTCCATAAAGCGCTCGCCCAAAGTTTGCGCCAGATACACAGAGCGGTGCTGGCCACCGGTACAGCCTATGGCTATGGTCAGATAGCTGCGGTTATTACGCTCTAAATGAGGTAACCAGGTTTGCACGAAGGTTTGAATTTGCCAGGTAAATTTTTGCACTATGCTATGGCTGGCAAGGTAGTCTTTGACCGGTTGGTCTAGGCCGGTTAAGGGCTTAAGTTCCGGCTCCCAATGTGGGTTAGGTAAAAAGCGGGCGTCGAACACATAGTCGGCATTTTTTGGGATGCCGTGTTTAAAACCGAAGGATTCAAAGGTGATAAGCAGTTGCTTATCTTTTTTACCCAGTACCTTTTCTCGTATCATCTCGGCCAACTGGTGAACACTTAACTCACTGGTATCAATGATAAAGTTGGCGTGAGTGATCAACACATCCAGTAGTTGTTTTTCTTCGCGGATGGCCAAGTCCAGAGGCAGGTTTTGCATCGACAGCGGGTGCAGGCGTCGGGTTTCTGAAAAGCGTTTGATCAGGGTCTGCTCGTCACTGTCGAGGTAAAACAGTGTCGGTTGTGAAAATTCTGGTAGGTAACCTAAGATATCGCTGAATTCTTGTTCTTCTTTGGGAAGGTTACGAACGTCTATGCTGACGGCAATTTTATCGTAATTGTCGGAAACGCTGCGCACCAGGGCGGGCAATAGGTTGACCGGGATATTATCGACACAATAGTAGCCGAGATCTTCAAGTACATGCAGGGCGACGGATTTACCGGAACCGGAGCGCCCACTGACAATAATCAAATCCATTTATCCACCCCTTGCCGAGCCACATGCTGGCATTAAAGTTAAACACTCGAACTTATCAATCGAACTTCTCAGTCGCACTGCCCATGTGGTGCCTTAGGCAACCATTAACTGGTACAGTTCCTGGTCACTGGTGACCGATCTTAGCTGCTTACAGAATTGTTTATCTTTAAGTTTATCAGCAATTTTCGCCAAGGTCTTGAGATGTTGATCGCATTGATCGCCTGGTACAAGCAGCGCCACAAAAATATCTACGGGGCGATTGTCGATGGCGTCAAAATTGATGGCTTCACGGTTGGTGACGATAATGGCCAGGGTATTCTCTATGCCTTCAAGGCGACCGTGTGGAATGGCAACCCCTTTCCCTATGCCAGTGCTGCCAAGCTTTTCACGAGCCAGAAGGGAATCCAGTATGGCTTGCTCACTGAGGTGGGGGATATGTTGGTGTGCTACCTGAGAGAGGTATTCCAACATTCTTTTTTTGCTATTAAAAAGGACCGCAGCCTTGCTGCAGTCCTTGGAAAAAAGTAAATCTAAGCTCATTTTAATGACGAGACAATTTCTCTTTATGTTTGATTACCTGGCGGTCTAATTTGTCAATTAAGCCATCGATCGCCGCGTACATATCCTGATGCTCTGCGGTGGCAAACAGTTCGCCGCCGTTTACATGAAGTGTTGCTTCTGCTTTTTGTGTGAGTTTCTCGATATCAAGAATAACATGCACATTATTAATGTGGTCAAAGTGACGCTCTAATTTGGCAAATTTACTATTTACATAGTTGCGAAGAGAGTCTGTGATTTCTACATGACGACCGGTAAGATTTAATTGCATAAGCATTTTCCTTCTTGTCTAACGTCTATATCAAGCTTTTACGTTGATTTGACGGTGGTATGGCCAACGATTCACGATATTTTGCAATCGTTCGTCGAGCCACTTTGATTCCTTGCTCTGCTAGTATGTCGGTAATCTTGCTATCGCTTAACGGTTTTACAGGATTTTCCGCGGCTACTAGCTTTTTGATCAATGCTCTAATCGCTGTGGATGAGCATTCACCTCCATTCTCGGTATTCACATGGCTGGAGAAAAAGTACTTTAACTCAAAGATCCCACGTGGCGTGTGCATGTATTTTTGTGTGGTAACACGAGAGATTGTTGACTCGTGCATTTCCACCATTTCTGCAACGTCGTTAAGGACCATTGGCTTCATTGCTTCTTCGCCATGTTCAAAGAATGCCTGTTGTTGCTGAACAATGCAATTAGTTACTTTAAGTAAGGTGTCATTGCGTTGCTCCAGGCTCTTTATAAACCATTTTGCCTCTTGCAAGTGAGAGCGAATAAATTGGCTGTCACTTTGTGATTTGCAGTTGCGACCCAGGGATGCGTAGTGATCGTTGACACGTATCTTCGGCATGCTGTCGGGGTTTAATTCCACCTTCCAGCGACCCTTGACCTTCTTCACCGATACATCCGGGATCACATACTCCGACTCTTCGCGCACTATGGTCGCGGCGGGCTTGGGATTCAGGCTGTGTATCAGTGTCATCACCTCTTTCAACTGGGCTTCTTTAAGCTTAGTCTTTTTCATTAAGGTGCGGTAGTCACGGTTACCAAGCAAATCAATATAATTACAAACTACCTCTTTCGTCTCGTTAAGCCAAGGGGTTTGAGGCGAAAATTGCTTGAGCTGGATCAACAAGCACTCTTGTAGTGAGCGGGCGCCAATACCAATGGGATCAAACATTTGAACTCGCTTAAGAACGGCCTCTATTTCGTCGAGTTCAATCTCTTCTTCCAGCTCATCATGGTTGATGCTTTCGAGCAAGTCCTCGGTGCTAACGGTAAGTAAGCCGTTGTCGTCGATGGCTTCGATAATCGCGGTGGCAATGGCTTCATCTATGGCGCTAAACGGGGTGAGGCGTAATTGCCACATCAGGTAATCGTGCAGGGTTTCTGTGGTTTCGCCTTGGTAAATAGACTCGTCATCGGGCATGGGCCCAGATGCAACCGGGGCGGCACTGATGTACTCGTCCCAAGATACGTCCATGGGTAGCTCATCGCTGATCGAGTCATTGTTAAGGGCGTCGCCGCTTTCAACTTCGTCCTGATTGCTTGTGCTGTTATTGCTTTGAATGTCGCTATCGCTGTCGGCCGCCGAATTTTTATCGCGTGGCAGGTCACTATCGCCGTAATGCTCTTCTTCGATTTCGAGCAAGGGGTTGGCATCAAGCGCTTCTTGAATTTCTTGTTGGAGATCCAAAGTACTGAGCTGCAACAGGCGGATAGCCTGCTGCAATTGTGGGGTCATTGTTAATTGCTGGCCTAGACGCAGCTGTAATGATTGCCTCATGTACTCTAACAATCCTTTTGTGATTAAAGCCTAAACTGCTCACCTAAATACACATCGCGTACTGTTTGATCTGCTAATACCTGCTGGGGAGTTCCAGATGCGATTAGCTCGCCATGGGAGACGATATAGGCAGTTTCACATACATCTAATGTTTCGCGCACATTGTGATCGGTAATAAGAACGCCAATACCACGGTTGCGGAGGTGTTCAATGATTTTCTTAATATCTAGCACCGAAATAGGGTCAACACCAGCAAAAGGTTCGTCGAGCAGAATAAATTTCGGGTTAGCAGCGAGGGCGCGGGCAATCTCCACACGACGGCGTTCGCCGCCGGACAGGGCCATGCCTAATGACTCACGAATATGCTGAATATTAAATTCGTCCAGCAGACCTTCGAGCTCGCTTTCACGGCCGCTTTTATCCAGGTCCTTACGGGTTTCCAAAATAGCCATCAGGTTCTGATAGACGGTCAATTTACGGAAAATAGAAGACTCTTGCGGCAAATAACCTATGCCTAAACGGGCGCGTGAATGCATGGGCAGCAGGGTGATATCCTGCTCATCGATGCTGATCACACCCTTGTCGCTTGGTACCAGACCCACAATCATATAGAAGGTAGTGGTTTTACCGGCGCCGTTTGGGCCAAGCAAGCCGACTATGCTGCCGGCTTTGACTTCTAGGCCCACATCCTTGACCACTTCACGGCCTTTATAGCTTTTTGCCAGCTTTTGCGCCTTCAGCGTGGTCATGGTTGTCCCTTCTCTTTTTGCTCGTCATTTTGCGGTGTGAGCGTGGTTCTTACACGGGTGCTCGAATCTTTATCTTTTTCGGCACTGATCAGCTGCTTGTTTATATCATAGCTGATCGTCTCGGCGACGATCTGTTGATCGGCCATGGCAATTTTGGCGGTGCCGGAAATCTGTAGCATTTGCGTGGCTACATCGTAGCGGATTTCCTTAGCTGAAGCGGTGATTTGCGTACCATCGTCCATGGTTTCGCTGTAGATGGCCGGGTTGCCGGTGGCAATAAGCAGCTGCTTGTTATCACCTAACTCAGGGCGACGGTGGGCCTCAAGGCGATCCGCCTTGATTTCTCGTTGACCATGAACAATGTGCACATTTTTATCAAAAATGGTGATGTTTTCTTTGATCAGCGCCTGCTGTTTATCGGCGTCGATCTGTACTTCCGTCACCGTGGCTGGTTGCTCTGCCCAGGCATTTACAGCGCCTAGTCCGAACCCCAAACCTATGATTAATGCTTTGAATTTACTGGTCATAATATACCGTTCGCGTATGTTTTATTAGTTCCACTATCTCTGTATTGATATCCGCTTTCAAGCCCTGACCTGTGATCAGTAGATCCGGCCCCCTGAGCTCAACACTTTGTTCCGATTCCATACGTTGGGCATCAATGTCTATTTGGATAGCTGCTGCTTGGACCTTTTCGATCATTGCCCCTGGTATTAAATTGGTGGCGATGACGTTGGTTTCCAAGATCAAAATATTATTATTGTAGAGCGTCGCCTCATCGGCGGTTACACGCCAACGTTCACCGTCGTTATAGAGGGTAAATACCGGCTTCTTGAAGTGGGTAAAACCCAGCTCGTCGAAGAGCTCCATATGTTCAGCATAGACGGTGTGGCTTAACGTCCCCTGATCGTTATAGCTGCTTTGTCTTAGTCCGGTGGCAATATAATCCGGGATAGAAATGGCATCGCTGCTGCTTTTTACCGTTTTTTCCGATTGCATATAATAGGGTGCCCATAGCCAGGCCATAAGCGCAATAAAAACGATGGATATCAGCACCCGCGCCATATTCATGAGCTGGTGCCCTCAGTGCCTAGGCTGCCGCCCTTGGCCAGTATCAGCAGGTCAGTGAGTTCGCGTACCGCACCAAAGCCACCTGGCAGCATAGTGGTGTAATGGGCAACACGTTTCACCAGGGGGTGCGCGTCATTAACGGCCACGGCAAAACCTACTTTTTCCATTACCGGCAAATCCGGGCCATCGTCACCTATATAGGCAACCTGCTCATCACTCAGATTAAGGGTTTGCTTGAGTTCGGCATAGGCATCGAGTTTATGCTCACGGCCCTGATAAATATAAGGGACGCCCAGGCTTTCCATGCGGGTTTGCACTATTTGTGACTGGCGGCCGGTGATCACCGCCACCTGAGTACCGCTATTAAGCAGCGCCTTAATGCCAAAGCCGTCTTTGGTGTTAAAGGCTTTGAGCTCTTCACCCTGATTGCCCAAATAAATACGGCCGTCGGAAAACACGCCGTCGATATCGCAGATAAGCAATTTTACCGCCTGCGCTCTTTGCCAGGCATCTTGCTCTATGGGCTGATACAAATCGGAAAATTGCATTAGAGCACTCCCGCACGCAGTAGGTCTTGCATATTCAGGGCGCCAATCGGGCGACTATCCTGATCGATGACGATCAGACCGTTGATACGCTTTTGTTCCATGATATTAAGTGCCTCGGCGGCCAGCATATTAGCGGTGGCCGTAGTGCAATTTGGTGTCATTACCTCGAGCAGGGCGGTGCTATGGATATCGATGCGTTGCTCTAGCACTCGGCGCAGGTCGCCATCGGTAAAGAGTCCAACCAGTTGTTGCTCATCGTTTATAACAGCCGTCATGCCCAGGCCCTTGCTGGAAATTTCCAACAAGGCTTCTTTAATGCTTTGTGATTGATGCGAACGCGGTACGCTATCGCCGCTGTGCATAACGTCGTTAAGCGTTAGCAATAAACGTTTACCCAGGCTGCCGCCGGGGTGGGACAGGGCAAAGTCATCGGCGGTAAAGCCCTTGGCTTCGAGCAGGGCAACGGCGATGGCATCGCCCATGGCTAAAGTGGCCGTGGTACTGGCGGTGGGAGCCAGGCCCAAGGGGCAGGCTTCCTGAGAAACGCCGATGCAGATATGCAGATCCGCCAGGGTAGCCATGCTTGACTGGGCGTTGCCTGTCATGGCCACCAAGGTTGCGCCAATGCGCTTAATCACGGGGATGATGCTGACAATCTCATGAGTCTCGCCGGAGTTAGAGATCAATAACACCACATCCTGGGCGGTGATCATGCCTAAATCTCCGTGACTGGCTTCTCCCGGGTGCACAAAAAAGGCCGGGGTGCCTGTACTGGCCAGGGTGGCGGCTATCTTGTTGCCGATATGACCTGACTTGCCCATGCCGACCACGATAATGCGTCCGGCGCAGGCCTTCATTAGCTCACAGGCCTGAATAAACTGCTCGTCCAGATGTTGTAGCTGTTCTTGAAGGGCAAGAACTTCTGTCTCTATCACCCGCTGGGCGGAAGCGATGTAGCTTTGTGTCATATACGCTTACTCTATGCTATCTGACTAAAAATATATCCTTGGTAGGCAAAAAATGCGACCAGCAACATGCCTCCTTCTAACCTGTTGATGCGTCTGGCACCACGAAAGTTCAAACTCATGGCAATTAATACTATGGTCGCGGCTATCATCACCAGGGCGTCGCGGTTGGCTGCAGCCGGGTCAATCACAGCAGGGTTAAGAATGCCAGCAAGAGAAAGCACGGCAAGGATATTGAATAGGTTTGAACCGACGATATTACCCAGGGCCAGGTCGTCTTCGTTTTTTAACACCCCGGCCACACAGGCGGCAAGCTCTGGCAAACTGGTGCCAATGGCGATAATGGTGAGGCCGATTACCAGGTCGCTAAGACCAAAGAATTGAGCGATTTCCACCGCCGAAGAAACGATAAAATGCGAACTGACCGGCAGTAGTATCAGGCCCACAACCAGCCACAGTGAGGCGGTTTTGGTGCTTACGTCTTTAGGGATTTCATCACAGGCTTCGCTGACAAAGGGGTCGTCTTCAGTATTCTTGTGCTGGCGTGAAATAACGATAAGAAAAGCGATAAAGGCGACAAAGCCGGCCAGTAGCAACCAGCCTTCTACACTGGAGAAATAGTTGTCGGTAAACATGTACCAGGCGGCCACAGAGACCACAAAAACCAAGGGCATTTCCCGTTTAAGTGTTACCGAGGACACTGACAGCGGGCGCAACAGGGCGGTGATACCCAGCACCAGCAGAATATTGGTTATATTTGAGCCCACAGCATTACCGACCGCAGTATCGGTTTTATCCGCCAGCGCCGCTGACGCCGACACCATCATTTCCGGGGCGGAAGAGCCCATAGCGACTACGGTTAAACCTATGATTAAAGCGGGTACGCCAAGGTTGCGTGCCAAAGCCGCGGCGCCAAAGACAAAACGGTCAGCACTCCAAACGAGAGCGACAAAACCGGCGACGAGAATGGCAAAAGAAGTGAGCATGAGTGCAAAGCCAATGAGTTAGAAAAAATACTGGCGCAAATAGTATCAAAAGCCGTTGTAATTGTGTAAAAAAACGCACCTAATTTGTCGTCATTACAGCTTTGTTGAATGATCTTACAAATTTTTACAGATTCTTTTTTCCCTCGGCGCAAAAAAACTTTAAAATGTCGGGTCACATGATAGAAGAATAGTGGGAGAGCGACTTGTCGCAACCAATCGTTGAAATCAAGGATGTTACCTTCAAACGCGCGGAGCGTGTTATCTATCAGAATATGAGCCTAACCATTCCCAAGGGGAAGATCACTGCCATTATGGGTCCCAGTGGTATAGGTAAAACCACCTTGCTGCGGCTGATCGGCGGTCAGCTCAAGCCAAATAGTGGCGATATTCTTTTTCAAGGTCAAAGCATTCCCAGCATGAATCGCGCAGCGTTATACAAGGCGCGCACGAAAATGAGCATGCTGTTCCAAAGCGGCGCCTTATTTACCGATATGTCGGTGTACGACAATATCGCCTTTCCACTGCGCGAGCATACCCAGCTAAGCGAAGAATTAATCCGTCTTATTGTCTTAATGAAGCTGCAAGCCGTGGGTTTACGTGGTGCTAAAGACTTAATGCCCGCAGAGCTCTCTGGTGGCATGGCCCGTCGTGCCGCACTAGCGCGCGCTATCGCCCTGGACCCGGAATTCATCATGTACGACGAGCCGTTCGCTGGGCAAGACCCTATTTCCATGGGCGTGCTGGTGAAGTTGATCCGCTCGCTTAACAATGTTCTTGGGCTGTCGTCCTTAATCGTTACTCATGATGTGCCCGAGGTAATGAGCATCGCCGATCACGTGATTATCATCGCTGAAAAAGGGGTGATAGGTTGTGGCAGCCCGGATGAGCTGCGCAAGCATGAGTCGCCTCTGGTGCAGCAATTTTTACAGGGCTTATCCGATGGTCCTGTGCCATTTCATTTTGATGCTCAGCCTTATGAACAGGAGTTAATGTCATAATGTCAGCCTTGCTCGAGTTTTGGCAGCGCCTGGGGCATAAAACCCTGAGCCGCTTCGCCTCTATGGGCCGTGCTACCTATATGTTGTTAGGTGCTTTAATAAGCATGCCTAACTTTCGTAAGGGCACGCCGCTGCTGATCCGCCAGCTTTACATGGTGGGTTTCTTATCTCTGATTATTATTGTGGTATCCGGCTTGTTTATCGGCATGGTATTAGCGTTGCAAGGTCATACCGTGTTGGTGGATTATGGCGCCGAAGACAGTTTGGGGCCCTTGGTGGCACTGAGCTTATTGCGTGAATTAGGCCCTGTGGTTACAGCGCTATTGTTCGCCGGGCGTGCCGGCAGTGCGTTAACTGCAGAAATTGGATTAATGAAGGCCACCGAACAGCTTACGAGTCTGGAAATGATGGCGGTGGACCCTTTGAAACGGGTTATTGCACCGCGCTTTTGGGCGGGCATGATCAGCATGCCAGCGCTGGCACTCATCTTCTCTGCGGTGGCCATTTTAGGGGCGCATTTAGTCGGCGTTGATTGGCTTGGCGTTGACCGCGGTAGTTTCTGGTCAATTATGCAATCGCAGGTGTCGTTCGAGAAAGACATACTCAACGGCATCATTAAAAGCTGTGTATTTGCCTTAGTGGTGACCTGGATAGCCTTGTACAAGGGTTATGACTGCGTCCCCACATCGGAAGGGATCAGCAAAGCGACAACGGAAACCGTTGTCCATTCTTCACTGGCCGTGCTTGGCTTCGATTTTATTTTGACCGCCGTGATGTTTGGCGGCTAAAGGATTAACACCATGAATTCGAGAAAAATTGAAATTTTGGTCGGCTTGTTTGTCTCTCTGGGCATTGCCGCGCTTGTTATGCTGGCGCTCAAGGTAGCCAATGCGGGTTTAAGCGGCAGCAATGGCACTTATTCATTGCAGGCTAAGTTTGAAAATATAGGATCACTAAAATCTCGTGCACCTATCAAGGTGGGCGGGGTGGTTATCGGCCGTGTCGAAACCATTCAGGTGCACCCGAGTGAGTTTGTGCCTGTGGTCTATATGGCCATAGATAACGCCTATGAATGTAAGTTTTCCGATGCCACTTCGGTATCGATTTTGACCTCGGGAATCTTAGGTGAGCAATACTTGGGCCTTAACCCGGTTATTGCCAGCAACCAAGCGCAGCAGGCCTGTTTGGGTAATGCTGTGGCCGAGTCGCAACAAGATGATGAGTTATCAATTGACGCCATCTTTGGCGTGCAGTCAAAAGCGTTAAAGGACGGCGATATGATCACCGATACCAAGTCTGCCTTGGTGTTGGAAGAGCTAATCGGCCAGTTTCTATTCAATCAAGGTAGCGAGTAGGTAGTTATGGATAAGGTTTTCAGTTTCGTAGCAGGATTAGTTTTGCTGCTAGCCCCTCAGGCGCAGGCGGTGGAAGTTGATTTAAGCGACCCATATAAAATGGTGCGCCAGGTTGCAGATCAAACCTTTAAGCGTATCGAACATGACCAAAGCAAGATTGCCGCCGATAAAGAGCATCTAAAGGTGATAGTGGAAGAAGAGCTTCTTCCTTATGTCGATTATAAGTATGCCTCTTATCGCGTGCTGGCGAGCTATATTCAAAAGGCGCGTAATATCGAAGACCCTGAGGAGAAAAAGCAGGCCATCGAAAATATTAAGCGCTTTATGGATGTGTTTAAGGATTATCTGGTAGCCACTTATGCCGGTGTATTTACCCAATACACTAACCAAACCGTGGAATTCGACAGTGCGAAAGAGTTCGGTAGCGATACTGTGGTAGTGGTAAAAACCACGATTAAAGATCCGGGTAAGCCAGACATTGATATTGGCTTTAAAGTGCGTAAGGATAATAGCAATCAGTGGCGCCTTATGACATGATAGCCGAAGGCATTAGTTTGCTTGATGCCAAACAAAGTGAGCTGCATGGTATTTTACGCCAGGAAGGCATTGAACATGTCATTGATTTACTAGAGAAGAAAAGTAAACTGCCAGTTCAGTTTCGTGGTGAAGGTGGCAATGAGTAGCCTGACCTTATCACAACAAAGTGATGACCAATTTACACTTAGCGGTGAATTAACCCGATATAGTGTTGCCGATAAGACCTTGGTACAGCAGCTGCTCGCCAGTGGCAGTACAAAGGTAGCACTGGATTTAAATGACGTTAGTCACGTTGATACCGCTGGGTTGGCCTGGTTATTAGACAGCTTGTCGCAGCTTCATAAGCAAGGTAAAGAGTTGCGATTACAGCATATCCCTGAACAGCTGCAAAAGTTGATGCAACTGGGTCAGGTCGACAAAATTTTTGAGTGAGAGTAATGCAAAGCAGTCAAGTTGAAGCTTTATTGAAAGACGAGCTAGGGCTCGAAGAAGTAATAGTTAAAGTTGAAGGTACCCACTATCAGGTGATCGCCGTGGGTGACTGCTTTGACGGGTTAACCCCGGTCAAAAAACAGCAGTTGGTGTATAAGCCACTGATGGAGCAAATCTCAGATGGCACCATACATGCTGTGACTATTCGTGCCTTTACGCCAGAACAGTGGCAGCGTGAACGCAAATTTATCCTTCCGCAATAACAGGCACAGTAATGGATCATTTTATTATTCAAGGTGGCACCCCGTTAAGCGGTGAGGTGACCATTTCCGGGGCGAAAAATGCCGCCCTGCCCATACTATTTGCAGCCCTTTTAGCTGATTCTAAAAGCTGCTTTAGCAATGTTCCCAAATTACGCGATATCACTACCACGGAAGCCCTGCTAAAAGAGCTGGGTGCCGAGGTGTATTGGCAAGACGACAAGCTTATCGTCGATGGCGCTACGGTCGACAACATCCTGGCGCCGTATGAATTGGTAAAGCAAATGCGCGCCTCGGTCTTGGCCCTAGGCCCTTTATTGGCCCGCTTTGGTAAGGCCCAGGTTTCTTTGCCAGGCGGTTGTGCCATAGGCGCCCGTCCGGTCGATATCCATATTCAAGGCATGCGCCGCATGGGTGCACAGATTGAAGTGGAAAACGGCTATATTCACGCTCAGGTTGATGGTCGTCTTAAAGGTGCGGAAATCTTTATGGATACAGTGAGTGTAGGCGCTACGGAAAACTTGCTGATGGCAGCAACCCTGGCGGAAGGTAAAACCATACTGGAAAATGCCGCCCGCGAACCTGAAATCAGCGATCTTGCTAAGTACCTGAATAATATGGGTGCCAAGATCAGCGGTGCCGGCAGCAGCCGCATCGAGATTGAAGGGGTTGAGCGTTTAGGCGGTTGCGAGCATTCCATCTTGCCTGACCGTATCGAAACCGGCACCTTCTTGGTTGCTGCGGCCATGGCTAAAGGCGATATCCTGTGTAAGAACACGGATCATTTGAGCCTGGAGCCAGTAATTGAAAAGTTACGCGAAGCCAATGCCCATATTGAGGTCACTGAGAATAGCATTTATCTGGATATGCGCGATCGTGAACTTAAAGCGGTCAACATTAAAACCTTACCGCACCCGGGTTTCCCGACCGATATGCAGGCCCAGTTTACCGCCCTAAACGTGGTAGCCAAGGGCAGCGCGACTATTACAGAGACCATCTTTGAAAACCGCTTTATGCACGTACCTGAGCTGCAGCGCATGGGTGCAGACATCCGCCTTGAGGGCAATACCGCCATTTGTGGTGATACCCCTAAATTAAGCGGTGCGCGAGTGATGGCCACGGACTTGCGTGCCTCGGCCAGTTTGATTCTTACCGGTATTATCGCCGAGGGCGAAACTCGTGTGGATCGCATCTATCACGTTGATAGAGGCTATGAGCATATCGAGGATAAGCTGACCGCGTTAGGCGCTAACATCAAGCGCGTAAGCGACTAACTGCGAACATAAAAAAAGCTGCCTGATGGCAGCTTTTTTTTTATATCAATAGCATTACATGCGAGTTTCCAGCTCGGCCACGGTAACCGTAAGCTTATGTAGTTCGCCATCGCGGTAGAGTTCAACCTCCAGCTCGGTGCCCGGGTTGGTATTGGCAATACGCTCTAGGCTTTGCTGTATATTGCTGACCGAGTGGCCACCCATACGAATAACTATATCGCCTTCTTTTATACCCGCCTGCCAAGCCGGCCCAAGGGGGTCGAGCTTATTAATGCGCATGCCAGCTATGGCCATCTTATTATTGGTGACATCGCGCCCTTGTTTATCTACGGCTGTGACATCCATACCCATATAACCGCGCACCACACGGCCGTAGCGGATCAACTTATCCATCACGTCTTTGGCCAAGGAGTAGGGCACAGCAAAAAAGATCCCTTGAATATCCAGGTTGCTACGGGTTTTAAACTGGGCCGAGGTAATACCCACCAGATCGCCATGGGAATTAACCAGGGCGCCCCCCGAGTTACCGACGTTGATGGCGGCATCCATTTGTAACAGGCTTGAGTGTGAGCTGTCGGTGAGTCGCTGCTTACCCGTGGCACTGATAATGCCCTGGGTAATGGTTTGCCCGAGATTTAAGGGGTTACCTATAGCCAGGACCACATCGCCAACCTGGGGGGAAAAGGTTTCATCAATGGGAATGGTAGGCAGGCTTTGTGCGTTTATCTTTAACAGGGCCAGATCGGTGACGGTATCAAAACCCACCAGTTGCACATCACTAAAGTGGCGGCCATCGCTGAGCATCACCATGATCACATCGGCGCTATTGATAACATGGTAGTTGGTAAGAATATAACCATCTGCGCTCATTACTACGCCGGAGCCAATTTCCGATACCGTGCTTTGTTGCTGCATGTAACGGGGTTGAGTAGAAATGCGTTCGGAATAAACCGTGACCACGGCGGGTGCGGCGCGTTTTACGGCAGTGGCATAGCTCATATGTGAGCCGCTAAAGCCGTCGCTTGCCAACATTGGCAGTAAGGCATCCCGCAGCGAGGGTGTGGCCAGCACCATAATAAAGGCGAGCCCCAAACCGCTCAGCAGCGGCACGAGCACAAATCTGATTTGTTTTAGCACGAAATTAATAATTATTATTAGTTTGTTGAGCTAACAATGATGGCACAGAAGTAACAACAGCGGCAAGGGCGCCGCTGTTGAATTGTTGCAAGTCGAGGTGGTGCTTACTGAATCGGAGCGAAGAAGGTGCTGTTACCGCGGCGCACTACAAGCACTATATTGCCTTTAATATCGGCTATGGTGCTGGACAGCTCTCGCACTGTTTCTACGCGCTGGCGATTCACCTGAGTGATGATATCGCCTTCCTCTAAGCCGATACGGGCGGCAACCGAGCGGGGATCGACGCTATTGACTATCACGCCTTTGACGCCGTTGCGTTTGCCCGACTCAAGCTCGGCACCGGCCAGTGCCGGGTGCACTTCCGCCGCTTCTTTGGCGATATCACCGGCGGCGGCCAGGGTGACGTCCACTTCGATTTCATCGCCGTCACGATAGAGGCCGATTTCCACTTTCTTACCTTCGCCCAGGGTCGCTATTTTACCCTGTAGCTCCTGGAAGCTGCGTATATCATTGCCATTGACGCTGATGATCACATCGCCCGCCTTGATACCGGCCTTTTCAGCGGCCGAGTCTTCGACCACGCGCTCAACCATGGCGCCGCGCTTCACATCAAGATCCAGGGCTTCGGCGTAACCGGCATCCAGCGTGCGTCCGGAGATCCCCAGCGAGCCACGGCGTACCTGGCCAAACTCAATGATCTGATCGACCAAGTTCTTCATCATATTTGAAGGAATGGCAAAGCCGATGCCCACGTTGCCACCTGAGGCGCCGAGGATGGCGGTGTTGATGCCGATCAGCTCGCCCTTAAGGTTCACCAAGGCACCACCAGAGTTACCCTGGTTGATGGCGGCATCGGTTTGAATAAAGTCTTCGTATCCTTCAATATTGAGGCCGCTACGGCCAAGAGCACTGACAATGCCCGAGGTGACCGTGTGACTTAAACCAAAGGGGTTGCCTATGGCCACGGAGAAGTCGCCGACGCGCAGCTTGTCTGAGTCGGCCAGTTTAATTTCGGTCAGGTCTTTGCCTTCGATTTGCAACAGGGCGATATCCGACTCTTTATCGGCGCCAATCAACTTGGCGGCAAATTCACGGCCGTCTTCTAAGGTCACCAGCATTTCTTCGGCATCGTCGATAACATGGTTGTTGGTAACTATATAACCGTCATCGGCATCTATGATCACGCCTGAGCCTAAGCCGCTAAAAGGGCGCTTTTGCGAGCGAGGCTGAGGGCGACCAAAGAAGAAGTCGAATGGGTCGACACGACCACGGACTTCCTTGGAACCTGAAACGCGAATACTAACAACGCCAGGCGTTACGCGCTCTAGCATAGGCGCTAGGGTGGGAAGTTGTTGACCATCAACGGCAACGGGTAATTTTGCCTCGGCAAGGCCGGGCTGCATAAAAAATGTGGCCGATAAAATTGCGGCACTGAGAACTGATAACTTCATTTTCATAGTATAGACAAACTCCAAAAGAGAGGGCCGCGAAGCAGCCCGGTACCTATAAAGCTATTTTCTATACTGACTATGGGGATGCTAAATTAGTTCCTCAAGGGTAGAACGACTGCTTATTTATCAAGCAGATTGTCTTTGTTCAACATCCTTTTTCTCGCCTCGAAACAGTCCGGATTCACCGGCGGCATAGTCGGCCGGCTGGCTGTCATGGACTATGTTGCTGGAGTGGCGCTCTGGACGCTGACTTAATGATGCCTGCAGTTGTTCCGTGGTTTCTTTAGAGAAAAACGGCTGGCTCTCACCCAGGTCCTTTTTGCTCAGCAATAAATGGTCGCTTTGCTGCACATGATGAGCCAACTGCTCATAGTTGTCTTTTAATTTATTGATCAGTCTATTAGTGCTATCCAAGTGGTCAGCGACGTCCTGGCGATATTGTTCCAGCTCGTTTTGTGCTTTTTCAGCTTGTTGCTCTAATTCTTCCTGCTTAAAGCGTTTTTTTGTAAACAAGCCACCAACAAAGAAGCTGCCAATGGCAATAATGATTACAACTCCAATCCAAGTAATAGTGGACATAGATTTCCCCTTCTGAAAACTTTCTTAGCCAAATATACGCTTTGTTATGAGCCGTGTTAAGATAGCGCGAAAATTTACCTCTTTGTACGCCGTTACTATCATGACTCCTTGGCAAAAATACCAACAAGACTTACTGCGTGACGACTTTCTCTATGATGCCGCTCAGGAAAATGCCGTTAGGCACCTGCAAAGGCTATTCGATGATATGGTCGCGCAACCACCCAAGCCGGCCGGTTTATTCGCAAGACTCTTTTCTAAGGATAGCACGAAGACCATTAAAGGGCTTTATTTTTGGGGTGGTGTTGGTCGTGGTAAGACCTACCTGGTAGATACCTTTTATGAGGCTTTGCCAACGGAACGTAAAATGCGTGTGCACTTCCACCGTTTTATGCACCGGGTGCATCATGAATTAAAGCAATTACAAGAGGTTAAGAACCCTCTTTTGGTGGTGGCCGATAAGCTTAAAAGTGAAACGGATATCATCTGTTTTGATGAGTTTTTCGTCCAAGATATCACCGATGCCATGCTTTTGGGGGGCTTAATGGAGGCCTTGTTCGAGCGTGGCATCATCTTGGTGGCAACCTCGAATATAGTGCCAGATGAGTTATATAAAAATGGCCTGCAACGAGCGCGCTTTTTACCCGCTATTGAGTTGGTTAAGGCTAATACCGAGGTGGTGAATGTAGACTCAGGTGTTGATTATCGTTTGCGTACGCTCGAGCAGGCGGAGATCTTCCACAGTCCTCTAGATGAGCAGGCGGATAAAAACCTCTTTGCTTATTTTGAGCAGCTCTCTCCAGAGCCCGGGCGCGCCAATGAAGAGATTGAAATCGAAGGGCGAATGATAGGCACCCGTATGGTCAGCGACTGTATCGTGATGTTTGATTTTGAGCAGCTTTGCGAAAGTGCACGGTCTCAGGTCGACTATATGGAAATCTCCCGTCTTTATAACACTGTTTTGTTGGCCAATGTTAAGCAGATGGGCCAGCATAATGATGATGCGGCGCGCCGTTTTATCGCTCTGGTCGATGAATTCTATGAACGTAATGTAACCTTGATCATCTCTGCCGAAGCGCCAATAGAGCAGCTTTACAGCAGTGGTCGGTTGAACTTTGAGTTTAAGCGTTGTGTTAGTCGTTTGCAGGAAATGCAGTCGCACGAATACCTAAAACGCCCTCATTTGGCCTGATCTTAGCGGCGCGTTTTGGTGCCGCCACTTCGACCCCTTAAAGGCGCGCAAAAAAACAGCTAAGCAGTAGTAATTCCCTATTTTCTTTGCTATACTCCCGCGCCTACCACTTGCCGTTCTACCTCGGTTCGTTTAGCCACTACTGAGGGTTAAGTCTTAAACTCGAAGGGGTTGAAGCATATTTAATAGAGCAGCAGAAAAATTTCTGCTTGTGGTTTTATAATTGTAAACATTGGATTTTTATAAATGAAAACGTTTGTTGCTAAGCCAGAATCAGTAAAACGTGACTGGTACGTAGTTGACGCTGAAGGTAAAACTTTAGGTCGTATCGCTACTGAGATCGCTCGTCGCCTACGCGGTAAGCATAAAGCTGAGTACACTCCTCATGTTGACACTGGTGATTACATCATCGTTATCAACGCGGAAAAAGTAACCGTAACTGGTAACAAGACTCAGGACAAAATGTACTACGCGCACACTGGCTTCCCAGGTGGCCTTAAGTCTATCAACTTCGAGAAACTTCAAGCTAAAAAGCCTGAAATGATCATCGAAAAAGCTGTTAAAGGCATGCTTCCACGCGGTCCTCTTGGCCGTGCAATGTACCGTAAACTTAAAGTTTACGCAGGTACCGAGCATAACCACGCTGCACAACAGCCTCAGGTTCTAGACATTTAAGGAGCACTAACTCATGGCAAATCAATACTACGGTACAGGTCGTCGTAAAAGTTCAAGTGCTCGCGTTTTCCTACGCCCAGGCACTGGCAACATCGTAATCAATCAACGTTCTATCGAAGAATATTTCGGTCGTGAAACTGCTCGCATGGTTGTTCGTCAGCCTCTAGAGCTAGTTGAAATGACTGAAAAGTTTGACCTTTACATCACTGTTGAAGGTGGTGGTACTACTGGTCAAGCTGGTGCTATCCGTCACGGTATCACTCGTGCGCTTATGGAGTTCGATGAATCACTTCGTCCTTCACTTCGTAAAGCTGGCTTTGTTACTCGCGACGCTCGTAAAGTTGAGCGTAAGAAAGTGGGTCTTAAGAAAGCACGTAAGAAAACACAGTTCTCGAAGCGTTAATTTATTACGTATCCAGAATTTCAAAACCCGGCTTTGCCTTTGGCAAACCGGGTTTTTTATTGCCTGTTTTCGACGCGGGGACGGCTTAGGTCTCTTTCGCCGAGAATATTTCATAATTTCCCCGATTTAATGCAAATCAAGCCGATAATTTTGAGAATTTTTTGCTACAATTGCCGGGCAAATAAACTAACGAAGTGATTTTAAACTACTTTGCTTGACTAGACCTTGATCTTTATCAGCGTCGGCGGCGAGTGTTTGCGATAACATAAACAGCACTGCTTGATAATCGAATACGCTTTTTGAACCCAGACTCAGTCGCTGAGAGGGTGCTTATTCGACTGTGAAACAGTGAATAACCTTGTTTTAATCAAGGCTTTTATTTATGATCGCTTCTATTTTGTAACTTCAAAAATTAACCTGCTGTAACTGATGTTCTCAATATAGCAAGTGTTGAGAATCATAGTGGAGATAAGTGGATGAGCAATGCGCCTGTAGACAACAGCCGACGCCGCTTTTTGACCATTGCTACCTCTGTTGTAGGTGGTGTGGGTGCGGTTGGAGCTGCTGTTCCTTTTATTGCGTCTTGGAACCCTAGTGAGAGAGCTAAATCTGCGGGTGCTCCCGTAGAAGTGGATATCTCTAAACTAGAGCCTGGACAATTAATCCGTGTTGAATGGCGAGGCAAACCTGTTTGGGTAATCTCGCGTACGCCGGAAATGCTAGAACAACTTAAAGCACACGAAGATCAACTCCGTGATCCTCAGTCTGATGAACCGCAACAGCCTGGGTTTGCCAAGAACGAATTCCGTTCAATCAAAGAAACTATCTTTGTGGCCGTGGGTATTTGTACTCACCTGGGTTGTTCTCCTAGCTTCCTACAAGGTGGCTTTGGTGAGAAAGTGGAAGGCACAGACGATGGTTTCTTCTGTCCATGTCATGGTTCTAAATTTGATATGGCCGGTCGAGTATTCCAGTCGGTTCCAGCTCCTCTAAACCTAGAGATCCCTCCTTATTACTTCATTGACGACACAACTATTTTAGTTGGTGCTGAGCAAGGCGAAGGGGTAGCATAATGTTTGGTAATATTATCAACTGGATTGATGAACGTATTCCTATGACTCGCGTCTGGAATATGCACATCGCACAATATCCCGCACCGAAAAACTTTAACTTCTGGTACTTCTTTGGCTCACTAGCCATGCTAGTACTAGTAAACCAGATCGTTACTGGTATTTGGTTAACCATGAACTTCGTTCCTTCGGCCGAAGGTGCGTTTGCTTCCGTTGAATACATCATGCGTGACGTAGAATACGGCTGGTTGCTGCGTTATCTCCACTCTACTGGCGCCTCGGCGTTCTTCGTAGTGGTTTATTTGCACATGTTCCGTGGCATGATCTACGGTTCATACCAGAAGCCGCGTGAACTACTGTGGCTATTCGGTATGTTTATCTTCCTAGCGCTAATGGCTGAAGCCTTCATGGGTTATCTACTACCTTGGGGTCAGATGTCATTCTGGGGTGCTCAGGTAATTATCTCACTATTCGGTGCTATTCCGGTGATTGGTGATGACCTTACCCTGTGGATCCGTGGTGACTACGTAATTTCAGGTGCAACGCTTAACCGCTTCTTCGCCCTACACGTAATCGCACTGCCGCTGGTACTTGTTATCCTAGTGTTCTTGCACATTGTTGCTCTTCACGAAGTGGGTTCAAACAATCCAGACGGTGTTGAAATCAAGCGTAAGAAAGGCACGGTTGCCGAAGAAGACAAGCCAAAATTCAAGTTCCACGAATACTATACAAACAAGAAAGACATCGTTGATGCGATTCCTTTCCACCCTTACTACACGGTAAAAGATATTGTGGGTGTTGTGGGCTTCTTAATCCTATTCTGCTACGTGGTGTTCTTTGCGCCGGCTATGGGTGGTTTCTTCCTAGAAGCGCCAAACTTTGAAGCGGCAAACCCGCTGAAAACGCCTGAGCACATCTTCCCTGTTTGGTACTTCACGCCTTTCTATGCGATTTTGCGTGCGATTCCAGACAAGCTAATGGGTGTAATCGCCATGGGTGCGTCAATTGTAGTGCTAGCGCTGCTACCTTGGATTGACCGTGGTAAAGTTAAATCAATCCGCTACCGTTGTGGTTTCCACAAGCTGAACATTGCTCAGTTCGTTGTAACCTTCGTTATCCTTGGCTGGGTAGGTGCAACTCCACAAACTGACTTCAAAACGATTTTGTCGCAGATTTGTACAGTTACTTACTTTATGTTCTTCGTGCTACTGTTCTTCTACTCTAAGAACGAGAAGACCAAGCCATTGCCAGAGAGGTTGACTAAGTGATGAAAAAACTAGTAATCGGTTTATTCGCATTGCTGCCAACGCTATCAATGGCAGCGGGTCCTTCGATGCCTTTGCAAGAAGCAAACATCGACCTAACGGATCAAGCATCATTACAACGCGGTGCTAAGCTATTTATGAACTACTGCCTTGGTTGTCACCAAATGCAGTACCAGCGTTATGAGCGTACTTTCCGCGATATCGGTATTCCTACCGATATCGGCCAGGAAACGCTTATTTTCGATGGTTCGAAAGTAGGTAGCCACATCACCAATGCGATGGAAAAAGACGATGCTGCAAAATGGTTCGGTGCTGCGCCACCGGATTTAACACTGATTTCACGTGTTAAATCACCTGACTACATCTACACCTACTTAAAGTCGTTCTATAAAGATGAGTCGCGTCCATTTGGCGTAAACAACATTGTGTTCCCTTCTGTAGGTATGCCGCACGTTCTTCAAGAACTACAAGGTCTACCAAATCCTGTATTCGAGGAAGTGGAAGAGCACGGAAAAACAGTTAAGAAAGTGGTAGCGGTTGAAACCGACGGCCAGGGTGAAATGAGTGTTGACGAGTATGATCATGCTGCTCGCGACATTGCTAACTTCCTAGCCTATGTAGGTGAGCCTTCACGTTTAGATTCGGAGTCTTTAGGTATCAAGGTTATTGGTTTCCTATTTATCCTCTTTATCTTTGCTTTCTTACTGAAGAAAGAATACTGGCGTGATGTTCATTAATTAGAATAATCAACCAGTTAACTCAATAGGGGCGTATGCCCCTATTGCCGTTTAAAATCATTGCTGTGAATTTAGTCAGGCTAGGCACTGTGATGACGCAAAAAGTATGTTGTACTTTGTGATTTTTTAATGGAGGTAGGCATGGCCGTTGCTGCCAATAAACGCCCTGTAATGACGCTGTTTTCCGGCGCGAATTGTATGTACAGCCATCAAGTTCGTATTGTCTTGGCTGAGAAAGGCGTGAGCGTGGATATCCATTTGGCGGAGAAAGATAACCTGCCAGAAGCATTACACGAAATTAACCCGTACGGTACGGTTCCTACTTTGATCGATCGTGAGCTAGGTCTTTACCAAGCAAACATCATCATGGAATATTTGGATGAGCGCTTCCCGCACCCTCCATTAATGCCTGTGTACCCGGTAATGCGTGGTCGCAGCCGCTTGATGATGCACCGTATTGACACCGATTGGTATTCGCTTGCTTCGAAGATCCTAGCCGGTGGCAGCGATGCTGAGCAAGCACGCAAAGAGCTGACCGAAGCACTGCTTGCGGTAGCACCTATTTTCAATGAAGCACCATACTTTATGAGCGAAGAGTTCAGCCTAGTTGATTGCTACCTGGCGCCGCTATTATGGCGTTTACCTGAGCTTGGTATCGAGCTTGCGGGTGCTGGCAGCAAAGAGCTGAAAGAGTACATGATTCGCTTGTTTGAGCGTGAATCGTTCCAAGCGTCATTGACTGAAGCAGAACGTGAGATTCGTCTCTAATGACACCTAACAGACCTTATCTGTTACGTGCCTTTTACGACTGGATAGTCGACAACCAGTGCACACCGCACTTGGTTGTCGATGCCGAGTTTGCTCAGGTACAGGTACCGACTCAGTTTGTTCAAGACGGACAAATTGTGTTGAACATCAGCCCGAGCGCTGTAATGCAATTTTCAATGGATAACCGAGCATTGACCTTTAATGCTCGCTTTGGTGGTCAGCCCATGCAGGTTTATGTACCCATGGGAGCTGTATTGGCCATCTATGCCCGAGAAAATGGCGAAGGCACGGTATTTACTCAAGAAGAGTTATACGAAGAGCAGGATCGTTCTGAATCAGTACAATCAACTGCCGAGTCTGAGCCGCAACAACCGCAGGCCGGGTTCGAGGCAATTGACAATCCAAACCCACAAGCAAGCCGTGAGAACAGTCAGGACGACGGCAAAGGCAAAAAAGCTAATCACTTAAAAGTGATTAAGTAGCCTACTCAGATTCGGCTTAAGTAGAAATCCATCGTAAGCAGGGCTAAGTTCTAAAAGTGCGCTGGATTTCTCTAATCGACCCACCGCCCACTGTGATTATTTGCAGTATTATGCTTGAAAACAGGCATAAATTACTGAGATAATCTCCCCCTTGAATTTTGGGGCCAGTCGCGAGGCGGGGTTTTATTTCAAATTTTAGAGTTCGTTTGTACTAAAAGATATGGCTGAGAAACGTAATATATTTCTAGTAGGTCCCATGGGGGCCGGAAAGAGCACAATTGGTCGCCACATTGCAGACCAACTGCACCTTGAGTTTTATGACTCGGATAACGAAATCGAGCGCCGCACCGGTGCCGACATTGCTTGGGTATTTGATATCGAAGGCGAAGATGGTTTCCGTCGTCGTGAAGAAGCGGTGATCACAGATCTAACCGAGCTTCAGGGTATCGTATTGGCAACAGGTGGTGGCTCAGTAGTCAGTAAAGAAGTACGCAACAAACTGTCTGCTCGCGGTATTGTGGTATACCTTGAGACCCCAATCGAAAAACAGGTTGCCCGCACCCAGCGTGATAAACGACGTCCGCTACTGCAAACAGAAGAAGCGCCGCAGCATGTGTTGGAGCGTCTAGCCGAAGAGCGCAACCCGCTGTATCAAGAAATCGCCGACTTTGTTGTGCGTACCGATGAGCAGAGTGCGAAAGTTGTGGCTAACCAAATCATCGAGAAGCTTAACTTCTAAATATCCCAAGGAGAATTGCGCATGCTGGAACTCAATGTTGAACTCGGTGAGCGCAGTTATCCCATCTTTATTGGTAACGAGTTAATACAAGACGGTGCGCGCCTGCAGCAATATGTAGGCGAGCGACGCGCGGTAATCGTTACCAATGAAACCATAGCACCTCTCTACCTGGACACCCTGATTGCCAGCTTGGCAGATAAGGATCTTCTTGTCTTCGTAATGCCCGACGGTGAGCAATACAAAACATTGGAATGGTTTGAGCGCCTCAATGCCTTTTTGTTAGAGCACAACTGTGGCCGCGATACCATTTTGCTGGCCTTGGGTGGCGGGGTTATTGGTGACCTGACCGGTTTTGTTGCTGCCTGTTATCAGCGCGGCGTACCTTTTGTGCAGATCCCTACCACCTTGTTGTCGCAAGTGGATTCATCCGTAGGCGGTAAAACCGCGGTTAACCACCCCTTGGGCAAGAATATGATCGGTGCCTTTTATCAGCCTCAGGCAGTGTTTATCGATACCGCTGCGCTGGCCACCTTACCGGCCAAGGAATTTGCCGCCGGTATGGCCGAGGTGATTAAATACGGCTTGATCTACGACCTTGATTTGTTCGAGTTACTTGAGCGTAATGTTGAAGAGATCAAGGCCTTGGATGCTCAGCTATTGCCAAGGGTGATACAGCGTTGCTGTGCCATTAAGGCGGAGATAGTAGCGGCGGACGAAAAAGAAGCCGGGCTTAGGGCCTTGCTTAATTTAGGTCATACTTTTGGTCATGCTATCGAAGCTGAAATGGGCTACGGCGCCTGGCTTCACGGAGAAGCGGTCGCGGTCGGTATGGTGCTGGCAGCACAACTGGCACACAGCCGAGGCAAGCTAAGTAGTGCCGAGGTTGAGCGTATTATTGCCTTGCTCAAAGCCTATGATCTACCAGTGCAAATCCCAGATGAAATGACCCCAGCGCAGTTTCTTGCCCATATGCGCAAGGACAAAAAAAACAAAGCGGGACGCATTCGCTTTATTCTGCCTAGCCAATTTGGACGTTGTGAATTGGTTGATGATGTCAGCGACGCCGAGCTAGAAACCCTGCTCACACGCTAATACAATCGCTCCTCCTGCCTGTGGCCTATAATGGTCAGCACCAATAAGAAGGTGCAGTGCGCCTTATCATAGTGCCGTTAAAGGCCGGCATGTGCTTACCTGGGCTCAGGCCGTGTCTAAGAATGAACTAACCTCTTAGTTGGCGGCGATACGCATACTAATTGGCGAGGCCCAGCGCTAAGGTAAACAAATAGCGCAGATAAAAGGGGAGATAAACTCGCAACAGTCCCCTGAATTGCGGTAGAATTTGGCGTTGACCCCGGTATTTACATTTACCCTTGTGGTGCACCGGGAGTGAGATAATAATTAAAGATGAGCTAGTAGAATAGATGCAAAAGAAAACCCGTGCTTTCCTGAAATGGGCGGGCGGCAAATACAGTTTGGTCGAAGATATCGCCAAACGTTTAGATCAAGCTCAGGAGCTCACCGGCAGCTCTGCATCTACGCTCGTTGAACCCTTTGTTGGCGCCGGCTCGGTGTTTCTAAATACCAATTTTAAGCATTACGTGCTTAACGATATCAATGCGGATCTAATCAACCTCTATAAAGAATTAGCCCATGCGCCTGATGAGTTTATCAGTGATGCGCGTAAGCTGTTTTGCGAGCTTAATAATGACGCCGATGTCTATTATGGCTTGCGGGCTCGCTTTAACGAAAGTCGCGATGCCTACGAACGCGCCATCCTATTCCTCTATATGAATCGTCATGGTTACAATGGCTTGTGCCGTTATAATCTTAAAGGCATTTTTAATGTGCCTTTTGGAAAATATAAAAAGCCTTATTTCCCCGAAGCGGAAATGTATTTCTTTGCTGAAAAGGCACAGCAAGCCACCTTTACCTGTTTAAGCTATCGCGATGTCTTTGCTTCATTACCGCAAGATGCCGTGGTTTATTGCGATCCTCCCTATGTGCCGCTGAGTAAAACCGCATCCTTTACCAGCTACGCCAAAGGCGGTTTTAACCTGGACGACCAAGCGAACCTGGCCAACTTGGCCGAGCAGGCCGCGGGTGAACAGCAAACTTCGGTACTGATCTCTAACCACGATACCTTATGGACCAGAAAGATCTATGAGCAGGCGGATATTGATGTGCTCAAGGTAAAGCGCACCATCAGCCCTAAGGGGAATGGTCGCAATAAGGTCAATGAATTGATGGCTATGTATTTATCCGGTCGCCAATACCAGTTGAACCAGGCCAAACACGGCTAGGACAAAAATAACAAACAGGGCAATGGCGAGGGCAATAATGATCTTGGGATTATGATTGCTGAAGTCTTGTTGACGTTTGGCATCGCTTTGTACACCAAAAAAGGCCGCGACCACAGTTTGAATTTGTGACCACATAAGAATTCCTGCCTAGTAGGAGGTATTAGAGAATTGTCGGGCGTTTTCCTTGTTGTCGTTACGGCTAAGCAATTCCAACAAGTCTAAATAATGAAATTGGGCACTGCGGCTGTCGCCGGCAAACCAGGCAAACCAGGATTGTTCACCATCAGGATTAGCACAGTCTTGAGTTTGTTCGCCGTACGCATTGGTATCACAAACGCATTGACTATAGGTTTCAGAGTTAAGAGATGAGCCAGATTGGATAGCAAAAGTGCCAACAATCATAGCAGTAGTTGCAACGCCTGCTAACAACGCATGTTTTTTCAGCACTAACAACATATCCCTCTCCGATCCTTAACTAGTCACTAGAGCTTACGCAAAGTTGTTTAAAAAAACAACTGAACTTTAAAAAATAATTAAACTTTTTACTTTAAAAACAAGGGCGTAATGTTTAATTTATGTTAACGGTTGGGCTTTAACGTTTTGTTTCTAAATAATTCGTCGGGATCGATGAAAAACCTCGCAAAAATAAACATACGCTAACAACTATGCGTATTTTTCGTTAAAGTATAGGCCCCGTTCAAAGGAGCAGTATTATGAAAGACTACCTGATCGCGCCCTCGATCCTTTCCGCCGACTTTGCCCGTCTTGGTGAAGACGTAGAGCGAGTTATTTCCGCCGGCGCCGATGTGGTGCATTTTGATGTGATGGATAATCACTATGTGCCGAACCTGACGTTTGGTCCCATGGTGTGTAAGGCGCTTAGAGATTATGGCATCACGGCACCTATTGATGTGCACCTGATGGTGAAGCCGGTCGACAGCCTGATCCCTGAATTTGCCAAGGCTGGTGCCAGCATTATTACCTTCCACCCTGAGGCCAGCGAGCATGTGGATCGTACCCTGGCTCTGATCAAGGAGCATGGTTGTCAGGCAGGTCTGGTATTTAACCCGGCGACACCGCTGCATATTATTGAGCATGTTATTGATAAGCTGGATGTTATCTTATTAATGTCAGTTAACCCTGGGTTTGGCGGCCAGAGCTTTATTGCTCATACCTTGGAAAAGCTTAAGCAGGTACGTGCCATCATAGATGCCAGTGGTCGTGATATTCGACTTGAGGTCGACGGTGGTGTGAAGGTGGATAATATTGCCGAAGTGGCGGCCGCCGGTGCCGATATGTTTGTAGCCGGTTCGGCTATTTTTAGTCAACCCGACTATCAGGTAGTCATCGAGCAGATGCGCAGCGAACTCGCCAAGGTTGCTCAGTGAAATACCAGGCGCTGATATTTGATCTTGATGGCACCCTGGTCGACAGCGTGCCGGATATGTACATAGCGGTGAACCTGATGCTTACCGATCTGGCTCGACCGGTGATCTCTCACGCCATGGTCAGCCAGTTTGTCGGTAATGGCATAGAGCAGCTAGTGGTGCGTGCGCTTAGTGGTGATATGGAGCCCAATCCGTTGCTAACGGAGCAGGAGATTGGCCGTGCCAACGAGCTGTTCTGCCACCATTATCTTGCGGTGTTGGGCCAGTATTCGCAGCTTTACCCCCATGTTGAAACTGTATTGGCGGCCTTTGCGGCTACGCCCAAGGCTTTGGTCACCAACAAGGCCCGATGTTTTACCGAGGCTTTATTGCAACAGCTGGGTATTGCCAGTCATTTTCAGGTGATTGTGTGTGGCGATGATGGCAAGAAAAAACCTTCGCCCGAGCCCTTGCTAAAGGCTTGCCAGCAGCTTGGTGTCGAACCGGCTCAAGCCTTGATGATCGGCGACTCGAAATCGGATCTGCTGGCGGCACAAGCAGCGGCCATGGATGCCCTGGCATTGAGCGGCGGTTATCACCAGGGTGAAGACCTGCGCCAGTACAATCCAGAGTACCTCTGTGACCAATTCTTAGATATAATCACCGCCATTAATCGATAAGCAATAAAGGAACATCATGAGTAAACCAGTAGTGTTAAGCGGCATTCAGCCAACAGGTGGTATGACAATCGGCAATTATGTTGGCGCCATTAACCAGTGGCTTAGCTTGCAAGAGCATCATGAAAGTTACTTTATGCTGGTTGACCTGCATGCCATCACCATTCGCCAAGAGCCGGAAGTACTGCGCTCGCGTGTGCTTGATGGTGTGGCTCTTTATGCTGCTTGTGGTATCGACCCGGAAAAAGCAGCGTTATTCGTGCAATCTCAGGTGCCTGAGCATGCGCAGCTGGCCTGGGTGTTGAACTGCTACGCGCAAATGGGCGAACTTAACCGCATGACACAGTTCAAGGATAAGTCGGCCAAGCACGCCAACAACGTCAATGTCGGCCTATTTGCCTATCCTGTGTTACAGGCGGCCGATATCCTCCTGTATCAGGCGGATCAGGTGCCGGTAGGTGAAGACCAAAAGCAACACCTGGAGCTGACCCGAGATATCGCCACGCGCTTTAACAACCTTTATGGTGAAGTGTTTAAGCTGCCAGAGCCTTATATTCCTGAGTTTGGCGCCCGTGTAATGAGCTTGCAGGATCCATTGAAGAAGATGTCCAAGTCGGATGAAAACCCAAATGGTTACATCATGCTTCTGGACGAGCCAAAGAAGATCGAGAAAAAGCTGAAAAAAGCGGTGACCGACTCTGACGAGCAGGCACGTATTTACTTTGATCGTCAGGAAAAGCCGGGCGTATCAAACTTGTTGACCTTACTGTCGGTAGCAACCAAGCGTTCTATCGATGATCTAGTGCCTGAGTACGAAGACAAGATGTATGGTCACCTGAAGAAGGACACCGCCGATGCCGTGGTAGCCATGATTGAGCCTATTCAACAGCGCTTTAAAGAGATCCGTGCGGATCAGGCGTTGCTGGATCAGATCATGCGCAGCGGCGCTGAGAAAGCCAGAGCGAAGGCAGCGCCGACATTAAAAGCAGTGTACGACGCACTTGGCTTTATTCCGCGTCCTTAAGCGTTAGGGCAGAAATAGACTAATCCAAAGCCAAGCGTGTAAATGCTTGGCTTTTTAGTGGAAGATTCCATGTTATTAATGATCGACAACTACGACTCATTTACCTTTAACTTGGTGCAGTATTTCCAGCGTCTTGACCAGGAAGTCTTGGTTAAGCGCAACGATGAATTGACCCTGGCCGATATTCAAGCGCTTAAACCCGAGCATATAGTGCTGTCGCCCGGACCATGCAGTCCCAATGAGGCGGGTATTTCCCTTGATCTGGTGCGCCGTTTTCAGGGCAGTGTTCCTATTCTTGGTGTTTGCTTGGGACATCAAACCATAGCCCAGGCCTTAGGCGCTCAAGTGGTGCGTGCCAGAGAGGTTATGCATGGTAAAACTTCTGTGATACGTACTACACAGCAGGGCGTTTTTGCCGGATTAGACGAGCGCATTGAGGTGTGTCGTTATCATTCCTTGGTGGTGGCCCCGGAAACCTTACCAGCCGAGCTGAAAATTACCGCTTGGACCGAGAATGAGCAGGGTGAGATGGATGAAATCATGGGCATATTGCATACCGATAAGGCCTTAGAAGGGATTCAGTTTCACCCGGAAGCCATTCTTACCCAGCACGGGTTGGACATGCTAAAGCACTTTATCGAGCGAAATTAACGCTCAGAATATAGCACCTCAGCAGGCGCACTTGGTCCAAGTCTAAAGGCGTAGATTATTAGCGCTAATGTGAGTACTAACTTACATCTCTTTATTAAAGAAGACATTGAAGCTTAAGCCTGTGCTTTATTACTTCGCTTAGGTAAGCCGTCATAGTTCAGCGGCGTGGCCAAGATTTTGGTGCTGGCCAATGGCTCTTGTCAGAACCATTGGTTGTAGCAGATGAACGGCGGTTATGCTGTGGCTATCTTGATGTGCAAAATCCTCAACTTACCCCTTTATCTGGTATCGATTCAGGTACTTTCACCCAGCAAACTGATGCAAAATAAGCCGTTGCTGAAAATATTTTGTAAATTTTTTACGTATATTCATTCAAATACTGTTCAGTATGTGCTTTGACGGCGGCAACTCATGCCATATGGCTTCTTTATTAATGACGCTAAAATAGTTATTCACTCAAGGTGAAAATCTACCCTCAATGCCTGTGTTTACGGGGTCTGCATGAAAGCTTTGCATGAGACTTTACAGGTTTTTTCTGAAATAATGATGTTATTCATGTAGTGCTTTGTCCGTCGCCTTAATGGCGGATTTCATAGCCTTGTTAAGAGTGTTGCACTAGCTTTAAGGTCCCCAGACCTGTACTTGGTACCCACTTTTAACGCCAGACTCAATGAGGAAAGAAAATGACAGTTAATCGCGCTTTATTTGATGAAGTAATGGTTCCTAACTACAACCCATCGGATGTGATCCCGGTACGCGGCGAAGGTGCTCGTGTATGGGACCAGCAAGGCCGTGAGTTTATCGACTTTGCCGGTGGTATTGCGGTTAACTGTTTGGGTCATTGTCATCCAGCGCTAGTTACGGCATTAAAAGAGCAGGGCGAGAAACTTTGGCACCTGTCGAATATCTGGACCAATGAGCCGGCACTGCGCCTGGCGAAGAAAATGACCGACGCGACCTTTGCCGAGCAGGTTTATTTTGCCAACTCGGGTGCGGAAGCTAACGAAGCGGCACTAAAGCTTGCTCGTCGCTGGGCCCTAGATAACTTCGGTGCACAAAAATCAAAAATCATCGCCTTTAACCAAGGCTTCCACGGTCGTACCTTCTTTACCGTAACCGTGGGTGGCCAGGCTGCTTATTCAGACGGTTTCGGTCCTAAGCCGGGTGATATCGTGCATTGTGATTACAACGACTTGGAAGCATTCAAGTCATTGATCGATGACAACACCTGTGCGGTTATGATGGAGCCACTGCAAGGTGAAGGCGGCATCATTGCTCCTGAAGCTGATTTCGTTAAGGGCGTACGTGAGTTGTGCGATAAGCACAATGCACTGCTTATTTTCGATGAAGTACAAACAGGTGTTGGCCGTACCGGTGAGCTTTATGCTTATCAGGGTCTGGGTGTAACTCCAGATATCATGAGCTCGGCTAAAGCCTTGGGCGGCGGCTTCCCTATCGGTGCCATGCTGACCACTAAAGAGATTGCCAAGCACCTTAAGCCGGGTACGCACGGTTCAACCTACGGCGGTAACCCGCTGGCGTGTGCGGTAGCCGAAGCGGCTTTCGACACTATCAATGACCCTGCGGTATTAGCTGGCGTAAAAGAAAAAGAAGCGCTATTTAAGCAACTTCTAAATGACATCAATGCTAAGTACGATGTTTTCGTGATGTGCGTGGTAAAGGCTTGCTTATCGGTGCAGTAGTGAACGATAAGTTCAAGGGTCGTGCCCGTGAATTCCTGGTTGCCAGCATGGAACAAGGTTTGATGTCGCTTGTGGCCGGTGCCGATGTGGTACGTTTTACACCGTCATTGGTGATCAGCGAAGAAGAGATTCGTGAAGGCATGGCACGCTTTGAAAAAGCGGTTGCCAGCCTAGTTTAAGCACTTCACCGCGGCGTTCTGTCTAACTACTAGAACGCCGGTCAATTTGAAGTTTGGCGCTGCATGGCGCGGCGCCAGGCTTGTTATGGTTTAACCTTTAGGGAGTAAGCGGATCTATGATGGTTCTTCGCCCAATCCGACAACAAGATTATCAAGAGCTGCTCGTTATCGCCGAGGAGTCGGGGCATGGTTTTACCTCGCTGCCACTGAATGAAGAGTTGTTGCAGAATAAGATTACCCGTTCTATTGAATCCTTCGCCAAGCCGACTGCAAAAGCCGGTGATGAAGGCTACTTGTTTGTTCTTGAAGATAGCGAAACCGGTGAAATCGCCGGTACCTGTGGCATTGAAGCTGCGGTGGGTTTAGATGATGCATTTTATCACTACCACCTTTCCAAAGTGATCCACTCGTCTCGCACCTTAGGTGTGTACAAGGCGGTTGATATTCTTACCCTGTGTAACGATTACACCGGCGCCACCGAACTTTGTACGCTGTTCCTGAAGGAAAAATATCGGCAAAAATTTAATGGCAAGTTACTGTCTAAATCGCGTTTCTTGTTTATTAACCAGCACCGTGAGCGTTTTGCTGACACAGTGATCGCCGAAATGCGTGGTGTATCCGACGAGCAGGGCAGCAGTCCGTTTTGGCAGTGGCTTGAAGAGCACTTTTTCAGCATGGACTTCCCCACCGCGGATTACCTGACCGGCATAGGCCAGAAGGTCTTTATCGCCGAATTGATGCCGAAATACCCGATTTACGTAAACCTGTTGAGCAAAGAAGCGCAGCAGGTTGTGGGCCAGGTTCATACCAATACGCGTCCAGCCATTGAATTGCTTAAAAGCGAAGGCTTCACCTTTAACGGCTATGTCGATATTTTCGATGCCGGTCCTACGGTGGAAGCCAAGGTCGACAATATCCGCACCGTTATCAACAGTGGCCTGCGCACCGTAGTGATAGGTGAGAGCCAGGGCGACAACGCGGTGATGGTGGCCAATCAGAACATTGAAGATTACCGTGCCCTGGTGGTTGAGGTGGATCTAGATGGTGGCGATGACGCCGAAATTATTTTAACGCAAAGCACCGCCGATGCGCTCAAAGTACAGAGCGGCGACCAGGTGTGCGTGGCAGCATTATAAGGAGTCATATTTATGTCTCATCCAGCACAATTTATTAATGGTCAATGGCTTGCAGGTCAGGGCCATGCAGTTAGCTCGGTAAACCCTGCTAACAACGAACAGCTTTGGCAGGCCAGCAGCGCCACCGCCGAGCAGGTAAATGACGCCGTTGTAGCGGCGCGCAACGCTTTTATCCCTTGGTCGGATAAAACCTTTGCCGAGCGTCTGGCTGTAGTTCAGGCCTTCGCCGAGCAACTGAAGGCGAACAGCGAAGAAATGGCGGTAATTATCGCCCAGGAAACCGGTAAACCTTTATGGGAAACGCGCACTGAAGCCGCCGCCATGGTGGGCAAGGTAGCGATTTCAGAAAAAGCTTACCAAGAGCGTACCGGCACGGTAGAAAATGCCATGCCAGTGGGTAAAGCCGTTATTCGTCACCGTGCCCACGGTGTAGTAGCTGTGTTTGGTCCTTATAACTTCCCAGGTCACCTGCCTAACGGTCACATAGTACCGGCGCTTTTAGCGGGTAATACCGTGGTGTTTAAACCTTCTGAGCTGACTCCGGCAGTAGCCGAGTTTACTTTGAAACTATGGCAACAAGCGGGTCTGCCTGATGGTGTGCTTAACCTGGTTCAGGGTGAAGTTGAAACCGGTAAGGCTTTGGCCTCACACCCGGGTATCGACGGTCTATTCTTTACCGGTTCATCACGCACAGGTCATATCCTGCATGAGCAGTTTGCCGGTCAGCCGGGTAAAATCCTGGCTTTGGAAATGGGTGGTAACAACCCGCTTATCGTTAAAGATGTCAGCGATATCAAGGCGGCGGTGCACGATATTATTCAGTCGGCCTTTATTTCCAGCGGCCAGCGTTGTACCTGTGCGCGTAAGCTTTTCTTGCCTGAAGGCGAGTTGGGTGATGCTATTTTGGCGCAACTGCTAACGGCCACTAAAAACATCAAGGTTGGCGACTATGATGCCGCCGAGCAGCCGTTTATGGGTTCTATGATCTCCGAAGCAGCAGCCAAGGGCATGGTGGCGGCGCAGCAACAGCTTGTTGAGCTAGGTGCTCAGCCATTGCTGGAACTGACGCACACTGCAGGCACAGGTTTTGTTACTCCGGGTATTATCGAGTGTACCTCGGTACAAGACTTCCCGGATGACGAGCATTTTGGCCCGCTGCTTAAGGTATTCCGTTACAGCGACTTCGATAGCGCCATCGAGAAAGCCAATGAAACCGCTTATGGTCTGTCTGCCGGCCTACTGGGTGATAACGAAGCGGACTATGAATACTTCCTGCGTCGTATTCGTGCCGGTATCGTCAACTGGAACCGTCCTATCACAGGTGCGTCAAGTGCGGCGCCATTTGGTGGTATTGGCGCCTCTGGTAACCACAGAGCCAGCGCCTACTATGCCGCGGACTATTGCGCTTACCCGGTAGCCTCGGTAGAGCTGGAGCAGCTGACCCTGCCGGACACGCTTAGCCCAGGCTTAAGCCTGGACTGATCAGCTCTTGTGGATAAAAAAGCAGCTTAGGCTGCTTTTTGTCTTTAGGTGACTGAGGAGCTGCGCATTTTTATCGATGAAGTTGCCAGTTTGGTAAAAAACTATTCGATAACGCCATGGCATCAGTGGCTCAATAACAGCTCGTCCTGCGCATGAGCGCAATTATCGCAGCGGGGATAAATGCAGGTTTGCATCATCGGCGTGCTGCTTTACAATCGCTGAGATTTTAATTTAAACAACGAGGTTTACATGCAAGCAAACGTAAAGTGGGTTGAGGGCGACACCTTTATCGGTACTTCACATTCTGGCCATAACGTGGTGTTTGATACTGGCAGTGATCCTAAGGCGCCGTCGCCGATGGAAATGGTGTTAATGTCGGCGGGTGCATGTTCATCGGTGGACGTGGTTAGCATTCTAAAAAAGGCGCGTCAGCAGGTAAGTGGTGTGCAGGTGCAGCTAAGCGGTGAGCGTGCCGAGACAACACCTCGCGTGTTTACAAAGATTAATTTGCACTTTATCGTTACCGGTACCGAGGTGAGCGAGAAGCATGTTGAGCGTGCCGTAGCCCTGTCTGCGGATAAATATTGCTCGGTGGCGATTATGCTGGAAAAGTCGGTGCAAATAACCCATAGTTTTGAAGTACAAGAAATCGTTTAAAAAGTACTTTTTAAGGGAGCCAAATTGGGCTAAAATCCGCCCTCTTTTTTGAGTCCCTGAGTGACTTTTGTGACTAGGTTTGAGGTTGGTTTATAGTGAACAAGCCCTTTGATAAAATTAAGCTTCATGGTTTCAATAACTTAACCAAAAGCTTAAGTTTTAGTATTTACGATATTTGCTATGCGAAAACAGAGCAACAACGTAAAGAATACATTGAATATATTGATGAGCAATACAGTGCTGATCGTCTTACGGACATTCTTGGTGAAGTCGTTGACATTATTGGCGCCAATATCCTTAATGTTGCCCGTCAGGATTATGACCCTCAAGGGGCCAGTGTAACTATTCTGATCTCGGAAGAGCCGGTAGACGAACAGAGCTTTGACAGCGAAGAAACGCCGGGGCCATTACCCGAGTCTGTGGTTGCGCACCTGGATAAAAGCCATATTTGTGTGCACACCTACCCAGAGTCGCACCCGCATGATGGTATTTGTACCTTCCGTGCCGATATCGAAGTATCAACCTGTGGCATTATTTCGCCACTAAAAGCGTTGAACTTCCTGATCCACTCGTTGGAATCGGACGTGGTAACTATTGACTACCGTGTGCGTGGTTTTACCCGTGACGTTAACGGTGTTAAGCATTATATCGACCATGCTATTAATTCGATTCAGAATTACATGACTGATGATACCAAAGAGCTGTATCAGATGATGGACGTGAATGTGTACCAGGAGAACCTGTTCCACACCAAGATGATGCTTAAAGAAACGGATTTAAATACTTACCTGTTCGGTGTAACCACCGATGAGCTTGAAGAAAGCGAGCAGGAAGAAATCCGTGAGCGTTTAAACCGCGAGATCCAAGAGATCTTCTACGGTCGCAACCTACCAGAAGCTTAATCCTTTAAGCTTTATTAGCGCCGGCTAGATGGGTAAATCTGCTGGCGCTAAATGTTCTAAAGCCCGCTTTTTCACTAATAATTCTTTGATCAGCGGCGTTAACAACAACTCCATTGCCAAACCCATTTTACCGCCGGGCACCACAAGTGTGTTCATTCGCGACATAAAGCTGCCATCTATCATCTGCAAAAAGTAGGGGAAGTCGACGCTGTCGATGCCACGAAAACGGATCACCACAAAGCTTTCGTCCAGTGAGGGAATGTCCTTGGCACTAAAAGGGTTGGAAGTATCCACAGTAGGCACGCGCTGAAAGTTAATATGAGTGCGCGAGAACTGCGGGGTGATATGGTTTACGTAATCATCCATGCTGCGCAGTATGGAGTCCATCACCGCCTCTCGGGAGTGTCCACGCTCCGAGGTATCGCGGATCAGTTTTTGTATCCACTCAAGGTTGATGATGGGCACCATGCCAATCAGGAGGTCGACATGCTTGGCCACATCATGCTCTTCGTCAACCACACCACCGTGTAAGCCTTCGTAGAACATCAAATCTGTACCGCTTTCTAAATCCTGCCAGGGTGTGAAGGTACCCGGAAGTTGGTTGTAGGGCACGGCTTCATCAAAGGTATGTAGATAACGACGCACCTTGCCGCTGCCGGTTTCGCCATAGTTGGTAAACAGCTGTTCTAGGGCGGCAAAATCATTGGCTTCACGACCAAAATAACTGATATGACGACCTTGTTGCTCTGCTTCGCGTATTTTCTTATCCATCTCGGGGCGGGTATAGCGGTGGAAGCTATCGCCTTCGATAAACGCGGCGTTGACGTCCAGGCTGCGGAAAATATGCTTAATGGCATTGGTGGTGGTGGTAGTGCCCGCACCTGAAGAACCGGTAATCGCGACAATGGGATGTTTGGCCGACATAAGATTAATCGTTTGTTAACTCAAATACCCTTTATAAAGGGGCTTCCATGTTAAATCAAGGCGCGGTTTGCCCTAAAGGGATTTCACGCTAGTATAGAAGGGCAAATTTAAGAGCAAAAATAAGAACGAAAACAATAATGAAATTAACGACTTTAAAGGTATTAAGCTTGCTGTGTTGCAGCCCGCTGGCCTTGGCCCAGAGCCAAATCCTGCTGTTGCAACACGATGAGCAGGGACAACCCGAAGTGCTGGCGGTAAGCGAACGAGGAACTTACAGTAATCAACCTGCGATAAGTAAGGCTGGCGTCTACTACAGTTATGAAATCGGCACCGATAAGCAGGCACAGAAGGAGATCTTCTTTTACGACTTCGCCACCCAAGGCCGCCGTAATATCAGTAACACCCCGGCTTACAGCGAATATTCACCAACCTTGGTGCCGGGTTTAAACGCCTTATCGGCCGTGGTGGTTGAACCCGATGCCAGCCAAAAACTCTGGTATTACCCCTTGGCTGAATCGGCGTCCAGCGAGCGCATCCTGGATAACAGCCTGACCATAGGTTATCACGCCTGGGGTCCTCAACAGGACTTGCTGGTTTTTGCCCTTGGTGAGCCGCACAGCGCCAAATACTTTAATCTGGCCGAGCCGGAAAAAATTCATCATGTGGCGGATAATCCGGGTCGTGGCTTTAGCTATAACGCGGCGCTGGGTGTCTTCACCTTTACCCAGCAACAGGACCTGCAAAACTGGTTTAGCACCTTTGCTGCGGACACGAAAACCGTGACCCAGCTGTTTCGTTTGCCACAAGGAGTGCAGGACTATACTTGGGTGACGGATAAGAGCATAGCTTATGCCTACGGCGGGCGGGTATATCAAAAGCAGTTACAGAGCGCCAAAGCGGCCAGCCTGTGGCATGATTTAAGCGAATACTGTGCAGGAAATATCACTCGACTGAGCTATTTGCCCGAGGGCGATAAGCTGGCTTTTGTCTGTGAGGATAAGGCGCCCTAGTTAGCTGCGGGCGCAGAAGCGCTGCCAATGGCTATGAGCATTAACTATGCGTACCCCGCGGACAATCTTTTGCAGGGTGCGCAGATCGGTAAAATCATCTTCGGGGTAGTCTTTTAGCCCCATCAGATAATAAAAGCCGGGTTTGCAGCCAAGCTGCATGGCGCTGATGCGAATGCTTTGCTCAAAGTTAAGGCGCAAACTGCTGAGCGCGGTTTTATGACCTTGTTGATCCACGGTCGGCAGATGGCATTTTTGCATATACCCGGTGCGCTCGCCTTCACCAGAGAACCAAATACGGGCCTTTTCACTGTAACGCCCTGACTTTGATGGTAAGTCGAATAATAAGCGGCTGTGCTGTTGCGTTTTGACGAAATCGACATATTCACTCAGACCACAGGCAAACAAATGCGGGTGGATGGGAATTTTACGGGCCTTGATCTTGCCATGGGTGTGCAGGTGTAGCACGGGGATGGTGCTGGTGATATCGACATCACCCAGTTCTAAGGAAGCGAGTTCATCGCTAAAACCACCGCTGTAATAGGCCAGCAGCGGCAGCCAAAAATGCCAATGCTTGGGCTGTTCGCGCGCTTGTTTGTCATCACCATAAACATACCCGGAAAACAGGGTATGCAACTCCATACTGGTAAATGGCCGCCGGCCTAAATGGCTCTTCACTAGGTATTAATCGGTTAGCGCGCTCACCAAGGACTTGGCCGACAGCTCGGTGCAGACCTGATTATCCCAGTTGATACCCACCATGACATTATCATCGATTAACTGAGGGGCGAAGTCCTCAAGCACTTCCTCGAGGGGCAATGAGAAAGGGCTAAACCCTTGCCAGTCACCTGTGCATTGCGCCTGAGCCAGCTCTTCGCTGTGCCACATAAGCAATACATCCTGGTTGTCGTCATAGGCGGAGCTGACCGAGGCGATACCGCCGTCATCACTGCCGAGCAACCAGATCTCTTTACTTTGTTGCACTTGGTCGCAGAATAATTCCCACTGCGATTCAATTTCAATGTCGTCATGTGCCATCTTAATTACCCCTGTCTTGGATCGGTTGCTTGTGCGTGTGGTGATGTTTTCTGGGCTTGCCAAAAAGCCATGAGTGCCGGGTAAGGCGTTACATCATGCAGCTCTCTAAATTGTAGCCAATCAAGTAGACAAAACAGGCTGGCGCATACGTAGCTATGCTGTATAGCCGCTACCTGTTGCTCTAGGGCATCAAGGCACAGGGCGATACGCTGTTTTTGCAAGTCGAAAAATAAGTGTTCTTCATTGGTGTCAAAGCCGGAGCGCTGGCTTAACAGCAGCTCTATGGCCGAGTCATTGGCGGCATTGATAACCGTGAGTTGATTGCGCTCATCCCAACTCATGCTGGGCAGTTTAAAGTGCGCACTTAGGTATTCGTACACCACATTGGAGTCGTAAATGACCTGTTCGCCATCGACCAAAAAGGGAATTTTAGCCACTGGACTGTGAGCCAAAAGGAATTTTCTGCCATCGGGCGAAAAAATATCAAGGTGTTGAAAAGAAACCGCTAGATTGTGCTGTTTACACCAGATGCGTAAGCGACGAGCGAAAGGAGACGTGTTGGAGCCATACAGTTGCATTGCCAAACCTGCCGTAAGCGTGAGTCTGTGTTCGAGAGCTCAAACATAACAGGCTTGGCGGTCAATGCAACTGAAATTTAAAGGAATTAATCGCTACGACTGGTAACCTCAAGAAGGTGATAGCCGAACTGGGTTTGCACCGGGCCCTGAACTACATTAAGAGGGGCCGAAAATACCACTTTATCAAATTCTGGCACCATCATACCCGGGCCAAATTCACCGAGGGCACCGCCATCTTGCGAACTTGGACACATGGAATGCAACTTTGCTAATTCTGCAAAATCAGCGCCTTGCTCAATTTGTTCCTTCAGATCAAGACACAGGGCCTCGTTGTCTACCAGTATGTGACGCGCACTTGCCAATGTCATATTTACTCTCCATATCTTCTTTATAATCAATGAGACAAGACTAGCTCGCTAGCCCTGAGTTGGCCACCGTAATTGTGTTAAAGTTTAGTCTTTGTGAGCGAGAGCTTGTTCAATTGCCTTGGTAAGTTCGCTCGACAGCGGCTTGGTACGGCTGTTAAAGCGTTGTACCTGCTGTCTATCCTTGCTCACCAGATATTTGTAAAAGTTCCAATTGGGCGAGCTGGTTTTCTTGTTGAGGTATTGAAATACCGGATGGGCATCTGAGCCACGCACCGACACCGGCGCCATCATGGTAAAGGTCACGCCATAATTGATAAAGCAGACCTTGGCAGTGTCTTTTTCCTCATCTTCTTCTTGGAAAAAATCATCGGAAGGGAAACCCAAAATCACCAGCCCCTGGTCTTTGTATTTTTGATGCAGCTGTTCGAGCTCTTTAAATTGGGGCGTAAAGCCGCAATTACTGGCGGTGTTGACTATCAGCAAGGGCGAGTCTTTAAACTCACAAAGGTTGATGCTTTGCTCGGAGCGCAGTTTGCGCACTTGGATATCGGTAAAGTCGCCACATTCCTGGTTGTCACTGGCATAAGCCAGGCTCGTAGCCAATAAGAATAAGCTGGCGAGAAATAATTTAAACATGTTCGTTCTCAAGTTATTGTTAGTTTTAATATATAGGTTAGTATCGGCACATTAGATCACCCAGCTTGTGGCTGAAATATGTTTGTACCTGCACAGATTGAAGACTTACCCAGTATAGTCGCCATTTATAATCAAACCATCCCCAGTCGCATGGTGACCGCCGACACCGAGTTGGTGAGCGTTGAGTCGCGTCGAGAGTGGTTTCTATCCCATAACGATAAACGCCCCATCTATGTTTACAAAGAAGGTGATAAGGTGGTGGGCTGGTTGAGCTTTAAATCCTTCTATGGTCGTCCTGCCTACGAGCAAACCGTGGAGATCGCAATTTACCTTTGTGAATCGGTGCGCGGTCGCGGATTAGGCAAACTGAGCCTGGCATTTGCCGAGCAGCAGGCGCATCGTTTGGGGGTGACCAATTTGTTGGCCTTTATATTCAGCCATAACATACCGAGCATGCGCTTGTTTAAACAGGCTGGTTTTAGCCAGTGGGGCGAGTTGCCTAAGGTGGCGATTATGGATGGTCAGAGTTACAACCTGACCATCCTGGGGAAGTGTCTAGTCGACTAATTTCGCAAAAGGCGTGCCCATGCGGGTGACGGCTTCAGGCACTTGAGTGCTGATAAAGTCGGCCTGATTAGCACCCCAAGCCATTACTACTGTGGAGCCCAGTTTAAAGCGGCCCATTTCTTCACCTTTTTTCAGGTGCACGGCGCGGTCTCCTGTGCTCGGGTAATCCCAACTGAACACGTCTTTACCTGCTGGTGGTGTTACCGTGCCGGCCCAAATGGTTTCTATGCTGGCGACTATGGTGGCGCCGACCAAGACCATGGCAAGGGGGCCGATCTCGGTGTCGAATATGGCTACCACACGCTCGTTACGGGCGAACAGGTTAGGCACGTTTTGCGCCGTTAACGGGTTAACCGAGAATAAATCGCCCGGCACGTAAATCATGCGTTTTAGCGTACCATCGACAGGCATATGAATACGGTGATAATCCTTGGGCGCCAGGTAGATGGTAGCAAACTTACCGCCTAAAAACGGCTGGGCATCCTCGGCCTTACCGCCAAGCAGGGCTTCAAGGCTGTAGTAGTGGCCCTTGGCCTGCACTAATTGACCATCAAGAATATCACCGAGTTGGCTAATGGCGCCGTCCACCGGGTGGGCGACAATGTTTGCATCTTCAGCCAAGGGGCGAATACCCGGCTTAAGAGGACGGGTGAAGAACTCATTAAAGGTTTGGTAATGCTCGGGAGCTTCATGCAATGCTTCGCTCATATCAATTTTATATTGTTTAATAAACAACTTGATAAGGGCTGTGGTTAGTTTACCCGCTTTGGCAGCAGCCAGTTTACCAACCAAACGGGATACGCCGTGTTTTGGCAATGCATATTGAAAAGCAATTTTTACTTTATCTAAGTTCACTGTTTAATTCTCAAAATATTTTTACGAATGGTAGCTAAATCAAGGAGTAAAAACCATAGCCTAATAAACAGGCAAGGCGTTGGCGGCCGTTTCTTGCCGCCGCGGGTTAGCGCTCGGCTTACACTCTTGGATTACGTGCCCCGGCGCGGCCATCTGCCATGGATTCGATAATCCTGTGGTAGTTCTCAAAACGAAACTCGGCAATATCACCATTTTCCACGGCTTCGCGTAATAAACAGCCCGGATCGTCCAGATGTTTGCAGTCCCTGAACTTACAGCCGCCTAAGAACTGGCGAAACTCTTTAAAACACCAAGCCACACGCTCAGGCTCTAAATGCCATAAACCGAATTCACGAATTCCCGGTGAGTCAATTAGATTACCGCCGCTGGGCAGGTGATGCAGGCGCGAGACAGTGGTGGTATGTTGTCCTAGGCCGCTGTTAGAGGAGACTTCCTGAGTGAGGATCTCGGCATCGGGCAGCAGGGTATTAACTAGGCTTGATTTACCGACGCCACTTTGCCCCACGAAAATACTGTTTTTATCGACCAGCTCGGCTTTAAGGTGCTCTATGCCTTCACCGCTGTGGCTACTGACCAGATGAATGTCGTAGCCCAGCTCATGATATTCGGCGAGTATTTCCATAAACATATCGCGGTCTTCATCCTCAAGCATGTCGACCTTATTTAACAGCAATACAGGGGCTATGCCCATGTCTTCGCAGGCAACGATATAACGGTCGATAATTTGCGTGCTGAACTCGGGCACCACGGCCGATACCATAAGGATCTGGTCGATGTTGGCGGCCACCACCTTAACGCCATCATAAAAGTCCGGGCGGGTAAGCTGAGAGCGGCGCTCTTCAACCAGTTCCACCACGCCGGCAATATCGCCGTCGCTGACGTTGGCGCGGCGAAACAGCACCTCATCGCCACAGACTAGGCTGGTTACTGTGCGGCGAATATTACAGCGAAGTACATCGCCGTCGGGCGTTTCTATGTCGGCATGTTGGCCAAAACGACTGACCACAACCCCGGGCTCCTGAGCGCCGAGGTTATCGCTATCGAATTCGCTTGTTTGGGTGTCGGCTGAGCTTTCTTTAGCGCGTTGTAAGCGCTTTTGATGATTGGCTCGAATGCGTCGAGCCTGGCCTTTGGACAGTTTTTGCTTTTTTGCCACGCGGTCTCTGTACTTAGCTGGGCTAAACCTTTTTAAAAAAGCTTTAGGTCTATGAGTTAAGCTAATATGATATATCTTATTGCGTTAAACCGAAAGTAAAGCAGGGTTAGGTTGATATGGCTGTGAATGATAAGAATTTAGTGTGGTTGGATTTGGAAATGACGGGGTTGGACCCAGAGCAGGATAGGATCCTGGAAATTGCCACCATAATCACCGACAGCGAACTCAATATCCTGGCTCAGGGCCCGGTTATAGCAATAAAGCAAAGTGATGAGTTACTTGATGGCATGGACCAGTGGTGCACCAACCAACATGGCAAGTCGGGTTTAACGGCGCGATGCAAGGCCAGTGAGGTAACTGAGCAAGAGGCCATGGCTGATACCCTGGCATTTTTAGAGCAGTGGGTACCCAAAGGAGCTTCGCCCTTGTGTGGCAATTCCATCGGCCAGGACCGCCGTTTTCTTGTGCGTTATATGCCCGAGCTTGATAATTACTTCCATTACCGCAGCATTGATGTCAGTACCATCAAAGAGTTGGCGCGACGCTGGCAACCGGAAGTACTTGATAAGGTAAAAAAGCAGGGATCGCACCTGGCACTGGACGATATCAAGGACTCGATCATGGAATTGCAGGTTTATCGTACAGAAATCTTCAAAATTTAAAAAAATCCCAAAAAAGGGCTTGCAAAGAAGGGGCAATCTTGTAGAATCCTGCCCCGCTTAAGACGAACATGAATGTGTTAATTTTGAGCTATATATGAAGCGGCACTAGCTCAGCTGGTAGAGCGCAACCTTGCCAAGGTTGAGGTCACGAGTTCGAACCTCGTGTGCCGCTCCAAATTTTCACTCGTTTAGCTCAACGTTTGAATCTCACTCAGAGCACTTATGAAGCGGCACTAGCTCAGCTGCTAAATTGCAAAGCCGCAACCTCAGGTTGCGACCAGCGATAAAACAAAGAGCAACCTATGAAGCGGCACTAGCTCAGCTGGTAGAGCGCAACCTTGCCAAGGTTGAGGTCACGAGTTCGAACCTCGTGTGCCGCTCCAAATTTTCACTCGTTTAGCTCAACGTTTGAATCTCACTCAGAGCACTTATGAAGCAGCATATTTTTGCTTCAGACCTATGAAGCGGCACTAGCTCAGCTGGTAGAGCGCAACCTTGCCAAGGTTGAGGTCACGAGTTCGAACCTCGTGTGCCGCTCCAATTTTCCCCATTAAATAAAAATCCCTCTTTTTAACAGCAAAAATTTACCAATGCCTTGTCGTGCGTGGTATTTATAACTTCGAATCCTTAATTGCTCGTCCTAGCTAGAGGTCCCGAACTAAGCGTCTCGAACTACGCGTCCCGAACTAAGCCTTTTTCAACGGCGCGAACAAGTCGCTGAGTTTTCTTTTGTGTGCTAATTACCTTGACCTCTATGGCTTGTGCTTTTCGTTGTTGCTGCGCTAATGCCCATTGAATATGCTCGCCGACCAAATCATCGACTTCATCTAGCTGCTCCTCAAGGGTTTGCACTATGGCTTGATCATAAGGGGCGTTACCCAGAGCTACGGCAATATTGCGAAGCCAGCGTTGATGGCCGATGCGGCGTATCGGGCTGCCTTCGGTATTCTTTAAAAAGGTGGCTTCGTCCCAAGCAAAGAGGTCAAGCAGACTTTTGTCACGTAATTGCGCTCGGGCATGAAAGTCTTGCTCGGCGGTGATTTGGCCATAGCGATTCCAGGGGCAGATCAGCTGGCAATCATCACAGCCATAAATACGGTTGCCCATGGCCTGACGGTACTGCTCGGGGATAGCGCCTTTAAGCTCTATGGTCAGGTAGGAAATACATTTGCGGGCATCGACCACAAAAGGTTCTACTATGGCGCCGGTAGGGCACATGGTCATGCAGGCCACGCAGTTGCCACAGTCCCCTTGGCTGGCTAAGCGCTCGGTGGGGTCATCCACGGGCAGGGGAATATCGACAAACAATTCCCCCAAGAAGAACCAGGAGCCGGCCTGCTTATCGATAATTAAGCTGTGTTTGCCGGTAAAACCAAGCCCGGCCTTGGCGGCCAGCTGGCGCTCTAATACAGGAGCCGAGTCGACAAAGGGGCGAAAGCCAAGACTTTCTACCTGCTCGCTGATGCGCTCTCCTAGTTTCTTAATGCGGTTGCGCATAAGCTTATGGTAATCGCGTCCCAGGGCGTAGCGACTGATATAAGCCAGATTTGGGTCCTTTAAGGTTTTGGCAAAGCCTGCATCGGGGGGCAGATAATGCATTTTCAGGGAGATCACCCGCTGCGTGCCCGGTACCAGCTCGTCCGGGCGAGAGCGTTTGGTGCCATGCTCGGCCATAAAGTTCATTTCGCCGTGATACCCTAAATCGAGCCAGCGTTGCAGCTGAGCTTCATGCTGACGCAAATCGATATCGCAGATCGCTGCGTCGGCAAAACCCAGTTCGCTTGCCCATTGCTTAATTTGCTGGGCTAGTTCAGGATAATTGATAGTGTCTTGAGGCAAAAGTAAACAACCATGTATCTTAACTACAGTACTAATTTACCACAGCAGGCTTATAGCCCCCAACAGTTAAGAGAAAACGAGGCGCATGCGGCCAAGCACTGCGGCATTAGCATGACGGAGCTGATGGCAACCGCTGGTGGCGCTGTAGCCGCCTGGGTGCAGGCCCATTATGCCAATAACCAGCGAGTGTTGGTGCTGGTGGGCAGCGGCAATAATGGCGGCGATGGTTTCGTTGTTGCCGAGCAACTAAGACGTGCCGGTTACTCTGTGCAGGTGTGGCCCCTGTTATCCTTAGCTCACTTGGGAAGCGACGCCAAAGAAATGATGCAGCGCTATAAAAATGGCGGTGGTGAGTGCGTGGCCAAGCCCAATTTGCACCAGTTTGAGTTGATCATAGACGGTGTCTTTGGCATTGGTCTGGATCGCCCTTTGAGCCCGGAGCTGCAAGACACCTTTACACATCTTAATGAATTGCGTGCGGTGCGTATTGCCATCGATGTTCCCAGCGGCGTAAATGCCACAAGCGGTGAGGTTTACCCCGGCGCTTTTGCCGCGCACCATACCTTGACCTTTATCGGCTTAAAACAGGGGATGCTCACCGGGCGAGCCAAGGCGCAATGTGGCTTACTCTGGTTCGCGCCTTTGGGCGTAGATCAGGCCTTTGCTCATATCTGTATGCCCAAGGCGCGTCGCCTAATTCATGATGAGATGATGAGAAAACGCCCGCAGCGCCAGCCCTGTGCCCATAAAAATAATGCCGGCCATGTGCTGGTGATAGGTGGTGGCCCAGGCATGGCCGGAGCCGCGCGTCTGGCCAGTGAGGCAGCGCTTCGTTGCGGTGCCGGCCTGGTCAGCGTGGCGACTCACCCGGAAAATGTCATGGCGGTTTTGCAGGGGCGTTTTGAACTCATGGTGCATGGGGTTGAGACGCAGGAGCAATTGATGCCACTGATCGACAAGGCGTCGGTGCTGGTGGTAGGGCCCGGACTGGGGCAGTGCCAATGGGCTCAAACCTTACTGCAGCAGGTGCTAAAGCAGGGGAAGGATAAAGTAAAGGTGCTTGATGCCGATGCCCTTAACCTGCTGGCGCAAAACCCTCAGGAATTAGAGAAAGCCGTGCTGACGCCGCACCCAAAAGAGGCGGCCAGGCTATTGAATATCTCGGTGGTTGAAGTTGAAGCCAACCGCTTTGCGGCGCTAACCGAGCTGGTAAAGCATTATCGGGCAACCGCGCTGTTAAAAGGGCCGGGTACCTTGATTGCTTGTGAGCAAAGGCTGTGGATCAACAGCAGTGGCAGCGAGGTACTAGCGAGTGCTGGGATGGGTGATGTATTATCTGGTATTATAGCTGCTTTATTAGCCCAGGGCCTGAGTGCTCAGGATGCGACATGCCTTGGTGCCTACTTGCATGGGTTTGCTGCCGAGCAGGCGGCGGCACAAGGCGGCAAGGGGCTATTAGCCAGCGATTTATTCCCAGTTTTAAGAGCATTAGTAGGATAAGCAATAGATGAGTCATGAATTTCACCAGTATTTAGCCGATGAAGCGGCCACCGTGGCCTTTGGCAACACTCTCGCCAAATTTGTGGCGGGCGGTGTGGTGATTTATCTTTATGGCGATCTGGGGGCGGGTAAAACCACCTTGAGTCGCGGTCTAGTGCAAGGGCTGGGCCATAAAGGCAAGGTTAAGAGTCCCACCTATACCTTGGTGGAACCTTACGAACTGCCCGAGGTCAATATATATCATTTTGATTTATATCGATTAGCCGATCCCGAAGAACTGGAGTTTATGGGGATCCGGGATTATTTTGATAATAGTGCCGTATGTATTCTAGAGTGGCCAAGTAAGGGTGCCGGGATGGTCCCTCGCGCCGATTTAAAAATCACCTTAGAGTATAACGGCGAAGCGCGTGAGATCAGCATTCTTGCCGACACCGAGCGAGGCGCTGACATAGTAACGAAGTTAAAAGGCAATGCTTAAAACAATTATAACCGCGAGCAAGATTACCTTAAGTTGCATACTAGTGCTGTGGGCTGCGGCCGCATCGGCACAGAATAAAATTGAAGGGGTGCGGGTTTGGCCGTCGCCGGATAGTACCCGCATCGTATTCGATATGGCCGAAAAGCCGGATTACAGCTTTTTTATGCTCAGTAATCCGCGGCGCCTGGTGGTGGATATTAATAACACCGCCCGACACAGCGACTTTCCGAACATAGAAAAAAAGCATCAACTCGTTGATGTGATCCGCGCCAGCAAGCCAAAAAAAGCCGGCTCTACCCGAGTGGTGTTTGAATTACTTAAACCGACAAAGCCCGTGCTCTTTGCACTGGCGCCAACCGGTCCCTATAAAGACCGCTTGGTGATCGACCTGTACGATAAAAGCGATAACCAAAGCGCCGAGAAAACACCTAAGAATCGCCTGCTTGAAACCAATCGTGACATAGTGATTGCCATAGATGCCGGTCATGGCGGTGAAGATCCCGGTTCTGTCGGCCCCAGCGGCACCTTTGAAAAAGACATCACCTTGAAAATCGCCAAGCGCCTGGAGCGTTTGATTAATGCCGAGCGTGGCATGAAGGCGCATTTGGTGCGCAGTGGCGATTACTTTATCAAGGTCAACTCACGTAGCGCCAAGGCCCGTGAAAGCAAGGCTGACTTCCTGGTTTCCATTCACGCGGATGCTTTCACCAGTCCGCAGCCAAGAGGGGCTTCGGTGTGGGTGTTGTCGCTGCGTCGGGCTAACTCGGAAATCGGTAAATGGCTGGAAGACAGGGAAAAGCATTCCGAACTTCTTGGTGGTGCTGCGGATGTGATTCGCGATACCGCCAGTGAAAAATACCTGGCGCAGACGCTGCTCGATATGTCCATGGATCATTCCATGAAAACCGGATTTAAGATTGCCGAGGCAGCGGTTAAAGAGTTGAGCAAGGTCGCGAAAATGCATAAGCGCCAGCCTCAAGCGGCGAGTTTTGGGGTATTGAAATCACCGGATATTCCATCCATCCTGGTTGAAACCGGCTTTATTTCCAACCCACAGGAAGAGCGTTTATTACTTTCGGCGGGGCATCAGGAAAAGCTGGCGCAGGCTGTGTTTAAATCGATCCGCGGCTATTATCAGCAAAATCCGCCGGATGATTCCCTGTTCGCCACCCTTAAGGCGCAGAATCCAACCCGCCACAAGATCTCCCGTGGTGAGTCGTTAAGCGTGGTTGCCAGCCGTTACGGTGTGTCGGTGAGCGACCTGAAGCGGGCTAACAAACTCAAATCAGATCGGGTCTATATCGGCCAGGTACTGACCATTCCCAGCACCTAAGTGAGCTTATGAGTATAGAGATATTACCGGCGCGTTTGGCTAACCAAATCGCCGCCGGTGAGGTTGTTGAGCGTCCTGCATCCGTGGTTAAAGAGCTGGTTGAAAACAGCCTGGATGCTGGTGCTACCCGCATTCGCGTCGACATTGAGCGCGGCGGCCATAAGCTTATTCGTATTAGTGATAATGGCAGCGGTATTGCCAAAGACGAGCTCACCCTGGCGCTATCGCGTCATGCCACCAGTAAGCTGAAAAGTCTCGATGATCTGGAAAATATTTGCTCTTTGGGCTTTCGTGGTGAAGCCCTGGCGTCGATTAGCTCGGTCTCTCGACTGACGCTTAAATCCAAGCCCGCAGCGCAAGCAGAAGCCTGGCAGGCCTTTGCCGAGGGGCGGGATATGGCGGTGCAGGTACAGCCGACGGCGCATCCGGACGGCACCAGTATCGAAGTAAAAGATTTGTTTTTTAATACCCCGGCGCGGCGCAAATTTTTACGTACCGAAAAGACCGAGTTTAGCCATATCGATGAACTGCTTAAGCGTATAGCCCTCAGCCGCCTCGATATCGCTCTGACCTTAACGCACAACGGCAAGGTGGTACGTCAGTATCGCCCTGTGTCCGAACAGCAGGCGGTGAAGCGTATTGCGCAGGTCGCCGGAAAGGGCTTTGCCGAGCAGGGCATGCACCTGCAAAGTGGCGAACAGGGCCTGTATTTGCACGGCTGGATCATGCCTCAGGAAACCCAAACCGAGCCGCAATACACCTATGTAAATGGCCGCATGATGCGCGATAAGCTGATCTTGCATGCAATTCGCCAGGCCTTTGAAGAGCATGTGGGCGCCACCCATGTGCCGGCCTTTGTACTGTATTTGGAAATCGACCCGCGCCAGGTGGATGTGAATGTGCATCCGGCTAAACACGAGGTGCGTTTTCATCAGGCGCGCCTGGTGCATGACTTTATTTTGCAGGCGGTACAGCAGTTAATCACCACAGAGCAAAGTCTGTTTGGTCACCAGGAAGCGCAGCTGCCAACACAAGCCGCGACGCCGATTGAGTATGGTGATTATCCGAAATCCCATTTACAGCCCCAGCTTATGCAGCCGCAGAATGAATCTCAAACTTGGGCAAGCGCTTTATCAGCTTCAGCTAGGGCGTCATCGGGTGGCGGCAATGCGAGTGCGGGCTATGGTGCTAAAGCACCCGGCTCAGCGCCCAAAGCGGCACAAATTGAACAGGCTAATCGCTATTATCAGGGCATTAGCGAGGTGCAGGCGCATAGCTTTACTCAGGCCGCGCAGCAGGTCGCGCCAGTGGCAGGAGCGACAGCTTTAGGGCAAAACGTCGACATTCTCCCTTTAAATCAGGGGCGCTGCGCCCTAAGCCAGGAAGGGGAGCTTTACCTGGGCCATTGGCGCAGTGTGTTATTACCGGCTTGGCAGCAAGGGCTTGAAGAAGATGCACAGTTGCCTGGAAGGGCTCTGTTACTGCCGGTGCGGGTGGCTATCAATAGCGAAGAGTTTATCTGGCTGGAGGCAAGCCAGTCCTGGCTGGCGGTGCTGGGCTTTGATCTGGAGCTGGTAAAACAGCATGTGATGGTCAAACGTTTACCCAGCTGTTTGTACAGTGTGGACGCCAAACAGGTGATCGAGTGTGTATTGGCGGCGCCGCTCAGTGAAAAAGATGGCGAACAGCCCTGGCTGCAATGGCTGGCAAGTCAGGTGCCGGAGACTTACTTTGACGGTCAGGACTTTCTTAACTGGCGCTTGCAGCTGCAAAAATGCCCCGAGATTATGCAGCACTTACAGCAAAAAGCCGTTAAAATAGACGTATCCCAGTACCTCAACCAAATAAGCGTCTAAAGTTCCGTGAGTACACTGCCAGTTATATTTTTAATGGGGCCAACGGCCTCGGGTAAAACCGATCTAGCCATTGAGCTCTGCAAGCACTTCGATACCGAAGTGATCAGTGTCGACTCGGCCCTGGTATATAAGGGCATGGACATAGGTACGGCCAAACCTAATGCCGAAGAGCTGGCAAAAGCGCCGCATCGATTAATCGATATTATCGACCCGGCCGAAAGTTACTCCATGGCGGATTTTCGCAGCGATGCTCTGGCGCATATCAAGGAGCTGCACGCTCAGGGCAAGGTGCCCCTGTTGGTGGGTGGTACCATGATGTATTTCAAAGGCTTGCTTGAGGGCTTGTCGCCTTTGCCCGAGGCGGATGAAGCGGTGCGGGCCGAGTTGGAAAAAGAAGCCAAGGAGCAAGGTTGGCCAGCCTTGCATCAGAAGCTGCAGCAGATAGACCCGCAGGCCGCGGCGAAAATCAATGCCAATGATTCGCAGCGTATTAACCGTGCCCTAGAGGTGTATCGCATTAGCGGCAAGACCATGACGGAGTTACAGCAAAACAAGGCACAAGCTCTTGATTTTCCTGTTTATCAGTTTGCCATTGCGCCAAGCGATCGCAAGGTGCTGCACCAGCGTATTGAGAAAAGATTCAAAATAATGCTGGAGCAGGGGTTTGAAAATGAAGTTTTGTCCTTATATAACAGGGATGATTTGCATCCAGATTTGCCATCGATACGTTGTGTCGGCTATAGACAAATGTGGGATTACATCGCCGGTGAAATTGACTATGATGAGATGGTTTTTCGCGGCATTGCGGCAACCCGTCAGTTAGCAAAACGTCAGCTGACCTGGTTACGCGGTTGGTCGGACCTCACCTGGCTTGAAAGTGGGGATAGTGAAAACTTGCAACGTATAGTAAGTTCGCTAAGCTAGTATTATTGGAACGATTTTTGTTTTAAGTATGTTCCAGATATAGTTACATAATAACATCTATAAACTAAGGAAAATAACAATGGCAAAAGGCCAATCGTTACAAGACCCATTTTTGAATGCGTTACGTCGTGAACGTGTTCCTGTTTCTATCTTTTTAGTTAACGGCATTAAACTGCAAGGTAAAATTCAGTCATTTGACCAATTTGTGATCTTGCTTGAAAACACAGTAAACCAAATGGTGTATAAGCACGCGATTTCGACCGTAGTGCCGGCCCGTTCAGTTAATTTCCACGGTGCGCAAGGAACAGACGCGCCAGAGTCAGAAGAAGGGAATTTTAATCAGTAGGAGCAGTGTGCTTGTTTGACCGTTATGAAGCCGGCGAACAGGCAGTCTTAGTACACATAGAGTTTCCCCATGAAGGTGATAGAGAAGACCTTCAAGAGTTGGAAATGCTGGTGTCTTCTGCAGGTGTTAGTAGTCTGATGGTTGTGCAAGGCAGCCGTCAGGCACCACATCCCAAGCTATTCGTCGGCACGGGTAAAGCAGAAGAAATCGCTGAGATTGTCCAATCCCACAACGCAGATGTCATTATATTCAATCACGAATTAAGCCCATCACAAGAGCGCAACCTAGAGCGAGTGTGCAAATGCCGCGTGCTCGATAGAACCGCGTTGATTTTAGATATTTTCGCCCAAAGGGCGCGTACCCATGAAGGTAAACTCCAGGTTGAACTGGCGCAGCTACGCCATATTTCCACCCGTTTGATCCGCGGTTGGACACACTTGGAGCGACAAAAAGGTGGTATAGGTTTACGGGGTCCTGGTGAGACCCAGCTTGAGACCGACCGCCGTTTATTACGTGCACGTATTAAAAACATCCTTAAACGTCTTGATAAAGTAGCGAAACAACGTGAACAAGGGCGTCGTGCGCGAAATCGAAATGAAATTCCCGGTGTTTCTCTGGTGGGCTATACCAACGCCGGAAAGTCGACCCTGTTTAATCGCCTGACCGAGTCGGATGTGTATGCAGCGGATCAGCTGTTTGCGACCCTGGACCCCACTTTGCGTAAGCTTGAAGTGCCGGATATTGGCAGTGTGATCCTCGCCGATACCGTGGGCTTTATTCGCCATTTGCCCCATGACCTGGTGGCGGCCTTTAAAGCCACACTGACCGAGACCCGTGAAGCGGACCTTCAGTTACATGTGATCGATGCGGCAGATCCTCGCCGTAAAGAAAACATCGAGCAGGTACAGGAAGTGCTGGAGGAGATTGAGGCCAACGAGATCCCGCAATTGCTGGTGTACAACAAAATTGACCAACTCGAAGATGTTGAGCCGCGTATTGACAGAGACGACGAAGGCAAGCCACGTCGAGTGTGGTTGTCGGCGCAGCAGGGTCAAGGGGTTGAACTGCTAAAGCAGGCGATCAGCGAATTGCTGGCTAAGCAAATGCTCAACACCTTGTTGTGTGTGCCGCCGAGTCAGGGGCGTTTACGTGGTGCCTTGTACAACCTCAACAGCATCAACAAGGAAGACCATGACGAAGATGGCAACTGGTTGCTGCAGGTGAATGTACCCATGAGCGAGTGGAATAAGTTGAAAAAGGAAATCGGTGAACAAATCGATAGCTACCTTACTTAGCATGGGAAAATACGCTAAAGTAGCACCATTAAAGATTTTCTTTGTTTACAGCTGGGCGTTTAACGCCTCGTTGTGACAACGCAGGTAATGCTAAGCTAGCATTACCCCGAATAACGAATATTGATAACTATGGAGTAGAGCTATGGCCTGGAACGAGCCGGGTAACAATGGCAACGGCAAAGACCCTTGGGACAATAAAGGCGGTCGCGACCAAGGCCCACCTGATTTAGACGAGGTACTGAAAAAGTATTCCGATAAATTTGGCGGTCTGTTTGGCGGCAACAAGGGCGGAAATAAAGGCGGTGGTGTCGGTGGCGCCGGCATCTTTATCGTGGTGATCATCGCGCTGATCATTTGGGCCTTGAGCGGTTTTTACACCGTAAAAGAAGCGGAACGTGGTGTGGTCTTACAGTTTGGTAAGTTTGCCCGTATCGCCGAGCCAGGTCTGCGTTGGAAAGCCACCTTTATCGAAAACGTTATTCCCGTGGATATCGAAGCGGTACGTTCACTGTCGGCGTCTGGCTTTATGCTGACCGAAGACGAGAACGTGGTTAGCGTTGAGTTTGAAGTTCAGTATCGTGTGCTTGACCCTTATCTTTACAAGTACAGTGTTACCGATGCGGATCACAGTCTTCAGCAAGCCCTGGATAGCGCCCTGCGTTATGTGGTTGGTCATGCGAAGATGGATCAGGTACTGACCACTGGCCGTGAGGTGGTACGTCAGCAGACTTGGGAAGAGTTGAACGGTATTATCGAGCCTTATAAATTGGGTCTGGTTGTTACCGACGTGAACTTTAAAGACTCTCGCCCGCCTTCGGAAGTAAAAGACGCCTTCGATGACGCCATTGCCGCGCAAGAAGATGAAGAGCGCTTTATCCGTGAAGCGGAAGCCTATGCCCGTGAAATCGAGCCTCGTGCCCGTGGTCGCGTTACGCGTATGACCCAGGAAGCGGAAGCCTACCGTGAGCGTGTAACTTTGGAAGCTCAGGGTGAGGTGGCGCGTTTTGAAAAGCTGCTACCTGAGTATCAAAGTGCTAAGCAGGTAACACGCCAGCGTTTGTATATTGATGCCATGGAGCAGGTGCTTGGCAGCAGCTCTAAAGTCTTGGTTGACGTGAAAGGCGGCAACAACATGATGTATCTGCCTTTGGATAAAATCATGGAGCAGCATTCGTCAGGTAAAAAAGTAACTTTACCAAATGCCAATACCATCCAGGATTTACGTAACAAGCTAGGCACCAATTCATCGCAAAACAGCCAGGTGAATTCAGGTAATGACCGTTTCGCTAAAGACCGCTTTAATGGAGGACGATAAAAGTGAGAAATTTTAGTTTAATCCTCATTATTGCTGCTGTGGTATTTTCTTTTTCTGCGGTATTTGTGGTGCCGGAAGGACAAAGAGCCATTGTTTTGCTATTCAGCAAGGTGCAAAAAGACGACAGCGATAACGCCGTGGTGTATGAGCCGGGTCTGCACTTTAAGGTGCCCTTTGTGGCTCAGGTGCGCAAACTGGATGCCCGTATTCAAACCTTGGATGGTGCACCGGATCGCTTTGTAACCAGCGAGAAAAAAGATTTGATCGTTGATTCTTACGTGAAGTGGCGTGTTCAAGACTTTAGTGATTATTACCTGCGTACTCGCGGTGATAAGAACTATGCGGAAACCCTGCTTAAGCAAAAGGTAAACAATGGCCTGCGTACCAACTTTGGTGCTCGTACTATTCGTGAAATCGTTTCTGGTGAGCGTAGCGAGTTGATGGCGGATGCCTTAATTCAGGCCTCGGAAAGTGCCCGCGAGTTGGGTATTGAAGTGCTGGACGTGCGCGTGAAGCAAATCAACCTGCCAGACGAAGTGAGCAGCTCAATCTACCAGCGTATGCGCGCCGAGCGTACCGCGGTAGCGAAAGAACACCGCTCACAGGGTCAGGAAAAAGCCGAAGAGCTGCGCGCCGAAGTGGATCGTCGCGTGACGGTTATGCTGGCGGATGCCGAGCGTAATGCCCGCTCTGTGCGCGGTGAAGGTGATGCCCAGGCGGCAAAAATTTATGCCGATGCCTACAACAAGGATCCTGAATTCTTCGGTTTCCTGCGTAGTCTTGATGCGTATAAAAACACCTTTAAGAATAAACAAGATGTGATGGTGATAGAGCCCAACAGCGAATTCTTCAAATACATGAAGAACGCCTCGGCGCAGTAATCGCTCCATTTTTAAAAGCCCTGAGATTTAGTCTCGGGGCTTTTTTTTGCCATTATTTTAACTGGGGGAGGCTAAATGAGCTGGCAATTATTTTTAAGTGCCGTAGCATTAATGCTGATATTTGAAGGCCTGGGGCCGGCGCTATTTCCAAAACAGTGGCGCGCTTATTTACTGCAGATAGTGCAGACCGATGAGCGGACTCTGAAGGTGGTCGGCATAATTTTAATACTCATTGGCGCGGTGTTATTTCACTTTGTGCAACCAGGTTAATCCCTTGCTAGCCCTATGAGTAAAAAGTAAAAAAACTATTAGCGGAAAAAATAGCCAAAACGGGGTGATCTCTGGCCCTCTTTTCTGGTAAAATCTGCGCCTAATTTTTTCTAAGTGAATTTGCAATGGGTAAAAACGTCGTTGTATTAGGCACCCAGTGGGGTGACGAAGGGAAAGGGAAGGTTGTTGACCTTCTTACAGATAAAGCATCTTTAGTAGTACGCTACCAAGGTGGTCACAATGCTGGTCACACGCTAGTGATCAATGGTGAGAAAACCGTACTGCACTTGATCCCATCGGGTGTACTGCGTGACAACGTTAAATGTATCATTGGTAACGGTGTTGTACTTGCTCCAGACGCCTTAATGAGAGAAATCGGCATGCTTGAAGAGCGTGGCGTACCTGTGCGTGAGCGTCTTCTAATTTCTGAAGCTTGTCCGCTGATCTTGCCTTATCACGTAGCACTTGATGTTGCGCGTGAAAAAGCACGTGGCGATAAAGCCATTGGTACTACTGGTCGTGGTATCGGTCCTGCCTACGAGGACAAGGTAGCACGTCGTGGTCTGCGTGTTGGTGATTTGTTCAACCCAGAGCAATTCGCGAACAAACTACGCGAGATCCTTGAGTACCACAACTTCACTTTAGAAAATTACTACAAGGTTGAGCCGGTCGACTTCCAGAAGACATTCGATGACGCTATGGCTGTGGCTGAGATCCTTAAAGCTATGGTTGTTGACGTTACCGAGCTGCTTGACCAAGCGCGCGCAAACGGTGAAAACATCCTGTTTGAAGGTGCTCAAGGTACACTTCTTGACATCGACCACGGTACATATCCGTATGTAACTTCTTCAAACACCACAGCTGGTGGTGTGGCGACAGGTGCTGGTTTTGGTCCATTAAATCTGGACTACGTACTAGGTATCGTAAAAGCCTACACTACTCGTGTTGGTTCAGGCCCATTCCCTACAGAGCTTTACGACGGCCTTGATAAGCAAGACCCAGTTGGTAAGCACCTAGGTGAGAAGGGTCACGAGTTCGGCGCGACCACAGGTCGTCTGCGTCGTACTGGTTGGTTTGATGCCGTGGCTATGCGTCGTGCAGTGCAGATCAACAGCATCTCAGGCTTCTGTATGACCAAGCTTGACGTACTTGACGGTATCGAAACCATCAAGATCTGTACTGGCTACCAGCTTGAAGATGGCACAGTTACCAACGTAACTCCGCTTGCCGCTGAAGGCTACGAGAAGGTAACGCCTGTATACGAAGAAATGCCGGGCTGGAGCGAAAACACTTTCGGTGTGACTCGTGTTGAAGACCTGCCTAAAGCAGCAATCGACTACATCAAGCGTATCGAAGAAATCACAGGCGTACCTGTTGATATCATCTCTACCGGTCCAGACCGTGTTGAGACCATGATAGTACGCAACCCATTCGGTGAGTAATTACCAAATGCGTTAGAAAAAAGCTGCTTCGGCAGCTTTTTTTGTGCCCAAATTTTGAAATTTTGTTACTGCTTTTGCCTTTAAATGGCGCCAAGCGAAAAATGTCACAGCAGCGTTGGCGTTTTTACGTACCGCTTGTTGCTTGCTTAGCTCTCACCTGGGCAAGGTTGCACCTTGCACACGGCATTCTTGTTGCGGGAAAGAGCCTCAATTTTATTTAAAAGCCCAATCGACCCAAAACTTTAACAGTAATTCCCTGTTGCCTTTTTCTTATATGGGTTAAAATAACAGCATAAATCATAGTATAAGTTAATGAATGACCAAGCAGGATCCATACCTCGATAGAGAACAGCAAAAATACGACAATCCCGTCCCCAGCCGAGAGTTTATTCTCGACCACATAAAGAAACGCTCTAAACCTGCCACCTTTAGCCAACTTTGCGGCGAACTCGAAGTTTATGAAAGTGATCGTCAAATCGCTTTTAAGCGTCGTTTGCGTGCCATGGAGCGTGAAGGTCAGGTGCATTTTAATAAGCACAAATGTTACGTTATCCCCGAGGATAGCGCCCTGGTGAAAGGCAAGGTCATCGGCCACCGTGACGGCTTTGGCTTCTTGCAGGTTGAGGGTGAACCCAAAGACTGGTTTATTCCCCGTCATCAGATGAATCTGGTGCTCCATGGTGATGTGGTGCTGGCCAAGGCTGGCTCACGAGGCCAGGGTGGTAAGGTGGAAGCGCGTATTGTTCGGGTGCTGGAAAACGAGCGTGCGCCTATTATTGGTCGTTATTTTGTTGAGCACGGTATGGCCGTGGTGGTGCCGGAAGATCCGCGCCTGACGCAAGACATTATAGTTCTGCCCGGTGCAGAAAAGGGTGCGCGTCATAATCAAATGGTGCAAATCGAGATCACCCAAAACCCGACCCGCCATATGAATGCGGTAGGCAAGGTGACCGAAGTGCTGGGCGATCACCTGGCGCCGGGCATGGAAATCGAAGTGGCATTGCGCAACTACGAAATTCCCCATCAATGGCCGGAGGCCGTTGAACAGCAGGTTGCGCCTCTGGGCGAGTTTGTTGAAGAAAAAGATAAGCAAGGGCGAGTAGATTTACGTCATCTGCCGCTGGTGACCATAGACGGTGAAGACGCCCGAGATTTCGATGACGCCGTGTATTGTGAGCGCAATAAATCCGGTGGCTGGCGCCTGTGGGTGGCCATCGCCGATGTTTCTCACTATGTGAAAAAGGGTTCACCGCTGGATATGGAAGCCATCAACCGTGGTAACTCGGTGTACTTCCCCGAGCAGGTGATCCCCATGCTGCCGAAAGTGCTTTCCAACGGCCTGTGTTCCTTGAACCCTAAGGTTGACCGCCTGTGTATGGTGGCGGAAATGACTGTTTCCGATGCGGGTAAGTTGTCGGGTTATCGTTTCTACGAAGCGGTGATGAACTCCCATGCCCGTCTAACCTACACCAAAGTGCATGGTATTTTAGAAGGCGACGAGCGCCTGTGCGAAGAGTACGAGCCGTTAGTGGGTTATCTAAAAGACCTGCAGCAAATGTATATGGCATTAAAAGCGGCGCGTCAGCAGCGCGGAGCCATTGAGTTTGATACTCTGGAAACCCGCTTTGTCTTTAATGCTCATCGCAAAATAGACTCGATTGTGCCCGTGGTGCGTAACGATGCTCATATGCTGATCGAAGAGTGCATGATCATGGCCAACGTCGCCGCTGCGCGCTTGTTGGAAAAACACGAAGCCAGCGCCCTGTATCGGGTGCATGATGAGCCGGACAGCGAAAAGCTGGGACATTTCCGTGAGTTCTTAGGTGAGCTGGGTGTGGAGCATCCCTTTGGTGATGCCCCCGAGCCCGGTGAGATCACCGCCGCCATCAATAAGCTGGCGGAGCGTCCGGAAATTGAGCTGATCCAAACCATGTTGCTGCGCGCCATGAAGCAAGCCGTGTATCAGGCCGACAACATTGGCCACTTTGGTTTGGCTCTGCCGGCATATGCGCATTTTACCTCGCCCATACGTCGTTACCCGGATTTGGTGGTGCACCGTGCCATTAAGGCCATTTTAAAATCTCAGGGTCAGCAAACCAGCGGCGAGCATGCATACAGCGCCGATGAAGCGGATAAACTGGGCGAGCAATGCTCCATGACCGAACGCCGCGCCGATGATGCCACCCGTGAAGTGGCGGATTGGCTAAAATGTGAATATATGCAAGACCATGTGGGCATGCAGTTTGGCGGGGTGATCTCCTCGGTGACCAACTTCGGCATTTTTGTACGCCTGGATGACCTGCAGATTGACGGCTTGGTGCATATTGCCAGTTTAGGTGATGAATACTTCCATTATGATGGTGCCAAGCACTGTTTAGTGGGCGAGCACACCAACAAGGTGTATCGCATGGGTGATAAGGTGCGCGTGCAGGTGGCCTCGGTGTCCCTTGAAGAGCGCCGCATTAACCTGGTGCTGGCCAGCGATGCTGAAGACAGATATAGTCGCCGCCGCGCTAAACCTTCGGTGCGCGAGCAGCTAAAATCAGGGGAGATCCCTGATAAAGGTAGAAAGCCTAGATCTGGCGCCAAGTCCGGAGCTAAGTCAGGTTCCAAATCTGGCTCAAGGTCGGGCGCTAAACCCGCAGGCAAGGACAAGCCTAAAAAGGCTGGTGAAAAAGACAAAAAGGGGGCCGTGGCGAAAAAAGCCAAGGCCAAGAAGGCAAAGAAAAAGCAGCGTGCAGGTAAAAATGCCCGCACCAGAGCAAAATAGTAGAGAGTGTTTGTGAGCAACGAACTAATTTTTGGCTTTCACAGCGTTGAAGCCATCTTAAGCAAAGAGCCTGAGCGCTTTTTAGAGATTTACGCACTCAAGGGCCGCGAAGACAAGCGTCTTAATGACGTTATTAATCAGGCTCGCAAGTTTGGTATTTCAATCCAGTTTATGCAGCGCAAGGCCCTGGACGATAAGGCCAAGGGCGAACAGCACCAGGGCATTATCGCCAATGTGCGTGCCGGTAAGCAGTACAGCGAAAAAGACTTGGACGATATTATCAAGCGCGAGCAAACCCCCTTCTTGTTGGTGCTTGATGGCATTACCGATCCGCACAATCTCGGTGCCTGCTTACGTAGCGCCGATGCCGCCGGTGTCCATGCCGTTGTGGTGCCTAAGGATAAGTCGGCCAGGTTAAATGCCACGGCCCGTAAGGTGGCCTGTGGTGCAGCGGAAACCGTGCCCTTAGTGCAGGTGACCAACCTGGCGCGTACCCTGCGTGAAATCAAGGACGCGGGCGTGTGGGTAGTGGGCACTGCCGGTGAAACCGACACCACCTTGTTCGAAGCCAATCTGACCGGTCCGATCGCCATAGTGATGGGCGCCGAGGGCGATGGCATGCGCCGTTTGACCCGCGAGCACTGCGATGTGTTGGTGAAAATCCCCATGGTGGGCACTGTATCCAGCCTCAATGTATCCGTGGCTACGGGCATCAGTTTATTCGAAGTGCTAAGACAGCGCGCTTAACTTATCGAAATAGCGTGAAGCCCGCATTATCGCGGGCTTTTTTATTGCGTAAGGCGGATAAATTAAGTTGCTTAATTTGCCAGCAATGCGTAGAATACGCGCTCATTTCGACCTTTTAACTTTAATTCCTTGCCTTAAACCGAGTGGTCGAAACGGTGGAAGGCTATATTAACCGTAAGGAATACCCATGCGTCATTACGAAATCGTATTCATGGTTCATCCAGATCAAAGTGAACAAGTAGCTGGTATGATCGAGCGTTATACTGGTTCTATCACTGAAGCTGGCGGTAAAATTCACCGTCTAGAAGACTGGGGTCGTCGTCAACTGGCTTACCCAATCGAAAAGCTTCACAAAGCACACTATGTTCTAATGAACGTTGAAGCACCAACTGAAGTAATCAACGAGCTTGAAACTTCTTTCCGCTACAACGATGCAGTGCTTCGTAACCTAGTTATGCGCACTAAAGATGCAGTAACTGAAGCTTCTCCTCTTGCTAAAGAAGAGAAAAAAGAAGCTGCTGCTGAAGCTTAATCGTTCTGCGTGGTTGTAATGGCTGAACTGTCTAGCGAGCAAGCGCTCAACCTAGTCGAACTTGGTGGCGTTATTTGTAAGGCCCCAAAATTCAGTCAAAGCCCGGCCGGTGTGCCACACTGTATTTTCGTGCTTGAGCATCGTTCAATACAGGTTGAAGCGCAACTTAACCGACAAAGTTATGTTCGCATTCAAGTGGTCGCAAGTGGCAATGAGCATCAACCAGCAACACAGTATTTGCAAGTTGAGCAACAGGTACGAGTTAGGGGATTTTTAAATCGCCATCAGGGCCGAAACGGCCTCAGTCAACTGGTACTACACGCTCAGCAAATTGAAAGAATTAATTGAGGAAAATACTCATGGCACGTTACTTCAGACGTCGTAAGTTCTGCCGCTTCAAAGCGGAAGGCGTACAACAAATCGATTATAAAGATCTAGCTACTCTTAAAAACTACGTTACAGAAAGTGGCAAAATCGTACCTAGCCGTATCACAGGTACTAGCGCTAAGTATCAGCGTCAGCTAGCAACCGCTATCAAGCGTGCTCGCTACCTAGCCCTTCTTCCATACACTGACTTACACAAGTAAGCAGCGGATTAACTGTTTTTAAAAGGTGTAGAGACATGCAAGTTATTCTACTAGACAAGATCGCAAACCTAGGTAGCCTAGGTGACCAGGTTTCAGTTAAATCTGGTTTCGCACGTAACTTCCTTTTCCCTAAAGGTAAGGCAGTTCCTGCAACTAAAGTTAACATCGAAACTTTCGAAGCACGTCGCGCTGAGCTTGAAGCGAAAATCGCTGAAGAGCTAGCTGCTTCACAAGCACGCGCTGAGAAGCTTGAAGCACTTGCAGAAGTGACTCTTGTTTCTAAAGCAGGTGACGAAGGTAAACTATTTGGTTCAATCGGTACTCGTGACATCGCTGACGCGATCTCTGCAACTGGTATCGCTGTAGCTAAATCAGAAGTTCGCCTACCTACCGGTACTATCCGTGAAACAGGTGAATTCGACGTAGCAATCCAGGTTCACTCAGAAGTTACTGCAACTATCAAAGTGATCGTTATTGCTGAAGCTTAATCGTCGATTAGCTTTATGTGAAAAACCGCGCTAAGGCGCGGTTTTTTTATGCCTGTTTGTAGCGCAGGCTTTGCCGCCAAGGACGGCGGTACTAGGGTAACGCAGGAGCAGTTACCTAGCATCCTGACAATGTCGTTGGGCCGCCGACAATGCGGTTGTAGGTTGGTGCTTTGCGCCGACAAAGATGTTTGTGGGTAGATCTTGTCGCGTTGGGTGAGCGCGTTAAGAAAATAGTCCGGTGGACTATTTTTAGCAAGCGAACGCCTTGAGCCAGAGAGAGGCCGGGGACGGCAACTTGAGATACAAATCACCTTAGGTGCAAGTGATTCATCCATGAAGCTGGGCTCCTGTCGGCATCCATGCCTCCACCTCCGTGAGCTGCGAAGCAAGGCTTCGGTCACCCGTCGCCCTCGCTCTCAATGACACACTCCACAACAAAACCTGATTTCTACAGCGCGAATTCAAACGGGAGATCGATACCTGTTAGTTTTGAGATTTCCTATAGGCCTCTAAGTGCCAAACTCGGAAGTAGAGCAATCATCAACTCCGCCCAATTGAGCAGAGTGTTCCTGAGCGATCAATCCCGCTATGCAGACTCGCGAAGCCATACAAGGGCATTATTTAGATTGATTGTTTCGCTCAGATTAGAACCTAAACAGTACACCGGCAGAAAACAGATCAACGTCTTCGTCAATATCATACCACTCCCACTCAGCGACAATACTGAATTGGTCATTGAACATGTATTCAGCGCCGAGGCCATACAAAAGATCGCTGCCATCGTCATCAATTCCGGAAGCAGCTCCGCCTCCTTCGAGATCCCAAGTGATCATGCCAAACTTGCCGAACAGGCCAAAATGCTCATTGAGTGGTAGCTTGCCCTTCGCAGCGAGTGACCACCCGTCTACTGCGGCGCTGACTTTCGAACCGTCTATGGAACCATCGATCTCACCAAAATCCACCCAAGCGGCCTCAAACGCGAGGTTCGAATAGAACTCCCAACCACCGAAGATCTTCCTGCCGGTGTCCTCATCGTCGCAACTGGTGATACCGCTGCACGCATCGATGGTAGCTTGCCCGATGCTCGCCCCCGCGTAGAAGTTATTCTGTGCGACGGCATTACCCGTTATGCCCAACATCAACAAAATTGCGCCATTAAGTTTCGATTTTTTCATTACTTTCTCCGAGTCGAGTATAGATAGCGTAAATGTTACTCCAAAGTATATTTGTACTTACTAGGACAGTTATAACACGCCCATTCCTTTGTAAAATTGGTTTCCTGTATATGCGTGTCTCACTGATGTTTCCATACTTTTGTGATTAATTTCATGTGGGTAGTGTTAATAATGTAGTCGAAGCGTCACGATCTGGAAAGTTTTGGAGCGAGCAGGCAAGGTTGCTCTCTTAAGAATTTGCATCAAGAGCGACCATCCTAGCCACAAAGGTAATGTATTAAAAGACAATGGGAAAAAGTGATGGGGCCAGAGTTATTGATGTTGGAAAGCCGTTATGGACGGTAATTACCGTTTAAATAGATAATATGAGATGCTTCGAGCGTCTTCTCCTCGCTCAGTGCAGACACTAAGCTGATGTGAAGACTAGTCTATTCAAACTAACACTCTATCTCCATGGCTTGGGGGTGTTGAGGTGACGATGAAACAGAGGTGTTCTTCGTGTTTATTTTTGAGTTGGTGCGGTGTTTGGGAGGGGATGTGGATGCCTTGTTGAGGGTGTAATTCATACTCTTTACCGTCTACTTCGATGGTGGCGATGCCGCTGAGGACAAAGAAGAACTGTTCGGCATGTTCATGATAGTGAGAAACTTCTTCGCAACCTGGTGGCACGCATTCTTGAATAACACTGAGGTTGGTAGATTTTACTAAATGCCAACCATCGCAGTTATCGCCCCAGGTGTAGTGCTCTGTATTTTCGGTATTAACGGGTTTCATCTATTCCTGAGTTAAGTGTTTATGGCCAGCAGTCGCAAGGGAGGTCGGGTAGGTCGCAATTTTTTCCTCTACCCGCGCAGCTGGCGACATCGCAGGCCGCGGATGGGTCGCAGCAGTCATAGCCATTGTCTTTCTTTTTGCGTTTATTCTTATCTTTTTGGGTGTTTAGTTGCAGCGTGGCATAGGCACTTTTACAGGCATACATGCGTGCTCTGATTTTTTGGTATCCGTGCCAGACTCCATCTTTTTGGACGATGTCTAATACTGCGGTAGAACAGGACGTTCCTTTGTGCAGGCAGGCATGCGCACAGCGAAACCCTTTGTAGGGAGAAATAAAGCGCTGATAGAAGCGTATAAAAATTACCGCGAGGAAGTTCATCGTTATTTCCTAATACTTGACTCGCTACCACGGGTAAAGTTCGTGAAGCAGGATATACCCGAAGTAGCTAAGAAAACCCCAAACAATGACAAACAAAACCTCACACCATATCTTAATATTTGCATCCAACTTGATACGCCGAAACTGTCTAGTGCCAATATAGCCGTATAGAAATGATGCGTTTGTTACGCTGTTCATCAAGCCAGATGGAGAGTCCCAACACTTTACTTCGTTTGGGTATTTGCATTTAAGTTTGCTGATAACCACAAGATTAACCAACAACATCAAAAATAGTAGCGAAAAGAAAATTTCCAAATGCTCAATCCTTGCTTAAAGCCGTTCGTGATTATGACTTTTAGACCACATCCCATGTTGGCTAGATTAACTTGTTAGCACAGAAAGTCCAATTTATGTACTTCCTCATAGTGAGATCTTTATCAATATAAACAACGCGATAATTGAACTCGGTGTATCAGCTAAATCCCCTTACATTGCATCCGAAACGCGATACGAGAAGAGTAATCGCCCTTTGGACTAAGGGCGAAAACATGCCCAGGAAATGGCTGAAAGCGGAAACAAGGGAGTGAATAATTTCACTCCCGCCGCTTGAAGGCGACGAGTTCTACGAGGAGGGGGACTGCCCTATGCATGTTGGTTACGTTCACTTCTCGTAGCGCGTTGAGGAGATAATGCAATGTCGGGGCGCCTCGGGGTTCTTAGGGGCGACGAATGACCGACGATTGATAATCGTCGCAGCATGAGGAGGTGGAGGTAGGGATGCCGACAGGAACCCAGCTTCAGGGACGAATTATTAGCACCGCACTGAACCAATCACTTCCTCTAAGCCGTCGCCACCGCGACAAGAACTCAATTCAAAGTACCATCGTCACTACGATCACCCAACTTTTCAGCCCCACGCCAAAGGCACCTTTGTGACCCTTTGAAAAATAAATTAAAAAATTTTTTAAAACCATTTAAACCCTTTGTACTTTTGGGTGCGTCTAATAGAGTAACAAAGCAAATAAACAACAACAGGATGACGCGGATGTTGGTTAATGCCGAACAGGCATTCTCACAAACACAAACGGCGCAGCAGGAACTACAAAGCATAGAGAAAGCCCAGCAGGGTGACCAAGATGCCTTTTATATCCTGTACCAAACGCATGTAAAACGAGTGTATGCGCTCTGTCTGCGCTTGGTGGCCGACCCGGCGCAGGCGGAAGATGTGACTCAGGAAGTGTTTGTGCAATTGTGGCAAAAAATACATAGCTTCGATGGTCAGTCGCAATTCAGCACCTGGTTGCATCGCGTGGCCAGCAATATCGCTATCAGTTATCTGCGCAAGCAAAAGAACTGGATTCAGCGGGTGGTGAGCAGTGAAGATGCCGGCATGGAGCACGAGCAAGCCGCGCAATGTCAGGAGCTTAATGGTCTCGACAAACTAATAGTGCGTTTGCCCGAGCGCGCCCGGCAGGTATTTGTCCTGCACGCCGTGGAAGGCTATCGCCACGAAGAAATAGCACAGATGATGAATATGGCGGTGGGATCGTCAAAATCCCAGTATCACCGCGCCAGAGGGTTGTTAAAGGAGTGGTATGAAAATGAGTAAACCAGACTTCGACCAGTTTTTAGATGAGCAACTGCAATCGCAACAAAAAGAAGTGAGCCCGAGCCGCGACCTTTGGCCCGGTATTGAGCATGCGATTAACTTGCAGCAAAGCGCTAACCAAAACAAGGCAAAGCGCAATTGGCTGATGCCGGCATTCGGCAGTGCCGCCGCAGCGATTCTGGTGGCCGTGGTGGGCTTGAACATGCCAATGCAGCAAGACGCTCAACAACCCCAGTTTGCGCTTATAAGCGATGTATTTGAGCAACAAAAGCAGAGCCTGCTGGTGCAGTATCAGTCGCAACCGGCGTTAACCGATAACTGGCAACAGCAACTCGAAGAGTTGGAGCAGGCGGAAAAGGCAATCAAAACCGCGCTGGAAGACGACCCAAATAATCGCGCCCTACTTGGCATGTTAGCGCAAGTATACCAACAACAACTTGATTTAATTAATAAAGTGCACCAGCCCAAGCAGGGCACTGTATTACAGCATATTTAGGAGAAGAAGATGAAAGCACTAGCGTATACCCTGGCATTGGTTCCATGTTTGGCCTTGGCGGGCGAGAAAATCGACGAGCAGATCAACGTACCTGCGGATGGTCGTATCTTTATCGACAATCAGCGCGGCGACATCATTATCAAGGGCTGGGATAAGGCCAGCCTGCAAATCAAGGGCGAGCTGGACGACAGAGCCGAAGGCTACACCCTGGAAACACGCGGTCAACGCACCGACTTTATTGTCAAAATGCCTAAGAGCTCCAATTGGGGTTGGGGCAATAAGGATGATGAGGGTGAAGGTTCCAAGCTCACCATTTATATGCCGATGCAAAGCGCCCTAAGCCTGGAAGGCGTGAATGTCGATGTAGATGTAAGCGATCTCAGTGGCGACAGCCGTATTGAAACCGTTAACGGCGATATCGATGCTAAAAAATTACAAGGCAAACTGACCTTTGAAACCGTTAACGGCGATATTGATGGCACCGACCTGCAAGGTGATATTCGCTACCAAACCGTCAATGGCGATATTAACGATGTTAATTCTGCCGGCCAGCTGCGCATGACCCTGGTAAACGGCGATGTCACCAGCAAAACCAGTTCAGAAGATATTCGTTTTGAGAACGTCAATGGTGATCTGACCTTGCACGCACAAACCCTGGGCAGCTTGAAGCTGAACACGGTTAACGGCGAGCTGGAAGTGTATGTGCAAGAGCTTAAAGCGAATGCGCAGATTCGTGCCGAAAGCGTCAGCGGCGACTTTGACTTGTACCTGCCAACGAGTGTATCGGCACGCTTTGACTTAGACGCTCATGCCGGTGGCGATATCCGCAATGAGCTGAGCAAAGACAAGGCGGTCAAAGCCAAGTACGGCCCGGGCGAGAGCCTAAGTTTCACCCTGGGTCAGGGCGAGGCCGAGGTGGAAGTGACCACCATCAGTGGTAACACCAACTTACGTAAAAACGACTAATTAACGCGACTAGCAAAAAACAACTCCCAACTTAGCGGGCACTTAGCCCGCTTCTTTTTTAAAAATACGACGCAATTGTTGCACTGCCATACTAAGCCGATAGAATAAGGCAATTCGCTCCCCTTTTGAGTAACTATGGCAAAGATAGATAAACAGGTTGATAGCCTAAAAGTACCCCCGCATTCCATTGAAGCCGAGCAATCCGTGCTTGGTGGCCTAATGCTTGATAATGAAGCCTTTGACCGTGTGGCTGAGATAGTGGTATCTCAGGATTTCTATACCCGCACGCACAGGTTTATTTTCGAGGCCATGGAACGTTTGGTGGAAGCTGGGCAGCCCATAGATCTCATCACCATTTCGGAATCGCTGGAGAAAAATAACCAGCTGGAAGGCATAGGTGGCTTTGCTTATTTAGGGGAAATTGCCAAAAATACGCCAAGTGCGGCGAATATCTCTGCCTATGCGCATATCGTACGTGAACGTGCCGTAGTGCGTGAAATGATCGGTGTGGCTAATGAAATTGCCGAAGCCGGTTTTAACCCCGAAGGGCGCGGCAGTCATGAGTTACTCGATCTGGCCGAGAGTAAAGTATTTAAAATCGCTGAACAGCGCACCAAGAGCACCGAAGGTCCGCAAAATATCCATACTATTTTGGAAAAGACCGTCGATAAAATCGAAGAGTTGTATCAGTCGCCCCAAGACGGTGTAACCGGTGTCAGCACGGGTTATTCGGATCTCGATAAAATGACCGCAGGTTTACAGCCTTCGGATCTGATCATAGTCGCCGCTCGTCCGTCCATGGGTAAAACCACCTTCGCCATGAACCTGGCCGAACATGCTGCCATGACCCGAGATAAGCCCGTAGTTATCTTCTCACTGGAGATGCCCTCGGAGCAGATCATGATGCGTATGTTGGCGTCATTAGGACGTATCAACCAAACCAAGGTACGTACCGGTCAGCTGGATGATGATGATTGGGCGCGTTTATCTTCCACCATGGGACTACTGATCGAAAAGGGCAAGATGTATGTCGATGACGCCTCGGGGCTAACGCCTACCGATGTGCGTTCACGAGCCCGTCGTATCGCCCGTGATCACGGTGGTATCAGTATGATCATGGTCGACTACCTGCAGCTGATGCGGGTGCCAAGTTTGTCTGATAACCGAACCCTGGAAATCGCCGAAATTTCCCGCTCACTTAAGGCCCTGGCCAAAGAGCTGGAGTGCCCCGTGGTGGCGCTATCACAGCTTAACCGTACGCTGGAGCAGCGTGCCGATAAGCGCCCGGTAAACTCGGACTTGCGTGAATCGGGCTCAATCGAGCAGGATGCCGACTTGATCATGTTTATCTACCGTGATGAGGTCTACAACGAAGACAGTAACGACAAGGGCACTGCGGAAATCATCATAGGTAAGCAGCGTAATGGCCCTATCGGTAAGGTCAGGTTAACTTTCCAGGGGCAATACTCACGCTTTGATAATTATGCCGGACCGGCAATGGAAGATGAGTACTAATAATTATGGCCCTGGCTACGGCAACTATTGATTTTTCTGCACTGCGAGCCAATCTCGCCCGGGTAAAAGAGCTGGCGCCCAACAGTCAGGTGATGGCGGTACTTAAGGCCAACGCCTATGGCCATGGTCTGGTGCCCATAGCCCAGCAACTGGCGGGGGCGGATGCCTTCGCCGTGGCCCGCATTGAAGAAGCCTTGGCGCTGCGCACCGGCGGTATTACCAAGCCAATTGTCTTGCTTGAAGGCTTTTTTAAGGCCAGCGATATCGACATCATGCTGGCCAACAATTTCCAAACCATAGTCCATGACGAGTACCAGTTAGCAGCGCTGGAGCAGGCGCAGCTCAATGGTCAAATCAAGGTGTGGCTTAAGGTCGACACCGGCATGCACCGCCTCGGCGTTGAGCCGGAGCAGTTTGAGCAGTTTTATCAGCGTCTTAAACGCTGTGCCAATGTGCATGAGCAGCTGCATTTGATGACTCATTTTGCCTGCGCCGACGAGCTTGAAAACAGCTATAACCAAACCCAGCTGGCCACCTTTACTACCTTGGTCAGCGATAAGCCAGCACCCTTATGCCTGGCTAATTCCGCCGCCATTATCAATTACCCGCAAAGCCATGGTCACTGGGTGCGCCCCGGCTTGATGCTTTATGGGGTATCGCCGGTGCAGGGTAAAACCTCCTCTGAGCTGGGTTTACAGCCGGTGATGAGCCTGACCAGCGAAGTGATTGCGGTGCGTCGGGTGAAAAAGGGCGAACCCGTAGGCTATGGCGGTCACTGGCAGGCCAGTGCCGATACCCAGTTGGCTGTGGTGGCTATAGGTTATGGTGACGGCTATCCGCGCCATGCCGAAAACGGCACCCCAGTGCTGATTAATGGTCGTCGCTATCCGCTGGTGGGCAGGGTGTCCATGGACATGATCAGCGTAGATATAGGCGCCGATAACCAGAGCGTGGCGGTGGGTGATGACGCCATCATGTGGGGCGCCGAGCTCGGCATCGAAGAAATTGCCACCTGCGCCAGCACTATCCCCTATGAATTGCTGTGCAATATCACTCCACGGGTTACCTACCAGTATCTAAACTAGGCGGTGAGAAGCCGCCTTTGTTGTTATTTTCCCGCCCTGCGCAATGAAAAATAAGCTATCAATTTGATTTATAAGTGAAAAGCTAATTATCCCAGTGGGGTTGTGGCCGACTTGTAAAGCAGTTGTTTCTTTTTTCTAAAAAAAAGCCCAAAATGTCAGTTACAACAATTCTTATAGGGACAGGTGCTGGGAGCGGATATGGCTTACCTTATCGAACTAGATACGGACAATGTGATCTACCTGCATGCCCACCATAGTTTTGGTCGCTTTCAATATAGCGTCGACACCCTAGTTGTTGAGCCCAGCGTGTCGAAAATTCACTGTATTATCGAGTGGCAGGGGAGTCATTGGCAGATCCGCGATCTAAGTCGTAATGGCACCTGGTTGAACTCGAAGCGCTTGGAAAAAGATCGCCCAGAGATACTGCATTGCAATGATCTGCTTACCTTTCCCGGCAATAGCTGCAGCGGTTATCGGGTTGCCAATCTCGATAAGCCCGAAGATATGCTGATTATTCTCAACTCATTGCAACGGCCTACCGAGCAACATATCCCCCTGAGCAGCTATAACCTGATCCCAGATGAGCAGCCGGAAATTGCCGTTTTTATTCAGCGTGAGAGCGGCTTTTGGTGCTTTGAACGCCTCGACGGACCGCTGCTTGAGCACACCATTATCATAGAGCATGACAGGGTGAGCGACAGTCGCCATACCTATCAATTGCACTTAAGCCATAGCGAGGCGGCAACCGCCATGCGTGATGTGGCCAGCGTGAAACTGGCGGATCTTAACTTTATTTTCAACCTTACTTTAGATGAAGAGTCGGCGGAGCTGGTGATTAAAGGCCCTCATGAAGAGGTCGACCTGGGTGAGCGTTGCCATCATTATCTTACTCTGAACTTGGCGCGCTATAGGGCGCAGGACGCGGCTAAGGGCGTGCATGAGCTAAGCCAGGGATGGGTTGATACCGAAGTGATCGCCAAAGACTTAGGCATAGATTCCCGCTATCTTAATATTCAAATTCATCGCGCCCGCAAACAATTTAGCGATGCCCTGGCTCATGTGGAAGGGGCGGATCATGTTATTGAACGTAAGCTGCGCAAGGTGCGCTTTAACGCCAGTAACTTCGAGATTTACAAGGGTCACCAACTCGAGGGCGCAATCAACAGCGCTTCTAACTAGTAGGGCTAGCGGTAATGCAGAAGTTAGCACACTACGAGATTAAACATCTGATCTACCAAGGTGCCATGGGGACCGTCTTTGAAGCGTTCGATACCAAGTTGGAGCGCACGGTTGCCTTAAAGGTGTTGGCGCAGGCGGATCTTAGCGCCGCCGACAGTGCTGAAGCCCTGAGTGAAGCGCGCTTTCTCGCTCGATTAAATCACCCCAATATAATTCAAGTATTTGATTGTGCAGAAGATCAGGATACGCATTTTCTGGTAATGGAATTTTGCCGTGGCAAAAATCTGCTGCAGTACCAAAAACAGCATTTACTCAGCCTGGAACAAAAGCTCTCCCTGTTGATCGATATCGCCAAAGGGCTGGAGCATGCTCATCGCAACGGCATCATCCATAGGGATTTAAAGCCCAGCAATATTTTGATCAGTGAATCGGGGGCGGTAAAAGTTGCCGATTTTGGTATTGCCGAATTTATTGGTGCAAATGCCAAGGCCGGTGCCAGCGCCGGTACTCAAGGCTATATGGCGCCGGAGCAGATCCTTGGTCAGCCTCTTAGCAATAACAGCGACTGGTTTTCCTTTTGTGTGCTTGCCATCGAGTTACTGACGGGACAGCACCCCTATGGCGGCCAAGGCCAAGGTAGTGAAAAAGATATGGCGCGGGCCATATGCGATGGTCAGTTTATTGATCTGAATGCGTTTTCTGCCTACTTGCCGCAGCCGCTTATCCATATACTCAGTCAGGGCTTGGCGGTAGAGCCGGGTAAGCGTGTTAACTTACGCCGTGGTGCGTTGAGCACTCAGCTTGAGCAAATATTGCAGTTGCAGGTACAGCAGGCCATTATGGCGCAGCAGACCGAGCCGCTAGAGGCTCCAGCCCAGGGCAAGCAAAATGAGATGGCTTCATCTGAGGCTGCCTCCGAAGCTTCAGAGCTGGCTAAAACGAGCTCAAAACCTACCCTGCGAGCCTGGTATTATGGCCTTACCTTTGGCTTTATCGCTGTCTTGCTGGTGAGCCTCTATCTGTTTCGCGATTACTTTATCAAGGCGCCTGTGGTGGCTATTTTACCCACTCAGGTAGAGATAGATGCGCCCGAGTTGGCCTACTACCAGGGCACGCTAAGCGGTTCTATTCAAAGTGCATTGTGGCAACAATTGGCATCGCAAAATGAGCATCTGGTTAGTCGTACGGAACTGCAGATGCTGGCCAAGGGAGTTGAGCCGGAGCGCTTACAAGACCCCAAAACCTATTTTCAGATGCTGGCCGATTACACCGGAGCCAGCGTTTTTATCACCAGCTCGGCTTCTTGCCAACAGCGCTATTGCAGCATTGAAATAAGCCGCTTAGAGGCGCCAGACTGGCAGCTGGTGGCCACCAAGCAATGGCAGTCGGATTTGGTCGACACCCGCAATGTGCATGAGTCGGCGCGCTTTTATGGCGCCAGCCTGTTTGCTCATGAGGCAAGCTTTAATATCCAGGATGAGCAGGCGCTTCAGGAGCAAATCTTCAATTATTACAACCGTTATTATAATGATGACGAGATCAGTGAGCCCTTGTTCAACGAGGTTATGGCTTTGTTGAGTACAGAATCGCATTTTGATGTGGGCTATACGCTGGCGCGGGAATTGGCGCTGCAGCTGAAGGAGATCACCGGCAAGGATGAATATCTAGAGCAGGTGCAAGGCTTGTTGGCGCAGGCGCCGCGACAATATCAGCGTCGGCCCAGTTATTTTAGCAGCCGTATCTTGCTGTCCTTGGCCCAGGGAAAGGTTGAAGATGCGTCTCATGACCTGGCGCAATTACGCCGGCTAGGTGGGGGAGAGGCGGAATATTTAAACCTGCAAGCTTCCTGGTATTTGGCTCAAGGAGAGCGAGAAAAGGGACGTGATGCCTTGGAGCGTTCCCTGATGATGCGACCCAATCTAAATGTGCAAATAAAGCTGGCGTCCTTGCTCTATAGCATGGGCGACATCGACTCGGCGCTGTCCTTGCTCGATGATGTGCTCAATAAGCTGCCACTGGACAAGGATGCCTTACAGTTAATGGCGGTGCTGGCGCTCACCCAGGGGGACTTTGCGACAGTGATCCGCCATTATGAGGCGCTCATTAAGGAGTCTTTAGATCCCAAGGATGTTGCCAACACCAGCATCTTGGCTAATCTTGCTTTGGCCTATTTGTATGTGCAGCAATATCAGCAGGCGCAGATCATAGCCGGGCAAGCCCATAGCCTGGCGCCAAATAATTCGGGGATCCTGTTAAACTATGCGGATGCATTGACCCTGGCGGGGCAATTGGCTTTGGGACGTGAGTATTATCAGCGAGTGATAGATGTGAATAATGGTCAGCAGTCCGCTTACTCCTGGTCAGACAGGGCCCAGGCCTATGCCCATCTGGGAGATTATCAAAGGGCAACCACCGCCATTAATACCAGTTTGGAGCTCGGGCAGGAGCTGGCGGATATCCATTATGCCGCAGCCATTGTCTATGCTGCTACCGGCGATAATCATTCGGCGCTGTATTACGTGCAAAAGGCGATGCAGGCGGGGTATGGCGCCAACTGGTTTGTCCTCCCCTGGTTCAAGCCGTTATGTGCCTATCCGCAATTTACCCAGCGATTACACCAGTCACAACGGCTTTGTGATGACGCCCCGGTTACTGCTCTTTAGGGCGATCGACTATAATGCGCGGGTCCTGAGACATATAAAAACGGCCGCTGCTCAATTGCTTGGCGGTATAACGAAAGCCAATGGTTAGCGGTTGTGCCGAAGGTGAGGGCGTGACCTCAATCACCTTATCAAGAGGGCTGTTATCACTGCCTGCATAGCGAATCGTGGGTTCTACCTGGCGCAGCACTATGGTGAGCTGTTTCTTATCTTCGCTCAACTGCGAGTCGACATTGTAGTTACAATTGCTGTCACTCTTAACATATTCCACCCCATTGCCGAAAAATTCCCAATCCGGGTCTTCAATATGCACTATAAATCTGGCTTCCTGGCGCTTTTCAATACTGGGATCTTCGGCATTATTGGTGAAGGTGACGTTGAAGTCGTCGTTATTGGCGTCGCCTAAACGCTCACCACTGTCGCTCAGTTGGGTTACCCAGCGTTGTGAGCTGCTGGGGGTGAGCATAAAGCTTTGTTGTGCTGTGTAGTCATTGGGCAGGCAGGGAACGATCAAATTTGTATGATTTGGAGTGAGCATTGTTGTTCCTTATTGATTCAGAGTCTATTAACTATAGCCATAGTTTGAATAAAAAAGGAAAATTGTAATCTATTGTAAGAAAAGAACTTTTGGTGTTTTTGTTAGGGGTACATTTGACCCTGAAAGGTCGCCAAAATGCGTCGCTTGCCACCCATATCTCTGTGCTCACCCAGATAAATGCCCTGCCAGGTGCCTAGCACCAGATGCCCGTCGCGAATAGGCAAGGTCAGCTCGCAGCCCAAGGTGCTGGCCTTGATATGGGCTGGCATATCGTCATCCCCTTCATAGGTGTGGCGATAGAAGGGCTGGCGCTCGGGGGCGGCCCAGTTGAAGTGGGCTTCCATATCCTGACGCACCGTGGGATCGGCGTTTTCATTAATGGTTAAACTGGCGGAGGTGTGCAGCAGTAACAGGTGTACCAAGCCGACCTGATATTGGCCGATTTGTGGCAAAAGTCGCTCCAGTTCATCATCGATAAGATGAAAACCACGCGTTTTGGCGCTTAGGGTGACTTGATGTTGTTGCCAGCTCATAAGTTATCACGGCTCATTTTGACGTACTGCTGTGGCGCTTAAGATTGGCAGTTCTTGCAAATGCCATGGGCCTCTATGGTTTGGGCGCTGACACTAAAGCCATGCTCAAGGGCAAGAGCGCTTAGCTCATGGGAAAGCACGCTGGAGTGCAGCTCGGCCACATGACCGCACTGATCACAGATCAGCAATTGCACCGGGTGGATGGACTCAAAATGATGGCACAGCATAAAGGCATTGGTGCTTTCGATTTTATGAATAAAGCCTTGCTCCGCCAGAAAATCGAGGGCGCGATAAATGGTGGCCGGTTTGGCGCTGCTTTCGGTAACCTTAAGCTGCTCAAGTAAGTCGTAGGCACCTACACCGCTTTCGGTGCTCGCCAGTAAGCGAAAAACCTTTTCTCTAATGGGTGTGAAGCGCGCACCCTTGCTATCACACATTCTTTTCGCTTTATTGACCAGCGCATCAACGTTCATAGGTTACCTTTTTGATCTTCTCGCACCCCTAATAGCATACTATGGTCGCGAAAAATTACTATCTCTGAATTGTCGCCAACGGTATAATTTTGTTTTCATAACTGGGAGTTAGCGTGAACGAGTTAATCGCCACATTTATCTTCTTTTTTGCGGTTATCGACCCGGTTGGCACCATTCCGGTATTTATCGCCGTCACCCGAGGCGAAGATGCCGCCTTTAAACGCAAGGTAGCCTATAAGGCCGTCGCCGTTTCAGCCCTGGTGTTATTATTCTTTGTGGTGGTTGGCGAGCTGCTGTTAAACGCCATTCGTATTCCCTTAGCCGCGTTTCAAATTGCCGGCGGTATCGTTCTGTTGTTATTTGCTTTGACCATGATCTTCGGTGAGGGTAAGCCTGAGTCCGAGATCAAGAGCATGCGTGACTCCACCGAAACCGCGATTTTCCCCTTGGCCATTCCTTCCATTGCCAGCCCCGGGGCCATGCTGGGCGCCGTACTGATGACCCGTAATGCCGAGTTTACCTGGGTCGAGCAGGCGATCACTTCTGCTGTGATGCTGGGTGTGCTGGTTTTGGTGCTCGTGCTTTTGCTGCTTGCCCGTTATGTGCATAACTTTATCGGTGACAGTGGCGCCAGTATTATTTCCCGGGTTATGGGTTTGATCTTAAGCTCGGTGGCGGTGGCCAATATCCTCGGCGGCATTAAAGATTATTTTGCTCTCTAGCAAGAGGATTGCTTGATGGCGTGAAATTTACGCGTTAGTTGCGTATAATTCGCGCCCTTACTGCACACTAGTACTGCACGACCGCAGGCGTTTTTTAGGTAATCAGCCATGACAGATACTATCACTCATACTCCGACTCCCACTTGGCAGCAAGACACTTTCCGCCGTTTTAGCGTTGCCCCTATGCTGGATTGGACCGACCGTCATTGCCGTACCTTTCATCGCCTGATGAGCAAAGAGGCGGTGCTTTACACTGAGATGATCACTACCGGTGCCATTATTCATGGCAAGGGCGATTACCTGCATTTTAACCAGCATGAGCAACCTGTGGCCTTGCAGCTTGGAGGTTCAAACCCCGAGGAGTTGGCCCATTGCGCTAAGCTGGCGGCCCAGCGCGGTTATGCGGAAATTAACTTAAACGTGGGTTGTCCTTCCGATAGGGTGCAAAATGGTCGCTTTGGCGCCTGTTTGATGGCCCAGCCGGAGCTGGTGGCCGAGGGCATTGCGGCGATGAAGGCGGTGACCGATATCCCGGTTACGGTAAAAACCCGTATTGGTATCGATGAACAAGACAGCTATGAGTTCCTTTTGGCGTTGATCGATGCCAATCATAAAATCGGCTGTGATGATTTTATTATCCATGCCCGTAAGGCCTGGTTGCAGGGCTTGAGCCCGAAGGAAAACCGTGAAATCCCGCCGCTTGATTATCCTCGTGTGTACCAGTTGAAAAAAGACTATCCGCATCTGCATATCAGCATAAACGGCGGCATTAAAACCCTTGCCGAGTGTCAGCATCATTTAGAGCATGTTGATGGTGTGATGATAGGGCGTGAAGCATACAGCAATCCCTATTTGCTGGCGCAGGTGGATGCCGAGCTTTATGGTCTGCCGGGCTGCACCTTGACGCGCCATCAGGTGGCCGAGCAAATGTTGGATTATATTGACGATGAAATGCGCCAGGGCGCCCGCTTTTGGCATGTGGCGCGTCATATGCTGGGGCTTTTCCAAGGGATGCCGGGAGCGCGCGGTTATCGTCGCCACCTTTCCGAGAACGGCCATAAAAGTGAAGCCACGGCGCAAACCCTGGTACAGGCATTGGGCTTTGTCAGCTAGAAGTAGGCAAATACACTACAAATTAGTCTGTCCGGCTAATTAAAATTAGCCGACTGGATTTTATAATCCTTTCAATTCAACATCTTATGTTTTGGCATATAACTTGAGAGCCATGCAGTAGTTCCACTAATTAGGAGTACAGCATGGCTAAATCAAGCAGCACTTATTATCGCGATGCCCTGAATAAGAAAATCTCCGGCGTATGTGCCGGTTTTGCGAAACATCACCATCTGCCAATCTGGCTGGTTCGTTTGGCGGTGATCATCGTCTTTCTCAATGCCCCCATTATCATGGCGGCGCTTTACCTAGTTTGCCACCTGCTCTTTGAGGAGCAGATCCTGGTTTAATCCCACCCCAGTGGGGGTTAGGTCGCTGATTTTACTAAAGACACTCAGTTGTCATTAAGTTATATTAGGGTACCTTCAAGGGATAAATTCAAGGAAGCATTATGTTGCGTATTTTCAATCGGGCCTTGCTTGCGGCAACGGCCCTCTGTGCTTGTACCTTTAGCTACGCCCAGGATGGGCTAATGATCAGCGAGGCTAAGGTTCGCCAGTTTTTGCCGGCGGCCAGCAGCTCGGTGGGCTATTTTACCTTGGAAAATAATTCCGAGCGTGAGCGCACCCTTAAAGCCGTTGAACTAGAGTCGCTGGGGCGCGTGGAAATTCATACCCATGAACACAGCGATGGCATGATGAAAATGCGCAAGTTGGACAGCCTCACTATCGGCGCAAATAGCCGCATAGTGTTGCAGCCGGGTGGGCTACACTTAATGTTATTTTCGCCACAGCAGGCCCTTAGCGTCGATCAGACTCTGAAAATGACATTGATCTTCGCCGATGGCGAACGTGTAAATGGCCAGGCGCGTGTTTTCAGCTTGATAGAGAAAGAGCAAAAGCGCGACAGCGGCAGTGAGCACCAGCACCACCACAACTAGGAGTTGATATGTCACAGCATAAAGGAAAGATCGCAGCGGCCATCGCAGCTGTATTATTGTTATTTTATTTAATTGCCGTGTATTGGAGCATAGAGCCAGACCGCTTTGATGTGCTCGAAAATGCTAAGCAGCAGGCCAGTGAACGTAACGAGCAACTGGTGACAGGATATGTGACCACCTCGGCGCTGATCACTGTGACTCAAACCTTACTCGATAAACCAGGTGGCTACCTCAGCAATGATATGATGCCGCCGAGCGTTATGATGGACAATATGCCGGCCTGGGAATACGGCGCATTGGAAATGGCCCGTGATATGGCCCTATCCATGCGTAAAGACTTTAGCCGTTCGCAATCTCAGTCAACCGAGCATCCTTCGCTGAAAAAAGCTCAACCACAATTTAACATCAGCAATACCGCCTGGATGTGGCCAAGTGCCGAGGGTGAGTATCAAAAAGGCATAGAGCTGCTGATTGAATACCGCTCGCAAATTGCCGACAGTGGTGATCGCCAAAGTCAGTTTTACGCCCGTGCCGATAACCTGCGCGCCTGGGTTAAAGAAGCAGAAAAGCGCCTAGGTAGCTTAAGTCAGCGCCTCAGTGCCAGTGTCGGTCAGGAGCGCTTAAACACGGATTTAGCCGGCGATCGCGAAGCCCATCAGGCCACCTATGCGCCTCATGAACAAATGGTGCGTACTTCCTGGTGGAAAATTGACGACACCTTTTACGAAGCCCGTGGCGCCACCTGGGCGTTACTGCATTTTCTAAATGCCATTGAGTATGACTTTGCCGATGTATTAGAGAAGAAAAATGCCAGGGTGAGTGTGCAGCAGATCATCCGCGAGCTTGAAGCTACGCAGGAGCCGGTATGGAGTCCAATGGTCTTAAACGGCAGTGGTTTTGGTTTTGTGGCCAATCACTCTTTGGTGATGGCTAATTATATTTCGCGTGCCAATGCGGCACTGATTGAACTAAGCGAGTTACTCGCACAAGGATAATAGGGGATAAAATGAAAAAGTACGTTCTAGCGGCAGCAGTATCGTTAGCAAGCATGGCGCCAGTAGCCCAGGCCGATACGTTACTGGGTTTATACGTAGGTGCCGAAGGCTGGCAGGCAGAGCCGGAAGGCAGCTTTGGTAGTAAAGGTAATGCCCAGCAGGATTTCGCGTTTGAAGATGAAACCTTAACCAGTTACTACGTAGCCCTAGAGCACCCAGTACCACTTATCCCTAACGTAAAGTTACGTTACACGGAAATGGACGTAACCGGCGACACCACCCTAGTTGACGGTTTTGAGTTCCAGGACGTTAACTTTGGCGCCGGCACGAACCTGTATACCGAAACCGATCTTACTCATATCGACTATGTGTTGTACTACGAAATTTTCGATAACGATACCCTGTCGATCGACTTGGGTCTAAGTGCTAAGCAGTTCGATGGTGATTTTTACATCATTGATACCATGAGTGGTGAAAACGCCAGCACAGGTGCCATGGTGCGTACCGACTTCTCTGGCTTTGTACCACTAGCCTATGGCCGTGCTCAGGTTGGCCTGCCGTTCACAGGTCTTAGCGTGTTTGCTGAAGGCAGCATGTTCGCTCTTGATGACAGCTCGGTGCATGACTACCAGGTTGGTGTTGAGTGGGAAGTGATCGATAACTTAGCGGTTGATGTGGCTATTCGCGGCGGTTACCGCAGCATGCTGATCGAGCTTGATGATATCGACGATATCAATACGGATATCGATGTATCTGGACCGTTCGCAGGTTTGCAGGTGCACTTCTAAGCGCAGATCTGCGCAGCAAAAAAGCGCCTTTTGGCGCTTTTTTTGTGTCTTTCCAAAAGCAGGCTAGGGGTCGCTGGGCTGCTCACTATCCTTATCGTGCTCTGGCTGGGGCAGCTCGGATAGGGTTCTTAAGTTATTCAGACTATGGGTGATGGTATTTTGCAGTTGATGCTCGGCAAGCCAAGCCAGATAAGGACCAAGTACCGGGATGGTGATTTCTCCCCGCTGTTGCCAGGTTACCCTACTGCCTTGGGCATAGCCTTGGATGCTGATAGTGCCACGGGAAAGGTATTCGTCATTTACCAGCACCTGAAATTCTAATTGCTCCGCACTGCTGTGGGTAATGCTCAGTTCACCACGGGAGCTGTCACCTAGCCAGTTGATATGCGCACCCACGCCCTGAGTTCTGCCATGTACCTGCAGCCGGGCGCGATCTTCGATTTGTTGCACCGCCAGCCATTTTGGCCAGTTGTTTAAATCCTGTAACCAGGGGGTAATTTGCGCCGATGAACTTGTGATATCGACACTGCGCTGCACCTGATAGCTGGGGGTCAGTACCAGACCAAAAAAGACGATAACAAGTAGGATAAGCACCAGGACTTTGAGCGATTTTTCTAAGGCTGTCAGCACGCTATATGGCCTCTTACCGTAAGTTACGGATAATTATAAAGGATTAGAATATCCTGTTCGTGGCAAATTTACCATGCTGTTGTTTTTGTAATAGGAACAAAAGAGGCGTTTTCTAGGGATAAAGGGGTAGGGGAAGAGCTGAAAAAATAAAGGAGAATGCGGCGCCAAGACGCCGCAATAAAAAGCCTTATGGCAGGTGTACGGCCTTAAAGCTGGCCAGGGCATCGCCTTGCTCATTTTTCAAGGTTAAGGTGTCGCCATTAATGCGGTATGAGAAGGTATCGGCTAGCACCTTGCCGAATGCTTGCTCTTGATCCATTTGCTCCATACACATTTTTCTGGTGCTGGCTAACGACTTAAAGCGTAAGCCAAAGTGCTGAGCTGTCACGTATTGACCCATAACCTGGTTACAACCCAAGAAGCCGCTAACACGACCGTCCTGGTGCAGGGTGATTTGCGGTTCACGCTGTTGAACAACTACTTGCTCAGTGCCGATTTTCATCGCTTTCCAGTAGGTATTAACCAAGTTTTCATTCGGCTTGGCAACGCGCTCCATCATCACCTTAATCGGGCTTTGTGTCTGCGTGGTACCGAAGGGGTCGTTATTTTGCGTGGTGATATAACGCAGCTCACCATTATGGGTTATTTTGGCGCTGACGCTGTAACGCATACGCTCTTTTACCGCATCGGCGGCATAGGTCAAGGCTAGATCATAAGGCGGCGCACCATCTAAAGTGACGGTTTCGCTGGCAATGACTTCGGCGGCCACATCCATTTTTGAGACATCGGAAAGGGTAACGGTTAACTGCGAGCCAGGCGGTAGCATGCTGCGGTCTTTGTAAAGAACCTGCACCTGCATGGTTTTCATTTGTTGCTCGGCGGCGGTTTGTGCGCCTTGATCCGCGGTATTGCTACAGGCACCCAATAATACGCTGGTAAGGGCTAGGGCCGAAAAAGTAATCTTTTTGCTCATATTATTAACTCCTTTAATACTGCCAGTATTTTAAGTAAATATGTATTAATTACACCTTAATACATGGACTTATACTGCGACCCTCGCGGTTAAACGGCGGTCGCTATTTCTTTACAAATTTAGTCAGAATAACGATTCGCTGACCTTCCACGCGCCCTTCGATATGCTCAGGGTTCGAGGTCAGGCCGATATTGCGTACCGCTGTGCCACGTTTGGCAACCAGGCTGCTGCCTTTTACATCTAGATCTTTGATCAGGGTGACGGTATCACCGGCGGCCAGACGCACACCGTTGGAATCAAGATGCACCACATCCTCGTCTTCAGCAATGGCGGCTTCGGCCCACTGTTGGGTTTGCTCATCTAGGTATAGCATATCCAGCATATCGCCGGCCCAACTGTGCTCGGCACTTAATTTATTCAGTAGGCGCCACGCCACAACTTGTACCGCAGGTACCTGGCTCCACATGCTGTCGTTAAGGCAGTGCCAATGGGTGTCGCTTAACTGATCTTGGTTTTGTAATTGCTCGGCACAAAAACCACATACCAGGATGGATTTGTCGGAATGGGCTTCACCTTCCGGTGGTACGGCGTACACGCTTAGGTTGTCGCTGCTGGCACATAATTCACATTGGTTGTTGCTACGATCGCGTAACGTTTGTTCTATGCTCATAAAAATCAGTACTTAATAGAGTAGAGTAAAGTAAAGCCCAATTATAACCAATATACCCACACAAAAGGTATTGTTTTAGGAACTGTTGCCTTTACAGTAAACCTTTAGGGGAGGCAGTCCCTAATTAATTCGTGTACATAAATGTACAAAAATGCTTTTTTGCACCACAGAAAGAGTCATAATAACAATCTCTTGCGATCTGGCTTGGCCATGGCAAGTGCATTTTTGGCTCTGTTGGAGGAATGCCGTGCGTCGTTTTTTTATTAGTCTACTGCTTATTTTTTCTCTGGTGTTGCTGGCCTTTGCCGTTACCGAGCCGGCACTGACTATAGAAGCAAAAATTGCCAAGTCTGAATTGGCAAGCAGTGCCGTTGAAGCCATTACCGAGGAGGGTGACAGCCAAAGCCGATATATGCTCCAGACCTTGTCGCAAATGCTCGGCCTGGATCGACTCGAAGGGCATATTGAAGCCTATGGCAAGACGCGCAGCATCTGGGGGACTGTGATGGAGTTGTACCAGCATGACAATGTTTTGGTGGCTGTGCTGGTGGCTATGTTTTCCGTGGTGGTGCCCCTGTTTAAATCCACATTGCAATTTGTTGTTTTGCTGCTTGGACCTGGGCCGAGAGTTGGGAGCCGACTTGGACGAGTGCAGGGGCGTTTGCAAAGGGTCACTGCTATGCTGAGCAAATGGAGCATGGCCGATGTGTTTGTGCTGGCGCTTATCATCACCTATCTGGGTGGTAATGCCGATGGCCACTTTGGTCAATTAGTTATAATGCAGGCGCAGTTACACCAGGGCTTTTGGCTGTTTCTCGGCTATTGCCTGGTGTCCATAATCACCAGTGTTGTGTTACATCGACAGTGCCAACTATGGAATAGGGCCTAGAACACCTGAAGTTTTAGGCCCAGTTTCTGCCATTGCCTTTGTTCCGCTTCCAGATCGGCGGCGAACAAGGTGTGCTCCTTAAGCCACTTTCCCTTAAATTCCACGTTCAATGAATGGCCATCGACCGTGATGGCAAACTGAGGTTTACTCTGCGCCTGGCGCTTGCGGTTAAGCAAGACAGCCAAACGAAACAGGACGATCAGCCGATAGAGTGTGGCCTGCGGCAAATGAATAAAGTCGGGCATTTCTCTGAGCTTGATTTTCTTGCGCGAGAAACGGGTTAAGGTCGCCAGCAGTTGTTGCTGCTCCTGAGTAAAGCCGGGCAACTGGCTGTGGGCAATAATATAAGCGCTGTGCTTATGCAGTGCGGAGGAATTGATGCTCAAGCCCACCTCATGCAGTTGTGCGGCCCAGTTAAGAACGGCCAAATCCTCTTCGCTTAATTGCCACGGCTTGGCAACATGAGGAAAAAGCCATTGCAGGGAAGCGCATACATTGGCGGCGTGCTCGGTATCTATCACATAACGGGCACTTAAGTTGGTGATGGTGGTAACGCGGATATCCTTGTCCGTGAGTTTGTCATGAAGCTCATGCAGCAGGCCTTCACGCAGCGAGTAATCGCAATAACTGAGCTTTTCTATATTCAGCGAGCGCATTACCGCAATCATAATGGCTAAACCTCCGCAAAAGGTGCCACGGCGCTCGGGCACCAGCTCGCTATAGGGCAGATTATCGAAGTGGCCAGCGGCGCAGCTGCTGTTCATTAGCTGTAATAAATCGTCTAGAGTCAGATCTTGGTTCAGATCACCCTGATGGCAAACGGCGGTCAACACCTTGGCGGTGCCCGAGGTGGCCAGCACATGCTGCCAACCTAGTTGACCATAACTGGTGGTGATTGACTCCAGCTCCTGCTCGGCGCGTAAAATGGCGCGCTGAAAACGCTTTTTGGTGATCCGGCCATCGCCGAAAAACTGCTGCGAATAACTGACACAGCCCATATTTCGACTGCTGAGCGCCAAATGCTGATGATGCTCGCCGATCACCAGCTCGGTGCTGCCACCGCCTATATCTATCACTAAACGGCGGCCTTCATGATGCATATGATGAGCCACGCCCTGGTAAATAAGTCGCGCTTCTTCCTGACCGGAAATTACCTCGATATGAAAAGGGAAAATCGCTCGTGCTCTTTGCATAAAGCGTTTAACGTTACGGGCCCGGCGCAGAGTATAGGTGGCGACCACCTTAACGTTGGCGGCGGGAAAGTCCGCCAGGGTAAGGGCAAATTGCTTGAGTACAGCAACCGCCCTGTCTATGGCTTCATCGCTGAGGCAGTAGCGGTGATCCAGCCCCGCGGCCAGATAGACCCGTTGTTTTTCCTTATGCAGTACCTCGAAGCGGCCATCGACTTCACGTGCTAGCAGCAGGTGAAAACTGTTCGATCCTAAGTCAACTGCGGCGTAGGTAGTGGGCTCATTGGTTTGCACGGCTGCTTTCCCATTTCTTGAGATAATCATGTATGGCTATCTGCGAGCGGATTTTCTTTTTATTACCGCGACGCACATAGTGATTTTGTTGTTGTGCGTCAATAATACGGGCTTTGCTGCGGTCGCGCCATTGCAGTTCAAGAATATCTATGATCACCTGCTGCAGGGCCGGGCTGTAGATGGGTACCCCGACTTCGACGCGATGATCCAGGTTACGGGTCATCCAGTCGGCGGAGGAAATATAGACCTTACTTTGTTCATATTTACCGAACACCATGACTCGCGGGTGCTCTAAAAAGCGATCCACTATGCTGATCACCTTGATATTCTCGCTTAATCCCTTAATGCCTGGCACCAGGGAGCACATACCGCGAATAATCAGGCGTATCTTCACCCCTTGCTGCGAAGCCAGATAGAGCTTGTCGATCAGTTCCTTATCTACCAGGTTGTTGATCTTAATAAGAATGCTGCCGTTACGCTTAAGCTGGCACTGCTCTTCAATCAAACTGTTGATACGCTCGCGGGCATTGACCGGCGACACCATAAGGTGTTCAAAGTTAAATGGCTTGTAGCTGTGCTCGATAAACTTAAAGACGTTGTCGCATTCCTCACAAATGGCAGGATCTTTGGTGAACAGGCTAAAGTCGGTATAGATTTTCGCTGTTTTCTCGTGGAAGTTACCCGTGCCTATATGGGCATAGGAAACGATTTGCCCCTGCTCTTTACGGTGGATCACGCAAAGTTTGGAATGCACCTTCAAAGAAGGGATACCGAAGATAACCTTGATGCCAGCCTCGTCCAGGGATTTGGCCCATTCAATATTGTTCTGCTCATCGAACCTGGCCTTGAGCTCCACCATGACGGTCACCTTTTTACCATTTTTGGCGGCATTGACCAGGGCGCCAATTAAGCGCGACTGGCTGGCAACACGATAAATATTGACCTTGATATGCACCACATCCGGGTCGAAGGAGGCCTGGCGCACATAGTTCAAAAAGTGATTAAAGGTGTGATAGGGGTAATAGAGCAAGATGTCTTCATGGCTGATGGCATCAAACACGCTGCTAAAGCGCTCAAAGGCATGAGAGCGCAGGCTCGGCAACGGGCTATTTTCTAAATAGCGACGACCCACATTGGGAAAAGCCAAAAAATCGCGGAAATTACGGTATCGGCCACCTGGGATCAGGGCGTCAAAGCGGTTGATACCTAAGCGTTTACGCAGCACCTTGTGCATTTCGCTGGGCATAGTATGGTCGTATACCAGACGCACCGGCTCGGAGCGCAGGCGCTGTTTTAAGCCCTTGGACATCTTGTCCAATACGCCTTCTTCGATTTCATCATCGAGATTGTATTCGGCATCTCGGGTCAGTTTAATGGCGTAGCCACGAATGGAGTCGAAGGCGAAAAAGTTGCCGAATACGTCTTTAAGAAAATAAAGAATAATATCATCGAGCAGCACTATGGTCTTTTGGCGCCGGGTTCTTTCTGCCGGCAGCACCACAAAGCGCGGCAGGCGATTGGTCGGCACCTCCAGCAGGGCGTAGTGATTTTTGTCATCCTGCATTTCCACGAACAAATAGGTCATGGTGTCGTTGATATGGCCCGAGTAATTCTTGTTTTCGTCCACCAAAATAGGTGACAGGTGTTCAAGTACCTCGGCCTTAAAGAAACCACCCAGCCATTGCTGATGAAAGGGGCTGAGCTGCTCTGGGCGTTTTACATGGATATTGTGTTCGGTCAGGGTCTTAAGAATATCATCATAGGCGACATTGAAATCATGACCCAGGGTTAAGACCTTGTCCTGAATTTGCTGCATTAAGGCCTCATCTTCGTCAAAATTGGCGTCTGGCAGCTTGTTAAGAAGAATTCGGCGCTTTACATCGGCAACCCGCACCTGGAAAAATTCATCGAGATTATTGGAGAAAATACCTAAAAAGCGAATACGCTCGATAATGGGGTTAGTTGTATCTCTCGCTTCTTGCAATACCCGCTCGTTAAACGATAACCAACTCAGCTCTTTGGGATAATAGCTGGTGACGTGCAGGTCGACTTGTTCCATGTTCATAACACACTCAGAATAAAGGGCTGGCTAAGTGCGCTAATTTATTGCAGAAACATGACCGAAATATGACAGGGGCCGCAGCCTTGCCTATTTCGGTCGTAAGTTTTTGCCGCTAATCTTCGATATCGACGATCACATCCGAGGTAATGGATTCTAGCGCTTCAATAACCACGTCTCGACTCATTCCCGCAGGTAAGGACACGGTCGCCATGGCGCTGAAAATAGGCACGCCCCAGTTAGGTGCGCTTTGTCGCTTTGATGTCAGATGGGTGATATTGGCCCCCTTATGACGGATCACGGTTGCCAGCTCTTGTACTATACCCGGGCGATCATTGCCGGTGATCACCAGGTTAATTAACTCGGCGGTTGCGGCGTTGGTGAGGTCGCCGGATTCGACGCGAATTTCCAAATGCGCAATGCTATTGAGGGAATCTTGTAACTCGCGCAGGTGCTCTTCGGCCACTTCGACCTGAACGATACCGGCAAACTTACCGGCAAGATGGGAAAGGTTACTGGCTAACCAGTTACCATGGTGACTAAGAATAACGGAAGCAAGGTCTTCTAAGAGGCCGGGGCGGTCTTGGCCGATTACGGTTAATACTAACTGCTGCATAGGTTACTGTCTCTTTATTATTGTGAGTGAAAAGCCCGTTTAAGGGAGCATATATAAACCCCAGAGAATTCGTTAAGGCAATGTTAATTATAAAGTTTTAAATAGGTTTGAATATTTATTCAAATCCTTCATCAGCAAGTATTGACCCCTTTTTTAAGTTTGTCCAATTGTTGCAGTGAGGATTTTAACTCCCGGGTCTGCTCGGCTAAGAAGATTAAAATTCAGCTTTTCGTAGCAGTTTTAGAGCCATGTAACAAAACTGTCATTTTGATGAAATATAATCCGTACATCGTCAAGATCTAAGGGTAAGTTGATGACTTCCAATCCGCAAAACCTGTCATTTAGCACGGATAGAAGCCGTCTGTTTAAAGACAAAATAGCTCAGTTTAGTATTACCTCAGGTGGGGTAATGGTACTCGTGGCGCTGTTGCTGATATTTTTCTATCTCCTCTATGTAGTACAGCCAATTTTTGAATCGGCTGAAGTTCAAGAGCGCGCACATTTCACCGTAGACCAGCAAGAAGTAGTAGGTCTAGGCCTTGAAGAGCAAACCGAGGTCGCTTACTTGCTTAAGCGTAGTGGTGCCGTTGATTTCTATAATATCCAGGGGACTGATTTCGGTAAGCAGATCACCGAACTGACGGCAGAGTTGCCAGCGGCAGTGTCCAGCTTTGCAACCAGCGCGCCGCACCAGGGCTTGTACGCCTATGGTTTGGATAGCGGTGAAGTGGTTATCGTAAAGCCCAGCTTTCAGGTTACCTTCCCTAACAACCAGCGTAAGATGACGCCTGTCCTTAATTACCCCTTAGGCAGTGAGCCGTTAACGGTTGACCAGCAGGGCGCCGCCATAAAGCGCTTCGCCTTTGCTCAAGCTGAAGGCAAGCTTGTTGTGGTTGCTTTGACCGTCGATAAGCGCGTGGTATTTAGCGCCTATGTGGGTGAAGAAAACTTTATGACCGGCGAAACCGAATGGGTTGCGGAGCAAACCGAGCTGGATATCGACGGTCGTATTGATGAGCTGTTGATCTCTCCCGATGGCAGTCGCGTTTTTGTGCGTTCGGCCAACCAGATTTATATCTTCGACAGCCGCTATGCCGATGATGTGCAACTGACACAGATTTTGGCGGCGAATGAAGAAAACGCCAATATTGTTTCTGCGCAACTACTTGCCGGTGCCAACTCGCTAATGTTGGCCAATGACAACGGTGAAGTGTCGCAGTGGTTTGAGGTGAATACCGATGAGGGTAAGGAATTTAAGAAAATTCGTGCCTTTGAAACCTCAAAGCAAAAAGCCATTAATATTTACTCTGAATTCTACCGTCGCACCTTCTTTACTACCGGTGCCAACGGTGAGCTAGGCCTGTATTACACCACCAGTGAAGCCAAGCTATGGCAGGGCAAGGTGGCCGAAGGAGCCATTAAGAACTTTGCCGTTGCTCCGCGTGCTAATGCTGCGTTAATTCTTGCCGACAACAAGGTGAGCGTGCTGGAAATTGAAAACGAGCACCCAGAAGTAACCTGGTCTGGTTTATGGCAAGAAGTTTGGTATGAAGGCTACCCTGAGCCGGATTACATCTGGCAGTCAACGTCGGCCAGTGATGACTTTGAATCTAAATTCTCTTTGGTGCCTATTTCATTCGGTACCTTAAAAGCGGCCATGTACGCCATGCTGTTTGCCGTGCCTATCGCTCTGTCTGCGGCCATTTACACCGCCTACTTTATGTCGAGCGAGCTCCGTAAGGTGGTTAAGCCAACGGTTGAAATTATGGAAGCCTTACCAACGGTTATCTTAGGTTTCTTGGCCGGTCTCTGGTTGGCGCCGTTAATTGAGGAAAACCTCCCGGCCATTGTCGCTCTCTTGGTACTGTTGCCTATAGGTATCTTAGCTACTGCTTTGGCATGGACTAAGCTGCCGGAGCATATTCGTCACCGTATTCCAGAGGGCGCACACTCGATTATTCTTATTCCTGTGGTGTTGTTTATCGGTTGGTTGTCATTTGCCATGAGCGGTAACCTCGAAGCCTGGTTCTTTGGTGGCAACGTGCGTCAGTACATCACCAACGAGTTAGGCATGACCTTCGACCAACGTAACTCTTTGGTTGTGGGTATCGCCATGGGCTTTGCGGTTATTCCGACTATTTTCTCGATTGCCGAAGATGCGGTATTCAGCGTGCCTAAGCACCTGTCGAACGGCTCTCTGGCGCTGGGCGCCACCCAATGGCAAACCCTGGTGCGCGTAGTATTACTTACCGCCAGCCCGGGTATCTTCTCGGCTATTATGATGGGCCTAGGTCGCGCCGTGGGTGAAACTATGATCGTACTGATGGCGACAGGTAACACGCCAATTATGGATTGGAGCATTTTCCAAGGTATGCGTACTCTGGCGGCCAACATAGCGGTAGAAATGCCGGAGTCAGAAGTAGGTAGTTCGCACTACCGTATTCTTTTCCTTGCCGCCTTTGTGCTGTTTATTTTCACCTTTGTCTTTAACACGCTTGCTGAGTTTGTTCGTCAGCGCCTGCGTGAAAAGTACAGCTCACTGTAATTAGAGGAGAAACGACATGATAAGACAGTGGTTTAAGTCTGGTTCTCCTTGGATTTGGATGACCGGTGGTGCGGTAAGCATCAGTTTGATTTCGGTAATCGGCCTGCTGGCCTTGATCGCATGGCGTGGTCTGGGCTTCTTCTGGGCCTCACCGGTACACGAGTTTCATATTCAGGGCTCGGTAGAGCAGCACACGGTAATAGGTGAAATCTATGACCACGAAGTTGTGCCGGCCAGCCGCGTACGCCAAGCGGGCGTAGACTTGGGTGACTTCCAGGGGGAAGAACTAACCCGTTACCTGATAAAAACCGGTAACCGTGAATATGTGGAGTTGGATTTCCGTTGGATTTTGGAAACCGACATCCAAAGCCAATCGACGCCCCATAACCTGGCCGTGTTCGAACGTTCTAAAAACGGTAACTTCTATGGTTATATCGAACAGGTGATCGAAAACGGTCAGCCGGTTCAAGGCGACCTGGAAGAAAAACTGGAAGAGCTGGTAGAGCGTGCGGTAGACCTGAATGAACAGGCGCTGGACCTGCAAAATGGCGACATTGGCCATATTAACTACGAGCTTGAGCGCCTGCGTTTAAAAGAGCGTGGCTATGAGCTTGATAACGAGTTGACTCATGAGCGTGCCGCTGAGCTTGAAGCCCAACGTAAGGCCTTGCGTGAACAGTATAAAGAGCTGGAAAAAACACTTTTCCAACTGCGTGATGACGCCAAGCGCGATCAGGTTGTAGTAAAAGACATGCGCGGTGAGCTGGTAACCCTGCCACTGTATCAGGTGCTGGATTTCTGGTTGCCGAACGACATGGGCTTCTTTGCCAAGGTGGGTCATTACTTCGGCCAATTGGGCAAGTTTATTTCTGACGACCCTCGCGAAGCGAACACTGAGGGCGGGGTATTCCCAGCCATCTTCGGTACCGTATTTATGGTTATGCTAATGGCAGTGATTGTGACTCCATTTGGTGTGGTTGCAGCCATTTACCTGCACGAATATGCGGCGAAGAATGCGGTAACTAAGATGATCCGTATCGCGGTAATCAACCTGGCCGGTGTACCTTCTATTGTATACGGTGTATTCGGTCTTGGTTTCTTCGTTTATATGCTAGGTGGCAGCATCGACCAATTGTTCTACCCGGAAGCGTCGCCAAGCCCGGTATTTGGTACTCCTGGTGTGATCTGGTCGGCATTGACTCTGGCTATTTTGACTCTGCCTGTGGTTATCGTATCAACCGAAGAAGGTTTATCACGTATTCCAAGTCAGGTGCGTCAGGGCTCATTGGCTCTGGGTGCCACCAAGGCTGAAACCCTGTGGCGCATCGTGGTGCCTATGGCCAGCCCGGCCATTATGACCGGTCTGATCCTAGCGGTGGCCCGTGCGGCCGGTGAGGTTGCACCTCTGATGCTGGTGGGTGTAGTGAAAATGGCACCAACTCTGCCACTGGATGGTAACTTCCCTTATGTGCACTTAGATCGTAAATTTATGCACTTGGGTTTCCATATTTATGATGTAGGCTTCCAAAGCCCGAACGTAGAAGCTGCGCGCCCACTGGTCTATGCAACTGCATTCCTGCTGGTCACAGTGATTATTGCTCTGAACATCACGGCAATTGGTATTCGTAACCATTTGCGTGAGAAGTTCCGCGCGCTAGACAACTAATGTAAAGAATTGAGATAGGTAAAAACGTTATGATTACAGTTGCAACCGAAGTAAACGCAGCAAACACGCACAAGTTGGATCTAACCAATCTGACCCCAGAGCAAACAGCGTTACAGATTAAAAACCTCGATCTTTACTACGGCGAGAAGCAAGCACTGGCAAATGTCAGCATGGATATCCCCAAAGGTCAGGTAACCGCATTTATCGGTCCATCTGGCTGTGGTAAGTCGACGCTATTGCGTTGTATTAACCGCATGAATGATCTGGTTGATACCTGTCGTATCGAAGGTCAAATCCTGCTGCACGGCGAAAATATTTACGACAAGCGTGTCGATGTTGCGGCCCTGCGCCGCAACGTCGGCATGGTGTTCCAGCGTCCTAACCCCTTCCCTAAGTCGATTTATGAGAACGTGGTATATGGCCTGCGCCTACAGGGCATTAAAGACAAGCGTAAGCTGGATGAAGTGGTGGAAAAATCACTGCGCGGTGCGGCCTTGTGGGATGAAGTTAAAGACCGACTGCACGACAGTGCCTTTGGTCTTTCAGGTGGTCAGCAGCAGCGTCTGGTGATTGCCCGTTCAATCGCGATTGAACCTGAAGTTTTGCTTCTGGATGAGCCGACCTCGGCACTTGACCCAATTTCAACCTTGGTTATCGAAGAGCTGATCAGCGATCTAAAAGATAAATACACTGTGGTAATAGTGACACACAACATGCAACAGGCAGCCCGTGTGTCAGACCAAACCGCATTTATGTATATGGGTGAGCTAATTGAGTATGCAGATACCAATACCTTGTTCACCACGCCAAGTAAAAAGAAAACCGAAGACTATATCACTGGTCGTTACGGTTAAGCTGTGATGGGCGTAGCAATGCTTGCTATCATTATTAGGTAAGAATTAAGAAGGCCATTATGGAACACAATATTAATAAGCATATCTCCGGTAAGTTTAACGAAGAGCTGGAAAATGTGCGCAATCATGTACTAAGCATGGGTGGTTTGGTTGAGCAGCAACTAAACAGTGCCTTAGACGCCGTAGCCAAAGGCGACGGCGAACTGGCGAAGAAGGTAAAAGAAAACGATTACCGTGTTAACGCCATGGAAGTGAACATAGATGAAGAGTGCACGCGCATCATCGCCAAGCGTCAGCCGGCGGCGAGCGATTTACGCCTGGTTGTTGCCATCGCCAAAACCATTGCCGATCTAGAGCGTATCGGCGATGAAGCCGAGCGTATCGCCAAAGTAGCCTTGGATTCTTTCACCAAGGATCAGCAGGGCTTGCTGGCGAACATGGAAAACATGGGTCGCCTGGTGTCAAAAATGCTGCACGATGTGCTTGATGCTTTTGCCCGTATGGATGCGCAAAAAGCGTTTGAAGTGCACAAGGCCGATGAAAAGGTCGACCGTGAATACGAAGCCCTGACGCGTCAGATTATGACCTACATGATGGAAGATCCGCGTTCAATTCCGCGTGTAATGGAGCTGATCTGGTCGGTACGTTCACTGGAGCGCATAGGTGATCGTTGTCAGAATATTTCTGAGTACGTAATCTACTTTGTTAAGGGTAAAGATATTCGCCACGTATCACAGGATATGATTGCGAAGACCATCTAACCGGTAGCAAGATGTAAGGGCAAAAGGACTTTTGCCCTTTTTTATGTTCATATTTTTCACCGTCTTGGAGTTGGCAAAACATTGATGAATTGAGCATGAAAATTCATGCGTTCGGGTGATTAATAAGGTAAAATCACGCCCGAAGCATAAAGATGCAAATCGAAAATAAATTGACACTGGTAGCGATTATAGGAGTCATCCTAAGACGTTTCCGTGACTTATTTATGACGATTTTATTGCAAACTAAGATTCAAAGGGTCAATTATGCCTAGTAATGCGTTTTTAGGGGTTTTTGCAAAATCACCTATTAAACCAATCGAAGATCATATAAAAAAGGTGCACAAAGCCAGCGCCATGCTTATTCCATTTTTTGAACATGTGTTTAAAAAAGAGTGGCATGAAGCGGAAGAGTTACGCCTTAAAATTCGCTCACTTGAACGTGAAGCGGACGAGTTAAAACGTGAAATCCGTCTTAACTTGCCACGTGGTTTGTTCCTTCCAGTTGAGCGTACCGACCTACTTGAGCTGATCACTCATCAGGATAAGATTGCTAATAAAGCAAAAGATATTGCCGGTCGTGTTGTTGGTCGTGAGATGACAATCCCAGAGACCATTCAAAAAGACTTTTTGCAATATTTATCCCGCTGCGTGGATGCAACTAAACAAGCATCAAAGGCAATTAACGAGCTAGACGAGTTATTGGAAACCGGTTTTCGCGGTCGCGAAGTTGTGCTGGTGGAAAAAATGCTGGTTGAGCTTGATGCCATTGAGCAAGACACGGACGACATGCAAATCAGATTGCGTCATGAATTACGTCGCATCGAAGACACGATGAACCCAGTTGATGTGATGTTCTTATACAAGATCATCGAATGGGTGGGTGATTTAGCAGATATCGCTGAACGAGTTGGTGCTCGTTTAGAAGTGCTGTTAGCCCGTTAACATTGCCCGGATTTAACTCAGTGAAAGGTACAGAGTTAAATCACACAAAGTTAAAAAAATAAGGTTTTTCTGATGGATATTATTTCGTCCTACGGTACCCTGTTAGTGCTTGTTGCCGCAGCGGTAGGTTTCTTCATGGCTTATGGTATCGGTGCAAACGATGTAGCCAACGCCATGGGTACTTCTGTGGGCTCTAAAGCCCTAACGATCAAACAAGCAATCGTCATTGCGATGATTTTCGAATTTGCCGGTGCCTACTTGGCTGGCGGTGAAGTAACATCAACGATCCGTAAAGGTATTATTGATGCCGCCCCATTTGCTGATATCCCTGAACTTATGGTTCTGGGTATGATTGCCGCGCTCTTTGCTGCGGGTAGCTGGTTATTAATTGCCTCTTTCCTGGGCTGGCCTGTTTCAACAACTCACTCAATCATTGGCGCCATCATAGGTTTTGCCCTGGTTGCCGTGGGTAGTGAAGCGATTCAGTGGACTAAGGTTGCAGGCATAGTCGGTAGCTGGATTGTCACCCCGGCGATCTCTGGTTTTATCGCTTATCTTATCTTTATGAGCGCGCAAAAGCTGATTTTCGATACCGAAAAGCCGCTTGAGAATGCCAAGCGTTTCGTGCCTATGTATATGGGTCTTGCCGGTTTCGTAATGTCTCTTGTGACTATCAAAAAAGGCTTAAAGCACATAGGCATTAACTTGGGTGCAGTGGAAGGTTATATGCTTTCTATCGGTATCGCCGTTGTTATTGCCATTATCGGTAAAATCGTTATTCAACGTATGAAGATGGACCCTAAAGCCGACAAGAAAATGCAGTTCAACAACGTTGAAAAAGTGTTTGCGGTATTAATGGTTCTGACCGCCTGTTGTATGGCCTTTGCCCACGGTTCAAACGATGTAGCTAACGCCATCGGTCCACTTGCTGCGGTAGTAAACATTGTTGAGAACAATGGTGAAATCGCTAAGAAAGCGGCGCTGGCCTGGTGGATTCTACCTCTTGGTGGTATTGGTATCGTTGTTGGTCTTGCGCTACTAGGTAAGAAAGTAATTAAAACTATCGGTGAAGGTATCACTCACCTAACGCCTAGCCGTGGTTTTGCTGCCGAGCTTGCCGCTGCTTCTACCGTTGTTATCGCCTCAGGTACAGGTCTGCCTATCTCTACCACGCAAACCTTGGTTGGTGCGGTATTGGGTGTAGGTATGGCCCGAGGTATTGCCGCGCTGAATATGGGCGTAATAAGAAATATCGTTGTTTCTTGGGTAATTACGTTGCCTGTTGGTGCCGCACTTGCTATTGTAATCTTCTACGTATTACGAACAGCATTTGGCGTATAAAGCGTAGGCGCTGAGCGCCTGCCACGACTAAACAGTCTTTTAGCTTGAAAAGATCTCAACGCCCCAGGTGTTGGGGTCTTTTTATTTATGGGCATAAATATGACGAACCTACCCAGTATTAAGCAGCTTCAGTATCTCTTAGCCGTACACCAGCATCAGCATTTCGGCCGCGCCGCCAGCGCCTGTTATATAGGTCAGTCGACCTTAAGTAGCGCCATTCAGAACCTTGAGGAGAACCTTGGGGTGCAGCTCATCGAGCGGGAAAATCGCAGCCTGATGTTTACCGCCATCGGCGAGGAGGTGGTGGAAAAGGCGAAGAAGATCATCGATGACACCATGAGTGTTAAAGAGCTTACTCGCAGTCACTTGCATCCACTTAGTGGCTCGCTCACTATTGGCATTATTCCTACTATTGCTAGTTTTGTGGCCGCGCCGCTGCATTGCTATTGTAAGGCCACCTTTAAAGAGCTGGATCTGGTGCTGGTAGAAGACACCAGTGATAAGTTGCTCGATAAACTCGAGCATGGCCATATAGATATTGCCCTGCTGGCCTTACCTTATGAAACCAGCCGTTTTCATACCCAGATCCTCGCTAAAGATAAGTTTTATCTGGTGCATCATAAGGATTACCAGATTGACTCTGAGGTCGATTACAACCTGCTACCGGAGCACAGTGTCTTCTTGCTTGAGCGCGAGCACTGTATGACGGGGCATGCCCTGAGTGCCTGTAACCTAGAGCGAGCCAGCTGTATTAACCCTTTTGAGGCCAGTAACCTACATACCCTGCTTTCCATGGTGGAGTACAAGCTGGGCGTTACCTTCTTACCGCAAATGGCGCTCAATGCCGGGATTTTAGACTCCAAGCCCTTGCTGGCGGTGAGCTCGGACTCGGATGCCCATCGTGATGTCGGCTTAGTTTGGCGTAAAACCACGGGGCGTATCGGCGACTTCCGTTTGTTCAGTGAAAAGGTCGGCGAATTCCTTCGCACCTGCTGCACGGTTGGCAGTGAATAAATGTCTTGTTGAAAGCGGCTTAGGCCGCTTTTTTTATAAATAAATTTAATTTTTCCAAACTTTTTCCCACTGCCTTGCAACTAACCTAATAACACAATCAATTGATTGCTTAATTACGTGATTTTTAACTCAGAACAACGGCTAATAACAAAAGCACAAAGCGGCAGCAATAAAGCCTGGCTGACCCTGGTGAAACGCCATGAGAAAAGGCTGTATAACCAGTGTCTAAGGTTGCTTCAGCACCCGGACGATGCCCTGGATGTGATGCAGGAAACCTTTATCAGTGCCTATCAGGGTTTGGGTCAGTTTAATGGCCAAAGTCAGTTGATACCTGGTTGTTTCGTATCGCCTATAACAAGTCGGCGGAGCATTTTCGCCGCCACCGCCAGCATCAGAGCCTGGATGAGGTGGCAGAGCCAAGCAGTAATGTCTTGCATATGGAGCGCCCCTTAATGCAGGCGCAACAAAATCAGCGGCTGTTAGCCGAGCTTGCCAGGTTACCCTTTGAGCAAAGGGTGGTGGTGGAGATGAAATTCTTCCAACACTGCACCTTTGAAGAAATTGCGCAGCAGCTGGAGGTATCGGCCAATACGGTAAAAACACGTTTGTATGCGGCTTTGGGTCGATTAAAACCGCAATTGGAGGTTCATGATGGCCAAACAAAATAATCTTGAAGCGCTTTTTGACAGAGCTTTAGATGGCGAGCAGTTGAGTGCGGATGAAATGGCGGCGCTGAGCGGCGATCCTGTGTTTGGCCCCATGCTTAAACAGGCCGAATATTGGCAAGGGGCTGCCGAGCAGTTTGCTGCGCAGAATGTCCCTCAAAGCTGGCAAGCTGAGCGATTATTTCCATCAACGCCGGCCTCAAGCCAGTATTTTCCCTGGGTAGCTGCGAGCATTATGAGCTTTGCCATGCTCTTTGGCGGTTACCAGGTGTATGGCACTAATCAGCAGCTGGTGGCGCAAATTCAACAGCAAGAGCAAACCTTAGCCGAGCAAAAACAGCAGATGCAGCAATTGAGCGAGGCCTTGGTGGCACAGTCGCAGTGGCAAAAGGAAGCCTTAGCGGATATAGCCACACAAACTGTGGATATCGCCCGCAGTGAGCGCCAGGATGCGATGGCGACTCTGGTCGATTACATCAATACCCAGCGCGCCCAGGATAATGCTTATTTGCGCATGCAGCTCAATGATATTGCTGAACAAATTGAACAACAGCCGCCTTATAGCACGGCTTACAACACAGAGAGTCAATGATGAAAAAGTACTTTATAGCAAGCGCTGTGGCGCTAGGTGTGGCTTCCTTTACTAATGTTGCGCAAGCCGGTGAGTTTGACCAGGTGCAGCGCCAAATTGGCATAGTGGAAAATATTCTGAGCACGGCGTTAAAGCAGGATCTAGAGCGTCAATCGGTGCAGGTTTCCAGTACCTATTTGGCCGACCAGGGGGTGCTGTATCGAATTCGTCTGGATAATCATTTTGTCTTTGTAACCGAATTTGATGATATGCCCTTGCCGCCGCTGCCGCCTGAGGCCGTGATCACCGCAGATTCGGTGACCATGAATGATGGCCATATGGAATTTGTAAATGGTGAGGTCGTAGGTACAGAGTCCAAGGAAATCATTATTGAGTTGGAAGATATTCGTGAGCAATCGGAGCAAATGCGTGCCAGCGCTGAGCAGCAGAGGGAATTGCGGCATCGTCTTCGCGAGCTTAACCGCGAGCAAAGGGAAGTGAGAATCCAATCCAAGCTTCAGGATGACAATAAGGAGCTCACCGAGCAATTGCAGAAAATAGAGCGTGAAATCGTCAAGTTGCGCGAGGAAAAAGACACGCTCGATGCCAAAAACAAGGTGCTGGTCAAAGAAGTAAAGGTGAAACGTTTAAAGCAAAAGGAAAAGCAACAACAAGAGCAGCAGGAGCAATTACAAAAAGCACTCACCAGTGTAGCCCGCAGTCTCTGCGATTATGGTGTCGGGATGCGTGATATCAGTGATGAGCAATTTGTAAATGTGCAATTTAGTCAGGCGCGTAATAAGCATATGGCGGTGTTTAAAAAATCGGATATCAACCGTTGCGTAAGTGGCAAGCTGGATCATAAAGACTTGCTAAGCAGAGCGAAGCAATACGCTTTATAGCAGGCGGGTATGAGTTGCACACATCAATGATGTACACCCAGACTCAGTACCAAGCTTAACACCCTGTAGTGCACTACAGGGTTGTTTTTGAGCCAAACTGATGTTTTTCCAGCGCTGGTAGAAACAGCAGGTACACCCAGATCACTAAATTAAAGTAGGGCACCAGACCCAAGGCCAGAAAGAGCTTAACCGGATAGCCTTTACGTTTGGCATGCATATAACATTGCCCAGCTATAAAGAGGTTGACGCACAAAAGTAGAGTAACTAAAAAAAACATGCCGATTTCCTTTATTTGTAGTCTTCCACACCCCTGAACACAGGCGGTGACGCGGAGTTCCTGAACCAGTAACCTGGTTTGCCACATTCCATTGTTGGGCCATTATTAGTTTTTTTGTTGTGCCACCTTAGTTGGCACGGGTAGCGCATTTATACCAATTGCTATTAGCCGTCTTGCTTGTATCTTTGGCAAAGGCACAGATAAGCTCAGACAGACCATGAACTATTCAGTATAGACAAGCAGTTGCAGAGCAAAAGTCACGCTAGTTAAAAAACAATCAACTTGTGGTTAGTTTGATGTTTTTGCAGCAAATATTTTTTGATTTTCTTCGGGGTATCAAGCGGTCACCCTTTTATGGCAGAACTCTAGTCTGTAGCGAATCCAAAGCTCGGGCTGGTTAGTGTGCTTGATTTCGGATTGGGGAATCACTAGACTTGGCGCGATTTTCAGCACCCTGGAGAGCCCGACATGCGTGTGGCCGATTTTAGTTTTGATTTACCCGAAGAGTTAATTGCCCGTTTTCCACAAAAGGAGCGCAGCCAAAGCCGCTTGCTTAAGGTGGATGGTAACAGCGGTGCGACCTCTCATCATATTTTCAAAGACATTATCGACTTTATCGAGCCTGGCGATCTTTTGGTGTTTAACAATACCAAGGTGATCCCGGCGCGCATGCACGGCAATAAGGCTTCCGGCGGTAAGGTGGAAGTGCTAGTTGAGCGCGTATTGGATGATAAGCGGGTTTTAGCTCATGTACGCTCGAGCAAGTCACCTAAGCCTGGCACCATGCTGCTCCTTGAAGGCAAAGCAGAAATGGAAATGCTTGGCCGTCAGGGTGAGTTATTCGAACTGGAATTAAAAGGCGAGGGTTCGGTGCTGGAGACCCTGGAACAAATTGGTCATATGCCTTTGCCGCCTTATATCGACCGTCCGGATAACGACGAAGATAAACAGCGTTATCAGACCGTTTACGGTGAAAAACCCGGTGCCGTGGCGGCGCCGACCGCTGGCTTGCACTTTGATGAAGCCCTGATGCAGCAGCTAAAAGACAAGAATGTTGAGATGGCCTTTGTCACCCTGCATGTGGGAGCTGGCACCTTTCAGCCGGTGCGCGTAGAGAGCGTTACCGATCACCATATGCACTCGGAATACATTGAAGTGCCAGAAGAGGTGGTGGCCGCAGTGCAGGCCGCTAAAGCGCGTGGCGGTCGAGTTATCGCCGTAGGTACAACCTCGGTGCGTTCTTTGGAGTCGGCAGCGAAAATCGGTGGCGGCGAGCTTAAAAGCTACTTTGGCGACACGGATATCTTTATCTTCCCCGGCTACCAGTTCAATGTGGTCGATGCCATGATCACCAACTTTCACTTGCCAGAGTCCACCCTGATCATGCTGGTCAGCGCCTTCTCGGGGCAAACGCATATTATGGATGCCTACCACGAGGCCATCAAAGAGCGTTATCGCTTTTTCAGTTATGGCGATGCCATGTTCTTAACCAAGCAAACAAGTTAGCTCTAGGTCTTTCACTCCTTGCAGGTCGGGCTTTTAGCCCGACAAGTATGCAAAACTGTCACCTTGTCGGCCTAAAGGCCGACCTACAAACATACACCCCTTGCTGCCTGTAGGTCGGGCTTTCAGCCCGACAAATATGCACAACTGCCACCATGTCGGCCTAAAGGCCAACCTACAAAACGCGAAGCTGCGAGCATAACCTAACCCACCCCCCTTTTATTTTTTCGATTTGCCCCAATTCATAGTATTGCCGTGCCAAAAAAGGTAGAATCGGACGGTTAAATTGCGCCTAAGTTCGCAACAGTTAAGTAGAGTTGGACTGTTTTTCCGACCGATTGAGGTTCATATGAAATTTGAATTAGATACAACCGATGGCAAAGCCCGTCGTGGTCGCTTGATTTTTGACCGTGGTGTAGTGGAAACTCCGGCATTTATGCCCGTGGGTACTTACGGCACGGTAAAAGGCATGACTCCTGAAGAGCTAAAAGGCACGGGAGCGCATATTTGTCTGGGTAATACTTTCCACCTGATGTTGCGCCCGGGCACTGAGATCATCAAACAGCACGGTGATCTGCACGACTTTATGGGCTGGGATAAGCCTATCCTGACCGATTCAGGCGGCTTCCAGGTATTTAGCCTGGGTGCTATGCGTAAAATCTCCGAAGAGGGTGTGTTGTTTAGCTCACCGGTGAACGGCGAGAAAATCATGCTAAGCCCGGAAAAGGCGATGCAAGTGCAGCGCGATCTAGGTTCAGATATTGTGATGATCTTCGATGAATGTACGCCGTATCCTGCAACCGAAAAGCAGGCTAAAGATTCTATGGAGCTGTCGCTGCGCTGGGCAAAACGTTCTAAAGAAGGTCATGGCGACAACCCGTCGGCCTTATTCGGTATTATCCAGGGCGGCATGTATCCAGAGCTGCGTGCGCAATCGCAAGCAGGGTTGGAAGAAATTGGTTTCGACGGTTATGCCCTAGGTGGTTTGTCCGTAGGTGAACCAAAAGAAGACATGATCAACATCCTGGATCACTGTGCCTACAAGATGCCGGAGCAAAAGCCACGTTACCTTATGGGGGTGGGTAAACCGGAAGATATCGTCGAGGCGGTGCGCCGTGGTATCGATATGTTTGACTGTGTTATGCCGACGCGAAATGCCCGTAATGGTCACCTGTTTATTACCGATGGCGTGGTGAAAATCCGCAACGCCGTGCATAAAACCGATACTGCGCCACTGGATAGCGAATGTGATTGCCATACCTGTACTAACTTCTCACGCGCGTATCTGCATCATTTGGATAAGTGTAATGAGATCTTAGGAGCACGCCTTAACACTATCCATAATTTGCGTTATTACCAACGCCTTATGGAAGGGTTGCGTGAAGCCATTGCCGCAGGAGAGCTTGACGCATTCGTGGCGGACTTTTATGCTCGCCGTAATCTGCCGGTTCCTGAACTTGCTGAAACAGAATAACTGCTGGCCCGCCTTGTGCGGGCTTGCGTATAAATTAAGACATTAAAATTAATAGTTACATACTGAAGGGGAACACCTGATGAGTTTATTTATTGCTAACGCTCATGCCAGCACAGCTGGTGCCGCACCTGCTGGTGGCGGTTATGAAATGCTAATCATGCTGGCCATTTTCGGCTTGGTATTTTATTTCCTGATCTACCGTCCACAGGCTAAGCGTGTAAAAGAGCATAAGAGCCTGATGAGCGCCCTAGCCAAGGGTGATGAAGTCCTTACTCAAGGCGGCCTAGTGGGTAAAATCACTAAGGTAACCGAAGACAAAGACTTCGTAACCATCGCCTTAAACGACCAAGCTGAAGTGACTGTACAGAAAGCCTCAATTTCTGCAGTGCTACCTAAAGGCACCATGAAGTCACTATAAAAAGGAAAGATACGTGTTAAATAAGTATCCTTTATGGAAGTATTTACTCGTGCTTTTAGTGCTTGCGGTAGGGGTGCTATATGCCACCCCTAACATCTATGGTCGCGACCCTGCCATTCAGGTAACGGGCGCCAAAGGTGCCGACGCAGACCTAAGCGCACTAGATACGGTAAATACCATCCTTAGCGAAAATAAAATTGAATCCAAATCGAGCAAGCTCGAAGACGGGCAGATCCTGGTTCGCTTTAAGAACGTAGAAGAACAACTAAAAGCTCAGGACATCTTGCGCGACAACTTAAGTGAAGACTACATCTCAGCCATTAATATGGCGCCGGCACAGCCCGAGTGGTTGAAGTCGATTGGTGGTAATCCAATGAAGCTGGGTCTTGACTTAAGTGGTGGTGTGCATTTCACCATGGAAGTTGACATGGTGACCGCAATGGACAATGCACTGAACCAGATGGAACAGGACTTCCGCTCGGATTTACGTGAAGAAAAGTTACGTTATCGTACCATTCGTCGTGTTGCTGGCAGCGACTCGGTGCAGGTAGTTATGCGCAGCGAAGAAGATAAAGGCGCGGCGGAGAAATTCCTGCAAGGCCGTTATCAGGGCTATATGTTTAGCGACGATAGCAACAACGACAGCGGTTTTGTGGTAACCATGAGCGAGCTGCGTATCAAAGAGCTGCGCGATTACGCCATCAAGCAAAACGAAACCATTATTCGTAACCGTATTAACCAAATCGGTGTGGCCGAGCCAAACGTACAACGCCAAGGTGCTGAGCGCATTATTGTCCAGCTTCCGGGCGTACAAGACACGGCGCGCGCCAAAGAAATCCTGGGTGCTACGGCTACCCTTGAGTTCCGCGAAGTGGATCAAGATGCCGATCCAGGCCTTGCCATGCAGGGTCGTGTGCCGCCGGGCACAGAGATCATCATGGATCGTACGGGTCGTCCCGTAGTGCTTAAAAAGCGCGTGATCTTAGAAGGGAGCCATATTACCGGTGCACAATCGAGCCTGGATGAATACCAGCGTCCGCAGGTAAACATCTCGCTTGATTCCAAAGGCGGCGCCAAGATGGATGCCTTTACTAAACGCGCTATTGGCAAACCTATGGCCACGGTATTTATTGAGTACAAGCCATCCGGTGAAGTGGATGCCAATGGTAAAGCCCTGCCGCCGATCAAGGTGGAAGAGGTTATCAACGTGGCTACCATCCAGGCGCGTTTAAACCGCAGCTTCCGTATTACCGGTCTTGATAGCCCGGCTGAAGCTCATAACCTAAGCTTGCTGCTTCGCGCTGGTGCCCTGGTTGCACCGATTCAAATCGTTGAAGAGCGTACTGTGGGTCCAAGCCTGGGTCAGGAAAACATCGAAGCGGGTATGACAGCGGTTGTGCTTGGTTTTGCCTTTGTGCTTGCCTTTATGTTGCTGTACTACAAGGGTTTCGGCATGGTTGCCAACCTGGCGCTTGCTGCCAACCTGATTATGATTGTCGGTGTTATGTCGATGATCCCTGGCGCCGCTCTGACGTTACCTGGTATTGCCGGTATCGTACTGACAGTAGGTATGGCGGTTGATGCCAACGTACTTATTTTCGAGCGTATCCGTGAAGAACTGGCCGATGGCCGCAGCCCACAGCAGGCGATTCACTTCGGTTACGACAGCGCCTTTAGCACCATATTTGATGCCAATATTACCACCCTGATTGCCGCGGTTATTCTGTTTGCAGTGGGTACAGGTCCGATTGCCGGCTTCGCGGTAACTCTAGCCATTGGTATTTTGACATCAATGTTTACAGCCATTGTCGGTACCCGTGCGGTGATCAACCTGATCGTTGGCGGCAAACGCATTGAAAAGCTGTCGATATAGGAGCAACTAAGCATGCAATTATTAAAAGTAAAAGGCACCTTGCCATTTATGAAAGCACGCAAATTGGCAATGGGTTTCTCCATCTTGCTGATCTTTGCTTCTGTCGCGTCGTTTTTCGTTAAAGGCCTTAACTTTGGTTTGGATTTCACCGGCGGTACCGCCGTTGAGGTAGGTTTTTCACAACCGGCGGATCTAAGCAATGTGCGTAAAGTACTTGCCGAAAATGGCTTTGCCGAAGCCTCGGTACAGCTATTTGGCTCCAGTAAAGACGTCTTGGTGCGCTTGCCACCTCAGGGTGAAGGCGTAAAGGCCGAGGTGATTGGTAACCAGGTGATGACGGCAATGAAACAAGCGGATGCCGATGCGCAAATGCGTCGTATCGAGTTTGTTGGCCCGAGTGTGGGGGAAGACCTTAAAGAGCAGGGCGGTTTGGCCATGTTAACCGCGCTTATCTGTATCCTGCTTTATGTGGCGATGCGCTTTGAGTGGCGCTTCGCACTGGGTGCGGTATTCGCGCTTTTCCACGATGTGGTGTTAACCATGGGCTTGTTCTCATTACTCGGTCTTGAGTTTGACTTAACCATCTTAGCGGCAATCTTGGCGGTAATAGGTTACTCACTCAACGATACCATAGTTGTATCCGACCGTATTCGTGAGAACTTCCGTAAAGTGCGTACTGATGACACCTTAGAGATCATCGATATTTCATTGACGCAAACTCTGAACCGTACCTTGGTAACCTCAATCACCACCATCTTGGTATTGATTGCCTTGTTCGTATGGGGTGGACAGACCATTCACGGCTTTGCTACGGCATTGCTATTTGGTGTGTTCATCGGTACTTACTCTTCAGTGTACGTTGCCAGCTCGGTAGCCGTGGCGCTGGGTGTAAGTAAAGAGGATTTGATCCCGGTAGAGGTGGAAAAAGAAGGTGCGGACTTAGATGCCATGCCTTAATCGCCTTTCTTGCGATTGTAGTGCGATATAGAGAAAATGCCGCTTTTCAGCGGCATTTTTTTTCGCCTGTAGGTCAGCCTCTCAGAGCGACAAGAGAGCACTAACCCACACTTAAATCAAAAAGGAGAAAAATAAACCTTTTCATATACTTGTCATATTCAAGTGATACCCTGCGCCACCGTTTGTGCTTTTAGTGTAGTAGGCCGGTGAATACGGACTTGATAGCAGAATTAACCTTGATATTGCGGCAGCGGTCGATCACAACCTTATTTCAGCCTATTTTCGATGTTACGCACCAGCAAATAATTGGCTATGAGGCCTTGAGCCGAGGCCCTGAAGGCAGTCCTTTGCACGCTCCGGCCGTGTTGTTTCAATGTGCGCAACAGGCGCGTCGGCTCTCCGAATTAGAATTATTATGCCGCGAGACGGCCATTGCCACCTTTGCCAAGCTGGGACTTACAGGTAAGCTGTTTTTAAATGTCAGCCCTAATACTTTGCTTGATCCCGCCCACCCAAAGGGGCAAACGCTACACTTGTTACGTAAATATAGCCTGGGACCTGAGCAGGTGGTTATTGAGCTCACCGAGCAGGATAAGGTCGAGGATGCTAGGCTATTACGAATAGCGGTGGAGCATTATCGCGAGCTTGGTTTTCAAATCGCCATTGATGATTTGGGGGCTGGCTACTCCGGATTAAAGCAATGGTCTGAAATACGCCCCGAGCTAGTCAAAATAGACAGGTATTTTATCGACCATTGTGATTTTAGCCCGGTCAAACGGGAGTTCTTAAAATCCATTATCGACTTGGCTAAGGCCACCAATACTCAATTGATCGCCGAAGGAATAGAGCGCTTTGAGGAATTTCAACTGCTGACCAGGCTGGGCATAGACAATGTTCAGGGCTACTTGCTGGCCTGCCCAAGCGCACAACCCGAGTGTCACTATCGGCATCATCATATGCCTGAATCGACATGGAGAGCGGGCCCAGCTCGCCGTGAGCAGGGTTTAAATATAGGTTACTTAGCGCAGGCCAAACAGGCGTTGTGCCAGCAGACCAGCTGCAGTGAGGCGCAAAAAGTATTTGCCGAGGACAATAATGCTTCTTGTGTGGTGGTGTTAGACAGCGAGCGTCGCCCCGTGGGTCTGCTTTATAAAGAGCGGCTTAATGAGCTGTTTTCGACTCCCGCTGGGCATGCATTTTATGATAGGCAAGCTATCAGTGCGGTAATGGAACGCTCGCTTCTTGTGGTTGATGAAAATGATACCTTGGATAGCGTCAGTCATCAGATCACCGAGGGCGACCTTGATATTCGTCGTCATATCATTGTCACTCGCGAGCAGCAATACCTGGGAGTGGTGCCACTGAGAATTATCCTCAAGCATATAACTGAGGAAAAGGTGCGTCATGCCCAACATGCCAATCCGCTGACCATGTTGCCCGGTAATATTGCCATCAATGAAGCCATTGAGCAGCGTCTGCATACAGGCAGCTCCTTTACCCTGGCTTATTTTGACCTCAACCATTTTAAGCCCTTTAACGACCTCTATGGTTATGACAATGGCGATGGGGTGATCAAGCTGGTGGCCGAGCTTATTCGTCGCCATACTCAGACAGTACCCTGTTTTGTTGGTCATATAGGTGGCGATGACTTTATGGTTGTCTTCGACGACCCTAAGGCGCAGGCTATATGTGCTGCGGTTATCGCTGATTTTGATCGCCTGATCGCGGGTTATTTCAGCACCGAGCATATCAAGGCCAAAGGCTATTGGAGTTGCGACAGGCAGGGAAGGCGTCAGTTTATCCCTTTACTGTCTTTAGCCGTTGGTTTGGTCTCCCCTGATATCAATTGCTGCCATAACGGCCATCAGGTTGCCGCTCTGGCTGCCGATGCGATAAAAGAAGCCAAGTGCCAACTGGGCAGTTATGTATTTTGTTGCCAGCGTCGCAAGCCCGCGGCGCCCCTGTATCGTTTGCATCAACAAGATGTGAGTGTCCACCGTCATAGTTTGAGAAATTAAAGCGCTCACCTGTCCCTAGTACATAAATTTAGCTGTTTGCTTATGAGCCGCCGTTTGATAATCTGTGCCGCAGTTGAGTCGAGGGTTGTTATGAAGCTGCGCTTTTTAGGGTTTACGGTTGGGTTAATAATGGCATCCATGGATGTGAGTGCACAGGTGTCAGACGAGCACAGCGCGGCACGTGGGCACTGTGATGTAGAGCTGACCCATGGCCTGATCATCACTCAGGACACCATTCGCATTGTTGATAATAATCAAACCCGGGTGCAGATTAACCAAGGCAATCAGCTGCTGGTGCGAGGTCAGTGGATTGAACTCGATGCCAAGGAAACGGAAATTCTTGAGCAATACAATCAAATGATCCGCGATACCGTTCCCGAATTGGTGGAGTTGGCTACCGATGGGGTCAATATCAGCCTGAGCGCCATTGAGAATGTGGTCACAGGCCTTTCCGATAAAGAGCCCGAAGTGCTTAAGGCGCAACTCCAGTATGTGGAGCAGGCGCTGCGCAATAAATTCAAACGAGGCGATGATTTCTTTTATATCGCCCCTCAGTCCCTCTCTAAGCTTGATGACTTCTTTGCTGAGGAAGTATCGAAAAAGATTCATACCGCAATTCAGGGATCGCTGGGAGCCATGTTGATAGCACTCGGAGATGCCCTCGAATCCCGTGAGGGGAATATTGAGGAACGCATCAGTGATGTGGGCACCCGGATGGAAATTATTACCGCAGAAATCGACAAATCCCTGCAAAAGAAAGCCGAGCAGTTGGCACTGAAATCGGAAGAGTACTGCAACTGCTTGAATATGCTTGATACTACAGAGTCCAAGCTGCAAAAGCTGGTCCCCGAATTAGCAGACTTTGATCTGGTAAAAATTAAATCTGAAATGTAGGTCGGGGTTTGCCGCCATACATGTAGGTCAGGCTTTAGCCTGACAAGAGAGCAATGCAGGGGCACATTGTCGCTCCGCCCGACAAAAGGCATTATTGGCATCTTGTCGGCGCAGAGCACCGACCTACACTAATCTTTAAAAAAGCTATCTTCGCTTTTTGCCAGCATGGCCTCAATTTCTTCGATAAAGGCACTGGCATCTGCGCCTTGCGGCTCATTGCTCAGGGGCGTGGAAATACTATTTGATTCCGATGACCATTCGCCTAAATCAATAAGCTGGCAGCGTTTGCTGCAAAATGGTCGGTAAGGGCTTTGGGGGCCCCACTCAACGCCTTGCTCACAGGTAGGGCAGTTTACTTTCGCAGGCATCTACACTCGCTCCGCATTTTCTTAGATGCGGGCAAGTGTATCTAAGCAGGACGCTAATTGAAAGTTATATACCCTCAACTCGGGCTACATCAGGGTAACCCGGTTGATCTCGGTGAGAGAGGTAATGCCAGCCGCCGCTTTACGCAGGCCCGCGCCTCTTAGGGTGGTGAAGCCATCTTGTTTGGCTATGGCGGCGATCTCTATAGAGGTGGCGCCATTCATAACTGCCTGAGAGATCTTCGGACTAATCGGTAACATTTCATAAAGGCCGATACGACCTTTATAACCTTCGGTGCATTCATCGCAGCCAACGGCCCTATACAGGGTCAAGTTAGCGGCTTCGGCTTCGCTGTAGCCTTGCTTTAGTAGCTCGTCCACAGGTAACTGCTCAGGTACTTTGCAGTGCTTGCAAAGTTTTCTGGCCAGGCGCTGTGCTATTACCAAGGTCACCGAGCTGGCAACGTTATAGGCGGGTACGCCCATGTTCAGCAGTCGGGTAATGGTTTCCGGCGCTGAATTGGTATGCAAGGTAGAAAGTACCAAGTGGCCTGTTTGTGACGCCTTAATGGCGATTTCCGCGGTTTCCAGGTCACGTATCTCACCTACCATGACCACATCCGGGTCCTGACGCAGGAAGGCGCGCAGGGCGTTGGCAAAGGTAAGGTCAGCCTTGGGGTTAATCTGTACCTGGTTAATACCCTTAACGTTAATTTCCACCGGATCTTCGGCGGTGGAAATATTGCGCTCGGCGGTATTTAAGATACTGAGGCCGGTATACAAGGACACGGTTTTACCCGAGCCGGTAGGGCCGGTGACCAGTATCATGCCCTGAGGTTGGGCTAATGCGTCTAAATAGAGGAGCTTCTGCTCTGGCTCATAGCCCAACACGTCTATGCCGAGCAGGGTAGTGGAGCCATCGAGAATACGCATAACGATTTTCTCACCCCACAATGTCGGCAAGGTGCTGACACGGAAGTCGATTTTCCTATGCTGTGACAGGCTCATTTTAATACGCCCGTCCTGAGGCTTACGCTTTTCGGAAATATCCAGCTTGGCCATCACCTTAATACGAGCGGCGAGGCGGTTTGCTAAATTAAACGGCGGGTGGGCCATCTCATGCAAGACGCCATCGATACGAAAGCGAATACGGTATTCACCATCATAGGGCTCAAAATGTAAATCGGATGCCTCGCGATGAATGGCATCGCGGAGGATTTTATTGATATAGACAATAATGGGGGCATCGTCGTCACTGGTTTCATGATCATCGGCCACATGGCCGTCATCATGTTGAATTTGGCCCAGTTCCTTAACGTCCTGCTCGGAGATTTTTAAGGCATGGGTGGCATCGAAAAGGCTTTCAATAAGCTTATCTATATGCTGATAATCGCAAAGCACCACATCACATTGCAAACCGGTACTGAACTCGTAGTTTTCAAGTGCGCCGTAATCCGTGGGGTCGGACACCGCCAACATAAGTCTGTTGCCCTTTTTCGCCAGCGGCAGCACGTGGTGACGGCGGATCAAGCGCTCTTTTAGCAGGTTTGTATCTATGCTTTGTTCATCAAACTGACTGAGATCAAAATAGGGGACACGAAAGAGTTCGACACACTGACTTAATAGCTCGTTTTGACTCATATTGCTGCAGCGCACAATCAGTTCGGCGGCGCTGCGACAACGGTCCTGCTCAAGCCTGACCTTGTCATTATCAAGGCGACCCAAGGTTATAAACTTTCGGATCAGAGGAGAGTTGATGTTCATAAAATACCGATATAACGCAAGCTAGATGTAATTATAATAAGCTTAGACAAACTAAGCTATTACAGGTTATATGGTTATTGTTGCTTATCTGCACAAGAATGCAACTTAACTCGCTTTAAATAACTGTAATGGTAGCCTTGCACCTTGCTTTTAAGTGCAGCTAATGTGCCGGAATTACTAATAATATCATCGGCTTTTTTCACTTTATTGCTACGGCTCATTTGCGCGGCAACTATAGCTCGTGCCGCGTCCAATGTCAGTTTATCACGTTCGCAGGTGCGCGTTAATTGTAGCTCTAATTGCACATCAATCAATAATGTGCGCTGACAGTATTTTTCCAGTCCGTTTTCAAACAGCAGCGGCGCTTCTAAAATCACATAGGGGCTTTGCGCTCTTGCCAATTGGTCGAGCATCTCGGTGCGGATAAGCGGATGAAGCAGGTTATTAAGCCAGAGTTTTTCGCTATTATCGCTAAAAACTATTTCTCTTAGCTTAGATCTGTCGAGGGCGCCATTGGTATCGAGTATGCTTTCCCCGTGGCGCTTAACTATGGCATTTAAGGCCGGGCTTCCGGGCTCAACAACCTGGCGGGCAACTAAGTCGGCATCGATAACCTCGATGCCGAGCTCGGCAAAAAACTTGCTGGCACTGGACTTACCGCTACCAATGCCACCGGTTAAACCCAAGACCCAAGGGTGTGTGTTAGCCAAGAAGCATACTCATATAGCTTGCCTGTATTTGCTCACCCCAGAGCATGGCTATCCAGCCGGCGATGGCAATATAAGGGCCAAAGGGAATAGGGGTAGCCTTATCCCGTCCTTGAATTGTCAGCAGGATAATGCCGAGCACAGCCCCAACCACACTGGAAAGCAGGATAATCATGGGCAGGGCTTGCCAGCCAAGCAAGGCGCCAAATACTGCCATTAGCTTAAAGTCGCCATATCCCATGCCTTCCTTGCCGGTTACCAGCTTAAACAGCCAATAAACGCTCCACAGGCTTAAATAGCCGGCAGCGGCACCTATAATTGCCTCGCCTGGGGGGATGGTGATGCCTAAAACGCTGGCCAAAAGCGCTAACCAGAGTAGCGGCAGGGTAATTTGATCCGGCAGTAGCATATGATCGATATCGATAAAGGTCAGGGCCACTAAACACCAGGTTACGGCAATGTATAAGAGTGCCAGTTCGCTGGCACCCAGTTGCCAGGCAACCACTGTACCTAACATTGCTGTAATTAGTTCAATGGCCGGATAACGCACCGAAATCGGGTTTTTGCAATTGGCACATTTACCGCCGAGCAAAAGCCAACTCAGTACGGGAATATTCTGCCAGGGCTTTATCTTGCTCTTACATTTTGGGCAGGTAGAACTAGGAGTGATCAGGTTAAAGGTACCTTGGGGCTCCTGCGCATCGCTCTGCGCTAATTCATCCGCCAATAAAAGTCGACATTCGCCCTGCCACTGGGTTTGCATCATTTTCGGCAGGCGATAGATAACTACATTTAAAAAACTGCCAATGGCTAGGGACACGAAAAAAGCCGTGGTATAAAAAAACCACGGCTGTGCCTGCATTAAGCTTTGTACTTCTGAAAACATTTAGATTACGGAACCTAGTTGGAATATGGGTAGATACATGGCAATGATTAAGCCACCTACTAGTACGCCCAGCACGGCCATAATCATGGGCTCAAGAAGGCTGGAAAGGCCATCAACCGCATCGTCTACTTCCTGCTCATAGATGGTAGCCACCTTGGCAAGCATATCGTCTAATGCACCTGATTCTTCACCTATGGCCACCATTTGAATGACCATATCCGGGAAGATATTGGAGTTGCGCATGGCCCAGTTCATTGGGTTACCCGAGCTCACTTCCGCTTTAATTTCCAATATGGCGTCGCGGTATACGGCGTTACCTGAGGCACCCGCGGCAGAGTCTAAGGCATCAACTAGGGGCACACCTGCGGCGAAGGTGGTCGATAAAGTACGAGCATAACGCGCCACCGCCGCCTTATTCAAAATCATGCCGATAACGGGGATTTTTAAAATATAGGCATCGACCTTATCGCTAAAGTCTTTATTGCGCATGCGGGCTTGAGCAAATATATAACCACAGATACCCAATACTAATAATATTATCCACCAATAGGCCTGCATAAACTCCGAGATACTAATCACAAATCGAGTGAATGGCGGGAGCTCGGCTCCGAAGCTAGTGAATATCTCTTCAAATTGAGGCACCACAAATATCAATAGAATGGACGTTACTATAATAGCGACAATTATAACGGCGATGGGATAAAAAAGTGCCTTTTTGATTTTGGACTTAAGTGCCTCTGCTTTTTCTTTATAAAGGGCGATACGGTCAAAAATTCGATCAAGGGCACCGGATTGCTCACCAGACGCTACTAGGTCACAATAGAGATCATCAAAATACTTTGGATGTTTACGCAGCGCAGAACTAAGTGGATGACCTGCTTTAACTTCTTCGCCTATATTGTTAAGCAAACTCTTAATACTGGGGTTTTCCGAGCCATCGGCAATCATATCTATGGCCTGAACGAGTGATACGCCCGCCAAGAGCATGGTGGCTAACTGTCGTGTTAAAACGGCTATATCTCCTGGCTTAATCCTTTTTTGACCGTTGCCGAAGAGGGACTTGGGCTTGCGCTTTACCTTCGAGGGGGTGATGCCCTGCTTACGCAGTTGCGCTTTGACTAGTGCAACGCTAGTACTGTTTAGTTCACCCTCAAGCTTTTTACCTCGGGAGCTAACCCCTACCCATTGGAAGGTGTCCATCTGACTTTTTAGTTGTTTTGCCATTATTCTATCCACAATCCTGTTGTACTACATCAATAGTAACACGATGATTACGTTTCGCTTACTTTAGTGTAGAGCATTAAGGTTTAAATTTGTTATCTACGCATTGGTAACACGGTTTATTTCTACCAAGCTGGTTACCCCCTGGGCCACCTTCTTTAGGCCTGAGGCGCGAAGGTTATTAACGCCTTCTTGGGTTGCGACCTGGGCAATTTCTAGGGAGTTGCCACCACGCATAATAATTTCCGCTATTTTCGGAGTAATGGGCATGACCTCGTAAATACCCACCCGGCCTTTATAACCTTCGGTGCATTCATCACAGCCTTTAGCCTTGAAAATAGTGAGCTCAGCCAATTGCTCATAAGTGAAGCCTTGCTTGATAAGCTCTTCCTGGGGTAATTGTTCTGGCTCTTTACAGTGATTACATAGACGTCGTGCCAGACGCTGGGCGATAATCAAACTGACCGAGCTGGCGATATTATAAGAGGGCACACCCATATTCATTAAACGAGTCAGGGTCTCCGGCGCAGAGTTGGTATGCAGGGTAGAAAGCACCAGGTGTCCGGTTTGTGCCGCTTTAATAGCGATTTCAGCGGTTTCTAAGTCTCGTATCTCACCCACCATGACCACATCCGGGTCTTGACGTAAAAAGGCACGTAAAGCATTTGCGAAGGTCATATCCGCACGCATATTAATCTGCACCTGATTAATACCTTCCAAGTTGATTTCTACCGGGTCTTCGGCGGTTGAAATATTGCGCTCTGCGGTATTGAGTATATTTAAGCCGGTATACAGAGATACGGTTTTACCCGAGCCGGTGGGGCCGGTCACCAATATCATACCCTGGGGTTGGGCTAGGGCATCTAAATATAATTTCTTTTGCTCAGCTTCGTAACCCAATACATCGATGCCTAGCATAGCGCTTGAGCTATCAAGAATACGCATTACGATTTTTTCACCCCACAGGGTGGGTAGGGTACTGACCCGGAAGTCGATGCTTTTTTTCGCGCTAATTTTTAGCTTAATGCGTCCATCCTGAGGCTTACGCTTTTCCGCCAAGTCCATATGAGACATTACCTTAATACGGGCAGCAATACGGCTTTCCAGGTTGACCGGTGGTGAGGCGATTTCATGAAGCACACCATCGACGCGAAAGCGAATACGGTAGCGCTTTTCATAGGGTTCAAAGTGTAAGTCCGAGGCGCCGCGCTTAATGGCATCCATTAATATCTTGTTGATATAGACGATAATGGGGGCATCGTCTTCCTTACTGTTTACATCCGTAGTCAGGCTTTTTTTGTTATTGCTCTCATCAGATTCGACGCCTTCGAGCTCTTCCATATCATCTTTGCTCAGGCCTAGACTGGAACTGCTGTCGAAAAGTGAGTCTATGGCTTTATCTAGGTAATCGTACCTAACAACAACGGCTTCGGTTTGCATGCCAGTATTAAATTCATAATCTTCAAAGGCGCTAAAATCAGTGGGATCTGCCGTGGCTAAGTAAAGCTTTTTCCCTTCCACGGCGATAGGCAGAAGCTTATGTTTTCTGATCAGCTTTTCATTAAGGTATTGCTGATCCGGAAATGAAGCTATATCAAATTGCGATATATCAAATTGGGAAACATGGAAAATTTGGCTAGCACGCGCCTGGAGTTGCTCTGGTGATAATTGTGAAACCTTACAAATGGCTTCACTTAAAGAGCTTGCGTCGCTTCGGACCGCACTTTGCAATTCTTCTGGTTTAAATAGGCCTAAATTAGAAAGACGTCTTGCAAGAGGGGAAGTAAGATTCATTAGAATCTCTCATCAACTAAATAAAGATTAAAATACAGGGTTAAATTGGGGGTGTAAACTAGTGACGTTAGTGCAAAGGGTGAAAGTGCCAGTAGCCACTAAGCTACTGACACTAAGCTATTAACGACAGCTAGAAGGGCGGAAGTTGGCTGTTAATGTACCGCCAGTACAGTCCCAAGAAAGAGAGCCTGTTGGTACTGTACCACTTACTAAAGCATTACCGCCCGCAGTAGGAACTAGTGTGATAGTACCATTACCTGCTGATGCTGTATAAGTGATAGTAATCGTACCATCACCTGGAGTGAGTACAACACTTGCTACATTGTTTGTCGCGTCAGGTTGCGTCCAACCTTGGTCTAGAGCGTTACCGTTCATGGCATTTTCTGCTACCGCTGTTTTAGCAGCAGAAGCTAGAGATAAACCATCTGTTACTTTAGCACGAACAGTGTAATCCTGATACGCAGGTAGCGCTACCGCTGCAAGAATACCGATGATCGCAACTACGATCATTAATTCGATTAGGGTGAAACCCTGTTGTTTGTTGTGAGTCATTTTTTCCATTTTCCTCTCCTAAAGGATTTTTTGGGCAAAGTTAAGGTAACCAGAGCTACTGCTTTAATCTAGTTTAGCGCCGGTTGGTTTTCAATGTTAATAGCTTTAAATAATTTTAAAAGTCATTAACACGAAAAATGCCGGCACCGCTAATGTTCGGTTAAATTGTAGCCTAATTTTAAGGAGCTACGAACTTAACCCGCATTTTTTAAAAGTGTACGCTGCCGATGTTACAGTTTCATTGATTTATAACAAAGTATTACTTTATTTTATAAACCTCATTCTTTGAAACTAGATGCTATCACGGTGATTTTATTTTGGGTAGCCCTTTTTATAACATTGTGTAACATTTGTATCGGCGTCAAATTGCTTGGTTCTATTTTAGAAACGCATTGATAAATCAATAGCTTTGATATGCTTGGTGAGGGCGCCGCTGGATACAAAGTCAACGCCGACGTTAGCATATTGTTGCAAAGTTTCGAAGGTGATATTCCCGGACACTTCCAGCTTGGCACGGCCAGATGTGCGCTCTACCGCGGTGCGTACATCGTCCAGCGAAAAGTTGTCAAGCATAATGATATCGCTGCCTGCGGCCAGCGCTTCTTCCAATTCGCTGAGGTTTTCAACTTCCACTTCCACCGCTTTATCTGGGTGGTTTTTACGTGCTTGAGCTATCGCAGCGCTGATACCACCACAAGCGCTGATATGGTTTTCTTTAATTAGAAAGGCATCGAACAGACCGATACGGTGATTGCGCCCGCCACCGCATTTAACCGCGTACTTCTGCAATGCGCGCAAGCCTGGGATGGTTTTACGGGTATCGAGGATTTCGGTGTTAGAACCGGCCAGTACTTGGGCATAGCTGTGAGCCGCGGTTGCGGTTGCACTAAGCGTTTGCACAAAGTTTAGAGCGGTGCGCTCGGCGGTAAGTATGGCTCTGGCATTGCCTTTGGCGGTGAATAGAAGCTGATCCGAACTCATTTGTTCGCCGTCGGCGATATAAAAGGTCAGCTCTACACTTGGGTCAACCTGTTGAAATACTTCGATTACCAGGTCTTTACCACAGAATACACCAGCTTCGCGGGTGATCACCTTGGCATCGGCCTGTTGCTCGGCGGGGATAAGTTGCGCGGTGATATCGCCCTCAAGGGCGCTTTGTCCGTCTAAATCTTCCGCAAGTGCTTGCGCCACCAGGCGGGTGATAAGTTCTGGAGTTGGGGTCATAAATTAGTACCTATTGGAAGAGTTAAACGGCACCGGCGAAATCGAGCTGGCGCCAGGATTCAAACACAAACACCGCGACCGCGTTGGACAGATTCATGCTGCGGCTATTGGCCTGCATGGGGATGCGCACGCGCTGCTGCTCTGGTAGAGCGGCAATAATGTCATCCGGTAAGCCTCGGGTTTCAGGGCCAAAGAGCAGGGCATCGCCGGCCTGATAGTTCACCTCGTGGTGGTATTTTTTGCCCTTGGTGGTGCAGGCAAAGATCCGCTTCGGTTGCTGTGAGTCTATATAGCTTTGTAAATCAGCATGGCGCTGCACCTGAGAAAATTCATGGTAATCCAAACCGGCGCGTTTAATACGTTTGTCATCCCATTCAAAGCCCAGCGGCTCGATTAAATGCAGGCGATACCCGGTATTGGCGCAGAGGCGAATAATGTTGCCGGTATTGGGTGGAATTTCCGGTTGAAATAAGATGATGTCTAGCATGGTGTTTATCGACAATCTAAGGTGCTAAGCCAAAATTGGCGCAAGTATATCAAACTTGGTATTAAGAACGCATCTTTTGTAGGCCAGCCTTTGTCGTTGTAGGTCGGGCTTTACCCCGACAAAAATGCCCACATGTTGAATTGTCGTTGTAGGTCAGGCTTTGCCGCAAGGGTTGTAGGTCGGCCTTTCAGGCCGACAATGGATCACCAATCTTTCCCTTTATCGGTGCAAAATACCTAACTTAGGAATCTAAACTATAATCAAATTTTAGCCTTCCAAGGATCTGGACATGAGCTTAAATGATTTACGAAAAGGACGTTTTAGTCAGGCTAATGGTGAATACTTCATCACTTTTACTTGTTACCAACGCATTCCATTTTTTCAACGCTTTGAACTGGCAACATTATTCTGCTGGCATTTGCACCAACATGAGCTTGTTTGTCGCTGCACTTGGCTGACTTGGGTGCTGATGCCAGATCATTTCCATGGTCTATTACGTTTAAGGAAGGATAATCTGCACGAGGCGGTGGGACGTTTAAAGGGAGCCACCGCGGCCGACATCAACACGCTTTTAGCGCGTAAAGGTAAGGTGTGGCAACCCGGCTACTTTGAACGCCAATTAAGGGCCGAAGATGACAGGTTGCAAATTGCTCGCTATATTGCCGCAAACCCGCTACGTAAACACCTGGCTTCCAACCTTGGACAATACCCGTTTTGGAATTCCCGCTATTTGTAATCTAGGTCGGTGCTCTGCGCCGACAAAGAAAGAATGATGCTCTATTGTCGGGGTGAACCCCGACCTACAACGACAAAGGGATATTGGTGCTCCATTATCGGCCTTTCGACAATGTGCTCCTGCATTGCTCTACTACCGCCATCCCTGGCGGCAAACCCCGACCTACAAGGGCGAAGCCAAAATTAGCCTAAGCATGGCAAACTTGGTTACAATAACGCCCATATAAGTAAATGAATCATAGCGAGTATAATTAGTGGCCAACGCAGCACCAACACCAAAGACAGGGAAGGGGTATGATTTTTGGGTGCGCTTTGCCAGCGTCAGCACTCTGATTATGGTTAGCGTAATGATTTTCGCTAAGGCCTGGGCCTGGTTGGCATCGGGGTCGGCGGCTATGTTGGGCTCCCTTACCGACTCCTTACTGGATATCAGTGCCACCTTGATGAACTTCTTTGTGCTCAGTTATGCTCTAAAACCCGCCGATGATGACCATAGATTTGGTCATGGTAAGGCCGAAGCCCTAGCCGGCCTTGGCCAATCTGCTTTTATTGCCGGCAGTGGCTGTTTGCTCGCTTTTCATGCCATAGAGCGCATGTTTAATCCGGTCGCCATTACGCATTCTTTGCTTGGTGTCTGGGTGAGTGTGTTTGCAATCTTCTGTACCCTGGTTGTGGTGTTTGTGCAATATCAGGCGCTAAAGCGCACCGAATCCGTGGCTCTTAAGGCCGACTCTTTGCATTACAAGGGTGACTTGTTCCTTAACCTAGCTGTGATGCTGGCGTTGTTATTGGCTTATTACGGGATAAGTGGCGCCGATCCTTATTTCGCCATTTTGGTTGCCGCCTATTTATTGTATAACGCCTGGCAAATTGCCACTGAAAGTGCGGGGCACCTGATGGATAAGGAGCTGCCCGATGAAGAAAAAGCTCATATAGTGGCGGTTGCCTGCGCTCATGAGGCTGTGCACGGTGTGCATGCCCTACGTACCCGCCAAGGCGGTAAGGTGCGTTTTGTCGAGTTTCACTTAGAGTTGGATGACCATATTCCCTTAGTGCAAGCCCATCGCATCGCCGACGAGGTTGAGCTTATGGTAAAGGACGCCTTTAGCCTGCAAAAACATCCCGAGTTCGGCGGGGAGGTGGATGTGTTGATACACCAAGATCCTGTCTCTGCGACGCGCAAGCACCTTTAGCTTTGATTAAATGTCGGCGCGAAGCACCGACCTACTACAAAAGCCTAACTTATTCTTCCACCAATTGTAGGGCGCGGTAAAAGCCACTGCTGTCGCTTAATAAGGTGACCAGCTCGGGCAGCACTTGCTCCATGGTCTTCATTAAAGTATAAGGCGGGTTGATGGCTATCATGCCGGAGGCGGTCATGCCATGGGTGTCGGTGTCGGCACTGGTGGCCAGTTCGAACAGCTGAATATTCTTAATGCCGCTTTGGGTTAGACGTTGTTCGATACGATCGATGCGCTCGCGATCCACCACAGGGTACCAAAGCAAATAGGTGCCGCTGCTAAAGCGCTTATGAGCTTTAATAAGGCTGTCGACGGCTTTGTCATAGTCGCTTTTAATTTCGTAAGGCGGGTCCATCAGTACGCAGGCGCGACGAGATAAAGGCGGCACCAAGCCGAGTAAACCGCTAAAGCCGTTTTCACCTTTTACTCGCAATGAGCGCTTGCCGGCCATGTTTTTCTCAAGCAAGGCCAAATCCTGCGGGTGCAACTCAAAAAACCAACCCTTGTCTTGCTTGCGCAGGTAATGCTCGGCCACCTTAGGCGAGCCGGGGTAATGGGCTAACGCCGCGCCATTATTCATGCTCTTAATTAAAGCTACATATTCGCTTAATGCCTCAACATCACCCTGGTAATCCCAAAGCTTGGCAATACCATCGGCATACTCCTTGGTCTTTTGCATATCGGCGTTGTCGAGGGCAAAAAAGCCCGCACCCGAATGGGTATCGATATAATCAAAAGGCTTGTCTTTTTTCACCATGTGCTTAAGCGACTGAGCCAATACCAGGTGTTTGACTACATCCGCCGGGTTGCCGGCGTGGAAGGAGTGACGATAACTGAGCATAAATAATCCAGACCAAAAAGTTGCGCCGCCATTTTACTCTTTATTGTCAGCGATAAACAGCCGACGATAGCCAATAGTATGCCCAAGACTTGTTTGTATAAAAAGCGCGCTGATAAGTTAAACGCTTGCTGAACCTTGGTCGGTTGAAAATGAACCCGCTGTTAATACTGGAAAAATTTACAGGAATTCGCTTGTAACCCCTAGCATCCCTAGGCAGATTGCTTTACATTTGCACACTCTAATCAACAGTTTAAAGAGCGCATTTATGAATCAAGAAACCCTTTCCCAACTCGAACAACTGGTCGATAAACTAATTGCCCGCAATGCAGAGCTAGGCCAAGAAGTATCGGCGCTGCGTGAAAGCAATGCCAAGTTACAAGACGAAAACGAAACCTTGCAACTTGAAGTGCTTGAAAGCGAAGAAAAGCAAAAAGAAACCAGCACCACATTGAGCTCATTACTTGAGAAGCTGCAAGCGGCGAGCTAATGAGTGACAAAGGGCACAGCGTTAAGGTAAACCTGCTCGGTAAAGAGCATCAGTTTGCTTGTCCCAAGGGGCAAGAGCAGGCACTGCTCGCTGCGGCCGAAAACTTAAATGCTAATGTAGAGCAAATGCGTACGCGCTCGGCAATTCGCAATGATGACAAGGCCTTGCTGTTAGCAGCGCTGACCTTGTCTCATGAGCTGCTTGAGGCCAAGGCGCAGTTGCATCAATTGTCGGCACAGCAACATGCTTTGTGTGACAAGCTAGAAGCTGCTTTGCAGCAAGAAGATTAAGGCGCCCTTGAGCGCCTTTTTTATGGAGAGTCGTTTATGCGTCAATACGTAAGCGCCCTTATATTATCTGTGGTCGCGACCGGTGCCCTGGCCCAGCAAAATTGGCAAACGCTCAGTGACCATGTTGAATTTATTGAGCAGCCCGCTAAGTTGCGCTTTTATGATTCCAACCAGACGCTGATCCAAGGAGAGCAGTGTGCGCTGCTGGTGGATGCCCCAGGGGAGTTTACGCAAACGGAAGCGTTTATTGGTGAGCTGAAAAAGCAACTGCGCGTGCCCTTGTGCTATGTGCTCGCCTCCCACGCCCATGATGATCACCTGCTTGGGTTGGCCTTGGTACAAAAGCAATTTCCCGATGCCCAGCTTATAGTGCATCAGTTCCTTGGCGAGAATTTTCATCTCGCCCATGAGCAGTTAAACGAGCGTTTGGATGGTTTTGTTAAAAGCATAGCTTTGAGTCAGCAGCGTATGGAAAAGCTGCCGGAGCAGGAGCAACGCGCTTGGCGGGACAAAATAGCGCGAGCCCAGGCGCGGTTTAAGCAGTGGCAATCGCTGCGCTTTTCAACGCCCGATAAGGTGATATCCCAGCCAACCCAGCTTGATTTGGGCAAGTTAAATGTCGAGCTACTGCCTTTTGCTGCGCACACCCAAGGTGATATTGCCGTTCTGGTAAAGGCCGACAAGCTGCTGATTGGCGCGGATATGGTAGATACTTTGCCGTACCCGGGTGAGGCCAACTATCAGGCCTGGCTGCAGGCTTTGGATGAGTTATCACAATTGCCCGTGACTCAGGTGCTGCCGGGTCATGGCGGTGTCCTTGCAACATCCGACTTAACAAAGCCCAAGGCCTGGCTTGAGGCCATAGTTAAGCATGTTCAGGCGAATCCAAGTGCCGATGTCGCCACCTTGGTTGAAACCTTTCCCAAGCGGTATCAGCCTCAGGATGATGAGCTGGCACAACGAGCTTATGCCATGTTTTTGGAAGCCGGCATTAAACGCGCGAAACAGTTGTAGGTCGGCCTTCAGGCCGACAAAAATGCAAAATTGCTTAGATGTCGGCGCAGAGCACCGACCTACAAATGTGCACGATTCTTACCATGTAGTTGTAGGTCGGCCTTTGCCGCCATGGATGGCGGTAGTAGAGCAATGCAGGAGCACATTGCCGAAAGGCCGACAAAAATGCAAAATTGCTTAGATGTCGGCGCGAAGCACCGACCTACAATGTTTTGTCGTTCTTATTCCTCGTAAAAGGGAATGCCTTCTTGCATCCACTGTGGTGCGGCTTTGCCTTTTAGGTGATGGTCAAAGTACTGCATCATGCGAATCGAGAAGTCGACCTGATTCGGGAATTGCTTGAGGTGATGAGGTTCGCCTTCGTATTCCAAGAAGATCACATCCTTACCGGCACGGCGCAGCGCCAGGTAGTATTGAATGCCTTCCTGCCAGGGCACTGCACCGTCTTCATTGCCAAACATCACCATAATAGGGGTGTTCACCTTGTCGGCGAAAAACACCGGTGAGTTTTCAATGTAGAGCTCGGGAGCCTCATACAAGGGCTTACCGATACGGCTTTGACCCGTTTCGTACTGGAACTGGCGAGCCAGACCCGATTTCAAACGTATGCCGCTGTAGGCCGAGGTCATGTTCGATACCGGGGCGCCAGACACCACGGCCTTAAACATATCCGTTTGCGTGACCATAAAGGCACTCTGATAGCCGGCCCAGGAGTGGCCCTGCAAGCCGATGGCATTCGGGTCGGCAACGCCCATATCAATAAGCTTTTGTGCCGCGTTGATCATGGTTTTAGTCGACGAGGGTCCCGGGTGACCCACTTCAAAGCGAATATCCGGCAAGAAGATGGCATAACCGTTAGAGGTAAACATGGGGAAGTTGGGTCTGTGATTCAGCTCCATCTTCGGGAAGTCGAAGCGGCGCTGACTCATATAGCGGTAGAAGTAGATCACTACCGGTACTTTTTGGCCCTCGACATAGTCGGCCGGCTTAATCAGTACACCCTGAAGATCTTCACCATCATAGCCTTTATAGCTGACTAGCTCGGGTTTTTTGCCCCATTTAAACTGATCGATTTGCGGGTTGAGGTCAGTGACCTGCTTGGCATTGGCCAGGTCTTTATCGGCTTGCCAGTAATCCGGGAATTGCGAGTAGCTTTGCTGGGTAAACAAATACTTATCGGCGTGTTTGGCTTTTTTCACCAGATCAAACCGAGCGTCGCCGTCGAGCAAGGTTACTAAAGACTTGTCCGTTAGCTTGAGCTGGGCCACTCCCGCTTGCTTGTCTTTTAAATCAAAGACACGCAGCAACAGAGTTTCATCTGGATTAAACCCGAGCTTGTCACTGTCGAGGTTAATCACGCGATATTGCTTGTTGTTGCCTTTACCCTGGGTCAAGGATTGGGCTTCCCCGCTGCGGGTATCAAACGCCCAAATATCATGCTTGGAGTTAATTAACACCTTGGAGCCGTCTCGGTACCAGCCGGCGACACCATAATCGCTGACAGGAGACGGGTAGTCGTGTTGATCATCGGCAAAGATGGCATTAATGGCCTTGCTTAGGGGGCGAACCTTGTTGCTGCCCAGGTCTTTTAATTGCCAAACGCCCTTGTCAAAGAAGACCGCATACTTGCCCGTGGGCGACAGGCTGGGGCGGTGAGGGTGCTCGGCCACGATCAGTTGCTTGTTACCGGTTAGTACATCGACCGCATAGTAGTCGCTATAAAAGCCCTTGTAGGTGATTTGTGCCAGGTAATCCTGATTGTTGTAACCAAGCAGGTGATCGGCCTTTTTATTCAGGTTGAGCTCGGGAACCTGGGGATCCGCGAGCTGCACCACCTTATTGCCATCAAGGTGATATACCGCCTGATAATGACGGTGCTTATTCTCTTCACCCCATTGTTGCTCTTCGCGAGGTTTGATTTCAGCGTCTTGATGGTGCCATAGATTAAGCTTGGCCTGGGCCATAATGGTGTCGTAATCACGCAGTGACTCGGCGTCCTGGTATTTTAGCTCTTTGGGTTTGGCGGCAAGGGTAGGACGGGCGGTGAAATACAAGCGCTCGCCATCTTCAGACCAGCTCAACGTGCCTTTTTTACCCGCCTGCCATTGACTATCCAGGTCCTGTAATTTGTTTTGCTCAACATGCCAAAGCATGGTGCGATAGTCTCGGCGACGCTGGTCATCATTCACATAGTTGCCGACATTAAAGGCCACTAGGTTTTGCATTGGATGCCAGTCGATAGCGCTGAGGGTTACACCCGGCTCATCGATAAGTACATGGCTTTGGCCGCTGTTTAAGTCCAGGTAACTGATCTCGTTTTCGCTGCCGTCTTTACTTTGCGTATTGAACAGCAAGCCAGCGCCTGTGTGGCTAAAGGCGAATTTGAGCACTGCGTCCTGGCTGCTGCTGACACCCGAGTTCAAGTCCACGACAACCAGCTCTAAGACCTTGTCTTTTTTATCTGCCTTAATGGCGTCTTCGGTTTTGCCTGAGCTTTCTGCACCGTTTGCTGGTGCATCAGTTTCTTCGTCTTTATCATCTGCTTTGTTTTCTTCTTGCTCATGGCGATAGGCAAGCCAGCGACCATCATCGGAGATTTGATAGTCTTTCACCGCAGCAAACTCTTGTTGCTCACCGCTTTGGGTATTGACCAATACGAGTGTGTTTGTTAGTTTTTTCTTGGCTTTTTTATCGGCGGTTTCTTTCTCTAACAGGGAAGGAACTTGCAAAAACGCCGCCCACTGGCTGTTTTTATTGATGCTGGCCTGGGTACCGCGCTCAACGCTGGCAAGCAAGGTGTTGCTCTCAAGGTCATACACCAGACCCTGGGCGTCACCGCGATAGGGGGCGGCACTAAAGGCCAGTACCTTGCCTTGCTCACCCAAAACCGTGGACTTGGGATATTTAAAGTCAAAGACATCGCTAAACTCGAGTGCCTCTTGGGCATAAACTTGGGTGCCAAGCGTCGCAATCAGCGCAGCGCTAAGTACCGTCAGTGCAGGTTTCATAACAATTCATTCCTGTATCGTTTTTTTTGCCCATTGTAAGCGCTTAAATTTGCAGCGCGACTAAATTCGATAAGCCGTCCGTTATTGCCGTTGAATCGCACCTTAGCGGTTTTTCTTCGGTCTAACCCCGCGTATACTGGTGTTTTCACTTTCTAGATTGAAGACTATGAGTATTTGGGTTGATGCCGATGCCTGCCCGGTGGCCATTCGCGAGATAATCTGCCGCGCCGCTATGCGCACCAAAACCAAAACGGTATTTGTTGCTAATCAGTATATTCGCCTGCCGGCCTCGGAATACTTGCGCATGCAGCAGGTGATGCCGGGCTTTGATGTGGCCGATAACGAAATTGTGAAGCAGGTGCAAAGCGGTGAGCTGGTGATCACCAGTGATATTCCCCTAGCTTCGGAAGTGATCGATAAGGGCGCACTGGCACTGAATACCCGCGGCGAGCTCTATACCAAGGAAAACATCAAGTCACGCCTGAATATGCGCGACTTTATGGATACCCTGCGCAGCAGTGGCATTCAAACCGGTGGCCAGGCGCCGCTGAGCGCCCAGGATAAACAACAATTTGCCAATCATCTCGACCGCTGGCTTGCGCAGCAGTGAGTTTCTAGGCTAGACTGCGCCACGAACACTTGTCGGAGTGCCCTAACTTACCATTAGGTATCAAGGGGCTGAGATCGCAATTGCGGGATCCGTTAACCTGATCAGGCTCATACCTGCGTAGGGAACAAGCTTGCCTCGGCACGCTTGTGCTAACTTGGCACAAGTTCGGCCCAGCCTAAGCGGCGCGTACGCGCACGGACCAAAGGCACAGACCAGCAAGGTCTTTGCACCTCCAGACAAGACACACTCAACCAATTAATGAGAAGCGTCATGTCAGAATCGAACAAACCTAGCCGTCGTCAAAACCGAGAAGCGGCGTCGCACTATATTCATAACCTTACCGGCCAACCCTTTCCTAATTCGCAAAAAGTCTATGTTGAAGGCACCTTGCCCGGCGTGCGCGTGGGCATGCGGGAAATAGCCTTAAGCGACAGCTTTGTCGGTGGCACCGAAGATAGCCCCATCTATGAAAAAAATGCGCCTATCCGCGTCTACGACACCTCGGGCCCATACACGGATCCCGACTTTGAGCTTAATGTACGCAAGGGTCTACCTAAGTTTCGTCAGGCCTGGATAGAAGGGCGTGACGACACCGAGTTGCTAGAGAGCAAAAGTTCGCAGTTTGCCCAGCAGCGCATGGCCGATGAAGGCCTGGATCATATTCGCTTTGAGCACTTGCCCCAGATCCGCCGTGCCAAAGCCAGTAAAAACGTGACGCAAATGCATTATGCGCGTCAGGGCATAATTACCCCGGAAATGGAATACATTGCCATTCGCGAAAACATGGGCCGTGCCGAGGTACGTGAGCAGTTACTTAAGGAACAGCACCCGGGCCAGTCTTTTGGTGCCAGCATCCCTGATTTTATTACGCCTGAGTTTGTTCGCGACGAGGTTGCCCGTGGCCGCGCGGTGATCCCTAACAATATAAACCACCCGGAATCCGAGCCGATGATCATTGGCCGTAACTTCCTGGTCAAGGTCAACGCCAATATCGGTAACTCCTCGGTGACTTCGTCCATCGAGGAAGAGGTAGAAAAAACCGTATGGTCGACGCGCTGGGGCGCCGACACCATCATGGATCTATCAACCGGCCGTTATATTCACGAAACCCGTGAATGGGTGATTCGTAACTCACCGGTACCTGTGGGCACAGTGCCCATTTATCAGGCGCTGGAGAAGGTCAACGGGGTGGCCGAGGACCTGACCTGGGAAATCTTCCGCGATACCCTAATTGAGCAAGCGGAGCAGGGGGTGGATTACTTCACCATTCACGCTGGTGTGCTGCTGCGTTATGTGCCCATGACCGCCAAGCGGGTAACCGGCATCGTCTCGCGCGGTGGCTCTATTATGGCGAAATGGTGTCTGGCGCATCATAAGGAAAACTTCCTCTACACCCACTTTGAAGAGATCTGTGAAATCCTCAAGCAGTACGATATCTGTTTCTCCCTGGGCGATGGTCTGCGTCCCGGCTCGATCGCCGATGCCAATGACGAAGCTCAATTTAGCGAGCTGCGCACCTTGGGCGAGCTGACAAAAATTGCCTGGAAGCACGATGTGCAGGTGTTTATTGAGGGCCCGGGCCATGTACCCATGCATATGATCAAGGCTAATATGGACGAGCAGTTGGAACATTGTGGCGAGGCGCCGTTCTATACCTTGGGGCCGCTGACCACGGATATCGCCCCAGGTTATGATCATTTCACCTCGGGTATTGGTGCGGCGCAAATCGCCTGGTACGGCTGTGCCATGCTTTGCTACGTGACGCCAAAAGAGCATCTTGGCCTGCCCAATAAGGAAGACGTAAAAGAAGGTTTGATCACTTACAAGATAGCCGCCCACGCGGCGGACTTGGCCAAGGGGCATCCTGGCGCCCAAGAACGCGATAACGCCTTGTCTAAGGCGCGCTTTGAGTTCCGCTGGTTGGATCAATTCAACCTGGGTCTCGACCCGGATCGTGCCCGTGAATATCACGATGAAACCCTGCCGCAGGAATCGGGCAAGGTGGCACATTTTTGCTCCATGTGCGGACCAAAATTCTGCTCCATGAAGATCACCCAGGAAGTGCGTGACTATGCCAAGGACTTAGAAGCCAAGGGCATAGACCCGAATAATTTGGGCGAGGAGATCAGCGTTCGCATGGTCGATGTGGAGTCTGAAATGAAGGCCAAGTCGGCGGAATTTAAGGCCGCCGGCAGCGAGCTGTATCACAAGGCCTACTAATGGGTAAAAAAATAGCCATAGTGGGCTTTGGCTTGTGCGGTCGGGTGGCCGCACTCTTGCTGGCCAAGCATTACCGGCTCGAAGTATTCGACAGTGGCGACGCCGAGGGCAGCGGCAGTGCCGGTCCGGTGGCCGCTGCCATGCTGGCGCCCTTGGCAGAGTCGGTGCTGTGCGAGCAGGATTTGGCCGAGCTGGGGCTGGAGTCTCTGGCGATATGGCCGCAATTGCTGGCGCTGCTCGACACTCAGGTGCATTTTCAGCGCCAAGGCACCGTGGTTGTCGCCCACCCGCAGGATCAAGGGGCGATGGCGCATTTTCAAAAGCAGTTGAAGCCCTTGGCCGGTTATGCGCCGGAGCAGTTAAGCGCGGCGCGCCTGCGCCAGTTGGAGCCGGAGCTGGCCGGGCGTTTTGGCGGCGGGCTTTACCTGCCCAGTGAGGGGCAGCTAGATAACCTCGGCTTTTTCCACCATAGCTATGCGCGCTTAAAAAATGCCGGAGTGCGATTTCACTTTCACACCCAGGTACAGCCACAGGAGCTGGCCCAGCAGGACTATCTGGCAGTGCTTGATTGTCGCGGTATGGGCGCCAAGGGCGAGCTGCCCTTGCGTGGTGTGCGCGGCGAGGTGGCTCGGGTAGTGGCTCCCGAGGTTTTCCTGCAGCGCCCGGTGCGCCTGATGCATCCGCGTTACCCCATTTATATTGCCCCGAAACCGGGCAATCGTTATGTCATAGGTGCCACGGAAATCGAATCTCAGGATCAGCGCCCAGTCACGGTGCGCAGTGGTTTGGAGCTATTGAGTGCCGCCTTTAGCGTACACAGTGGTTTTGCCGAGGCCCATATTGAGGCCTTGCAGGTGGGCTTACGCCCGGCATTGATGGATAACCGCCCCAGCGTCAGTCGTCAGGGTAGGGTGATCAGTATCAATGGCCTGTACCGTCATGGTTATATGCTGGCTCCCGCCGTGGTGCGCTCGGCCCTGACCGAGTTTAATACCGCATTTTAAGGTAATGAATTATGCAGATTTTTATTAATGACAGCGCCTTTGAGGTGCCGGAGCAGGCCAGCGCAAAGCAGGCCCTGGCTAGCTTTGGTGCCACGCCTCCCTTTGCCTTGGCCGTCAACGGCCAATTTGTGGCTCAGGGGCAATATCCGCAGCTGGTGCTGCAAGACGGCGACCGGCTCGACATCCTCGCGCCAATACAAGGGGGTTAGATGAGGGATACACTTAGCATTTACGGTCAGGAATTTAACAGTCGCCTGCTGATCGGATCGGCGCTTTATCCTTCGCCCAAGTGTATGCAGGAGGCGATCCTCGCCAGTGAGAGCGAAATCGTCACCGTATCCCTTAGACGACAAAATTCTCAGGCCGCAGGCGATGATTTTTGGCAGCTTATTAAAGACACTGGCTTGACCGTGCTGCCTAATACCGCCGGCTGTCACAGTGTGCAGGAGGTCATGACCCTGGCACAGATGTGTCGTGAGGTCTTCGCCACCGATTGGATCAAGCTAGAACTTATAGGCGATGACTATAACCTGCAGCCGGATCCTGTGGCCTTGCTTGAGGCCGCCGAGCAATTGCTGGCCCAGGGCTTTAAGGTCTTACCCTATTGCACCGACGACCTGGTGATTTGCCAGCGCCTGGCCGCTTTGGGTTGTGAGGTGATCATGCCCTGGGCGGCACCCATAGGCACAGGCAAGGGCATTCTTAACCCTTATGCGTTGCAAAGCATTCGCGAGCGCCTGCCTCATGTCACCTTGATTGTCGATGCCGGGCTGGGTGTGCCGTCGCATGCCTGTCAGGCCATGGAGCTGGGCGCCGATGCGGTGTTGTTAAACTCGGCCATCGCCGGCGCCAATGACCCAGTATTGATGGCGCGCGCCTTTGCCAATGCCACCTTGGCTGGTCGACAAAGCTATTTGGCCGGACCTATGGCGGTAAAATCCACCGCCGTGCCTTCAACACCGACCCTGGGTATGCCAGTATGGCACCAGTTTAACGAGTGAGAGCAGTATGAACGAAATAGTTTGGACAATTGCCGGCTCGGATAGTGGCGGCGGCGCCGGTATTCAAGCGGATTTACAGGCCAGCGCAGCTTTGGCGTACATGGTTGCAGCGTAATCACGGCGCTGACGGCGCAAAATAGCCTTGCCGTTGAGGCATTGAATCCGGTGGATTTGACGGTTATCGAATCCCAGTTGCAGGCCCTGGCCCATGACCTGAGACCCCAAGCCATAAAAATAGGCATGCTTGCCAATGTCCAGCAAATTCAGTTGATTGCCGAGCACTTACAGTATTATCGCGACAACTGGGAAACACCGCCCCTGGTTATTTACGACCCGGTGGCCATTGCCAGCAGCGGCGATAGCCTGATTGAGGAAGACGCGCAAAGCGAGATTGCCGACGCCATAAAAACGCATCTGTTGCCGCTGGTGGATGTGATCACCCCCAATGTGTACGAAACGCAATTGCTTACCGGGGTGTACCTGATAGGTCCGGATGCCCTGCGTGACGCCGCCAAGCGCCTGCAGCAGTGGGGCGCCAAGAGCGTTATTATCAAGGGTGGCCACTGGGATTATCCGCAAGGTTACTGCGTTGATTTTTGCCGTCACGGCGAGCAAGAGTACTGGCTGGGAAATGAGAGCGTTGTCACGCCTCATACCCATGGCACCGGCTGTACCCTGTCCTCGGTGCTGGCATCCTGCCTGGCTAAGGGCTATCCCCTAAAAGACGCTTTTATCCTTGGCAAGGCCTATATCAATGCCGGGTTAAAAGCCGCAAAACGTTATGGCGAGGGTGTGGGCCCGGTTGCGCACACCCAGTTCCCGGAAAATTTGGCCGACTTTCCTCTGGTAATTGAACCGGGCACCTGGCTGGGCGATGCCCTGGATTTTGATTGTGCCAATGATTTTAATTATGCCGCCGGCTTTGTCCCTTGCCCTGAACGTCTTGGCCTGTATGCAGTGGTTGATTCCCTGGATTGGCTAGCACTGTGTTTGCAAAGCGGCATTAAAACAGTGCAGTTACGCATTAAAGACGCCGAGGCCGGCAATTTGGAGCAGGATATTATCAGTGCCATTGAGTTGGGAAAAACTCATCAGGCACAGGTGTTTATTAACGACCACTGGCAGCTGGCGCTGAAGCACGGTGCCTATGGGGTACACCTGGGCCAGGAAGATCTACACACCGCCAATCTCAAGGCTATTCAAGATGCCGGCATGCGGTTGGGCTTATCCACCCATGGGTTTTATGAAATGCTGCTGGCGCACAATTATCGTCCCAGCTATATGGCCTTTGGCGCCATCTATCCGACTACGACTAAGGACATGAGCGGACAAATCCAAGGCCTGGAAAAGCTGCGCCATTTTGTGCCCTTGATGCAGCCGCATTATCCCTGCGTGGCCATTGGTGGCATTGATCTGATGCGCATGGACGAGGTGGTGGAAACCGGAGTGGGCAGCATTGCCGTGGTGCGCGCCATTACCGAAGCGGCCGACCCGCAAGCGGCCATTGCCGAGTTACAGCAAGCGATCGCCGGAGAGCGTGAGTGAGCACAAAAGAGTTAAGTGCCAAGGAGCAAATCCGCTACTCTCGGCAGCTGATGCTGGATGGTTTTGGTATTGATGCCCAGTTGCGTCTGAAAAACGCCACCGTGCTGGTGGTCGGCTGTGGCGGTTTGGGCAGCCCGGCGCTGATGTATCTGGCCAGCAGCGGTGTGGGGCGGCTGCGATTGATGGATGATGATCTGGTGGAACTCAGTAATCTGCAGCGTCAGGTGCTGTTTAAGGTTAACCACCTTGGGCAGCCCAAGGCTAAGGCCGCGGCCAAGGTACTGGCGAGTCTAAACAATGAGATTGCCATCGAGGCGCAGGTTAAGCGCGCCGATGCCGACAATCTCGCCGAGCATATTCGTGACTGCGATCTGGTGCTGGACTGCAGCGATAATTTTGCCACCCGTTATGCGCTTAACCGCGCTTGTTACGCCCTTGATAAGCCATTGGTGAGTGCGGCGGCGACGGGCTTTAGCGCCCATCTGGCCTATTTTGATCTTCGCTCTTCGTCATCGCCTTGCTATGAATGCGTGTTTCCCGAGCGCGAAGATAACCCCAGCGCTAATTGCGCTACCCAAGGAGTGATAGCGCCCTTGCTTGGCATTATTGGCGCACAGCAGGCCTTGTTGGCCATTCAGGCTATCTTGGGCTCCGGTGAGGCGGGGACGCTGCACAGTTATAATGCCCAGACTTTGGGGCAAAAAACCTTTAAACTGGTTAAAAATCCGGATTGCGCGTGTTGTGGGAAATAAAAAAAGCCAAGCGAGGTGCTTGGCTTTTTATGTTAGTAGGTTGCTTTAGCCTGCGAATGCGTCTTGCAGTGGCGGTACAACCTGCTTTTTACGGCTCAGTACGCCATCAAGCCATACCTTCGAGTCTGCAATCTCAGCGCCATAGGCTTTGGCTACTATGCCTTCATCATCAGAGGCGATCAGCATTTGCGAACCTTCCTTCATGATGTCGGTTAACAGTAGTAATACGCTGTGGCGGTTGCCTTCTTCTTTCAGCTTGGCGATATCTGCTTCCAAGTCGGCCTTGATATCGTCAAATACAGACAGGTCGATCACTTCCAGTTGGCCGATGCCAACCAGGTTACCGTTCATGTTGAAGTCTTTGAAGTCACGCATAACCAGGTCGCGTGCCGGCGTGCCTTCAACGGCAGATTTTACCTTGAACATTTCCATGCCCAGCTCTTTCGGGTCGTCGATGCCAGCGATTTCTGCCAGGGCTTCAACGCATTTGATATCGGCCGTAGTACAGGTTGGTGATTTGAAAATGACGGTGTCGCTCAGGATGGCGCACATCATCAAGCCAGCGATGCCCTGAGGGATTTCCACATTGTAGAAGTCATACATCATTTTGATAATGGTGTTTGAACAACCTACCGGGCGGATCCAGCACTCAAGCGGAGTTGAGGTAGTCAGATCGCCAAGCTTATGGTGGTCGACTACGCCTACTACGCGGGCCTGATCGATATCATCGGGAGCCTGAGTTTTTTCGGTGTGGTCAACGATATACACATCTTCACCGGCATAGCTCATTTTAAGCTCTGGGGCTTCGAAGCCGAAACGGTCAAGGATAAATTGCGTTTCTGGTGATAACTCGCCTAAACGGGTTGGGATCGCTTCTTCACCGATCTGGTTTTTAAGGTATGCCAGTGCAATTGCACCGCAGATAGAATCAGAATCAGGGATCTTGTGTCCCACTACATACATGGCCATTGTGACTCTCCAAAATACTTTGCCCCTATTGTAACAATAATTAACCGCTCTGGGGTAGCGGCAAATGGGCTGATTGAGGGCGACTTTTTGGTTACACTGGGCTCATTATTTTTGCTGGATGCACCATAAGCTTGGCAGTTAGCTCCAAGCGCAACAGCTATTTTTACCATTAGAAGGATAAGTTTGTATGCCTGAACTTCCAGAGGTCGAGGTTAGCCGTTTAGGCATAGCTCCCCATGTTGAAGGGCGCACCATCACTAAAGTGAGTATTCACCAAAACCAATTGCGTTGGCCTGTAAGTGAGCAAGTCTATGAACTAGGTGGAAAAATCATTGAGTCCGTGAGCAGGCGGGCCAAGTACCTGTTGCTGCATACCGACGAAGGAGCGGTGATCCTGCACTTAGGCATGTCCGGTCATTTACGTGTGGTGCCTATTAATGAGCCGCTTAAAAAGCATGACCATGTGGTATTTGATTTCGACAACGGCTTGAGTTTGAGATTGAACGACTCCCGTCGTTTCGGCGCCTGTTTGTGGCAGGAGCTCGACAGCCTGCATTCGGTGTTTAGTAAACTTGGTCCCGAGCCGCTGACCGATGATTTCGATGCCAATTGGTTATTTGCCAAGTCGCGTAATAAGAAGCAGCCTATTAAGCAGTTTCTGATGGATAATCATGTGGTGGTCGGGGTGGGCAATATCTATGCTAACGAATCCCTGTTTAAGGCCGGCATTAACCCAAAGCGTGAAGCCGGCAAGGTAAGCCTAGCGCGCTATCAGAAGCTCACGCCGATCATCAAGGAAACCTTGGCCGCGGCCATTGAGCAAGGTGGCACAACCCTGAAGGATTTTGCCCAAAGTGATGGCAAACCGGGTTACTTCGCTCAGCAATTACTGGTGTATGGCCGTAAGGGTCAGCCTTGTGTTGAATGTCAAAGTGAGCTGACGGAAATTCGTCTGGGTGGGCGCAGCACTGTGTATTGCAAGCGCTGCCAGCGCTAGTGGGTGAATGTGTAGGTCGGGGTTTGCCGCCATGGGTGGCGGTAGTAGAGCAATACAGGAGCACATTGCCGAAAGGCCGACAATAGAGCATGATTTTTACCATGTCGTTGTAGGTCGGCCTTCAGGCCGACAAATCTGCACCTTTGCTTAAATGTCGGCGCAGAGCACCGACCTACAAAAATGCAAAATTGCCTTATAGCTCAAAGGGCGCGACGCCAATACCTTTGATTTTATAGCCGGTTTTGGCGATATCACCGCTCCAGCTTTCAGCACTCATTACCCCGGTCACGACTATGGCGTCATACAGGCTTTCGATAGGCACGCCATCGGCTATGGTGACATGTACAATTTGATTTGGCGGCGGCGGTGGCACATGAATACAGGCGCCGAAATAGGGTACCAGCAGAAACTCGGTGATCACCTCGCTGTCGCCCTCAAGGGGTACCACAAAGCCTGGCAAACTTACTGTTTTACCATTGTATTTTTGCACCACGGGAGCGTCTAAATTCGGTTGCACCCAGTTTTGGTCAGCACCTTCGTGACTGGCGGCGGAATTACGGGTATCGACGGTCACATGCCCCTCGGGCACTAAATCTTCCCAAAAAATTTCCACCGGTTCATTGGCGAAAGAGGCCACACTCACACAGGTTAATAGTACGGCTAGAAAACGATTAAATAGACTCATAATAATCCTAGGTCTTAACACTCATCCCATCATGCAGGGAATAAAAATAGGCACGGACTGCGGGGATTAAGCCGACAATCCAGGCTGCCGCCATAATAACGGCGATCAGCATAAGTTCATAGCTTGAGATACCTTGAAGATCGATATTGATACCGGCCTGAGCCTGTAATTGTGGCTGTGCCAGCGTCAGCAAAAGATAACTCAGGGCTACTCCGAAGCTGGTGCCAAGCAGGCTGATCAATAGGGACTCCATACTCATCAAGGAGAATATATGCCAGGGTTTAGCGCCCACCGAGCGCAAAATAGCTAGCTCACGGCGTCGTTGCGACAGGTTGGCCAACAAGGTGGTAAGCATGCCCAGCAGGCTGACCAGCAGCACCACGATAGAGAATAACAGCAACAGCTTTTCGACCATGGCCAACATGCCCCATAACTCTCGCAAGGTGACCCCGGGCATAATGGCCATCAGGGGTTCGCCTTTGTAGTTATTAATATTGCGGCGGACCTGCAGGGTATAGAGGGGGCTGTCAAAACCCAGTAAAAAGGCGCTGATCTGTTTGGGCTCACCGATTAAGTCGGCAGCATGGGGCTCGTTATGGTTATGTTGTTCTTCATCTTCATGATGCGCCTGTGCACCGTGTAATTGCGCGATGGCAATCAAAGGGATATGCAGGGTTTTGTCCACCGGGGTGCCGGTGGCGGCGAGAATGCCTACCACAACCAGAGGCTTGTCATCATGGTGATGAAAACTGGTTTTACCCATGCCATGGGCGACGACAATATTATCACCCAAGCCATAGCCCAAGCGTTTGGCCACTTCGGCGCCAAGCACCACTTCGTTGTCCTCTGCAAAGGGAGCGCCGCTGCTAAAGCTAAGGTGCTGCTTTTTGCCATATTGAAAGTGGCTAAAGTAATCGCCGGTGGTACCAAGCACCGCATAGCCCTTGTGGGTATCGCCCAAAGACAAGGGCAGCGCCCATTTAATGCCCTTTTTGCTGCTGATATCCTTATAGCTTTGCCAGCTCACGCCATTATTCATATGGCCGATGCGAAATACCGAGGCGAGCAGTAATTGAATATCGCCGGTACGGGCACCGACGATCAAATCCGTGCCCGACACAGTGGCGGCAAAGCTTTCCTTGGCCTGCATACGTACTCTTTCTATGGTGAGTAGCAGCATTACGCTAATGGCTATGGTCAGCAGGCTTAACAACACGCTGGCGCGGCGATTGAGCAGGCTTTTACTGGCTAATTTAAGCAAGATCATCGGCTGCTCCTTGCAAGTCATCCAAGTGCACCACCTTGGAGAACAGTGGTGCCAGGCTTTGTTCGTGGCTAACAAACACCACGGTGGCACCGGTTTTATCCGTTTGCGCAAACAGTAACTCGATAAAGGCCTGGCGATTGGCTTCATCCAACGCCGAGGTGGGCTCATCGGCAATGATGATTTCCGGGTCGCCGATCACCGCGCGGGCAGCGGCCACCCTTTGTTGCTGACCTATGCTCAGGGTATTGACTGGCTGTTGATGAAACTGCGGTGCTAATCCCAGCTGGGTAAGCAAGGTGTGGGCGACCTCGTTAAGTGACGCTTGATGAGCCAGAGCCCGTTGCTTGCGTAATTTGGAAAAGGCGCAGGCTAGGGTCACGTTTTCAATGGGGCTTAAATAGGGTAGTAAATTAAAACTTTGGAAGATGTAGCCCAGGTGGTCGGCGCGAAATTGATCGCGCTGGGCGCTACTCAAGGTCTCGATGGCAGTACCGTTAAGCCTGATGCTGCCGCGCTGCGGTGTTTGAATCCCGGCCAGCAAGGACAACAGGGTGGATTTACCGCTGCCGCTGGGGCCGTGTAAAAACAGATGTTCTCCCTTGGCAATATGCAGAGCGTCTATGCTCAAGGTGGGTTGGCCGGTATGACCCTGCCAGGAAAACCACAACTTATCTATGTCTATCATTGGCGCCGTTATATCTTCTTGTTCGCTGCGCTTAGCTTATCACGAGCGTCTGAGCAAAACAGGGGGTTGCGATTAAGCGCCGTTACCAGCGCCAATAGGATAACTTCTTACGCATTTTAAACTGGCGTAGCAGATTAAGTGGTTTGCGTTTGAGCTCCTTGCCGTCTGAGTCTATCAGGTCGTTGGTGGCCGCCAGCACTCTGACACTGGATTGCCCATCCTGATAGGGGTGCAGTTGTTGGCAAAAGGCCTCGATATTGGCCATAAGCTCGGGTGGCTGATTAAGCGCTTCGGCAATGGCGTCATCCACCTGATCCGCTTCGGTGATATTAAGCAAATGTGGCCCCGGAGCCTGGTTATTAAAGGTCACCACTGGGCGGCGCAATAATAAAAACATCAATAAAATCGAAGATGTGTCACAGAGCATGACGTCAGCAGCTTGCAGCAATGGAATAACGTTGTCGGTCTCAACAAAGGTGAGATTCTCATCCTGCATCGCCTTGTATTGGTCGACTATCTCTGTCGCCATCTTGGGATGGAATTGCACCAAAATACGGTATTTGCCACTGTCTCTCAGCTGTTTGACTTGTTTAATTAATACTGGCGCAAGAGACAGGCGTTTGGAAAATGTGGAGCAGATTAACAGCGTTGGGCGTGTATCCGTAGCCGAGACATATGGGTTGTCAGAGATGGTTGAAAATAAGGAATCAAGCATTGTCCAACCTGTTTCCCTGACACGGAAAAACCCCATCTCTTTAGCTTGCTCGGTAAATGGGCCTGTGGTGTTGGGACCCTGAGTACAATAGAGGTCAAAGCAACCGCGAATAGTGAAATGATCATTTTTACCACGGCTGTTAAGTTTGCCAGCATCAAATCCATGGAATACAGCCACTTTTTTACCGGGGAAAAAAGTGGGCAAAATATTCGCAGGTGCAAACGTGGCGTGTGGATCCCAGGCTTTGATTTCGTCAATGCTATGGAGACGCTGTTCATCCTCGGCTAAAAAGTCAGGGTTTACTTCGGAGCCTTCTAAAAACCACTTCACTTCTCCGCCATGAGCAAGAATTTGTTTTTGCAATGGGCGCAAAATTGCATAGGAGTAATTTTGCGATATATACATTAAATAACGTTTACCCTGAGTGCTGCTTGCTAAATCCACTAGAAGGCCCTTAATCGATTAAGATGTTCTTTAGTTTACAGCAAGATGAAGAGCGAATGACAGATGCAGGCGCTAGTTTTAGGCGTGATTAGAAAAGATAGGACAAAAGTCCGCTTATGGCGGCGTTTTTCTTTATCTTCGTGTCCAGCTAGCTTATCATAGCGCGCCTAAAGTCTTGGTTGCCGTGAGCGCTGCCAAGGCCAAGCATTCGCCTCTCAAGCCCTTGTTGGAGTAGCCATGAGCAATTATAAAGTCTTAGACATTAATGACGATTTACCTATTCGTACCAAAGGACCCGTGCACAGCGGCAAGGTTCGTTCGGTATACTGGTTAACCGAGCAAGACAGTGCGCGCCTAATTGCCGAAAAAGGCTATGCCGTACCAGAGGGCACCGAGCTGGCGCTTATGGTGATTTCTGACCGCATCTCTGCATTCGACTGCATCTGGCAGGGTGAACAAGGTCTAAACGGCGTACCAGGCAAAGGCATTGCCCTTAATGCGGTGGCGTCACACTGGTTTAAGCAGTTCGATGCCGCGGGTTTGGCGGGCAACCACATTGTTGATATTCCGCACCCTTATGTATGGATCGTGCGCAAGGCCAAAACCGTTAGAGTAGAAGCCATTGCTCGTCAATATATTACCGGCAGCATGTGGCGCGATTATGCCAAGGGCATTCGCAGCTTCTGTGGTATCGACTTACCCGAAGGCCTAGAAGCCAATCAGAAGCTGGAAGAAGTGCTGATCACGCCTTCAACCAAGGGCATTATAGAGGGCCTAGATGATGTGCCGGCGGTGGACGATGTAAATATCACCCGCAAGAATATCACCGACCACCTGGACGCCTTTAATTTCAGCAGCGAAGCCGATGTGGCCAAGTACGAGCACCTGCTGACGCAAGGTTTTGAATTGATCAGCGCCGAGCTGGCCAAGCTGGATCAGATCTTTGTTGATACCAAGTTTGAGTTTGGTTATGTGGAAGACATGAACGGCAATGAACAGCTTATCTATATCGATGAGGTGGGCACGCCGGACTCTTCACGTATCTGGGATGGCCCGGCCTACCGTGATGGTAAGATCATTGAAAACTCGAAAGAAGGTTTCCGCCAGTTACTGATCAATAATGTGCCGGACAGCGATGTATTGTTGAATAAAGACCGTATGGATGAGCGTGAAGCCCTGGCTAAAGCGTACAAGTTGCCGGTAGAGGTGATGATGCAGGTATCGCAAACCTATGTGGGGATAGCCAGCAAGATTGTCGGTGAGCAACTGGAAATTCCAGCGGATCCACGTAGTGAAATTATTGCCATTCTCGATAACGAATATCAGTTAATCGACTAATTTAACTTCCCCTTTTTGAAAATACCGCTCACCTAGGTGCAGCGGTATTTTTTTATGTGCCTCCCCCTTTCACTGCTTTGCCTGGGCCGAGAGACGATTCAAACTGGTCACAGTGGTATTTTTAAGCAGGTGAAAACTAATTCTTAATCCTTATATTTGCGCGCAAATCTAAAAATTAAGAATTAACTTTAGTATGATGCACAACATTGTTAAAACAGTGTGAATAAGAAATGAAAGTTTTCTTTGATGTATTGCACTTATACTATCTTCCCCAATATTTACCCCTGTATAAGCAATTGCTGCAGCAAGGGGCGGCGGTGTGCTTCGTATTTTACAATGAGCAGGATAAGGCGTTAAAAGAGGCGGCTGATGCAGCCATAAAAACACACAAGCTACCTGTGCATTGGCTCGAGAGTGAGGATGAATCCCTCGACTTTTATCGTCAATGTGATGGCGAGTGGATTATTTTTGGCAAAGCCTTTGCCCAAATGCAGGTGTTAAACCAAAGCAAAAAAACCGTATTAATGCAGCATGGTATTGGCCCTAAGGCCTGTTATTACCATGCTTCAAATAATGCGGCTAGCGTACGCTTCGTTGAAGGTGAGCACCGTTTAGCACGTCTTGAGAGCCTGTATCCAAATGATAAGTTTGTCGATACCGGATACGCTAAGCTAGACCCTTTGTTGCAACGCCAGGCTTTTACATCGCAGCACAGCCTGGAAGATCTGGGTTTAGACCCAAATAAGCCAACCTTACTCTATGCGCCGACATTTTATCCCAGCTCCATAGAAATGATGGAAAAAAATTGGGTGGATGAATATGCCCACTGCAACATTATTATTAAGCCGCATTTCTTTTCACTAACGAGAAATAAATACCAAAAACAACAACAATTGCTCAATAAGTGGGCGCAGCGCAAGCACGTCTACCTGGCGGCTATCAGTGAGTTTAATCTGGTGCCATTTATGGCTTTGGCCGATGTGATGATATCCGATGCATCGTCGGCAATTTTTGAGTTTTTTGCCCTTAAAAAGCCGGTTATCTGGTGCAATTTTTATAAATTAAGGTGGTCATATCGCGGCCCCTTTGCCTATAGATTTAAGGCAAGATTAGACTCGGATATCGACTACTTTGAGGCCTTAACCTTCAAAGTCGATAAAGCCAAGCAATTGCCTGGAGCGATCGAGCAAGCGCTGTCGCAACCACAGGCAAAACATAATCAAGACAACATAAAAACAATAACAAAGCTCGCAGGGAAGCTGGATGGGCTAAGTTCTCAGCGAATAGTAAGCTTCTTATATGACAATTAAAGTAATTACCTTTGGTACATTTGATGTGTTCCATGTCGGCCATGTAAACCTGTTACAAAGGGCCGCAAAACTCGGTGACGAGTTAATCGTTGGTGTCTCCTCCGATGCGTTGAATAGACAGAAAAAAGGGCGTGCGCCTGTGTATTCGCAACAGGACCGTCTGCGTATCATTGCCGCCATGTCGGATGTGACCCGAGTGTTTGTGGAAGACTGTCTCACTCTTAAGCGCAGATATATCAAAGAGCATGGTGCCGACATCCTGGTTATGGGTGATGATTGGCGCGGAAAGTTTGATGAATTTAATGATATCTGTGAGGTAATTTACTTGCCGCGCACTCCGAGTATTTCGACCACAGAAATTATCGAAGTGGTGCGACAGCCAGAGTTCTGCTAACGTCCATGTTATTGTTGCAATAAGTATCCAATGACAAGGTGGTGTATGAGCCAGCAAATCACCGTGGCGCAGCTGAATGCACAGCTGCACAACCCCAAGCTAAAAATCTTTGATGCCGGCATGGTACTCCCGGGTAAGTCGGGCGAATATGCGCCGGCGGCGGTCATTAAAGGGGCGCAGCGTTTTGATATTAAAAGCGCTCTGGCCGATAACGCCAGCCCCTGGCCTCATACTTTATGCAGCGCCGCTCAATTTGAGCAACAGATGCAAGAAGCTGGAGTGAGTCAGGACTCGGAAGTGGTGGTCTATGACGACCAAGGCTTATTTAGCGCCGCCCGAGCCTGGTGGATGTTTAAGGCCTTTGGTTTCGATAACGTCAAGGTGCTGCGTGGCGGTCTACCGGCGTGGCGCACCGCCGAGTTGCCGGTGCAACAGGGCTGGCATAGCGCCGAGGAGCGAGGTAATTTTAAAGCCTCCTCACGGGCGGACTTTTTTATTAATACCGAGCAGGTGCTGGCGGCTATCGACGATACCTCGACCTTGTTGCTTGATGCCCGACCGGCGCAGCGTTTCAGTGGTGAGATGGCCGAACCCAGAGAAGGCATGCGCGCCGGACATATTCCTAATGCCAAGAGCTTGCCTTATGCCGAGTTAATAATAGATGGCGAGCTACGCCCACAGGAACAGTTGCAGCAAGCATTGGCGCAACTGCTTGAACAGGATATTCAGCGCTTGCAGTTTAGCTGTGGCTCGGGCATCACCGCCTGTATTTTAGCGCTGGCCGCGTATGAGTGTGGCCATACTAACTTACAGGTTTATGATGGCTCTTGGAGCGAGTGGGGCGCCCGCCATGAACTGCCGCTGGAAAAATAAGGGGCTATTCAGGATTTAAGTTAAATAAAAAAGGGCAGTATCAACTGCCCTTTTTTTAACTTTATTTGTGGTAGCTTAAGCAGGCTTCCACTTCTTCTTTTGAGCCCAAAATTACAGCCACACGTTGGTGAATTTGCTCTGGCTCTATATCCATAATGCGCTCATAACCGGTTGAGGCCAGGCCGCCGGCTTGCTCGATAAGCATGGCCATAGGATTGGCTTCATAAAGTAGGCGCAATTTGTACGGCTTTTCCGGGTTTTTGGTGTCTTCAGGATAGGTGAATAAACCACCGCGGCTAAGTACACGGTGAACATCGCCTACCATGGCGGCAATCCAGCGCATATTGAAGTTGCGACCACGAGGTCCGGTTTCACCGGCTAATAGGTCGGTAATATAGTTTTGCATCGCCGGCTGCCAGTGGCGCTGGTTCGATGTATTAATGGCGAATTCTTTGGTTTGCTCCGGCACCTTGGCAAAGTCCTGAGTCAACAAGAAGGTACCTTGGGTTTTATCCAGGGTGAAAATACGTGTGCCCTGGCCCGTGGTAAGCGCCAGCATGGTCGATGGGCCGTAGAGCACATAACCTGCGGCTACCTGCTGGTCACCCTTTTGCAAAAAGATATTAGGATCAGCCGGATCTGCATCCTTTGGCGCGCGCATAACAGAGAAAATGGTGCCAACCAATGAATTGATATCAATGTTTGATGAGCCATCAAGAGGGTCAAATGCGACTATGTATTCTGCGTCTGGGTTACCCGCAACCGTGCCCGGCTCTTCTTCCGAGGCGATGGCCTTAACATAACCGGACTCTAAAAGGATGTCTTTCAACAGCTGGTTGGAAAGTACATCCAGTTTCTTTTGCGTTTCGCCCTGGATGTTTTCATCCAGTGTAGAACCTAGCACACCAGACAGGGCGCCTTGGCCAACACGGAAAGAGATTTCTTTACAGGCCGCTAAAATAGTACGGATAAGTGAAATAAGGTCATGTGAGCAACCATCTTCAAGCAAGACTGGGGGGAGTCGTCGCATCTTAATTGTTCCTAAGTTTTATGGGGTCTACACGACATTTTAAAGTGAGAGGATGTCGTCTAGATTACGCTGTCTATTTATCGCTTTGTGGTTGTAGACTCAAGGCAGAGAGATATACTCAAGGCTTATAAATTCCACAGCCAACCTACGATACCAATAACAACAAAAGTGAGAATTATGCCAAGTACGCAGATAATACGAATAGCACTGTTTCTTTTGTTCTTGCCTATGATAACCCAAGCGCAGGCAGCAATTAAGTCTATCAGCCAATTTACTCAAAATATGAGCAAATATCCTGGCTATTTCACCTTTTATTATGCCAATGATGAGGGCAAGCTCTATCTTGAGGTGGATAAGCTGAAGGCGCCATTTCTATTGCAGCAAAGCCTGCCCTATGGTTTGGGCTCCAATGATATAGGCTTAGACCGTGGCCAGTTGGGTAATACCTATTTGGCGCAGTTCGAGCGTATGGGCAACAAGGTGATGTTGCGTGCCTTGAACACGAATTACCGTGCCTCAAGCAGTAACAGTGCAGAGCAACAAAGCGTGAATGAGGCCTTTGCCTCGAGTATTTTGTACGGTTTTGAGGTGCAGGCGAGCACGGATTCCCGAGTGCTGCTGGACTACACCCCTTATCTGCTCAGTGATGTGCACGGTGTTAGTCGCACCCTGGCGGCGCGTAAGCAAGGTAACTTTAGTGTCGACACCAGCCGCAGTGCGGTGTTTATGCCGCGCAGTAAGTCATTTGTGAAAAATACCGAACTGGAAGCTGTGCTCACCTTTACCGGCACTAAGCCTGGCGAGTATGTGAAACAGGTGAGCGCCGACCCTTACGCCATCAGCGTGAATATGCATCACTCATTCGTTGCCTTGCCGGACGATAAATACCAGCCAAGAGCCTTCCACCCGCAATCCGGGTATTGGAGCATAGAGCACAAGGATTATTCGGCGCCCTTGGGGGAGAGCATGCTGGTGCGTTATATCCCCCGTCACCGCCTGGCCAAAAAACACCCCAATCAGGCCGTTAGCGAGCCGGTGAAACCCATTATTTACTACCTTGATCCGGGTGTGCCGGAGCCGGTGCGCAGCGCCTTGCTCGATGGTGGCAAATGGTGGAATGCCGCGTTTGAAAAAGCCGGTTATAAAAATGCCTTCCAGGTCAAAATGCTGCCCGAGCATGCCGATCCCATGGACGTACGCTTTAACGTTATTCAATGGGTACATCGCGCCACTCGAGGCTGGTCGTACGGCAGCTCAGTGATAGATCCGCGCACCGGTGAAATTATTAAAGGTCATGTCACACTAGGTTCGCTGCGTGTGCGTCAGGATATCCTGATTGCCGAAGCCCTGGCCGCTCCTTATAAAAAGGGTGATGAAGTCACCGCCGAGTTGCAGGCCATGGCGCTGGACAGAATTCGTCAGCTCAGTGCCCATGAAATTGGCCACACCCTGGGAATAGCCCATAACTTTGCCGCTTCGCCCAAAGCGCGTGCTTCGGTGATGGACTACCCGCATCCCTTGGTCAGCCTGGACGAGCAGGGCGTGCTGGATATATCAAAAGCCTATGCCAAGGGCATGGGCGTGTGGGATGAACAGGTGATTAAATATGGTTATGGCGACTTTAGCCGCCAAAACGAGGCTCAAGCCTTGGCCAAGATCCTTGCCGAGAACAACGCCCTTGGCCTCGAGTTTATCTCCGATAGAGACGCCCGTGCTCAGGGCGGCGCCCATCCCAATGGTCATTTGTGGGATAACGGCGATAATCCAAGTAGAGAGCTGGAACGCGTGATGGCGGTACGGGCCAAAGCCCTGTCCCGTTTTGGAGTTGATAATATCAAAGCCGGCACCTCTTTATCTCAGCTTGAAGAAGTGCTGGTGCCCTTGTATCTATTCCACCGTTATCAGGTGGAAGCCGCGGTCAAGCTGATCGCCGGTGTGGATTACAGCTACGAGGTGCGTGGTAAAGAGCAGGTGCAGGGCGCGCAAGTGGTCGATGCCGGGGTGCAACGTCAGGCTTTGGCCTCGCTGCTGCTTACTTTGGATGCCAAAGAGCTGGTGGTGCCGGAGTCAATTCTGGCCTTGATCCCGCCTAAAGCCTATGGCGAATACAACACCCGCGAAAGCATAGTAGGCCGTACCGGTCTGACTCTGGATGCCATGGCTCTGCCTGAAGTGGCGGCAAACCATAGCTTGAGCCTGCTGTTACACCCAGAGCGCGTTAATCGTCTGGCGCAGCAAGGTGCCCGCTCTGAACAGGCCTATAATCTGGATACCTTGCTTGATACCCTGGTGAAGCGGGTATTCGACAATAACCATGGCAATGCCATGGAGGCAAAAGTGCAGCACCGTATTCAATGGTTGACGGCACAGCACTTTGCCAATCTGGTTGCCAGCGATAAGGTGGCACCTGAGGTACAGGCCCAGTTCAAATTTTACCTGCAGCGTGTGGCTGATGATTACCGACAAAACAAGCTGCTAGGTAGCGTTAGCTCAGGGGAGAGCGCCTTTAAACAACATCTGGCCGATGCCATTAATCATTTCCTTGAAACCGGTCAGTGGCAACAAGGCTTTAAGCCATTACCCTTACCACCAGGCTCGCCTATTTAGGGAGACCCTAGGTAGATTGGCAGGGCTAAATTTGGCATCATATAAGGCCGCGCAATACTTAGCGATTGCGCGGCTTTTATTATTAGGAAGTCATTATGCACATACATATTCTCGGCATCTGCGGTACCTTTATGGGCGGTATTGCGGCGATTGCCAAGGCCTTAGGCCATCATGTGACCGGCTCGGATCAAAACGTTTACCCGCCGATGAGCACTCAGCTTGAAGAGTTAGGCATTGAATTGGTGCAGGGCTATGATCCCGCTCAGCTAGAGCCAGCCCCCGACGTAGTGGTCATTGGTAATGCCATGAGTCGCGGCAATCCCTGTGTTGAATATGTATTGGAAAAAGGCCTGCGTTATACCTCGGGTCCTGAATGGCTAAAAGAGCATATCCTGCGTGATAGCTGGGTGTTAGCGGTCGCCGGTACCCATGGTAAAACCACCACTGCCAGTATGCTGGCCTGGGTGCTCGAATACGCCGGACTCAAGCCGGGCTTTTTAATTGGCGGTGTAGTGCAGAATTTCGGTATCTCGGCGCGCGTGGGTGAAACCCCGTTTTTCGTTATCGAAGCCGATGAATATGACACGGCATTTTTCGACAAGCGCAGTAAGTTTGTCCATTACCTGCCAAGAACGCTGATCCTGAATAACCTGGAATTTGACCACGCGGATATTTTTGCCGACCTAAGCGCCATTCAAACCCAGTTTCACCACCTACTGCGAACCCTGCCGGGCTCGGGCAAGGCGATTTACCCCAGCGATGATCAGGCTCTGGTCGAGGTGATCAACAAGGGCTTTTGGAGTGAGCAAGAAGTCTTAGGTGCTGAGCAATGGGATTATCAATTATTGAAGGCCGATGGCAGTGAGTTTACCGTGCTGTTTGCCGGTGAGCCGCAAGGCGTGGTGCGTTGGCAGGCCATTGGCGAACACAATGTTAAGAATGCCCTGATGACCATAGCCGCCGCACGCCATGTGGGTATTCCGGTGGCAAGCAGCATAGCCGCGCTGGCGGAATTTATCTCGCCTAAGCGCCGTATGGAGCACAAGGGTGAGGTGGTTGGCGTCAATGTTTATGACGACTTTGCCCATCACCCCACGGCCATTGCCACCACCTTGGCGGGTCTGCGTGCCAAGGTCGGCGATGAGCGCATTATTGCGGTGCTAGAGCCGCGCTCAAACACTATGAAGATGGGTGTGCATCAGGACACCCTGCTGGACTCCCTGGCAGGCGCCGATGAAGTATTTTTATTCGAGCCCCCCGAGCTTGGCTGGTCGCTGCAAGAGCGCGCCGAGCAGGCCGGTGCCCGTTGTTTAGCGGATATTGATGCCTTGGTGGCAGAGATAGTGGCCGCGGCCGAAACTGGGAGTCATATACTGGTTATGAGTAACGGTGGCTTTGGCGGCATTCACCAAAAGCTGCTCCATGCCTTAGCACAAAAGGAAACATCATGAGCACATTTAAAGAGCCCATTACCCTGGCCTTTAGCGGCGCCTCCGGAGCCCCTTACGGTTTGCGTTTATTACAGGTGTTGATAGAGCAAGGCCACCAGGTATTTGTGTTGATCTCCAGCGCCGCCCGGGTGGTGTTTGATACCGAATCAGGCATTAAGCTGTCCGGCCATGAGGATAAGGCAACGGAGCAACTCAGTGCCTTGGTCAATGCTGCCGATGGCCAACTTAAGGTCTTTGGTAAGGATAACTGGTTCAGCCCGGTAGCATCAGGCTCAGCCGCGCCGAAAAAAATGGTGGTGTGTCCCTGCAGTGCCGGTACCGTGTCGGCAATTGCCCTAGGCGCCTCGGACAACCTGATGGAGCGTGCCGCCGATGTGGTGATCAAAGAGCGTGGCCAACTGATCTTGGTACCCAGAGAAACCCCTTTTAGTGAAATTCACCTGGAAAATATGCTGAAACTGGCGCGCATGGGCGTCACCATAATGCCGGCGGCTCCGGGCTTTTATCATCAACCTGAGTCGATAGCCGATCTGGTCGACTTTATGGTAGCCCGTATTCTCGATCATCTGGGCATAGAGCAGAGACTTACCTCGCGTTGGGGTTATGGAGAACAAAAATAAATGACCATTGCATTGAATATTCAAGGGTTAAAAAAGACCTATAAAAACGGCGTTGAAGCCGTCAAAGGCATAGATTTACAAGTACAGCAGGGAGATTTCTTTGCCCTGTTAGGCCCCAATGGCGCCGGTAAGTCCACCACCATAGGGGTGATCTCATCGCTGGTGAACAAAACCGCGGGCAAGGTTGAAGTTTTCGGCCATGATATAGATACCGACCTGGAAGCGGCTAAATCCGAGCTGGGTTTAGTGCCGCAAGAGTTTAACTTTAGCCAGTTTGAAACCCTGCAGCAGATTTTAGTTAACCAGGCCGGTTATTATGGCGTGCCTCGCGCCGAAGCCCATAAGCGTGCCGACAAGTACCTGGCACAGCTTGGTTTGTTAGATAAAAAAGACAAGGCCGATCGTACGCTTTCTGGTGGTATGAAACGCCGCCTGATGATCGCCCGCGCCCTGATGCATGAGCCCAAGCTGTTGATCCTTGATGAGCCAACCGCGGGTGTAGATATCGAATTACGCCGCTCCATGTGGGATTTCTTACGTGAAATCAACAAGCAAGGGGTGACCATTATTCTTACCACCCACTATTTGGAAGAAGCCGAGCTGCTCTGTAAAAACATCGCCATTATCGACCATGGCATCATAGTTGAGCACACCACCATCAAGGCGCTGCTGGCTAAGCTGGATAAAGAAACCTTTGTGCTTGATTTAAAGCAGCCGGTGCAGCCGATAAGCCTGGAGGGCTACCAATTTGCCCTGACCGACGACCACACCCTGGAGGTGGAAGTCGCCAAGTCACAGGGCCTTAATGGCGTATTTAGCGCCTTAAGTGAGCAGGGCAATACTGTGTTGAGCATGCGTAACAAGGCCAACCGTTTAGAAGAGTTGTTCGTCGGCTTGTTAAATCAAGGGCGAGGGGAGTGATCATGTTGAAGTATGGCGTTGCGCTAAAAAGTATTTGGATCAAAGAATGTATTCGTTTTTTGCGAATTTGGGTGCAAACCCTGGTGCCCCCGGCGATCACCATGACCCTGTATTTCGTGATTTTCGGTAGCCTGATCGGCTCGCGCATCGGCGAAATGGGTGGCTTTAGCTATATGGAATTTATCGTCCCGGGTCTGATCATGATGTCGGTGATCACTAACTCCTACTCCAATGTGGCTTCAAGTTTCTATTCCACCAAGTTTCAAAAGAGTATAGAAGAGCTGCTGGTGGCGCCGGTGCCCAATTACATTATTGTGCTGGGTTATATGGGCGGTGGCATGGCCCGTGGCATGCTGGTGGGCTTAATCGTGACCCTGGTATCACTGTTTTTTGTGGATATTCAAATTCATAATATCTTTGTGATTGTCGCCACGGTGATTTTAACTTCGGCGGTGTTTGCCCTCGGCGGTTTAATCAATGCCGTGTATGCCAACAGCTTCGACGATATCAGCATTATCCCTACCTTTGTGCTAACGCCACTGACTTACCTGGGCGGCGTGTTTTATTCCATCACGCTACTGCCTGAGTTTTGGCAAGGGGTATCGCAAATTAACCCCATCATCTACATGGTTAATGCTTTCCGCTTTGGCTTTTTAGGTGTGTCCGATGTAAATATCTGGTTCTCATTCGCCGTCTTGCTGGCGTTTATTACTGTGTTATTTACCTTAGCATTAACATTGATTCGTAAGGGTGTGGGGTTACGTCACTGATGAGCGAAGCAAATTCAAGAGCCATAGTCTCTAACCAGCCAAGCCTGCATGAAAAACTTGATGAAGTGGTGAACAAGCACCTGAGTGTGGAGTTTAAAAAGCCCATTGCCGCGCATACCCAAGCGGCCTTTGATGAGGTTAATGCCAGGGTGCAGGCTTTTAATGGCCCTATTATTCTTGATTCCTGTTGTGGCGTCGGGGAGAGTACAGCGAACTTGGCTAAGCTGCACCCAGACGCGCTAGTGATAGGCATAGATAAGTCGGCGCACCGTTTAGATAAGCATGATGTGCAGTATCGCCAGGATGAAGATGCCCAGTATATGCTGGTGCAGGCGGATCTGAACGACTTTTGGCGCTTGGCTGTGCAGGCCAACTGGCAGCCAACGCACCATTATTTGCTCTATCCCAACCCTTGGCCCAAAGCCAAGCACTTGCAGCGACGCTGGCATGGTGCCGCGGTATTCCCAAGCATAGTGCAGCTTGGCGGCAAGCTTGAACTGCGCAGCAACTGGGATATTTATGTGCGTGAGTTTGCCCGTGCTCTGCAACTGGCGGGACACCCAACTCAGGTCAGTGAGTATGCCAGTGACACAGCCATTACCCCGTTCGAGCGTAAGTATTGGGCCAGTGGCCAGCAAAGCTATCGCTTAGTGGTTGATCTGTAAGCGTATCTGGTTGGGCACAAGGACGGACTCCGAACTTGTGCCCATCACTGAAACTTATGTTGAGAATGTCGTAAAAAATTCATGCAACATTCTTAAAATTGACCAAAGCTGCAAGACTTTTTTAGGTGATTGCTATAAAGTGAGCGCAAGTAAATCGACCGCTTGAAGCGATCCGTCATCGCCTTATATCGGTATAGTGAACCGGTATCCAAGCCAACCCAATTAGGTATGTCATGAGTGATAAGCGTTTTGCCGTAGCATCAGAGCACAGCTTGATGCGCGTCTTTACGGTGCCAGAGGCACCGGACTCAACGCTCAGCAAAATAGAAGCCGAGATCTCCAGTAACCTGGCCGGTTTCCTGAATGAGAACATCGCTGCGGTGGAAAAACCGCTGCATGAAATTGAGCGCGATTTTGAATCGGCGCAGATCCCAGAAGAGCCTATGTTTGTCAGCGCTCACGCGCAGGACATCATGGATAAGCTGGTGGCGCATTCGGTGCACACCGCAGCTCCAAGCTTTATCGGCCATATGACCTCGGCCCTGCCTCACTTTGTGTTACCGCTGTCTAAGCTGATGGTGGGTTTAAACCAGAACCTGGTAAAAATTGAGACCTCTAAGGCCTTTACGCCTTTGGAGCGCCAGGTTATCGGCATGCTCCATCATATGGCTTATGACCGTAAGCAGGGTTTTTATGATAAATGGATGCACAGTGCCAAGACATCCCTGGGCGCTTTTTGCTCCGGCGGCACAGTGGCTAATATTACGGCGCTGTGGATCGCCCGTAACCGCTTACTCAAACCCGAAGGTGATTTTAAAGGCATAGGCGCTCAAGGCCTTATTGCGGCCATGTTCCACTATGGCTACAAGGGCCTGGCGGTACTGGTGTCGGAGCGCGGTCACTATTCACTGGGTAAGTCGGCAGACTTACTTGGCATAGGTCGCGACCACTTTATATCCATTCCTACCGATAAAGACAATAAGGTGGATGTGGAGGCCATGCGCAAAGAAGCGCAGGCGCTGCAGGCGCAAGGTATTAAGGTGATGGCCATTGTCGGTGTAGCCGGGACTACGGAAACCGGGAATATCGACCCTCTTAATGAGATGGCGGATTTGGCGGCGGAAATCGACTGCCATTTCCATGTCGATGCAGCTTGGGGTGGCGCGACCCTGTTGTCGCAAAATGCCCGTCATTTGTTGGCCGGTATCGAGCGTGCCGACTCCATCACCATAGATGCCCATAAACAAATGTATGTGCCCATGGGCGCGGGTATCGTGCTGTTTAAAGATCCCACGGCCACCGATGCCATCGAACACCACGCCGAATATATTCTGCGTAAGGGCTCAAAAGACTTAGGCAGCCATACCCTGGAAGGCAGCCGTCCGGGCATGGCCATGCTGGTGCATGCCTGCTTGCGTATTATTGGCCGTAAAGGCTATGAAATGCTGATCGACAAGAGCTTGGACAAGGCCCGTTACTTTGCCGACTTGATCAAGGCGGAGCCGGACTTTGAACTGATCTCCGAGCCTGAGCTGTGTTTGCTGACCTATCGCTATGTGCCCGAGGCCATCAAGGCGCGCTTAAAAACCGCCGATGAGCAAACCAAGCTGGATATTTACGCTGCCCTTAACCGCTTTACCGCCAGTATGCAGAAGCGCCAGCGTGAAGCCGGACGTTCATTCGTGTCGCGAACCCGATTAACGCCGCCAGAATATGGCTATCAGCCGACCGTAGTGTTCCGTGTGGTCTTGGCTAACCCTCTTACTTCAAAGGAAATATTGCAAAATATCCTGGCTGAGCAGCGGGAGCTGGCCTTGTCCGATCCCATGTATAAGAAATACCTAGCGAAATACTTAACCTGAGGTTTGGGTAAGGGATAACCAGGCGAATTTACGCACTAATAGCTGGCTATTGGTAGTGAACTCAACGCCGTTAGCGCCAAAACAGGCTGCTAGAAAGGCATTAGCTATCCGAAGCTCAGGTTACTTATAATTGCTCGCAGAAGTTGAGCAAATCGCGCAGCAGGGCTTTTCGTATGGAGTCCTGCTCGCATAAAAGTTCATGCCGAGCGCCAGAGTAGGTTTTTAACGCGGCCTGCTGCTGGGCATGGACAAAGTCCTGATAGGGCGAGGTATCCACCACGCTATCTTGTTGCGCTGCGGCAATAAACAAGGGCACAGGGCACAGACTCTTCCTTAGTTTTGCTATCGCCTTAAAGGCCGCATTCAACCATTTATAGGTCACGCCACCTAGCTGTAATTCCGGGCTTTGCTGATACAAGGCACGAAAACGCCGGTAACGCTCCTCACTATGGGTTAATTCATTTTCGCTAAAGGGCACCGCCGCATAGGGGCCGTGTCCGGGCACATAACCTTCGCCCTTGGTAAAGGTGCAGACAGAGCTGGCCCACAACTTGGCGAGCCAGGGCGCCGTTGAGCCCGTGTTTATCTGCAACATGGGGGCACTTAAAAAGAGTCCGGCAAACTGTTCAGGATGAGTGCATGCATAATCCAGAGCGATGGCGCCGCCCATGGAGTGACCGAGCAAGACCTTTTTGCCCGGCCATTGGGGATTGACGACCTGGGTAATAAACTCATGCAGATCCGATTTATAGTCCTCGAAATCGCCGACATAGCCCTTATGGGTATCGGTAAGATGGCGGTAGGAGCGCCCCTGGCCCTGATGATCGACTATAAACACGGCGATATTGTTACGCGCCAGCTCCCACAGCAATTCCTGATATTTTTGCGCCGCTTCGATGCGCCCCGAGCTGATCACCAAGGCGTAATCGGCGCGATAGGGCAGATGATAGGCGTAAAACAACTTACCATGCTTGGTATCCAAAAAGCCTGAGGTCATATCCTGATGCCAAAAATGGGCAATGGCATCATGGTTTTTATGGAGCAGGGCTTCGCTGGAATAAAACATTCAGTATTAAGTCGTAGGTAGCTTGATGGTGGCTACTAAACCACCTTGAGGATGATTTTGCAATACCAGCTCCCCCTGATGGGCGGCGATGGCCTTGGCGGCAATGGCCAAACCTAGCCCGGTGCCGCCGCTGTGGCGAGTGCGGGCTGTGTCGACGCGATAGAAGGGCTCGGTAATATGAGCCAGTTCCTGCTCGGCAACGCCCGGGCCGTCGTCGCGAATGCTCAGTTGCCATTGTTGCTGCTCATGCTTGAGCGTCACGTCGATATGGCTATTGGCATATTTGATGGCGTTGCGCAGCAGGTTTTCGCAGGCGCTTGCCAAGAGCATGGCATCGACATTCAGCAGCGGTTGCTCTGGCAATTGGGGTAAGCTGATGGTTTTGTTGTGTGATTTGGCCTCAAACTCGGCATCGGTAAACACAGGGGCAAACAGTTGCGCTGGAGAAATGGCTTGGGTTTGCAGGTTTTGCTGGCGGTTCTCCAGACGTGATAGCGTCAGTATGCGCTCTATCATCAGGTCCAAGAGTTGCGCTTCTTTTTCTATACGTTGCAGCTGTGCCAAGGTGTCTTTATCGGCCTTGTCCTGAGCTATGGCACAGGCCAGTGATAAGCGCGTGAGCGGTGAGCGCAGCTCGTGAGAGATATCACCAAGCAAGGTCCTTTGGGTATTGACCAGGGTTTCCAGACGCTGCGCCATGGCGTTGAATTCACGGGCGAGAATGCCTATTTCATCGTTTCGCTGTGCGGCTTGAGTCACACGGCTGTCGAGTTGACCCTCGGCAATGGCCCGGGCACTAGAGCGCAGGGAATTAAGCGGGCCTATCAGGGTGCGGGTAAAGAGAAAACTCAACAATAAGGAGGCTCCTACGGCAACCGCTACCTTTAGCCAATGGGGCAGGAGTTTGAGACGCACAAACCAGGGTAGGGTGCGACCTGGGCGCAGCTCATACAGTTGGTACTGGCCATCTGGCAAATTGATCAGCAAGGGCCCGAGGGCGTGGAAATGCTCATTAAAAATCATCTGTGGCATCATATCCTGGCGAAAATTCAGCAGGCCTAAATCCACCTCATCAGCGGCGTTAAAGTTACTGTAGGCCAGGTCTTTTTCCGGTGAATACAGATATAGCTTACGTTTTTTCATGCGTCCTTGGTTGATCACTGCCTCTGCCGTGTGCTGATGCTTTTTAGCCGAGCGCTCCAGAGCATGACCCAAACGCTTAAAGTAATGGGCATCGCTGCCCTGCAAGGGTTCATAACTGAGATCGCTGAAGCTAACTGAGCTCAGTGCCGCCATGAGTATTATGGTGGCCGCGAAGGTGAGCCAGAACCACAGGAAAATTTTTACATAGAGCTTGTTAAAAGGCTTGAACACTTAGGCGTCTCCGATCAGTACGTAGCCGGCACCTCGAACGGTGCGAATGCGCTCGTTTTCTATGTGTTCGGCTATTTTTTTGCGCAGGTTGCTGACATGCATATCTATGGAGCGATCGTAGGGCGCCAAACGCCGGCCTAACACCTGCTCGCTGATCTGCTCCTTGCTGATCACTGCGCCGGGCTCTTGTAACAATAGATGTAAGATTGCAAATTCGGTACCTGTCAGGGTCAGGGCTTGCCCTTGCGCGCTGGCGCTGCGACTTTGCATACAGATATTCAGGTTGGCAAATTCCAACTCTTGGCGCGGCTGGCTGTTGTTTATATGTTCTATGCGCCGGGTGATCGCCTTGATCCTTGCTATCAGTTCGCGATGATTAAAGGGTTTAGGAATATAGTCGTCGGCACCAAGCTCAAGGCCGAAGATGCGATCAAAATCATCGCCCTTGGCGGTTAGCATGATCACTGGTACCAAGGAAGTGGCGCGCAGTTGCTTAAGTACCTCAAAGCCGTCGAGCTTAGGCAGCATTACATCAAGCAGGATCAGGTCATGTCTGTTTTCCATGGCCACTGCCAGACCTTGCTCACCATCGTGGGCACATTCCACTTCAAAGCCTTGGGAGTGTATATATTCACTGAGCATGGAGGCCAGTTCAATGTCGTCGTCTATTAATAAAACCTTCATCGCCTATCTCAAAAACACGGGAACTAGTTTCATCTTAACTGATAGCAAGTTTCCAGTGCGACACCTTTACACAACCTTTACGTGCTCCTGACACTGCTTTGCGTTGCGCTTGCTAGAGTAAATAACACACCCAGTTCACAACCAAGGACAACTTAGGAGTCCGTTATGAAATTAAATAAATTACTTACAGCCGCCGTTATTTCTATCGGCTTAGCATCAAGCGTCGCCATGGCAGGCCAGGGCGGTCATCATAAACAGGGTGAGCGCGGCATGCTAAGCGAGCACATGATTGAGCAATTACAGCTTAGCGAGCAACAGCAAACGCAAATCAAAGCCATTATGGATGCCAATAAACAACTTAAGCCACAACGAGGCTCGCGTCACGAGGGCTACAAGGCTTTGCAAGCGCTAACTAATACCAGCGAAAGTTTTGATGAGCAGGCGGCCCGAGAAATCATTCAGGCCCAGCAAAGCAAACAGATGGAGCGCAAGATTGCTCATCTGAAAAGCAAGCATCAGGTATGGAATCTTCTTACCGAAGAGCAGCAACAAAAGTTTGCACAAATGAAGGAAAAGCGTAGTAAACGTCATGCCGAGAAACGGGATGCCAATAAATAAGCTGGTTTGATTTGAGCTACGCAGTAATAAAAGGGGGAAATTTCTCCCTTTTTCTTTGTGTGTTTATAAGGAGATGAACGCAGCTGGGAATACAGTGTGAGCATCAGTTAAACACCAGGGATAAATTTTATTGCAGATAAAAAAGACGCGACCATATAGGTCGCGCTGACGGAATTTTCCAGCATCCTGCCGGCATTGAAGCAAGTTCAATTCCCTGTAATCACTGGGTGATTAAGCTGCAACATGGCTGCTGCAGTGTCGTCCCTGTCCCCTTTTTCCTGTGACAACCTGTCGTACGGTTTAGTGCATCGCATGTAGTTAGCATTTTGAATAACTAAGCCGCTTTGGTTCTCTCCCCCACATCCTGTGTTGCCCGCTCCCTGCTGGCGTTCCTTAGGCGAACCAATGCCCGTATCCTCTCGCACATCCTGTGCCTGAGCATCCTGCTCTTTTTCCTTGTCCTAGATTACAGTCCTTCGTGTTCTGCATCCTGCAGCTGTCCTTCCTGGCAGTCCCTGCTAAGTTTTCCTAACTTTGCCGCTTGTACGCCCTCACAAGCAATGAAGATAGTATAAGGGAATGTTTCTTCCCTGGTCAGCCAGGTAAACTCATAATAAAAGCTGTAAAACCCGCGTAATAAACTATGTTTTCCTTAATAAATAATGAGTTACGCAATGTTTTGTTTAAATTTTTAGCACTGATTGCGGCAATCGCCATGTGACTTGTAAGATATATCTCACAAGGTGGGGGGCCAACTGGGAAATTATTGGGGTTACCAGCGGTTTAGCACTGTACTTTTTCGTCTTAAACAGTATGATGCTTTTGAGAATTATTTTTATTTAACTAGGAGCTCTTGGTGAAGAAAGCACTTGGATTTGCATTGGCATCGGTTGTTTCAGTTTTGTCTGCAGCGCCAGCATTAGCCTCAGAAACCGTTAATATTTACTCATTTCGCCAGCCCTTCTTAATTGAACCTATTTTAGAAAAATTCACCGAGCAAACCGGTATCGAAACCAAGGTGGTGTTTGCCAAAAAAGGTCTTATCGAGCGTTTAAAGCGTGAAGGCAAGCATACGCAGGCTGATTTGGTGCTAACCTCAAACTTCAGTGCGTTAATGCAGCTAGAAGACATGGCACTGACGCAAACCATCAGCAGCGAGCAGATCGATGCCAATATTCCCGCCGGCTTTCGCGACCCTGATGGTCAGTGGGTGGCACTGACCAAGCGCGTTCGTAATGTTTATTCGTCAAAAGACAGAGTCGGCAAGCTAGATAGCCTGAGTTACGAAGACCTGGCCACGGATGCGTATGCCAACAAGGTTTGTATGCGTCCGGGCAAGCACCCTTATAACCTGGGTTTGGTGGCATCCATGATAGCTCACCATGGTGAAGCCGAGACGAAAAAGTGGCTCGAAGGCCTAAAAGCCAACCTGGCGCGTAAGCCGCAAGGAAATGACCGCGCTCAAGTGAGAGCGGTGAAAGAGGGCCTGTGTGATGTGGCCATAGGTAACAGCTATTACTTCGGCAAAATGATGCAGGATGAGCAGCAAAAGGCCTGGGCGGATGCCGTGTATATCAACTTCCCTAACCAGCAAGACCGTGGCGCTCATGTGAACGTCTCTGGTGTGGTACTGACCAAGCACTCGAAAAACAAGGAAAATGCCTTGAAACTGATCGAGTTTATGACCGACAATACGGCACAAAATATGTATGCCTCCGTCAATATGGAATATCCGGTGAAGCCGGGTGTGCCCTTGTCTGAGCTGGTTGCGTCCTGGGGTGAGTTTAAAGAAGATACGCTGCCGCTGGGGGAAATTAGCAAGCACCGTAGCGCCGCGTTACGACTCCTTGACGAGGTTAAATTCGACCTTTAACTGATTAGTTTCAATGCAGTTTAAATTTTCGCTGTCCTGGTGGCAGCTGATTGCGTGGACGACAGGCTTAGGCCTGTCGTTGCCGTTAGGCTTCCTGATTTTTGAATCCTTGCAAAGTGATCCTCTGGTGTTTGCGCATTTGTGGGAAACCGTGCTGTGGGATTATATCGGCAACACCATCTTGTTGATCCTTGGCGTGGCCTTGTTGAGCTGCGTGATAGCGCTGCCGCTGGGATGGTTGGTGGCCTATTGTGATTTCCCCGGTAAAAAGCTTTTTTCCTGGGCCTTGATGTTGCCCCTGGCCATGCCCTCCTACCTGATTGCCTACGTGTATACAGATTTGTTCGACTATGCGGGGCCAGTGCAAATTGCGCTGCGCGATGCCTTTGGCTGGCAATCTCCCGACGACTATTGGTTTTTCGATATCCGTACCCTAGGCGGTGCCATAGTTATGCTGGCCCTGGTGTTATATCCCTATTTGTTTTTAATTTTTAAAACGGCGCTTAAGGAGCAGTCACATAAGCTGGTGCAGGCCGCGGAGATCATGGGGAATACGCCGGTGCAAAGCTTTTTTAAGATCAGTCTGCCTTTGAGCCAGGGCGCCATTGCCGCGGCGGTAGCGCTGATCAGCATGGAAGCCATGGCCGACTTTGCCACCGTAAGTTACTTTGCCGTCAGCACCTTAACAACCGCCGTTTATGATACTTGGTTTGGTTACTACTCCTTGACCGCGGCGGCGAAAATTTCCGGCATCATGCTGCTAATTCTGTTTGTGGCGATTTTTATTGAGCGCTATTCCCGTCGTAATCAGGCTGTGTTTGAGCGACAAACCCAGCCCAGTGATGAGTCTCTCTATCCGCTCACCGGTGGCAAGGCATTCGCCGCCAGCGCTTTTGCCAGCCTAGTATTATTGGTCGCCTTTGTGGTGCCGGTCTGGGTGCTCGGGGGTTATGCCATCGATTACTTCGAGCAGGCCTGGAACAGCGAGTTTTTCCTTTATGCCTGGCAAAGCCTGAAGATTTCCGCTCTGGTGAGCGTCCTGGCTATTACCCTGAGTATCTTGGTGGTTTACTTTCAGCGCTTAACGCCGTCGCCTGCCAGCCTTTGGCCTGGGCGTCTTGCCAGCACAGGCTATGCCTTACCGGGTACGGTACTGGCCATCGCAGTGTTGTTGCCGCTGACGACTCTGGAAGAGAGCATCAATCTGTGGCTTGAGCCCTACGATAAGGCTCCTGGGCTGTTCTTAAGCGGCACCCTGTTTGCAATTGTGTTTGCCTATGTGGTGCGCTTTTACGCCATTGCCCACGGCAGCATAGAATCGAGTTTTAGCCGTATTAGCCCGAGTTTGGATATGGCCAGCCAGTCCATGGGGCGCAATGCGAGGCAAACCCTGACCAGTGTACATATTCCTATTCTGAAGCGGGGCATTTTAACCGCAGGATTATTGGTCTTTATCGAATGTATGAAAGAGCTACCAGCGGCCTTGCTGCTGCGGCCTTTTAACTTCGAAACCCTGGCCACCCATGTGTTCCAATATGTCAGCGACGAACAGCTTGAGCTGGCCTCGGTGGCGGCCTTGTTTATCGTCCTTGTGGGTCTTATTCCGCTTTATTTTATTAATCGCTCTATGGAGCAAAAACACTGATGACGGCACAGCTTCATTTAGACAATATCAGCTTTAACTATGGCGAGCGTGCCGTGGTGGATAACCTGAGCCTGCATTTGGGCGATAACGAAATTCTTTGCCTGTTAGGAGCCAGTGGCTGCGGCAAAACCACCACTCTTAAGGCCATCGCCGGTTTGCTGCGCCCGCATCAAGGGGTTATCCGTCTCGGCGAGACCATTTTATGCGACGATAATCGCTTTGTGGCGCCTCAGCATCGTAATATGGGCATGATGTTTCAGGACTATGCCCTATTTCCACACTTAAATGTGGCCCAGAATATCGCCTTTGGTTTAAAGGCCATGACCCGGGCCAACAAGGTGCAGCGGGTTAAGGAAATGCTGGCGCTGGTCCATCTCGAAGACTGTGCCAACCGCTACCCGCATCAGTTATCCGGTGGCCAGCAGCAGCGAGTCGCCATCGCCCGAGCCTTAGCCTATAAGCCTAGCCTCTTGTTGTTGGATGAGCCTTTTTCCAATATTGACCATCAGGTGCGCTTTCAGCTGATCGCCGATATTCGTCGCATTATTAAAGACCAGCAGGTGTCGGCGATTTTCGTGACTCACTCCAAGGAAGAGGCCTTTGCCTTTGCCGATACCCTAGCTGTGATGCACCAAGGGCAAATTGCTCAACAGGGCACACCGCAGCAGCTTTTTCATCACCCGCGCTCGAAAGTGGTGGCCGAGTTTCTTGGCTCAGGTTTATATCTGGATGCGCAAAAACAGGATGACTATCACTTTGAAACCCAGTTTGGCGTGGTTCAATCGCACCAAGCGGTGGCGGGTAATGAGCTTACCGGGCAGTTATACGTGCGCCCGCACGACTTGCAACTGATACGCGATGACAAGGGGCCTGTAACCGTTGTGTCTAAGCGTTTTGTCGGCACCGAGTATGTGTATCGGGTGCAGGTGTTAGGGCAAGAGATTGAAATACCAGTAAAACAACCTGAACAAGAGTTTTTGCCGGGACAAAGGCTATCTATTACAATTAGTTCACATGCGGTGAATTTTTTCACCGCCTAAAACAGCCCCAGCCCGCAGCGCAGGCGGGCACAATCCAAGAATAAAAACATAGGAAATTAGATGGCCAAAGCGCAATCCGGCGTGTGCGCGCAAGCTAACTTACATGGCTTGCATCTGTTTTTTAATGTCCTTGATGGTCAGGATGAAGCACTCAAGAGCAAACTTGCTCAGCTCCTCGATGTGCAGACGGAGTTTGACGAGCGCTTCTCTGAGGCCATGGTGGCCAGCTTTGTTGCCATCGGCGCTCAGTATTGGCCGCTATTACACCCCCAACGTACACCATCAACACTCACGAGTTTTCCTCGTATCAGTCATAGCGATCATAGCGTCGGTGTGCAGCCATTCGATTTATTTGTGCAAATACGCTCGGACCGTGAAGACGTAAATCATCTTTTTGGTCAGCGGGTTTTGCAATTATTGGCAGGGAAGGTGGAGCTGGTTGAGGAAATCAGCTGTTTCCGTTTTCTCGATGGCCGCGATTTTAACGGCTTTGTTTATGCTCCGGATACCCCTTTCGGGCGCCAGAAAATGCTTACCGCTTTAGTCAGTGACGAAGAGTATTTTGCGCATGGCAGCTATATCCATGTGCAGCGCTTTACCCATAACCTCACGTCCTGGCAGGCACTAAGTCAGGAAGATCAGGAGCTGGTAATGGGACGCACGCGTCTTGACAGTGAGCTGTTGATGCCGCTTAACGCCAACAGTCATGCGGTGTGCACCGAGTTAAAAGATGAAAAGGGCCAGCCGTTGTTATTACATCAGGGTATGCCCTTTGCGAGTATGAATAAACAAGGTCTGCTGTCGGTGACCTGCGCCGCCAGTGGTAATGCCTTTGCGCAAATGCTTAATAGCCAGCTGGGTAATTATCTGCATTATGATGCCTGGCTCGACTTCACCCAGGCGGATATGGGCGCGGCTTTCTTTGCTCCCTCGGTGGAATTACTGAAAAGTTTATAAGTAATTGCACAAAGAAAAAGAGGCGAGCGCCTCTTTTTTTTATACGTTATCGAATAGTTTGCGTACCCGATCTAAGGTGACATCGATTTCAGACACCTTGGCGGGAGCGATAAAGATGGTATCGTCACCGGCTATGGTGCCCAGTACGCCATCGGCCTTGCCCAAGGAGTCGAGCAGGCGGGCAATCAATTGCGCCGCACCCGGGCTGGTGTTGATGATGATCATCATTTCATTGTGAACTATATCGATCACCAATTGGCGCAGTGGGGACTTAGCGGTTGGTACGGCGAGTTCGGCCGGCAAACAGTACACCATTTCCTGTTTGGCATTTCGGGTTCGCACCGCGCCGAATTTACTAAGCATGCGCGAAACCTTGCTTTGACTGATGTTGTCAAAACCTTGTTCTTTAAGGGCGTCGACAATCTCACCTTGTGAACCAAAGTTTTCTTCTTTAAGAATTGCCTTAAAGGCCTTGACCAAAGCTTCCTGTTTTTCTTGCGCTTGCATAATGTCATTCTTCTTTGCAAATTGTTGTCAATATTCTACCTAAGAAGTCAGTGTATTTCATCTTAGTAGGGTCTGTTGACCTTTGCTGTTTGTTTCTTCAGCAGTTTGTAGTGTATTTATACAAGGCGGCACATGTGTGGTGTAGTTATTCTACATGAACATGTAACAACACAGTAGAAATGCGCTACAAGCGCTGCCCTACGGGTTCATCTAAACGCATCCTGCTCTGTGTTACTCGCCATGTACATAGAATGACTATGCACCATAACGAGCGTCGTGACCAGAATGCGTTTAGATTGAACATAAAGTAAACCTCAAAGATAAACAGACCCTAGAATCTTTACAGTTAAGTTTACGACTATGGTCGAGATTATCCTCAAAATAACGCGGATTAATTTGTCTTTATCGCCTATTTTCATTATCTTTAGGCCATCTTTAGGTCTGATGACCCTAATCTCACATAACCTAGTCTCGTTATTTACGGAGAATTAAAATGAAAGTTGCCGTTTTAGGTGCTGCCGGTGGTATCGGTCAAGCGCTATCTTTACTACTAAAAAATAGCCTTCCTGCTGGTTCTGAACTGTCTCTATACGACGTAGCGCCTGTTGTTCCTGGTGTTGCCGTAGACCTATCACACATCCCAACTGCAGTAGCAGTAAAAGGTTTCGGTAAAGACGACCTTGATGCAGCACTAAGCGGTTGTGACGTTGTTTTGATCCCAGCGGGTATGCCACGTAAGCCGGGCATGGATCGTGCTGACCTATTCAACGTAAACGCGAGCATCATCCAGACTCTTGCTGAAGGCATAGTTAAAAACTGTCCTAAAGCCATGGTGGGTGTTATCACTAACCCGGTAAACGGCACTGTGCCAATCGTTGCTGAAGTATTCAAAAAAGCGGGTACTTATGACCCAGCTCGCGTATTCGGTGTAACAACGCTTGATGTTATCCGTGCCGAGACTTTCGTAGCTGAGCTTAAAGGTCTAGACGTAAGCCAGGTTAAAGTTCCTGTGATCGGTGGTCACTCGGGCACAACGATTCTTCCTCTTCTTTCACAAGTGGAAGGCGCTACTTTCTCTGACGAGGAAATCGCAGCACTTACTACACGTATTCAAAACGCGGGTACTGAAGTTGTTGAAGCTAAAGCCGGTGGCGGTAGTGCAACACTTTCAATGGGTGAGCGGCAGCACGTTTCTGCCTATCACTAGTGAAAGGCCTACAGGGTGAAGACGTGATCGAATACGCTTACGTTGAAGGTAATGGTGAAGACGCACAATTCTTCGCACAGCCAGTACGCCTTGGTAAGAACGGTGTTGAAGAGCTTCTTTCTTACGGCGAGCTAAGCGCGTTTGAGCAAAAAGCAAAAGACGACATGCTTGCAACTCTGAACAAAGACATCCAAGAAGGTGTCGACTTCATGAATAAATAAGCTAACGCCTTTGGGCAGTTAGTCGCATCCCTTGAGTATTACTCGCGGATGCATAAGCCTCTACAGATTGTTGTAGGGGCTTTTTTTATGCCTTTTTACATACAATTAACTGGTTTGACCATTTGTTACCGAGCGAAAATTACTTTCACTTTTGTCCATATCTTACATACTGAAGTGAATAAAAATGGCGGTGTATAGCGGCAATTTTGACAGCCTGAGGGGAATCTGATACCTTATCCGCACTTTTTGGTATGACCAATTTACCCGAAGCTAAAGATAACCATGTCATTAAAAGTCAAAGCAGCGAAACTTTCGGATGTGATCCTAGCGCAACTTGAGAACATGATTCTCGAGGGCTCGTTAGCACCGGGTGAAAAATTACCGCCGGAGCGTGAGCTTGCGAAACAGTTTGAAGTCTCTCGTCCGTCGCTGCGCGAAGCAATTCAAAAACTCGAAGCCAAAGGCTTAGTCACTCGTCGTCAAGGCGGTGGCACCTTTGTCAAAAACCAGTTGGAGGAAGGGTTAAGCGATCCGCTTTTCGAGCTGATCAGTAAGCACCCGGAATCACAATTTGATTTACTAGAGTTTCGTCATGCCCTTGAAGGAATTGCGGCGTACTATGCAGCCTTGCGTGGTACCCAAACTGATTTTGACAAGGTTAAAGAAAGCTTTGAAAAAATCGCTCAGGTAAGCGATGACCTGGCGGCGAAGGCCAAAGCCATCAATGCCTTTCATTTTTGCATCGCCGAAGCGTCACACAATGTAGTTTTGCTGCATTTGGTGCGCGGTATGCAGGCCTTGCTGGAGCAAAATGTCCTGCAAAACCTGCAGGTACTGATGAAGAAAACCGAGGTGTCACAGCAACTTGCTGAGCACCGTCAAGTGTTGATGGGAGCCGTTATTGAAGGGCACCCAGAGCAGGCACGTTTAGCCAGTAATGCCCACTTAGCCTTTATTGAAGAGGCATTATTGGAAGCGACCAAGGAGCACTCACGTATCGAGCGCTCATTGCGACGTACCCGCACACAATAAAATTCGCTTTAAGCCCCTGTGGAGCCTTGCTCGCACGGGGGCTTTTTAGCATTTTAAATTCGTATTTTAAACATAAGGAAAACTCCATATGTCTGAAGTCAATAAAGTTGACGTAGACGCATTAGAAACCCAAGAGTGGTTACAAGCCCTTGAGTCTGTAGTGCGTGAAGAGGGTGTTGAGCGAGCGCAATTCATTCTTGAGCAAGTGCTAGAGCAAGCGCGTTTAGACGGTGTTGATATGCCAACCGGCACCACCACTAACTACGTTAATACCATCCCTGCAGATCAAGAACCTGCATACCCGGGTGATGTAAATATCGAGCGCCGTATCCGCTCTATCATCCGTTGGAATGCGATCATGATTGTTCTGCGTGCGTCTAAGAAGGAACTTGACTTAGGTGGACACATGGCGTCTTTCCAGTCGTCAGCAGCCTTCTACGAAGTATGCTTTAACCACTTCTTCCGTGCTCCTAATGAGCAAGACGGCGGTGACCTGGTTTATTACCAAGGCCACATTTCACCGGGTATTTATGCCCGTGCTTTTGTTGAAGGTCGTTTGACTGCAGATCAGCTTGATAACTTCCGTCAGGAAGTGGATGGCAAGGGTCTTCCTTCCTACCCGCACCCGAAATTAATGCCAGAGTTCTGGCAGTTCCCAACCGTATCCATGGGTCTGGGTCCAATTGCGTCAATCTATCAAGCGCGTTTCCTTAAGTACCTTGACGGCCGTGGTCTTAAAGACACATCTAACCAGCGCGTTTATGCCTTCCTGGGTGACGGTGAGATGGATGAGCCAGAATCACGTGGTGCGATTTCATTCGCCGCTCGTGAAGGTCTGGATAACCTATGTTACCTAATTAACTGTAACCTGCAGCGTCTAGATGGACCTGTAATGGGTAATGGCAAGATCATTCAAGAGCTTGAAGGTCTGTTCAAAGGTGCCGGCTGGAACGTGATCAAGGTTGTATGGGGCAGTGGCTGGGATAAGCTTCTTGCTAAAGATACAACAGGTAAGCTATTACAGCTTATGAACGAAACGCTTGATGGTGACTACCAAACCTATAAAGCGAAGGATGGCGCCTACGTACGTGAGCACTTCTTTGGTCGTTACCCAGAAACTGCAGCCCTTGTTGCCGATATGACTGACGAAGAGATCTTCGCCCTTAAGCGCGGTGGTCATGAGCCTTCGAAACTATTCGCAGCATTCAAATCAGCACAAGAAACCAAAGGTCGTCCAACTGTAATCCTTGCAAAAACCGTTAAAGGTTATGGCATGGGTGATGCTGCTGAAGGTAAGAACATCGCGCACCAGGTTAAGAAAATGGACATGACCCACGTAGCGCACCTACGTAGCCGTCTTGGTCTAGATGACTTGGTATCTGAAGATGATTTAGCAAATCTTCCGTACCTGACTCTGGAAGAAGGTTCGAAAGAGTACGAATACCTGCACGCCCGTCGTAATGCCCTACACGGTTACACGCCACAGCGTCTACCTAACTTTAGCGAAGAGCTGGCATTACCTCAGTTAGATGCATTCAAGCCACTGCTTGAAGAGCAAAAGCGTGAAGTTTCAACGACCATGTCTTTCGTACGTACCTTAAACGTACTTCTTAAAGACAAGGGCATTGGTAAAAACATAGTGCCTATTATTGCCGATGAAGCCCGTACTTTCGGTATGGAAGGTCTGTTCCGTCAAATCGGTATTTATAACCCGCGCGGCCAGAACTACAGTCCAGAAGACCGTGACATCGTTTCTTACTATAAAGAAGACCAAGGTGGTCAGGTACTGCAAGAAGGTATCAACGAGCTAGGTGCAATGTCTTCATGGGTTGCTGCAGCAACATCATACAGCACCAACGATCTACCTATGATCCCGTTCTACATCTACTACTCAATGTTTGGTTTCCAACGTGTAGGTGACATGGCGTGGATGGCCGGTGACCAACAAGCACGTGGCTTCCTTCTAGGTGCAACGGCTGGTCGTACAACGCTTAATGGTGAAGGTCTGCAGCACGAAGATGGTCACAGCCATATTCTTGCAAACACAGTGCCTAACTGTATTTCTTACGACCCAACGTTTGGCTACGAAGTTGCTGTAATTATCGAAGACGGTATCCGTCGCATGTACGGTGAGAACCAAGAGAACGTGTTCTACTACCTGACTCTGATGAACGAAAACTACCATCAGCCGGCGATGCCAGAAGGCGCCGAAGAAGGTATTCGTAAGGGTATCTACAAGCTAGAAAGTTACGCTGGCAGCAAAGGCCAGGTACAGCTTCTAAGCTCAGGTACTATCATGAATGAAGTACGCAAAGCAGCACAGATCCTTAGCGATGACTACGGCATTGCCTCTGACGTATTCTCGGTAACCTCATTCAATGAGATCACCCGTGATGCTCAAGACGCAGACCGTTACAACATGCTACACCCAGAAGCAGAGGCAAAAGTGCCTTATGTAACTTCTGTACTAGGTGATGCACCTGCGATTGCTGCGACCGACTATATGAAGAACTATGCAGAGCAAATTCGTGCCTTTATCCCGGCTGAGTCTTACCGCGTACTAGGTACCGACGGTTACGGTCGTTCGGATAGCCGTGAAAACCTACGTCGTCACTTCGAAGTGAACGCAGGTTACGTGGTAGTTGCCGCACTGACTGAGCTGGCTAAACGTGGTGATGTTGAGAAGTCTGTAATTGCCGAAGCAATTAAGAAATTCAACATCGACGCAGACAAGATTAACCCGCTGTACGCTTAAGAGGTTAGCAATGACTATTGAAATTAAAGTTCCAGATATCGGCGGTGATGAGGTTGAAGTTACTGAGATTCTTGTTGCCGTTGGCGACAAGGTTGAAGTTGAGCAATCGCTTATTACCGTAGAAGGCGACAAGGCCTCTATGGAAGTACCTGCAAGCGAAGCGGGTGTGGTTAAAGAGATTAAAATCGCTGAAGGCGACACGGTTTCAACCGGCACCTTGATCATGATTTTCGAAGGTGAGTCGGCGGTAGCCGAAGCTGCGCCTGCGCAAGAAAGTGCACCTGCCGCCCCAGCGGCGAGCGCGGCTGCAAGCGAAAGCGTTGACATCAAGGTACCTGATATCGGTGACGATGAAGTTGAAGTTACTGAAATCATGGTCAGCGTCGGCGACACGGTAGAAGAAGAGCAATCAATCCTAAGCGTTGAAGGCGACAAGGCTTCTATGGAAGTACCCGCACCACAAGCCGGTGTGGTTAAAGAAATTAAAGTCAACGTAGGCGATAAGGTGAAAACTGGCTCGCTGGTGTTTGTCTTTGAAACTGCCGGCTCAGCACCTGCTGCAGCGCCAGCCGCTCCAGCTCAGGCACCAGCAAAAACTGGTGGCGTTGAAATCAAAGAAGTGGTTGTGCCAGATATCGGCGGTGACGAAGTTGAAGTGACCGAAGTTATGGTCAGCGCTGGTGACAGCGTCTCAGAAGAGCAATCAATTCTGAGCGTTGAAGGCGACAAGGCCTCTATGGAAGTGCCTGCTCCTTTCGCCGGTATCGTCAAAGAAGTAAAAGTGAATGTGGGCGACAAGGTGAGCACTGGCTCTCTTATCTTCACCTTCGAAGTGCAAGGCTCAGTGCCAGTAGATGCAAGTGCGGCTGCACCTGCTGCTACAGCAACGCCTGCCGCTGCACCAGCTGCCGCTCCTGCTCAAAAAGCAGGTGGTCCGGCGCCAGCGAAGCGTGAAGACTTCGTTGAGAACAGTGACTATGCGCACGCATCGCCTGTGGTTCGCCGCTTAGCGCGTGAGTTTGGTATCAACCTTGCGAAAGTAAAAGGGACTGGCCGTAAGAACCGCGTTGTTAAAGAAGACGTGCAGAACTATGTGAAAGAGTTAGTGAAGCAGGTTGAGTCTGGCAATGCCGGTAAAGGTGGTAATGGTGCGGGTGTAGATCTGATCCCATGGCCAAAAGTGGACTTCAGCAAGTTCGGCGATGTGGAAGAGAAGAAACTTTCACGTATCCAGAAACTATCTGGTGCCAACCTGCACCGTAACTGGGTTCATATCCCTCACGTAACTCAATACGATGAAGCGGATATCACCAGCTTGGAAGCTTTCCGTAAGGAGCAAAATGCCCTTGCCGAGAAGAAAAAGCTAGGCGTGAAGATCACTCCACTTGTGTTCGTAATGAAGGCAGCGGCGAAAGCGTTGGAAGAGTTCCCAACCTTTAACTCATCGCTATCGGAAGACGGTGAAAGCCTGATCCTGAAGAAATACGTACACATAGGTATCGCTGTAGATACACCAAACGGTTTGGTTGTACCGGTAGTGCGTGATGTAAACAAAAAAGGCATCATCGAACTATCACGTGAGCTGATGGAAATTTCTGCCAAAGCGCGCGATGGCAAGCTGACCTCTGCAGATATGCAGGGCGGCTGTTTCACCATCTCCAGCCTGGGTGGCATCGGCGGTACGGCATTTACGCCAATCGTGAATGCGCCAGAAGTGGCGATCTTGGGTGTGTCTAAGTCTGACTTCAAACCTAAGTGGAATGGTAAAGAGTTTGAGCCGCGCCTCATGGTGCCGCTAAGCTGCTCATACGACCACCGTGTAATTGACGGTGCCTTGGCAGCACGCTTCACTGTGACCCTGGCAAATTACCTAAGCGATATTCGCAACCTGGTAATGTAAGCTAAATAGATAGAACTTTAATCCCAGTAAACGGTTTTTACTGGGATTTTTTTACTTTGCAATGATACAATCTTTGCACAATTTTTGTGAGTAATGGCGGGTAAATGAAATTATTCGTTATTGCTTCCCGTTCGGACAAAATAAGGTAATAGCATGAGCAACGAAATCAAAACTCAAGTCGTTGTACTAGGCGGTGGTCCTGGTGGTTATTCTGCAGCTTTCCGTGCCGCAGACTTAGGTTTAGAAGTCACTCTAGTTGAGTCACGCAGCACCCTTGGTGGCGTGTGCTTGAACGTAGGTTGTATTCCATCTAAAGCACTACTTCACGTTGCTAAAGTTATTGATGACGCAAGCGAAATGGCGTCTCACGGTGTTTCTTTCGGCAAGCCTGAAATCGACCTGGACAAGATCCGTGGTTGGAAAGAGTCTGTAATTGGCCAGCTAACTGGCGGCCTAGACGGCATGGCGAAAATGCGTAAAGTGAAGGTAGTTAACGGCTACGGTAAATTCACTGGCAGCAATACCCTAGACGTTGATGGCACTACTATCACTTTCGACAATGCTATTATCGCTGCGGGCTCTCAGCCTGTTAACCTACCTTTCATCCCTGAAGATGATCGCGTAATCGATTCAACCGGTGCCCTTGAGCTTAAAGACGTTCCTGAGAAACTACTTGTACTAGGTGGTGGTATCATCGGTCTTGAGATGGGTACTGTTTACCGTGCACTAGGTTCACAAATCGACGTTGTTGAATTTGCTGATCAACTAGTTCCTGCGGCTGATAAAGACGTTATCAAGATCTACACGCGCTACGTAAAAGACAAGTTCAACGTAATGCTTTCTACTAAGGTAGTTGCTGTTGAAGCGAAAGACGATGGTCTTTACGTATCATTCGAAGGTAAGAATGCACCTGCTGAGCCAGTACGTTACGACAAGGTACTAGTTGCTGTTGGTCGTACACCTAACGGTAAACTTATCGACGCTGAGAAAGCGGGTGTTAACGTAGACGAGCGCGGCTTCATCAACACCGACAAGCAAATGAAGACCAATGTTGGTCACATCTATGCAATCGGTGACGTTGTAGGTCAGCCTATGCTTGCGCACAAAGCGGTTCACGAAGGTCACGTTGCTGCCGAGGTTATCTCTGGTCAGAAGCACTTCTTCGATCCTAAGTGTATTCCTTCAATCGCTTACACAGATCCAGAAATCGCTTGGGTAGGTGTAACTGAGAAAGAAGCGAAAGAGCAAGGCCTTAATATTGAAACTGCGGTATTCCCGTGGGCAGCATCGGGTCGTGCTATCGCTTCTGCACGTACCGAAGGTCAAACTAAGCTTATCTTCGATAAGGACAATGGCCGTATCATTGGTGGTGCCATGGTTGGTATCAACGCCGGTGAAATGCTGGGTGAAATCGGCCTAGCGGTTGAGATGGGTGCAGACGGTGAAGACCTGGCGCTAACTATCCATGCTCACCCGACTCTTAACGAGTCTATCGGTCTAGCTGCAGAAATCTTTGAAGGTTCAATCACTGACCTACCAAACAAAAAAGCAGTTAAGAAGAAGTAAGCGCTTTTTCTAAGTAATAAAAAACCCGGCCTAAGCCGGGTTTTTTGTTTTTATGCTTCGCTATGATTGCGAATTAAACTGCTAGTTCACATGCTCGGCCCTGGCCAACTGCCTTTTTGGCAGAGATAAACCAGTTGCTGGCATGCTTGAACAAAATCACGGCCGTTACGCTCTGCAAGCATGGCATTCGTGAGTTGTTCACGCGAGAGTTTTGGCGTTACTTCTTGCAGCGCTTCAAAGGTGTCTAACACCCTTTCCGCTAGCCCTTTTCGGTACTGCTCGATGTGAGCGAGCCATACCGGCATATATTCGTGTCGTACCTTGGCGCCATCTAGTGCACCAATTGGCTGATGCCCCTGACCTTCTATTAAGGTGCAGCTCAGTGCCATAAAGCTATTTATTTTATCCATCTGCTCACCATACCTGTGTAATACCAGTTCACTTAAATAGCTAATCATTCCAGCGGGCTAAATATCATGTTCACTGTGTCGGAACTTTCCCATGTAGAATGCTCCATAAGAAAAATTCCGCCTTGTGAACATAGCATTTATCCAGCGCTATCTCTGATCACATACTCAACAGAATTGGTATCAGCTCTCAAACTAGAGATTACAAAATATAGCCGTATTTTTGACAGCCTGACATTACATCTGATTACAAAGTGAACAGTTTGTGTTTTTTAACCTGGGTCAGAGCAGGGCTCAAAGCCGCAGTTATTTGGCTATGGTTTTGATATTTTTCGGCTTTCGCTTAATAAAATAGCGCGGGATAAGGCTAAAAGAAAATGTGTATTTTTTTCGTAACTATTTTTGTCAGTGGCACTTAACGTGCCGCCATTTCATAGTAGACCACATCCCAGTCGCCCATGGGATCCTGATGGGTATAGCTGCGAATATACTCCATGCCCAGTTTTTTCATAATGGCTATCGAGCCTTGGTTATCTTGCTCGGCAATGGCGCAAAAGTGGCTTATATCATCTTGTTTACGCAATGCCTGTACCACGGCCGCCGCGGCTTCACTAGCATAGCCCTTGCCCCAGCTGATCTGTTTAAAGCGCCAGCCGAGTTCTAGGTTAAGCCACTGGGGCTGCTCGCTAAAAAATTGGTAGGGGCGTACCAAAACCCAGCCCAAAAAGCGCTGCTCGGTTTTTTCTGTGACCTGCCAAAGACCCCAGCCTTTTTCCGGGTTCAGGTATTTGGCCAGACGCGGCAGGGCTATCTGATCTATGTCTTTGCGGGTACTGGGTTTGCCGCCATTAATGTATTTCATCACCGCCGGATCCTGGTCGAGCTCGAAGAACAGGTCGCCATCGTCAAGCGTCATAAGACGGTAGCTGAGGCGTTCGCTGTCGGGGATAGTGATCATGTTATTTACTCCGTGTTTGCTCTACAATACGCGCCCGAATCAAACCAAGGCAACCCCAAGGCGGAACCAGGTGACCAATTCTGTATTAAAACTGCGGACCCAACAAATAGCAATGGCAAAGCGCGAGTTTAAAGCCCGTGGCAGCAAGCTCAGCCGTTGTGAGTCTTGCCTCTTGGCCGAGCCTTTATGTATTTGTGCCGGGGTCGAGCCGGTGCCCTGTGGCGTTGCGGTTTGTATGCTGATGTACCATAACGAAAGCTTTAAGCCCTCCAATACTGGGCGCTTAATCGCCGATATAGTCCCCGATAACCATGCTTTTCGCTGGGACAGAACTGAGCCGGATCCCGCTTTACTGGCGCTGATTGCGGATCCCCAATATCAGGCTTATGTGGTGTTCCCGAGTGAAGGCATGGCACCGGAGCGAGTTTGTACCCAGGTTCAGCATCAAGGGGATAAAAAGCCCTTGTTTATCTTTTTGGATGGCACCTGGCGCGAGGCCAAAAAGATGGTGCGCAAGTCGCCTTATCTGGATGCTTTACCCATTCTTTCCATCACTCCGGAAAAGTTATCGGACTATCGTTTGCGTGTTGCCCCCCATGCACACCAGCTTGGCACCGCTGAGGTGGCGATCATGGTGTTGCAACTGGCCGGTGAGACAGAAGCCGCAGAAAAATTAGAGCAGCATTTTGTCGCCTTTCGCGGCGCCTATCTAAAGGGCAAACGCTCTAAGCTGAGTGAGTAGTCATGGGATGCCTTTTTCCCTTTGCTATTGCGCCGCTTTTACGCCCCGCTTAAGTACCTAAACTGTTCATTTAATGGCTTGATTTTGCTAGACTCGGTGTTCCATTTTTAATTCAGTAGGGATGCCTTCCCAGCATGAATGCACGTTTATGTTTATTAGCCTGTGCGGTCGCTCAAAGCCTAAGTGTTAGCGCCTTTGCAGATGAAAGTGAAATTGAACGAATTATTGTTACCGGCGACTTTAAAAGCGAGTCGATTCAAGAGCTAAGCGCCAGTGCCAGCCTCTTCTCTGAAACCGAAATTGCCGCTCGCGATGCCAAGTATTTGGATGAGCTGTTAAATCAGGCCGCCAACGTTAACTTTACCGCTGGGGCATCGCGTGGTCGTTTTGTGCAGGTGCGTGGCATAGGCCTGCGTTCGCAATTTGTTGACCCCATTAACCCTTCCGTGGGCATGGTGATAGACGGTATTAACTATTCTGGCCTAGGCGGCGCGGCCATGCTGTTCGATGTCGATCAGGTGGAAATCTACCGTGGCCCTCAGGGCACACGTTTTGGCGCCGATGCCATGGCCGGGATGATCCATATGGAAAGTGCCGATCCGACCGTGACGCCAAGCCTTAAGGTCAAGCTGGGAGCGGGTAACTATAATGCCTGGGATGCAGGTATCGCCGCGGCCACCGGCTTTGGTGAGAAAAGCAGTGTGCGTGCCAGCTTCTATCAGAATAAATCCGATGGCTATATGAAAAATGCCTATCTGGGTCGTGATGATACTCAGAATATCGACGAGCAGGTCGGACGCATCAAGCTGCACTCGCAACTTACCGAGCACTGGCGCGCCGAGTTTGTTGCTCATTTTATGGATATAGATAACGGCTATGATGCCTTTACTCTGGATAACAGTCGTATCAGTGTGGCGGATCAGCCGGGTAAAGATACTCAGGAAAGTAACGCCTTTGGTCTGAGTAATATCTATACCGGTTTTGATTTTGCCGATATCGCCCTGAATCTGACCGCCTTAGATGCGGATATGCTTTATAGCTATGATGAAGACTGGGTCTGTAATGACCCGCAAGAGCCAGCGCTGTGTAAAGCTGGCTTGCACCCTTGGGGTTACAGCTCAACCGACAGCTACGAGCGTGAGCGTCAAGATCACAGTGCCGAGCTGCGCTTTACCTCTAAAGCAGGTGACTGGGTCGGTGGCCTGTATTATCAGTCGCGCGAGGTTGACTTGCTGCGCCAGTATACCTGGAATGACGGCGATTTTACTTCTAACTATGATAGCGACAACCTGGCTATCTATGGTCAAGTTGAGACCCCAATCAGTGATAAAACCCGCTTAGTCACCGGCTTGCGCGTTGAGCGTAACGAAGGTGACTATATGGATGTCCATGGCGTAAGCGAAACCGTTGACGATACCATGATTGGCGGTAAGGTCGCTCTTGAGTATCAAGTGGTACCACGCACCATGATCTACACCAGTATCAGCCGCGGTTATAAGGCCGGTGGTATCAACGCCGAGGCCATCGCCAAAGCCAATGATGAAGGTTTAAGTCAGGATGCGGAGTTTTTCCTCAACCATCGTACTTTTGATCCAGAATATCTGTGGAATGCCGAGTTCGGTGTGAAGGGCAGTTCAGCCGATCAACGTTTGAATCTGCGTATTACCGCGTTTTATATGTATCGCGATAATATTCAGCTTAAAGCTTGGAAAACCGAAGATCAGCAATTTGCCGGTTACTTCGACAATGGCAACAGCGGTGAAAATTATGGTCTTGAAATTGAAGGCGAATACGTTTATTCACCACGTCTAACCCTAAGCGGTAGTCTGGGTTTGTTGGAAAGCGAAATCGACGGTTTTGTTACAGCCGATGGCATTGATCAAACAGATCGTGATCAGGCGCAGGCGCCTAATTATCAATATGCCATCAACGCGCGCTTTAATATTACCGATGCCTTATCTGTGAGTGTGGGCATGGAAGGCAAGGACGAGTATTACTTCTCCAACAGCCATGACTCGCAAGCACCTCATGCGAATCTGGTAAATGCCAGCATTGGCTATCAGGCGGATTACTGGGGCTTAAACTTCTGGGTGCGTAATGCCTTGGATGAGGATACTTATACTCGCGGCTTTGAGTTTGGTAACAACCCGGTAAATGAATACGCTACGCAAACCTATGTGCAATATGGTGAGCCGCGTGTAGCGGGTGTGAGCTTTACTTACGAGCTGTAACGGTTAACGAGACATAAAAAAACGCGAGCTAAGGCTCGCGTTTTTTTATTGCCGATAAAGGAGTGATTATTTCAATAATGACTCTGTAAGTACCGGACGAATTTCTTTTACAAGGGCTTGAGCCAGCTTAGGAGCACCACATACTATGTTGCCGCTTTTCTCAAAGTTTGCACCACCGGCGAAGTCCATCACCAAACCACCTGCTTCTTTAACAAGTAGCTGACCTGCGGCTGTATCCCAAGGTTTCAAACCAATTTCGAAGAAGCCATCAACGCGACCGGCAGCTACGTAGGCCATATCCAGCGCTGCAGAGCCCGCGCGACGAATATCAGAGGTGTGTACGAATAGGGCTTTAAAGGCTTCCATATAGGCATCCATATGGTGCTTGTGCTTGAACGGGAAACCTGTTGCCAGCACGGTACCAGACAAGTCTTTAGCGTTGCTTACACGGATACGCTTGCTGTTAAGCTGGGCGCCTTGACCACGACTGGCGGTGAACAGCTCACCACGGATTGGGTCATAAACAACCGCTTGTTCGATGCGACCTTTTACCTTAAGGGCAATCGATACACAGAAATGCGGGATATCTTGGATAAAGTTAGTGGTGCCGTCGAGAGGATCGACAACCCATAGGTAATCTGCGTCAGAACCTTCAAGTTGACCTAGTTCTTCACCCACAATGCTGTGGTTTGGGTACGCTTTTAAGATGGTTTCGCGAATAACGGCTTCAGCCTCTTTGTCGACGTTAGTCACAAAGTCGTTGTTGCCTTTTTGAGTGGCTTCAACTTTTGATAAATCTTCACAGGCGCGCAAAATCACCTTACCTGCGTTTCGCGCAGCGCGAATCGCAATGTTTAACATTGGATGCATAGCATTACCTTTGGGTTGTAAAAGAACAATATTTTGAGCCGGCGTATTCTAACGATTTTACTGACAAAGTAAATAAAGTTCGTAAAAATAATTGCTGTTTTTTTAACCGCAATGCATCTTTGAGGGTAAAGATGGAGGAAATTTCAACTCCTGCTGGCAAGGCTTATGATAAACTAGCGCGCAAATTGGTTATTGAAAGCATAAGCACATCACTATGGCGTTAGAGAATATTCGCATTGTATTAGTTAACACCTCACATTCGGGCAATATCGGCTCCGCCGCACGGGCGATGAAAACCATGGGCTTTAGCAGCCTGTATCTGGTCGACCCGGCCTGTGAAATCGACAGTCATGCCAGTGCCTTGGCGGCCGGTGCCACGGATATTCTTGGCACTGCAACCACAGTCTCGACCTTAGAAGAAGCTCTTGAAGGCTGTAGTCTGGCGATTGGCACCAGTGCGCGCTCACGCACCCTGAGCTGGCCCATGGTTGATCCCCGTGGCTGTGGCGAAAAGCTGGTTAGTGAGTCTCAGCAAGGCCCTGTGGCCCTGGTCTTTGGTCGTGAAAACAGCGGCCTCAGTAATGATGAACTGCAACTGTGTAATTTCCATGTTTGTATTCCCGCGAACCCAGAGTACAGCTCACTGAACTTGGCTATGGCGGTGCAAACCCTGTGCTATGAAACCCGCATGCAGTTCCTTGATAGGCAAGAGCAGGTGGTTGAAGAAGATGAAGCCGAATACCCGAGCAACGAGCAGATGCAGCGCTTTTATGAGCATCTGGAAAAAACCTTTGGCGACACCGGCTTTATCATTAAGCAGCACCCGGGTCAGGTTATGACCAAGCTAAAACGCTTGTTTAACCGAGCGCGTCCAGAGCAACAGGAGCTGAACATTTTGCGAGGCATGTTGACCTCGGTCGACAAGCAGATGAAAGACCCTAAATAAAGGGTCAAATCCATACTTTTCAAAGCGGATAAATACTTGACTAAATCACTCAGGTATTTACAATGTGAATGAATACCCGAGTATTTCACTCAAGTACTAGTAAATACTTGACTCTAATACTCAGGTAATTAAAATTCACACTCTTGATGAGTATGGGGGCGTTATGAAGTTAACATCTAAAGGCAGATATGCGGTTACCGCTATGCTCGATGTTGCGCTACACACAGATGTTGGGCCCGTTCCCCTTGCCGACATTTCCGAGCGGCAAGAAATCTCCTTGTCTTATCTGGAGCAATTATTCGCGCGCTTGCGTAAGCAAGGTTTGGTGACCTCGGTACGAGGCCCTGGCGGCGGTTATTTGCTCGGCAAAGAGGCCAGTGCCATTTCCGTGGGTGATGTGATTAGCGCCGTAAATGAGTCGGTGGATGCCACTCGTTGTCATGGTGCTGAGGGCGGCTGCCAAAGTGGTATGCGTTGCCTTACCCACACCCTGTGGACTGAGTTAAGTCAGCGCATTGAAGAATTTTTACATGGCATCACGTTAGCCGAGTTGGTCAATAAGTCCGACATTAAAGAAGTGGCCCAGCGCCAGGATAAAAGCCTAAGTGATGCCCTGAGCAAGTTAGAGAATATAGAAGTCAGCTGTCAATTGTGAGCAACCCCAGGGTTGCCGTGAGCGGAGAAAGTATGAAGTTACCAATTTATTTAGATTATGCAGCAACAACGCCAGTGGACTCGCGCGTTGCCGAAGAAATGATGCAATGCCTGACAATGGAAGGTAATTTTGGTAACCCAGCATCACGTTCGCACCGCTTTGGTTGGCAGGCCGAGGAGGCAATCGATCAGGCGCGTCACGATATCGCTGAGCTGATTAATGCCGATCCACGCGAAATCGTATTTACTTCGGGTGCCACAGAGTCAAATAACTTGGCCATCAAAGGTGCCGCTAACTTCTACAAGAAGAAAGGCCAGCACATTATTACCGTGCGCACCGAGCATAAAGCGGTAATCGACACTTGTCGTGAGCTTGAGCGTCAAGGTTTTGAAGTAACCTATATGGACGTGGAAGCTAACGGTCTGCTTGATCTGAAAAAGCTTGAAGCCGCCATGCGCGATGACACCATCCTAGTAAGCGTAATGCACGTAAACAACGAGCTAGGTGTGATTCAAGATATCGCCACCATCGGCGAGATGTGCCGTGAGCGTAAGATCATGTTCCACGTTGATGCTGCACAAAGCGCTGGCAAGGTGAAAATTGACCTGCAAGAGCTGAAAGTTGATTTCATGTCCTTCTCTGGCCACAAGGTCTATGGTCCTAAGGGTATTGGTGCCCTTTACGTGCGTCGTAAGCCACGTGCTCGCCTAGAAGCACAAATGCACGGCGGTGGTCATGAGCGCGGTATGCGTTCGGGCACACTAGCCACGCACCAGATCGTTGGCATGGGTGCGGCTTTCCGCATCGCTAAACAAGATTTCGATAAAGATCACGCCCATATCAGTGCCTTACGCACTCGTCTAATCGACGGCATTATGAAGGATATGGACGAAGTATACTTCAACGGTGCACCAGAGCACTCTGTGCCTGGCATAGTCAATATCAGCTTCAACTTCGTTGAAGGTGAGTCGCTGCTAATGGCAGTTAAAGACATTGCGGTTTCTTCAGGTTCAGCCTGTACATCGGCCAGCCTTGAGCCTTCATACGTATTGCGTGCCCTAGGTCGTAACGATGAGTTGGCGCACAGTTCAATCCGTTTCAGCATTGGTCGCTTTACCACCGAAGAAGAAATCGACTACACCGTTAAACTTATTAAAGAGTCTATTAGCCGACTTCGTGAGATGTCTCCACTTTGGGAGATGCATCAAGAAGGGATTGATTTAGAGTCGGTTGAGTGGGCACATCATTAAGCCTTGGCAGTAACAAGGTAGCGAGGTAAAAGTTATGGCATACAGTGATAAAGTAATAGATCACGTAGAGAATCCACGTAACGTTGGCTCTCTTGACAAAAATGATCCAAGCGTAGCGACGGGCATGGTTGGTGCACCGGCGTGTGGTGACGTAATGAAGCTACAAATCAAGGTTTCTGAGCAAGGCGTTATTGAAGACGCGAAGTTTAAAACTTACGGTTGTGGTAGTGCCATTGCATCATCATCATTGGTAACCGAGTGGGTTAAGGGCAAGACTCTTGACGAAGCTGCGGAAATCAAAAACACCGACATCAGCGCCGAGCTTGAGTTGCCACCGGTGAAAATCCACTGCTCAATTCTGGCAGAAGATGCGATCCAGGCAGCGATTAAAGATTACAAGAGTAAACACGGCAAATAAGGCAGTAGTATGGCAATCACCTTAACAGATGCAGCGGCGGAGCGCGTAAAATCCTTTCTAGACAATCGTGGTAAAGGATTGGGTCTGCGTGTGGGCATTAAAACCACAGGCTGTTCAGGGCTTGCCTACGTTCTTGAGTTTGTTGATGAACTTAGCGAAGGTGATGAAACCTTCGAGCACAAGGGCGTAACGGTCGTGGTCGACGCAAAGAGCCTGGTATACATAGATGGTACCGAGCTGGACTTCACCAAAGAAGGTTTAAACGAAGGGTTTAAATTTAATAACCCGAACCAAAATGGTGAATGTGGTTGCGGCGAGAGCTTTACCGTATAACGGCACTTATTGGGCAAGGCGTTGCTCAGGATCAGGTATTGTATTCGCTTAAGCCCTACCTTATGTAGGGCTTTTCGTTATAAAGGTTTTTCATGCGTTATTTTGAATTGTTTTCGATCCCGGTAAATTATGACGTCGATCTGCAAGTGATCGGCGCCCGCTATTTAGATTTGCAACGGGCGGCGCATCCGGACCGACACAGTGGCGGCAGTGAGCGAGAAAAGCTGCTGGCGGTGCAAAAAACGGCGGAAATTAACGATGCTCTGCAAACCCTTAAGCACCCCCTTAAACGCGCCGAATATATGCTGGCCGAGTTAGGTCTGGAAATTCGTGGCGAGCAGCAAACCCTGCAAGATCCTATGTTCTTGATGCAGCAAATGGAGCTGCGTGAAGAGCTTGAAGAGGTCAAGACAAGCGATGACCCAGATGCAGCGATTGCCAAGCTAGAGCAGCACATTAAAGAGTTGAACAACGAATACAGCAATGAGCTGCAAAGTCTATTAGCCAGCCAGGATGAAAATGATTGGCAAAAAGCGGCGGATAACGTGCGAAAACTCAAGTTTGTTTTTAAATTAAAAGACGAGCTGGAGCGCATTGAAGATGAATTATTTGACGACTAGTGACTAATCAGCATTGAGTAAAAAGGTTTTATAACACACATGGCATTACTGCAAATTGCTGAGCCGGGGCAAAGCACGGCACCTCATGAACATAAACTCGCGGTAGGTATCGACCTAGGTACCACCAACTCCTTGGTGGCCACGGTGCAAAGCGGCGAGGCCAGAACCCTCACCGATGAGCTGGGTAACGCCATGTTGCCTTCCGTTGTGCGCTATTTAGAGCAAGGCCATGTGGTTGGCCAAGAAGCTGCGGTTCATGCCGCAGACGACCCGCATAATACCCTGATTTCGGTTAAGCGTTTCCTAGGTAAAACCCAGGCGGAAATAGAAAGTAGCTATGGTCAATTGCCCTATGAATTCAGCGATGACAACGGCAGTTTGCATATTCGTACCCGCCAAGGCGATATCAGCCCGGTACAGGCATCGAGCGATATCTTAAACGCTCTGCGTGAGCGTGCCGAGCAAAGCTTCGGTGGCGATACTATTACCGGTGCGGTGATCACGGTTCCTGCCTATTTTGATGATGCCCAGCGTCACAGTACCAAGGATGCGGCGCAACTGGCCGGAATCAAGGTGCTGCGCCTATTGAACGAGCCAACCGCCGCGGCGGTAGCCTATGGCCTGGACTCGGGCCAGGAAGGGGTAATCGCCGTGTATGACCTGGGCGGTGGTACCTTTGATATTTCTATCCTGCGCCTCAATAAAGGGGTGTTTGAAGTGCTGGCTACCGGTGGTGACTCAGCCCTCGGCGGTGATGATTTCGATGCGTTATTAGTTGAACACTTCAAGCAGCAAACTTCAGCTCAAAACCTATCGGCCAATACCCTGCGTTTATTTATCAATAAAGCGAAAGCTTGTAAGGAAGCACTTACAAACTATGCTAAGGTCAATGTTGGACTAGAGTTTGATGGACAAACGCATACAGTTGAAGTCACCCGTGAATTATTCGCCGAGCTGGCTCTGCCCCTGGTGAAGAAAACCCTGCGTAGCTGTCGTCGTGCCCTCAAAGATGCCGGTATAAGTACGGATGAGGTGCTCGAAGTAGTAATGGTCGGTGGTTCGACCCGCATGCCTATCGTGCGTGAGCAGGTGGGTGAGTTCTTTGCTAAAGAGCCGTTAACCAGCATAGACCCGGATCGCGTTGTGGCCATTGGTGCCGCCATTCAGGCGGATATCCTGGTAGGCAACAAGCCGGAAGCGGATATGTTGCTGTTGGACGTATTACCCCTGTCTCTTGGTTTGGAAACCATGGGTGGCCTGGTCGAGAAGATCATTCCTCGCAATACCACCATTCCGGTAGCGCGCGCGCAGGAATTTACCACCTTTAAAGACGGGCAAACGGCCATGTCACTGCATGTGCTGCAAGGCGAGCGTGAACTGGTTGACGATTGTCGCTCTTTGGCTAAATTCAGTCTTAAAGGTATTCCGCCTATGGCCGCCGGTGCGGCGCATATTCGCGTGACCTTCAATGTGGATGCCGACGGTCTGCTAAGCGTGACTGCGATGGAGAAATCCACCGGCGTACAGGCGGAAATTCAGGTGAAACCTTCATTTGGCTTATCCGATGATCAGGTAGCCGAGATGCTTAAGTCCTCGATGAGCAACGCCAAAGAAGATATGCAGGCGCGTATGCTCAAAGAGCAGCAGGTAGAAGTCTTACGCGTACACGAAGCTTTGGAAGCATCGCTTGCCACCGACAGCCACTTACTGGACGAGCAAGAACTGGCGACGCTACGTGAAGCCATGGCTGAGATGCAGGCGATCAGTGCCAGCACCACAGAGCCACAAAAGATTAAAGACGCCATCGAAAAGGTGGATGCGGCGAGTAGCGAGTTTGCCGCCCGTCGTATGGATGCATCAATTAAAAAGGCCTTGAAAGGCCAATCAGTAGATGAGGTATAAGCAATGCCACAAATTATCTTTTTACCCAATGAAGAGCTATGCCCAGAGGGCGCAGCCATCGAAGCCAAGGCCGGTGAGACGGTATTGGATGTGGCGCTTAAAAATGGCATCAGCATTCCTCATGCCTGCGAAAAGTCCTGTGCCTGTACTACCTGCCATGTGATTATTCGTGAGGGCTTTGACTCCTTGGAAGAAAGCGATGAGCTTGAAGATGACATGCTGGATAAAGCCTGGGGGCTAGAGTCTGAGTCGCGCCTGGGTTGCCAGGCCAGAGTAGCCGACGAGGATTTGGTGGTTGAGATCCCCAAATACAACCTCAATATAGTGAATGAAGAGCATTAAGCTTTCACGCATGTAAATTAGAAAAAGCCGCTGTATCATAGAATCAGCGGCTTTTTTATTGGGAGACTTATATGAGTACGGCCTTGTTATTTACCCAGTCCTTTATCGATGGCCAGTGGCTAGAGGGAGAGGGGGAGTTTGATGTATTTAATCCCGCCGACAACAGTGTTTTGGCGAGCGTATCCCGGGTAACAGCGGCTCAAGTCGAGCAAGCCATTAGTGCCGCCGAGCGGGCCTTTAGCAGTTTAAAAAATACCAGTTGTGAGCATCGTGCCCAGGTGCTTGAGCGTTGGTATGACCTGGTGATGGCCAACCAGCAGGCACTGGCCGAGCTGATGACCAAGGAGCAGGGCAAGCCCTTGGCGGAAGCGCTTGGGGAGGTTAAATATGGGGCCGACTATATAAAATGGTATGCCGAGCAGGCTAGGCGCAGCTATGGTGAGCTTATTCCCGCCAGCAATGACAAGCATAGAATTTCGGTTATTAAGCAAGGTGTGGGCGTGGTGGCTGGCATCACTCCGTGGAATTTTCCAATTGCCATGATCACCCGCAAGGTGGCACCGGCTTATGCCGCCGGGTGCAGCTTTATTTTAAAACCCTCCGAGCATACGCCTTTATCTGCCTTGGCCCTGGCGCACTTAGCCCATGAAGCCGGCTTCGAACCGGGCGCTTTTAATGTGCTGCTGAGCGATCGCGCCAAGGAAGTGGGTGAGCAGCTCTGTGCTTCAGAGGTGGTGCGCAAATTCACCTTTACCGGCTCTACCGCCGTGGGCAGGCAATTACTGGCCCAGTGTGCCCCAACGATAAAACGCACCTCCATGGAGCTTGGCGGTAACGCACCCCTGCTGGTGTTTGCCAGCGCCGATCTGGATAAGGCCGCCGATGGCATTATTGCCAGCAAATTTCGCAATGCCGGACAAACCTGTGTCTGTGTAAACCGAGTCTTGGTGGATGAGAGCGTCGCTGAGGACTTAACCGCCAAACTGGCCGAACGAGTCCAGGCCTTAAGGGTGGGTGATGGCTTTAGTGCCGGGGTGGATATTGGTCCCTTGATTTACCATGCCGCCAAAGACAAGGTGTTGCAACTGGTTGAAGACGCGCTTGAACAAGGAGCCAAACAGGTTAACCAGGCTGCTTCCTTAGACGGTAACTATGTGGCGCCGCTGTTGCTTACCAATGTAAATGCCGAGATGCGCATCAGTCAGGAAGAGATCTTTGGTCCCGTGCTTACCGTCGCCACCTTTAGCGATGAGGCCGAGGCGATTACTCAGGCCAATGCCGTTCCTTATGGTTTGGCGGCTTATTTTTACAGTCAGGACATAAGCCAGATTTACCGTGTCGGCGAGGCGCTGGAATACGGTATGGTGGGGATCAACGAAGGGCTTATTTCCAACCCGGTTGCCCCCTTTGGCGGCGTAAAGCAATCGGGCCTGGGACGCGAAGGCGGCCATCAGGGACTGGACGAGTATCTGGAAGAAAAGTACCTGTGCTTAAATATCGGTTAGCGGCATTTAAACGGGTATGCTAACTCAGATATTTGCAGTGCCTGGCCGCTAGTCGTTACACTCTCACTTTTGCAGTAATGGAATAAGTGCGTGTGAATCCTCATATTAGTTTGGTCGTGTTGGCGGGCGGATTAGGCAGTCGGTTTGGCGGCGCCAAGCAAATCGCCCCGCTGCCCGGAGTCAATCGCACCATAATGGAATTGAGCATTGAAGATGCTTATCACGCCGGTATTCGCCATCTGGTGCTGGTGATCAACGCTGCCGTGCGCGCTTATATTGAGCAAGAGATATTGCCTAAGCTGCCCGCCGATCTGGAAGTCACCCTGGTTGAGCAGCGCCTTGAAGATGTTCCCGCCGAGTACGCACAGCGTGCAGCACAGCGGCAAAAGCCCTGGGGCACGGGTCATGCACTGTTATGCGCGAAAGAGGCGGTTATCGACAAGGCCATAGTGATCACCGCCGATGATTATTACGGCAGCCTGGCCTATAAACAACTGGTGCAACACTTTAAGCACAGTGACAACTGGGCCTGTGTGGCCTATCCGCTGCAACAAACCTTGTCGGAGCAAGGAGGGGTTAATCGCGGTATTTGTGCCCTTAATGAGCTGCAGCAACTCGTGCGTGTGGATGAAGTGCTCAATATCCAATACCAGGAAGATGGCACCTTAGTTGGCCTCAACGACAAAGGGCAGGCGAGAACTTTGGCTTCGGATGCCCTTGCGTCCATGACCTTTTGGGGGATAGACAAGCGACTCTTTACGATTTTGGCAGAAAACTTTGCTGACTTCCTTGGTCACCATGACAAGGGCAACGCAAAGGAGTATTATCTTCCCGATCAAATCCAATACGGCATTGACCAGCACTTAGCTGTGGTCGAGGTATACGCCGCCAAGCAGGCTTGGATGGGGATGACCTATAAAGATGAATTGCCCCTACTGGCTCGGAATATCGCCGCGCTTAAGGGATTAAGCCATAAGTAACGGGGCTGCCAAACATACACCTATGAATACAGATTATTATGCGCAGCTGTTAGCGCAGCAATACGGCTTTGCGCCACCACTGAGCTTAAAGGCCATAGGCAACGGCCATATCAATACCACCATGTTGTTAGGACATCGCGATGGCAGTGTGGTGGTACAGAAACTCAATACCCAAGTCTTTCCTGAACCCGAAAAACTAGTCGCCAATGCCCGTAAAATTGAGCAACACCTGATGCAAAAACATCAGGCAAGCCAGTATGATCTTGAAGTGATCAAGCATGTGCCCACCCTGGAGGGGAGCTATTTGCTGAGCATTGATGGTGAGCATTGGCGGGCCTTGGAATTTATCGGTAACAGCCGCAGTGAAGAGGTGGTGCAGTCGCCCTTGCAGGCTCAGGTTGCTGCCAGTGCTTTTGGTCGCTTTGCCGCCGCGCTGCAGGATTTCGACGCCGAGTCCTTGTATCCGGTGATCAAGGATTTTCATAATCTCGCCATGCGTATGGACATGCTGGAGCAGGCTGTGCAAGCCGATAAACTCGGTCGTGTTAAAGACGTACAGCAGCAGTTGGATTTTTGTCGCGAGCAAGCTTTCCTAATAGATGAAGTGGTGACGGTTACCGCGCAAATACCTTTGCGTCCTTGTCATAACGACACCAAAATCAACAATATGCTGTTTAGCGACAAGCAGGGTACGTCAGAGCCAAAGGCTGCGCCCGCGGCTGCACCCGCGGCCAAAGCCGTTATCGATCTGGACACCTGCATGCCCGGTTATTGGTTATTCGATTTTGGCGACATGGTGCGCACCTTCTGCTCGCCGGAAGAAGAAGACAGTATTAACCTGGCGAATGTGCGGGTGCGTGAAGAAATCTTTGCCGCCCTGGTGAAGGGCTACATTGAGCCTTTAAAGGCGCACATTACCGCCGAGGAAAAGGCCAGCTTCTGGCTTGGCGCCAGGGTGATGCCCTTTATGATCGGGGTGCGTTTTCTTACCGACTATATCGACGGCGACCATTATTTCAGCATTAAGCATGGCCGCCATAATCTCGACAGAGCCAATAATCAGTTTGCCCTGTATGGCAGCGTACTGGCACAACAAGAAAGGCTTAAGTCGCTGATTGATAATGCTTAAACTACAGACCCAGCAAATAGCTGGGTTTTTTATCGCTTTCATTTGCCATTAATCTCGTTCCTTTTGCCTGCCTTGGTGCTTTACGCTAGCTTGCTAGAAAAGCCTGGAAAGACAAGACTGAGGAACGAGCATGAAACAATTCAACAGACGCGATTTTTTAAAGGCGGCGGGAGCGGTGGCCGGTGCCGCCGCAACGGCGTCGATGGCGGGCTGCGCCGGAACTGCCGCTGGTACTGCGGCTACACCAAAGGCTCAGGGCCAGTCGGTGATCGGATTAATCGCCCCAAAAATGGATGTGGTGCGGGTCGGCTTTATCGGTGTGGGTCAGCGTGGCTATGGCCATGTAAAACGCATGAGCTACATTGAGGGCGCCGAAATCAAAGCCATTTGTGATACTCACCAAGAGGTGCTGGATCGCGCCGTCGACTTCCTGGTTAAAGAAGGCAAGGAAAAACCCACCGCCTACGGTGACAGCGAGCTGGCCTATAAAGACATGTTGGCCCGCGATGATATTGATATCGTGATTATTTCCACGCCCTGGCGCTGGCATGCGCCCATGGCCATCGACACCATGAACAGTGGCAAGCACGCCTTTGTCGAGGTGCCACTGGCGCTGACGGTTGAAGAAATGTGGGAGATAGTCGACACCGCCGAGCGTACCCAGAAAAACTGCATGATGATGGAAAACGTCAACTACGGCCGTGACGAATTGATGGTATTGAACATGGTGCGCCAGGGTGTCTTCGGCGAGTTACTTCACGGTGAGGCGGCCTATATTCATGAGCTGCGCTGGCAGATGAAAGAAATCGAGCACAAGACAGGCTCGTGGCGTACCGCCTGGCATACGCGCCGTGATGGCAACCTTTACCCCACGCACGGTTTGGGCCCGGTTTCCCAGTATATGAATATCAACCGGGGTGATCGTTTTGATTACCTCACCTCCATGAGCTCGCCTGCCCTGGGCCGTGCCGCCTACGCCCAGCGTGAATTCCCGGCGGAGCACGGGCGTAATCAACTTAAGTATATTGCTGGCGACATGAATACCACGCTGATCAAAACCGTTAACGGCCGCAGTATCATGGTGCAACACGATACCACCACGCCGCGCCCCTATAGTCGTCACAACCTGATCCAGGGCACCAATGGAGTTTTCGCCGGTTTCCCCAATCGTATTGCCTTGGAGCATGGCGGCAACAAGAGTTTCCACGAATGGGAATACGATATGCAGCCCTGGTACGATAAATATGATCACCCCTTGTGGCAGAAAATGGGCGCTGAAGCCGAGCGCAATGGTGGTCACGGCGGTATGGATTTCTTGATGTTCTGGCGCATGATCTATTGCCTGCGCAATGCTGAGCCTTTGGACCAGGATGTCTATGACGGCGCTGCATGGTCGGTAATTTCGCCGCTGTCAGCGCAATCGGTGGCCAATCGCAGTGAGTCCATCACTATTCCAGACTTTACCCGTGGTGCCTGGCGCAGCGCCACACCCCTGGGCATAGTCGGCGCATAACACAGCCCTAGATGTATGCCGGCTTTGTAGGTCGGTCTTTTAGGCCGACAAAAATGCCCTTCTGTAGCAATGTCGGCACAGCGCGCCGACCCACAAAATCATATTTCTAGATGGATGACGATAAGTGTCCGGCCTTGGACACAGAGGTGTCCGGTCGCGGACGCTATTTGTATGGTGAAAATAGAATCCTGTTTACAGGTTGTTGAATTCTATGGTTATTTTATTTTGGCACGGTCGTTGATAGTAACTAAGAGACATTTATTTACTAGCTTGAACCAAGGATACCATTATGAAATACCTACATGCAGCCATAGTTTCCGGTCTACTGTTAATGAGTTCACTGACCCATGCCAATACCCTGGTGCAGGAAGTGGAGCAGGCCATTAAGCAGACCACCCAAGAGGCGTTGGCCCAGTTAGTGGCGGCGCAGAAAAAGGCCATACAGGACTCGCTCACCCAGATGTTGTTGCAGCCAACGAAGGCGCTGCCGAGAGACAAAAAAACTGATGTCACGCCTGCTAAGGATTAATCCATGTGGGTGGTTAGTTGGGCTCGTCGCCTTGTGTTAGCTGTACATATTTATCGGCGAGCTCAGCGAGTGTTTCCTTATGCTCGGGATCCGGCTTAATACAGTCGATAGGGCATACGCTCACACAGGTTGGGTTATCATAATGGCCGACGCATTCGGTGCATTTACTCGGCTCTATTTGATAAATCTCCGCACCCATATAAATGGCACCATTTGGGCACTCGGGTTCGCACATATCGCAGTTAATGCATTTGTCGTTGATCAGTAATGCCATTTTTTTACCCCATAAACGCAGGTGCGCGATGGTACATAAAATTCCCCTGTGACTCACTAGCCAAGGTGAGGCTAATTCGCCTTGTTTTGATCTAAAACAAAAAATGCTTGATGTGTAAATGTCGCTCGGTTGGGCTTCTTGTTGCACCAAACTGGTGCCAATCTTCAAGGTGGAGTAAATAAGCCACTGTTTTATAATGTACTTATATGTTGGCCCAGGGTATGCACTGAGGCTAGACAGGGTATCAAAAGGGCAAAGCGCTAAGATGGATACAACGGCATTTTTATCTCGTCATAAACTGACAGCTCAGTATGGGGCACAGATCACGGACTATTTTGCGCCCTTGGCGCAGCAAATTAGTGCCACCAAAAAGCCAAGGGCAGCAGTGTTTGTGACTATCAACGGCGCGCAAGGCTCGGGCAAAAGCACTCTGGCGGATTATCTCGCCTGCCACCTGCGGGAAGAAGGCGGACTCAATGTCTGCGCCTGCTCCTTGGATGACTTTTACTATTCTCAGGCGCAGCGTTATGAATTGGCGCAGCAGGTGCATCCCTTATTGGTGACCCGGGGCGTGCCCGGGACACATGATATCGCCCGTTTGCATAAGCTGGTGGACGCTGTCCGTGAGGGGCAAGCACCGCTGAGCGTGCCACGCTTCAATAAAGCGATGGACGAGCCCTGTGACCCCGGGGAGTGGCAGCACTTCTCGCGCCCCATCGACGTGCTTATTATTGAAGGCTGGTGTGTGGGCACACCAGCGCAAAGCGAAGAAGCCTTGCTGGTGCCCATTAATGCCCTTGAGCAAGAGCAAGATGCGGATGGCCGCTGGCGGCGCTATGTGAATACTTGCCTGGCACAGCATTATCAGCCGGTATTTGCCGATGCCGATATCAGTATAATGTTGAAGGCGCCAAGCTTCGATGCGGTGCTGGCCTGGCGCTGGCAGCAGGAGCAAAAACTGATTGCCCGCGTCGGTCATACGGCCCACACCATGAGCAAGACGCAAGTCGCTGATTTTATAAGCTACTTTGAGCGCCTTACCCGTCATGCCTTAACTCAGTTACCACACCGCACTCAGGTGGTGCTGGAACTGGATTTAGAGCGCCGTATTACCGCCTATCACAATGCCTTGTAGTCTGACCCCAGGGTAGGGAAGGGGTTACGAGTGTCCTGACCCGGCATTAAGTTGCGCAGCAGGATGGCTTTGTCCAGGTCGATATCCTCAGGCAATGGAATACGAACTATATGGCCCGAGCCCTTAGCATCGTCTATGCTTTCGCCCTTTTTATTTTCCATATGCTCAAGGTTAAAGTTGATATTGCCCTGTGGCGTCATCAGCTCTAACGAATGGCCGGTACAGAATTTGTTTTTCACATCGATTTCCACCAGGCCATTGTTGGTGCGTCCTAACACTTCACCGACAAACTGCTGCGAGTCGGAGACCGAATGGCCATAGTCATAATTTTGGTAGTCCTGATGTGCATGGCGCTTTAAGAAGCCTTCGGTATAGCCACGGTGTGCCAGATGCTCCAGGCTCTTCATCAGCGTCGGGTCGAAGGGCTTGCCGGCCACCGCATCGTCGATGGCGCGACGATAAACCTGAGCGGTGCGTGCCACGTAATAGAAGGATTTGGTGCGGCCTTCTATCTTCAAGCTGTGCACACCCATACGCGTCAGCGCATCCACATATTGCACCGCGCGCAGGTCCTTGGAATTCATGATGTAGGTGCCGTGCTCGTCTTCGAATGCAGGCATGTATTCCCCCGGGCGACCTTGCTCTTCGAGCATAAAGACTTCCTTGGTTGGCTCACCCAGGCCCAGAGTCGGATCGATCTTGTGCACCAGGTCACCGGTTTCTGTTTCTTCGCCGGGTTTGACATCATAGCTCCAGCGACAGGCGTTGGTGCAGGTGCCTTGGTTCGGGTCACGCTTGTTGATATAACCGCTGAGCAGGCAACGCCCAGAATAGGCCATACACAGGGCGCCGTGCACAAACACTTCTAACTCGGTGTTAGGGCAAAGCTCGCGGATTTCACCGATTTCCTCCAGTGACAATTCCCGGGATAAAATAACCCGCTCTATGCCTTGCTTAGCCCAGAACAGCACGCTGGCATAGTTCACCGCATTGGCCTGCACGCTCAAATGAATGGGCATATCCGGCCATTTTTCTTTTACTAGCATGATCAGACCCGGATCGGACATGATCAGCGCATCCGGTTTCATGGCGATAACCGGCTCGATATCACGCAAATAGGTTTTTACCTTGGCATTATGCGGCGCGATGTTAGACACCACGTAAAGCTTTTTATTTTGCGCATGGGCTTCATTGATACCCAGCTCTAAGTTGGCGAGATTAAATTCGTTGTTGCGCACCCGTAAACTGTATCTGGGTTGTCCGGCATAAACCGCATCGGCGCCATAAGCAAAGGCGTAGCGCATATTTTTTAAGCTGCCCGCCGGGCTAAGTAATTCAGGAGTAAAGATAGACATGGTTAATTCCTTGGCTGAGTCCGAGTCAACTGAGGTAAAAAATAGCGGCGGATTCTAGCGCGTGTGCCCGCTGTGGATTTTGATTTGGATCAGGGTTTGGGTGAGCTGGTGGAGCTGCATCCGGTCTATGGCCCGGGTTCCGTGAGGCCCATTAGTCAAAGCGTCACAAAAATTTGTTAGTCTTGCCCGGGTCACAATGTAGTAGGATTTTCATGCTAAAGCGCGTATAATTCGCGCCCGGTAAAGTTTAACACTTAAATTTAACGTTATTTGGAGCAACACATGGCTTTAGAGCGCACTTTCTCTATCGTTAAGCCTGATGCGGTAGCTAAAAACCACATCGGTGCAATCTACAACCGTTTCGAGTCTGCTGGTCTTAAGATCGTAGCATCTAAAATGGTTCACCTTTCACAAGAGCAAGCTGAAGGCTTCTACGCTGAGCACAAAGAGCGTCCTTTCTTTGGTGCCCTTGTTTCTTTCATGACTTCTGGTCCAGTAATGGTTCAGGTTCTTGAAGGTGAAGATGCAGTACGTAAAAACCGCGAAATCATGGGTGCTACTAACCCAGCTGAAGCGGCTGCTGGTACTCTACGTGCTGACTATGCTGACAGCATCGACGAGAACGCGGTACACGGTTCAGACGCTCCTGAGTCTGCTGCTCGCGAAATCGCTTACTTCTTCGCTGAAGAAGAAATCTGCCCACGTACTCGTTAATTTCGAGTTGTAAGCAGAACCAGGGAAGGGCCTTCAGGCCCTTTTCTTGTCTCATGCAATTCCTTAGTTTATTTGCTCTGCGCTGAGTGAACTAAGAAATTGCTATAATGGTTAAATTGTGTACAATTGCCGCCTTCGTTTTATCCGTCACCTGATAGAGGTTTATTCATGGCCACGACTGAGAAAAAAATCAATTTACTCGATTTTAATCGCCAAGGTATGCGCGACTATTTTGCATCCATTGGTGAAAAGCCGTTTCGTGCCGATCAGGTGATGAAGTGGATCTATCATTTCGGCATCGATAACTTCGAAGAAATGAGCAATCTGAATAAGAAGCTGAAGGCTCGCCTGCAAGCCGAATGTGAAATTCGTGCGCCGGAGATCACGGTTAAACAACCTTCTAGCGACGGTACTATCAAGTACGCACTTATCCTTGATGGTGGCCAGGAAGTAGAAACTGTGTGGATCCCGGAAAAAGACCGCGCTACCTTGTGTGTGTCTTCTCAGGTTGGCTGTGCCCTTGAATGTACCTTCTGCTCGACCGCGCAGCAGGGCTTTAACCGTAACCTTAAGGTGTCGGAAATCATAGGTCAGGTGTGGCGTGTGGCCAAAGATATCGGCCTGCATGGCGATAGCACCCGTCGTCCTATTACCAATGTGGTCATGATGGGCATGGGTGAGCCTTTGCTAAACCTTAAAAACGTCGTGCCTGCGATGGAACTGATGATGGACGATTGGGCCTTTGGCCTGTCGAAACGTCGCGTTACCCTAAGTACCTCTGGCGTGGTGCCGGCCCTTGATTTGCTTAAAGAGCAAATCGACGTGGCTCTGGCTATTTCTTTGCACGCACCGAACAATCCATTGCGTGACGAGTTGGTACCAATTAACAAGAAGTACCCGATCGAAGAGTTCCTGGCCGCTTGTCGTCGTTATATCGACGGGTCTAAAGCGAATAAGGAAGTGACGGTAGAATACGTGATGCTGCAGGAAGTAAACGATAGCACGGATCATGCCCATGAGTTGGTGCAAACCCTAAAAGGCACGCCTTCTAAGGTGAACTTGATCCCATTCAACCCCTTCCCGGGCAATGAATATGGTCGTTCCAGCAACTCACGCATTGACCGTTTCTCCAAGGTACTGCAAGCCGCCGGCATTACCACCATAGTCAGACGTACCCGAGGTGATGATATCGATGCCGCTTGTGGTCAGCTGGTGGGTGATGTAGTCGATAGAACCAAGCGACTGGCCAAACGCCAGGAGCGAGAAAAGAACGCAATCGCGGTAAATGTCTCTCAGTAACATAAAAATAAGCCCTTTTTTCAAATAATTGATGAAACAAAAGGGCTTTTCAGTAATGATAGGTGCAATAACGGAATAAACGAGGCTAAGCCATGCGCAAGCTGTTAGTGACCAGTATAAGTTTACTCGCCCTTGGTGGGTGTGTAACCGAAAGTACATATGTGGGCAGTGACAAGCCCGTTGTTGAAAAGAAAATCAATAACGTAGAAGCCGCCCGCACCCGAATCTCCCTTGCCTTAAATTACCTTTCCCAAGGCGATAGCACGCAAGCCAAATATAACCTAGAACGTGCTGCTAAATTCGCCCCGGAACTGCCAGAGGTACATTACTCCATTGCTTATTACTACCAGCAGGTTGGTGAGAAGCAAAGAGCCAAAGACGCTTATGAAAAGGCACTCAGTCTAGAGCCGAACGATCCTAATACCCTAAACAACTACGGGGTGTTTTTATGTGATATCGGTGAGTATGATCTAGCGGTCGATAAGTTTATGGCTGCCATTGAGGTTCCGAGTTACCTGCGCGTAGCGGAAAGTTATGAAAACCTGGCGCTGTGCGCGCTGGAATTTGATAAGTTTGATGCTGCCGAAACCTTCTTAGAAGACTCCCTGCAGCACAGCTCGTTACGCCCATCAAGCCTAATCAACCTGGCTGCGGTAAAGTATGCTAAAAGTGACTTTTATAATGCTCAGCAGGTGTTAAATCGCTACCAGCGCACCGGTCGTATCTCGTCACGTTCCCTTTTACTTGGTTACTTGATCCATGACCGTATGGGTCATATTGAAGATGCCCGTAAGTTGGCCGAAACCATTACCGTCACTTACCCCTCGTCGATAGAAGCGCGCATTATTCGCGAACAGCGCTACAGCGCCAGTGAATTTGAACAATTGCGTGAACAGTACCGTCGTCACAAGCTCACCGAGCTGCAAGACAGCATGGAAGGCAATCAAATCGTTGCCAAACCTAAGATTAAGGTTGTGAAGAAAAAGACCGGTGCTGAATCAGAAGCCAGTGCTGAGGTCTTAACAGCGGCCGCACCAGCGGCAGAATTTGTTGAGACCTCGGTTGCGACCGTAGCAGCCGAGACAGCTGTGGAAGTGGCTGCCGAAGCAGTAGACACAGTGGCGGAGCAAATTGATGTTAAGGCAGAAGCTGAACCTTCAGCCGAGCCTTCGGCAGAGCCTTCAGTCGAGCCTTCAGCCGAGTCAGCAGTTGAGCTTTCTGCCGAGACAGTCGAGACGGCAACCGACACCATGCTTGAAACAGCGGATGAACTGGGAGAAGAAGCTTCGGCCGAAGCTATCGCCGTCGAGAATCAGGCCAGCGAACAAATGGCTGCTGTTGAAACGGCAACCGAGCAAACAACTGAAGCGGCCAATGAGTTAGCATCTGAGCTTACGGCATCGGCTAAAAGTGCAGAGCAAGAGCTGGTATCTGAGGTTAAGTCTTCGACTGAGCCGTCAGCCGAGCCGTCAACCAAGCCTTCGGCAGTGCCTACTACCGAAGCCGCGACGAAATCTCTAGACGCAGCAAAGAGCAAGGCTGAAGAAAAAGCTAAAGCAGAGACCTCGACTGAGTCTTCGACCCAGAAGCCTGACGAATCTAGCGTTACTACCCTGGCCGAGCAAAAGGATCAATTACAGTCAGAATTGGCGCGTGAGTTTGCTTCCTTGCAGTTGGCTGCGGATGTAACTGCAGAAGATAAGCCGGAGGCTGAGGATGTGACCGAGCAGCTTGCTGCTAACAGTGCACAGCTTGAAGAAGTCGCTGAATCTCAGGAGCAGGTCGAAGATGTAAGCCCTGCAGCCGAGGTGGTGACGCCAAAGGCCAAGGTGGTTGAGCAAATGGCCATTGCCAATACTGCGGGTAAAAAAGAAATCCCTTTCCATGTGATGCAAAAGGGTGAAAACCTGTTTAATGTTTCGACCCGCTATAATATCCGTCTAAGCACCTTACGTAAGTGGAATAACCTCGTCAGTGCCGATCATGTGCAAGTTGGCCGCAAGATTTACTTACAGCAACCGTATAATTATCATACCGTGGCTGAGGGTGATACCTTGTTTGAGATTTCCAGGAAATACAATGTGCGTATGGAAAAGCTTTTGGAGTGGAACCAGATTGAAGAAAACAGCAAATTGGTTCCGGGCGATAAAGTATATATAGCAGATCCTAAGAATTATCGATTATGAGTGACAGTGGTGAAGTAGCACAGCAGGCTGAGGAGGAATCAGCCGCTATTGCCATAGGCAAGCAGTTAGCCGGTGCTAGGGAACAACAAGGGTTAAGCCAGGAGCAACTGGCGCGCAAGCTAAATTTGACGGTGCGCAAGCTCGATGATTTAGAGCAAGGGCGTTTTGCCGGTCTGGGCGCCACTATTTTTGTGCGTGGCTATATCAAGGCTTATTGCAAGGTGCTGGCTTTGGACTCGGCTCCCTTGTTGGCCGCTATTGAGCCAGAGCCTCAGGCACAAGAACAGGCAAGCATGCAGAGCTTCTCGCGACGCACCGAAAAGGAAGCGCACGACAATCGTTTGATGCTTTTCAGTTATGCCATCCTCGCTATTATTCTAGGTTCATCCCTGTTCTGGTGGTGGCAAGGCAGTGACGAGCTGGTTGTGGAAACCACGCCCTTGGCCGCGGATATAGTGGCGGCTCCGGCACCAGAGCCTGAACAGCCTGGTCTTATTGATGCGGGCCCTGGGACTTTGCAAGAGTCTGAGCAAGCTCAACAGGTAAATCCGCAACAAGGCGTCGCAGAGTTGCCTGATAAAGTTGATACCCCCCAACCTAACCAGGGTGTAGTGCAAATCGACAAGGGCGAAACTGCCGAAGAAATGCCCCCAGAGGAAGCGCCCCTGGCTGAAGCGCCCCTGGCCGCCGGTGAGCAAAGAGTGATTATGCGCTTTAGCGGTGAATGCTGGGTTGAAGTGCAGGATGCCAAGGGAAAGCGCTTGGCCTATGACATTAAACAAGCGGGGCAAGAGTTAGAGCTAGTAGGTTTGGCCCCCTTTGCGGTCACCCTGGGCAAGCATGATGTGGTTAGCGTCAGCGTCAATGGGGAAGCCGTGGATATTTCGCATTTTCCACCAAACCGTTTAGCTAAATTTTCATTACCGTTAACAGAGTAAGTAGTATGTTTTCAGAGTCACCAATAAGCGCCGCAAGTCTACGCGTATTTATGTTGGCGATGTGCCGATTGGCGATGGTGCGCCCATTGCCGTGCAATCCATGACCAATACCGACACCATGGATGTCGATGCTACGGTGAAGCAAATTCAGGATATCGCCCAGGCTGGTGCCGATATCGTGCGAGTGTCCGTACCCACCATGGCGGCCGCTGAAGCATTTAAAAGCATAAAAGAGCAGGTCGATATTCCCCTGGTCACAGATATTCACTTCGACTACCGCATCGCCCTGAAAGTGGCGGAATATGGCGCCGATTGTTTGCGCATTAACCCGGGTAATATCGGCAGCGAAGACAGGATCCGTGCCGTGGTTGATGCCGCCGGCGCGCGCAATATTCCTATCCGTATCGGTGTTAATGGCGGCTCCTTAGAGCGTGACTTGCAGGAAAAATATGGTGAGCCAACGCCCGAGGCGCTGTTGGAATCGGCCATGCGTCATGTGGAAATTCTCCAGCGTCTTAACTTCGACCAATTCAAGGTATCGGTTAAGGCCTCCGACGTATTCCTAGCGGTAGGCGCCTATCGCCTGCTGGCTAAAGAGATAGATCAACCTCTGCACCTGGGCATTACCGAAGCCGGCGGTTTCCGCTCCGGTTCGGTGAAATCCGCGGTGGGTCTTGGCATGTTATTGGCCGAGGGCATTGGCGATACCTTACGCGTATCCCTTGCCGCCGATCCTGTGCAAGAGATCAAAGTGGGTTTCGATATCCTAAAATCCCTGCGTATTCGTTCGCGTGGCATTAACTTTATTGCCTGCCCGAGCTGTTCTCGTCAGGAGTTTGATGTGGTCAGCACCATGAACCAATTGGAAGAGCGCTTGGAAGATGTGATCACACCTATGACAGTGTCGGTGATCGGTTGTGTTGTGAACGGCCCAGGCGAAGCCCTGGTCAGCGATATCGGCTTGGCCGGTGCCAACCGTCGTTCTGGCTTGTATATCAATGGTGAGCGTCAAAAGACCCGCATCGACAACGATCATATCGTTGAGCAGCTGGAGCAGCACGTGCGCGAATACCTTGCCAAGCAGGAACAACAGCAGCCAATTGACATTAAATTAGTTGATTAAGGCCGGCGCCGGTACTTGGTGGTAGCGGCGCAATCAGGCTATAATAGCGCGCTTTATCGACGCGTTTTCACGGGCTCAGCGCAGCCTACAACAGAATTTTGGGATTATCAGTGGCAAAACAAATTCAAGCAGTTCGCGGCATGAACGACACCCTTCCGGGCGACACCCAAGTATGGCAAAAAGTGGAAGACACTTTGCGTCAGTGTGTGGCCTCATTTGGTTATCAAGAAATCCGTTTCCCCATTGTTGAGTCAACCGACCTGTTTAAGCGTTCTATCGGTGAAGTAACCGATATCGTTGAAAAAGAAATGTATACCTTTGAGGATCGCAACGGCGACAGCCTGACATTGCGCCCAGAGGGTACGGCCGTGTGTGTACGTGCCGGTAACGAAAATGGCCTGCTGTACAACCAGGAACAGCGCCTTTGGTATATGGGTCCCATGTTCCGTCACGAGCGTCCGCAAAAAGGCCGCTACCGTCAGTTCCACCAGTTCGGTCTGGAAGTGTTTGGTATTGCCAGCGCCGATATCGATGCCGAAGTGATCATGTTGACGGCGCAGCTGTGGCAGCAATTCGGTATTAGCGAGCATGTGCGCCTGGAGCTGAACTCATTAGGTTCAAACGAAGCACGCGCCGCCTACCGTGATGCCCTGGTGGCCTATCTTGAGCTGCATGAAGACAAGTTGGACGAAGACTCCAAGCGTCGTATGCACTCAAATCCGCTGCGCGTTTTGGACAGCAAAAATCCGGACGTACAAGCCATCCTGGTAGATGCGCCTAAGCTGTCCGAGCACCTGGATGAAGAATCACGTGCTCATTTTGCTAATTTGTGTGAACGATTAGACGCTGCGGGTATCGAATACCAGGTTAACGAAAAGTTGGTTCGTGGTCTGGATTATTATAACCGTACCGTGTTTGAATGGGTCACCGAGAGCCTAGGCGCTCAGGGTACCGTTTGTGCCGGTGGTCGTTACGACGGTCTGGTTGAGCAACTAGGCGGTAAGGCCACCCCTGCAGTTGGTTTTGCCATGGGGATGGAGCGCTTGGTGTTGCTACTTCAGGCTCTTGACTGTGTTGGCGAAATACGCCGCAACGCTGATGTGTATGTAGCGGCCATGGGTGAGCAGGCCAGCATTCAAGCCCCTGTGATCGCCTCTAAGCTGCGCGCCGACGTACCTGGTTTACGTGTCTTGGTACATGCCGGTGGCGGCAACTTTAAGAAACAATTAAAACGTGCTGATAAAAGCGGTGCCGAAGTGGCACTGATTTTAGGCGAAGATGAACTCAACCAAGGTGTGGTAACTGTGAAATACCTACGCGAAGAAAAACCACAGTTAACATTGGCTTTGGATGAAATTACCCAGCTGTTGGCTGACATGATTTAGACCCAAGTCTAAGAGGTAATGATGGAAATTTATTCAACAGAAGAACAACAAGCAGAAGCGATTAAAGGCTTTTTTAAAGAACACGGCGTATCAATCGCCCTTGGTATCGTTATCGGCCTGGGTGGCTTGTACGGCTGGAAAGCCTATAACCAGCACCAGATCACCAGCGCCGAAGCAGCTTCGGATGCATTTAATCAGGTAGCACAAAGCACAGAAGTTGAAGGTGCCGATGTGATCGCGCAAAGCGAAACCCTGATGCAGCAGCATGAAGGTTCAAGCTACGCCGTATTGGCCGCCTTTGTTGCCGCCAAAGAAGCGGTAGATGCGCAGCAACTTGATGTAGCCGCAGAGAAACTGACCTGGGCACAACAACATGCACCGACTAAAGAGCTTAAAGCCATTGCCACCACGCGTTTAGCGCGAGTGCAATTGGCACAGCAAAACTATGATGCTGCCTTAGCAACCCTGGGCACCGAGTTACCGGCAAGCTATGAAGCCGCTGTTGCCGAATTAAAAGGTGATATATACCTGGCTCAAGGCGATAAAGAGCAGGCTCGCATCGCTTATCAAAGCGCGGCGGATAAAGGTGGCTTAGAAAGCAACCCGCTATTGCAAGTTAAATTGGACGATTTGGCAGCGCAAACGCCAGCTGCGTAGGGAGCGGGTTGATGAAAAAGGTTACTCTTGCAGGGATTGCCTTATGTATGGCGACCTTGGCGGGTTGTTCGTCGAACGACGAAGAAGAGTTGGTATTACCGGAAATTAATAACCAGTTCGAAACCCAGGTAGTGTGGCAAGAAACGGTAGGCGATGGCGTTGAGCATTATTTCTCACGTTTGCAGCCAGCCTTTTATAAAGACAGAGTATTTGTGGCCGCGCGCAACGGTGAGGTTGAAGCCTTATCTTTAGCCGATGGCGATACCCTGTGGCAAACGGATGTGCGTGACGACTCAGGCTTCTGGCCTTGGTCAAGCGAAGAAAGCGCTAAGCTTTCCGGCGGTATTCTGCAGGCTTACGGCAAGATCTTTATCGGTTCTGAACATGGTCAGGTGGTGGCGCTGGATCGCGAAACAGGTGAGTTGATTTGGCGTAAAAGCGTACCCGGTGAGGCGCTATCCCGCCCAGCAGCTGGCGACGGTTTAATCTATGTAAACCTGGGTTCAGGTCGCTTGTTAGCCTTGCACCCGGATACAGGTGAAGAGCGCTGGCGCTATGAGCAAGAAGTGCCGCCGCTAACACTGCGTGGTTTAAGCTCACCAACGGTTGCCAATGGTGGTGTGCTGGTAGGTGAAGAAACCGGTAAATTGACCGTGTTGATCGCCGACAGTGGCTTTGCCGCCTGGCAAGCCGAAGTGGCGCAGCCTAAAGGTGCCTCAGAGTTTGAGCGTTTGGTTGATGTTGATACCGAGCCAAAGGTCAGTGGCGCCATGGTTTATACCCTGGCTTACAATGGTAACCTGGCGGCGGTGGATATCCGCTCCGGCAACGTGGTATGGAAACGTGAATACAGCAGCTATCGCGAATTCAGCATTGTTGGCGACACCATTTATGTGGTCGACAGCGACGGTGTTATCTATGCTTTGGATAAGAGCTCGGGTATTGAACGCTGGTCGCAAGCGGCTTTACGCGGTTGGTATATTACCGGCCCTGCGGTATTGGGCAACTACCTGGCAGTAGGCGACCAAGAAGGTAACCTGCACTGGATTGACCGCAATAGCGGTGAGTTGGTAGCGCGTCATGAATTTGATGACTCGGGCTTCTATGTTGAGCCTATCCTTGCCGACGACCGCTTGATTGTTATCACTCGCGACGGTGAAGTCAGCGCCATTAAAGCGCAATAATTTAGTTAATTAGGCTATGTCCTAAGATAGGCTTCGCCTTAGGCCAGATGGCTACGGCGGAGCTTTTTTGTTATTTGAAGAGGTACATTATGCTTCCTGTGATCGCCTTAGTTGGGCGACCTAATGTCGGTAAATCGACATTGTTCAACCGCTTAACTCGCACCCGCGACGCACTTGTTGCGGACTTCCCGGGCCTTACTCGTGATCGTAAATACGGCCAGGCGAGCTATGACGGCTTTGACTTTATCGTTGTTGATACCGGCGGTATTGATGGCTCCGAAGAGGGTATCGAAACCGAAATGGCCGAGCAGTCTCTGCTGGCGATCGAAGAAGCGGATGTGGTGCTGTTCCTTGTGGATGCCCGTGCCGGTATGACGGTGGCCGATCAGGCCATTGCCCAGCACCTGCGCAAGCAAGAGAAAAAGGTGTTTGTGGTTGCCAACAAAACCGATGGCATTGACGCCGACTCAAACTGTGCCGAGTTTTATCAACTGGCCATGGGTGAGGTATACCAGATAGCCGCTGCTCATGGTCGTGGTATCACAGGTCTGCTAAACAGCGCCTTACAGCCGGTGATCGAAGAGCTTGCCAAAGAGCGCCAACTGCTGATCGAAGAAGACCCGTTTGCCGCCTATGATGACGAGCATCAGCCTCAGGGCGAAGGCGAAGAAGGTGAGCAGGAAGAGCTTGCCGATAAGGCCATTAAACTGGCCATTATCGGTCGCCCTAACGTAGGTAAATCAACGCTGACCAACCGTATTCTCGGTGAAGAGCGGGTGATAGTGTACGATATGCCGGGCACCACCCGGGACTCTATTTACATCCCTATGACCCGTAACGACCGCGAGTATGTGCTGATCGACACCGCCGGTGTTCGTAAGCGTAAAAAGGTCAGTGATGTGGTCGAGAAGTTCTCGGTGATCAAGACCCTTAAAGCTATTGAAGACGCCAATGTGGTGCTTTTGGTGATCGATGCCCGCACAGGTATTTCGGATCAGGACCTGAGCCTGCTGGGCTTCGCCCTCAATGCCGGCCGTTCTTTGGTATTGGCGGTAAACAAATGGGATGGCCTGGACAGCGATGTGAAGGACCGTATTAAGTCTGAGCTTGACCGTCGTTTAGGCTTTGTTGACTTTGCCCGTATTCACTTTATCTCTGCCTTGCATGGCACCGGGGTAGGCCACCTGTTCGAGTCGGTTGAAGAAGCCTATGACTCGGCCACCAAGCGTATCAGCACCGCCATGTTACGTCGTATTATGGATATGGCTCAGGCCGATCACCAGCCGCCGCTGGTACGTGGTCGCCGCGTTAAGCTCAAATATGCTCACGCCGGTGGTTATAACCCGCCACGTATCGTGATCCACGGTAACCAGGTGCATGAGCTGCCGGACAGTTATAAGCGTTACCTGATGAACTATTACCGCAAGGCGCTGAATATTATGGGTACGCCAATTAAGATCGAGTTCCGTGAAGGGGATAACCCTTATGCCGGTCGCAGCAATAAGATGACCCTGTCGCAGCGTCGTCGTATTAGAAAAATTGGCCAGGAGAGCAAGGACAAGTAAGTTCTTCTCCCTGCTAGCAAAAGGCGCTCATTGAGCGCCTTTTTTGTGTTTGCCATCTTGTATAGCGGGTAAAAAAATAGCGCCTTCGGGCCAGAGGCCCGGGCGCTATTTATTATGCCGGGGTTTGGGATTATTCCAGACCCAACACCTTTTTACCCTGAGTAAAGTCTACGTCTACCGGGATATTGGCCTGACTTAGTTTTTCCAGGTCGGCGGCAAGCTCTGGTTTGATATCGCCCATAGAGGCAACCAGTTGATCCACCTTTTGATAATCGCCGTTACCTTGTAGGGTTAAGATCAGGCTAGAAAGCTTGGCCATGGCCGCGCCCATCTTATCCATATTAACGCGGTAGAGGCCGTTATCGTCTTTAGAGAAAGCGCCTTCCTGTTTAAAGAAGTTAAAGCGGATCATGTTCGCCTTACCATGAGCGCTTGAAGCACCGAAACGAACCGAGCGGAAAATGCCGGCCATAAAGGTGACATAGTAGTCTTCCAGCGTGCCTTCGGTGATCTCGCCTTTTTTCAGCAACTGTTCAACCATGTACAGACCAAGGATATCCGCCTTGCCTTCTTCCAGGGCGCTGGCATGCTCTTGCAGTGATTGACGTACCGTTCCCTTGTCGGTGATGGTATTTTTAATGCCCAGGCCGTGCGCCACTTCGTGGAACATGGTGTTGGCAAAGAAAGCATCGAAGGTGATGTGCTTACGCTGCTCTGGGACGATAAGCTCGGCGGCGATCGGCATCAAAATCTTATCGAACTTGGCGCGCATGGCGTTTTTCAGTTGCAGGCGACGGGTGCCTTTTTCCAACTGGACCTGCTCATCGTTCGGCAGGTTGATGGCGATGGTTTTGCTGCCGGCATTTGAGTGGCCTGCGTAGTAGATCACATCGTAGGCGTTAAGGTCGGCATCCGACCCTGGTACTTCTTGCTTGTACTCGTCGGCAACCGGCAGGCCTTTTTGCAGCTCAGGCAGGAACTGGGCAAACTTGGCCAAGCGCTCACTCCAGGCCATGTCTTTTACCAATACATAAGACTCGAACGCAGCGCGGTAACCGAACAGCTGATCTTCATAGGTTTCAATGGGGCCAATCACCACGTCGATGGGATTATTTTTCATATCCATCCAGGCGAAATCTGAGGCTTGGTAGTCGTCGCTTAACAGGGCGTCGGCACGCATACTCAGGTAGTTGGCGAATTCTTTGTCTTCGGCAAGTTCACTGGCTTCGCGCAGCAACTTGGCGGCGGCCTCTAGTTCGGTTGCATATTCTTGCGAATAGGCGACGCTGTACAGCTTGCCTTCGGCATCGCGTTTGATCACAGAGTAAAGGCCGGTTTTATCGGCAAGATCGCTATTCTCTAGCTCTTCTTTGCTCATATCCGCAGGATAGAATTGGGCGCCGGCCGATTTAGCTTCGAAACCCGAGAGGAATAGCTGATCGCCATTGAGACGATCCCAAGGGCCATAGTTGATCTTGGCAAAGTGACGAACTTTTTCATCGCTTAGGCTGTTTAGGAACTCGGCTCGGTCACCGCCGAAAGCCTGTTGCCAGAAGAGCTCGTCCATAATTTTTGAGGCATCGATCAGCTTGGCCAGCATTTTCTTCTGGTTGCCGCTTAGGTGCGTTAGATCTGTATTCAGTTCGAAGTCGGTATAGATATTCAAACGGCTCGGAGCGATATTGATTAACTCTACGGCTGCATTGCTAGGTGCTTGTTCGGCAACGGTTTCGCTGCTGCTTTGCGGCTGTTTTGAACAACCACTAAGGGCAACTAAGCCACCGAGCAGCATGGCTTGAGAGATTTTCGACAGTTTACGCATAAGAGTCCTCGTTGAGTAATTATGAGTCTTGTGGTGCCGGATAAGACTCACAAAATTAGTGAATGCCGGGCTAAGAAGGTGATCCATACCGAGCATGCCTTATATTGGCGATGATGCCTTCTGGATGCTTTTTGGCCGCCAGAGGCACTGATTTTTGTAGTCTTATTTAACCAATTCGTTGTTGTGCTGACAACGGTAAAAAACAGGATAAGGGCGACAAATTTCTAAAATTAATGGTTTTTTGCGCTATCACTTTTAAAACTTTCTCGCTAACTTATAAACAGAAACAAGAAGAGCGTTCGCGTTGCTGAGAAAGGATACTGGATAATGTCTACCGAAAATGCCTTGTTTACCATCTTGGTTGATCGCATCAACAGCGAGACCCTGATACTACCTTCCCTGCCCGAAGTGGCCTTAAAAGTACGTGCCAGTGCCGATGATCCGGATATTTCCTCGCACGCCATGGCGGATATGATTGCCACGGATCCAGCCTTGGCGACGCGCATCATTAAGCTTGCCAACAGTAATTTAATGAACAGCTCGGTGAAGGTGACTGGGGTTAATCAGGCGGTGACATGTGTCGGCTTAGGGCCAATTAAGAATATCGCTACGGCGTTGGCCATGGAGCAGTTGTTTGTGTCGCAAAACCCCGTGATCAAGGGGTATATGGATACGGCCTGGCAGAAGACCAATAAGGCTGCTTGTCATGCCATGGTGCTGGTGCAGCAATTTCGTGAGCAGCAGCAACATGCTCGCATTAACGCAGACACCATCACTCTGGCGGCGCTCACATACAACATAGGGATTGTGCCGATTTTAACCGAAGCGGAAAAACACCCAGAGGTGTTTGCGAACCCTTGCTTTCTCGCTCATGCCATTCAAAAACTGGCCGGTTGCATCGGTGCCGCTACCTTAACAGCATGGGGTTTTTCCGAGGAGTTTGTTGAGCTTGCTAAGCTGTGGTGCGATCCAAACTATCGCCCAGAGGACATAGAGTTTGTTGACTTTGTGCGTCTGGGAGCGATTCTTGAAGGCATTTTGCAGGTCTCAGATAAAACGGCGGCACTGCAGGTGTATGTGGATAAGGGCATTATTCCATCGCATGTACTGTTTGCCGAGGACGAGTATCAGGAGTTAGTCAAAGATACCTATGAGGTGTTTTTATAGCTTGGCCTTGCCGCCGTGCTTGTAGGTCGGCCTTTGCCGCCATAGTTGTAGGTCGGTCTTTCAGGCCGACAAAAAGCCACCTGGTTAAATTTGTCGGCGCAAAGCACCGACATTTAAGCCTTACAAATCTTTGGCGTCGCCGAGCTCTTTGGTTAAGGCTTCAAGTAATTCCTTGATTTCTTCCGATGCCAGAATAAAGTCGGCATCCAGTTTCACCGCCATATCTTCTTTTGGAATATCGGCATTTTCTTCTTTTAATACCTCGGCATAGTTTACGCGTTTAATCGAACCGTCGTTTTGCAGCATAAACTTGATGCGTTCATGGTATTCCAATGCCAGCTTGGTGACTTCCTTGCCATTGTCCAAATGGTTTTTCACCTCGTCAGTGGCCAGGTCATGGCCCTTAAGCTTGACTTGGGCGCCATTGTCATCCGGATCCTGTAACTCGGCGTCAAGGCCGATGGCAAAGCCTTCCGGGGCATTAAAGTCTTTTAACCAGGAAGTAAGGAATAAACCCAGGTCATAGTTGGCAAAGGCGGGCACCACGGGCAAGGTGCCCAATGATTTACGTAGCAGCGCCAGTAGCTCTTCGGCCTTGTTAAAGCTGCCGCTATTGACGACTACCCAACCATTTTCCATATCGATAAAGGCATATTGCAGGCTCGACTTTTTAAAGGCCTGAGGCAGCAGGGTATTAAGGATATTCTCTTTAAGCTCATCCTTTTCCTTTTTGTTTACTCGGCGGTTTTCCTGTACTTCCAGTTGTTCTACCTTTTCCTGCAGCATGTCGTTAACCACCGCAGCCGGTAGTACTTTTTCTTCGCGCTTGGCGCATACCAGAATCGAGTTTTTAGAAAAGTGGCTTAATGTTTGGCCATGCTTGCCTAGGGCCTTGGTCCAACCGAAGGTGTGCAGATCCTGACTGCCACAGGGGCGGAATAAATCCTGCTCCAGAGCCTTGTCAAAGTCTTCTTGCTGATAGCTGATCTCTTGCTTAAAACGATAGCAAATTAGGTTACTAAACCACATAAATATACTTCCATGGAGCGCCAAAGGCGCAAATTTATAGTGCCGCCATCATAACGGAGTGGCGTCGCTAATTAAACATTAGCATGGGTTTTGGCAGGTCTTTCGGGAGCGAGATGAAATACTGCAACCCCTGATTAGGTGTGCTGCTGACTGATATCTCGCCGCCCAGGGTTTGTTTTACCAGGTTAAAGGTAATATGGGTGCCCAAGCCGCTGCCGCCCTGGTCCCGCTTAGTGGTGAAGTAGGGGTTGAATAGCTGTTCCAGTTGCATCGCATTGACGCCGCAACCATCGTCTCTATATTCGATTAATACCCGCTCATCCTGTTCTCGGATCAGTATATCTATATGACCGTGCTTGGTTTGTTCAAAGCCATGGATCAGCGAGTTCATAATTAAATTGGTAAAAATCTGGCTAATGGCACCGGCGGGTAAGTTAAGGATAAGGTCATCCGGGCACTGAATATTGATTTTATGTTCTGTATTTTTCAGTTTTGGATGCAAGGAGCGGATCACCTCGCCAAGGTATTCTTTTAAGTTAATGGTGCGCACCGCTTCGCTGGCTTGATCTATGGCGATTTGCTTAAAGCTGGCAATCAGCTCGTTAGCGCGGGCAAGATTATTGCTAAGCAACTCGGTACTTTGTTTTGCCTCGCCAATAAATTGCGCCAATTCGGCAGGCGTCAGAGTTTGTTTTTCGTGCGCCTGTTCCAGCTCATTAAGGCGTTCTTGTAAAAATGAGGTGGCGGTGATCCCTATGCCTACGGGAGTATTGATGTCGTGGGTAATGCCGGCAACTAGGCCGCCAAGAGCTGCCATTTTCTCCGAGCCGAGTAAGCGCTCCTGCGTGTTGTTAAGCTCATCCATATAGCGCAGCATTTCTCTTTGTTTGGCAAGCAGCTCCTGTTCGGTCTGGCGCCTCAGTTCAATTTCTTCGGTAAGATTAAGCTTTTGTTTTTCCAGCTCATATTTTTGTTGTTGCAGATCCATCATGGCCTGGCTGAGATTGGAGGTCTTACGGGCTACTTCTTGCTCGAGCTCAATATTTTGTTGGTCGAGTTTTTCGTTGCTCTTGAGCAATTCTTTTTGCGTGTATTTTAGCTTGTTGCGGTATTCGACCACCTTGGCTATCAGGTTATTAAAGGCCTGTGCCATGACGTGGAGTTCGTTTTGCTTATGGGTATCGAGTTTAATCCGGGTGTCTTCGATGGCATCCGGCTCAACCTCTTCGATTTGCTCCGTCAATTGCTGCAAAGGCAAGGTCAGGTGTTTTCTAAAAGCCAGTAAAAACAGCAGGATCAAAAAGGTGGTTTTGATCATGGCGTTACCCACGAGCAGATAAATGGAAACCATAATACGGCTGACCACCACGTCACGACTGGAAAACAAGGTGACATCGCCAACCTGGGTTTCACGGCCGGAAAATTCGAATACCAGAGGAAAGGTATAGCCAAACAGGCCTGACGGCGTATCTTCAATCATAACAGTGTCTTGCGCCAGAGGTTTAGCTTTGCGTTCACGGCTATCTAATGAGCGACCAAGTTGCGAGATCACCTCGCCGCTGTCGTCACGCACTATGATGCCCTCAACCATGGGAATGGCAATAAGGCCCTCGGCTATGGTGACGCTTTGATCTGTATTGAGCTCCCAGATGGCACGGGTCAAGCTGCCGCTAAAGGTTTGTTGCAAAATCTGCAATTCGCTGCGGATATAGCTTTTAGTGTTGAAGTATTCGGCATATATCTGTGCGCAGGTCACCACAAAGGTCAGCACAAAGTAAACGGATAAAACACTGGTAAGGAGTTTTTTCGACAGACTGTTACGCAACATGTTTGAACTTGGCCCTGTGCAACTAAAAAAAGGCGGTGACAAAACTCCGATGTTGAGTTTGTATTTGGTGCCGCTATATCCTCGCAGAAATAGCGCTAAGGATTTTAAAAAACATACAAAATAATAGCTTATTGACAGGCGTTTAACAAAAGCAAATATTTTCGCGGCGCGGTTTTGCGCCCAGGGCAAACTTGTACTTTGTATTCTAAGTTAACAGCACAAGGTGAGGTCGTTGCGTTTGCCTGTCATAGCAAGATGCTCAAGCACTTTACAACTTCGGCCGCCAATTTGCATAAGTATTTCTACGTATTGTTTTGGATATAAGAAAAAAGCATATTATTTGTTAAATATTGCTGTTGACAGAAATAGTCATTTTCGGGCAGTCTAAATGCATGAATACAAATTACGCAACACTGACCATCATTATTACCACCACCATCCGTAGCGGATAGTGGCATGGGTCGGTGCGCGAAGAAAAAAAGGCCTATGCTCTATTGCATGGGCCTTTTTTTTTGGGGTCCTAAAAGGGCGTCATCAGCAGAATAATTGCAGTTAAACGGGAATGAGGAAGTTATGCAGGTATTGAAATTTGGCGGGTCATCACTGGCCGATGCGGATTGTTTAGCTCGGGTTAGCGCCATAGTGCGCGCCGAGCTAAAAGAACAAATGTTACTGGTATTGTCGGCACCAGGAGGCATGACAGATGCTCTGGTGACCTTAAGTGAACTGGCGCAGTCCGGGCAGGATTACAGTATTCCCTGGCAGGCCCTGTGCGCCCGTGCCGAGGGGTTAAAATCTGAGGTTACAGCACTGGCTCAGGCGCCCGATTCATGGCCCGACTTTCAGGAGCTGAAGCGCCGCCTTGACGGCATTGCTCTGTTGGGGGAATGTCCGGATGCGGTGCACAGTTATATCATCAGCTTTGGCGAACGTATCAGTGTGGCCTTGATGCAGGCCCTGCTGGCCGACCTCGGAGCCCACTGCGTACCCGCGGATCAGGTGGTGCGCTCACATGGTGGCTTTATGGATGCGGAAGTGGATCTCGATGTATCAAAACAGCTGATGCAGCAGTATTTGCATGCCAACCCGGCAAAAGTATACATAATGCCAGGCTTTACCGGCGCCGATGAGCAGGGGCGATTAACTACGCTGGGGCGCAATGGCTCGGATTATTCAGCGGCGGTGGCGGCGGCTTGTTTGGAGGCTGAGGTTTGCCAAATTTGGACCGATGTGGATGGTGTTTACAGCGCTGATCCCCGTTATATCAAGGGCGCCACTAAGGTTGATCATCTCTCTTATAAAGAGGCCATGGAGCTCTCTTATTTCGGCGCTAAGGTGTTGCATCCCAAGACCATAATGCCCTGTGCCAAAGCAGGCGTGCCCTGTGAGATTAAAAATACCCATGCGCCTTCGCTTCCAGGCTCTCTGATCAGCGATGAGGCGCGTTCTTCTGAGCCGGTGAAAGCCATTTCCAGTTTACAGGACCTGGCCATGCTGACTGTGTCTGGCCCGGGTATGAAGGGCAAGGTGGGTATGGCGGCCAAGGTGTTTACCGCACTGGCGATGGATAATGTTTCCATCGTGCTTATCACCCAATCGAGCTGTGAGTTCAGCATTAGTTTTTGTGTGTACCAGCAGGACCTTGCTCTTGCACTAAGGGCGCTTGAGCAGGCCTTTGAGCTTGAAGCCAAGGCCGGGCTTATCGAGCCGGTGCAGGTACAGCGCCACCTCGCCATTGTGACCCTGGTGGGTGACAATATGCGTGCTCATAAGGGCTTGGCTGCCAAGTTTTTTGCTTCCTTAGCGCAGGCACAAGTGAATATAGTGGCCATTGCCCAGGACTCTACGGAAAGCTCGATCTCCGCGGTGATCGATGGCGAGCTGTGTAACGATGCGGTGAAGGTGTGCCATGAAAACTTCTTTACTCATATGCCGTCCATTGATGTTTTCCTGTTAGGTTGTGGCCTGGTGGGCAGCGAATTGTTGAGCCAGGTAGAGAAGCAGCAAGAGTGGCTGAACGCGCGCAATATCAAGTTAAAGGTGCGCGGCATAGCTAACTCAAGGCAGATGCTGCTAAACGGTGAGGGGATAGATTTGCAGCAATGGCCAACGCAGTTGCAGCAAACGGCACAGGAGTTTGACCTGAAATATCTGGAACAATTCGTAAAACAGCATCACCTGATCAACCCGGTGATCGTCGATTGCAGTTCAGCGGCGGCGCTGGCGGATCAATACGTTAATTTCTTAAATGCCGGTTTCCATGTGGTCGCCGCCAATAAAAAGGCCAATACCAGCTCGCAAGCCTATTATTGGCAGTTAAAGGAAGCGGCGCAGCGCAATAACCGACGCTTCCTTTATGAAACCAATGTCGGTGCCGGTTTACCCGTACTCGATAATCTTCAGTCTTTGTTTGGCGCCGGCGACCAGCTATTGCACTTTAGCGGCATTCTGTCTGGTTCCTTGTCTTATATGTTTGGGGTGCTGAGCGATGGCTTAAGCTTGTCCGAGGCGACCATCAAGGCGAAAGAAAGTGGCTTTACCGAGCCGGATCCCCGTGATGATTTGTCCGGTACCGATGTTGCCCGCAAGTTGTTGATCATTGCCCGTGAAGCCGGATTGGAACTCGAACTTGAAGATATAGAAGTTGAGTCTGTCTTGCCGCCAGGCTTTGCTAATGGTCTCAGTGTCGATGAGTTTATGGCTAAGCTGCCCGAGCTCGACAGCGATTTTGCCGACAAGGTGTCCTCCGCCAAGGCTGAGGGTAAGGTGCTGCGTTATGTCGGCAGCATAGACAAGGGGCGCTGCAAGGTCGGCATTGAAGCGGTGGATAGCAAGCATGCCCTATTCGATATTCGTGATGGCGAAAATGCGCTGGCCATTTTGAGTCAGTATTATCAGCCAAGACCCTTTGTGATCCGTGGTTATGGGGCCGGCGCCGAAGTTACGGCGGCGGGGGTTTTCGCCGATATTCTTAAAACATTACCGCGATAAGGACATCTGATGATTCAAGTATATGCTCCGGCTTCCATAGGTAATTTTGCCGTCGGTTTTGATGCCCTTGGCGCCGCCATTGCGCCAATTGACGGCAGTTTACTCGGTGATCTGGTTAAGGTCAGTGCCAGCACGACCACTGAGTTTGTCTGCTCCGGGCCTTATGCCCATAAGCTACCGGCACAGGCAGAGCAAAACCTGGCCTATATGTGTTTGCAGCATTTTAAACAGGCGGTGGCTCCGGATATGCCAGCGGTGCGTTTAGAGCTGGTAAAAAACCTGCCCGTAGGTTCGGGTTTGGGCTCCAGTGCCTGCTCCGTGGTGGCAACTATTGCTGCATTGGATAAGTTTGCCGGCACCGGGCTCAGTGATGAGGCACTGATCGAGCTGATGGCCGACTTTGAGGCCAAGGTCAGCGGCGGCCGCCATTACGACAATATCACCCCTTGTTATTTGGGTGGCCTGCAACTAACGGCGGAGCTTATTCCCGGTAAGTCTCTGGCCATTATGACCCCGGATAACTGGTATCCAGTGGTGGCCTTTCCCGGGTTTACGCTTAACACCGCCAAGGCGCGTGCGGTGCTGCCAAAGCAGCTGGATATGCACCACAGTGTTGAATTTGCTCAGCGCCTTAGCGCTTTTTGTACTTTGATGCTGCAACAGCGCAGCGAAGAGGCGCTGTCGATCATGATAGATACTGTGGCCGAGCCCCATAGGGCGCAATTGATCGAAGGCTTTAGCGCGGCGCAACAGGCGCTGTTACAGCTAGGCGCCAAAGCGGTCAGTATTTCTGGCGCCGGGCCGACACTGTTTGCGCTATGCGACAACCTCGCCAGCGCCGAGCTGTGCCAGCAGTGGCTCAGCGACCACTATATTAATGAACAAGGTTTTAGCCATATTTGCCAACTCGATTGGGCCGGCACCAGAGAATTGAATGAGGAACTAGGGTAATGCAGTTATATAATTTGCAAGATAATGAGCAGGTGGTGTCTTTTGTTGAGGCGGTAAAAACTGGCCTAGGTCGCAATCAAGGGGTGTTTTTCCCTACCGAGCTGACGCCCTTGGCGGATGTTGATGCCTTACTGGAACTCGACTTTGTTACCCGCAGTGCCAAGGTATTGCGTCATCTGTTAGGAGATGAATTGAGCGATGACACCCTGGCGCACATGGTCGCGGGGGCCTTTACCTTCCCTGCGCCCTTGGTCAAGGTAGCCGATAACCTCCATTGTTTAGAGCTGTTTCACGGTCCGACTCTGGCCTTTAAGGACTTTGGCGGACGCTTTATGGCCCAATGTCTGGCGCAGTTTAGTCAGGGCGAGAAGGTTACTATTTTAACCGCCACCAGTGGCGATACCGGAGCCGCCGTGGCTCATGCCTTTTATGGTAAAGAGAATGTCGATGTGGTGATCCTCTATCCCGAGGGCAAGATCTCCGAGGCACAACAAAAGCTGTTTACCACCCTTGGCGGCAACGTGCATTGCTATAGTGTTAAAGGTTCCTTCGACGATTGTCAGGCCATGGTGAAGCAGGGCTTCTTGGATGAAGAACTGAAATCGCGTCTCGGCCTTAACTCGGCCAACTCTATCAATATCAGCCGACTATTGGCGCAGGTCTGCTACTACTTTGAGGCAGTGGCGCAACTGCCGAAAGAGCAAAGAGCGAGCGCACATATTTCTGTGCCCAGTGGTAACTTCGGTAACGTCTGTGCGGCCATGATAGCGGCGGTGATCGGCTTGCCTATCAGCAAGTTGTCGGCCACCACTAACCAAAACGATACCGTACCGCGTTACCTTGAGTCCAAACAATGGCAGCCCAATGAGACTTTGGAGTCCCTGTCTAATGCCATGGATGTGAGTCGGCCAAATAACTGGCCGCGGGTGCAGGTGATGCTCGACAGTGGCCAGTTTAGCTATAACGACTTTTTCTCTCATGGTGTGGACGAAGCAACCACTGCGGCGGCAATGCGCGAGTTGCAGCAGCTAGGCTATCTGGCCGAGCCGCACACCGCGATTGCCTATCAGGGATTAAAGACGGATTTGGCCCCGGGCGAGCAGGGGATCTTTTTGGCCACCGCTCATCCGGCAAAGTTTAAAGACAGTGTGGAAGAGATTTTGGGTGTTTCATTAGAAATGCCCAAGGCCCTGGCCGATGCCCTTGCTAAGCCCTGCTTAGCCGAACCCATGAGCGCCGACTATACGCAGTTGCGTGAAGCTATGCTGGCGAAACTCGGTTAATTTGGTAAGCTAGCTTTAGCTTTAACAAGATTAGTATTAACAAGACTAGTATTAACAAGACGGCTTCGGAGCCGTCTTTTTTATTCGAGAGCTTATATGACATCCTGGTCCGATTTATTGGCAGCGCAAAAAAAGCAGGCCTATTTTCAAGAGACATTAGATTATGTGCAGCAGCGTCGCGATGCGGGTGTTGCCGTGTATCCGCCCAAAGAGCAGGTTTTTGACGCATTTCGCGCCACCGAGTTTAACGATGTAAAGGTGGTGATCTTGGGTCAGGACCCATACCATGGTCCAAATCAGGCCCATGGTCTGTGTTTTTCCGTATTGCCTGGGGTTAAGGCGCCGCCTTCGCTGGCTAATATGTATAAGGAGTTGGCACAGGATATTCCCGATTTTGCCATCCCCAATCATGGTTATCTGCAGTCCTGGGCCGAGCAGGGGGTGTTATTGCTTAATACCGTGCTGACGGTGGAGCAGGGCGAGGCTCATTCCCACAAGCATCTTGGTTGGGAGCATTTTACCGATCAGGTGATTGCCGCACTAAATGAGCAAGGTGAGGGTATTGTCTTTTTACTCTGGGGCGCGCATGCGCAAAAGAAGGGCAAGCATATAGATACCACTAAGCATTTTGTGCTTAAGGCGCCGCACCCGTCTCCCTTGTCGGCACACCGAGGCTTTTTTGGTTGTGGTCACTTTTCAAAGGCCAATAAGCTGCTCACAGAGCAAGGAAAACAACCCATAGACTGGCGCTTGCCCAGCTAAGCTAATGCCATAAAAAGCCATAAAAAAAGGAGCAATAAATGCTCCTTTTTTACTAGAAATCTAGTTCTTCTAAGGCGATGGTATCGCTGAATAGATCGAGTTCTTGTAGTTCTTTACGTAAACGTTGTTTATCTTTCAGTGCTTCGATTTCGCGCCACTTTCGTTTTTTATTACGACCGGAATTCTTTCTCGCCTCTGGACCTTCTATTATTTTTAGTAGTTCGTTCAGACTATCCATGACACTCTCCTGTATAACTAACGCAATCAATCTATACCATAGAAAGTACAAAAATAAAACGAAATTGTTTATTTTAAGTTACAGGAAAGTGATGTTTTTATTACCGGGTAATTATGTGAGAACGCCAGCCTGTCGCTGGCGTTATATTTTGGAAGAAAATTAGAGGGAAGAGAAGCGGCGTTCGAGCGCCACTTGCGCTTCGGCGAAGGCGCGTATGCCTTCAGAGAGCTTCTCAGTGGCCATGGCGTCCTGGTTATGCAACCAACGGAATTCGCTCTCGCTTAGGGCTGCTGGTTTAGCAGCTACACTGGCCGGTGATGTCAGCTGATATTCCGTATTCGCCGGTAATTGAGCCAACTCTTCAAGTAGCGCCGGGCTTATGGTCAGGCGATCGCAGCCGGTTAAAGCCAGGATCTCACCGGTATTTCTAAAGCTGGCACCCATGACTATGGTTTCATAACCATGGCCTTTGTAGAATTCATAGATGCTGCGTACCGATTGCACCCCGGGATCCGCCAGCGGATCGCTTGGCTTTTCCATGCCATTGGCCACATGCCAGTCAAGAATACGGCCAACAAAGGGAGAGATAAGGTACACATTAGCATCGGCACAGGCGCGGGCCTGGGCTTCACTGAACAGCAGCGTTAGGTTGCAACGAATGCCTTCCTTTTCCAGCTGCTCGGCGGCTTTAATGCCTTCCCAGGTCGATGCGATTTTAATTAAAATCTTGTCGCGGCTAACCCTTTCAAGGTCGTACAGGGCCAGCAGTTGTTTTGCTTTCGCTATGCTTGCTTGGGTGTCGAATGACAGACGCGCATCGACTTCGGTAGAAATATAACCGGGAACGATATCGGCGATTTCCTTGCCGATCAGTACGGCGAAGTAATCGCAAGCCAGTGCCAACTGGGCGCTGGTGTCATCACTTTGGCTGCGCGCATATTGCCAGGCCTTATCAAGATAGGGCTGGTAGGCAGGGATTTCGCTGGCCTTAAGTAAGAGTGATGGATTAGTGGTGGCATCCTGGGGTTGATGCTTACGTATTGCTTCAATATCGCCGGTATCGGCAACAATCGTTGAATGCTGCTTCAACTCTTGTAGTGCTGTAGTCATGTGCTTTCCTCATTCCAAGCATAGAGCGTCTACTGGGTTTATCGTCTGTGCCTATAGCAAATAGATAAACACTTATAGGTTATGTAGTTAATGTTGCACCTTAGTGACAACCATGGGGAGGTCAATTGTCCGTGCCAGGGGATTGATGCCATGTAAATAACATCAAAATGAACCGGTCGCCGCCGTTTTGGCGAGAGCGTATGGCACGCAGACCGATTAAGGGTCATGAACCCTCTAATAAAGCGTGATCTTTGCTTTATTTAATGTTGAAATTGACACTATTGTAGAGCCAAGTCAACAGCATTTATGATCACAGTCATTTCCCCAGCAAAAAACCTTGATTATGAGACTGCCGCTCCGGTAGCAACTCACAGTCAACCCGAATTACTCGCCTACAGTGAAGAATTGATTTCTGTATGCCGCGACTTAACGCCGCAGCAAATCGGCAGCCTGATGAAAATAAGCGATAAGCTCGCCGGTTTAAATGCCGCCCGCTTTAGCGAATGGTCTCAGCCTTTTAACAGCGATAATGCCAAGCAAGCTATTTTTGCCTTTAACGGTGATGTGTATACCGGGCTTGAAGCGAGTACATTAAGTGCTGATGCACTGGATTATGCGCAAGGACATTTGCGTATTCTTTCCGGTTTATACGGAGTACTTAAGCCGCTCGATCTAATGCAGGCCTACCGTTTGGAAATGGGGACTAAATTAGAAAACCCAAAAGGCACCAACTTATACCAGTTCTGGGGCAGTATTATTGCCGAAAAGCTCAATGAAGTTTTGGCTCAAAGCGGTGCCAAGCAATTGATTAATCTTGCTTCGAATGAGTATTTTAAAGCGGTGGATAAGAAGGCACTGAACGCCGACATTATTACGCCGGTATTTAAAGACTGCAAAAATGGTCAATATAAGGTGATCAGCTTCTACGCGAAAAAGGCGCGTGGCATGATGGCCCGTTATATTATGGAAAATAAGGTTGAGACCCTGGTGCAGCTTAAGGAGTTTACAACAGCGGGTTATTACTTTAGTGCTGAAGCTACGGTTAAGGAAAATGAGCCGGTATTTTTGCGTGAAGAACAGGGATAAGAAAGCCCGAACAATAAAAAAAAGCGCCCTCGGCGCTTTTTTTATTGTCTAACTGCAGGTCACAGCTCAGCCCGACACGCCTTACTGACGAGCGTAATTGGTAAACTCGCGCAACGACAGTTTACCGTCTTTATCTTGATCATAACTGCTAAAGCGAGACCACAAGGCCGGCTCTTGTGCCGCTTCCGACTTGCTAATAGCGCCGTCACGGTTTCGGTCTAATTCTTTAAAGCGCGACTCGATACTGCTGGCCTGCACCGAAGTGGTGACAAAGGCAAGCATCAAGGTGCTTAAAACTAATGCTGCAATTTTATTCATGTAAAAATCCTAGCGTACAGGTTACGCATATTATGCTGTTAGCCTAACCAAATTTGTGAACCTGGCCAAATGGAATAAGATTAATCGCCTAATTGCTGAGATTAAGTTGGCCACTTAGGCCGTCGTCTGCCAATTCAAAGACATGCCCACCGATTTGCTTGGGGTCCAGCTGCAAATTATGCGGCATTGTTTGTTGCGGACTTGCCAACTGGTTAAACGATGGGCTCGCTGACTGCACTGCTGCTGGCTGATTCGTCGCGGAGTGAGACTCCGAAGGTTGTTTAGCGCTTACTAGGGTAACACATAAAATTAAGGCTACGACCAATACTACACGTCGCACGGTATTCTCCAATTCATAGTGGCTTAATTGAAACTCATTTATAAATGTAAGTGAAGGTCTTTAGACCGCAGGGTGGCTCTCCTAACAAATTCAATGCCAGTTTTTTAAAATTCATATTTTTCAGTTGGTTATATTTTTAAGGTGAGGGTTGAGCTGAATAGTTTGTAGCTATTTTGCAACAGCTTATGGTTTCTTTAAATTTTTCTACTAAATTTCAAATAGTTAGTTTTTCTCTTTTTGGCAACAAGGAGTCATGGTGATTTTTCGCATGCTGCACTGGCGCCCCAGCCTGTTCGCCCAGTTCTTTATCGGCGTGGCCATACTGCTAGTGCCTTTGGCCTTAGTTGTGGTGGTATTTTTACAGGCCCTGGACCAGCATATGGTCAATACCCAGCAGATGGTATTGAGCAGTTACCAGAAGAATGAACAATTCAATGAGTTTAAGCAGCTGTTTCAATCCCTGGAGCGGGCAACGCTACAAAATTGGGTATTAAAAAGCGAGCAACTTAGTAAGGCGGTGAATGAGCAATGGCATAAGGCCGATGCGCTTTTGACGCAGCAGGCCAAGGCGGCCACCTCGGCTGGTGAGCTGGTTCGTTGGCAGCAATTGCAGGCGGATTTTGTCGCCAGCCGAGAAAATATAGAGCAGCAGGAGCAGGCCAATGCCGAGTTGTTTTCACCGCTGCGCCAACAAATCAACAGCCATGGTAATTGGTTGCACACTCATACCAAGGAACAGATAGACCTGGCGCAACAGGCGCTTACGGATCTACAACAGAGCTTTATTAACTGGCTGGTGGCCCTGGTGCCCATAGTGTTGCTGCTCGGTGGTGGTTATTTATGGCGCCTAAGCAGCAATCTCGGGTATTTATCTCGAGTGATAAGTCAGCTAGGTAAGGGCGATTGGGATGTGGATATTCAACTGACCGGTGCCAAAGAGCTGCGAGATCTGGGGCAAAAACTTAACTGGATGCAGCAGCAATTACAAAGCCTGGAGCAGCAAAAAGATACCTTTTTACGCCATGTGACCCATGAGTTAAAAACGCCCTTGGCTTCCATGGTGGAAGGCTGTGATTTATTGCAGGAGCAGCTGGTGGGCCCCATCAATGAGCAGCAGCAAGATGTACTGCAATTGATCAGCCAAAGCACAGAGCGTCTTCATGGCATGATCACAAACCTGCTAAATTATAACGCCATCAAGGCACGGACCCTGAGTAATAAAGGCTGCCAACTCGATACATTAAAGGCTCAGGTACAGGAGCACTTTGCCGAGCGCCTGCGGTTGGGTCAGCAAACCTTGGTGTGGCGCTGCCCGGCGGAGCTTAAAGAGTTGCCCCTTGATGGTGAATTGTTACAAATGATCTTGGTGCAACTGGTTTCCAATGCCATTAAGTTTTCACCCAATGGGGCGCAAATAGAGATACAAATCGAGCGTTATAAGCAAGAGCTGGAGATAGCCGTAGTCGATCAGGGACCGGGTATAAAGGAGTCTGAGCGCGAGCGTTTATTCGATGCCTTCTATCAGGGACAGGCTGCCAAGCGCAACGCCGTGGCCGGCAGTGGTTTGGGGTTATCCATAGTCAAGGAATGTGTTAACCAACTCAATGGCGAGGTGCAGATCCATTCAGGCTCACCTCAGGGCAGTTGTTTTAGGCTTAAATTTAGTTGCTAATGGAGTCAAGATGTTGAAATTTGCCAAGTGTGTTGCCGTGTTACTGGTGCCCATCTTGAGTGCGGGCTGTCAGTTGCCGGGCCCAAGAACGGCGGGAGAGACTGGTCACTTAGGTGAGCTTGAAAAGCAGGCTCCCAACCCTAAACCTAGGCCTAAGCAACAACCCATCTACCCTAGTGCCGAGCAGTTGGTGCAATGGCATGCACAGCAATGCGGCGGTTTTACCTCGGCCACCGAGTTACAGGAATATGTGGCGGCGCCGAGACTGAAGCAATTTTTTGCCCGCCTCTGCTTACGGGGCCAATCAAACCCGGACGAGCTACTAAGCGACCTTGAGGTGATCAGCGGTCAATATTACTGGCCCGAGTCCAGCGCCCGTTATTTCTGGTTGCTTAAGCAGCAGCTTCAGGCCAATGCCCAACAACAACAGCAACTTGCTAAGCTGCGCCAAGAGCAGCAGCAAATGCAGGAAAAAATGGAAAAGACCTTGTCGTCGCTGGCGGCCATAGAGCAGCAATTGCTGCAACGTGCGTCCCAGCAGGAGGATAATAATGAGTTCTAAAGCACGGGTTTTACTTGTTGATGATGATGTCAGTTTATTAAAACTACTGACCATAAGGCTGATGGCCAATAACTACGAAGTGACCACGGCCAACAGCGCCCCTCAAGCCTTGAGTGAGTTGCAGCAGCAAACCTTTGACGTGGTGCTGACCGATTTGCGCATGGACGATATCGACGGTTTGCAACTGGCCGAACAAATTCAGCAGCTTTATCCTAGCTTACCCGTGGTAATGATGACGGCGCACGGCTCTATTCCCGATGCGGTACGTGCCACCAAGCAGGGTATTTTTGCGTTTTTGACCAAACCCATAGATAAGGATGAGTTGATCGACACCCTGGCTAAAGCCGTGCGTCTGCATGGTCAAGGGCAGGGGCACGCTCAGCAAGTAAGTCACCCCTATATAGTGACTCGCAGTGCCACCATGTATCACCTGTTAGAGCAAGTGCGTATGGTGGGTGCCACGGATGTGAATGTATTGATTTCCGGCGCCAGCGGTACGGGTAAAGAGCTGCTGGCCAGAGCCGTGCATGAGAGCAGTGCGGTTAGCACCGGCCCTTTTGTTGCCATTAACTGCGGCGCTGTGCCCGCCGAGCTCTTGGAGTCCCAGCTGTTCGGCCATAAAAAGGGTTCCTTTACCGGTGCGACCGCCGACCATGTGGGGCTCTTTTCCGAAGCCCAAAATGGCACCTTGTTTCTTGATGAAATAGGGGATATGCCGTTGAATTTACAGGTTAAGCTGCTGCGCGTTCTGCAAGAGAAAAAAATTCGCCCGGTTGGTCATAGCGAGGAAATTCCGGTTAATGTCAGAGTGGTGTCGGCCACCCACAAGGATTTGCCTGCGGCAATCCGTGATAACAGTTTCCGCGAGGATCTCTACTATCGCTTAAATGTGGTGAACCTGCGTTTGCCAGCCTTGAGCGAACGTCGAGAGGATATCTCCCTGTTGGCGCATCACTTTTGTGAGCAAATTGCCGCTCGTCAGCAGCAAGAGGTGAAACGTTTCAGCGATGATGCCATGGACTTGCTTTTGCGCCACGACTGGCCCGGTAATATTCGCCAGCTGCAAAACGTAGTGGAGCAGGTGGTGGCATTGAGCCCTGGGGTGCTGATCAGTGCCCAGCAGGTGGCCATGGCCTTGCAGTGTGAGCTCGAAGCCAGCTCGCCCATTGCCTTAAACGAGGCTAAGCGCCAGTTTGAGCGCCAGTATTTGATTAATGTATTGAAAATGGTGGATGGCAATGTCGCTCAGGCAGCCAAATTGGCCAAGCGTAACCGCAGCGACTTCTATAAACTGATTAAGAAGCATGAGATCGATGTGGAGCAATTCAGCCGCGACTGATTAACCGTTATAATGCCGCCACACAAGGCCAAAGGAGTGAGTGATGCAATTATTTATGGTTTACCTGGGCGGTCGCATTGAAGGCTGTCATATTGAAATGCACGATGTGCGCTTTGTCGTTGGTGAGCGTATTGAAGATTGTTACGGTAAGCTCAAAGCCCAATGGGTGGGCAATAAAAACAGCGTGCATATGGACAGTTATATGGCGGTGCACCATATCGACGGCTATGCGGTGAGCCTGGGTGATGCGCCGCAACAGCGCAGTGAACGCCTCTATTTCGTTAATTTAGGCGCCTATCGTGCCGATCAACTTGCCGAACAACATGCTTTTACTTTGACCGTGGCGACCAGCGCCGAGCAGGCCAAACAACGGGTGAAGCAGGGTTTACTCACCGGCATGAGTCATCAGCATAAAGACGATTTACATGAGGTGGATGACTGCTTTGCCCTGGATCTGATCGATGCCCAGTATCATATCCATCTTACTCCCAGCAACCAGGCGCAAGCCATGCATCCGGACTGGTTTGGCTACCATGTGCTTTAGGGCGTGGCTTTGAAGCTTAGTCGTCGTTTTCTTCTTGCTTGATTGCGATGCGGATGGCGAGGATCACCAAGGCGAATAAGGCAAATGGCAGGGCCGCCAAGGAATATTCCACCAAATTGCTATCTTGATAGTTAGGTTGTAAAACGAAATGCCCGCCGACACACAAGGCGATGGCGATAAATAAAATGGGTAGCAGGGCGAGCTCTTTTTTTGCCTGATGTTTTTTCACAAGTGATTTCACGTGAGGATAAAGGCAGCTATTGTAATTAAGCCTGGCCCAGTGATTCAAGCTTTATCCTTGTTGCGCTGCTGTCATCTTGCTCGCGAAACAGCGCCCTACTATATCCAGTTTTTGCGGTCATAGTATCTAGCCTTGAACCTCTAGCTGTGTAAGTAATTACCAACTTATTACGCGGGCTAGATGCTCTTTAATTAATCGATTTTGAATCAGGACAAGGGTATATCAACAAGGATGGTCACACCGCGACCATCTTCGCGGTTGCTGGCGCGTATCTGGCCGTGATGAAAATCAACAATCAGACGAGCGATATACAGGCCCAAACCCAGATGCGGCTGTTGCTGCTTATCCTGAGCGCGCACCGACACCATGGAGTCGAAAATATGTTTACCTATGTCCTTGGGCAGCGATGGCCCTAGATTGCTAATGCTGAGTTGAGCTTGGTTGTTTTCTCGTGCCAAGGTGACCAATATTTCACTCTCAGGCTCAGCAAATTCCAGGGCGTTGTTGATCAGCTTATCAAGCAACTGCGCGAAAAAGTCGGCGGCCCCTTGCACAGGAAGCGCCTCTTGGGTGATATCCAGGGCAAAGCGTGCCTGTGGATAAGCCAACTGATAGCCCTGCATACAGCCTTGCAGCACCTGGGTGAGATCATAATGCTCCCGCGCCGAGGTATTAATGCTCTGTTCCAACCGAGTCGCCTCGCTCATGGTGGTGATAAGCTTATTCAAGCGGGCGACCCCTTCTTGAGCCCGGGTCAGGTATTTTTGTTGCTGCGGTTCGTGGGCGATCAATTGCAGATTTTCCAGCGAGCTGCGTACCACGGCCACCGGCGTTCGCAATTCGTGAGAAAGGCGCGACGACATATTTTCCAGATAATGGGTATAGCCGCCAAGGCGATTAACTATATTAGCGAAGCTGCGCGAGAGGTCGCCTATTTCGTCACTGTCGTTACTCACGCTCAGTTGCGCCCGTACTCGGCCCTGTTCATCAATGGCCTGCTCGGCACTGTCGCGTAAGCGGCGAATACGTGAGGAAATGCGCGAGGCAAAGAAAAACAATGAGATGGTGCCCACCAGCATCACCGCAATAATCACATTAAAGAGCTTTTCCAGCGCCTTGTTGCGCAGAGTGCGCACGCCATTGGTGGTTTCTTCGGCGATAACAGCGCCCAGCACCTGCTCATTACTCCAAATGGGGTAGGCGGCGGAGAGGATCACCGCTTTGCTGTCTGGCGTCAGGCGCCAGTTCGAGGCCGGCTCACCGCGTAAGGCACTGGCAATATGACTGCCTTGCAGCGCCGCCACATCATGCAAAATATCGAGAAAGTCACTGGGTGGCTTGGTCAGAATTTGGTAATAGAGCGGGTGCAAAAAACGCTGCTCGAAACGCCGCCACATGCCTTCCTTATCCTGCTCCTGTAAGGAGCTGGCCCAGACTCCGTCAGCATGTTGAATGGTGCCTGATTGCGCCAGTACCCTGTGATGTTTATCCACCACCCAGATACGGCTGCCGCTGTGGCCCATGCCCTTGATAATGCGTTTAATCTCCGGTGAGGGCAGCAGCACAGTGCCAAGTGTATTGGCATCGGTAATATTAGAGGTGGCCATTAAATGACGCTCTTGCTCGCCCGTGTCCCAATCGCTGATGGCAAAGCCGAGCTTGTTGCCAAGCATGGACAGGGGCATACGCAGTTCTATGTTATAGCCTTGCTCGGTCTGGCGGAAATAGCCCTGAATATCCTTATAGGGAGTCAATTCGGGAAGGCTAAAGGCATTTACCCAGCCGTCTTCGCGGGTGGCAATTATGTAGTTTTTTAGCTCGCCATTGGGAGACTTAATGGCGATTTTTAAATGATCGTTGCGCTCCAGACTAAGGGCATTTTTTGGGCGCAGACGAACCTGGTTATCCTGTACCGCGAACACCGCATACAGGTGCTGGCCGTATTTGCCGACCATGTGTGCGAATGACAGGTCGGCGTCATCATGATCCGGGTTTGGAGTTTGCAGGTAGTTACCCTGGTATTGCCACATCAGGCTTTGATAGGGAGCCCAGTCACCAAGTTCGCCATCGAGGCGGATGGCATTGTTGATCTGGTAGGCGTAAAGGTCGCGACCCTTTTCTACCTTGGCGGTAAATTCACTGGCATTTTCAAATAAAGCGGGGCGTTCATGCAGGGCTGTGGCCAGCGCTCTTGTGGTACCGACCAGGGTTTTTTCTTGACCCTGACGCAGATACTTTTCCATTTCCCACACATATTCGTAGCCAAGCCAGGGCAGCACCAGTAAAAAGCAGGACAGCAAGACCACCTTGCTGCGCAGCCCAAGCCCAAAGCGCGCCATCTATTTGCTTTCCCAGCGATAACCCATGCCATATACGGTGTCGATGCAATCGAACTGGGCATCGAGCGCCTGGAACTTGCGACGAATGCGTTTTACATGGGAGGTGATTGTACTGTCGTCAACGTAAATTTTGGCATCGCTCATCAGTTCATCCCGGCTTTTTACATGCCCCGGACGCTTAGCCAGTGAATGCACCATCCAAAACTCGGTCACGGTCAAATCCACCGCCTCACCCAGCCAGTTGGCGCGCAAACGTTTTAGGTTCAGCTCCAGCTTGTCTTGTACCAGGGTGTCCTCTTGTTCACTTGGTAAGCCTTGCGCTTCAACGCGGCGAAACAGCGCAGCGATACGCGCAGCCAGATGGGCCATGCTGATGTCCTTGGTAAGATAATCATCGGCACCCATACGCAGCCCACATACTGTATCTATTTCACTGTCGCGAGCGGTCAGAAAAATAATTGGCAGGGTTTGTGAGCGGGCCCGTAAGCTTTGGCACAGCATAAAGCCGCCATCGATTTCGTTGCCCAAGCCGATATCAACTATGGCCAGATCCGGCAAACGCTCGCTCAGTGCTAGCTCGGCGCTGGGCCTGTCGGCGAAACCTTGCACTTCATAGCCTTGCCCTTGCAGCATTTCTACATAGTTATCGCGGATCGCGGCTTCGTCTTCAATAATGGCTATTCGTTTCATCTTAGGGCTAACTTACGGCTAACAAGGTGATTTTGTTAACACTATACCCTGATTTGCTAGCCTTGGGATGAACGAAGCAGCAATTGCCATAATTGATCATAATTCCCCAAAGTTGCGCCTAAGAATGTGAGCTTGATACTTACAAAAGTTGATTTATTGTTGCGATAAACTGCATGAGTACAAAATGCTACCTTATTGCACACTTTGGTACATTTGCTCTAAGGCCTTATATGGTAAGGCATGTAGAGTAGCGGTTTGGGTGTAACTTACTCTTAGCGCTTTTAGCACCCTGTTTACATATTGTTTTCTTTGTTCGGCGCAACGTACCCTACTGCGCTAGCGCAATATGCGCGAAAAATTTTCATCAAGGAATACAACATGTCCAACAAGAATAGAAATATAAAGGGGTTGGGGCGCAAAAGTACCATTGCGATGCTAACCGCTATGTACGTGGCCGGGGGAGCCGCGTCCGCACAGCCGGGCTTTGAAAAAGCGCCTGCGGGCTCTTTTTACACCCCGGTATTCACAGCTGAAGACCTAGCAAATTACAAAGAATCGAAAGAAGCGCAAACCCTATTTGGTTCTGTGGGTCAGCTTAATAGACATTATCAGGATAATTCACCTAAGAATGTCTTCACACCTAAAGAAGGGGTGACCGGCAAGCGTACCTACATAGTACAGCTCCAAAACGATGCCGTGGTTAACTACCAAGGCGATATACAAGGTCTTGAGGCCACGGCCCTGACAACCACTCGTACCATGGTGGGTCGCTCAACCTTGAACGTGCGTTCACCTGAGGTGAAAAGCTACCGTCGTTATTTGCAAGACCAGCAAAACAAGGTGCTTAGCCGCGCCCAAGCGCATGGCGCCAATATCGAAATGAAGCAGCAATTGACGCTGGCTAACAACGCCATGATAGTCAATATGACGCAAGAAGATGCCATGGTCCTGGCCAAGCAAAGCGGCGTTAAGCGTATTACCGAAAACCGTATTTTCGAGCTGCGTACCGATCGTGGCCCAGAATTTATCGGTGCCGATAAACTCTGGCAGGGACAGGTTCCGGCCTCATCACTCAGCGTTAAGGGTGAAGGCATGGTTGTAGGTATTATTGATACCGGCATCAATACCGACCACATCGCCTTCGCTAGTGACGAAGAATATGCTAAGACCAACCCATTTGGTGCCGGTAACTTCATCGGTGACTGTGTTGAATCACCGGAATTGTGTAACGATAAGCTGATCGGTGTGCGCTCTTACCCTGAGGTCACAGTAGCCAACAGCGATTATATTTTTGGTTCTAAAAATCGTCGTCCAGAAAACGGCGAAGACTACAATGGCCACGGCTCTCACACCGCCAGCACCACTGCGGGTAATGAGCTAGTGGATACGCCATTGCAAACCGTAGACGGTTCAGTGACCAGCGATGGTATCGACCTGCCTTTTACGTTTGAAAAGACCAGCGGTGTTGCACCTCGTGCCCATATCATCTCTTATCAGGTATGTTGGCCGGGTGGTTCTGGTGACCCCTATGCCGGCTGTCCAGAATCCGCGATTCTATCTGCCTTTGAAGATGCCATTGCCGATGGTGTAGACACCATTAACTTCTCAATCGGTGGCGGTGAGTCCTTCCCTTGGGAAGATCCCATGGAATTGGCCTTCTTAAGCGCGCGTAAGGCGGGTATCTCGGTTGCCGCAGCTGCAGGTAACTCGGGCCCTTATTACATGTCTGCGGATCATACCTCTCCTTGGGTAACCACAGTAGGAGCCTCAACTCATGACCGTGTTATGTCATTGGGTGACAAGGTTATCAACAACTTTCAGGGGGTTCGCGCTCCTTTTAGCGGCGAGTATGCGGGTAAGAGCTACTCGGGCAGTATCACAGGTCCTGTAGTATTAGCGGAAAACTTTGCAGATCCAAACCCGGACGATGCCTATACAGCGGCCAGCTGTAATGTACCTTTCCCTGCGGGTACCTTTACCTCAGATCAAATCGTTGTTTGTGAGCGCGGTGATATCGCCCGTGTGGCAAAGGCCGAAAACGTGGCGGCCGGTGGTGCCGGTGGTTTTATCCTGCAAAATACCAGCTCAAATGAAAATCTTGTTGCCGATAATTATGTAATTCCGGGTATTCACCTGTCTTCTCAAGCCCGCTATACAATCCGAAACTGGGTTAATGCCAACCCGGTTGGTGAAGCGATCGCCACCATAGGTGAGCCGGTGAATACCTACGAGTTTGACCCAGAAAAGGGCAATGAACTGGCTATCTTCAGCTCAATGGGTCCAAGTCGTTATATCAATAACCTGGTACCAGATGTAACCGCACCGGGCGTTGATATTTATGCGGCCAATGCCGATGACCAGCCATTTACCGCCAACCCGACGGCCTCGGATTGGACCTTTATGAGCGGTACATCAATGGCGACTCCGCATGTAACCGGCGCCATGACCTTGTTGATGCAGATGCACCCAACATGGACACCGGCAGAGATCCAGTCGGCCTTGATGATGACGGCCAATAAGGTGAAAATCTTTAATGGTTACGCAATTATCGACCCTTACTACAACTTTATGGCCGGTGGCGGCGCGATTGATGTAGCGCAGGCAGCCAATGCCGGTCTGGTGATGGATGAGACCATTGAAAACTACCAAGATGCGAACCCGCGCAATGGCGGTTTGGTTGAATGGTTAAACCTGCCTTCTTTGGTTAATCAAGACTGTGAACTTGAATGTTCATGGATGCGTACCGTTAAAGCCACCAAAGATGGCTCATGGCAGGCCAGCGGCTTTGGCTGGGGCGTGCAAGGTGAAGACCAAAGCGCAGGCGTTGAAGTGGAAGTATCACCAAGCAGCTTCACATTGAAAGCCGGTGAAACTCAAGATGTCATGGTAACCATGAAGTTGCCAAACATCATTGAGCACAAGGTAGAGCCAGATGAGCCGGATGCGCCATGGGAAAATGTCCTAAATAAAGACATCTGGTTTAACGGCAAGGTAGTGTTTAACAATGTGGATGGCCAGTCGCCGGATGCACACTTCACCCTGGTAGCGAAAAATACCCTGGATGAGTTACCGCTGGCCGTGGATATCGATATGGCCCGCAATAAGGCTTCTGAGTCTATTGTTGTTAACACCGACAGCTACAGCCAGCTGACGCCAACCTATTATGGCTTGGTGAAGCCAACCACGATAGAGGCGGACGTAATAGGTGTAGGTCCTTATGTGACTAAGGATCGCGTTGAACGTGGTTGGGACATCCAGTCTATTACCGTTCCTGAAGGTACTAAGCGTCTAATGGTGAAGGTTGCCTCTACGGAGCAAACTTCTAACTTAGCTGATGTTGCTGAGCCACGCTGGCAGACTAAGAAAGCGCACCTGATCCTTGGTTTCGATGCCAACAACAGTGGTTCTTTCATGGTCAGCGATGAAGAGATTGCAGATGATCCGCAAGCACTGATCAAGGCACTTAATGCGGAAATGATCTGTTACTCATCAAGCAGTGTTGAAGACAACTACTGTAACATTATTGACCCTGAGCCAGGTCAGTACTGGTTTGCTACTGCTGCTTTAGCTGCGCCGCGTGATTATGAATATCGCACCAAAACGCACTATGCGGTAATCGGCAATGAATACAATGGTGGCTTTGATGTGTCTGCGCCAGAGCAGCACACAGGCAATGGCAACTATGAAATCGCCATTAACTGGGATCTGCCTGAGTCACAAATGGGTGATGTTTACTACGGTGGTTTTGCCCTGGGCAACGCGCCGGGTGCCGAAGGCACGCTTGGCTTTACCTCTTTGAACTTTAACCACGACAGTGAAGCACTGACCCTAAATGTGAGCCAAGATGCCGCTCGCGCTATGGATGTGCTTGATGTGAACGTGAAACTGAAGGCGAACTACGAGTCTCAAGAGCGTGACTACAACTTTGAGTTGACTCTTCCTGAGGGTATGCAGCTTTGGTCTGAAACAATGACCTCGAACAACGAGCAAGTTGCCGAGATGATCAAGGTTGAAGGCAACAAGCTGACCATCGCAGGCACACAGCAGGCAACCCGCAATGTTAAGCGTGACTACATAGTGACCAACAACATTACCGATGCCAGCTGTAAAACGCCGATGATCGACGAATTCTCTACCGGTGGTTACATCGACCTTCAGGGTGAGTTCCGTCTACAGCCAACCACACCTTGGTATGAAGGTGGTTCTAACGTGTACTTTGATGTACCAATTGACTGGTTGTTCTATAAGCAAGGCGCCAAGTTTGAAGTCTACAATCAGGCTAACAACAACGAAGTGCGTTTACACCCAACCGGTGCCATGCAGTTTACACCGCTGTGGTGGATGATGAGCCAGCACCGTGGTCCTGGTTTCTTGATGGAAGCATTAGCGCCATTCTGGCGTGGTTCGTTCGAAATCGCTAACAAGCGTGACCCTTACGACCCTACCGGTCTAACCATAGCATCACAGTATGCCGAAGAGCGTCCTGACCTAGGTGACCTGTTGTTTATGGAGTTCGATAATGTAACCGACAAGAACACAGGTGACACCTATGACTACGGGTGATCCTGCGCAGCGGTATCGATGACCACAAGGATAAGTTTGAAGTTATCTATGCCTATGACAACCTGGGCGCCAATGTTGATGAGGGTGTGATCATGATCGAAGGCGGCGACAGTGTTTACTCGTCTACTGCCGGCTTTAAAGATGGTTCACTGTACAATGTTATTGGTTACAACGACCTAGGTAAGGTGCTTAAAGACGACCTAGTGATCTGTTTCGACTATGTGGGTCCTGAGCAAAGTGAAGTTGAATTCTCTTTCAAAGCGACCGTTAATCCAGAGTCGGCGGGAACCGATAAAGAGATCACCTTAGCCTATGAACTTGGTAGCGAAGCGAAAACCTTAACTCATACCATTGCGGTCAAAGGCAACCTGAAAATGTCGGCCCTTGAGAATATGGCTGTAGAAGAAAACGGCCGTATCGATGGTATCGAAGTAGTGGTACTTGATGCTGACCAATCACCAAATGAACTCTTGGTGAGCGGCGATAACATCAGCGCTGAAATCAATGGCATGTCGTTCAACCTTGTCCCGAACGCGAACTTCCACGGTGATACAGAAGTAACGGTAACCGTACGTGATAAGGCCAACACCAGCGACAGCGTTTCGCAGACATTTCTGCTGAGCGTTGCATCTGATGGCATCGAATATGGTTGTACTGATGCGACAGCAACCAACTACGATGCAAATGCCAATACCGATGATGGTAGCTGTCAGTATCCTGAGCCTGAGCCAGAGCCAGAGCCAGAGCCAGAGCCAGAGCCAGAGCCAGAGCCAGTCTATGGCTGTACTGATGTGACAGCAAGCAACTACGATGGTAGCGCAGATACCGATGACGGCAGCTGTGAGTACCCTGTAACTGTGACTCCAGAGCCTGAAGTTAAGAAATCTTCTGGCGGTAGCACCGGCATCTTTATGCTGATGTCACTGCTGGCCCTGTTCGGCGTACGTCGAGTTCGCGGCTAAACAAGGTTTCTCTGCCAATTAGCTGCCTGAGCGCAGCAAGGAAAAAAGCCCCTAGTTAGGGGCTTTTTTCCTTGCCTGGAATGAGTGAACCTAGCTCATGCGATAACTTGCGAACAGTGGGGGAGGATAAAAGTCACGGCGAAATTTTGGCAACGCTCGGGTTCAGGTTACAATAGCGGCATTCTTTATTACTAGTGACATGCCCATGAAACTGACCGTTGAAATCAGTAAGTACCCGCTTCATCAAGACTATATCCCCTTTATTAAAGACTTTATTGACCGTCTTAATGAACACAAAGAGCTTAAGGTGATCACCAATACGCTCTCGACTCAGGTGTTTGGCGACTATGATACCGTGATGGCGGTGTTAAGCGCTGAGATCAAGCGCTCCTATGAGCAATTTGGTAAGGCCATATTTGTTTGTAAGTTTTTGCATGGCGATCTGTCGCCTCAAGACTAACTCTTAGGAACGCCTTTAGGAACACCTTATGGATGCCTTAAATAGTACCTTATCTGGCTTTGCCGCCATGTCCGGCTGGGAATATGCCGCGGTTGCGCTTTCCGTGGCCTATTTATTGTTGGCCATGCGCGAAAGCCTGTGGTGCTGGCCGGCGGCATTTTTCAGTACCCTGATCTACACCCTGATGTATTGGCAGGGCGCCTTGTTGATGGAATCCCTGCTGCATTTTTATTATATGGGTATGGCTATTTATGGCTGGTGGGCATGGCGCTATGGCAAGGAGCGCAGCGAGAGTCAGGGCATTGTCAGTTATCGCCTGAGCACCCATGCCTGGCTGATTATTGCGACCGCGCTTATCGCCGTATGCATAGGCTATGTAATGGATAATTACACGCGTGCCGATTATGCCTATCTCGACAGTTTAACCACCTGTTTTGCGGTGTTAACCACTTACTTTGTGGCAAAAAAAGTGTTGGAAAACTGGCTTTATTGGGTGGTGATCGATGCCGCTTCCATCTACTTGTATTTGGCCAAGGGCTATTATCCGACCGTGGTTTTATTTGTGTTTTATACCTTTATGGCGATTGCCGGCTACCTGCGTTGGCGCCAGCAATATCAGCAGAAGGAACAAGGAGTGCCGGCCTATGCCTGAGTCGGTGGGTCGTATCCATGCCTTGGTCACGGCATTTCAAGCCGATGCGGTGATTGAGCAAATTACCTTTTTGCCGCAAGGGGTGAGCAACGAGAATTATCGGGTTGATACCGAGCAGGGCACCTGGCTGGTAAAGCTCTATGGCAGGCAGGTACCCGATGCCGCCATCGACGCCCAGCGTACCCTGGCGCAGCTGGGTGTGTGTCCGGCACCTGTTTATGTGGACAAGGGTCATCGCTGTGCCATTTTCGCTTATGCGCCAGGGCAGATGCCGAGTGATTTCGATGGTGAGCAAGCCCTGTTACGCTTGACGCAGATTCACGCTTTGCCAAGCAGTGGCGCAGCACTGGATTTGCATGATGAGCTGGCCGGTTATGCCAGTGAACCTTATTATCACCCTTATGCTCAGGCGTTGCAGGAGGTGGTAGCCTTGACACAGGCTACAAGCGAGGATTACTGCTTCTGTCATAACGACCTGATCAAAGAGAACATTATCAGCCACCGTGGACAATGGCAGTGCATAGATTTTGAATATGCCCAGCATGGTGACCGCTACTTCGATCTGGCCATGTTAACCCTGAGCTTTAAGCTCTCAGTGGAGCAGCAAGAGTGGCTGTTCAGCCAGTACTTTAGCGCCCTTGAGTTGCAAGGAAACTGGCAAAAGTTTAAGGCCATGCAAAAGCTGGTGGCGGCCTTAAATTATTTTTGGTACGCACGCCATCAGGTGCAGCATCGGATTGACGACGCTAAGTTGAGCCTAGATACGCTACTGGCTTAAAGCGTATCTACTAAGGCTTCATATTGTGTTTGATAGTGACGCCAAAAATCAATGGAAGCCTTGTTCAGTGGGCGGCGAATTTGCAATTTACTGGCGGTGGCACAGGCATCAGGCCTGGTATAAAACTCTAAGCAGTCATCCTGCCAGGGCAAGTGGCAAAAGTCATATAAGTGGCGCAGCACCCGCTCACCTTCGCTTACCAAGTCTTCATAGCTCTGTAAAATCACATTACTCGGATACTTAGCGGCAAAGTGCCGCGCTAAGCGCTCATAATCGTCATAGAATGTGGCGATATGGGTAAGCTTAAAGGAATAATGGTGAAACGGGCTATGCACTTGATAGGCCTGGCGAAAGTTGGCGATGCAAGTGTCTTCTTTGGCGCGCAGCATAAGCACTATCTTCACCTTTGGCAGGGCGTGGACGATAAAGTCGATATAGTAAAAGTTAAACGGCAGTTTATCGCAGCCCCGCTCTGTATCCCCCTTTAAGCCCGTATAACGGCTCAAATAATCCTGTGCCAAGGCGGCCATATCCCCTTTGCTCGCTTGGCTTATGACCTCGGGAGTCACAATGGCGGTACTACTTTGCCCGCTTATGCGTTTTACCGCCTGAGGTAAATCCTGCAACTCACCTAAGGGCGCCAAGTGTGGACTTTGGCACAGTAACTGAGCTACTAAGGTGGTGCCTGAGCGCGGCATGCCGGCTACAAATACTGCTTCAGCATCATTATCCCGTTGCGAGATAAGCTGAGGCGGTGTCGAGATCAACTGCTGGCAAAAGGCGCTGTGCTTAGCGGCATCAAAATGAATATTCTTGGCCACCGCCTCCTTGCTGTTTGAAAAGGCGTTAAAGGCCTCGTCATATTCCCCAAGTTGTTCATGCTCTAGGGCTTTGGCATGGAACAGATGTTGACGGGCTATGGCATTTTGCTCTTGTGCCAGCAGGGCGGTGAGCTGTTTTATATGCGCCTGCGCTTCGGCCGTGCTGCTTTGCTCGGCTAGGGCATAATGAGCGCGATAGTGATTGGGGGCGATCTGCAGCGCTCTTTGCAAGAGTTCCTTGGCTTGGTTGTTAGCGGCCATAATATTATGGCTAATGGCGGCGTTAACCAGGATATCTGCGTTATCCGGTGCCCGGGCCGCAGCACGCAGATGGTAGATATGGGCGCTGTGATAATCGCCGAGACGAGAATAGAGGTTAGCCAGGGTATCCAGTTGCCCGGCATCGGTGAGTGACGCTTTGTCCAGGGCTTGCAGAGTTTGCAAGCATTCACCGCTGCGCCCGAGCAGGTATAAAAACTTGCCTCGGCTAAGCACATATTCCGGTTGTTTTGATAACTCCAGCGCCTTATCCAGGAGTTTAACCGCCTTCGTCAGGTCACCGGCTTGGGCGTTTACCTCGGCCATCAGTGACCAGGCAAGGTGATCCTTTGGATTGTGCTGCAAGCGTTTTACCAGTTCACCATGGGCTTGAGGCAAGGCTTGCTGGCGCAGCAGGTGTTGAATATGTTGGCGCAAAGTGGAATGGGTCATATAAATAAAAAAAGGGGCAACCTTGGTTGCCCCTTAGTGTATTACAGCTCGAAGTTATAGGTAAACTTCATGCCTATGGTGCGTGGCGTGGTGATGTAGTGACCGTACACCCGCTGCAACTCTGGCAAGGCATGGTTTTGGTCTTCATAACGTGCCATGCCCGCCCAGGATTTATCACGACGAGTCGAGGTAAAGGCATACTTGTCGAACAGGTTGTCCACATACAGGGTAGCCGACCACATATCTCCCGAGATTTTCGCGGATAGGTTGCTAAGAGCATAGCCCGGCAGCACTTCGCCATCGGCCTTAAGGCCCACCTTGGTATAGACATCGCTTTGTGCGGTCAGGCCATAGTTGATGTTTAACAACTTGTCGCCAAATACTTCATTTTCATAGCTGACCCCTAAAGATGCTTGATGCTCAGGCGAGCCCGGCAGGCGGTCGCCATCGGCGCCGTCGTAATAAGCCTGGTCTGGCTCATATACATCAAACAACATGGGCGCATCTTCAGTCAGCTCGGCCTTGGCATAGGCGTAGGTCGCATAGAGGGTCCAGTTATCGCCCAAAATAGCGCGGGTAGATAACTCAACACCCTGAGAGCGTGCCGAGCCGGCGTTGGTGGTGATAATCTCCTGACCATTGACCGTGGTCGACTGAATTTGCGCATCGTCCCAGTCAACGCTAAACAGCGCCGCATTGAAGTGCAGCTTATTACGTAGCCAGGTTGATTTAATGCCCAGCTCATAGTTGGTGGTGGTGTCTGGCTTGTAGGCCATTTCGTTGGGCAGGGCACAGACGATTTGCTGTTCCGGTAGCTGCTCAGGGCACGACTCCAGGCCATTACTGCCGCCGATGCGGAAGCCTTCACTAATGGTGAAGTAGGTGACCAAGCCGTTGTCGAAGGTGTAGTTGGCGTTGAACTTAAACAGGCTGCCGTCATCTTCGGCGCTGCTTGGCTCTAGCTCAACATCCGCTCGTGAGGCATAGAAAACATCATCCCAGGCATCATACAGGGGCGTTGCCGAACCTGATTTAGAGTCGATTTCATACTCGTAAAAACGTGCGCCTAAGGTAATGTTGAACTGATCGTTAAAGGCATAACCTACTTCGCCAAACAGGGCTTTTTCCGTGGTATCTGACTCAAAAATAGCTATGTATTCCAGGTCCGGTTCGATATTGGGAATATCGCTGCCATAGTCGAAGTTATCGAAGCCAGGAGCATATTCCCTGTCGTCCGACTTGCTTTCAAACTTGTTGTAGTAAGCGCCAACAATCCAGTTCCACGGGCCGTCGTGGCTGGATACCAGGCGCAGCTCCTGGGTAAAGCTGTCTTGCTCACTGGTGTCCTTGGTGTAATCGACAAAGGCAGGGAAGTTGGCGTAGCCGGTCCAGATATCGTAAAGCAGATCGGTCTGATCGCGCTGACCTTCTTGCTCATAGCTAGACCAGCCTGAGGCCGAAACCAGCTCGGCAAAGCCCAAATCGGCTTTGAGCTCCAGACTAAGCAATTCATCTTCTTGCTCATTGGGCTCTTCAACACGATAGGCAGAGTCGTATTTGCCGACTAGATCGTGAATGGGGTTATCCGGGCTGATGCTGCCGTACTGGGTGATCGAGTTGCCGCCGTGTTCCTGCTTTTGATAGAAGTAGTTCAGGGTGCCCTCGAAGACTTCATTTGGAGCCCAACGTAAGGACAGGCGCGCCGTGGTGATGTCTTCATCATTGGCATCTTCAACCTGCTTAAGGTTGGCCTTAACCTCGTCGGCATTGTTCCAATCTGGGTCGGGCAGAGACACGCCAGGCTCGCGCACTACGAAGTTGTAATCCATATAACCCGGGTTGTGGTAATAATTCACGCTGGCGCGCAGAGCCAGTTCATCCTCTATGAGAGGGGTGTTAAATACAAAACCCGCTTCGCCGCCGGTGCCATCGCTTTGTGACAGGGTAAACAGGTCGCCGCTAATTTGCCCTTCGGTGATATCCAGCACTGGTGCCTTAAGCATATAACGAATGGCGCCGCCCAAAGTTCCGGCACCGTAAAGTGTGCCTTGTGGGCCGATCAGGACTTCGACGCGCTCCACATCGGTAAGGCGTAAATTGATATTAAGGGGGATTTCACCCAAATAGGTGGCCACTGTGCCGCTGTCGGAGGCACGCTCCGACGAGTTGGTGTTTAAGCCGCGCACTATGATAGGCGAGCCTTCACGTCCGCCCTGATCGGTAATGGTCAGGCCTGGTACCCAGCGCGCCACGTCTTCGAGCTGGGCTATATTCTGATCTTTCATCACATCGGCATCCATGGCGGTGATGTTAAGCGGCGCTTCTTGCGCCGAACCGCTGCGACGAGTCGCGGTAATTTGAATGACTTCCAATGCCTTTTCTTGTTTGATTTCGCTATTGGCTTGCTCGGCGTTGGCGTGGCCACATAAGCAGCCGGCAATGGCCGTAGCCAGTAGTGTTGGCTTAAATTTACCCATGTTGTATTACCCTGTGATCTTGATATAGCAATGTAATTTGCCATTAATAAAAAGCACGTTAACAATAATTAAACAACCCTTTAAAATAGGGACGAAAATTAATATTCAGCTATCGTGCCTTTTTATTCTTTATTTGCCGAGTTTTGTGCATTTTTGTGCAAAAATAATCGCTATTTTTTTGCGTGATATTGCTATAAAAGCAGGGCTTGCATGTTAAAAGGGGATCTTGCCATCTGACATGTAAGCGGGCTTTTTAACTCGTAAATAAAGATAATTTGAATTTTAATGCAATTATATAGAATTAAAATTCAAATTATAGATTTTTATAGTCAATATATTGTGGTTATTTTGTTGTTTTTTTGTAGCTTGCCAGGCTAGGAGCATAAAAATGCTTAAAACCAGCCTGTTCTGCATAATTAACTTGTTGTTTTATTGGCAATAGTGACTATTGCACGCGCTTTTTGGCAGTGGGTTTTTAGCAAAAAGGCGGCGGGGTGAAGTCAAGCTGGGCAATCCAGCTATTTGAGTCTGAAGCCTGCGCCTATGGACCAGGCGGGTGTAACTTTGCTACTGAATAAATTATCGCCATCCGATTCGCGAGGGCTGGTATTTCCCAAGGGATGCCATTACTATAGGCGCAGTTGGCGCAATCCCCTGTGCTGACTAATGCCAATTCTGTTAAGTATGTAAGCAGATATTTAGCCCGCTAGAATGATTAGCTATTTAAGTGAATTGGTAAAGCTCTCGTGGTGAAATGGATATCACGTGGCCCTCCGGAGGCCAAGTTGCAGGTTCGATCCCTGCCGAGAGCGCCATTATTACTTGTCTTTATACCTTCTGATTTTTTACCTTGGTTCCTATGTATGTGCTTGCTCGGATATTTGCTTAGCGCTAACTCCTGGTCTTGTGGCTATGACGACGCAAGATATTGAACTGTCAAGCGTATTAAAACTGCCCAAAAAACAAACTCAAACTGTTTTTTCTTGCATGTTTATAGCGCCTTTTTAGCACTTTCTTTACCAATGAAACAAGGTGTTATTAAGTGCTTGTTTAGGTGAATAAGTTAGCTTATTTTGCTATTTGCTGTTACCGAAACGGCTACGTATGATTGCCCCCTTTTTTACTTGCACATTCCAGTATTCGAGGGGTTCTCATGACTTTTACAACCAATAAGTTGGCTTTAAGCCTGGCTATCGCATCGGCATTGGGCAGTGCGCCAAGCCTTGCTGCTACGGCGCCAAACGGCAATGTGGCAGAGCAGGATATGGAAGTGATTGCCGTGACTGGTACTCGCCGCAGCCTACGTAGCCTGGGCGAGAGTACAGTGCCTGTGGATGTGATCACCAGTAATGATATGACCAGCACGGGTCAGTTGGAGATCAGTCAGGTTTTGGCCACTCAGGTGCCGAGTTTTAACTACCCCAGTGCCACCTTATCCGATGGTACAGATCATGCCCGCCCCGCTGTATTACGTGGTTTGGCACCGGATCATACCCTAGTCCTGGTCAATGGTAAGCGTCGTCATGCCGGCGCCTTATTAAGTCTGGGCGGTGTTGTAGGCCGTGGCTCGACTGCGGTGGATTTGAATATGATCCCAGTTGCCGCCATTAAGCGTGTTGAAGTGTTACGCGACGGCGCCGCCGCTCAATATGGCTCGGATGCCATAGCCGGGGTGATCAATATAGTGCTGAAGGACGCCGATGAAGGCGGCAGCATCAGCGCTACCTACGGTGAATATGATACGCAAATGGCTGGTGTGCCGCAGCTTGAAAGTGCCTACGCCGATAATAATGGCAACCTAGCCTTTGCAACCGGCGACGACCGCCGCATTAACGATGGCACCAATCGCACCTTTAGTGCCAACACCGGCTTGGCCTTAGGGGATGATGGCTTTGTGAATATCGCCTTAGAATACCGCGACCATGAGCCGACCCTGCGCTCTGGTTTCGATCCCCGCGAGCAGTATGCCCGTCTTGAGGATGGCAGTCTGGACCCGCGTGAATTTACCATAGACAGATATAACCACCGCTTCGGCAAGGCAGCGCTTGAAGATGTCGCCTTGTTTATCAATAGCGGCTATGAGTTAGACCAGGGCTACAGCTTATATGCCTTTGGCAGCTACTCGGAGCGTGAGGGGAACTCGGGCGGATTTTATCGCCGCGCCAAGGATAACCGCAATGTGACTGAGCTTTACCCCGATGGTTTCTTGCCACAAATCGATACCCAAGTGAAAGACTATGCCCTGGCCCTTGGACTGGAAGGGGAAAGCGGCGACTGGAGCTGGGATATCAGCAGCAACTATGGTCGCAACGACTTTGCCTTCGGCGTCAGCAATAGCCTTAATACCTCGCTGGGTATTAATAGCCCGCGTGAGTTCGATAACGGCGCCCTGGTGTATGACCAATGGTTGGTTAACGCCGATGCCAGCACCGTGCTTGATTTGGGTCTAAATGATGATGTGTTTTTCACTATCGGTGCCGAGTACCGTCGTGAAGGCTATAAAATCGAGCAAGGCGAAGAGGCCTCTTACATTACCGCTGTTGACAGCAATGGTGCTCCATTGGGAGCCGGTGGTGCTCAGGTTCTGCCTGGTTTTAGCCCTGCCAGCGTGACCGATGAAAGCCGCTACAATATGGCCTTGTTTGCGGAATTCGATACCTATCTAAGCGATGATTGGAATATGGTTTTGGCCGGTCGTTTGGAAGATTACAGCGACTTTGGCAGCACCTTTACCGCGAAACTGGCAAGCCGTTATAGCGTTAGCGACAACCTGAGCCTGCGCGGCGCCATCAGCAGCGGTTTCCGTGCGCCGTCTTTGGCACAAAGCTCATATCGCCAGATCTCAACCGTGCTGGAGAATAACAAGCCGTTTGAAATAGGTTTGTTCCCAGCAGATACCGTCGCGGCACAAGCTCTGGGCGCTGAGCCTTTGGAAGCTGAAGAGTCGGTCAATATCACAGCTGGTTTTATCTATAACCGTGGTGCCTTTAGCCTGACCCTGGATGCTTATCGTATCGATATCGACGATCGCATCGTGCTTTCGGAAAACCTCGAAGGCGACGAAGTGGCTGCTATCCTAGCGGCCGCAGGCGAAGCCAATGTTGAAAGTGTGCGCTATTTCACCAATGCCATAGACTCGCGCACCCAGGGCGTGGATATAGTCGCTACTTATCAGCTTGATTTGGCAAGCTGGGGCGATATGCGTTTAAGCGCGGCGGCGAACTTTAACGACACCGAAATCACATCCGTTAAAGACAATCCGCAAGAGCTGGACTCACTGGGCGAGAGCTATCAGCTGTTTGCCCGCCGTGAAATCGGCCGCTTTGAAGAGGGCACCCCGGACAGCAAATTAAACCTGGCAGCGATTTGGAACCTGGGCCAGTGGCAAACCACTTTACGCCTCACTCGCTACGGTGAGGTGGCGGATATTTCCTCACAGCCGGAGCGTGACGAATATCTGGATGCGAAATGGCTGACCGACCTGGAAGTGGCTTATCACCCTGATGCCAATTGGAAGCTGGCTTTAGGCGCCAATAACCTGTTCGACCAATATCCGCAGGCCACTGTGGATAATGTCGGCCAGTCTGATTTTAATCAGATCTTCCCGTATACGCCTTTTGCCCCGTACAGCCTGGATGGGCGCTTTATCTACGGTAATATCACCTACCGTTTTTAATAAACGAACAGCAATATTCTGGGGCTCAATGAGCCCCTTTTTCTTGTCGCCGCCAAGGTCGGGCTGTCAAAAGCAGGGGGGTTAGGCTATATAGAGATGAGTTATTTGATTAATGGGAGGGGAAGGCTTTGAGCTATACGCCTATTTCCTGCGAGCAGCATGACCTGATCGAGATTTTTTGCATGCGTCATAATAAGGTGGCGGTAACTTTGCACAGCGGTGAGCAGTTTTGTGCTCAGGCCGAAGACGTAGGAATCATCAGCGGCCAGGGCGAGTGGCTGCACTTTAGCAACCACGAAAGTGTGCGTCTTGATCAGATCAAAGCCATTTCTTTAGCTTAAAATAAACGGCAATCAAGGCGGTCAGGGCGACCAGAGCAATGACGAAAATGGCAAAAGCCGCATCGGACTCTGTACCCGGTATGCCGCCGATATTGACCCCCAGCAGGCCGGTCAAAAAGCCCAAGGGCAAGAACAGCGCCGCCACCACTGACATCACATACATGCGCTTATTTAACTGATCGGAAACCAAACTGGAAACCTCTTGTTGAATAATTTGTGCGCGCTCAATATTCATATCCAGCTCTTCTAAATAGCGCACCAGATGGTTAATAGTTTCGCTGAGGCGCGAGCAATCCTCGTCTTGGAGCCAGCTTGGCTGCTGCGTTAGCAGGGCGCGCAGGGCGTCTTTTTGCGGGCGGATATAGCGCTTTAAGCCTATGGTCTGTCTGCGCACCTGGGAGAGTGCATTATGATCATGGGGCTTGTTGCTGCCATCTACCTGCTCCTCAAACTGGTCGAGCTTGTCTTCAAGTTCGTCGATAACGTCCTGCATCCGTGAAGTCAGATTTTCGCTCAGTTGGCAAATAAGCGAAGAGGCGTCCTTGGGTCCCTGGCCGGCACGCAACGAATCCGCCAGGGCGCTGACCGAAAGCAGGCGACGGTGGCGGGTGGAGACAATCACCTGCTCGCTGACATAAAGGCGAATAGACACCATATCGTCCGGAGTTTGTGCCGGGTTCAGGTTAACGCCGCGCAAAAACATCAGGGTACCCTGGTCGTCGGCTACCATGCGCGGGCGGGTTTCATCGGCCAGTAATGATTGATAGGCAAAATCACTTAAATTAATGCAGTTAAGGTAGTCTTTGGCTTCATCAAAGCAATAGTCGAGATGCAGCCACAGTAATCCGTCGCTACGTTGCCAGGCGCTGACTTGGTCTATATTGGTCAGTTCTTTGCTAACGCCGCCTTGGCCGTCGAGTACTAAGGCATGGATTAATGCACTCATGGGGAAATTCGCTTTTTGTTGTTGCTATTTTCTTCTATCCTTGACTACAAGTTTATATAGGTCAATCAATTATATTAATCGACGCGAGTAAATAATTTCACTGTCAATTGAAGTGAATTACCGTATAAAGCGGATCTTTAACAACTTGCTCCTAGTCGGAGCACTGAACCGGTAGCCATTATGGAAAACAGAATATTAGTAGGTTGGCGCGAGTGGGTTGCGTTGCCCGAGTTAGGGATCGAACAGATCAAAGCTAAAGTAGATACCGGTGCTCGCACCTCTTGTATTCACGCATTTAAGGTTGAACCTTATATGCAGGATGGCGAAAAGTGGGTGCGTTTTTGGGTGCATCCCAATCAAGAGGATGTCGAAACCGAAATTCAGTGCCAAGCTAAAGTAAAGGATGAGCGTACCGTCACCGATTCTGGCGGCCATAGCGAAATGCGTTATGTGATTGAAACTTTATTGAGTATTGATGGCCAACAATGGCCTATGGAAGCAACACTGACCAACCGCGACACCATGAAGTTTCGTATGTTGCTAGGGCGCACCGCCATGGTGGGCCGCATTGTGGTTGACCCAGAGCTCTCACACCAAACAAAGTTATAAGGATAACTATGAAAATTGGTATTTTATCGCGCAACAAAAACCTCTACTCCACTCGCCGCCTTATTGAAGCGGCTGAAAAGCGTGGTCATGAGGTGCAAGTGTTGGATGCGCTGCGTTGTTATATGAACATCAATTCACAGGAGCCGGAAATTCACTTCAAGGGTGAAAAACTTGAAGGTTTTAACGCCATTATTCCGCGTATCGGCGCCTCGGTAACCTTTTATGGTTGCTCGGTATTACGCCAGTTTGAAATGATGGGCGTGTATCCGGTTAATGAATCGGTCGCCATTTCTCGCTCGCGCGATAAGCTGCGCTCTTTGCAATTATTGTCGCGCAAAGGGATCGGTATGCCGGTAACCGGGTTTGCATCAAAACCCGATGACGTAAAAGACTTATTGGAAATGGTTGGCGGCGCACCCGTGGTGATCAAGCTGCTTGAAGGCACCCAGGGTATTGGCGTGGTACTTGCGGAAACGCGCAAGGCGGCGGAAAGCGTAATTGAGGCCTTTATGGGTCTTAAAGCCAACATCATGGTACAGGAATACATTAAAGAAGCCGGCGGCGCAGATATTCGTTGTTTCGTTATTGGCGATCGCGTTATTGCGGCGATGAAGCGTCAGGCCCAAGAGGGTGAATTCCGCTCTAACCTGCACCGCGGCGGCAGTGCCAGCCTGGTTCGCATTACTCCGGAAGAGCGTAAAACCGCGGTGGCGGCGGCCAAGGCCATGGGCTTGAATGTGGCCGGTGTTGACCTGCTACGCTCGGAGCGCGGCCCCTTGGTGATGGAAGTAAACTCTTCACCTGGCTTAGAAGGTATTGAAGTGGCGACAGGTAAAGACATTGCCAGCATGATCATTCAATTTATTGAAAAGAACGCGAAAGCAAAGAGGACTAGAACCCGTGGCAAGGGCTAAGAAAAATCCGCCATTTACTTTATTAGGGGAGCAGGTTGCTCCCGGAGAGCGCCGCGTCTTTGAACTCGAAGCGGCCAAGTTGTACACCCACTCACCCCTGACCATTAATTTAGAAGTGGTCAACGGCGTTGAGCCTGGGCCGACCTTGTTAATTTGTGCCGCCATTCATGGCGATGAGCTTAACGGGGTGGAAATAGTGCGGCAAACCCTGGCCAAGGTGGATGTCGCCAAGCTGCGTGGCACCTTGATTGCCGTGCCCGTAGTTAATGTGTTCGGCTTTATTCACAAGTCGCGCTATTTACCTGATCGTCGTGATTTAAACCGCAGTTTCCCCGGCTCGATTCGTGGCTCTGTGGCCGGGCGCATGGCCAACACCTTTTTTAACGAGGTGGCTGTGCACTGCAGTCATATTATTGATTTGCACACAGGTGCTCTGCACCGCACTAATTTACCGCAAATTCGTGCCGACTTGAGCAATGATGAAACCGCTAAAATAGCCAATGCTTTTGGTACTCCGGCGGTGATCAATGCCTCCTTGCGCAACGGTTCACTGCGCTCCGAAGCGGCGGCCCGTGGTATTCCAGTGATCACCTATGAAGCCGGTGAGGCGCTGCGCTTTGACCCTATTGCTATTGCCGCTGGCGTGCAAGGGGTGGAAAACGTCATGCGTAAGCTGCGTATGATGCGCGGCAAGCGGGTACGTAAACAGGCGGAGCCTGTGATTGCCTCGGCCACCAGTTGGATCCGTGCCGAAACCGACGGCATTATTCGTGCTCAGGTATCGCTCGGTGAGCGGGTGCGTCAGGGTCAGGTTTTGGCCTATATCAACAGCCCGCTTGGTGATACCGAGTGCGCTGTTGTTGCACCGCGCAGTGGTATTGTGATTGGTCAGCAAACCTTGCCGCTGGTCAATGAGGGCGATGCGGTATTCCATCTGGCTTATTTTGCCCATGCTAACGCCATTGTTGAGCAGCAATTGGAAACGTTTATCGATGAGATCAGCGATATGGAAGATGAGCTGAAAACAGCCGAGCTCAATAACTGATAAAAATAAGCGCCTTTAGGCGCTTATTTTTTTTATTTTTTCGGGCCAAGTATTTTGCGTATCGGCTTGGCTTTGAGTGGAGCCTTGTTGAGCACCATCACCGGACGGGTAACAAAGAGGTTGTTGGGGTAGAGCACCCTATGACCATCGACATGCTCAAGCACTACATTCATCAGCCCCATTTCAACAATACGCCCCTCGACAAAATTGGCGCCATCGATCACCTTGACCCAGTAGCCGATGCGGTAGTCGTTTTGTGCAAACATCAATAAGAATGAGGTCAGGTTGGAAAGCAGTGACCAGCCGGCAAACAGGGCCACGCCAAGCATGGCAAACAGGCTTGAACCCAACACCAGCAGGCCGCGCAGTTCTATGCCCCAAAACACCAGTAGCACACAGCTCAGCACTATGGCCAGTAATACCTTAAGCAGCAATTGCGCCCGTTGTTTGCGGTGTGGGTCGACGCGCCCCTTAATGGCTCTATCGAATATTTTTTGCTGTAAGCGCACCAGCAGAGGGAAGAGCAATAGCACTCCCAAGGTGATGATCCATTTATAGTTTTGGCTGACTAATTCCAGTAGCGACACCGTTTTTTCCTACAAAATAAAGGAAGCATTAAAAGCAGCTATATAGCATGGAATATTGAAGCAACAAAGTGTGTTAGAAGGTTTTTTTCACACTCACCAGCCACTGCAGCGGGTCGACATCGTCGCTGCGGTTGATGGGGCGGGCGACATCCAGGTGGATCACCGCGCCGGCATTAGCACGGCTCGGAGCCAGGCGTAAGCCGAAGCCAAAATTATGGCGAAAATGGGCGTTTTCCTGGTTGTCATGAAACCAGGCCTGACCGGCATCGTAAAAGAGGGCGCCACCAACGCTAAATAACTGCCAAAGGTTATATTGCCAGTAATAGCGCTTTTCAACACTAAAAAGGGCGCGCCGGTCACCGAGATCATAATGATGCGGATAGCCACGCAGGCCGGTTTCTCCGCCAAGGGCAAGTTGTTGATCCGCGGTCAGTCCTTCGGCGGCATCCACCTGCGCCTTCACATACCAGGACTGGGCATCGTCACTGTTAAAGAGGTATTCGGCCTGAGCGCCGAAGAAGAGGTTCTCGGCATCAAAATCTCGCTCGCGGATGGTGCCATCAAGGCCGAGCGACCAGCGCCATAAGCTTTGCTGGCTGATATAGTGGCTGCGGCGCACATTGAGTTTAAGTACATAACGACTGGCATCGTCGCTGAAGGTGCTGGGCGAGTAGCCGAGTTGGGTATGGATCTGCCAACCCAGATTCAAGTCTTCGGTGCGGCTTATGGTGTCGATATTATGCACCTTAACAAAGTCATCTTCGAACCAGCTAATGTCGATATAGGGGTAAGAAAGTGTGCGCTCCGTGGCGATGGGCACATAGGTTTGGGCAAGCTCGTAAAAGCGCTCTTTATGGTAACGGTAGCCAAAACGTATGCGCTGAGTCCAGTGCTCTGCCGGGCGTCGCGCGAGGCCAAAAAACACCTCGCTGCTACTGGTTTCCTGAGAAAATTCGCTGATCGTTTCGCCCTTGTCGTAGAGCTTTTCATCGCGTTTATTGCTGCCGTTGGCAAAGCCGTAGCTGTATGGAGTATCTAATGAATAGAAGGGATAACTCAGGGCCAGCCAATGGCGTTCGCCGTCGCTGTTATCGGCATATTCGAGGCGGCCCTGGTAACGGCTGCCGAAAATATTGGGGTCGGCATAGGTAAATTCGTAGCCGCTGCGTTCATCATCATTGGTGCGCACCAAAGACAGGCGTTTACCCCAGCCTAAAAAGTTGCTGTCGCGAAACCCAAAGGTGGAGCGGTTTTCGCCGCCGCTGCGGCTGAAGCTGATCTCCGGCAGCAGAGTCCAAAGCTCGCGGGTGGTGATCACCACATCCACATATTTTTCACAGCGTTCGGTAGCGCTGATCTGAGCGTCGTATAAATAGCCTTGTTGGCGCAGCAGACGCTCGGATTCACGCAATAATTCGGGAGTATAGAGGTCGCCTTCACTGAACAGCAGAATGTTTTTCAACACCTGCGGCTCGGTCATAATGTGCATCTTGTTGGCTAGGTGAAACAGCCAATTGTCTTCGCTTGGCAGTTTGGTATCGAAAATATTGTTTTGGATAAAGCGAATGCTGCCGATTTGGCGTTTGCCATCGGCATCGGGTAATGGCTGTTTATCTGCAAGTTGTCGCGATAGCAATTGCTCTGAATCGGGTGCTAGATGTTCACTTTTACACTGTGCCAGAGCCTGTCCTTGCGCCGCCACTAAGATCCCTAAAATCACCGCCAGCCGTTTCATCTAACTCACTATTTTTTTAGCTTCCGTCATTTCAGTCTACTGCACAAAGCGTTAACTTGCGCTCAAATAATCCGTTAAATTTTCCAGAAGTAGCTCGGACTGTGCGCCACTGGCAGCGATCCACAGATTATCGCCATAATACTCAAAGTGCAGCTCAAAAGGGCAATTGCGGTAATGAAAGCGCAGCATATGGCGGTCGGCGCCCTTGGAAAATTCGCCGATGCTAATTTCATCCTGATGCAGAAAAATATGGCCCCAAAAGTCGAACTCATCCGCTTCTGGCATGATATCTGGATTAATGATGATTACCTGATGATCTCGGTCTAGACTTAGAGTGGTCACTTTTTTACTCTCTATGTATATGAAATATAGTTACTTCATCTTGATTTTATTGCTGGCTTTTGAAGTTAATGCCGAGCCTTTGGCGGCTCGCTGTCAGAGCTGTCACGGTCTTGATGGTATTGCCCGCAGTGCCGACACGCCGCATTTAAAAGGCCAACATGTTGCCTATTTGCGCCAGCAGTTACTCGATTACCGTGCGCGTAAGCGCCGTCATGCCCTGATGTCGGCCATTGCCGCATCCTTAACCGAGCAGCAAATTGATAAACTGGCCAGGTTTTATGGTCAGCCCTATGCTGACGGGGCTCAACAAGCGGATTATTCCGCCGATAAGTAATTGCGGATCAGTGTCATAAAGGCGCCACCATATTTAGTTAACTTGCTAAAGCCGACTCCGGAAACCTTTAAAAACTCTGTGTCATTGGTGGGCATAGATTGTGCCATCTCCGCCAATGTCTTATCGGTAAAGACCACATAGGGCGGCACATCGTCTTCGTCGGCAAGTTGCTTACGCAAGGCGCGCAATTTGGCGAAAAGCTTCTTGTCGTAGTTAAACTGTGCCAGCTTATCCTGAGATACGTGCTGGGCCTGCAGCCGTGGCTCGGCCAGTTGCAGTTGGTACTCGCCCTTGAGTACCGGTCGCGCCGCCTCGGTCAGGCATAATATCGAGCCCTGGCTGATATCCTGATGCAGCAAGCCCTGATGCACCAGTTGGCGCAGGATACTGAGCCAGTATTCGCTGCTGTGATCCTTGCCTATGCCATAGGTGCTCAGGGTATGGTGGTTTAAATCGCGAATACGCTGGGTATTGGCGCCGCGCAGTAATTCAACGATATAACCCAAACCAAATCTCTGACCGGCCCGATAGACACAAGAAAGCGCCTGCTGCGCTACTAAGGTGCCATCAAAACGTTGCGGCGGGTTAAGGCAAATATCGCAGTTGCCACAGGCTTCGCGCTGATATTCACTAAAGTAGTTAAGCAGGATTTGCCGGCGGCAGGTTTGTGCTTGGGCAAAGCTGGCCATGGCATTAAAGCGCTGCTCTTCAACCCGGCGTCTTTGTTCGTCTTCGATATCTTCAAAAAAGCGTCTTACCCTGGGCACATCGGCAGGATCGAAATACATAATGGCCTCGGCGGCCAACCCGTCACGCCCGGCACGGCCGGTTTCCTGGTAGTAAGACTCGATATTTTTGGGGATATCGTAATGCACCACAAAGCGCACATTGAGTTTATTGATGCCCATGCCGAAGGCAACCGTGGCGACCACGATTTGAATATCATCCTTGGCAAAGGCGTTATGGACAAAATGGCGGGACTCGTTGCTCATGCCCGCGTGGTAGCCGGCGACGTTGAGTCCGGACTCGCTCAGCTTTTGTGCCAGGTCATCGACTCGTTTGCGGCTGGTGCAATAGATGATGCCGCTCTGTCCGCTTTGGGTGCGCAGATAACGCAGCAACTGGGCAAAGGGCTTAAATTTTTCTTCCAGGGTGTAGCGAATATTGGGCCGGTCGAAACTACCGATATGGATATAGGGGGAGATCAGCCCAAGCTGATTGACTATGTCCACGCGTGTGGCGCTGTCGGCGGTGGCCGTCAGTGCCATCATGGGCACCTGGGCAAAGCGCTGCTTTAACTCGCTTAAACGGAAATAATGGGGGCGGAAATCGTGCCCCCAATGAGAAACGCAGTGAGCCTCATCGACGGCAATTAAACTTAAATGCAAATAACTCAGGCGCTCGAGGAACTCATATTGCAGCGCCTTTTCCGGGGCCACATACAAGAGCTTTAGCTCGCCATCATGGAGCTGCTGATAAACCAGTTGCTGCTCTTCACGACTCAGAGAGTTATTAATAAAGGCGGCCTTAACGCCTTGGGCATTAAGCTGAGTGACCTGATCCTGCATCAGTGAAATCAAGGGGGAAATCACCAGAGTGAGCCCGGGCAATAACATGGCCGGCACTTGATAACAAAGGGATTTGCCACCGCCGGTAGGCATCAAAACGAGCGCGTCCTGGGCCGCCAGCACGGCGTTTATCACCTGCTGTTGACCGTCGCGAAACTGGCTATAACCAAAGACCTGTTGCAGTATTTGCTCTGGTGTTGGCTCGTTGAATAATGCGGATACAGTGCTCATAGCGGGCTATTTTAGAGTCTTTTATTGACCTTGTCTGTAGCCGCAGCATTAAAGGCGAGAACTTTGCTTAAAAACTCATCTCGCGCTAGGATGAACTCATCTTACCAGTTTTATCAAGTTAGAGAATGCCATGGATAAATCCTTTGCCTATGAGCAGTTAGCCCAGCTTTTTGTGCAAATGCCCTTTAGTCAGTTGTTGGGTATAGAGATAACTCATCTCGATGGCGAGTCGGCGCGCATTCATATGCCCTGGCGGGATGATTTAATCGGCAACCCCCAGCAACGAATTTTACACGGTGGGGTGATCTCCTCTTTGTTAGATACGGTAGGGGGAATTTTGGCGGCGGCTTCCGTGGTGGATAAGCTCGATGGTGAGCCGCTTACCAGTTTGAAAAGCAGGTTGGCTACCTTGGGCACCATAGACTTGCGCAGCGACTATTTACGCCCCGGCAAGGGCGAGCGTTTTAGCGCCAGTGCCGTGTTGATCCGCTCCGGTAATAAGGTGTGCGTGTGCCGTATGGAGCTGCATAATGAACTGGGAGTGCAAATCGCTTATGGCACAGGTACTTATTTAGTCGGATAGTGCTGGCTCTGCGCCAAGTGCGCGCGTAAAATACGCTTTTTAGTCAGTATGGTTCCCTTATGTCGTCCCATCCAGAGAAAAAAAAGGGCATGCTCTTTGCCGCATTAGCCTTTGTTATGTGGGGTTTCGCCCCGGTTTACTTTAAGCAACTGCTGCAGGTGCCGGCGCTGGAAATCCTAGTGCACCGCATCATTTGGTCAGTGTTATTTCTGCTGGTGATCGTCGCGCTGGCAAAGCAATGGCATAAGGTGCAGGCCATTATAGCTAAGCCCAAATACCTGAGTATGTTGTTGCTGAGTGCGTCTTTATTGGGTTTCAACTGGTGGCTGTTTATTTGGGCGGTGAATAATGATCATATGCTCGATGCCAGTCTGGGCTACTACATTAATCCTCTACTCAATGTGTTACTTGGGGTGACCTTTTTAGGTGAACGCTTGCGCCGCTGGCAATTAGCCGCCGTGGCCCTGGCGGTCACCGGGGTGCTGATCCAGGTGCTGAGTTTCGGCTCCTTCCCCGTGGTGGCCTTTGCCTTGGCCGGCTCTTTTGCTATTTATGGTTTGATCCGTAAGAAAATGCCGGTGGAGTCCTTACCCGGTTTGTTATTAGAAGCACTGATTTTATTGCCGGCGGCACTGATTTATTGGTATTTAATGACCCCCACCGCAAGCTCGGATCTGACCAGCAACAGCTGGCAGCTTAATCTGCTGTTGATCAGTGCCGGTGTGGTAACCACCTTGCCTTTATTGTGCTTTACCGCCGCCGCTAAGCGCTTGCAATACACCACCATAGGCTTTTTCCAATATATAGGTCCGAGCCTGATGTTTATGCTGGCGGTGTTGTTTTATGGCGAAGTATTCGATGTACAGAGGATGATCACCTTTGCCTGTATCTGGGTGGCGCTGGTTATCTTTAGCTATGATTCTTGGCGCTTTGGCCGCCGTCGCCTGGCCGTATAAATGCCAGCAGTTTAGTTGTGTTCCAGGCAGTGTGGGCGAGAGCAAGCACTGCCTTAGCAGACAAACCCGCTCTCAAGTGTAAATTCCGAGCAAAAAAAACCTGGAATTAATCCAGGTCATCTGCATCGGTTTCAACTTCCACTTCAGGCGCGTCGTAGCTGCGCTTGCGACCAAACAAGGTAAAGAATCTGGCCTTGCTGGTGGTGAGTTTAAGGTATTTAATCCAGGCATTTTCAATCGGGTTGATTGGGGTCGATAACCCAGTCGTGGCCGCGACGAAGTGTGCTTGGGTGTCGTTGCTGGGTTCTACGGTTTTTTCTTGCAACGCTTTTAATAAACGACCATGCTGTTCGAGGATTTCTGACTCGAGCAAGGTGAAGTTACCACTGCGACTAAAGCCACGAGGAAACTTTTCGTCGTTATAAAATTTATGATCACATGGAAACGCTTTGCGTAACTCGACAAGTTGATTGGCCGTCATAGCAGACTCCTTTTTACAAGAGATTTCGGCTGGAGTATGGTACAGAAGCTTGGTTTTATTAAACAAAAAATTTTTATCGTGAGGATAAAAACGAGTGGATATCGATTTACTTAAAACCTTTATCGAAGTAGCGCGCACCCGCCATTTTGGCCGGGCCGCGGAAAATCTCTACATTACCCAATCTGCGGTTAGCTTTCGTATTCGCCAACTGGAACAAAGCCTAGGGGTCAACTTGTTCTTACGCCAGCGTAATAATATTCAGCTGACACCGCCTGGGGAGCGCCTATTGCCCCATGCCAAATTGATTGTCACTGGGGTGCAGCGGGCAAAGCTGGATGTGGCCCTGGCCGATAATATGCGCCGTCAATTGGCGCTCAGTGGCACCGCTAATATCTGGGATGCGTTTTTGCAATTCGGTATAGCCCATGTGGTCTCGGCCATGCCGGGGATCTCCCTGGTGGCTGAGGTGAAAAACCAACAGGAAAGCACGCGACTACTGCTGGAACGTACCTTGGATCTGGCTGTATTGTTTGATCTGCCTAAGGTTGATGAATTGGTGGTGGAGCCCATTTGCACTCTGGATATTATTCCGCTGTCGAGCTATCCGGACGCCACCGCCGAGACGTTTTTCAATAACCAGTATGTGTTTGTTGATTGGGGTACGGCCTTTTCCCTATGGCATGCCCGCAACTTTGCTAACTCGGCACCGCCCTATTTTCGTACCAGTACCGGGCGTATCGCCCTGGAGCTAATACTGCGTTGTGGCGGTAGTGCCTTTGTGCCCCGGGTGCAGGCGCAGCAGTATCTGGACTCTGGCGAGTTATTTTTAGTAGAGGGGGTACCGCAAACCTCACGGGATATTTTCGTTGCCTTCCATAAAGATAATGAACAAAAAGATCTGATTGAAAAATTGCAGTTGCAACTACAATTGCTGGGCGAAGAAGTCACCTAAAAAAGTGATTTAAGACAAAAGCATGACGCTTTGGTTTCATACCGGTGACGGTTTATTGAACATTAAGTTGCATCTGTCATATTTTTGTAATTTACCGCTGGCAGACTGCACGCATTGAAACACTTGTTGCGATTTTTTAATTGAGGAAACAACTATGCGATTTGCTCCTTCTGCTTTAGTAGTAGCGGTACTATCTGGTCTATCATTCAACGCGCTTGCCGACGTAAATATCTACGGTAAAGCCAATGTAACAATGCAGTCTTCTGACGAAGGTGAAGGTTCATTCACTGAAATCAAAAGTAATGCGTCACGCCTAGGCTTCAAAGGTACTGAAAACCTAAGCGATGGCCTAGATGTAGTTTATAAGTTTGAATTTCAGGTAGATGTTTCTGACGCCGACTCTAAAGGCGACGATGACAACATTACTGCTCGTAACCAATATGTTGGTTTAAAAGGTAACTTCGGTCAGGTAGTTGTTGGTCGTAACGACACGGCGCTTAAGCAATCTCAAGGTAAAGTTGACCTGTTCAGCGACCTTGAAGCCGATATCAAAAACATCTTTAAAGGTGAAAACCGTCTAGGTAACTCAGTTACTTATACTTCAAACAGCTATGGTGGCGTTAAGCTAATCGCCAGCTACATCGCTGAAGACGATGTTGATGCCGATGACGGTTACTCTGTAGCCCTTACATACGGTGACCAAGGTCTTAAAGAAACCAAGTTGTTTGCCTCTGTTGCTGCCGACAGCGACGTTAAAGGCTACGACATTGTTCGTGCTACGGTACAAACTAAGCTAGCTGGCTTTAAACTAGGTGCTATGTACCAGACTCAAGAGCCAGCTGAAGGCGGTGAAGACGCGGATGGTTTCCTAGTTAGCGCGTCTTACGCAATCGATAAAACTGTGCTTAAAGCTCAGTACCAAACCATGGACTTCGATGGTCTAGATCGCAATGGTATCACTGCGGGTGTGGACTACAAGTTCAACAAAAACACTAAGCTATTCGGTTTCTACACTAAGTTTGAAGACGATGCGTCAGAAAACGATGAAGATTACCTAGGCCTAGGTATCGAATACAAGTTCTAAGCCGGACTTAAAATTGATAAGCCCCGACAACCTTGGTTGCCGGGGCTTTTTTATGCCTGGGCGTAGCTGGAACGGCCGGCGAGCCAACGCTGGCTTAATGCCATGGCTGCTTGCGGGTGCTCATGCAGCAGGCGCTTGGCCAGGGGACGTAATTGCCCAATGAGGGCCTTATCGCGCTCTAAATCGGCAATTTTAAAGTCGGTCATGCCGGTTTGCTTGGTGCCCAACACCTCCCCGGGGCCACGAATTTCAAGGTCGCGCTCGGCAATCACAAAACCGTCGTTGCTATCACGCAGCACTCCTAGGCGTTGTTGCGCCGTGTGAGACAGGGGCGCATGATAGAGCAGCAAACAATGAGAAGCGGCGGCACCGCGGCCGACCCGACCACGCAGCTGATGCAGTTGAGCCAAGCCTAAACGTTCCGGGTTTTCTATGATGATCAGGCTGGCGTTGGGCACATCAACACCCACTTCGATAACCGTGGTGGCGACCAGTACATCCAGCTCGCCGTTTTTAAAACGCGCCATAATGTCTTGCTTTTCATCCGCCTTTAAACGCCCGTGCACCAGGCCAATGCGCAATTGCGGCAGGCGCTCGCTCAGCTCTTCAGCACTGAGTTGTGCGGCTTGGCATTGCAAGGCATCGGACTCTTCAATCAGGGTACACACCCAATACACCTGGCGGCCGTGCTCTTGCACCGCATGGCGCACCCGTTCGATCACATGGTCACGGCGACTGTCGGGCACAGCGACTGTGGTCACAGGTGTGCGTCCCGGGGGCAGCTCGTCAATAATGGAGGTTTCCAGGTCGGCATAGGCTGTCATCGCCAAGGTGCGGGGAATGGGGGTGGCGGTCATTACCAGTTGGTGCGGGTAACAGTCGCCAAATTTGCCTTTTTCTCGCAGCGCCAGGCGTTGATGTACGCCAAACCTGTGCTGCTCATCGATAATAATCAGCGCCAGGTTGTTAAATTGCACCTGCTCTTGAAACAGGGCATGGGTGCCGATAATCATTTGCGCCTGACCACTGGCGATGTCCCCGAGGATTTGCTCCCGCGCCTTACCCTTGGTTTTGCCGCCAAGCAGGGTGACTGTCAGGCCCTGCTCGCTAAACCAGCGCTCAAAATTGAGGGCATGTTGCTCGGCGAGGATCTCGGTCGGGGCCATAAGGGCCACCTGATATCCGGCGGCAATGGCGCATAAGGCGGACAGTGCCGCTACCAGGGTTTTACCTGAGCCTACATCGCCTTGCACCAGGCGCATCATGGGGTAGGGCTGCTGCAAATCGGTTTTGATCTCCGCCACTACCCTTTGTTGGGCACCGGTAGGAGCAAAGCCCAGAGATGCTAAGAAGGCTTGCTCCAACGCATGAGTCGGCGCCAGGGTGACCGCTTTATGTGCCTGCGCCTTTTGCCTTAACGCCAATAGGCTTAGGTTATGGGCCAGCAATTCTTCAAAGGCTAGGCGCTGTTGCGCCGGGTGAGTGCCTAGCTCCAGTGCCTGCATATTTGCGTCTATGGGAGGCTCATGCAAATAACGCACGGCATCGTTCAATGCCCATCCGGCAGGGCGGTATTGCTCTGGGAGTAATTCTTCAATGGGCGAGCGGGCCAATACCTGCAAGGCTTGCTCCACCAGGTTGCGCAGGGATAACTGTTTAAGCCCTTCCGTAGTTGGGTAAATGGCACTGAGGTGAGTTTGGGTCGGTAAGGATTGGGCGCTGTCGCTGATGCTGTATTCCGGGTGGGCCATTTCCAGCCCCGCCTTGCCACGGCGCACCTCGCCAAAACAACGCATCACCTTACCCGTTTGCATGGCATTCTTTTGTGCCGCAGAGAAGTTGAAAAAGCGCAGGGTAATGCGTCCGGTGCCATCGTTGAGCTGACAGAGCAACATGCGCCGACGGCCAAAGGTGATGCTGGCGTTTTCTATGGTCGCCTCAATGCAGACATGGGTGTGCGGCAGTAGCTGATTGATGGCTACTACTCGAGTTCTGTCCTCATAGCGCAGCGGCAGATGCAGTAGCAGGTCCTGCACGGTTTTGATGCCGAGCCTATTGAGGCGCTCGGCCATTTTCGGGCCCACGCCCTTAAGTTCGGTGATCGGGTAAGTGTTGAGGCTCGACAATGGGCGCGTCCTTGAATCGGTAATACTCTAAGTGTACTGATCCAAGGGGTTGCCTTTCAAGTAGTTAACCTTTTCGCTTGTAACGTAAGGTGTTCCAGAAGGTCTCATCGGCGATGATTTCGCCCTCGTCGTCCAGCGCCGGGTAGGCCAGGCCTTTTTCTTTACACTGCTGGGCTATGATGGGGTGGCAGCCTTCAAACAATAATCTGTGTTTAATGCCCGGGTCGAGCATATCGCGCTCGTAGCAATTTTTGGCTTCGCGCTGACGCTGGGCTTCATACAAGATCAATGCGGCGGCAACCGACACATTCAGGGATTGCACCATGCCGCGCATGGGGATCACTATGTGTTTATCCGCATGGGCCAGGGCCTTATCGGAAATACCATCGCGTTCCTGACCAACGATAAACGCGGTGGGCTGGGTGTAATCGATATCGCGGTAGTCGACGGCATCATCGCTGAGGTTGGTGGCCAGCAACTGCACGCCTGGGATCTGCTCGCGGATTTTTGCCACCGCGGTGTCGATATCGTCGTGCATATGGGTTTCCACCCAGTTTTTACTGCCGCCCGAGGTGTTATTGGTGAGACGACGTTGCTCTTTTGGCCAGACCGCGTGGACATTATGACAACCCACGGCATCGGCGGTGCGCACTATAGCGGAAAGATTGTGGTGCTTATGTACCTCGTCTAAACATACTGTGAGGTCGGTTTGTCGTCTGTCTAATACCTGTTTTACTCGGTGGTAACGCTTGTTGGTCATGGCCCAATTCGACTGCAATAAAAAAGTGCCGGGATTATACGCTAATCAGGCAAGTGCAATCCAGCGGCACCCCGCTTAAGGGGCAACGTTGCGATTAATGGGGTTTTGTAAGGAGATCAGGGTTTCTGTGGACTGAATCGCCTCAATGGCCTGGATCTTGTTGATCAGCACGTCTTGCAGGTGCTCGATAGAACGGGTCATCACCTTAATAAAAATGCTGTAGTTGCCCGTGGTGTAATAGGCCTCGACCACTTCGTCAAGCTCGCGCAAGCGCTCCAGAGTCTGTGGATAATCGCGGGCGTTATTGAGATTTATGCCGATAAAACAGCAGACATCATAGCCCAGTCGTTTAGCATCAACGCTGACCTGAGTGCCTGTGATCACCCCGGCCTGACGCATCTTTTCTATACGCACATGTATGGTGCCGGCACTCACACCGCATTGTTTTGCCAATTCAGCATAAGGAGTGCGGGCATTGGTCATTAGGGCACCGAGTATGGATCTGTCGAGATTATCGAATCGATAATTTGTCATGGTGAAACAGGCCTTAAATTAAATGAAATCTAATATTTTCAAGTTAAATTGATTTTTATTTTTAAGTAAAGCTATTTCTTTTAGATGGTGTTGAATGTTTATTTGGTTGCGGTATTGTTTTTCATAACGAAGCAATCAGCAGCAATGGGAATGAGAGCCATGAGCCAAGAATTTATTCAACATCAACAAAGAATTAGTGCCGTAAAACAGATTTTTTCACAGCAACTGGCTACGGCCTTAAACCTAGTCGAAGTACAGGCGCCTATTTTGGCCCAGGTCGGCGATGGTCTGCAGGATGAACTAAGCGGCCATGAAAAAGCGGTATCTGTGCAGGTGAAAAGCCTGCCACAGCAAAGCTATGAAGTAGTGCATTCCTTAGCCAAGTGGAAACGCAAAACCTTAGGTGACTATGGCTTTAGCGTTGGCACCGGTATCTATACTCATATGAAGGCGCTGCGTCCGGATGAGGAAAGACTAAGTCCGATTCACTCAGTGTATGTAGATCAATGGGATTGGGAAAAGGTGATTTGCGAGCGCACCGAGCGCAGCCTGGCTTCACTAAAAGAAACTGTGACCAGCATCTACGGCGCCCTGAAGGCCACCGAAGAATATGTTGCCCGTGAGTTTGGCATTGAGCCGCAGTTGCCAGAGCAGATCCACTTTGTGCATGCGGAAAAACTTCGTCAGCAATACCCTGATCTGAGCGCTAAAGAACGTGAGCGTGCCATTTGTAAGCGCTTAGGTGCGGTGTTCTTAATTGGTATCGGCGGTAAGCTGGCCGATGGTCTGCGCCATGATGTGCGAGCACCGGATTATGACGATTGGTCAACCACCGCAGAGGAAGGGCTACCTGGCCTAAATGGTGACATCCTGGTATGGAACAAGGTGCTTGAAGATGCCTTTGAGATTTCATCCATGGGAATTCGTGTTTGTCCTGAGTCCTTGTTGACTCAGCTCGAGCTCAGCGGGCAAAGCCATAAAAGTGCCATGCCTTGGCATCAGGCGCTACTGGCGAAGGAGTTACCGCAAACCATAGGCGGTGGCATAGGCCAATCGCGACTGGCCATGCTGCTGTTACAAAAAAGCCATATAGGTCAGGTGCAGGTTGGTGTCTGGTCAGAAGAAGTGAAGCAACGCGAAGCTTTACTGTAACGAAAAACCGCCGGCGTCAGCTCAGGCGCTGGCTTTAACCTTTATTCCCCTTGGTGATTTACAAGATATAAGGTGGATATAGGTACGCCGATTTCAAGGTCTTACTGGAAGAGGTTTATCAGGAGATTGAAGGTGCAGCAGAGGCGGCCATGAGTTTCCCCATGGCCTAAAGTACTTAGTTGGTTGACGGTAATTCCATAATGCCGTCAATTTCAACCTGTGAGCCCTTAGGTAGCTCTTTTACGCCGATAGCAGCGCGAGCTGGGTAAGGAGTTCTGAAGTATTGGCTCATGATCTCATTAACGACGGCAAAGTTGCTTAGGTCGGTCAAAAAGATATTTACCTTAACCATGTCCTGTAGTTCACCACCGGCGGCCTCACATACGGCGATTAGGTTTTTAAATACCTGATGCGTTTGCTCGGCAAAGTCGTCCGATACCATTTCCATAGTGCTTGGCACTAGTGGAATCTGGCCCGATAGATAAACGGCAGTGCCTACTTTTACGGCTTGGTTATAAGTACCGATAGCCGAAGGGGCATTTTCGGTAGAGATAATGATTTTGTTCATGATTTTCCTTTATTTTTTTCTATAAACCTTTTGCACATCCGGCATTACCCGAATGCGACGCATAATATTGGCGACGTGAATACGGTCTTTCACCGTCACGCCGAGGTCTATTACGTAGAGGTTACTTTCTTTTTCATCGGTTTGCAGTTCGACAATATTCGCTCCGGTAGAGGCCACTAAGCTGGTGAGCTTAGCCAAGGCACCCTGGTGGTTGATAATTTCCACCCGCAGCGTGGCGATATATTCTTTTTCCGAATTGTCTTCCCACTTCACCACGAAATACTTTGATAACTCGTTGCGCCAGCCACGAATATTTTTACATTCCTGGCGGTGTACGGTCAGGCCTTTACCCTGACTAACGTACGCAACGATATCATCTCCGGGCACCGGACGGCAGCATTTGGAGTAATTCACCAACATGCCTTCGGTACCTATGATCGCCGCCTTGGTCGAGGTGGCGAGTTTATCTAAATCGGCTTCATCGCTTTGCAGTAGGCGCTTGGCAACCAAGACGCTCATAATATTGCCGCAGCCGATTTCCACCATCAGCTCCAACATCGAATTGACCTGATGCTCTTCGAGCACCCGGTTTATGGTTTCGCTGCTGATGCTGTCGAGTGAATACTCGCCAAGGGCCGAGTCCAGTAGTCGGCGACCCAGTTGCAAGGCTTCTTCGTGACGCTGATTTTTCAGATAGTTACGCACGCACAAACGCGCCTTGGCGGTGACGATAAAGTTCAGCCAGGTGGCATTTGGATGCGCCCCTGAGCTGGTGATCACTTCCACGGTTTGCCCGGTATCCAGCGCCTTGCTCAGCGGATGCGGTTTGCGATTGACTCGCGCCCCGACACAGGTATTCCCCACATCTGTGTGCACCGCATAGGCAAAGTCCACCGCGGTGGCGCCCATGGGCAGCTCGACGATGCGGCCATCCGGGGTGAACACGTAAATCTCTTCCGGGAAGAGATCGGTTTTTACGTTTTCCACAAATTCGAACGAGGAGCCGGCACTTTGTTGTAGCTCCAGCAGGCTTTGCATCCATTGGCGCGCCCTTTGTTGTGCCGTATGACCAGAGTTTTCCCCGGTTTTCTTATACATCCAGTGGGCCGCGACCCCTTTGTCGGCCATATGGTCCATGTCCAAGGTGCGGATTTGAATCTCTACGGGAATACCGTGCGGGCCGACCAGCGAGGTGTGCAGGGATTGATAACCATTGGTTTTGGGCACCGCAATATAGTCTTTAAAGCGGGTTTCAATGGGCTTATACAGATTATGAGCCACACCAAGTACCCGATAACAGGTATCCATGTTGTCGACCACGATGCGAAATGCATAGATGTCCATGACTTCGTTGAACATCAGCTCCTTGTTGAGCATTTTACGGTAGATGCTGTAGAGGTGTTTTTCCCGGCCCGATACTTGGGCGTGAATACCCCATTCGCTGAGGCGCGATTCTATTTCGCCTTGAATGTTGGTTATCACTTCCTTACGGTTGCCGCGGGCCTTGGCTACTTCCGACTTTAAAGCGCGGTAGCGCATCGGGTAGAGAGCTTGAAAACCTAAGTCTTCAAGTTCGTTTTTAATATCGTGGATACCCAGGCGATTGGCGATAGGGGCAAAGATATCCAAGGTTTCACGGGCAATACGGCGGCGCTTATCCGGACGCAGGGCACCTAGGGTGCGCATATTATGGGTGCGGTCCGCCAGCTTGATCAGGATAACGCGAATATCCTGGGTCATCGCCATGATCATTTTGCGGTAGTTTTCCGCTTGGAATTCTCTTTTGTCTTTAAAGCCAAGCTTGTCGAGCTTACTCACCCCTTCGACCAGATCGGCGACGGTTTCACCGAAGATCCCCGCCAGGTCCTGTTGGGAAAAATCCGTATCCTCGATGACATCGTGCATTAAAGCTGCCATCAGGGTTTCATGATCCAACTTCATGTTGGCGAGGATTTGCGTTACTTCAACGGGGTGGGTGATATAAGGTTCGCCGCTTGAGCGAAATTGCCCTTCGTGCGCTTCTCTGGCCACGACGTAGGCTTTTTGTACTAGCGCCACATCTTCGGGGGCTAGGTATTCTGATATTTTTTTCTTGAGGCCTTCAAAGAGATACATTCACGCTCCGGAAACGGCGAGGAGAAATAGACTAAGAAGTGAATATACGATGAAAAGCGGGGAAAGCCAACGGCTGCAAGGAAAATGCAGCCGTTTACAGAGCATTATATGCGCTTACTGGTTACCGCCAACGATAGCGGCAACGGCAGCCATTTCGGCAGCTTCTTGGTTTTGCTGCTCCTGGCGCTCAATTGCGTCTAGGGTATCCACGGTAATGTGACCGTTTTCGATTTCACGTAAAGCGATAACCGTAGGTTTATCGTTTTCCGCATCTACCATAGGGTCTTTACCACCTACCGCGATCTGGCGCGCACGACGCGCCGCGACAAGGATCAAGTCAAAACGGTTGCCAATTTTATCTACTGCATCTTCAACAGTTACGCGAGCCATGCTTCACTCCAAAAATTAAATCTGTAAACGCGTAGTTTACTGCAACACCCACTCAAGGCCAATACTTGGGCGGGTTTTATTTTAATAGTTCGTCGATCAAGTCACCGTGTTTACGCTTTTGTGTGCTCAGGCGTAAACGGGTGGCGGCCACTATGGTGGCGATCTCTTCACGGGCGGTGTCGAAGTCATCATTTACCACTACATAATCGTACTCGTCGTAATGTGAGGTTTCCGATTGCGCTTTTTCCATGCGCGCGGCGATCACTTCGGCTGAATCCTGACCGCGATTGGTAAGGCGGCTTTGCAGTTCATCTTTGGACGGCGGCAAAATAAAGATGGTGGTGACCTCGGGAGCAAGCTCGCGTACTTGACGAGCGCCCTGCCAGTCGATATCCAGGAACACGTCAATGCCATTTTCCAACTGCTGCTCGATGGCCGCCTTGGAAGTGCCATAGTAGTTGTCGAACACTTGCGCCCATTCGAAGAAATCATCATTGGCGATCAGCTCTTTAAACTGGCCTTGGTCGACAAAGTGGTAATGAACGCCGTTTTCTTCACCTGGGCGCGGGGCGCGGGTGGTGTGCGATACCGACACCTGCATATTGGCATGGCGCTCTAGTAAGGCGTTGATCAGGCTTGATTTCCCTGCACCAGATGGGGCAGAAAGAATAAACAAATTACCACGAACTTGGCTCATGATGTCTCTCTAACAAATAACGGGACGACTAAAAATAGCCCACTAGTATAACGGATTTCTGCCCCCGGGTTAATAAATATGGCTAAGGGGACAAGGATGTAAGGACTCAGTATTTTGTCGGCCTTGTAGCTTGGTACTGTGGGCGAGGCTTTAGCCTTGCAATCTGCTCCACTGTTGGCCTTTATCGGCAATATGCTTCTGCATTGCTTATTTGTCGAGGTGAACCCTGACCTTCCAGGGACAAAACTAAAGGTGCACATTGCTTTTCATGGCCCTTTTACACTAAGTTGATGATATCAACCGGGATCAGGGGAAGCGCGTGCATTCACATCATCACCACCATAATCACCATGATATAGCTTCGGAGCGCATCGGCTGGGCTTTCTTTTTAAACCTCGGCTTTACCCTGATAGAGTTTATTGGCGGCTGGCTTACCAACAGTACGGCTATTATGGCCGATGCGGTGCATGATTTAGGTGATAGCCTCGCCATCGGCAGTGCCTGGGTGTTGAATAAGCTTAGTAACAAGCATGCCAATGCCCGCTTTACTTATGGTTATCGGCGTTTAAGCCTGCTGGGTGCCTTGTTGAATTCTCTGGTGCTTGTGGTCGGCTCGACCTGGGTCTTGGTGCTTGCCGTACCGCGGCTTTTCGACCCGGTTATGCCCATGACCGAGGGCATGCTGCTGTTGGCGGTGCTTGGTATAGCTGTTAACGGTTACGCGGCGCTCAAACTGAGTAAGGGTAAGTCGTTGAATGAAAAGGTGCTTAACTGGCATCTGTTAGAAGATGTGCTTGGCTGGGTGGCGGTACTGCTGGTGGCCATAGTACTGATGTTTGTGGACTGGCCGATACTCGACCCCATTTTATCCATACTCTTTACCCTTTTTATTCTTGTTAATGTGGTACGTAATCTGCGCCAAACACTGAGGTTATTTTTGCAGGGAACGCCGGATCAGCAAACTCAGCGCAGGTTGGCGGCGCTCTTAGTGGAGCCGCAAGAGATCAGCACAGCTCATCATGTGCATTACTGGTCTTTGGATGGCGAGCACCATGTTCTGACCGCCCATTTATGTTTGCGTGAGCACCTTGATGCTGTTGAAGTGATGGATTTAAAACGGCGTTTAGCGCAGCTGCTTGCCGACTTCGAACTGGCTCATACCACCTTGAATTTGAATACCCCGAGGAGCAATGTCGGGATCATAAAGGCGAATAAGCTTGGGGGCGAAAGCCCCCTTTGCTTATTCGCTTTCGCTTGAAACGGCCTTTTCGCTGCGCAAACTGGCAAGCAGAATATAAATGGCGCTAAAGGCCAAAGTAATAAACAAATAGGTAAAGAAGCCGTGTTGGTGAGCCATAAAGGGCTCGGCAAATAAGGGCCCAAGTACAGAGCCGACAGAGTAGCTCAGCAGCATAACCTGGGCGGCGCTTATCATATAGCGCTCTTGCAATTGCTGACAGCCTAGGTCGATAGCTATGGGGTACAAGGCAAAACTTGCTGCACCCAGTAATAAAACTGCCAAAGCCAGCACCTTTAAACTTTCGGAGGTGAGAGACAGAGCCAGCGCCAGTACTCCAAGCAGGGTAAATGCCACCATTAACATGCTTGGTGCCAGGTATTTATTGAGCAAGGTGATCAGCGGCTGTACCGCCATCCCACCTAAGATCACCAGCGCCATCAGGGTTCCTATATCTTGCTCGGCGATGCCACGTGCCGCCAACGCCAAGGGCATAAGGCCATAGATGGCGCTCAGAGCCAAACCAGAGATCAGGCAGCCAAACAGGGCACTGTGATTGAGTTTTAATATCTGTTTTAGCTCCAGGCGGGCACTGTGATGATGGTTTGGAGCCTGATTAGGCAACAAGACCATAACCAAAAATGCCGCCACCATCACCAGGGTAATGCTGATAAAGGGCGCCGCTCCCGAGGTGCCGAAGAGATTAATCCCCAACTGACCAAAAGCCGTGCCACCATACAAGGCCACCATATACAGGCTAAGACGTTTAGCCCTGGTACTTGGCTCGCCAGCCATTAACCAGGATTCCACCACCACAAAAATTCCCGCCACGGCAAAGCCGGCCAGCAGTCGCAACGCAAGCCAAAACCAGGCCTGAGGATAGAGGGGCAGGGCGATTGCGGTCAGGGTAAAAAGGGCCAAACAGGCCAGGTAAGTAGGGCGAAATCCCAGACGCTTAAGCACCGGCTCTATGCCCAAAGTACCCGCCAGCAGGCCGATATAAAAACTACTGGCAAGCCAGCTTGCTAGGGCATCGTCAAACGCAAATTGGGCCAAGGAAAGCGGCAATAAACTCATTAAATAGCCGGCGGCGATAGCGTATAAGGTCAAAGCCAAAATCGGCGCAAAGATACCTGGAGTGCCAGCTTGAGATTTGGGAAGCACGGTACGGGAGTCCTAAAAGTAATGATATGTGGTCGATTAAGCGACCGGCGACTATGCGCAAGCTGTCCACAAATGTAAAACAAGCATTTTTGTCCGTGTCGATAATGAAAATTGATGCTGCAGTGGCCCAGTGAATTGGCACAGGGGATTGGGGATTATAAATAGAAAAATGGCCCAGTTAAGGGCCATTGCTTAGGAGTCACAACACAGAGATTAATATTTGTCGTCTAGGTGTTCACAGCGACCAAATTCGGCACCGCCTTTCACCGCTTCTATAACTTGTTTAGGGAAGCTTAGTTCTTGGTTTACACCGCCTTGACATACAAAGGCTTTGTTGGCGTCAATCTCAATGGTGATTGGCGTAGAAGCTCCAACCAGACCAGCCATCATTTCTGAGCCATTGGCGCTGACACCAAAGATACCATTGGTCATCAGGTTCTTAGCTTCAATCACACCTTGCTTAGCGAAGAACTCTTCACCCGTCATCCAGCCAATACCTTCTAGATAGATGGTTGAACCCGCTGGCATACCACCGATTAGAGTACGACCTGTGATAAGCGATAAATCGTCGTTGGCATCCATTACCATCATCAAAGGCAGGCCTGAATTTGCGGCAATGTCTTCATGGGTTAGGTTGAATGGCGATGCACACATGTTCATACCGAAGTTAACAAAAGGCACATCGTCACACCAACGCAGGCCACCTAGTTCGGTGATTTCGTCGGTACCGGTATGCCATACTTTTACACCCTGACCGAAGGCTCTGCGACCAAAGCCACGTTGTGAACCGAAGGCGATGCGCTCACCATCTTGAGAAATAACCGAGGCATTAAGGGCTCCAAAGTCTTTAAACAAATCGCGTAATTTGCCATCGACCCAAGCCAGTTGCGAATTGTTATTGTTGCCCGAACCGGTAATGGTTTTACCATTGCCAGACACTTTGTCGGCGCGAACCCAGGCTTCTGTGCGCTCACCGTTGATCAGCACCTCATAACTATTGTTCCATCTGCTAGGGATAAACTCTAAGCCATCCGTAAGCAGAGTTGCTTTACCTGTTTTGGTATCCCAAATCGTGGGCACACCGTATGACTGAGAAGCCTCGCCAGGCGCACACTCATTGCCGCCGGCAGTCGGTTTACGTGAATTACCCACTACAATGTGACCTGTGTCATCCATATCCCAAATAGCATGAGAGCTTACGCTTGTCTGGCTGCCTAGCGCACAGGTGTTGTTGCTCGGGTCTTCTAACTCGGTTAATTGATTCGAACGAAGGTCCCAAATCGCACCTTGAGCAATGCCGTTGCCATCCATATCGGCCAGTACTGCGGCTTTTGTTGCCGTTTTATTCATTGCTGCATTGGTTGCTTTCAATGGGGCAAAGCCTTCGGGGGTGACCACTGTCTCAAAAGAGTTTTGCACGCTGTCATAGATAAAAGGAATGCCCGTTAGGGTCGTGCCCAGTGCCTTCTTACCATTCTTCGAGTGATCAACGACAAACGCAGAAATAAGTGGCGTGTATTGAATGCCGCTGTGATAACCATTGAAGTACATTTCCACTTCTTTGGTTTCACCGCCGGACACTATGATTTCAGTCATATCACAGGCCTGGTCTAGCGCTGGAGACGTACCTTCATTCTCATTCCAGTATTCATTCTCTGAGATGATGCTCGTTGGTGTAGTTGGGTAACCACCGGCAATAATGGGATCCATATACAGAGCGTAGCGACCGCCAGGGGTCAGACCGCTGATAGTGAAAGAGCCATCAGGACCCACTAGGCCTTGGGTCAGGTTACCACTTTGCTGGGTGATCACGTCGTACAGCGGGTTGTCCAGGTTACGCGCAATCATGTTCATACCCGAGTATTCAACACCTTCTTTGGTGTATAACTTACCCTTAATGGTGCCGAACTTGGATTTATAATCGGCCGTGGGGTAAAGGTCGGAAATATTGACGATATCATCACGGACATTGACCGTACCTTGCTCTAGACCTTCAACTCCGCGTACGTTAATGAAGGGGTACATGGTTTCGATGCTGTCGGTTGGCGCTTGACCACGGTTAGTGTAAGTCGTTGTGCCCGGACAACCGGCGACACCGTCATGGAGCGGGAACCAGGGTTTGGCAACATAGGTTAAATGGCCATTAGCTTGAGAGTGTGACATGTTCATGGCATGACCAAACTCATGGGTAAATACGCCCTGTACCATCTTGCCGTCGGTATCATTGATATCAATATACCAGCCATTCATCAGCGCCGTTGCCTCGAGGATCTCTCCGGTTTCTTCGTCGGCAATCTCTGGGAAAGCGATACCCAAAACCTGGTCTCGAGAAATACCAAAGTAGTTTTCTAAAATAGCGCCGTCGGTGTCATAGTTGACCCAAAAGCCGTAGCCATTTTCAGCGCTGTAGATCTGATCTACGTTGCTTGCATTTACATCGCTAATACCCGTTTGGCTCTCAATTGTTCCCGCTATGGCCATTGACAAGGTTGAGGTTTCAACGTTGGACCATTGGGCGACCGCATCGGCGGTGACGGCATTGGCCTGGGCGATTGTGAGGAAAGTATAATCGCGATCTAGCGGGACGTTTTTTTCTAGCACTGTACCATCGGGTAAGGTGATATCTACGTTGAAGGTGGTGCCTTTTTCAAGCACGGTAAAGCTCTCAACATCGTTACCATCTTTGTCTTTAATTAACTTGCCACCATCTGTCCATACCGGGATTGTGCCTTTCGAGGTATCCCATTTATATGGCTGCATGGTTTTTTCATGAACATAAAGCGGGCCGCCTGCAATTGAACCCATAGAGATGGTAGCTAGGGCAATGCCTGCTGCAATTTTTGAAAATTTCATTACTGCTGTACTCCTGCAAGTCGACCAACTAGGCCCATAAAGGTGTCTGCGTCTAACGCACCTGGGGTTGTTATTAGGTTGCGTTCTTCATCGGTAAATTTGGATGTGTCCATATCTTCAAACAGGCCGCTGTTAGCGAACTGATTAACGGCCTTGCCGTTAGTGATCACAAACTTACCTTGTGCCATACCTGCGGTGGTTTGGAAGCCAGTGATAGAAGCCGGTTTGTACATAAAGGCAATGACGGTTTCGCCTTCATGCCATTTTGCAAAGCCCTCAGGCGTCACACCTAGGTAGACCTTGCCATTGCCCAAAGAGCGAGGCTTGATCAGGCCAAATTGGCGGAAGGTGTAGGTTGAGTCTTCTTTCAGCTTACCCTTGGCATCGCTGTCCACAGCAATGGTGATTTCGGTGTAGGGGCGCTTGTTGTCGAAGCCATCGGTTACTTTAATAACCTCACCGGCAATGATGTTTTGCGAAGCCATGGTGAGCTCCTGCAAGTTTTGCTTTTTAAGCTTCATTGCATTAGCTGACGTAGCAAGTGATAAACCTGCAGCGACAGTCAATGCGATTGAAGCCTTTTTAAGTAATGATTTAGTTTTCATTGGACACTCTCCATTGATGAATCTGTAGTAATCATCGAGCTGTTAATAACATGTTTCTGTGGTGAACATTTATTGAACATTGCGGGTGAGTATTCAATGCAATTTATGTACACTTTTGTACAGGTGTATCCAGTTGAACCGTCCCTGAGGTAATTCGTTTTTTGGTTTTAATTGGTTTGAATATCAATTGCTTGAGTTTATTTTTTTCCTATTTTCTAGGCCTGCCCATCACTGCACCTCCATCTTGCTTTGAGATTTTTTAAGCATATGACTTTGTTGGTTTAATCTTTGCTATTAAGTGGGATTCTTGGAGGGGAGGGTTTTAATAATCAATGGTTATGATTAAGTGGGCTTATATAATTTTTTTTGTATATTTATGCAGCCAATCAAGATAAAAAGTAGTTCTAAAAGCCCTGTATGGGATAGAAAAATGGCCCAGTTAAGGGCCATTACTTGGGTCACAACATAAAGATTAATAGGTGTCGTCTAGGTGCTCGCAGCGACCGAATTCAGCACCATTTTTTACTGCGGCCATAACCTGTTTAGGGAAGCTCAGCTCCTGGTTTACGCCGTCTTTACAGACGAATGCTTTGTTGGCATCGATCTCAATACTGATCGCTGCACCAGCTAAGTTAGCCATCATTTCTGAGCCATTCGCGCTCATAGCAAACCAGTTGTCGGTTAACAGGTTTTTAGCTTCAACAACGCCTTGACGACCGAAGAACTCAGCAGCTGTCATCCAGCCAAGACCGTCCATGTAAATTGCACTACCGCCATTGTAACGTGCAGTAATGAGTGACAAGTCTTCATTTGCATCAAGAGGGATCATGCTTGGTACACCGACAACAGACGATATGTATTCATGATCCAAGTTATACGGTGCTTCACAGTAGTTAACGAATCGCTGGATGTAAGGAATGTCATCACACCAACGCATGCTGCCTAGCGCCTCAAGCTCATCTGTTTGGGTATTCCAAACTTTGATCCCGTCATACTTGCGGTCGCGGCCTTCACCAATGAGAGTATTAAACGCAATTTTTCCGCCATCTTGGCTAATTACGGCAATATCGCGGGCGCCAAACTTACTATTGATGTCATGAAGTTCGCCATCAATCCAAGCCACTAGACCTTGGCTGTTGCCTGTACCAGTAATGACTTTACCATTACCTGACATACGATCGGCACGCATCCATACTTCTCTGCGCTCACCATTTACTAGTACATCAATACGAGAGCCGTAAAGCGAAGGCACATACTCAAGACCACCTAGCTCAGTCGCTTTGCCAGTCGTAGTGTCCCATACCGTTGGTACAGCATATGAGCGAGCACCTTCACCTTGCGCGCATTCTTGGCCACCAGATGTTGGTTTGCGGTAAGTACCGACAACAAGTTTACCTTCATCGTCTATATCCCAAATTGACTGAGAGCTCACACCTTGTTGGCTGCCCAGTGTACAGGTGTTATTTGAAGGGTCTTCCAGTTCCATAAGCTTGTTAGAGCGAATATCCCAAACCGCACCTTGGCCAATGCCATCACCATCTAGGTCAGCAATAACAGCCGCTTTTGTAGCTGTTTTGTTCATTGCTGCGGTGGTTGAGCTAAGTAGTGCTGAACCATCCGGAGCGATCATTGTAGAAAAAGAGTTTTGCACGCTGTCGTACATGAACGGAACACCGCCTGGTGTTGAACCGAGCGCTTTTTTACCGTTTTTCGAATGCTCTGTGACAAATGCAGAAACTAATGGCGTGTATTGGATACCATTTTTGTAACCATTGAAATGCATTTCGATTTCTTTGGTTTCACCGCCGGCAACAACGATTTCAGTCATGTCACAGGCATTATCCATTGCCGGTGATGAACTCTCGTTGCTATTCCAGAATTCAGACTCAGAAATAAGCGCGGATGGGGTGGTTGGGTAACCCCCGGCTCGGATTGGCTCCATGTATAACGCATAACGACCACCGGGTGTTAAGCCATTGATGGTGAATGAGCCATCGGGACCGATACGACCTTGTGTCATATTACCCGTTTGTTGAGTGATCACATCGTACATGGGGTTATCCAGGTTACGGGCGATCATGTTCATACCCGAATACTCAACCCCTTCTTTGGTAAACAGTTTACCCTTGATGGTACCGTACTTGGTTTTGTAATCCGCAGTTGGGTAGAGGTCGGAAATATTCACGATATCATCACGTACATTGACAGTGCCTTGCTCCATGCCTTCTGTGCCGCGCACGTTGATAAAGGGGAACATGGTTTCGATGCCATCGGCCGGTGCCTGGCCTCGACCCGTGTATTGGTTAGTTGTGCTACAGCCGGGCACGCCGTCGTATTGAGGGCTCCAAGGGGAAGCTATATAGGTAAAATGGCCGTTTGCTTGTGAGTGAGACATATTCATAGCGTGACCGAACTCATGGGTAAATACGCCCTGAACCATCTTGCCCTCGGTGTCCTTGATATCTATGTACCAACCGTTCATAAGCGCCGTTGCCTCGGTGATTTCACCGGTTTCTTCATCGGCCCATTCAGGGAAGGCAATGCCCAGCACCTGGTTACGGGGGATGCCAAAATACTCTTCCAGAATTGCGCCATCACTGTCGTAGTTAACCCAGAAGCCATAACCATTTTCCGCCCCATAGATTTGGTCTACATTAGATGCATTAACGTCACTGATGCCGGTTTGGCTTTCAATGGTGCCAGCAACGGCCATGTCCAAGGTTGATGTGTCAACATTCGACCACTGCGCAACGGCATCGGCGGTTACGGCGTTAGCTTGAGCAATCGTCAGGAAGGTGTAATCGCGTTCTAGGGGGATGTTTTTAGGTAACACCTCACCATCGGGTAATGTGATATCAACGTTGAACTTAGTGCCTTTCTCTAAAATGGTGAAGGCTTGAACATCGTTACCATCTTTGTCTTTAATGAGTTGGCCACCGTCGGTCCATACAGGGATGGTTCCGTTTGCGGTATTCCACTTGTATGGCTGCATGGTTTTTTCGTGGATATAAAGAGGGCCACCGGCGAATGCTCCGGCAGAGAGTGTGGCTAAAGCGATGCCTGCTGCTAGTTTTGAAAATTTCATTACTGCTGTCCTCCCGCTAATTTACCGACCAAATTCATAAAGGCATCCACTTTCACAGCGCCAGGATTAGTGAGCATATTGCGCTCTTCATCAGAAAATTTTGATGTATCCATGTCGTCAAATAAGCCCGTGTTCGCAAATTGGTTTAGGACTTTGCCATCGCGCACAACAAACTTACCTTGTGCCATGCCGGCGGTCGTTTGGAAGCCGGTAATAGCGGCTGGTTTGTACATAAAGGCAATCACGTTTTCACCTTCGTTCCATTTGGCGAAACCGTCCGGTGTAACGCCTAAATACACCTTGCCGTTGCCCATTGAGCGTGGCTTTAGCAAGCCAAACTGGCGAAAAGTGTAGGTTGAATCGTCTTTTAGTTTGCCTTTGGCATCACTGTTGACTGCAATGGTGACCTCGGTATAAGGGCGTTTGTTATCGAAGCCATCGGTGACCTTAATGACTTCGCCGGCGATGATGTTTTGTGAAGCGGAAGTGAGTTCTTCTAGATTTTGTTGCTTCAGCTTCATGGCATTGGCTGAGGTAGCCAGGGAAAACCCTGCAGCTACCGTTAGCGCAATTGAAGCCTTCTTGAGCATGGATTTGGCTCTCATTAGAAATTCTCCGTTGATGATTTTATTTTTATTTACTGACTATTAACACTCAGCTCTCTCTAAGGTTTTATAAATCGAATTGTTATTCAATTGATTATTTGTTCAATTTTGTATCAGAGGTTTTTTTAGAGTCTTTCTGATTAATGCTGATGTTGTTTTTATTTTTCATAAGTCATTGATTTAAATGCTCTTGTTGTTTTGTTTTGTGCATCTGAAGAGTTTTGTTTACTTTTTAAATTAGAGTTTTAATTCAAATTTCACGACATTGGAGCTGATTAAACCACCTGAATGCTTATTCATTTTCATGGGTTAGATATTCTTTAATCTTTGTTATTTTTATTCTCATATTCTTTGTCGGTATAAATGTACCTAAAATGGCTTATTGGGTTGCGATGTGAAGGGAGCGTTTTTCGGGTGATAAATGAACTGTTGTTAATTTTTTGTTTTGGCTGGTGGGCCATGTACACAACTAGATGTTTATCATCATTTTTGGCCCGGACCGTAAATGCGGTTTGTGTTAATTGTCCTGTTGGGGATCCTGCAGACACAGAACACAGCGAGGGGGAATTACTTTTAGCAACTAGGATGCTATCTTGGTTCGTTGGGTATCAATGAAAAATTTTTGCGGCTTCTGTTGTTGTTTGCATCTGTAAGCACAAACTCGCTGAACAAAAAATGGGACCCGACAGAGCGAGTCCCAATTGAGATATCAGACTAACAAGAAAAGCACATTGTTAGATTCTGACAAGTTACTGAATCATTCCACAGCGTCCTATTTTAGCACCATTGGCGACCGCTTCTCTTAGTCCACCAGGGAACCCGGTTAATATCGAATCACCATTGTCACACACATAAACTTGGCTCAAATCCATATACCAAGACATCCCACCGGCAACACCCAGCATTTTGCTACCGTCGCCACTTAGGGCAATCGGATTACTCATCGACAATTTACCGAGTTCCGCTGCACCTTGCTCACGCAAGAAGCGGCTTAGCTCAAGCCAGCCAATATCTTCCACCCACAGTGCGCCATAATAGCCAAATCGGCTACCACCGGCTCGGCCAATTGCGACTCTGCCGTCATCGCTCAAATCGCTAACCGTCATAGGCACGGCACCGTAAGAGGCTGTGATCTCATCTGGTGATAGCTCTTTACACAGGTTCCAAGAGTAGAAGATGTATTGAATATCCTCACACCATGGCAGCGAGCCGATGTTGGTTACCGCATCTTCACTCAGTCCTTTACTTGAATCCCATAATTGAACACCGTAATTGCTGGTCAGCGCAACGCGGCTGCCGTCGAAGTTTGAGACCTTAGCTTGCTTTGCATTGAACGCGGTGGTGAGGTCGAGCATAGGACCGTCATCAACCCAGGCAACGGCCTGATTGTAATTCACCTGACCGAGCGCCACTTTACCGTTACCAGATAAGCCGTGAGCAAACGCGTACAAAGTTCGGTTCCAATTCACACCGCTGGTATCCAGTTCGCGGATACCGCCTTTTTCATCCCAGATAAAGGGTTTCATTTCGCCGGAGAAGTACTCTTGGCAGTTGCCATTGCCGTTTAAGTCTTGGTATGCCATACCGACAACGGTAGAACCTGAATCGTCCATGGCTGAACCAAGGGCGCTGATTTTTACCCCGGCGAAACTGGTGGAGACGTTACATTGGCTTTGTCCGAGATAGCCAACCGAACGCGCTTCATTCCCTGACCAAACGGTGGGCTCCATAATGCCGTTGCCATCCTGATCGTGTTGCACCAAAACATGTTTACCGTTGCGGCTTAGGTATGATTCAGCACCCACATAGCGGCTGGGTAAAATTTCAAAACCGTTATTGGCATCCCACATCACCGCACTGAGACCGGCAGTACCAACTGCCTTGCGGCCATTTTTCGACAAATCGCTAAAAGTCACTGAGGATAGGGGAGTTACCTGCACCCCTTTCATGTATCCATTGAAAGTGAAATCCGCTTCTTTGGTAACACCTGCTTCGGCGATAATAGCCGTTTGGTCGCAGACTTCATCGATCAGGGGATCGCTACTTTCGTTTTCGTTCCAATATTCTGCCGTTGAAAGTAAAGGTTGAGGTGTTGTTGGGAAGCCACCGGCAACGATTGGCTCTACATACAACACGTATTGCTCACCCGGCGTCAGATTTCGAATCGTGTATCGCCCATCCGGACCGACTTTGCCCTGTGTGGCAGAGCCTGACATGTCTGACACCGCATCGAATAGCGGGTTGTTGACGTTGCGTGCGACCACATTGATCCCGCTGTACTCAGTTCTGCCATCTTTAAGGCGTAACACGCCGGTTATGGCCCCGCGGGAATTAGCATAGTGAGCACTTGGGTACAGGTTTGATATCGCCGCAACATCATCGGGATGTTCGATGCTACTCTGATTAACTGCACCTGCCTTGTAGTGATCAATGTACGGGTACATGGTTTCGATCATCGCTGGATTGCCGCCAGCGATAGGGTTCACACCACAGCCAGGCACGCCTGGGTACAGCTTGTTTGCCGCTGAACTTAGATAGGCTAGTTGGCCATTTACTTGAGTGTGGGAAAGGTTGATAGCATGACCAAACTCATGCGTGAATACGCCCGCAATTTTGCTGCCATCGTCATTAGGAGCCACTGCCCAGCCATTCATTATTGCTGTTGCTTCTAAAATCTCACCGGTTTCTTCGTTGGCCCATTCAGGAAATGCCATACCTAAAACAGATTGTTTCGGTACCCCAAACACGTCTTCTACAACCGAGCCATCCGTGTCATAGATTACCCAAAAACCATAGCCATTTTCGGCGCCATAGACCTCATTTGCATTTGCGGCAGTGATATCAGATATCCCAGTTTTGCTTGCAATGGTGCCTGCAACGGCCATGTCTAATGTCGCGGTTTCTACGTTTGACCACTGGGCAATGGCATTGGCCGTAATTTCGTTCGCTCGCTCAACCGTTAATAAGGTGTAGTCGCGATCGAGTACGGTGTTTTTAGGGATCACAGTGCCATCTGGCAAGGTGATGTTGAGGTTGTACTTGGTGCCCTTTTTTAGCACGGTAAACGATTCAACCTGGTTACCATCCTTATCTTGAACCAGCATACCGCCATCGGTCCAAACTGGGATTGCGCCTTTACTCGTATCCCATTTGTAGGGCTGCATGGTTTTATCGTGAATATAGAGTGGGCCAGCCGCCAAAGCACCAGCAGAAAGAGTAGCTAGTGCGATACCAGCAGCAAGTTTAGAGAATTTCATTGTTGTTGTACTCCCGCAAGTTTACCGACAAGGTTCATAAACACATCAATCTTCACTGCTTCTGGATTAGTAAGCATGTTGCGCTCTTCGTCAGAGAAGCTTGCAGTGTCCATGCCTTCAAACAGGCCTGAGTTAGCGAATTGGTTAATTACCTTGCCATCGCGGACAACAAACTTACCTTGTGCCATGCCAGCAGTAGTTTGGAAACCGGTGATAGAGGCTGGCTTGTACATAAAGGCGATGACGTTTTCGCCCTCATTCCATTTAGCGAAGCCGTCAGGTGTGACACCCAAATAAACCTTACCATTGCCCATAGAACGCGGCTTCAGTAGGCCAAACTGACGGAAAGTGTAGGTTGATTCTTCTTTTAATTTGCCTTTTGCATCGCTGCTGACGTTGATGGTGACTTCAGTGTAAGGACGCTTGTTATCGAAGCCATCGGTGACTTTAATTACTTCGCCGGCAATGATGTTTTGTGAAGCAGCAGTGAGTTCTAGTAAGTTTTGTTGCTTTAACTTCATGGCGTTGGCTGAAGTAGCAAGTGATAAACCTGCAGCAACCGTCAGCACAACCGAAGCCTTCCTAAGCATAGATGTAGCTTTCATTAGACCTTCTCCGTTGATGGTTTTTATTATTCACCGAGATTTTTATTATATTCACGGCGGCTTTTAGTTATTTAATAATCAGCGGATGTGGTCAATTTATTATATGTACCATTTTGTATTGAAAGTGTACTAAGTTGTTTTTGCGGATTTGAAATCGTGAAAATTTCTAACCTGATGTATTGGTGTTAGTTTTTATGGGTCGTTGAGTTTTTGATAGAGGTTTTTAAATGTTTTTATAATTACTTTTTTTTGTTTGTTTTTTTAATTTCTAACCCTCTTTTTCTTTAATATATTTTTCTGTTTTATGAAGGAATAAGTGAAGGTACTAGATTGGGAAGACAGCTTGTTGCCAAGTCGTAAGGCATAAAAAAGCCCCGCATAAAGCGAGGCCGGTTAAGACGTCTAAAGTCGGGCCTAAGGTTTACTCAATATTTTGAATTTGCTCACGCATCTGCTCAATTAACACCTTAAGCTCTACGGCGGCGTTGGTGACTTCGGTATTAATCGACTTGGACGCCAGGGTATTGGCCTCACGGTTAAACTCTTGCATCATAAAGTCCAAGCGTCGGCCACAGGCACCACCTTTTTTCAGGATCTTATGGGTTTCTTTTACATGCGATTTTAGGCGGTCGAGCTCTTCGGCGACATCTTGTTTTTGCGCCAGATAGATAAGTTCTTGCTCAAGACGACTTTCATCGATCTCGGCTTGCAGCTCTTCAAGCTTTTGCGATAGCTTTTCACGCTGCCATTTGATCACTTCCGGCATATGCGCTTCAACTATGGTCACTTGCTCAAGGATGGCGTCAAGGCGAGTGCTGATCATCTGCTCAAGGTTTTCGCCTTCGCTGCCACGGGCGGCTTTAAAGTCCTCAATGGCACCGTCTAAACCGGCAAGCAATTCGCTTTGCACAGTGTCCATATCCATTTCTTCTGCTTCCATCACACCGGGCCAGCGCAGGATATCAACCGGGTTAATGTCGCCTTTACTTTGTGCCTGTACCCATTGGGCACTCTTTACCAGCTGTGAGGCCAGTGACTCGTTGATGTTGAGCTCGCCCACATGGGCCGGGTTAGCGGCAAATTTTAGGAAAACTTCAACCTTACCCCTTTGCAGGTTCTTTCGCAGGCGTTCACGGATCACAGGCTCTAAACCACGAAATTGCTCAGGGGCGCGAATAAAAGTTTCCAAGTAACGTTGGTTTACGGAGCGAATTTCCCAAGTTCCGGTACCCCAGTCGCCTTTCACTTCTTGGCGAGCATACGCAGTCATGCTGTGGATCATGAATGATTTCCTAATTTTGAATAGCAGTATCGCTATGATTATACCTTAACAAAATGTGAGCTCTAGCAGAATTTTCCGGCAAAAATGGCCATTTTCATAAAAGTGCCGTGGCATAGCCGCGGGTGAACACATATAATGAACGAAATTTTTTATTGAAGGGGATAGTGAATGCGTCCTAGTGAAAGAACACCTAATCAAATTCGCCCAGTGACCTTTACTCGCCAATACACCATGCATGCCGAAGGTTCGGTATTGGTTGAGTTTGGTAATACCAAGGTTTTATGTACGGCGAGTGTTGAAGCGGGTGTACCGCGCTTTATGAAGGGTCAGGGTAAAGGCTGGGTTACCGCAGAATACGGCATGTTGCCGCGTTCTACCCATACTCGTAATAACCGTGAAGCGGCGCGTGGTAAACAAGGTGGACGTACCATGGAAATTCAACGCCTGATCGCGCGTGCCTTACGTGCGGCGGTTGATTTAAAAGCCCTGGGTGAAAACACTATCACCATAGATTGCGATGTTATTCAAGCCGATGGCGGCACCCGTACCGCGTCAATCAGCGGTGCATGTGTTGCACTTGTCGATGCGCTTACCTATATGCGCAGCAAGGGCATGATCAATACCAATCCCCTTAAACACATGATCGCTGCTATTTCAGTGGGTATCTACAATGGTGAGCCGATCAGTGACTTGGAATATTTAGAAGATTCTGCGGCTGAAACCGATATGAACGTGATTTTGACCGAAACCGGTAAAATCATTGAAGTTCAGGGCACTGCCGAGGGTGAACCTTTCTCATTCGATGAGCTTGAGCAAATGCTAAGCCTGGCGAAGCATTCTATTCGTGAAATCATCGATATCCAAAAGCAAACCTTGGCCTAACCCTTAACAGCTTGACGAGTAGAGTAATGAAAGAATATCAAAAGCAGTTTATTGAATTCGCATTAGCCAAACAGGTACTTAAGTTTGGTGAGTTCACCTTGAAGTCTGGGCGCACGAGTCCTTACTTTTTCAACGCCGGCTTATTTAACACGGGTAAAGACCTGGCCAAACTAGGTCGTTTTTATGCTGCAGCGCTGGAAGATGCAGGTATAGAGTACGACTTATTGTTCGGCCCGGCCTATAAAGGTATTCCAATTGCTACTACCACGGCGGTTGCTTTAGCGGATCATTACGATAAAGACGTACCTTATTGCTTTAACCGTAAAGAAAAGAAAGACCACGGTGAAGGCGGCAGTCTGGTAGGCTCAGAGCTTAAAGGTAAGGTCATGCTGGTGGACGATGTGATCACTGCTGGCACGGCGATTCGTGAGTCGATGGAAATCATTGCAGCCAACGGCGCGGATCTGTCAGGCGTTCTTATCGCCCTAGACCGTCAGGAAAAAGGCAAGGCTGAGTTATCGGCGATTCAAGAAGTAGAGCGTGACTTTAATACGCAGGTTGTCTCTATTGTTAAGTTAGCCGACCTTATTACCTATCTGGAACAGCAAGGTGATATGGACGAGCACCTGCAAGCGGTCAAAGCGTACCGTGACCAGTACGGTGTTGCCTAATATAGAGTAAAGAGCCCCTTCATTGGGGCTTTTTTATGGTTAAAGGAATGAGTAGTAGATGCAAGTAAATTCCAATAAACCCAATGGCCAAGGTATAGGACGATTATTTAAAGCCTTACGTTGTACTTATCTAGGTTTAAGCGCGGCAATAAAAGAAGAAGCTGCTTTTCGTCAAGAGCTGGCCCTAGCACTGCTCTTGTTGCCCCTGTCTTTTATTATTGCAACCGACATGATGCATTGGCTGGCTTTAGTGGTTGTGCTGCTACTGGTTCTTATCGTCGAGTTGATCAATTCGGCGATTGAAGCGCTGACAGATAGAGTTTCTACCGATATGCACGTGCTATCCGGGCGTGCCAAGGATATGGGTTCTGCCGCAGTGACCTTATCTCTACTGATAGCCGCCTTGGTGTGGGGCGTGAGTCTTTATCAATATATAGCGGGTGTTTCATAAGCACAGATACAATTAAAACAGCGAAAAAGGCCATTAAAAGGATATTTAATGGCCTTTTTTAATGCCTTTTGTGTGTAATTTGCGCAAACGATCCGTTTTTCGCAATTTTCTTTAAAAAAGGGCTTGCGTCAAAAGCGAATCTCCCTATAATGCGACCCCACTGAGACGGCAGGCAGCAACGCATAGCGAGGCGCTAGCGACTCAGGGAGTCAAATAAAACTTCAGTTTTGAAAAATGAAAACTTTCTCAAAATTAAGTGTTGACAACAAATCAGGGTTGAGTAGAATGCACAGCCCTCGAGACGCGAAAGCAACTCGAAACCGGGTAACCGGAATGTTCTTTAAAAATATGAAGCAATCATCTGTGTGGGCACTCGTACAGATTGAGTTCTAACAGCAGATTCTATTTCGCTAGATGACGCAAAC
>NZ_PQCF01000032.1:0-785480 GCF_002964765.1 Pseudoalteromonas sp. T1lg88
CATGCCGAACTCAGTAGTGAAACGAAACAGCGTCGATGATAGTGTGGCATTTGCCATGTGAAAGTAGAACATCGTCAGGGCCCTATTTAAGAAAGCCCGGCTCAAAGAGCCGGGTTTTTTAGAGCAAAAAAAGAATTTACAAGTTTTTGCTTGGCGACCATAGCGTTTTGGAACCACCTGACCCCATGCCGAACTCAGTAGTGAAACGAAACAGCGTCGATGATAGTGTGGCATTTGCCATGTGAAAGTAGAACATCGCCAAGCTCCTAATTATACGAAGAACCCAGCCTAGTGCTGGGTTTTTTGCGTTTAACTGCCCCCTAAAACTCAGTATCTAACTTTGTTACCTGTAGCGGAGTAATGAAGCTTCATTGCTGTTAGTGAATAACCGACAGTGAAAGATATATGCTACCTTGTAAGCTCTTACTCAAATCAGTAGTTGTTTTCACCACACAAGCTCAGGAGTGAACCATGAAGATAAGTATTGAAACGCAAGTAAAAGCACCACTAGCAAGCGTATGGGAAGCCTGGGTAACGCCCCAAGACATCACGAGCTGGAATTTTTCTATCGATGACTGGTGTTGTCCAAGAGCCGAAATAGATCTGCAAGTCGGTGGTAAATTCAACTATCGAATGGAAGCAAAAGATGGCTCTATTGGTTTCGATTTTGAGGGATGCTTTACGAAGGTCGAGGTACAGGATTCTATTCATTTTGAGCTTGAGGATAATCGGCTTGTCACCGTTTCTTTTATAGAAGTTAGCGATGGCGTTAGAGTCGTTGAAACTTTCGACGCAGAAGACGAAAACTCGGCCGAGCAGCAAAAACAAGGTTGGCAAAGTATTCTCAATAATTTCAAAAAGCACGTTGAAGGAAAGAGTAACTAAGCAAGTGCTGCTTCATTTCTGTTTACTAGGCCATGCAAAAGCATCCGGCTTTGGAAGTAGCACGGGATTAGAATAGGGTAACTGATGGAGCAAGTCCCGTAGAGGCTTTTTTGTGCATAGAGTAATATAAGCAGAGAGCGCCAATACAAGGTGTCTTGCCTAATGTGTGAGCGTGATTAACTGAGATAAGATTTAGAAAAAGAAGGAAGGGTGTTCCCCGGCTTGCGGTTACGAATATCAGCCCTTGAACCCTAAGGTTCAAGGCGGAAGACACCTGTAAGCCGTAGGCTTCTCGGTACATGCCGAGCTTGCGCAATAGCCTACAAAATGCATTCCTAAATAAAAATTATCGGCTCAGGGACGTCATTCGCTGGCCAACAAGCTAGGGAACACCTTTAGTATATAAGACCCAGCAACAGGGATACAGCCTAATAACAAAATTTCCTTCCAAGTGCGGGCAAAGTAAACAAGCTGGGTGTTATTTGATCGCTATCATACTTGGGTGGTCACAATACGGTGGAGTCGCCCTCGCAGCGATGGTAGCATTGGGTATTGAAATCAATATTTTTCGTCATACGCGAGCCAATCATGAGCGAACAACCTAGCTATCAGCAAGCCCAACTACTCTTAGAAAGTAACGACATCTTTGTTATGCCCTCCGAAGTGCAGGGGATTATCACAGGGCTCCTGGCCTGTGGTCTGGATATCGAAGAAAAAGATTACCTGGGTCTTCTTAGCGATGTGCTTAATGACGGCATTAGTTTTGAAAAGACCCTCAAACAATGGTTGAGTGAACTCTACTCCCAAGCAGTTGAAAGCTTCTCCAATGAGCAGTTGCAGTTTGAGCTTTTGCTGCCGGACGAAGAAGAAAGCCTGATCGATCAAGCTAATGCCCTGGTTGCCTGGGTAAACGGCTATTTACTGGGTTTTGGCTTAAAGCAAAAAGATTACGGCAAGCTAAGCGATGACGTAAAAGAAGTGATCCAGGACTTCACCGAAATCAGCCGCCTTGATACCCACTTTGATGAGACCGAAGAAGACAAGCAGGCACTGCATGAAGTGTTGGAGTATGTGCGCGTATCGGCCATGCTTTGCTTTGCCGAGCTGGGTAAACGAGAGAGCACGGCGCCAACTTCAAAGACGCTACACTAATGAATATCACTAACGCAGAATACCGCGCGCGCCAGCACCAGTTGCTGGCGCAAATGAAAAACAACTCGGTTGCCCTTATTCCCGCTGCCAAGGAAATTACCCGCAGCCGCGATACCGAATTCCCGTTCCGCCAGGACAGCGACTTTTTCTATCTCACCGGCTTTAATGAGCCCGATGCCATGTTGGTGCTGGTAAAAGGTGAAGAGCAAAAGTCGATTCTTTATTGTCGCGCCAAAGATAAAACCGCCGAGATCTGGCATGGTCGCCGTATGGGCGCCGATGCTGCTAAAGAACAGCTCCCTATCGATGATGCCCACACTCTTGCCGAGCTGGATCAGGGCCTCATCGATGCGGTGAACCAAAAAGCCACCCTCTACTATGGTCAGGGCGTGTATAAAGACGTCGACGACCAGGTTTTTGCCTTACTCAATACCCTGCGTGGCGCCCCTAAAAAGGGCTATCGTGCGCCTGAGGTGATCCGCGATATTCGCACCCTGGTGCATGAAATGCGCTTATTTAAATCACCGGCAGAGCAAGAGCTTATGCGCCAGGCGGGTCAGATCAGTGCCGATGGTCACAAGCGCGCCATGCGTTTTGCCAAGGCCGGAGCCACCGAGTATCAACTCGAAGCCGAATTACATCATCATTACGCCATGAACGGCGCCCGTTATCCGGCCTACGGCACCATAGTGGGCAGTGGCGATAACGCCACCATCTTGCACTACACCGAAAACGAGTCGACCCTGAAAGATGGCGATCTGGTGTTGATCGACTCGGGCTGTGAGCTGGCTGGCTATGCTGCCGATATTACCCGTACTTTCCCGGTTAACGGCAAATTTTCTGACGCGCAAAAGGCCGTATATAACGTGGTGCTTAAGGCACAGTATGCGGCGTTGGATATGGTCAAGCCAGGTAATACCCTGGCGCAGACCGCCAAGGTGGTAAACCGTATTCTTACCCAGGGCCTGATTGACCTTGGCTTGCTAGAAGGCGAGCTTGACGAGCTATTAGAAAGCCAGGCCTATCGTGCCTTTTATATGCACGGCCTTGGCCACTGGCTTGGCCTTGATGTGCATGACGTGGGTGAGTATAAGCAGGACGAAAAAGACCGTCCTTTCGAGCCAGGCATGGTGCTGACCATAGAGCCGGGCCTCTACATCAGCGAAGATGCGCCGGTGGCAGAGCAATATCGCGGTATTGGCATTCGCATTGAAGACGATGTACTGGTCACCGAAAATGGCCATGAAAATCTCACCGCCTCGGTGCCCAAAGAAGTGGCCGAAATAGAAGCGCTAATGCAGGAGAGCTAACAGGTGCAGCACTTTGATGTGGTGATTGTAGGCGGTGGTTTGGCCGGGGGCACATTGGCGAATATCTTAGCGCAGCAGTGTCCTAATTTACGTTTGGCCGTTATCGAGGCCTACCAGCCCAGTAACGATTATCACCCCAGCTTTGATGATAGATCCATTGCCCTGGCCGCCGACTCGGTGCACTACCTCAAGCAATATGGCCTGTTTAACGAGCACAGCGACTATGCCTGTGCCATTAAACAGGTGCAGGTATCGGACCGCGGACATTTTGGCAAAACCCAGATCAGCCATGCGGATTATGATCTTGATGCCCTGGGTTACGTGGTTGAGGTGCGCCCCTGGGGTCAGGCCTTACATCGTGCTTTGGCAAGCCATCAACAAGTGACCCAATTTTGCCCTGCGAAAGTCACCGCGGTAAGCATGCATGAGACACATAACCAGATCACTTTGGACGATGGCAGCGAGCTTAGCGCCAAGCTGTTAGTGATGGCCGATGGCGCCCAGTCACCCACACGCAAGTTATTACATCTGGATTTTGACACCCAGGAATATACCCAACATGCCCTGATTGCCAATGTCGAAGTGCAGGACGACCATCAATGTCAGGCCTTTGAGCGTTTTACCAGCCATGGCCCGCTGGCCTTACTGCCCATGTCGCGTAAGCGCTATTCATTGGTGTGGTGCGACCAAGGCTATAAGCTGGGTGACTTGCAAGACGCCTCCAGCGACGAATTTGTTGCCAGACTACAGCTCGAGTTCGGCTATCGCGCCGGGCTCTTTACCCAGGTCGGCGAGCGCAGTGTTTACCCCTTGGTGTGGGGCAGAGCGAATAGTCTTGTCAGCCATCGCGCCGTGGTGATAGGTAATGCCGCCCACGCCATTCATCCCATTGCCGGGCAAGGCTTTAACCTGGGCCTGCGCGACATCAAAGAATTGGTGGCCAAAATTGCCTATGCTGGCGATGACTTGGGCACATACGCCTTTACTTCGGCCTACGCTCAGGCGCGTGCCGAGGACATTACCCGGGTGATGACACTGACCGACGGTCTAGTGCGTACTTTTTCCAATGGCTCGCGCACCATAGCCCTTGGGCGCAGTGTGGGTTTGGCGGCAATGCAACTATGCAGTTCGTTGCGCCAGCCATTAGCAAAACAATTAATGGGGTTTAATTAACGCATGTTTCAAGCGAAGGTAGCCGTGGTTGGCGGCGGTTGTGTTGGATTAAGTGCGGCGCTGGCACTGAGCCTGCAAGGCGTCTGTGTGGTGGTCATCGATGCCGGCGATAAATGCGCGCCTTTAAGCGACGAATACGGCCTGCGCGTTAGTGCCATTAACCAGGCCAGCGAAGCCCTGTTTACAGAGCTCGGCGCCTGGCCGCTGATGCAAGAGCAGCGTATAAGTCCTTATACGCAAATGGATGTACGCGATAAAGACAGCTTCGCCCATATTCATTTCAGCGCCGACGACTACGATGTCACTCATTTGGGTCATATTATCGAGAACGATGTTATTCATCGTGCTCTGGTAGCCAGATTAGAGCAGCAAGCTAATGTCACCCTGTTGTTTAATCACGCCTATAAAGACATTCACCAAAGCGACAGCAATGTATTACTCACGCTGGATAATGGCTCGCCGGTGATGTGTGAGCTCTTGATTGCCGCAGACGGCGCCAACTCAGGCGTACGCCAGCGCTTTAATCTGCCCATTACCTTTAAAGATTATGATCACCATGCCCTGGTCGCCACCATTAAAACCGAGCAGGGCAATGAGCAGTGCGCCCGTCAGGTGTTTTTGCCGGACGGTCCGTTAGCGTTTTTACCCCTGGCCGACGAGCATATGCATTCCATCGTCTGGTCGTGCTCACCGCAGCAGGCACAGGCCTATCAAGGCATGACTGACGAAGAGTTTAACAAAGCGCTCTACACCGCCTTTGACGGTCAGTGTGGCCTGTGTGAGGTGCAGTCCAAACGCCCGGTCTTCCCACTGACCATGCGCTACGCCCGTCAATGGGTGAAGGAGCGTATCGTGTTGATGGGCGATGCGGCCCACACCATACACCCGTTAGCGGGTTTAGGTATGAACTTAGGTCTTAAGGATGCGGCGCGCTTTACCGAGTTGCTGGCCGAGCCACTGTTAAGCGGCGAGGGCGATCTTCAACGTGCACTGCGCACCTATGAGCGCGAGCGTAAGCTCGACGCGCAAAAGCATATCGCCACCATGCAGGGGCTAAAAACCCTGTTTGCCGGTAACAACCCCATCAAGAAGCTGGTACGCGGTTTAGGCTTAAGTGCGGTGAACGATATCAAGCCGCTGAAGCAGGTGTTTGCAGAGCAGGCACTCGGCAAGTAAACAGACGCCCTTTAACTCAGGCGCAAGGTAATAAACTCGGCGAGCTTGTCGATGGCATGGGCAGGCTCTTGGGCGCGCTTAATCAAACTAATGCCCACTTGCCCCAGCACCGGCAGTATGTCGGTGTGTGTGGTAAAGGGCAGCTCCTCGGGCACGGTTTTACGTGCCAATACCGTGATCCCCAGCTCTTCCTTAATGGCCGCCGTGAGTCCGGTCAAATCTGCATTGGTATAGACAATACGCCAGGGAATGCCGGCCTGCTCCAGGGCATCGATGGCGCGGCGGCGATAAATACAGCCCTGTGGCGCCACCACCAGGGTGACTGGCTTGTTCGCCTTGATGGAGGTATTGCCCACCCACACCAGCTGATCTTGTAAAAAGCTTGGGTAGTGGGGGTTATCCAGCTGTTCTACCAATGTCAGTAGCAGGTCAAACTCTTCGCGGTTACTCACGTGCATCAGCTGTTTACTGAGCTCGGATTTCACCTCCAGCGATACATCCGGATAGAGAGAAACAAAATCGCCAATAATGGCGGGCAAAATACTGGCGGCAAATTCGCTGGGAATGCCTAAGCGCACCTTACCGGTGACGGTTTCATTACTAAAGAGCTGCAAGATGGCGTCGTTTTCCTTGAGGATCTGCTTGGCCAGCGGCAGCAGTTGCTCGCCCTGATGATTGAGCACCTGGCGTTGCCCCTGCTTTTTAAACAGCTTACGGCCGAGTAAGTCTTCGAGGCGCTTTATTTGCAGGCTGACCGCAGGTTGCGACAGCCCCAGCAGCTCACCGGCCTTGGCAAAACCACCCACGTCAACAACGGTGACCAGGGTGCGCAGACTGTCCATGGGGATATTTTTCATATTAGTAAAGGAAATTTATTGGTCTATATACATTGCAATTATTTATCAATCGATAAAAAATTACAATTTGTTGTTGCTCTGGCCCAGCCCTATACTGCCAACAGTTTAAAAATCACAAGTTGAGGCAGCCATGACGATCCAATCTCTCTTTTTTGCCCGTCATCACGGCGCGGAAAACGCCCAGACCAATACCTTTGTGTCGGCCAATGAACAGATCATCGATCTCGGCGGCTCGGAAGTGCTCTTGTTATTACAAAGCCTGAAGACCAGCACCTTGAACTGGGCCAATAAAACCGGCATGGCGGTGCGTTATGAGCTGGCAGAGCAGGCGCTCAGCTTTGATGTTTTCTTCTTAAGCGATACAGCGCTGCGCATAGTAACCAACGACGCCGAGCCGCTGCTGGCTGTGCTTGCTACGGCCAGCGAGTCGTTTGATGTGGATATTTTGCCCCGTCCCGAGCTAAATTGCCTACACTTTAGCGGTCCCGATGCCGGTGAGTTCCTAAGCCAGCAGTTCAGCCTGTATATGGGCATGGCGCTTGGCGATAACAGCCAGCATTATGGCGTGCAGTGCGATGACTGTTTTGTTATCGCCAGTGCCAAGGACGCACAGCAGTACTATCGCGTGTTTGCCTTGTCATCGACGCTAACGGATTTAACCCAGAGCCTAACCAGCGCTCGTTTTAACCCCCAAGCACAAGCTGCTTAAATGGGCGCACTGGGTTATGTAAGCATCTTTTGCCAGATGTTAAAAAAGTAATCGTTAATTTGGGTGCCAGCGGCGAACAACTTATGTATAATCGCGGCCCATGTTATTCCCCCTCGATAATCGAGGCCACGCCCACCATACTGGGTTTGTAAAACGTGAAGGAATATTATGTCTTCTAAAACACCTCTACATGCCAAGCACCTGGAAGCCGGTGCAAAAATGGTTGATTTCCACGGCTGGGAAATGCCGATCAATTACGGTTCGCAAATCGAAGAGCACAACGCGGTGCGTACCGACGCTGGCATGTTCGACGTATCACACATGACCATAGTTGACGTTCAAGGCGATGACGCCAAAGCTTTCCTACAAAAATTGGTAGCAAACGACGTTGCTAAGCTAACCGTTGCCGGTAAAGCGCTTTACACAGGCATGCTTAACGAGCAAGGCGGTGTGATCGACGATTTGATCATCTATTTCTTCAGCGACACCGAGTACCGCTTAGTGGTTAACTCGGCGACCCGTGAAAAAGACTTAGCCCACTTGGCTGCCGTTTCTGCCGATTTCAACGTGAGTGTGACCGAGCGTCCTGAGTTCGCCATGATCGCCGTGCAAGGCCCTAACGCCAAAGCAAAAACAGCAAACGTACTAAGTGCAGCACAGCAACAAGCCGTGGCCGATATGAAGCCATTCTTCGGTGTGCAGGCCGGTGATTTATTTATCGCCACAACAGGCTATACTGGCGAAGACGGTTACGAAATCGTAGTACCAAACGAGCAAGCCGCTGACCTATGGCAGCAGCTGCTAGACGCAGGTGTAGCACCGGCTGGTCTGGGTGCGCGTGACACCTTACGTTTGGAAGCAGGTATGAACCTATACGGTCTGGACATGGACGAAAGCGTATCTCCGCTGGCGGCCAACATGGCCTGGACCATTGCCTGGGAACCGGCAGAGCGTGATTTCATCGGCCGTGCAGTATTAGAGCAACAACGCGCTGACAAGAGCACCGACAAACTTGTTGGTCTTGTGCTTGAAGAAAAAGGCGTATTACGCAGTGGCTTAAAAGTAGTAAGTGAAGCGGGCGAAGGGGTGATCACCTCAGGTACCTTCTCACCAACACTAGGTCACAGTATTGCACTTGCCCGTGTACCGCGTGAAATCGGTGAAACGGCGCAGGTTGAAATGCGTAAAAAATTAGTCAATGTTAAAGTGGTTAAACCTTGCTTTGTGCGTCAAGGTAAAGCCGTAGTATAAGAATATAAATTTACACCAAAGGAACAGACAATGAGCAACATTCCAAGCGAGTTAAAGTACGCTAGTTCACACGAGTGGGTACGCGCTGAAGGCGATGGTACTTACACTGTAGGTATCACAGAGCACGCGCAAGAGCTTCTAGGTGACATGGTATTCGTAGAACTACCAGAAGTTGGTGACGAAGTAGACGCAGGTGAAGACTGTGCCGTTGCTGAGTCTGTAAAAGCGGCTTCAGACATCTACGCGCCAATCGGCGGTGAAATCGTTGCTATTAACGAAGAGCTTGAAGATGCACCTGAAACGGTAAACAGCGACCCTTACGGTGACGGCTGGTTATTCCGTATTAAAGCATCTGATGAGTCTGAGCTTGAAAATCTGCTTGACGCAGAAGGCTACCAGAACAACATCGACGAAGACTAATTAGTCGTTTGGGCGTCGGCCCTGAAAAGCCCCGTTTTGGGGCTTTTTTGATACTAACCCCAGGTACCTGGGTATCGGGTTAGTGTAGATGTGCCGCCATATCGGCACCCTTACAGGTTTGGTGCAATGCCATATTTGTTGGCAATAACCCCCACTAAACCGCATTAAATTTCTTGGATCATAGGAATCTGGACACATGTCAAATGCCAAATCTCTTGAACAGTTAGAGCAGAAGCAAGATTTTATTCGTCGTCACATTGGCCCAAGCGCGGCGCAAATGAGCGACATGCTAAGTGCTCTTGGAGTATCGAGTGTTGAAGCGCTGATGGAACAAACTGTTCCTGCTAGCATTCGTCTTGAGAACGGCCTGCAAATTGGCGAAAGCCGCACTGAGGTTGAAACCCTAAGCTACCTAAAATCAGTAGCCAGCAAAAACAAGGTATTCAAATCATACATAGGTCAGGGTTACCACCCGACGCATGTACCTCACGTGATCCTGCGTAACGTTTTAGAAAACCCAGGTTGGTACACGGCGTACACGCCATACCAGCCAGAGATCGCCCAAGGTCGTTTGGAATCACTGCTTAACTTCCAAACCCTATCAATGGACCTGACCGGTCTTGACCTTGCAAGCGCGTCACTACTTGACGAGTCAACTGCTGCGGCTGAAGCCATGGCTCTTGCTAAGCGCGTTTCTAAAGCGAAAAAAGCCAACGCATTCTTTATTGCAGAAGACGTTCACGTACAAACTATCGACGTGGTAAAAACACGTGCCGAGCAGTTTGGTTTTGACATCATCATTGGTCCTGCAAGCGAAGCTGCAAACCATGAGATCTTCGGTGCCTTATTCCAGTATCCAACAACCAGCGGTGAAGTGGTTGACCTGACTGACCTTATCGCTGCTGTACAAAGCAAAAAAGCACTAGCCTGTGTTGCTGCAGACATCATGGCGCTTATGCTACTTAAAGCCCCTGGTAAACTAGGTGCAGACGTAGTACTTGGTTCAGCACAGCGTTTTGGTGTGCCTATGGGTTACGGTGGTCCACACGCTGCCTTCTTCACAACCCGTGATGCCTACAAGCGTTCACTACCAGGTCGTATTATCGGTGTTTCAAAAGACCGCCTAGGTAACGACGCACTGCGCATGGCAATGCAAACACGTGAGCAGCACATCCGTCGTGAAAAAGCGAACTCAAACATCTGTACTGCTCAGGTGTTACTAGCGAACATGGCTGCCTTCTACGCGGTTTACCACGGTCCTCAAGGCCTGAAAACAATCGCCGAGCGTATCCACCGCTTCGCCGATATCCTAGCCGCTGGTCTGAAAGAGAAGGGCGTTGCTCTTAAGCATGATACTTGGTTCGACACCATTACCGTTGTTGCCGATAACAAAGACGAAGTTATTGCACGCGCACTAGCGAAAGAAGTGAACTTCGCGACTAACCACGCCGGTGAGTACTCAATCTCTGTATCTGAGACCACAACACGTGAAGACGTACTAGAGCTATTCGACATCATCCTAGGTGAAGGTCATGGTCTGGACGTAGCAGCACTTGACGCACAAATCAGCGCCAATGGTTCACAGTCTATCCCTGCAAGCCTGGTACGTGATGACGAAGTGCTAACGCACCCGAACTTCAACTCATACCACAGCGAAACCGAGATGCTTCGTTATATCAAGCGTCTAGAAAACAAAGACTTATCGCTTAACCACTCAATGATCTCGCTAGGTTCATGTACTATGAAACTAAACGCGACCGCTGAGATGATCCCAATCACCTGGCCAGAGTTTGCAAACCTGCACCCATTCTGCCCGTTGGATCAAGCGGCCGGTTACCAGATCATGATTGGTGAACTACACGACTGGTTGGTAAACATCACGGGTTACGATGCCGTATCACTACAGCCTAACTCAGGTGCTCAGGGTGAATACGCAGGTCTTATCGCGATTCGTAAATACCACGAGTCACGCGGCGAAGGTCACCGTAACGTATGTTTGATCCCAAGCTCTGCGCACGGAACTAACCCTGCATCGGCACAAATGGCCAGCATGAAGATCGTAGTGGTTGATTGTGACAAGCTAGGTAACGTGGATATGGCTGACCTTAAAGCGAAAGCTGAAGCGGTGTCAGAGAACCTATCGTGCATCATGATCACATACCCGTCTACACACGGTGTATACGAAGAAACAATCCGTGAAATTTGCGACATCGTGCACCAGCACGGCGGCCAAGTGTACATGGACGGCGCGAACATGAACGCGCAAGTAGGTGTAACCAGCCCAGGCTTCATCGGTTCAGACGTATCGCACCTTAACCTACACAAAACATTCTGTATCCCACACGGTGGCGGTGGCCCAGGTGTTGGCCCAATCGGTGTTAAATCACACCTAGCGCCATTTATGCCTAACCACAGCGTAATCAACGTACCGGGTACCAATGTAGACAACGGCGCGGTATCGGCAGCCCCTTACGGCTCAGCGCTTATTCTTCCTATCTCATGGGCTTATATCACCATGATGGGTAGCGAAGGCCTACGTGAAGCAACCGAAACAGCGATTGTGAATGCCAACTACCTGGCCGAGAAGCTAAGCGAGCATTACCCAATCCTATACCGTGGTCGTAACAACCGTGTTGCCCACGAGTGTATCGTTGACCTGCGTCCAATCAAAGAAGCCACTGGCGTATCTGAAATGGACGTAGCTAAGCGTTTGATGGACTACGGTTTCCACTCACCAACAATGTCGTTCCCGGTAGCCGGCACCTTGATGATCGAGCCGACCGAGTCTGAGTCTAAGGTTGAGATCGACCGCTTTATCGAAGCCATGGTGTCAATCAAGAGCGAAATCGACAAGATTGCTAACGGCGAATGGTCAATTGAAGACAACCCACTAGTATACGCGCCGCACACCCAAGCAGACGTACTAAGCAACGACTGGAACCGCGCATACGACCGTTTCTATGCAGCATTCCCAGTTGAAAGCGTAGCGAAGAACAAGTTCTGGCCAACGGTTACACGTATCGATGACGTGTTCGGTGACCGTAACCTGATCTGTTCTTGTCCTGCAGTTGATACGTATCGCGACGAGTAATTGGCATTATTCTCGCTGCAGAGCGAGGGCTGATTAACAAGTTTGGAAAGCGCCCCTGAAAAGGGGCGCTTTTTTTGTGTTTGTAGATCGCTTGTAGGTCGGTCTTTAGGCCGACTATGAAGGGCTATTTCTTCGAATTGGCTTTGGTGTTAACGGGTACGAACGCCTTTTCAAACTACTCTCTTGTCGGGCCGCCGACTTCGGCCAAGAGGAAATGCTTGTCCATTTCCTCTTGGATCTCCTAGGACACCCCCGCATTTGCTATTTGCTTGCGCGTGTTGGGGTTGCCAACACACACAGCGAAACTCGGCTATCCCTGCCTCGATTCGCTTAATTTGACCGTCCAAGGTCAAATTGTGCTACCAACCCCGCCATGCTCAGCGCAAATGCAGGGGGAATAAGGGGCTGAAAGTTGGGTGCATGCCGAGTAGTCTTTTTTTGCTGCAAAAGTGCAAAAGTGCAAAAGCAAGACCTGACCCCTAATTTTGAAAATTAAATAAAGTAATAACCAGCTATTTCCATTATTCTAAAAAGGACTTTACTTTATAGAGGCACTGAGATGACCTTTTATTTGTGTCACAAGGAATAATAATGAATCAACAAGATCATACACTTCTCGACATTTTTAAAGAGCGACTATCCAATCCATTTATGTTTACCTACTTTTGGGTGTTTTGTGGCTGGAATTGGAAAGCTATTGCTTGGTTATTAATGGAGCCTCTGCGTATAAGTATTAAGTTACAGCAATTCCCTAGTAAATTTGAGTGGAACTTGTTGGATCCATTTCTACTCGCTGGTCTTATGGTTGCGTTATTGCCGTGGCTCAACTCCTTAGTTGAAGTGTTGAAGCGGCTGGCGGAAAACACCACAAATAAGCTGTTGAACAGGCTAGGCTGGAAAGAAATGGTGGCGCAGGAAAAATACCAAGAGGTTGAACAACAGCTTAGGGCGGCTAGGGCAACTATATCTGAACTTGAGGTGGCCATGGAATCAAGTCAGCGGAAAATTGAAAATTTAGGTGCAGATTTACAAACCAAAGTAGAAGAGTTAACTGAAGTCAAAAACCAAATAGACAGCACAAGAGCTGTGAATATACACAATGATGAATTAAGAAGGGATCTAGATGAATCGAAAAATGAAATAAAAAGGCTTAAAGAAAGTAATGCTGAGCTAAATAAAAAAGCTAAATCTAGCAATAGCCATGGAAAGTTAACTTTAAATGACTCAACGAAGGATTACTTTCAGTTCTCGAACTCAAAAACAAGTTTACCAACAGCCATTGATACAATACATAATCATTTGAGTTCAGTCCCAATTTACAAGGATTATTTACCTAAAAACTTCCAGGTAGGGCAGACAGAGCAATTAATGGCTAACCAACTACCTTCTGCAATTACACAATTGCAGCCAGCTTGGGCTAATTCTATAGCCCCTATATATAAGTCACCGTTGGACAACTTTAACAACATAGGTGGATTAAGTAATATGGGACTTAGCTCAAATAAGAAATATCCGAATGGTGATGTGTAGAGTAAGTGAAGTAGATACAGTTAGGTCTTGCATTTTGCATTCTCCTCTGAAGTTATTGTATTTTAGGTATATACATTCAGAAACGGAATTAATCGATAAGAATGGAAGCAATTCTTAATTTTGACCTTGAGCCAATTGCAAAGATATTAGCTAGTGTCTTTGCTGTTGCGCTCGCTATTAGCAAAATCCATATAGATCTTAGTTCACAGAACTACAAACGAGTTGAGTTATACCAGCAATTACAAAAGCTTTGTGGTGCTGATGCGAATACCAACTTGTCAGAAATTTTAGTCATCTTACGTTTGTTCACGCGGGCTCACCTTACGAATAAAGAAATTGAATGGTTCATTTGGACGCCGGGTGCATTTCGCTACCTTCAAGAGTATGGAAAAAAAATCGAATTTATAGATATAGATTACGAGAAAGACGCGTTTAAATGGCGGGAAAAGTTTAACAGTGGGTGGAGTCGTTTTGGGCGCTTCATTTCTCTATCTTTTTTCTATTCCATCACAGGAGTGGCTGGCGCAATTCTTTATCAGCTTGCATATAAATACTTTAGTTTAGAAAATGTCCTTATGATGATCATCCCCATCATTATGTTTATTGCTGGCTCCGCATGTCTGATAAAGGCCTATCGTCTACTTAATAAAGTTCTTATTTTATTGCCTAGGGAGTTTTTGGTAAGTGCAAATTTACGTGGGGATAGAATGGAAGAACACTCTAACTTCGTGCCTGTGAAGAACAAAGAAAATACACGGCGATATATTCATTTATAAATGGAGTGATAAACGATGGACAAGAAGCTTATAGCCTCAGTTTTACTCAATCTCGTACTAGTTGGAGTGTTGCTCAAGGGAATGTCCGAACCTAAAGATCAGAAAGTGTTTATTGCGACAAAAGATCAAGTCGCTTGTTTGGAGAACTGGAAAAAGAAGACATACGCCAAACAACAAATCTGGGGGCCAGAATATTTTGATGAACACTATGTGGTGTTCGATGACTCGGTTGAAGGAGCGCGCTCTTTTGAATCTGAAATTTCTGGGTGTTTTTATGATGCGACCACAGGCACAGACCAACTCCAGGAACTGGAGCCTCTTGTTAAGTTGCTAGAGAGCGAAGGCTATAAAAACATTAGCTTTTACAAACCTCCTCAAGACTCTCGAATCACAGTGTATGGTAAATAAACAACTAGATATAAATTAAAGGGAATTTATATGAATATCGATTTCTCAAAATACACAGTCAAAGAGCTGCATGAGGCGTGTATATCCATTGATGACTGTGCGTATCCTGAGCGGGCTATTGAGATTTATCAACGACTGAAAGCGTTTGGTGAAAGAGTTACTTCATTTCGAAGTGAACTCAAAGAAAAGCCAATGGGTCTTAAGCTTTCTTTTCTCTGGTGGAGTCTTATTAGTTATGAGATTTTTAATCAATTTTTTGTCTAAATCCATCAACGATCCAAACAAGCATTTTCATTATTAGCGGCGGTATTATGTATAAAAGTACCGGAGCTATTAGAAATCCAGCAACCTCACCTATGTGGCTATTTATGTCATCTACATATCTATCCCATCCACCATTAAACAGTATCATTGCAATGCTGAAGCAGATATACCATAGAATTAATACGAGTGGACCTACTCTTGAAATAATCCAAGTGATACGCCTAAAACCTTCCTCGATATTCAAAACAAATCCTTTTTAAGTAATTTTTCATTAGTTTATAACATATTATTCTTACACGTTAGTATGAATTGTGCACTTGACCCATCTCAAGCTCACAACCACAATAACTCTGACCAAATAGCCCCAGTGTATCAGCTCATTTCCCGTTTTAATTCGTGCTGGAGAAATCAGCTTTTGTTGCGGAGCGTGCTTAAAACAACGAAGCATGGATGCGAAGTTAGGTTTATCGAGTCAGGACGACTCGTTAAACCGCGTTGAAAGCTAAGCGCAGCGTTTAACAAAAACCTGAGTTCGGAAGCAATACGAATTACGGGCGCCCTAGGAGTTGTTAGAGGAAATGGGCGCGCATTTCCTCTAACTTGTCGTCGCCAATGCGGCAATAAAAATTAACAAGACACCCACTCTAAAAAAAATGGGGTAGGTTTTGCATTGTGCAGTCCAGCAAATTCACCCGACGTCTTTTATCTTTTATCTCAATCCTCTGGCCCTTTGAGGGTGAAGGTTAAGTGCTTGCGCATATCTTTTAGGATCACGCCTTTTTTCAGCATGGCGGCGCTTAGGCGTTTTTGCCATTTGAGTAGGTGAGGTTCGGCGGCCTTTAGTGCTTGGTCATTTTCGAATTGAAAACACAGGAGCAGGGAGCCGGGGAACAAGTGGTATTGGACATCAAACCAGCATTGCAACATGCCGGGTATTTCTGCGCGCGCTTGTTGTTCGAGTGCTTCGGCAACGTTGAGCACCAGTGCCTGTTGTTTTAGCTGGACTTTGGAGAGCTTTTTCATGGAAGTTCGAGATAAGGAGTTACGGTAATAAAGCATAATTATAACCGGGCAGAGAGCGTTATGGAATGTGGAAAATATTAGGATGGGTGTCTAGCTAATGTTTGGGTATTCGCTCTAGGAAAGAGGCATTGTAGGAAATTCGGACTAAAGGCTGCGCGAACGTATTCGCTGACGGTAATGTGATTTGCTCTTGTCCAGCGATTGAATCGAAGGGTAGATTTTCAATTTTTTAAGCGCTCCTTTAGGAGCAGAAAATAAACAAGACATCCACTTTAAGTAGATAAGGTATAGAGCAGATATTTTTATCTCGGTTTGATGGTTTAAATAACGCGTATTTTTACTCAATATGATTAACTCAAACAGATAAAACCATCTGAAAATCCGCTTTTACGAATTCAATGTTAGGGTGAGTGTCCTGCTAATGCTTGTTGCTCTCTGAATTCGCGGCTTCAGTGTCGCTTTGATTATTGTTTTTTTCGTTCTGCGTAATCGCTGTGCTAGCAAATACTGCAACCCATACTTTTCTAATATATTTAAGTAAAGTAATTAAAAATTTCTTTATCTTTCTGCGTCTTACGATGATTTCACTTAATAAAATCACCAAAATTAAAGAAGTGAGAGCCGCAGCGAATAGATATGCAGAGATAAAAAGGGCAAAAGCTACCATGCCGAAATAAGTTAGTAGGAACGGTAGGCCTATCATAATAAGGCGGTAGATCATTACGCGTCTGATTAAGGCCCGATACTTTCTATCAATCATCCAAGTGAATACACCAAAGCTCCACGCTGATGATGCAACAATAAGTATCGCACTCCAAAGTAAAGGCCCTTCAAAACGATAATCAGCCATGAAAGTTGGGTAAACTAATAAAAACGAAAAGCCAATAACAATGTTGATTGTTACGAACATTGTTAATCGGCTTTCCAAACTCTGATATTTAAAGGCCACAGAAACTTCACTTAGCGTTTGTTTTATTAATTAGCCAATCACAAAACTCTTCTTTGGTGGGGAAAACCAGAAAAGTCTTATCCTGAACTTTGGCTGTTTCTGTTAGTAGCCAATCGTATGCTTCTTCTTTGTAGCCTTTACCATCGAAAACGATGACTAAGTTTGACTCCGGTGCTTTCATCAATGATTCAAAGAAGAATGGAAATTTTTGGTCGACAGAGCCAGAGGTTTCCTGGCGGTGGGCTTCCACTCTCACTAGACCGTGCTGATTGCTATTAACGAGGAATGAGCTTTGTCGTTTGGAGCCATACATATCTTCATACGCATTGCGCTTGTTAAAGCTATTCAATTCGGGCGATTCTGATTTGCTTTCTTCATAACCTAAGAGAAGCAGAGTTTCTTCGATCTCTTTGCAGAATCTGCGGTTTGACTCGATGGGGTTTTTAGCACTAATTGACGGGCTTATTTCTTCGAATAAAGGAAGTTGGCTTTCCATATCATGTCCTTATGAATTTATACGCGCAGGTTTCAAGCTAATGAAAGCACGTTCTTATGTCAATTTTAAAACAATGAGTAAATATCAGGTCTAACTCACAGCCACCCCAATCCAGCCGTATTACACAGGCGCATCAGCTGATTTCCCGTTAAAATTCGCGCTGTAGAAATCGGCTTTTGTTGCGGAGCGTGTTTGAAACAACGAGATAGGGCTGAAAGCGGATTTAAGAGAGTGAACAGTTTCACTCTCGCCGCTTGAAGGCGACGAGCTCTGCGAGGAGGGGGACTGCGAAGTTAGGTTTACCGAGTCAGGACGACAAAATCTGAATATAAAAAACCGCTGTCAGCGGTCTGACTCCAAACGTATCGCATAAATACAGCCACAACAGGACTACCCCTGTTCAGTTACCGTGTTATATTCATTTTAAGTGTCATCATTTTATCCGCATAAGGCTGGTATCAATACCGGGCCAGCTTAGCAAATGGATGTAGCGGCGAATTTAAGAAGAGGCGTATGCAAGAATCAGATTTATTTTCACAACTGGGCCAACGCAAGCAGCAGCAAAGTGAGCTGGTCGACACGGTCAACAAACATTATGGCGATTATGTGTTTAACTCGGTCGGCGCGGTGACCACCAGTGAGAGTGTGTATTTCCCTATTAAAGAAGGCGTGCTCGCCGGCTACTGGCTCGACACGGATGCCGCAGACTATCAATCTCTGGAAGGTAAAACCCTTTCATCTATCGAAAACCTGTACTTCTTTGTCTTTACCCCGCAACAGATGCAAGAGCTGATCCTTGACGCCGATGAAGAGGAAGAGTAAGCAAACCCAGATTTCCTAGGCATAGAAGTTTGGTTAGGTCTTGCGCTTAGCCGAACCCACAATCACTCTAATCTCCACTTCGTCACACAGGTGTATTAGTTGATTTTCTGTTTAAATTCGCGCTGGAGAAATCCTCCCCTTTGTTGTCGGCCTTATCGGCAATGTGCTCCTACATTGCTCTACTACCGCCATCCATGGCGGCAAAGACCGACCTATAAACTGTTATCCATGACGGCAAAGTCTAACTTACAGTGCTTTGTTGTCGGCCTAAAAGACCGACCTACAAACCTCAATTCCACGTTGTCACACAGATGTGTGAGTTCAATACGTAGGACACTTGCTAGTTAACCTCTTCATTATGTTCACTAAAATACCGGCCGCGCTTAAGTTGCCACTGGCCGTCCTGGCTCTGGCACATGGCATAGCGAAAATAGGGCTGGATGCCGGGCCAGTGATAGCGCAGGTCGCTGAACCACACGCAGCCTTGCTTTGCCGATGTCTCTTTTGCTAACACCACCGGGTACTCGGCAAAGTCTCTAAAGGCCTTGAAGTCTGGGTGTTGCCACGCCTGTTGAACAAGCGGCTCCGCGTGTGCCGGGTGGGTATAGCTGTGCCATTGCAAGGCATCAGTCCGGGTGTAGGCTCCAGAAAAGCCTGTTACCCCAGCGGCGTGGGACAGGTTGTCCGCCAGTGGATCGGTTTTGAACTTAAGATAGGCCTGATAAATATGCTCCTCGTCTTCGCTGAGCAGCTGCCAATAAAGGGGTGAAAAAGGCTGTGGCAGCAAGCGACTATCCGCATTGGGCGCTATTTGCACCGTTAAAGTGAGTTTTATGCCAAGCACAGCCGCAAGATAGAGTAAGGGCGGGCTCAGGGCCGCCAGGTGATAGCGCTTTTGGTGCCACCTTTTTTTTCGGTAAATATACATCAGCAATGCGGCCAGCATTACGCTCAGGGTGAAGTAGGGGTCGATGATAAATAAGAGGTCCCAGCTAAATTTCACGTCTGACAAGGGGGCAAACCAACGAGTTCCGAACACGGTTAAGGTGTCTGCTACTAGGTGCGAGAGAATAGCAAGCCAACAGATGGTAAAGACCAGTGCGGCGTTTGCCAGGCGCAGCAGTTTACACAAGAGATAGCTTATCAGCGCCGCCCACACGGGGGAGAGCAGCAGGGAGTGAGTTTCGGCCCGGTGCCAATAGGCTAGAAAGTCTAACGGGTTGAGCCAAAAGAGCAGGTAGTCAATGTCCGGAAAAAGGGCCACCGCAGCGCCGATCGCGGCTCTGAGTTTCCAGCCAGTCTTTGTGCTGGTGTCTGCGCCTGCCGATGAAGGTTTAGCTGCGGGCAACTGGGCGACAAGGGCGCCAATGAATACATGGGTGAGGGCATCCAAGGCTAGGTTGCTCGACCCGGGCGGGAGAAAAAGCCATGACCGGCATGAATGCGCTTAAGCAAGCCCCTTAACAGGGCTCTGGTTTTGGCATTATCGGCACTGTTATCGCTTAAAAAGCAATAAAAGCTGCTCAGATAGGCGCTGGTGAGCGCAATTTCGTCGGCCACCTTGGCCAATCCCTGCTGCGGGCGCGCCGCCGCTTCTCTGAACCACTGCACGGTGCGGCTGACGCGGGTCACACCATGGGCCTGCAGGTGAACATGCCCGGGCTCCAGTTTATAACGCATAATATCGCGCACCACGGCTTTGTAAGGGGCCAGATAATGAAACCAGCTCATGATGCAATTGAGGGTACGCTCTTGCTCCGAGCCTACTTTAGCGGCCTCGGTATCGGCGTAAGCGAGCATGGCCCTATCGGCACCATCGAACAGCGCCTCGGCGATATCGTCCTTGGAGCGAAAGTACCTGTGTATATCGCTTAAACCACAATTGAGCGAGCCGGCCAGCTGCTGCAGCGAAAAGCGCTCCCAGCTCGATTGCTGCGCTAAGGCAATGGCAGCAAAGAGTATGGTCTGGGGTGAAAGCATATCGGCAGCCATAAAAAGAACGCCTTAAACAAGCGGGGTGGGTGTGCTTTTAGTATAGGAAGCGGCAAGCGCAGCGACAATGATACGGCTTACCCTGCTGCGGCCATGGGTTTTCCCTGCGAAAGCCAAGGGGATTATTATTACTCCAAATACGAACCAAGATCGCTGGACAATATTGCGCTAACTGCATCTAAAACCTATGCTTTTTATATCTGCCTTGCTCAAAATTTGATAAGCAAATGGAAAACCTGACGATTGCCATGGCTGGATTAACCGCCATTATTCTTTTTATTTTTGGGCTTCAGAATTTCTCTCGGGAAATTGAAAGCATCTCAGGCGAGCGCTTTCGTAAGTCCCTGAGCCGGGCAACGCGCATACCCATACTCGGCGTCTTTATTGGCGCCATTGTTACCGCTTTAATTCAGTCCAGCTCCGCCACCTCGGTGATCACTATTAGTTTAGTTAACGCCGGGGTGTTAACGTTCAAAAACAGTGTGGGCATTATTTTCGGTTCCAACGTGGGCACCACAATAACGGCGCAGCTGGTGGCCTTTAAGCTTACCGTGTTTGCGCCCGTGTTTATCATTATCGGCTTTTTCTTATCGCTGACGCGCAATCGTTTTTCTATCTTCGGCAAGGCCATCTTTTATTTCGGGTTTGTGTTTTTCAGCCTGAATCTGATCTCTTCGTCTTTGGCGCCATTACAAAATAATCCGGCGTTAATTGAGATTTTAACCCAGCCGCAAAACCCCCTGATTGCGATTTTGGTTGGCTGTATTTTTACCGCCATGGTGCAGTCGAGCTCGGTCACAACGGGTTTGGCTATTATCTTCACCCAGCAGGGGGTTTTGGGCCTTGAGAATGCGGTGCCCATCATTATGGGGGCCAATATAGGCACCACGGCAACGGCTATGATCGCCGTGTTTGGGATGGATATTGCCGCTAAAAAAGCAGCCTTGAGTCACCTCTTGTTTAATGTGGGTGGGGTCTTGTTGTTTTTGCCCGTTATTTTATTGTTTGGCCACAAGTTAAGTGACGTGACCATGGATCCGGCCATTGCCCTGGCTAACATTCACTTTATATTCAACGTGGTTGCCAGCCTCATCTTTATTATTTTTGTCACCCCTTTTACCCGCTTTGTCGACTTTTTGCTGGGTGAAGGGAAAATGGACTTTGAGCGCCTTGAGCTGCCGACCTATCAAGAAGACGAAGAGTTTCAGCTTATCGTGGACAGGCTTGAAACGGGTAATCAACAGCTGCTCAACTTTTTAAAGGAGAACTACAACCTTGTCACCCTAAGCTTAGAAACAAACTACAAGAGCATTCAGGACACGGCGCAAAAACGCATTGAATATGTCAATTTTATCGAAAAAGAGTACATGACTTACTTCACTTCGCTGTTAAGCAAGATGAAGGATGAAGAGCAATCACGAGAGCTGATAATACAAATTAATCGCTATGATTATCTGTTCCAGATCCATGACTCAATTACCGATCTGTTTGAGAGCAAACGCATCATGAGTGAGCAATTTATCGAGCTGAAAAGTGATATTTTGATTCTGGTAAGAGAGTTATCGAGCGATACCTTAAATCTTTTTACAAAAACCAGTGAGCATCTAGAGGAGCCCAATAATGAGGAGATTGAGAAGTCGGCCAAGTTGTTGCAGCTGCATCTTAATCAGGCCCACCGCAAGCTGTTATTGTTACTTGCCGATACCAATAGAAAAGATGCCGGTGCGCTCACCAACTTTGTTACATACTCGCAGCGCCTCAAGGATAAATTATTAAATTTCCATAAGGTGTCTTCACACATAACCGCCGAATTATGACGCGCTGGCAAGGGAAGATAACGGGAGTTCTTGGTCGCATCGCACTGCCACTATAGTCTTTGCCCCGATACTCCTTTTACCGTCTTTGGGTGAACCAAAACGCCGGTGGTGTAGTATTCATTGCTTATTATCAAAACCAGCTGAGCGCTTGCAGAAGCGCATCAAACAGGAGCACGCATGTTAAATATGGATTTTGACCAGAAGTTAGCGATTAAAACGGCAGCGCAACCCTGGCAGGCAAGCCCGGCTAAAGGGGTGTGGCGCAAGCCATTGGAGCGCGAAGGCAAAGAGTCGGGGCACACTACAAGCATAGTTAAATACGAGGCGGGCTCGTGTTTTAATCCGCACCCTCATCCTCTGGGCGAGGAGATCTTTGTGCTTGAGGGGGTGTTTTCAGACGAGCACGGCGATTACCCGGCGGGCACCTACATTCGTAATCCACCTAATAGTGTGCACGCGCCCTTTAGTAAAGAAGGCTGCGTGCTCTTTGTGAAGCTCAATCAGTTTGATGAAAAGGATACGCAAACGGTGCGCATCAACACCCGGGAAACACAGTGGCAACCGGGGCAGGGTGGCCTTGAAGTGATGCCACTGCACACCTTTGAGCATGAACATACGGCCCTGGTGAAATGGCCCAAGGGCGAGCGCTTTGTGCCTCATAAGCACTTTGGCGGCGAAGAGGTTTTAGTGCTTAGTGGCGAGTTTTGCGATGAGTTCGGTCATTATCCGCAGGGCACCTGGCTGCGCAGCCCGCATATGAGTGAGCACACGCCGTACGTAAACGAAGAAACGGTGATCTTTGTGAAGGTAGGGCATGTGCCTTTTCGCTATTAGCCGTAGCGCAATACCTGTGGCCTTGGCTAGGTGGTTCAATTAAGGAGCCGGCGCTGGTTTTACACCGTTTTTTATCACATTCCTTTTAACACCGGGGTATATCTGGTTAGATAGGGCTGAAAACGCATTGCAATAAAGACAATAAGTAACAACGCAATGTGATAAATTTCGAATAAGACGTCGGCAGATGTAAAGGTGTTGCAGGCCTGGTGTATCAGTTGTTTGCCTGTCGCGTGATCTTATAAATAAAAAAATAATCGAGGTAACAATGAAATCCCTAATTCACTTTCTTGCGGTAATCACGCTGGCGTTTAGTTCTGCGGTCTTTGCCCATGTCGATTTGAAAGCCAGTGTGCCCGCTGATAAGGCCACGCTAGCGCAAACTCCCGAGCTGTTATCACTCACATTTACCAAAGAAGTGCGCCTGGTGAAGGTATCACTAAAAAATGCGCAGGGTGAGGCCATTAAATTTGGTTTTAAGCCCACTAAGGAAGCGAGCCTTGAGCATTCCTGGGCACTTCCTGAACTTGCGCCCTCAAGCTATCAGGTTGATATGATTTTTCTTGGCCAAGACGGCCATAAAATGAAAAGCAGCGTTAGCTTTGTTGTGAACTAAGCAAGGCTAATACCCTGTGATGGACGTGTTTATCTGGAATACCATCATTGTGCTAGCGAAAATGGCCTTTTATGCAGGCTTTGCCGGTGTTGCAGGTTATGCCTTCTTGGGTCAGGTGTTTGCCCATGAACAGGACCCCGCACGGCCAGGCGTATTGAGCGGCATTTGCCTGCCATTATCTCTGGTTCTGCTTGCCTTTGTCGGCAATGCTGTTTGGTTTTTTGCCAATACCGGTGCCATGGCAGAAGACGGCATTGGCGGCGCATTCGATAGCTTTATCCTGGAAATTATGTGGGATTCATCCATAGGTGCAGCGGCTCAGGTTAGAGCCCTGGGCTGCCTGGTTGCCTTAGGGGCGGTGATGCTTTTGGCTTGCTCTGCCAAAGCCACATTAGTTCAATGGGCGCGCCATGGCCTGTTTGCTGCCAGCTTATTAATGCTTGCCTACTCCTTTACCTTGGTAGGGCATGTTTCTGAGTTAGCGGCGCTAGAAAAAGCGCTTTTAATGATGCATGTTGTGGTGATGACCTGGTGGTTTGGGGCCCTGTATCCGCTTAAACATGCCGTTGAGGTGCTCAATGATGATGGGCTAATAGCCCTGATGAACCGCTTTTCACGGCAGGCTAGTGTATTGGTTGGGGTTTTACTCTTGGCCGGGGCGTATTTGGCGTTTCAATTGCTCATCAGCCCCGCGGCACTGTTGGCGTCGAGTTACGGACAAACCTTACTGCTTAAGCTAGTGCTAGTGCTGTGTATATTGGCGCTGGCCGCCAGGCATAAGTTTATACTTGTTCCTCGGCTTAACAACCCGGATGGGCGGGCGGTGTTAGCTAACTCCATCACTCTAGAGATGGTCATCGCAGGGGCCATTTTGGCCGTCACCGCTTGCTTAACCAGTGTGGTAGGCCCTACTAACTAAAACAATAAAAAGAGAAGCATAATGAAATTACTATCGGCATTTTTATTCCTACTGGCAACGACCAGCGTTGCCGTGCAAGCCCAGAGTGGCGATGAAAAAGACGCGAAACTGTTCAACGGCTTGGACACACCAGCGGCCAGGGCGGTGCTAACCTTTAAACAGGCCCTTAAAAGCGGTGATAAGGCGCTCGCCACGGCACAGCTTGCCGATGATATTATTATTTTCGAGGGCGGGCGCGTAGAGCGCAGTGCCGACGAATATGCGCATCATCATATGTTATCCGATATGAAATACCTGAAAATGATGGAATCAAAAACACTGGAACATCAGGTTGAGGTTTTTGGTAACACCGCGGTTTCTGTTTCACGCAGCCATACCAAGGGCACCTATAAGGATAAGCAATACGATTATGAGGGTATGGAAACCATAGTGCTGGAGCAACAAGACGGACAGTGGAAAATAAAGCATATTCACTGGTCTAACTAAGCCCTGGCGCCACTGTAGCCCTGGTTCTGACTGCCAGGCCAGACGCACTCGCAAGTGATTGCATTCAAGTGATTGTCTTGATGCATAAAGCTCTCAAAAAAAGCGCCCTAAGGCGCTTTTTTATTGCTCTTGCTCGCCATTGGCGCAGGCAAGTTTTAGATGGCCGTGAGGCTGTGCTCCAGCATGGCCTTAATCTGGGCCACAATTTTTGCCTCCACTTCAGGTTCAAACTGGGCGATACGCGGGGTGTGAATATGCCCGGTGGGAATGTCGGAATTGAGCTCGTTGCGCAGGCGAATACTGCGATAGGAGATCTCGTTCGATAAATAGCCGCCACCGCCGCCGTTAACCGCAATCGCGTTTTTAAGCTCATCCAGGGTCTTCGGCTCAAAGGTTTTTTCCAGTGTGGTGACCTTGTGGTTGTCGATAACCTTGTACGGGCCCTTGGCCTGCTGCATTTGCGCTACCGGCAGGCTGAATTGCACAAACTCATCGCCAGGTAAGGGGCGGCCATTGAGGCTGGATATTTTCGGTGCCGTTTGCGTGCCGCCATAGACGATATTGGCGTTATCCGGCGCGGTGACACTGCGACGTTTGCCGGGAAAGCGCTCAAGGTCGAAGTCTTTACGACCCATGCTCACGGTGACCACCATATCCACATTATTCAGGGCGTAGTAGGGAGCGAGGATCTCTTCAATCAGACCCTGGTCAAAGTCTTCATAGCGTACCGGGATCATCACTGTGTTGATTTCTGCTTGCACGCCCTTAAAGCTTATCACCTGGCCATCGAGTAACAGCGCGGTCACGCCGGAGGGGTTACTCTGGTTGATGTTTTTATCGAGCAAGAAGGGATCAAAGCCGGTCAGGAGAATTTTTTTCTCTGTGCCCTTAGTGTATTCAAGGTCATCACGGCCACGGCTGCCGTGCTCTAACAGAGCCAGCAGGGTGGCTTGCTCAGCATCGCTCATCGCAAATGCGGGCTTAACCGAGCGCATTACTTTGCTGGAGTGCAGGCGTGCCCAATAGAGCTCGCGATCATCATAACTTGCGCTGCTGGTAAGGCGTTGCTTGGCGCTTTGCCATAGTTCGCTGGCGTGCGCTTGCACCCGCTCTTTTGCTTCGGCATAGCTTTTGGCGCCTTGCCACTGCTGTTCAAATTGACTGATATCAGCGCTAAAGGCGCTTAATACCTGAGGCATGGCGCTGGTGGCTTTTTCAATGCGCAGCTCTTCAACGGTAAGGTTGGCCGCAAATGCTGGTAAGGTGGATAAAACAAGGCCAGAAGCCAGAAGTGCTTTGATCATAGTGGTCCTATACAGTGTCAATGCCTAGTTGGATGCTTGCGTTACTATCCTATGTCTCATTGCCCAGCGCAAATAAATCAGCCGGTTGTTTTGGTGCGCTGATGATTGAGCATTGCTGCGGTATTACCTACAATAGCGGCACATTTATAAATTAAGAAAAATCATCATGACAGACACAAATGCAAAACCGGCCATTCCAGACATGCTTTCTATCAACCCGCGTAGCAAGTTCTACAACGAAGAAATTCTACAGCATGAGATTGGCGTGCGTTTTAACGGCAAAGAGCGTTTCGACGTAGAAGAATACTGCATCAGCGAAGGTTGGATTAAGGTAGCCTCACCTAAGGCGCTTGACCGTCGCGGCCAGCCACTACTGCTGAAAAGCAAAGGCACGGTAGAAGTTTTCTATCGCGAATCTTAAGGGTTCATTTTGATTTTAAAAAAGCAGGCTGCAATTGGCCTGCTTTTTTGTGAGTGCAGTTTGGGTAAACGCGTGACCCCTGAGCAATTATTGAAATGTCGGGCATACTTTGACGTTGGGCGGGGATGCGTTTTATTTATCGGTTCGTCCAGAGGTGCTACTCTACACCTATCGGAGTTTAAGTGAGTAATAAGCATGATCAATGACAACGACATTATTGAAACCCTGGAAGAGCTTGAAGCGTTTTTACGTTTAGTTGAAAGTGGTGCTCTGGGGCTGGAAAACGCCACGGGAATTGCCTTGGCGACCAATAATGCCGATGGCCGTCCCTTTGTAGCCGTGCTGGACAACAATCACCAGCTTCTGTATGGACGTTGGGTGAGCGCCTATGTGTATGAAAATGGCAAAGAAATGATCCAAAACGCACCACAAAGAAGACACTAAGTGTGTTCTGCTCGGCGACCGACAATATGTGTTCGGCCACGGGCGCACAAGCAAGCGATACAAAATAAGCCGGTGTGATTAAAACTTCACACCGGCTTTTTATTGGTGGTGAATTTGCTAACGCTTTCGCTAGTTGCTTTATCTACAAAGCATTTACTTTACGCAAAAAGTAGCTTAGTCTTTTTAGGTTATTCAATTTGAGAGTGTTATGTTTAGACTGGTTTCACAGGTATTAGTTATTGCAGCCGTGCTGATTGCTCTGCTTGGGCAGGCATTCGCGTATTCTGCGATGACATGTGAAACGGCTATGGACGCTCATCAATCACATGCAGCCATGAAGATGGTGACCGATAATACCCAGATGCAGCATCATCAAGGCATGGAACATGGCGATACAACCATGAATTCAGCTATGATGGACGACTGCTGTGAGGTGCAGTGTGTTTGCCCGACAAACGCCTGTACATCGGTAACCCTTGTCAATTCTTCAACCGCTATGGCCGACGTAATTGCCGTCAGTGAAGCCGTCATTAGCGCCACCTCTGCGCAGCCAAGCGCAATTCAAACGTCCCTTTTTCGCCCCCCCATTTTTGCCTAACACAGGGTTAATGCGTCAAAAATCTGCTCAAAGATGATGAGCACTTTTGTGATAATGCACGTGTAAACGTGTTGAAAAGCCAGCATTTGCTGGGGGCTAAAATGATTAAAAAGTTTTTAAAAGTAGCAGTGTTAGTACTGCTTTTACCGAGTGTTGTTCATGCCAATGAACGAAGCAATGGCAATGATGTTTTAGAGCTGTTGGTGTACAAAACACCGACCTGCGGTTGCTGTAAAAAATGGATCTCCCACATCGAGAGTGAGGGGATCATTACCTATGCCAAAGACTATCTGGATATCAGCCCGGTCAAAACCAAGCTTGGCATCGCCGCCAATTATCGCTCCTGCCATAGTGCCATTTCACGCGATGGTTTTGCTTTTGAGGGCCATGTGCCGGCCAAGTTTATCCGGCAATTTCTAAAAGAAGAGCACGCCGATGCCATCGGCCTGTCGGTTCCCGCCATGCCCCTAGGGTCACCCGGCATGGAAGTGGGTGACAGGTTTACGCCCTATCAGGTGCTTATCCTCTACAAAGATGGCAGCAGCAAAGTCTACGCCCATGTGAAGACCTATGAGGAGCAGTTCTAATGACTAGCTATCCTGTTAGCCTTGCTACCTGGCTGTTAGCTATCGCCGTGGCCGCGAGTTCGCAGGCGGCGACGGCGCAGCAAGCGCTCACCCTTGAACAAGCGGTCATGATGGCGCAACAAAATGACCCTTGGTTGCATGGCAATCGCCTAAAACAGCAAGCCATTGAAAACAAGAGCATTGCCTCGGGTGCTTTGCCCGACCCTCAGGTTTCCCTCGGTTTAATGAACCTGCCGGTAGATACCTGGGAGTTTGAGCAAGAGGGGATGACGCAAGTGAAAGTCGGCGTGACGCAAATGTTCCCTCGCGGTGATAGCTTGCAGTTAAAACAAAGCCAGCTTGAGCTCGAGTCGACCCAGTACCCGCTGTTACGCGCGAACCGTAAAGCGCAGCTTCAAAGCAAGGTATCAGAGCTGTGGTTAGACGCTTACCTGGCGCAGCGCACAATAGAGCTTATCAAGGGCGACAGAGCGCTGTTTGAGCAAATTGCCGAGGTGGCGATGATTAGCTACTCCAATGTGATTGGTAAGACGCGCCAGCAGGATGTTATTCGCGCCGAACTGGAAATTGTGCAACTCGAAGACAGGTTGACGGTAGAAAAGCAAAAACTCGATACCCTGTTGGCGCAGCTCAACGAATGGCTTCATATCTACCATGAAGATGAGTTTGCAATCACATTCGATGACAACCCAAGCACCTTCGCTTTTGAGGTATCAAACCAGTTGCCTACACTGCAGCTGTTAAATGCCGAACTGTTTAAGGCATCCGATTATTCCCGCCAGCGCCTTGCCGGCGAGTTGGCTTATCATCCCGCCCTCATGGCCATAGATGTGAAACAGCAGGTGTCAGAAAAAGGCGTGCAGCTGGCCGAGCAGAGCTATAAGCCTCAATGGGGCGTCAACGCCGGCTACGGCTACCGGGGCGATATGCCTTCCGGCGATAGTCGCGCCGACTTTTTCTCTGTGGGCGTTACCTTTGACCTGCCGATTTTCACCGAGAATAACCAGGATAAACAAGTGGCCGCCTCAATCGCCGAGTCTGAGTCGGTAAAAACAGAGAAGTTACTGCTGCTCAAGCAAATGATCAGCGCCGTGGAAAAAGAGCTCAAGCAGTTAAAGCGCTTGTCCGACAGAAAGGCGCTCTACGGCGAGCTGTTACTTAAACAAACACAAGAACAGGCAGATGCATCGCTCAATGCGTACACCAATGATGATGGTGATTTTGCCGAGGTCGTTCGGGCCCGTATCGCCGTGTTAAATGCCCGTATTTCGGCACTTAATATTGACGTTAACCTGCTTAAAACCGTTGCCCGAATCAATTACTTTATGGCTCGCTACCAACCACAACAGCAAACCAACAGCGAGTCCATACATACACACCGAATTGGAGAAGAATAATGTCGTCTAACAACAAAACGATTATCGCCGTGATCATTGGTGCCTTGATCGGAGTCGGGGGCATGAGTTTGTTTCACAGCCAAGAGTCTGACACTAGCGGAACAGTCGCCGACTCAGGGGAAAAGAAGCCGCTTTATTGGGTGGCGCCCATGGACTCCAATTATCGTCGTGATCAGCCTGGTAAATCACCCATGGGGATGGACCTGGTGCCCGTTTACGAGGAAGAAGAGTCGGGCAGTGATATTGGCCCAGGCGCGGTAAAAATCTCTCCGAACGTGATCCATAATTTGGGCGTGCGCACCGCGCCGGTGCAAGTGAAAACAATGCAAACCAATATCTCCACCGTGGGCTATGTCCAATATGATGAAGACGAACTGATCCATATTCACCCCCGTGTTGATGGCTGGATAGAAAAGCTCTACGTCAAAGCCGCCGGTAACCCGGTGGATAAGGGGCAGGCGTTATACACCCTTTACTCGCCGCAACTGGTCAATGCCCAGGAAGAGTTTCTGATCGCCTTAAAGCATAGCAGTGGCTCTTTGGCCGTTGCAGCCAGAGAGCGTTTAAAGGCGTTGCACATGTCTTCGGAGTTTATTGATGAGCTGGAGCGTACCGGCAAGGTGCGCCAAACCGTTACTTTTTATTCGCCACAACAAGGGGTTGTGGATGGCTTGCAAGTGCGTGAAGGGTTTTATGTGCAGCCCGGTACCACGCTGATGAGTATTGCTAAGCTGGATTCAGGTGTGGGTTGAGGCGGAGGTGTTCGAGCGCGATGCCGATGTCATTAAAAAAGGCCTGCCGGTGTCGATGACACTGGATTATTTACCCAGTAAAGAATGGCACGGTGTGGTTGATTATGTTTATCCCACCCTTAACAGCCAAACGCGTACCCTGCGGGTGCGATTGAAATTTGATAATCCAGGCTATTTGCTTAAGCCGAATATGTTCGCGCAGGTGTCGCTGCAGGCAGAGCAAACCGGCAATACCATGGTGGTGCCAAAAGAATCGGTGATCAGAACCGGACAGCAAGATCGTGTCGTTCTGGATTTTGGTGACGGCCAGTTTAAATCGGTCGCGGTAACCCTAGGTCGAGTGGGCGAGAACGAAGTAGAGATACTAACGGGTCTTGAAGAGGGCGATGTGGTGGTGACCTCGGCTCAGTTCTTAATTGACTCGGAATCAAGCAAGAGCTCCGACTTCAAACGCATGTATCACGACGAAGTGCCTACATCGGTATGGATGGAAGGGGAAGTGAACAGTGTCATGGCGGGTCATCGCATGGTGAACATCACCCACGGACCGGCAAAAGAATGGGACTGGCCAGAGATGACCATGGACTTTACCGTGGCAGACTCGGTGGATATTGACGCCTTAAAATCGGGTCAGACGTTGCATTTTGAAGTGACCAAAACCGATGACGGCGGTTATGAGCTAACCGGTATTCACATCATGACCGAGCCCGAGGTGTCCAGTGCCACCGTGATGGGGGTGATAAACCTTGTTGATGCGCAAAACCGCATCATGAACATCAGCCGCGGACCAATTGAAAAGTGGGGCCGCCCGGCGGCGACCATGGACTTTATGCTTGCCGAGGATGTCGATATTTCTGCTTTTAACGTCGGCGATGAAGTGATGTTTACCTTTGAAATCAGAGACGACTTTGTCATCACCGAAATCTCTCTCGCTGATAATACGCAACAGCAAGATGCTGTTGATCACTCAGCGCATTAAGTAGAGGGAAGTAGTTATGATTGAATCAATAATTCGCTGGTCGGTAGGCAATCGTTTCTTTGTCTTGCTGATCACCCTGATCATAGCCTTTGGCGGCTTGTACTCGCTGAAGAACACCCCGGTTGATGCCATTCCGGATCTATCCGATGTGCAGGTGATCATTAAAACCAGCTACCCGGGGCAGGCGCCTCAGGTGGTACAGGATCAGGTCACCTTTCCGCTGACCACGGCCATGTTGTCGGTGCCCGGTGCACAAACGGTGCGCGGTTTTTCTTTTTTCGGTGACTCCTATGTTTACATCATCTTTGATGATGACACCGATTTGTATTGGGCACGCTCGCGGGTGCTGGAGTACCTAAGCCAGGTGGCCTCTAGCCTGCCGGAGACGGCCAAACCGCAATTGGGCCCGGATGCCACCGGTGTGGGTTGGGTGTATATCTATGCCCTGGAGGATAAAACCGGTAACCATGATTTAAGTCAGTTGCGCAGTATTCAGGATTGGTTCTTGAAGTATGAGCTGCAAACCGTGCCCGGCGTTTCCGAAGTGGCGGCCGTGGGCGGTATGGTGAAGCAGTACCAGGTGCAGGTCGACCCGGATAAGCTGCGCGCCTACAACGTACCGCTGGCGCAAATTCAGGTGGCCTTGCAGCGCGGTAACAAAGAGACGGGAGCATCCGTGGTCGAGCTGGCCGAAGCCGAGTATATGGTGACCGCCACCGGCTATATTAAGTCGGTCAGTGACATTGAAAAAATCCCCCTGGGTATAAATGAACAAGGTACGCCGCTGCGTATAGGTGATCTGGCCAATGTCAGCCTGGGGCCGCAAATGCGCCGCGGTATCGCGGAATTAAACGGCGAAGGCGAAGTGGTTGGCGGCGTAGTGGTGATGCGCTTTGGTGAAAACGCCCAACAAACCATAGATGGGGTCAAAGAAAAGCTCGAATCCTTGAAGTCGTCGCTGCCGGAAGGGGTTGAGATTGTCACCGTGTATGACCGTTCCAAACTGATCGAAAGCGCGGTTGATAACCTTTGGAGCAAGCTCGCAGAAGAACTGGCCATTGTGGCACTGGTCTGTGTGGCCTTCCTGTTCCATTTACGCTCCTCCATCGTGGCGGTGGTTACCTTGCCGCTGGGCATTTTGGTGTCCTTTATCATCATGTATATGCAGGGGATCAATGCCAATATTATGTCCCTGGGCGGTATCGCCATTGCCATTGGTGCCATGACCGATGGTGCTATCGTGATGATAGAAAACATGCACAAACACATGGAAAAAACGCCCCTGACCAACGAAAACCGCTGGGAAATCGTGGCCAAGGCCCCTCCGAAGTGGGGCCGGCGCTGTTCTTTAGCTTGCTGATCATCACAGTGTCTTTCCTGCCGGTGTTTATTCTTGAAGCGCAGGAAGGGCGTATGTTTGCGCCGCTGGCGTATACCAAAACCTATGCCATGGCGGCGTCTGCCGGTTTGGCCATTACCCTGGTGCCGGTATTGATGGGTTACTTTATCCGCGGCAAAGTAGTCTCGGAAAAGAAAAACCCGCTCAACCGTTTGTTGATTGCCATCTATAAGCCTGTGTTGGCACAGGTGATGAAGTTCCCGAAACTCACCTTGGTGCTGGCCCTTGCCTTGACCCTGGTAGGATTCTACCCGGTAGACAAAATTGGCAGTGAGTTCATCCCGCCGTTGGATGAAGGGGATTTAATGTACATGCCAACTACCTACCCGGGTATTTCCATTGGTAAGGCCCGTGAGTTGTTGCAGCAAACCGACAGGCTGATCCGCACCGTGCCGGAGGTGGAGACTGTGTTCGGTAAAGTAGGGCGAGCGGAAACGGCGACGGATCCGGCGCCGCTGACCATGATAGAAACCTTTATTCAGCTTAAACCGCGCGATCAGTGGCGCGAAGGCGTGACCACCGAAAGCCTGAAAGCGGAATTTGATAAATTGGTGAAATTCCCCGGCCTAACCAACGCCTGGGTGATGCCGATTAAAACCCGTATCGATATGCTGGCAACCGGCATTAAAACCCCGGTGGGGATTAAGGTCGCGGGACCGAGATTGGATGTCATTCAAGACATAGGTCAGCAAATTGAGCAGCTCTTGCCTCAGGTGCAAGGCACCGCCTCGGTTTACTCCGAGCGCGTCGCCGGCGGCCGTTATATCAAGGTGGATATCTCACGGGAAAAAGCGAGCCGCTTCGGGTTAAACATTGAAGATGTGCAGCAGGTGGTTTCGACCGCCATCGGCGGCATGAATGTGACGCAAACCATCGAAGGCCAGGAGCGCTATCCGGTCAACCTGCGTTATCCCCAGGATTACCGCGACTCGCCGGAGCAGCTTGCTCGCCTGCCCGTGGTGACACCAAACGGACAACGGATTGCCCTTGGCGATGTTGCCGATATTCGTATCGAGATTGGTCCGCCGGGTATCAAGAGTGAGAATGCCCGTATTAATGGCTGGACCTTTATCGATATCGCCGATGTGGATGTGGGCACCTATGTTGAAAATGCCAAGGCACATTTGGTTGCCAACCTGGATTTACCGGCGGGTTACTCGATCAACTGGGCCGGACAATACGAGTACATGGAGCGAGCGAAAGATAAGCTGACCTATGTCTTGCCACTCACCCTGGCCATTATTGTGGTGCTGCTTTACTTAAACTTCAGATCCCTTGTTGAGGTCGGCATCATTATCATCACCCTGCCCATGGCGATGATCGGCGGCCTATGGTTGATGTACCTTGAGGGCTTTAACTTCTCCGTGGCCGTGGGTGTTGGCTTTATTGCCCTGGCCGGGGTCGCGGTTGAAATTGGCGTGATTATGCTGGTGTATTTAAACCAGTCCTATAAGGAGGCGAGGGAACGCTGTAAAGAGCAGCGCATCGCCTTTGATAGAGCACAGCTGACAGCGGCCATTATGGAAGGGGCGGGCATGCGTATTCGCCCGGTAATGATGACGGTTGCCACCATTATCATCGGCCTAATGCCCATCTTATATGGTTCGGGAACCGGCTCCGAGGTGATGAGCCGTATTGCCGCGCCCATGGTGGGCGGCATGCTCAGTGCGGTGTTGCTGACCCTGCTGGTCTTACCTGCGGTCTACTTCATTTGGCGCGCTCGCGCCATTGAGGCAGACAAAACACCGCCCTTTAGCCTGCTAAAAAGCAGCCGAAAATACCACAAGTGGCTGATGCTGTTTTTAGGCTCGCAGTTTGTGATCTGGTCGGTCACCGGGGCCTATATGGTGTTTTTTGACATAGATTATGTGCACGGCGACACCCTGGTTCACAACCATCAGACCAAGGTGGCGGTGCAGCAGGTCAACTATCCCATGAGCTCGTTAAGGGCTCAGTACACGGGCTTGGAGAAGCTCTCGTTGGGGATGCACCTGGATAAACCGGTTTATCGCTTTGTGCAGGACGATGTTCACTATCTGGTTGATGCCAACACCGGCGTCTTGCTCTCGCCTTTGGGCAAAGACGAAGCCGTGAGGGTAGCCAAGTCCGAGTACACCGGCAGCGGTGACGTTGAAAGTGTTGAATACATAGACGACAACCCGCCCTTTGAGTTGAGTCGACGGGTGCACAATGCACTGCCAGCATGGCGCGTGAATTTTGACAACCTGGGCAGCCCGGCGCTGTACATTTCCGCCCGCAGTGGTGAGGTGCTGGCCAAGCGACATGAATGGTGGCGCTTGTTCGACTGGATGTTTAGATTCCACGTAATGGACTACGAAGACAGTGAAATAGACAATCAATTGCTGTTTTGGGTGACCCTGTTTAGCATCTTGGCCGCCCTAGCCGGCATGGTGCTGGTGTACTTTAGGGTGTTCAAAAAGAACGAAGAAGAGCATGCCTTAACGCAAGACCTCCAACAAAAAAATCAACTACAACGAGGTGATGTCTAATGCAGTGGATACGATCAATACACAAATGGACCTCCCTGGTCGTGGGGGTTCAGTTTATGCTGTGGTTAGGCAGCGGCTTTTATTTTAACTTGATGGATCACCATAAGGTCGGCGGTCATACCTATCGCGCCCACGCGCATGACCAAGTGCAGATAGATACCGCAGCCTTGGTCGAACCAAGAAGCGTGCTGGAAAAAGCCGAGCCCAGCATGTCACTCAAGCAGATTGCACTGCTCGGTCAGCCCTATTATTTGCTTACCCATAAGCGCGGCCTGTACCCGTACTTTGAAAACGAATACAGCCTGTTTGATGCCTATCGGGGTAATGAGGTGAGCATAGATGCAGCCTTTGCCACGCGCCTTGCCAAGCAATCTTACAATGGCCCGGGCAGCGTCGGAGAGGTGACCCTGCTGCAGCCACCCCTTGAAGATTTTCCCAAGCAGAAAAATGCCGCTTGGCGGGTGAACTTTAACGATGATATTCAAACCAGTGTCTATATCGAGGCGGGTTCGGGACGCGTGGTCGGGCACAGCGATGCTCATAAGCGCTTCGCCGATATCTTCTTTATGTTGCACTTTATGGATTACGGCAATGAGGGCAGCTTTAACAATATACAGATTATTCTGTTCGCCTTTGTTACCTTGTGGTTGTCGCTGTCGGGGCTGATCTGGACCTTAGATCTTATTCGCCGTGGACAGTATAAGGTCGCCCTGCTGTCGAAGCGAACGTCGGTGAAAATATTCGATCACGAGCAGCAGTTGCTTGATCAGCTTGAGCTCTCTACGGCGACGAATCTGTTAGATGGGCTCGCGGGCCATGATATTTCCCTGCCGTCTACCTGCGGTGGCGGTGGCACCTGTGGGCGTTGTAAGGTGTTGATTAACCCCGCACCTAAGGCTACCTCCGCCGACCAGCAACACTTCTCGCAAGCTGAGCTGGCACAAGGCTTTAGGTTAGCCTGTCAACACTTTAGTGACGATGTTCAAGACATGACCTTGTTCGATGTCACCGATGCCAAAAAGGTTGAGCTGACCCTGGTCGGCAGTGAGTTTGTAACCCCGGATATCAAGGAGTTGCGATTTAAAGTTCAGGGGCCGCCATTGGCTTATAAAGCCGGTGCCTTTATGCGTTTCTTTATTCCCGAAGGGCAAGTACCGGCAAGGCCGCACTATATTCCAAGCGATTACAAAGCCTATTGGGACGAGGAAGATAATAGCGAGTACCCCAGAGCGGCTTGCTCACGTAACTACTCACTGACCTCGGTGAGCCAGTTAGACGAAGAGCTGGTATTTGCCATTAAATATCATCGCGCCCCGCAACAGGGCGTGCCGGCGGGCTCGGGTTCCAGTTATCTATGTAACATGGCGCCAGGTGACACGGTTGATGCTTTGGGTCCATTCGAAGAGTTCTATGTTGACCAAGACACCAAGGCACCCATTGTGGTGATCGGCGCAGGCTCTGGTATGGCGCCGCTGAGAGGGATCATCAAGGAGCTACTGTTGGCCAACAATAGCAAGCAGGAAATTCACTTCTACTTTGGTGCGCGCCATGAAGAAGACCTGCTCTATCAGGAAGAGTTTTTTGCCCTGAGCCAGCGCTTTGATAATTTCCGCTTCACCCCTGTGCTATCGCAAGCCGGTCCGGATTGGTTAGGCGCCACCGGCTATGCCCAGCAGGTGTTGTTCAATAATATGAATAAAGAAGCCCTGTTAGCCGCGCACTATTATATGTGTGGGCCTAAAGCCATGATGGATGAAACCATAGCCACCCTGGTTAATATGGGCGTCGATAAAAACGTTATCCACTTCGATAGCTTTAGTTAGGGTTAAGTGAGTCAATAAGCGCTCAAAATGAGCCGAGTAGGTAACTACTCGGCTTTTTTGTGGCTTTACTTTAGCGAGCATAGGTCGACACGGCGTTTGGCCTAGTGGCCGGAGGTAGAGGCGGATGTGTTCAGGGCTAAAAGGCGTTCCTGCAAACGCACAACATTGGCTGAGTTCAGACGATAAGGGTTACACGGAAACCAGTTTGCCGGTGAGTTTAAATGCATTACCCGAGTGGTAAAGATTAGCGAAACTGACGGTGTTACTGCCCGAGGTGGTTATCCGGGTGAGTTTTAGGCAGGGATCGCCATCGTTCATTCCTAATTGGTGTTTTAGGATTTTGGGTGGGGTAATGGCTTCAATTGAGATTTCGGCACTGGTCACAGGCAACTGGGTATTGAGGTATTCATTACAGGTGATACGGGTAAAGTCCTGGTTGAAAAAATCGGGCACCAGCTCGGCATTGACATAGCGCTCTTCGAGCTGAAAGGGCTTGCCATCTTCTTGATGTAAAATCACCACTCTTACTACATCGACGTAAGTGTCCAGCTTTAACAGCTCTAATAACTTGTCCGTGGGCTTCATCAGCACCTTACTAAGGACAAGGCTTGAATGCTGATGGCCGCGCTCTTTAATTTCATCGGCAATGTTTCGAATTTCCAAAAAAGAACTCTGCACTTTCTTTGGCGCGACAAAGGTGCCAACACTGGGTCGGCGATAAAGCAGTCCGTCGGCGACCAGCTGTTCTAACGATTTTCTTACCGTCATACGACTGCTGTCGAGCAACTCGGCTAGGTCGTTTTCAGATGGCAGCTTTTCGTTCTCAGCCCAAGTTCCGCTATTTATCTTTGAGATTATAAAATTGCTGATTTCTTTGTATTTTGGAACTTGCATCGCTTACAACGTTATCCATGTGTATAAGGTGTATTTATTTAGTGAGATGTAGGCTTCACCATAGTTAAAGCCTACATCACTATTTGTTATAAGCTCTTAGAACTTATAATTTAAACGGACAAAGCCTCTGCGACCAATTAAATCGTAGGTCATAACGTCCGTATTGGCGTCATTCCAAGACGTTAAGTAGGGCGCCTTCTTGTCGAATATATTATCTATCCCCGCAGACAGCTGCAAATCGTCATTAATACGATACGAGCCTTGCACGTCTGTATAAGTGACCGAGCCAACGGATTTACCCAGTGGATCGAAATCACCGCCATTCACATCATCCGCAGAACCTATATATCGTACCGACAGCCCCGCTGACCATAAATCCGCCATGACCATAAAGTTAAAGTTACTGCGCCATTTGGTGTAGCTACCTTGATCTTCGGTGATGAAACCTACTTTATCGATTGTAGGTTGACCGGCGAAAGGCGTGCTTTCATGTTTTAGCAGGCGAGTGACATCTAAACTGGTTTTTGCATTTAACCCTGCAAGGTCAAATTTATAGTCCATGTTGAGGTCGACACCCGCGACATTTTCTGTCGCCGCATTCACCGGACGCTGGTTAATCTCAGTTACCTGTCGGGTCAGTGGATGACGGGTAAATGTACCACAAAACTCTGAATTACCTACAGGATCTTCATAACATAGCTTTAACATATCCGAGCCGTTGACCGAGGTAATGGCACCCTCGACTTCAATATCGAAGTAGTCGACCGTCATCGAAAAGTTGTCTAGAAACTGAGGTTGCCAAACGATACCGGCGGTGAGTGTGTCTGCTTCCTCTGGACCAATGTCCGGGTTGCCACCCACATTGGTGAGTACTGTGGTGCCGTCCTGAACGAAGCCGGCAGGCACATTATCGGCCAAACAGTTTTGCGCTATGGCGCCGGTTGCATTCTCACAAGGGTCTATGGTTCGCAGGTTCTCGCCGTTGGTGCCGCCGAACTGCTCGGTAATGGCCGGTGCGCGGAAGGCGGTAGACTTAACCGTGCGTAGCATCAGGCTGTCGTCGATTTTCCAGGTAATACCCAGTTTATAGGTGGTCTCTGGGTCAAGGGTGTCGTAATCCGAATAGCGCATGGCGAATTCGGCATCGACTTTTTGGGCAAAATCCAGATCCGCTAAGAGGGGAGCCGAAAGCTCGAAATAGGCTTCGGTAACGCTGAAGTCACCGGAGATTTCATCCTCCAGGCCATTGGCCAGTACCGTGGAATCCGGGTCACGCCAACCACTTTCCCAGCGTTTTTCGACACCTACGGCCACCGCAAGGGCGCCATAAGGAAGTGCAAATGCCTCACCGGAAACGTTGGCGGTCCAGGTGCGCATCTCGTTACCACCCGTGCCTTCGCGGCGGTATTTAACATAGTCAATGACTTCGGGTGTGAGCTCATTCACACCGAACCAATCTCCGCAGGGGATACCATTGCCGTTGTCGTAGGTACAAATACTGTCATCCAGGGTTTGCTGTGCCTTAGCTGGGTCGATATCAAATGTCCAACCATCTTTACCCGTGTTGCGGCCATAGTTGTAGGCCACATCCCAATACCAGCCATTGTCCCATTCGCCTTCAAGGCCCAGGACGATTCGTACCGTGTCTGTTTCTTGGAAAAAGAAAGGGGCGCCTAGTTCGGTGTTGCGGCGGCGCTGGAATTCAACGTCTTGGCCGGTTGGGTTGTAGCGGAAATCGGCATCAACGCTGATGCCACCAAAGCCATTGCGCGGCGTTACTATTTGGCTTGCCTTGCGCTTGGTATACATGGCTTCATAGAATAAGCGGGTGTCATCATTAATACGGTAATTGGCAAAATTGGCGATGCTGATGCGTTCTAGCGGACTGACCGCGTTTAGGTAGGGAAGCCAGTCAAACCCATGCTCTGCACTGTTGTATGGACCAAAGTCGTCGCCATAGGTTGCTGTGTCTGGATTTTGGTTGAATTGTACCGCCGTGCCATCGGGTAAAAGCGCTCGGCCGCCCTCTGTGGTGCCGCTGCCGAAGCACACCAGTTCACTGTCTTCGGTACCAAACACAGGACAATCGATACGATCGGATTGGCGCACGGCTTCACTGTTGCTGTATGTTGCATTGACAAAGAAGTTGCCCTTATCGAAATCACCACCCAGGCTCAGGCTGACGTCTTGGCTTTCACCGTCACCGTCATCGGCCATACCGGCTTTTACGTCTAGCTCGGCACCATCAAAATCATTTTTAGTGATGATATTGACTACACCGGCCACTGCGTCTGCGCCATATACCGCAGAGGCACCGTCCTTAAGTACTTCAATGCGTTGAATGATTGAAGTCGGGATCATGTTTAAGTCAACCGAGCTGTTAGCACCCGTACCACCGGAGACAATGCGTCGTCCATTTAACAGCACAAGCGTTCTTTTGATCCCCATACCACGCAAGTTAACTTGAGCCGTGCCATAACCGCCGCTGGTCCAATAGGCATTTGTTTGGTTACCCGCAACACCTGCAGAAAAAGACATCTCTTGTAAGAGGTTTTCAACATTGGAAATGCCGGTGGCAAGAATTTGATCCGAGGTGATCACGCTAACCGGGCTGGCCGCTTCCATATCCGTTCGCTTGATTCGGCTACCGGTAATTTGGATCTTCTCAATATCCGCTTCGTTCTGTTGATCTACTTGCTCATCTTGTGCGTGCACCGTATGGGATGCAAGAAAAGCCAGGCACAACACTTTGGCAATAGGTGATAGTTTCATAGTAACTCCGATCTAGTTGATTCTATTAAATTTATTGTTCTCAGATCCTGTTTAATGGCAGTGTAGAGCAATACCAATTTAATCCCTGCTGTATATACCGCTCTTTTTTTATACATTAGGGTTGCGGTATATACAACAGTTCATTTACCGGTTTTTAACAATTGATCTCAAAAATTTTTCAAGATGGGCTGTTATCCTGCTATCAGGCTATTTTCAGGGGGGAGTTGATGAAGCAATTACAAGCTGGCGCTTACTGAGGTCCTTGCCGTTTAAGCCCAGGGCGCGTGTTGATATAAAAAAGCCCGCAGCTGCGGGCTTTAATTTATGTTCTAACACTAATTGTTATTTTTGGGCGCATAGACCGTGGTTTGCGCCGTGCTGGTGTTGCCCGTGAGATCGCTGCAGGCCAGGTCGATGGTGTAGGTGCGACCGTCGCCTGAGCCTTCTCGCTCGGCGCGCAATTGCACGTTCAAAGTAGTGCCGGTTTGATTGGCATTCCAGGACCAATCGGGCTCGGTACTGCCATCGCCCTTGCCATCGCTGCTCTCATTGCTGCTTATATCGGTGACGCGGCATACGGGGACGCTGTTGTCGCAGACATCGTTGACCGTAAGGGCGATCACCACGTCAATCATTTCATGGTTTGGCGGCCAGAGGATATGCGGTGAGGCCAGGATGTCGTTGAATTGTGGTGCCAGCGTATCCTCGACCTTAACCGTACTGGTGCAGCTCGAGGTCAGCGTCTGAGCATCGGTGGCGGTGTAGGTGAGCTCGGTGATCCCCAAGGGGAAAGACTGGGTTGATGGCTGGCTTAGCGCCACCGAGGTTGAACAGAGATCTGACCCGGTTGCCGCGCCTGGGGTCACGGTTGCAGAGCGGTTGCCGCTGCACTCGGCCACTATGTTTTGCGGGCAGTTAATCTGTGGGGGCACGGTATCGACTATTTCCACCAGCTGTGGTGCCGTGGCTTTATTATCGCTGCCATCGGTGGCGGTCCAGGTGATGGTATTGGCGCCAATGGGGATAATATTGGGGGCATCGTTGCTAATAACTGGAGTTAGGTCGCAGATATCTGCGGCACTTGCCAGCCCGAGTTCTGGGGAAGCACCTTGGGGTGAGGTGCATTCAAACGCGAGCACATCGGCGGGGGCGGTAATTTCCGGTTCCTGAGTGTCCTGTATGGTCACGTTAAAGAAACAGCTTTCGGAGTTTCTGCCACTGTCCATCACAGCGCAGGTTACCTGATTGTCTCCCACGCTAAAGAGCGAGCCTGAGCCTGGAATACAACCTTGGAAGGTGGCCACACCACAACTGCCATCGCTCACGCTGGGGTCGGCAAATTGTGCCTCGGTATCAGGCCCGGTGCACTCTTTAACCACCTGTGCCGGACAGTTAATAGCTGCCGGTACGCTGTTATCTCCCTGGCATAAATTGCTGCGAGGGCAGGTAAGCTCCGCCGCGGGACTTTCGGGTAAAGGGTTACCGTTTTTCAACGCGGCGATGCGCAGGGCTCGCTCCCACACGCGAATATACTGCTCCGCCGACTCAAACAAGGCATCGTTATAGGGTTTGGCAAGACCGATATTTTCCATGTCTTTCACTAGGTCGGGCAGCAGACCCACATGGGCCAGTCCATCGACATTGAAGTCAAAGGCTTTAAATCCGCTTTTTTGCTTATCAAATGTACCATAGCCGTCGAGGGTAAAGGGGTAGATAAGTTTATTGTTTTCGCGCAGTTGGGCGCTGCGTTCTACATCGGCGCTGGGTGCCAAAGTAGGAATATCACTGCCGCAGGCATTAGCGCCAAAGCGAGGGCCAACATGACCGGCGACGCCATTAAAATCACTGCCCAAAGCCACGGGGCCGCCCATCACATCCACCGCATACTGATAGGCTTGGGCAAAGGTTCTGGAAGAATGACGGCAGTTATCCTTGATGGCTACGCCAAAAAGCGGCTCTGAGTAGGGCAAGGTGACCTTATAGCCCTTGATTGCCGTATCTTGCACATCGTCCTTGGTCATGGCCGCTATCATACCGCCACCATCACGAATGGCTTCGAGTTGCTCTTTGGTGCGCATGCGCTCATGACGGCCCTGGTTGCCACCGAACGTACGCTGGTGCAAATCAAAAAACTGCACATGGCTGGCCACCAGGGGATAGTAGGCTAAGGGATTATTTTCATCGCCCGCATACAGGCGTGTCAGGGCCAGGGTGTTGTCCAGGGACTTACGGGACATATGGTCGATATCTATGATCATGCCCTTATCCATCAGCGCCGAAAATAACTCACTACCTAACCCGCGTTTATCCGGACCTGGGCCGGTGTCGTTGAGGTTCAGACCATAGCGGTTGCACGCGGGGTAAAGGGGATAGATGGGGCGCACGGGCAGGTCTGAGTCAAAGCCGATAGCGCCGATTAATCGTTTTAACAGGTCGTCGAAGGGCCCACCGGACAGCCGGCTGCCATACTCACCATATCCCACACCACAGTCTTCTATATGCCACCAGCGCTGCTCCGAATAGGCATTACCGACGGCGATAATGTCGTTCCAGGTGGCGGCGCCGCCAAAGGCATTATCGAAATTATGAATAGGGAAGAAGTGGCGTACGCCCTTGTCGAAGTAATGATTCACCGCTTTTGTCACCGTGTCTATGGGCTCACCAAGCTCGTTGCGCATCAGCTCGCCATTGCCGTCGCGCATATTGGGGCAGCTGGCTTCGGGACGATTGCTATTTTGTTCTTTACAGTTAAAGAGGTTATCCACCTCTATGCCCAGCACCACGGCGAGCTTGCCTTCACTTATAACCTGGCGTGCTTCTAAGGGGCTGGTGACGATACGGAACCAGCCTTCTTTGACGCCCGCTTCGCCGGCACAAAAGCCGGAGGCCGGGTCGGCAGCACAGTTTTCATCGATAAAGCGTTGGAAATCATAGGCGGCCTCTATCTGTGCATCTATGGGACCCATGGAGTTGGCGCAGTCGCTGCCTTCGGTGGACTTGCACAGCGCCTCATTGGTGACCGCCAACATGGTGGTCAAGCGCATGCCGCCACGAAACGCACGTTCCACCCAGGGGTAGTACATTTGCTGGTGGGTGGTGGTGGTCCAGGTCGGCCAGTTATTGAAATACGGAGGTGCACCCGTACCGACCGAGCCGTCCTTAGTGCCGGCACCGACGGTATCGCCGTTAATCAAGCCCTCGAGTATGGTGTGAGTGCCGTGGATGTCGAGATCTTCCTGTTGCGACATTGCTGAATTAATGCTGTTACTTGCATCCAGGGTAAATTGACCAAAATCATCAACCGGGGCCGACTCACCGGCAAAGGTCCTGCCACCATGGGCTAAATGGGCAAACAGGTGGTTATGCAGGTCGGCGTAGCCGCGCAGGGCACAGGTTCGCGGCTCCTCGCTGGCGCTCCAGCCCGCTTGCGGTTCTTCGATAGCGACACTGCCGACACGTGCACAAGTACCACTGGATTGTGAGGGAATGCCGCCCAGCCAGTCGGCGGGATCAACCGTGCCACAGCTACAATCCCCGGAGCATCCGGGTATTTCGGTTAAACCAGAATTACACGCGCCGTTGGTATTTGGCTCGCCAACACAGCAGGCTCTTTGTCCTTCACCGCCGCATTCGGTCACCGGCGCACAGGTATGCTGAGCAACTTGCCCCGTGGCTATGCTGCCACCACAATAACAATTACCGGCGCAGCCAGCGACGGGAACTAACCCTGAGTTGCAGGCGCGTAGCTCACCCGAGGTGGTGGTTTCCGTCAGGCCATTGCAGCAGGCTCTTTGTCCTTCGCCGCCACAGGAAGTGGTGGCTTTACAGGTGCCCGATGCCTGAATGCCAAATGGATTTAGCCCGCCGCAGGTACAGTCTCCGGAGCAACCCGCGACTTCAACATTGCCGTAATCACAGGCCTGGCCAAGCCAGACCTCAAAGGTACCGGCACAGCAGGCGCGCTCGCCATCGCCGCCACAGCTGCTCGCGGCGTAGGAATTGGGAATATACAAACAGGCCAGTAATAAGGTAACACTCGCCATTATATTGAGTTTGCGTAAGTGGTTACGTGTCTTTCTAGTTGCGCCTTTTTCGGCACTGGTTAGTAAAAGGCGAGAGCAGGTGCAGGCACACCTGAGCAGCAGTGAAATCAACATAAAATCTCCTTGAGGGTGATTCTTTTGTCGGCGGATTTCACTTCAGTTTGTCAGGCAGACTTGGTGTCAGTTTGTCGGGCAGACTTCATTCAGCCAGCAATGTTTCAACGTGGCTATAGCTATAGTTGTTTATTGCTGTTTAGTAAAGAAATGCAGCGAAAGACCAATAGTCGGCTGGGTTAATGGCTTATTTAATCTATAAAACAGCATGTTATCGCCGTTGTTGATAAGGACGCAACTGGGTAACAAGGCAGCGAATAGGTCTTTCTAAAGCGCAATAAAGCCGCTTTTATAACCTTAAGACAAGGGCTTAGGGGTGGCAATCAGGCGCTTTAGTAATTTGCTTACAAGCTATAACAGCGGCCCTATTTTTCTACCTAACTGGCGAATCCCAGCCAATAAACGCACTCAAGCTTACCCTTTTATTTTAATTAATTGATTTAAGTTTGACCTTGGTCCTACTCACAGGTCTACACTTTCATCGACAATAGCGATAAAACGAGCGGAAGCAGCGGAACTTGCTAGTAACGTGAGTTTTGGGGTGCGAATAAGGAGAACTAAGTGAGTGAGTCGAACGTAAATCAACAGCTGCTTATCGAAGGAGCCGGCTGTGCCAGCTGCGTTGGTAAAATAGAGGCGGCGCTGAAAAAAACGCCGGGCGTGGTAAGTGCGCAGATGAACTTTGCCGACAGAAGCGTGTTGGTTACCGGCACGGCCTCAACCCAGGCCTTAATTGCCGCCGTAGAGTCGGCGGGCTATAACGCCAAGGCGGTGCAAGAGCAAAACGATGAAGACTTGCTAGGTGAAAAAGAACTTGCCGATAAAGCCTATTATAAAAAGCTGGTCAGGGATACGGTGATTGCCTTGTCGGTGGGTGTTCCATTAATGCTGTTTGGCCTGCTTGGCGGCGATATGTCGGTCACCACATCTATGCAACGCGCAGCCTGGTTAGGCGTTGGCCTGCTCACCCTGGCGGTAATGTATTTTTCCGGTAAGCATTTTTACACCGGTGCCTGGAAAAGTTTTAAAAACCATAATGCCAATATGGATACCCTGATTGCCTTGGGCACGGGCACCGCCTGGCTTTACTCCATGGTGGTGGTGGCCATCCCCGAGGCCATTCCCCCCATGGCACGGCATGTGTATTTTGAAGCCACCGCCATGATCATTGGCCTGATTAACCTCGGTCTGGCGTTGGAATTAAAAGCCAGAGGCAAAACATCCGAGGCCATAAAGCGTCTGATTGGCTTACAGGCCAAGACCGCGACCGTGATCCGCGATAATAAAGAAGTACAAATTAATATTGCCCAGGTCTTGCTGGACGATCTGGTCAAGGTCAAACCCGGCGAGAAAATTCCCGTCGATGGTGTGGTCAGTGAAGGCCATACCTTTATCGATGAGTCCATGCTGACCGGTGAGCCCATGCCAGTTGAAAAGTCTAAAGACGACGAAGTGGCCGCGGGCACCATCAATACCTCCGGTTCGATACAGTTTCGGGCCACCCGGGTGGGGAAAGACACGGCGCTGGCTCGCATCATTAGTATGGTCAAGCGGGCGCAAAATTCCAAGCCGCCCATCGGCCGTCTGGCCGACGTTATTTCAACTTACTTCGTGCCCGTGGTGATGATCATTGCCGTGCTGACGGCTTTGGCCTGGTTGAACTTTGGCCCCGAGCCCGCGCTGGCTCTGGCCATGGTCTGTGCCACTACCGTGCTGATCATCGCCTGTCCTTGTGCCCTGGGCCTGGCAACGCCCATGTCGGTCATGGTGGGCGTGGGCAAGGCCGCCGAAGCGGGGGTGTTGATCCGTAATGGTGAAGCCTTGCAAACCGCCTCAAAAATCACCGCCATGGTGCTGGATAAAACCGGCACCATCACCGAGGGAGCGCCTCAGGTCACCGACCTGGTGGTTGCCGACAACCATCAACAGCAGGAAGTATTGCAACTGGCGGCGAGTCTGGAAAGCGGCTCCGAGCACCCGCTGGCGCAGGCCATAGTGAGCAAGGCACAAGAGCAGGACGTTGAGTTGTTAGCGGTGGACTCCTTCAAGGCTTTGACCGGTTTGGGAGTAGAAGGGCGCTGCGATAAGAAAACCTTGTTCTTTGGCAATGCCAAGCTGATGCAACAACAGGGCATCACGCTTGGCGATTTTAGCGAACGCGCCCACGACTTGGCGAAACAGGCCAAAACTCCCATGTTTTTTGCTATCGATGGTGAACTGGCCGCCATTATTGCCGTGGCCGATCCGATCAAAAAGGACTCCATTGCCGCCATTGAACGCCTCCAGGACAATGGCATTCGGGTGATTATGCTGACCGGCGATAATCAGGACACCGCCGCCGCGGTGGCGCATAAAGCCGGTATTAAAGAGTTTTTTGCCGAGGTACTGCCCGAAGACAAGGCCAACAAGGTCAAAGAGCTGCAACAGAGCGGTGAGCTGGTGGGGATGACGGGCGATGGCATTAACGATGCGCCGGCACTGGCCTTGGCCGATGTCGGCTTTGCCATTGGCACCGGCACGGATGTGGCCATCGAAAGCGCCGATATCACGCTAATGCGCGGCTCACTGCATGGCCTGGCCGATGCCATTGCGGTGAGCAAGGCGACGTTAAAAAACATTAAGCAAAACCTCTTTGGTGCCTTTATTTATAATGTTGCCGGCATTCCCATTGCCGCCGGTGTGCTCTATCCAGTTTTTGGCATGTTGTTGAGCCCGGTGATCGCCGGTGCAGCCATGGCCTTTTCCTCCCTCACTGTGGTTAGCAACGCCAACCGCCTGCGGTTATTTACTGCGCATAAGGCAAAGGAGAAACAAGCATGATCATCATCAACATTCTAGGACTGGCACTCATCGCCTTGATAGCCTGGTGGTTTTGGCTCTACAAACCGACCCAAACCCGGGTGCAGGAGCAGTCGCTGACCATAGAGGTTAAAGACGGAGTCTATACTCCTTCGGCGATTCAGGTGACGGCACATCAGACTGTGACCCTTAATTTCTTGCGCAAGGACCACTCGCCCTGCTCGGAAATGTTACTGATCCCAAGCTTGGGAGTCAGCGAGCAACTGGAGTTGAACAAGTTAACAGCTGTTACGCTGTCCGACCTGGCTCCGGGTGAGTATCCATTTCACTGCCAGATGCAGATGTATCGTGGCACCTTAACCGTGGTGTGACGGCCTTGATTCAAGTTAGTCGGTGATGACTAACTTATATTCTTGCGCAGCCATGGCAGCGTCTCTGATACGCACGGCGATAAAATATTGCTCACCATCCAATAATTGCGGGCCAGTAAATACATGGCCCAGTTCATTGGGTGTTTCTGTGCTATCCAATAACACCTCATTGGCGTTATAGAGCTCGATGTAGAGGTCGGGGCCATTGTAAAACGGCTGGGTACAGGTTCTCGGCGTTGAACACAAATAGATACTGACGGTGATTTGACCATCCATAATAAAGGCGAATATATCGGCTTTATCGCCTGCGGCGTCAAGCTCTCCGGTGATCAGCACGCCATTACTGGGCCTGAGAATAAAAGGCGTGGCCTGCTCAAACTCATTATTGGGCTCTCTTTCTTGCAGTGACTGGGTCGTCCAGTTTTTACTGATAAAGTCATCGTCAATGATGCCATTATCCGGGTCGACGTCGGGCACATTACCGTCTTCCTCGCAAAACACTTCTCTCGTGCATTGGCCGGTATACCAGGCTATGGTCAGGGCGATACCAAAAGGGTCATTAAAGGCGGAGGCAGGGCAGTAATATAGACTGGTCTGTGTGCATATTTTGACTGGAGGGGCGCTGTCGCCGTCACTGCCACCACAGGCAACGAATAAGCTGCAAACTCCAAGAACCATAAGGCGAATAACAAAGGCTGAGCGAGTCATAGGGCGCTGTTTCTTAGTTGTTCAATCATTAAAGTATAGTTGGCTTTAAGTTAATGCATCGGCGCTAAGCTGTTTGGCGGCGCGGTGCAATTAGAAATGAGGAACACAGGGCGATGTCGGAACTGGGTTATGGTGAGAATAGAATCTATCGCGCGCACCTTGTACCTTTGTAAAGTACATTGTATGTTGACTATGAGCATTAACTGATTTCATAGCGTGAAGATTTAGGTAAGGCTAGCCTAGGTAAAGGAAAGCTAGACCAAGGTCTTGTATCCGTATTGGGGTCGTTGTAATAAGTTGGCTAAAGCACACAAGAGGTGTGCTCACCAGCTAGGGTCAGTTAAGCCAAACAAGCAGGGAAGGCCGCTAAGGAGGGTTTTAAAATGAGTAACGCATGTATTGCGATAGCCGATGATCATCCTTTAATTGTGTTTGCCATTGAACATAAAATTAAAGACGTTTGGCCCGATATTCAGGTTGAAAGTGCCCATTGTTACCATCAACTGTTTCGCCTTTTTGAGCAAAAAGAACAACACCTAGATTTAGCCATTGTTGATCTCTCCATGCCCGGCAGTGAGGGTATTCAGGGAGTGGAATACATATGTAAGAACTACGCAAATGTCCCTGTGATAGTGATCAGCGGCTTTGATGACTTTAACAGCTGCACCGCCTGTTTAAACGCCGGCGCCGCCGGATTTGTCTCTAAAACTGAATTCGACTCGGTGATTATTGACTTGATTTCTAAGTACCTTGTTGTCGATTCAGTAGCCCCTAGCCAGGTCTTGCCCGAGGCCGATGAACTCCATGTATTACCCTTTTTGACCCCCAGTCAAGGCAAGGTGTTAAAGCAAATGGCCGATGGTTTAAGCAACAAGGCAATTGCCCGTGAGTTGAATATTTCCGAGAAAACCGTTCGTGTTCACGCCAGTGCCATATTTAAACAGCTGGATGTTGAAAACCGTACTCAGGCGGCGGTGAAATATAAGCGCCTGGCTCATGCCCTTGAGCTGTAAACCTGTAGCTCAGCACCTAAGCTAGCCCCTTTTTTATTGTGCTAATAATTGCAACAAAGTCTGGTTTTCACTCAGAAACCACGACTTTTTTCGCATTTAACGGCTATTTTAGGTCAAATGGCCTAGGTCAATTTAGCCGTTCAATTAGCGCATCTGCTTTATATGTTAATTGTTGGTAACTGCTTACACTGGAATTTCACAACAGGTGAGGAAGTGGTGCCATCTTGGTTGTTATATGGCTCTCATTACTGTTTGAACAAGTGCGCAATAAAAAAACATGCAATGAAGTTAAAAATAATGACAAATGGAGGACGTTATGGTCCAAAACAAACTCAAATTGCTTAGCGTGGCGTTGTTGGCCGCAACCTTGTCGAGCGGCTGTACCTTTATCGGTGAGCATAAGTTTACTGGCGGCGGCACCATGGCTTCGGCCGGTGGTGATAAGAATGCCGTCTTTACTTTTAACGCCGAAAATTGCGGCGGGGATGAGGTTAAGGGTCGCGTTAACTATGTCGATCACAGCGCCATTGATTTCGAAGATGTTGGTGGTGTAAGCCTTAAGGCACAAGTAGATAATTTTGGTTATTGTGCGTTGACCGATGAAGGATTAGAAAACGGCGTGCAGGAATGTAACTGCATGGATCAGTTTGAAGCGCAATTTAGCTACTCATCGAAAAACCCTCAGGCGCCTGGAGAAGGCACAGGCTTTGTCTGTTTCTTTGATACCGGCGAAGGTAAAGGCAATTTCCATGGTGCCATTACCGCGTTTAACCTTATCGACGGACCCTATGAGGGTTACGGTAATGTTGGCACAGTGAACGGTAATATTCAGCAACACAGCTGCCCAGAAACTAACGAAGCAGAATAATAAGGAGAATACGGATGTTTAATAAAACTTTACTCACTGTATTAGTAGCCACTGCTTTTTCGGCGCAAGCCGAGCTGGTTGAGGGCACAGATATGCTGGCGGGCAAAACGGCTCGTGTCATATTCGAATATCATCAGGGCAATAAGGCCGAGCTGATCGCCGCCATTGAGGCTGCCGGTGGCGAAGTAAAACGTCAGTTGGATCATGATAACGCCGTGGCGGCTGTGGTTAATGCCGATACATTTAAACAATTACAGGCAAAGGGGGTGATGAAATCCGCCGAAATTGATGCCGTGCGCCAGGTTATCCCAAGCGCAGTTTCCGCCAATGAATTTCAAGATATTGCGCCATACGGCCTAGCCATGGTGCAAGCGGATCAGCTTAACTATGCCGGTGGTATCAAGGTCTGTGTTGTCGATACCGGTTATGATTTGGGACACCCGGATTTGCCAAGCACTACTGTGACTGGTGACGATGAAGGCGCTGGCCCCTGGTATCAGGATGGCCATGGTCATGGCACCCATGTCGCCGGCACCATAGCCGCAATCGATGGTAACGGCGGTGTGACCGGGGTGTTAGGCTCAGGTATGGCCGAATTACACATAGTACGAGTGTTTGATGACGAGGGCGGTTTTGTTTATGCCTCAGATCTTGCTGGCGCGGTGGCGGATTGCGCCAACGCCGGTGCTAAGGTAGTGAGCATGAGTTTGGGCGGCGCCTTTTCGAGCAAGGTTGAAGCACGTGCTTTTGCACGACTAGAGCGTGCCGGTGTCTTGGCCATTGCCGCTGCTGGTAATGATGGCAACGCCACCCATAGCTACCCCGCATCTTACGATTCCGTGGTGTCGGTCGCGGCAGTGGATAAGGATATGCAACATGCTGAATTTTCACAAAGAACTTCTCAGATTGAGCTTGCAGCTCCTGGTGTAGACACTTATTCCACGTTCCCCGGTGGTGGCAATGCCTGGATGTCGGGTACCTCAATGGCGACGCCTCATGTGTCCGGTGTCGCAGCCTTGGTATGGAGTCATTTCCCACACTGTAATAACTATGAGATCCGCAATGCCTTGAGCGCTTCGGCGAAGGATTTGGGCGATGCCGGCTATGACTACAAGTATGGTAATGGCTTGGTTCAGGCCAAAGCCGCATATGATCATTTAATGGTTAATAGCTGTAATGGCAAGGGCGTGAAGTAACAAGTAAGTTCCCCTCCTTAAAAGGTCGTCTCAATCGGGGCGACCTTTTTTTCTATCAAGCCGTATAACTCCTGTTACCGCAACAGGGTATTGACCTGGGTTATGTACTTATAGACTTGGCTTTCCTGATTAAGGCAGAGGGATAAATTCTTCCTCATCGCCGGGCACCTTTGGAAAGCGCCCCTGGCGCCATTTTTCTTTTGCCTGTTCGATACGGGTCTGGCTGCTTGATACAAAGTTCCAATCTATGATCCTGGGCCCGAGGTGAGCACCGCCGAGCAAGACGATGCGTGAATATTCATGAGCGCGGATGCTCAGCGTGGGTGCGCAATCGAACACCGCCATGCTTTGAGCTGGCACCGAGGTGCCGGCGCAGTGAATATGGCCACGCACTACATACAAGCCTAACTCCTCGCAATTGGGCAGGGGCAGTGTTTGTCCGGGTGCTAATTCGGCTTCAAGGTAAAGGGTATCGGAAAAGGTTTTTACCGGTGAACTTACCTCGTAGGCGCTGCCCATCATCACCCGCACCGGGACCCCAGCTACCGAGGTGATAGGCAAGGCTTCAGCGGGATAATGATAAAAGGCCGGGTCGCTTTGCTCTTGCTCTTCTGGCAATACCAGCCATAACTGTAAGCCCTCAAGACTGTGCGCTTTAGCGCACTCCTGCTCACTTTGGCGCTCTGAGTGTACTATGCCGGCACCGGCAATCATTAGGTTAACATCGCCGGGACGAATCGCTTGTACTCTGCCTAAGGAGTCTCTATGCAGCAGCTCGCCGTCGAACATATAGGTGACTGTGGCTATGCCAATATGAGGGTGAGGACGCACATTAACCCCTTGTCCGGGCGCAAAGGTGGCCGGTCCTAGGTGATCGAAGTAAATCCAGGGTCCTATGGTGGTGATCTGTGAGGTGGGCAGGGAGCGCAGCACCGAAAAACCACCCATATCTTTATAGCGTGGTGTTAACAGTGCTCGAATTGGCGAATGTGCGGCGATCGGTTTACTCTGCTGCGCCTCTACATTACTGACACGACTCATGCCTTGCTCCCTGAAATTGACCCCGATAAATCAACTAAATCGCTAAGCTGCTTTTCAAGTTTAGCCTCCCTTGGGCAAATAGATAAAAAAAGTCTAGATAAAGCGCGCTTGGCTTAGGGGGAGAGAAAGAAATATGGTTTGATTTATTTTATCCCTAATATGGGAATGGTTATTTTATAAATATAAAAATTAATGTCCCAATAATTTAAACCTTTACAAAAGTTTCATTTATTTTTAACAAAGCGCGTTCATTATCGCCGCCCTGTACCACTAACTAAAATAGTATTATCAGGGAAAAAAATGAAAATAAATAAAACCATGCTGGCGGCGGCCATTTCTTCGGCACTGCTAATGGGCTGTGATTCGGACACAAAAACAGTTGAAGTAGAGCGCATTGTTGAGGTCGAAAAAATCGTTGAAGTACCGGTTGAACAAGAAGAAGTTACCTCGGTTAAAAACGTCATTTTAATGATCGGCGACGGCATGGGCCCGCAACAAATCGGCCTGCTTGAAGAATATGCGCGTCGTGCGCCAAACAGCGTATTGGCAAGCACGACTACGGGCATGCAGAAGTTTGCCGACGGCGGCCACGTTGGTTTATCGCTTAATGCCCCGGGTGGCAAAAACGGTTCTTTGGTAACAGACTCGGCGTGCTCGGCGACTCAGCTGGCTACCGGCATAGCGGCGGCTTCCGAAGTGATTGGCCTGGACGACCAGGGTAATGTGGTCGAGACCATTTTGGAAAAAGCCAAGGCAGCGGGCAAGGCCACAGGCTTAGTGACAGATACCCGTATTACTCACGCGACGCCGGCGGCTTTTGCGGCGCACCAACCACATCGTTCATTTGAGAACGAAATCGCCGAAGACCTATTGATGAATCAGGTTGATGTATTGCTAGGTGGTGGTGCGCGTCACTGGTTGCCACAAGATACCGCCGATCGCAAAGATGCATTGGCTGCCGAGCTAGGCGGTAACACCAGCGTAATTAAAAAGTCTAAGCGTAGCGATGATCGTAACCTGATCGCAGAAGCACGCGACGCCGGCTATACCCTGGCCTTTGATAAGGAGCAGTTGAGCGCGGCAGAGGGTGCTAAGCTGCTGGGTCTATTTGACGACTCGGCGATGAACGATGGCATCGAATACACGGCCTGTAAAAACGATGAAAGCCAGTGTAACCACGAGCCTTCACTGCGTGAAATGACGCTAAAAGCCCTGGATGTTTTGTCTCAAGACGAAGATGGCTTCTTCTTGATGATCGAAGGTGGTCAAATCGACTGGGCGGCGCACGTAAATGACACCGGCTGGATGCTACACGAACTATTGAAGTTTGATGAAGCGGTTGATGCCGTGTACGAGTGGGTAAGCGAGCGCAATGACACCCTAGTGGTGATCACCGCCGACCACGAAACCGGTGGTTTTGGTTTTAGCTACTCGGCACATAATATTCCTGAAGCCACTACCTTGTCGGGTGATGGTATGAAGGGTGAAAACTACCATCCAAACTACAACTTTGGTTCGCTTTCTACTCTGGACAAGATTTACGATCAAAAAGCGTCTTTCTATGCGATTTACGACCAGGTGAATGCTGATTGGGATTTTGGCGCTTCAACGCCGGAGCAATGGCAAACTGCGGTAAACGCGACCCTGCACCCGGATTTCCATATCGATTATGCAGATGCCCAAGCCATTGCTGCGGTTAAGCCCAACGAAAACTATTATGCGGATCACAAGTACCTAAGTGCGACTCAGGTGCCGGCTATCAATGATTTCAGCGACTTCTATGTGTATGCCTATGAAGACCAAGGAGCCTTGATTGCCCGTGCGATTAGCTCGGAGCAAAGCGTGACTTGGGGTAACGGTACTCATACCGCAACGCCGGTTGCCGTGTATGCGTTTGGCCCAGATGGCGTGACCAAGCCGTTCTCAAGCATGTTGCACCACACCGAAATCGGTCAGTTAATGGCTAAGGCCTTACTGGGCGCCAACTAAGAGATTGGGTGCCGGGGCGTAAGGCCTTGGCACCTAAGTGATATATTTCCGTAAGGGCTTAGCGATTTAGCTTACGGGCGCGGAAATTGCGGCCCTTCATTTTCCCCTCACTGATGGTTTTCAGCGCCGCATTGGCAATTTTACGCTGCACGGCAACGTAGGAGCTGATAGCCGTGACCTTTATTTTCCCAATTTGATCCCCGGTAATGGCCTGATTAGAGGTCAGGGCGCCAAGAATATCTCCCGGACGCAGTTTGGACTTTTTGCCGCCGTCGATTTGTATGGTGACCATGGGCGCACGCTTAATCGCATTGCTAAAGACGTTGTCATTGGGCAGGTCGGTGGGCTCCAAGGTTTGCTCGAGATAATCTTCTAAGGCATTGACCTTGTGCGACTCTTTATAGCTCATTAAGGAGCAGGCGATGCCTTTTTTACCGGCGCGGCCGGTACGTCCGATGCGGTGTACATGGACCTCGGGGTCATGGGCAATATGGTAATTGATCACCATATCCACATGGTCCACATCTATACCTCGGGCGGCGACATCCGTGGCCACAAGGATACTCAGGCTGTGATTGGCAAAACGTACCAAGGTGCGGTCGCGGTCTTTTTGTTCTAGGTCGCCGTGTAAGGCGGCGGCATCAAAGCCCATATTCTGAAGCTCATCGCACACCTGCTGACACTCGGCCTTGGTATTGCAAAAAATTACCGCCGACTCGGGCTGGAAATGCAGCAGCAGTTTTTGCACTGCTTCCAAGCGCATGTCATTGTTGTCCACCTCATAGAAATACTGCTCTATGCTGCTGTCGTCATGGGTCGATTCGACCGTGATCTTTTGCGGGTTGTGCATCACATGCTGGGCCAGCTGTTCAATCTTAGGCGGATAGGTGGCGCTAAAGAGCAGGTTTTGTCGCTCTGCCGGGCAGTGATCGATAATGTATTGCAGTGGCTCTTCAAAGCCCATTTCCAACATGCGATCCGCTTCATCAAGTACGAAGGTGTTAACCTCATCTAGGGATAAGCGGCCCTTACGCAAGTGCTCTTCAATGCGTCCCGGGGTGCCGACAATAATATGGGCACCGTGCTCAAGCGAGCCGATTTGCGGCCCCATGGGCGCACCACCACACAGGGCGAGCACCTTGATATTGTGAATGGCACGAGCCAGTTTGCGAATTTCCACCGCCACCTGATCGGCCAGCTCTCGGGTCGGGCATACCACCAGGGCCTGGACACGAAAACGTTTTACATTGAGATTATGTAACAGCCCCAAAGAGAAGGCGGCCGTCTTGCCTGAGCCGGTTTTACCCTGACCAATCACATCCTTGCCCGCCAAAATGAGCGGCAAGGTTTGCGCTTGGATTTCTGTCATATGGTGATAACCCAAAGACTCTAGGTTATCGAGCAAAGAGCGAGAAAGCGGGGTGCTGGAAAAGGCAGGTAAGGTCACGGTGACAATCATCTTTTAAAAGTAAAAGGGGATTATAACATGCTCAACCTCGTGCCGGCAGAATAAAGACGCAGTTCACAACTTACCTAACCGTTTCATGCTGAGGGTTAAATTAAATCTTGACTTTAAAAAGTCTAATTACTACATTTGTGGCAGTTAATAACTACAAGTGTAGTAGTGAGGGTGAAATGAAACTCAGTGATTTTGAAATGGATGTGATGCAGCTTTTTTGGCAACACGAGCCATGTACAGCGAGCCAAATCCATCAGTTGCTTAGCGAAGCAAAAAAGAATAACAAGCAAGTGGCCTATAACACGGTGAAAACAATTGTCGATCGGCTTGAAAAGAAAGGCGCGGTGGAGCGTTGTGGTCAGCAAGGCAGGGCGATTGTTTATCAGTCTATTGTGACGCAAAGCGCTCTGTCAGAAGAAGCCGTCCCCACCTTTATGCAGCGCTTTTTTAAGGGAAGCTCCCGTAATCTCATTGCTCACTTTATTAAAGAAGAGCGTCTTAATGATGAGGATATTGCCTATTTACAAAACCTGTTAAATAGCAAAAAGAAAGACATGTAAAAAAGGAGGGCGATATGACGGACTATTTCCTAACCAGCTTATTTATTTCACTGTGCGCACTGGTCGCATTAAAGGGGCTACAAAGTGCTCCGGCACGACTGAGCTTCTATGTCTCGGTGTTGGCACTGTCCAGCTGGCTTGTGCCCTGGCAGCATATGCCCGAAGTTTCTAAATATCAGCAAGACCCGGAGCTGACTTTTAACGTTGCACATTTTTGGCAGACGGCTCCCTCGCAAGGCCAACAACAAGATGCTCTAGCTACTCAGGTTCAGGCACCAGTGTCGTTAGTTGATGGCTATGCATTTGATGTCTCTCATCTGGTATTTCTGGCGTTGCTAATTGGTGTCGCCTTGTTTATCTGGCGCATAGGGCAGTACTTCTCGTTTATCAAGCGACTTTATCGCCACTCCACACCCTGTAACCGCTATGAGCAAAGTAGTGGGGGTTACCCTGTTCGGGTTGCAAAGTTAGGGGCTCCGGCATTCGCCAGTGGGGTGACACGGCCCACTATCTGGCTGGATCGGGCGCTGCTTGATGCCAAAGAAGTTCATTCGATTATTCAACATGAGGCAACCCATTTACGCCAGGGGGATGTGTATTGGAGCTGGGCTATTTGCTTGTTGGAAAGCCTATTTTGGTGGAATCCCCTGTGCTTATTTTTAGCTAAAAAATCAAAGCAACAGCTGGAACTCAGCTGCGATGAAAAGTGCGCAGCGAGCTTTCGGGAACAATATCAACTGGATCTTGCCAGTGTCCTTTTATCGCAGCACCAAGCGAAAAATGGACATAGGCAATTTATGACCCCGTTGTTAAGTATTGCTCAACAACAGAGCTTTAACGTGCAACGGATTAAAATGTTAGACAAGGAAAAAACTATGAACAAAAAGCATGTCATTGCACTAGTTATGTCACTCGCCTTTAGTGCCGTTGCGGCGGCGCAAATTGTGGATAAAGATAAGCCGCAGCAGCTACAAGCACAGCAAACAGCCATTAGTTATGATGAGCAAATGGCTGCGTTGCTCGATGGCGCAGCCGAGGCTAAAAGCAAAGATGTAGAAAAGCTCAATAAAGTGTTTGCTAACATCTTAAATTGGCACGCCAATAGAGCCGTACTCAACGAACAGGACGAAAGCAAAATTAAGCTACTGAGCTTTACCCTGCTAAGTCATGTTGGTCACAAACTTGCTCGTTATGAAGATGTTATGCTTGCCTTCGCAGATTGGTATCCCGATGCGGACTCGGCGCCATATTTTTTGAAAAATGTAACGGCCTTAACGCACTTGCAGCTGCAGCAGCCTAATTTAGCAATTAATGAGTTAAACGAACTAAAGGCGCAGCTAAAAGACCAGACTAAACCTGGAACCCTGATGAATCTGGCCCGTGCGTACATAGAGGTGGAGGACTTTGACAATGCACTAGCCATCCTTGAGCAGTTACCAGAAGACAATAAGTACACAGCCGTTTTGAAGTACTATGTTTACTTCCATCAAGGTGACAGTGAAAACATGGAGCGGATTAAAGCGCAGCTACCTACAGAAGTGGCCAGCTTACCGCCGAGCCTCCCCGATTTTGGTATCCCCATGTCGCCATTGTTAGCCAAGTTATAAAGTACTTAAAAAGCCCCAAAATTGGGGCTTTTTTTATCATTGCTTTGTTGGTTAACGAGATAAAACGTTGCGCTACTGTTTTGCTTATCAATCCGACTATAATGACTGGCAGTGTCGGTATTCGTACCAATGACGAAAATAAGTCCAGTAAGGCGGTTAGTTACATTGGAGGTAATAGTGAGTGAGCAGCAGGCTGCGTTCGACTCTTTGCGTGCGCAAATGACAGGGTATGCTCCCATCGGTGAGCAGACCTGGCAGCAATTTAAGCCCCTATGCACCTTGGTTCATGCGGATAAGCACCAGCTGATTTATCCATGTGGGGTCGTGCCACGGTCCTTCTCTTATCTCTATCAAGGCTTGGTACGTTGTTTTGTTACCGATGAAAAAGGTAATGAATACAATAAGATGTTTTTCGATGAGGGCAAATTTCCCGGGTCTATGACGGCGCTGTTAACACAGCAAGCATCAAGTTTGGCCTTTGAGGCACTGGAGCAAAGTACGCTGATCGCCATCGATTTTAAGGGCTTTCGCCGGCTCATGCAGAGCAATCCAGAACTTATGCTCTATCAAATCCATTATCTTGAGAAAAATTGGTTGTTGGCAAAAGACCAGCGAGAAATCGAGATAGTGCAGGACGATGCCACCACTCGATATCTGCATTTTAGCAAGCAATTTCCTGCCTTAGCCGAGCGCTTACCGCAATACCATATCGCTTCGCATTTAGGGATAACGCCGACCCAGTTAAGTCGGGTGAGAAAAAACTTATCCCTTATCAACCTATGTAAATGAACCCCGCATAGCGCCTCGATACACTGTCTCTCATGCGCTGGAGCGAGTAGGTTCCAGTTATGGTTTGATTGACACAGAGGTAAGTATGGAGTTTTTAACCGCACTAGAGTGGCGTTACGCCGTAAAACAATTTTCCCAGCAAAGGGTGCCTGAAGACCAATTGCAAACCCTGTTACAGGCCGCCTCCTTAAGCCCGTCGGCGTATGGATTGCAGCCTTATAGGTTAATTCTGGTACGTTCAACATACTTGCGCGAGCAACTGGTGCCTCATTCCTACGGCCAGGATAAGGTGGCTAATAGTTCGCATTTGCTTGTTTTTGCGGCGCAGACAAACATTGGTGATGAGACGGTAGAGCGCTATATAGCCCGCCACAGCGAAGTCACGGGCACCCCCATTGCCGATTTACAGCGTTACGGTGATCATATGAAGTCGGCGCTGGCCAGTAAAACACCGGCACAGCGCCAGGAATGGGCACATCAGCAAGCCTATATTGCGCTTGGCAACTTGCTTACCTGTGCGGCACAGATGCGCATAGATACCTGCCCGATGAGCGGGATTGACGCGCAGCAGTATGACCGCATTCTTGGGTTAACAAAGCGCGGTTTAACCACGACCGTGATCTGCCCCATAGGCTATCGACATCAAGAAGACAGCCAAGCAAGGGCAGAAAAAGTCCGCTTCGACTATGCCGAGATGGTAGACAGCGTATGATGGCCTTAATGCTTTGTATACTGGCCATTGCTGCCGGCGCCGCCATTGCCATACAAGCGGCCATGAATGCGCAATTGGGGGTGTTGCTCAACAGCGCAATGTTCGCCACTGGGGTGGCGTTTTTAACCAGCTTTACTCTTGTCACCGCGGTGCTGGTATTCACCAGTAAAAGCTACCCGAGTGTTGGTGTCATCACCAATGTGCCCTGGTATTTGTGGCTCGCCGGCGTGTTCAGTGCGTTTGGCGTCAGTTGCTTTTATTATCTGATCCCAAAAATGGGCCTAGGAAGCATGATGTCGTTTGCCTTGTCGGGGCAAATTGTGGTGGCCATGCTTGCCAGTCACCTGGGTTGGTTTAACTTGCCCGTTAAGGCTCTGGATGGCAGCAAGTTATTGGGAACGGTGTTATTGATTGGTGGTGTTATCTTAGTGAATTGGGAGTCGAGAAGTGGATATTAATCAAGCCAATATAGCGAACTTAACAAGCCTTTGGGAGCACTATGGTGCGGCGCCCTTGGCTGATGAGAGCACATGGCCATTTAAGGTCAATCATGTGTGGCCTCATCGCTGCTGGCACCCAGAGCCCGGTTCGCTGACCAGCATGGCGCCGCTAGCCGAGGCTCGAGCTGGGGTGATGTTTCCACTTTGGCCGGATTTGCACGGGGCGTCATTGCAGTTCCCCGAAGAGCGTGAGTTAGCGCTTAAACACGCCGGATGGGATTGCGTCTTAGAACAAACGGCCATGTATTTGCCCTTGTCCGTAAGTGATTATCCACCCACCTCGGATAAGACAATCACGAGCGCAGAGTTGGTGGTAAGAAACATTACTAGGGTCGAGGAGGTTTCTTCCTGGATAGAGGTGGTGAATGAGGCTTTTGGTTATCGTGTGGATGCCCGGGCCATTGCGTCTTTACTCGAATGTGAGCAAGCACAATTATATGTTGGGGTATGGGCGGGAAAGGTTGTTGCCAGCGCGCTTTTGTATTACACCGGGGAGGTAGTCGGCCTTCATCAGGTCGCGTTAAAACAAACGCATCAAGGACAAGGGCTTGCCAAAAGCATGATGCAGGATTTGCTCAGGCTTGCGGTGGCCTCGGGGGCGCAGTATATGGTCTTGCAGGCATCGGCGGCCGGTCGACCTCTGTATGAAAACCTTGGCTTTATAACCCAGTTTGAGATCCGCAGTTATAGCAACCGCGCTTAACAATTGAAATCTGTTACTGCTTGTCATTAAAGCCCCTACCGGTCAATAGTGCTATAACAAAAATGCCGGTCTATATAGACCGGCATGGGTGTTGCAATGTATCGGTAGTTTAACTAAAGCTTAGAAAACTACGGTTACAGTTGCAGAGCAGTTAGTCGTGCCTGCTTCACAGATTGAGTAGTTGTATACACCGCCGCCTTTTTGGTTGATAGCGTCAGTGTAGGCACCGTCATTGTTGGTTGTGGTGATAGCCGAGCCGTTGCGATAGATATCAACATTGCTGCTGTTTGCACCGCTCCAGCTTAGGTCTACGCGTTGACGACCTTTTACCTTGTAACCAAACGCATTTAGGTCGATAGAGCCGCCCGTAGCACCGCTGCTTACATTCACGGTTTGTGAGCTGGTGTCGGTTTGACCGGCGCTGTCGGTTACCGTTAGCGTCACAGTGTATGAACCGTCTGCCGCATAGCTGTGGCTAGGGTTTTGCGCCGAGCTGCTAGCGCCGTCGCCGAAGTTCCAGCTGTAACCGGTTACGCCGTTGTCATCCGAGCTGCCGTCGGTGAAGCTACAAGCCAGGGCATCACATGAGAAGCTGAAATCCGCTACCGGTGCATTGTCAGATGAACCGCCGCCACAGCTAGTACCCGCTAGGTAATCGATGGCCGCTTGTGCTTTAACCAGACCGTAACCGGTTTTCACGTCACGACCAGCTGCATCTAGGTCTTCGGCAGTAACCGCCAGGGCGTTACGCACTTCCGCTGCCGAACAGGCGGTGTGATATGACCAAACTAGGGCGGCAACCGCACTTACGTGAGGGGTCGCCATAGAGGTACCATTGTAGTAATCCCAGTCCTGACCATCTACTTTAGACAGGCTCGCCGTTTGACCCGCTTTTGCAGCCAGCTCAAGGCCGGTTGCACGGTCAATTGAGGCTGTTGGAATGCCTTGAATTTTACCATTGAAGTCAACCATAAATGGCGCTTGTAGGCCCGGGCGTGCAGCATTACTGTAAACGATAATACCTTCGGCACCGGCGTCGGCACAGGCATTGGCGCCACGGTATTCAGGGTATGAATTTTCCGTTGAGGTCGAGCTGTCACCTTGGTTTTCACCACGTTCAACAAGACAGATTTTGCCTGTCATATCGCCACACGAGTATGAAGTACCCGTTGTAGTACACACGCCTAGCGCACCACTGGCTGAGCCATTGTTGCCCGCAGGGTCAAACGCCAGGCTGCTGTTGTAGAACAAGTGTGGTACCACGCCATTGGCGAAGTAGTCGGTACCGCCAACGCTTAGTTGCGCTAACTGGCCATCGCCCAGACCCACGCTTGACAGTACGGCTTCACCTGGACCGGCAAGTTCAACCTGGTTGGTGCGCTGTGAGAAGTTAGCGTGCATATTGCCAGAGTCAACGGCCGCTACCGATACCACATCATCATATGAAGCTGGGTAAGAGTGGGCGGTATTACCGTCGTTACCTGCCGCAGCGATGCTTAATACGCCTTGGCTGTAGTAGTTGGCAAAGGCATTGCCTTCGGTGCGGCTGCTACCGCCACCACCTAGACTCATGCTGACAACGTTGGCGCCCGCTGCCACACAATCATCAACCGCAGCGATTAGGCTTGAAGAGTAGCCCCAGCCAGATTCGTTAAATACTTTAATGATATGAAGGTTTACATTGCCGTTTGGCATAACCCCAACAACGCCCGAGCCATTAGTGATACCGGCTATGGTACCGGCTACGTGGGTACCGTGTGAACCACCCGGTGTTGACCATTGGCCGGTGCCAGAGTCGTTGGTGCCTGATACCAGGTTGGCGTCTAGGTCCGAGTGACGGATGTCATAGCCTGAGTCGATAATACATACGGTGCGGTTGCCGGCTAGCTCATCGGAAACGATATCCGCTTCAACGCGGCTGATACCCCATGGCTCAACCTCTGTGGTATTGAGATTGGTGGCAAGTAGGTGACGTTTAACGTCGGCTTCTACAAATTCAACATTTGGGTTGTTACGCAGGCCCTTAAGAGCCGCCGCTGGTACTTCCATGGCGAAGGCATCGTGCTTGGCCAGGTCAACTTTAATCTCACCGCCTAGCTTTTTCGCCAGCGATTTTACTTCGGCAGACTTACCGCGAGTGAATTTTACGATTACGCGCTCTTTGCTCGCTCCGTTCGTTTTTACTTGTTCAGCTTTATCCTTGCTGCCTAAATTCGGTTGTAAAGAGTTTGCTAGTGCTGCTTCTGAGCCAAGGCCTAGAGCCAATAGGGTGGCCGTAGCAACGAGAGAGAATTTAGACTTCATAGTGAATACCTTTATTTAATTATTGTGTTGTCATTGTGCCTTGGTGACACAAGGGTATTTGACGTTGACGCGGTTGCCGCCTGTTGTAATTCGGTTACCGCGTTAGGCCCGATTATGAAAACACAGTTGTTAAAAAAATGGTATAGTTTTTTGTAATTGTTTTGGGTAATTTGGGGTTGGTTGGTAAAAAGGTATTTAAATTCAATTTGTTGTAGGTTTTGTTTTTGTGGCTAAGGCTTTGGTTTATTTTAACAAATGTGCATTGTTTTTGCGTTTTCAGGTTATTTTTGCATTTTACGGGATGGTACTTGAGAGTGGAGTGGGTTAAGACCCGGCATTGAATTTGGTCTTAGAATGGCTCGTTTTGGCTACCGGGTTTCGTCTTCGATAGGTTGTGGCGGTGGCAGGGTATCGCCGGGTAAAGAATCTAGGTGGCGCTCGAAAAAGGCCCGGATCTGCTCGGGAGTGTCCAGCTCCCCGGCACGGTAGCGCTGGGGAAGCTCATCAAGTAACGGAATATGAAGGTTTTCATCGAATTCGTACAGGGCATGCAAGCGACTCACAACCAAAGCCAGGGCACCGCTACAATCATCACAGAGCAAGGCGACGTCCGCTTCGTTGATTACGCTACGCAGATAATGCTGTAATTCCTGTTCATCCATAATTGAGCCTTTAAGTCGTTACCTTAATGCGTTAACGATTTCCGCTTGATATTGCGCTTTGTCGAAGGTGAATACATCAAATTCACGGTAATCCCAATGCTGTGTGCTTTGGGCGTCGCGATAGGGGTTATGCCAATGCTTCCAGCACACATAGTCGTCGGTGCAATACACCTGGGTAAGTAAGTACCAACATTCCCACTGTCCGCAATCACAGGCCAGTGGCATCAGGGTTGCCTTGTTTTCCAACATGCGCTTGCTGATATCGTCAAGGCTCAGCGCCGCTCTATAGGTGCCACCTATGTGGGGATCAAAACGCCGTTCGAATTGCTTTACCAGCTCCAGCAAGGGTGTGCCGTCTATCAGCACTTCAAATACCTCCCCCAGGCTTGAGTAGCTGCCACAAGCGCGTAGTCTCAGGGTATTGATCATTATCTGGCGTCCATCACCTTATCAATATTATCCGATACTAGCTTGAAAACGCCGCGAAATATACCTGGTTGCCGGGCACTGATAAGGTACTTGCTTGCTGTCTGTCGACTAAGCTTAAACTGAGTGTAATTACCACAGCGAGTCAAATTTATGAGTGTTCCTGCTATTCCACCAGGCTTTCATGCCGTTACCCCCTATTTGATTATTGATGGTGCCGTGCGTGCCATTAGCTATTATCAAGAGGTCTTTGGGGCCGAGTTAGTGATGCAGATGCCCATGCCCGATGGTGGCCTTGCTCATGCCGAGCTGATAATCGGCGACTCCCATATTATGCTGGCGGATATGTGCCCGCAGCCGCATTTTCAAAGCCCACATGCCCTGGGCGGCACGCCGGTGAGTTTAATGCTGTATGTAGAAGATGTGGATGCTGTGTTTGCCCGGGCCATTGCCGCCGGAGCCAAGGAGCTGCGTCCGGTGCACGACCAATTTTATGGCGATCGTGCCGGTACCTTGGAAGATCCCTTTGGTCATGTCTGGACCATAGGCACTCATAAGGAAGATCTCAGCGAAGAAGGGTTACTGCAAAGAATGGCGGACTTTATGAGCCAGCAAGAAGATGCCTAATTTTTAGACCTTTTCGGGTTGCGATTGTAGAGGCGGGGGTCCACCAACGACCTTTGAATCTTAGCAAAAGATAACCCAGATCAAATGCAGGGTGAAATTCTGCGCTCGGGTGCGGCCTGTGAGTTACAGTCCTCACCCGTTATGGTATATTGCCGAACATGCTGATTTTTCAGCATATTAGACTGTATTTCACTTCTGCTCGACAATATATCCAAGCATAATTCTCTCTATTTCGGTCAAGTTTTCTGGTGCGCAACCTTATTCACCCCAGTCATGCAAAAGAGTGGTCGCAAAGCTCTAGGTTTTTAGTAATAGCTCTTGTGGTGCTGGGGCTGTCGCTGCTTATTGAGCGGCTTGGGCTGGTCAGCATTATAGAGCACTATATACTGCTGCATTCTTTTTTGGAGCTTGTCTCCATCATAGTCTCTGTGCTTATCTTTGCGGTGGGCTGGAGCGCACGCAGCTATATTAAAAGCCCGACCTTTATATTTGTCTCCGGGGTGATGCTTTGGGTTGGCGTACTCGACTTTCAGCATGTGTTTTCGTTCCAGGGGATGCCGGAGTTTATTACCCCAGCAAGCGCCGACAAGGCAATTAACTTTTGGTTTGCCGGGCGCATATTTACCGCCGTTGCCATTATTGCTCTGGCAGCCCAGCCCTGGCTGGCCTTAGGGTCTCGCAGCATTTATCCATCCTTGATTGTCGCCGGCATGAGCGCCACGTTTGTCAGTTATGTGTTTTTATTTCATCCTGACTGGCTGCCACCTAGCTATATTCCCGGGCAGGGGCTAACCGACTTTAAGCGCAATTTTGAGTATTTCTTGATGGCCCTGTATGCCTTTGCGGCATTACTCTTTTTATTGCGTTTGGCGCAGGTACGACAGAGCAGAAATTTAAGCCATTTGTTCGTGGTCGCCGTGCTTATGGTTCTCAGCGAATATTATTTTACCCTTTACACTCATATCAGCGACACCCTAAACCTCTGTGGTCACCTCTATAAAATTGTTGCCTATATTTTGCTTTATCAGGTGCTGTTTGTGGAAACCATTACCCGGCCATTTCTTGATCTTGAACGTTCGCGCCATCGCCTGAGTGCCACCTTAAGCGCCTTGCCTGAACTGGTGTTTGAAATTGACGAACACGGCAAAATACTGCGCAGCCATGCCAAAGAAAACGAACCGTTTTTACTGCAGGGGGAGAGTATAGGGCGCAGCATTTACACCTTGTTTGCAGGCAAAGATCAAACCCGCCTATATAACACAGTGGCCGCGGCCAAGCGTCAGGGTATGGCCGAGGTGGAGAATATAGTGGTCGCCCGGCAACAACAGCAACGCCATTACCAATGCGTGGTGGTGAAACTGGCCGAGCAAGGCAGTGCGAATTATTTGGTGGTGGTGCGCGATGTCAGCGAACGTGCGGCGCAAGTCGATGCTCTGGCCCATGAAGCCAGACTTAAAGAAGGCTTGCTAGGCTTATCCGATGTTGCTTATAAGGGCTGTGAGTCGGCATTACTGAGTCATGGGGTGAGCTATGCCCGCTATCTAGTTCCTTGCCAAAGTATTGGCCTGTATGCGGTTAATGACGACGGGACTTACCAGTTGCTAGCTGGTGAAGGGCAGTTCAAGGTGACACAGGCCCTGGATTTATTGTCACAACTGTCGCCGCAGCTAGGTACGCAAGAGCATGTTTTACATCCTCATTGGCAGGGGCAGTCAAGCCAAGAGAGTGAGTTATCGGCGCTAGGGGTTGTAATGGCGGTGCCGGTGCGCGATCAGGAGGTACTGCGCATGGTGATCTTGCTTAGCAATGACCAGCGCAGTTTTAGCGACCGTGAGGTAGAGGCTATTACCATTTGGTCCCAGGCCATTTGGCATTGGTTAAACCGCCTTCGTCAGGAAGAGCGTATGCACACCTTGTCATTGGCGGTTGAGCAAAATCCGCACCCGATTTTAATCACGGATACTGAGGTTAAAATCGAGTATGTGAACCGCGCTTATGTGGAACTTTGTGGCTTTTCGCGCGAGCAGTTGCTGGGCAATGATCCGGCTATTCTCAGCTCGGGTAAAACCGCGCCTCAGGTCTATCAGTCCATGTGGCAAAACCTGACTGCCCAGCAACCTTGGGTGGGGGAGCTGATCAACCGTAACAAGCAAGGGCAGGAGCTGATCGAGCGTACCACCATCTACCCGATCAAGGATAAAGACGGCAAGGTCAGCAAGTACATCTCTTTTCAGCACGACATTACCGCTCAAATAGAAAACGAAACCAAGATACATCATCTGTCTTACTATGATCAGCTCACCGGGCTGGCCAATGGCAAGATGCTGCTGCATGTGTTTGCATCTTTGCGCTCGAAGAACAGGCTGACCGAGGGCGCGCTGCTGTTTATTGGTCTGGATAACTTTAAGGTGCTCAACGAAGCTCTGGGTTATGAAAAGGGCAATTTGATCCTCAAAACCTTGGCTCAGCGGCTGCTCAATTTAGGTGATGAAGACGAATTGATCTGTCGCTTGCCCGGTGACCGTTTTGCCTTTTTAATGCCTTATGCCAAGGCCAACAGTGCCTCATGCAAGGCTCAACGCGTCCTCGAATCTTTGCGCACGCCGATTAATATCGACGGTAAAAACATGGTGCTCACCGCCTCCATTGGTGTGGCGCTTTATCCTCATGATGGCGATAACAGCCAACGCTTGCTGCAACTGGCCGAAGCGGCACTGTTTGAAGTGAAAAAACGTGGTCGCAACAACTTCCTGTTTTATGCGCGGGAGATGAATCAGCATGCGTCGCGACAACTGCAGGTGATCAATGCCCTCAACATGGCGCTGTTGGAAGATGAACTTTCCCTGGTCTTTCAGCCTCAGGTGCGTATAGATTCCCGTCAGGTGGTCGGCGCCGAGGTGCTGCTGCGCTGGCACTCATCTGAGTTAGGTCAGGTTTCCCCTGGCGAGTTTATTCCTGTGGCGGAAAGCGCAGGTTTGATCAAAGCCCTGGATGCCTGGGTGTTTAGGCATGCGCTGGCGCAAATAAAACAATGGCTGGCAATGGGAGTCGAAGACCTGGTGTTTGCCGTTAATCTATCGGCAGCAAGCTTTGAAGACCAAGGATTGCTGGGCGCGCTGATGCGCGAGCTTGAGATTTATGAGGTGCCCCTCAGCTGTATTGAGCTGGAGCTCACCGAGGCCATCGCCCTGATGGATCCGGACTCGGTACTTAAGCGCATTAATTCGCTGCGCGCCGCGGGCTTTAGGGTGTCCATCGACGATTTTGGTACCGGCTATTCATCAATGAGCTACTTAAAGCGCTTCGCTGTCGATAAGCTGAAAATAGATAAATCCTTTATTGATGATTTGGCCAGCGGCGAGCCGGCGGATGTGGCGATAGTCAAGGCCATGGTGCAACTGGCCAAGGCGCTCAATATTGGCAGCATAGCCGAGGGCGTGGAAACCGAGCAGCAGTGGCAATGTCTGGCTGAGCTGGGTTGTGATCAGGTACAGGGATACTGGTGTGCCAAGCCGTTGGCGGCTGAGGACTTTATTGCCTTTATCGCGCGTTGGGAATAAACCGCGGGGCGAATGAACGCCCCCGCAGGTTGCCTTGACCGCCGAGTTAACGCCCTTGCAGCTGCTCGCTTATCTCGGTAAAGATGCTGGCATCATCTATGGTGGAGGGGATCTGCAGCTCTTCACCATCAATCAACTGGCGCAGGTTCTTGCGCAATATTTTACCCGAGCGGGTTTTTGGTAAGCGCGGCACGCAGATAATATCCCGCAGGCAGGCAATGGCACCTATGGTGGAGCGTACCGAGGCTCTAAGTTGCTGCTCGACCTCTTCATGACTGCCGGTGAAGTCGTCTTTAAGCACCACCATGGCCATGGGGATTTGCCCCTTAAGGCTGTCATGTATGGCAAACACCGCGCACTCGGCCACCGCCGGGTGAGCCGCAACTATCTCTTCCATTTCACCGGTAGACAGGCGGTGACCGGCCACGTTTATCACATCATCGGTGCGGCCCATAATAAACAGATAGCCTTCCTCATCGAAGTAACCACCATCGCCGGACAGGTAATAGCCCGGATACTGGCTTAAATAGCCGCTTTTAAAGCGCTCGTTATTTTGCCAGATAGTCGGCAAGCATCCGGGTGGCAGCGGCAGCTTAATGGCCACGGCGCCATGCTCATTGGCTTCGCATTGCTCACCATGGACATCTAGTATCTGTACATCAAAACCCGGGGTGGGCACTGTGGCGCTGCCTGCCTTGGTGGGGAGGGCCTCAATGCCGATGGGGTTGCAGGCGATGGCCCAGCCGGTTTCGGTTTGCCACCAGTGATCCAGCACCGGCAATTGGGTGTGCTCTTTTAACCACTCATAGGTGGGCGGATCCAGACGCTCGCCAGCGAGGAACAAGCGTTTTAGACTTGAGGTGTCGAATTGCTTAAAACCTTGAGCGCTGGGGTCTTCTTTTTTGATGGCACGAAATGCGGTTGGGGCGCTAAATAAAGCTGTAACCTTGTAGTCTTCAACCACGCGCCAAAAGGCGCTGGCATCGGGCGTGCGCACAGGTTTGCCCTCGTAAAGCACGGTGGCGCAGCGATAAATCAGCGGCGCATAAACTATGTAGGAGTGGCCTACCACCCAGCCTATATCCGAGGCCGCCCAAAATACCTCCCCTGGGCGCATACCGTATACGGTTTCCATACTGTAATGCATGGCCACCGCATGGCCGCCGTTCTCACGCACTACGCCCTTGGGTGTGCCCGTGGTGCCTGAGGTGTAAAGAATATAGAGAGGATCGGCGCCGGCGACTGGCACAGCGTCCACGCTTTGAGCGTGACTCATGGCAGTAGCCCAGTCAATATCGCGGCATTCGCTAAGCGGCGCATAGCATTGCGGGCGCTGGTAAATAACACAATGCTCGACCTTATGTTGGGCCTGACTAACGGCCTCATCGAGCAGCGGCTTGTATTCGATCACCTTATCGACCTCAACCCCGCAGGAGGCGCTGAGGATAAGTTTTGGTGTGGCATCATCAATACGCACCGCCAGCTCATGGGCGGCAAAACCACCGAAGACCACGGAGTGAATGGCACCGAGGCGGGCACAGGCCAACATGCCGATCACAGCTTCGGGGATCATAGGCATATAGATCACCACGCGATCGCCTTTACCAACTCCCAGCCCTTGCATGACCCCGGCAAACTTACTCACTTCTTCGAGCAATTCGCTGTAACTGTACTGACGCTTGCTATCTGTGACCGGCGAGTCGTAAATCAGCGCCGTTTCATTGCCATGGCCGTTCAACACATGCTGATCCAGTGCCAGGTAGCTGGTATTAAGTTCGGCATCGGCAAACCAGTGATAAAAGCCATGCTCATCCTGATGATAGGCTTGCTGCGGTTTCTTTAACCAGGCAATGCGCTCGCTTTGTTGCAGCCAAAATTGCTCTGGATTATCACTAAAGGCGCGATAGGTGCGTTGATATTCGCCTGACATACAAGGCTCCAAAATAAAATTGTGAGAGTGTTAATAAAAATAGGAGCTTTTGGCGCTGAGCAAAATGCGACCATAGTCGGCAGTGGCAAATATTTAAGTGGTGGTTTATAGCGGCTTCTATCTCTCAAGGTGAAAGAGATAGGTTTAAGTATTAGCTAAGGCCACCTTGCGGTGGCCTGCTTAATTTACTAGGGCATATTCATGACTATGCGCCCGGTGATCTCGCCTTTTTCCATATCCGCGAAGATATCGTTAATATCATCAAGGCCCTTCTCGGTAATAATGGCTTTGACCTTGCCGCGGGCGGCAAACTCTAAGCATTCCTCCAGGTCCTTGCGGGTGCCGACGATAGAGCCAACCACGCTGACGCCATTGAGTACTGTATCGAAAATAGGCAAAGGCATGTCCTCCGGCGGCAGGCCGACCAGCACGCATTTACCACCGCGGCGCACCACATCATAGCTTTGCCTAAAGCCGGCTTTGCTTACCGCGGTACAGACGCTGCCATGCACGCCACCGCTGACTTCTTTGATGGCATTGACCACATCGTCGGTTTTAAAGTCGAAGAAATGTTCGGCACCCAACTGCTGCGCGAGTTCACGTTTGGCTTCACCCGTGTCCACGGCCACAACCCGCATGCCCATGGCCACGGCATATTGCACCGCCAGGTGTCCAAGGCCGCCGACGCCGAAAACCGCCATCCATTGTCCGGGCTTGGTCTCGGATACCTTGAGTGCCTTATAGGTGGTCACGCCAGCACAAAACAGCGGTGCGGCATCCGGGTAGCTTAGTCCTTCGGGGATTTTCACCACATAGTCGCCATGGGCGGTGCAGTATTCGGCGAAACCGCCATCGACGGAGTAGCCCGCATTTTGCTGCTCCAGACACAGGGTCTCCTTGCCATCGAGGCAATATTCACAATGGCCACAGGCGCTGTAAAGCCAAGGGATCCCAACTCGGTCGCCAAGCTTTAAGTGGCTGACGGCACTGCCGAGCTCAACAATTTCACCTACACCTTCATGCCCCGGGGTAAGGGGGAGTTTGGGTTTGACCGGCCAATCGCCGTGGCAGGCGTGTAAATCCGTATGACACACCCCGCAGGCATGAATCTTCACCAGCACCTGATGGGCGTCGATAGTAGGCTTGGCTATTTCTTCAATGCTTAAAGGGGCGCCAAAACTATGGGCAACTGCTGCTTTCATAATGAATCTCCTTGTTTTTGTCATCATGAGGACATCTCTAGCTTAGCGCTAAAGTCACGGCATAATTTGCTTGGCCGTCCATGCTAGTTGTACCCCAGTCCAGTAATCGCTGTTATGATCTGGGGCAAAGGGATTAGATAAATAAACGCGTTATGGAAAGAAGAATCATCAAGATATTTATATGCTTAGCTATTTTCTTAGCGCTGGCGCACCGGGCCAATCAGTTGCAGGGAAAACAGCTGGAGTTACCCGAGCCAGTAGCCGCCTGTATAACCTGGCTGCAGCAATTATTTGGCTCAAAACAAGCCTCGTTTCCAGCTCCAGCGCCGCTGCAGAATAAATCGCCTTTAAACACACCGACTAAACACACACAAGCTCAGCCCGGTATCGGAGCTGGTACCGGAAAGAGTGGCGAAAAAAGCGTCGTGGCGACAAAGGGCAATAAGCATAACCTTGGGCAGCGTTTTACCTGTACCGACACTTCCTTAGGAGAGCTCAAGGTGCAGCAATTTCAGGGTATTTACACCTGGACTGATAGTCAGGGCGTGCGTCATGTCAGTGACCAAAAGCCCGACTTTGAGGTGCAGGAATATCGGTACGAGGGTGTTGATGTGATGGATTACTTTGCCCTTGAGCTGATTGCGCCGAGTATGAATAGTGAATTTAGAGCCCGAATCGAGTCGACCTTAAATGGTGTCTTTAAAGCCTATAGTCAGGTGGTCGGCAGGGAGGCGATGCGTAAGGTTGATCTGCGCCTGCATGTATTGCCGACGCGCAGCAGTTACCTGGCAGCCATACGCCGCGCTGGCAGTACTTCCTCAAACAGCGTCGGCAGTTATTTCGGCCGTTCCAATGAAGCCTATATAGAATACCGAGGTGATGTTCAAACCATGCGCACGGCCATACATGAAGCTGTACACGCCATAAATCACGCCGTATTAGGCAATACGCCTTCTTGGCTCAATGAGGGGTTGGCGGAATATTTTGAGTACACCGAGATTGAGCTGCAATTGGTGATGGTACATCCTAATCCGAGTTGGGTTCGTGATGGCTGGCTACAACAGAGCGTTTATAGCCCGGGTCATTTATGGCAAGCGGAAGCCTTGTGGCAAAACGATGGTGATAGTAGCAAGTTATATCGCTCCAGTTGGGCCTTTATCAGCTATTTGCTGCATAATTCTGAGGGCAGAAAGGCGTTCAAGCGAGTAGTCAAAGCACAAGTGGCGCAGCGCTGTCAGAAGCTCAGTGCTCAGCAGGTACAGGGATTAGTTTCGGTTAACATCAGGCAAGGCTATAGCCGCTGGCAGCAAGGTGAACTCAGCGGCCATAGATACTAACCTTTGAAGACTGAGTAAAAGTAACCAAATAACCATGAATAATAAGGTGCCGGTATGGATCAGACTCAAGCCCATAATTATTTGCTCAATAAGCCACAAACCAAGGTCGAGCAACCCTTTGGCGAAGGGGTTGATGTATATAAGGTAGCAGGTAAGATGTTTGCCACTTTAACGCTGCGTGCAATCGACGATGGCGAACCCATGTGGCAAATGAACCTCAAGTGCGACCCGGATGAGGCGCAGGCGCTGCGCGATATTTTTAGCGCCGTGTTGCCCGGATACCATATGGATAAACGACTTTGGAACACGATTATTTTAGACGGCAGCATTCCTAAAGGGGAAGTCGAGCGCATGATGGATAACTCTTACCTCTTGGTGGTGGCGAAACTAACGAAAGCCAAGCAGCAAGAGCTTTTGACGCAGTTGGAGCAGCGCTAGGCTGTTAACACGAATCACTTTGGTAAAGCGCCGACTAAATGGCACATAATGATGTAGGGAGACAAGATGGGAATTTGTGGGCGACTGATACATAAAACACGGCGCTGGATCCACTCTCGGCATATGCTCTCAAGCGTGACCCTGGCTTCGTTTTTAGAGTCGACCATAGTGCCCATTCCCTTGGAAGCGCTCTTGGTGCCGCTGATGCAGGCGCGGCGCGATAAAATCTGGGCCATCGCTTTGGTGGCAACTCTGGGTTGTATGCTCGGCGCCTTGTTTGGTTATGCCCTGGGCTATTATCTTTTCGATATGCTGGGTGATTGGCTAATCGAACTTATCTCAACCCCGGAGCAGTTTGCCGAAGTCAAAGCGCAAATGCACAGCCAGGGCTTTTGGTTTGTGCTGACCCTGGGCATAGTGCCTATTCCCTTTCAAATTGCCATGTTGGCGGCGGGGGCGACTCATTATCCCCTGTGGTTATTTTTCCTTGCCACCGCTATAGCCCGCTCGTTGCGATATTTTGGTCTGGCTTTGGTAGTGTATTACGCCGGTAATAAAGCGGAAAAGGTGATCCGCAAACATAAGCTCAAAGGCATTGCTGCCCTGAGTGTCTTGGTGCTGTGCACCTGGTGGTTGGCGAGCAGCTGGTCAACTTCCGGCGTTAGTTAAAACGCATGTGCAAAATTTGCTAAAAAGTGGTGATAAATACGTAAACGTGGTCATTGCTACCGGCACTTGTTATCAGGTTCTATTTATCTATATGATTTATATGTGTTTTTAATCTTGGTCTAAAGTTTGCTGTAAAAGTACTAGCCTATATAGGATTACACTTTAAGGAATTGAATTATGTCGGTACCCGTCGCGGATAGACCCCTAGAGCAGGTTAAAGAAGAAGTCATAGACCAGCTTATACTTAATTACAGCCATGGCGAGCTCTCTGCCGAGGCATTCGAGCGCCGTTTGGATGCAGCCTATGACAGCACGGATCAAGAATATCTAGTGACCCTGGTTGCCGATTTACCATTGCAAGCAGACCCGCGCTATCAAAGTGAAAAGGCGGCCCGTTTGCGCCCACAATATGGTCGTGGCGATGAGCAACCGATTGGTGAGTCCATCACCACCATTTTAAGTTCGGATCACCGTGGCGGTGATTGGGTGGTTCCTAAAGAAATACAGATAAAAAACGTGCTTGGGACCTTGGAGCTGGACTTCAGTAATGCCATCTTCAGCCATCCGGAGGTGCATATTCACCTGAACAGCTATTTGGGCTCATGCGAGATTTATGTGCCAGAGGGCGTTGATGTGGTGACGCAAACCACCAATATTATTGCCTCCACTAGCAATCAGCGGGTGGCCTTAGGTCCGCGGGATCAAGACCGCCAACGTCCGCGTATTTTACTCACCGGCCGTAATGTTTTAGGCAGCGTCGAAGTCAGCGTAAAAAGAACCATGAAAGAAAAATTAAAATCCTTTGCCGACAATTTGCGCACCCTGTTTGATGACGGTTATGGCAGCGGCAATGGCAATGATAAAAGCGATAAATATTACTAACTTATATTTTAGTGACTATACTTAGCAATGCTGTAATTAGCAGCTCCCCGGTTGCGGCGGTGTATTTAACCGCCGCTTTTTTTTGTCTGCATAAAAGCACAAGCCCAGGGTCGCATAGATGAAGGGGCATGAGTATAATGGCGCCCTTATTTTTTGGGCGCGGATCAAGGCCACCCCTAATGAATGCAGTAGAGAAAATATTTGTGCTGGGCTTGCCCCGTACCGGCACCACCAGCGTGTGTGTGGCGGCCTTACAGTTGGGCTTGCCTACGGCGCACACCGCCTATACTCAGGCCTGCTTTGAACAGGCTCAAGTGCTGGCCGACACTCCTTGTTTTAGTCATTATCCCGAGCTTGCCAGGCGCTATCCGCGCAGTCGCTTTATTCTCCTTTGCCGTGATGAACAGGCCTGGCTGGCATCCATTAAGCAATTACTGGCGCGCATGAGCGATAACCTGTTATGCACCCATGGCGGCTTTAGCCCTTTATTAAAACAAAGTTATGGGCGGGTATTTGCCCCTCTGAACCCACACACACTGGCGGATGATGCACACCTTTTACACTGTTATCGCCGCCACCAACAGCAGGTGCGCGACTATTTTGCCACTCAGAGCGAGCGTTTGTTGTGCCTGAATTTAGGCGAGCCCCATGCCTACCACACATTCTGCCGCTATTTGGGTGTTGAGCCCCAAGGCTGCGAGTTTGCCCACCTTAATAAGGGTAATAAGGTAATGGCCTGGCGCGACATTAAAAGCCCGCTGAAAATTGCCTCGACCCGCAATGGCAAGGTGGATAACCTCGATAGCTGGTGGTTAGGCTAAGGGTCTTGGTTTGGGACTGGCGTGAATGGCCCTGGCTGCGTACAATAGCGCCAATTTTAGTTGTCAGTAATGCTTATGTTTGAACTCGAATTTAATACGCCACAGCAGTGGACCGATGCGGTGCTTGCCGACTTCGACGCCTTTTTACAAGATCATGCCGCCGCTGAGAAAAAAGCCTCGGGCATGGCGCTTTCTATGCTGTCTCACTACCCGGATAAGCGTAAATTGGTCAAGGCCATGACGGACTTGGCACTTGAAGAAATGATCCACTTTAAGCAGGTGGTGAAGTTGCTTACCGAGCGTGATGTTAATCTCGGCGACGATAAAAAAGACCCCTATGTAAATCAGCTGCGCGGCATGTTCCGCCATGGTAAAGAAGTCTTTATGCTCGATCGCCTGCTGGTGGCTGCGGTGATTGAGGCGCGCGGTCATGAGCGTTTTGCTTTAATCGCCGAGGCGTTGCCGCCGGGTAAGGACAAGGAGTTTTATACCGCCATCGCCAAGTCTGAAGAAAAACACAAGAATCTGTTTGTGGAATTGGCCTACGAATATTTCGATAAAGAAGAAGTGGATGCTCGTCTGGCCGAGGTGATCACCCGCGAAGCACAAATCTGTGCCTCTTTGCCATATCGCGCCGCCTTACATTAAGGTTTGTAGGTCGATGCTCTGCGTCGACAAAAGGGCATTGTCGGCAAGCCATTGTCGGGCTGAAAGCCCGACCTACAGTCGACCTACAACGAGATGCTGTAGGTGGCAAAGGCACAGTTAGCCGTGCGCCTTATCCAAGGCGCGTAGCTTAAAGCCCAGCCAACATAAGATGATGCCGAAGGCAAAGGCATAAATGGCGACCAGCCAAAGCATGGCAATGATCCCCTGGCCCGGGTTAATGATCAGATAGATACCAAAGATGATCGATACCACCCCGCTTAACAGCAACAAGGTCACGCCCTGCAGGTGCTTAAAGAGCTTGATCGCTGCCGCCATTTCCATCATGCCAATAATGATGGCCCAAAAGGCGATCAAATAGAGCATGATCAAGGCGGTCAGCTGAGGCATGCTGACCGTAACTATGGCTGCGACAATACCTAAAATGCCGGCTATCAGCGTTAAATACCAGTAAGACGAATACTGCTTTTGTTTAAATGCCAGCCAAATCCGCGAGCAACCGTCGAACATAAAGAAGGCGGCAAAGACAAAGATCAAGGCGCCTATGGTGGCTTGCGGTGAAAACCAGGCCACGGCGGCAAAGATAATGGCGATGATCCCCTGAATAACAAAGATTGGCCACTGACCCGGTAGTGAAGTATTAATAGTCATTATGCTCTCCTATTGCGGCTGCTTATAAACTTGGCCCGCTTTCATCACAAAATCAACCCGCTCCAAGACGCTGATATCTTCCAACGGGTTACCGTCAACGGCAATCATGTCGGCGGCAAAGTCAGTGTTTAACTGGCCTAATTGCTTGTCGGCGCGCAATAGCTTGGCGGCATTGATGGTGGCACTTTGAATGGCCTCTAAGGGTGTCATGCCAAACTCCACCATGCGAGAAAACTGCTTGGCATTGTCACCGTGCGGATAAATAGCGGCGTCGGTGCCAAACACCATATTCAACCCCGCCTCCACGGCGCGACTAAAGCTTTCACGCTGACGCTTGGATACCTGGCGCTCTTTATTTAGGTTTTCCTCGGCAACGCCATTTTGCTCACCATAGGTGAGGGTGTATTCGGTGTTGTAGATATCCATGGACAACCAGGTGCCGTGCTTTTTCGCCAGCTTAATGCCTTCGTCGTCGATATAGCTGACATGTTCAACGCTGTCGGCTCCGGCGATAATGGCCGCCTTGATACCGCTGGTGCCATGGGCATGAGCGGCCACGGTTAAGCCACGCAGATGTGCTTCTTCCACCAGGGCATTCATTTCTTCCTGGCTGTATTGCTGTACACCCACCTTGGTGCCTTTGGAGAAAACGCCGCCGGTGGCACAAAACTTAATGACGTTGGCGCCATATTTAATATTTTCACGTACCTTGGCGCGCACCGCCCAGGGACCATCGGCCACGCCTTCGGCACGGTAATTTAATTCCGGCGGTACCCGGTTGTTGTCGCAGTGGCCTCCAGTGACTCCCAAGGATGGGCCGGCCGCCCAGATCCGCGGTCCGGGTACATCACCTGCTTCTATACCATCGCGCAGGGCAATCACGCTGTAGCCGGTGGCGCCAATATTACGCAAGGTGGTAAAGCCTGCGAGCAGGGTTTTATGAGCAAAGTAGGCCGCTTTTATTGCTTTACGCGGCGCCGAATCGCTAAAACGTTGCACTCGGGGCACGGTGGGATCCGAAGTCAGATGCACATGCATGTCCATTAAACCGGGCAGCAGCATCTTGTTGCCTAAGTCGATTAATTGGTCCTCGGCGCCCAAGGGGGTCGGCAGGGTATGGCCAATGTCTGTGATAACACCCTCATCTATGCTGATAACGACATTCTCAAGTACCTTGCCATTGGTGACATCCAACATTTTGTCGGCTTTAACATAGGTGGCGCTGTAGGCTGGGTTAGCCAAAGCCATAAGGGCGCTGCCTATCGCGGCGCCGACTAAGGAATAAAAAGGCTTAAACATAATGATCCCAAAAATAAAAATAGCTTTTTGAATCTATCAAGTGTCTGCTTTTAAGGCAATTTTTAACGATAAAGTGTGAGCTTTTTAATTTTGCTGTCTATGCTAATTGAAGATGGAATTAAGGATATTAGACGATGTTGATAAGGGCGTGCTTACTGGTTTTGTTATTGGCCAGTAGCCTGTGCGGTGCCACACAAGGCAAGGTAACGGTAAAAGAGATATTGCAAAATCAGCAGCCTGAGCAGACGGAGCAAGAGGCAAGCGAGCAAGACCAAGGTATTGAAGAGGTGGCGCTGGATAAGCTGCACAGGGAAACGCCTCGTGGGGCCATGCAGGGTTATCTTAATGCCGCTAGGTCTCGCGATTTTACCTTGGCCAGTGACTATTTAGATTTTCGTAACTTGAGCCCCGAGGTGTTGGCGCTGGGCAAACCGCAATTGGCGGAAATCCTTTATTTGGTGCTGGAGCGCACTCTTTGGGTCGACTTGCCAAGCCTCAGCAGTCAGCCACAAGGCAAGGAGCAGGATTTACTGCCTAGCTATCGCGACTTGGTGGGCGAACTCACAACCGCTCAGGGGCCGGTGCAGATTTTGTTACAAAGGGTGCCAGCAGAGAGTGGCGGTAATTATATCTGGAAGATATCTAATGCCACGGTGGCACAAATCCCCTTATTAAAGACGCATTACAGTTATTCCCCAAGCGGCGAGTGGCTCTACAAGCACCTCCCGGATCAAAGTTTTCTCGGGGTCAAACTCTGGCAATGGGTCTATTACAGTGCCAATTTACTGGTGTATTTATTACTGGCGCTTGCCATTACCCGGGTGCTTGCCTTTATTGCCAAGCGTATTAAGCCGGATTTAAGTGCCGAGGCCAGTGGTTTGATCAATGGCCCCTTGTGTTTGTTGCTCGGGGTGATATTGGCCCGCAACCTGGCCTCAGAGGCCAATTCGACGCTGGCCAGCAAAGCCGTCTTTGAAGGGGCGACCTTATTGATCCTAGCCTGGACCTGGTTTGCCCTGCGCGCCATTGACGTAGTCCGTTATCGTTTTAGCCAGCGCTTGATCCTACGAGGCAATGAGCAAGCCGTGTATTTGCTGCGACCGCTTGGCAACGTAGTGCAAATCGCCGTGGTCATCATGGCGTTATTTTTATGGTTGGAAAACCTTGGCTTTAGCGCCACCACCTTAGTGGCCGGGTTGGGTATTGGCGGCTTGGCGGTGGCACTGGCGGCGCAAAAATCGGTGGAGAACATTATCGGTGCTATCACCTTGTATTCATCGGCGCCGGTAAGGGTAGGGCAGGTATGCCGCTTTGGCGAGCAGGTTGGTACGGTGGAAGAAATAGGTTTGCGGGCCACCCGGGTGCGCACCTTAAACCGCACAGTGATCCATGTGCCCAATGCTCGTTTTGTTGACATGGAGTTGGAAAACATTTCCGAGCGTGAGCGTATTGGCTATCGTCCCGAGCTGATCCTTGATAGAAGTACCAGTAGCGCGCAGATCGCGGACCTACAAGCCGAGTTGATGCAACTGCTGGGGCAGCAGCCAGATGTTGCAGATAGCCCCTGTCGCGCGCGCTTTACCGGATTTGTGCCGCGGGGGCTGTGTATCGAGGTGCTTTGTTATATTGAAACCACCGACTTTAATCTGTACCTGGCCCGCAGCGAAGAACTTAATCTCGCTATCTTGTCTTTGTTGCACAAGTTGAAGATTGATTTGGCGCCACCTGATTATTTTTGAATGGTATATTTATTAACCAGTTAGGTTCGGTGTTGGGCTTTTTATGTTTATAAGTTTGGTGGGTATCGCGAAATATTATAATTAGACTATGCTTATTTTTTATGCATAAAGGACAATTGTCCTTAAATGCGCATAAAATCTTTTAAAATTCTCGATTGTGTTGGTAAAAGGTGGGAAATGTTGCAAAAAAATGAAATAAAGCTGATTTGAAGCTTCATTTCGGTGCTATACTTCGCCACCGTAATGTTCAGCCTTTTATTGGTGCCTGTACTCTCAAATTTAAGGTCCGCGTGGAGCACGCGAAAAATTGAACATTGTGCCGGGTGATAGGGCGCTACATATCTACCAATGAACAAAAGAGTACAAATAAGGGTTAAATCCGACATGAAAGCGATGAAACGTACTGCGCTTGCCAATCTAATTAAAGCAACGCTGTTATCTGCTGCTGCAGGTTCTGCATTCTCTTCCACAGCTGCCGAGCAACAAGGCCCAGCGGCGAAAGACAAATCACTTGAAGTTATTCAAATCACAGCTCGTAAACGTGTTGAAAATGCACAGGAAGTTCCTGTAGCCGTTTCTGCACTTCAGGGCGACAGCCTGGATGCGTACAGCTCCGCGGGTATGGATATTCGTTTTATGAATGCCAAGATCCCAAGCTTGTCGATTGAATCTTCATTCGGTCGCTCATTCCCACGTTTTTACGTGCGTGGTCTAGGTAACACAGACTTCGATTTGAACGCCTCACAACCAGTTTCTTTAGTTGTTGACGAAGTGGTGCAAGAAAACGCCATTCTTAAAGGTTTCCCAGTATTTGACGTGGCTCGCGTTGAAGTATTGCGTGGTCCTCAGGGTACCCTGTTCGGCCGTAATACCCCGGCGGGTCTGGTAAAGTTCGATACCGTTAAACCAAGCCAGGACTTTGAAGGTTATGGCTCAGTATCATACGGCAGCCGTGGTGCTATCGACTTTGAAGGTGCCGTAGGTGGCGCTTTAACAGATCGCCTGTCAACGCGCGTTTCTGTACTGTGGCAAGATAAAGACGATTACATCGATAATGTCGCTCCGGGTTTTGAACAAAAAGACGTGCTAGGCGGTTACACCGACCAAGCCGCGCGTATTCAATTCCTTTACGAAGGCGACGATTTCACCGGCCTGTTTAACTACCATGTTCGCGATATGGACGGCACGCCTATTGCGTTTCGTGCCAATGCCATCAAAGCGGGCAGCAATGATTTGGTATCCGGTTTTGACCACGACAAGGTACAACACGACGCCGCTTCACGTGCAACTCAGCAAGTAGAATCTCAAGGTGCCAGCCTGCGCCTGGAATGGGATCTGGATGAGCACACAGTGACCTCAATCACGGCGTGGGAAAGTGCTGAGATCTATTCACGCGCCGATATCGACGGTGGTTACGGCGGTTATGAAATCGACGGCCAAGCAGTGCCAAGTGGCCCAGGCTTTATTCCGTTCACCTCAGAAAGTGCCGACGGTATTCCGGATCACGATCAATATACTCAAGAGCTGCGCCTGACCAGTAACTTCTCTGGCGACTTTAACTATCAGGTAGGTTTGTTCTACTTTGATGAAGCTTTGACCATTGAAAACTTTAGCTACGACACGGCCGCCAATGGTGCCCTGAACGGTTATGTGCTCCAGCAGCAAGACACCGAAGCCTGGGCGGTATTCGGCTCGGTTGATTACACAGTAACCGACGACTTTAAAGTGACCGTGGGTCTGCGTTACTCCGACGACGATAAAGAATTTAGCGCGAACCGTACCTTGAGCCCAGTTGGCGGCGGTACCTTGTTCCTAACGGAAAACCCAAGTGACGACCATGTGAGCTGGGATATCTCAACCAACTATAAAGTGAATGATGATATCAACTGGTACGCCCGTGTTGCCAACAGCTTCCGTGCACCAAGTATTCAGGGTCGTATCCTGTTTGGCGACGAAGTAACCGTAGCCAAGTCTGAAACTCTGACCTCGTACGAAACCGGGATCAAGTCAGATGTATGGGATGGTCGTGGTCGCGTTAACCTGGCTGTATTCTATTACGATATGGACGATCAGCAACTGACCGCAGTAGGTGGTGGTGCCAACTTTAACCGTCTTGTTAACGCTGATAAAACAACTGGTTATGGTTTTGAGCTAGATACCCAATGGGTACTAACAGACAACCTAAATGCTACTTTCAACCTGAGCTACAATAACACCGAGCTGAAAGACGATGACCTAGCGGTTGCAGTTTGTGCTCAGTGTACGGTAACGGATCCTACCTATCAAGTGCCGGGTGCATTTGGTCCTGAAGACCGAGCTATTTTGGACGGCAACAGTTTGCCGCACGCTCCTGAGTGGATCTCAAACCTAACGCTTCGTTACAGCCGTGAAATGGCCGATGGTGAGTTCTTCACTTATGCGGACGTTTCATACCGCAGCGAAATCGACTTCTTCTTATATGAGTCGGTGGAGTTTGAAGGCAAGGCCTTGACCGAAGTTGGCTTACGTTCTGGTTATAGCTGGGCAGAAGGCGACAACGAATATGAAGTGTCGGCTTTCGTTCGTAACCTGTTTGATGAGCAGCAAGCCATTGGCGCCGTTGATTTCAACAACAATACCGCCATGGTGAACGAAGAGCGCTACATTGGCGCCGAGTTCAAGATCAGCTTCTTCTAAGCTAACGAATAAGCAAGTTATGCAAAACCCGCCTTGATGGCGGGTTTTTTCGTTTATATCGCATCACCTTACTGGTACAGTACAGTTTTTATAGATACATGAGAGCATTTGCATGTCTGGATTTTGGAACTATCGCGTTATCTTGGCGGAAGAGCAGGGCAAAGAGCCGCTTTATCAAATCCACGAAGTGGAATACACAGCCAATGGCAAGGTAAGTAACTGGTCAGAAACCGGTGCCGCACCCTTTGGCCATGACCTTGACGAGCTTAAAGCCGATGCTGAGCGACTAAAAAGCGCTTTTGAAAAGCCGGTGCTAAAAGTAGTACGCCAGGCTCGTGGTTATGAGCTGGTTGAGCTGGAAAGCGGCGAACCGGCCAGCGCCGAGCCACCCACAGCAAGTTAAACCAATTAAAAGCGCCTCAGGGCGCTTTTGTGTTTATGGGGAGGGAGCATGATCACCACCTTGTTATTTGATTTTGATGGCACCTTGGTGGACTCGGAGGCGGTGCACTTTCACTGCTGGGATCTGGTACTGGCGGAGTATGGCGTTCGCTATGATGAACTGACCTTTTGTCAGCGTTATGCTGGGCGGCCAACACTGGCCTCGGCCGAGGACATGGTGCTCGAACATGGTTTGCAGGTAAATCCTTTGGCCTTGGCCGCCAAAAAGAACAAGCTCTTTGCCGAGCGGGCACAAAATACCTTGCCGCCGTTGATGGCTTATGCCGAGACTATTTTGCGTCAGGCTCATCAAGCGGGCTTTACTCTGGCTCTAGTGACCGGCAGCACCCGCGATGAGGTAGAGCCCATTTTGCAGGGGTATCAACTAAGCTCCCTGTTTAGCTGTATCGTCTGCAAGGACGATGTGCATCACCCTAAGCCTCATCCCGAGCCTTATCTTATGGCACTTGAGAAGCTGTCGGTGCCCGCCGCGCAGGGCATCGCCATTGAAGATACTCATACCGGCTCGCGCTCGGCCAAAGATGCCGGACTGGTGGTGGCCGCCGTCCCTAATTGCCATTCCCAGGTTCAGGATTTTAGCCATGTGGACAGGCGCTTTGATGATTTGCAGCAGTTCTATCTTTGGTTGTTGCAGCAAAAATAAAGACAGGTCAGCTCGTGTTGCGCTAGAGCAGCAGGTTGATGGCCAGCGCTATAAAGATCAAGCCGGTTAGCCTGTCTATCCAGAGTTGGGCACTGGGGTTACGTTTAAAGTAACGGGCAATCTTGTCACCGAAATAGATATAGGTGCAATCCACCGGAAACGCCAGGATAGGGTAGAGCAGGCCAAAAATAGCCAGTTGTACCGTGGTGGAGGTGTTGAGTGTCGGGTCAACAAATTGAGGAATAAAGGCGATAAAAAAGAGCGCCACCTTGGGATTCAGTACCTCGGTCATCATGGCCTGCAACAGCGGGCTTTGTTTTTTAATTTGCACATGGGGCTTGTCTTCACACGCCTCACTCGCCGCATTTTGCTGCCAGCTTTGCCAGAGAGTCATAATGCCGAGATAAGCCAAATAGCAGGCCCCTAAATATTGCACCGTGGTATAGGCGGTAGTGGAGGCCTTGAGCAAGGCCGATAAGCCGACCACGGCAAACAGGGTATGGGCCACGCCGCCTAAAGCAAAACCGAGGGCACAATGCAGCCCGGCGCGGCGACCATTGGCAAAGGTTTGCGCCATTAAAAAGGCATTGGAAGGGCCTGGACCCACGGCGATTAGAAAACTGGCGCCGAGAAAGGACAAGAGAAGTTCGGGGTTAAGCATGATAACGAAAGGTGGCCTGTAAAGCGCACAGGGTAGCAGCTAGACAAAAAACAATAAAGCGGGCATAAAGCCCGCTTTATTTACTTACTTCTAATTTGGCTTAGAAGTTAACAGTAACAGTTGTTGAACATACTGAACTGCCTTGCTCGCACACCTGGTAACCGAAGCTACCCGCAACCTTACCTAGGCTGTCAGTGTGAGCGTTATCGTTAGCCGTAGTTGTGATTAGCTGACCGTTACGGTAGATATCTACCATAGAGGTTGCTGCACCGGCCCACGATAGGTCAACGTATGCGTCGCCACGAGTTTTGTAGCCGCTAGCGTCAAGTGTAACGTCAGCACCTGGGTTGCCACCGTTGCCGCCGTCACCGCCACAGCCGTTAGCCGTTAGGTATGCATCAGCGTCGGCCGCTTTTACGATACCGTAACCGAAGTATACGTCTTTACCCGCTGCACCCTGGTCATCTGCAGTCGCTTTAAGCGCGTTACGGATGTCTGTACCAGTACACTCTGGGTGGTTAGACCAAACTAGTGCTGCAATACCAGAAACAGCAGGTGTTGCCATTGAAGTACCGCTCATGTAGCCATAGTCGCTCGCAGAGATAGTAACAGTCGCTGAAGTTGCTGCCATAAGTGCTGCACGGTCTTCAAGGGCTGTACCTACTGCTGGGATAGAAGTGCTGTTGGTGTCGCCCAGTGTGCCGTAAAGCATGCCAGGTTCGTTGTTAACGATAATCGCGCCCAGACCACCAGAAGCTTCACAGTTAGCAACCTTGTCGTGGAAAGAGATTACACCACGGTCGATTAGACATACTTTGCCAGCTGCGCCGCCGTCGGTCGCTTCTGCCGTGCCCATGAAGTAAAGATCACCGGCTGCTGAACCTGTATTTTCCATTGCCGATACTTCTACACCTGCACCGTCAGCTGAAGCTGAAGCGAATGCCGCCATACCCGCAGGGTAAGTAGAAAGCGTATCAACACCGCCTGCAGTTACTTCTACACAGATGGTTTCATCTTCGGTCACGTTTTTACCGCGGCCAGAAGTACAGCTTGGGAATTGCGAGAAGTCTGCGATATTGTTGTCGGCATCGTTGGCACCGATCATCATTACCGATGGGTAACCGGCAGGGTATGAACGTACGCTGTTGCCATCGTTACCTGCTGCCGCTACTACAAGACCGCCTGCAGCAGTAAAGTTAGCAAATGCATTCGATTCAATGCTGTTTGAACCGCCGCCACCTAGGCTCATGCTGATGATGTTGGCGCCCGCTTGTGAACATAGGTTTGTAGCGTGAGCTAGGTCAGATGAATAACCCCAACCAGCGGCGTTGAAAACCTTGATGATGTGCATATCAACACCCGGAGCCATACCGACTACACCGATGTTGTTGTCTGCTGCACCGATAGTACCGGCTACGTGAGTACCGTGTGGGCCGCCATTGTCGAACCAGTTACCAGTACCTGAATCATTATCACCTGTGATTGCACCCCAGTTGAAGTCAGGGTTAGATGCGTCAAGACCTGAGTCGATAACACATACTTTCATGCCAGCGTTGGCGTTGAAAGTCACCTGGTTAGCTTGTGATTGGTAAACAGCATAAGGAGTCAGCTGTTGTGACATTGGATCGCCAAGGTCGTCGTTATATAGACCCATTGGGTAACGACGTTGGTCTGCTTCTACCAATTTAACGTGTGGGTTGTTTAGTAATCCTTTAACCGTGGCCAAGTCTTTACCAGCGAAAGTCGCTGCGAAGAAGCCATCACTATCCATGTTAACTTCACCACCCAGTTTTTTAGCGAGCGCTTTCACGACGCCTTTCTTATCGTTGTCAACTTGGATGATGTAACGGTCATCAGCAGCCATAGACTGTGTTGCGCCACTTAGAAGTGCTAACGCAACCGCGCTGCGAATCATTGTTTTTTTCATAGTAACCTCAAAAGCATTGAAGGGTGTTAACCGTTGTTTAACATTCGTTAACAATGTTACGTATGTTGGCACAAAGTGCAATAGTATTTTGTTCCTTTTTTTCTACTTTTTTAGAATATTCTGTAGATGATATGGGCAGGAAAGTTATAAAGAGGCTTCTATCTAGCTAAATTAAAAGAGGATTTTAAGGCTGGATTACTATGGGGACAGGAGCCAGCAATTTGAGAACCCTTCAAAAATTACTGGCTAAAAATGCAACAGTTTGTCTTATTTATGTAACATTTTTCCTTTGTTGCCGAGTAGAACTAGCCAAAATGGCAGTAGCATACCTATATGCAGAGCGATTAACGCTGGCGCTGACAGGGGCAGAGACTGGGTTATTAGCACCAGCACTCCTGCGCCGCTCATCTGCATAACGCCAACCAAAGCAGAGGCGGTGCCCGCCTGCTTAGCAAAAGGGGCTAGGGCGGCGCCGGCGGCACTGCCAAGAATAAGCGCATAACCCAGGGCGCCTACAAACATGGGTATCATCAGCGCTGCGGCGTGTGCGCTGTGTTGACCGGCCACCAAGGCAATGGCGCACACCAACATCAGGGTTAGACCTAAGCGCAGGGCGCGGCGGGAGCTGCGTTTAATAAGCTGTGGGGCGATAAAGCAGGCCACCACGCTGATGGTGCCATTAAGAGAAAACCACAGCGTGAAGGTTGGAATATCGTCACCCAGGTGCTCGATGATCCAGCCCGGAGCACTGGTTACAAACATTAGAATTGAGCCCATGGTTAGCATGGTGATGCAGCCGTTAAACAAGAAAATTGGGTTGCGTAAAATGGGCATAAAACGCCGAAAATCGAAAATATGGCCCTGATAGTGGCTATCATGCGGGCGGGTTTCGCGGTAGATAAACCAGGTGGCGAGGGCACCGATCACGGCCCATATCAGCATAAAGATAAAGTTACTTTGCCAGTTAAAACGCAGCGTCAGCCAGGCTCCTAAAATGGGCGCCAGGGCGGGAATAAAGCACACCACGCCATTTAAATAGGTCAGCATCTGGCCACTGCGCGCCGGACCAAACACGTCGCGCACGATGGCAAACGCGGCAACAAAGGTGGCACAGGCGCCGATTCCTTGCACGGCACGGGCCACCAACAGCCAATTTAAATCACGGGCCATGGCACCGGCCGTGGCGGCCAGGGCATAAATCACAATACCCGCAAGGGCAACGGGACGGCGACCTATTTTATCGGCCAGGGGGCCGGCAACAAGCTGACCTAAGCCCACGGTGAGCATAAAAATGGCAACCGTCTGTTGCAGTTGCTGTTGTGATACCTGGAAATCTTTGGCCATCACCACAAAGGCGGGCAGGTAAATATCGATGGCCAGCGGGCAAAACACCACCAGCATCATTAATACGGTGATCAGAGATTTGCTGGGTTGAATATTCTGGGGAGTAGTCGGTGTAACTAAAGGAGAATTCACGATAATAATACGGCCTAGCTTACAAAGACATATTGTAAAAATGTCGCCAAATAGATGCCAGCATTAATATGGAAATATTTTGTGTGTTTGTCGCGTTTATTTTGTCGCGTTGGCGACGACAACCAAAGAGGGAGTGATTCGACTCCCTCTTTGGAAACTCCGCGAACCCGTGATTCGCCAAAGCTTCCGAATTCTGCGTTTTGTTAAACGTTCCGCTTAGGTGTTGATGCGATTTAACAGCACCTCCATGTCCTGATAAATCTAGCTCGACATCGTGTCTCGCTATCCACCCCACGTTTCACAACAAAAGCCGATTTCTCCAGCGCGAATCTAAACGGGAGAGGCGACACCTGATACTTCAGAGTTTGCTGATGGGCTGATAAGTGCCACTAGTGGACTGTGGTAACACCGCAATAAGCGGAAATTGATAGTTGGCTATAATTTGAAGCGAAGCGGAAAAAGCCAACTGTTAATTTTCCGTTTAATTACCTTGTTATATTCCGTACTAACCACTACACCTTTGATTATTTTTAGCCTGATCACATATTACATTGAGAATATTTTCACCGGCTTCTTTATATCCATTACTAGATAAATAGTCAGATATTTCAAACAGTGAATCTATGCCTTCTGAAGATTGATTAATCGTGAAAGCTATGTGCTTATTAAGTTCTTCAGTCGCATTTTCAGAAATAGCATAATGAGCTACTAACTTTTGCAAGGTTTCGATTGGAACAGAAACCTTAAACCCAAACTTTTTAGATAAATCTGTATAGTGTTTTTTTAAACCGTTTAACCCTGAAGTTTTTACTTCGTAGGTTGGTTCCCAGCCCGCAAATGTTGATTGTAAAGCATATTGCATAGAAGAATGTTTAGTGGTTCTATGAGATTGCTCTGGGAATTTTTGGAATTCAAAAGAGCTTTTAGATAAGTTACTTAACTTCTGAGTTAATTCAGTAAAAGGGTTTTGCATATGCTCACCTTCATTTGCGATGGTGATCGTAAGAGGAGCTTTCTTTTTTAAATCCTCAATTTTTGATTTGGATACCATATCTAAGATGTAATTATCGTCAAGAGAAGGACTGAAAGCGAAGTATTTAGAAAAACCAGGATTATTACTTAACCAATAATCTAAGACGAAACGGCCTGAATTAGAATGCCCAGATAGAATTGTATAAGGCGCAACTCGGTAATTATCATTAACAAAAGATACGACTTCTGTCGCAAGAAACTCAGCAAAGGGCGTTGTTTTTCCATTTTCAGGACTAAGTTCTTTTCCTCTACTTTCTATACCTACAACTATAAAGTTTGGAATTTGATCTTCTAATAGATCAATAGTCGATAGGGTTGAAAGCATATCCCATTGACCGTGTAGTACGTATAATACTGGATACGAATTATCTTCATCGTGATATTTCTTTGGAAGTTTTATTAATAAGTTTCTTTCTTCCCCAAGTGTATCGGACTTTAACTTAATTTCCTCAGCTAAAATTAAATCTGAGGCGAATGAAAACTGTGAACAAAGTAAAACAAAACTAAAAATAAATACTCTCATTTATAACTCTCCATGTTGATGAAACTCTAGGAATATAACAATTTAATATCGAGCGATTGGGTCGTTTTTCTGCCGCAATCTGTCTCGTTTTTGTCCTATGACCATTGATAGCAAATTTAGGAAGTACTTACCAGCATTGAAGTTACGCTACATTGCTCTAAACGTGGACACGACAAAAACGACCCATTGGATCGTTTCCTGACTATAGGGGAAACTCAACGACTATGGACGCATACACTGTGATTTCGGTGGAAGGATGAACGTCCGATCCTCGCTTTAATCAGATTTACAGTTTGCGTTAACCTAAATTGAAACGCAGATTTATCAGCTAAACCCCCTTACATTGCATCCGAAACGCGATGCGAGAAGAGTAATCGCCCGCAGGGCTGAAAGCGGAAATAAGAGAGTGAACAATTTCACTCTCGCCGCTTGAAGGTGACGAACTCAGCGAGGAGGGGGCAGCGGGGGAAAGCGTGCTCAGGGCATGGACGCCCTGTGCGCGCTGGTTACGTTCACTTCTCGAAGCGCGTTGAGGAAATAATGCAATGTTGGGTTACGGAGGGTTAAAAGTATGTGCAAGCCATTCATCCTTGAAGCGGGGCTCCTGTCGGCCTCCTTGCCTCCACCTCCTCGCGCTGCGAAGCCGTGCTTCGGTCGCTCGTCGCCCACCGCGACAAGATCTAACTTATTAATTGCATTAGCATCTGTGCAAAAGATTCATTCCTGAACAGAAGTTTCTATTCGTGTTGAAGTTGCGGCGTCTCCGTTACTAGTAGAGCTTGAACCTTCAAGACCAATAAATACGACTAAGGATGTAGTTGCATTTATACCCAAACGCATGTTTACTGGTACGATGAGTGCTTAAGGAGAAGAACAATGACTGCACCCCCTTTATTACGTACCTATCAAAAGTTCACTAAGTGGCCCTGTGGGCACTGGCTGTTTTCAAAGGCCGTCTGTGCGAAAGCGCCGTATTTTTCATCTATTAAACCAGCTATTAGTGAGCTGATGCCAGGCAAGTGTGTGGCTAAGGTGAAAAACCGCCGTGCCGTGCATAACCATATCGGTACTATACATGCGATTGCCCAGTGTAATTTGGCCGAGTTGGTGGCCGGAGTGATGACGGATGCGACCGTGCCCCATAAAACCCATCGCTGGATCCCCAAGGGAATGACGGTGGAGTATTTAAATAAGGTGGATACCGATATGCAGGCAACGGCGAAAATTCCTATGCCCCATCAATGGTTCGATAAAGAAGACTTAGTGGTGCCGGTAGAGATAGTGAATATGCGTGGAGAGTTGGTGTTTCGCGCGGCCGTTACCATGTACATCACCGCGCGAAAAAAGTAGCCGTTAAGATTCGGCTACCAAGGCTTCTTCATCATTGCTGACAAGCGATAATGTTTCTTGTTGGTTAAGCTGTTTGATTTGCCCTTCCATCTGCGCGCCAGCGGCGATGCTCAGGGTGTTGTGGAACACATCGCCCTGAACCTGTGCAGAGCTTTCAATTGCCACCTTATTGGCGCGAATTGAACCGCTTACACGACCACGTATAGTCACTTCACCGGCTTCAACACTGCCCTCTACATGGCCTTGGCTGCCAATCATTAACACCTCGGCTTTAATATCACCCTCGATGCGACCATCAAGTTGTACTTCGCCTTGGCTGAACAGTGAGCCGGTTAGGCGCACATCTGCGGAAATTAATGAGGGGGTACTGCTATTTTTATTATTATTCACAACGGGACTACTCTTCTGTGTATCTTTGTTCTTTGAAAACATCGGTTAATGCCTTGGTGATTTTGACCGGATTGATATGTTTATTATTGTGCAACACTTCGTAATGGAGGTGAGTTGCGGTACTGCGACCGGTGCTTCCCATTAAGGCGATGACCTCCCCCTTAGTGACGAGATCTCCACGCTTAACGTGAATTTTATTTAAATGCCCAAAGCGCGTGGTAAAGCCATTGGCATGCTCTATTTCAATAAAACGCCCATAACCACCGTTACGCCCGGCTCGCACTACGGTTCCATCCGCAGGGGCAAAAATTTCAGTGTTACGCCATGCCGCCAAGTCTACACCTTTGTGCATAGCGCGACGACCATTCATGGGATCCTTACGCAGGCCGAAGCTGCTGGAAATATAGTAATCTGCTGCAGGTAACATATGCGGCACCTGCGCCAACATGGACTCTAGCTGGTTAAGGGTCAACAGCTTATCGACCACGCTGAGTGAGCTGGTGTCCTGCTCATCGGTATCGAGTAATTCCAGCGGGCCGCCCTGAGCCACCTGCTCCTCGCTTTTAGCGATCAGCTCATCCATCACAGTGCTGGGTAGGCCTGCACGGGCAATGGCAGCACCAAGCATTTGTTCACGCTTGACTATGGCTTGGTCGAGTAGGGAGAAGGTGTCGTATTGACGCTGCTGTAGCGTTGCTAAACGCTCATCGACACCAGTATCCGCCGAAGGCGTATCGCTGGCCTCAAAGGGAATACCTTGTTCCGGCAACAAAGATGCGGGCAAGGAAGCCAGTACATTCTGTGTCAGTTGCTGGCGTTGCTCCAGTTGGCTCAACTGGGCAATAAATTGCTCTTGTTGCTGCTTTGCCGCAGCGATTTGCTGACGCAATTGCTCATTTTCAGCAACCACATCGCCGCTGCTTAATTGCAATGCGCTTTGCTGCCAGAAGTTATAAGCACCAAAAGAGGCAAGTGAAGCAACACATACGAAAGCACTAAGCGCCATGGTGCACTGCTTTTTGGTGGTTAGCTCAACCACTTTCACTTCACCCTCTTGGCGAATTAAGAGCTGCCGTGCAGGGAAGTGCTTAGTAATAAAGTATGATAGATTAAACTTCATAAGGACAAATTACTGATAAAAACCCTGCTAAGATAACAAGGTGAGTTTAAAAATCCAGCAAAAAATTGTAATTGACCGCAAAAAAAAGCAGCTTATCGTGGTCAAAAGCACGAAAGCTGCATTTTTATTAGTTATCCTTCCAAGCTAGATAAGCCGTCAACTGGGAAGGGGAAACTACCTGGCAATCTATTAGTTGGCAGGTAAAACGGTGGCGCGACATTCGCCGAAGCCGATGCGTGCGAAGCCTTGCTTCTCACACCAGCCGCGCATGATCACGGTATCGCCGTCTTCCAGGAACTTACGGCTTTCACCGTTACCCAGGTCAAGCGACTCTTTACCGCCGCGCGATAGCTCAAGTAGCGAGCCCGCTTCTTCATGCTCAGGACCAGACTGAGTGCCCGAACCCAGCATATCACCGGCGTTAAAGTTACAGCCGTTTACTGTGTGGTGCGCAACCATTTGCGCTACTGTCCAGTATGAATGCTTAAAGCTTGATTGTGACAGCTTGGCCGCTGGCGTGCCTTCGGCGCGCATTTTTTCGGTCTCTACCGCTACATCCATTTGAATATCAAGGGCACCTTGTTCACGGTTTTTGGCCGATTCCAGGTACTCAAGCGGTTGCGGCTCGTTCTCGTCGCGAGTCCAGGCCAAGCGATAAGGTACAAGCGCTTCATTGGTCACAACCCAAGGAGATACGGTTGAAGCGAAGTTTTTCGCCAGGAATGGGCCTAGCGGCTGATATTCCCAGGCTTGTAAATCACGCGCCGACCAATCGTTAAATAGGCAGAAGCCAAATACGTGCTCGTCTGCATCATCAAGCGCGATTGACTCGCCCAGCTCGTTACCCTTACCAAGGTAAATACCCAGCTCTAGCTCGTAGTCCAGACGCTTACAAGGGCCGAAAGTCGGTGTATCCGCATCCGGAGCCTTAGTTTGGCCCTTAGGACGAGGGAAGGTTTGACCGCTCACGCCTATGCTTGAAGCACGGCCGTGGTAACCGATTGGTACCCACTTGTAGTTAGGCAGTAAAGGGTTGTCCGGACGGAACAGGCTGCCTACCGCTGTGGCGTGGTAGATAGAAGTATAAAAGTCGGTGTAGTCGCCGATATGACATGGCAGGTCATATTCTACTTCTGTTTGGGCAATCAAAGCGTCGCTTAGTGCTTGCTCGTGCTTGCTACCCGTGCGCAATGCTTGTGAAAGCGCAAGACGCAGTGCCGACCAGTGCGCCTGACCCATGGCCATAAAGGCATTTAGACTGGTTTGTGACGCGGCTTCAACGGCTTCTTGGGCAAGACCGCTGAAAATGCCGAGTTTGGCCACGGCGGCTAAGTCTACTACCTGATCACCAATGGCGACGCCACCACGGAATGCTTCGCTGCTACCGGCGCGGCGAAAGGTGGCAAAAGGCAAGTTTTGGATTGGGAAATCAGTTTTGCCGTCGTTCGCAGAGCTGACCCAGCTGGTCAGATTAATATCGTGCGTTTCATTGAGTTGCATGAGTTATTCCTTTTGCTAAAGCTTTTATCTGTTATTGAGCCAAGAATAAAAAAAACAAGGGCTCGGAACTTAAAAAAGCAGTGCCCACACAAAGGTGGACGCTGCTTTTTGGCGCTAGATTTGGGGGCGCTTAGATAACGCCACGGCGCTCTTGGTCACGCTCGATAGACTCGAACAGAGCCTGGAAGTTACCTTCACCGAAGCCGCCATCATCAACACGCTGGATCATCTCAATGAAGATAGGACCAAATAGGTTCTTGGTGAAGATTTGTAGCAGGTAACAATCTTCGCTTTGGCTATCTACCAGGATCTGGTGCTGTTTGATCTTCTCTTTATCTTCTTTAACCCAAGGAACACGGTCGAAGATGGTGTCGTAGTAGTGATCTACGATATCCAAGGTCGCGATGTTGCTTTGATCAAGTTTATCAAGTGAGGCGACAAGATCGTCAGTAAGGAAGGCTAAGTGCTGTACACCCGGGCCATTGTACTCGTTTAGGTACTCATCGATCTGGTTGTTGTTGTTGTCTTTACCTTCGTTGATTGGAATCGAGAAGGTGCCACATGGTGATTTAAGGGCGTAAGACAATAGGGCTGTTTTTTGACCTTTGATGTCGAAGTAACGTACTTCGGTAAAGCCAAATACGTCTTTGTAGAAGTTAGCCCATGTTTCCATCGTACCCTTGTACACATTGTTGGTCAGGTGGTCGATGCGGATAAAGCCTTTGCTTTCTACTACATTTTGGTCTTCTAGGTCTACGAAGTCAGTGTCGTAGATGCTGCCCTTGTCACCGAACTGGTCGATGAAATAAATCAGGCTGTCGCCGATACCGTAGATAGCAGGGTAAGGCATGTCTTTGTGCGTTGAATCGGTTGCAGGCTTTGCACCGCGCTCAACGGCAGTGTCGAATGCTTTTTGTGCATCTTCTACACGCCAACCCATAGAACAAATGGCCGGACCGTGGCTCTTAGCAAACTCTGCAGAGAAGCCGCCGCGCTCGTTGTTCAATAGGAAATGAATGTCGTTTTGGTTGTAGTAAAGGATGTCTTTATCTTTGAATTTCTTTAACTTTGAAAAGCCAAAGTCGGTAAAGATCTTGTCCATATAGTCCGCATCTGGTGTTGCGTACTCGGTAAACTCGATGCCCTTAAGGCCTAATGGGTTATTTACTTCACTCATGATTTAGCTCCACTTGCTGTGTGTTTGGCTAGGCTCTAGCGGTAAAGGTCGTTGCTGAAAATAAAGCGCCGCCATTGCCATCAAGCCATAATTGTTTGAGCGCATAATCGGAGAATTTGTTCGAAAGCGAAAGAGTGGGGGGCTAATTAACTAATGGGTTAAGTGTAAATAAAGGTGTACGATATCCTGCTGGTGTAAGCTTTTCGTTAAATCGGGTAATAAAAAAGGCGCCTAAGGCGCCTTTCTTGACTTCTATGGAAGAATTACTGCTTCTCACCTGTGAGTTCTAATTCTTCTTCTAGCAGCTGCTCTTCGTCATGCGTACCTTCTGCACCATGCATCCAGTCAACTAGCTTGTCAGCCATTAACCATAAGCAGATACCAGCGAGGAACGCCATGATGGCCACGCCACCGAAGGTGCTTAATGGGCCAGCATCACCAACCAGCTTACCGATTTCAGCGGCCGCGTAGTTACCGATACCCGAGAAGAAGAACCACATACCCATAAGGAGTGAGGTGTACTTCAGTGGCGCTAGCTTAGATACCATAGACAGACCGATAGGCGATAAACATAGCTCACCCATGGTGTGGAATACATAGGCCATAACTAACCAGATCACATGGGCTTTGGTATTGGCATCGTCACCGATTTGCAGTGCCGCACCCACCATGGAGATAAAGCCCAGGCCAAGGAAGAACATACCCAGGGCAAACTTGCGCGGTGAATCCGGCTCTCTATCACCCATACGGATCCAGAAGCTGGCAAAAATAGGTGCTAGCAAGATGATGAAAATAGGGTTAACTGCTTGCAACCAGCTCGCCGGCATTTCCCAACCAAAGAATACCAGGTCAGTTTTGTATTTAGCGAAAAGGTTCATTGAGCCCGCAGCCTGCTCGAAGCCGGCCCAGAAAATGATGGTGAAGAAGCTCATGATCAAAATTACTTTGATGCGGTCACGCTCTTCATTAGTAAGAGGTTTTTTAGCAGCGCCTTGGTTGTCGTCACCGCCTTGCTTTGCCGCAGGCACGGTACCGATATTACCCAGGTACTTGTTAGCAAGAGACAGCTGCAGGATAACACCAAGAAGCATACCTACACCGGCTGTTAAGAAGCCGTACTGGTAGTCAAATTTCTCACCGATAGAGCCAACTACGAAGTAGCCCAGGATAGAGCCCAGGTTGATACCCATGTAGAAGATGGTAAATGCGCCATCGCGACGTTTGTCACCTTCAGAGTAAAGGTCGCCTACCATGGTCGAGATATTTGGTTTGAAGAAACCGTTACCGATAATAAGTAGACCAAGACCCAGGTACATAAATTCAAGCTCTAGGCCTGGAACCATGGCATGCGGTGTACCCAGGGCAAATTGACCCAGGGCCATGATCACACCACCTGTGATAATGGCTTTACGCTGGCCCGAGATGTTATCTGCAAACCAACCGCCAAGTACTGGCGTTACATATACTAAGAAGGCATAGAAACCCAAGATGCTCAGGGCATTTGAATTCAATGCTTTTTGATATTCTTCGTCGGCGCCTGCTGACATTGGGTCGATGCCGAAGTAGGACATATCCCAGCCCATGGCGGCAGCGGTAGCAATAGTAGAAAGGTAAAGCACGAAAATACCGCGCATACCGTAGTAGCTCATGCGTTCCCACATTTCTGTGAAGAACAGCAGGAAGAGCCCCTTAGGGTGACCTAGAAAATCACCTGTTTTTGGTACTGAACTCATTAAAAATACTTCCTAACTTACAAATTTATTATTTTGCAATGCTGGGCATCGCTGCTATTTGTGAGGCCTTATTATTGTTGCTTTTGCTACTGTAAACCTCAGGTGAAACCTTGGATGGAAACCCTTGATGAACCCAGATAGCTGGCCTGTATCGGCAGGATAAAAGAGCGGCAAACTACCTGGCTGGTAGCGCGGGCGCCACTTTATCCTAGCGACAAACGCGCCACAGTATACATACCCACTGGCATCAGGGGAAGAGTTATGAATTAACGATAAATGAACCATTATGTGCAGAGGACGTCACGCCTCGGCAATATGGCATTAGCAAGTTTGTGCAGTAATCTTTACAATTTGCTACCCAATTATTGCTAATTTAGCGTATGATTGCGCCAGCCACACAGATAAACCGCGACTGAGGAACACATGCGTCTTGAAATTTATTGTCAGGACCGAATTGGTATCGCCCAAGAGGTACTAAATATACTGGTTAACTATCAGGTTGATTTAAAAGGCATTGAGGTAGATGCCAAGAATTGCCGCATGTATGTTAGTTTCCCGCCCATTGAGTTTGAACAGTTTCAAAAAATCATGCCGTCCATTCGCCTTATTCATGGCGTTGAGGATGTGCGGACCACGGCGTTTTTACCCTCGGAACGTGAGCATAATGAACTTAATACCCTGCTCAGTGCGCTGCCCGATGGCGTCATCTCTATCGATAACAAGGGCTGGGTGCGCCTGTGCAATGCCGCCGCCTGTCGCGATTTGCAAATGACAGAGCAGGAAGCTGTGGGTGCCAACATAAATAACCTGCTTAAAGGCTTTAACTTTACCCGCTGGCTTGAGGGTAAAGAAGTGTTGGGACAAACCACTCGGGTAGAAGTGGGCGGGGAAGACTTTATCGCCGATATTCTGCCAATATCCGTCCCGCAAGGGGATGACCAAAATGCCCTGGCCGGTGCGGTGATCAACATCAAATCGCAAAGCCGATTGGGACAGCAGGTTAGCGCGTTTCGTCGTTACGGTCAGGAAAGTTTTGCCACCATACATAACTATTCAACGGCCATGCGCCGCACCGTGCGTGAAGCCGAAAGATGGCGCAGTTAGAAGCGCCCATTCTGATCACCGGCGAAACCGGTACCGGTAAAGAACTATTGGCGCGGGCCTGCCATTATGCGTCGAACCGTTCTATTAAGCCCTTTATTGCCCTGTCTTGTGCCTCGCTTCCCGATGATGTTGCCGAGTCTGAACTCTTTGGTTATGCCGGCTATGAAGACAACGCCGCGCCAAAGCGCGGGGTGTTAGAGCAGGCAGATGGCGGCACGGTTTTCCTCGATGAAGTGGGGGAGATGTCATCTCAGCTGCAAACCAAGTTGCTGCGCTTTTTGCAGGACGGCACTTTCCGCAAGGTCGGTGATGAAAACGAGGTTAAGGTTAACGTGCGTATTATTGCCGCGACACAAAAAGACCTGCCGGCCATGGTGCAAGAGGGAACCTTCCGTGAAGATCTCTATTACCGCATCAATGTATTGACCTTGGACATTGCGCCACTGCGCGATCGCAAGGCCGATATTGGCCCGCTGGCCGAGCATTTTGTGCAAAAATATGCGCAGCAAAATGGTGCTCCGGTTCCCACCTTAAGTGAAGAAACCATAGAGTATTTGCAGCAGTACCCTTGGCCGGGCAATGTCCGCCAGTTGGAAAATGCCATTTATCGTGCCGTGTCCTTACTCGATGACAGTGAGCTGACCGTAGAGCATCTGCAATTGCCGACCTTTACCAATGATCTGGGTTACCTGGAGTCGGATTTTGAAGGCAGTTTAGATCAGGCGGTTAAGCGTTTCGAAGCCACCTTGTTGCGCAAGCTTTATCCTGCTTACCCAAGCTCACGGCAGTTGGCTAAACGCTTAGGACTCAGTCACACCGCGGTAGCCAACAAATTGCGCGAATACGGTATTAACCGAAAGACCGTAAAAGTGTAATCGGCAGTTTTTGCCAAATTATTTTAGATGGGCACCTTAGGGTGCCCATTTTTATATGCCCTTACCTATGAAGGTAATGGATTCAATGCCTTGCTGGTATGTTTTAATGGGGTAAAGCAATAGGTGAGCTTTTATTAAAGCGGTGATACCATGCTGGTCTTACCTGTTTTAATGGATCTCTAGGAGCACACCTTGAACCTATATTTTCGGCTGTTGTGGTTATTTTTTAAGATTAAACGTAATAAAGCGCGCCAATCTTTACTGGAATCCGTGGATATCGACTTTCGCGCCTGGCCCCTGGATTGTGATATTAATCTGCATCTGACTAATTCCCGCTATTTGGCTTTGATGGATATTGCCCGCACCTGGATGACAGAGCGACTGGGCATGCTGGGGGCGGTGATGAAGCGCCGCTGGTTTCCTATAGTTAATGCTACCGCCATCACCTATATTCGCGATATTAAGCCATGGCAAAAATTCACCGTGTCCACACGCTTGGTGGGCTGGGATCATAAGTACTTCTATATCGAACAAAAATTTACAACAGAGAAAGGCTTACATGCCATTGCTTATGTGCGCGGCGTATTTCGCAGCCGCCAAGGTGTGGTGGATGTTGAAGAGATAGTGGCCTTGACTGGTTATAAGGGTGAAACGCCGGTTTTGCCGCCGGAGATAGAGCATTGGAAGGCCATGCTGGAACAAAAAAAAGCGACTAATCAGGGTTAGTCGCTTTTGCTTTGCTTACATTAGCAAGTGTGGGCTTGGTTATACCAATTCACTTAAATAGCTAATCATTCTAGCGGGCTAAATATCGTGCTCACTGCGTTGGAATTTTTGTATGTAGAATAACTACATAAGAAAAACTCCGCCTTGTTATCACATCATTTATTCAGCGCTATATCTGTTCACATACTTAACAGAATTGGTATTTAGAAGCTGTAACGTACACCGAACATGGCAACAACAGGGTCGATTTTAACGTCAACGGTCAGTGCCTTAACGCCATCAGCATAAACGCTTGCGTCGCTGTCGATATCCATGTAGCTGACCATGCCGTGTAGACCCCAGTTTTTGTCCAGCGCGTAGTTAAAACCAACCTGAGCGGCAAGGCCCAATGAGTCGTCTAGCTTTAATTCTACGTCGTTTGTACCCAATACGGTTTTAAGATCTTGGCTCGCTTGCTCATCGAAGAAGATGGTGTAGTTAATACCGGCACCTACGAATGGGCGGAACTTATCGCCGGCCTGACCGAAGTGGTACTGGCCAAGAAGCGTAGGTGGTAAGTGTTTAACTTCACCGATTGATGCGCCTTTAAGACCGGTACGACCGTCCACGTCGTGGCTAAATGGCGTGGCTGCGATTAGCTCTAACACCCAGTTGTCGTTTAGGGCGTAGTCGATGGTAATACCCAGCTGCGTATCGTCATCAACGTTTAGGCCAAGCGTTGGATCTTGGTCGATTTTAGACACTTCGCTGTCTGGGTTTACATTAATGGCACCCACATTAATGCTCAGGTTTGCGTGAGCAAGAGAAGAGGTTCCAAGTAAAAGGCCAACTAAAGCTGCGCTAAGTGTTTTTTTCATCTTCATCTTCCTAAGTAGAAATTTTAAATTTGTTGTGCAGATGGCGCCATTATCAGGGCTGTTGGAAAATAAAAACTGTTCTAGATCAAGCTTTCATCCGCGTTTGCGTATCGCCTCGGTGGATCTTTGATTTAGATTAAACTTTGCGTCGGTTATAAGGCAAAAAGTTGACATAAGGCTGTCATAAAAAGGCGCTGTAATGGCTTTAACGCCATGTTATGGAGCATTTTATGTCGAACGCTGCTCGCCTTAAGGCAAAGGTTTCGAATCTTGCGGATGAGCTTGTGTACTTGCAACAGCTTATTCGTTTTCCCTCGGTTACTCCCAATGAGGCCGGCGCCATCGCCTGGCTTGATCAGCAACTTACACAGCGGGGGTTTAGTTGTGAGCTCTTTGAGTGCCAAGGGGTGAGCAATCTGATAGCTAAATACGAGTTTGGCCCAGGGAGTGCCTTTGCGTTTTGCGGCCATATAGATGTGGTACCAGCCGCCGCCGAGCGTTGGCGCTGCGATCCTTTCGCTGGCGACATTATCGATGGCGAAATTTATGGTCGAGGTGCCGCGGATATGAAGGGCGGGGTCGCGGCCATGCTGGCGGCCACCGATCGCTTATTGGCGGCTAAGCCGACTCAGGGCCAATTCTATTGGTTGATCACCTCGGATGAAGAGGGCGAGGCCGAGTTTGGCAGTGCCGAGATTGCTAAGCATCTGGCAAATCAGGGTGTGCGTTTAGACGCCTGTCTTGTCGGCGAGCCCACCGCTGATTTGCATGCCGGTGATACCATCAAAAATGGTCGTCGTGGCGCCTTGTCGGCGCGTATTAGTGTTAAGGGTCGCGCCGGACATGTTGCCTATCCTGAGCATACGGTCAATGCCGCGCATATTGGTGCGCAATTGGCGGTGGCGCTGCAACAAATTCACTGGCATAAGGATATTGAGGGCTCGAAAACCACATTACAGGTGACCGGCCTGCATGTGCCTAACAGTTTGGATAATCTGGTGCCAGCCCAGTGCCAGCTGACCTTTAATGTGCGCTATAGCCATGGTTATCGCAGTAATGATGTGCAGGACATGGTCAATCAGGCCCTGGCGCCCTGGTTAAATGAGATTGAAATCAGTTGGGAGCGCCCTTGTGAGCCTTATTACACCTCCGGTGGTGGCAATATCGATCTGATTGCGGTATTGGAAAGCGCCATTTATGCCTGTACTCACAGTTATCCTAAGCTCAGCACCAGTGGCGGCACATCCGATGGGCGCTTTTTTGCCAACGAGCACACTCAGGTGGTGGAGTGTGGTGTACGCAACCACACCATCCATCAGGATAATGAGCGGGTTGCATTGGCGGATCTTACTGCTATTACCGATATTTATGCCCAGACGCTAAAGCAGGTGTTTGCCTGCTCTTAAGAGTGGGCACTGTAATTAAGAGATGAAAAAGCCGGTGTGAAAACCGGCTTTTTTGTGGTTGGGGGAATCTGTTAACTAGTTTTCTTTTGTACGGGCGATCAGGGCATCATTGGTGAGATAGCGCTGCGCCTTTTTCTCTTTCAGCTTGGCCATATCGACCAATACCAGGCCGTCGATACAGTTATTAAAGTCAGGGTCGACACTAAAGCTTAAAAATGAGACCCCGTCCTCCTGGCAAAGTTCAGTGTATTGCTTGAACAGGGTTGGCACCTGGGCGCCCATATTGGCCAAAATATGCTTTAACTCGGTAAAGTCCGCTTTAACATCATTTCCGCAGAACAGGCTTTGCGCATAGGCCTGAGTATCGTCACTGTGTTTAAACTCATGTTTAGGAATAGCCAGTTGCTGCACTTGTCCATAATAATGTTGGTAGTGGTACACCAGCAGCTCCTTGGCATTTTCCGGCAGTGCATTAGAGAGGCTGACGGCGCCGAATAGATAGCGGTACTTGGGGTAGCGGCTAACGAAGGCACCAATGCCAAACCATAAATAATCCAGGCTCTTGCGGCCCCAGTACTTTGGTTGCACAAAGCTGCGCCCGAGCTCTATGCCTTGCTGGAAATATTCATCCATGCCCGGCTCGTAGTCGAACAGGCTGTCCGTGTACAGGCCCTGACGCCCTTGTTTATTGATGATTTCGTCGGCACAGGCCAGTCGGTAAGCGCCTACTAACTCCAGCTGCTTTGGATCCCAAAGCAAGAGGTGATGATAGTCCATATCATATTTGTCTATATCGCGACGTTTGCCACTGCCTTCGCCCACGGCGCGAAAGGCGATTTCCCGCAGACGGCCAAGTTCGCGAAACAGCGCCGAGCTGCCCTGATACTGATACAGATAAATATGCATGCCGTCCTGAGTTTCTCCCAAACGCTCGCAGTCATTAAGGGCCGATACCAAGGCCTTGCGGCATTCGGCATGGGCAATGGGCGTCTGAGTTTTTAATAGCTCAGGCTTTTTCGTGCCAAGACGATAAAGCTGTTTGCGGATCAGGCGGCTGATCTCTTTATCGTTGAGGTTATCAAGCAGATATGACTTGGGCACTATGGCGGCGCCAATTTCAAATTCCAGCGACTTTTGTCTTTGCTTGAACATTTCCTTGACTAACAAGAGGCTGGCCAGCGGCTTGTAGATCATCGAGGTGCCGTAAAACAGCGGGCTGTTCTTGGCCTTAACTAAAATTGGCAAAACAGGGGCGCTGGCTTTTTTAGCTATGCGCAAAAAGCCGTGGTTCCAGGTGCAGTCCTTGACGCCGGTTGGGCGCAAACGCGATACCTCCCCGGCGGGGAAAATCAACAGGGCTCCTTCACCCTTAAGATGTTGATGAATAGCGCCCAGCTCTTTTTTACGGCTGTTGCCGGACATATTGTCCACCGGCAATAATAAGGAGTGCATGGGCGTGACACTCATCAGTAAGCGGTTGGCGACCACCTTGATATCCGGGCGGACTCGCGCCAACACGCTGATCAATGCCAGGGCATCAAGTGAGCCGATAGGGTGGTTAGCCACTATTACCAAGCGCCCTTCGCTGGGAATATTGTCCAGTTGCGCGGAGTTAAATCGGGCGCTGAAATCCAGCTCTTCTAAAACTTGCTCGATAAACTCCAGGCCCTGTAAGTGTGGGTAATTATCACCAAAAGCAACAAACTCCTGCTCATGTAACAAATAACCCAGGCCTTTTTTAACCAGCCCCTTTACCTTGGGTGAGTTTGCTAAACTCGGTAGGTTATCTTCTACGACCTTATCAATGCTGATCATACTGTGCCCTTTGGCAACGAAATAATAGCTAGATTAAAAATCGACCATGACACTAAGGTGTAAAATAAGTGACAGTTTTAAGACTGGGCGAGGGTTAAAGCGGCCATTGCAAAATAGCCTAGTGACGCTGCACTAAGGCTATGTGATACTGCTCTTTTTTATTGTTCGGGAGTAGTCGATGAGCTTATTGTTAGCCATTCCTAATCGTAATATCGAGCGTTTAGAAGCCCAGCTTCAGGCGCAATTGGGGGCTGATAAGGTACAGGTATGGCCGAATATAGTTGATGCCGAGGGCGTAGACATGGTGCTCGGCTGGCAGGTACCTGAAGAATTATGGTCGCAGTTGCCGAATGTGCGCGCGGTAATGTCTTTTGGTGCCGGTGTCGATGGATTGAACTTGGCGGCTATTCCCGCGCACCTGCCCGTCGGTCGCATTGTCGACCCTGAGTTGGCTGCGGATATGGCCGAATATGTATTAACTCAGGTGTTACTGCATAAAACCAATATGCCCCGTTATATGCATCAGCAAGAGCAGCAAGTTTGGCGGCCCAAGCGAGTACGCTCTCATAATCGGGTGGGTTTGCTGGGTTTTGGTCAACTTGGGCAAGCCATAGCCAAGCGTTTAAGCGCTAATGGTTGCTCTGTGATGGCTTATTCTAATGGCGCTAAAACCGATAGTGATGAGGTGCAGCATTTTCATGGTGAACTGGGTCTGAATACCATGTTGGCACAAAGCGATTATCTGGTGTGTATTTTGCCCTTGACCGAGCAAACAAGAGGGATAATCAATGCCGATTTGCTGGCTAAACTGCCCGATCATGCGGTAGTGATAAATGTTGGCCGTGGTGCCCATGTGGTGGAAGAGGATTTACTGGCGGCGCTGCAAGCGCAGCAACTTGGTGGCGCATCTCTCGATGTCTTTAATCAGGAGCCTTTGCCCGCAGAGCACATGTTTTGGCAAACTCCAAACCTGATCGTCACTCCCCATTGCAGTGCGCTAAGCAGGATAGATACCGTGGTTGAGCAGGTGGTGACTAATTATCAGCGCTTACAGCGGGGCGAAGCTTTGCTCCATTGCATAGACAGGCAGCGGCAATACTAAATTACTACTGTCTAAGTAAACAGCTTGTTAATTTTTTGCCGCTTGCTTATAGTGTGTGCCGTTACATACTTGATGTAAAAAATAATAATAATAATCTTAGCCGCTAAAAGGCTAAGCCAAGTGGGAAGCGTTATGAAACACAATCAAGGTGGAGCTAAGTTTAGCTATATATTGATTTGGGTTGCTTTTCTCGGATTAGCGGCCTGGTTCAACCAAGCTAACGCCATGCCTTTATAAGGTCTAGGGCTAGAACACTACCATTCCAATGCATAAAAATGCCGAGCTGAGCTCGGCTTTTTTTTGCCTGATATTCGAGTCTTAGCGCTTGGCGTGCAGTTCTCGGTTTTCCAGTTTTTTCTGCGCACTTTTTTTCAATAATGCATAGGTGGAGCCAAGGCCGCCGTGGCATTTTAGGGCGCTATGGAAAGCCAAAACACAATCGAGTTGCTGCAGCCAATGGTTCACATAGCTTTTTAGCAGGCCTCTATGGGGCTGGCTCTTTTCTCCAATGCCGTGCCTTATCAGTAATACGCGAATATTCCGTTCATGGCAGTCGGTAATGGTTTCATACATGGCCTTGCGTGCCTGGATCAGGGTTTGACCGTGCAAATCTAAGGTGGCATCCACATCATATTTACCAAGGCGCAGATTTTTATACACGCCTTCTTGCACACCGGATTTTTTAAAGGCTAGAAAATCATGGGGATCGAGCAGTTCAACATGTTCGCTTGCGAGCAGGTTGTCATCGAACTGGATCGCTTGCTCCGCTGCCCGACGTTTCTCCTGCTGTGCAAGCGTGGGTTTAGATGAGCGTTGAAAATAACTGACGGTATCTGGCTTTGCCATGGGGGTAACATCGCCCATAAACTCAGCAAATAGGTCGCTGTCGCGTGCTGGAGAAGAAGAGTTCATAATCGCCTCGGCCAAATAAATTACAGCTAGGCTGATGTTAGCCTATTTTATTTGACTTGTACCACAGCATTTTTGTGCCGTGGTACCAAGTGCGTTATTTTTGCGCGCTGTTTTAGACTAGAGTGCGGCCAACGCGGCTGGTGTATACCTTAAATAAATAGAAGGTATTAATTAACACTAGGGTAATGTTAGTCAAACCATTAGGTGTAACCAACTGCTGAGCATGGACAAAAAATAACAAACCAATGGCGATACTTGCGGCGATACGCAGCAGGGTGCCATGACTAATAAAGAAAGCGCCAATAGCCAGTGCTCCAAGTATGATTTGAATTCCAAGGTTGACGTCCAAGTTGCTCGACTCCAAAGTGTAATAGGACTAAAAAAGAGGCGCTATTATGCGAGCCATTATGGGTGCAAACAAACTAAAAAAAATATCATTTTCGGATAAGTTTTATTAATCTGAAATTTAATGCGCTCAGAGTGAGAATACATCCATATTGAGGTGCAGGATCTGGGCCGTTGGGCATTAGCCGGACAATAAAGGAATTCAGGTAAAATCAGGATAATTGCCAATTCAGGGGGGTAAATGACTGCAAATCAGTGGTTAAGGAGGCGTTCATCATTTTTTTTAGCATCTGAAAAAATAGATAATGATGCATTACTGATTAGAACTAATGCAGGCTAGCGTTTTCTTTATGACTATATAGGGAACTTGATTGAGGTTAAGTCGATAGAATAAACATAAGTTTGCTTAATGTTTAATAAGGCAGTTAAGCGCCCCGTCATTTCTACCTCGTAAGCTTGGTTACCAAGGCGCTGGCAGATGCTTGGCCTAACAGTCGCATCGCTCTATAATAAGGGCGGTTTTTAGTGTAGTTTGGTTATCTAAGTTAATTCTTAGGATTGCCCCATTCAGTAGGATAAGTTAGGAAGTTTCAATGGACGATATAGCAATATTAATAGTGGATGATGTTGGCACGGTACGGAGTTTTCTCAACCAAACCTTGATGCATTTAGGGATAGACGATGTCGATGAAGCAGCGACTGCGGCGCAATGTATGTCGGCCTGTGCGCAAAAGCGTTACCAGATTGTATTTTTAGATATCGAACTGCCCGATGGTGACGGAAAGGCGATGATAGCCGACATTAACGCTATTTTGCCCGAGGCCAAGGTAGTGATGGTTAGCGCGCATTCTACTATTGATAATGTAAAGGATGCCATAGACAAGGGCGCCAAAGGTTTTGTGGTGAAACCCTTTTCACCAAAGAAGATTGCGGCGATGCTGAAAAAGTTTTATCCCAGCATAGAGTTTGCCTAAGAGGCAACTCAAGAAATGGGGAGCAGGTGTATACCGCGCCTGCTTAATCATGTGTTTATTCGAACGTGATTGATTTGCAGACATAAAAAAACCGGCCTAGGCCGGTTTTTTTGCTAGATTAAGAGCTAAATTATAGCGCTTTGATCTTAGCAGCAAGACGGCTCTTATGGCGAGCTGCCTTGTTTTTGTGGATTAGACCCTTAGTTGCGTAACGATCTAAAATAGGTGTAGCTACTGCGAAAGCCGCTTGTGCAGCTTCTTTGTCACCAGCTTGGATGGCAGCAATTACTTTCTTTGTGTATGTACGCATCATTGAACGACGGCTTGCGTTGTGCTGACGGCGTTTTTCGCTGGTTACAGCGCGTTTCTTTGCAGACTTGATGTTAGCCAAGGTTTGCTCCTAACAATCTTAAATAAAGCTTATATTTAAAGGCCGTGGACTATGCCCGTTTTTTTTCAATTTGTCAATCAAATTTACTCACGTGGCACAGCCAACTGCAGGAGTAACGAATCGCCAATGCCTACCGGGAGACACATATATAAGGTGCTATAGCGGGTTAGCGCACCCTATACCCAATAAAATTTGGTTTGTTATTGCAGTTAATGGCCTGTGACCGCGGCGGATTATAGCAAAGCAAATGAGCGGCGACCAGCGCTGTATTCGCTCGGCTTTTATTGGCATAATGCCGCAATTAATGTCGGCCCAAGAGAGGATGTGTGGCTAACAGCTTGTTTCGTTCCGGTATGATTGTCAGTGCCATGACAATGATTTCGCGGGTATTAGGATTAGTACGCGATGCGGTGGTGGCCAATCTATTGGGTGCCAATGCCAGTGCCGACGTATTTTTATTCGCTAATCGCATTCCCAACTTTTTACGTCGCTTATTCGCCGAAGGTGCGTTTGCGCAGGCCTTTGTGCCAGTTCTGAGCGAGATAAAAGAACAACAAGGGGATGACGCGGTACGGCTTTTTGTCGCCCACGCCGCCGGCACCCTGGGCACCATATTAATTATTGTTACCCTGCTTGGGGTGATAGGCTCGCCCATAATTGCCGCGCTGTTTGGTGCCGGTTGGTTTGTGGACTGGTATCAAGGTGGCGCCGATGGGGAAAAGTTTCTGCTTGCCTCAAGCTTGTTGAAATGGACCTTTCCCTATTTATTCTTCGTCTCCTTGGTGGCCTTCAGTGGCGCCATTTTAAACGTTTATAACCGTTTTGCGGTGGCCGCCTTTACCCCGGTGCTGCTTAATGTGGCCATTATTGGCTGTGCTATTTTTCTGCATCAGCAATTCGATGTCGGGGCCTATGCGTTGGCCATAGGTGTCTTTGTCGGTGGCGTGGTGCAACTGGCATTTCAAATCCCCTTTTTATATCGCGCCAAGATGTTGGTTCGGCCCCGTTGGGGCTGGCATGATGAAGGGGTGAAAAAGGTAAGAACCCTGATGATCCCGGCGCTGTTCGGGGTGTCGGTGTCGCAAATCAATCTCTTCTTGGATACGGTTATAGCGTCCTTCCTGGTGACCGGCTCCATTGCCTGGCTTTATTACGCCGACCGCTTAATTGAATTCCCACTCGGGCTATTTGGCATAGGCATTGCCACGGTGATCTTGCCGACGCTGTCAAAATTACATGCCGGCGATAAAGGTTCGGACTTCCAGGTTACTCTGGACTGGGGCGTGCGCTTTGTGATTTTCCTTGGACTGCCGGCCATGGTTGGCTTGATGCTCATCAGCCCGCTGATCATTACCGTGCTGTTCGACCATGGCGCCTTTGCCAGTGCCGGTGAAGACCATGTAAGGGCTGTGGCCTTAGGTGTTGCCGCCTACGCGGTGGGCCTGGTGAGCTTTATGCTCATTAAGGTATTGGCGCCTGGCTTTTATGCCCGTCAGGATACCCGTACTCCGGTGCGCATTGGTATTATCGCCATGGCGCTGAACATGGTGTTTAACCTTATGTTGGCACCCTTTATCGGTTATCTGGGATTGGCTCTGGCCACGGCGCTGTCGGCTACTTGTAATGCCTTTTTGCTGTATCGTCAGCTGGCCAAGGACGAGGTGTATCATTTTTCCCGCTTTAGTTTGGCCTTTAGCAGTAAATGCCTTATTGCTAGCGTGGTTATGGGTATCCTGGTTTACCTGGTGCAAGCCCAGTTTGCGTGGCAAGATTGGCCCTTGCTTGAGCAGATAATGCTGCTGGCTGGCCTGATAGGGGCGGCGGCAAGCACTTACTTTGGTATGCTTTTTATTTTTGGTGTGCGCCCAAGTACGATAAAAAATGTGGCAACTACTGAATCACATTAAAAAAAAGATTATAATCGAGCACTTTCGTCAGCAGTAGTGCGCAAAGACAAGGCATTTTGAGCGATGGAGCTTATACGCGGAATCCACAATATACGCGACCAGCATCACGGCTGTGTACTCACCATAGGTAACTTTGATGGAGTGCACTTAGGCCATGTTGAGGTGATCAAGGGGTTACTAGAGGACGCCAAGGCGTTAAACCTACCCAGCACAGTGATGATCTTCGAGCCGCAGCCACAGGAGTTCTTTTGTAAAGATCAGGCTCCGGCACGGCTAACGCGACTGCGTGATAAGCTGGCTTTACTTGCCAAGCTTGGGGTTGAGCGGGTGATCTGTGTCAGCTTTAACCGCAAATTTGCCAATTTAGCCGCTGCTGATTTTGTACAGCAAGTGTTGATTGACAAGCTGGGCGTACAGGCCCTGACCGTGGGCGATGACTTTCGCTTCGGACGTGGCAGGGAAGGTGACTTTTCTTTGCTGCAAGAGCTGGGCAAGGGCGCCGGTATGGCGGTAAAAAGCACGGAAAGCTTTAAAAAAGCCAATGCCAGAGTGAGCAGCACTGCTATTCGTACCGCCTTGAAAGCGGGAGACTTGCAACTGGCGAAAACCATGCTGGGTCATGACTATGCCATCAGTGGCCGGGTGATCCATGGTTGGAAAAAAGGTCGCGAGTTGGGTTTTCCGACCGCCAATGTCGCCCTTAAACGCCAGGTATGCCCTCTTAATGGCGTTTTTGCGGTGCAGGCGGTGATAGCCGGGCGCACCTACAATGGGGTAGCAAATGTAGGTAACAAACCTACATTTAATGGTACCCGGGCCTTGTTGGAAGTACACTTGTTCGACTTTGCCCAGTCGATTTATGGACAATTTATAGAAGTGAAGCTTAAACATAAGCTTCGCGACGAACAAAAATTTAATGGCTTCGATGAATTGGTGCAGCAAATTAAGCACGATGCCATCGCGGCAAAGCAGTTTTTTACTTTAGCGACCACCGCCCAGAGCGGCAGTCTGTAGCCGATACGGAAAGTAGGATTAATGAGCGACTATAAACATACCTTAAACTTACCGGAAACCGAGTTTCCAATGCGTGGCAACCTAGCCCAACGCGAACCGCAAATGTTAAAGCAATGGTACGAGCAAGACTTGTACGGACAAATTCGCGCCGCAAAAAAAGGTAAGAAGTCTTTCATCTTGCATGATGGACCTCCTTATGCCAATGGCAACATTCACCTAGGTCACTCAGTAAACAAAATCCTAAAAGACGTGATTATCAAGTCGAAAACCCTGTCGGATTTCGATGCCCCGTATGTGCCGGGCTGGGACTGTCACGGTCTGCCAATTGAATTAATGGTAGAGAAAAAAGTAGGCAAGCCGGGTCACAAGGTAACAGCCGCAGAATTCAGACAAAAATGTCGTGACTACGCCGCCAAGCAGGTGGAAGGTCAAAAAGCCGACTTTAAACGCCTGGGCGTATTCGGTGAGTGGGACAACCCGTATCTGACCATGAACTTCGATTTCGAAGCCAATGCCATCCGTACTTTAGGTCGTATTATCGACAAGGGTCACCTGCATAAGGGTGCTAAGCCGGTACACTGGTGTACGGATTGTGGTTCGGCCCTGGCCGAAGCTGAGGTTGAATACCAAGACAAGCAGTCGCCAGCCATCGATGTGAAGTTTGTGTTCGCCGATGAGCAGGCCGTTGAAGCGGCATTTGCGTTGAGCGCAGAGCACAAGGGCACAGGCAGCATCGCCACCGCGATTTGGACCACAACGCCTTGGACCTTGCCAGCAAACCGTGCTGTAGCGGTACACGCTAATCTTGAATATGCCTTAGTTCAGGTAGAAGACGAAGGTCAACAACAGCGTTTAGTGCTTGGCTCTGAACTGGTTAAAGATTGTATGGACCGTTTTGGCTTTAAGCATTTCCACACGCTTGGTTATGCCAAAGGTTCTGCCCTTGAAAACCTGCAAGCAGCGCACCCATTTTTAGAATTCAATGTACCGGTTATTCTTGGCGACCACGTTACTACGGACTCGGGTACAGGTATCGTTCATACCGCGCCGGGCCATGGTCAAGAAGACTATGCGGCAGGTCTTGCCTATGGCCTTGAAGTGGCGAACCCGGTTGGTGCTAACGGTGTGTATCTTCCGGATACACCTATTTTCGCCGGTCAGCACGTATTTAAAGCCAATCCGAATGTGATTGAGCTGCTGCAAGAAAAAGGTGCCTTGTTGCATCACCATGCGCTTCAGCACAGCTACCCACATTGTTGGCGCCATAAAACGCCTATTATCTTCCGTGCTACGCCGCAGTGGTTTATTGCCATGGATAAAGCGGGCTTGCGTCAGGATTCACTGGCTGAAATCAAGAAGACAGAGTGGTTGCCAAGCTGGGGTGAAAGCCGTATCGAAAACATGGTTGAAGGTCGCCCGGACTGGTGTATCTCGCGTCAGCGTACCTGGGGTGTGCCGATTGCTTTGTTTGTTGATAAAGACACGGGTGATTTACACCCGAATACCAGCGAACTAATCGAAAAAGCGGCGCAACTGGTAGAAAAAAGTGGCATTCAGGCATGGTATGACCTTGAGCCGGAAACCCTATTAGGTGCGGATGCCGAGCGTTATGTAAAAGTACAAGATACTCTGGACGTGTGGTTTGACTCGGGTGTAACTCACGCTTGTGTGCTGGATGCTCGCGATGAGCTGAGCTCACCTGCGGATCTATACCTGGAAGGGTCGGATCAGCACCGTGGTTGGTTTATGTCATCGCTAATGACCAGTGTTGCCATTCATGGCCGCGCGCCATACCGCCAGGTGATGACCCATGGTTTCACCGTGGATGAAAACGGCCGTAAGATGTCTAAGTCTTTAGGCAACGTGATTTCACCGCAAGACGTGATGAATAAAATGGGCGCCGACATTCTGCGTCTCTGGGTGGCGTCGACCGACTTTACCGCAGAGATGACGGTATCGGATGAAATTTTCAAACGCGCCGCGGATCGTTACCGTCGTATTCGTAATACCAGCCGTTACCTACTGGCTAACCTAAATGGCTTTAACCCAAGCACTGATTTGGTTGATGTGGCCGACATGGTTGAGCTTGACCGTTGGATCGTCTCTCGTGCGGCGCAGTTGCAAGAAGAAATCGTTAATGCCTATGACGAGTATCAGCTACTTGTGGTTACACAGAAGCTAATGAACTTCTGTACCGGCGAGCTGGGCTCTTTCTACCTAGACGTGATCAAAGACCGTCAGTATACGGCCAAGGCTGACTCGCACGCTCGTCGTTCATGTCAGAGCGCTCTGTACCATATTGCCGAGGCGATGACACGTTGGATGGCGCCTATTCTAAGCTTTACCGCTCAAGAAATCTGGCAGGTGCTGCCGGGTGAGCGCAGCGAGTTTGTATTTACCGCTACCTGGTATGAAGGTTTAACTTCGGTTGAAGGTAAGTTCTCTGATGAGCAATGGCAAACCGTGTTGACCGTCCGTGATGCGGTAAACCGTGTCCTGGAAAGTGCCCGTAAGGAAGACATTATCGGTGCTACCTTGCAAGCAGAGGTGACTCTGTACGCCAATGACGAGCTTAAAGCGACACTGGATGCCTTGTCTGACGAGCTGCGCTTTGTGCTGCTGACTTCTAAAGTATCCGTGCTTGCCCATGTTGATAAGCCGGCTGACATTGAAGAGTCTGAATTGACTGGCTTAGCCGTATTCGTGGCCGCCACTAATGCACAAAAATGTGAGCGTTGTTGGCACTATTGTGATGATGTAGGCAGTGTTGAAGCGCATGCGGAGCTGTGTGGTCGCTGTGTTACTAACGTTGATGGCGATGGCGAAACACGTCAATTTGCATAATCTCAGCTGTAGGAGTGAATGTGTCAGCTAAGCGTAATGGATTAATTTGGTTGGTACTTACTGTGGTGCTTTTGGTGGTCGACTGGGCCACCAAAACCCTGGTAGTGAATACCATGACCTTAGGGCAGACCATAGATATTCTGCCTGTTTTTAATATTACCTATGTACATAACCCAGGTGCTGCATTTAGCTTTTTAAGCGATGCCGGTGGCTGGCAACGTTGGTTTTTAAGTGCCATTGCGGTGGCGATTTCGGTGTTACTGATCTGGTGGCTTAAACGCTTACCCGCATCGAATAAATTACTTGGCTGTGCCTATGCCCTTGTGTTGGCTGGCGCCCTAGGTAATCTTTATGATCGTATGGTTTATGGCTATGTGATTGATTTTATTCATGTGTATTATCAGAACTGGCATTACCCCAAGTTTAATATTGCCGATTGCGCCATCTGTATTGGTGCCGCGCTATTGTTAATTGATGCCTTTAAATCAAGCAGTAAAAAGGAGTCGGTCAATGAGTGAAGCCATTATCTGTGCTAATTCTGAAGTAGTGTTTCATTTTTCGATCAAGTTGTCGGATGGCTCTGCCGCCGATTCCACCAAGGTTCACAACAAGCCTGCTAAACTGGTAATGGGTGATGGCAGCCTGACGGAAAACTTTGAGAAGTGTTTGCTGGGCCTGCGTGCCGGTGAGGAAAAAAGCTTTGAGCTTGAGCCTGAGGATGCCTTTGGCCAACCTAATCCGGACAACATTTATCATGTGGATCGCAGCAAGTTCAGCGCCGAAGCGCCAGCTAAGGTGGGCGCAATTATTGCTTTTACTCAGCCAGATGGCACCGAGCTACCGGGTGTAGTGCGTGAAGTGCAAGGCGAGTCGGTGACCATTGATTTCAACCATCCTTTAGCCGGTCAAAAGCTGACGTTTGAGGTGGAGATCTTAGAGGTAATTAACTGATGAAAATCATGTTAGCCAACCCGCGCGGATTTTGTGCCGGGGTCGATAGAGCGATCAGTATAGTAGAGCGTGCCTTGGATATTTTCGAGGCGCCCATCTATGTGCGTCATGAAGTGGTGCACAATAAATACGTGGTCAATGGTCTAAAAGACCGAGGCGCCGTGTTTGTTGAAGAGCTGGATCAGGTACCCGATGACAGTATCGTGATTTTCAGTGCTCATGGAGTATCGCAAGCGGTACGCCAGGAAGCCAAACGTCGTGAGCTGAAAGTATTTGACGCTACCTGTCCTTTGGTTACTAAGGTACATATGGAAGTAACCCGGGCTTCACGCCGTGGCACCGAATGTATTTTGATCGGTCACCAGGGTCATCCAGAAGTGGAAGGCACCATGGGTCAATACGACAACCCTGAAGGCGGTATCTATCTGGTGGAAACCCCAGAGGACGTGGCCAAGCTTGAGGTTAAAGATCCTAGTAAGCTGTTTTACTGCAGCCAAACCACCTTGTCGGTGGATGATACCGCCGATGTGATAGACGCATTGCGTGAGCGCTTTTCGGATATCGATGGCCCGCGTAAGGACGATATCTGCTACGCCACACAAAACCGTCAGGATGCGGTGCGTGATTTGGCAGACAAGGTTGATGTGCTTTTAGTTGTCGGTGCTAAGAATAGCTCCAACTCTAACCGCCTACGCGAACTGGCCAGTAAGATGGGCACCACAGCCTATTTGATTGATGATGCCAGCTCCATTGATGCCAACTGGTTACAAAATGTTGATAGCGTTGGCGTAACAGCAGGCGCATCGGCGCCAGAGGTGTTGGTAAAAGAGGTGGTCAATCACCTTAAATCACTTGGCGGTGAGCAGGTGGTGGAAAACCCGGGACGTGAAGAAGATATAGTCTTTGCCGTTCCTGCAGAGCTTAGATAAGCACTTGGGGTGATTAATGAGTCAGTCGTTATCAGCCCAAGCTAATTCTTATTCTTTACTGACCACCTTGTGTCAAACGCGCGGTATACTTAGCGCTTTGATCGTGGCACAGGTGCTGGCCCTGATCATCAGTTTCAGCGAGTATCAACCGGATAATTTCTGGTTGGTGCTTGGCCAGAGCAGTCTGCTCATTCAATTTATTACCTCCATCAGCATTGCTGCGCTTTATGTTCTGAGTCGAGTTAAGCCTGACCTAAACAATTCTGTGCAAGCGCTTGCCGTGGTTGCTGTGTTGGTGCTGAGCACCCTGGCTATCACCTTGTATATCAGCTATCTCGAACTGCTCGATGCTCGGCTTTCTCACTGGTTTGTGTTTAAAAGCAGTGCTATCAGCCTATTGGTAGCGGCGTTATTTGTGCAGTTTATGGCCATCTATAACGAGCATGCCAAGGCGCATTCGGCCTATGCGCGAGCCCAGCTAGATGCGTTACAAGCCCGTATTCGCCCACACTTTTTGTTCAATAGCCTCAACACTCTAGCCGAGTTGGCCCATGAAGACAGCGACGCCGCCGAGGAATCGGCATTGGCGCTGGCGTCTTTATCCCGGGCGGCGATGCAGGTGGGTCAGCAAAGCACTTTGGCGCAAGAGCTTGCTCTGGCCAAGCGCTATATTGCCCTGGAGCAGTGGCGTTTTGGCGAGCGTCTAAAGGTAAACTGGTATCTGCCCAAGGAAATCCCCGAGGTGGTTTTACCCTGCTTAACGCTACAGCCCTTGTTGGAAAACGCCGTGGTTCACGGTATTGAGAGCAGTGATAAGGGTGGGGTTATTGATGTTGAGGTACATATTAGTAAGCAAAGTGCTACTGTTATTGTTAGTAACAGTTTGAGTGCGCAGCCAACACCAACAACACGAGCGCACAACGGTATCGCCTTGGATAATATTCAAAAGCGTCTGAGCATCATTTATGCCGGCCAGGCCAGCATGCGGTCGCGCCGTTTGGCGAATAGTTATCGCGTTAAGTTGGTGGTGCCTAAAATGGAGTTTATATAGTGCAGGTTTTGATCGTTGATGATGAGCCCATGGCGCAAAAGCGCCTTAATCGCTTGTTGGCCGAGCACGCCCATATAGATGTGATCGGGTATGCGAATAATGGTGTGGAGGCTGTTGAGTTAGCGGCACAATTGCAGCCCGATGTGATCTTTATTGACGTTGAAATGCCGGGGAAGAACGGCTTAAGTGCGGCACAAGAAATTAACGAGCAGGCCATTCCGCCTGCTATTGTGTTTGTAACCGCTCACCCTCAGCATGCCCTCGATGCCTTTAAGGTGATGCCTGCTGCATATCTGTTAAAACCCTTGGAGCGCCAAGAGCTGGATATCGTGGTGAATAAACTGAGCCAACTTAATAAGGCGCAGGTGAAAGGGCAGCAACAGCAAAGCATTAGCTATAAGGTAGGACATCAAACCAAAAAGCTAAACTTGTCTGACATTATTTACTGCTGCAGCGATGGTAAGTATACGCAAGCCATTTGCCATGATACGCAGGTCTTGCTTGATACCAGTCTAAAGGAGTTGGAGCAGCAGTATCCAAGAGTGTTTTTACGCATTCACCGTAATACCTTGGTGAATAAAGAACAGCTGCAGTCCGTGGTACAACAGGACAAGCAATATCAGGTGCGGCTAAAGTCGTGCGAGGATTTATTAAGCGTTAGCCGCCGTGAAGTAACCCGGGTAAAGGAAGCTTTGACGGAATAACCTGCTGTTAACTTTGTTCTTCACCTTGGTCTTGTTGTCATAATTTTAAGCTTCTAACCTCAGATTTTAGAATATTCACACATTCCTTGGGCAAGGCTGAGTTATAGATGATTTTTAAGGAAAAATTCTTAGTTAATAATACCCCCACCTAAACCACCAGGATTAGCTAACCGCTTAATCCTGAAAAGATACCGTTTATTCCTTCTTACGTTGAGTCTGGCATTAGAGTTACTAAACTGTTAAGAATTACTGCAACTCCATGGATCATTATGCGTAATCAACAAGGTTTTACCCTCCTAGAAACGCTTATCGCGTTTATTGTTTTAGTCTTTGGCCTCCTCGGTGCCATTGCCTTACAAGCTAAGGCGAAACAGGCTACCTATGACGCCATGCAGCGCGCGGCAGCGCTAGGCGTTGCCAATGATGTGATTGAGCGTATGAAAGCCAATACCGAAGGGGCGCTGGCCGGTAACTACAATGGTAATATTGCCAGTAGTGATACGCAGGATGGCGGCTATGTTAGCTGTATAAACAGCGACTGTAGTGCGGCTCAAATCGCGGGTTTTGATATTGAACATTGGCGTAAGTCGATTCGTGCGGTCGATAATACGGGGTCATTATCCGATGCCATGATTTGCATTACTACCAATGGTGGCGCCAATAACCTAGCCATTAATGTTGTGGTATCTTGGGATTCACGCCAAGAGTTGACCAGTAATGCAGATGCGGGGGCCATAAAAGCAGATTGCGGTACCAATGATGACCGCCGCCGTGTGTTAGCACTTAATTCATTTCTATTTGTGTAGGGAGCGACAATGGATATAAAGCACAACAGGTTTAATCGTAGCGCCGGTTACACCCTATTAGAGCTAATGATCGCCATGGTCGTTGGCTTATTTCTAATTGGTGGCGTGATGTTTACCTACCTGAGCATGAAGGTAACCACATCGGACACGGTGGAGATGGGAGAGTTGCAAGAAACCGGCCGTATTGCACTGGATATCTTAGGAAAAGATCTGAGAATGGCAGGCTTTTTTGGTCGCTTAAATCCTGACTCCTTGGCTACCTCTGTGGTTGCCACGACGGCTCCGGCCACTGATTGTTCCGCAGGGCTAAATAACGGCAGCTTTCCAGATCCTGGCGCAGCAACAAACTTTCGAGTTATATATGGAGTAGAAGCTAAGACGGCAAGTGTGCTTGGTTGTATTGCCAATGCTAAGACCGGAAGTGATGTTATCCAAATTAAACGAGCCACAGGCGAGGAAGTGTCTGGGCAAGCCACACAGGCTGGCCAGTATTATGTGCAAACCACCTTAGCTGATGCGCGTTTTAGCAAAGGAGATGGTGCTCCTATTCCTTTTGAATTAGGTAAAGGGGTCTGGCCCTACGAGCACCTAGTGTATTACGTAGCCGAGGATACTTATACCTCGGGCGGTAAAGATATTACCGTGCCTGTGCTTATGCGTAAACGCTTAATCAATGGCGCAATGCAAACTGAGCCAGTACTTGAAGGTGTGGAAAATATTCGCTTCCTTTACGGTCTCGACAACGATGGCAATGGCGATGTGGATGTATATCGAGACGCAAACCAAATGACAGAAACTGATTGGGAGCAGTCGGGCACGACAAGTATTAAAACCGTGCAAGTATCTGTATTAGTGCGTGCAGCAAAGGAAGATAATAACATCCAGTTAAAAAACAAAACCTATACATTAGGTGGGGATGCCGCCGCCACACAACGAATATTAACAGGTGCGGATGTGCCAGGAAATTATCGTCGCATGGTGTTTGTTTCAACCTTTAAAATTAACAATGCCGGAGGCAACCAATGGTTAATAGCAATTTAGGACGTGCTCGCCAGCAGGGCGTAGTATTAATCGCCGCCCTTGTTATGGTGCTAGTCGTGAGTGGCGTAGCCGTAACGCTAATGAGCAGCAGTAGCGTTGACATGAAAGTGATCAATGCGGCGCAAGAATATGACGAAGCCTTAACTTCGGTCTATGCAGATGCAAGCCGTGCTATTTATGAAGAGATTAAGGTAAATGGTGCCACTAATTTTACCAAGCCCAATTTAGCGCCATCTCCAACCGACGGCAGTAAACCGGATGATGAAAAAGTGGATTTAACCGCGGCAGGCGCTAAGGCGTCCTTGTCCTTACTTAAGGCGCCGGGGGTACCCAGTCCTACCAACTGCTCGCGTAAACGATCAGCTCATGACACTAGTACGCAAATTAAATGCAGCCGTGACTTAAGGGTTGTTAGCTCAGTTGCTTATGGAAAAAACAATCGCCATACGGTCAGCGTGGTTGCCGGTATAGAGCAAGAATCTCTATAGCCTGTGCGGCATTAAATAATAGGTGAACAAGATGAAAGTTTTTAAAAAGTTAGCTTTGTTGTGTGCACTGTCGGTGCCTGCAGCAATTCATGCCGAGGACATAGAAGTCTATGTTGGTAATTCTGCGGCTGTGGGCGCCAAGCCTAAGGTACTCTTTATTCTTGATAACTCAGGTAGTATGAATGAGACTGTTACAGCAGCCATTCCTTATAACCCTGCGGAAACATACGAAGGCATAGGTTCAAGTAACGCCTTTGATGAAGGGTATATTTTCTATTCGGTAGGCATACCATTAGACGATATACCCCTTACCGATCTCGAAACCAGAGCCGATGCTAAGCGTTTTGAAATGCTGCTAAATGGTTGTGATGCTGCGAAAGAAGCACTGGCCGAATACGGTTTTTATACCGGCAAGATGCTTGAGTTTTCAAAGGCTGGTAACGGGGGAAGTTGGGAAAACTTAAAGAACGATAACGGTGGTAATATGAACAGCGCCGTTGATTGTTTGGATGACTTTCGTAATAACGATAGCGACAATGAGTTTGAAAACCCAACCGCCAGTTTACCTCAGTACCTACAAGTTAAATCTGGCCAAGTCTATAGCTCACAAATTGATGATGAGTTAGAAGGCTTTCCAAGCAATGCCAATGTCAGCGGTCATAACCCATTCCTCGGCTATAGTGGGTCAAGTCCCAGCGACTACTCTCGCGAGCAAATGGAAGCTGAATTTGAGCAAGCCAGGATTGTAACGCTATATACACCCAATTATGTGCGTTGGCATATTAATAAGTCAGTCAATACAACCGAAGAGCAGAAAATTGAAGTCGCCCGGGAAACGATTCGCTCGACACTAGGGGCAACACAAGAAGCCGATTTTGCACTTATGTTGTATAACCTAAACTATCCGGCAGAAAACAACCGGGATGGTGGCCGGATAGTGGCTGGTTTTGGTGGCGGTGATGAAAACATCGTTGATATAGTTAGATCTATTGAAGCGCAAACGGCTACCCCTCTTTGCGAAACCTTATTCGAAGCCTACAATTACTTTGCGGGTAATCCGGTATTATTTGGCGATGATGACACCGATTGTAATAGTGAGACTGATCGCAATAGTTCTAATGCTAATGATGAATGTGAATATCTTGGTTACACAGGTAATAGTCCATCCTACGACAGCTCGATTGTTACGGATGTTGATGGTACCCAGACTTACATTACCCCTTTCACCTACCGTGGTGATTGCCCCTCTAATATTAGTATTATTTATATTACCGATGGCCTTCCAGTACGAGATGAAGCAGCCAATGAAGCTATCGCAAGACTCGATGGTATGACCTTGACGTCGGACGAGTTTGGTGACTTGGTTGTTGATGAGAGTTATCTTCCAGCCCTGGCGCATTGGATGCATAAAAATGATATTAATACCAATGTGGGCGGTATCCAAAGTGCGACACTTTATACGGTAGGCTTTGGTGATGGTGCGCCAGAAGCTATTTTGGAGAAGGCGGCGCAAGCCGGTGGTGGTCGTTATTATTTTGCTGACGATGGTGAGTCGCTAGAAGATGCGATTCAAGAAACCTTGAATACTATTTTGGCTACATCTACCTCTTTTACTGCTCCTTCGGTAGCCAGTAATAACTTTGACCGCACACAGACATCGGATTCCGTCTATTACGCTATGTTTTTACCCACCGAAGGTGCCCGTTGGGCCGGTAACTTGAAAAAGTTAAAAGTATCCCAGGGTAATGTAGTGGATAAAAATGGTGCTCCAGCGCTTGATACGAATGGTAATATAAAATCCGGAAATGGCATTGCTACTACATTCTGGAGTGCCGCGCCCGATGGTGGTGACGTGCGTGCCGGTGGTGCTAACTATGTGTTATCACAGCTAAGTGCAGGTAACCGCAACGTATATTCTAATCTTGCAGATGAAGGTGGTGCTCTGACTAGCCTAACTGCATCAAATGTGAATAGTTTCCATGGCAGTGAAGAGGTGGCTGCTGGGAAGCTTGGGGTTCCAGCTACTGAGATCACTGACTTGATTAATTGGGCACGTGGCTTCGATGTCGATGATGATGATAATGATGAACAAACCAATGATACACGCCAGGATATTATGGGTGATCCCTTGCATTCGCGCCCGGTGGCTCTGAGTTACCCTGACGGTGAAATAAAAATTATTATTGGAACTAACGCCGGTTTTGTACACTTGTTCTCGGATAGAAATGATACCTTAACTGAACAATGGAGTTTTATTCCTCACGAGTTACTCGATAATTTAGCGGTCCTGCGCAGTAATGAAAGTGGGGAGAAAGTTTATGGTATGGATGGCACCGCCACCGTGTATTTTAACGACAAAAATAACGATGGCATTGTAGATGATGGCGTGGATACGGTGTGGGTCTTTATCGGAATGCGACGTGGTGGTAATTCATATTATGCAATAGACATGTCTAATAGTAATGCACCAGAGCTAATGTGGTCTTTGGATTCTACTACTCCGGGTATGGGGCAACTAGGACAAACCTGGTCACAACCCGTTATTACTTACCTCCAAGGATATCGTGATGCTGACGGCAATGATGAGCCGATCTTGGTTTTTGGAGGCGGTTATGACATAGGCAAAGATTCCAGCTTCGAGGCCGATTCGGTTGGTCGTGGCGTTTACATGATTAAAGCCCGTGATGGCAGCCTAGTTGGCAAATTTACCAACGAACCTTTAGCCCTGATAGGTGATGGTAAATTTTTTGAAGGTCAGCACGGAATTGTTGGTGAAGTAGCCATGCTAGACGGTAACTATGACGGTTATACCGACCGCATGTATGCCAGCGATACAGGTGGTAATGTGTGGCGATTCGATATGCCCAGTAGCGATAAGAGTTCTTGGTCGGTGTTTAAGTTTGCTCAATTTAGTAACGCGGCGGTTGAGTCGGAACAGCGCCGCTTCTATTACGGTCCTTCTGTTACCCGTACCTACTTTACTAAGGTAGAAACTGAGGAGGTAACTGTAGACGGACAGTCAACCACAGTGGTATCAAGGCAAGAGCTTCCGTTTGAAGCCGTGTTAGTGGGTAGTGGTAATCGGTCACACCCGCTCGAAACCAAAGAAAGTAACTACCTTTATATGTTGCGTGATATGAATACACAGACTAAGACATTTGATGTCACCAACAAGCCAGACCCTTTAACCATGGGTGATTTAAAAGATGTTTCAAATTTGCCTTTTGACGGAGTTGATCCGACTAGTGACGCTTTTATAGCGCTCGAGGAGGAATTGGGCAATTACGATGGCTGGATGTATAAATTAAAAGCGACCGAAAAATCACTTGCTAAGCCATCAGTGCTATTTGGTGTTGCTTATTTCACTTCGTTTACGCCGAGTGAGAACAACAATATAGCGCAATGCGTGCTCGATGGTGGTCAAGGCTTATTGTATGCATTTAACCTGAATTATGGTTCCAGTGTGTATAACAGCATCTCTTTGGACTTAGGTAATAAGATCCCACCACCTATGACATGGGTTGTAGGTCCTCCTGATGGCTTCTATTGTCTAAACTGTGGAACCGCTACTATTTGGAATCCAGACCCTTCTCCTGGTGAAACAGGTGGACTACCGCCCTTAATTGGCGTTGATGGTCCTAATCCAACCAAGCCAGGCTTTAGAACCATACAGAACTATATTTATCGCCTAGAGGATAATAACTAATGGAAAGAAGTAACGGATTTACACTAATAGAATTGATGATTACGGTGGCAGTAGTCGGAATTTTAGCGGCTATTGCCTATCCGAATTATCAGAGCTTTGTTATTAGTAGTGCCCGCTCAGAGGCCATGAGTGCGGTACTTGATGCGGCAAGCAAGCAAGAACAGTATTTTGCTGATAATCGTCAATATACAACGACCATAAGTAACTTGGGTTTAAGTACTACTACAGAGTCGGGTTTGTACGCACTTTCAGCCACCGTAGATGGGCAAAGTTTCGTAATAACAGCCACCCCAGCGGGAGGAGTGGCGTTAAAAGACACCAATTGTACAACATTCACCATAAACGAGGTTGGCGTTAAAGGCGCAACTCCAAGCGCCAATACCGACATTTGTTGGAAGAGGTAAGCTATATGAAAATTTTATCAAAATTAATGTTAGCGGGTGCCTTGGTTGCCTTGTCATCAAGCGTTTACGCTAAATCGCTTAATGGTTATAAGTGCTATGCCTTGTTAGAAGACAATACCTTTGCCGTTATCGATGTGGAGATAAAGCAAAAAAGTAAGGCGCAGGCGGCTAATGCGGCTATTGCAGAAGGGCATAAATACCCAGGCAAGAAGCTACAACGGGTAGCAGAAATTCAGCAGTGCGTTTTACGCAGTGAAGAGTTTTCTGATACTAACGCACGTAAATTGGATAAGCTGAAGTTGCGTTAGTATCAACGAACCTAGTTTCACGCTTTAGAAAATGCCAGCTTTGCTGGCATTTTTATTTGGCTTATAACGTCGTTTTGGGAGTTATATGTGCTTTGGCTTTACTCTATCGCTTCGTTTAAGTACCAATAGAGCCGAGATTGATATAGAGAGCCTTCCCAATATAAGTGAGCCCGTACACGTGAACGTAGCGATGCAGCACGGCGTTTACAAGGTGCCTGTTGTTCGAGGTGAACCTCCAAAAAAACACGTGAGTCGGGCGGTAACCAAATCATACCCTTGCAGCGTTCCTAATTACATTTGTCGCTATCCTCAAGTAAGCGAATTCGGCCGACTAGACTCACAGTAATACGCAGTGCGGGTTGATTTAATTTGGGCTCTGCCGAGCAATAGATAAAGCTGCCGTTATTAAATCCCAGTAACATTCCTGTGGGTTTAAAACTGACACCGGTTCGCGAATAGCTGATTCGGTCGCCTGAACGAGGAGGGGAGATAACACGCAGGATCTGTTCATTAGCATTGCGCTGGCGGTCTTGATTTTCGTCAACAAAAATCATTATGTCGTTTTGCCAAGAATCTGTGCATTGCTGTGCTATTTGCGGGCAGATTCTTACAAACTGATTATGGTAGATGGCGTAGGCGCGGGCCGACATTACATTGCGGTGTAGGGTTTGCATATAGTTAGTGCGGCGATTAGTAAGTTGTAGGTCACCGAAGCTAAACAGAGCGATGCTGATAAGAATAGCGGCTATTGAGATAGCAACCATTAATTCTACCAGCGTCATACCTAAGGCAGCATGATGTGAATAAACCAGAGATTGTGCTTTCATCCTTGAAGCCCATATCTAATCCTTTAGCTATAAGGTTAGCTGCCTTGTTAGGAATCGCAAGTACTGGTGGTTTTGCCTAGGTCGCGAATGGTGCCAGCAGGCATTACTTGAAGCTCAACATTGTATTTATTGTCGCTGGTTGGGCAATAAATAAAGCTTTGTGTTGCACTCACTTGACCTTTTTCATTAAACCTAATTGTTGTAGAAGAAGCTTTTAACTTGCTATTAGAAACAAGAGAAGACAATGAGCGCAGTAAAATATCATTGTCTTTTTCAAAACTGCCGCTGTTGTCTATATCAGAAAACATGATGATGGTGCCCGTTGTCCAGTCTGTCGCACAAGAGCCATTTTCTCCCGGATTGGCCATGGCGCACATGATCACTGGGTCGCCGGTCGTCATGGCTTTAGCGCGGGCGAACTTAACCTGACGCTTAAATTCCATGGCAAAATTATTGGCTTTTTCTTTATTCGTCATTTGTGTAGTGCTGAATAAAGCCATGCCCAATAAGATGGCACCAATGGCGATTGTGACCATCAGTTCAATTAGGGTAAAACCGCGTTGCTTTGTAAAGTGATGATTTTTCATTACATCGTCCTGTTGGCGTAATTATATTAATTTTAACACTATTAACGCATTAGTCACCCCCTTTGATGTTTGCGTCGCCGTCAACAATTGACTAAAATCGGCTCATCTGCCAGCGCAAGAACGAAAATATGAAAAAAGTAGAAGCCATCATCAAGCCATTTAAATTGGACGACGTACGAGAAGCCTTATCTGAGGTGGGTATCACGGGTATGACGGTATGCGAAGTGAAAGGCTTTGGCCGCCAAAAGGGACATACTGAGCTTTATCGTGGCGCCGAGTATATGGTCGACTTTCTGCCTAAAGTGAAGCTTGATATTGTCCTTGCCGATGAAGATGTCGATCGTGCCATTGAAGTCATAGTAAGCACGGCACAAACGGGCAAAATTGGTGACGGTAAAATTTTTGTGACCGATGTCGAGCGTGTAGTACGTATCCGTACACAAGAAGAAGACGAACAAGCCATCTAATATCAATTACACTAGTAAAATTGATATTCAAGCTATAAAAAAATCCGATGTGTTGAGCATCGGATTTTTAGTATCTTGGTTAAGCTGTATAACGACTTAACGTTTATCCTTGTTTAATTCCAGCGTTTGTCTGGTGTGCGCAGCCACGTCATCAAGGCCAAGCTTTTCATAGCTCTTCACCATCATTTCCAGCGCCGGGATTAAATAGCTGCTTTGCGAGAAATGCTCTACCACATATTTACCACGGTTGGCGGCCGCCAAATAAGCCTCACGCTCATAGTAATAATTCGCTACCTTTAACTCATTACGAGCCATTTTATTTAGCAGCCATACCAAGCGACGTTTGGCCTCGGGAGCATATTTACTCTCAGGGTAATTATTGATCAGAGTTGAGAAATCACTAAAGGCGACGCGAGTGCGCTGGGCATCGCGGTCGGCGCGGTCAACACCAAAGTATTCCTGAAATGCATTTTCATCCGCCTTGATATTCACCAAGCCCCGCATGTAATACATGTAGTCCAAGTCTTTATGGTTGGGGTTTAAGCGAATAAAACGGTCGATGGTAGCCAGGGCCTGCTCGGTATTGCCAGTTTGATAGTGAGCGTAGACCAAGTCCATCTGTACTTGTTTAGAAAATGGACCGAAAGGATAGCGAGCATCAATAGCGGAAAGTAATTCTATCGCACGGGCGTAAAGGCCCGAATCTAGCGTTTGGCGTGCGTCTTCATAGAGCGCCTGCGCCGATTTATTAGGCACGCGTTCTATTTCTTCTTGCTCTGGTGCCGATGAACATGCGCTAAGTAAGGAGGCCGTGAATACGACTGCTAATGCCCGTTTACTTATTTTATTTATCATTAATTAGGTACCTTCGTTGTCTTTGGCTAGGCCAAGTAGGTAAAACCGAGTAAACTATGCGAATTATGCGATTCTAACCCAGTCAAGCAGACCTTGCACTGGTAAATTAGGTAAAACTTGCTTATGGCAGAACAAATTTCCCTCAGTGCAGAGGTTCCCGTAGAGCTGGGCGGTAAACGTCTAGACCAGATTTTAGCGCAATTGTTCCCGGATTATTCTCGCTCGCGCATTAAAACTTGGATTCTCGATGACATGGTGCATGTTAACGGCCTGGTGGTAAACACCCCACGTGAAAAATTGTTGGGGGGAGAACAGGTTAACATCGAAGCCCAGCTGGAAGCACCGCGCGAGTATGAAGCACAAGATATCGATTTGAATATCGTTTATGAAGACGATGATATTTTAGTGATCAACAAGCCTGCGGGTCTGGTTGTGCATCCAGGTGCAGGTAACCCAGATGGCACAGTGCTTAATGCCTTGTTGCACCACTGCCCAGAAATCGAAAATGTGCCGCGTGCCGGCATTGTGCACCGACTGGATAAAGATACCACGGGTCTAATGGTAATAGCCAAAACCATACCGGCACAAACGCATCTGGTTGCGGCGCTGCAAAAGCGTGATAACTTTACTCGTGAATATGAGGCCATTTGTTATGGCACCATGACGGCGGGTGGCATGGTGGATGCACCTATTGGTCGTCACGCGACTAAGCGTACCCATATGGCGGTAACCGAGTTTGGTAAGCCGGCGGTAACTCATTACCGTGTTGCCGAGAAGTTCCGTGCTCATACGCGCCTGCGTCTGCGTTTGGAATCTGGACGTACGCACCAAATTCGTGTGCATATGGCACATATTAGCCACCCCTTGGTAGGTGACCCCTTCTATGGTGGTCGACCGCGTCCGCCGAAAAATGCCAGTGAGGAATTTATCAGCGTATTGCGTGGCTTTAAGCGCCAGGCTCTGCATGCCATTAAGTTGCAGCTTGCACACCCGATCACAGGTGAGCAAATGCGTTGGCAGGTGCCAGTGCCCGAGGATATGGTTGCCCTGACCGAAGCCTTGCGTCTCGATACCCAGCTAAATGGTCACGAAGACTATTAATTCCAGCATTTTTACCCCAACCTGGCCTGCGGCCGCTCTAGCAGCCGCACAGGTGGGAGCTTTGCAAACCACTCGCCAGGGCGGTGTCAGCCAAGGGGTATATCAAGGTTTTAATCTCGGCTACCATGTCGGTGATGATGACGCCTTGGTTGCCCAAAATCGCGCTTTGCTGAATGCTAGCCTGCCTGCACCGGCGCACTATGTGCAGCAGGTTCACGGCACACATATACACATTCTTAGTGATCAAAGCGATACCAGCCATATCGAAGCAGACGGCTTATTCACCCGCTGCGCACAAACGCCGCTTGCTATTATGACAGCAGATTGCCTGCCCGTTTTACTTGCCAGTGATGATGGTGAAGAAATTGCCGCCTTGCACTGCGGTTGGCGCTCTTTGCAAGGGGGAATTATTGAAAAGGCCATACCCTTATTTAATGCACCAGCCGCTAAGATATCCGCGTGGCTAGGACCGGCAATTGGCCCCTTGGCATTTGAGGTCGGCGCCGAGGTCAAAGCACAATTCCTTGCCCTTGATAGTGCCCATGAGCTTGCCTTTAAGCCACATGGCGATAAGTTTCTTGCCAATTTACCCCTGCTGGCAACACAAAAGCTGAAAGGCCTTGGTGTGACCGCTATTGCCGATGCGCAGCAATGCACTTATTCATTGGCCGAGCAATACTTCTCCTATCGTCGCGATGGTCAAACAGGGCGTATGGCAAGTGTGATCTGGCGCAAATAATCGTCCATTTTTTGCTCGTTCATCTTGAACATTGTCTAACTCGCACCCATTAATTAGCTAATCAAACTATTTAGTGGAAACAGATACATGCGTTTAGACAAATTTACGAGTAAATTCCAACAAGCGCTTTCCGATGCTCAATCTTTGGCACTGGGGCGCGACCACCAATTTATTGAACCCGTCCACCTTATGTATGCGCTGCTGCAGCAAAGCGGCTCAAGCGTGCGTGCCTTACTTGCCCAAGCCGGCGTTAGTGCCGATGAACTCAATACCAAGCTCTCTCAAGCGATTGAAAAACTTGTTAAGGTCGAAGGTGTGGGTGGCGATGTGCAGTTGTCGAACAACATGGTGACCTTGCTTAATCTGTGCGACAAATACGCGCAAAAGCGCAAAGACAAATACATCTCCAGCGAAATTTTTGTTCTTGCCGCCTGCGACGATAAAGGCCCCCTAGGCGATATTTTCAAGGCGCTGAACATTAACAGCAGCAAGGTAGAAACCGCCATAGAAGCGCTGCGCGGCGGACAGAAAGTGGATGATCCTAATGCCGAGGAAACCCGTCAGGCCTTGGAAAAATTCACCATAGATCTGACCGAGCGCGCCGAGCAAGGCAAGCTCGACCCTGTGATTGGCCGTGATGAAGAAATTCGCCGCACCGTGCAGGTATTGCAACGTCGTACCAAGAATAACCCTGTGCTTATTGGTGAGCCGGGCGTGGGTAAAACCGCGATTGTTGAGGGCTTGGCCCAGCGTATTATTAATGGCGAGGTGCCCGAGGGCCTTAAAAACAAGCGAGTCTTGTCGCTGGACATGGGCGCCCTGGTAGCCGGTGCCAAATACCGTGGTGAGTTTGAAGAGCGCTTAAAGTCGGTGCTTAATGAGCTGGCCAAGGAAGAAGGGCAGGTGATCCTCTTTATCGATGAGATACACACCATGGTCGGTGCCGGTAAAGCCGATGGCGCCATGGATGCGGGAAATATGCTTAAGCCGGCCTTGGCCCGTGGTGAGCTGCACTGTGTTGGGGCTACGACCTTGGATGAGTACCGCCAATATATTGAAAAGGATGCCGCCCTTGAGCGTCGCTTCCAAAAAGTGTTGGTGGATGAGCCCAGCGTTGAAGACACCATTGCCATTTTACGTGGCCTAAAAGAGCGTTACGAGCTGCACCATTCGGTGGAGATCACCGACCCGGCTATTGTTGCGGCGGCGCATTTGTCGCATCGTTACATTAGCGACCGCCAGTTACCGGATAAGGCCATTGATCTTATCGATGAGGCAGGCTCGTCCATTCGTTTACAAATCGACTCTAAGCCTGAGCCGCTTGACCGTCTTGAACGCCGTATTATTCAGCTGAAGCTGGAAGATAATGCACTGGCGAAGGAAAAAGACGAGGCCTCACAAAAGCGCCGCGAAGAAATGCAGGGGCTTATTAAGGAACTCGAAGGCGAATATGCCGAGCTTGACGAAGTTTGGAGTGCAGAAAAGGCCTCATTGCAGGGCACCCAAGTGATCAAGGCGGAGCTAGAGCAGGCTCGTTTGGATTTGGATGTAGCGCGCCGTGCCAGCGATCTGCAACGCATGTCTGAGCTCCAATATGGCCGTATTCCTGAGCTTGAGCGCAAGCTGGAGCTGGCATCGCAAGCCGAAATGCAGGATATGAGCCTGTTGCGTAATAAGGTGGGCGAGGATGAAATCGCCGAGATTCTGTCACGCTGGACCGGTATCCCGGTAGCGAAAATGCTCCAGGGCGAGCGCGAGAAGCTCTTGCAAATGGAGCAGGAGCTGCATCAAAGGGTGATAGGTCAGGATGAGGCGGTGACTGCGGTGGCCAATGCCATTCGTCGTTCTCGTGCCGGGCTGGCCGATCCTAATCGTCCCATCGGTTCCTTCTTATTCCTGGGGCCAACGGGTGTGGGTAAAACCGAGTTGACCAAGGCCTTGGCTCAGCTTATGTTTGACACCGAAGATGCCATGGTACGTATCGATATGTCCGAGTTTATGGAAAAACACTCCGTCGCTCGTTTGGTGGGTGCGCCTCCTGGTTATGTCGGCTACGAGGAAGGGGGTTACCTTACGGAAGCCGTACGTCGTCGTCCGTACTCGGTGATCTTGCTTGATGAGGTGGAAAAAGCACACCCGGATGTGTTCAATATTTTGCTTCAAGTGCTCGATGATGGCCGTTTAACCGATGGTCAGGGGCGTACCGTGGACTTTAAAAACACTGTGATCATTATGACTTCGAACCTGGGTTCGGACGTGATCCAAGAGGAAGCGAGTAAAAACGACTACGCCACCATGAAAGAGAAGGTGATGATGGTGCTGGCGCAGCAGTTCCGCCCCGAGTTCATCAACCGTATTGATGAAACCGTGGTCTTCCATCCATTGGCGAGCGAACATATTAAACAGATTGCCGATATTCAGTTGGCGAAACTGTATGAACGTCTTGCTGAGAAGGGCTTTAGCCTAGAGGTTACCGATGAAGCTCTGGCTAAACTGGCGCAAAGCGGTTTTGATCCTGTGTATGGCGCTCGCCCGTTGAAGCGTGCCATTCAGCATGCCATTGAAAACCCGCTGGCGCAGAAGCTACTCTCTGGTGAGTTAACAACGGGAATACCATTTGCATCGATGCCGATGAGAATGGCTTTACCTTTATCGGTAAATAAATTTAATCTTCTAAGACATAACAAGGCGGCCTCTTTTTGGCCGCCTTTTTTATTGTCTCAGCGCGACGGTAATGTCAATATAGAGCCAATAATTCGAACAAACAGAGTTGCTTATGACACGCGACTATCAAGCCATGGCTATTCAGGCCTTTGGTGAGCCCGGTGTACTTAAACCCATTTCGGTGGCCTATCCCACAGTTGCAGCCGATGAGGTCTTGGTTAAGGTACTCAGTGCAGCCATTAATCCTATCGATGTAAAAACCCGTGCCGGTATCGGTTTTGCCGCAGAGCAAAACAAACATAATTTGCCCCTGGCTCTGGGTTATGACCTCTACGGTGAGGTGGTCGAGTGTGGCGAGCAGGTTTCAGGCCTGCAAGGCGGTGATCTGGTTATGGGCATGGTTGGATTTGCCGCTCACCCAGGCACCTATGCACAATATGCCAAAGCCCGCGACAACGAGTTGATCAAAGTCGATAAAGAGAATGCCGATCCCGTGTTGGCCGGTCTCTGTCTTGCTGGATTGACCGCATTTCAAGCTATCAATAAGCTTGAGTGTCCGAAAAGCCAGCCCTTGTATATTAATGGCGCCAATGGCAGCGTCGGCTCGCTGGCGCTGCAAATAGCCGCCAATATGGGTTATCGAGTTATAGCTGTCACCCGCAGTGCATTACCCCAAGAGTTAGCGGAGCGCTTTGAGCAAATCGGTTATGATGACTTTGTTAAATCACCGGCCAAGCGTTATTTGCTTGATGTGGTGGGCATGGAAGTGGGCATGCACTGCTTACAGGGCTTGTCTGCACAAAGTGTGATGGTGACTGTGCCGACCTTATCGCAGGCGCAAATTATCGCTGCGGCTCGGGATCAAAGGGTACAGGGTAAGGGTGTGCTGGTGGTAAAAAATGCCTCGCAATTACAGCGACTTTATTCTTGGTATTGCCAGGGTAAGCTAAAGTTAGCACACAGGTGTATGCCTTTAAGTGCTGCAGGGGTGGCGCATCAGCAAATTGAGCAAAATAGCAGCAAAGAGAAAGTAATTTTATTGCCCTGGTCTTGAGTAATGAGCGATGCCCCCCATAACAACACAATTGAGCTGATGCTCCAGAGGTAGAACTTTTTGACTTGTACACAATTACAGCAGCGACTTAGCGCTTTATCGGCGCCATCGGAATTGGCGGCGATAGTAGGCATACAACGTGGTATCGAGCGCGAGGCATTGCGCACGAATAAGCAGGGCGGTTTGTCGACGCGTCCGCATCCCGTTGCCATAGGCTGCGCACTGACCAATTCAATGATCACCACCGACTTCTCCGAAGCCTTATTAGAATTTATTACCCCGGTGAGTGATGACCCAAAAGAAACACTGGCGCAGCTAAGGGACTTGCAAAAGTTCACCCTTGAACAACTCGACGGTGAGTTGCTGTGGCCCGTGAGTATGCCTTGTTATATTCAGAATCAGGATGAAATTCCCCTAGCGCAATTTGGCAGCTCCAACATAGGGCGAATGAAAACCCTGTATCGCGAAGGCCTAAAAAATCGTTATGGCAGTATGATGCAGGCCATTGCTGGTGTGCACTTCAATATCTCATTTCCACTGAGCTTCTGGCGCAGCCTGCAAAGCCAAAGCGGCGATAGCGGTGAGTTGCAGTCTTTTATTTCCGACGGTTACCTTGGTCTTATTCGTAACTTTAAGCGCGAATTATGGCTGATCAGTTATTTGTTCGGCGCTTCGCCAGCCCTGTGTAGCTCTTTCTTGGAAGGGCGCAAAACCGACTTGCCCTTTAAATCGCTCGGTAAGGGCTCTTTATATCTTGAGCATGGTACGGCGCTGCGTTTAGGCGATCTCGGTTATACCAATAGTGCCCAGTCCAGTTTAAAGGTCATGTATAACTCCCTTGAGGAATACGTCGATGGCCTGAAAAAGGCGATCAGCCTGCCTTCAAATTTATATCAGGACTTGGAAGATTATCACGGAGCCGTGCCGCAGCAGCTCAACAAGAATATTTTACAAATAGAAAACGAGTTTTACTCGCCTATTCGCCCTAAACGTAATGCCCGCTCCGGTGAAAAACCAACAGAAGCGCTGTTACGTGGTGGCATTGAATATATCGAGATCCGTGCCTTGGATGTGAATCCCTTTGCCGATACCGGTATCGACTTACAGCAAATTTATTTCCTCGATGTATTTCTAACCTACTGCCTGCTTAAGGCCTCGCCACAGATGAGCTGGGAAGAGCAAACGCAAACACAGGAAAACCTCGATCAGGTAGTCAATCAGGGCCGCAACCCTGAGCTTGTACTAGTTCGCAATGCTCAAGAGGTCTCGTTAACCCAGTGGGCCGGCGATATTTTTGCTGAGCTTGCTAAGGTGGCCGATTATATGGATACGGCCCATGGTGTGAGTCATTACCGTGAAACGGTCAATGAGCTTGCAACCTGGGTAGATGCTCCTGAAAAAACCACCTCAGGTCGTTATATGGCACAGTTATTGGCCGCTAATACGGACAATGGCGTATTTGCCCTGGAGCTTGCGAAGGAATACCTTGAGCAACATCAGAAGTGGCAGTATCACAGCTTCGATAAGGCCTATTTGCAGCAACAGGCCGAGCAGTCGGTGGTGGCGCAAAAAGACATCGAAGCGGCGGATACCTTGAGCTTTGAAGCCTTTTTGGATGACTATTTTAAGGAATAGTTTCAGGAATAAAAAAGCGCGGCTAAGGTAGCCGCGCAAAATATTCTACAGGGATGAAACAATGCTAAACTGCTGCATTCATATACTCAGACTGGGCCCTAAGGAGTTAGTTCAAAAAAAATGAAAAAAATTTCGATTTTATTGCTGCTGACTCTGTATTTGTCCGGTTGTGCCACCGCACCGCCAAAGCAACCTGATGATATCTGTAAGATTTTTGAAGAAAAGGAAGATTGGTATTTTGATGCCAAGGATGCCCAGGAAAAGTGGGGATCGCCGAAACATGTGCTGATGGCCATGATGTATCAGGAAAGCTCCTTTAAACACGATGCCGCACCACCGATGGAATACTTCCTTGGTTTTATTCCCATAGGCCGTGCCAGTGATGCCTATGGTTATTCTCAGGCGAAAACTCTGACCTGGGAAGACTATACCCGTGAAACCGATAATGGCGGTGCCGACAGAGATGACTTTGACGATGCCATCGACTTTATGGCCTGGTTTGTGTGGAAAACCCATCAGGTTAATGGCATATCTAAGTGGGATGCCTATGCCCAATACCTTAATTATCATGAAGGCTGGGGCGGCTTTAAGCGCGGCACTCACAATAACAAAAAGTGGTTACTAAGTGTGGCCAACAAGGTGAAGCAGCGGGCCGGACGTTACGGCGCTCAGTTAAAGCGCTGCGAGGCCGATTTAGACAAGAGTTGGCTGGAGCGTTTGTTCTCTTGAGTTTAAAAAACGGCGCTAAGGCGCCGTTTTTTATGTGCTGACCAAGTTACTGGGTTTGTTTTGGAAAGGTGTGGATATACACATCGCGTTGCGGGAAGGGGATGGTGATATCGGCGGCATCAAAGGCAATTTTCACCCGTTCGTATAGGCCAAAATATACCGGCCAATAATTTTCTGATTTGACCCAGGCCCATACCAGCATACCAATATGGCTATCACCGTGCTGGCTCACATGCACCAGGGGCTCAGGATCTGTCAGCACCATGTCATAGTCTTTAAGCACCGACATCAATACCTCACGAGCCTTGTGCACGTCGTCGCCATAGCTGATGCCAAACTCGATATCGACACGGCGGTTTTCTTCAACAAACAGGTTTTTCACCGTGCCGTTAGAGAGCGCACCATTAGGGATAATGATCCTTTGGTTATCATAGGTCAGCAGTACGGTCACAAAGATTTGTATCTCTACCACCTTACCCATATGACCTTGTGCTTCAATTACATCACCTACCTTAAAAGGCTTAAAGAAGAGGATAAGCACACCACCGGCAAAGTTGGCCAGGCTGCCTTGTAGCGCCATTCCCACGGCCAGGCCTGCGGCACCAAGCATGGCGATAAAGGAAGTGGTTTCTACCCCTATCATAGAAGCCACAGAGATAAGCAGCAGTACCTTAAGCACCACGCCGATAAAGGAGACTAAAAAGTGTGTTAGGCCAGCCTCCACTTTAACCTTGTGCATGGAGCGTTCACACATAGTGGCAACACGGCCGATAAGCCACCAACCAACGATAAGAACAACAATGGCGAGAACGAATTTAGGGCCATATTGCATCAGCATTTCTATGGCTGTGTTGTAGATATTTTCCAAGGAGATGTCTGTCATCTGTGCTTTCCTTTGTTAACGACAAAGTTTTATTAAAGCACAGATGACAGTGGTGTATTGATTTTTCTAGTTTTTCTTACGCTTTTTCGGTGGGATAACGCGCACTAGCTTAATCATGTTTTCTTTTACTTCCAGTACCTCGATAGGGTAGCCGGCGATTTTTAAGCCCAGGTTGGCATCGGGAATATCTTCAAGATACTCAACGATTAAGCCGCTTAGGGTTTTAGGACCGTCGATAGGCAGTTTCCAGCCCATTTCCTTGTTGAGGTCGCGAATATTGGCGCTGCCTTCGACCAGGACTGAGCCATCGGCCTGAATATTGACTTCCTCGCTCGGAGCGCGAGTTTGGGTAGTGGTAAAGTCACCGACCACTTCCTCGAGAATGTCCTCAAGCGTTACCAGGCCTTGAATATCACCGTATTCGTCAACGACAAGACCGATACGCTCTTTGACCTGCTGGAACTTGTGCAACTGGGTGTTGAGCGAGGTTCCTTCCGGAATAAAGTAAATCTCACGTACTGCACGTAGCAGGGAGTTTTTGTTAAACTGCTCCTTGGTCAGCAGACGCAGGGCATCACGGGCGTGGATAAAGCCTACCGCATCGTCGATTTGGTCACGATACAGAAGCACGCGGGTGTGCTGAGCATGAGTCAGCTGTTTGCTGATCACCTTCCAATCGTCATTGATATCAATGGCGTTAATTTCGTGACGTGGGATCATGATGTCTTCAACCGTGACCTGCTCGAGGTCTAAAATTGAGGTCAGCATGCTTTTGTGTTTGGCCGGTAACAGGGCACCGGACTCACTTACCACGGTTTTTAATTCTTCTTTACTCAGGCTGTGCTCTTCAATTTCCTGAGTCGATACACCGAACAGGCGTAGCATGCCATTGGTCATGGCATTGACCACGACAACCAAAGGATAAAGTACTTTTAACAGGAATTTGAGGATCACCGAGCTGGGGAAGGCCACTTTTTCTGGGTACAGAGCCGCCAGAGTTTTTGGCGTAACCTCGGCAAAAATAAGCACGACCAGGGTCAGTGCAAAGGTGGCGATGGCAATACCCATGTCGCCATACAAACGCAAACCGATAATGGTGGCCACCTGGGCAGCGGCGATATTAACTAGGTTGTTACCGATAAGAATTAAACCGATCAGTCTGTCCGGGCGGTTCAGTAGCTTGCTGACACGCTTGGCGGCAGGGTGATTTTCTTTTTCTAGGTGCCTAAGACGTATCCGGTTTATAGACATGATGCCGGTTTCAGAGCCGGAAAAGTAGCCCGAAATCAATATGAGTATGCCCAAGATTATAAACAGGGTACTCGTCGATATGTCGTCCAAAGAAGGATCCTTTTGTAGTTAGTCAGGGTATATTAAGCGGTACTCAAAGCCCAGAGTCAAGCCCGCTTATGCGGGTCTATTCGTGGTTGGTTAAAAACGATGCAAAATCACTTCTTGAACAAAGCGACTACCGAAGTAGGCAAGCGTTAAGAAAGCGGCACCGACCATAATGGTGATAACCGAGGACTTGCCACGCCAGCCTTTAAGGTGACGTCCTAAAACCACGGTGGCAAATATTGCCCAAGCGAGCAGAGATAAGATGGTTTTATGGGCATATTCTTTGCTGATCATGGTATCGACAAAGATAAAGCCCGACAACAGCGCCATAGTCAACAGCGCCGTGCCCACGGTAACCAATTGGTACAGCTGGCGCTCAACCACCATAAGTGGCGGCAAGTGGCTGTAAACAATGGCCAGGTCTTTGCGCTTGAGGCGCTTATCGATAAAATAAAATTGTACCGCGTACAGGGTCGCGATAATTAAAATACAGTAGGCCAGTAATGACAGCGTGATATGGGTAACCAGACCTGCTTCAAGGTGAATGTCTTGCACTATCAGATGGTGCGGCATAAACAGGCTGGCAAACAGCAAAATAGCGGCAAAGCCATAGACCACAGGCAACAACAGGGTAGCCGGGAACTTTAACGACACCGCAGTGACCGAGAGCACAATAACCCAGCAGGTTAATAAAGAGACATTAATAAAGCTGACATCTTGGCCCTGATTGGTAAAGACCGAATTCACCAACAGCACCATGTGCGTCAGTATTGCCAGGGTACTCAAAATGACCGTGGCTTTTTGTGAAGGTCCTTGGGCGTGAAATAAGCGTGATAAAACGTGCACCGTTGCCGCAGCGTAAAAAACACAACTCAATAATGTCAAAACCGTGATCAGCATAATGACCTTTATAAGGAATTAAATGAATGCTTTAAAAGGACATTGTATGTAATGCACACACGCTTGCCTAGATCTAATTATGTGAATCCATTGCACTTGCCTCTGGGATTTGCCCCTCGCTTTCAGTTATAATCGCCGCCAAGTTAGTAGCAACGGACTCGTTAGCGATGTTTGAAAACCTTCAGGAACGATTAGGAAAGACCCTAAAAAATATTAGTGGCCGCGGCCGTCTTACCGAAGACAATATTAAAGAAACGCTGCGCGAAGTACGTATGGCGCTACTTGAGGCCGATGTTGCCCTGCCTGTAGTACGTGAATTTGTGAAGCAGGTTAAAGAGCGTGCGGTTGGCACGGAAGTAACAAAAAGCCTAAGCCCGGGTCAGGTTTTCATTAAAATCGTCCGCGAAGAACTTGAAAAAGCCATGGGTGAGGCCAACGAAGAGCTTAACCTGAATGCCCAGCCTCCGGCTGTAGTCATGATGGCAGGTCTTCAAGGTGCCGGTAAAACAACCAGTGTGGGTAAACTGGCTAAGTTCTTAAAAGAACGCAAGAAAAAATCCGTGCTTGTGGTCAGTGCCGACGTATATCGTCCGGCGGCGATTAAACAGCTGGAAACCCTGGCCAACGAAGTCGATGTTGAATTCTTCCCCAGTGACATCAGCCAAAAGCCGGTTGATATTGCCACTGGCGCCATTAGCCACGCGAAGAAAAAGTTTATCGATGTGGTGCTGGTGGATACCGCCGGTCGTTTGCATGTCGACAGCGACATGATGGATGAAATCAAAGAGCTACACGCAGCCATCAATCCTATTGAAACGCTATTCGTTGTTGACTCAATGACGGGTCAGGATGCCGCCAATACAGCTAAAGCCTTCGATGAAGCGCTGCCGCTTTCCGGTGTGATCCTGACTAAAACAGACGGTGATGCCCGTGGTGGTGCGGCGCTGTCAATTCGTCATATCACCGGCAAGCCGATTAAATTTATCGGTGTGGGTGAGCGTACCGACGCCTTAGAGCCTTTCCATCCAGACCGGGTAGCTTCACGTATTCTTGGCATGGGCGACGTACTGTCGCTTATCGAAGAAGTGGAGATGAAGATTGATAAGGATAAAGCCGCCAAGGTTGCCGACAAGGTATTTAAAGGTGATGGCTTTACCTTAGAAGATTTTGCCGAGCAGCTGCGTCAAATGAAAAACATGGGCGGTATGATGTCCATGCTTGATAAGTTACCGGGCATGAGCAACTTGCCGGATACGGTAAAAGGCCAAATGAGCGACAAAACCTTTGTGCAAATGGAAGCCATTATCAATTCTATGACGCCTAAAGAGCGTGCTCGTCCGGAAATCATCAAGGGCTCGCGTAAAAAGCGTATTGCTGCGGGTTCGGGCACTCAGGTGCAGGAAATCAATAAACTGTTGAAGCAATTTACGCAAATGCAGAAGATGATGAAGAAGATGAAAGGCAAAGGCGGCATGATGAAAATGATGCGCGGTATGAAGGGCATGCTACCTCCGGGTATGATGGGTGGCCCTGGCGGTCCTAAGTTTTAAGCCTTTAATCGCTCTAACAAACGAGATAGAAAAAGCGTGACACGAGTCGCGCTTTTTTTATGTGTTTGCAAAGCCCAAGAGCACATGAAATAGTGAAAGCCTAAGCTCCTTGCCAAAAACGGTAGAGATCATGTTGCGAGTTTTGCTCTTAGTTTTATTATTCACTGGCGTGAGCGGCTGTGCCAGCTCAGATTGGCGCACCGCCAGTCGTGAACCCGCTGGTATTGCTATGCCCGTTTCGCAGCCACAAGCGGTTATAGAGTTTTATGCCGCCGATGCCTTTGGCTGGCGCGGCTGGTTTGCGGTGCATACCTGGTTCGCCATTAAAGAGCAGGGTGCCGATGAATATACGGTGTACGAAGTGGTGGGTTGGGGCGTAGACCAGGGACGCCCGGCACTGCGCACCTATCAAACCAGCACTCCGGACAGATACTGGTATGGTGCCAGGCCAGAGAAGTTTTTATCCATCAGTGGCAATCAGGCACAACAACTTATTCCTAAGATCAAAGCTGCGGCCACGCGCTATCCTTGGGCTCATGAATACACCTTGTTCCCCGGGCCAAACAGCAACACCTTTCCCGCCTGGATAGGCTTGCAGGTGCCCGAGCTGCAATTGGAAATGCCCTTTTCTGCCATCGGCAGCGGTTATGCCTCGGTTGATACCTCGGGTGATACCTTAGGTGATGCCTCGCTTGATGCCAACAAGTAGACCCACGTTGTTATGCGGGTATAAAGGGAGGTAATAAAACGAAGCGTTTTAGCGTCAATTTGTATAGACTGAGACGATTAACCAGCAGGTGTTTGAATAACGGTCAAATCCTCTTGCTACAGCGGCTTAGGATCAGCATTTAACCGACATAAACAAAGCATTAAATGCACTTCTTACTTGCATTGTGGCAAAAAATTCGTACAATTCCCCAGCTTCCCTCTATGGGGAAGTAAACTTATTAATGAAAACAGTCAATCTATTTAGAGGACGGTATGGTAACTATTCGTTTGCAACGTGGTGGCGCTAAGAAGCGTCCTTTCTATCAAATTGTGGTTGCGGATAGCCGTTTCTCGCGTGACGGTCGTTTCATCGAGAAAGTAGGTTTCTTTAACCCTATTGCTGCAGGTCAGGAAGAAAAAGTACGTTTAGATTTATCTCGTGTTGATCACTGGGTAGGTCAAGGTGCATCTCTTTCAGATCGCGTAGCAAAACTAGTTAAAGACGCTCGTAAAGCGGCTTAATAGGCGTAAGTGTAACCATGAGTCAACAGGAGCAAGCCTCTACAATCGTCGTTGGCAAACTCGGAGCCCCGTATGGGATTAAGGGTTGGCTTAAGGTACATTCATTTACTGATGATCCCGAAGGGATCTTCGATTTCAGCCCATGGTTGATAGGGCAACAAGGTAAATGGCAATCCTTTGAAGTGAGTGACTGGCGTCGCCACAACAAAGGCTTTATCGCCAAGTTCGCGCAAGTAAACGACAGAGACCAAGCAATGGCTTTTACCAATGTGGAAATTTCTGTGTATGCGGCGCAACTGCCAGAACTACCGGCAGGTGAGTTCTATTGGCGAGATCTCATCGGCATGATGGTGGTAACCGATAAAGGTTACAACCTAGGTCAGGTTGATGACTTGATGGAGACAGGCTCAAACGACGTACTGGTTGTGAAAGCAAACAGTAAAGATGCGTTTGGCAAGGGTGAGCGTTTAATCCCGTTCTTAACCGATTCGGTTATTCAGAACGTGGATCATGAAGCTCGCCAAATTACTGTGGACTGGGATCCGGCCTTTTAATGGCGCAAGCACCTTTATGGGTGGGGGTGATAAGCCTCTTCCCCGAGATGTTTTCGGCTATTACTGAGCAGGGTGTCACAGGCCGCGCAGTGAAACGTGGTTTAATCGACTTTCACTGCTGGAACCCACGCGATTACGCGACGGATAAGCATCGTACAGTGGATGACCGACCTTATGGTGGTGGTCCGGGCATGTTGATGATGGTTGAACCATTAAAGCAGGCCATAATCGATGCCAAAGCCGCAGCGGGTGAGGGTGCTAAGGTAATTTATATGTCGCCACAAGGGCGGAAACTAGATCAGCAAGGCGCGCAAGAGCTTGCTCTTAGCGACAAACTGATTTTAGTAGCTGGTCGTTACGAAGGTATAGATGAAAGGATCATCGAATCCTATATCGATGAAGAATGGTCGATTGGGGATTTTATCCTCAGCGGTGGTGAACTACCGGCCATGACATTAATTGACGCGGTCGCGCGATTAGTGCCAGGGGTGTTAGGCCACAACCAGTCGGCTGAGCAAGACTCATTTTCGGATGGCTTGCTTGATTGTCCTCACTATACCCGGCCAGAGATATTGGATGGCAAAGCGGTTCCATCAGTTTTACTGAGCGGTAACCACCAAGAAATTGCGAAATGGCGGCTTAAGCAGTCACTCGGAAGAACTTGGCAACGACGTCCAGACTTGTTGCAAAACCTAGCTCTGACTGAGGAGCAAGCAAGTTTACTTGCTGAATATCAGCAGGAAAACTCATAGCTTGTGGCTAGAAGACAGTTACACCTAGGAAAGTGAGAAATAAAATGGCAAAAGTAAACCAAAATATTATTAAAGAGCTTGAAGCTGAACAGCTTAAGCAAGATGTACCTGCGTTCGGTGCTGGTGATACAGTTATTGTTCAGGTACGTGTAAAAGAAGGTGAAAAAGAGCGTCTACAGGCCTTTGAAGGTGTTGTAATCGCTAAGCGTAACCGTGGCCTACACTCAGCATTCACAGTTCGTAAAATCTCGAGCGGTGAAGGCGTTGAGCGTGTATTCCAAACGCACAGCCCTCTTATCAGCAGCATCGCAGTTAAGCGCCGTGGTGCGGTTCGTCGCGCTAAGCTATACTACTTGCGTGAGCGTTCTGGTAAATCTGCACGTATTAAAGAAAAACTTAATTAATACGCGCGTTTTACTAAAACGTGATAAAACGGGTCAGCTAGCAATAGCTGGCCCGTTTTGGTTTCCCCCTCATCTTGTTTCCTTTAGTCGGCTAGCTAACCCTTCAATTCCTCTTTGATTGTGTTAGTATCGGTGTAATTATTAATTTACCGCATGTAATTATAAGTTTACATAATGTCAGCCGAGCAGCAGTTAGCCCAGTTACGCAGCGAAATAGACGCCTGCGACAGTGAATTAGTCCGCCTTTTAGCAAAACGTAATCAGATCACCGAGCAGGTCGGTAAGGTCAAGCAGCGTTATGGTGCGCCTTTGCATGCCCCGGATCGTGAAGCCGCTCTCCTTGCCGCGCGCCGTGAGCAAGCAACAGAACAAGGCGTGAATCCCGACCTGGTCGAAGATATTCTCCGCCGCATGATGCGCGAGGCCTATCAAAATCAACAAAGTGAACTCGCCTGCGTTTGCCCTGAGCTTAGCCCTGCAGTGATAGTCGGTGGTCGCGGTGCCATGGGTCAGTTGTTTGCCAAGCAACTAATCCGCAGTGGCGTTGAGGTGCGTATTCTCGATAAGGATGAACAGCAGCAAGGCAAGGCCGAAGAGATTATTCGCGGCGCGAAGTGCGTGATTATCAGTGTGCCCATCAATGCCGTTGACAAGGTGGTTGAATCACTCCCTGCGCTCGATGAGGACGCGCTACTGGTAGATATCACCTCGGTTAAGGAAAAGCCGTTAGCGGCGCTGACACAAAAGCACAGCGGTCCTGTGCTGGGCTTACATCCCATGTTTGGCCCCGACATCAGCCATTGGGTTAAGCAAACCGTAGTGGTGTGCCCGGGTCGTGAGAGTAAGGCTGGGGATGCCTTGCAAGCCCAGCTTAAGGTTTGGGGTTGCCAGCTGGTGACAATGAGCGCACGTAAACACGATGAGGCCATGCAAATAATTCAAGTGATGCGCCACTTAACCACCTTTGTATACGGTCAGTTTCTGGCGCGCCAGGAGCACAGCTTGCAGGAAATTCGCGACTGCTCATCGCCCATCTATCAGTTAGAGCTGATGATGGTAGGGCGGTTATTTGCACAAAGCCCGGAGCTTTACAGCGATATTATGCTGGCCCAGTTTGACCGCGTCGAGCCGCTGCTTGAGGCGTACCAAAACACCTACGAGCAAACCCTGAACATGCTTCGCGATAAGGATAAGGATGCCTTAATCGCCGCCTTTAACGATGCCAAACATTTCTTTAGCGATGCCAGCGACCAGTTTTTGCGTCAAAGTCGGGCTCTGCTTAATAAAGCCAATGATGCCAAGGTGTTGGATTAATCATATCGGCGCTTCCCACATACTAGGTCGGTGCTAAGCGCCGACCGGTTGCTTCTAAGTCGATGTGACTTTGCCCTGAAAATTAACCTCCAGCCACCTATGTTTTTAGCCACCATAAGTACAGATTAAGTCTATAGTTAAATTAGATTTTAATCGGCCCTCGCAAACAAGGAGGTGAGCATAGGTGCTAGTTTGTACCTCGAACGGTAAATTATAAGCTCAATTATGCTTGATTCCGGCCGGGGTCGGGGAGAATAGTATGAACAGGCTCTTAGTGTCACTCTTTGGGATTTTTGCCTATCTCGTTGGGCTGGCAGGACTCACAGCATTTATGCTGTATTTAGGGGGATGGAGCTTTTTACCTTTGCATATCAATTCTCAGCCGGCCGGCAGCGCTGGCACCCAGGCTATCCTCATTAATTTATTCATTATCTTGTTATTTGGTCTGCACCATAGCCTGGCGGCACGCAGCAGTTTTAAGAAAAAGCTGACTCAGATTGTGCCCGCGGCGGTGGAGCGCAGTATCTATGTGCTCATTTCCGGCCTCTTTATGTTCGCTTTTTGTTTCTACTGGCAACCCATCGCCGGAACGGTTTGGCACACAGATAACCAAGTGGCGGTGATTATATTGCGTGCGCTACATGTCTTTGGCTGGCTTATCTTGGTGCTAGCCACCTTTGAGATAGACCACTTTCATTTGATGGGGTTAAAACAAAGCTTATCCATGAATCCAGATGAAGGTCATGAATTTAAAGAAATTTTTCTTTATAAAATGGTGCGCCATCCCATTCAAACCGGGGTCTTGATGGGGGTCTGGTTTACGCCCTTTATGAGCATGACCCAGTTGATGCTTTCAGTTTGCATGACTGTCTATATCTTTATTGGATTGTATTTTGAGGAAAAATCCCTGGTGTCTCGTTTTGGCAATGTCTATGTGGATTACAAAAATCGGGTGCCTGCGGTGATCCCATTTTGGCCCATGGGTAAGAAGCAGGATTGAAAAGCAAACTTACTCAATTATTTTACTGGTTTTGGTTTGTTTAATCGCTAATAGGCTGCTAGCTTTTTGATATCAAAGCATAAACCTCATCAATTTGGGACGAATAGCAACCTAGTTGCAAAGGAGTGTGATATGTCAGCATCTATTTTAAAGTCGGCTAATGCCACGGCTCAGTGCGGTGTGGCACGCGCCGACGGCGAACTGGTTTTAACCGAAACTCAACTGCAATTTAGCCCCTTCAATGAAACATTCGGCCTTGGGCCCTATGCCTTTTCTCGTAGCAGTATTGCCACTGTGCAAAGCACATCAGCAAAGGGTGGGGGTGTAATTCCACTATCGAGCGAGGCGATTAAAATCACCTTAATCAACGGACAAGCCTACGAGTTTATTCTGGCCAACCCGCAGCAGTGGCTGGATAGCTTGCGAGGGCAGCCTCAGCCCAGCTAACTGGAGCATGAAAAAATAGGTATGATCATGGAGGATTTATGATTGTGTTACGGTTTTTAATATATGGATGTATCACCTTTGCTATCTTGGGCATATTGATACAAATGCCCGTACAAGGGACCCTTCTGTTGGGGCTGGTAGGTGGCCTGGCGACCTCTCTTTCATGTCTGGGTTTGGTATTGATGGGGCGCCTCTTCAAGGAGTTGAGGTCATAATGGCTGGTTGGATAATGCTGTTCTTCTTATTGGCCTCCCCCTGCATCCCTTACTTGTACGCTAAACGCATGCAAGCAACCAACGCCTTTTTATTCTTTGCCCTTGTAATAGGGCTGGCGACCATAGTGCAATTTCTATTTTTCCTTTTTGCCTTGCCGTTTATGCTTATTGGCACTTTCTTGGCTCCCCAACTTAGCACGTTTGGATTTACAGAATATGTGCAGTGGCTGATTGATTTTGGCTACTGGCTTGCGGATTATATTTATATTTTGCTTATTCCCTTACATCTGGAATTAAGCCGGTTGGTTTATAGGAAGTATGCATTTTTTAGAGATACGGCGTAACCTTAGGCTTTCAACCTTGTATATTTGTCGCGGCTATATCGTCCTAATGCTTGTCTTAATGCCGGTAATGCTTAGGTTTTAGCCTAATTACTTGAGCGAGCTTTTTAGGGGATGGCGACTGCAACTCCGTGCCGTCATTTTCATTCGCAAAAGAGCGCTTAAATGACATATAAATCACCTTGTTGTGGACGCGATAAAAGGCTCGTTTTTGGCTCATAATTCATGCTCCAATCTGTCTATAGAGTATAGCTCTTATGCGGGTGATTGCTTTTAACGGCAAAGGTCTGCTTAGCACTTACTCGGAGCATATTTGGATTAGGTACAAAACTGTTCTACACTGGCTACTCAAAACTTCAATGGACGAAGAGGTAACTAAATGAAAAATATATTAATATTGGCAGCAATCGGCGCGGCAATTTATTATTTCTACAATAATAGTGAGATTTTTACCCCAGAGCGGGAAATGGTGTATGCCCAGGCTCGTATCACTTACAACTTACCAGGGCGTGAGATTGAGATGATCGGAGTGGGGCACAGATATAAGGAAGGTGCCTGTGATGCCAATCTGGTTCAGGACTTTGTGGATCAGTGCGTAGAGGAGAACTTTTGCTCCCATGTCACCTTTGAGTGCAAAGAAAGCCTGGATAAGCGCTATGCCTCCATGTTGCAGCAACAGCCGGCGCGTACTCACTATATTCATTTAAACGGTAATCGCGACGCCCGTAAAGGCGCCTTGATCTTTTGGGGTCTAACCGATCAGGAAGCGAAAAAGGTATGCACCAGCATCACCGCAAATATCAATCGCAAAAATGATTGGGATATGACCGCACAGTGTATTTAGCGAGTAGCAAACAAATAATGAAACGCCAACCCTAGGGGTGGCGTTTTTTGTGTGGGGAAAAAGGCCGGGTTAGATTAGTTCTGAAGACGCGCGAGCACCTTATCCAGTCCTTGCTTTGATGCCGCCACACTTTGCAGTGGGGTCATTTGCTCGGGATATTGTTCCTGCTCTAATACCAGCCACTGGGTTTTACCCTCAGCAATCAAAGTCTGAATGATTTCATCCCACTGAAAACCATTGTTTCCTAAAATGGGGCTAAGGCCATTGTTTTTGGCGACCACCTTAATGTGCGCAGAGCGGGTACGCTGCGGGTAGGCCTTAATTAAGGCCTGAACGTCCTGTTGAGCGTAATGTACCCAACCTATATCCAGTTGCAGTGGCAAGGAGTTCGAGGTGTGGGTAGCAATATAGTCCCAAAACGTCGCCTCTTTATAGGGTTCAAACTCACGTTCATGGTTATGAAAACCGATCTCCATATCGAAGTGCCGGGCTTGTGCATGAGCGGCGCTTAGTTGCTCGGTAAACTGGGCTATTCGGTTGGCATCCCAGGCACGCTCATCCCAGGGAACATACAGGGTGTTAACTCCGAGTGTTTTATAAAACAGCAGGGTCTGGGCTAGCTTTTGTTCAGTGAGGACATCAAAGCCGATATGGGCGCTGCTGGTTTGAAGACCAAGCTTGGCCAGTGTTTTCTTAAGGTCGCTGGGGTTGTCACCATAGGGGCCAAAGTCTCCGGCGAATTCAACACCGGCAAAGCCCATGTTCGCAAGTGCCTCAAGGGTACCGTGAAAATCGGCTTTAAGGGCCTCTTTTACAGACCAAAGCTGCACGCTGACGGGAGGGGTCTTAATCTGCGGCTGTTTTGCCGCCGTCGGCAGAGACAAAGCTAAAACACAAAGCCAAACAATCGGGTTAAAAGAAATATATTTCATTTTGAGTCCATAAAATTAGAGCCCATAAATGGGCTCTGCGGTGCGCTAGATGTATTAATCCTGGTAGGCGTAGGTACTGAGTCCGAGCTCATCTAGCACCTTATCGAGGTGGGCTTTGGCTTGTGCACTGGGCCCTGGGTAGTCGCCGCCAATGGGCACATTGCCTAAGTAGCCAATGTCTTTACAGCCTTGCGGAGAGCAGAAAAACGCTCCCAACACTAAATCTTTAAAGCGCAAAAAGGCTTTACCAATGCGCTTAAACTGCTCAGGGGTTTTATCTGAGTAATAGGCGATATCGTCCATAATCGCCTGCTGCTGAGCGCGATTCAGGGCGGCAAACCTGGCCTTAAAGCGCAGCTGAGCCTCATCGTCTATCCAGGCCAGCGCATTCAAAATAGTAATGCGGTCGCGTTGTTGTCCCTCATAAGGCGCACTGACCCACTCATCAATGACAGCTGGCACTTCTAATTCCGATGCAGAAGGAATTGAGCCCTCGCGTGGCACAATCCAATCCGCTAACACAGCGACTAAAGTGAGCTGAGCTGCACTTAAAGTCAGTGGCCAAGGCGACTGCGGCGGGATCACTAAGTTTGGATCAGTACCATAGCCCGGTGCGGTAATGGGTTTCAGATCTAAATCTGGCCAATGCCCTTTGCTGCTTGCTGCAGTGACATCAAGCGCTTTGGAGCAAGCTGACGTGAGAGTGACCGCTGAACCAGCTGCTAATAAGCCTAGCCATTTGAGTGACTCGCGACGAGTCATCCCTGATTTGTATTGATAGGCGTTGTCTCTGTCTTGATGATGCATTATAACGCTCCTTTGCCAATTTGTTCGCTGAGCCAAGTTGAGTTGCGCATAGCTAACGTCATGATCGTAAGCGTGCAGTTCTTATGTGGGTTAGACGCAAATACACCGGCATCCATAACAAATAGATTGTCACAATCCCATGTTTGGCCCCATTGGTTAGTAACCGACTCTTTTGGTGAGCTACCCATGCGCGTGGTGCCAACTTCGTGAATGATTTCTCCACCTTTTGAAATCGCCTGTTCGGCAGAGGGCAGTTCACCGATGGTTGCGCCCATGGTCTCTAGGATTTGTTTAGCAGTTTTGAGGCCGTGCTCAATTTGCTTAAGTTCTCTGTCTGACCATTTGAAGTGGAATTTAGACACAGGGATACCCCATTTGTCTTTCACTTCTGGGTCAATCTCCATATAGGTATCTTTGTTGGGCAGCATCTCACCGCGCAAAGCGAAACCAACGTAAGAGCCGTATGCATCACGAATTTGCTGCTTAAGCTCAGGGCCATAGCCTTGTTTATCACCAGATACGCCGGAACCAGGTTGACGGAAGCCGCTGCTGATCTCGAAGTGGTAACCACGTGGAAAATCAAGTTCTCCTTGTGCCTGAGCCTTATGCCCCCACCAAGGAATAAACAGGTGGTTTGCGGTATGGCCGTCTTCGTTGTAACGCGGGCGACCTTTCAAGGCAGGGATCTGTGCTCCCAACCAGGCACCTGTGCTGTCCATCAGGTTTTTGCCTATTTGGCCGCTGGAATTGGCAACACCATTGGGGTGCGCCGCGGACTTGGAATTCAACATAATGCGCGCAGACTCACAGGCGCTGGCCGCCAGGATCACCACATCGGCGCTGATGGCATGCTCGGTAATGGTTTTCTTATCCACATAGGTGACACCCGTGACCTTGCCGTTATCGTCCACGGACACGGACTTAACCATGGCATCGGTGAGCACTTCCAAGTTACCCGTCTTTTTTGCCAAGGGAATAAGGGAGGTGGTGGTTTGGAATGCCGCACCTATGGAGCAGCCACTGCCACAGGGAGTGGCATAAAAACAGGCCATACGGTCGTCAAGAGGGCGGGTAAGCACAGCGCGGTGCATGGGTGCTGCAGGAATGCCAAGCTTTTTCGCCGCCGCAGCCACAAGTAACTCTGGAACACGGGGTTTGGGTGGCGGCTGTAAAATGCCTTCAGAAGACGGCGGCATATCATCTAGGCCCGTGTTGGTGCCACACACCCCGACTATGGCCTCGGTTTTATCGTACCAAGGAGCAAGATCTTGGTATTCAAATGGCCAATCAGCACCATGACCGTCGCGGCTTTTCGCTTTAAAGTCATGTTCGGAAAAACGCAGCGAGTAGCGACCCCAGTGATTGGTGCGACCGCCTAGCATGCGCGCGCGCCACCAGTAGAAGTCGGTGCCTTCGGCTTCGGTGTAAGGTTCATCGGGTACTTGCCAGCCACCATCTACCGTGGCGTCATAAAAACCAAAGTTTTTGTCTTTGTTGCCGGCGCCCATTAAGGGCGCTTCGCTATTGCGCTTAAACATGGGGCTTTCGGTTTTTGGGTTATAGTCGCGTCCCGCTTCGAGCATTAGCACCTTGTGACCCAGCTTAGCCAGGGTATAGGCCGCCATGGCGCCACCGGCGCCCGAGCCGACAACCAGCACTTTATGATCAAATTTTGCCATTACTACAGCTCCTTAATCTTGATATTTTTAAACCACACGCGGTCGCCGTGGTCCTGCAAGCCAATGTGCCCACCTTGGCCCTGGGCAAAGCCCTGCCAGGTAGCAAACTTGCTGTTGGCGACCAAGGCATTCCAGGTGGTGCTGCCTATCACTATGCTGGTGGTGCTGACGCCGTTTTGCCATACCTCGAGGTGGTTATCACGCAGACGAATGCGCACATCATTCCACTGGCCAGCTACTTTATGCGCACTGCTTGGGGCTGCGAATAAATCATAAATTGAGCCTGCCAGGTGCGAGTCAACCTTGTTATCCGGGTGCTCTTTATTATCGAGAATTTGGATTTCCGGGGCATGGGAGTAGATGGCACTGCCTTTTTCATCCACAAGCACGAAAATGCCACTGTTGCCTTTTGGGGCGATTTTCCACTGTAATTGCAGGTCAAAGTCGTCATAGCTTTTCTTGGTGAGGATATCGCCGCCGCCCCCGGCGGTTAAGGTCATGGCGCCATCTTCTATCTGCCACTGTTTATTCAGGCCATCACTTTTGAAGTTACGCCACTGCGACATGTCTTTGCCGTCAAATAACAATTGCCAACCGGCTTGTTGCTCTTGCTCCGTCAATTGGTTGTCCTGCGCCCACGCACAGGCCGTGGAGCTTAGAGCGAACATTAACGGTAGGGCTTTAATCGAATTTTTCATAGTAGGAAACCCTTGTTAGTCTTTACTTGTTGCTACTTGGGCGTGTGTTGGTGCGCCCTTATTGTTCTTGATATAAAAATAAAAGCCTAAAAAGGCGAAGATAAGGATGGCTGGGAACAGTAGAATGTTTCCTAGCACTGCTTGACCCGCAAGTAATTCAGCTTGTTGCGCGTCAATATTTGCGGCCTGTGCCTGCGTACGTGCATTGTCAATCCAGCTACCAATGACTGGATTCCACAAACTCACTGCGAACATGCCGGCACCGCCGATAAGCGACATGCCCAATGCACCGGTTTTTGGCGTGTATTCAGCCACGCAACCGAGCATAGTTGGCCAAAAGTAGGTTACACCGATAGCAAATAGCACAGCAGCCACGTAAACCATGCTGCCGGTGGCTTGGCTCATCACGAAAATACCTGCAGTCGCACAGACCGCTGAGCCCAAGAGCACACCCGTTGGGTTAAATTTATGCACTATGGGCCCGGCAAAAAAACGACCAATAGCCATCAAACCTGTTATCAAGGCAAGAATCATCATAGGGGATGCACCAGAAGCACCTAAAATTCGCTCAATCCATTGTTGTGTACCCAGCTCAGTGGTGGCCGTTAGCGTCATACACACCACTAAGAAGAGGTATACAGGTGAGAATAAGTTCTTCAAATTACTCAATGTTGAGTGTGTTCGGGTGTCGAACTGCGGGAATTGTGCTTTGAACATCATCAAACCATAAATGATGGTTGGTATGATGATAAGACCCACCTGCCATTGCCAGTTAAAGCCACTTGAGGTCATGGCATTTGAGGCCAGGGCACCAATGACAATGCCGCCCGGGAACCAGACATGAAAACGGTTAAGCATGGTGGTTTTGTTATTGGGATACATTTCGGCGATAAGCGGGTTACAGCCGGCCTCAACCGAACCGTTGGCGAAGCCAATTAAGAATGTAGAAAGCAGCAGCGCCCAAAAGCCATCGGCGTAAATGGTCATTACCAAACCAGCGAAGTGGCAGACAAAGGCCAACGCCACCAATTTTTTCGCACCGATGGCGTTATAGATAGCGCCACCGACCATAGTCGCAATAGGGAAGCCTAAGAAAGCCATGGCGTTTACCCAGCCAAGTTCGGTATCGCTGAGCGAAAACTGCTCGCCTAACTGACCGAGAATGCCGGCGCGAATAGCGAAGGTCATTGAGGTTACAACCAATGCAATACAGCACAGGCGAAACACAAGGCGGTTATTATGATTATTATCCATTGTGGGTGTCCTCATTAGTTAATGCCCAAAATGCGTTTGTTGCGTTCGCTGTCGGTACTGGCCCCGGCGAAATCATCAAATGCTTTGTCGGTGGGCGTGATCAGGTGCTTGGCGATAAACTCAGCTCCCTCGCGAGCGCCCGACTCGGGGTGCTTGATGCAGCATTCCCACTCCAGCACAGCCCAGCCGTCGAACCCGTACTGGGTCAATTTGCTGAAAATGGCACCAAAGTTTATCTGGCCATCGCCTAGGGAGCGGAAACGTCCCGGACGCGCTTGCCAGTCCAGATAACCGCCGTACACACCGGCGCGGCCGCTGGCATTGAACTCGGCGTCTTTGACGTGAAAGGCTTTAATGCGTTGGTGATAGATATCAATAAATTGCAGATAGTCCAACTGTTGTAAGACGAAGTGACTGGGATCGTAGAGGATATGCGCCCGTGGATGATTATTGGTCGCCGCCAAGAAGCGCTCAAAGGTGGCGCCATCGTGTAAATCCTCACCGGGATGCAGTTCATAGCAGACATCTACTCCAGCCTTATCGAAGGCATCCAAAATCGGCAGCCAACGTTTTGCTAATTCCTCAAACCCCTGCTCAACCAGTCCCTGCGGGCGCTGCGGCCAAGGGTACATGGTGTGCCACAGCAGCGCGCCGGAGAAGGTGGCGTGGCTTTTTAAGCCCAGACGCTGACTCGCCTTGGCGGCCATCAGCAATTGCTCCGTAGCCCATTTTTGCCGCGCCTGAGGTTGGCCCTTAACTTCATCTGGAGCAAAGTTATCAAACATCTCATCATATGCGGGATGCACGGCAACCAACTGGCCCTGCAGGTGGGTGGACAACTCTGTGATACACAGCCCGGCATCCTTGACTATGGCTTGAATTGAGTCGCAATATTCCTGTGACTGCGCGGCTTGCTCAAGGTCAAATAAGCGCTTGTCGCCACTGGGTATTTGCACGCCCTTATAGCCCAAGCTTGCGGCCCAGCGACAAATGTTAGGCAGGTTGTTAAACGGTGCTTCATCGCCGACAAACTGGGCAAGAAAAATGGCTGGTCCTTTAATTTGTTTCATACGTTTTAGTGATCCATTGTGAAAGGGTGCCACTTGCTGTCTTGCTTAGACGCTGCAACGGCATTGTAAATAAACGCCATGCCACGAACGGCCTGGTCGATGCCGGGTACATCAAATGCCTCGTTACTCGAAACCTGACCCGCCTTGTACGCGCTGATCTGCGCCGCAAAGTTGCGGTAAATATTGGCAAAGGCTTCGAGGTAACCCTCAGGGTGGCCCGCGGGAGTACGCAGTGCCGTCATGGCGGCCTCACTCAGGGGGCCTACACCAGCACGCAACAATTGCGCGGGGGCATTATGGGGGCGAAGCCAGAGACTATTGGGGTCCATTTGTGCCCACTCCAGGCTGGCATGTTCACCATAAATGCGCAGGCGCAGATTATTTTCCTCGCCGACAGCGATTTGGCTGGCCATTAGCACGCCTTTGGCACCATTATTGAAACGCAGTAACACGGTGCCATCATCATCTAAGGCGCGCCCCGGCAAAACCTGGTTAAGATCGGCACAGAGCTCGGTGATGGCCAGGCCACTGACATACTCCACCAGGTTGGCGGCATGAACGCCTATGTCACCCATACAGCAGCTAATGCCAGACGTGTTGGCATCCAAGCGCCACTTCGCCTGTTTGCCTTGTTCATCCGCCGCTTGCGACAGCCAGCCCTGAGAGTATTCCACTACCACCTTGCGAATGGCGCCAAGCTCACCGGAGATAACGCGATGTTTGGCCTCTTTGACCATGGGGTAACCTGTGTAGGTATGGGTCAAACCGTACAGGCTGGTATTTTGTTCAAGCAAGTTAGCAAGCTGTTGTACTTCAGCAAAGGTGAGAGTAGCAGGTTTATCCGAGAGCACATGGAAGCCGTGTTCGATGGCCATTTTAGCCACCGGGAAGTGCAAGTGATTGGGCGTGACGATGGCGATAAAGTCGGCGCGTTTATCCGCCGTTAGCTGGGCTTCCCCCGTGATTAGGCTTTGATAATCCCCATAGCAACGCGCCGGGTCCAGGCCGAGTGTTTGTCCCGTGCTTAGGCAGCGCTTTGGATCTGAACTAAAAGCGCCGGCGACCAAGTCTATTTGCCCGTCCAGGCGAGCCGCAATACGGTGTACCGCGCCGATAAAGGCACCTTCGCCACCGCCGACCATGGCCATTCGAATTCGTTTGATACTCATCTAATATTTCCTATAAGCAGGGTGCTAGAGCTCGGGTGTAAAACAGGGTTGAAAAACACCGTGCTTATGAGTTTAGTTAACATCGTGTTATCGATAATAGGGAAGTGGGCTGCTTGGGGGATAATAAAAATTCGGTTGACAATGCAACAAAATCGGCGTTTACAATAAAAGCACGAGCCCCTTAATTTGAGTATGCGTAAGCCCATGGAACGTACCGAATTTCTACATAAAGTCGGCGTAAATCAATTGATTGCTGCTTTTGATCTGATCCCCGATATTCTTTTTTGGGTAAAGGACACCGACAGTAGAATCCTGCATGGTAATCAACACTTTATCGAGCACCAAGGGTTTAGGTCTCTCGACCAGATCCTGTTTAAAACGGACTTCGACTTTTCCCCTAAACACTTGGCGTTTCAGTATGTGAATGACGATAAGCGGGTGATGCAGGGGTATGTGGTGACCGACCGCTTGGAGCTGAATTACACGGACAGGGGAGAGCTCGGCTGGTTTTCTACCTCCAAGCATGTGCTAAAAGATGAGCAAGGGAAGATCATCGGCACCTATGGCGTAACGCGCCATTTGCAAAAAACGTCCAAGGCTTTGTCGCATGTGAAGGCCATTGAGGCGCCGGTGGAGTATATTCGCAGCCATTTTCATCGCCATATTGGCATCGAAGAGCTCGCCGAGTTGGCGCACCTATCGGTGAGTGCGCTGGAGCGTCGCTTTAAAAAGCATCTGGCAAAAACGCCCAACCAGTACATTAACGAAGTGCGCCTTGAAAATGCCCGCAAACTGCTGGTGGAAACGCAACTGCCGGTGTCGCAGGTGGCGTACCAATGTGGCTTTGCCGAGCCCAGCTATTTCAGCAAACAATTTAAGCGCCTCTTTGGTGATGTGCCTTCCAAGCTGCGGGAAACTATCGAGGGTTAGATTCTGCAAACAGACCCTAACCCCCCAGTCTATGGTGCAACAACGCAATCGCGCCACTTTCCGGTGTTGCCTGCATGGGGGTGAGCAGGTCGCGGTGTTCATCGCTGAGCCAGGGCTCGAGTGCATGAGCAACGCCGCCCATCAAACAGATGCGGCTAAAGCCTTGATGTTGTAAATGGTCGATATAGCGAGATACATAACAAGCGGCTTGGCTGAGGAGCGCTTTCCCCAAGGCTTCATGGCCATGACTAAACACCAAAGGAGCAAACTGGGCAAAATAGCCCGGCGTGGCATTAATGCTTTGCGCCGTAAGCTCTCCTGCGGTGTTGCAATGGGTGTATTGCAACAGGGCGTCACTCAAGGGGCATGAAACTTTTAGACCATCCAGTACCTCCAGTGTATGGCGCACCAGGTTTAGCCCTAACCAGGCACCGCTGGCGCCGTCGCTTAGCAGCAGCCCGTGGCCGCCAAATTCAAGCATCCGGCCTTGGTCTATGGCGCCGGCACAAAATCCTGTACCGATAATGATCACCGCGCCCTTAGCGGCTTGATGAGCGCCGGCACAGGCGATATGCATATCCGTGGTGATATCCAAGCGTGCAAATGGATGTTGCCATTGCATCATTTTGTTTAAGGCCGATGGCACTGAAGCCCCGGCCAAGCCTGCACAGGCATGGATGGTGTTTAATTTCTCAAGAGGCAAATCGGCGTACATCAAAGCACGCACAGCAGCCTCGGTGATCGATTCTTGGGCCTGATTGAAGGAAGTTGCTATGTTGGCGGGTCCCGATGTCGCTTCGGCGAGGAATAAGCCATTGCTATCTTCAAGGCGCACCTTGCATTTACTGCCACCGCCATCAATACCGAGATAAAGCCTGGGAATGCTGGGCGTTTGCGTATCCTGTTTAGTCTGTTGCATCTAGTATTGCCTCGAGAGCCGAATGTGATACCTGGTCTTGCGCCTTGTGTACGCCGCCGTAACTGTGCAGTGAAAGAGGGCCGCCTTCACGCGCTAGGGTTTGCCAAAGGGCTCCGGCATTTTCCGCCGTTACCCCGCCGCCTGCGACCACTTCAATACGGCCGCCGGCATGCCTTACTAATGCCCGTAGGCGTTCTATCCCTGCCGCAGCGCCCAGGCCACTTTGCCAGGGAGTGCCGCTGCTGAGCACCCGATCTAACCCGAGGTTTATCAGGGTATCCAGGGCGTTGAATTGATTGTCGATGGCATCAAAAGCACGATGAAAGGTGCATGTGAGTTCAGCTTGTTTAGCCTGTTTCACCAGGGCCTGTACTACTGGAGCGTCTACTTTGCCCGCTATGCTCAGGGCGCCAAAGACGACCCCAGTGGCGCCATGGGCGGCGGCCGCTTCTATGCTGTTAAGCATCTGCGCTAAGGTTGACGTATCCACTCTAAAGGAGTGGGTATTGGGGCGGATCATCACAAGTAGCTCGGTATTTGCCGTCACTAACTCACCGGCGAGTGCCATGGCCTGAGTACTCGGTGTGGTGCCGTTTTGGGCCATGTTGGCGCACAACTCAATGCGCCGAGCACCACTGTTGCACACCACAGCAAGGTTCTGTCTAAGCATCTGAAGATTGTCCGCATTCAGACAAACTTCAAGAATTTTACTATTGTCGGCGTTCATTGATCCCCCTTGCTGTGTTTTTTCTTTTTGTCACCGTTTCAATCTCATTTGTTTTTTAATCTTATAAATCCTTTTTAATCATTTAGTTACCTTTCCCATTTTGATTCTGGGTTAGCCATTCTTATAGGGCGAGCACTATAAATCAGGCCGTAGTTAATTGGATCTTTTTTTAGTCTATACGCCGATTTTGTCTTAGAGCTCACCGAATTTATATTATCGCTCCAACTGGTCATGACTCTATTCTGTGGGCAAGTTTTACAAACTATTAACTTGTGAAAAGTAAGGCAGTAATAGGAACGTAGGCGACATTTCTCGTCAGTCTTTTGTTTGGCGAGCAACAATAAGAAAGATACTTGGAGACTGAAATGGCCAACAATAAGAACAACCGACGAGGCGCGGGTCATGCGCAGCGGTTCACAAAGTCTGCACTGTTTTTAGCAATGATGGCGGCGGGAAATGCAGCCTATGCCGACCCCAGCGTCGAAGAAGACGAAGATAAAAAAGAAATAGAAACCATCGAAGTGCGCGGAATACGTGCTTCAATGGCAGAAAATATGGCAATTAAACGCCTGTCCAATGCCATTGTCGATGCCATTACCGCCGAAGACATAGGCAAGTTCCCAGATAAAAACGTAGCCGACTCTTTGCAGCGAGTTCCCGGTATCGTTATCTCTCGCAGCGGCGGTGAAGGGGAAAACGTTAGTATTCGCGGTTTGTCATCGGATCTGACCTTTACCCAACTCAATGGCAACTTTATCGCCTCGTCTCCGGGCTCACCGTCACGTTCATTTAGTTACTCCTTACTGCCCTCGACCATGGTGCAATCCGTGGAAGTATTTAAGTCCTCAGAGGCGCGCTTAGATGAAGGTGGGGTGGGTGGGACCGTGATAATCCACAGCCGTAAGCCATTGGATATGGATGCCAATTCTGGAGCCCTAAACCTCGAATACACCTATGCCGATGTCACCGAAAAATACGAGCCCAACTTCAACGGCGTGTATTCATGGAAAAATGATGAGGAGAACCTGGGTGTGTTAGTCGGTTATTCTCGTCAGGACCGCACCAACCGCTCGTTAGGCGGAGATATGAGTGGCGGCGGTGGCTGGCGCTGGGCTACCAGCTCAGATCTACCTGCGGTTGATACCCAGGGCAATGAAATTACCGACAGCAGCCGACGTTTCGCCGCCTTAGAAGATGCTTATGGCAATGTGTATGACGGCGTCTGGGCGCCTCAGGTTGCCGGCGTTGGGGTAACCAAAGAAAAGCGTGAGCGTGAAGGGATTCAAACCACCTTGCAGTGGCTACCCATGGATACCCTGGAGCTGACCTTTAACTACTTCCATTTTGAATTGGGCCAGGACAGAACCACCTCGCAAATGTGGATCCCGGAATGGAAATACAACCCCAATCACCTGGTTGGGGTTGAGCTTGATCAGAGCGGCACCATAGTGACGGGCATGGACTTTACCACGGGCGCCGGTGGCACCGAGGGAAATATGGAATTCCCCTGGATTATAGGTAGTTATACCCTTGAAGAAGACACCTCAGACACCTATGACTTCGGCTTTGAATACAGCGGCGACGTCTATGACTTAAAAGGTAAATTTGGTCGCACCAAGGCCAGTGGAGGCCCGTCTGAATCTTGGCGTGCGGCGTACAAAAGTGGCCAGCCCGCCGGTCGCAGTGATTCCGGCCGGGTGGAAAATGCAGCGGCCTTTGCCGGCTGGCGTTTGGGCGATCGCGTCTCCTTGTATACGGATCCAGCCCTTCTGGATAACCTGCTGGGGGGTGTTGCCGGCGACCCGGATCCGGGCTCGACCGGCTCGAGTTATATCGTCAGTGATCTGGAAGAAGATTATGGGCAATTGGATTTTAGCTACCATTTGAGCTCGGGTTGGGTTGATACCCTGCGGGTGGGGGTGAAACACCGTAAGACCAGCTTGCACCGCGAAACCAATAACACCTTCTTTATCACGCAAGAGGGGGCGGCGGGCATCGCTAACGGTACACTTGATCCATTTAGCCAAGGTGCCATCGACGAGGTTTCCTACCAGTGGATCGGTGGTATGCCAAACCTGGAAGATGTGCTTAATAGCCGTTCAGAGCAGAACATTCCCGGCGGCTTTGATGTTAACGTCATGCCCACCATTAACTGGGACAAATACCGCGACCTAGTCACCAGTGAATACGCCAAGTACACCCGCAAAGAGCCGGATTTTGTCTTTGATATCCAAGAGAAAATCACCGCCGCCTATGTGCAGGCGGATTTTTCCTATGAAAGCCTGCGCGGCAATGTCGGTGTCCGTTACGTAAAAACCGAAACCGATATTATGTCTTCGGACAAGATCAATTTCTTCCTGGACGACATTGATGATGTCACTCAGGAAGACATCCTTGGTGAGAGCCGTTTACTCGATGTGGAAGAAACCATTGGCCGCACCTCCACCGACCATCAATTCTTACCCAGTTTAAACCTAGTGTGGGATGCCTCCGACAACCTGGTGCTGCGCGCCGCTGCGGCGAAAACCATGTCGCGCGCCCCATACAACGATCTAGGGGCTCCGGAGCAACTGACCTTTATCTCTCAGGAGTGGGCCGACGATCGCCTGGAATTCCGTGGTAACCCGGTTGAGCCGGGCTGGCAGGGCTCAGGTGGTAACAAGGATTTAAAACCCTATGAGTCGGTGCAAACGGATATCTCCGCAGAATACTATTATGGGGAGGGCTCTGCGGTTGGTATCGCGCTGTTTAACAAGGACGTAGATAACTTTATCGTGCCCTTGATTATCACCTCGGTACGTCCTTTTGACGGTTTTACCAACCCCAATACCGGTGAGATGATCGTGCCCGAAGGGGAGATCACGGTGACTCCCTTTACCACCACGGCAAACGGTACCAATGCTACCTCGCGCGGTATTGAGATATTCGCCCAGCACGCCTTTGAAAATGGTTTCGGCATTAACACCAACTACACCCTCAATGACACCAACCAGGCGGATGTCAGTGTCGATGGTGAAAAGGTCGGTGAGTCTGCTCTGGTGGGCAGCGCCGATAACCAGTTCAACTTCTCAGCTTACTTTGAGAACGATACCTTCAGTGTTCGCGCTTCCTACAACCGTCGCGGTAAAACGGCCCTTGGCCTTGCCGATGGCTTGACCGTCTACCAGGAGCCCTACCAACAGGTCGACTTAAACGCTTCCTATAGCTTGATGGATAACCTGTCCTTTAGCGCCTCGGTGATCAACTTGACCGAGGAGGAGCCAAGAACCTTTTATGGTGAGGACAGCAAGGCCAGGTTACGCAGCAGCAGCTACAGCGGTCGTCGCTACTATGCCGGCTTAACGTATCGTTTTTAATTAACTCATTATGTGACATGCGCATCTAGGCCCAGCTGGCTGGCAAAAATAAAGAGCAATAATGCCCAGCTTCGGGCGGTGCGCATCAGTAAAGAACAAGGTAGCAATATGAAAAAGTCTAATTTTATCAAAGTGACATCGGTGCCCTTGGTACTGTGCACTGTGCTAAGTGGCTGCGGCGGCAGTGATGATCCTAACCCTCAAGACGTCCCGGTTACTGCGGCAAGTACGGCCGCAGAGCTGGCAGGCTCAGTGGTCAAAGGGACCTTAAGTGGCGCGCAGATAAGTGTGGCCAGCCTAAATGGCACCGAGCTTGGCATCGATGCCGAGGCCATGACGGATACCCAAGGGGAGGTGTTTTTCACCGTCACGGGAGCACCAGGATTTGGTATTAATACCACGGTGAAGGTTACAGCCAGCACCACGGCTCAATCGAGTATGGTGTGTGATGCGCTCATGTGTGGCGATGCGCAAATTGCCCAAGAGCTAAGCGGTGAGACCCTTGTCGGTGCGCAGCTAAGCACCTTGGCTCAGGTGAGCGTGCCCTATGGCAATCAGGCCGATGGTGAGGCGGATGCAAGCATGCAGGTCAACGCCCTGACCACCTTGGCGACGTTTTTGGTGGAGCAGGAAATTGCCAACGGTCGCAATGTCTCCAGTGCCGAGTTGATGGCGCTGGCGCAAGCGGATATGTCAGCCTTACTGCTGCGTATCATGGGCTGGCAAACTAATAACACCAATGTTTTTGAAACGCCCGTGGTCAGTGCCCATAGCCTGGCAAACTTTCAGGGGGCCGAGCAATGCGAAACCAATGAGGCCGGTGAGCAGCAGTGCCAGACTCCATTAATCGATGAAGCCAGCATTAAGTTGTCATTGCTCAATGCCGCCTTTGCCGAGCTGAATATCGGCGAAACCCTCGCCGCTAATTTGAGTGCTGCACAAGCCGATATCAGTGCGGCCTTGGCGGATGATGCCGAGGCGCTCGAGCGTTTTCGCCAACGTCTGTTCGATGCTATTGAACGGCATCCCTTGAGCGCCGAGTTAGGGTTCAGTGGTGCGTCTATTGTTGATTTAACCTTGCCCTTGTTTGATGAGGCAAGTAGCACAGGGCCGCTTAAGGAAGTGAGCACGGTGCAAACCATGTTGGATGCCACCATCAGTGCCCGCAATGCCATCAGTGATGCGGAAAGCGCCGATAAGGCATTCGATAAAGACGTACAAACCAAGTGGCTCGACCATAATGATTGGCAAGGTGCGCCAAGTGTAGAAGATCCGTCCTGGGTGCAGGTGGACTTTGCCACGCCACAGGCGATCAGCAGCGTATTCATTACCAGTGCCAACGATGCGCCGGCGCGCGACCCGGAAAACTTCGATATTCTGGCGTCCAACGATGGTGGCCAGAGCTGGCTAACCTTAGCTACCGTTGTCGGTGCCACCTTTGATGAGCGTTTTGAGCGTCAGGAATTTGCTTTTGCCAACGCTCAGGCGTACGCCAGCTACCGTATCAATATCACCAAGAATCAGGGCAATGATGGCTTGCTGCAACTGGCCGAAATCGATTTTGTTGGCCCCGTGCATATGAGCGTGGACCACAGTGATGATCCACAAGCGATCGCCTCGGCGCGCAACAGCATAGGCGATGCAGAAAACCAGGATAAGGCCTTTGATAATGACCCAACCACCAAATGGCTGGATCACAATGATTGGCAAGGTGCGCCCAGTAACGCGGATCCGTCCTGGATTCAGCTCGACCTTAGTGCTCCAAAGGCGGTGAATGAGCTGGCCATTACCAGCGCCAACGATGCCCCGGAGCGCGATCCGGAAAACTTCTCGCTGCTGGCGTCCAATGATGGCGGTGAAAGCTGGATAACCCTGGCAAGCTGGGTCGGAGAGGCCTTTGATGAGCGCACCGAGCGCCGCACCTTCGCCGTCGCCAATCAACTGGCCTATAGCAGCTATCGCCTGGAAATAAGCAAAAATAAAAATAACGATGGCCTCTTGCAGCTTGCTGAAGTGGAGTTGATTGGTCCCGAACTTGAGGGCTTGGATCACTCTGTGAGCGATGGCGCCACCTACAGTGCCCGCTTTAGTATCAGTGACTCAGAAAGCGCGGCGCAGGCCTTTGACCGAGATGTGAGCACCAAGTGGTTAGATCACAATGACTGGCAGGGTGCACCCACCGAGGAAAACCCGGCGTGGATCCAGGTGCAGTTGGCCGAGGCGCAAGCCGTGAATGAGCTGATGATCACCAGTGCCAACGATGCGCCCGAGCGTGACCCGGCCAGCTTTTCGTTGTTGGCATCGAACGACGGCGAAACCTGGCTGTCATTAGCGAGCTGGGCAGGGGAGGAATTCTCCGAGCGCTTAGAACAACGTAATTTTGCCCTGAGCAATGGCTTGGCCTATTCACATTACCGCCTGTCGGTAAGTGCCAATGCCAACAATGATGGCCTGGTGCAAATTGCCGAGGTGGGCTTTATTGGTCCCCAGTATCAGTTGCAGGATTTAACTGAGCTGCCTGGCACCCTCTATAGTGCGCGCTCTAGTATTGGCGATGGCGAAAATCAGGATAAGGCCTTTGATAATGACCCAAGCACTAAGTGGCTGGACCATAACGACTGGCAGGGCGCACCAACGGCTGAAAACCCTTCCTGGATACAGGCCGATTTTAGTGTCCCTCAGGTGATCAGTGAAATCGCCATTACCAGTGCCAATGATGCTCCAGAGCGGGATCCGGAAAACTTCAGCCTGCTTGGCTCCAATGACGGCGGCGAAACCTGGGTGGAAGTGGCATCCTGGGTCGGCGAGAGCTGGGATGACAGACTACAACGTCGCGCCTTTAGCTTTAGCAATGGCTTTGCCTATAGCAGTTATCGCGTGAGTATCAGTAAAAATGCCAATAATGATGGCCTGGTACAAATCGCGGAAATCGAGTTAATTGGTCTTGCAAATTAACCTGCCCACAATGCAAAAGAGCCAGAAGTCATAACTTCTGGCTCTTTTTATAGGTGTTAGTTTACTTCCACCGCCTGCAGTGAATCGCTTTGATAGCACCCTAGGATGCGTACAAACTGGGTATGATCTTTTAGGGCTTCAAGAGCGCGTTGCACCTTGGGTTCGGCCAGGTTGGCAATTAAATCCACATAAAACACTTCTTCCCAGGGGTTGCCCGGAACCGGACGTGACTCCAGTTTCACCATGTTAATGCCATGCTCCTTGAACACCATGAGCGCATCAGCCAGCGAACCCACATGCTGCTCCGTGGCCATAATCAATGTGGTCTTGGTCGGTATTTGTGTTGAAACCTGCATGGCTTTACGCGCTACAACAATAAAGCGGCTGTGGTTTTCACTTTGATTGGCAATGCCGGTTTTTAAGACCTCCAGACCTAAGTGCTTGCCGGCTTCCGCAGAGCCGATGGCGGCACTGTTATCACAACTTAAGGCTGCCTTCATGGCGCTGGTGGTGGAGTCACAGTTTTCCAGTTGTACTTCATTTAGACCTTGAATAAAGCGACTGCACTGGGCAAAGGGTTGGGGGTGGCCGTAAAGCTTGGTAATGTCGCCCAGCTCGGTGCCGGGTTTAACCAAGAGGCAGTGCTCCACCGAATGGGTGACTTCGCCAACAATGGAAACCTGGGCGTGCTGGAGCAGGTCGAATACCTCGTTGATGCTGCCCGAGCTGGTGTTTTCAATTGGCAGTACGCCGAAGTCGGCTTGGCCTTTTTCCACCGCGCCGGTGATTTCATCAAATTGGGCGCAGCCCATCTCGACCAGTTTACCGGGACGGCGACTGAAGTATTTGTGCACCGCCAGCTGGGAGTAGGAGCCTTGGCCGCCAAGGTACGCCACCCGATTGGTCTCGCCCAGTACCTCTGGGTTGAGGTTTTGCTGCAACATGGCTTGCTGGTGCAGTACCGAGTCTTCGAGCACCCGCTGAAACACGCTGTTGATATAGTAGGCATCCAGGCCGACGATTTACCATAGCTTATCAGCTTTTCCAGTAACTCCTGCTCTCGCGCTTCATCGCGAATGGGCTTGTTATTGGCGATTTTATATTCCACCACCGAATGGCTGATTCGGCGGCGTTTTGCCAATAAAATCAACAGCTCAGAGTCTATTTCATTGATGTCTCGGCGCAGTGCCAGGAGCGTATCATTGGTCATTATTAGGTTTCCTCATTCCCAAAACGAAAAAGGCCTCCCGTTTGGGAGGCCTTAGCATGTGTGTGAATCTCACGTACTCGCTCGCGCCTCCCTAACAAGGGTGGTAGATAAAGAAGCGAAAAAATACGAAAGAGATAATGTTCATGACTTCAATCTACTGGCTTGGGCGGTTAAAAGTCAATAGGCCTATGGTGGTTATTTGGTAATTATTTGCAGGTTCATCTCTCCTAGTCATTATCGCCTAGTAAACCTTATAGAATGCAGACTAAGGCATTAATTTATTTGGGTGTTTATTCCGCAAAAGACTATATTATTCTTGTTGTTAATTCTTTTATCTTAGTTGTTACAAGGTTGGCTGATAATTAACGCCAAAAGAGCTATACATAAACGCTGTGACTGTTATATTTGCTAGCCAGCTAAAATAATAAAAACCAGATACTTAAAAAAGGATCGGCTGTGGTCTATAGGCGTCCGCCATCGCGATTTGGCATACACTCGCTAAGCATAAAGCTATCGGTATTGATCTCAGCTATATGCTTGATCGCCGGTATTTTTGCTGCCGTGTTTATGCTCAAATCCGAGCAAAAACAATTGATGCTCCAAGAAAATGAGCAACTGACCCAATACAATGCCCGATTTAGTGGTCAATTTGGGCAATTAATTGATAGTAAAATCAATATTGCCGAACAAGCTAATGCGGTGGTGGCCAGGGAGTTGTTTTCTGGCGAGCTTGAGCGCAGTGCATCGACGCCGCATTTTATTAGCAGCGATGAGCCTCTCCTGCGCAGCAGTACCCGTGATGGCGTGAGCGCTGCGGTAATGCCAAAAGCCAATTACTCTCCTTATTATCAACAATTATTTACCCATTCCGAGCAACTTTGGCGGGTTATTTCGCCAACTTTGCTGCAAGAGTTTGCCAATTTTTACTTGTTAACCGCCGATGGTTTTATTCGTATTGCCCCTTCAACCTGGGCTATGGAGAGGCCGGATAATTATCGCACCCATGATGCGATTAATTTCAATCGTGTTGGCCCAGAACCAAACCCCAATAGGCTTACGCTATGGACACCTGTGTATTACGACGCTGTGAGTCGCAAATGGGTGGTCAGCATAGTGACGCCCATTTATCAGAACAATGAACATCTAGCCCTAACCGGCGCCGATATCGAACTTAGCAGTTTGCTGCGTTTCTTGCCCATGGACGATAAGCAACAGCAAGTGTTCGTGGTTGATGGCCAAGGCCAGTTGTTGGCCCATTCGAGCCTGGATGAGGCAACATATCAGCGTTACGGCCGTGAGGGGCGGGTGCTGCGCCTGTCCGACTTTATTACCCCCCAACTGGCGGAGTTAGTCGGCAAGACCTTGAATTCAGAGCAGTCGACCATGAACGAGCAGTTTGAATATGAAGGGGATCAGTACCTGGGCACCATGAGTAAGCTTGAGGGTCTCAACTGGTATGTGGGCATGTATCGTAAGCAATCGAGTGCATTGGAAGCACTTGAGGCGTTACAGATTAAATTCTTAGCACTTTTTATTCTCTACCCGATTTTGGTCGCCTTGTTGTTACATCAGGCTCTATATCAACTGGTGCTGCGCCGTATTCATCTGCTTGTAGATGCGGTCTCCAGTTTTGCTAAAGGCAAGATGGACACTGAATTTCCTCCCGAGGGCAAGGACGAAATAGGCGTACTCAACGGCTCTGTTAAAGACATGAGCGTGGAGCTGGCCAACACCATCACCGGCCTTAATCAGCGTATTAAAGAAAAAGACATTGCCGAGCGGGCCGCCAATCGTTTGTCCAAGGCGGTGGCGCATTCTGGCACCGGGGTATTGATCACCAACTATCAGCTGCAAATCGAATATGTAAACCCGAAAATGCTGGAAATGACCGGCTTTAATGAAGAGCATTTTACCAATGGCAAATTACTCAACGTGATAGCCAAGGAAATGGCAATCTTTAACGACGACATCGAATACGATTTGCGCACCCGCAATTATTGGCGTGGCGATACCATGTTGGAGCAAATAGACGGCAAGGCGCTGTGGGTGTCTCTAAGCGTGTCACCTATCCGCGATGAGGAAGGGGGCGTAAGCAGCTATGTGGTTTCGGCGCAGGATATCTCCTTTGTGAAAGAAAGCCAGCGTAAAATGGAACAACTGGCCTATTTTGATACCCTGACCGGTCTGGCTAACCGCACTTTCTTCCGCATGCAGCTGCGCAAGTCCATGGCCCTGGCCGAGCGTGGTCACTACGCCTTTGCATTGTTTTATTTCGACCTTGATGAGTTTAAGCGCATTAACGATACCCTGGGCCATGACAGCGGTGATCAACTTCTGGTCGAGGTGGCCAATCGTTTGAAAAATCGTTTGCGTACCGAAGACACCATAGCCCGTCTTGGTGGCGATGAATTCGCCGTGCTGCTCAGTGGTATTGAAAGTCACGAGCGCGCTAGAAACGTAGCCCACACCATACAGCACACCTTGAATCAGCCCATTACCCTGGGCAATAACGAGGTGATCGTCAGTGCCAGTATCGGCATTACCATGGCGCCGGATGACAGCAGTGAGGAAGACCAACTCCTTAAACATGCGGACCTGGCCATGTATGAGGCCAAGGCCAAGGGCAAAAACACCTATCACTTCTATTCCAGTGAGCTTAACGCCGCCGCCAACGAACGCCTGTATATTGAAAACGAGCTACGCCAAGGTATTCGTGACAGCCAATTCCATCTGAATTATCAGCCTCAGGTTGATAGTCGCACCGGCAAGGTACTGGGTTTTGAAGCCTTGATCCGTTGGACGCACCCGACACAGGGCGCCATTTCGCCGGTGAAGTTTATCCCTATCGCCGAGGCCACGGGCTTGATTGTTGAGCTTGGCGAATGGGTGCTCCATGAAGCCTGCAGGTTCTCCGCACGCCGCGCCCAAGCTGGGCTTGAAGCAAATGTTTCGGTGAACTTATCGGTGCGCCAGTTCCAAGATGCCAATTTGATCCCTAGTCTTGCCAATATTCTTGCGCAGACCAAGGTGGCTCCCAAAAATCTGCATTTGGAGCTCACAGAAAGTATGCTGATGGGGGATGTGGGTACCGCCATTTCTCAACTGCATGATATTAAACGCCTGGGCGTGTCGATTTCCATCGATGATTTTGGCACTGGCTATTCATCGCTTAACTACCTAAAACGCTTCCCTGTTGATGTGCTTAAGATTGACCGCTCCTTTGTCCAGGATATTCCGGATGATCCGAACGATATGGCGATCACCGCGGCTATTATCGCCATGGCGCAAAAGCTGAATCTCAATGTGGTGGCCGAAGGCGTGGAAACCAAGGAGCAGATGGAATTCTTAAAAGCCAATAACTGCTTTGTGGTGCAGGGGTATTACTTTAGCCCGCCGCTGTCGGAACAGGCGGTGGCCGAGTTGCCAGAAGTTATTTCCGGCTGCGAGGCGACGACCGAGTAAGGGCGTTCAAGGGGCTCTTACGAGCCCTTTGCTATTGGCAGGGCACTACAGTAGTGGACTGATATCCACGGGTAGGTCAATCAAAATTAATAAGGCACCCTTGCCACCGTATTCCAGCGGCGCCTGGTGCATGGCAATAATATCCGGATGCTGCACAAGATATTGAGGTACCTTGTGCTTTAATATGCGCTCGCCAATGCCATGTACCACACAGGCGCAGGACACATGCTGCTTTTTGCAGGCACTGATCAGCGCCGCCAGTTCCAGCTTCACCGTTTCCTTGCTCATGCCGTGGCAATCCAGGATAAGCTCAGGTGCATAATCCCCGCGACGTAACTGTTTAGCCAGATACCTGTCTTCACCTTCTTTGACATAGCTGACCGTACCCTGGGTATCTATATCGGGAATGTACTCATCGGAAAAGTAGAATTCGGTTTTGCTTTGGCGCTGCACCTGTTGGCGCTCGCCTATGTGCTTTTTTTGCCCGCTTGTCAGACGCACTGTGTCGTTTTTCACCCGCTTGGTCGTGCCTATGCTTTGGCGAAATAAATCGATGTCGTCTTGTGATAGTTCGGCGTTGTCCGAACTCGGAGATTGGTGTTTTTTCATGGCCGAGATTTTAGCCAAAAAAAGCGTAAAAACCTAGCGCTAAACACGCTACAATGGCGACATTATTAGCTGAACTAGCAACAGAATATGAACGAAAACCTTATTAGCGACGCTGAACTGCAAGAAGCTCAGCAGGAATTGCATAGCATTAGTGATTGGCTACGCTGGACAACCAGTCAATTTAGCGCCCATGGTATTTACTTTGGCCATGGTACAGACAACGCCTGGGATGAAGCGGTGGCACTTATTTTACCTTCACTGCACTTGCCTATGGATGCGCCGCAAAACCTGCTTGGCAGTCGCCTGACCAGCAGCGAAAAAGCACATTTGAGTGCGCTTATCGCCAGACGCATTAATGAGCGTACGCCAGTGGCCTATTTGACTAATCAAGGCTATTTCGCTGGCATGCCGTTTTATGTCGACGAGCGAGTGTTGGTACCGCGTTCGCCTTTTGCCGAGCTGATCAGTGAGCAATTCTCTCCTTGGATTCAACACCCAGAGCAGATCACCCGCGTACTGGATATGTGTACCGGCTCAGGTTGTATCGCCATTGCCCTTGCGCAGGCCTTTGACAACGCCTTGGTGGATGCGGTGGATATCTCCCCGGATGCCTTAGCTGTGGCCGATATCAATATTCAGGATTACCAGTTAGAGGATAGAGTCATGCCGATTCTGTCCGATGTCTTTAGTGGCGTCGGCGATGAAAAATACGATCTTATCGTTGCTAACCCGCCTTATGTGGACGCCGAAGACATGGCTGACTTGCCAGAAGAATTTCATCACGAGCCCGAGCTGGGTCTGGCCTCTGGTGAAGACGGCTTGGATGTAACCCGTGAGTTACTGGCCAAGGCTTCTGCCCATTTGACCGAGCAGGGTTTGTTATTTGTTGAAGTAGGCAACTCTATGGTACATATGGATATGCTTTACCCCGATGCGCCCTTTACCTGGTTAGAATTTGAACACGGTGGCCTTGGGGTATTTATGATTTCGAAAGCGGATCTTGACGCCTACTTTGGGCAATAAGACTCGCTGACTTTTCGCGCCATTTGGAATGAGGATGAAATATGGCAGGTAATAGTATCGGGCAGCTGTTTCGGGTGTCCACATTTGGTGAGAGCCACGGCCCCGCCTTGGGTGGGGTGGTCGATGGTTGTCCCGCCGGTTTAGAGCTTGATGAAGCGGATTTACAGGGCGATTTAGACCGCCGTAAACCGGGACAAAGTCGCTACACCACGGCGCGTCGTGAAGAGGATAAAGTGAAGATCCTCTCTGGCGTGTTTGAAGGACAAACCACGGGTACCAGCATAGGTTTGTTGATTGAAAACACAGATCAGCGCTCCAAAGACTACAGCAAGATCAAAGACGTGTTTCGTCCTGGTCATGGTGATTACACCTATTGGCACAAATACGGTATTCGTGACTATCGTGGTGGTGGCCGCTCATCGGCACGGGAAACCGCGATTCGTGTGGCCGCCGGTGCTATTGCCAAAAAATACCTTAAGCAATTCCATGGCATAGAAGTCAAAGCCTGTTTGTCACAGCTTGGCCCCATTAAGGCCGAGCAGTATGACTGGGCACAGGTCGAGCAAAATGCGTTTTTCTTCCCAGATAGCAGCAAGCTTGATGCTCTGGACGAATATATGCGCGATTTGAAAAAACAAGGCGACTCTATCGGCGCCAAGGTCAAGGTGGTTGCCAGTGGCGTTCCCGTTGGTTTGGGTGAGCCTGTGTTTGACCGGCTCGATGCGGAGCTGGCTCATTCGCTGATGAGCATCAATGCAGTTAAAGGCGTGGAAATCGGCGACGGCTTTGCGGTAGTCGAACAAAAGGGCTCTGAGCATCGCGATGAGCTGACTCCCGAAGGTTTTACCTCTAACCATGCCGGCGGCGTGCTCGCGGGCATTTCCACCGGTCAGGATATTGTTGCCAGTATTGCCCTTAAGCCAACCTCCAGCATTACCGTGGTGGGGCAGAGTATCAACACCAGCAATGAAGCGGTGGAGATGATCACCAAGGGTCGCCACGACCCCTGTGTCGGCATTCGCGCCATTCCCATTGCCGAGGCCATGATGGCCATCACCCTGATGGATCACTTATTGCGTCAACGGGGGCAAAACCCTGATGTGCAACTTGAGCATGGGCCCATCCCGGGGCAAAGAGCCTAACAAAAAGCGCAGCCCCTAGGCTGCGTTTTTACTTTAGCGACCAAAGCCCGTACAATCGCGCTGTGTTTTAGATTTCCCCTTAGTTATGCATCAGGTTGACGAACTCATCACGCTCTTTGAGCGCACATTTTTTGCGAGCCATAACACCCGCTTGGTACGAGGCGATATTGAGCCTATTTATCTGCCCGCCGATGACGAGTGCGACTTTCATCGCATCGTTTTCGCCCACGGTTTCTATGCCAGTGCCCTGCATGAAATAGCCCATTGGCTGGTGGCCGGAGAGCGCCGACGTCAATTGGAAGATTATGGCTACTGGTATTGCCCCGACGGCCGGGATAAGGCGCAGCAACATGAGTTTGAAAGTGTCGAAGTGCACCCACAGGCCATTGAATGGGCGCTGTGTTTGGCCGCCGGTTTTACCTTTAACGTCTCCGCCGATAATCTAGGCGGTGAGCAGACCTGTCGCTTTTCCTTCCAAAAGCGGGTCTATGATAAACTCCAGACCCTGATAGAGCAGGGCTTTAATGAGCGCACTGAGCAATTGCTTAAGGCGCTGGCACAAAATTATGGTCAAGCTTATCCGCTGCGCCGAGAGCAGCTACAATGGCAACCTCCAAAGGAACTAGATTATGCAGTTTAAGCTGGGTTTTATTATCAATCCTGTAGCCGGCCTAGGCGGTTCGGTGGCTCTAAAGGGCAGTGATGGCGCCGATACCGCGGCCAAAGCCATGGCCCTTGGGGCCGAGCCCAAAGCGCATCTGCGTGCTCGCGCGGCGCTTGAACAACTGGTGCCTTATCAAGAGAATTTAACCATCTATACCGTCAATGGCGGCATGGGGGAGCAGGTGGCCCGCGATCTTGGCTTTAATGTTGAGGTGGTGTACCACAGTGCTAGCCCAACTACGGCACAGGACACAGAGCATGCGGCGCAGTTGCTTTGTGAGCAGGGCGTTGACCTTATTTTGTTTGCCGGCGGTGATGGCACCGCGCGCAATCTTTGTCATGCCATTGGTGAGCGAGTACCTGCCTTGGGCATTCCCGCCGGTTGTAAAATTCACTCCGGCGTCTATGCCATCACCCCCAAAGCGGCAGGCCGTGTGGTGGAAATGCTGGTCAAGGGCGAACTGGTCACCCTTAGTGAAAGCGATGTGATGGATATAGACGAAGACGCTTTTAGGGCCGGAGCGGTACGCGCCAAGCGCTATGGCGAGCTGCGGGTGCCAAGCGAGTTACGTTATGTGCAGGCGGTGAAGAATGGCGCCGGTAAAGAAGTAGACGAGCTGGTGCTTGCCGATATCGCCGCCTATGTGGTCAGCGAAATGGACGAAGACTGGCAATATATTATTGGCTCTGGCTCAACCGTGGCCGCGGTAATGGAAGAAATGGGCCTGGACAACACCCTGCTTGGCGTTGACCTGGTAAAAGACCAGGAATTAATTGGCCGGGATATGACGGCGCAGCAGTTGCTCGAGGCCTGTAAAGACCAGCCGACTAAGCTGGTGATCACCCTGATAGGTGGTCAGGGTCACCTATTTGGTCGCGGCAACCAGCAATTGAGCCCGGCGCTTATTCGCGCCATAGGCAAAGAGAATATTATCGTGGTGGCGACCAAGAGCAAGCTACAGGCCCTTGAAGGTCGGCCACTGATTTGTGATACCGGCGACAGTGCCCTGGACGACGAATTATCCGGTTATATCCAAGTAACCACAGGTTTTAATGACCACGTGCTCTATGCCGTGGGCCACAATGAGGAGCAGTAATGCCTTATTCAAACTATGTAGACGCGGCACAGCGTTTTTTTGACGACCTGGTTGAGCATGCCGATGACGACCAGCTTTTTGCCGGCGGCTATTTGCGCGGTCACTTTGATTTGGCCGTGGGCTATGCCCAAGTAGAAAACCTGGCTCTAAGCCCAGCAGAGCTAAACGAGCAAATCGAGCAGAGCCTGGTTAAGGCCTATCATAATGGCGAATTAACCGACACAGATCGCGACCATGTAGTGGTGATCTGGGAGCAGGTGAAAGCCCTGGCCAGCTAAGAGCCAAGGATTTCTAGTTTACAGGCATTAGTTCGTTCTAATGCTTTAGCATGTAGCCTTTATGTTAATTTTCAAGTAGGCTGCTTGTTGTTATTCACTCGGGCCCAGTGCCCGAGTGACTGTTTTTAGGTTATACCAATTCTGTTAAGTGAATTGGTATTAGGAGTCACAATATGAATAATAATAACGGTGACCAGCAAGGAGCTGCACCAGGCGGCGCAATCGCGCGCTTCCTTAACACCATAGAGCGAGTGGGGAATAAACTGCCGGATCCGGCGATGATCTTCCTCTTTGCTATGTTACTTATCTGGGTTTTATCCTGGGCCTTCTCGGGCGTGACCTTTGATGTTATCGACCCACGCACTAAAGCCCCCATAGTGGTGAATAATCTGCTTACTGGCCAGGCCTTGGCGGGCTTTTTGGCTTCCATGGTTACAACCTTTACCAGTTTTGCACCCTTAGGCGTGGTACTGGTGGCCATGCTGGGTGTGGGTGTGGCCGAGCATTCCGGTTATATCAATACCGGCATTAAGTTGATGCTTAAACGCACACCTAAGGCGCTGCTGACGCCCATGGTGATCTTGGTGGGTATTGTTTCGCACACAGCCACAGATGCCGGGTATGTGCTGGTAATTCCGCTTGCCGGGGTGATCTTCTATGCCATGGGGCGTCATCCCTTGGCGGGTATTGCCGCGGCTTTCGCCGGGGTAAGTGGCGGCTTTAGCGCCAACTTTATTCCATCGGGCATAGATCCCTTACTGCAAAGCTTTACCCAAAGTGCGGCGCAGATCATCGACCCGAGTATGGAAGTGAACCCGCTTAACAATTATTACTTCACCTCACTGTCGAGCATTTTTATCGTGCTGGTGGGTTGGTATATCACCGACAAAATTATTGAGCCGCGTCTGAAAAGCTCAGAAGTGGACGGTAATACCGATGAACTGCCCGCCTTTGATCAGGCCACGGGTAAAGAAAAGAAAGCCTTTTTAATCGCCACCGGCGTTATGCTGGCCGGCTTGGCCTTGTTAGCCTATGTCGCGAGCTTAGATACGTCACCGCTGCGTGCCAAAAATGGCAATCTGGCGGACTTTAGTGCGCCGATTATGCAATCCATAGTGCCGCTGATTTTCTTGCTGTTCTGGATACCCGGAGCGGTCTACGGCTTTGTTGCCGGTACCTTTAAGAGCTCCAAAGACATGATTATGGCCATGACCAAGTCCATGGAAGGCATGGCCTACTATATAGTTATGGCGTTTTTCTGTGCCTTGTTTATTGCCGCCTTTGCGCAGTCGAATCTCGGCGCCTTGTTAGCCATTGAAGGGGCTGCGGTACTTAAGTCTATGTCGCTGCCAAGTGGGGTGACCATAGTCGGTATCATCTTCTTAACCGCCTTTGTAAACCTGTTTGTAGGCTCAAGCTCGGCGAAATGGGCACTGCTAGGACCTATTTTTGTGCCTATGCTGATGCAGCTGAATATTTCTCCGGACTTAACTCAGGCCGCTTATCGCGTCGGGGATTCCAGCTCTAACATCATTACTCCGCTGATGCCTTACTTCCCGCTGGTAGTGGTCTACTGTCAGAAGTATGTTAAAAACACAGGTATAGGTACTCTGATTGCCATGATGCTGCCTTACTCCATCGCTTTCCTCGTAGGCTGGAGCCTGTTCTTACTGGCTTATTGGGGTCTGGGTATTCCGCTGGGTATTCAAGCTTCATATACCTACGGCTAACTAGCTCAGGTATCACAACGCAAATAAAAAGGCCGCTATTTAGCGGCCTTTGTCGTGTTTGGCGTATTAGTTAAAGCGCCATGTCAGGTTGGTGTAGATATAACGACCACGGGGGTTGTGTACCGATGATACATAACCGTAAAGGTCGGAATCGCCATCACCAATAGCGAACGGTGGCTCTTCGTCGAAGACGTTGTTCATGCCCACAGAGATACGAATATCGTCATTGAAGTTATAAGCACCTTGAATATCTACCAGGGTGTGCGAGTCAACGTCACGTGATTTCTGGGTGTCAAAATCAAGGGCACCGTCGAAATCGATATCAGGAGTATCTTCAAACGAGCCGACGTAACTGATGTTCATGTTGACATTGAAGTCCTGGAACTCCCAGTTGGTGGCGAATAAACCACGGTGACGCGGGTACTCGTACTCGCCAATATATTCACGGCCATCTTTGTTGAACTCGTGCATATATGACCACTCAAGGTTGAACTTGAGCAGACCCATGTCGTCCATATCCATCTTATAGTTGGTGGATATATCGATACCCGAGGCTTCTTGCGAGGAGACGTTTTCAAACGTGCTATGCACCTGTTGGATCACGCCCAGGCTTTGGCCTGCAGCAGGAGGAAGGCGAACACACACAGTGCTGTTTTGGTCGTTACAGTGAGTGTTGTAAACACTACCGAAGTCTTGCTCGTCAATCTTATTGTCTTGCTCTATGCTCCAGATATCTACTGAAAGTCCGAACTCGTTAACAGGCGCCCAAATAGCACCTAGGTTCCAAGATTCCGACTCTTCCGCTTCCAGATCCGGGTTACCGGCAAACTCGATGTTGTAGTCAAGTAAGTCACAGTCTTGGCCCGTGGCCTGACAACGATAGGTATCAACGAAGAATTGGCTCTCTTCCGATGGACCTAAGCCAATTTGTGCCAATGATGGCGCTCGGAAACCCTGAGCCCATGAGCCACGTAAAGAGAACTCGCCGTTTGGTGCCCATTTAAAGGCGACTTTCGGGTTAGTTGTTGAACCAAAGTCGCTGTAGTCATCGTGACGACCAGCAAGTTGTAGCTCAAGCTGATCGCTTAGCGGAATTGAGAATTCCACATAGGCTGCCCACTGGTCGCGTTTCGCTGCTGCTGATACCGACTCGGTGCCGAAGATCAAGCCGCGCTGGAATTGATCATCCGGTACGTCGCTGACGTCTTCTTCACGGTACTCAAGGCCTGCCGCCATCATTACCGTCTGCTCGTTAAACTCAAAGGCTTCACCGCTGATGCTGGCATCGAATGAAGTCATATGCGACTCACCGCGACGTACCAGGCTGGTGGTGATACGGTCGATAACTTCAGCTGAGTTCTGTACACCGCCGAAGGGGTTATAGTTACCGGCATCGATTTCCTGCTGTAGGAAGTCAACACGAACCCAACCCATGGAGCGATCACCGCTTTGCTCGGACTTACTGCGACCTTTTTGTGCTGCTACTTCCCAGCCCCAGTCGTTGATTTCACCGCGCAGACCTGCAACTAGGCGCAGGGTGTCTGATTCTATATCCCAGCGGCGCGGTCCTGCATCTACGGTACGGTAACGACCGATCTCAATGTCTTGACCAAATGGGTTATTTGGGTGGCTACCTGGAACCGTTAGGCCCGCATCTTCATCTAATGGCGTGGGTGCACCAGCGGCTTTAGAGGAGTTGTGCTGGGCGGCGATTTCCATAAAGGCAGTGATATCGTTATCGAATTTATAATCGAATTGGGCGATGGCACCCACTCGCTCGGCAGGCGGGGTAATAAAGCCATAAGGGCCGTAATCGAATAAACAGCTACCGCTGGCGGTAGCGCTGTCGGCTGGGCAATCTGGGTCAATGGTTTTCACGCCATCGACGTAGAAGTAACCCGGAAAACCGCGTGATGAGCGAAAATCCATACCACCGTAAGGTGACTGGTTGGCCGTGCCTAAGGAGCCCATTTCATCGGATTCAAGGCCGGTGTTTTTAAAGTAATCGAGAATAACCGAGGCGCTGCCTTTGGCGCTGGTGGTACCCCAGACCACACTGGCTGTGGTTTCTTCATGGTTTGGTCCCGTGGTTCCACCATAGCCGAGGTTGACCTCTATGCCTTCGATGTCCTTTTTAAGGACCACGTTGACTACGCCGGCCACCGCATCGGAACCATAAATGGCCGAGGCGCCGTCTTTTAAGATATCGATGCGCTCGATGGCCGATACCGGGATCGAGTTGATATCAACGAAAGAGTTGGTAATGCTCTCGGCGAAGGCACTGATAGCAACGCGGCGACCATTGATCAGCACCAAGGTCGCATCTGGGCCTAGACCACGTAAGCTCACCGCGGCACCACCATTGGCGGTTGAATCCTGGTTATTGCCGCGGGTCGAGAAGGTACCATTACCGGCAACTGGCATACGCTCTAGCAGCTGTTGCAGGTTGTCGTAACCCATATTGGCAATGTCTTCTTTGCCGATACTTTGTACCGGTGAAGGGCCTTCCATATCGGTACGTTTAATACGTGAGCCGGTAACTTCGATGCGTTCGACTTTTTCTGTGGTTGCCTCTTCGGCTTGGGCCTGAATAGACACGGATAGCGCGCCGGTGCCTAAAGCCAAGGTGAGTGCCGTGCCAAGAGCACTGGGTGTGAACTTTCTCATCCTGAAATCCTTATTATTATCCCTGTGGGGATTTTTCATTGTCATAATTATCTACTGCTAAATATCCACGTAGGAGTGTAGTAGAAATTTAGTAGAAACATAGAATTAACATTGTTAACAAGGATAAAGCAATGCACCTTTTGGTTGAATCTGTAAAAAAGCGTGTAGATTATTTTACGATTACGGGGGAAAGGCAGAAAGGGCGGCGCTTGTGGGCGCTACAGGCGAGGGGAATGCAATATTTTGTTACTAGGTTGTGGCTCTAGGCAATGGCTCTAGACAGGTTGGCAGGTAAGGGGCATAAAAAAAGCGAACCTGGGTTCGCTTTATTTTGCCTTGTGCTTTAGGGTTCGCTCTTTTTCGCGGGCCCAGTCCTTTTCTTTGGTATCGGCACGCTTATCGTGCATCTTTTTACCCTTGGCGAGGTAAAACTCCAATTTCACCCAGCATTTTTTCCAATACATGGCGGTGGCAATTAAAGAGTAACCTTCGCGCTCGGTGGCGCCGATCAAGCGGTCGATTTCACGCTTATTTAAAAGCAACTTGCGATAGCGCATGGGATCGCAAATGGTATGGGTTGAGGCGCTGTTCAGGGGTTGGATTTGGCTCCCCAATAGGTAGGCTTCCCCGTTCTTTATATGAATATAGGTTTCGGAGATATTTACCTTACCGGCGCGAATACTTTTCACTTCCCAGCCTTGAAGCTCAAGGCCGGCCTCGAATTTATCGTGTAAAAAATACTCATGACGCGCTTTTTTGTTAAGCGCGATGGTATTTGAGGTCGATTTTGCTGTTTTTTTCTTTGCCATAGTGGCGCCATTATACTGATTGTATGTGTATTTACACCAGTTTTTTATTACCTGTTTGGAGCTTGATGCGGGGTCTGATTTTAACCCTATGCAGCTGCCTTGCGAATGCCCCTTGGGGCTGGCCCTAAAGCTTGCTAGAATTGCGCTGTTGTGAGGAGAGGTTATGCCACAAATAGAAAAATCAGCGCTGGTGATGTATAGCAGCAAGGAAATGTTCGACCTGGTCAATGATGTCGATGCATACCCGGAGTTTTTACCCCATTGCAGTGACGCCAAGGTGTTTGCACAGCAGCAAAATCATATGCGCGCCGGACTGGAAATATCCAAGGCCGGACTAAAAAAGTGGTTTACCACCGAAAACACGCTTGATGCCGAGCAGCACACCATAGCCCTGGCTTTGGTGGATGGCCCCTTTAAGCATCTGCATGGTCATTGGCAGTTTATGCCCCTGGATGAGCATGCCTGCAAGGTGAGCCTTAAATTGGAATTCGAGTTTGCCAGCAAGTTGGTGGAAATGGCCTTTGGTCGCGTCTTTAATGAGGTCGCGAAAAACATGGTGCAGGCTTTTACCCAGCGCGCCAAAGTGGTGTACGGAGAGCGTTAATGATAGAAGTTGAAGTGGTCTTTGCCTTGCCCGATAAAGCAACCGTGCTCAGTGTTGAAGTGCCCAAGGGCAGCACAGCTGAAGAAGCGGTATTGAAATCGGGAATAGTGGAAAAGTGCCCGGAAATTGATATGAAAAACCTGACCCTGGGTATTTGGAACCGCACCTGCAAGCTGGATACCGAGCTTAAAGCCGGTGACAGGGTAGAGATTTACCGTCCGCTTATTGCCGATCCTAAAGAAGCGCGCCGTAAACGCGCGGAAAAAGCTAAAGAAGAAGGACGAGCCAATAAAATCACTGGCGCCAAGGTGAAAAGCGATGACCAAGGTTAAAGGGTTAAAATAATAGCTTGAGTATAAAAAAACGCAGCCTGGGCTGCGTTTTTTACATCAGTTCGCTATTGTTCAAGCGGAGTATTAAAGTCTTCTGGTTGCTCGTAATCTTCCGAGCTGATGCTCACCAGGCGCTCGTTGGCAAATTGCAGCTTCAGCTGTTTGCGTTGTTCGGACTGGCGGTCAAGGTTGAAAACATAAAGGTAATACCAGGTATCCTTGTCGAAAGCATCCTGTGCAACAGGCTTACCAAGCACGTAAAGTACTTGCTCGCGGGTCATATCAACACGTAATTTATCAACGTCGGATTGTTCTAGAAAGTTTCCCTGGGGAATATTGATGCGGTAGACCCAACTAGAGCATGCACTTAAACTACTGCATACAATAACGATGGCTGCTACCAGCGAAAACTGTTTAAACCACTGCATGTTCGATTATCAGTCCTTATTTATTGTTGTTAGCATGATACCCATTCGACACCGAAGGTAAAGCGCGAAATCATAAATCATACCAATTCTGTTAAGTATGTGATCAGATATAGCGCTGGATAAATGTTGTGATAACAAGGCAGAATTTTTCTTATGTTATTCTACATCGAAAAATTTCAACACAGTTAGCACGATATTTAGCCCGCTAGAGTGATTAGCTATTTAAGTGAATTGGTATAAGACCCTAACCGAGGTAATTAGTTTAATGAGTTTAGATAAATCCGAGTTGTGGTGGCTGTATATTGTGCAAACAAAATACGGTCATTGGTATACCGGAGTCAGTAATAATGTCGTTAAACGCCTGCAGGCCCATGAGCAGGGCAAGGGGGCGAAAAACCTCAAGGGCAAGGGTCCGCTCACCTTGGTTTTCACCATGCCTGTGGGCACGCGCAGCGCTGCCTGTAAACTAGAGAACGAGGTTAAAAAGCGTAGTCGTGCCGGCAAAGAAAAGTTTATTCACGAACATGAAAATCATCGCACCGAGATCCTAGCAACTCCCCAATAAACTGGGTTAATAATTGCAGTGTTTGCGCATAACGCTCGTCGTGGATCTGCGATATCGTGTCGCTTGTTTGATGATAATGGGGGTCATCTGCGGCGGTGACAAAGATAAAGGGCAATTTTTGCCGAGCAAAAGCCCAATGATCGCTGGCCCTTAGCCAGTCGATACGCTCGCCATCAAGACGGCGATTAATGCTGCGGTTGCTTCTGGCCAATTGGGTTCTTATTGGACTGTTATCTAAATGCTTTTTCGCTATCGGGCATAATGACTCTCGGGTATAGAAAAAAAGCCGACTGTTGGCGCGCGGTAAATTAAGCATATCGAGATTAATATTAAGGCGCACCGCATCATGGTCTTTGTTTTCGACAAAGTGTTTGGCGCCATGCAGGCCATTTTCTTCGGCATCGAAGGCGGCAAAGGTGATGTGCTTACGCAGCGGATGCAACTGCTCGGCGAGATACAAGATAGCGGCGACGCCAGAGGCGTTGTCATTGGCTCCGGGGTAATAATTATGTCCTGAGTTTCCCAAATGATCGTAATGAGCGCTGATCACCACACAATTTTGCAGGCAATCATTGCTGATAATATTACGCCCTTGACCCTGTTGAAAAAAGCCTTGCTTAAAGGCAAAGGGCTGCACCTGAGTTTGATATCCCAATTGTTGTAGCCGCCTTTGCACATAATCGCCGGCTTGGGCACCGCTATTGCTGCCCGCCTTGCGCCCGGCCAGATCTTCGCTGCTCAGGTAGGTTAAATCTCTGTGCCATTGGGGTGAACTTGTTGCCATGGCCGGGTTTGCCGCCAGCCAAATAAGCGCCGTGGCTAAAAATATGAGTGTCTTCATCGATTGTTAGCTACTAGCTCCAAGCTTGCCAGTTTGCCGCGGTAACGCAATTTATCATAGTCAAATTGCGCCCGCTTTTGCGCCATCAGCAAGTAGCGGCGTGTGGCCTTAATATCGCCCATCAGGTAATAGGTGTGAGCCATGCCGAAGTAGCTTTCGTGAATGCGCTCGTCCAGTTCGCGCGCCTTACGAAAGTGAGTAAGTGCCTTAGCGTACTGTTTTTGTACCAGGCTGTCGTTACCCAGGGCAATATGATAGTAGGGGTTGTTTTTGCGCATTTGCACCAGCTTATGCTCTATCTCCTCGGCTTGTTGTTCGCGCCCGGTATGACGATACAGAATCGCCAGATTTCCGAGCGCCGTGTTGTTATCCTTGTCGATATTGATGGCGTATTGATAGATGCGCTCGGCGCGCTCATAGTCATCGATTAAACGATAGAGGATGCCTAAATTACCCCAGCCGCCGGAGTAATAGGGATCCATTTGTGTGGCCGCATAGAAGTAACTGTAGGCGCGCTCATAGTCTTGATCTACCAATGCGGTGGCGCCCTTGTTGTTATAAAACATGGCGGCGACGCGCTCTTTGGTGATGTCTGTGATTTTAAACTGGCTGCCGGATAAATCCGGGGCAAAGTCCACAGTTACCTCACGTTCGGCGTTGTAAAGTTCATAAACGTCATTACGGCGACGCGGCGTATATAAGCGCAGGTTAATATGGCCGGTGAGCAGGTTATAGCCGCGATTAAGGGCCCAGTACTCGGGTATATGTACGCGCTGGAATTGCCCCTGAAGACCCAGGTGTTCGGCCATGCTAAAGGCCAAAATGGACAGCGACAAACAGTTGGCATTGAGTTGTTTATAGGTTTGCGCTGCGGTCAGGGTAGCACCGGATTGATAGCGCACGCTTTTGTCGCCGTTTTCCAAAATGAGCATCATTAAGCGCTTGGTGGCGCTGAGATTACCAGAACGGGTGGCAAAGACGTTATTTAACTGGGCTTTCATGGTACTGGTTAGTGCGAATATTTCCTCCAAACTTTCCACCGGTTGGGCCTGAAGCTGCGGGTGTTGCGCCAAATTAATCGGTGGTGGAGGAAGCTCTGTGACTTGTGTGCTATTGCAGCCCCATAACAGCAAAAGTGGGATAACCAGGGTAATTAAGGCGCGCATACTAACCTCCACGGCTCAGGCGTATCTAAAACTTAGACCCCAATCCTTGGAAGAATACTCGCTTAAGTATAGTGGAGGCTGATGCTTCACCGGCAGGTGAATTGTTACAAAGCATGAATGGGTGCTTGATTCACAAAGAAAAAAAGCCCAAAGCATCGACTTTGGGCGCAAGGGAGTGACGGCTATTTATAGCGTCTATACAATTTTTTTCATTGCCGACATATAGCTGCGCAGCTTAGTGCCGACGATTTCCACAGGGTGGTTACGCAGCGCCGCGTTCACCTGGATCAAGGCTTGGTTATCAACGCCATTGTCCGTTTGCTCCAGACCGCGGCCGATCACATCCGTGTCGATATCGCGCATAAAGTCTTGTAGCAGGGGTAAACAGGCATGGTTATACAAGTAGCAGCCATATTCCGCGGTGTCAGAGATGGTGCGATTCATCTCATAAAGCTTTTTACGGGCTATGGTATTGGCGATAAGCGGCGTTTCATGGAGCGATTCATAATAGGCTGACTCGTCTTTAATGCCTGCTGCCGTCATGGTTTCATAGGCTAATTCAACACCGGCTTTAACCATGGCTATCATTAAGATACCGTTGTCGAAAAACTCCTGCTCGCTGATTTGTACATCGCTATTTTCTTGCTGTTCAAAGGCCGTTTCTGCCGTTTCCGCACGCCAGCTCAGTAATTTAACATCGTTTTCGGCCCAATCCGCCATCATGCCTTTGGAAAATTCGCCGCTGATGATGTCATCCATATGCTTGTTATAAAGCGGGCGCATAATGGTTTTCAGCTCTTCGCTTAGGGCAAAGGCCTTTAATTTTGCCGGGTTGCTCAAGCGGTCAAGCATATTGGTCACGCCGCCGTGTTTAAGTGCTTCGGTGATCACTTCCCAGCCGTATTGAATTAGCTTGGCGGCGTATCCGGCGTCTATGCCTTTTTCCACCATTTTATCGAAACACAGCAGTGAGCCGGTTTGTAGCATGCCGCATAAAATGGTTTGCTCACCCATAAGGTCCGATTTTACCTCGGCCACAAAGGATGACAGCAAAACGCCGGCACGATCGCCACCTGTGCCCGCGGCATAGGCCTTAGCCTGAGCCAGGCCCTTTCCTTGTGGATCGTTTTCCGGGTGAACGGCGATAAGCGTAGGCACCCCAAAGCCGCGCTTGTATTCTTCACGTACTTCCGACCCCGGACATTTAGGAGCCACCATGATCACAGTGATGTCATCACGGATCTGCTTGCCTTCTTCAACTATGTTAAAGCCATGAGAGTAAGCCAGGGTGGCGCCTTGCTTCATCAGTGGCATTACCGCATCAACTACGGCGCTATGCTGCTTGTCCGGAGTCAGGTTTAATACCAGATCCGCATCTGGGATAAGCTCTTCATAGGTGCCGACTACAAAGCCATTTTCGCTGGCATTAAGAAATGATTGGCGCTGCTCGCTAATGGCCGACTCACGTAGCGCATAGCTAACGTTTAGGCCCGAATCACGCAGATTTAAACCCTGGTTGAGGCCTTGAGCACCACAGCCGACAATGACCAGTTTTTTGCCAAGTAGTACCTGGACGCCGTCGCTAAACTCGCTACGGTCCATAAATTCACATTGCCCTAATTGTGCCAACTGCTCACGCAGCGGTAGAGAGTTAAAGTAATTTGCCATTGTCGGTCCTTAAAATAGAAGTGCTGCAAATAGGTCTGCTATTGAATGTAGGCAAAATAGCGTGTTGCGTAAAATGATATATTTGCATTATTGTATTGCAGATATTGAAACGAGGTGTCCATGCAACATAAGCAACTCCATTACTTTTTGGCGCTCGCCGAGACCTTGCACTTTGGTCGCGCCAGCGAGCGCTGTTATATCAGTGCCTCGACCCTGAGCCGCAACATTAAGCAGCTAGAGCAGGAGGTAGGGAGCGAGCTGTTTGTGCGTGACAACCGTCAGGTACAGTTGACCTGTGCAGGCATGCATTTTATTCAATATGCCAAAAGCACCTTGGCTCATTGGCAGCAATTCAAAACCAGCCTGAGCCAGGAGCAGGAGGTAGCCGGTGAGCTCAGTATTTATTGCTCCGTCAGTGCCGCCTACAGCTTTTTAAACCCCTTGTTATCGGCACTGCGTCAGCGCCATGGCAAAATTGAAATGAAGTTGCATACAGGTGACCCGGCTCAGGCGCCGGAGCGGGTATTGGATCATCATGAAGACGTCGCCATCGCCGCCAGGCCCGAGCGTTTGGCACAACAATTGGCATTTTGTCGTTTGGGTTGGTCTGAGCTGGTATTTATCGCTCCAAAAATTCCCTGTGAGGTGAGCCAGCAGATCAATCAGGGCGGGGCGATTGCCTGGGAGCAACTTCCTTTTATTATTCCCGAGCAGGGGGAAAATCGCACCCGCTTGATTAATTGGTGGCGAACAAGGCGGATACAGCCGCCCATTTATGCCCAGGTCAGTGGCCATGAAGCTCTGGTGTCCATGGTCAGTTTGGGTTTAGGGGTGGCCTTGATCCCGCAGGTGGTGTTAGAGAACAGTCCGTTTAGTGATAAGGTGCAGATAGTCAAAGTCGGCGATGCGCCGCCGCCTTTTGAAATTGGCTTGGTGGCCTTGCAACGGCGTCTGTCTGAGCCTGTGCTCGGCGCCTGCTGGCAGTTGGCTGAGCAATTATAAATGGCGTCTAAGTGACCAAAATGAAGTGATTTGTTAATGATTGTTATTGCATACTGAACAAAACCTTGACTGTTGCTAGGATAGCGGCACTTTTATTTTCGGGAAAGCATATGCGTTTAGGGCTTCATAATTCGGTGTTGAGTGCCGCCTTGGCTGCGTTTGGCAGTGGCGTCCAGGCCAATGAGGTACCCTTAAAGCAATGGCATCTTGGCGTGAACATCGGCTATGGGATGATGACCAATCCGCTTTATGGCGGCGATGATGTGCCCTTGTATCTGGTTCCCGATATCGCCTATTACACAGATACTTGGTACCTCGACAACAATCAGCTGGGTTACACCTTTATTAACCAAGACGCGCATGTGCTCAGCGCTATTACCGAAGTTAACCCGGAAACACGATTTTTTGTCGATTGGCACCCCAGCAGTGTATTTGCGCTGCAACAAATAGACAGTAATACTCCTTTAGCAGCAGAAGGTCCGGCAAGAGTAAGAGTCGATGACCTTGATAAACGCCATTGGGCTCTCGATGCTGGTTTTGAATATCATTATTTCTCCCCGATAGGACAGTTTCAGGTCAAGGCTTTGGCGGATGTTAGCGATGTTTATCGCGGCTGGCGCGCCCAAGCAAGCTGGCGTTGGGGGTATCGTTTTGAGCAATGGGTTTTGGAGCCCAACATTGGCGTCAATTACAGCAGTAGCGAGCAGAACGACTATTTTTATGGCTTAAGTCGTGAAGAAACAGGCGGTTATGCGGATATTCTTGTTGGTAGCAGTGTCCAGCCCTATGCTAAAATAGACGTTAGCTATATAGTCGACGAACGCAATGCGCTGCGTATGCATTTAGGTTATATCGATTACGATACTCAGGCCAAAGCCAGCCCATTGTTTAAGGAATCTTCTTCGTTGACCTTATTTATCGGTGTGAAGCACCTTTTTTAGCATGATGAGTGTGGCGGCAACAGCAGTGATCGGCAGTGTGATGATAATGACAGCCATGCCCGCGTACAGTGACGAACTGCTGGAGATCTCGCCACAATATTGTGTGGTTGAAAACAAAGAACAGGCCTGTACAACTGAGGTCAATATTCGCTGGACTTTGCCCGAAGCCATACCGGTGTGTTTGCTGGAAAATAAGCGCACCTTGGGCTGCTGGCCCGCGCAGCAACAGGGGTTGTGGCAGTATAAAGCCGAGGTTCAGTTACCCGCCATATACTCCCTCACTCATGCGCACACAGGCGAATTAGTCGTAGATACCCAGCTGGAATTACAAACGTTACGCAGCTCGCGTCGACGCTTACGTTCCGTGTGGAGTTTTTTTTAATTCAGGAGTTGGCCCATGGCGAACATACTCTTAGTCGAAGACGATCTGGCTCTACAGGAGCTAACCCGGGACTACTTACAACAGAATAATCTCAATGTGGCAGTATTATCTCGCGGTGACGAGGTAATGGATTATGTGCAAAAGAATCAAGTGGACTTGATGATTTTAGACGTAATGCTGCCGGGCAAAGATGGCTTTGCCGTATGCCGCGAAGTGCGTGATAAGTATTCTTTCCCTATTTTGATGCTGACCGCCAAGGGTGAAGACTTCGATCAGGTGATCGGTCTGGAATTGGGCGCCGATGATTATGTGATCAAACCGGCAGAGCCCAGAGTACTGTTGGCCCGTATTACCGCCTTATTACGCCGTACCCAAGAGCAAGATAAAGTGGTGCAAAGCGTCACCTTTGGCGAGCTGAAAATCGATAAAAACAGCCGTATCGTTACCTTAAAAGGCGGTGAGATCACCCTTACTTCCCATGAGTTTGAGCTTTTATGGTTGCTTGCCAGCAATGCCGGTGAGGTGTTAAGCCGTGAATATGTGCATGAGCAAATGATTGGCCGCCAATACGATGGCTTAGATCGCACCGTGGATGTGCGTATTTCGCGGCTGCGTAAAAAGCTCGGCGATAACAGTGATAAACCCTATAAAATCAAGACGGTTTGGGGACAAGGTTATCTCTTCGTCAGCGACGCCTGGAGTGAATAACTAGCTTGGGCAAACTCTTTGTCAGCCTTTACTTATATATTATTGTTTCTCTGGTCATAGTGACCGGGGCCATAGAAAGGCTATGGCCCACAGAGGAGCAGTCGACACCCTTGGCGATGGAGTTGGGCAACAATTTTAAAGCCTTGGCGCAAAGCGATCTCGGTCGTCAGTATATTAATAGTCAATACCCCATGCGTTTGTTGCAGCGCAGTGATATCTCCCTCCCGAACGAGCTTGAGCAGCGTCTTGAACAGGCGCAGGCCGTGCATGTTTTCGATGCCGAAGAGCATTTGCTCTGGTATGTGCCTCTTGATGATCAAGAGTTATTACAAATAGGCCCAGTAGAGTTGCCTAAGGCCCCAGGCGAGAACTTTGTCGGCCCTTATTTGCTGTTATTGTTGGTGGTTGGCGCACCGGTAGGGCTGTGGAGTCTAATGCTGTGGCGCGATTTTAATAAACTCAGTGAAACTTGTGCACAGGTGGATGGCCGCACCGATATTAATGTCAGCGGAATGGGCCGCTCCTTCTTATTACCCATCACTGATGCCTTGCAGGTGATGCAGCAGCGCATTCATAGCCTGCTTAACGCTCAGCGTGAGCTTACATCATCCGTTTCTCATGAATTTCGCACGCCTCTGGCACGGCTTAAGTTTGCTCTGGCCATGCTAGAGCAGGGCAGCGACGAAAAGCAGCAAAAGTATATGCAGTCCATGACCTCGGATATTACCGAGCTGGAAAATTTAGTCAGCGAAATGCTCCACTACGCACGCTTAGATGCACAGAGACCGACCTTGGCGCTGGAACTGGTCGACCTTAATGAGCTGGTCGATAGCATGGTGGAAAAACTGAACTTTGACAGCAAGGTGCATATTGAGGTGCTGCACGAGCAACCGAACCTGTATCGTTGCGACCCGCACTTTTTAGCCCGCGCCTTGCAAAACCTGCTCGGCAATGCCATCAAGCATGCCCGCCATCATATTCAGGTGCGCATTTGTTCCAATGAGGAGCAATGCGATGTTTACATTGAGGATGATGGCGCCGGTATCGCGGAATCAAAACGGGCCGATATCTTTAAACCCTTTATTCGTCTCGACCAAAGCCGTGCCAAAAGCACCGGCGGCTATGGCCTAGGCTTGGCCATAACGGCAAAAATAGTGCAGTGGCACCAGGGTAAAATCAGTGTTGATAGCAGCGCCTTAGGCGGTGCTAAGTTCGTTATGTCACTGCCGCAAAACAAGTCAAAGCTCAATTAGTTCCTACTTCTTTAACAGGTGTTATCAAAACTAATAACTTAATTTAAATAAATTAATAAATGATATTGATTGTTATTTGCGTATCGTTATAATGTGCCCCTAATTACAAACAAGAATGATTATTATCTACCTTGGGATGACAACATGAACTTGCGCAAATCTCTACTGACTACCGCTGTACTAGCAGCAACCTTAGGCCTGACCGCATGTGGCGGTGGCTCTGGCTCGGATAACGAGGGCACGACTCCTCCACCGGTAAACAAAGCTCCTACAGATATTGCTGTTTCAGCAAGCTTGGTCAATGATGACCAGGTAGGTTTTGTGGTAGGGACACTAAACGCAACGGATGACAGCACATCGGGTTTAACCTTCAAACTCGCGGCCGATGAAGCCCTGTTTGAAATTGTTGATGGCACCACGCTAAAGCTAAAAGAGGGCATCGCCCTTAACTTTGAGCAGCAAAGCGATGCCAAGGTGACAGTGACGGTAACAGACGCAGGTGGCTTAACCTTTAGCAAAGAATTGACCATCAGCGTTGACGATGTTGACGCTCAAGATGGCGTAAACATCTATGAGTTTGCTTCTAAACTGGGTGCTGGTTCTTCGGTATCTTACAGCGGCCAGATCGCTCGCCACGCACTCTCGGCTGAAATTAAACATTACATTGGTCAGCTAACAAGTGATTATGTAACTACTAATAGCCTTACGGGTGCCATGGTAAAAGCGCGTTTGCATGCTCTTTGGGGTGACGTTGACGGTTCATACGAGGTAGTAAAGGATGACAGCCTAAGCTTCCTTGGTGATATCGACACCGTACAGCACTCATTTGCGGATATTTCCTCTTCGGGCAAAGAGTTGAGCGCGAAAGTGGCGGGCAACGATCCATCTAAAATGCACAAAGCCTGGCAGGAAGAAGGTAACTTCCTGGGTTGGAATGATTTCGGCACACAAGCAAAGACGCCTGAAGGTTTGATCTTCCATTACTTTGATCTATTGGCCGCCAATATCGATAAATACAATGATGGTGAAATGCTGGTCGACCCTGATGGCAACAGCATCACCAAGCTTTATATCACTGAATCGGGCTTAGATTTAAACCAGCTTATTCAAAAGCACACCCTTGGCGCCCTGATGTTTTCGCAAGGTACCGATGACTACCTAGAAGAAAGCATAGGCTTTAACACGGACTCAGTAGATAACATCAACGGTGATCTGTACACCACGCTCGAGCACCACTTCGATGAAGGCTTCGGTTACTTCGGTGCGGCGCGCAACTACCTGGAATACAGCGATGATGAGCTTGCTGGTAAAGGCGGTCGCGAGGCCTTCGCCTCAGGGTATAACGACTATTCTGGCGATGGTCAGATCAACCTTAACTCAGAATATAACTGGGGTAACTCGACCAATGCCGCCAAGCGTGACCGTGGCGCCACGGTAACCACGGACTTCTCTGCGGCGGCCATGAATGCCTTTATCGCCGGTCGTAAGATTATCAACGACAACGTAGGCGCTAATCTTAACGCCGAGCAAATGGATGCCCTAAAAGTACAGCGTGATATCGCCGTCGCCAACTGGGAAAACGCCATTGCTGCTACCGTTGTACACTACATCAACGAGACTCACGCTGACTTAGACACGATTGCCGCTGGTATTGCTGTGGATGGTTATACAGCTGAGGACTTCGCTAATCTGGCCAAGCATTTCTCGGAAATGAAGGGCTTTGCCATGAACTTTCAGTTCAGCCCATTCTCGCCGTTTAATGCCGAGGCTAATGAAGGTAAATTTGCCCAGTTGCACACTCTGCTAGGCGATATGCCGGTAGTGACAGATGCTGCAGCCATTGCCGCATATCAGGCCAACTTAATGGCGGCTCGTGACTTACTGCAGAGCATTTACGGCTTTAACGCCGACAATGTTGCTAACTGGTAAGCAATGAAACAAGGCAGCACGCCAACATAATAACTTTAAAGGCTAGTCGCGAGCATATTCGCGCCTGGCCTTTTGTCGTTTTCAGCACCTCCCAGCAACTGGGAGTTTGGCTAAATAGGATGAAATATGATTACTGCGAATTTTCGCGTTAAAACCCTGGCACTCGCCTTGACCCTGGCCCTGGTAGGCTGTGGCGAGAGCACTTCAAGCTCACAGGGCGAAGGCTTTAATAACGGCGGCGATCAAGGGGTGATCACCAACCCGACCACTTTCGATGAAGCGGCGCTGGTTGCTAGTCTGGTCGATAATGTAATTACACCGGCTTACAGCCTGTTTTATACCCAGGCGCAAGCTCAGCGCACTGCCATTGCCGATTACTGCGCCCTTGAACAGGCGAGCATAGAAAGCAGCTCGGAGCAGGCGTTAGCGGCGATGAGTGCGGCGCAAAACGCCTGGTTAGATACCATGGGTGCCTGGCAGCAGGTGGAAGTGATGCAAATGGGGCCACTACTTAGCAACAGTGGTGAGCTGCGTAATCGCATCTATTCATGGCCGGCGATCAGCCGTTGCGGCATCGACCAGGATGTGGCCTATCACAAGGATGGAGTGATTAATCTGGACCCTAACCGTCCTTACGATATCAGCACCCGCACCGCCACTCGCCGCGGTTTGTTTGCGCTGCAGCATGTGCTATTTAACCCCCAGTACGATCATCACTGCAGCATCGCCAACGAGGCGCTGGCCGACTGGAATAGTTTACCCGAGCTTGAGCGCAAGGTGGCGCGCTGCGAATATGCCGTTACCGCCGCAGACGACCTGATCGTATCCGCCGAGGAGTTACTCAATAAATGGCAAGGCGCCACCGGTTTTGCGGCGCAGTTGAAAAACGCCGGTGAGCCTAACTCTCAGTTTGAAAACGCCCACGTTGCCTTAAACCATATCTCCGATGCCATGTTCTACCTGACCGAAATGGTCAAGGATAAGAAGCTGGCCGAGCCTATCGGTATTTTACCTAACTCATGCGGCACCTCTGCCTGTGCCGAGGACGTGGAAAGCCTGGATGCAAAAAGCTCGCTTGCCAATATTCAGGCTAACCTCTTGGCGTTTGAAGCCCTGTTAGTGGGTCAGCAGCAAGGCCAGGAGGCCTTGGTGGGTTTTGATGATTATCTGGATGAAGAGCAGGCGACGGCCACCAAGGAGCGCATGTTATTGGCCATTAGCGAGACCAAGGCAGCGATAGCCGCCATCGACTCGAGCCTGGCCAGCGCGCTTATCGACAATGAGCAGCAGGTACGTGACGTTCATACCAAGGTGAAAGCCATCACAGATGAGCTGAAAAACGACTTTATTAACGAACTTGCTCTTGAGCTTCCGGCTACTTCTGCCGGTGATAACGACTAAGGAAGACCATGAACTACAGTAAATTAGCCTTAGCCGTAAGCATCGCGGCGCTGGGATTTAACGCAGTTGCCGATGAAAAAAAATCCCTTGAGCATATTCAAATTATCAGCCACCACGACAAGCTGCGCACCGAAGCAGGCTCTGCGACTTTGATCGGTGAAGAACAACTGGAAGAGTTCGAATTTGATGATATTCACCGCGTCCTGTCACAGGTGCCTGGCGTCAATATTCGTGAAGAAGACGGCTTTGGTCTGCGCCCGAATATCGGCTTTCGTGGCGTGACTCCTGAGCGCAGTAAGAAGATCACCATCTTAGAAGACGGCGTATTAATAGGCCCCGCGCCTTATTCGGCGCCGGCTGCCTATTACTTCCCGGTAACCACCCGCATGACCGCGGTGGAAGTATTTAAAGGCCCTGCGGCCATTAAATATGGTCCCCAAACAGTGGCCGGTACCCTAAACCTGGTTAGCCGTCAGGTGCCTGATTATGCCACCGGTGGTATCGACCTAGCCGTGGGCGGCGATGGTTACAACAAGGCCCATGGTTATTACGGCGACCGTCAGGGTAACTTTGGCTTCTTGGTTGAGGGCGTGCACTTAGAAAGCGATGGTTTCAAGGAGCTTGATGGCGGCGGCGACACTGGTTTTGAAAAAGACGACTTCTTGGTGAAGCTGGACTATCAGCTTGATGGCGAACGTTTTGATCAGCGTTTTGAGCTTAAGCTCTCTTATGCCGATGAATTGTCGGACGAAACCTACTTAGGCCTAACCGACAGCGATTATGCACAAAATCCATACCGTCGTTATGCGGCGTCGCAACCGGCGCAAATGGATACAGAGCACACCCAGGTGATGTTCACCCATCAGCTTAGTGGCCAAGACTTTGATTTGACCACGCGTGTCTATCGTAATGATTATGAGCGAGCCTGGCTTAAGCTTAACGGCGTTGGCAACACCAGTGCCAGCCTCTCCGATATTCTCGCCAGCCCGGATGTGTATGAAGAGCAGTATCAGGTGATCACTGGTCAACGTGACTCCGTGCTTGCCGGTGAAACCACCTATTACCTAAGCATGGGCACCAATGATCGCGAATACTATTCCCAGGGTATTCAGGTCGATGGTAATTGGCGCACGGCTTTGTTTGGCATGGATCACAAGGTCTCCTTTGGGGTGCGTTTCCATCAGGACGAAATAGAACGTAACCATTTTGAAGACACCTATGCCATGGTGGATGGCTTTAATACCAAGGTTGCCGATACTCGTCACTTCACCACCGAGAATACCGAATCGACCGATGCCTGGTCGGTTTACCTGGAAGATCAGGTGACACTAGGCCAGCTTACTCTGGGCCTGGGCGTACGCGGTGAATTGATGGATATGGAGTACCAAAACGACAAGCCGGATTTCGCCGATGACTATCAGCAAAAGACCACTCGCATCTGGCTTCCGGGCGTCAGCGGTTTTTATCAGTTGAATGAAGACAGTGGCTTATTATTCGGTGTGCATCAGGGCTTTGTGCCGTCGAGCCCTGCGGCTCCCGTACGTGCCGGTGAAGATGACTTTGAGAAAAGCGTTAACTACGAGTTCGGTGGCCGCTTTAACGATGGCGTGACCCGCTTTGAAGTGATCGGCTTCTTTAACGATTATTCGAATTTGATCGAAAGCTGTGGTCAATCAAACTGTGGTTCTCAAGGCCAGCTTGACCGTGAATTTAGCGGCGGTGAAGTGGATGTATGGGGTGTTGAGTCGCAATTGGCGCAAACCTATCCGTTGAATCTGCATCTGGATATCCCCATGAGTCTGACTTACACCTACACGCAAAGCGAATTCAAAGAAGAGCTGTTCTCCGAATTCGTGCAGTGGGGCCATATTCGTAAGGGCGATCGTCTGCCTTATTTGCCAACACACCAGGCTACTTTAAGCATTGGTTTGGCACATCAGGATTGGGCGCTGGATATGCTGGTTAAGTATGTCAGCGATATGCCTGAGACCGCAGGTGTAGGTTATGAGGGCTTTGAACTGGCTCTGGCCGGGGAAGAAGTACCAGCCACGACAGTGGTGGATCTGGCTGCTCATTACGAGCTCGGTCAATACGGCCGCTTATATGCCAAGGTTGATAATTTGTTCGATCAGGATAAGATCATCAGCCGCCGTCCTTACGGGGCTCGCCCTGGCAAGCCACGTACTTTATCGATTGGTTACAAGTATCAGTTTTAATAGCAATTCTGTTAAGTATGTAACTATTTAAGTGAATTGGTATATTTAGGAAAGGGTCATGATCGAGACAATTTGGCAAAGTATTGCACAAACGCCTGATTATCTTTTTGATGCCAATAAACGTATTTTTATTGGTTATATCATCATGGCCCTGCTATTAGCCCTGTTTGTTTATGCCAAGCGTCAAGGCAAAGCCTCGCCGCGTGGTTTTTTGCGCTATGTGTTTGCAAAAAAGATCTGGTGGGCCCCCAGTGCCCGCCAAGACTACCAACTCTGGATTTACAACCGTATCCTCAAGGCCTTGCTTTTCGCTCCTGTGGTTCTGACCATGGTGCCGGTGGCTCTGGGCACCACCGAGGTGCTCGAAGCTCTATTTGGCAAGCCCAGGCCATTTGCGTTAAGCGAGACAAGTGTGGTGGTTATCTTTACCATCTTGTTGTTTTTGGCCGATGATTTCTCGCGCTTTATTCTGCATTATGCCCTGCATAAGATCCCCTTTTTATGGCACTACCATAAGGTTCATCATTCCGCTAAGGTGCTGACACCTTTTACCATTTATCGCTCGCATCCGCTGGAAAGCTACCTCTATGCTTGTCGTATGGCCTTGTCGCAAGGTCTAGTGGTAGGGCTGTGCTACTACCTTTTTGGTAATACCTTGTCGATGTTCGATATTCTCGGTGCCAACGTCTTTGTTTTTGCCTTTAATGCCATGGGCTCTAACCTACGGCATTCCCATGTCTGGCTGAGTTGGGGCAAGGGCGTGGAAAAATGGTTTATTAGCCCGGCCCAACATCAAATTCATCACAGTGACAATCCGGCTCATTTTGATACTAACCTGGGCTCGGCTCTGGCAATTTGGGACAGACTGTTTGGCACCCTGATCCGCGCCGATGAAGTGGGTAAAATCAATATAGGCGTTGGTCAATACGATGCCGGACACAATTCTATTTGGGCCATTTATACCAAGCCCTTTGTAGACTCTTTTGCCACTTTAGTGCCGCAACGATTCAAGAGCAAGGCGCAAAAACAGCCAGAAGCCTAGCTAATCGCAATTGGTGAAATTAGGGTGGAGTAGGGGGAAATAGGCTGGCGACGGGCATTGCCAGCCTATTAAAGTGAGGGAATAGGCCCTCATAAACTAGTGATATGTTTTGGCTTTGGCAAAACCCATTTCTTTGAGTTTACCGATTAAATCTGGGTCGTCTAAACGCGTCGGCGTGCTCTTGGTACGCATTGCATGATCTTTAGGCACCTGATAAACATCCAGCATCTTCTGGAATAACACGTAGCGCATGTACTGAGGTGTCACCCCCGCATCTTAAAGAGAATCAAGCTGTAACTGCACGTCTTGCAACTGTTGTGCATCTGGTTCCTGTAATGTCGTCATCTTTTTGTTGATGGACATACCACCTCCTACCTGGGTACTGCGCAAAAACCTTCCTTAATGCTGGCGTAAGTGAACTCAAATTTTGTGTTAAAAATAGAGACTTATATCAGCCTGGAAATTAAGTGTACTCCTTTTTTTAGTGCTATGACCAGTTGCCGTGTAAAGCTTTGTAAATAGGGTGAGAATGAGCGCAGGCTGATGTGATGAGTTCGCAGAAATATGGTGATAACTCAAGAGCCTGAGTTATCACCTGTGAACATGAGTAGAGTTAGCTAAGGGCGATTTTTTCCTTAACGTGCTCGGCAAAACCGCTACCTGCTTCCAGGTAGAAGTTATAGGTAGAGTCGACGCCAAGCTCGCGCAATTCTTTTTGTTGATCCGGGTAGTTGGCAATGGCGGTCACCTGGCCCTGATAGCCCGAGACCTTGAGTTGCTGTAGCGCGAAGATATTTTGATTGTGTTTAGGCATGGCCAACATAACCATCTCCACCTGGGAGTGGTTCAGCCGTTGCCAAAAATCCGGATCCGTGGCATCTGCTGTCAGGGCGCGGCGTCCACGTTTAACATGGCGAGCTACCACTTCCGGTTTAATATCGATCCCGGCCACCGCATCGGGGAAACTGCTGGCTATGGTTTCGTAGGCACCGGTTCCTATACGGCCCATGCCGAAGATCACAATACGGGTGTTGTGCAGGTTAACCGGCAACTCTTCCTCAAGGCGAGTATCGCTTTCAAAACGCAGTAGCCAGTTTTCCATACGTACATAGATATCGTTGGCACGGCCATTTAAAGGCGAGGCAATGATAAAGGTGATGGCCACCGCTGTAGCCACAACCGCCAGCCATTGTGAAGACACCCAGCCAGTGCTGGCGGCAACGGCGCAGACTATCAGGCCAAATTCACTATAATTGGCAAGGGTAAAGGCGCTAAGCAAAGAGGTACGGGCGCGCAGGCGCACTGAATTGGTCAAAATATAATAAAGCGCTACCTTGATCCCGAGTACTGAAACAATCAGCAAGGCGGCGACCAGGGCATTAAAGCTTAGCTCGGCGTTTAAGCCTATGGTGAGGAAAAAGCCGACGAGCAGGATGTCCTTAAAGCTCAATAAGGACTTGGCTAATTCGCTGGCCTTTTTATGGCTGGCAAACATCATGCCCAGGATCAATGCGCCCAGATCACCCTTAATACCGGCAAACTCAAAGGCTTGATAACCCGCGACCAGGGCGAAGAAAAAACCGAATAGCGGCAGCAGTTCGCCGTGTTTTGAGCGGTTGAGGATCCAAAACATAACTGGGCGAAACAGTGGCAACAATACCAGCAGGGCAAGAGCCCAATAGTTAGGTAGCTTGCCGGTGCTGGCGACTAAAAAAAGCACCGCAAAAATATCCTGCATAACCAAGATACCGATGGAAATTTTACCGTGCAGGCTGGCCATTTCACCGCGGTCTTCCAAGACCTTAACGGCAAAAACCGTGCTTGAGAAACTAAAGGCAAAGCCCAGCAATAAGGCGGTTTGCCAGTTTAATTCCACAAACAGCGGTAGGGCAAAGATACCCAGCAGCAGTAAAAAGCCGCCAAACAGTGCCGTGCTAAGGACTATATGCGCCGTTGCCGGGGCCCAGACCTGTACCTTCATCAAGCTAGAGACTTTCAGTTTAAGGCCGATACTAAAAAGCAGTAGGGTGATCCCCAAACTGGCAATACTGTTTAGTAATTCAGTGGTTTTATAGCCGGCGAAATGCAAGACGAAGCCGGCAATTAAAAAGCCTACCATGGGCGGCAGTTTTACCTGGTAGGCGGCGAAACCGCAAACAAAAGCAACGGCGAAAAAGATGAGTTCCATAGATTTCTTTTTATAGTCAATATGCTAACAGTGTAGCGAAAGCCAGGCTTGATGAAAATATGCGACTTTATAGTTCGTTAGCCCATTACGGGCAAAAATTTGATTATACCAATTCTGTTAAGTATGTGAGCAGAGATAGCGCTGGATAAATGATGTGATAACAAGGCGGAATTTTTCTTATGTAATTCTACATAGAAAAATTCCAACGCCGTTAGCATGATATTTAGCCCGCTAGAATGATTAGCTATTTAAGTGAATTGGTATTATTTTCCGCTAACCTAAACTTTTCACTGACAAGGTCATAAAAATGTGGTTAAGATGCGACAAAAGGATCTTAAAACAGGAGTAGTTATGTTTAAAAAAATCCTGGCTTCAGTTGGTATTGGTGCGGCTAAAGTAGACACAGTGCTACAAACCGAGCTTTGCACCCTGGACAAAAATTTCATGCCGAAATCATCATTCAAGGCGGTGATGTCGAACAAGATATTTCTGGTCTGGAATTGGCATTGATGACTCGCGTCAAAGTAGAAGCGGATGACGGTGCCTACTTTGCCAACCATGTTATTGATAAATGGCGGGTGAGTGAAAAGCTGACCCTGCAACCGGGTGAAGAGCACCGTATTCCGTTTGAGGCAAGACTGCATTCGGAAACGCCGATCACCGAATTTAGTGCCGGTTATAACCAGACTCAGGTGTGGATACAAACCGGTTTGAATATTGATTTGGCCCTTGATGCCAGCGACCGTGATGTGCTGCACATCTATCCTAATGAGGCGGTCAAAACCTGTATGCAGGCCATGGATAAGCTAGGCTTTTCCTTGGTTAAAGCAGACGTGGAAAAGGGTTATCTGCGCGCTCCTAGCTTTCAGTCGACCTCAGGTTGTTATCAGGAGTTGGAATACCGCCCGGGAAATCGCGGTATGTTCGGCATTCAGGAAGTGGAGCTGTCTTTTGTACCTGAGGCCCATAAAACTCATGTGCTGATTGAGCTTGACCGCGCATTTCGTGCTGACGGTTATATCGACCTCACCATAGAGCATGATCATGTGAATCTATCGCAGATTTGCGACCAGCTTGAGCGCTTAATTCACTGATAGCCCTCGGTTATTAATAAAAACTAATCGAAAGCCCGGCCTAGCTGGGCTTTTTTGTCAGAGCAACTGTCGGAGTAACCCATGAGTATTCTATGGCTGCATAAACATTTTAATGAGCTAAGCACTGATGAGCTCTTCACCCTGATGCGCTCCCGCGTTGATGTGTTTGTGGTTGAGCAAAACTGTCCTTACCCTGAACTGGATGATGCCGATATCGCAGCGGATACACTGCATCTTTTGGGGTATCAAGACGGCCAGTTATGCGCTTATGCCCGTTGTATAAGTAAAGGGGAAAAGGTAGCCATAGGGCGGGTGCTTTGCGTCAAGCAATGGCGTGGAAAGGGCCTTGCTAAGGCGATGATGAAGGAGGCTCTGTCCCTGTGCCACAGTCACTGTCCCGGGCGCACCGTGGTGCTAAGCGCACAAACCTATTTGCTCGACTTTTATCGCGGCTTTGGTTTTCAAACTAAAGGCGAGCCTTATCTAGAAGACGGCATAGAGCATCAGGATATGGAACTGTTATAAATGATGAAAGAGCCGGGTATTAAACCTCTGGATTTAGGGCCTTCATTTTTCCCGCATTTAATTGAAATCGTGTGGATTAATTCTTTGACCGCAAAAAAAAGCGGAGCCTAGGCTCCGCTTCCGGCTTTCACTATTGGTGTTCTCTTAGATTAGGGGTAGCTTTGGAAAGCCTGATCTATGTATGGGGCTAACGGTTCAAACGGCGTGTATTGGGTGTAGCCAAACGGGTCTTGATACTTGATCCTAAACTGGTGGTCAGTGAAGCCATCAGGGAATGTCTGAGTTTGAATCTCCAAATCAGCCGCTTTAAAGAATGAATATTCTTCGCTCGAAATGGGTGCAGGGACGTTAATTATTTTTTCTCCGTTGCCCATCCAGTTAACCTTTATCTTAAAGCCTTCGCCATTGAACTCGTCAAACATGGCTCTTTGATACAAGGTGAGGGTCATGTCTTTATCTTGGTAGCTGATGGTTTCGATATCGGCGACCGTCACCGGGGTGACGTCATTTAAGATACCTTGAGCGTTGAATATCATCAGGCCATGCGAGTAATTTAGTTCGTTCAGCTCATTGGTCATTTCCATGACCTGTAATTCGATAGTGAGGTTTCTGCCACCGCTAATTTTGTCAGATGCAAATACGGTGACTAACACTTTACTGTACACCCAGGCATCGTTGACCATGGCTTTAAATAGATCTGGGCCGTAGCTAGATTCTTTTTGAAAGCCTTTAACGACTAGGTTAGTTGCGTTTTCGAAAACAATTTCGAGTTCATCCAGTGATTGCTCGGGCGTATGAAGTGAGTTCGATGTTTTGACCTTTATCTTTTTTACCATGTTCAGGTCCAGGCCCGGGTAGGGCACTGATGAACTGGCGCTAGGGTAGTTGATTTCGTACTCTGCAGCCTTAGCATTGGAGCTTAGGCCCAGTGTAAGTACTAGGGTAGATAAAAAAACCATAATGGCTTTCATGTGTATTTCCTTGTTATGTACTTGTTAATTCAATGTGAAAGCAAATGGATGCTAGCATAGAAAAATAGGTACATCCCGTCCAATGAGCAATTAGCTTGTTTTATAAGGCATATTTAAGGAAAAGGGGTGATAAAAAAGGCCGCGAGTGCGGCCTTTTTCGGTATTACCTTGAATTAACGTAGCGAGTTGATAAACACCAGGGCGATACACACTGGGCATACAAACTTGATGTACCAGGGCCAAATCTTCCAGAACCAGCTGTTAGCGGCTTCTGGGCAGCCGGATTGAATTTCTTTAAGCAGCGATGCACGGCTCCAGATCCAGCCAACAAAAACACAACACATTAAGCCTAGTAGCGGTTGGCCAAAACGTGTGGTGATGGCGATCACTAAACCAAACAATTGTTCAAAGTTAAGCAATATGATGGTGCTTATTGAGCCGATGAAGGCGCCTATGGTCCAGGTCGCCGGTTTACGGTCAAGGCCAAATTTCTCTACCGTGTAAGACACCGGAGCTTCTAACATGGAAATAGAGGAGGTCAGGGCGGCAATACTCATTAGCGCGAAGAAGGCAAAACCCACAAACAGGCCGGCGCTGCCCATGGTATCAAACAGGGCTGGCAATACCTGGAAGACGAGTGTGTCTTCCGAGAGTAACTTACCCGCTTCGTCAAAGATTTGTACCCCTTGCTCCTGTGCCACATACATGGCCGGAATAATAAGTAGACCGGCAACGAAGGCGATAAACACATCGATAAGGGTTACCGAGGCGCCCAGAGTAACCAGGTTTTCTTGTTTAGAAATGTATGAGCCGTAAATGATCATGACACTGGTACCCAGTGACAGCGAGAAAAACGCCTGACCCAGGGCACTCACCAGCAGCGTAGGCTCAAAGATGGCGCTAAAGTCCGGTAGCAGGTAATTGCGCAGGCCTTCACTGGCACCGTCCTGGCTCATTACATAGGCGATCAACGCAAATAAAATGCCCAGCAAGGCCGGCATCAAGCGCTTTGACCACTTTTCTATACCATTCTCAACGCCTTTACTGATGATCATCACTGTCAGCACGATAAAGCCGCCAGCAAAGAGTAAGTTACGGGTTAAGGATTGACTCGTCAGCCAGTTTGCTGCCTCTGGAGCACCCACCAGTTGGGCAACAGGCTCAGCGGTATAACTGATCATCCAACCGGCAACTATGGCATAAAAACTTAAAATCATGCCGGCACAGATAATGCCGCCAAAACCAACTAAGAATGCCAGTGGGTGTTGCCACTTATGCTTGGATACTTTTTTTAGCGAACTTACGGCATTGGCCTGACCATAACGGCCAACAACCAGCTCGGCCATTAATGCGGGATAGGCTAAACAGAAGGCTAGAACCAGATAAGCAAGCACAAAGGCGGCGCCACCATTGGAGGCGGTTTGAGTGGGAAAGCCCCAAATATTACCTAGTCCCACTGCCGAACCGGCAGCGGCCATTATAAAACCAAAACGGGAGCTAAACTCCCCACGCGACGCACTCATATTATTATATTTCTCTGTAGGTGAACTGCGCCCTAAATCTACTGTAATTTACGTGAAATAAAAAGCACAAAGCGGCAATTAGTACACTGTAGCCGGGGTAAAGCGCGCTATACGAACAATTTCCATGCTATCGGCGCAATGCCCGGTCTTAGGGCGACGCCGCCACATTAGCAATGTGCTGTGGGCTAGAGCGATGTAAACGCTGTGTTACATCGGCAGTATCAAGGTGAATTGTGCACCGCCTAATTTTGCCGATGAACCCACCTGCAGCTTGCCCTGATGCCACAACATCACCTTGTGGCAAATGGCTAGGCCCAAACCATAACCGTTTTGATTGCGATGCTTAGCGCTTTGATAAAAGGGCTTAAGCACAGCCGCGCGCTCTTGCGCTGGGACGCCTGGGCCATCATCGGCAATGCTGATGTGTAATTGCTGCGCTTCGGTGTAGGCGCTGATAACTATCTGGTTGTCGGCATAGCGCAGGGCATTGGTAAGAATATTATGGATACAGCGCGCCAACCAATGCAGGTCGGCCTGTACCATCAGCTGATGGGGGCAGTCTATGTGCACCTGTATGCCGCCTAGTTGGGGTAGTAACTGCTCACCTACTTCTTGTAAATAAGGGTAAAGCTCGGTGCGGCTGTAATTTAGTTCAATATTCTGTTGTTGCAGGGCGGCAAAACTGAGGTAGCTCTTAAGCATGGACTCCATGGTATCGAGATCTTTTTCCATGCGCGTCAGGTAGGCCTGCTTGCTTTGCTCATCTTCGCTGTCCATGGCGGCATCAAGGCCAAAGCGCAGACAGGCGATGGGGGTACGAATATCATGGGAGAGGCTCGATGCCATCAGTTTATTCTCCGCCAACAGCGCATTGATCTGCTCGGCCATGGAGTTAAAGCTGCGCTCAAGCTGTTGTGTATAGCTAAAACGGCTGCTGGCAATGCGGGTGTCGAGTTTGCCCTTGGCAAATCGTGTCGCGGCATTGGCCAAGGTGGTAATGCGCCGGGTCAGAGGTATTAGGGGTAACCACATGCACAGGCTAAAGCCGCAGTAAAACAGAACGGTGAGCAGTAGATCATGGTGAGAGCTGGCCGGTTTGGGTAACCGCATGGTGAGGTGATGGTCGGCCAGTTGTGGCGTGGAGCGTACCAAGTAAAGGCCCTCCTCATCGGCCAAGGTTAGCCCTTGCTCTTGATAAAGCTGTTGGCGCAGTGGTGAGGGTAAGGCAAGGTCGCTATTGGCGGCATAGCCAATATTCAAGTTAAAGTGGCTGTTAAGCGTCGCCAGTTGCTGGCGTTGTTGCTCTGCGGGATAGCTGGCCAGGTAGGAAAGCATGCCGCTTAAGAGCGCTTGCTGCTGATTAAAATCATTGTGCTCATCGTTGTTGCTGGCGATGCCATCGATCAACCAGCTGAGCAGTACCACAGACAGCAGCGCCGTGGCCAATAAGGATAAGTAGAGCTTTTTCATTGCCGCCTCTTAGCCTGTGCGCCTAGTCGGCAGTATCCGCATGCCAGGCATCTTTAACTAATAAATAGCCCTTGCCCCAGATGGTTTTTATTCGTTGCGGCTGCTCGCCATTGCCATCAAAACGCTTGCGCAGCGCCGATATCACTACATCTATGCTTCTATCTAAGCCGTCATATTCGCGACCCTTGATGGCCTTGAACACAGAGTCTCGGTCAACCACCTCACCGGCGTGGCGGGCAAGATAGGCCAGCAACGAAAATTCTGCATGAGAGAGTTCCACCGCTTGCTCGGCCAGGGTCACGCGGTGCGCCTGCATGTCTATATGCAATTGCCCCACTTTAATATGCATCGGCTCTGCGGATGGCTGAGAATCGTCGGCCATGTCCCGTAAACTGGCCTTAATTCTGGCAAGCAATACGCGAGGACGGGCTGGCTTGGCGATATAATCGCTGGCACCGACTTCTAACCCTATTACCTCGTCGAGCTCATCATCGCGGGCGGTCAGCATAATAATGGGTTGCTGATAAAACTGACGTAATCGGGTGCACACGCTAATGCCGTCGAGACCGGGCAGCATAATATCGAGTAAGATTAAATCTGGATTGTGCTCGCGCACATAGGCTTCGACCTCGTTGCCCTTGTCGCACAGGCCCACGCGATAGCCGTTTTGAGCAAGAAACTCAAGCATCCACTCGCTCAGCGAAGGATCATCCTCGACCACTAAAATAAGGGGTTGCTGACTCATTAAAATAACCTCCATCGCCTTTTCTTCTGGCCGCTGGTGTACACCCACTGCACTCGTACCTCGGTGCGGGCGAGCACTTTGCCCGTAGTGACATGAAATAATTCAAAACCCTGCGCCGTCTTGCTGGCGAATTCAAACACCAGTTTGCCTTGTTGTTGCTGTTGCCAACAATGCAGGGGCTTAGTGGCTTGGTTTTGGCGAATACAGTAGCGCTCTTCGTTGTCCACCTGCCAATTCAGGGTGATATCGGAATAACAGGTGCGCCCCTGGCGCAGTGCCACACAGGTGTTTGGCGTGCTGAGCAAGGTGGGTAGTTCGGCGGACAACGCCTCGGGCTGCGCCGCCCAGCTTGGCAGGGCAAACATTAAACTAAGGCTGGCGCTGAGTCTAAAAAACATAGCGTACGCCTACCTTGGCCTTATGCTGGTATTGTTGAGAAATGATCGGGCTGTCACTTATTTCAGAGGAAAATAAGGTGGAGAGCCAGCCGGCTAAAAACACCCAGTTTTGTGATAAGGGATGCTCGGCGTGAAATTCAAGCACCAGGGATTGGGATGCGTGGGCCTGGTAGATGGGACGCTGCGTGGTGGCCTCATGGGCGTCAATACCAAAGTAATAATCGGTGAAATCGCCGCCATAATGGTTAAAACCCAGACCTGTGCGCAGCTCCCAATTTCGATACTGGCTGATACGGGTTAAGAAGCTGCTGAAAATCCATGAGTTATGAGTGCCGGTAACATCATGCATCAGCTCAAATGACAGTTGCAAGTCGTCAAAACGGCGCGATAATCTCAGCCCTACATCGAAATCATAGTGGCGGCGGTCGATACCGGCGAGCTCATCTACTACATCCCTGTCATAGATTTTCAAGCCGGTTTCATCGAATCCAGCTTGCACATTGGTACCGACAATATCCAGGCCCCAGTCGAACTTATCGACCAGCGAATAGCCTATGACCATGCCGCCGCTTAACTGGCTATGGTCTATATCCAGATAGAAGTTGTTATAGCTGATCACCAGATTTAAATCCGGCTCAATACCGTCATCGTAGGAGTCGAGGCCAATCAGATAGGAGTCTTCGATATAATAACCGGCGCCTATGCTCCAATCCCAATTAAAGCCTGGTTGAGGCTCCAAACGGTTGTCTGAATAATAACGGTTGGTCGCCAAACTAGGTTGGCTTATAAGCAAAAACAGCAGGGCGAGTAGGGTACGAATTGGCATGGCTTCAGGCTTTTTATTTTATAGTAGGTTGCTTGGGCGCCGAAAACTGTAAGAAATTGTAGATGGGCTCACCGGCGGTGTACCGGTAAGCCCAGTCGATCAGTTGATATTGATCTTCTCCAGCAAAATACCGCTGAGGTAGTAGTGCAGATCTGGTACTAAGGCACTCACCTCGGTGTCGTTACAGGACCCGGCGATTTTTTCCAGTGCCGAGATTTTACTCAGGACCTGATAGCGAGGCGCTTTAGGCGCCGGCTTGTCGCCACGTTCGGCGAGCGCATCCGGTGAGTTGTGAGTTTGCACAAACTCCTGAACCTGCTCCAAATTATCTATGTAATCGCTGATTGTCAGTTGATAACGCAAGGGATTGCGTTGAAAGCTGGCGGTATCAATGGATGATTTGGCAAACCACACCACATCCTTGGAAGCTCGGTGGAAGAGTTTCATACTGACTGAGCCAGAAATATTGCTACATTGGCGTACGGCGAATTCTTCAATAAGACTACCATCGCCGAGGATATGGCTATTGCTCAGGCGATAATCCACCTTGTCGGCCTCACTAATATCCAGCTGATTAATGCTAAGAATATAGTCCGCCTGTTTGGCGTCATTGATCACCGCAAGGGATTTATCGTTGAAAATGGCCACCAGGCGATCGCGTAGGCGCTCTGTCAGTGCTACTTGCTCGCTTTCGATTACCACGCTTTGTCCGCGTTTAACAGGGTGAGCCGGAAGCTGCACCGACTTGACCCTAGGTTGCTGATGGTCAACCTGGTATTCGAGAACATAGGTGCGCTCACTAAGACTCGGCTTCGTTGGCATAGCAACCCTTTGCGCCTGTTGCAAAGAAGTCGTTTGTAAGCTGCTACAGCCGCTGAGCAAAATTGCCGAGCCAAGCAGTGCCAGTGCTAAAGAATTCTTCATCATACTATTTATAACTCTTAGTTTCCCTTGTCGCTGCGCTTAGGCACCCATACTTGAGTACACCCACACAGCATTGTACGTGAGTTTAACCCAAAGTTCATGATAATATTTACCCAATCTGAACTGTTATCGCTAAAACAACAATAATGAAAACCAAGAGTTTAGTTGCTTCTTTCTGTCTTATCTTCAGTACCTTATTGCCTGCTTATGGAGCTTCCATAGGCGCCGATGCGTATCAATGGCACGGCTTTGTTGACTCTTATGTTGCCGATTTAGAGCGTCAGCTTAAACAAAAGCGTGTGCCAGGGGCCGCCTTGTCGATTGTGCATCCGGATTATCCTTCCATTGCCTTGGGTTTTGGTAAAACCAAAATAAGAAAAGGGCGCCAAGTTGATGTGAATACGCGTTTTCGCCTTGCTTCGGTGTCGAAAACCTTTGCTGGCTCACTGGCTGCCAAGTTGGCCGAGCAAGGGGTTATAGAACTGGATGCCCCTGTGCATCAATACATTCCTGAACTGCGTAGCACGGATTATAAAAATACCCTTAAGGTCTCGCATTTACTGAGTCACTCCAGCGGCCTGGTGCCCAATGCCTACGACAACCTAGTAGAATCACGCATGTCTTATCCGGATATTGTTGAAAAGCTGCTGAAAATTGAACCCGTGTGTGAACCGGGGGAATGTTATGGCTATCAGAATGTGATGTTTTCCCTGGTTGGCGATGTGATTGAGCGCGCCAGTGGTAAGGACTATGAGACCTGGGTGCGGGAAGATATTTTCGAGCCCTTACGTATGCGCCATGCGAGTCTAGGTTATGAGGGCATGATAGTGGATGAAAACTATGCCTATCCGCATGTGCGAGGACGCAAACGCTGGCATACCGCACGTTTAAAGAAAAACTATTACAAGGTGCTGCCGGCAGCGGGCGTCAATGCCAGTGCTGCGGATATGGTGCAATGGTTAAAGGCGCAATTGGGTATGTACCCGAGTGTGTTACCACCGGCGGCGCTGCAAACTCAGGTTCAGCCTTATACCCTGACAACAAAAGAGCGTCGTCGCCGCATATGGGGTGAGCATGTTAATCAGGCTCATTATGGTTTGGGCTGGCGTATCTACCAATATGATGATGAAACCATCTACTACCACAGTGGTTGGGTCCAGGGTTATAGAACCGATATCGTGGTGATCCCACGCTTAAACGTCGGCTTTAGTCTTTTGCTTAATGCCGAAAGCGGTTTGATTAGTGAACTTACTACACAGTTTATCGACCAAGTACTGGCCTTGCCGCGCACCGCTTAGAACAGGGTACAAAAACAAAAAAGGTCAGCATTGCTGACCTTTTCTGGTATGAAGCGAGGTGATTAATTGCGTGGCAATTGAATCTTACGGTCTTCGCTTTGGCGGTACAGGGCAATGATATGGCCGATGCTTTGTACTTTATGGGCACCGGTTTCGCGTACGATAGCGTCAAAAATCAGGGCCTTGGTCTCGCGATCCGAGGTTGGCACCTTCACTTTGATCAATTCGTGAATATCCAAAGCACTGTCTATTTCGGCGATTACGCCCTCGGTTAGGCCATTGGCTCCCAGTAAAACCACAGGTTTCAGTGGGTGCGCAAGGGATTTCAGATACTGCTTTTGTTTATTGGATAGTTTCATAGATTTTATAAATTTTGCTGATTCGAGCTTGAATTACAGGTATTCTAACGCCATCTAGCAGATATTACTATTAAGTTACGTGTTAATTTATGACGAATAAAAAGCACTCGGCGAGCTCAAAGCGCTGGCTAAAAGAGCATTTTGACGATCATTATGTTCATGAGGCACAGAAACAGGGCTGGCGTTCGCGAGCGGTGTTCAAACTCGAAGAAATTCAGCAAAAAGATAAACTACTCAAACCCGGCATGGCGGTGGTGGACCTAGGTGCCGCTCCCGGTAGCTGGTCTCAGTACCTGGCACAGCAGGTGGGTGATAATGGCCAAGTGATTGCCTGTGATATTCTGCCCATGGACTCGCTGGCCGGTGTCGACTTCCTGCAAGGTGATTTCCGCGAAGAGGCAGTGCTTAACGCCTTGTTAGATCGTATCGATGGTAAAAACGTCGACGTGGTTTTTTCCGATATGGCGCCGAATATGAGCGGCAATATGAGCACGGATCAGGCCGGCAGCATGTATTTGGTCGAACTGGCACTGGATATGTGTCATCAGGTATTGAAGAAAAACGGCGCTTTTGCGGTCAAAGTATTCCAGGGGGAAGGTTTTGATCAGTTCGTGAAGGACGTGCGCGAGAGTTTCCGTACCGTAAAAATCCGTAAGCCCGATGCGTCAAGACCGCGCTCTCGCGAGGTATATATAGTAGCGACGGGTTACAAACTGTAGTACAGTTGTCGGGAAAAGTTGAACTTAATTAATTTAGATACAAGAGGTTAACACCTTGAGTGATATGGCAAAGAATTTAATACTCTGGCTTGTTATTGCCGTGGTTTTAATGTCTGTTTTTCAAAGCTTTAACGGCTCTGAAGGCGTTGACAGACAAACCAGTTACACCCAATTCGTAAAGGATGTGCGCAATGGTGCTGTACGTGAAGTCGTGATTGATCGCGGCACTGGCTCGATCACTGGCGTTAAGTCCAGCGGTGAGCGTTTCCAAACCACCATGCCAATGTATGACGAAGACCTGATGAATGACTTGTTGAAAAACGACGTCAACACTAAGGGTGTTCAGCCTGAAGAGCAGTCCCTGTTAGCCAGCATTTTCATTTCCTGGTTCCCTATGCTCTTGTTGATCGGCGTGTGGATCTTCTTTATGCGTCAGATGCAAGGCGGTGGCGGCAAGGGCGCTATGTCCTTCGGTAAGAGTAAAGCCCGCCTAATGAGCGAAGATCAGGTTAAAACCACCTTTGCCGATGTGGCCGGTTGTGATGAAGCCAAGGAAGATGTAACCGAGCTGGTTGATTTCTTGCGCGACCCGTCTAAATTCCAAAAACTTGGCGGCAGCATTCCTAAGGGCGTGTTGATGGTAGGTCCTCCTGGTACGGGTAAAACCTTGCTGGCCAAGGCCGTAGCCGGTGAAGCCAAAGTACCGTTTTTCACTATCTCAGGTTCTGATTTCGTCGAAATGTTCGTAGGTGTGGGTGCATCCCGTGTACGTGACATGTTCGAGCAAGCGAAAAAAGCAGCACCTTGTATCATCTTCATTGATGAAATCGATGCCGTTGGTCGCCAACGTGGTGCCGGCATGGGTGGTGGTCACGATGAGCGTGAGCAAACGCTTAACCAGATGCTGGTAGAGATGGATGGCTTTGAAGGTAATGAAGGCATTATCGTAATCGCTGCCACCAACCGCCCAGACGTACTGGATCCGGCGCTATTGCGTCCAGGTCGTTTCGATCGTCAAGTGGTTGTAGGCTTGCCGGATATTCGTGGTCGTGAACAAATTCTTAAGGTGCATATGCGCAAAGTACCTTTGGCAGATGATGTTGAAGCATCCGTGATTGCCCGTGGTACTCCTGGTTTCTCAGGCGCCGATTTGGCCAACCTGGTAAACGAAGCCGCTTTGTTTGCCGCTCGTGGTAACAAGCGCGTGGTGAGCATGGCCGAATTTGATGCCGCTAAAGACAAGATCATGATGGGTGCTGAGCGCAAGTCCATGGTGATGTCTGAGCAAGAAAAAGAAATGACTGCATACCATGAAGCAGGTCACGCCATTGTTGGCCGCATGGTGCCAGAGCATAACCCTGTATATAAAGTATCAATCATTCCGCGCGGTCGTGCCTTGGGTGTGACCATGTACTTGCCGGAGCAAGACCGTGTAAGTCACTCAAAAGAACACCTCGAATCTATGATTTCAAGCTTGTATGGCGGCCGTATTGCCGAAGCCTTGATTTACGGCGATGACAAGGTAACTACTGGTGCAAGTAATGACATTGAGCGCGCGACACAAATCGCTCGCAAGATGGTTACACAGTGGGGTTTGAGCGCCAAAATGGGACCACTTCTTTATGCTGAAGAAGAAGGCGAAGTCTTTATGGGTCGCGGCGGTTCGCGCAGCATGAGTATGTCGGATGAGACAGCTAAAGCAATTGATGTAGAAGTGCGTGAACTCTCTGATCGCAACTACCAGCGTGCTGAACAAATCCTGCGTGATAACATGGATATCCTGCATACCATGAAAGACGCGCTGATGAAGTACGAAACCATTGATGCCAAGCAAATTGATGACCTAATGGCGCGTCGTGAAGTTCGTCCACCGAGCGATGCCCATGACCGCAAAGCCACCAAGGCACAAGTGGCAGCAGAGCCTGACAAATCGGCCCCGGAGCAAGGCACTTCATCCGCACAAGATGAAAAGCCAGGCTCAGAAGAGGACAAGTAATAAATTCAAGCCCCAAAGATATTGGGGCTTTTCCTTCTTGTGGATCATCTTATCTATCTGCCCTCACTTAGCATTCGCCTAAGGGATCTGGGCTTTTTAATTTTAGGGAAGAGTAGCCATGTTATCTTTACCCCGAGGTCGCTTCCTCGACCTTAGCACCCCACAGGTGATGGGGATACTCAATGTCACGCCAGATTCCTTTTCTGACGGTGGTCAGCACAACGATTTTGATGACGCTGTCAAAAGAGCCTTAGCTATGCTTGAGCAGGGCGCCACCATTATTGATATAGGTGGTGAATCAACCCGCCCAGGTGCAGCGGACGTTCTTGAGCAAGAAGAACTCGAACGGGTTGTTCCTGTGATCAAGGCGATACGCGCGCAATCCGATTGTGTGATCTCCATAGACACCAGTAAGGCTGTGGTAATGACAGCGGCGGTTCAGGCCGGTGCCGATATTATTAATGATGTGCGTGCCTTGCAGGAACCAGGCGCGTTGCAGGCAGCAGTGGCTTTGGATGTTCCTGTATGTCTTATGCATATGCAGGGGCAGCCGAGATCCATGCAGGATGCACCGGATTATAAGGATGTGACCGCCGAGGTATGCAGCTATTTGGCCGAGCGCGCGCAAACCTGCATCGACGCAGGCATTAAAGCCGAGCATATAATAGTGGATCCTGGTTTTGGCTTTGGTAAGTCATTGCAACACAATTATCAATTACTGGCTGAGCTTGAGCAGTTGCAACAGCTAGGCTACCCGGTATTGACCGGACTTTCACGCAAATCCATGTTTGGGCAGCTGCTGGGGCGACCGGCAGACCAAAGACTTAGCGCCAGCCTGGCGGGAGCCTTGATTTGCATGCAAAAGGGCGCGGCCATAGTGCGCGTTCATGATGTTCAAGAAACCGTCGACCTGCTGCGGGTGCACCAGGCGATGTTACGGCCCACAGATGTGCAGCCGCAAGAATAAGAGTACAGGAGTAACAAGAATGAGTAACAGAAAATATTTTGGCACCGACGGTGTTCGTGGCCTGGTCGGGCAATACCCGATCACTCCTGAGTTTGCCCTCAAACTGGGTTGGGCTGCGGGTAAAGTGCTATCAAAAATTGGCACAAAAAAAGTGATAATTGGCAAAGACACGCGCATTTCCGGCTATATGCTAGAAACCTCGTTGGAAGCCGGGCTTATTGCCGCGGGCATAGATGTGGTTTTGCTTGGCCCCATGCCGACTCCGGCGGTGGCGTATTTAACACAAACCTTCCGCGCCGAAGCGGGCATAGTGATCAGTGCCTCTCATAACCCTTACCATGATAACGGCATTAAATTCTTCTCCAGCGAAGGTTTGAAACTACCGGATGCGGTGGAGCTGGAAATTGAAGCCATGATGGATCAGGACATGGAATGTGTACCTTCCGAAAAGCTGGGTAAAGCGCGCCGCCTGGTGAGCGCCGATGGCCGTTATATCGAATTCTGTAAGAGCCAATTCCCGCAAGGTCACTCCCTTGAAGGTTTGAAAATCGTACTCGATTGCGCCAATGGTGCCACCTACCATATTGCCCCAGCGGTAATGCAGGAGCTCGGTGCCGAGGTGATCCCCTTCGCATGTGAACCCAATGGCCTGAACATTAATGCTAAATGTGGTGCCACAGATGTTGCCGCCTTGCAGCGTAAGGTAATTGAAGAGGGTGCCGATGTGGGCATCGCTTACGATGGCGATGGTGACCGCGTGATGATGGTCGACCAGCACGGAGAAGTATTCGACGGCGATGACATAGTTTATATCATTGCCTGTGCCCTGCATGAGCAAGGTGAGTTAGGTGGCGGCGTTGTTGGTACCGTGATGTCGAATATGGGCTTGGAAAATGCGCTTAAAGCCAAGGGTATTGGTTTTGAACGCTCCAAGGTTGGCGACCGCTATGTAATGGCGTTGCTTAAAGAAAAAGGCTGGAAAATCGGTGGTGAAAGCTCGGGTCATGTGTTGAACCTTGACCTTATCAGCACCGGTGATGGCATCATTTCAAGCCTGCAGGTGCTGGCCGCTATGGTGACCAGCAACAAAACCCTGCGCGATCTGGGCAACGGCTTTGTTAAGTACCCGATGAATATGATCAACGTGCGCTACCAGCCGGGCACAGATCCGACCCTAAACCCTGAAGTACTCGCCGCGGTAAGCGAAGCACAAGAGCTGCTTGCGGGCAAGGGCCGGGTGCTGCTGCGTAAGTCAGGCACCGAGCCTGTAGTGCGCGTTATGGTAGAAGCCGAAGACCAAAATCAGGTGCTGGATTACAGCAGTAAAATCGCGCAAGTTGTTGAAAGTGTGAGCAGTTAAACGGCGCTCTAAAAATAACTTCTTGTAACTTAGGGCGAGTCGAGTTAGTATCTCGCCCGCTTTCGAACATGGAGTAAAACATGGCATCACGTAAGCCCCTGGTGGCTGGAAATTGGAAGTTAAATGGCTCCTTAGAGCTGCTTAATGAAATGGCCCCCGAGCTAAAAGCCGTAGCTGGCCAAGATGTTGATGTGGCACTTTTTGTTCCCGCATTGCTAGTTGCGAGTGCGGCGCAGCAAGGTGTAGTAACGGGTATTCAAACCGTTTCTGAATATGAATCCGGCGCTTATACAGGTGAGATTCAAGCCTCGCTGGCCAAAGAATTAGGTGCAAGCTTTGCCCTGGTTGGTCACTCGGAACGTCGCCATATTTTCGGCGAAAGTAATGAGGATGTTGCCGCTAAATTTGCCATGGCACAGCAGCAGGGCTTAACCCCCGTGCTTTGTGTTGGTGAAACAGAGCAGCAGCGCGAGCAAAACGAAACAGAATCAGTGATCAGCGCGCAAATTGACGCGGTGATTGAAAAATTAGGTGTGGCTGCGTTATCGCAATCTGTGGTAGCATACGAGCCGGTTTGGGCCATAGGCACGGGTAAAACCGCATCGCCGGAACAAGCTCAACAAGTACACCAATTTATTCGTGCGAAAATCGCTTCGCTAGACAGTGAAATCGCACAGCGACTGCTTATCTTATATGGTGGCAGCGTTAATGAACAAAACAGTAGTGAATTATTTGCACAAGCAGATATAGATGGTGGCCTGATTGGTGGCGCCAGTCTTAAAAAAGATGCTTTTATCAGCATCTGCGAAAGTGCAAAAGGATAGAGTTAAATGTACGAAATTCTTTTAGTAGTTTATTTAATTGTTGCATTAGCCTTAATTGGTTTCGTGCTAATTCAACAAGGTAAAGGTGCTGACATGGGTTCGTCATTTGGTGCTGGTGCCTCGGCAACCGTTTTCGGTTCATCGGGTGCGGGTAACTTTATGACTAAAACGACCACAGTACTGGCCACGGTTTTCTTCGTTTTGAGCATAGTGTTAGGTAACCTAACTGCTGGTCAAATCAAGCAAACTGATCAATGGGAAAATCTAGAAGGTGCACCAGCGGTAGAAACCGTTGAGCAACCAGTATCAGATGTTCCTGTTGAGGAAGAAAAGGGTTCTAACAACCCGGACGTTCCAAACTAAAAAATTAAGCCGTGGTGGTGGAATTGGTAGACACGCCATCTTGAGGGGGTGGTGAGCTATGCTCGTGCGGGTTCAAGTCCCGCTCACGGCACCAAATTAAGGTTCTCTAAGAACCCAAGAAGTCCAAATTATCTAATATATATTAGGGGATTTGGACTTTTTTTATGTCCAAGATAATTTAATCTCTCTTAGAATATTCAAAGCCTTAGGCAACACATTTCTTAGTACAGCTTCTGGTAGTAGAGCTTAATTCTTATAGAACTAGTACTTGTTAAGATGGCTAAAATCTCTCCCTTTGAATACTCAAACTAAACGTTTTAACCAAGTCCCAGGTTGTAAATTGAGCGCATAGATTAGGATTGTATTTATGTCGCATGGCAGTTCTCTATGCAGGGGCGTTCAAACACTATGAGTTTGTTTTAAAAGCCAATATTTTTCCTTGAATCCGGGTAACTCCAACGCCGAGAGCATGATATTTAGCCCGCTAGAATCATTAGCTATTTAGTTGAGTTGGTATAACTAATTGAAGTTTTATTAATTAGCTGAGGCGCCGTCAATTAGCGGCACATGTGTCGCTATTGCTGCTGCTAATATTTATAAAAACCAGGACGAATCTTTTCTTTAGAGCCGCCAATATAACGGATCCTTGCTACACTGGAATTGCCATTGGGTGTCTTGCAGTGCAATCCAGTGTTCCTCGGTTTGCAAATAAGTTAAAGAGCTCTATGAATGTGTTCCATTGGCTCATAGAACTATTCACTAACATGGGAAAGGGATGTAAATGGAATTCATTATTTTCGTGGCATTGGCGGCTGCCAATCCGGGGTTAGCGATCGTATTGGGATTGGCGTGGTTATGCTTTTTAGGCTTTGGCAAATGGGATCGGAAATTTAGCAACAAGGTCAGAACAGTCGCTATCTTTATAGTCACCATGCTTCTGTTGGGGAATATCATGGCAATATTTATAGTTTAGTCTCTGGTTGGGGAGCTTTAGATGGGTTGTCGGCCTTACTACTTCCCAAGTAGAAACAAATTTAGAAACTATGTAGTGAGCTTGCTTTTTCGTGTAAAGGCCTTGTTAATTCAGGCTCTAACGGTTCTCGAAGGTTGCTTATTAATTACTAGGGCACTATAATAGTCGCCATAAATGAAGTTGGTACATAGTGACCCTTCAGGCAGCAGATTTATAAAGAGGTAGAGATATTCGCTCTACTTGCTTTATGTGATGTCGCGCATTCTTTGCAATGCGCGTTTTGCGTTTAGCGGAAGTGATTTTGCTAAGTCGTCGCAGCGGTTTTATCGTACGGATATAGCCCGCGCCAAGCTAGGCCCTAGGCCGCACAGAAAATCAGGAAGTGTTTACTTTTTGAGTAAATATTTCCAGTGTGACGCCCCGCTTGGTTCGGGGCGTTATTGTATCTGTATTGAAAATGGGGCATTAGCCCTTTTTTTGTTTCTATGGAGAAGTTTCGTGACAAAGCTCGAACAAACATTAACCGAGATGTTAACTCCGGCGGTCGAAGCATTAGGCTTTGAGCTCCTGGGACTTGAGTTTACTCAAGCTGGTCGTCATTCCACCTTGCGTGTGTATATTGATCACCCAGACGGTATTACGGTAGATAACTGTGCGGATGTCAGTCGTCAAGTTAGCGCGATCCTCGACGTAGAAGATCCCATTACCAATGAATATGATTTGGAAGTGTCTTCACCTGGAGTCGATCGTCCACTGTTCAAACCAGAACATTATCAAAATGCAGTGGGTGAGGAAGTCAGGTTGAGAACTAAGCTTCCGCAAGATGGTCGCCGTAATTTCAAGGGCGATTTAGTAGCAGTTAACGGTGATATGATCACAATTAATGTTGATAACCAAGAGCACATGCTCATGATAAGCAACATTGAGCGTGCGAACATCATCGCCAAATTTTAATTTCAGTGCGAAGAAATAGGGCAAGCGAGGCAATACCTATGGCAAAAGAAATACTGTTGGTGGCGGAAGCCGTTTCCAATGAAAAAGCGGTCCCCAAAGAGAAAATTTTTGAAGCATTAGAGTTCGCACTAGCGACCGCAACAAAGAAAAAACATGATGGCGACATCGAAGTGCGTGTATCTATCGACCGTAAAACCGGCGAATACGACACTTTCCGTCGCTGGCAAATCGTTGAAGCGCTTGAAGATGGCAGCTTAGAAAACCCGTACCGCGAAATCACTCTTGAAGCGGCGCAGGTTGAAGAGCCAGAAAAGCAGCTTGGCGATTACGTTGAAGAACAAATTGAGTCAATCAAGTTTGACCGTATCACCACGCAAATGGCCAAGCAGGTTATCGTACAAAAAGTACGTGAAGCCGAGCGTGCCCTTGTGGTTGAAGCTTATAAAGACCAAGAAGGTGAGCTAGTAACAGGTGTGGTTAAAAAAGCCAGCCGCGAAGCCATTATTCTTGATTTAGGCAACAACGCCGAAGCCGTTATCTATCGTGATGACATGCTACCGCGCGAAAACTTCCGCCCAGGCGACCGTGTTCGTGGTCTGCTTTATGCGGTACGTCCAGAAGCCCGTGGCGCGCAGTTATTTGTAACTCGTTCTAAGCCGGAAATGCTAATGGAGCTATTCCGCATCGAGGTGCCGGAAATTGGCGAAGAGATGATCGAGCTACGTGCGGCCGCTCGTGACCCAGGTTCACGTGCAAAGATTGCTGTTAAATCAAATGACAAGCGTATCGACCCTGTTGGTGCCTGCGTGGGTATGCGTGGTGCACGTGTGCAAGCGGTATCCGGTGAATTGGGCGGTGAGCGTGTTGATATCGTGCTTTACGATGACAACCCAGCGCAATTCGTTATCAACGCCATGGCGCCGGCAGAAGTTGCTTCTATCGTTATGGACGAAGACTCACGTTCAATGGATATCGCCGTTGAAGCGGATAACCTGGCACAAGCCATCGGTCGTAACGGCCAAAACGTGCGTTTAGCAAGCCAACTTACAGGTTGGGAGCTAAACGTAATGACGGTTGCAGACATGCAGGAAAAGAACCAGGCTGAGTCAGACAAGCTGATCACCCTGTTCACCGAAGGTTTGGACATCGATGACGATTTCGCCGAGCTACTTATCGGTGAAGGCTTCTCAACGCTAGAAGAAGTAGCTTATGTACCAACCAGCGAATTCTTGGAAATCGATGGTCTGGACGAGGACACAGTTGAAGAGCTGCGTAATCGTGCCAAAGACGCGTTGACCACCAAAGCATTGAAAGACGAAGAAAGCCTAGAAGGCGCAGAGCCGGCTGAAGACCTATTAAACCTGGATGGCCTAGATCGTCACCTTGCCTTTGTTATGGCGAGCAAGGGCGTAGTAACGCTTGAAGATCTAGCCGAGCAGGGCATCGACGAACTAGTAGAAATTACTGAGCTTTCTGAGCAGGAAGCGGGCGACCTAATTATGGCTGCACGTAATATTTGCTGGTTCGGTGACGAGTAATTTATTAACGGAGGTAACAAAGAATATGGCAGAAGTAAGTGTAACAAAACTGGCCGAGGACATTGGTACAACTGTTGATAAATTGCTACAGCAATTGGACAGCGCGGGCATTAAAAAGCAAGCGGGTGACCAGGTAAACGAGTCGGAAAAAGAGCAACTGCTTGATCACTTGTCTAAGCAGCACGGTGGCGCTGGTGCCTCAGGCCCAGAGCGTATGACTTTGCAACGCAAGAAGAAAAGCACCCTAAGCGTAACCGGTTCAACCGGTAAGGCCAAGGCTGTGCAGGTCGAAGTGCGTAAAAAGCGTACCTATGTGAAGAAAAGTGCCCTAGAAGAGCAGCAAGAACAAGCGCGTCTGGAAGCACAAGAGCAGGAGCGTCTTGAAGCCGAAGCACAGGCTAAATTAGAAGCGGAGCGTAAGGCTAAAGAAGAAGCCGAGCGTAAAGCGAACGAAGAGGCAGAGCGCAAGGCCAAAGAAGAAGCCGAACGTAAAGCCAAAGAAGAAGCGAAGCGTAAAGCCGAAGCACAGCGCAAAGAAAGTAAAGGTTCTGCAAAGGATGAGGCGCAAACTCAGAAAGAACGTGATGAAGCAGAGCGCTTACAGAAAGAAGCAGAAGAGGCAGCATTGAAGAAAGCCGAAGAAGAAGCACAACGTCAAGCAGAAGAAGCTCGTCGCCTAGCCGAAGAAAACGAAGCGCGTTGGAAGAAAGAGGAAGAGGAACGTAAACGTCGTGAAGAAACGGCGGATCACCACCTAACTACTTCTACCTATGCACGTGAAGCGGAAGACGAGTCAGATGCACGCGAAGAGAAAAGCGCGCGTCGTAAAAAGAAAAAGCCTAAGGGCAAAGAAACTGCCGAAGCACCACTAAAAATGGGCAAGGGTAAAAAAGGTAAGCTTAAAGCGCCTACTTCTTTACAGCATGGTTTCCAAAAGCCAGTTGCCGATAAGAAGCAAGAAGTACGTATCGGTGAAACCATCACGGTTGCCGAGCTTGCTTCACGTATGGCGGTAAAGGGTGCCGAAGTCGTTAAGACCATGATGAAAATGGGCGACATGGTAACCATTAACCAGGTTATCGACCAGGAAACTGCACAGCTAGTTGCAGAAGAAATGGGTCACAAGGTTGTGGTAGTTCGTGAAAACGAACTGGAAGAGAAAGTACTAAGCGACCGCAGCGAAGGCGGTAAAGCTGAATCTCGTGCACCGGTAGTAACCGTAATGGGTCACGTTGACCACGGTAAAACATCGACTCTGGACTACATCCGTAAAGCTAAAGTTGCTTCGGGCGAGGCCGGTGGCATTACCCAGCACATTGGTGCATACCATGTTGATACTGACAACGGCATGATCACCTTCCTTGATACTCCGGGACACGCGGCATTTACCTCAATGCGTGCTCGTGGTGCGAAGGCGACGGATATCGTAATCCTGGTTGTTGCTGCGGACGATGGCGTAATGCCACAGACCAAAGAAGCGGTACAGCACGCTAAAGCGGCTGAAGTACCTCTGATTGTTGCCGTGAACAAGATGGATAAAGAAGGCGCCGATCCAGATCGCGTTAAGAACGAACTAGCTCAGCTAGACGTTATCCCAGAAGACTGGGGCGGTGAGACGCAGTTCGTACACATCTCGGCTAAAACCGGCCAGGGCGTTGACGAGCTACTTGAAGCCGTACTAATGCAATCGGAAATCCTTGAGCTAACCGCTGTTTCTGAAGGCATGGCCTCAGGTGTGGTAATCGAATCTCGCCTTGATAAAGGCCGTGGTCCGGTAGCTACTGTACTGGTACAAGAAGGTACGCTAAAGCAAGGTGATATCGTTCTTTGTGGTCTTGAGTATGGCCGTGTTCGTGCAATGCGCGATGAAAACGGTGAAGAAATCAAAGAAGCAGGCCCTTCAATCCCGGTAGAGATCTTAGGTCTTTCTGGTGTACCTGCAGCTGGTGACGAAGCAACGGTTGTTCGCGATGAGCGTAAGGCCCGTGAAGTTGCTCTATACCGTCAAGGTAAGTTCCGTGAAGTGAAGCTGGCGCGTCAGCAAAAAGCTAAGCTTGAGAACATGTTCACCAACATGACCGAAGGCGATATCTCAGAAGTGAATATCGTACTGAAAGCGGACGTACAAGGTTCTGTTGAAGCCATCTCTGATTCACTTGTGAAGCTTTCTACTGACGAAGTGAAAGTGAAGATCGTAGGTAGTGGTGTAGGTGGTATCACCGAAACTGACGCATCACTTGCGGCTGCTTCTAACGCCATCATGGTTGGTTTCAACGTTCGTGCCGACGCTTCAGCGCGTAAGGTTATCGAAGCTGAAAACCTAGACCTGCGTTACTACAGCGTAATCTACGACCTGATCGAAGAAGTGAAGCAGGCCATGACTGGTATGCTTGCTCCTGAGTTCAAACAAGAGATCATCGGTCTTGCCGAAGTACGTGACGTGTTTAAGTCACCTAAGATCGGTGCGGTTGCAGGCTGTATGGTTACCGAAGGTGTGGTCAAGCGTTCTAACCCAATCCGTGTACTTCGTGAAAACGTGGTTATCTACGAAGGTGAACTTGAATCACTACGTCGCTTTAAAGACGACGTACAAGAAGTTCGCAACGGTATGGAATGTGGTATCGGCGTTAAGAACTATAATGACGTTAAGGTCGGTGACCAAATCGAGGTATTTGAAATCGTTGAAGTACAACGTTCTCTATAACCTTGATCATTAAGTAAATTTGATGGGGGCCCTTGTGCCCCCATTTGTGATTGTGTAATACCTGCCGTGCTCTGTGCGCGTGCCGGTATCCTAAATATAAGTGGTGAAAATGAGAGAATTTTCTCGCACAGAGCGCGTAGCGCAACAGATCCAAAAAGAAATTGCGGTGATCATCCAACGGGAAATTAAAGACCCGCGTTTAGGCATGGTAACCGTGTCTGCGGTGGAAGTATCGCGCGATTTATCTTACGCGAAAATTTTTGTGACCGTGTTCAACCAAGAAGACGAAAGCAAGACCAAGCAAAGCATGCGTATTCTCAATGATGCCAGTGGCTACATTCGCTCGCTGCTGGGCAAGCGTATTCGTGCCCGCATCGTCCCTGAGCTACGTTTTGTTATCGATACTTCATTACTTGAAGGTATGCGTATTTCTAACCTAGTTGAGTCGGTGATGCGCGAAGATAAGCAAAAGCGCGGTAGCAGCGACGAGGAAGAATAAGCAGCATGGCCAGACGTACAAAAGGCCGTCCGGTCGATGGCGTATTGTTACTGCATAAGCCCCAAGGCATTTCCAGTAACCGCGCTCTGCAGCAGGCGAAAGGCATTTACTTTGCGCAGAAGGCGGGGCACACAGGCGCCCTTGATCCCTTAGCCACAGGCATGTTGCCTATTTGTTTTGGCGAAGCGACCAAGTTCAGTCAGTTCCTGCTCGATACCGACAAAACCTACGTGGTGCGCGCCAAGTTGGGTGAGCGTACAACCACCTCGGATGCCGATGGTGAGGTTGTCGAAACCCGTGCTGTGAATGTTACCAAGGCGCAAATCGAGCAGCATGTTGCTGGTTTTATCGGTGAGTCAGATCAGTATCCGTCTATGTATTCGGCGCTCAAGTATCAAGGTCAGCCTTTATACAAGTATGCCCGCGAAGGCATAGAAGTGCCGCGCAAGTGTCGCCGTATTAACGTTTACAGCCTGACTCTGGATGAGTTCGATGAACAGGCCAATGAAATTCAGATGACCGCCCATGTGTCCAAAGGCACCTATATTCGTACCATAGTGGACGATTTAGGTGAGTTATTGGGCTGTGGCGCGCATGTGATCATGCTTCACCGCTCCAAGGTAGGTCATTACCCTGCCGAGAAAATGGTGACTCTGGACGAACTTCAAGCCCTGCTTGATGAAGCTAAAAGCCAGGATAAGGCACCGAGCGAAGTATTAGATACGCTGTTACTGCCCATGGACACGGCGGTGCAAGATTTGCCCAGCGTTGAGATTGACGAGCAGCAGGCCATTGCCTTTGCCCATGGTCAAACCGTGGTCATCGGCGAGGTACCAGAAGAGGTATGCGCCGTACGTTGTGGCGAGCGTTTCCTTGGTGTGGGTGAGCGCAATCAGCACGGTCATCTCAAAGCCAAGCGTGCCGTGGCCATCACAAATAACTTGTAGTTATTGGCCAGCTTGATAAAATAGCGCGCTCAATTGGTGGGGCTGGATTAGTGATCGGCTCTTACCGTATATAAACACTCACTTTTTGGAGTAAATTATGTCACTAAGCAACCAAGAAAAAGCAGATATCATTGCTAAATTTGCACGCGCTGAAGGCGACACTGGTTCACCTGAAGTACAAGTTGCACTTCTAACTGCAGATATCAACAAGCTTCAAGGTCACTTTGCAAGCCACAAGCAAGACAACCACTCACGTCGTGGTCTTCTTCGCAAAGTAAGCCAGCGCCGTAACCTGCTTAACTACCTTAAAGGTAAGAGCATCGAGCGTTACACTGCGCTAATTAAAGAACTTGGCCTACGTCGCTAATTCTTTGATACCAGTTTGAAAAAAGGGGCCTAATCGCCCCTTTTTTTGTGCGTCTTTGACGAGTATACTTAGCGCTGTCTAAGTTTCGCAATACAGCAAACTAGATGGCACCATATTGCCAATTGTAGTAAATAAAGGCATTCACACGAGTGTGGTTATTTACTGTAATTGGTGAGGTGCTTAAGAAAACCCTCTTAACCTGATTTAAGGGCTGGTAATTCGGCTTTTGAGTAGGTTATATGCAACTTAAGGAATGATTAAGTGCAAGCAATTATTAAAGAATTTCAGTACGGACAACACACTGTAACTCTAGAAACCGGCGCTATTGCCCGTCAGGCAGACGGTGCGGTACTAGCAAGCATCGGCGATACTTCGGTACTTGTAACCGTAGTAGGTCGTCGTGAAGCAAACCCAGGTCAGGATTTCTTCCCTCTAACCGTTAACTACCAAGAAAAAATGTATGCGGCTGGCCGTATCCCAGGTGGTTTCTTAAAGCGTGAAGGTCGTCCTAACGACGGCGAAACGCTTATCGCGCGTCTAATCGACCGTCCAATTCGTCCACTTTTCCCTAAAGGCTTCGTAAACGAAGTTCAGGTAATCGCGACAGTAGTTTCAGTAAACCCTGAAATCCAGCCTGATATCGTTGCCCTAATTGGTACTTCTGCGGCCCTAGCGCTTTCTGGTATTCCATTTAACGGTCCTATCGGTGCATCACGCGTAGGTTACATCGATGGTCAGTACGTATTGAACCCATCACTAACCGAGCTTAAAACAAGCAAGCTAGACCTAGTTGTTGCTGGTACAGATAACGCCGTACTTATGGTTGAATCAGAAGCTGAAACGCTTCCTGAAGACGTAATGCTTGGCGCCGTTGTTTACGGTCATGAGCAATCACAAGCCATCATCAATGCTATCAACGAGTTCAAAGCCGAAGCGGGTAAAGCAGCTTGGGATTGGACTGCGCCAGCAAAAGATGAAACCCTAGCGGGTAAGGTTGCTGCTATCGCCGAAGAGAAAATCGGTGAAGCGTACCGCATTACCGACAAGGTAGCGCGTAAAGACGCTCTTAGCGCAGCGAAAGCAGAAGTGATCGAAAAACTAAGCGCTGAGCTTGGCGAAGACGAAAGCCTGGACGAGCAAGAAGTATCAGGCGAGTTCGGTTCACTTGAGAAGAAAATCGTTCGTGGTCGCATCATCGCTGGTGAACAGCGTATCGATGGTCGTTCACCTGAAATGGTTCGCGCCCTTGACGTGAAAACTGGCGTACTAGCCCGTACTCACGGTAGTGCTATCTTCACCCGTGGTGAAACTCAGGCGCTAGTAACGGCAACACTAGGTACAGAGCGTGATTCTCAGATGATCGACGACCTAACAGGTACTTCTACTAACCGTTTCATGTTGCACTACAACTTCCCTCCGTTCTGTGTGGGTGAAACTGGCTTTGTTGGTTCGCCTAAGCGTCGTGAAATCGGTCACGGTAACCTGGCTAAGCGCGGTATTGCTGCGGTACTTCCTACACTTGAAGAGTTCCCGTACTCAATCCGTGTGGTATCTGAAATCACTGAGTCTAACGGTTCTTCATCAATGGCGTCTGTATGTGGTACATCACTTGCGCTAATGAACGCCGGTGTTCCTACTAAGGCATCTGTTGCTGGTATCGCCATGGGTCTAGTGAAGGAAGGCGATAACTTCGTTGTTCTTTCTGACATCTTGGGTGACGAAGATCACCTAGGCGATATGGATTTTAAAGTAGCCGGTACCGCTGCAGGTGTTACCGCACTACAAATGGATATCAAGATCGAAGGTATCACTAAAGAAATCATGCAGATCGCTCTTAACCAAGCACAAGCAGCTCGTCTACACATCCTAAGTGTGATGGATGAAGCCATCTCTGCGCCTGCGGCTGAGCTTTCTGATTACGCGCCGCGTATCTATGTAGTGAACATCCCACCTAAGAAGATTGCCGACGTTATCGGTAAAGGTGGCGCTACTATCCGTGCGCTTACCGAAGAAACTGGTACTACCATTGAAATTGAAGACGACGGTACAGTTAAGATTGCAGCCACTGACGGTGAGAGCGCGCGCGCTGCCATCGCTCGCGTTGAGCAACTAACAGCTGAGCTGGAAGTAGGTACCATCTACGAAGGTAAAGTAGTACGTATCGTTGATTTCGGTGCTTTCGTTAACGTTCTACCTGGTAAAGACGGCCTGGTACACATCTCACAGATCAGTGATGAGCGTGTAAACAATGTTGCCGACCACCTAAGCCTAGGTCAGGAAGTGAAGGTTAAGGTACTAGAAGTTGATCGCCAGGGCCGTGTACGCCTAAGCATCAAAGAGGCGCAAGACCAGAGCGCGCCAGCAGCGGAAGCGGTAAAAGACGCCGAATAAGCGATAAAAGCATAGTAAAAGGGGCTGTTTAGGCCCCTTTTTTATGGTTTAATGAAAATCCATGCACGGATTATAGGTATAGGACTTTGAGAAAAACATTATCGCTTACGGTAGCCGGCGTTATCACGCTACTCTTAACCGGTTGCCAATCCGTACCAGATAGTCCCCAATATGTTGTTACCGTACCTTTTGCCGCACCTCTGCCGAGCGATTACCGCAGCGAAGTGGCGGTAGCCCGTTATAGTGAGCTGATAGAGCAGGCCGATCTGCCCAGTGATCAGCAAGCCTTACTTTATTATGATCGCGGTAAGCTATTCGACAGCCTAGGGTTAAGTACCCTGGCGCGCATCGATTTTAGCCGTGCGGTTAACCTTAAGCCGGACCTGGCCGAGGTGTATAACTTCCTTGGTATTCATCACACCCTGATGCAGCAATACGGCAAGGCCTATGAAATGTTCGATTCAGTGCTGGAGCTTAACAGCGAGCATGAATACGCCTATCTCAACCGTGGCATTGCCTTGTATTACGGAGAACGCCCGGGATTAGCCAGCGATGATTTGCAGGCCTTTTTGCGCTTTGCCCCAGATGACCCGTATCGGGTGCTTTGGGTTTATTTGGCGGAGCGTGACGAAGACCCACTTAAAGCCAAAGCCAACTTAAGAGATATGGCACAAGCTTTGGACCCGCAAAACTGGGCCTATCAACTGGTGGCCTTTTATCAGGGTAAAATCACCGAAAAGGCACTGTTAGGAACCTTGGCAGAGGGTGTGGAATCACATCAGGAATATGCCGAGCGCTTGTGTGAAGCCTATTTTTATATCGCTAAAAGCCATCAGGCCAAGGGCGAAAATACCCTGGCCAGCGACTACTTTAAACTGGCGCTTTCGACCAATGTATACGAGTTTGTCGAATATAAATATGCACGCCTTGAGCTGGACATAATGGCAGGCGAGGGTGCGCACTAGCCTATTTTTTATCTTGCTGCTAAGCCTGTGTGGGAGTATGAGTCAAAGCCCCGCACTGGTGCAGTATCAGGCGCAAAATAATGCCGCCGCCGCCACCTTTTGGTTTTATCACAGCCCAACACAACTAAGCTATCGGCATTACAGCGAAGCCGTATTGCGCCGCCTAGCTACAGACGGCGCACCTCAGGCCCAGCTATTACTGGCCCAACACCTGCTGAAAAAAAATGACTTTGATGGTGCCCGTTTATACTGGCAGCAGGCCTTAGCTGCTAAAGGCGAGCAGCGCCCAGCGGCGCAACTTTGGCAACAACTGGCCGAGACGCTGGCGCAGCAAGGGCATTGGCAGGTGCTGGCCGAGATAGGCCGCGTTTATCCTTTACCCGATGAGCTTGAATATCGGCGGCGCTTTCACCTGGGCTTAAAGGTGGGCGTCGAGGGCCATGATGTCGCAAAAAGTTTGGGCTTTGGCACAAATTTGCGGCAAATCCAGGCGCAATCCTGTCGCTATAATCTGCTGTTGCTCGGCGACAGCCTGGCGGCCATGGATAAGCTGCAGCAGTTGCGCCGCAGATATCAGGCCAAGCCTGAACCTGGTACCGGATTGTTATGCCTGTCCGAGCCTCACTATTTGGGTGATACCCTAAACTGCCAAGGCACAAGTGACAGTTTTAGTCGCTGTGACTGGCAGCCTTTGGCGCAAACGCCGGAGCAAGTGCCAGCGGGTTTTGATTTTATCGTGATGATGACAGACGGCGGGCTGGCCAATGTTCAAGGCGGTATTATGCAGTTGGGAGTGAATGCACCCTATCATGTGTTTATCCATGAGCTCTTGCACTTTAGCGGCTTTACCGATGAGTATCCGGCACCTAAGGAGCAGCAGGGGGCCTGTGAGCAACAAGGGCAGCTCTATGCCAATCTTGTGGTTGGCGACAGAGCGCCGCCAGGCTGGGCGCCCAGTGCCTATTGTGACAATGGCCGTGGCTATAAACCCAGCATTGGGCAAAGCCTGATGGAGCAATCGGAAGTTGGGGTGACGCCCCTATACAGAAACTTGTGGTTGGCCGAGCTGGCAAGGCCGAAACAGCATATTCGTTTTGCCGATTTATTCTACCGCTTAAGTGGCGAAACCCAGTGGCGTGAATATCGTCGTGCCCTGAATAATAAAAATGACGCTTAACCATGGCACATTGGCCAGGTCACATAAGGCAGAGGTCCGGATTTTTGTTAGCTAGGTTAGTAGGGTGTTAACCGCCGCCTAAGATTTAGCCGAATAGGAAGGGCGAGTCTAGACAAAGGCAGGGCTGCCCAGTATAACTGATTAATTATCAATATTTATTTGGCGCTGAACTAATCTTAGTATTGACGCTTTCGGTGTCCCAAGCGCCCGCCCTTGTGGGGTCAAAAATAACAGTTTTACCAAGGTTTTTGGTAACAAAAGTAAAGGTTTTTAAACTATGACATTGCTGTGGATACCCTTGTTATCCTTGTTAGGCAGTTTACTTGCGAGCTTTACCGGCAAACTATCGCGCAATCAAAGCGCCGCCGTGACCGCAATTATGCCTTTAATCTGCCTGGTGCTGGTGCTCAGCATGGCACCGCAGGTATTGGCCGGCGAAACACTCTACGCCAGCCTACCTTGGATACCTGAATTAGGGGTGAATTTATCCTTTCGCTTAGACGGTTTAAGCCTGTTGTTTTGTATCCTGATCTTGGGAATTGGCCTGCTGATCATTCTTTATGCGCGCTATTATTTGAGCGCCAACGACTCCATGCCCAAGCTTTACGCTTATTTAATGCTGTTTATGACCGCCATGCTCGGCATAGTGACGGCAAACAACATTATTCAAATGTGGTTCTTTTGGGAGCTCACCAGTGTTAGCTCTTTCTTACTGATCAGCTATTGGTGGTATAACCCCGAGGCGCGTAAGGGCGCACGTATGGCGCTGGCCATTACCGGTGCCGGTGGTCTGGCTTTGCTGGCAGGCCTTGTGCTGTTGGGGCAACTGGTGGGCAGCTATGAGCTGGATGTGATCTTGCAAAGCGGCGAGCTGGTAAAAAGCTCTAAGTGGTATCCGCTTATTTTGGTACTGATTTTACTGGGCGCTTTTACCAAGTCGGCGCAGTTTCCGTTTCATTTCTGGCTGCCTCATGCCATGTCGGCACCGACCCCGGTCAGTGCTTATCTGCATTCGGCGACCATGGTTAAAGCCGGCATCTTCCTGCTGGCACGTTTCTATCCTGCCTTAGCGGGCACCGAGCTGTGGTTCATTATCGTTGGTGTCACCGGCTTAACCACCTTGTTGGTGGGCGCTTACATTGCCTTGTTTAAGCACGACCTAAAGGGCTTGTTGGCCTATTCAACCATCAGTCACTTAGGTTTGATCACCTTGCTATTGGGTTTGGATACTCAGTTGGCAACCGTGGCGGCGATTTTCCATATTATCAACCATGCCACTTTTAAGGCCTCCTTGTTTATGGCCACGGGTATTATCGACCATGAAACCGGCACCCGGGATATGCGCAAGCTCAACGGTATGTGGCGCTATATGCCTTATACGGCGACCTTGGCCATGGTGGCGGCGGCATCCATGGCCGGGGTACCGCTACTGAACGGCTTCTTATCGAAAGAAATGTTTTTTGCCGAGACCCTGCACCAGCAGATGCTTGGCTCCATGTCCTGGTTAATTCCAGTGTTGGCGACCGTGGCCGGTGCCTTGTCGGTGGCCTATTCGGCACGCTTTATCCATGATGTATTCTTCAATGGTGAACCAAAGGATCTGCCCAAGCAGCCGCATGAGGCGCCGCGCTATATGCGTGTGCCCATCGAAATTTTGGTGGCCCTGTGTGTCTTGGTTGGTTTATTCCCGGCATTTGTGGTGGATCCGCTACTAACCGCGGCCTCTCATGCTGTGCTTGGTGCCGAGGCACCTGATTATCATCTGGCCATCTGGCACGGCTTTAACCTGCCGCTATTGATGAGTGGGGTGGCGGTGGCCGGCGGTCTGTTTATTTATTCACAGCGTAAATACCTGTTCCAGTTCCAGGCCTCTTTACCAAATGTGAGCGCCAAAAAAGCCTTCGATGCCAGCATTCACAAGGTGGTGGTGTGGTCACGGGAGCAAATCCTGCGCATAGAAAATGGCTCCTTGCAGCGTTATATCTTTATTCTTTTGCTCTCTACCTTGGTAGTGGCGGGCTTGCCCCTGTTTGAAATGCATACCCTGGCCGGGGCAACCGGGCTGAGTGAGATTGATGCCCATAATGCCATTGGTGCGGCGCTGCTGATGATAGGCACTCTGGCTACCTTGGTGTGGCATCGCTCGCGGATGATAGCCCTGATCCTGGTTTCCGTGGTGGGCTTGATGACCTCAGTGGTCTTTACCCGTTTCTCGGCGCCGGATTTGGCCTTGACCCAGCTTACCGTGGAAGTAGTAACAGTGATGTTACTGATGCTGGCGCTCTTTTTCTTGCCGCAGCGCACCCCTAAGGAGTCGAGCTCACTTCGCATCTTGCGCGATTTAGGCATCAGTAGTGCCATAGGTATTGTCGTTGGCAGTATCTGTTATGCGCTGTTGACGCGTCCGCAGGAGAGTATTTCACAGTTCTTTATCGGCAACGCCAAAACCGGCGGTGGCGGCACAAACGTGGTTAACGTGATCCTCGTGGACTTCCGTGGTTTCGATACCCTGGGTGAAATCACTGTGCTGGGCATAGCGGCATTGGGTATTTACAAGCTGCTGCTGAATCTGCCGTTATTTATGCCATCTTCTGACAGTGAAGGGCGTCCTTGGGCGCGCGAACGTCACCCTCTGCTGCTTGCGAGCATTTCACAAAGTTTGTTACCGCTGGCGATCATGGTGTCCGTGTATATCTTCCTGCGCGGCCATAACCTGCCTGGCGGTGGCTTTATTGCCGGCCTGGTGACCTCCATTGCCTTTATTTTGCAATACATGGCCAATGGCTCTAATTGGATCCGCGCCCGCATGGATATTAACTACCGCAAGGTGATTGCTTCGGGCTTGGCTATCGCCACCTTGAGCGGCCTGGGTAGCTGGCTGTTTGGCCGTAACTTCTTAACCAGCTGGTTTGATTATTTCGATATCCCCTTGGTGGGCAAAACCGAATTGGCCAGCGCCATGATATTTGATTTAGGTGTGTATTTAACCGTGGTAGGCGCAACATTAATGATCCTTGCCAGTCTTGGTAAATTGACGGCAGAAACCCCGAAAGAAAAGGTTAATCTCTAATGGAACTCTTATATGCAAGTTGTGTGGGTCTGTTAGTGGCCAGTGGCATTTATCTGATTTTGCGCGCCCGTACCTTTCCCGTGGTGTTGGGGTTGACCATGCTCTCTTACGCGGTCAATTTATTCCTGTTTTCATCGGGTCGGTTGAAAATCAACCAGGCACCGGTGCTAGGGCAGTCGGCCAGCTATGCCGATCCACTGCCGCAGGCTCTGGTATTAACCGCCATAGTGATTGGTTTTGCAATGACCGCTTTTGTGGTGATCCTTGCCATTCGTGGTCGTGCCGACCTGGGTAATGACCACGTTGATGGTCAGCCGCGCGCTACCCGTGCCACTAAGGGGTCGAAATAAATGCAGCATTTGATCACCTTACCCGTATTATTGCCGCTGTTGGCGGGCATCATTCTGTTGCTGCCGCCATGCGGTAAAAGCCTGGTATTAAGACGTTGGGTGGCCTCTTTTATGGCCTTGGCGACCCTGGTCGCATCAGGTTTCTTGTTAAGCACCATCTTAAGCGGTGGCCCCGTGGTTTACGCTATCGGCGAATGGCAGCCGCCCTTTGGTATCGTCTTATATGCAGACCCTCTGGCTGTGGCTCTGTGTATTTTGACCAGCTTTTTGTCCCTGGTGACCATAGTGTATGCCAGCCGTGGCGATGACAAAGCGGGAAGCTTTTATCATCCCTTGGCGCATTTCCTGCTGATGGGTGTAAATGGTGCCTTCTTAACTGGCGACCTGTTTAACCTGTTTGTATTTTTTGAGGTGCTGTTGATCGCCTCCTACGCGCTCTTGATGCACAAAAAAGACAAGCACACCACCAAGGCGGCGCTGCATTATGTGATTTTAAACCTGGTCGGCTCGAGTATTTTCCTGATTGCCCTGGGTGTACTTTACGGCGTGCTGGGCACCTTGAATATGGCCGATATGGCCCTTAAGGTAGCGCTGTTGCAGGGTGATGATATCTATCTTGCGAAAATTGGCGGCCTGTTATTGCTTATCGTCTTTGCCCTTAAGGCGGCCTTGCTGCCCTTGCATTTATGGCTGCCGGCCACCTATGGTCGCGCCATGCCGGTAATTGCCGCACAATTTGCGATCATGACCAAGGTTGGGGTGTACGCCATCATGCGTGTATTCACCATGATCTTTGGCGAGCAGGCGGGGGAGCTAAGCGGCATCGCCAGCACCTGGCTGTGGCCACTGGCCCTGGTGACCTTGGTCGTGGGTGCGGTGGGCGGCTGGCGGCGGAAGACTTGCGCCGTCTTAGTGCCAACCTGGTGATTGTTTCTGTCGGTACCCTGATAGCCATGGTGGCGCTTAATGAAGAGCAGGCCACGGCGGTGGCCATCTATTATATGATTCATTCGACCATAGCCTGCGCCGCCATGTTCCTGGTTGCCGATATGATAGCCCTGCAGCGGGGCAAGGTGCAGGACCGACTGGTTAATAGCCGCGGTGTGGCTCAGCCCAAATTGTTAGGAATCTGCTTTGTGGTTGCCGCCATCGCCCTGGCCGGTCTACCGCCCTTATCCGGCTTTGTCGCCAAGCTGTGGTTGCTTGATGCTTCTTTTGGCGCCGAGGTGGCCTGGGTATTTTGGCCTATTTATCTGCTTGCCAGTTTAGCCACCCTGGTGGCGCTGTCGCGCGCCGGTACCAGTTTGTTCTGGCACGATCATCCCAATCAGGATGAGCAGTTTGAAGATAACGTCTATGCCGGTAAACGTCGCACCTGGGCTCTGGTGCTGATTCTTACGGTGCCGCTAATGATGACTGTGTTTGCCGCACCGCTGAGTGAGATAAGCAATCAAGCCGCGGCCATACTGCATAATTCTCAGGTGGCCATAGACACAGTATTTGCCTTGGCTAAGGAGCAATAAGATGCGCTTACATGCTCGTTATAAGTGGTTGCCAACGCCATTTCGCAGTGTTTTATTATTTATCGTGTGGTTGCTGTTAAACAACAGTGTTTCCGCCGGTCACCTGATCCTTGGCGCCGTACTGGCCATAGCCATTCCCTTGGTGATAGCGCCGTTTCGCACCGCTCAGCCGCTGATTTTACGTCCGGGTTTGGCAACCAAGCAGGTGTTTATCGTACTTTGGGACATCATTACCGCTAATGTCGAAGTGGCCTTTAAGATCCTGGCTCCGACCAAGCGTTTGCGCCCGGGTTTTATCAAAGTGCCCCTGGACTTACAGCATGAGTTGCCCATTACCATCTTGGCCAGCACAGTGTCGCTTACGCCGGGTACCGTTAGTGCCGAGGTGTATCCCATCCCTGAGTCCTTACCCAAGGGCGAGGTGCCGACGCAGCGCTTTTTACTTATTCATGTGCTGGATCTGGATGATGAGCAGGCCCTGATAGATACCATTAAGCGTCGCTACGAAGCGCCCCTTAAGGAGATTTTCCAATGCTAGAAAATGTATTACTGATGGTCTTTGCCATGATCGGCATCTCTTTGATGCTTAATCTTTGGCGCTTGATAGTCGGCCCTTCGGTGCCCGACAGAATTTTGGCCTTGGATACCATGTATATCAACACCATAGCCCTTATCATTCTCTATGGTATCGGCATGCAAACGCAGATTTATTTTGAGGCGGCGTTGCTTATTGCCATGTTGGGTTTTGTCAGCACGGTGGCGGTCTGTAAGTACCTGCTGCGCGGCGATATTATTGAATAGGAGCGGCTATGACTGAATGGCTAATTTCGGCATTATTAATAGCCGGCGGACTTTTTATCTTAATCGGCTCCATTGGTTTGGTGAAAATGCCGGACTTTTTTATGCGCCTGCATGGGCCGACTAAGGCCACCACCTTAGGTATGGCCTTGCTGCTGATAGCCGCCAACGTGTTCTTCAGCGTAGAAAATGGGGTGATTAATATCAAAGAAATTCTGATCTCCATCTTCTTATTGATCACCGCGCCCATCACTGGCTATATGCTGATCAAATCCGCTATCCATCATGAACTCAAGGCGAAGGATGGCACCAAGGGCATGGATAATATCGAGGACGATTAAACCTTGTAGGTCGGGATTTTATCCCGACACAGCTCCCCCCAAAAAAAATCCTATCTCGGCGCAAAGCTGCGACCCACAACCCGATAAGATGTTTACATTAAAAGTGTCCGCTGCGGACACTTTTAATGTCCGCGGACAAACGCCAAACTCCATCAGTTAAAATTAAAATTCAATAAAAACAAGTAGATAAGTTTTTTATCATGTTGGCATGCTTCTCGTAACTAATAAACCAATTAGAAAACATACGGATAGCAGCATGTTGATCACTACCTTAGTCTTTTTTACCTCGCCACTGTTGATGCTAGTGGCGGCATTTATTATCGGTTTAGTAAAAACGCCATACCTCACTAACCAAGGTGAGGCGTTACTATGATCCGCGATACTCAGGGACAAGATATTCAACTAGCTGCCACAAAAAGTTACCGCAAATATTGGCTTGGAGCGGCGAGTGTCGCCTTGGTTGCGGCCTTGGCCGCTTACAGCTTGAGCGCCAGTAACGGCGGCACCGAGCTATCACTGAATCGAGACGCGGTGAAAACTGCAGCCGTGGTCCGTGGCGACCTGGTTCGCGATATCGCCACCACAGGGTTTATTGTGGCCGCCAATGCGCCGCAAATCTACAGCCCGTCCAAGGGTTATGTGCAGCTACTGGTCAACCCAGGCGATGAAGTGGCAAAGAACCAAACCATAGCTAAGGTGCACAGCCCGGAACTGACTAACGAACTTAAACAACAAGAATCAGAGCTGCAGCGCCTGAGCGATGAGCTGTCACGCAAGGAATTGCAGATCCGTCGCGACAAGTTGGCGCTGGCTCAAACCTTAGATATGGCCACGGTCACCCTGAATGCCGCGGAGCGTGAGCACCGTCGGGCGCTGTTATCTATCAAGGATAATCTTATCAGCCAAATCGACATGGAGCAGGCTCAGGACGACCTGGCGCGTGCTAAGTTGGCCTACAAACACGCTCAACAAGAAGTCGAAATCGGTAAAGACACCCTGGCATTCGAGCTTAAATCGGCGCAGGGGGATGTGACGCGCCAACAACTGGTGGTGGATGAACTAAACCGCCGTGTTAACGAGTTGCAGATAGTTGCCCCCGTTGCCGGGGTGGTAGGTAACTGGCTGGTCCAACAGCAGGCAGCGGTGTCGCCAAGCGAAGCACTGATGACACTCGTTGACCTGAGCGCTTTCGAAGCCGAGCTGCAGGTGCCGGAAAGCTATGCCAATGAACTGGGGCTGGGCCTGGAGGTTGAGCTTAAAATTGCCGACAACCGTGTGGTCGGCACCTTGTCGTCCATCTCGCCGGAAGTGAAAGAACGCCAAGTCAGTGCCCGGGTGCGCTTCGATCAATCGCAATTTGACAAAATTCGTCAGAATCAGCGCTTATCGGCACGCATCCTATTAGAAAACAGAGAAAACGTATTGATGGTGCGCCGCGGGGCCTTTATGAACGAGGGCGGCTTGATAGCCTATCGAGTCAATGGCGATGTTGCCGAGCGCATTCAAATTCAAACCGGAGCGACCAGCGTAGCCAATGTGGAGCTCACCGCCGGCGTCGCCGAAGGCGATACCCTGGTGGTATCAAACTATGACTCATTTAAGCAGGCCGAGCGCGTTTTACTGCGCTAACTCCAGCTCAACATCAGAGGAAGAATACAATGATTAAAATGAATAACATCAACAAGGTATACCAAACGGAAATGGTGCAGACGCATGCGCTACGCGACTTTAATCTCGAGGTGGAGCAGGGCGAGTTTATCGCCGTCACCGGCCCAAGCGGCAGCGGTAAAACCACCTTTTTAAACATTGCCGGCATGCTGGAGCCCTTCTCAAGTGGCACCTATGAGCTCGATGGTATCGATGTCGGCAAGCTCAACGACAATCAGCGTGCCGATCTGCGTAACCAAAAAATCGGCTTTATCTTTCAGGGCTTTAACCTTATTCCCGACTTGAATCTGTATGAGAACGTGGAAGTGCCGTTGCGCTATCGTGGCATTAAATCGGCGGAGCGTAAGAAGCGCATCGAACGCTGCCTGGAGCTGGTAGGCCTGGGCGCCCGAGCCAAACACCTGCCGCAGCAGCTTTCCGGCGGTCAGCAGCAGCGGGTGGCCATCGCCCGAGCCTTGGCCGGTGAGCCGCGTTTTTTACTCGCCGATGAGCCCACCGGTAACCTGGATAGCCTAATGGCCCGCCAAGTGATGGAAATCCTCGAAGAAATTAATCGCGAAGGCGCTACCATAGTCATGGTGACTCACGATCCTGAGCTTGCTCGTCGCGCACCGCGCAATATTCAGGTGGTTGACGGTCAACTGGCCGACTTCAGTCTGTATCAGGGTGCGCCCAATAAACAACAGACGGCGGGTGACATCGCCGCACGCGCAGCCGCACGCGCAGCGGAGGCCTAATATGCTTTGGTACTACGTAGATTTAAGCTGGCGTTCGTTTAAACGCACGCCCCTGGTCAGCATCTTGATGGTGATAGCCATTGCCATAGGTATCGGCATTACCATGACCACCTTGTCGGTGTATCACATGATGAGCGCCGACCCCATCCCAAGCAAAAGCGAGCAGCTATTTGCGCTGCAACTGCAAACCATGGACGAAGGTGAGGGTTGGTTTACCAAGGACGATATTCCTTACCAGTTGACCTTTAAAGATGCGCAAAGGTTGATGACAGACGCCAAGGGCGATGCCCAAGCGGCTATGGTGCGCACCGGCTTTGCCGTGCACCTGGGCGACGAGAGCAATGCCCCTAAATTGATGGACGCGAGGGCGACAGGACGGGATTTCTTTTCCATGTTCAACGCCGAATTTATCCATGGCGGCCCGTGGAGCCAAAGTGATGAAGACAATGCCGTTAACAAGGTGGTGTTAGAGCGTAGCCTCAGCGAAGAGCTTTTTGGTGAGACTAACCCCGTAGGTAAGACGGTGTTTCTCGACAAGTTCTTGTTTGAAGTGGTCGGCGTGATTGAGCCGATTACCGAGCACACCAAATACTACGATTTGAATAACGGTGCTTTTAGACGTGCCGAGCGGGTGTTTTACCCATTTTCACTGGTTAAAGAACTGGAAATAGGCACCTGGGGTAACAGCAACGGCTGGAAGCGTGAAATGGTAACCACCTTTAAGCAAAGGCTGGACTCTGAGATCGTCTGGATCCAGTACTGGGTGCAGCTCGATAGCCCAGAATCGAAAGCCAATTATGAGCAGTATTTAAAAGGCTATATTCAGGAGCAACAGAAGATAGGTCGCTTTGCCCGCAAAGAGCCGAAATACAGCTTACGTGATGTAAATCAATGGATGGAATACAACGAGGTGGTCAGCGAGGATAACAAGATTTTGGTGTTATTAAGCTTTATGTTCCTGGCCGTGTGCTTGGCCAATATTCTTGGCCTGCTGTTGGCGAAATTTATGCGCCGTGCACCCGAGGTGGGCGTGCGTCGCGCCCTGGGGGCAAGTAAAACTCAGGTGTTTGTACAACACCTTGTTGAAGTTGGCTTATTGGGACTTTTCGGCGGCCTGCTGGGTATTTTACTGGCGCAGCTATGCTTGTGGGGGGTCAGAGAAAGCTACAGCTATTATTCGGCCCTGGCGAAGATGGACTTTTTGATGCTGGCCAGCGCACCTATCATTGCCATTGTCGCCTGCATCTTGGCGGGTTTGCTGCCGGCCTGGCAGGTGTGCCGTACCAACCCAGCTTATTACCTGAAAACGCAGTAGGAGAGACCCATGTTAGAATTAAAACCCATGATCAACGCACTGCTGCGCTCAAAAATAGGGGCGGTGCTCTTGCTGATACAAGTGGCAATCACCCTGGCTATCGTCAGCAATGCCGCCTTTATGATCAGCGATCGCCTGACCTATCTAAACCAGGAAACCGGCTATGACGAAGAAGCAATTTTCAGCCTGAGTGTCAGCACCTTCGACCCAAGTATTAACCTGGTTCAACAATATGCACAGGATGAGCGTGACCTGCGCGCCATTGACGGTGTTATCGATGCAGCCATGACCAACTGGATGCCGTTGTCGGGCAGTGGTTCCTCAAGTAGCATGCATTTGGTGCCCAATCCCGAAATTGGCACCGGGGTACGGGCGGCATACTTTACCACCAATGAGCATATGCTCAATACCTTGGGCGCCAAGCTGATCGAAGGACGTAATTTCTACCCGGAAGAAGTAGTGCATGCGGATAACTACGGTAAGTTGCCCAATACCACGATAGTTACCAAGGATTTTGCCGAAGAGTTGTACCCCGATGGTTCGGCCCTTGGCAAAGTACTGTATCAGGGCGAAGATGCGGTAGAAATTATCGGTATTATCGACACCATAAAAGGCCCTTGGCTCAATGACAGTCGTCCGGCTAACGTGGTGATCTTCCCGTTCAACCTGTCGCAGCCGCGCACCGGATTTCTAGTACGTACCGAGCCGGGCAAGCGTGCGGAAGTGATGGCAAAAGTGGAAGAGCTCTTATTAAAAAGCGAATCGCGCCGTGTTTTTTACGGCATCGAAGGCTTGGATGAAAGTAAAGCATCTTATCTGGCCCGCGATACCCTGGTGATGCGCATGCTGGTGGTCCTGATAGTGGTATTGGTGCTGGTGACTGCCTTGGGTATTTTCGGTCTTACCTTATTCAATATCAGTAAACGCACCAAGCAAATTGGTACGCGCCGCGCGCTCGGGGCTCGCAAGTCGGCCATTGTTCGTTACTTCCTCATTGAGAACTTTTTGGTTGCCGGTTTAGGCCTGGTGATTGGCGCTGCCTTGGCGGTCTTATTAGGCCAGCAACTGATGAAAGTCTTCTCTTTACCCAGCTTATCCTTTACTTTCGTATTGGCGAGTGCGGTATTTATGCTCATAATGAGCCTAGTGGCAGCATGGGGACCCGCACTGCGCGCTGCCAAAGTGGCACCAAGTATTGCCACGCGCTCAATATAATAACAACAATTCAGCGCGCCCTTGGGCGCGCTCTAGATAAGGGTCTGTTGACCTTTGTTGTTTGTTTCTGCAGCAGTTTGTAGTGTATTTATACAAGGCGGTACATGTGTGGTGTAGTTATTCTACATAAACATGTAACAACACAGTAGAAATGCGCTACAAGCGCTGCCCTACGGGTTCATCTAAACGCATCCTGCTCTGTGTTGCTCGCTATGTACATAGAGTGACTATGCATCATAACGAGCGTCGTGATCAGAATGCGTTTAGATTGAACATAAAGTAAACCGCAAAGATAAACAGACCCTCAGGATAATATGAAAAAGATACTGATAGTTGACGATAACCCGGCGGTGTTAGACGCCTTGTCGCTGCTCCTCGAGCTGCATGACTACCACGCCGTGACCTGTGAAACGCCTGCCGAGGCGTTACATATTGTGCGCTATCAGCGTATCGCCCTGGTGCTTCAGGATATGAATTTCAGCGCCGATACCACCTCGGGTGAGGAAGGCAAAAAGTTATTTTACGACTTGCGCGACATTAACCCGCATCTGCCCATTGTCCTTATCACCGCCTGGACCGAGCTCAGCACCGCGGTGGAGCTGGTTAAGGCCGGTGCCGCCGATTACCTGAGCAAGCCCTGGGATGACCAAAAGCTGCTCACCACCATAGATAACCTGGTGGCCCTGGGCGAGGCGGCCAGTGAAAATGCCACCTTTAAACGCCAGGCACAAGAGCGCACCCAGGTCCAGGAAGGTGCCGATTTGGCCGGCCAGGTCTTTGCCAGCGCCGCCATGCATAGAGTGGTGGACATGGCCTTGCAGGTGGCGCGCTCGGATGTGCCCGTGCTTATCACAGGTGCCAACGGCAGTGGTAAAGAAGGCATCGCCGAGATTGTCCACCGTAATTCCCCCCTTAAAGCCAAGCCCTTTATCAAGGTTAATGCCGGAGCCTTGCCCGCGGATTTGATTGAGGCCGAGCTCTTTGGAGCCGAAGCGGGGGCCTTCACCGGTGCCAAGCAAACCCGCATCGGTCGTTTCGAAGCCGCCGATGGTGGCACCTTGTTTTTGGATGAAATTGGCAACCTGCCGCTCGATGGTCAGGTGAAGCTGTTGCGGGTGCTGCAAACCGGCGAATTTGAACGTGTGGGCTCAACCCAAACCCGCAAGGTGAATGTGCGGGTGATCTCCGCCACTAACGCCGATTTGCTCGGTGATATCCAGCAGGGGCGCTTTCGCGAGGACCTGTATTATCGTCTTAATGTTATCGAACTCAGCATCCCTCCTTTGGCGCAGCGCAAGGACGATATTGCCGCCCTCATTGGGCATTTTTTACCGGGACGGGAATTAAGCCCCCACGCCGAAGCCATGTTGCGCCAGCACTGCTGGCCCGGCAACGTGCGTGAGCTGGAAAATGCCTGTAAGCGCATTGGCGTGCTCAAACCCGAAGGCGAGTTGCAGGTAGAAGACTTTGCCCTGCACAGTGTTGGTGATAATCACCAGGCCAAGCATGAGCCGGAAAAGCACGAAATTGAAGCGGCCATGCGCGCTCACCAGGGGGTCGTCGCTAAGGTCGCTCGGGAGTTTGGTTTATCGCGTCAGGCCTTGTATCGACGCATGCAAAAGTTTGGTATCGATTACTGATGATTATATTTCCCAAAGGGGCGGGTCGACTTATCTGGCAGCTCAGTCTGTGGATGAGCCTGTTTATCTGCCTGCTTGTCACCATCGGCGTCTTATTTGACGTATTTAACCTTATGCAGGGGCTGGTTCTGGCCCTGGCTTTGGGTGTAGTTCAGGCGCTCTTTGTAACCCTGGTGGTATCGCCCGTTGCCAAAGGCTTGCAGGCGGTTGAGTCGGGGCTGTTAAATTTTAAAGACGGGGATTTCTCCACCACCTTGGCCTATCAGGGCAATAATGAGCTGGGGGATTTATGCGCCCTGTACAATGAAACCGCCAACAAGCTGCATCAAGAGCGTCAGTGGATCTATCAACGAGAGCTGATGCTCGACAAGGTCTTGCATAACTCGCCGCAAGCTTTGCTGTTGGTGAATTCGAAAGGACAAATTGTCTATACCAACCACAGTGCCCGCGGTTTGCTGTTTGCCGGCACTAAGGTGGAAGGGGAAACGCTCTCGAATCTTTTTGGTGGCATGCCTAAGGCCATTGCCGAAGCCTTGCAACGCGGCGGTGAGGGCCTGTTTAGCGTAGAGCAGGAGCAGCAACAAAGGCAAACCTGGCATCTGGCCACCGGTGAATTTTTATTAAATAACCAGCCCCATAATCTCTTTATTCTTAAACCCATGACTCGGGAAATATCCCGTCAGGAGGTGCAGGTATGGAAGAAGGTGATACGTATTATCAGCCATGAGCTGAATAACTCCTTGGCGCCAATTTCTTCCATGTTGCATTCCGGGCGTTTAATCGCCCAGCGCAGTGATGATGAGCGTCTTGAGCGGGTGTTTAACACCATAGACGAGCGCATCGCCCGTTTGAGCGAGTTTGTGCAAGGCTATGGCAAGTTTGCAAAATTGCCGCAGCCGCAACTGAGTAAATTTAGATGGGTCGAGTTAATTCAAGGATTATCACAGCAATGGCAGTTTAAGGTGAAGGGAGAATTGGCGGAGTTCGGTTATGGCGACGAGACGCAAATTCAGCAATTACTGATCAACTTGCTAAAAAATGCCCATGAAGCAGGTGGTGCCGCCGAGGATGTGTGGCTGAGCGTGGAAAATCACGGACAGCAGTTAATTTGTGTCGGCGATAAGGGCAAGGGCATGACCGAGACAGTGATGGCCAGCGCCCTGGTGCCATTTTATTCCACCAAAAGCAGCGGCAGTGGTCTAGGTCTGGCCTTGTGCCGTGAAATTTGTGAAGCCCATCATGGCGATATCAGTTTGCATAATCAGCCCCAAGGCGGGCTGGTGGTGCGGGTAAATCTGCCCATGGTAAAGGTGTAGGCTTTGCCATGGCCTGGGCCAAATCAGCGTGGCGGGTAATTAAACTTGCTCGCCCACGGCGCTTGGGGCAAGCTAATGGCATGACACCCTATTGTCCACAGCTATGAGCAACACACTTTATATCACCGGGGCCGGCGTCAGTGCCGCTAGCGGTATTCCCACCTTTCGCGGTGAAGACGGTTACTGGCGCATCGGCAGTAAGAACTATACGCCCATGGAAATGGCGACGCGGCGCATGTACCAAACGCGCCCGGATGAGTTTCTCGCCTGGTATTACCATCGATTTGCCAGTTATCGTGACCATGGTCCGAACGAGGTGCATTACTGGTTGGCGGATAAAAATCTGATCACTCAAAACATCGATGGCCTCGATGGCAAGGCCGGTAACCAGGACTACATCGCCATTCATGGTCGCCTGGATTTGATGACCGAATTTCATGAACAGGGTGAGCCAGTCGAAAAGCATATTACCCCTTGGGAGCAGGTGGATGAGTCGCGCCTTAGCCAGTCGTTGTTAGAGATATTTGCCATTCCCGAGCAGGGGCCCATGCTTTATCGCTCATTTAAGCCCTTTGTGTTGCTGTTTGATGAGTTTTATACCGACCTGTATGGCATAGATGAGGCGCAGCGGCGCATGCTGGCGGCGGATCGTATAGTATTTATGGGCACCTCTTTTAGTGTCAATATTACCCAGATGGCACTGGAGGTGGCGCGCAGTTTAACAATTCCCATTGAGGTGGTTGACCCAGAACCCGCGCATATTATCCATCCTAACGTCACTTATCATAAAATGACGGCGCTGGAATATATTCAAAAGCAGGGCTAGGGCGAGCCCAAGTTTTGCGCAAATAAAAACCCGACTTTCGTCGGGTTTGGTAACATCACAATTGAGTCGTTAACGCTTATTGATTCGCTTCAAGCTCTTCACGTGTTTCGCGGATTTTCTCAATCAGCGCATCAATCTGGTTTTTGGTTTCATCCGATAGCTCGCCGGCACCTTCTTTTGACTCATCCCAGGCTTTTTGTGCTAACTCTTTTGAGTCGGCCATTAGCTGGCTGAACTGAGTTTTGCCTTCATCGCTGGCAGCTGAAGCAAGAGCCTTGGTTTCAGCCATCAATTCATCAACTTTTTCAGAGAAGGACTCTTCTTGCAAGTTGTTGGCGGCTTCTTTTACTTCATCAACGGCGCTGTCCCAGGCGGCTACCACTTCCTCTTTGGCCTCTGCGGCACTTTCTTTAGCTTTTTCGCTGCTGGTTTTAGCATCTTCACAGGCACTCAGTACTAAGGCGCTGGCGATTAAGGTGATTACGGCAACTAGCTGTTTCATTTACATTTCCCTTTATGTTTAAGTAATGGGTTCATTATAGAACAAGAACTTAAATAGAGAATGAATGTTTTTTACAGCTCGCACCGAAGCAGGGCACGGACTTAGTGATTTCGCCCCGTTTTAGTACATCCATAGTCCAAATAAACAGGGTTTTAATACGTAATTATATGATATGCCGGCTTAATTTAATGTGGCATCAAACCTGCGTGCAGAAATTGTAAGCAATTGCAGCGAGGATTGAGTATGGCGATGAGTTACTTAAGCGCGATCGAGCGATATCGAGAACATTACGCCGATGTGGTGCCCTTATTGGAATCACTAATACATTCGCTGGTTGCCCAGAGCGATTGGCCGGGTAATGTGAATAAAGCGGTGGCACAGGTATGCCGGTGTTATGGTTTTGCCGAGTTGGTGTATGTGCTAAATGCCCAAGGCATGCAGCTCAGTGCTAATATTCAAGCCGATGGCCATATTGCCCCGGGCAGGGGCGTCAATCGTGCCAGCAGGCCTTACTTTATTGCCATTGCGGACAATCAATCCGCCGTAGTGATGACCGAGCCCTATATCTCTTTGGCATCGGGCAATTTGTGTGTCTCTGTATTAACAAGTTGCACCCTGGCAGAGCATAAGCAAGGTTACGCAGTTGTCGATGTTAACCTGGTTAAGCTTATTGAATATATCATGGGGGATCGCTATCGCGGCCGCTTCAGTGGCGCATTTAAAGTCGGATACAGTGTGATTGTGGTGAGCCTATTTACCCTGGTTTTAGTCTTGGTTTATAACGTTGGCCTAGACATAGTAGATTTACTGGCCAACATTAATAATGTGAGCGATCCGCTAAGGCCGTTCGGAATTATTATCTTTATCACCTTAGCCCTGTCGATATTTGACCTTGGCAAAACCATTTTAGAAGAAGAAATCTTAATGCATAAGGATATCTTCCGACATAGTTCAACCCGACGCACCATTACCCGGTTTATCTCGACAATATTGATAGCCGTGTCCATCGAGGCATTGCTTACCATGTTTAAAGCCTCGTTAGGGCAAGGCGAATTTACCATTCCCGCGTTATTGATGATGCTCAGTGTTATCGGCTTATTAATCGGCTTGGGGATTTATGTTTACCTCGGTGCCAAGGCCGAATTAATGCTGGTGGAGGCGCAGCAGCGGCGCACAAAAGTGTAGATTGCGCAACCAAAGGCAAGTGGGGTAATGCCCTAGTTAGGGTCCAAGTAGTTATGGGGGAAATAGCCAAGCCCGGTATTTCCCCTGTTTTTTAAGCCCAAATTTGGCTTACTTTATGAAACGAAGTCGCCAGCGCGCTCGGGCTGATACAGCACCTCGGTAATTTTCACTTTAAGGGTGCCGCCACTGGGCTTAGGCCACTCAATTTCATCGCCCACGGCCAAACCAATTAAGGCACTGCCTGCCGGCGCAAGAATAGATATTTTTTTACCGCTGGTGTCCATATCTTTTGGATACACTAAGGTCAGTTCGAGTTCTTTATCCGTCGACGCCACGTAAAATTTAACCGTTGAATTCATGGTAACCACATTGGGTGGCATCTGCTCAGGCGGCAGCGCATTGGCTCGATTTAGTTCTTCCTCCAACAACTCAAGGCCAGAGGCGCTGTTGTGAGGCAAAGACTCAATCAAGTCATAAAGGCGATCTAAATCCAAGGTAGAAATAGTAATGTCAGGTTTCTTGTTCATTTTTCTCAGCTAGCAAATAAATGCCCGTAGGCATACAGGGTATTTAGCCGAGTATATCTACAAAATAAATAAAGCCAATGGTTATTTTTGCTGTTTTATTTAATGGGGTTTATTGGCTTTTTTGCAATATAAATATTGATTTCAAGGTGGGGAAATAAAATTGATATCGCTCCCTTTTCATGGAAACCAGTCAAGAACGTAAGGCGGCAATGGAGAACGTCATATAGATGCCTTGGGCACTCGTGGCCGGCGCAATTCGCGCTCCCTGCAAGGGATTAGGCTGATAGACCTAATGTGCTTAAGGCTTCTCATGACGCCCTGTGTAATCATCTGCTCCAACTACAAATTTAACGATACGCTTTTTGTTTTCCAATGATAGAATCGCGCTCACTGCGTCTATTTTTGGTTTATTAAATTTAGCTAATCATGTACGAAAACATAAGATACTCGTTAAACAACCTGAAGAACAACAAGCTGTTCGAGCTGGCCGTGGTGTCGGTGATCATTATTTCCGCCTTAGAGATAGGAGCAAAAACCTTTTCTTTGCCGGATGGAGCCATGTCCTTCACCAACATACTGGACGTGTTTATTACCGTTTTCTTTTTGTTCGAAATATCGATCCGTTTTATCACAGATGAAGACAAGAAGAACTTCTTTAAAAAAGGCTGGAATATATTCGATACCCTGGTTGTTGCCGTCAGCCTGATCCCCATCAATGACAGTGAAATGGCCCTGTTGGCGCGCCTGGTCAGGGTGTTCCGGGTATTGCGTATGGTCTCTGTGGTGCCGGAGCTTCGCGTGTTGATCAACTCCCTGATCAAGGCTCTGCCGCAGTTGGGCTATGTGATCCTGTTGATGTTTATCATCTTCTATATCTACGCCGCATTCGGCAGTTTTATCTTTAAAGACATTAACCCGGATTTATGGGGTGACATCGCCATTTCCATGCTGACTTTATTCCGCATAATGACCTTCGAAGACTGGACGGATATTCAATACGAGACCATGGAAGTCTACCCCATGTCGTGGATTTTCTACCTGACGTTTATCTTCTTCACCGCGTTTGCGTTTTTGAACATGGTGATCGGCATAGTGGTCAATGTGATGGAAGACGAACACGCCAAGGTGCGCCAGGAAAAGGAAGCGGCGGACAATACCCCAACCATAGAAGACCTGCACAAGGAAATACAAGAGCTGAAACAGCTAATTAAAGAGCAGGGCAAGGGGCAAGGGTAAACGCCTTTATCTCGGTGGGTATGTCATATCCACCAATTTAAGTTACCACTGAGCCATCGGGTTTAACACTCATCAATAGTTTGACCCGATGGCTGATTTTATCGCCTTATCTCACCTTTGTAATTGTACGCCATTCATTCATGCATTTGCCTGAGCAGCCTAATCTGCTCTTGGTATATTTGTCACCACTCAAATTCCAGACAATAGAAAACCCTGTTTATCGACACAGGGCCTATTTATTTTTGAGCCGGGAATTCAAACCTAAATGCGTAAAGCTAAGCACAGACTCTCCTTTCTCATTACTTGGCTCGCGCCAGGTTTTGTGTTGTTATTCTTATTAATCCCTGTCGCTATCATCTTGTATGTTTGGTGGTGGCAGTGGATCCGTTGCTCTTAATTATTATTTACTAAGCTAGTCCTATGACGAAAACCATCGAGCAGTACCGAGAACTGGTGTTTGGGAGAGTTCCTCTCAATATCTTTAGGCCAAATATATTACTGGTTGTTTTTGTGCTCGGTTCTTGCCTGGGGTTTGCCTCTAATGCCAACGCAACCTTAACTTTAAAAGCCGACCGTCAACACCACGTCAACGCGACCTCCTTCAATGTGGAAGATGGCCTATCCGCCAACTCGCTACAAGATATGGAGTTTGATCAATTTTCTAGGCTTTGGATAGCAACGCAAGACGGCGTAAATATGCTTGATGCCAATCAAGTTATCGCCTTTGGTCCGACGCACGTGGAGCGAGGGCTAAAGGGCAGTTACATTCATGAGCTCTTATTCGATAACAAGAGTGGTTTGTGGGTGTTGTCAAACCATGGGATCGAACGTTTGGATACGGTGGATTTTTCAGCCGTTGATGTAAGTCCACAGCTTCCGCCGGCGCAAACGTTGAGAAGCCTAATTCAATGGGATAACCAGCACATAGCAGCGCTCGCGGATAACCAACTGGTTTTGATTGATACAACACGCTTCAGTGTTGTTAAGGCTCCCGATTCACTTGGCCCAGTAAACAACCAAAGAGAAATCAATGGTCGCCTCTTAATACAAACAGAGAATCAGTTTAGCTGGGTTGAGCCGGAGACCTTTGCATTAACACCCGCTTATCCTGTCCCGGATAAGCGCAGGGTAATTAGTTATACGCTCGATAGTAATAATCTTCTCTGGGTTGTGTCATTGGGAGGCAATATTTACAGGTGCGACAAGCTTCAATGTGAATCAGTGAGCTTGGTCACTAAGGAAGGGGAGGTCGCATCCGCAGGTCGAATTGTCGAGGATAATGGCAAATTATTTATAGTCAGCAGCGAGGGTTTATTCGTTGTAAACGCACAACTTAACAATGTAAGCCTATTAACGACAGACAATCAGAAAAACCTGTTTACCAAGCGTCTTCACTATCATAGTTTGTTGATCGGCGACAATGGTGATTTACTTATAGGTTCTATGGATGGGCTTTACCTTTTGCCTTCAAGTTATGAGGCCATTTCAAGCTATGCTGATTTTGAGACTAGGTTTGGCGAAGAGCCCTTGTCGGCCGCCGTGATTCAAGAAGATGAACAACAACGTCTGGTGTTAGCTGGGTCTTCCACGCTACTTTATTTTAAAGAAGAGCGGGGGGAGCTTACCCTACTCGAACGGCGCAATTACCCCGAGGGTTTTGAACCCGTCCATTTTATCCATACTGCTAACAGGGTCTTTTTAAACTCTTATCGTTCCGGGAGCTTATACCACTCAAACGGTCAATGGCTTGGCTTGGGGTCGCTAATGCCAGAGCTAGAGGGAGAAAAAACGCCTTTATCGGATGTATACGAACTGGCCTCAGGCGACCTGCTGCTTCTGTATCTCGATGAGCTGGTTTTTATGAGGAAACGGGCTGAACAGTATTTCATTCAATGGCGAACTCCACTTGCAGCAGAGCTTGCTTATCGTGTTAGTGTAAAGGACGACACTCTCTTTGTCGCGACGTTCAACGACGGGTTACTGATAGCTAATTGGGATGATAAACAGGCACCTGAAGGTTGGCAGACCATAGCTAGTGAGAAAATGTTAACTGGCATAGAGCAGATTGATAATGCCCTTGTACTGCTGACTTTGGGTCAGGGTTTATCTCGTATCGAGCCAACTAAGGATGGTTTTAAAGAAGTGGAAATTGAAGACAATCATTTACTGATTAATAAAGTGACACTGTGTATGGCGCCTTATATGCGAGAGGGCTGGATAGTTTCGACTAATAATGGCGTGGCGATATTTGATAACAGCCTTTCTCTACAAGACTATTTAATCATGGATGACGGCTTGAGCCACCGCGAAAGCTTTCAATTTGCTTGCACAAAGATAAACAACAGCACTGTGAATGTTGGCTTTAATGGGGTGACGGTATTTCACGATAAGCTGGCACTCAGGCCAGGGCCGTACTTGAGTTGGGTGAGTTCAAAGGTCGACGGCAAACCATTCACTATCTATGGCGAAGAGCAGCAATTTACCGCGCCCGATATGTTGGCATTTAAAACAGCATTGAGTTTTATGTCTCTCAATGACAATACCGTCATCGAGTATTCGTTAAACACCCAAGAGGGTGAGTGGACTAAGCAAGAGGAAACCTTGGTTACTTTACCTTCCTTGTCATCAGGTACTTACCAACTATTTGTTCGTGCTCGCTTAGAAAACGGCATGCTCAGTAACACTCTTAAGTTTCAATTTAAAGTTAAGCCGCCAGTGTGGCTGCAACCGCCTGCAATAATAATCTATACCTTGATTTTCACGGCATTTGTAATTTGGGTGTATAGCCTGGTCATGCGCAGTAAATTGGAGCGACTAAAGTATCTGGAGAAGCAAAAAGCCTTACAAGACGCTTACACCAAAGAGCTGCAATATCAAATAAAGCAAACAACCGAAGAATTAGAACAGAAGCAGCGGCTGCGAATAAAGGAACAACAGGATAAGGCGCGCTTCATTACGGGCGCTAGTCATGATATTAAAAATTTAGTGAGTTTATTGAAGCTCAATGTTTTCAGGGGCTCACCGACGGGGGCGAGTGCGACGCACAGTAGTGCCCATCTGGGTAGTGTTGTAGATAGCTTGGACCAGCTTACGGAAAATATTGCGCAGCTTTCAAAGCTTGATGCGGGGATCATCGAGCCCGTAAAAGCACAAGTTGCCTTGGACCCCATTTTAAAATCCGTTGAGAATATGTTTTCACCCCTGTGTAAATCCAGAAACTTGTCCTTTAAAGTCAGCGCACCTAAGGGTCAATTTATTCAAACAGACGGTCATTTACTGCTCAGACTCATAAATAACCTGGTGGACAATGCCATTAAAAACACACCAGAGAATGGAGAGGTAGGTATAGTTGCTGAATGTTCGGGTGATAGTTGTCATATTCTCGTTAAAGACAATGGTCCAGGCTTACCCGAAGGCATCTGTCTCGATAACATAGCGCCATTTTCCAGAGGAACTCATTCATATACCGGCAGTGGGCTGGGGCTCTCGGTGGTCAGTAAGATTGCCGAGCTGTTAAACATTCCCTTGAGCTATCGCAACGCTAACCCCCATGGCGCCATTTTTGAAATAGTGCTTAAAACAGCCAAACCGGCAGATATTTCAGACCAGACAGAGCAATCGGCACCGATAAAGCTGGCACTCGTTGAGGATGACCCGCAACAATTAAATTGGCTTGCAAACACCTTAAGAGCGATGAATTATGAGGTTCATTGCTTTACATGTGCTGACGAGTTACTCGCAACTGATGGCACACAGTTTTGGGCGATCATCTCAGATGTTGATTTAGCGCAACCAAAAGATGGTATAGATTATCTCGAAGAATATCGGCAAAAGCTGGCAGAGCATGGTGTGCTTGTGTATGTTTCCGGTAACCTTCAAGCTAAAGCAAGGTTGAGCAAAAACAGTGGCGTTTTCTTTATGAAAAAACCCATAAAGTGTAAAAAGCTAGAACAACTTTTAATCAGAGGTCTAAAGCAATGAGTCGTTTTCAGGTTGTAATTGCAGATGACCACCCCCTTTTTGTTTTCGCGCTAGAGCAAAAAATAAAAGCGATATGGTCAAATGTTGTTATTCACAGCGCTAATAGTTATCAGCAACTATTTCGTCTCTTAAGTGAAAAAGAAGAAGACCTTGATTTAGCTATCGTAGACTTATCAATGCCCGGGTGTGTTGGTGTAGAGGGAGCTAAGTATATAACGGACCACTACCCCGCATTGCCTCTAATTATCATCAGTGCGCACGATGACTTTCAGAGCATGAATGAGTGCCTAAAAGCAGGTGCCTCCGAGTTTGTATCAAAAACAGAAATAGACACAGATATCGTAAAATTGATTGCCAAATATTTGGCAGAGGACCAAGCCGATATAGAGAAAATATTAGCGTCGCATTCCGCGCCTGCTAGTTTAGCCATTTTCACTCGACAACAGCAAAAAGTGATGGCTTTGATTGCCTCGGGTCTTAGTAACAAAGCGATCGCCAATCAGCTCAATATTTCCGAAAAAACAGTTCGTTCACATGCTTATACAATATTTAAGTTGCTGGAAGTGGAGAACCGCACTCAAGCCACTGTCAAATATCAGCAGCTCATTAATCAATAACCTCCTCTGAATGTACATACTGTCTGCCGCCTTCATATTTAGTGCAGCTGCTCCGCTAGGCACCTCCTTGTAATTTACAAATAATTTATAAAATTCAACTAATTACTTCTTTTATTGCACTTATTTGAGTCAAATGACTTAAGTCCCGAGACGCAGAAGATTGGGTTATATGTTCAATACTTTAATTTTTTGTAAACCCGTACACTGATCCCACACAGTAAGGGTTTGGGGCCCTAACTAAATGATTAAGCTCCTTATTTTTACTGAGGTCGCATGAGCTTTGGCATCAAACAATAAACAGATGTTGAAGTTATAAAACTCATGCATAGAGAATCATAAAATAAGATCCAAATAGGGGGACTCAATGGTCCAAAAAAATCTAAAGGTAATCACAATGGCTCTATTGGCCGGTACATTGTCAACGGGTTGTAGTCTGGTCGGTGAGCATAAAATGACAGGTGGCGGCACCATGGCTTCGGCTGGCGGTGACAAAAATGCAGTCTTCACTTTCAATGTTGAAAGCTGTGGTGAAGAAGCGTCAGGTCGTGTGAACTATCAAGACCATTCAGCCATTGATTTCGAACATATGGGTGGGGTGAGCTTTAACGCAAAAGTTGATGATTTTGGTTATTGCACACTGGATCTTGGTGCAGGCGATCCCGAGGCGGCAGAGTGTAATTGTGAAAACCAATATGAAGCGCAATTTACTTATGATTCAAAGAATCCACAAGCACCGGGTGAAGGAACCGGTTTTGCATGCTTCATCGACACGGGTACTGGTAAAGGAAACTTCCACGGTATTGTTACGGCAATGAAATTGGATAATGGCCCTTATGAAGGCTACTTAAATCACGGCACTATGAATGGCAACATTCAAACGCATAGTTGCCCAGATAAAAACAAAGAAACAGAGTCAGAATAAGGAGCATCAAGATGAAAAATAAAAGTTTAATTGCTGTATTAGTCGCTACTGCTTTTTCGGCCAATGCTGAACTTATTAATGATTCACAAGCAACGCAGCAAAAAGATATTCGCGTTGTATTTGAATACCACAATGGCTCCAAAGCTGAGCTCATTTCTGCTATCGAGCGCGCGGGTGGTTCTGTAGTACGCCTATTGGACAGTGACAACTCATTCGCGGCTACTATCAATGCAGATGTATACGCACAAATCAAAGATAACAAAGCCCTTAAATCTGCGGAAGTTGACGCTAAGCGTTTTGCAATACCGCAAATGGAAATTGGCGCTGAACCAGCAAACTTTGAAGATTATGTGCCTTATGGCTTGCCAATGGTTCAGGCTGATCAGTTGAAGTATATGGGCGGCATAAAGGTCTGTATCGTCGACACGGGTTATGACTTAGGCCATGGCGACCTTCCATCATCTACTGTTGACGGTGACAGCGAGGGAGCAGGTCCTTGGTATCAAGACGGCCATGGGCATGGCACACATGTCGCCGGTACTATCGCAGCATTAGACGGTACCGGGGCAAACTCTCTAACGGGTGTTATTGGTTCAGGAATGCCAGAATTGCACATCGCCCGTGTATTTAATGACGACGGTAATTTTGTGTATGCGTCAGACTTAGCGGGTGCGGTAAATGATTGTGCCGATGCGGGTTCAAAGGTGGTAAACATGAGTCTCGGAGGTGCCTTTTCGACCAAGGTGGAGGAACGCGCATACTCCCGTTTGGAAAAGCAAGGCGTATTGTTGATAGCCGCCGCAGGTAACGATGGTAATGCTACGCATAGCTACCCAGCATCCTATGACGGTGTAGTGTCAGTTGCAGCGGTTGATTCTCAAATGGAGCATGCGGAGTTTTCACAGCGTACTTCTCAAGTTGAATTGGCTGCGCCGGGTGTAGATGTTGTCTCTACGGTTGCTAGAAATCTTATTCCGGGCAACACGCAGGATTTATATGCTTACATGAGTGGTACCTCAATGGCGAGCCCGCACGTTGCTGGTGTAGCAGCCTTGGTGTGGAGCTACTTCCCACAGTGTAACAACTATGAGATTCGCAGCGCCTTAACTGCTTCAGCGAAAGACCTAGGTGATGAGGGCTACGACTATAAATATGGTCACGGCCTCGTTCAGGCGAAAGCGGCATACGACTATCTAACTGAAAACAGTTGTGATGGCCTAGGTGTCAAGTAAAAGGGAATCCTGCACCTGTGCATTCACGGGGCGATGGTTATTAGACTGATGGGCAAATAGGTGGATGCGCAGCTTCTTACAGGGAAGTAGGATTTATCAGCTAGGTCAATTCTGGTTCCCAACCTCATTCAAGCTCCTTATTTAAGGAGCTTTTTTATTGCCTGAACTCCCGGAAAATTTGTCACCACCCAAATTCCGGGCAATAAAAAACCCCGTGCTTGTCAGCACAGGGTTTCTTTATTGGTGGAGCTGGGGGAGTTAAAATTTATAACTTAACTATTTGATTGATAGGTTAAAGTTAATTTATTTTTCACATAAAAGTACATTTCATAGTACATTAAAATGATACCCAAATTAACTTTGAACCGCCGTCTGAAAATGACTTTTCCCTTAAAATTTGACTGATCGGAAGTAGGCTTAAATCCTCAGGCTAAAGCTCTGTCCAGAGTTTAACTAACTATTGGCCGTAAACTGATCTTCCCTCAAACTTCTAATCAGAATTACTGCGAATCGTATAAATGAACATTTCGGCCAGCTTGTCATAAGGTATTCCTTATCTGTCTTCTCGAATATATCTCTTTAACTGTTTTTATCAATACCTCTATTTCTTCATCAGATTTAGATTCAACTTCTGTGAAGCAGAGATGCTTAATAAAAGCTTCTCTCTCATTACGAGCCACATCGACACACCTTTGTATTTCATTGCCTAATGTGGTTCGAACATTTGGAATACCTTCTACTCCGTTAAGTAGTGGGGCTAACCAAGAGCGATGAAAGTTTTTAAGTCTTCTATTTACCCTGGGTATAACTTTAAAGGCTCTATTCCACGTATCAGCTTTAGCATTAGCCTCACCGTCTGAATCTTTTATATCAATAGTCATTGCTAATGTTTCACTGACTTGATTTAAGGACGCTTCTAATTGAACAGTGCTATCATCGTCATACGGATAGAATGCTAATGTCCGAACGTCATCAGCCAATAATACATCTATCTCACCTTTTGCTTTTTCATTACACTTTTGGCAACAAGGAATCAGATTGTTAAAATCAACAGAAAGGAAAGGGTATAGCTTTTTAGGCAAATAATGGTCATAAGAAGCTCTCCACTGTTTTTCGTCTTTAGCTCCAGCTTCAAATTTATCTTCAGGTTCTATTTCACGTTCTTCCATCATTTCTTCGGTGCCGCAAAAGCAACAAACTACGCCATTGAGTTCTTTATATTCTTGATAGTGAACGTCCATGTCAGCTTCTTCGGCACAAGCATCTTTGAAACATACTAGGCCAAGTGTTGTTGAATATAAGTAAGTTGCTAAGCTCTTAACTTTTTCCCAGAACTCACTTAGTTCTTCACACGGTTTTTTAATTTCTTTATCAATAGAAGAGAAGCAATGTTTATAAGCAATATGACTAGCGTAGATCTCTTGAACACGATTTTTTAACGGGTCTTCAAGATCATTAAATCCATCAAAAACATCCTGAAATTTTGTTTTTGTTTTTGTGCTTTTTACGAGAACAATATTAAAGCCATCTAGAAAGCATTCATCAAACCCTGCTCCTTCGAATAGCTGTTGATAGAAGTTTTTATATACGTCGTCTAACCAGTAAAGTCCTGAATTATCTGGTTTAGTAACTGTCCATAACATTAGCTTTCTCGCTGTCCTTGCTTTTTTAACTCTTGCTTTAGTTGATTAACCCTATAATTCAGTTCAAAAGAATCCCCATATTCCTTTAGACTCTCTAATGCAGTAACAGCATCAACTTCACCGTCGTCGTATTTTCTTAATTTTTCACGGATTTCATTTAAAGGCTTTTGTGAAATTAACACTTCCATTTCAAAAACAGATGTTAATAGTGAGTCAAATCCTGCTCCGTATGTTTGTATATCAAGATCTGTAATTTCAACCTCAGACTTATCATTTTTCTTAAAGCTAAGAACTCTGTTCGATTTGCAAGCAGACAATAAAAAGGGCGAATGAGTCGATATCAAAAGTTCCATCTTTGAGGTATCAACATATTTCTCAATTAGGTCTAAAAACTCTGTTCGCCATTCGGGATTAAAGTGACTTTCTGGTTCATCCAATATGAAAAGGGTTTGTTCAGAAGAAAACAATAGTAAGCTGCCGACAACTTGAATCAACTGGTGTTCACCGTCACTTACTCTGTCGTAAGTGCTCTTAATTTCGTTTTCACCATAAATTATCTCGATATTGGTAAATCGAATTGGCATTAAACCACCAGATAAGTTTGGAACATTGCGTTCATATTTATCTAGTTTCAGTGTTCGCTTTTCATCATGGCTCCACCTTTTAGCTACAAGGTGGTTTAGAGTAATTAAATGTTCGAAGAAATAATTTTCATCAAGATAATTTGCTCTGAGGCTTTGTAGGAATTCATCATTTACCCTAAAAGATAGCCTGCCACTTAGAGTTTCAGTATTAAAACCTTTAAGCTCTTTTGGTGAAGATTTTTTTTGAGATGCTAAGCTAAGTTTAACTAACCGACCTACAATATCGATTACTTTATCAAAATGACGATATTCGCTTAACCGTATGTCAATATCGAAATAACTGACACCATAGATATTGGCTTCGCTTTTAACAAATTCTCTAAATTTTTCAGATTTTTCTTTATTAATCCCTTCACAGACCATTAGAAAAACAAAGATTAAACTATTTAATGAATGATCTGTAAATATACCTACAGGAAGTGAAATATTAGCCGCTTCTGGAGCATCTTCAGGTCGCTGGAAGTAATAATCTAAGTTACTTCTATCCGATTCTGGCCATATAAATAAATCCGCTGACGTCTCAAACTTTCTTCTTACATAGTGAGATAATTCCCTCCACATGGAGTCGTTTTCAGCATTACTATCTATAGCTGCCTTCTCATAAGCTATATTTCTTTTTTCAGTATACTCCCTAAAAAATGCTCCTTGCTGTCTAATCAAATCAAAATATTGAAACTGGTTTTTAGCAAAAATTGAGCTAAGCCCCTGATTATGTCCTGAAGAATATGCAATAACATGTTTTGGAAGAAGATCATGAGGATTATAGATAGTAACCAGTTTCTCATCATAATCGAGAACTAAGTGACCGTCTGTGCACACTAAATCAACATCAACCTCTACTCCTTCAAATTCAATTTGGTAACTCAGAGAAAAGTTATAATTCAATTCGTTTTTTGATGAAAACTGTTGGTTAAAAAAACGATCTGCGTAATTGAAGATATCTGCTAAAAGTTCAATAAAGTTCGACTTTCCAGAGCCATTTAAGCCGACTAAGCACAGGGGATTAAAAGCTTTCTTGGAGTCTGTGAATTCATAAATAAAGGGTCTATTGCGGGTTCCGGCGATAGATTTAAATTCTCCAACAAGCTCTAGATTTTGCAACTTCATTAGAGCTTACCGCTAAATGCTTTTGATAAAATTGATTGTGTTAATGAGTCTAATCTTACCTTTGACTTTAAATACCTATGCTCAACGCTTTCTGCTTTAGCTAATAGGTTAGATACTTGTCTTACAATTTCTTTTTGCTCGCTGATGCCTGGTAACTTTACTACCAGCTCCTTTAAGTTCTTACCTGATATCCCTTTCTGCCCAGAAGTCGTTTTGACGCAACCCGTTACCTTATCTCGCATTTCAAGAGAAGAGAAAAGGATTTCAATAAATTGAGGCAGTGCTTTTTCATTTAATCGTGCTCTTATCAATTTATCAGGATACACAAGATTTTCGTGCTCTAGCTTTGTCAGCAATCCACAAACACCAACAAATTCGAGGCTGCCATTGTACCTAGTAAACAGCAGGTCACCCTCACAAAGCATATATTTCTCAAGTTCTTTATCGCTCAATTCAAGATATCTGATATCTTGCTGATCAATCTCCATTGCTCTTACAGAGCTAATCCTCAGAATTGGCGTACCCTTTCCGTCTTCGTTTGGTTTTGCTGATAGTCCATTTCTTAACTCCGTTAGTATTTCGTCAAATCCATATTCTTTGAAATTAAACTGAACCCCATTCTCCTCACGCCAGTCTTTGGTGACTTCACCGGAGGTGGCGGCGGCGAGGACGGATTGGCGGAAGCGTTTTAGTATGGTTGGGATTTTGTCGAGGCGTGCTTGTGCCGATTCGACTTTGGCTAAGACCGAATCCAGTTTATCTGCAATGCGTTTTTGCTCTGGTTCTGGAGCTACTGGAACAGGGTAAGTTGCAACTTTCTTTGGTTGCGCTCTTGTTAGTGACCCTCCAACTCCAGACACCTCCGAACAAATTAACTCTCTAAAAGCTTGCCTTGTAAATGCATAACGTAAATACCGAGAATCAAAACTTGAATTTCTAACATTAATCCATTCAGAAGATGCTATTTGTCTGTACTCACCTTTTGATTCAACAACCCAAACTCTATTAATCCTTGGGTTTATTTTACAAACAAGTACGTCTCCAGGCTCAACCATTTGCTTTGAAGAACCAATCTCTGAACCAGTTGTTAACTCAGGTTTACCACTTGAAAAACTTGGTACGCTATATAGCTCAAAAGTTTCATCAGGGAAATCAATAGGCTTAATCGTTTTCCCTTTATGGTGATTAATATCTTTTACTGACTTTTCTTCCCAACTTTGAGGCAACTGGCTCATGCAACAACCTCATCCGTTTCTTCTGCGGCATCTAGCTCCACTAGAATTGACTGTAAATCGGTAATCGCACCAGCTAGCTCTTCTAAAGCTTCATTGATGAGTACATCCGGCTCTGGCAAGTTGGCGGCATCTTCAATGCTGTCATCACGTATCCAAGCAAGGTCAAGAGAGTCGTCTTTAGCGGTAATTTCTTCACGGGTGAAACAACGTAAACGGCAAGTATCAACATCACCCACTTCACTGCCGTCTTTATGGTTATCGATAAAGGCTTGGCGTTTGGCTACATCAATTTGAGTTAAGTCGCTGCCAACCGCTTGATAGAATTCGTCAAAGTGGGCTTTGGTTAATACAGTGCGCTTACCAAATTGCGGCATATTGGCGCGAAGGTCGTATACCCACACCTTCTCAGTATTGCCTTTATCTTTATTGATGTCGGTAGGCTTATCAAAAAACAGTACGTTGGTTTTAACACCTGCTGCGTAGAAGATGCCTGTAGGCAACCTTAAAATAGTGTGCAGATTGCACTTGTCCATTAAGTCGTTACGGATTTTTCGACCTGTTGAGCCTTCAAATAATACGTTGTCTGGCAACACAACAGCGGCGCGGCCACCTGGCTTTAACATGCTGTGGTACATAGTGTGTAAAAACGCTAACTGCTTGTTAGAGGTGTAATGAACAAGGTCATCCCTTGTTGGCACACCGCCACCTTGCTTGGTGCCAAAGGGTGGGTTAGCTAGTATCAAGCTAGCTTTGGGTAAGGCTTTTCCTTCGTTTGATAAGGTATCACCAAATAATACTCCAGCATTGGTGTCATCTACGGCCAAATCGTGCAACATCAAGTTCATCATGGCTAGGCGGCGCGTGTCTGGTACTAACTCCATGCCGAAGAATGTTCCGTGTTGGTATTTGTCGTAAGCTGCCTCGTCGAGCATTTTGATGTCGTTGTTCTTTTCGATTTCATGGTGGGCTGCGATTAAGAAGCCACCTGTGCCTGCGGTTGGATCAACAATGACATCATCAAGGTTCGGCTTCATCAGCTCAACCATGATTTCAATTAAAACACGCGGGGTAAAATATTGGCCTGCGCCAGACTTTTTCTCACTTGCGTTGATTTCGAGCAGGCCTTCATACATATCGCCCAGGCCTTCGTGTTTGGCTGAGTACCAATCGAGGTTATCAATTTCTGTTACTAGCTTGTTTAAGGTGGCAGGTTTACGAATGCAGGTTGAGGCATCGGCAAAAATAGCCTTAGTGATCAGCGAACCGTGTGAACCTAAATGAATGAGCAGTTTTTTATATTCTTCCAACCGGGTGGCGGCGTTGAAGTTCTCAATATCTGTCCAACGATAACCCTCGGGGATCAGCTCGTCTTGCCCGGTTTCTTCGACCATTTTAAGGAAAATTAGATAGGTCAGTTCATTTAGGTACTCGTGGTAGGTTACTCCGTCATCGCGCAGCAGGTTACACAGGTTCCAGAGTTTATTGATTAAATCTTGTGTGCTCATTGAAATACGCTCTTACTCTAAATAGCCGGGACTCGGCCCGGCTTGAAATTAGTTGATTATACCTAAGTAATTTATAAATTATGCCGATTGCTGTTTATCTTCTGACCAAACAGCTTTGTTAAATTGCCCCAGTATGTCAGTAATAGGTTGCTCAAATAATTTGCTTGCGCGTTTTATGCCACCCAAGCGTTGTTTGAAAATACCTTCATTAAGGTTACTTTCGTCGACAATGACATTTGCCTTCATCTGGCTCGCAATGGTTTCCAACCACGCACGCTGCGGCGTTTTCCAAGGCTGACTAGCGAGAATTTTTTCTAGCGCGTTGTCTACCCTCTGGTCATAAGGTACTAGGGCTTCACCTATTGCAGCCTGTCGGATAAAACCGATAATCCGGGCAGCAATGTCTTCATTTTTCACTTCTTTCCAGGCGACTTTTAAGTCTTCCTCTCGGAACTCGTTTTTCTCAAGTTCCAATGCCAGTTGTTTTAAACTGTCTCGACTAAGCTCCCACGGACGCTGTATCACAGTTTGGATGGCCACCATGCGATTGCTATTGGCATTGATAAACTGACTAAATGCTTGCAGGTAATCCTCAGGCTCCTGGCCGCTGCCATAGCCTGTAGAAGTGTGGATGACTTCATCGGTATGTCTGGATATCACAATCTTATTGCTGCCACCCCCTCCCGATACTTTCATATCCAGTAACTCACAAAGGCCAGGATGGCTGATAAACCAATCAGCGACGTCGCTGACTTTCATATTTTTAAGCTCTCTAGCAAAATCAGCTGGTGGTTTGCCAACGATGGTTTCAAAATCGGCGCTTTGCTCTGGTGAAAGGTAATTCTTTTTGCTTTGTAATTTAGCAACAAACTGATCACGAGCCAGTTGCTGTAATTTAGGATCATCACTTTGGGTAAGCTCGCCCTCTAGCTCACTAAAAGTGATGTCTACTTTAGTGACAACTGGCCTCATGTTATTAATATTTTCAAGCTGTCTGTAGATATCTACCGCGTCAAAAATATGGAAGCGTTCTTTTGCTATTTCGTCGCAACGACGAGTGGCTCGGCCTAACATTTGCTCAAACAGGATACGACTGTTTACACGGCGCAAAAACACGAGATTGCAAATGGCAGGCACATCCACACCAGTGGTGAGTAAATCTACGGTGACGGCAATATTCGGCAACCTGTCGTTTTTGTAGCGGCGAATTTTTTCAAGAGGCTTATCTGACGTGCCCGTGATCTTTTGAATTGCATCATCTTCTACTTCACCATGGTAGGTTTCACATGCTTCTTTTAAAGCTTCAACCACTTCATCGGCATGTTTATCCGTAACACAAAAGATAAGCGATTTTTCTTGCGAATATGGGTCCAAAGAATCACTTTCAATAAGCCATTTACAGACTGCTTTTGTGAACTCAGGAGCTATAACTTGGCGGTTAAACTGTGACACATCAAAATTAAGTTCATCCGGCGTGTTGATCAAATCAAGCTGTTGAGTTTGTGGGTCATAGACCTCAACCTCTTCGTTTTCCGCGTAATTAATACCCTCTGTGTTCAATGTTGTGTGAATCCGAGTAGGCGGCAAGTGATCAACCAAGTAACCATCAATTACCGCTTCGGTGTAACTGTATGTGAAGACAGGATCGCCAAAAATCTCTTTGGTATGTAATGCTGGCGTTGCGGTTAAACCGACTTTAAACGCATCGAAATATTCGATCGCCGCACGATACTTTGACATATAGTCTTTTTGGTCGCGGAATTGAATTTCAGTATCACTCAGCTCACGATCAAGCAAGTAGCCACGGTGACATTCATCGACAACAATACAATCGTATTGGCCAACGCCCGGTTTTGCGCCTTCATCCGACGGATACAAAATACGTTTAACTAGACCTTGGACTGTCGCGACGTGGACTTTGGTATCGTCTTCAGGGTTGGGCTTAGGTGCTTTTTCCGGCTCTATTCCGAGGACCTCAAAGGTATCGGCAAAGGTGTTGAGGTTTTCCATGCGCACTTCACCGAAATCAACTGTTGCTTGTACACCCAAGGCACTTCTATCTACTAGGAATAAAATACGGCGATAGCGCTCGGCTTTCAATAATCGGTAAACCAGAGCAATACAGGTTTTTGTTTTACCAGTACCTGTAGCCATCGCCACCATTGCCCGCTCTCTTCCTTCTTTAATGGCCTTTTCGACACTGAGAATGGCTTGTTGTTGATAATCACGGAGCTTTAATTCGTAATCGAACCCCATGCCATCCAATTCAGCATTGGCCTGCTGCGGGGTTTGGCGCAAATAGGTTTTAATTTCATGAGGAGTATACCAACCTTTTAGCGCCTTACGGCGGTTAGTGTTATCGCGTACATCTAAAAACCAGATCCCGCTTTCTTGCTCCAACTGCCTAAGATAAGCACGGCCATTTGCCGCGAACGTAAGAGGTGCTTTAAACTCTCCATACTGCTGCACCTCAACCCCTTGAGGCAAATGATTTATACTGCTAGCGTAGCGCTTTGCTTGATCAATGGCACTGTATACATTTTTAGCTGATTTCTTGGCTTCAATTACACCGACCAAGGTCATACCGATAAATAAGGCATAATCAGCTGGGCCGGAATCTGTTGGCCACTCGGCGATGGCCTTGTTTTTGCCCGGCTCAGGGCGCGAACCAGAGTTTGGAATTCTTTTGCCATCATGATCAACTTTATCTGCATAGCGAATATTCATCGTATCGGCTTTCCAGCCTGCCTCAACTAGTTGCTGATCGATAATGACACGGGTTTCAGCCTCGTCCATTTCAAATGGTGATTTTTCAATGCGCTTTATTTCCGCAGCCTGGTCCTTTTTAGGTTTTGCTTGGAAGGCGTTGAAGGAAGCAAAATTAGCAGCGTCCATCTTCGCTCTATACTCAGTTAGCGTTACTTCATGCTCCTCGGCGATTTGCTCCCAAATAACCTTGTCTGCCTCCATCTTTTCAGCACGTTCTCGCTCTGCCTGTGCTTTTTCGGCTTCAACCTGGCTAAGCAACTCGGCCGTTTTAATGCGCTCGGAACTACGTTGAGACTCTGTTTTTAATTGTTCAACTTGCTCTTCCAGTTGACGGACATATTCTGAAGGGTCTTGAGGTTTAACAAACTGTTGGATTGTAAACCCTTTGGCGGCACTCCCTCCAAAGGTGACATGAAACCACATAGATAACGCATGACCAACCATTAGGGATTTAAGCGCATCGCGGTGACTCTCGCTGCCAAAGGTATGATTCGCTGTGTTACCTAGCTTGCGAATGGTATGGAATGCATCGCGCACATTATCGTCAAGACGTAGTTTGGCATCGAGGTTGCTTAGTAAATCAAGCTGTTTAACGTTGCGCCCAAATTCAACCCCTACACGTGCTGCAATCGATTGGGCAATAGCTTCACCGAGCTGGCGCATTTTGATAAGAGACGTATTGGGATCGGGAGAAAAGTTCCGCTCAGCCGATTCAGCTAGCTTGAATAGCCAGTCTTGATGCTTTTTTAAAAAATAGAAATTGCTAGTGCTCTCCATTGTTTAATCCCTTTTATTATTTCTACGCCCTAAAAAAATAGACCTTTAATAATAGTCAAATCATAAAAATATAATAACTGAAGGTTAGACTAAGGTCTGGACCTTTCCCTCAAAATTAACACCATGACCCCGATTTTTATACTTATAATACTTCAGTCATTGAATTCACCATTAGATCTTGAATAACTTACCTAAGCCTGCTTGATATGGTTAACTAGCGCATGGAGTTGGCTGTTTAGTTCTTTTTTTATGCCCAGCTCCTCTAGATTCACTTGGGGCTTGTTCTTGTTTTTTAACCGCCACCAGCATTTCAGGAAGCAAGGTATGTCTATACTCCATGCGACCTTCAGAATATCAGCGTCAATGTCTTTCAAAAGCTCTTCTATATTTGAATGATAGCTCTCCTTGGATTGTTGTTGGACGTAGCTACTCAATAGTGGTTCTTCAGCTATACATTCAATATCCTGCAGTTTGTCGGTATACGCTGAAGTTGACTGTAAGTACAGCTTAATATTTTGCTTGTCTTTTAAATAGTGAGCTAGAAAGGGGTCATCTTTTGACAGTGCTTGAATGACTTCATAAAAGGAGCTCGAAAACTCTGTGCCTAACGTGGGTTTAGAATGTTCAATTTGCGCCTCGAAAAGGCTTGTTATTAATCTGTTGAGTTCCTCATTATTTTCAGTGTGTTCACCCCAGAAGCCTATTTCAATAAAATAGGACTTGCAGTATTCGAAGTACATGTCGGAAAGCTCTCTGTGATCCGCATATTCAACTTTGATACTGTGTCTGATTTCCAATAAGTGAAATAAAACCGACTTTTTAGTTTGTACTCGTTCGTGATGTACTTTTCTGTAAAATCCAACCAAAGCAACTATTAGTGTAGATAGAGTGCCATAAATGGCAAAAAGTAGCTTTTCATCCATGTTAGTTATATTTCCCTATTAATATTAGCTACCTAGTATGATAAAAATTAAAAATCATCGCAATCTCTCGTATTAGGCGAATGCTAACTGTTTTCGGCCGTTAGCCGTCATATAAGCAAGAGGTTGCTAAAGCAGGATAAGCAATTTTAGGGAAGAGAATGACAACGGCCTACAACAACTTCAAAATCAGTATTAGCGAATCACTTCAACTTGCGGAGTGCTTTGATGAGCTTAATAACAATGACAAAGGTTTTACTTGCCCAGATGCGCTAAAAAAAGCAAGCCTAGTAATGGCTCTTACCGCTTGGGAAACATACGTTGAAGATGTGGTAAAAGAGAAGGTCTCAGCCAATTTCAAAATTCTCGAGGGCTCGCAAGTACATGACTTTGTGAGCAGCCAACTCGATACACGCCTAAAGATGTTTCATAACCCAGGTTCATGTAAGACCAAACAGCTTTTTGAGGAGTTTTTTGGGTATGACGTGACTAACCACTGGAAGTGGAATAACACTTTACCTATGCAAGCAAGAGAGCAACTTAACGCTCTTTTGAGCAAACGAGGCGACGCGGTACACCGTGGACGAACGTGTATCCACCAGCCTAGTGTTATTAAGCGTGATGAATTGCATAAAGCTATACGATTTATCAAAGAGCTGGTCAGGGTTACTGATGAAGTTGTAGAAGCTAGATAACAATAATTTGGGAAGAAATGATGGCTAGATTTTGTGGTGGAAAGGAACCTTCTCAGCTGTTAGTTAATGCAGAAGAGTTCAAACAAAGGTGTTTCATAGATGAAAAATCTTTGTTCACCAGTGAGGAAGTTTGGACGATTGAGCATTGTAATGAATTGATTAGATTCTTCGTTGAAAACCCAGATGCTGGCGATGGAGATTTCTTTGAAAAGTTAAAGGTTCAACTTGAAGGAGCCTCGTTAAAAGCTAAATTGCTGATAGCAGAAATGCTCTGGCTTATGTTTTTATGCCCCAGTAATACCGGGCCCGCTACAAAAAGAGCAAATATCGAGCGTGTTGTTTCTTGGGGTGGCTTCACAATTGCGCCTAAAGCTCTAGAGCAATATCTCTCAGATAAGGCGTTAACAGGTGTTGGTAGCTCCGGTACTGCCTTCAATACCATGCGTTGGAGAGAGCTTGCATATCTGATTCGTTTGACTCATGAGTTACTTCAACTAAATAAAGCAAAACGAACAGAGTTACTACAGCGACCAGGTGAGTTCAGCTCGTGGCTTGAGAGGGTACCGGAGAATGAAAGCCGTCAGCTACGACACATGCTGTTATTTCTTTTCTTTCCGGACTCACATGAACGTATTTTCGGCAATACCGATAGGCAAAGAATATTAGTCACACTCACTGCAATCACTAAAAGCCAATATAACAAGATGACTTGCAGAGACAGAGACTCAAAGCTTTTAGAGCTCAGACAGGCTTTAGAGGAAGAGTTGGAACCAAAGAGCTAGACTTCTACGTTGAGCCATTAAAGAGTAAATGGAACACTTCAAGCGAGAAGTTGCAAGATACTGAAATTCAGGAACCAATCGGGAGCTACGGTGTGAAAGACAAGGTGAAAGGTAAAAATAGCTTGAATCAAATTCTTTACGGCCCTCCGGGAACAGGAAAAACCTATAACACTATTAACAAAGCTTTGGAGATTGTTGACCCTTCTTATCTCGAACAACATATAAGTGACAGAGAGAAATTAAAATCTCGCTTTGACCAGCTAGTCAGCAGTAATCGGATTGGTTTTGTCACGTTTCATCAAAGCTTCAGCTATGAAGATTTTGTGGAAGGAATAAAGGCCAATACCACTGAATCAGGTAACGTAACTTACAATATTGAAGATGGCATATTCAAACGTATATGTGACGCTGCTTCTGCCCAGCCAAGAACAAACCGAATTAAAAGCTCAGTTGATATCGCTGGTCGTAAAGTGTGGAAAATGTCTTTGGGCGATACACAAGGGGATGACTCTTACATATACGATCAATGCATAGACAACAATTATGTACTGTTGGGGTATGGCAATAACTTTGATTTTACCTCGAGCAGTAACCGAGCATCCGTAGCAGAAGTATATCGCATGAATGGCGTAAGCATCGAAAACGAAAGCAACGATTATAAAGTGACTTCAGTACACAATTTCCGAAACGTTATGAGTATTGGTGATTTGATCATTGTCTCTGATGGTAATAGGAAGTTTAGAGCCATTGCCGAGGTAACAGGTGACTATGAATTTGATGTTTCGGCTGTTGAAGACGCCAGTTATTCTCAGAAGCGAAATGTAATTTGGCATCGGGTATACAGCCCTTCGCTGCCACTGGAGGAGTTGTTTAATAAGAATCTCTCTCAGATGACTTTATACAGGCTACGAGAACCTGTTTTAGATAGTACAAAGTTGAAAGAACTTTTAACAGGAGACGACCCTACCAGCGATTCAATACCGCGTGTTTGTGAAGGTATGAAAATCTCGTCATACAGTATTGATAAAATTACCGATGATGTCATAACGTTAATAAAGCCTAATGGGGCGCTTTTACCTTTACCAAGGCTGATAGTCGATGAATTAACTTCTTTAGTGAAGAGTAAAAAGCTGACAATAGAACAGATACGCAATAAAGAAGTTTTTCAGTGGAACGAAAGCCCGAAGTTAGAGAAATATATTGTTAACGGGTATCAAAATGTTCTCGCACCTCTGGTCGAGAATATTGTTAATTATGGGATAGGAGCGAGAGTAGCACCGCAGAGTGAAAAGCGTGTGTTGATAATCGATGAAATTAACCGAGGGAATATTTCTAATATTTTTGGTGAGTTGATTACACTTATAGAGCCCAGCAAACGAGCTGGTGGAGCTGAGGCATTAGCACTAAAGCTACCATACTCAAAACAACAGTTCAGTGTACCGTCAAACCTCCATATCATCGGGACCATGAATACTGCTGACAAGTCCCTTGCACAAGTAGATATTGCACTTCGTCGCCGTTTTGAATTTATCGAAATGATGCCTCACCCTGAGTTATTAGGAGGCGTGTTGGTTGAAGGGATTGACATAGAGAGGCTTCTGTCAGTCATCAATCAACGTATCGAACTTTTATATGATCGTGAGCACACACTTGGGCATAGCTTCTTTTTACCGTTGAAAGAGAACCCTTCGTTAAGGCTGTTGGCTAGGATTTTCCAGTTGGAAATTTTACCTCTTCTGGAAGAGTACTTTTTCGAGGATTGGGAACGAGTAGGCCAAGTGTTAGGTGACCACCTAAAAGATGATCCGAAGTTGAAGTTCATCATAGAGAAGTATGACGACAGCTCGATAAGTAAACTAATGGGTCATGATTGGCGCTCTGAGGGAATAACTCCATTTACACGCAACCCAGCAGCTCTTGAAAGTATTGAGGCGTACAAGGGGATATACAGTGCGCTCTAGTGCCTTGGATATTAGCGTACGAGAGTTTGCTATTTTGACTAACAATGGGAAAGAGCAGGGGTTAGACTGCCAATCTATTCCATCTAGCGCTTTCCTGTGGTTATTGGAGAATGGTGTTAGTCACGATGATAGCCAACGTGAGCTGGTGAGAGTGAAACGATATGGGCGGTCGATTGCATTACAGGTCGTAAACTATGTGGGAGTATTAGAAACGCCATGCGGAGCCAGAATAGAAATTTTACCGAAAATCTCTAAGTCTACTGACAACCAAGAAAGTACAAGACAAGTGCTGTTGAAAATGTTGGCTATGGTTGAAAACCTAGAATTAAAACAGTACAGCTCTTCTCATCTGCAGCTCACGAAACAACCCTTGTACGAGGTATTAATTAGCTACTTCTTACACTCGGTGTCGAAGTTAATTAAACAAGGTGTTAGATACGAATATCAACGTAAAGACAAAAATTCACCGTTTCTTAGAGGGCGGTTGAATTTGTCAAAGCAATTGTCACAAAGACCAGGGAAAGGTAGCGAATTTCATATTAACGTTGATGTGTACACTCCTGACAGGGCAGAAAACAAATTAATACATGCAGCGTTAAAACAAGTACTAAAGTGGACTAAATCGGATGCTAACCGTAGATTGGGGAGAGAACTATTGTTCTTTTTCCATGAGATAGACATATCAACAAACTACGAGCAGGACTTTCGATTATGGAGGGATGATCGAACTCTTGCTCACTATCGGCCTTTGAAACCATGGTGTGAGTTAATTCTGAGTTATAGATCGCCTATTTCTATGGTTGGAAAACATCGTGGCATTTCATTTCTCTTCCCGATGGAGACGCTTTTTGAGCGATATGTTGCGAAGCAGCTTTCTATTCAAATACCCAAGTCTTTTTCATTAAAGCAACAAGTTCGACACCTTGGCTTGACGGAACATAAAGGTGATGTGTGGTTTAGACTTCAGCCCGATTTCGTAATATACGATGGTAGTAGAGCGGTATCGGTACTTGATACCAAGTGGAAGTTGATAAATGAGAGTTTAAGTAATACGAGCGATAAATATCATTTGAGCCAGGCGGATATTTATCAATTATTTGCTTATGGTGAAAAATACCTGAAAGGCAGGGGAGAGCTCTATTTAATTTACCCTAGCCACGCTGGATTCTCCACCAGCCTTGAAAGCTTCAACTACAAAGATGATTTAAAGTTAAATGTTGTTCCGTATGATCTGGTCAACGATACGTGCCCAATAGCTTTGGGGTAGTTACTGTATGTAACCCTCATTATGCTAGCAGACTGCTAATTCACTTATTCTGATTTTAAGGTTTTAGTAATGCACTTTGATATATCTTTCATACTTTCACTCAGTGATGAGCTAATAACATCAAGTGGAATGTACTTATTTTTTACGAAATCAATAGCTTCGGCTTCAGGTGAAGCGAGCAAAATATCAAAATAAACCTCAAGCCTATCTTGATTTTGGTCACGCTGTAACGCCTTTATGAAGTTTGCTTCAAACTTACGTATTTCACTATCATCATCGAAATCATGTGTCTCAGTGTATATGTATCTTGCAGCTTGGTTTCTGGACCAGCCTAGCATGTTAATTAAAGCCACTAGTTCTAGTTTTATTTGTGATTCTTTTTTGGGTGTCCCCATTTGTCCTTTCTCCGTGTGCAAATATGAATCTGTCTCCGATAGAGACATTACACAATCTAAATTTAAGGAAATTATCATGATAAATAGACGTGCAAAGTTTACAGACGGCCTCAGCATTACTCCACCTAATGGCCCAAGTAAGACTGGTAATCCATCTGGTAAAGGGCGTGGTAATAACCCGCCCCGAACTAGGTAACTAACTGCATAAATTTATATTTGAGCGAAAGTGGGTCACGAAAGTCGACTCACTTTCTTTAAGCTGTTTATAGCTAACTTCGTCCATTGTTTTTTCTAATGTGCAGATACAGGCTTTTGTTTTATTAACAAATAAAGAACTGGTGAGTGCGCTTCGATCAGAATTGACGCAGCTATTGATTAGTTCATATTCTAATTCAACAGGGTACCTTTGTTGCTCAATAAAGTTTTTGTCTAGTTTATATGCTCCAAACGCTCCGATAAATAAGGCTGTTGAGGCTGATATCAAAGGCTTTTTGAACTTTTTATATGAATGGCCACCAAACGACTCTTTGCATTCATTGCACAAAATATTATCACCAAACTCGACTTTGTTGTCCGTTTTGCACGAAGGGCATTCTATTTGCATAATCTTCCCTGATTGATTAGTTAATTAGTGGTGGATAAGGATGGCATTCAACCAGCTTTCACTTCTATCCGGCCTTTTATCTTCTGAAATCCATATTGTCTCAATACTGACGTTAGATAAGGCTTTGACTAGGAACTCAAGCTTTTGCTCATTAAGGTCGGTAAAATGGCGACCATCTTTAATACGTTCTCCGTCGCCATACTTGAAAGACAAGTACCAAATGCCGCCTGGCTTTAGCGCCCTAGACAACTTATTGAATATTTCGGGTAGTTCACTCTCTAGAACATGGAGTAGGGAAGCACAACACCAAATCGCGTCATATTGAGATTCGGCTGTTACATCATCAAAGGTCTGGTGCTTAACTATCAATCCTGTTTCTGCACTAGCAAGCTCGCAAAGTGACTTACTGGCATCAAATGCATAAACGTCAAAGCCCATATCTAAAAAGGCTTTAGAATCTCTGCCAGAGCCGCAGCCAGCGTCTAGAATCTTGGCTCCCTTAGCTAAGTTAGCAGTAAACCTTGTATAGATATCTGTCATATCTACATTGACTGTGTCATTGAAGAAGGCTTGCGCGTTTTGCTCGTAAAATTGAATGCTCATATTAAAAAGTGATTATGCCTTTGATTTCAGGTTGCCAGGTGTGGATAAGAATACTTTTCGCTAACGTATAATTAGTCTGCAAGAAGGCTCGCCTTTGTGCCTCATTTTTCCCTGTTTGTTGGATAAGGGTTTCACGTAGTGGTAGGTGACTATTTATAAAGTACTCATTTCTCTTATGCAGCCTTTTTAGAAGCTCCAGAACAGGCACTTTAGCAAACTTTCCTTTTTCACCACGATTACAATCTTGGCAAGACAAAACCAAATTCCAGACACCGTTTATATTTGGTACATGGTCTTTTAGTGTCCAGGGTAAAAAGTGATCTACATCTACCAGCTGGTCGGCTTGAGTGTTGATACTGACAGGCTGATAGCAATAGAAGCAGCGACCCTTTTGATAGCCATTTAGGCTATCACGGCAACTAGTGATGTTGACTCTGCGTTCTTTTGTTCCGGTGAATAACGTCTTGAGCTCTTTATCGTACTCAACGCTGATTAGATTTCTAGCTACTCCCATTTTCCATGCTTGTTCTACCAATCTCCACCGAGCCTCTGTTTCGTTTTTAAAGTTAGTGAACTGCTCGTGCTCAGCCAACTTAAAAAAGTTTTCGGTAAGGCGGATACCGTTATGTGTCTTACGTTCATCGATAAAGAATCGGTGACCAATTTCACCACTGTTTACAACATGAAATGCGTCAATGACGTTGGCGAAGCCAAGCTTTACAGTTTGTTTGATTAGTTCGTCGTGATTAATTTCATCCTTATTGTAGCTTGAGCAGGCACTGAGAAACTTACTCGACAGTGATGTGATTTGTTTAGGGGAGTGTTTTAAATGCTCACACAGATGCTGGCTAAAAGGCACTGCAAGTTGATCGAGTGTGATTAAGTCATTGGGGACGGCTTTTAAGTCATATAAGGCTTTGGCTAGGGCAAATTTGTAGGATGCTACATTGCGGCCGAATAGGATAATAGCTCGCCAGTAGTTATCCAGCGTTGGTTCTACTTCATAAAATTCCATTTTATCTAATCCATTCTTCAACAGCTTCAGGGAGAGGTTAAAATTTAACGCCAATAAACGCAAGTCACATTAGGCTTACTGGTGGCCTTTGGTAATCTACAGTCGCTTGGCTATGCAGAAATATTTTAGGGGGATTAATACTAAATTAGTGATCGATCACTTTAAGGTTGTGATCGCTGATTTAGAGGTAAAATTCATAGAAACCTTGTTTTACTGTGGGTTACGGTACGTGATGGTGTTGGGTGCAAGGCTGTATGATTGTTTGGTATGTTCTTCAGGATTTTTTACTGAGAGCCAAAGTGATGATCGCTCTAACGAAAGCCATCCCTCTTTGGTGATACGACAACGTTTTTCTATGTTCGTTTTTTTAAAATAACAAAGGAGTGGTTGTTTTAATTAAGCCATCCTTGGCTCATTTTAAGGTCTGTATGATCGCTCTTTGATTATTTGGCTTTAAGCGATCACTGTAACGTTGTGGTTACCGGCGATATCGAATATCAGGGAGGTTGCCTCTTACAGCTCCCCCATATCTTTGGCTATGGATAAGAAACTCACTGCTTGGGGCAAACCCATTGCGCTTACAATGTTTGTGAATGTATTCAAGCTGTGTAAGACACAAGCCTAAGTATTCGACTCTAGTTAGCTCTTTATCTAAAGGAATGCCAAATAGGACTTTGGCTCTGCCGCCGTGTTTGAGGGCGTTTTTATTTCCTTTAGGGGCTCCTGCGCCTTTACGTTTTCCACCTCTGGGCATATCACTCTCCTGATGGATTATTAGGGCTACCTTGATTGCGATGAGTAGCCCTAAACCTAGAGTCGGCTGCTTATATTGCTGGGCCTCTATCAATATACTCTGGATTTACTCGGCTCATACCGAAACTGAATTTCTTGCCGCCAGCTGGCCTGTAGTCGGTTTCACTCTTTGCCAGGTAACTTAATCTAACGAAAAGGGCTTGTAGGGTGATCCAGAAACGTTCGTCACTTTTACGCACAAGATTGTAGTGTACATGGGGTATGTACGGAGCAATGCCACCGGATATTCTCTCCCATAGTTCCCGTACCACTTTGTATACCTTCTGAGGCGTTTTCACCTTGTTTCCGTTTAAGAGTAAGGCAACATGATAATGATGGTGAAGGCTCTTGCATTTCTCGCAGCTCCAGACAACCTTGATATCTGATTTATAATTGGCTTTTAACCTTTGCTTTATTTGCTTCAGAAAACGTTGAAGTACGCTATTTGAGTCTTCAGTATTTTGCCGGCCGTGGTGCAAGTCAAAGCGAAGCGCGAATACTTTTTGATATTGGCAGATAAATGAATCAACCAAATGGACTATCCTGTTCATTCGACTCTTATCAATGTTGTACTTTTTCAGAACCTTGATGATTAGAGCGATACCGCACTTTCCTTTAAAAAGGTGATCTCTCGCAAATGCAGGACTAATGAAACTTTTATGCCTTGTTAGCTCTTTATCTTCAGTTTCAATATTCATAAAGATGAACTTTGCATTAGTCATGAATAGAATCTCCATTCAATTTATTGGAATATATTTCGCTTGATATTAGGATAAAACCTTCGGGGGAGTTGCCCTTAAAGGCTGCTGTTTTAAGCTCTCTCATCGATCTTATAACCATCATTTCTTTTGCGTTTTTGATCGTTTTTGTTCGGTAATGTTCTGCACTAACTCGTTAATTTCCAGAGTCGGCCAAACCGAAACTTTGCCCAGCTTAATTGGTTTTGGCACACTGCCTTTTGACACGTGTCTCCTAAGCGTTAATACGCCCATTCTTAGGTACTCAGCGACATCATTTTCGCTCATGACTGCGAACTCTATGGGCACCATAATGCTGTGCTGCCTCATGAATCGCATGTTTGCTGTTTACCGAAGTTATCAATCCACTCATAAACTTCCGCTGCGTTGTACCTTACGCTCCTACTATTAGGGTGTAGTCGTTTGGCTTCAGGAAATCTTCCTAGTTTCTCCATTTCATATATGGTCGTTCTACTAAAACCCACTATCGATAATACTTCTTTTCGTGTTAATAATTTTGGAAGTCTATTCATCGTATCTCTCCAATTCTGTTTTAATAAAATAGGTGTGTTTTAACACCTGCGAACACCGCAGATCGGAATTTATCAACCGCGGACGAGACAAAGATTAAATGTTTTTTAATGCGATGCAACTTGCGGATAGCTTGCGGATAGATAGAAACGTAAACTTCAAGGAGATGCTTTTGCTCAACATTGGTATAAGCGATATGCTCCATGAATAGGTGCGCCTGAATTAATTTTGTTAGTGTTTACTTACGCTGCATTTTAGGTTTCATGTGTTTTCGTGTTTAAGGAAAAAATATGTATTTTGGCCGAGGCGACCTTGGGGATGATGGTGAAAAAAAAAGTGAAAAAAACTTGTCTACTTGCTTTTTGCACCTAATATTTGTGTGAAGAGGCGGTTAGGTGTGCATCGCCTCTGTTTTAATTAAGAATTAGGGGGATAACAGTGATAGCGAATAGCACTGTCTCTGTTGGCTAGGCGCCGTAATGATTCACCTATCTTTAGTTACTGAGTGGCATATTTAGACCAACTCAAAGCCTTTAATTTGCGCCTGAGTAATATAATCGCTCCACCAGCACATCATTTCCCTGCGCTTTTCTAAGTAGTCGGCTCTGTTATAAGCAGCACGCACTTCATTTTTGTCTTGGTGGGCGAGGGCTGCTTCAATAAGTACTGGCTCGAACTGCTGGTGGTCATTCAAAATGGTACTCGCCAGTGCCCTTAAACCATGAGCAACGAGTCGGCCTTTAAATCCCATGCGTTTAATCGCTGCATTCGCCGTTTGCAGGTTGGTGTGGGTGCGAGGGTTTCTATCTGCGGGGAACACGTATTCTCGATTACCGCTTATTGCACGCATTTTTTCAAGGATTTTTACTGCTTGAGGTGACAATGGAATGCGGTGTTCTTTGCTCATTTTCATACGCTCAGCGGGAATAACCCATAGCTGTTTTTCGAGATCTATTTCATCCCATTTGGTTTTAGCTGCTTCATTAGGGCGAGTCATTGTATGCAGCTGCCAAGCAATTAAACAGCGTGTTGTAGTTTTGATACTTGCATCATGCAGTGCAGAGAGAAATTCAGGCAACTCATCTTCTTTGATGGTCTTCATTGGGACTTTCTTTGGAGATGCAAAGGCCGAGCGAATACCCACCAGCCTATTGTGTTCAATGTATCCGGTATTAACAGCAAAATTCATGATGTCATTGAGCCGTTGGCATAGCCTTTTTACCGTTTCAAGGTTACCTCTGGCGGCAATGGGGTTAATGGCGCTGATCGCCTGCTGCGCGTCAATCGAGTGGATGGGGTGCTTACCTAGTGCAGGGAAAATATGTAAAGAGAGCGAATTCCATACATTTTTTGCGTAGTCTGCTTTGACTTTACTCTTATGAACGTCAAACCATAGCTCGGCAATGCGTCGAAGCGTGTTCTCTCTTTTTTCGGCTTCTTGTTGGTAATGGCGGTCTCTTTGCTCTTTTGGATCGATGTTATCAGCTAGCAAGGCTCTCGCGTCTTCTCGTTTTTTCCTCGCTTGTGCTAGAGTAACTTCTGGATATTTACCAATGCTGATGTTTGTGCGCTTTTTGGTGTAGGGCTTTTGGTATTTGAACACCCAGCTTTTAGTACCGTTGGGCATCACGTTCAAATACAAGCCATAGCCATCTGCTAGGCTTTGCACTTTGTCAGTGGCTTTGGTGTTTTTAATCTGCGTGTCATTTAATGGCTTAACTGTTTTTGCCATATGTACTATTCCCTGAAGGCCTTGATATATGGGGCTTTGACGCATCAATGTACTACGAGTTGGTGCGCTATGTACTAACTTAGTACATGAAATAGTACATAAAGAAGTGAATTCCAGCAAACGTGGGCGAACATTAAAGGCATTAAAAAACCCGCTAAGCCTTGAAACTCAACGGGTTTTTGAACGTTTTCGAACTTAATCGAACTCTAAAGTGGTGGAGCTGGGGGGATTTGAACCCCCGTCCGGAAAGCGTCGACCTTCGGTCCTACATGTTTAGTATCGTCTATTGGTTAACCTTTGAGTCTCGGACGAACACGATAAACAAAGGCGAGGCCGCTTAGTTTTAGCCCTTCAACCCCGGCCAGGGTTTCCGTAGCGAGTCCGTGTAGGGTGACACTTCAGAACCGGGTCCACAGACATACACCGGAGAAGTGCTAGCGGGCTATTATGCCGCTAGAGCGTAGTTATCGTCGTTTGCGATTACTTTAAATGCGGCTTTTTTACGAGGCCAACCGCACCTCGACATGCACCTTAGGCTTCTTGAATCCCGTCGAATCCTAATCAGCCCCTGAAATACGTTTCAGTCCTTGAAGTATAACTGAGTCGGCGCCTGGACCACAAGCACGATATGAGAATTTGTTATAAATCAGGGCTGTTCGTCTAGTTAATACACAGTAAACTGGGTAGTTGTATAACAAAACAGTCATGATCGCTCAGGTTGGGCGCTAATCATGATTACTCTGACGCTGTTTGTTCAGGGTTTTGCTCCTGCTCATTTATCGGCAAAGGCCAGCCGCCAAGGGCTTGCCATTTGTTGACTATATAGCAAAAGAGCTCGGCGGTGCGCTCGGTGTCATACAAGGCACTGTGCGCCTGGGAGTTATCGAATTCGATGCCGGCGGCACGACAGGCCTTGGCCAGCACGGTTTGTCCCAGCGCTAAGCCCGCCAGTGAGGTGGTATCAAAGCTGACAAAAGGGTGAAATGGGGTGCGTTTAATTTTGCAACGCTCGATGGCGGCATTCAAAAAGCCGTGATCAAACGCGGAGTTATGGGCGACCACAACAGAGCGCTGACAACCGGCGTCCTTTTGCGCCTTGCGCACAAACTTACAAATGCTTTTTATCGCCTCAAGCTCGTCAACCGCGCCGCGTAGTGCGCAAAACGGGTCGATACCGTTAAATTCGATGGCTGCCTGCTCAATATTGGCGCCCTCAAACGGAGTAATATGAAAATGCTCGGTTTGATCCAGGCTCAGCACACCCTGGTCGTCCATTTTTAAGGTAGTGACAGCAATTTCCAATAACGCATCGGTTTCTTTATTAAAGCCTGCGGTTTCAACGTCGATAACTACTGGAAAGAAGCCGCGAAAGCGTTGTGAAAAAAGAGGTTGTTGTGCGTCTGCCATCTATTTACTGCCCAAAGCCGATAAAGGTCGGCTATTATCGCAAAAACTCGACCCGGCCAACAGGGCTAAGGAAAAATTATTGTTGCTCACCCGAGCTGCCTCTAGGGAGAGGTTTATAAATTGCTAAATTTCCTATAGAGCCAGAATGTAATTTGAGGTCAAAGAGCCAATTAGATGTTGAGTCCAATAATACCCTGGTTGAGTGGGGGCAAAAACCGTCGCGTGGTGATCCAGATGGCTAAGCCTTAGCAAGGCGTTAGTGAATTCGGGGAAAGTAAAAAGCCAGCGGGCCGCTGGCTTTTTTATGCTTATACCAATTCTGTTAAGTATGTGAGCAGAGATAGCGCTGGATAAATGATGTGATAACAAGGCGGAATTTTTCTTATGTAGTTATTCTCCATAGAAAAATTCCAACGCCGTTAGCATGATATTTAGCCCGCTAGAATGATTAGCTATTTAAGTGAATTGGTATCACATGTCGCCGGCGGTCTTGGCGTTGACCATGGCGCTGATCTCTGTCCATTCGCCGCGCTGGTATACGGCAATGCGCAGCGGGTGGCCGGCAACATTATAAAACAGGGTAAAGCGGTCGATATCGCTGGTGATCTTCAGCGGCTCACCCAGTTTGTCGCTATAGAACGACTGCACCTGGCTGTCACTAAGGCGAGTGAAACCGTCTAAGACCATAGGGTACTTTTTTTCCACCGTCATGTGGGTTTGAAAATCTTTTGGCAACGGCAAAATAGATAAGTCGGCGTTAGCCTGGTGGCTGGCGGCCATCAGCAGGCCTGCAAATGTTAAGGTTGCCGCTCGACGAAGCGCGTTGTTCATGGTTTCACTCCATTTATATAAAATTATTAACCTGGATTGTAGGTCTAGGGCTTTATTCGTCTTATCCGTGTTAAGGGAATAAATAAGTTACGGCTCAAGCAGTTACTATCCCAGTTCAGGTTTATTACTTATCATATATAAAGTTAACCCATGTTTAACGAAAAATCATGTTATTTGTCCGCGTTTTAGGCCTCGGATAGTAAATCGGGCCGGATGCAGGGCCTGATCAACACGCAAACTAAGAGGAAGTGGTTCATCACACAGGCTGGCAACCAGCGCCTCGGCACATATGGGAGCAGTGCATAAACCGCGGGCTCCGAGGCCGGTAAACAGGTGTAAACCGCTAAACTCGTGCTGCAAGGGCTCAGCTTGCTGCCATACGCCCACACCCAGTTGTGGGAAGGCCTTCATATATTCATGATCTTGTGCATATTGACCAAAGAGCGGCAGGTGATCGCTCAAGGTGGCGCGAATGGCCGCCTTAGCGCCTGTGACTGTGCCTAACTCCTCGGTCCAATCACATTCACCATAAAAGTCGGCAAATTGCTGCCAGTTGGTGTCATTATCCTCGGCGCGAATATCCCGCTCTTTGGTGTCCTTGGTAAAGGTGGCGCCCATGCAATGCGCGCCCTGGCTACTTGGGGTGAAGTAACCCTTGTGGCAAAGCACGGTATTAAGTTTGCTTGAAGCCGAGCTGTTTTCCAGATGTGATACTTGCCCGCGCACGCTTTGCAGCGCCAAGCCTTGACCCGGCAGCAGGCTGTCACTGTGCTCACCCATACAAATAAAGACATCGTCGAACGGGCCGTAGGTTTGTTGCTCACCCTCTAGATACCATTGCCCGTCTTGTTGACTCAAAGAGCGGATAGGGGTGTTAAAATTGAGCTCGTGCGCCACCTCTTTACAGGCGGCATCCGCTAAGGCCTGCACCAATTGTGGCGGGCTCAGCCAGCCACCTTTGGGAATAAACAGGCCACTATAAGGGATATCCACTGCCGCTAATTCACTGGCTTGCTCTGCATCCACCTTGTGAATAAGCCAGTTAGGCCAGTTATCCTTGGCCACCAAGTTAGCGTGGCGTTTGCGCATCTCATCCTTTACCCCTTGTAACAAGACGCCGCACCATTGGTGATCGAAGGTGAAACCCTCACTCAGTAATTGATCATACAAGCGTCTGGCGTAGGCAAAGCTGTGGGCAAAGAATTCACTTGAAGGCGACACATCCGCCTGTAGATGCGGGTAGAGGGCGCCCTGATTATTGTGGGAGGCACCCTGGGCCAGATCGCCGTCGGCGCAAAACAAGGTGGCGGCGATATTGCGGGCGCTAAGACGATGCAGCAACAGGCTGCTGGCAATGCCGCCGCCGATAATGGCGACCTTATTTAAGGCGCGTGCCTGGCGCTGATAGGGAGCTGGGCAGTTGGCCTGTGCTGTCGGCGCTGTTAGTTGACCTACTATCATCTCCCGTTTACGGCCATAGCCCTTAACTTTTTTTACCTCAAAGCCTGCATCTTTCAAGCCGCGGCGGACAAAACCGGCGGCGGTAAAAGTGGCAAAGGTGGCCTGCTCGCGGCCTAAATGAGCCATGGCATCGAACAGGCTTTGTTGCCACATATCCGGGTTTTTACTCGGTGCAAAGCCGTCTAAAAACCAGGCATCGACCAGTCCGGCGCTGCCATAATTTAGCTGAGCCAATGAGTCCTTTACATCGCCTATCCATAAATCTAGGGTAACATTGCCAAAGTGCAGACGGTGGCAACCTGGCAGGGCGTCAGGGTACTGGGCCAATAATTGCTCGGCATATTGACTCAGTTGCGGCCAGTTATTCAGGGCCTTGGACAGATCGACTTTGCGAATGGGAAATTTCTCAAATGAGATAAAATGCAAGCGCTCGGCCTTTTTATCGGCACACTGGGTAAAGCGCTGCCAGGCATTAAGAAAGTTAAGGCCGGTGCCAAAGCCGGTTTCGGCAATCACAAAATGTTTGCGAGGATGTGATTTTAGTCTCTCATCTATCTGATTATGCTGATAAAATACAAAGTCAGATTCGGCCAAGCCGTCTTCGTTGGAAAAATAAACATCGTCAAAGGCATCGGCTACCGGAGTGCCGGTGTCATTAAAATGGATAGTCGCGTGGGTGATCATGAAGACTCAAGGCTTAACAGTTTGGCCGCTATTTTAACGTCTTTAGGGCGGCACGTATATTGTCACCAAAAGATCATCGCGACATGCTTGAAAAGTTCAGAGTACAGATGTACGCTGGAATGACCACTTTGTAGGACATTTGCGCGTACACTACACGCAATTTAGGAATAAGCTAGGGTAAATTCTCATGAGAAGAGCCGTAATTACGGGTATCGGTGTAGTTTCAAGCATCGGTAATAATAAAGAAGAAGTATTAGAGTCTTTAAAAACGGGCAAAAGCGGTATCGCTTTTAACCCAGAGTTTGCTGAATACAACCTTCGTAGCCAGGTTTCTGGCAGCATCGACTTAGATGTGAAAGAGCACGTTGATCGCAAAGCATTCCGTTTTATGGGTGATGCGGCAGCCTATGCTTATATTTCTATGGCTCAGGCGATTGCCGATGCCAAACTAACGGATGAGCAAGTATCTAACGAGCGCACCGGCCTTATCGTTGGCTCAGGTGGCGGTTCATCTAAGTACCAGGTTGAAGCGGCAGACACCTTGCGCGAAAAAGGCGTTAAGCGTGTAGGTCCTTACATGGTTCCTCGTACCATGGCGAGCACCACTTCTGCGTGTTTGGCCACTCCTTTTAAAATTAAAGGTGTTAACTACTCAATCAGCTCGGCTTGTGCCACTTCTGCACACTGTATCGGTCACGCGGTTGAGCAAATCCAGCTGGGTAAACAAGACGTGATCTTCGCCGGTGGTGGTGAAGAGCTACACTGGACCCTAGCAATGGAATTCGACGCCATGGGTGCCTTGTCTACCAAGTACAACGAGACACCTGAAAAAGCATCACGCACCTATGACGCTAACCGTGACGGTTTCGTTATCTCTGGTGGTGGCGGTATCGTGGTTGTTGAAGAGCTAGAGCATGCCCTTGCTCGTGGCGCGCACATCTACGCTGAAATCACGGGTTACGGTGCCACTTCTGATGGTTACGACATGGTAGCTCCTTCGGGTGAAGGTGCGGTACGTTGTATGCGCCAAGCCATGCAAGACCTGGACACGCCGGTTGATTACCTGAACACGCACGGCACTTCAACGCCTGTAGGTGATGTAAAAGAGCTGGGTGCGATTCAAGAAGTGTTCGGTGGCAACTCACCTGCTATCAGTGCAACCAAGGCGATGACGGGTCACGCTCTAGGCGCTGCCGGTGTACACGAAGCAATTTACTCATTGCTAATGCTTGAGAACAACTTCGTAGCACCGTCTATCAATATCGACGAGCTGGATGAGCAGGCACAAGGCCTGGACATTGTGACCGAGCGTCGCGATGTTGAGCTTAACACCGTGATGTCTAACAGCTTCGGTTTTGGTGGCACCAACGCGACCCTGGTAATGAGCAAGTACAAAGCTTAATACCGACCTGAGTTTGCAGAAAAAGCCACGCAATTGCGTGGCTTTTTTGCTTTGTGGCAGCAGCATGATTAAAATAGCGCTCCGCTAGTCCCTCTGGGAAGAAAAATGAAAATATTAGCAGATCAAAATATGCCCCTTGTGGATGCCTTTTTTGCCCCTCTGGGCGAGATTGAGCGATTCGATGGCAGGGCCTTGACTCCAGAAATGGTCAAGGATGCGGACGTATTACTAACGCGCTCGGTGACCCAGGTTAATGCCGAGTTGTTGGCGCAAAATACCAGCTTAAAGTTTGTCGGCACCGCCACCATAGGCGTCGATCATATAGATCAAGCTTACTTAGCCGAGCGTCAGGTGCCTTTTGCCAGTGCTCCGGGTTGTAATGCGGTGGCCGTAGCCGAATATGTGCTCAGTGCGGTGTTTGCCCTAGCGCAAGAGCAGCATTTTTCTGTGTTCGACAAAACCATTGCCATTGTTGGTGTCGGTAATATCGGCCAGTGTCTGGCGGATAAACTCGCCGCTATCGGCGTGAAAACTCTTTTGGTCGACCCGCCGAGACAGACGCGCGGCGATGTCGGAGACTGGCACAGCCTGGAAACAGCCCTAGCCGAGGCCGATATCATCACCTTTCATGTGCCCCTGGTTAAAGACGGCGAGCATTGCACCTATCATTTACTCGATAAGCAGCGCATCGATGCATTGAGTGAAGGTAAAATTCTGATCAATGCCAGCCGTGGTGATGTGATAGACAATCAGGCCCTGTTAGCGCGTCAGCAAGCCGAGGATGACTTATGCTTGGTATTGGATGTGTGGGAAAACGAGCCGGATATTCTCGAAGAGCTGTTGCCCTATGTAGAGCTGGCGACGGTGCATATTGCCGGACATACGCTGGAGGGCAAGGGCCGTGGTACCTTGATGCTATATCAAGCCTTGTGTCAGCACCTAGATCTGACACCCAACAGTGATTTAGCGCAGCATTTGCCGACACCAAGCCTGACTCAGCTTACTCTAAGCGAGAGCTGGAGTAAGGAGGAGCTTGGCGCCCTGGTACACCTAATTTACGATGTGCGTCGTGATGACGCCATTTTACGTGCACAACTGCATAGCCATGGCTTTGATCTGTTGCGCAAAACCTATCCGGTTCGCCGCGAGCTCAGCACCTTGACGCTCAGCGGTAGTAACCCTTACCTGAGCGCCTTGGCAGCGTTTGGGTTTAGTATTTAACGCCTTGAGGAAGAGATATGTCGCAAAAATATAATGTCGCGGTATTGGGCGCCACTGGTTTAGTGGGTCGTCAAATCATAGAGACCTTGGCGGAAAGAAAATTTCCGGTTGATCAACTGTTCCCATTGGCCAGCAGCCGCTCTGCGGGTGAAGAGATTGAATTCAACGGCGAAACCATAGAAGTACTTGATGTTGAGCAGTTCGACTTTGCCAATGCGCATATTGGCTTGTTCTCGGCCGGTGGCAGTGTGTCTGAAAAATACGCGCCCATCGCTGCAGAGGCTGGGTGTGTGGTTATCGACAATACCTCACAATTCCGTTACGACTATGATGTGCCTCTGGTTGTGCCGGAAGTGAATGCGGCCAGTCTGGCGGATTTCCGTAACCGCAATATTATTGCCAACCCAAATTGTTCAACCATCCAGATGCTGGTGGCGCTTAAGCCAATTTATGATGCTTATGGCATTGAACGCATTAATGTCTCTACTTACCAGGCGGTGTCGGGCGCAGGTAAAGAAGCGGTTGACGAGCTGGCAAAGCAAACCGCTAACCTGATGAATGGTCGTCCACTGGACAATAAGGTTTTCACCAAGCAAATGGCGTTTAACGTTATTCCGCAAATCGATGCCTTTGAAGACAACGGCTATACGCGCGAAGAAATGAAAATGGTGTGGGAAACGCAGAAGATCCTGGGTGATGAAACCGTAATGGTGAACCCAACGGCGGTGCGCGTGCCGGTATTCTTCGGTCATGCCGAGGCCATTCATTTAGAAACCCGGATGCCGGTGGACGTTGAGCACGTTAAGCAGTTATTACAGGATGCCCCGGGTGTTGAGCTTATCGAAGACGAGCATGATTACCCAACGCCGGTATCCGATGCCAGCGGCAACGACAGTGTTTATGTCGGCCGTGTGCGTCAGGATATTTCTCATCCGCATGGCTTAAATATGTGGGTGGTGAGTGATAACACCCGTAAAGGTGCGGCTACCAACAGCGTACAGATTGCTGAAGAGCTGATCGCTCATTATCTTTGATATCAGCGGCACAGGTTGTCGACCTTTGCCGCTATGGTTGTAGGTCGGCATTCTATGCCGACAAAATCCTCAATTAATATCACCATGTCGGCGCACAGCACCGACCTACAAGAGAGCGGCTAATGGCCGCTTTTCTTATACATATCAAGCGCTTCGTTCTAGATTTAAATTGCCTCACTGGTCGTGGATATTCGCCAATATCTGGTTTATAGTTTGCAAGTGGAATAATACTTGCTGTTACTTGCCATAAATTGCAATAAAGCACAAAAATAACAACGAATCGTCAAAAAATGCTCGTTTGCCCACAGCCCCGCAAATAAAGCACTTAACGTTAGTAAAGGAAAAGCATGCGCTCTCTAGTTACCCTGTTTTTTTTACTCCTGGCCTTAAGCCATGCTGGTGCCAGTGCGCAAAGCACCGAGAACCGTGACCCGGAAGGGGCTGATAATAGCGAGCAAATTCGTGCTATCGGGCCGATTAAACCGAGCGATACCCTGTGGCGTATTGCCGCCAGGGTGCGCCCGGACAATTCGGTGACCATGTATCAGGTGATGGTGGCACTGTATGAAAAGAATCCAAACTCCTTCCTGGATAACAATCTTAACCATATGCGTGACGGCGCTTACTTACAGATACCGTCGATGCGGGAAATTCGCACCATAGATCCGCTTTTGGCCAAGGCCAAATCGGAGCAAGACGATAAGTTGTGGGCCAAGATCAGAACTGCGGGTACAACCGCAAGTGTTAAAACCGGTAGGGTGCGTCAACAGCAGGCAGCACAAGCAAAACGTGAATTGGAATTAGAGATTGAGCGACTCAAGCAAGAGCAAAATGAGCGCTTAGTCGAGTTACAACAGCAGCTTAGCGCTTCGGTAAGCAATGCCGAGTCGATCCTCGCCGACAATGAGCGTCTACGTGCGCAATTGCAGAAAATTACCGATCAGCTTATTCAGGTTCAGGCCCTGCTTGATGAAAAAGATGCCGAGCTGCAACAACAGCTGCAGCAGTTTATGGCCGAGCGTAAGGCCATGGCGCGACAACAGCAAATTCAACAGGAGCAAAACGCCAACTGGTTTAATGCGTTGCCCGGCTGGTTGACTTGGTTGCTGATGATGACGTTGCCGGTTTTAGCCATTGTGGCGCTGGTGGTGGTGTTTTTGAAAAAGCGAAGCAAGGAAGAAGCGCCTAGCCCGGTGGCAGCAGAACCATTGACCGCCGAGACTCAAGCAGTTGCCGCGGCTCAGCCCTTAAACGAGCCGAATGAAGTGGATTTTGCCGCTAATTCCAAGGAAGAGAACGTCGAGGAAAAGAACGCCAAGGCAGAAATCAGCCAAGAAGAAGCAGTATTCCAGCAGAGCTCTGATTTACCGAGCATTGATGCCGATACCTATGTCGAGACCGATAAACCGGTGTCACTAAGTGACAATCTGGACGCGCTGAGCGATGCAGAAATTAATGACTTATTTGTCACTAAGGTGCCGGCGAACGAAGAGCTAGATAAGGATGAGGTTCAGGGCGAAGACAAGGAGCTTTCAGCCGAGCTGTCGGCCGAGCTTTCAGCTGAACTTTTACCGGAAGATTTACCCGAGCATGCGGCAAGGGTAGAAGACGAGTTTTTACCTGAGGATTTATCCCAGCCTTTGACAGATCTTGCTCCTGAGCCTTCAGCTGAGCTCTTGCCAGAAGAGGTTGCCGATGAATTCGAAATTGATCAGCCGCTAGCTGGTGTACAGGGTGAAGATGATGAACATTCAGGCGCTTCATCCGCCGAGCTTTCAGCTAAACTTTCAGCTGAACTTTTACCGGAAGATTTACCCGAGCATGCGGCAAAGGCAGACGACGAGTTTTTACCTGAGGATTTAGCGGAGCCTTCTCCTGAGCCTTCCGCCGAGATCTTAGTGGAAGAAGTTGCCGATGAGTTCGATATCGATGCTCTGTTGGCGGCGGACTACGACGAAGACTCGGCCCTTGACGATGAGCAAATGGATGAAGCGTTTCTTGAGGATATCAGTGACACGGATTTCGATGCCATGCTTAACGAATTGGCAGAGTCACCGACTCAGTCAAGGGAGCAGCTGCCGGAACGGGACGATATTCCTGGTGATGTAGACTTGCAGGCATTGATGCAAGATGCGGATGATGATCTCGCCGATCTTGAACCCATCAATGATGGCCTTGTTGATGCGTTTAGCCAAGCCTCTGATGAAGCTGCAAGTGATGGTCAAAGTGAAGACGAAACCGAGCTGGCGGCCGCACCACAAAAAATAGAAGCGGGCAGCGCAGGTCAGTATGTGGAAATCGATGATCTGCTGGCGCAAAGCGATGACGCCGAACTCGTTGAGGAGCCTTATAAAGACGCCAATATGGATGTGGGCCTGGGCGAGTTTGATGATTTGCTCGAAGATACTGCGAAAACAGATGTCGATACCGAGGACGGCGGTTATAGCGCTAAACTGGATTTGGCCCGTGCCTATCTGGAAATCGATGATCTTGACTCGGCACTGGAGGCGCTGCAAGAGGTGCTTGATAATGGCCCGCAAACCCTGCAGCAAGAAGCACTGGCACTGAAAGAGCGGCTTCAAAGATAAGCGCCTTGGCGTGATTGCTAACCCCTAATAAGCAGCCGGATTAGCTATTTAGGGCCAGAGCAGATAAAATGCCGAAAATTTTGCAATCGAAAAGAGTGTCAATGCGCGTCGCGTTAGGAATTGAGTATAACGGTGCTCGCTACAGTGGTTGGCAGCGCCAGTCCCATGTCAGCAGTATTCAGCAAGAAATTGAAACGGCCTTATCGCGAATTTGCGATCATCCGGTTGAGATCACCTGTGCCGGGCGCACCGATGCCGGTGTCCATGCCACGGGCCAGGTTATACACTTTGATACCCACGCCAAACGCGATATGGGCGCCTTTACCCTAGGCATGAATTCGCAGCTGCCAGACGACATTGCCGTGCGCTATGCCATGCAGGCTGACGATGAATTTCATGCCCGCTTTAGTGCCACCGCCCGTCGTTATCGTTATGTGATTTACAATCATCCTTATCGCCCGGGAATTTTACGCTCCGGTGTGACCCATTATCACCAGCCCCTTGATGCCGAGCGTATGCATGCGGCTTGTCATTATATGCTGGGTGAGCAAGACTTTACCTCCTTTAGGGCGGTGCACTGCCAGTCCAATACGCCGTTTCGCAATATTCATCACCTTAATGTGGAACGGGTGGGGGACTATATAGTCGTAGATATCAAGGCCAATGCCTTTTTGCACCATATGGTACGTAATATCACCGGCTGTTTAATGGACATAGGCGTAGGCGCACAGGAGCCGGATTGGATGCAACATTTGTTGCAGCTTAAAGACCGCACCCAGGCCAGCGCCACCGCCAAGCCTAATGGTTTATACTTGGTGGATGTTGATTATCCCGAGAAGTGGCAAATACCTTCTACCCCTTTGGGGCCGCTGTTTCTGCCCAATAATTAGGGAAAAATAGCGTCACTTTTTGATGTATTTAGTTCATACAAAAGTTTGACTGGTCGCCGTAATAGACTACGCCGACCAGTTTTTTATATCTAAGCAACTAAATTCATGTTTTAATTGTGCTAATTTATCGGCTAATTTTGGGGTGGTACATCCGCCTCGCTACTAACAAGCATTAAGAGAGTTGCAAATGAGCTGGTTAGAAAAGATCTTACCAAAAACAACCAAGTCTTCGGGCAAAAAAGAGATCCCTGAGGGCGTTTGGGCTAAATGTACTTCGTGTGATGCCATCCTTTATAAGGCTGAGCTGGAAAAGGCAATGAACGTGTGTCCTAAGTGTGATCACCATATGCGTATCACTGCACGTAAGCGTCTGGAGCTATTTTTAGACGACGCCGGTCGCACCGAGTTGGGCGCTCAGCATGAGCCTAAAGACGTCTTGAAATTTAAAGACTCGAAAAAGTATTCAGATCGTATCAACGCTGCACAAAAGAGCAGTGGTGAGAAAGATGCTCTGGTTGCCATGAAGGGCCAGCTAAAGGGTATTCCTGTTGCCGCAGTATCGTTTGAATTTGCCTACATGGGTGGTTCAATGGGCTCGGTAGTGGGCGCGCGTTTCGTTGAAGCCGTGAATGTGTGTTTAGAGCACAACATGCCACTGGTGTGCTTCTCTGCGTCGGGCGGTGCTCGTATGCAAGAAGCGCTTATGTCACTGATGCAGATGGCGAAAACCAGTGCAGCACTGGCGAAAATGAGTGAAAAAGGCCTGCCGTTTATCTCGGTACTGACAGACCCAACCATGGGTGGTGTATCGGCGTCATTGGCCATGCTAGGTGACGTTAACGTGGCTGAGCCAAAGGCACTTATCGGTTTCGCCGGTCCGCGCGTAATCGAGCAAACTGTGCGTGAAACCCTGCCGGATGGTTTCCAACGCAGTGAGTTCTTACTTGAGCACGGTGCCATCGACATGATCGTTGACCGCCGCGAAATGCGTGACACCTTAGCGCGTCTGCTGGCCAAGCTAATGAACTTGCCTTCTACCGAACAAGAGCATAGAGTAGCGTAAATTTCTCGGCAATCTAGAAACTTACCTATGTCAGATTCGAAACCGAGCCAATCGTCTAGCCTAGATGATTGGCTTTGTTATTTAGAGCAGATCCATCCTGCCAACATTGAAATGGGCCTTGAGCGCGTTCAGCGCGTGGCAGAGCAAATCGGCCTGCTCGATACCCGCAGCAAAATCATTCTTATCGCCGGCACCAACGGCAAGGGCACCACGGCCCAATGTTTAGAAGCGCTGTTATTAGCCCAGGGCTATAGCGTCGGTACCTATGCCTCGCCTCACCTTATTCGTTACAACGAGCGGGTGCGCATCAATGGCGCCGAGCTTGACGATCAAATTCATGTGGATGCCTTTAACGCGCTTGAACAAGGGCGAGGGGACACCGCACTGACTTATTTTGAGTTCGGCACCTTAGGGGCGCTGCACATCTTTAAGCGTATGGATGTGGATTATGTGCTGATGGAAGTAGGCCTAGGCGGGCGTTATGATGCCACCAATATAGTCACTCCCGTTGCCAGCGTGATCACCACGGTAGACCTGGATCATAAAGAATACCTGGGCGATACCCGCGAATTGGTAGGCTATGACAAGGCCGGTATTTTCCGCACCGGTGTGCCTGCTATTGTGGGCGATTTGGATATACCCCATACTGTGGTTGATTACGGCAAGGAAATTGGCGCCGATCTATGCCTATCCCGTCGCGATTTTCATTTTAGTGAAGATGAAGTCACCTTTAGCTGGCAAATGGATGATTATGATCTGTGCTTTGCCCAACCTGCTATTCCGGCGCAAAATGCCGCCACGGCGCTGAGCGTACTTTATAAACTCAACCTATTACCGGATATTACGGTGATCGCCGATTGCCTTAAGGCCCTTAAGGTCACCGGGCGTTTTCAGACCCTGAGCGAGCAGCCTCGAGTAGTCACGGATGTGGCTCATAATCGCGAGTCTGCACGTTTTCTCGCCAAGCGTTTACAATCCTTTAAGCAACAAGGGGTTAGTATTTATGCTATCGTTGGTATGTTGGCCGACAAAGAGCACGCCGATGTTATTGAAGCGATGAAGGATGCGGTCGATTATTGGCATGTGGCTACCTTGGATAACCCCAGGGGCACACAGGCTGAGCAGTTGGCCAAAACGATAGGCAAGCAGGTCAGTGTAGCCGGCGCCCATAATTGTGTTGGCGATGCCATTGAGGCGGTTTTACCGCAACTTTGCGAGCAAAGCCTTTTGATTATTTTCGGATCGTTTTACACTGTAGCAGAAGCAATCACATTTTTTGAGAGTTAGGGGCTGTAAGAGTGAACTCAGGGTTTGTTAACCGTTTGATCGGAACCACTATTGTAGTTGTTGCCGCTATTGTTTTTATTCCTAATATTTTGGATGGCGATAAGGTGCGGTACAAGGAAGGTTTTAAAGCCATACCCGAGCGCCCTGAGTTCAAGTCTATCGACTTACAGCAGGCCTTGTCTGACAAGGCCGATATGGCTCCTTTACCTAAAGATGAAAAAATCGAAGAATTAGCCTCCGACGATGAAAAGCTCGCTTCTGGCTCAGCTGAGGATTTAGTTGATGGTTTAGCCGGTGATTCCGTCGATAAAACTGCCGGCACACCAGCGCCACAGCCAAAGGCGCAGCAACCCAGCACAGAAAGCACCACGGTGGCGGTTTCCACACTGACCAAGGATGAGCCCTTGGAGCGCCCCAAACAAAGTGGCTTAACGCAAATGGCCTATGTAGTGCAATTGGGTGCCTTTTCCCGCAAAGGCAGTGTCGATGCGCTGATGGCCAAGCTTAAGAGCAATGGTTTCAAGGTCTTTACCCGCGAGGTTAAAACCGCTAACGGCACCCTGACCAAGGTGTTGGTGGGGCCGGAATTAAGTAAGGAAAAGCTTGAGCAACAACTGCCCAAGTTACAAAAGCTGACCAATTTACAAGGTCGTATTACCCAGTTCCAAGTAACAAAATGATCTGGTATTTAACGTCCCGCTCCGCTAGAATGCGCCCCAAACTAACGACTAGTGGTTATTATGATCTGGGTTGATTACGCCATTGCCGGCATTATTGCACTGTCTACCATTATTGGCTTAGTGCGAGGCTTTATTAAAGAGTCTATGTCGCTGGCCGTTTGGGCCGCTGCGTTTTTTGTATCCAGTATCTTTTACCCCTATTTAGCTTCCTACCTAACCAATATTTCAGAACCCCTTTTAAGAAATGCCGCAGCGATAGCCATACTGTTTTTCTCTACGCTGTTGTTGGGTGGATTGTTAAATTACATCTTAGGCGAGTTGGTGCAGCGCACCGGTTTGTCGGGTACCGATCGCGTGTTTGGAATCGTGTTTGGTGCCTTGCGTGGCGTGTTGGTCGTCAGCGCTATTCTATTCTTTCTCGATGCCTTTACCGGAGCCCCGAATACAAACTGGTGGAGCGCATCTCGACTTATCCCTGAATTTGGCTTTGTGATCGAGTGGTTTTTTGACTACCTCGAGAACAACTCAAGCTTTTTAAATTCAGCTAACCGTTAATCGGCGAGGAAATTTTAATGTGTGGTATCGTTGGTATAGTCGGAACATCGCCTGTTAATCAGGCTTTGTATGATGGCTTAACTGTTTTGCAACACCGCGGTCAGGATGCGGCGGGTATTATTACGATTGAAGATAATACCTTCAGTCTGCGTAAGGCCAATGGCTTAGTAAAAGATGTGTTCCATACAAGACACATGAAGCGCCTGCAGGGCAATATCGGCCTAGGTCATGTGCGTTACCCAACCGCGGGTACCTCAAGCTCGGCGGAAGCGCAGCCTTTCTACGTGAACTCGCCATTCGGTATTGCCATGGCCCATAACGGTAACCTGACTAACGCCGAGCAGCTAAAAGAGCAGCTGTTCAACGAGGCGCGTCGTCATGTAAATACCACCTCGGACTCCGAAATCCTGCTAAACGTGCTTGCCCATGAGCTGAGCAAGTGCGACAAGCTGAAATTAGCCGCAGAAGATATCTTTGCCGCTATTTCAGAGGTGAACTCTAAGGTTATCGGTGGTTATGCCACTATCGCCATGATCATCGGCCACGGCATGGTTGCGTTTCGTGACCCGCACGGTATTCGTCCGCTTATCTTTGGTAAGCGCGAAACTGAAAAGGGCACAGAGTACATGTTCTCATCAGAGAGCGTGGCACTGGACACAGACGGTTTTGAAGTTATCCGTGACGTAGCTCCGGGTGAAGCCATTTATGTAACCGAAGACGGTCAGTTGTACTCACAACTGTGCGCCGATAAGTCGGTTTACAACCCATGTCTTTTTGAATTTGTTTACTTTGCCCGTCCTGACTCAACTATCGATAATATGTCGGTATACGCCACACGCGTAAACATGGGTACCAAGCTGGGCGAGAAGATCAAACGAGAATGGTCTGATAAGGACATTGACGTGGTGATCCCAATTCCAGAGACTTCATGTGATATCGCTTTGGAAATCGCTTCAGTACTTGAACTGCCTTACCGTCAGGGCTTTGTGAAGAACCGTTATATCGGCCGTACCTTCATCATGCCGGGTCAGGAACTGCGTAAAAAGTCAGTACGTCGTAAGCTCAATGCCATTGCCCGTGAATTTAAAGGCAAAAACGTATTGTTGGTTGATGATTCAATCGTGCGCGGCACCACTTCAGCCCAGATCGTTGAAATGGCCCGTGAAGCCGGCGCTAAGAATGTATACTTTGCCTCAGCGGCACCGGAAGTACGCTTCCCGAACGTCTATGGTATCGATATGCCATCGGCTGCCGAACTGATCGCCCATGGTCGTGAAGTAGAAGACATCAATGCCAGCATTGGTGCAGATGGTCTTATCTATCAATCACTGGAAGACCTGGTTGCCGCAGTCTCCCAGGAAAACCCGGAAATCACCCGTTTTGAAACCTCGGTTTTCGATGGTTACTATGTGACCGGTGATATCGACCAGGATTACCTAAATCGTATCGACGAGCTACGTAATGACTCGGCCAAGTCTGGTCGTGAAAAGGCGATGTCGGCAAACTTGGAAATTCATAACCAAGACGATTAAGCGAATAGACAATAAAAAAGGAGCCTTTGGCTCCTTTTTTATTGCTTAAAATTATTGCTAGCGGCTGAAGGCGGCTAGCTAAAGACAGGTGAGACTATGCCGTTGGTCCATAAAATAGCGGTCGCCGCGAGGATAATCACCAAGAGCACCAAGCCACAGGTCACCACAGAGCTGGCATAGATAAAACCGCGTTCGTGAGGAATATGCATCAAGATTGGCACGCCGGTGTAGAGTAGATAGACCGAATAGCTGAGCGCCACCAAACCAACGCAGACAATAAACCACAAGGTCGGATAGAAGGCTGCAAAGGCCGCCATAAATACCGGCGTTGAGGTATAGGCCGCAAGCTCAAGTGTTTGCGTAAAGGTCGGCTCGGCACCGAAGGTTTTTGCCATCCAATGAGCCAAATAGGCCAGCGCAAATACGCCGACAATCAAGGCCACATACATGGCGCCACCAATAAGCAGTGCGCTGTCGTGAGTCAGATAGACGGGATCGCCGGTGCCGACGCTCCAACCTAAATGAACGGCTGAATAATAACCCATGATACTGGGGATCAGGGCGATAAGTAGAATATGCGATAAGCTGTAAAGTAGACTTTCGTGGCGGTTGTCGATGGTTTGCCACTCTTCAACCGGATGGGCGTACAAGCCCCAAAGATGATTTAGAATCATATAGTTACCCCTTAAATAAACTGGTTTTTGGCTGTATTATTTTTCACCAGCACTCATTTATGTATCGTCCAGAGCTTGAGGTTTGTCAAGAAAGTCCCCCCGCGCGATGAATATGGTAAAATAGCGCCAATTACCAAGATATTGATTGAAGTTATGCTGGCCAAGTACCAAGAATTATTAGCACCTATTCATTCTTTTTTGCGCTGTGAAACACCGCAATCCTGGGTTGAAGAAGCGAAAAAGCCGGAAAATCTGCGCATTATTCTGACCGATCACCTGATCTGTGAACTTAAAGCCGCGCAGAGCGCCATGTATCTTATTCGCCGTTATGCGGTGGACGAGCAAAGTGGTGAGGCCTTGTTGCAGTGGCTTAAGCCTTATGAAGACTTTACCTATCGCCAGGTCGGCGATTGGCGTGCTCTTGCCGATCACAATAGACTCAACAAATCCATGATCCCCAAATCCAGCGTACCTTATGGCCAGGAACTCATAGATAAAATGGTGCTTTTGATAAAAGAAGAGTTGCACCACTTTTATCAGGTGCTGGAGATCATGCAGGAATGCGGTATCGACTACGATAAAATCACCTCCAGCCGTTATGCTAAGGGGTTGTTGCGCCATGTACGCACCTATGAGCCCCAGGCTTTGATCGACAAGCTGATCTGTGGTGCCTATATTGAAGCGCGCTCATGTGAGCGTTTTGCCATGTTGGCGCCCCATGTGGATGCGCGTCTGGGTGAGTTTTATGTCTCCCTGCTGCGCTCGGAAGCGCGTCATTATCAGGATTATTTGACCCTGGCTTCGGCTCTCGCCGGTGAGGATATTTCCGAGCGCATCGCGTTTTTTGGTGAGGTGGAAGCGGAGTTAATTGCTTCGCCGGATAAGGATTTTAAGTTTCACAGTGGCGCCCCCGTTGCCGCTTAGCGGTTAACTAAAAAGTGGCCAACTTAAAACGCCTAACTAAAACAAAAAAGCCCACGCGCTAATTGTGCCTGGGCTTATCTTTTTTCCGGTGTGAGCTATTTAAAGTAAAGGCGCTCGCGCTCATGGCCATGGCACAGGGTCAGGCCGCTAGCATCGGCCACTATGTAGGAGCTGTGCTGATACCAATCACCCAGTACCACCCGGGTTTTACCGCCATGATCATGAATAGCGGGGCGGTGGGTATGACCGTGGATCATCAGTTCCACCTGATGTGCGGTAAAGGTGTCTAGTACCGCACCAGGCTCTACATCTAAAATCTCGGCGTGTTTGTTTTTCTGGCTCATTTTACTCTTAATGCGCGCATTGCGAGCAACGCGGCGGCGATACCAAAGTGGCATGGCCAGCATTAATCTCGGCCACCACCAACCGCGAGACTTGCGGCGAAACTTTTGATATTCGATATCCTGCGTGCACATTTCATCGCCATGGAGCAGCACCACTTGTGTGCCGTAGAGGTTGATTACGCTTTGCTCGGGCAGTAAAGTCATGCCCGCCTGGGCTGCGTATTTCTTGCCGATCAGAAAGTCACGGTTGCCATGAATAAAGTAGACCTTCACGCCACTATCACTTATCGCTTTTAATCTTGTGGCAATATCATCGCTCAGTGCTTCATTGGCATCATCACCAACCCAGACCTCAAAAAAATCACCGAGAATATAAAGCGCATCCACATCTGCATCTATATGGGTATCTAAAAACTCAAAGAAGGCGGCGGTGATATCTGGCTGAGCGGCGCTCAAATGCAGGTCGGAAATAAACAGCGTACGTTTCATAGGGCCCTTAATAGCAAAAAGCGCGACAGAGCCGCGCTTATTAAAGTATTACTCTACAGTAACCTTAGTGATCACCACATCTTCAAGTGGCACATCCTGGTGGAAGCCAGCAGAGCCAGTGGCTACGCCTTTGATCTTCTCTACTACGTCCATGCCTTCAACAACTTCGGCAAATACACAGTAACCCCAGCCTTGCGACGTTTCGCTGCTGAAGTTCAGGAAGTCGTTGTTGTTCACATTAATAAAGAACTGAGCTGTGGCCGAATGTGGATCCGGCGTACGCGCCATGGCTACCGTGCCCACTTTGTTGCTTAGGCCGTTGTTGGCTTCGTTATCAATTGGGTCTTGCACAGACTTTTGGTCCATACCTGGTGTAAAACCACCACCTTGGATCATAAAGCCATCGATAACACGGTGGAAAATAGTGCCATCGTAAAAGCCTGATTTGGCGTAGTTTAAAAAGTTGGCAACTGTTTTAGGTGCTTCTGCTTCAAATAGCGCCAGCTTGATGGTGCCCATATTGGTTTCTAATACAACCATGATGATTCTCTATGTATTGAGGTGAAAAGATTATTTTATCTCACAGCAGTGAAACACTCAATTGACTAAGGGAGGATAGGGCCATTAAGTCCTTTAATTTGTTGCTTTTGGTCTTTTGTTCGGTGGCGGCTTGCCCAGTGCGGTGGTAAGATAGCGCCATTAATATAACCGATAGGATCCCCTTGTAATGTTGCAGATATACAACACACTTTCACGTCAAAAAGAACACTTTGAGCCCTTGAATGCCAATAAAGTGGACATGTATGTGTGTGGGATCACCATTTACGATTATTGCCACGTTGGCCACGCCCGTACTTATGTGTCGTTCGACGTGATGAACCGTTACCTTCGCTACCTTGGCTATGATGTCACCTATGTGCGCAACATTACCGATGTCGACGATAAGATCATTGCTCGCGCCAATGAAAACAAAGAGCCTATCGACGCTTTAACCAAGCGTATGACGGCTTCCATGCATGAAGACTTTGCTGCCCTAAATATTTTGGCGCCGGATATCGAGCCTACGGTAACGGGTCATATGGATGACATTATCGCCATGATCGAGCGTCTTATTGCCAAAGAGCACGCCTATGTAGCGCAAAGCGGCGACGTGCTATTCGATGTTTCCAGCTTTAATGATTACGGCAAGCTATCACAGCAAGACTTAGAGATGCTTCAGGCCGGTGCGCGTGTTGAAGTTGCCGCAGGCAAAGACGATCCTTTGGACTTCGTGCTATGGAAAAAAGCCAAGGCTGGTGAGCCAAGCTGGTCGTCACCTTGGGGTGAAGGTCGCCCGGGCTGGCATATCGAATGTTCGGCCATGAGCTCTAAGCACCTAGGCGAATACTTTGATATTCACGGTGGTGGTTCGGATCTGCAGTTCCCACACCATGAGAACGAAATTGCCCAGTCGTGCTGTGCTAACAATGGCCGCTATGTGAAAACCTGGATCCACACCGGCATGGTGCAGGTAAATAAAGAAAAGATGTCTAAGTCATTAGGCAACTTCTTTACCGTGCGTGAGGTATTAAAAGCCTACGATCGTGAAACCGTGCGCTACTTCCTGATCAATGGCCATTATCGCAGCCAGTTGAACTACTCGCAGGAAAACCTGGAGCAAGCCCGCGCATCTTTAGAGCGCATCTACACCGCCTTACGTGATGTTGAGCCGGTTGAGATTGAGCTTAAAGGCAACAAGTATGCGGCGCGTTTTGAAGCGGCCATGAATGATGACTTCAATACGCCGGAAGCCTTGCCTGTGTTATTCGAGCTGGCAAAAGAAGTGAACCGCCTTAAGGGTGAAGATGCTCCAGCGGCGGGTCAACATGCTTACCTGCTGGTTAAGCTGGCGGAAGTATTAGGTATTGCTCAGCAAGACCCAGCGGCTTTCCTTCAGGGGGAGCAGGACGACGATGAGGCGGCGCACATCGAAGCGCTGATTGAACAGCGTCGTCTGGCCCGTGAGAACAAAGACTGGGCGGCGGCAGATGAAGCCCGTGATGCGCTTACGGCCTTGGGTGTGGTGCTGGAAGATAGCGCCGGTAAAACCACCTGGCGTAAAGCGTAAACGCAAAGGTATAACGCCTTGTTAAAAACGCCGCGCATTTGTTCGCGGCGTTTTTGTTTGTCGTTTCTGTCTTGACCTCAAGCTAGCTTGAGGTTTTAGCCTGGCTGCCGTTATTATCAATCAGGAATCCGAATGAATATTTTTCTTGCCATGATCCCCGCCTTCTTATGGGGAACCACCTATGCGATCACCAAGTACACCATGCCCGACTGGCCACCCATTTTACTTGGTGCCTTGCGGGCCTTACCGGCTGGGATTGCGCTGTGGCTTCTTAAACCCTCTTTGCCCAGAGTTGGGCAATGGCGCCCCTTGCTGCTATTGGCTACGGTGAATATCGCCCTGTTTTTTGCCTGTATCTTTATGATGGCGGTTAATTTGCCAGCGGCCATTGCCGGGGTTGGCATGGTTTCCGTACCTGTGGTGGCGCTGCTTTATGCTTGGCTGGTGAAAGGGCAGAGGCCCGCCTTAGTGCAATCCATTTGCGCACTGGCTCTGGTCTTTTTAGCCTGGCTCTTGTTCGATCCCAACGAAGTGAGCTTAACCTTGATTGGCATGCTGGCGTTATTTGCCTCCTTGTTGTGCATGGTGGTTGGCAGTGCCCTGGTGCAAAAGTTCTCCATGCATATTCATTGGTGGACGGTACTGACCTGGCAGCTGATCCTCGGCGGCGCTTTGCTTGCAATTGCTGCGCTTATCCAGGCATTTTATATTGAGCCCGAGGCTTATCAGGTGCTGCAAAATCCCATCGAGCGCCAACAATGGCTGACAATTTTGTGGCTGGTGCTGCCCAACACCGCAGTGGCTTATAGCTTATATGTATGGCTGTTGGGACGTATGTCTGTGGTGGAGTTTACCTTTGGCACAATAGCCAATCCCATCGCCGGAATTATTACCGCAGTGCTGTTATTGGCAGAGACGTATCAAGGTTGGCAATATGCCTTGATGATGGCGATGATAGTATTTTCGGTAACGCCGCAAGGGGTGCAATTACTGCGTTCGAGATGGGAAAACAAAAAGGCCAGCATTTAAAGCTGGCCTTTGGCGTGATTAACACTATTACTTAGCTGTGGTAGTTTTCACAGGCTTCCAAGGTGTTTTCAATCAAGCTTGCAACCGTCATCGGGCCCACACCGCCTGGAACCGGAGTAATATAGCTGGCGCGTTGGCTGGCAACATCATAGGCTACATCGCCAACCAGGGTGCCGTCGTCTAAGCGGTTAATACCCACATCGATCACCAAGGCACCTTCTTTGATCCACTCGCCAGGAATAAACTCCGGCTTACCTACAGCCACCACTACTACATCGGCGCGGCGAACATGGGCTTCTAAGTCTTGGGTGAACTTATGACATACGGTTGTAGTACAGCCCGCCAGTAGCAACTCAAGTGACATAGGACGACCAACAATGTTTGACGCGCCTACAACTACTGCGTGCATACCCTTGTAACGAACGCCGGTTGAGTCCAGCAGGGTAATAATACCTTTTGGTGTACAAGGACGTAGTGCCGGCATACGCTGGGCAAGGCGACCGATATTATAAGGGTGGAAGCCATCTACATCTTTATGTGGAGTAATACGCTCTAGTACTTTCTCGGCGTTCAGGCCCTCTGGAAGCGGCAATTGGACTAGGATGCCATCAACCTCAGGATCGGTATTTAGCTGATCAACTAAATCAAGAAGTTGTTGTTCGCTGGTATCGCCTGGCAGATCGTAAGACTTAGAAACAAAGCCTACTTCTTCACATGCCTTACGCTTAGAGCCTACATAAACCTGGCTTGCCGGATCTTGACCTACCAGTACAACCGCCAGGCCTGGTGCGCGCAGACCTTGCTCTTTACGTTCGGCAACACGCGCTGCCACTTGGGCGCGAACTTGCTTTGCAATTGCCTTACCATCAATGATGTTTGCCGTCATGAGTAACCTTCAATTGGGTGAGTGTGCTCTTTAGGGGGCGCTAAAATAGTCACACATAATTAGAACGAAATACTTTTATTTGTCCCTTGCGGTATAAAAAGGGGTTACCGCACCGGACTAGGCCAATATTTTCGCAGAAAAGCGCTGCATAGCCAAGCTGTGACCATAAGGAAAGCACTGTTTTGTGGGCTAAATTGATAAAATATCGAACAAAATCGTCAAAACTTAAACAAAGCGGGTTAAAAATAAGCAAACGCACTGTTGGGGCGAAAAAAATGTTTGACCTCGTCAGGTCAAATCACTATTATGCACCCCGTTGTCAACGAGGGGTCAAGTTTGATTCCTTAGGCAGCGGCAAGTATCGGCGATTAGCGCAGCTTGGTAGCGCACTTGGTTTGGGTCCAAGGGGTCGCAGGTTCAAATCCTGCATCGCCGACCACTTTCAAAATGAAAGTAATACTTGATAGCACACGAAGAAGTATTCGTTGCACCGCGCCCGTAGCTCAGTCGGATAGAGCAACGGCCTTCTAAGCCGTCGGTCGAAGGTTCGAATCCTTCCGGGTGCGCCATTATTGTGGCGGCTGTAGCTCAGTTGGTAGAGCCCTGGATTGTGATTCCGGTTGTCGCGAGTTCAAGTCTCGTCAGTCGCCCCATTTTTCTAAATATACGCATATCGGCGTTTAGCGCAGCTTGGTAGCGCACTTGGTTTGGGTCCAAGGGGTCGCAGGTTCAAATCCTGCAACGCCGACCACCTTTTCTTAAGGTGAAAGCGAAAAAATATTTAGAAAACACAATTTGAGTATCGGCGATTAGCGCAGCTTGGTAGCGCACTTGGTTTGGGTCCAAGGGGTCGCAGGTTCAAATCCTGCATCGCCGACCACTTTCTTAATAAGAAAAAAATGCACTTGGTTTGGGTTTTGTCGCCCATTAGTCGCAGGGTTTTAATCCTGCATCACCGAGCACTCTCTTATTAGAAAGCAAATTAACTGGGTCTAAACACCCAGCAGTCGCAGACATAAACCTAGTCAGCGACCTTATTATCCCTCATTAAAATAATTATTCTTTCTTTTTAGTTTTTCTCCTGCATAGAAACCATCAGCTTATACCTATCTGCTGTCGTTACGACGTGATCAGTATGTAAAATGCGCTAAGCTGGGCGCAAAAGCCGCAGTTCCGCTAATTTCTTGGCCTGCGCTCTCGACTCTTATAAATATTAGGTTATAATGCCGCGTCTATTGTTAAACATAAGTGCCCGTAGGGCAGTGCAGGCATAGGGATCGCCCCCGTCATCACCGCGGCAAAATTGCCATTTTGCGTGATTGGCCATGATAAACGATCGCCGTGTATGTAACTAAGGCGCAAAGCCGCCATATTTGAAGATTGAGGTAAATCATGCAAGTTTCTGTTGAGACGACTCAAGGCCTTGAGCGCCGTCTGACTATCACTGTTCCTTCAGCGAACGTTGAGACCGAAGTTAAAAAACGCTTACAACAACTGTCTAAAACTCAGCGTATCGACGGTTTCCGTCCGGGTAAAGTACCAGTTTCTATCATCCAAAAACGCTTTGGCGCCGCTGTACTTCAAGAAGTAGCTGGCGACCTAATGCAGCGCAACTACATCGATGCCATCATCGCTGAAAAAATCAACCCAGCCGGTGCACCTACTTTCGCTCCTAAAGCGTTAGAAGAAGGTAAAGACCTAGAGTTTGAAGCTACTTTTGAAGTTTACCCAGAAGTTGAGCTTAAAGGCCTAGAGAACATCGAAGTTGAGCAACCAGTTGTTGAAGTTAAAGACGAAGACCTAGCTAACATGCTAGAGACGCTACGTAAGCAACACGCTTCATGGACTGAGTCTGAAGAAGCTGCTGGCGACAATGCACGCGTTACTATCGACTTCGTTGGTACTATCGACGGTGAAGAGTTCGAAGGCGGTAAAGCTGAGAACTTCCCACTTGAGCTTGGCCAAGGTCGTATGATCCCTGGTTTCGAAGACAACATCGTTGGTAAGAAAGCCGGTGAAGAAGTTGTTGCCGATGTAACTTTCCCAGAAGAGTACCACGCTGAAAACCTAAAAGGTAAAGACGCGCAGTTCACTATCACTGTGAAGAAAGTAGAAGTACAAGAGCTTCCTGAACTTAACGAAGAGTTCGCAGCACTATTCGGTATCACCGAAGGTGGCGTTGACGCTCTTAAAGAAGAAGTGAAGAAGAACATGAGCCGTGAGCTTAGCCAAGCTGTTAAAGCTAAGGTAAAAGAGCAGGCTATCGAAGGTCTTCTAGCACAAAACGAAATCGAAGTGCCTAAAGCGCTTATCGCACAAGAAATCGACGCACTTCGTCAGCAAGCTGCACAGCGTTTTGGCGGCAACGCACAAAACATGCCTGAGCTTCCAGCTGAGCTTTTCCAAGAGCGAGCTATCAAGCGCGTTAAAACTGGTCTACTTCTAGGTGAAGTGATCAAGTCTGGCGAAATCAAGCCTGACGACGCTAAAGTTGAAGAGCTAATCAACACTATGGCTTCTGCTTACGAAGATCCAAGTGAAGTAGTTGAGTACTACAAAGCTAATGAGCAACTAATGCAGCAAATGCGCAACGTTGCCATGGAAGAGCAAGCGATTGACGCAATCGTTGAGAAAGCTAAAGTAACTGACGTAGAAACTGCGTTCGACGACATCATGAACCCGCAGGCGGCTCAATAAGTCGTTGACTTAAGTTACAAGCAACGTTTAAATGGCTCGTATGCTTTGCTCGCAAAGCACCGAGCCATTTTAGTTTGTGTCGCTCATTAAGGAATCAAGTAATAATGAACAATGGTATGACAGATCCGATTAACGCATTAGTTCCCATGGTGGTAGAGCAAACCGCTAAGGGTGAACGCTCTTATGACATCTACTCGCGCCTTCTTAAAGAGCGAATCATCTTTTTAACGGGTCCGGTTGAAGACCATATGGCCAATCTGATTGTGGCCCAGTTGCTATTCTTAGAATCAGAAAACCCAGAAAAAGACATTCACCTGTATATCAACTCTCCAGGTGGCTCAGTTACTGCGGGCATGTCTATCTACGACACCATGAATTTTATCAAGCCTGACGTTAGCACCTTGTGTGTAGGTCAAGCAGCCAGCATGGGCGCATTTTTACTTTCAGGTGGTGCCAAGGGTAAACGTCATTGTCTGCCTAACTCACGCGTGATGATCCACCAACCGCTGGGTGGCTTCCAAGGTCAGGCGTCTGATTTTGAAATTCACGCTAAAGAAATCCTGTCTATCAAAGATAAGCTAAATAGATTGATGGCAGAGCACACGGGTCAGCCTTTGGATGTAATCGCCAATGATACCGACCGTGATAACTTTATGAATGCCGATGCAGCGGTTGCATACGGTTTGGTTGACTCTGTTTTCGACCGACGCGCCAAGTAATCTAATTGCCGCGCTTATAACCAATTGGCGGCGCAATGCGCCGCAAAGTTTGGTATATTTGTTTAAGAAGTCCATTTGCTACAATGTAATAAAGCTCGTAGCGTAAAGAATGAGGTAGCTGAATGTCCGATAAACCAACAGACGGCGAAAAGACAAGTAAACTGCTGTACTGCTCGTTTTGTGGTAAATCTCAGCACGAAGTACGTAAGTTGATCGCAGGCCCATCCGTTTATATTTGTGATGAGTGTGTTGACCTGTGTAACGACATCATCAGGGAAGAAATTAAGGATATCGCACCTAAGGCGAGCGCATCCGACAAGTTGCCGGTTCCTAAAGAGATCCGCTCTCACCTCGATGATTATGTAATTGGCCAAGAACACGCCAAGAAAGTACTGTCGGTTGCTGTGTATAACCACTATAAGCGTCTGCGCAACGCTGGTAACAGTGACGGTGTTGAACTAGGCAAGAGTAATATCCTGCTTATCGGTCCTACCGGTAGTGGTAAAACCCTGCTAGCCGAGACCATGGCGCGCCTATTGGATGTGCCTTTCACCATGGCCGATGCCACCACCTTAACCGAAGCCGGTTATGTGGGTGAGGATGTTGAAAACATCATCCAGAAACTATTGCAAAAATGCGATTACGACGTTGAAAAAGCACAGCGTGGTATCGTTTATATCGATGAAATCGATAAGATTTCTCGTAAGTCTGATAACCCGTCTATCACCCGTGATGTATCTGGTGAGGGTGTACAGCAGGCCTTATTGAAACTGATTGAAGGCACGGTAGCCTCGGTACCACCACAAGGTGGCCGTAAGCATCCGCAGCAGGAATTCTTGCAGGTTGATACTTCTAAGATCCTATTTATCTGTGGTGGTGCTTTTGCCGGTCTTGATAAGGTTATCGAGCAACGCAGCGCTAAGAATACTGGAATTGGTTTTGGCGCCGATGTGAAATCGAGCAGCGCCGAGCGCAGCCTGAGCGAATCATTTAAAGATGTCGAGCCGGAAGATCTGGTTAAATATGGTCTGATTCCTGAGTTTATCGGTCGTCTGCCTGTGGTTGCGACATTAACCGAGCTCGATGAAGATGCACTTATCCAAATCTTGAATGAGCCGAAAAACGCACTGACTAAACAGTTTGCATCGCTTTTTGCGATGGAAAATGTTGAGCTCGAGTTCCGTGAAGACGCACTTAAAGCCATTGCTCACAAAGCGATGGAGCGTAAAACCGGTGCCCGTGGTCTGCGTTCAATCGTAGAAGGCGTATTGCTTGATACCATGTACGAATTGCCGTCGATGGAAGATGTCAGCAAGGTGGTGATCGACGAAACCGTGATCAAGGGTGAATCAGACCCCATACTTATCTACGAGAACAATAATCAGGATAAGGCTGCTTCTGAATAATACCCTTTCATTTCAATGAAGTGGTGTAAAAAATAAGCAATTCTAAATAAAAAGGAGCCTCAGGCTCCTTTTTTTATAAATTTGTTGAACTTTGCCCAGCCAATCCCCATATACTTGGGTAATCATTAAATTTTAAGAAGTCCGAAGAGAGTTAGCATGACGCTTGAAAGAACGGATCGCGTAGAGATTCCTGTACTGGCTTTAAGGGACGTGGTGGTGTATCCCCACATGGTGATCCCGCTATTCGTCGGTCGTGAAAAATCCATTCGTTGCCTTGAAGCAGCGATGGAGAATGACAAACAAATTTTCCTGGTGGCGCAAAAAGACGCCTCGGTGGACGATCCAACCAGTGATGAAATTTATACCGTAGGTACGGTTGCCAGCGTATTACAGCTATTAAAGCTGCCTGACGGCACGGTTAAGGTACTGGTTGAAGGCACGCAGCGTGCGCGTATCGAAAAATACACCCAAGAAGACGATTTTTTTGTTGCCGAGGTTGAATATATTCCCTCCAGCGATATTGATGAGCGTGAGCATGAAATCTTTATTCGCAGTGCGATAAGCCAGTTTGAAGGCTATGTAAAACTGAATAAAAAGATCCCGCCTGAGGTATTGACCTCGGTATCTGGTATCGAAGAGCCGGCGCGCTTGGCCGATACTATGGCCGCGCATATGCCGATTAAGGTGCCGGAAAAGCAAAAGGTGCTGGAGATCAGTGATGTCACCGAGCGCTTGGAATACCTGATGGCCATGATGGAAGGCGAAATCGATCTGCTGCAGGTCGAGAAGAAGATCCGCGCCCGAGTGAAAAAGCAGATGGAAAAATCGCAGCGTGAGTATTATCTCAACGAGCAGATGAAGGCCATCCAAAAAGAACTTGGCGAGCTTGACGATGTGCCGGACGAGTTCGAAGGGCTGCAAAAGAAAATTGCCGAGTCGGGCATGCCGGCCGAGGCCGAAGAAAAAGCCATGGCCGAGCTCAAAAAGCTGAAAATGATGTCGCCTATGTCGGCAGAAGCCACGGTTGTGCGCTCCTACATAGAAACCATCACCAATGTACCGTGGAAGAAAAAATCCAAGGTGAAAAAAGATCTGGCCGGGGCGCAGAAAATCCTTGATGCCGACCACTACGGTTTAGAAAAGGTCAAAGACCGCATCATTGAATACCTAGCGGTGCAGCAGCGTACCAATAAGCTTAAAGGGCCTATTTTGTGTTTGGTTGGTCCTCCGGGGGTGGGTAAAACCTCACTGGGGCAGAGTATTGCGCGTGCCACCGGTCGTAAATATGTGCGTATGGCCTTAGGTGGGGTCCGTGATGAAGCGGAGATCCGTGGTCACCGTCGTACCTACATAGGTTCTATGCCGGGTAAGCTTATCCAGAATATGACCAAGGTGGGCGTACGCAACCCGCTGTTCTTGCTTGATGAAATCGATAAGATGTCATCGGATATGCGTGGCGACCCGTCGTCGGCATTGCTTGAGGTATTAGATCCGGAGCAAAACAGCACCTTCGCCGATCATTACCTTGAAGTGGATTACGACCTGTCGGATGTGATGTTCGTGGCGACCTCGAACAGCTTTAATATTCCTGGCCCCTTGTTGGACCGTATGGAAGTGATCCGCCTGTCCGGTTACACCGAAGACGAGAAGCTCAATATCGCCAAGCAGCACCTTATTCCTAAACAGATCAAGCGTAACGGCTTAAAGGAAAACGAGCTGACCATAGACGACAGCGCCATTATCGGTATTGTTCGTTATTACACGCGTGAAGCGGGTGTGCGTGGCCTTGAGCGTGAAATCTCTAAGCTGTGCCGTAAAGCGGTGAAAAACATCCTGCTTGATAAGAGCCTGAAGCATATCACCATAGACGAGAGCAACCTTGAGGAATACCTTGGGGTGCAGCGCCACGACTATGGTAAGGCCGAAGGTGATGACCGCATTGGTCAGGTAACAGGTTTGGCTTGGACCGAAGTGGGCGGTGATTTGCTGACCATAGAATCATCGGCGGTACCGGGCAAGGGCAAGCTAAGCTATACCGGCTCTTTGGGCGATGTGATGAAAGAGTCGATTCAAGCGGCCATGACGGTAGTGCGCGACCGCGCTGAGAAGCTGCGCATTAACGCGGATTTCCATGAAAAGCGTGATATTCATGTGCACGTGCCGGAAGGGGCAACGCCAAAAGACGGCCCAAGTGCAGGTATCGCCATGGTCACCGCCTTGGTTTCCAGTCTGACCGGTAACCCGGTGCGCTCGGATGTTGCCATGACAGGGGAAATTACCCTGCGTGGTGAAGTCCTGCCTATCGGTGGCCTAAAAGAGAAACTCTTGGCGGCACACCGAGGTGGTATTAAGACGGTGCTCATTCCGCAAAAGAATGAGCGCGACTTAAAAGAGATCCCCGAAAATGTGCGTGAAGGCCTGTCTATTCACCCTGTGCAGTGGATTGACCAGGTGTTGGAGATAGCTTTAGCCCAGCCAATTGCGCGTTTTAGCGCTGATTGCGCAAAAAGTGAGTGAAAATAGTAAAAAAATCTCTCAAAGGGCTTTTCAAATCACTAAGGTGTGATAAGTTAGGCACTGGATTTGAGCCTAGGCCTTATGTGGCCTAGGTTTCAAGACGATTAAGGCGTTTGGAAAGGATGCGTTCTTTTCTAAATTAAATAGCACAGAGATGCTCTCCAGCTGAACATTTTTCACAAGCTGAGTCGCTCTGGATAATAACAATGTAAGGGGATGATATTGTGAATAAGTCTCAATTAATCGATCAAATCGCAGCTGATGCTGATATCTCTAAAGCGGCTGCCGGTCGTGCGTTGGATTCATTCATTGAGTCAGTATCAAATGCACTTAAAGATGGCGATTCAGTTGCTCTAGTTGGTTTCGGTACTTTTTCTGTACGTGAGCGTGCTGCTCGCACCGGCCGTAACCCACAAACTGGCGAAGAAATTCAAATTGCTGCTGCAACCATTCCTTCGTTCAAAGCAGGCAAAGCGCTTAAAGACGCAGTTAATTAATTTGCGAAGCTTGAATTGCTAGCAAACGGAAAACGATTGTTAGCTTCAAGTGAAAAAGCGTATCTGCTAAGATACGCTTTTTTTATATCCTTCACTTTATTGCGAGGCAAAAACCAAGCACAGTGGAGGGGGTACTAAATAAATAGAGATAAAGATAAATGCTAGAAAAAATCAGAGAAGGCTCGCAAGGCTTGGCGGCCAAAATCATTCTAGGGCTAGTGATTTTATCTTTTGCTTTGGCAGGGATCGGGGGCTACTTAGGTCAGACTACCGAGCAATCCGTCGCTGAGGTGAACGGGGTAAAAATCACGCAGCGCGACTTTGCCAGAGCATTCGACAACGAACGCGCTCGTCAAGAGCAGCAATTCGGTGAATACTTTGCGCAACTAGCCAATGACCCAAGCTTTATGGCACAACTTCGCCAGTCTGTTATCGATCGCTTAATCCAACAAGAACTACAATCGCAATTAGCGGCAGAAATGGGTTTACGCATCAGCGACGCAGAAGTACGTAAAGCAATTATAGACATGCCTGCCTTCCAGTTTGGCGGCAAGTTCAGCAACGACCGTTACCTTCAGGTAATGCGTCAAATGGGTTACCAGGCCGATGACTTCCGCGAGTTTCTTCGTAAAGAAATGACCCGCTCACAACTGGTAAGCGCCTTGGCTGGTACCGACTTCACGCTTAGTAACGAACTAAGCCAGGCGGTTGGTCTGCAGCAGCAAGAACGTGCCATCGATTACTTAGTGCTTGATAATGCCAAGTACAAAGAAACGGTGTCCGTAAGCGATGAAGAAATTCAAAACTACTATGACTTGAACCAGGCGCAGTTCTTAGCTCCTGAGCAGGTTAAAGTGGCTTACGTTGAGCTTAACGCCGACAATCTTGAATTAGCAGCGCCTATCAGCGCCGAGCAAATTGCTGAGTATTATCAGCAGAATATGGCTATGTACAGCGAGCCAGAAAAGCGCCGTGTTGCTCATATCCTAGTTGAGAACAGCGAAGACGACGCTGCGGCCGAGCAAAAAGCCGAAGAGCTGCTTGCACAATTACAACAGGGTGCCGACTTTGCCGAGCTTGCTGAAACTCAGTCAGATGACATAGTGAGTGCCGAGCTAGGTGGTGATCTTGATTGGATTGAGCGCGACATGCTTGACCCTGACTTCGAAAACGCTGCATTTGCCCTAACCGAGGTGGGTCAGCTTTCAGAGGTAGTTCAATCTGAGTTTGGTTATCACATCATTAAACTAACCGACTTACAGCCGGGTGAAAGCAAGGCCTTAGCCGATGTTGAGCCTGAGATCCGCAGCGAGCTTGAGAAAGTAGAAAAAGCCGACATTTATTACGAGAAGCAAACCGAGCTTGCAGAGCTGGCGTTTGAAGTATCGGATAGCCTGGAAGATGCGGCAACTGCCATTGGCGCTACTGTGCAAACCACAGACTTGCTAGCGCGTGCGCAACTGCCTGCACCGCTAAATCAGCCTAATGTTGCTTCAGTTATCTTCTCGCCAGAGCTGCTTGAAGACCGTGTTAATTCTGAAGTGTTAGAGCTGGGCAGTGAGCATGTTGTGGTAGTGCGTGTTGTTGAGCACAAGCCGGCGGCTACCAAAGAATTGGCCCAGGTAAGTGAGCAAATTAAAAATATCCTAGTAGCAGAAAAAGCCTCAGCGCTTGCCAAAGAGCAGGCCGAGACTCTATTCGCTGAGCTACAAGCGGGCACAGCAATCGCTACCTTAGCAGAGCAAGCGGGTGTGGAGCTACAAAGTGAAGATAAGCTAACGCGCCGTACCTTTAGCGTACCGCCAGCATTGACTCAGCAGGTGTTCAAACTGGCGCACCCAGATACGGCTCCTGTGGTTGATTTGGTTGAGCTTAATAACGGCAACGTAGCCTTGGTAGCGCTTAAGTCGGTAAACACGCCGAGCGAAACCGAGGTGAACGAGCAGATCAAGCAAAGCCTGACCATGCAGTTGGCTAACAAAAACTACCAGACCTTCGTAGAAGCGCTGGAAGCGCAAGCGGAAGTACTGCGTAAGCCAATGGCACCGCAAGGCGAGTAATAATCGCAAAGTATAAAAGAAAGGCCGCATTAGCGGCCTTTTTTATTGCTGTATTCTGTTTATATTTCATACAAAACTGATATGCTAAATAAAATAATATTCTATAAATAGAATTCACAGCCTTGGCCAAGTTTAGGAAAACGAACGTCAAGACTTTATCTAACCAACTAATAAGAATAACGAGAATTTCATGTATAGATTTATACTCTTGGCGATCACTAGCCTGCAACTTGGAAACACAGTGCTAGCGACGGAAACAGGTATGCCACCGGCAACTCATAATGTGTTTTACCATGCACAAAAGGGTGATAGCTTTGAAGTTGAGCGCTGGTTACGTGAAGGTGGTGACCCGTCTTATGTCTATAACGACAAGTATAAATCCTATACCCCATTGCATGCGGCATTGGCATGGGCGCAAAGCAGCTGGGATGACGTCAAGGGCGACTCGGTATATCAAGATCCGGTGGATGTCGTACGGGTGCTGTTAAAATACGATGCAGATATGGATTATCTCGCTTCAAGGACCTTGCGTTATACCCCCAAGGATGAAATTTTATTCTCCCCCTTATTTCGTGCCGTTTATAACGATCAGGTCGAGTCAGCGCGTCTGCTGGTTAAGGCGGGTGCAAAGCTGTCATATCCACAGGATAAGTTCAGTGTGACCAGTCGAGTGAGCACGCGCACGATGAGAACCATAGACATGACTCAGGCGCTGTCCTACGTTAAATCGGCGGAAATGGCCTGGATGTTTGAACAAGAGGGTAAGTATACGCTGATGGATTTGGCGCATTTCTTCGTAGAATACCCGAAAGAAGGAAATAAAGCGGACTACTATAATCTGGCAAAGGTGTTTATTGAGCGGGTGCAACGGCATGAAAAAAATATTGCCGCCTTGTCAGAGCCTGAGCAAAGGGCGGTATTGAAACTTGCCGCTATGATACCCGAACTTAAGGCCAACCTGATCCGTGGTCCGCAGCAGCAGGGCTGCGAAATGGCGCAGAGCGTGATTGCGGGACATGAAGAATATAATTTAGCCGGCGTTATCGGTATGGGGGCTAGCCCAGAGTGTTATATGTACTTTAAAAAATTAGGCCTGACGCTGCCGAGTGATTTGGCTGAAAGCAAGGCTAACGATTTGCATTTTGCCGTGTATTACAACAACTATGCATTGGCGAAGTGGTTGAGTGAGCGCTCCCCCGAGTTTTTAGCTCAAAAAGATAAGCTTGGCCGAACTCCAGTCTACCTTGTTAAGGATCATGCCATGCTTGATATGTTGGTTGAGAAGGGGGCTGTGGTGCCAAAACAACAGACAACGCCCTAAAGGCTTTTTTACTGGCGCTAGCAGGTTAGCAGGCGTTGACAGGTTTTCGATTGCGGATTGGCGAATATCTCCTGGGTGTTACCGTACTCGACGATTTCGCCATGATCCAGCACCATCACCTGGTCGCTCATATGCTTTACCAGACTCAGGTGGTGGGTGATCAGCACATAACTTAAACCCGTCTCGCGCTGCAGCTCCAGCAACAGATTCACCGTTTGCGCTCGTACCGAAGGGTCTAAGGAAGAGAGAGCTTCATCAAGTACCAAGACCTTAGGGTCCAGGATCAGTGCTCTTGCCAGTGCCACCCGTTGTAGCTGACCACCGGAAAACATATGCGGATAATAATGACGGTGCTCGACCAGCAGGCCAACCTTAGACAAGGTTTGTTTAATTTTTTCCAGACGCTCGGCAGCGCTTAAATCCGTGTTAAAGCGCAGACAATCGTCCAGGGTTTCCTCTATGGTCAGTGCCGGATTTAGCGAGGTGGTCGGGTCTTGAAATATCAGGCGGATGGCACTGCTATCGCCTAAATGTTTGGGACCATCCTTAATTAACTCACTTTCGAGAATAATTTGCCCGCTACTGAATTCATCGGCGCCGGCCAATACCTTGGCCAGGGTACTTTTACCGGCTCCGGTTTCACCTATTACTGCCAGGGTTTCGCCCAGACCAATGCAAAAAGAGATATCCTTGAGCAGGGCCACCTTTTTACGGTTAAGCAAACCGGCACGGACATTGATCAGCTTATTCAGTGCTTGCACTTTTAGGAGTGGTTGCATCAGTCTTGCTCCTGCTTATGCAGTGGAAAATGGCAGGCATAACTGTGGCCATGCTCTTTTTCCAGCTTGGGCGTTACCACACAGGCTTTTTGTGCGTTGGGACAACGAGGACCCAGACGACAACCTATGGGAAGGTGCTGCAAGGTAGGTATGGTGCCTTTTAGGGCATACAGCGGCTGTTTATGGCCCAGTGCAATATCGTAGTCGGGCAGGCTTTGTAACAGCGCCTTGGTATAGGGATGGCGCGGATGGGCAAATACTTGCTCGGTCGGCCCAGCTTCCACCATCTGGCCGCAATAAAGTACGTTTATACCATGAGTCCAATCGGTGAGCTCTTCTAGTTCATGGGAGATCATCAAGATGGACATGTTTTTCAGCTGGTTTAAGCTTTTTAACAGTCTGAATACCTGAGCCCGCGTGGTGCTATCGAGTGCCGTGGTCGGCTCATCGGCAATAAGTAAGCGCGGTGAGCGGGCGATGGCCATGGCGATCATCACCTTTTGACATATGCCTTCGGAGAGCTCATGGGGGTAGCTTGAGAGCACCTTGGAGTGCTCCTTGATCCCCACCTTATGTAAAAGGGCGCGCACCCGTTTTTTCTTTGCGCGGCGACGTTGGAAAATATTACCGCTGTAATCCGCTTCGGGAATACTTTCTTCGAGCTGATCGCTGATTTTTGCCGTCGGGTCGAGGCAGCGACTCGGCTCCTGATAGATCATTGCCAGGTCTTGGCTTACCAGCTTACGACGCTTTTCATCGGACAGCCGCATTAGATCCACGCCGCGCCAATGCATACGGTCTGCACGCACTTCCCAGCGTTGGTTTAAGGCACCTACCAGGGCTTTGGCGATTAGGCTTTTCCCCGAGCCGGACTCACCAATAAGGGCATGCACTTCACCTTCTTTAAGGCTGAAGTTCACACCGTCGACCACACGAATAATGGAGTTCGAGGTCTTTAGTTCTATGGTGAGGTTGCGAATATCAAGTAACTGCATCAGTCCGCCCGTCGCTCTTTAAGCACATTGCGCAGGCCATCACCAACCAGGTTGGTGGACAGCACGGCCAAGAATAACAAGATCCCCGGTAGGGCTACGGTCCAAGGCGCCAGATAAATTAAGCCGAGGTTTTCCGCCAAAATTGCGCCCCATTCCGCGGTTGGGGGTTGGGCGCCGAGTTTTAGAAAACCTAAGGCGGCAATATCTAAAATAGCCAGCGACAAGGCCATGGTGAAGATAACCACTATGTGCTCGTAAATATTGGGGAAAATACCGCGCCCCAAAATTTGCCAACGGTTGGCACCGTCCAAACGAAAGGCACTGATATAGTCCTTGCCCAGCTCTTCCACCACCAGATTTCGAACCGAGTGAATAAACTGTGGCAGCAATGCAAAAATAATGGCCCAGACGGTATTCATCAAACCCGGACCGAGAATGGCGATAATAATAATAGCCAGCAGCAGCGAGGGGATAGACAAGGTGATATCAAGCAGGTGATTTAAAAAACTGGCTCGCAGTCCGCGGCTGATCCCCGCAACCGTGCCCACCAGCACGCCGACCAGGGTGGCCATCAGCGCCGCCACTATGGATAAACCAAAGGTGTAGGTAGCACCGTTCATCAATCGGGAAAGTACATCGCGACCCAAGTCATCGGTGCCGAGAATAAAGCGTACATCGCCGTCTTCGTGCCAGGAGGGCGGGATCAGCAGCGCATCGGCGTGCTGCTCATTGATACCATAAGGCGCTAACAAGGGGGCGGTGGCGGCTAACACAGTCAGCGCCAAGAACAACCATAGGCCGACCAGGGAAACGTGATTGGCCCTAAACCTACGCCACAGTCTTGAAAGCGGCGAGATATTGGATTGCTCGGTAAATAATTTAAAGTTTGCCATGCGCTTGATTCCGTGAGATCGGGTCGAGCAGGGTGTAGAGTAACTCGGTGAAAATAGTCGCAAAAATAATAAACACCGAAATGGCTAACAGGCCACCCTGAATAGCGGGGAAGTCACGCTGATAAATGCTGTCGATAAGCCAACGGCCTATGCCCGGCCAGGAGAAAATTACTTCGGTGATCATCGCCAAGGTGATCAAGGCGCTAAACTGCAAACCGATTTGTTTAATTACCGGCAGTAAGGCATTGCGCAAGGCGTGGTGCATGATCAACTGGCGGCGGCTAAGACCTTTGGCGCGAGCGGTTTTAATGTAATTTTGCTCCAGCACATTAAGCATGGAATCGCGGGTAAAACGCACCAATACCGTGGTTGGGTAGGTGGCCAGCACCAAGGTTGGCAGCGCCAGGTGATGCAGAGCATCGGCAAAGGCCTGACCGCCATAGGGAAAACCGGCGATCATTACATCGAGAAGTATAAAGTGAGTGCTGGCGGGTATTTCGTACAACAAGCTGATGCGCCCAGACATGGGGAACAGACCTAGTTGCAGGCAAAACATCATGATCAACAAAAGCGCCAACCAAAATATAGGCACCGAATAACCCACTAGGGTGATGCCGCTGATCAGTTTATCGGGCCAACGCCCCTGCGACAGCGCCGCGAGAATACCGGCGGGCACGCCAACGATAACAGATACCAATAACGCATACACGGCAAGCTCAAAGGTGGCCGGTGCCAGGGTGAGCACATGGCTAAAAACCGAATCCCCCGAGGCAAAAGACAAGCCCCAGTCTCCCTGTAAAATACGCCCGACAAAGGCCAGGTACTGGCTGATATAGCCCTCATCGAGGTGATACTTGGCGCGTAGCTCGGCACTTTGTGAAAAGCCCGCGGTTTCTATACCACTGAAATTGGTCAGTGGCTCGCCGGGAAACAAATAGCCCAGGGAAAAGGTGAACAGGCTCAAGGTAAAGAGCATAAATAGCAGCAAGGAAAAGCGGCGAATGGCAAACTCTAATATCATGGCATTTTACTCGCGTGGGCCAGGGAAATACCGCCAAAGGGGCTCAGGGTAATGCCTTGAATATTCGCATCATTAGCCTGTGAGCGTTTACCGTGGGCCAGAGGCAGCAACGGCAGCTGCTCGGCGATCATTTGCTGCGCCTTAACATAAAATGCCTTGCGCTGGGCTTGATCTGTGGTGGCCAGGGCCTGGGTGAGTAAAAAGTCGAATTCCGGGTTACACCAGTTGGCCGGGTTTTTACCGCTGAAGGTGGCGGCACAACTGAGTAAGGGGCTAAAGAAGTTATCCGGATCCGGGGTGTCGGCAGCCCAGCCTAATAGCACGCTGTCGTGGCGATGCTCATCAACACGCTGCAAAAAGGTGTTCCATTCGTATTCGACGATACGCACCTTAATACCCACCTCGCGCAGGTCGCTTTGCATCAGCTCCGCCATTTTGCGGGCGTTAGGGTTGTAGATTCGACTTACCGGCATGGCCCAAATACTCATATCAAAGCCATTTTCATAACCGGCTTCGGTCAGCAGCTCCCGGGCCTTGTCCGGATTGTATTCGGGCAGGTTGTTTTGTTCCTGATAGGCCCAGCTGATGGGCGGCAACATAGAAGTGGCTTTAACACCCTGGCCGTAATACACCGCCTGCATGATTTTATCGACATTAATGGCGTGGGCAAGGGCGCGGCGCACATCGGGGTCGTTAAAGGGCACGCGCTCAGTGTTAAAGGCCCAATAGCCGATGTTTAAATTATCCTGTTGCTGCAAGTCTATGTCGCTGCGCTCGCGTAATACATCGAGCTGAGTGGCGCTGGGGTGCGGAGTAACGTCGCATTCCTTGGTCAACAGCTTAACGATGCGCGTGGTACCGTTGGGGGTGATATCGAACACCAGCTGGTCGAGGTTCACCTGATGCTCCCAGTAATCCGGGTGGCTGTAATAGCGAATAAAGCGGTCCCGTTGAAACTCGCGATAAACAAAGGGACCTGTGCCCACCGGATACTGATCAAACAGCTCCATACGCTCGCTTTCCATCAGCTTCATGGCATATTCCCGCGAGGTGATGGCGGCAAAGTCGGTGGCCAGGTTGGCTAAAAAGCTGCTCTCGGCGTTAAAAAGCTCAAAGGTCACCTGATATTCTGAATCTTTGCGAATATTGCGGATCAATTGATCTAAGCCAACACTTTGAAAATATGGGTAATTGGCTTCACCGACAAAGTGATAGGGGTTATAAACATCGAATAAACGATTGAAGGAGAAAACCACATCATCGGCGTTAAGCAGGCGTGTTGGCGTAAAATAGGCGGTGGTGTGAAACTGCACATCTTCACGCAGTTTAAAGGTGATTTCTGTGCCATCTTTGTTGATTTGCCAACTGGTGGCGAGCTCGGGAATAAACTCACCGGTGACCGGGTCGATACGCAGCAAGCGGTTGTACAGTTGTTTGGAAATGAGGTCTATGGTGGAGCCGGAGGTGGTCACCTGGGGGTTAAATGACACCGGGTTGGCTTCGGCGCAGTACACCATGCCTTCTATGGGCGCATAGCGGGCATCTTCATTTTGGCACCCGGCGAGAACCACCGCCACAGTGCCTAACAACCATTTATACACGGGCTAAGCCTCTTGTTTTTGCTGCGAATCAAGCAAATTGTATTTCTTTAAATATCCTCTCAGTTGATGATACGTTAATCCGAGCATTTGTGCAGTTTTCTTTTGATTAAATTGACTAAATTTAAGCGCTTGGCGCAACAGTTCGGTTTCGTATTCGGCGGATAGCTGCTTTAGATCGCACGGGAAGCTAAAGCCAGGCAGGGTCGGGCTGCTCGGCGCGGTTGCCGCGGCTGGAACATCAGAACTTGGTGTTTGCTCGTGAGCGCTTGATAAGGGCATAGCAGCTTTACGGTTACTCGAGGCTTGCGGTCGAAATGGACTGGCAAAAGGGTCGAGATGTATGCTGTGTACCGCCAGGTCTTCACTGCCGTGGCGATAAAGACTGCGCTCGATAACATTTTTCAATTCGCGCACATTGCCGGGCCAGTGATATTCCAACAGAGCTTGTTTGGCGCGGGTGGTAAAGCCGCTGAAAAGCTCCCAGCCTAGGTTGCGGGCCATGTTGATGGCGAAGTGCTCTGCCAATAACAGTATATCTTCCTGGCGCTCACGTAGTGGCGGCAAGGTGATCACATCAAAGGCCAGGCGGTCGAGCAGGTCATGGCGAAAGTGCCCGCTCTCGGCCAGGCTGGGCAAGTCTTCATTGGTGGCACATATTAACCGGGTGTCGACCTTGATAGGCGCGCGGCCACCGACTCGTTCAAACTCACCATATTCAATAACGCGCAGTAGTTTTTCCTGCACCGCGGCGGGGGTATTGGCGAGTTCATCGAGGAACAGGGTGCCACCATTGGCGCGCTCGAAACGGCCTTCATGACGTTTGCTGGCGCCGGTAAAGGCACCGCTTTCATGGCCGAAAAGCTCGCTTTCAAGCAGGTTTTCATTTAAAGCCGCGCAGTTCAGGCTGACATAGTTTTGATCCCAACGGCGCGAGAGGTAGTGCAAACGGGCGGCGATCAGCTCTTTACCTGTACCGCGCTCACCAATAACCAGTACGGGCTTATCCAGCGGCGCCAGTTGCGAAACCTGATCGAGTACGGATAAAAAACTGTCTGATTGGCCGAGTAGATTGTCATTTTTACTAAACTGACTCATTTACACTAACTCTTAGTAATATTTGCTAAAGCTTAGTGTATTTCATTATTTGACGATTAGAAAGAGGTTTGTTAAAAGTGGTATAACTAAATGAAAAATATGGCTTTATTAAGTTATTTTAAAGTTGGCAAGCTACTTGATACCACCTAGAGTAGTCAACGAAGACTTCTACATTTGAGGTATAAGATTATGGGAATTTTCTCACGTTTTGCAGATATCGTTAATTCGAATATCAATGCCATTTTAGACAAGGCTGAAGATCCTGAAAAGATGGTACGCCTGATCATTCAGGAAATGGAAGACACCTTGGTTGAGGTGCGTTCTACTTCGGCAAAAACACTGGCGGAAAAGAAAGACCTTAGCCGTCGTTTAGAAACACTGAACAAACAGGTTGAGCAGTGGCAGGAAAAAGCCGAGCTGGCGCTGTCGAAAGACCGTGAAGACCTGGCTCGTGCTGCGCTTATCGAAAAGAACAAGGCGGCGGAAGCCCAAGTGGCTTTAGAGCGCGAGATGGAGCACGTTGAAGAGCACATCAATAAGCTACAGCAAGAGATCAGCACCTTGCAGGAAAAGCTAAGCGATGCCAAGGCCCGTCAAAAAGCCATTATTTTACGTCAGCGCTCGGTGCAATCGCGCCTTGATGTGAAGAAAACCCTTGATGGTAACAAGGTGCAGGATGCCCTTGATAAGTTTGAGCGTTACGAAACTAAAATCGACGGTTTAGAAGCCCAGGTTGAGTCTTACGAGCTAGGTCAAAAGTCACTATCCGACGAGATTGAACAGTTGGAAAAAGACGAGAAGATCGACGACGAATTGTCGGCGCTTAAAGCGAAAATGGGTAAAAGTGATAAAGCAGAATAACAATGATTAGTGGGCGAGCTCGACAAGTTTCACGGCTACGCCCACACTTATAATACGCCGAAGCAACAGGCAGGAGAGGAAGATGTTTGATTTTGATTTATTAATGCCCCCCATAGTTATATTTATGATATTCGTGGCGCCGCTGTGGCTTATTCTGCACTACCGCAGTAAAAAGCAAGTAAGCCAGGGTTTGAGCGAACACGAGCATCGTCAATTGAATGAGCTGGCGCATAAGGCCGAAAAAATGGCCGAGCGTATTCATACGCTGGAAACCTTGCTCGATCAGGAATCTCCGCAGTGGAGGAATAAGGTATGAGCACTAAACGCGAACTCTATCGCGACCCCAAACGCGGTAAATTAGCCGGGGTGTGTGCGGGGCTCAGCGACTACTTTAATATCGAGCTGTGGCTGGTACGCATTATTTTTGTGACCGCCGTACTGCTTTCCGGTGGCTCACTGCCTGTCGTCGCCTATATTGCCGCCTGGTTTATTCTTGACACCAAACCTGCCGAGGATACCAAAGGTGAAGCCCAGAAAGCGGCACATGTGGGCGAAGTAAAAGCCAAGGTGTGGCAAAAGGGTGAGCCGCCGCGCAGGGCACTGAAAGATTTAAAAGAGTTTATGACGGATTTGGATACACGTATTCAACGTATGGAAACCCATGTGACCTCGCCAACCTTTACGGTGAGCCGAGAAATAAACAAACTCTAATAATCCCATCCTGCCCAATGGATAAGCTGACCCCGTCGGCTTATCCTTTTATTGTTATAAGGATAAAGGAGCTAATTTGTCCTACTCTCGCCTTGACACACTTAAAGATAAAGCTAAGAAAACACTGCAGCGCACCCTTGATGGTCATATCACACTGGCGGTGACCGGCCTGTCAGGCAGCGGAAAAACTGCGTTTATTACCGCCTTGGTACATCATTTAAGCGAGCAGGCCAATGATAAAAACCTGCCGTTTTTTCGCGTTATGCGTGAAGGACGCCATATAGCGACCGCCCAGGTGCCACAAAAAGCGCTGAATATTCCAACCTTTGGCTATCGTCATGCGATTGAAAGCATTACTCAGGAGCCACCACAATGGCCACAATCCACCAAGCGCATTAATACATTGCGCTTGGCCATGCGCTATCGTCCCGAACGCGGGCTGCGGGCGCAACTTGGCGACACCGCAACCCTGACCATAGATTTAATCGATTACCCCGGCGAATGGTTAATGGACTTACCCATGTTGAACATGGATTACGCCACCTGGAGTGAACGTCAGCTCACCATGCTCAATTCCAGAGTGCGTCGCGTCCATAGCGAGGCTTTTTTAGCGCAACTGGCTGACTTTGATAGTCAGGCTCAGGTGGACGAGGGGCAGCTTAAGGCGCTCAGCAATGAATATAAGCAGACGCTTACGGCCATAAAGGCCCATGCCCATGCCGCCAATTTGCAGCCCGGGCGCATGCTTATTCCAGGTGAACTGGAAGGGGCGCCGCTGTTGGCTTTTTTCCCATGCCCAACGCCGGATCTACAGGGCGAAAACACCCAGTACAAGCAGTTGGAAGCGCGCTTTGAGGCCTATAAAAATCAGGTGGTTAAGCCGTTTTATAAGGACTATTTCTGCCGTTTTGACCGCCAGGTGGTGCTGGTGGATTTACTTCAGGCATTAAAACTCGGTCCGGACATTTTTGCCGAGCAGGCCGAAGCCATTACCGAGCTACTGGCGTTTTTCGAATACGGTAAAAGCAACCTGTTGCGACGCTTGTTCCGCCCCAATATAGATAAGCTGTTGTTTGTGGCCAATAAGGCGGATCAGGTGGGGGTTAATTACCATCAGGATTTAGCCTTGCTGCTTCATGACTTAGTAAAGGCCAAGGCCAACGAGCTTGCCTTTGCCGGAGTTGAAGTGGACACCATGGCCATGGCCGGGGTGTGTGCCACCCAAAGCAAGATGGTGAGCGAGCAAGGGCGTGATCTGCACTGTATTTACGGTAAACCCTTGAATGAAGGAAACTGGCTCACCTATTTACCACCGCAACCGCCGAGGCATCGTCTAAGCGAAGGCCAGTGGCCAAAGCAAGGTTTTGATTATATTGATTTTGCGCCGCTGCCTGGCAATGACGGCAAGTTGCGTCATATGCGCCTCGACCATGCCTTAGAATTTTTATTGGGAGATAAGCTGCGATGAGCGACGAAGTAAAGTTGAGCGCCGGACGCCGCATACAAGAGCAAGGCCCTAAGCAGGTCGCAGAAGAACTAAAAGGTGCACAGATAGTGGCGCGCACCGAGCAGGCACCAATCAGCGATGAAGAAGCTGTGTTTGGTGATGAGTCTGAGCTTGAACAAAGTATTGAAATGACAATCAAGGGCCGCAAGGGCTCCTTGTTAAAACGCTTATTCGTATTTTTACTGCTGAGTTTAATCCTGGTGGAGACCGGGCTAAGCATTATGGCCAGCTTTGCCACCGCATGGTGGTTAGGTGCCTTATACAGCGCCGTGATCGCCTTGGCTGTACTATTAATGGGGCGCTTGTTATGGCGTGAACTGGTGAATTTAAAGCGTTTAAAAGTCAACCAACATCATCAGCAGCAGGCCGAGCGTTTGCTCGAGAGCGAGCAAATAGGGCAGGCTTTGCCCTGGTTACAAAGTGTGAATCAAATTCAAACCCACCCAGAATTTGAAACTTTTAAGGCCCGCATTGGCGATCATTTAAGCGACCGCGAGGTGATGATTTTATATCGCGATACCTTGTTGGTCAGTCAGGACCAACAAGCCAAGAAGTTGATCAATCGTTATGCGGTGGAGTCTGCTGTGCTGGTGTCGGTCAGCCCTTTAGCCGTGGTCGATATGCTGGCGGTGCTGTGGCGCGGTTTAAAGCTTGTGGATACCTTGGCTAATAACTATGGCCTGGCGCTCGGTTATATGAGCCGGGTGCGCTTATACCGCAGTTTGCTTAAGCAGATGCTGTTTGTCGGTTCCACCGAAATGCTCGCAGATTTGGCCGCCACTGCCTTTGGCGGCAAGTTGTTGAGCGTGTTGTCGACTCGGGCGGCGCAGGGCCTCAGTGCCGGCGTGCTCACCGCACGTATCGGCTATAAAACCATGGAGCTCTGTCGTCCCTTACCGCGGCTTGAAGCCAAACCTTCGCTGCTTAGGGCCACGGTGAAAAGTTTGGCCAGTCGTCTGGCTCGCGCCGATAAGCAAAATAATGAAGAGCAAAAAAACGTCAACTAAGGTTGACGCTTTTTTGGCCCTAAAATGGTGTTAGCTGGCCGTCCAAGCGGCTAGCGTGCTTGTTTTTCAAACAATTATGCCCCTATTTTAAAAGAAAAAAGGTGCATTATGAGCAAACACACATACACAGACCAAACCCTTTGCATCCACAGCGAGCAAGGTCGACAGGATCCTCACAGGGCGCTGGCCGCGCCCTTATACCAAACCTCTACTTTTGTTTTCGACAATACAGCGCAAGGGGCCGCACGCTTTGCCGGTGAAGAAGCGGGTTATATTTATTCGCGCCTGGGCAACCCCACGGTACGCGAGCTTGAAGAGCGACTGGCGGCACTTGAACAATGTGAAGATGCAGCGGCCTGCGCCACGGGTATGGGCGCGGTATCGGCGGCGGTCATGAGCTTTTTAAGCGCCGGCGATCACCTGATCGCCTCCAGCACAGTGTATGGCTGCACCTATGCCTTATTCAGTCATCTGCTCACTCGCTATGGTGTAGAAGTGACCTTTGTCGATTTCAGTGATCTGGACGCCATTAAGGCGGCGCGCCGACCGAACACTAAAATGGTATTTCTGGAAACCCCGGCTAACCCGAATATGAGGGTGTATGATCTTGAGCAGATCTGTGCTTTTGCCAAAATGCATCAGTTGATAAGCGTTGTTGATAACACCTTCTTGACCCCGTTGTTGCAAAAACCGGCCACCTTGGGTGCGGATTTAGTAGTACACAGCGCCACAAAATACCTAAATGGTCATGGCGATGTAGTGGCAGGCCTGGTATGTGGCAGCGCCGAGCATATAGAAACCATAAAATTTACCGTGCTTAAGGACATAGGCGCGACCATGAGCCCGTTCGACGCCTGGTTGATCCTGCGTGGTTTAAAAACCCTGTCGGTACGCATGCAGGCGCATTGCCAAGGGGCACATAAGGTGGCCGAGTATTTGGCCGCTCACGAAAAAATTGAAAAGGTGTATTACCCTGGTCTGGCAGGGGACCCCGGCCATGCTTTTATCGGCACGCAGATGAAAGACGCAGGCGGGGTGATTGCATTTGAGCTTAAAGCCTCGTTAGAAAAGACGGAGACCTTTATAAATTCGCTTGAGCTTTGCACCTTGGCCGTGAGTTTAGGTGACACCGAAACCCTGATACAGCATCCGGCCTCGATGACACACTCCACCTATGAGCCTGAGCAGCGCCGCGCCGCCGGGATAAGCGATGGCCTGGTACGCATTTCCATTGGTCTTGAAGATGTTAATGAAATTATTGCGGATTTAGAAATGGGCTTGGCGTCCATTTAAAATCGACTGTATCAAAAACGTTACAAGTATTTATTGTTCACCCCTTTAAAATAAAGGGGTGTTTATTTTTCGAAACTCAGGTGTATTTTTATCTTTACGTGTTTGCGGGTTTGCCCAAAACCCATATCGACTCCATCTATTACAAATTTTCGTACTTTTACTTAGTATCTGGTTAACACAGATTAGCTGCCAATGGCGTATTTAGGTGCGCGGTTGGTCGAAGATGCAAAGGTTATTATGGCTAAGTCAAGCAAGTATGTTTCCAAGACACCCGATGAAAACGGCGTGATCCACTGGAGCGATGAAGAAAACCAAATTTGGGCAGAACTGGTTGAGCGTCAACTGGCCTGTATCGAAGGCAAGGCGTGTGATGAGTACCTGGAAGGTTTAAAGAAAATTAACCTGCCACATGATCGTATTCCGCAGTTGCATGAGCTGAACGAAGTACTAGAGCGTGAAACCGGCTGGCAGGTTGCCCCTGTACCAGCGCTTATCGACTTTGATGAGTTTTTCCGCCTGTTGGCCAACAAGCAATTCCCGGTAGCGACCTTTATTCGTACCCGTGAAGAGTTCGACTATCTGCAAGAGCCGGATATTTTCCACGAGATCTTTGGTCACTGCGCCATGCTGACCAACCCGGATTTTGCCGAGTTTACTCATAAATACGGCCAGCTAGGCTATGCGGCGGATAAAAAAGACCGCGTATATCTTGCGCGTCTATACTGGTTTACCGTTGAGTTTGGTCTAATGCAAACCGAAAAAGGTCTGCGTATTTACGGTGGCGGTATCTTATCGAGCCCGGGTGAGACTCAGTATGTTTACGGTGATGAGCCGGAAATTAACCCAATGAATGTACAGGATGTGCTGCGCACGCCTTACAGAATCGATATTATGCAACCTGTTTACTACACCATTAACTCTATCCATGATTTATTTGATATTTCTCAAATGGATTTAATGGCGTTAGTAGCTAAAGCAAAAGAATTAGGCTTGTTTGAGCCAAAATTTCCCCCTAAAGAAAAATTAGCAAGTTAAGGAATTAGTAATGTCTGAATTAAGCGCACAAAAATGTGAAGCGTGTCGTGCGGATGCGCCTAAGGTGTCAGATGATGAATTGGCAGTATTGATCAGAGATATCCCTGAGTGGGTGCCTGAAGTACGTGATGGCATTATGCAGCTTGAGCGTGTATTTAAGTTCAAAAACTTCAAGCAAGCACTAGAGTTCACTAATCTAGTAGGCGCCATGGCTGAAGAAGAAGGTCACCACCCAGGTCTTCTGACCGAGTGGGGCAAGGTAACCATCACTTGGTGGTCACACTCTATTAAAGGTTTGCACAAGAATGATTTCATCTGTGCGGCCAAAACAGACGCGGTTTTTGCTGCTCTGTAATTAAATACTTCCGTGTTTGAGCCACCTCGCTACTTGTTAGCCAGGTGGCTTTTTTGTTTTTCACATTGTGTTAAAGCAACTAAAAAGGGGCTCGCCGGCACATTATCCCCCCGTGTATTGACCCCCTGTGATAGCGCCCAAGCATGTATCTTCAAATCGTTTGGGTATATAATGCAGCGCTAAACAAAACAAAACATGAAATGAGTTATGAGCGCTGCTGATCTTGATTACATCAAGCAATCCATTGCCACGGTTGCCGATTATCCTAAACCGGGCATTATGTTCCGTGACGTTACCAGCCTGTTAGCCGACCCCAAGGCATTACAACTGACCATAGATCACATGGTGAATAAGTATAAAGACCTGGGCTTTACCAAGATCATTGGTACCGAATCTCGTGGCTTTATCTTTGCCGCACCTTTGGCTTATGTGTTAGGTGTGCCTTTTATTCCGGTGCGTAAGCCGGGCAAATTACCTCGTGCGGTCATTGCACAAAGCTACCAGTTAGAATATGGTGAAGATACCCTGGAGCTGCACCAAGACGCTATAGTGGCCGGTGATAAGGTATTGTTAGTTGATGATTTATTAGCAACTGGCGGCACCATTGAAGCCACCGCTAAACTCGTTGCCAAGCTTGGCGGCGAAGCAACACATGCTGCGTTTGTTGTCTCCTTACCTGATTTAGGTGGTGAGCAACGCGTGCGCCAACAGGGAATTGACGTATTTAAACTAGTCGAATTCGAAGGCGATTAAGCAATGAGCTATCAGGTTCTGGCCAGGAAATGGCGACCGCAAACCTTTCACCAACTTGTTGGTCAAGACCATGTTAAACAAGCTTTGGTTAACGCGCTAAATGAGCAGCGTCTGCACCATGCCTATTTGTTTACCGGGACGCGAGGCGTGGGTAAAACCACCATCGCCCGTATCTTTGCCAAGAGCCTGAACTGTGAGCAGGGCATTTCCGCTCAGCCCTGCGGCCAATGTAGCACCTGCTTAGATATCGAAGCGGGTAAGTACATAGATCTTATCGAAATCGATGCGGCATCGCGCACCAAGGTTGAAGACACGCGGGAAATCCTCGATAACGTGCAATATGCACCAACACGAGGTCAATTTAAGGTGTACCTTATCGATGAGGTGCACATGCTTTCCAAACACAGCTTTAACGCGCTGTTAAAGACTTTGGAAGAGCCCCCCGAACATGTGAAGTTCCTGCTGGCGACGACCGATCCGCAAAAATTACCGGTAACCATCTTATCTCGCTGTTTGCAGTTTAATTTAAGCGCCTTATCTGTACCGCAGATCAGCACCCAGCTGCAGCATATTCTTGGCCAGGAACAAATCCATTACGAAGACTCGGCACTGGCTGTATTGGCTAAGGCTGCCGACGGCAGTATGCGGGATGCCTTAAGTCTGACCGATCAAGCCATAGCCCAAACCAATGGGCAGCTGGTGGAAGAAGCGGTCAAAGACATGCTCGGCCTGATGGATGTGCGTTTTGCCCAGCAGCTACTGAGTGCCGTGCTCCTGCACGATGGCGCCGAGCTGATGCAGCAAACCCGAGCCTTAGCGCAGCGTAACCCAAATTATGTTGCGGTGCTGGATGACTTATTAAATCTGATGCATAGCATTCAGCTGACTCAGTTGGTGCCCAGCGCCGCGGCGCTTAGCGAGCGCGACGCCGAATACGTAAGTGCGGCGGCCCGCAGCGCCGACCCTCAGCATATTCACACTCTGTACCAATTGCTGTTAAGCGGTAAACGTGATTTGCAATGGAGCAGCTCACCACAGGTGGGCTTTGAAATGCTGATGTTACGTTTATTGGCCTTCGAGCCTGCGGCCTTGGCCTCCATGCCAACAGCGCCAGCGAATGTGGCCGAGATGGCCAGCCCTAAGGCCTCGGGTCAAGAGCAAGCGGCTAATTTGCGTGCCATGCTGGCCCGCAATAATAATGAGCTGGCCTCAGCGCCCAAGGCTGCTAAGCCAGAGCCTGTGTCTGCACCTGAAGTACCTTCTGCATCCTCTGCACCCACTGTAGAAATGGATGAGGAAGTGGCGCAGGAGCAAGAAGCGGCGGCGCAATTTGATGCCGTGCTACAACAGGCTCAAGAGTTAGGTTATCAGGGCGGCGAGCCAGCGGAGCCTAATACAGCAGAGCCTGGGTTCCAGCACCAAGCAGCGTTAGAGCAAGTACCTCAGGGTGCTGTTCAAGAACAAGACCAAGTGCAAGCGCAACCCCACATTGAGCAAATGCAGTCAGTAAGCGCTGAGCAAATGCAGCCAGTAAGCCCTGAGCAGGACAGTCAAGGTCAGGCGGCGCCGGCCGAGCAGCTGCATGCCTTGGAAGAGCAAACTCAATCGGCCATCGCCCGTATTCTGCAAAACCGTAAGCTGGCAACGCCTTCGGCAACGCCTTCGCCTGCAGCCGCAGCTGGCCAAAGGGCGCAAAGCCGCAATGAAGTGACCCAAGGCGGCGATGACCTAAAAAAGGCAGCGGCCCGGGGTGAGCGGGCCGAACTAAGCGCATCACCAGGTTATTTTGATACCGCAGTAGCAACTGCAGTTGCCCCCGCAGTTGCCACGGCAGAGCCTGCTCAGCAACAGCAACAGCAACAGCAACAGCAAGAAGCGGCCAAGCGTAAGCAAACGCCGGCGCAGCGCCTGCTTGATAGGCATCAGCCGGATCCGCAAAAGCTGGCCCCTGAGCTGTTGCAACAGCTACAAGCACCGGTGACAAATGCCGAGGCGCAAGAGCAGCCTTTGGTGATCCCTGTGCCTGAGGGCTTTACCAGCAGTATCAGCGACATCAAATTCGCCCATCAGCAAGATGCCTGGGCGGCCTTGATAGACGAGATGAATTTAGGTGGGCGTACCCGTCAGTTTGCTTTGCAAAGCTGCTACCGTAAGGAACAAAATCAGGTGTTTTTGCAGGTCGACGCCAGTCAGCAACACCTGGATGGCCCGGCGTTGCGCGAACGCTTGGTGCAGTGTTTTAGCGAGCAACTGGGCGAGCCCATAGAATTGCATATAGAGTTTAGCCCCGAGGTAGCGGGTACACCGAAACTGATCCAAGAAGCGCTCGACGCCCAGCGTTTGCAACAGGCGGTGGCGGCCATGCACAGCGATCACAATGTGCAGCGCTTAATGACGCAATTTTCGGCGAACCTTGATGAAAACTCGGTGCAGCCATTGTAATTTTTCCTCGCTGGCCTTATCTTTGCCAGCATAGATTTAAATGAAGAGAGAACACTATGTTTAAAGGTGGAATGGGTAACATGATGAAGCAAGCGCAGATGATGCAAGAGCGCATGCAAAAAGCCCAAGAAGAAATCGCAAACTTAGAAGTAACAGGTGAAGCCGGTGCCGGCCTGGTTAAAGTAACCATGCTGGGTAGCCACAATGTACGTCGCGTTGAGCTAGATGAGAGCTTGATGGAAGACGACAAGGACATGATTGAAGACTTGCTTGCCGCGGCCTGTAACGACGCCGTACGTCGTGTAGCCGAAGAAAGCCAAAAACGCATGTCAGAAGTAACCGGTGGTATGAATCTACCTCCTGGCTTCAAAATGCCGTTCTAATAAAGAACCATATAAAAATTAGCGCCTTATGGCGCTATTTTTTTGTCCATTAGTCCCTAAGACCAATACTCACATGTACCCCGATGTTTTATCATTGGCATCACCATAAAAAACCAAGAGAAAGGATACTCAGCTATGAAGTTCAAACTAACCCCAATTTTAATGACGACGACACTGCTTGCGCTTGGTGTGACGCACGTTCAAGCCGACGACCGAAGCTTGAAAGCCCTCCAGGCAATCGAAGAATATAAAGTCCCCTATAAACGTATGATTGAGGACGGTGGCGAATTCTTTTGCCCGGATGCGGATGGGGAAGGAAGCCTAAGCAAATATGCCAGTTGCGAGGAGTATTCAGCCTTGATCAAGCGCGGTTGCTATGGCAAATCACGAGAGGAATTTGGCCGGGAACTCGTCTACGGTGCAGCGTGCGCCGAGTTGACCCTGCTTGATCAGGTCAAGGTGGCCAAGGAAAATCATTTTGATATGGACTCTGCCAATTGGTGGCACCATATTCCCGCCAGCATCATTCCATTACCAGGTGGGATTGAGAGCGACGAAATGAAGCAGCAAGCACAACGTGAGCTTGAAACCCTAGTTAAAGGCAAGACCCTAGGTGAGCTCTCGCTTGTTAATAACAAAAGTAACCCACGCTTGTTTGAGACCGTGCTTGGCTCACACACGCGAGAGTGTGGCGTGGTCAAGGATACGTTTAAATTGTTTGTGCAATTAATCGCCGACTTTAACGGCGATGGCAAGGCCGACTTGCTGCTGAGCGGCACTCGCGATAACCTTTCCGATGATTGCCCTTTAAATGCCTACAAAGAGGGTGGTGGCTCGACCACTTTCTTGTATGAGAAACACAGTGCTCAGTCAGAACTTAAAGTTACGCCATATCAAGAGCTAATCGAGTCGGCCTCAAACTAGGGCTAACAACTCCCTTATACTTTTGCGCTTGGCTTTGGTACCTTAACGCCACATAATAGAGCGCTGAATTACACAGTGTCGCAGCTTAATCGGAATTTACATGCAGCTTTCGCCAAAATTAACTCAACTTGTTGATGCTTTGCGTTGTTTACCGGGCATAGGCCCGAAATCGGCTCAGCGGATTGCCTTTCACTTATTGGAGCGTGACCGTGAGGGCGGCAGCCAATTGGGGGCTGCGTTAAGCCAGGCCATGGTGGATATTGGTCATTGCAACAGTTGTCGTACTTTTACCGAGCAAGAGCAGTGCGAGCTGTGCGGTAATATTAAACGCCAGGATTCCGGCTTGCTGTGTGTGGTGGAATCGCCCAGCGACGTATTAGCAGTGGAGCAAACCGGGCACTATCAGGGCCTGTACTTTGTATTAATGGGTCACTTGTCACCCCTTGATGGCATAGGCCCAAAAGAAATTGGCCTGGATGTGCTCGAGCAAAAACTGGCTGCGGGAGGGATCAACGAGGTGATCCTGGCGACTAACCCGACGGTAGAGGGCGAGACCACAGCCCATTATATTGCCGAGCTGTGTAAGCAATACCAGGTGGGCGCATCGCGTATCGCTCATGGCGTGCCTGTCGGTGGCGAATTAGACCTGGTGGATGGCATGACCTTATCCCATGCCTTTAACGGTCGTAAGCAGGTCACCTTTGACGATTGATTTGCTCTAAAATCCAGCAAAAAGGCGCCTTTTGGCGCTTTTTTCGTTTTTTCTCTCTTGAATCCCAACCGCATCACCCCATATACAAGAGCATATCTGGTTATCAACCTACTCAGTTGAACCTGTTTGCTAACGGAGAGAGAAATGACAGCAACATCAGAAAAAGAAACGCTTGGCTTTCAGACTGAAGTAAAGCAACTGCTTAACTTAATGATCCACTCTTTGTATTCAAACAAAGAGATTTTCCTGCGTGAGCTGGTATCGAATGCTTCTGATGCCGCAGATAAACTGCGCTTTCTAGCCCTTGAAAATGGCGACCTGTACGAAGGCGATGCAGAACTCAAGGTGCGTATCAGCGCCGATAAGGACAAGGGCACGGTAACCATTGCCGATAATGGTATCGGTATGACCCGTGATGAAGTGATCAGCGCCTTAGGCACCATTGCTAAATCAGGCACCGCAGAATTTTTCAAAAACCTGACCGGCGACCAAGCCAAAGACTCGCAGCTGATCGGTCAATTCGGTGTGGGTTTCTACTCGGCCTTTATCGTGGCCGACAAAGTAACCGTGCGCACGCGCAAAGCCGGTGAAACGCACGCTATCGAGTGGGAATCAAAAGGCGAGGGCGATTACACCCTGGCCGAGATCGACAAAGACAGCCGTGGTACCGAAATCATCCTGCACCTGCGCGACGATGAAAAAGAGTTCCTCGATGATTTCCGCCTGCGCGGCATCGTTAATAAATACTCAGATCATATCGCCATTCCGGTAGAGATGTACCGTGAGCCAGTGCCAGAATCAGAAGGCCCGGATGGCGAGAAAATCGAAGCACAACCGGGTCACTGGGAAGCCATCAATAAGGCAGAGGCGCTGTGGACTCGTGATAAGTCAGAGATCAGCGATGAAGAATACCAGGAGTTTTACAAGCATGTAGGTCACGACTGGGAAGAGCCGCTGACCTGGGCACACAACAAGGTGGAAGGTAAAACCGAATACACCAGCTTGCTGTACATTCCTAAGCGTGCCCCCTTTGATATGTATAACCGCGAGCGTCAAAGCGGCTTAAAGCTTTACGTACAACGCGTATTTATCATGGATGACGCCGAGCAGTTTATGCCAAGCTACCTGCGTTTCGTAAAAGGTCTGCTGGACTCGAACGATCTGCCGCTAAACGTGTCCCGTGAGATTCTACAAGACAACAAGATCACCCAAACAATTCGTAAGGGCTGTACGTCTCGCGTGTTGAAAATGCTGGATCGCATGGGTAAGAACAAACCGCAAGAGTATCAAACCTTCTGGGATGAGTTCGGTAGCGTTATCAAAGAAGGTCCGGCGGAAGACATGGCGAATAAAGAAGCCATTGCCAAGCTGTTGCGCTTTGCTTCAACACACACGGACGAAGCGACGCAGAATGTGTCGCTTGAGCAGTACATCGAGCGCATGAGCGAAGGCCAGGACAAGATTTACTACGTGGTGGCCGACAGCTTTGAGGCGGCGAAGAACTCGCCACACCTTGAGATCTTCCGCAAGAAGGGCATCGAAGTCTTGCTACTGAGCGACCGTGTTGACGAGTGGATGATGAGCCACCTCACCGAGTTCCAAGACAAGCAGTTCCAGTCGATCACCCGCGGTGATTTGGACTTAGGTGACCTTGACGACGAAGAGAGTAAAAAGGCCCAAGAAGAGTCTGAGAAGGAAGTGGAAGGCTTGCTTGAGCGCATTAAAACGGCGCTGGGCGATAAGGTCAAGGAAGTACGCTTTACCCATCGCCTAACGGACTCACCGGCCTGTGTGGTTGCCGATGAGCACGATATGAGCTCACAGATGATCAAGCTTATGGAGTCCGTCGGTCAAAAGGTGCCGGAAACCAAGCCTGTGTTCGAACTAAACCCTGAGCACCAGTTGGTTAAGCACCTTAACAATGAGCAGGACGAAGACAAGTTCACTCAGTGGTCAGAGGTACTGCTGGACCAGGCCTTGCTTGCCGAGCGCGGCAGCTTAAAAGACCCGGCCGGATTTGTAACCCGCTTGAATAAGCTGATGCTGGATTTAAGCAAGTAACAGGTAAAAAAATCCCAACTTTGAGCCCGAGCTAACCACTCGGGCTTTTTTTATGCCTGCAACTCGTTGCGGAAAAAAGGAAAACGCTTTATCGCAAGTGCTTGCGCCCGTTAGGAAGAATGCGCATAGTGGAATGCTCTTATTTCCATCATTAGAGCAAGATATGAAATCGTCTTTACTCGGTGCCTTGGCACTTCTTAGTCTTTCTTCTTTTTCGTCGCTAGCCGATACCCCTGCGAATCCCATAGCCATCGCCATTCACGGCGGTGCCGGGACCATTGAAAAGGCACGCTTTACGCCGGAGCAAGAAAAGGCGTATCGCGCCAAATTGAGCGAAGCGGTGGAAGCAGGCTATGCGGTGTTAGACCAAGGGGGCGCCAGTCTGGATGCCATCAATGCGGCCATTAATGTGCTGGAGAATTCCCCTTACTTTAACGCCGGTAAAGGCGCGGTGTACACCTACGAGGGTGAGCATGAGCTCGATGCCTCGATTATGGATGGTCGTACCCGTGCAGCGGGCGCCGTAGCCGGAGTCAAACATATTGAAAACCCCATCGATTTAGCTCGTCTGGTGATGACCAATTCTGTGCATGTGATGTTAAGTGGAGAAGGGGCGGAAGAGTTTGCCCAGCAGCAGGGTATGAAGTTGGTGGAAAACAGTGTGTTTGATACCGAGCACCGTTATGAGGCGCTACTTAAAGCCAAGGAAAAGCTGGATAAGGCCAAATCGGCCACCAAGGATTATCAGGCCCTGCATCAGGCATTGCCAAGCCAATACAAGATGGGTACGGTCGGTGCTGTTGCCCTCGATAGCCACGGCAATATCGCCGCAGGCACGAGCACCGGCGGTATGACGGCCAAGCGCTTTGGCCGCATTGGTGATTCACCGGTAATAGGCGCAGGTACCTTTGCCGATAATGCCTCCTGTGCGGTATCGGCCACGGGGCATGGTGAGTACTTTATTCGTTATCAGGTGGCGAGTGATATTTGTGCTCGAGTGCAATACCAAGGCAAGAGCATTGAGCAGGCCGGTAACGAGGTGATCTTTGGGCCCATGTTCGAAGCCGGTGGCACAGGCGGGGTGATCATAGTCGATGCCAAGGGCAACATCAGCATGCCGTTTAATACGGCGGTATGTATCGCGCCAGTAAGAGCAGTACAACCCCAACCTATGTGGCTATTTTTAAAGACGAATAATTACTCCCCTAGCTACGCAAAAATCCTGGCGCCAACTATATTTACAATGTTGGCGCTAATAATTTTGGGGGTGCGTATGCAATCTATTAAAGTCGCTGATTACTATAACCACAGACCTGTGACTTTCAAAGCCGATATGTCCATTGAAAGCGCGGTGGAAAAACTTCTTCAAAGCTGTCAAACCGGTGGCCCAGTGATCGATGATCTCGGTACCGTCATTGGTTTTGTTTCTGAGCAAGACTGCTTGCAACAAATGCTTAATTCTACCTATCAAAACGAAGCACACTGCGTGGTTGGTGATGTGATGACCAAGGAGCCCTTGTGTGTCACGCCTGATCATAGCGTGATGACGGTCGCCGAAAACATGAAGATAGATAAGCCGAAAATGTATCCGGTGTGCGATGAGCAAGGCAAGCTCATGGGGATCATCACTCGGGCCCATATTTTGTTGGCGCTGGACAAGCACTTGCATGACAATTATGCGCCTGGAAAACGCTTTGTCTAACGATACACTTTAGAGCGATATTTTGCTAAGCTGAGCAGCCATTTTATGCCGTTATTTAGAGGCCTGTGTGTCTGCCAGCAAATCCTTGTATGCCAAGCTCAATGAGTGTTTAAAAAAAGACCAATTTATACTCAAAAAACGCCTACAAGGGGTGCAAAAAATAGCCGACGCCCAAAAACAGCAGGGTGTTCTTGCTAAGATTGCCACCAGTATTGATGCCAGTATTGCTGCTCGCGCCAAGCGTTTGGCCGAGTTGCCTAAGCCCAGTTTCCCAGCGGCCTTACCCGTTAGTGAAAAACGCGAAGATATTAAAGCGGCGATTGCCAAGCATCAGGTGGTGATTGTTGCCGGTGAAACCGGCTCGGGTAAAACCACTCAGCTCCCGAAAATCTGCCTAGAGCTAGGTCGTGGCGTTGAAGGCTTAATTGGCCATACTCAACCACGTCGCCTAGCGGCACGTAGCGTTGCCGCCCGTATTGCCGAAGAGTTGGAAAGCGAAATTGGTCAAACCGTCGGCTTTAAAATTCGTTTTAGCGATCAGGTCAGCGAGCGCAGTTATATTAAACTGATGACAGACGGTATCCTGCTCGCGGAGATTCAAAACGACCGCTATCTCAACCAGTACGACACCATCATTATCGATGAGGCCCACGAGCGCAGTCTGAATATCGACTTTATTCTCGGTTATCTGAAGAATCTGCTGCCCAAGCGCCCGGACTTAAAAGTCATTATTACCTCGGCGACCATAGATCCGGAGCGTTTTTCTCGTCACTTTAACGACGCACCTATTATCGAGGTGTCCGGGCGTACCTACCCGGTGGAAGTGCGTTACAGGCCGATCACAGAGCTTAGCGGCAGCGACGAGGAGCAGGATGAAAACGACCAACTGCAAGGCATTTTCGATGCCGTAGACGAGCTCTACGACGAAGGCCCGGGCGATATCCTGATCTTTATGAATGGTGAGCGGGAAATTCGCGACACCGCCGATGCCCTTAGCAAGCGCAACCTCAAGCATACCGAAATACTGCCCTTGTATGCCCGCTTATCTAATGCCGAGCAGAACCGAATTTTCCATCCAGGTAATAAGCGCCGTATTGTCCTTGCCACCAATGTGGCGGAAACCTCGTTAACCGTGCCGGGGATCCGTTATGTGATAGACCCGGGTACCGCCCGTATTAGCCGCTACAGTTATCGTACCAAGGTACAGCGCCTGCCAATTGAAGCGGTCTCTCAGGCCAGTGCCAATCAGCGTAAGGGTCGTTGTGGACGTGTGGAAGCGGGTATCTGTATTCGTCTTTATTCCGAAGAAGACTTTTTAGGGCGTCCGGAGTTTACCGACCCTGAGATCCTGCGCACAAACCTGGCCTCGGTTATCTTGCAGATGCTTGGCCTTGGCCTTGGTGATATCAGCCGTTTCCCTTTTGTGCAGCCGCCGGATAGCCGCAATATCAATGATGGCGTGCGGTTACTTGAAGAGCTTGAGGCGGTTAAACCGGCGAAGCAACGCAGTCAAATCGAGCTCACCAAAATGGGTCGCGATTTGGCGCGCATTCCGCTTGACCCCCGTCTTGCAAAAATGGTGCTGGCAAGCGTGCCGCTTGGGGCTATGCGTGAGGTGATCATCATCACCGCGGCCCTGGCCATTCAAGACCCGCGCGAGCGTCCGCAAGATAAAAAAGGCAAGGCCGATGAACTGCACGGGCGTTTTAATGATGATGACTCGGACTTCATCGCCTTTTTAAACCTGTGGAACTACCTCGAAGAGCAACAAAAAGCCCTGACCAATAATCAGTTCCGCAAGCTCTGCAAGCAGGAGTTCTTTGCCTATATGCGCATTCGTGAATGGCAGGATATCGTTTATCAGGTATCGACCATCTGCGAAGAAATGGGCTTAAAAGACGCGAGCAATGAGCCCAGCTTTGAGACTCTGCATCAGGCCCTGCTTAGCGGCCTGCTGAGTCATGTGGGGCAAAAGGACGATAAAAACGCCTTTTATCAGGGTGCACGCAACAGCCAGTTCCATATCTTCCCGGGCTCTAATCTCTTTAAAAAGCGGCCAAAATGGCTGATGTCGGCGGAGCTGGTGGAAACGTCCAAACTCTACGCCCGTATCAATGCCAAAATCGATGTCGCCTGGCTGGCGCCACTGGCACAGCATCTGGTCAAGCGCAGCTACAGCGAACCCCATTGGCAGAAAAAAGCCGGGGCGGTTATCGCCTTCGAACAACAAACCCTCTATGGCCTGACCATAGTGGCGAAAAAGCGCAGCCAGTATGACAAAATCGACCCGGTTGTCAGCCGTGAAATCTTTATCCGCACCGCCTTGGTGGAGCAGGAGTTAGGCGCTAACGAGTCCTTTTTGCAGGTGAATCGCAAGCTTATTGAGGAAGTACAGGACTTAGAAAACAAGGCGCGCCGTCGCGATATCTTGGTCGACGAGCATACCCTGTACGAGTTCTACGATAAGCATATTCCGGCGGATGTCTGTAACCGCGTCAGCTTCTTGAAATGGTATAAGGAACAAAAGCGCAAAGATAAACGCTTCTTGCATATGAGCAAGGAAGCGCTGATGCGCCATGGTGCCGATGAGATCACCGCCGATAATTACCCGGATATTTGGATGCAGGGCAACCTGGTATTGCCGCTGAGCTACAGCTTTGAGCCGGGGCAGGATGTCGATGGTGTGGCGGTGCAAATCCCTCTGGCACTGCTTAACCAGGTGCAAAATGAGGGCTTTGACTGGCATATTCCCGCCTTTAGACATGAGCTTATTTGTGCGCTGATAAAGTCCTTACCCAAAGCCCAGCGCCGCAATTTTGTGCCAGCCCCTAACTATGCCGATGCGGTATTGAGCTCGGTGGAGCCGCTGCAAGGTAAGCTGGTGGATGCCCTGGCACTGCGTCTATTCCGTATGACCGGAGCCAAGGTTGAAGCCGAGCAATTTGACCCATTGGCGGTGGATGAGCATTTGCGCATGGCCTTTGAGGTGCGCGACGATAGAAATACCTTGGTGGCGCGCGGCTATGATTTGGATGCGCTGAAGGCCCAGCTGGCGGATAAGGTCAGTAATACCCTGTCTCAGGTGGCCGATGAAGGCATTGAGCGCCAAGGGCTGACCGAATGGCAATTTGAGGCGCTGCCCGAGTCCTATGTGAAAAAACAGGGGCAATACGAGGTTAAAGCCTTTGTGGCCCTGGTAGATAAAAAAGACAGCACCGCCATTGAGCTGTTTGACTCGCCGACCAAGGCGCAGGCGGCTCATCAGCAGGGGTTACGTCGTATGGTGCTGTTGAACATTCCATCGCCGATAAAATACTTGCAGCAAAACCTGCCCAATAAAGCCAAGCTGGGCCTGTATTTTAATCCTTTTGGCAAGGTGCAGTTGCTGATTGATGACTGTATCGCCGCCGCCGTGGATAAACTATTGGCAAACTTCGGCGATATTCGAGACGCCGAGCAATTTAATGCCGCCAAGGAGCATATCCGCGGCGAGCTTGGCGATACTGTGGTTGCTATCGCCTTGCAGGTGGAGCAGGTGCTCAGTCGTGCCCATGGCATTCATAAGCGCATGCGCGGTAAGGTGGATCTCAGTATGATCACCGCCCATGGCGATATAAAAAACCAGCTTGAGAGCTTGATTTTTAAAGGCTTTGTCAGTCATCATGGCGCCGATAAAATGGCCGACCTGAGCCGTTATATGCAGGCCATTGAGCGCCGTTTGGAAAAACTGCCGGTGGATCCGAATCGTGATCGTCTCTGCACCCTGGAGCTGGATAAGGTCGCTGAGGCCTATAAAAAATGCCTGGCCAAGCACCCTAAAGGGGAGCCACAACCTGAGGCATTAACAGAAATATTTTGGATGCAGCAGGAGCTGCGCGTTTCTTTATTCGCGCAAACCTTGGGTACCCCTTATCCGGTGTCTGCCAAGCGGGTCCTTAATGTTATAAGTGAATACCTTAGTAAGACTTAAGCCGCAGTGAGCTTAATGTCTGCTGGGTTATAATTACAATTATGATAAGCGCATAGACAAGGACGGAGGTCGTGTTGCGTACACAGAATAAAGCCAGGTTGCTGGTTGTTGATGATGAGTATTTTAACTTTACCTTCTACACTCATGTATTAGGTGAGCAGTTTGAGTTGAAGTACGCAAAATCAGGTGAGCAGTGCTTAAAAGAAGCGCTTACTTTTCATCCCGATGCCATCATGCTGGATGTATGTATGCCCGGGCTGGATGGGTTCGACACCTGTCGTATACTGAAAAACACGCCAGAGACCAAAGACATCCCTATTTTAATGGTGTCTGGACTGGAGTCTGAGGCAGCTAAAAAACACGCCTTTGAGGTTGGTTGTGATGGGTTTTTTGTTAAACCTTTGGCGATGAATGAGCTAATGGAGCGCTTGCAGACACTGATTTAAAGAGCTTGAGGAGATCCTTATGCTTTATCATCAAGAGCAACGCAATTTCCGCCGCATGTTGGTGGATGCCCAGGCTACCGTTGAAGTCAATCAGGGCCAGGAGGTGTTTAGTCGCACGGCAATTTGCCATGATTTAAGCGCTTCCGGGATGCAATTATTTCTCGATACTGCCGTCGATCCCGGCGCTACCATCAAGGTACGAATTCAATCTGCCACAGCCAGTGTGGCTCCCTTAAATGCCTTAACCCGTGTGGTGCGTTGCACCCGTGAAGACGACGGTCAATATAGTGTCGGTGTGCAGATGCTGGAAGTGAGCTAGCCAGAAGCGATAGCAAAAGTGAGCGCCAAATGGCACTCACTCTCGGGTTGCAGAGGTGACTAGTAGACCTTACAAACAAGGCCTTTAAGGTAAAAGCCTTCCGGGTAGGGGCCGGAGATGGGGTGATCGGCGGCCTGATTTAAACGCTCGACAATTAGTAAATCACGGTGCGCATCCAGCGCCGCATCAGCCACCACTTTTTGGAATAAGTTCTGCTCCATCAAGCCCGAGCAGGAGAAGGTCAATAAGGTGCCGCCAGGCTTAAGCAATTGCATCGCCAGCATATTGATATCCTTATAGCCACGACAAGCGCCGGTAAGCTGGGCCTTAGACTCAGCAAACTTCGGCGGATCCATCACAATAGTGTCGAATTTACGCCCTTGCTCGCGGTATTCGCGCAGCAGCTTAAACACGTCCTGCTTAACAAAGTGCGCTTTACTCATGTCCAGCTGGTTGTGCTCAACATTGCGTTTGGCTATATCCAGGGCATTTTGTGATACATCAACATTGGTGACTTCCTTACAACCGCCGCGCAGTGCATACAGGCCAAAGGTGCCGGTGTAACAGAAACAGTTAAGCACGTCCTTGTCTTTGACATAGCGCTCAAGGGCGGCGCGGCTGTCACGCTGATCCAAGTAAAAACCGGTTTTATGGCCACCGATAATGTCCACTTCGCAGGTGAGGCCATTTTCTTCGATCAGTACCGGAGCCGATGGGGCTTCGCCAATTAATGGCCCCGTGGTCGGCGCCAGGCCTTCTTTTTTGCGCACATCCACATCTGAGCGCTCATAGACGGCGCAATCTGGGAAGATACGCTGCAAGGCGGCAACAATATCGCCCTTATGACGCTCGGCACCGGCACTAAGCAGCTGGCAAACCAGGTAGTTGGCGAACTTATCTATGGTGATACCAGGCAGGCCATCCGACTCGGCCGCACACAGGCGGTAACCGGTTAAGCCGCCTTCGGCTATGGTGTGTTGGCGCGCATCCAGGGCACGCAATAGGCGTTTGTGGAAAAACTCCACATCGATTTGCTCGTGCTCGTCAAAGCTCCATACGCGGGCACGGATCTGTGATTCTGGGCTGTAAGCGGCGGTGGCAAGGAATTTACCCTGGCTGTCGTAGACGGTCACTGTATCGCCTAGGGCCAAATTGCCTTTCACTTTTTTGACTGCCTTGGAGAAAATCCAAGGGTGTTTGCGCTTAAGTGATTTTTCGCGCCCAGGTTGAAGATAAATTGCGCCGGCCATTGCAGCTCCTGATAGTAAATTGAGGCGCTATTCTAGGTAGTCGCAGGCCGATACTCAAATTTAATTTTGCCAATTAGCTATCAGTCCTTTATTGTCGGTTACAATGACCTGGGCGCTAATTTTATAATGCGCCTGAATAAGCCTATAACTAAGCCAAGCACAGAGCGAGAAACAGTGAATAATCAGGCCCTAATATTGCCCGAAGCAATGCAGCAATTAGAACAACAATGCCGAGAATTTATCCTTGATTGCGGCAGTGCCGATGCGGCCCATGATATCACCCATATCGAGCGCGTGGTGCAGGTGGCCAAACGCTTGTGTGTGCAAGAGCAGGCCGAAATGGCGGTGGTTTTACCGGCAGCCTGGCTGCATGATTGTGTGGCGGTAGCGAAAAACCATCCGGATCGTGCCAAGGCTTCTTTGCTGGCCGCCGATAAGGCGCTGACATTTTTGCATAGCATAGGCTACGAAACGCAATATTTAGAGGCCATTCATCATGCCATTGTTGCCCATAGTTTTAGCGCCAATGTCACCCCGCTGACGCTGGAAGCACAAATAGTGCAAGACGCTGACCGTATGGACGCCTTGGGCGCGGTGGGGATCAGCCGCTGTATGAAGGTGGGCGGTGCCATTTGCCGCGGCTTGTATCATCCTAACGATCCTTTTTGCCATGAGCGCGAGGCGGATGATGGCAAATACACGCTCGATCATTTCTTCGTTAAGTTACTGGGTTTAGCCAGCACCATGAACACTCACAGTGCTCGCATTGAAGCCGAGCATCGCACCGCCTATATGCAGGACTTTTTACGTCAACTCGGACACGAGATTGGGATGAGTTATGACTAAGGCACCATTACTACGAGGCGTGCATCATTGTCACCTGCAGGTAAAAGACATGCAGCAGGCCCTGGTGTTTTATCGTAATGTGATGGGCTTTGAGATAGTCCCGGAGCTGGAATTTTGGTATCACCATCAGGACGATGGTCCACTTATGTTGCAAGATCAGGCAAAGACCATTTGCCTGGCATTGTTTGAAGGCAGCCGCAGCAGCAATGGTATTGCCTTTGCCGCCGATGCGCAGGCCTTTGTCCACTGGCGTCGCCACCTAGAAGGGCAGGATGTTAAGGTAACTTTGGCGGATCACCTGGTTTCACATTCACTTTATTTTCGCGACCCCAGTGCCAATATGCATGAGATCACCTGCTTTGAATATGAAGCGGTGCATAAATTGCTTTAACCTTGGCTTGGGGCGGCTAACCACTGTCTGCAAAAGCCTGATATCATTCACCCGAACGATTAGCTAACATTTTAGACAAGGCCTTATTGTGCTCCCAAATTTGGCACCCGATGTGCCGATGGACTATCAAATCACCTACAGCGGGAAACGCTCGACCGTCGCCATAATAGTCAAACGCCAACAACTTCTGGTTAAGGCGCCAACGGGCACCTGTGAGCGCTTTATCGCCGAGTTTGTCGCCAGTAAACGAGATTGGATCAGCAAACAACTAGATCGTCAGGGTGAACTGTACAGGCTTAAAAGTCGCCCCCTGGATGATGGAACCTTAAGTTTATTCGGTAGGTCTGTGCCTGTGGTGATCAAAGGTGCTAAGGCCAGCTCGGTGAGATTACAAGATAACAGCATTGAGCTGTGTATTAGCGCTCGAGTCCGACATCAGCAGGAGAAAGCTAAAGAGCTCTTACTGGCATTTATGGCCGAGGAGTTAGCGCGCTTTATTTATATGCGATTAGATTATTGGCAATCGCGCATGGGCGTAAAGGCTGTGGACATTAAGGTACGTGTATATAAACGCCGCTGGGGCAGTTGTGATCGTCGGCACAGGCTGACCTTAAATACTCTGCTGGCGGGGGCACCAACCTGGGTGATCGATTATGTTTTAGTGCATGAGCTGGCCCATATTCGATATATGGATCATGGTCCAAGGTTTTGGCATTTGGTTAATCAACATTGTGCACAGACGCAAGAAGCTAAGGCCTGGTTACGAGAGCAGGGAACGAGTTTAGAATTGGCGTTTTAATACCAAGCGATGCCATGGTTAGGCTCGATGCGTTATAGCAGTTTACCTATGAGCTAGGCTTTATTTACTGGAAACTAGTAAGAAAGAAGTGGTGGAGGGAGCTGGATTCGAACCAGCGAAGGCAATGCCGTCAGATTTACAGTCTGATCCCTTTGGCCGCTCGGGAACCCCTCCACTAAAAATGGATGCGTGCTTATTAAACTTTAGAAAAGTGGTGGAGGGGGCTGGATTCGAACCAGCGAAGGCAATGCCGTCAGATTTACAGTCTGATCCCTTTGGCCGCTCGGGAACCCCTCCTAAGCAACGGCGGCGATAATAGCAAACTGAGCTTTCAAGTAAAGAAAAAAACTAAAGAAATACTAAATTATGCCGATAACCGCATAGATATAAGTCATCTTGTCGAAAGTTTATGCAAATCAAGGTCGTCGCTTTTTAAGATAAAATCACGATATGAAAGCACAGAAACAATTTGTCAGCGTATAACACGCCAACACAAACCATAAATACTGGGCACTGGGTCAGGTACGTCTATACTCATTAAGGCAGTATTAAAGGTAGTAAAACTCACCTGAGGATAGTGTTATGAACAAAACAAACGCTCTACTGCTGAGTGCATCACTGGCCGCTTTGGCCGGCTCAGCCATTGCTGATGAAGATAAACAAGCCTTATTAGAGGATGCTTTGAGCGCCGCACCGCCGACGTTAAGAGATAAGGTAACAGTGATGGACTGGCAACAAAATGTGTTGCAAGAAGGCAGCAGTAATTACACCTGTTTTCCTACACCACCAAGCCTAAGCGGTACCGCACCCATGTGTATGGATGGGCCTTGGATGGAGTGGGCGGATGCCTGGACCAATAAAAAGCCGTTTCAGGCTAAAGCGGTAGGTATTTCCTATATGCTGGCCGGAGATGGTGGTGCCAGTAATACCGACCCTTATGCAGAAGGGGAGACGGAAGATAATCAATGGATCGTAGAAGGTCCACATTTGATGATTATTATGCCGGATAACGCTCTTTTGGATAGCTTACCCACAGATCCCTATGCAGGTGGTCCCTATGTTATGTGGAAAGGAACTCCCTATGCGCACATTATGGTGCCGGTTGGCCCAAGAGAATAAGTGCTCTTCTCAACGCCCACACAACCCCAGTGAGGGCGTTTTTTTATTCTAGCTTCCACAACACTTTTTAAATTTCTTTTCGCTGCCACAGGGGCAGGAGTCATTGCGACTGAGTTTACGTTCTGTTGTGGGCATCAGGGTACCCGCGTCGTAAAGCCAATGACCATCTTGTTGGATAAAGGTCGAGCGCTCATGAATACAACACAGGCTATTGGCAAATAGATAATAGGCCTTAAATTCAACCTCGGCTGGATAGGCAGTGAGGTCGGTGTCGACTATCTCAAGTTTGGTGAATTTAGCCGCTTCGGCAAATTCGGCGACATCTTCTGCCTGGTTATTCTTGAGGGCTGCCGCCGAGCAAGTGGCAACTAAATACTCAATGGCCTGGGTGCAAAAGGCGCTGTAGCGCGATTTCATCAGAGTAAGGGCATCACCAGCTTGTTCACTCCCGCTGATAAAGCGGCCACAACAATCGGTATACTGTTTCTCAGACCCACAATAACACATACATGATCCCACAAAGGCAAAAGCCGCATTTTATACCAATTCACTTAAATAGCTAATCGCTCTGGCGGGGTAAATATCATGCTTACGGCGTTGTGATTTTTCTATGGAGAATAACTACATAAGAAAAATTTCGCCTTGTTAGCATATCATTTATCCAGCGCTATACCCGATCGCATACTTAACAGAATTGGTATTAGCAAATTTGCATGGCTTGGGGCAGCTTGGTCTGAACGGCATCGGAATCCGCGTCAGCATCGGAGGCAAAGCAATATAATTGCGCCTTGGCCTGATGGGTATTGAGTTGCATGGCTTCAAGTTGCGCCAAGGTAACAATATCCGTCCAGGTAACAATGGCGGCGAAGCGACCGTTTTGCAGTGCACAATTAAGCATATATTCGCAATCAACAATGTGTTTGCGGCGGATAACCAAGAGCTTACTGGTGTCGATAGAGCAAGAATCTAGCAGGTCGCGGCTGGGGATATGATCCGGTGCAACCAGCAGGGTCCAACCATTACTGCTATTGTAGCGATGGATAATTTTCAGTAATTCAAAAGATGCTGAGATCTCATCTTCTGTATGCACCAGGTTAATGGCCACCGGGTTTTCTTGATGATAGCTTTTTACGTGTCGAACCGCTGCTGTATGTAACATAATTGCCTCGCTGGGGGTAAAGTAAACGATATACAGTGTTTTATACAGTATTTATATACAGTAGTTTATACAGTTGTTGGGTGCAAGCTTTTTTTTGCCTCTTTTTTAAACGGTATTTTTTAGCCGAGATTAAAAGTTTGCACGGAAATATGGGTTAAAGCGGCTATTTATGCGGTCATTTGTCCGTATTTGTGCTAGCATTGCCGGCTTGTTTATTAGCTCGAAAAAGACCAATGCTAGAGAGTGTTTTTAAGATCAAAGCGCATGGAAGCTCTGTGAAACGTGAGGTGATTGCCGGTATCACTACCTTTATCACCATGGTGTACATTGTTTTTGTTAACCCGGCGATGCTGGCGGAAGCGGGGATGGACCAAGGCGCGGCCTTTGTCGCTACCTGTATTGCCGCAGCAATTGGCTGTTTTATTATGGGTTTTTGGGCCAATTATCCGCTGGCCTTGGCGCCGGGAATGGGGCTGAACGCCTTTTTCACTTATGGTGTGGTGCTAGGCATGGGTTACACCTGGCAAGCGGCATTGGGCGCGGTCTTTATGTCGGGCAGTATCTTTTTACTGCTAAGCCTGTTTAAGGTGCGGGAATGGATTATCAACGCCATTCCTTTAGTGTTAAAAAGAGCCATCGCCACGGGTATAGGTGCATTTCTAGCCTTGATCGCCTTAAAAAATGCCGGCATTGTTGTTGCCAGCCCGGCGACCCTGGTGCAGATGGGCGATATCACCAGCAGTGGTCCGCTTTTGGCTATTTTGAGCTTCTTTATTATTGCCGCCTTGCTGTATCGCGATATCAAAAGCGGTGTTTTGATCAGTATTATGCTGGTTACCTTGGTGGCCCTTGGGTTGGACTTGGTTGAGTATCAGGGGGTTGTCTCGGCGCCGCCATCTATTATGCCGACCTTTATGCAACTGGATTTCGCCGGTGCCCTTGAGCTCTCTATGCTCAGTGTGGTCTTTGCATTCCTATTCGTTGACTTATTTGATACCTCGGGCACCTTGGTTGCGGTAACGCAAAAAGCGGGCCTGGCCGATGATGAAGGGCGTATGCCGCGCCTGGGTCGTGCATTGAGCGCCGACAGTAGCGCTACCATAGCCGGCTCCATGCTGGGCACCTCAACTACGACTTCTTATATTGAGTCGGTGGCCGGTGTTTCCGTCGGTGGACGCACAGGTTTAACCGCCGTTGTGGTGGGCCTGTGTTTCTTATTGATGATGTTCTTTGCGCCATTAGCCTCCATGGTGCCGGCCTATGCCACTGCGGGGGCGATTTTGTATGTTTCTATCTTGATGCTGCAAAACCTGAAACTGGTTGATTGGGACGATATGACAGACGCCATCCCTGTGGCCGTTGTATTACTAATGACGCCGCTGACCTTCTCGATTGCCCATGGTATTGCGCTAGGCTTTATCGCTTATACCGCGGTGAAGGTGGTTTGTAATAAGGCCAACGAGGTCAGTATCAGTGTCTGGATACTCAGTGCCTTATTTGTGCTCAAGTTTATCTTCCTGTCTTAATTAAGAAGGCCGCTGTTAAGCGGCTTTTTTCTTCCCTTGCGATAATGTACTCGCTGTTAACATGAGGGTGTTAGCGTAAGCACAGTGTGCGTAATGGTAAGACCTCTGGGGCTGACAGCTAAATCAACAGTACCGAGTGGCAATTAAATATGCTAGCCTAACCCTCCGCAATAGTTGGCTCATTTTGACGTTTACCGATTCGTCGTTTGGCTGTCTAAATTGACATACGCGTTGCGGCGCCCAGCGCTGCCCCTTGTGGCCGCTGCTTGTGTTTGTTTTTAAGTAAAATAATAAAAGAAAGTAAATATCATGAAATTACAGCAGCTAAAGTACATAGTTGAGGTGCTTAATCATAACCTCAATGTGTCCGCCACCGCAGAGAGTCTTTATACCTCCCAGCCGGGGATTTCTAAGCAAGTTCGTATGCTTGAAGACGAGCTCGGTGTGCAGATATTTGGCCGCAGTGGTAAGCATTTGACCCATGTTACCAGCGCCGGTAACGACATTATTAATATTGCTCGAGAAATTCTTTCTAAGGTTGAGGGCATTAAAGCCGTGGCCAATGAGCATACCTTGCCGGATCAGGGTAAACTCAATATTGCCACCACCCATACTCAAGCCCGCTATGCCTTACCTGGTGTGATCCAGGGCTTTATGAAAAAGTATCCGGCGGTGTCCTTGCATATGCATCAGGGCACGCCACAGCAAATCTCTGACGCCGCCGCCCGCGGTGATGCGGATTTTGCCATTGCCACCGAGGCATTGCATTTGTATTCGGATCTAGTGATGCTGCCTTGTTATCACTGGAATCGCAGTATTGTCGTGGCTAAGGATCACCCCTTGGCGAAAAAGGCCCATAGCCTCACCATAGCCGATATTGCCCAATATCCACTTATCACCTATGTCTTTGGTTTCACCGGTCGCTCCGAGCTGGACAAGGCCTTTAACGCCCATGGTCACGAGCCGCATATCGTCTTTACTGCCACCGATGCAGATGTGATTAAAACCTATGTGCGTTTAGGATTAGGAGTGGGTGTGGTTGCCTCTATGGCCATAGATCAGGTGAGCGACACAGATCTGGTCTGTATCGATGCCAGTCATTTATTTGAAGCCAGCACCACTAAGATTGGCTTTAGAAAGGGCACCTTCCTGCGCGGGTATATGTACGACTTTATCGAGCGTTTTGCCCCGCATCTGACTAAAGACAGAGTAGAAAAAGCCTGTTTGTTGCGCAACCAGGACGATGTGGATGCCATGTTTGCCAATATTGAGCTGCCGGTACGCTAAGCGCTGGCGCTTTTGAGCGTATTAAAAAAGGCGACCTAGGTCGCCTTTTTTATTTGTAACTCGAAGCCGAGTTAACACTCAATAATATTAACCGCAAGACCACCACGGGCGGTTTCCTTGTACTTGGTTTTCATATCATTGCCCGTATCCCACATGGTCTTAATCACCTTGTCCAGGGACACTTTTTGCTCGCCGCTGCCACGCATGGCCAGACGAGAGGCATTAATGGCTTTCACCGCGCCCATGGCGTTACGCTCGATACAAGGTACCTGCACCAGACCACCAACCGGATCGCAGGTTAGGCCCAGGTTGTGTTCCATGCCGATTTCCGCAGCATTCTCAACTTGAGTGGCATTGCCACCCATGATTTCGGTGAGCGCACCGGCGGCCATGGAGCAGGCCACGCCCACTTCGCCCTGACAGCCTACTTCGGCGCCGGAGATAGAAGCGTTTTTCTTATACAGGATGCCAATAGCCGCTGCGGTGAGCAGGTAACGGGTGGCGATTTCCTTATCCACTTCCTTGATAAAGGTGTGGTAGTACATAAGCACCGCAGGCAAAATACCCGCCGCACCATTGGTCGGTGCCGTAACCACGCGGCCGCCGGCGGCATTTTCTTCATTCACCGCCAAGGCGAATAAATCAACCCAGTCCATGGCGCGCAGTGGGTCGTTATTGCTCTCAACATTGAGCTTTAAATACAGGCTTGGGGCACGACGGCGTACCTTAAGACCACCGGGTAAAATACCTTCCGTGCGTATGCCGCGCTCGGTACAGGCTTTCATTACTTCCCAGATATGGAAGAGTTCATCGCGAATATCGCTCTCGCTGCGCAGCGTTTTTTCATTGGCCATCATCAGGCTGGAGACGCTTAGCCCTGACTCTTTACACAGCTCTAAAAGCTCTTGGGCGCTATCAAAGAGGTAGGGCGCCGGATTTTGCTCGCGAATATCCAGTGCCGCCTGTTTTTCTTTATCGAAATCTTCATCGCTGACGATAAAGCCGCCGCCGATGGAGTAGTACACCTGGGAGGCGATAATCTCTTTGTCTTTAAAGGCTATCAGCTCCATGGCATTAGAATGCTTGGGCAAGGTTTTACGGCGATGGAAGACAATCGCGCCTTGCTTGGGAAATTTGACCTGATGCTTTTTGTCGAGGTGAATGACTTGCTCTTGCTCGATTTTGTCTAGGATATCCGGTACCGCATCGGCATCAACGGTTTCAGGATCATAGCCGGCTAATCCTAAGATCACCGCCTTACCCGAGCCGTGGCCGACCCCCGTTTGGCCTAACGAGCCAAACAGCTCGGCTTTAACTTCGGTAACATCCTTAAGCTTACCTTGCTGCTCAAGAGCTTGGACAAACAGTCGCGAGGCACGCATAGGGCCTACTGTGTGCGACGAGGAGGGTCCAATACCAATGCTGAACATATCGAATGCACTGATCATATAACCTATTACTCACATAACCTTTGAACGGTCGGCCATGATAACGTTAAATAATTATAGATGTAATCCCGGGAACTGATTTTCTTTGCGGTGTTTTTTAGCTGTTCAGGCCAAGCTGTTGAATGAATTGGTTGATGATGCGCTCGGTAGCGCCCCATAGCACTCCGTAGGGCGTGTTCAGTAAAGGGAATTCTAACGGGGAACCGCTGCGCTCAACGCGAAGAGGGTACCAGTTTTGGCGCTCAACCAGGGTTGAAAAGGGCATAAAAAATGCGGCATCCACTTCATTGCGATCCAGCTGCCAATGGGCACCTGGGTGCAGATAGGCCAGATAGGGGGTAATGACCATGCCGCCTAGAGTTTCGATGTCCTCGAGGTGACCGATAATATCCACCTCGCGCGGGGCAATATTGAGTTCTTCATGCAATTCTCGCAGTGCGGTGTGCCTGAGACTGGCGTCCTGGCGCTCCTGCTTGCCGCCGGGAAAACATAATTGACTGGGGTGACTGCGTAAATGGCGAGGGCGTTTACACAGCAGGACCTGAGCGCCCTGGGGCGAGTCGCTAAGCAGCATAACCACAGCGCTGCGCCGTTTTGGGTGGCGCTTGGGCTGCGGATCTATAACCTGCGAGAGGTTAAAGCGGCTGATCAACTGGGCACAGGTACTGGCTGGCAAAAGGCGATACTCACTCTAATACGGGTAAGATTTTATTTACCTTATGGTAGGTTTCCTGGTATTCCAAATCAACATTTGAGTCCGCGACTATGCCGCCGCCGGCCCAGCAGTAGAGCTTATTTTCGTTCGCAACCAAGGTACGAATGGTAATGCTGGTGTCCATATCGCCGCAGGCGCTCAAGTAACCGATGGAGCCGCAATAGGGGCTGCGTCTGTGTGGCTCCAGCTCTTCGATGATCTCCATGGCGCGGATTTTCGGCGCTCCGGTGATCGAGCCTCCTGGAAAAGCGGCGCGCAGCTGATCTATGGCGGTTTTACCTTCCGCCAGTTGGGATTGCACCGTGCTGACCAAATGATGCACCGCCGGGAAGCTCTCGATAGCAAACAGCGAGGGTACGGTGACGCTGCCGGGTTTAGCGACCTTACCTAAATCGTTACGCAGCAAATCCACTATCATGACATTTTCGGCGCGATCCTTTGGCGAGCTGGCAAGTTGCTCGGCCAGCGCCTTGTCTTCTTGCGCGTCCTTACTACGCGGCAGTGTGCCCTTGATGGGCTTGGTTTCCACCTGCTTGTCTTTTACCTCGATAAAGCGCTCCGGCGAGATGGACAAAATGGCGCCTTGGGTTAGGCGAATAAAAGCGGAAAAGGGCGCTTTGTTATGCTCGCGCAGACGCTGATAGGCTTGCCATTCGCAGCCCTGGTACTGGGCGCAGAAGCGCTGTGCCAGGTTGATTTGGTAACAATCGCCGCTGCGCAAATAGTCCTGAATTTTGGCAAATTGCTGCGCATAAAACGCATAACTCATATTCGATTGCCACTTTGAGCTCAGGGCAAAGTCACCGGCCTTGGGGGCCTTTTCAAGCTGGTTGAGGTATTTTTGTAATCCGGCTTCGGCGTCGATACTAGGCTGCGCCAGGTAATACCATTGCTTGGCGGTCTTATCAAAAATCAGCGCATCGAGATACAAACCAATTTGCATCTCGGGCAGGTGAATATCTTTTTCGGCGGTTTCGGGCAGTCGCTCCAATAAGCGACCCAGATCATAGCCAAAATAGCCAAGCCAACCGCCGTTAAAGGGCAGGCCATAAGGGGCTCTGTCCGGGCATAGTGCGCCGAGCTCGGCCTGCATTTGCACAAAAACGTCTTGTTCTAGGGGCTGGTTGTCCAACATAGCCTTGCCATCTTCAACACTGAGCCACTTGGTAGGCGCAAAGGCGATGATGTCATAGCGACTATTGACATGGCTATCGCTTGCCGAGTCGAGGAAAATAGCCCCCGGCAAATGGTGAAAATGGGTAAAAACATCACAGGGTTGTGCCTGTATTGGCGCCTTGATGCAGTGCAATTGCGATTTTGTCATTATCTTCAACTCGAAGAGCTAGCCCGAAACGGGCTGGGAGGGTATCATAAGTTACACTTTTTCAGAAGTCGCGGTCTCTCACCGTGCGCACGTCACCGAGTTGTCGTGCCTGCCATTGCTTGTTAATGGCACCACGACCCAGTATGAAGGAAGATTTATGAGCACTATTCGTCAGCAAGACTTCATCGACAGCATTGCCGATGCGTTGCAGTACATTTCGTTTTATCACCCCTTGGATTTTGTTCAGGCGCTTGAAAAAGCATATAACAAAGAGCAAAACAAAGCGGCAAAAGATGCCATTGCACAAATCCTAATTAACTCTCGTATGTCTGCTGAAGGCAAACGTCCACTGTGTCAGGATACGGGTATCGTGACCTGTTTCGTAAAAGTGGGTATGGACGTGAAGTGGGATAAAACGGACATGACGGTGCAGCAAATGGTTGACGAAGGTACCCGTCGCGCTTACCTAAATCCGGATAATCCACTGCGTGCCTCTATCGTTGCCGATCCTGCCGGTTCACGTAAGAACACCAAGGACAATACGCCATCTGTTGTGCACATCGACCTGGTACCAGGTGGTGAAGTGGAAGTGATGATCGCCGCTAAGGGTGGCGGCTCTGAAAACAAAACCAAGATGGTCATGCTTAACCCGTCTGACGATGTCGCCGAGTGGGTTGAAAAAACCTTACCAACCATGGGCGCAGGCTGGTGTCCGCCGGGCATGTTGGGTATAGGTATCGGCGGTACCGCAGAAAAAGCCGCGGTACTGGCAAAAGAATCTCTTATGGATCCGGTTGATATTCACGAGCTAATGGAGCGTGGCGCCGAGACTACAGAAGAAAAACTGCGTCTGGAAATCTTCGAGCGCGCTAACAAAACCGGTATTGGCGCACAAGGTCTGGGCGGTTTAACCACGGTTGTTGATATCAAGGTTAAAACTGCGCCAACGCACGCGGCCTCTAAGCCGGTGGTGATGATCCCTAACTGTGCGGCGACCCGTCACGTACACTTCACGCTAGATGGCAGCGGCCCGGCCGACCTTAAAGCGCCAAAGCTTGAAGACTGGCCAGAAGTGACTTGGGAAGTAGGTGCAGACACGCGTCGCGTAAACCTTGATAGCCTGACCAAAGAAGATATCAAAGAGTGGAAAATGGGTGAGACCGTGCTACTAAGCGGTAAAATCCTCACCGGTCGTGATGCTGCGCACAAACGCCTGCAAGGCATGATCGAAAGCGGTGAAGGCATGCCAGAGGGTGTGGATTTCACCAACAAGTTTATCTACTACGTGGGCCCGGTTGATGCCGTTGGCGACGAAGTGGTAGGCCCAGCAGGCCCAACAACGTCAACGCGTATGGATAAATTCACCGACCTGATGCTGGAGAAAACCGGCCTTATCGGCATGATAGGTAAAGCAGAGCGTGGCCCGGCAACCGTTGAGTCAATCAAAGAAAACAAAGCGGTTTACCTGATGGCCGTCGGCGGCGCCGCTTACCTGGTTGCTAAAGCAATCAAGAAAGCCCGCGTGGTGGCGTTCGAAGACCTGGGTATGGAAGCCATCTACGAATTTGAAGTGGAAGACATGCCTGTAACCGTAGCGGTAGACAGTGAAGGTGCCAATGCGCACACTCAAGGTCCAGCTATTTGGAAAGCAAAAATCGAAGAATTGGACGGCGCTTTAAAGTAATGTCTAAACCTTAGAAAAAGAGCGCTTTTGCGCTCTTTTTTATGGAGTAAAATAATGATAACAACAACTCGTATCGCCGCTGCATTGGCGCTAAGTGGTCTCAGTCTCAGTGGTTTCAGTCAAAGTGCTCAGGCTGATGTACTGACGGTAGATAAACTTAATAACCTAAACAAAATTCACAGCGTGGCGCTGTCACCCGATGGTAATACCCTGATCTACGCCATTAAAACGCCTGAGGGTAGTGAGCTTTACGCCCAGACGCTACCCGCAATTGGTGCGATGGCCTCGTCGCTGCAAGCGCAACCGCCACAAGTAAAGCAATTAACCTACAGCACCGGCACCGAGTCGGACGTCAGCTTTAGTGCCGACGGTAAGGGCATCTATTTTCTATCGTCGCGTTCCGGCTCACAGCAACTTTGGTATTTGCCATTAGCCGGCGGTGAAGCCAAGCCTATCACCCAATTCCCGCTGGATATCGAAGGCTATCGTTTGAGCGCTGATAACCGCTCCTTGGTGGTGAGTTTTGATGTGTATCCCGAATGTGACACGCTTGCCTGCTCACTCGACAAAGAGAAGCAACAGCAGAGTGTTGCCCATAATGCACAGGTCTACGATAGCCTGATGGTGCGTCATTGGGATCACTGGAATGATGATAAGGTCAGACATTTGTTTGTTGCCAGCATGGGCAAGGAGATCATTAAAGATGCCAAAGACCTGACGCCGCAATGGCAAACTGATGTGCCGGCCAAACCATTTTCCGGCATGGAAGAAGTAGCCATTAGTCCGGATGGGCAAAAGGTGGTGTTTAGCGCCAAAGTGAAGGCCAAGGACAATGCCTGGAGCACCAACTTTGACTTGTTCGAAGTAGCCATTGAAGGCGGTGCGGTGCGTAACCTGACCGAGGAAAATAAAGCCTGGGACTCAAGCCCACAGTTTTCCAGTGATGGTCGTTATCTTGCCTATAAGGCCATGAGTAAACCCGGCTTTGAAGCGGATAAGTTTACCCTGCAATTGATTGACCTGCGCACTGGTGAACGTCAGTCCATGGCACAGCAGTGGGACAGAAGCGTCGAGGGCTTTAGCTTTGGTCCTAATGGCCGTGCAATCTATGCCACCGCCAAAGATTTAGGACAAACCAGCTTATTTGAAATCAGCACCGCCTTTGGCGATGTGCGCAGCCTGTTCTCCGACGGTTACGTCGGCGATGTGCAGGTGCAGGGTCAGCAGATCATCTTCTCCCGCCACGCCCTTAATTCTCCCAAAGAGCTGTATCGTATTAATCGCGATGGTGCGGGATTGAGTCAACTGACTCAGGTGAATAAAGCCAACCTGGAAACCCTGCAACTGGGTGAGACGGAGCAATTTTCGTTTACCGGCGCCAACGATGAGCAGGTGTATGGTTATTTGGTTAAACCGGCCTTATTCGACCCGCAGCAACGTTACCCGCTGGCGTTTTTAGTGCACGGCGGCCCGCAGGGTTCATTCGGCAATATGTTCCATAGCCGTTGGAATGCGCAGTTGTGGGCGGCACAAGGTTATGGCGTGGTGATGATAGATTTCCATGGCTCGGTGGGCTACGGCCAAGAATTCACCAACTCTATCTCCCGGGATTGGGGCGGTAAGCCGCTTGAGGACTTACAAAAAGGTCTGGCCTATGTGAAGAGCAACTATAAGTGGCTTGATACCGATAACGGTTGTGCGCTCGGCGCCTCTTACGGCGGTTATATGATGAACTGGATAGCAGGCAACTGGCCGACCGGCTTTAACTGCCTGGTAAACCACGCCGGTTTGTTCGATATGCCGAGTTTCCACCAAAGCACCGAAGAGCTGTGGTTTGCCGAGCATGAAATGGGCGGGCCATTCTGGGCTAAAGACGCGGACTATAAGCGTTATAACCCGGCCAACTTTGTTGAAAACTGGCAAACTCCTATGTTGGTGATTCAGGGCCTGAAGGACTATCGCGTGCCTTATGCGCAAAGCCTGGGTGCCTTTACTACCTTGCAGCGCAAGGGCATCGACTCACGCCTGGTGGTTTACCCGGATGAAAACCATTGGATCCGCAATCCGGATAATCTTAAACACTGGTATGAGCAAGTATTTACCTGGATGGCGAAATACACTCAGTAATATCATCAAGTCTGACCAGTAACCTTGGGCTGGCGCTTTTTCGGCGCCAGCTCCCGCCACCTCGGGGTTAGACAATTCCCCAATGCGTATTAAAATATTTACATCATTATTGCCGTTGACGTAAACGTCACTACCTAAGGGGTAGATGTTATTACTAAGCTGGCTTGAAGTGGTTCCTAAATTTGCTTTTTGGTATTTACCTGCATAATTTTTTCAAATAATTAAGGTAAGTGGGAAGCAATATTTGCATTGTTAACCAGTCGAGACTTTATCATCTCATTGAGTGGTAAGAGACGTGACTTAGTGATAGAGTCAGCGGCAATTTCAGCGCACCCGTATCTCGGGTATAAAGTTCGGAGAATAATAGTGGCTGTTTTTAATCAAGTTGACTTCGATAACCACGAGCAGGTGGTATTTTGTAGCGATAAAGAATCAGGCCTTAAGGCAATTATCGCAGTTCACAACACCAAGCTAGGTCCAGCGGTAGGCGGTTGTCGTCTGTGGAACTACGCCAGTGATGAAGACGCAGTAACAGACGTTCTGCGCCTGTCTAAGGGTATGACTTACAAAAACGCGGTAGCGCGTTTACCGTTCGGCGGTGGTAAGTCGGTGATCATAGGTGATGCGAAAACGATTAAATCGGAAGCTTTGTTCCGTGCCTTTGGTAAGCAACTAGAGCGTATGGGTGGTAGCTACTACTCGGCCGAAGACGTAAACATCACCACAGGTGATGTGATGGTTATGCACAAAGAGACCAACTATGTAATGGGTCTTGAAGGTAAAAGTGGTAACCCTTCGCCTTTCACCGCGCTAGGTACATTCCTAGGTATTAAAGCAGCGTATCAGCACAAGCACGGTCACCAAAACCTTGAGGGCGTCAAGGTTGCAGTACAAGGTTTGGGCGCGGTTGCTTACGACCTATGTAAACACCTGCACAATGCCGGTGCTGAGCTATTCGTAACAGACATCAATGAAGAGTCGGTTGCCCGTGTTGTTAATGCGTTCAATGCGACTGCCGTGGGCATCGATGAAATCTATGACCTGGATGTAGACGTTTACGCACCTTGTGCCCTGGGCGCAACGGTAAACGACAATACCATTCCACGCCTTAAGGCTGGCATCATTGCCGGTTGTGCAAACAACCAGCTAGCCGAGTCTCGTCACGGTGAAATTCTGCGTGAGAAGGGCGTTCTTTACGCACCGGATTACGTGATCAACGCTGGTGGTATCATCAACGTATACTACGAGACGAAAGAAGAAGGTTACAGCGCAGAAGCGGCTACCAAGCACGTTGAGGGCATTTACGATACCCTTATCGAAATCTTCCAACGTTCAGACGTTGAACAGGTTTCTACGCACGTGGTTGCTGACGAACTGGCTGAAGAAATTATTGCCAACGGGCTTTAATCTTTTCTTATGCCAATTCTGTTAAGTATGTGATCAGATATAGCGCTGGAAAAATGATGTGATAACAAGGCGGAACTTTTCTTATGTAGTTATTCTCCATAGAAAAATTCCAACGCAGTTAGCACGATATTTAGCCCGCTAGAATGATTAGCTATTTAAGTGAATTGGTATTACTTGCGCGTAATAGATTGCGCCGCAATGATGAATAAGGCATGCTCCAGAGCGTGCCTTTTTTATACGTAATTACCTTATGTCAACATCTTACACTTATGTCGATTTAGATAACTGGGAAAGGCATCAGCACTTTTCCTTTTTTAAAGATTTCCAACAACCTTACTTTAATGTGTGCGTCAGCCTCAGGGCAGAACCCTTGTACGATTATTGTCGTGTTCAGCAAAAGTCTTTTTTCTTAGCCTATCTTTATTTAGCACATATTAGCGCCGCCGAATATTGGCCCATGGGTCTGCGCATTGTCGATGGCCGTCCGGTGCATTGTGCCAACCCCAGTATCAGCGTGGTGCAATTGGCGGACGATGACACCTTCCGTTTTAGTTATTTGCCTTCGGTGCAAGGTTTTAGCGAGTATTGTCAGCAGCACGCTCAGGCCAAGACCCGAGCCTTACAACAGCCCTTGTTTAGTGAATGCTTTGCCGAAAGTGAAGGGCGCTGTGATTTAATTCATGTGTCTGTGCTGCCTTGGCTTAACTTTTCCGCCTTTTCTCACGCCACCCATGAGGGTAATGCCAGCGGTGTGCCTAAGCTGGTATTTGGCCAATATGATAAGGGCACGGGCAGCATGACCTTATCTTTAGATGTGCACCATGCGCTGATGGATGGCCTGCATAGCGGCCAGTTTATTGGACAATTACAGCAAAAATTTCGCGATCCGCAGCGCTACCTAACCGGCTAGTTAACAGTTAAGCCATGAAAAATGTGAAGGTGGACGCTAAATGATCAGGTAATCCTTTGTAATTACGCCACAAGCGTGTAAAGTGATACGTTCATCTTATGTTAATGTTGCCTCAAACCAAGAATTAAGAATTCAAATAGGCTAGGTGCGCTTTACTTTTATTTCCATGACGTTAATTTTCAGCATATTTACTTTTGTATTTTTGACTCTTGCTGCTTCTTTACAGGCAGTTGAGCAGATCCCTACGAGCTCCCCCGGCTCTGAAGTTGCCCCCGTGTTTGCAAATGCGGCTGTTAACGTCCCTGAAAATGTCCCCCTGAGTCATTATTTTGCTGAAACCTGGGATACCCGTGATGGCCTCCCTCACAACAGTATTAATGCCCTAGCACAGACTCCTGATGGCTATATTTGGGCTGGTACCTGGGAAGGGGTGGCGCGCTTTAATGGCCGTAAATTCACCTTGTTTACTCGCGGTGAGGAAACGGGTTTACCCGATTCCGGGATACGCAGCCTGAGCCTGGATAGTCAAACTCATGAGTTGTATGTAGCCGGCTCTCGCGGCGGTGTGAGCAGCGTCAAGGGCAACTTTTGGCAGGCCTTGCCTGCTGCAGCCTATATGATCAACTTTGCGCTGCGTGTAAGCGATGGCGCATTATGGCTGGCGCTTGAAGACGGAGGCGTAGTGCGTCGCTATCAAGGGCAAGATCTGCATTTTCTCACCGGAGCCAGCACTTACCATGTTCTCGAGCAGGGCGATAAGGTGTGGGTGGCCAGCAGTGATGGCTTATATGTTTATCAAAACGGGCAAATGCAGCGCCCTGAAACGACTAACAATGCCCTCAATGGCATGACTTATAAGCTGGCGCTGGATCATAACCAGCGCTTGCTTGTGGGTGCTGAGCAGGGCATTTGGCGTGAGGAGAACAGAGGCTTCAAGTTGCTGGATAAAGCGCTTAAGCATGAGTCTGTGTCGGCGGTGATGGTCGATTACCGTGGTGATATTTGGTTTGGCACCATTAACCACGGTTTGTTTCGCTACAGTGAGTTCGGCCTAGAAAAACTCGATGCCAATGTTGGCCTGCCGAGCAACCGTATTCTTTCTTTATTAGAAGACCAGGAACGCAGTATCTGGATTGGCACCAATGCCGGACTATTTCGCCTGCGTCAGGCTCCTTTTACCACTCTAAGCCACTCGCGGGGGCTCTCCGGCGATTATGTAAGAACCCTGTTAAGTCATAGCGACGGATACCTGTATCTAGGCACCAGCAATGGTTTAAATCGCTATCAAAATGGCCGAGCCACGCCCCTGGGGCAGCGCCCTGGCGCGCCCATTTCGGTATTAAGTCTGACCTCGGGCAGTGACGGCGGTATTTTTGTCGGCACCTATACCGACGGCCTGATGTATTTCGATGGGCGGAAGTTAACCAGCTATTTAAACCGTGATACCGGCTTGCCCAGCAATGAAGTGCGCGCCGTTTTGGAGCAGGATGACGGTGGTGTTTGGATAGGCACCGCAGGGGGTTTAGTGCACCGAGATAGACACGGGCAGTTGCAGTTCTTTACCGATGAGGACGGTTTGCCGGGCAACTTTATTATGGCCTTAAGCGAAGATTATAAGGGGCGTATTTGGGTTGGTACTGGGGTTGGCTTGGGCTACTTCGAGCAGGGCCAGTTTTATCGGTTGTCGTTAGATGAGCAATTCGATACAGAGTATGCCTTTGGCTTTCTAATGGAGCCAGGGCAGGTATGGATGGCCACTGACCGCGGCCTGGTACGCTATAACGGCGAGACCGGACAATTGCAGAAGGTGGGCAAGGAGCAAGGCTTACCCGTTGATAAACTGTTTGCCGTGGTGGTGGACGAATTCGATTACTTCTGGCTCAGCAGCAACCGAGGCGTTATGCGCGTTAGCCGTGCAAGTATCATCGCCAGTATGGAGCAGCCCGCGCGGCAAATGGAATACACCTTGTTTGATCAGGGGGATGGCATGCTGAGCTCGCAAGCCAATGGCGGCTCTCAGTATCCGGCTATTTTGCATAACGACAATAATGTCTGGGTAGCCACTGCGCGTGGCGCCGTCATGGTGGACCCTAATAAACTCACCCGTATGGCTAATATGGCGTTGCCAGTGAGCATAGAGGCGGTGCAGTTCGATAGCCATCCGCAACAGGCCTATCAAAATACCGTGGTTGATGTGCCCCCGGAGCATAACCGTATTTCTTTTACCTATGCGGGACTCGGTTATGTGATGACCGAGCGTATTGAATATCAAACCCGCTTATTGGGCTACGAGCAACACTGGGTTGACCGTGGCAACCTGCATATTACCGAATACACTAACTTGCCACCGGGAAGTTATCGCTTCGAGGTGCGCGCCCGATATCCGTATGGCATCTGGCAAGCAAGCGGTGCTGCGGTAGAGATTAAAGTAGCGCCCAAGGTCTGGCAAACTTTAGGCTTCAAAATATTTGTTGTGGCCCTCTTGTTATTGCTCTTGCTGCTTGTTTATCGACTGCGTTTTTATCACCTTAAACGCTCCGAGGCGAGATTGAAAAAGCGGGTGAAGGAGCAAACTCAGGTGCTGGCGAAGCAAGCGCAGGCCTTTGAGCATCAGGCCACTCACGACCAGCTGACCGGCATTGCTAACCGCCGTGCCTTCGACCAGTGGCTAGTGGTGCATTTTGTCCAAGCTCAACGTGACGGGCAGCCGCTGAGCCTGCTGTTATTAGACATAGATCACTTTAAGCAAATTAACGATCATTATTCGCACCTGGTTGGTGATCAGGTCATTGCCACCGTGGTGCAGATTATCGCCCGCTGTTTACCGCCACAAGCCCTGTTTGCGCGCTGGGGCGGTGAAGAGTTCACCATCTTATTCCCAGGCCTTGATGAGGATGGGGCGCTGTGCTGGGCACAACGCATTCGCCATCAGATAGCCAGTTATGATTACTCGGTGCTGGCCCACGGTCTGCAGGTCAGTGTCAGTATCGGCGCCGCCGATATCGACTGCGCGGTCAATGCTGATAGATTGTTATCGCACGCCGATAAAGCCTTGTATCTGGCCAAAGAGCAGGGCCGCAATCGCTGCCTGGGTCATCGCCGGGATTACCTCTTGTGCGAAGAGCTGCCTTAAACCAATTCACTTAAATAGCTAGGGTCTGCTCGCCTATGCAGAATAACTACATAAGAAAAATTTCGCCTTGTTAGCACATCATTTATCCAGCGCTATATCTGATCACATACTCAACAGAATTGGTATTAACGAATATCTACCACCTTACTGGCTTTTTTATAACGAATTTGCAGACCGCTCCAACTCGGTAACTCCCAGCGTTTGGGGGGGTCTTTGCGCTCACCGCAGTGATAATGGGCTATGACCCGCTTGGCCTTAAATAAATACTCAATATCTAGAGTCATCCCCGGCAACACCAGTTGCAGCGGAAAACGCTCCATAAATTCCTTGCTCTGCCAGGGCTCAAGCCCTTGGTAATATAGATCTTCCGCCTCAATAAGCATTAAATCTTCCTGGCTTTGAATTCCTAATTCAACAAGTCTGGCTCGTAAATGCTCGCCAGCGGTGGCAAGGCCTTGCTCCTGCTGGTGATAAAGCAGATAGAGATTATGGTAGGCAAGGGCGTCGCTCACCTGCTGAGCAACCCCGGGAAATAAGCTGCCATCTAATATCAACTCGGTTAGCGCTGGCAGTAGCTGCTCATCGTCTACCCGGGTATCCATGCTTGTAAGGGTAACTTGGGCGTAGCTGTATGTCAGGGTGGCTCTTATTTCACCCGCCAGTCCCTCGTCCGTATTTACCTCATCAGGATGCCAGTAATAGTTGCTGAGTCTTGGTGTGGTCGGGGCAAATTCCAACACCTGCTTTAAGGTCAAAGGCGCGCATAAGGTTGCCAAAGTATCGGCGTGTTTTTTGCCTTTGCCCGCCAGTGCAAAGGTGGCCAGGACCAGAGCAGCTTCTTGGTCCTCGGTTAACAAGGAGTTTTTTGCCGGGCGAATTTCCAGTTCGCCATTGCCAAAGCCGCCGCGGCGGTTATCTCGGCGCATAAATATACAATCCGGGCGCGCCCTGGCTATGGCCTGTATCAGCGCCTGATAATCGAAACGGGCGCAGCGTTCAATCTCTGGCAATTGATAGGCCGAGCGTAAATAATTGCTGTAGGTTTGTGCTTCAGTCAGAGCCGTCTCTTCTATGTGCAGGTGCTCATTGCACTGGCCGCGTAGCGCGGCAATGCACAGGGCGATATCACTGTGTTTAAGGTGCTCACCCAAGGCCTTGGCTAACTCGGCAAGTGTGTCTTGGTTTGGCAGCGAATAAAGCTGCGCCGGTGTGGCGATAACCGCAGCCAAGTCTATCATGGCCTGGCGCAAGGTGGAGCTGGGCATTTTTTCTATCAGGTAACCTAGCTCTGCATCCACGGGCAGGGGATAAATGCGTCGCCCCAACTCGGTGGCCAGGCCTTGGGCATCAATGGCATCGAGCTTGCTCAAGGTCTGTTTTGCCCGAGCCAGACTGGAAGGTGCCGGCGGCGTCAGCAGCTCAAGATTATCTATGGCGATACCAGCACAGGCGCTGGCCAAAACCAGCTCATCCAGGGCTTCGCGCTCTATCTCTACCGGCGTCTGTACCAATAGCGGCGCATGCTCACCAAAAAGCGCGATATAAAGACCCGGTGCGGTGCGCCCACACCGCCCCTTGCGCTGTAGTTGCGAGTCTCTGGCTATGGCATCGAGCCCAAGCACGGTTTTGCCTTTGCGTAGATGAGTGCGCCGTTCAAGGCCGGAGTCTATCACACACTCTATTCCCGGTACCGTCAGTGAGGTTTCGGCAACGTTAGTGGCGAATATAATGCGGCGCAGCGTGCCTTCTTGCATGGCGCAGCGTTGCTCGCTCACTGGGCTGGCACCATGCAGGGCAATGCCCTCGGCGGGCAGGTCGCGACAGGCACTGAGGCAGCTGTTAATTTCCGCGCGGCCGGGTAAGAATACCAGGATATCTTTGTTGCTGTGCTCTAACGCATAAGCGCAGGCCTGGCGCACCCGTGGGGCCAAGTCAAAACGCGAGGGCATACTTTGGCTGTTGTCAGCCAGATATTCACAGTCTATTGGGAAAATTCGGCCTTCACTGTGCAGGGTTTTGGCGCCTAAATAGCCGGCCAATCGATTATCATTGAGGGTGGCCGAGGTGACGATTAGGCGATGGCTGTTATGCTGCTTTAGCAGTGCCAATAACAGATCTGTATCCCAGCGACGCTCGTGGAATTCGTCCAGCATCACCACATCATAATCGCTTAGTTTATTTTCGAAAAACCAGCGCAAGGCCACCCCTGGAGTGGCAAACACCACCTGAGTCTGCTCACTCAGTTGGGCCTCAAAGCGAATGGCAAAGCCAATTTCTTGCCCAGGCTTTTGCTGCCTTTGCATCGCCAGATAGTCCGCCAGAGAAGTGGCGGCGATGCGTCTAGGCTGCACCACCAAAACGCGCCCTCGAGCCTTGGCCCAAAGGGGTAAGCAGGTTGATTTACCACTGCCTGTGGGAGCATGAACTATGACATTGTGGTTTTCTAGGGCGGCTAAAAAGGCCTGCTCTATCGCGTAGATGGGAAGCGTCATGATGTGTTTTTATACGTGAATTTGTGTCGTTGAGATTGAAATAGCGGGCTAAGGGTCATATTTACAAGTAACTATGTCAAGGAATTAACAGATGATAAATGTCGTATTGATAGGCCTGATGCTGGTGTTTGTGCTTGTGTATTGGCGCCAGGACGAGTTGCGTTTGCGTCTATGGCGACGTAAATATCAAGGTGCCGCTTTAAACCAGGCACAACAGCAGTTACTGCAAAGGGCCATGCCTATCTATCGCGCCATGACGGATGCAGATAGGGCTAAGCTGGAGCGTCATATCTGTTGGTTTTTAGGAGAAAAACGTTTTTTAGGTCGCGATGGCTTAAGGGTCAATGAGGCCATGAAGCTGGTAGTGGCGGCCAATGCCAGTCTGCTTATGCTCAATAAACCCTGGCCTTTGTATCCCAATGTTAAAGAGATATTGCTGTACCCCAGTGCCTATTATGCCGATGTGACCGAGCGTGATATGGCCGGTCTGGTCAGTTACCATCAGGTGGTACGTGAAGGCGAATCCTGGCCTGGCGGCACCCTGGTATTAAGCTGGCATGATGTGCTTGAGGGCAATCGCTTGCCCGGCGATGGCCACAACCTGGTGTTTCATGAATTTGCCCATCAACTCGACCAGGTGACCGGACAAACCAATGGCACACCTTTATTGGCAAATAGGCAAAGCTACCAGCGTTGGGGTGAGGTGTGTTCGCGCGCCTTTAATAAGCTTAAGAGCCATATCGCCTACAATATGCCTCATGTTATGCATGGTTATGGAGCCACCAATGAGGCGGAGTTTTTCGCCGTAGCCACCGAAACCTTTATCGAGAAGCCCGTCGCCATGCGCCAATTTGATGCCGAGCTTTTTAATGTCCTTAAAGACTATTATCAGTTTGATCCCAGTGACTGGCAGCGCTAGTTGACGCATAAGCTAAGCTTGATTAAACACAAACCTAGCAATGAGAGCAATGGGGGGACATCCATCCCTCATTTTCGCCCATTAACCCCAACTGACTTTCCCTTTGTCACACATTTTGTTTTAGTAGGGGGGTGATAATAACTAAATCCGATGAGAACTCTATGAAGACTCCATTATACAGTGCCTTGGCACTGGCAATTTCCCTGGCTCTGCCCTTGGCGCAGCCAAATGCTTATGCCGAGGAAGCCGCAAAAGAAGAACAAAAATGGCAAGTAGACAGCCCACAGGGCGAATTTTTGGATGCGAAAATCAGCGTCAACCAGGGCACCTGGATGAACGTGGATATCAGCCCTGATGGTCAAACCCTGGTATTTGACCTGCTCGGTGATATTTATACCATGCCGATTAGCGGCGGTAAGGCCACTCAGCTGACCTCGGACATCGGCTGGCAAATGCAGCCGCGCTTTAGCCCTGATGGCCAACATATCGCCTTTACCTCAGACCAAGGCGGTGGCGACAATATTTGGGTGATGAAGGTCGATGGCTCAGAGCAAACCCAGGTGACCAAAGAATCCTTCCGCCTGTTGAATAGCCCGGCCTGGAGCCCGGACGGCGACTTTATCGTTGCCCGTAAACACTTTACCGCCAGTCGTTCATTGGGCGCCGGTGAAGTATGGATGTATCACAAGGCCGGTGGCTCGGGTGTGCAGTTAACGGAGCGCCCAAATGACCAAAAAGATCTGGGCGAGCCGGCGTTTTCACCGGATGGCCGTTATGTGTATTTTTCTCAGGATGACACTCCAGGTAAGACCTTCCACTATTCCAAAGACTCGGTGCAAGGCATCTACAAAATTAAGCGTTATGACCGCGAAACCGGCGAAATAGAGACCATACTAAGCGGCACAGGCGGCGCCATTCGTCCAACGCCATCCCCCGATGGCAAGACCCTAGCTTATATCAAGCGCGATGACTTCCAAAGCACGCTTTACCTCTATGATTTAGAGTCAGGTAAAGAAACCAAGCTGTACGATAAGCTTGAGCGTGATATGCAGGAAACCTGGGCCATTCACGGCGTGTATCCAACCATGGCCTGGACGCCGGATAATGACTCATTGGTATTTTGGGCCGGCGGTAAAATCCATAAGCTGGACGTAGACAATGGCGAGAGCGAAGAAATCGCTTTTGAGGTTGAAACCACCAAGTCGATTCAAAAGGCGCTGCGTTTTACGCAAAACCTGGATACCGATGAATTTGACGTAAAAATGCTGCGCAATGTGCAGGTGTCGCCGGACGGTGAAACCGCGATTTTCGAGGCCATGGGTCATATCTACAAGCGCGACCTTGAATCGGGCAAAATCAAACGCCTGACCAAGCAAGACGATCACTTTGAGTTTTTCCCAACCTTCTCACGTGATGGTAAGCAAATCGCCTATGTTACCTGGGACGACGAAAAGCAGGGCAGTGTGCGTGTTGTTTCTGCACGCTCGGGCCGCGGTGATACCCTAACCACAGAGCCGGGCAAATATGTGGAACCGGCATTTAGCCCGGATGGTGAAACCCTGGTCTTTAGAAAGTCATCCGGCAGCAGTTTGCTGGCGCCAGAATGGTCGCTTAAACCGGGTATCTATGCGGTCAATGTGGATAAGCCGAAAAAGCCTGAGCTAATCACCGAGCACGGCTATCAGCCGCAATTCGGTAAAGACAATGACCGCGTTTATGTGATGAGCCCTTGGCCTAAGCCGACCTTCAGCGTGGTTGAGCTAGAGAGTAAGAAAATTCGTAAGCTGTATGAGTCCGAGCATGCCACCGAATTCCGCATCTCGCCCGATGGTCAGTACCTGGCATTTGCCGAGCGCTTCAAGGTATATGTAACGCCTTTCGTTGAGCGCGGCAAAACCATCAGCATTGGCCCGAAAGACAGCCAGTTCCCGGTTGAACAGCTTTCTGTGCGCGCTGGTGAGAACATCAGCTGGAGCGGTAGCAGCGATCGCCTGTACTGGAGCCTGGGCCCTGAGCTTTACCATGCTTCTCTCGACGGTATGTTCAATATTAAAGGCGATGCCGATGCCGACTTTAAGGTGAAAAGCGGCGAAAATATTGGTTTCAAAAAAGCCATGGCCGAGCCTAAGGGCATGATTGCCCTGGTTGGTGCCAAGGTGATCACCATGAAGGGTGAGCAGGTTATCGAAAACGGCGTGGTGCTAACCGATGGCAAGCATATTAAAGCCGTAGGTGCACAGGCTGATGTGCAGATCCCTGAAGGCGCTAAGATAATTGATGTGGCCGGAAAAACTATTATGCCGGGGATCATCGATGCCCACGCCCACGGCGGCCAGGGTAGTGATGAAATTATTCCCGAGCAGAACTGGAAAAACCTGGCCGGTCTATCCCTAGGTGTCACCACTATTCACGACCCAAGTAACGATACTACGGAAATCTTCGCTGCCAGCGAAATGCAAAAAGCCGGCGAGATAGTGGGCCCACGTATCTTCTCCACCGGTACTATCCTCTATGGTGCTAATATGCCGGGTTACACCTCGCACGTTGATTCTCTGGATGATGCCAAATTCCATCTTGAGCGCTTGCAGAAGGTCGGTGCCTTTAGCGTTAAATCTTACAACCAGCCGCGCCGCGATCAGCGCCAGCAGGTGGTTGAAGCAGGACGCGAATTGGGCATGATGGTGGTACCTGAAGGTGGCTCACTATTGCAGCATAACCTCACCATGGTGATCGATGGCCACACCACCATAGAGCACTCTATTCCGGCGGCCAATATCTATGATGATATTCGTCAGCTGTGGTCGCAAAGCGACGTGGCTTATACGCCGACGCTTGGCGTGGCTTACGGCGGTATCTGGGGTGAGAACTACTGGTACGATAAAACCGAGGTGTGGAACCACCCGCGTCTAAGTAAATTTTCCCTAAAAACCAGTTATTGCCACGCTCTATGCGTCGTACCAAGGCGCCTGATCATCACTACAACCACTTCAATAACGCCCGTGTTGCCGGCGAGTTGCAAGACCAAGGTGTGTTAGTGAATGTGGGTGCCCACGGTCAACGTGAAGGCCTGGCAGCGCATTGGGAAATGTGGATGTTTGCCCAAGGCGGCATGACGCCCCTTGAGGTGATCCGCACCGCCACCCTAGACCCAGCCAAAACCTTAGGTTTGGATAAAAACCTGGGCTCTTTGGAAGCAGGTAAACTGGCGGACTTAATTGTGATTGACGGCGATATCCTCAGCGATATTCGTCAGTCCGATAAGGTGCAATACACCATGATAAACGGTCGTTTATATGACGCCGAAACCATGACGGAAGTGGGTAAAAAAGCACGTACTAAGCTGTTTTTTGAATAACTCCTTCTAGGTTTTTCAGAGCATTTAGGCCCGTATTTTACGGGCCTTTTTATGCTTAAAAACTGGGCATATAGCTTGCCTGATATCCCGAATTGCTTGCCTTAGCCTAGGGCTAAGGTACACTGCCGCCAGTATTTATTTTTAAGGATAACCATGAAAAATCTGGTAATTATGTTAACGCTATTGAGCGTGTTGTTTACCGCCAGCTTCGATGCCCAGGCGCGTAAAAAGTTTGGCTCGAAACGCACGACCGGTAAGACCGAGCAAACTCAGACCACACAAAAACAGCAAACCACGGACACCAGCACGGTGGCGGCGAAGAAAACCTCGAGCAAAAAAGGCATTATGGCCGGTGTGCTTGGCGGCCTGCTGGCCGGTGGTCTAATTGCCGCCATGATGGGTGATGACTTTGAAGGCGTGCAACTGCTGGAAATTCTATTACTTGCAGGTATCGGATTTTTACTCTTTAAGTTTATTCGCTCGGCGATGCGTAAAAACCAGCCGCGTCCCATGATGGCGACGCCGCATGGCCAGGCCTATGCGAGCCAGGGTCAGTGGCAGCAAAGCAGCGCCTCGGCTCAGCCTCAGCCGCAACCTAGCTCTGTGCCCATGCAACTACCGCCAAACTTTGACCAGGTCGGCTTTATACGCGCTGCCAAAGAGCACTATGTCACCATTCAGCAGGCCTGGAATGACAATAACTTTGACCTGGTGTCGGAGTATTTGGCTCCCGAGCTTATCGAGGAATTTAAGGCCCTGCGCGCCGAGCAGGGTGAAGTACTGACAGAAGTGTTGTTTGTTGATGCCAATATTGTTCGCGCCAGCTGCGACAATGATGTGTGGGCTATCAGCATCCACTTTAGCGGCCAGTATCAGGACCGTATTGCCCATGCTAAAGAGCGTATCGATGAGATTTGGCATATGGAGCGTAAAAACAGCGAAGCGGCGCCTTGGTTGATTGTCGGCACCGAAGACTTGGTTGACTAAGCCAAGCGCTAATTTTCTCTAACAAGGCCGCATATGCGGCCTTCTTCGTTTAACTCACACCTTGCTGGCGATAGCCCCGCGGCGACACCCCAAAATGGCCCTTAAAGCTACGGCTAAAATGACTGACGCTGTTAAAGCCGGTTTCAAAGCAGGCATTGGTCACCGACTTGCCCTGATTGAGCAACAGCTGCGCCCGCTCTAAGCGGCGCTTAAGAATATAGGCTTGAGGGCTGACCCCAAAGCGCAGGCGAAAGGCGTTAAAAAACTTGCTGCGGCACATACAGGCCAGGCTGCACAGGGTATCGACATCAATAAGGCCGCCGAGGTTGTGCTCAATATGAGCGACCACAGCATGCCATAGGGTGGCTTGAGGGTCTTGCTGGGCACAGCTTAGTAACTTGCTATGCTCTTGCTCACGCAGTAAGCGCACCAGTAATTCGGTGCTGGCAAGCTCAATGAGTAAGCCTCTGTCTTTCTCATTTTCACTAAATGCCTCAATTAATCTTTGATACACGCCCTGGGTGCTGGCGCTGTGATTCAGTTGCAAGGTGGCGGTTTGCGTGGACGCCTCACTATCGCTTTGCAGGCGCATTTGCCCGGCTACCTGATGCAGCTTTTGGGTGTCTATTTCTATGGTTAAACAACGGGTCGGTGTGCTCAAGGTGGCGTCGGGGAAGTCTATGGCTACATGCTCTTGTGGCGCAATTACAAAGCTCTGTCCGGGGATAAAGTCCTGGCCCTGACTCAGGCTCGAATGGTGCATCACCTTACGCCCTTGGATCATGGCGCAAAACATAATTTCGTCTGCCTTAAAGGGCACACCGTCACTGTGCTCATAGGTGTCGTATAAACACAGTTGCACGCCATCGGCGTTAAACACCGAGCGGTGATCGACCAAGGTATCGAGGCGCTCGAGTGCATCTGGGTGTGTGGCTGCTGGCATGGCTAGGCTCCTTTGCTATGACCTTAGCTTGTTTAAGGCGTGCTCTAGCATGGCCAAAAAGTGTACTTGGAGTCAAGCAAGATGGAATGACAATCAAGTTTTTATCGGCAAATTGGTCTAGCGTTAAAGGGATTGCAGCAAAGAAGGACAATAACAATGATCTATGCAAAACCTAATTCAACCGACGCCCTGGTGTCTTTTGCCGCCCAATACGAGAATTACATTGGTGGGGCCTGGGTGCCGCCTGTGGATGGTAATTATTTTGATAACACCACGCCGGTTACCGGTGAGGTCTTCTGCCGCGTGCCGCGCTCGAACGACAAAGACATCGAGCTGGCATTGGATGCGGCGCATCAGGCCAGAGCCGCCTGGGGAAAAACCTCGGTCACCGAGCGCAGCAATCTGCTGCTGAAAATTGCCGACCGTATCGAGGCCAATCTGGAACAGTTGGCGGTGGCGGAAACCTGGGATAACGGCAAGGCGGTGCGAGAAACCCTGAATGCGGATATTCCTTTGGTGGTGGATCACTTCCGTTATTTTGCCGGTTGTATTCGTGCCCAGGAGGGCAGTATCGGTGATATCGACGAAAACACCGTGGCCTATCATTTCTATGAGCCCCTGGGTGTAGTCGGACAGATCATCCCGTGGAACTTCCCGCTGCTGATGGCAGCATGGAAACTGGCGCCAGCTCTGGCTGCCGGTAACTGTGTGGTGCTAAAACCCGCCGAGCAAACTCCGGCGTCGATTTTAAAGCTGGTCGAGGTAATTGGCGACTTGCTGCCCCCGGGTGTACTTAATGTGGTTAACGGCTATGGCGCCGAGGCCGGCCAAGCCCTGGCCACCAGTACCCGCATCGCCAAAATCGCCTTTACCGGCTCCACCCCGGTCGGTGCGCATATCCTAAAATGTGCCGCCGAAAACATTATCCCGTCAACGGTGGAGCTTGGCGGTAAATCACCCAATATCTACTTTGAAGATGTGCTTGAGCAATCGGATGAGTTTATCGATAAGTGTGTGGAAGGCGCTGTGCTGGCGTTTTTCAACCAGGGCGAGGTCTGTACTTGTCCATCGCGTTTATTGGTGCAAGAGAGTATCTATGATGAGTTTATCGCCAAGGTGGTCGAGCGGACCAAACAAATTAAGCGCGGTAATCCGCTTGATACCGAAACCATGGTCGGTGCCCAGGCATCGCAGCAGCAATTCGATAAGATCATGAGCTACTTTAGCATTGGCCGCGACGAGGGCGCCGAGGTACTTATTGGCGGTGATGCGGAGCGTTTCGATAACGAGTTTAGTCAGGGTTACTATATTCAGCCGACTCTGTTTAAGGGCACCAATCAGATGCGGGTATTCCGTGAAGAAATCTTCGGCCCGGTAGTGAGTGTTACCACCTTTAAGGATGAAGCCGATGCCATTGCCATCGCTAATGACACCGAGTTTGGTCTGGGCGCCGGTTTATGGACACGGGATATGAACCGCGCTTATCGCATGGGCCGCGCCATAGAAGCGGGTCGCGTTTGGACCAACTGTTATCACCATTATCCTGCTCATGCGGCCTTTGGTGGTTACAAGAAGTCCGGAGTAGGGCGAGAAACCCACAAGATGATGTTGGAACATTATCAGCAGACCAAAAACCTCTTGGTCAGCTACTCAGACAATGCCTTGGGTTTCTTCTAACCCGGGCTTTTTAGCTAGGCTTTCCAGCTGGTTACCCAACCAACAAAAAAGGTGGCCTTAGCCACCTTTTTCATCTGTGCGCTTATTTGGTTTTTAAAATCCACTCGCTCAGCAGGCGCACACCGTAACCTGTGCCGCCCACATTCACTTCGCCTTTGGCCTTGCTGGACAGGGCATTCCCGGCGATATCTATATGTACCCAACGGGTGTCACCGGCAAAGTGTTGTAAGAAAGAAGCGGCAGTAGTTGCACCCGGACCGCCCGAGCCGACATTTTGTAAGTCGGCAATATCCGACTTCAGCATGTCTTTGTAGCCCAGCGGCAGACGCCATACCTGCTCATTCACTACCTTACCGGCGGCGGTAAGCTCGCTGATAAGCTGATCATCATCAGAGAATACGGCGCTGTAGCGATCGCCAAGGGCGCGTACCTTAGAGCCGGTTAATGTGGCTACATCCACCATGATCTCCGGCTTATAATGCTCGCGGGCGTACCACATGGCATCGCTTAGCACCAGGCGGCCTTCAGCGTCGGTGTTCACCACTTCTACGCTTAAGCCTTCGGCGGTGCGTAGTACATCACCCGGGGCAATGGCGTATTGAGAAACCATGTTCGCTGCCATACCCATGACGGCAACGACATTGACATCGGCCTTGCTCAGCGCCATGGCTTTAACCGTACCCAGTACCGCGGCGGCACCGGCCATATCCGATTTCATACGTGCGATAGACGGGCCGCTTTTAATGCTGTAGCCGCCGGAATCAAAGGTAATGCCTTTACCTACTAGGGCGATAGGCGCCTCGTCTGACCCCTTGTAATGGGCAACAACTAGGCGGGCGCCATGCTCACTGCCGCGGCCAACGCCTTCCAAAGCACCCATGCCCAGCTTTTTAAGCTGTTTTGGTCCCAGTACAGTTACCTTGACACCGTATTGCTCAAGCTCTTTAGCAGCTTTGGCAAATTCGACCGGGGTCATTTCTGTGGCCACTTCTGAGGTTAGATCGCGGGCTAGAAATACGCCTTGCTCGATATGACTCAGGGCTTGGTAGGCCGCTTGAGCGCGCTCGGCGTTGGCAACGCTAAAGTGGTAGCTGACGGTGGTTTTATCGGCGTCTTTTTTATAGACATCGAAGCTGTGATCGCGAAGGTTGGCACCGTGGGCAAACTGGGCTGCCAGTTGCGCATTGCTTAATTGGCCTTGCACCTCGGCGAAAGCCAGGTCGACATCGGTGATTTTATTGGCTTTAAGCTGACCATGAACATTGCCACCCAGCTTTGCCAGATTGGCAGCGTTTAACTCATCCTTGTCACCCAAACCCACAACCAAAATGCGCTCATAGTTCGAGTCAATAGGTGCTAGAAGCTCAAATGTACTACCCTGGCTGGCATCAAATTGAGCGGCGTCCGCTGCTTTTTTCAGTTGTGCCTGAGTTGCTGCAGATAATTGACCCGCAGGTAAGTCTTGCCCTTTGGTTTGCATAACCACTAAGGTTTTTGCGCCGCTTAGGCCAGTAAAATTAAAATCTGCTGCATAAACATGAGCACTCAAGAGTGTGGCGGCAACCGCACTAAGACTAAAAATACGCGACATATTGCTCTCCTAGATTCGCAAAGTTGCGCCTTTTTACCTTATTTCACTATTAAAATTAACCAATTGGCGGTGAATGAACGAGAATTACAGTTTAACGTCGGTGCTGGGTATGCGAGCGGGGCGACACATGGCTATGCCATCTTGTGTCGCCACCTAGTTGGGTCACTTAGAATTATGCGGTTTTGAGGGAGCATTTACGCATGTTGCAAAGCAGCATGGCCGTGAGCAGGGTAATAGGCAATGGTGCCAGCACCTTTATAAATTGCGCCCAAAGAGCATGTTGCGGGTGCAAATACACTCCTAAGATTCCGTAAAGGGTGAGGAAGATGCCACACACCAGGGTATTTTTATATCCCAGCTCCTTACCAAAACGCACACTCATCGCAGCAACAAGCAGACAACCAATAAGGCCTGCAAGCATGCTCTGAATTTGCAAGCCTAAGTCCTGCTCGGCCATTATCATGGCTTGCTCTTGTGCGATGCCATCGGGGAGCCATAACTGTACCAATACTATGCCTGCAACAAGCACGTATATGAAAAAGACTGCTAGGGTTACGCTGATAAGTTTTATTTCTAATTTATTGTTAAACATGGGTTTTCTCCTTTGGTTAAAGTGGAGTTAGCAAGGAGAACGCCGATGCTTTTGTTAAGCGACTATTACTTAAAGATACCTTCTTTGTAGCCCTTGTAGGCCAGCAGGCCCACCGAAAAGAGCAGCGCCAGCGACACCAGGTTTTTTAGTAAACGCATGGTATCCTGATCGATGCGCCCGGCATTGTAGGCATCAAAAATGCCCCAAAAACCGAAGGCATTGGCGGCAATGACCAATAGCATACTCCACAGATAGGTGTGCTTGTTGGTTTTCGGCTTAGCGGCAGTCGGGTCTTGTGAAGCCTGCACAGCGACAGGTTCTGAGCCAGTCTCTGTGGAAGAGGGTTGAGTGTGCTCAGGCGCACCGGCAGCACATGCGCTGTCTTGCATATGGACACTGTGATCCAAAGCCAATAATTGCTGGCAATCGATATCCAGCGCCGCGGCCATGCTTTTTATCGACTCCAATGAGGCAACGCCCTTCGCCTCGATTCGTTGTACCGTGCGTAAACTCAATCCTGCCATCTCCGCCAGCTGCTCTTGCGAGTAACAGCGGCTATCACGCAGGGTTTTTATGACCTGAACATTTACTTTCATTTTCATCTTGTGGGTCTCCTTGCTAACTGGACTTCAAATTAGCAAGAGACCCCCTCCAGCAATACGTTAGGGTTGCGACATGCACCCGAAATCATTACGTAACGAATACGACACTATAGGTGATGAATGTTGTTTTAAAAAGATTTTTTAAATTTTACGCACAATAAATCAGCGCCCCAAAAAGCCATGTTTAAACGCTTTAGTTATCGACAACTTATCCTAATTGGCGAGATGACCTGCCTTAAACATTATTCCTGTGATTTCTTTTGTGCTTTTTTCTGCTTCTGCCAGCGTCGTCGGGCATAGCGACGCATGTTGGCAATTTGATCCGTTTCATCGACAATTGAGCGGCCTATAATGGTCTCAATAATATCTTCCATGGTTATTAATCCTTGCCACGAGCCGTACTCGTCATACACCAAACACATATGATGCTGATCTTCTAGGAGCTGGGTAAGCAATTGCTCCAAGCTGGTGTTGTCAGAGACGACCTTAGCTGGTCGAGCAAACTCTATCGCGAATTTTTTGTCGCCCACCATAATCAGATCCGACTTAAAAAGCATGCCGTGGGGAGACTCGTCTTCATCCAGGATGGGAAAGCGGGTGAACTGGCTTTTGAGCACCTTGTCGCGAATGTCATCAAGGGGCAAGTCAGGTTTGAGCGTTTCACAGACGATGCGAGGCGTCATAACCTCGCGCACCTTGATGGTATGTAAATCGAGAATGTTGCTTATCGCTCTGTGCTCGGTCTCATCGACACTACCAAGCTCGGTGCCAAGAGAGGACAGAGCTTTAATTTCTGAGCGCAGATCTTCTTCACTGGCACTGCCACCGAGTAAACGCGTTATTTTGTCCGAAATCCAAATAAAGGGTTTGAGTGTCCAGATTAAGAAGGCGAGGATTGGCGGCAATACCACGGCTAGCTGGCGCCAGAACAGGGCGCCTATGGTTTTTGGGATAATTTCTGATAGCACGAGAATAAGAATTGTCATGACCGCTGAGGCGATACCCAAATAACCATTACCGAAGACGACCGTGACCTGGGCGCCAACCCCGGCAGCGCCGACCGTATGCGCCACCGTATTGAGGGTGAGAATTGCCGCCAGCGGTTGATCAATCCTTTCTTTGAGATTTTTCAGTGCCTGATAGCGAACCGGGTTCTCTAATTTTTGTTTAGCAATATAGCTAGGTGTAATGGAGAGCAATGCCGCTTCTAAAATAGAGCACATAAACGACACGGCGATAGAGAGTACGGCGAAAGCAATGAGCAATAGCATAGTAGGTTGTATAGGCCTGTTAGCAAAGTGACTTATTGGTAGTTTAGTTAACGATCTTTGGGTTAAAACCCATAAATAAAGGGTCCTAAGAGATAAACTTTGCGGCGCGCCCCATTAATCGATGCTGTCTTTGCTTAAGTAAAGTGTAGAGTTCGCCCATTAGCAATTTGATTCTGGGAACATCAACAAGCGATGGATGTGTTAAAACCCACATTTGGGCAAATTCATGGGGCTCAGAATCTCCAACTACCGTAAGTTGTTCCATGGTATCGGCGATATAACAGGCTCCGCGTATAAGCCCAAGCCCTTTGCTGGCGGCATCATGGCGCACTATTAAATCATCGATCACTAAGCTCACCGGTGCGTGTGGAAATGGACTGTTCTTAATCCAATCTGTTTGAGCACCATCGGCTGTGCCAACCAGCCATGCGTACCCGTCACTGGTTTTGTTAAGGAGGTAATCCCGTTGGGCGTAGTAATTTAAATACACGGCGCCGGCGCGATGGCCAACCAGGTGCTCACATGGTTCATTGGCGACGCGAATGACAATATCCGCCTCGCAGTTATCAATATCAACAAGGTGATAATTGCATTGCATCACCAGGCGAATCTGTGGGTAGCGTTTAGCAAAGGTTCCCAAATCTTCAAGAAGCAGGTACTGTGCAATGGCAGGGGGAAGAGACAGGGTAATTTGACCGCTGTGTTCTAGGTGATTTGCGCGTTGTGCATGCCTATCTGCGAGTACCAGTGCCTCAACTTGCTGCGCGGTTTGCAATAAGGCATGCCCTGCCAGAGTGAGTGCGTACCCAGAGGGGGCAGACTCCACCAGGGTATAGCCATGGCTGTGATTGAGTTGTGCTAATCGTCTTGCCACCGTGGTGTGATTCACCGCCAGTATTTTTGCCGCATTGCGTAGCGTCTTGCCCCGGTGAATTGCCAGTATCAGGCGATATGCATCCCAATCTTCCATAACCATGTATCACATCAAAGAGTTTGCACTCCAGTATGCTCATGTACCGCAAAACTAGCAATACGCCAATTTTCATCTGTTTTATACAAGAAGTAGGTTGCTCCGACTTTATTGAACACCTCGCCATTATCGCGATAGCGAACAGCCACATTGGTGGCTATGGCAATGTTTTTATCGATCAGGCGCACATTAACCTGTTGCCAGTTGACCGAGGCCACCCCCTTGGACTTTAAACCATCGAGAAAGACCACCACCTGTTTGCCAAACTCGTCGGCACTCATGGCCACCGGTGGGTTGGCACTGGACATCAGCATGACCCGGGGCATATATAACTGCTCCACAAGTTCCAGCGACTTTCCTTGTATATAACCGTTGTACTTATTCATATAGCTGGAGAAGAGGGCCTTAATAGCGGCCTCGTCCTCTGCTTGCTGCGCCGAGCCAGTGGCCAAAGCCTGCGAGCAAAACAGCGGCGCTAAAAATAGCGTTAAGAGTAGAAACAGTAAGTTAGGTAAACGCATCGTGATCCCCTTGGAGCAAAATTGACCGCTTAAGCGTATCAACTTAATCACGTAAGGGCGTGGATTTTTTTGTCGTTACCCTGGTGCGGATTTGCAACACACGGGCATAACGTCGGAATAAGGCTAAACGCAAACAAAGACAAGGACGTAAGGTTTTCGCTAAGAAAAAATTTTTTTAAGGGGGGGAAAAGTTTGTTTAGGAAATAAAGCGCACCTTGAGTGCGAGAACGAATTAAGATTTGACTGGGGAGAGAAAAGAATGGTCGGCATAGCAGGATTTGAACCTGCGACCCCTGACACCCCATGACAGTGCGCTACCAAGCTGCGCTATATGCCGACTAGGACTGCAATAGTACGGATAATTTTTGCAATTGCAAGTGGGTGTTGAATCGTTTGCCTATAAATTATTCATATCGATAAGGTTTTTTATCCACTATTGAAAAAGCGCTGTTATCACAGCGCTTTTTGCGCCTTATTTAGCCGCATTAGTTGCACTTAATTGCGGGGCGGCTAACCAGGCCTCGATATGCTCGGCCATAATATCGCGCAGCAGCGGCTGGGCCTGGGCATTGGGGTGAATATTGTCGTTTTGCATCAAGGAGCCATCGGTAGCGACTTGCTCGACAAAAAATGGCAGCAGATGAGCGCCCTGTTGTTCGGCCACTGTGGCAAAGCTGGCCTCAAACATTTGTGTGTAGCGGGGACCATAATTGGGCGGGATGCGAATGGCCATCACCGCCACTTCGGCACCGGCGGCCTGGCTTTGTTTGATCAGGGCCGTGAGATTTTGCTGCATCTTGGGAATAGGAAAACCTCGCAGGCCGTCGTTGCCGCCCAGTTCAATCAATACATGGCTGGGCTGGTGGCTGGCTAAAATGCCCTCTAGGCGCCTTAGTGCGCCACCGGTAGTTTCGCCGCTGATACTGGCATTGATTAATTTAATGGGCTTTTTTTGCTCTTCATACGTATCTTGTAACAATTGCACCCAACCTTGGTGTTGTTTTAGACCATAGGCAGCGCTTAAGCTGTCTCCTAGGATCAGGATTTGGTTGTCAGCCCAAGCCATAAATGGTTTAGTGACAACTAATAGGACGAGCAAAATACGTAGGGTTAAAGCATTCATATGTCAGCGTTATCTCAATTAAACATTATTCAAGTCAAAGAATTAACCAAGTCCGTTAATACGCTTGACGGCGATTTAACGATCCTCAGCGACATCAGCTTTAATGTCAAGCCGGGCGAGTCGGTGGCCATAGTAGGCGCCTCGGGCTCGGGTAAATCAACCTTGCTAAGCCTGTTGGCGGGGCTGGATAGAGCCACATCCGGAAGCATTATTGTTGATGGCGACGCCCTTGAGAGTCTTGATGAAGAAGGCCGTGCAGCCTTGCGGGCGCAAAAGGTCGGTTTTGTGTTTCAGTCTTTTATGCTGGTACAAAGCCTAAGTGCCCTTGAGAACGTGATGTTGCCAGCTGAGCTTGCCAATCAAAAAGACGCCAAAGAGCAGGCCTTGGCACTGCTTGAAAAAGTGGGCTTGAGTCATCGTATTGAACATTACCCATCGCAACTCAGCGGTGGTGAGCAGCAAAGAGTGGCTATTGCCCGCGCCTTTGTCGGCACTCCCAAAATTCTCTTTGCCGATGAGCCCTCGGCCAACCTCGACAGCAAAAACGGCAAGCTGATTGAAGAATTACTATTTGAGCTTAATCAGCAGCAGGGCACCACCTTAGTGCTGGTAACCCATGATGAAGCTCTGGCACATCGCTGTGAGCGCATCTTGCATATTGAGGGCGGTGAGCTAACCCAACTACGTGAGCCTCAGGAGCGCGCGCATGTGGGCTAAGTTAGCGATACGATTATTTTTTAGAGAGTTGCGCCGTGGCGAGCTGACTGTGATCTGTGCCGCCATTGCTCTGGCGGTGATGACTGTATTAACCCTGTCGTCGGTGACCGACCGTATCGGCCAGGCTATTTTGCAAAAGTCTAACGCCTTTATCGCCGCCGACCGTGCCTTAGCCAGTAATCATGCCTTGCCTGAGAATTATCAAGAGCAGGCGCAAAATATGGGGTTGCAAACCGCCCGGCTGACCTTCTTCGATACCATGCTGTTTGCCAATGAGCGCATGCAATTGGCGGCCATCAAGGCGGCTTCACAAGCGTATCCTCTTAAGGGGGAGTTGCTGATAAAAGGGGATTTCGATGCCCCAGAGCAGGTTGCCAAGGGCGGTCCAGAGCCAGGCACGGTTTGGCTCAATGAGTCGGTGATGTATTCACTGGATTTAGCGGTGGGCGATAGCCTAGAGCTTGGCGCCGCGACCTTTAAGGTCAGTGCCATCTTAAGTGAAGAGCCGGACGCGCCCTTTAATATTTTCTCCGGCAGTCGTCGTGTGCTGCTCAATGAAGCGGACATTGACAAAACCAAGGTCATCCAGCCCGGAAGTCGGGTGTTTTATCGCCAGTTGTATGCCGGCGATAGCGACAAGATTGAGGCCTTTTATCAGTGGTTAAAACCCCAACTGGCCGAGAATCAACGCTGGTATGGGGTTAAAGACAGACAGTCACCCATTTCCAACTCACTTGAACGCTCGGAGCGGTTTTTACTCTTGGCGGGTTTGCTTGGCATTATTCTCGCAGCCGTGGCCATTGCGGTGTCGGCAAAGCGTTATTGTGAGCGCCAGTACGACCCGGTGGCCATGATGAAAACCTTAGGCGGAGCGCGCTCGCAAATTCGCAATATCTATCTGCTGCACCTGGCCTTGGTGTGTGGCTTTTCGCTGCTGCTTGGCTTAGCGGCAGGGTATGGCCTGCAGTACGCGGCGGGCAATTACATGGCCGCCAATATGGATGTGCAGTTGCCCCCGGCGTCAATACGCCCTTGGTTAAGTGCGGTGTTTATCGGTGTGGTGTGCGCTGTAATGTTCTCCATTAAACCACTGCTGGATCTTTTTGATATTCCCCCCCTAAGGGTCTTGCGTCGCAACCTGGGTGACCGTTTATTGGTGAGTAAGATTCACCTTGCTCTGTCTGCCTTTACCGTCTTTGCTTTAATGTGGCTGTTCAGCGGTAAGATTATGATTACTATCATTTTATTCTTATCCTCGGCGGCGGTGGTTTTGGTGCTCTTTATCCTTTCCAAGCTGATTTTTGGCGGTGGCCGTAAGCTCGGCTTAAGCCCGGGAAACAGTTGGTCTTTGGCCATTGCCTCGATTCAAAAGCGGGCCAACGCCAATGCGGTGCAACTGATCAGTTTTGCACTGGCCATTAAGTTGCTGCTGTTTTTAATCGTACTGAAAAACGACATGATCAATGACTGGCAATCTCAGCTGCCAGCGGATGCGCCGAACGCCTTTTTAGTGAACATCACCGAGGAAGAAAAGCAGCCGGTCGGTGATTACCTCGCGGCCCAGAATATAGAAGTGTCACGTTTTTACCCCACTATTCGCGGTCGTGTTAATGCCATCAATGGCGAGCCCGTGGCCCGAGAGGTGTCGTTAGAGGACAACGAGAAAAAAGACGAGGAAGCGCGCTCGGGAGTGGGCCGCGAGCTCAACCTTACCTGGGTGAGTGAGATGCCAAGTCATAATACCTTAAGTGGCGGGCAATGGTTTGACGAGCAAAGCCGTCGCGAGGTGTCGGTGGAGCAGTCCATGGCCGAACGTTTGGATATAAAGCTTGGCGACTCAGTGAGTTTTTTAATTGGCGCACAAAGCTTTGAGGCCAAGGTCACCAGCTTCCGCGAGGTGAACTGGTCCACCTTAAAGCCGAACTTCTTTATGATTTTAAGCCCGGATGTACTGGCGGATTTCCCCGCAACCTATATAGCCGCGGCGCGCATCGATGAGGGGCAAAGCAAGGCCTTTACCCAGTTGCTGCGTCAGTATCCGACCATCACAGCCATAGATGTCGATAACTTTGTCGATCAAATTCGCTCAACCATAGAGCAGGTCTCTTTGGCGATTGGTTTTGTGCTTGCCATAGTTGTGGTTTGCGGCGCCTTGGTGCTTATTTCTCAGGTACAGGCGAGTCTGGGTGAGCGCATGCAGGAGGTGGTGATACTTCGTACCCTGGGGGCTCGCGGACAACTTATTCGTCATGCAACCCTGTATGAGTTTCTCTTGCTCGGTTTGGTGGCTGGTGTGGTTGCAGCGCTAAGTAGTGATATTGCCTTGTTTATCGTACAGCGCACCTTGTTTGAACTGCCGGGCAAGTTGCATCCGGATATCTGGTTGATTGGTCCCTTGTCCGGTGCCTTATTTGTGGCTGTGCTGGGCTACACCATGATCGCCCGCACACTGAATAAAAACACCAGTGGTTTGCTGCGTAAAATCATGTAGTGGGGTTGTTTTGGCCTAGGCCGCTAATGGCGGCTGAGGATTTGGGCAAGAGCCGGTCTTAGTTCGGGATGGCGAAAGCGAAAGCCTTCTTTGAGCATGCGTTTGGGCTGCACATTTTGTCCGTACAGCATAAGATCGGCCATTTCTCCCATTAACAGTCGCAGCACTGCTTTGGGCATGCGCAAAAAGGCGGGACGACGCAGTATTTGTGCCAGGGTTTTGCTGAATTCTTCATTACTCACCGGGTGTGGGGCTGTGGCATTGATGGGGCCGCTGATATGGTCGTATTTGATTAAATACATGATCACCTGCACCATATCATCAAGGTGGATCCAGGACATATACTGGTGACCATCGCCCAAAGGCCCACCGAGACCACAGCGAAATGCCGGCAACATTTTTGTCAGCGCACCGCCACGGGCGGAAAGCACAATGCCGGTACGCAGCAAACAGACTCGGGTTTGTGCCTTTTGTGCCGCTTGCTCCCAGTCTTTGCACAGCTGGTGGCTGAACTCGTCATAACAATGTTCATAATCTTCGCCAATCACCTGTTCGCCCTGGCGGCCGTAATAGCCTATGGCACTGCCGGAGATCAGGGTTTTTGGCTTTTTCTCGGCCTGGTTTATACGCTCGGCAATTTCCTCTGTGAGGGTAATACGAGAGTCATAGACCCGCTGTTTTTGCTCTGGCGTCCAACGTTTGTTAACTATGGGCTCACCGGCTAGGTTGATCACCACATCGGTATCATTGAAATCAACCTTGTCCAGGCTGCGTACCGCTTCGATGCGGTGCCCAAGTTTCAAATAGGCATTAGCGGGCGTGCGCGTAAGCACCGTCACGCTGTGATGGTTTAACAGATGTTTATAAAGCTCGGAGCCAATTAGTCCGGTGGCCCCGGTAATAAGAATGTTCATGTCGCTATAACGCCAAGCCGCTCTATACAAGTGTAGGACATTTCTGGCTCTGTGCCGATTACGTCTATTTTTTGTCCCATATCAAGAGTTTATTTTCATTAGTAAGTCGCCTAAACTAGGCGTTAATAAGAAAGATGTATACGGGCCTAGGTCGCTTCGCGATCAGGTTTGTTTCGATTTAGCGCTCAAAAACCGCAAATTAACCCCAGAAAAACAAAAAGGAATTAACTGTGCCTAGCTTTATTGGAGCAAGTAAAAGTTTAATGGTGTTGGCGTCCCTGGTGATCGTCTTGGCCGGGATTAAAATTGCCAGCCCCTTGGTGGTGCCCTTTATTCTCTCGGTATTTATTGCGGTGATCTGCAGCCCCCTGATCAATGCCTTGGGGCGTTATCGTATTCCTAAAGGGCTTGCCATTGTTCTGGTGATCATGTTGGTTTTTGGCTTGATTCTGAGCCTGGCAGGCTTGGTAGGGCAGTCGGTTAATGACTTTTCGGCGCAATTACCTCAATACAAAGAGCAGTTAAAAAACGAGTTTGAATGGCTGGTCAATACCCTGGCGCAATACAATATTTTTCTTGATAAGGCGCAAATTATGGCCATGTTCGACCCGGCCAAAATGATAGATGTAGCCACCAATATGCTCACCGGCTTCGGTGGCGTGATGGCGAACCTGTTTTTAATCATAGTCACCGTGGTGTTTATGCTGTTTGAGGGGCCAAGTATAGGCAATAAAATCCACCTGGCGATGGATGATCCGGACATGAAAATGGCGCAAATAGACCGCTTTCTTGCCTCTATCAATTCCTATTTGGCGATTAAAACCCTGGTGAGTCTGGCCACTGGTATCTTAGTTACCTTTATGCTGTGGCTACTTGATATCGACTACTTCCTGCTTTGGGGTGTGGTTGCCTTTATGTTCAACTATATTCCCAATATAGGTTCTATTATTGCCGCCGTACCCGCGGTGTTGCTGGCGCTTATTACCCAAAGTCCGCTGACCGCAGCCATAGTGGGTGGTGGTTATATCCTTATCAATACTGTGATGGGTAACATGATAGAGCCGCGTTTTATGGGGCGAGGCCTGGGCTTGTCGGCCTTGGTGGTGTTTTTATCGTTAATTTTCTGGGGTTGGCTGCTTGGCAGTGTCGGCATGCTGTTGTCGGTGCCGCTGACCATGGTGGTGAAGATCGCCCTTGAAGAGAGTGAAGAAGGGCGCTGGATAGCTACCTTGTTAGGCAGCGATGCACAAGTTGCCAATAATACCAATTCACTTAAATAGCTAATCATTCTAGCGGGCTAAATATCATGCTAACTGCGTTGGAATTTTTCTATGGAGAATAACTACATAAGAAAAATTCCAACGCAGTTAGCATATCATTTATCCAACGCTATCTCTGATCACATACTTAACAGAACTGGTATAAGTCGAGCTAGATAGCATCGACTTATTGGCCTAGTACGCTTATTCCAGTTTGTGGCTGGCCAGGAAACTACAAAGCGCTGTGTATAGGGTGTCACCGCGCTTAACTGGTTTCCTGATAATCAAACTCTAGTTCGAACAGGGCGCCGCCAAGAGGGCTGTCGCCTATGGTTAAGTGACCATGGTAACCATTGACCAAATCGGCAACTATGGCCATACCGACACCGTGCCCGCTTTCATAGCTATCCAGGCGGGTACCGCGCTGCAATAACAATTCACGCTTATTCTCTGGAACGCCGGGACCATCGTCTTCAATAATCAGGCGCAGGCGCTTTTTCTTCTGCACTACCTTAAGGCTCACCTTTGAGTCGCAGGCCTTACAGGCGTTATCCACCAGGTTGCCAAGCAGTTCCATTAAATCTGTTTTATCGCCAAGGAAGAAGTGGTTATTGTTAACCTCGACGCTAAATTGGATATTTTTATCGCGATATACCTTGCTCATGGCGTTAAAGATGGAGTCAGCAACCGGTTTGATCAGGGTTTGTTTTTTCCAGGTATCGGAGGCGCCGGTGGCGGCCCGCTTTAATTGGTGTTCGATCATCACATTAATGCGGTCGAGTTGCTCCTGGGCATCACTGTCTTGTGCCAGCGGGCTGGACTTTAATACCGCCAATGGGGTTTTCAGAGCATGGGCGAGGTCGCTTAAGGAAGCGCGATAACGTTCTTTTTGTCGCAGCTGTGATTCCAGTAGCAGATTCAGATCCGCCTTAATGGTTTGCAGCTCCACTGGATAATGGCCCTTAATGCTCATGCTGTCGCCGCTTTCTATGGCCTTAATTTCTTTATCCAGACGTTGCAGGGGACGAGAGCTCCAGATAAAGCCGATAATCATCAATACAGTGATCACCACACCCATGATCAGCATCCAGTTAATGGAAGTTTGTTTAAAGCCTTCCATCAGGCGCAAAATGGCATCATTGCTTTTTACCAGGATAAAGCGCGCTTCTATATCCTGGTCGAGATTGCCAAGAATGCCGGTAAGCGATAACTGCCAATATTTTTTACCCTTGTGGGTGACCAGGCGAAAATCGGACTTGCCGGTTTCTGTGATAAAGAGATCCGGTTTAAAGTCGGTATTGAGCGCCGATTCACTTTGCCAGAGCTGTTGCTCACCGGCGTAGATCATCGCATAGGTGTCTGAAGTAACGCGGTTGAGCTCTGGGGCAAGAATACTGCGTGGCATTTCCACCCCTTGCTCCGAGTATTCGACTTCGGAAATTAAGGAGTAGAGGTGTGCTTCGAGGGTTTTTTCGGTGGCCTCAATCAAGGAGGCGCGATAGGCATTGCCGATGGAGACAAAGAGAATTGGCATTGCCACGATCAACAAAAAGACAAGGATAAATCCTTGTCTTATTTTCAGTGAAACTTGATTGACTACCACTGGGAGCGCAACCTGTATCCTCGACCACGGAGGGTCTCAACAGGGTTTAGCGTGCCTTCAGGGTCAAGCTTTTTACGTAACCTCAGTACGAATACCTCGATAACGTTGGAGTCCAGGTCAAAGTCCTGATCGTAAATGTGCTCGGTCAATTCCGATTTTGAAATTACCTTTTGCGGATTAACCATAAGGTATTCCAACACCTTGTATTCGTAAGCGGTTAAATTAAGCTCACGGTCGTCAACCCAGACCTGCTGCGAGCGGGTATGAATACGGATAGGACCATTTTTAATTTCCGGGTTGGCCTGTCCGGCGCTGCGGCGAATTAAGGCATTACAACGGGCGATCAACTCTTCAACATGGAAAGGCTTGGTCAGGTAATCGTCGGCACCGGCATCCAGGCCTTCGACCTTGTCCTGCCAGCGGTCGCGAGCGGTCAAAATTAGAATAGGAATATCAACGCCGTTTTTACGGGCTTGTTTAATTACTTCGATACCATCAATTTTTGGCAGACCCAGGTCGACCACCGCCATATCTAGCGGATATTCGCAAATGTGGAATAAACCGGCTTCGCCGTCATTACATAAATCCACGCTATAACGCTCTTTTTCTAAAGCGCTACGTAAGTTATCTGCTAAATGCAAATCGTCTTCGATGACTAAAATACGCATTAATTATTTTCCTTCTCAACTTGTCCCGTGCGTTTAGAGACAATAATGTCGATAACTCGGCCTTTGGGGTTTAAGATTCGAACAACGAATTTATCCTTTTGTTCCGAAATCTTTAAAACTTTACCGTTTTCGGCTTCTTTCGCAATCGCCACTGCCTGCTTCTTATCGACCACCTTAGCGGGCGAACCAGCATGGGCCGCAGAGAGAGACAGTGTAAATGTGATAAAGATGGCTGCGATTAGTCTTAACATGATTCAAAGAGCTCCCGGTGAATCTTCGGTAACCTAATATGGGTTAACCTGTGGTTTATCCTTTGGATTAGTCCGAGGATAATCCCAAAGGCTAAGCCGTAGGCATAGCTACAGGCGGTGGCATATTGGTTAGCATACGAAACACCAATTAACCTTTACTGAACTTATGCGCCGAGTACTTTTTTAAATGGTTTAACCACAGAATTGTCGTAAACGCCTGCGGCGATATACGGGTCTTCGGCGGCCCATTCCCGTGCCTGTTGCAGCGAGTCGAACTCGGCAATAACCAGTGAGCCGGTAAAGCCGGCGTCACCTGGGTCGTTACTGTCAACAGCAGGCAGCGGACCGGCTACATACAAGCGACCCTGGCTATCAAGCTCCTGTAAACGGGCTAAATGAGCAGGGCGAGCAGCAAGGCGTTTTTCCAGCGAATTTTCAACATCGGTTGAGTAAATCATGTACAACATAAATAAAACCAAGTAGTTGGTATGAATTACTTTTATGATAGCCAGCATTGAGGGCGCTTGTAAATTTTTATCGTGCAATGACATAGTCGCTTGACGAATAAAAGGGCATGTATTAACACGAATGCACGTAATTTACGCTGTAAACAAATGCACACCGATTTACTCGGGCAAATACGTCTATAAAGCTTGAAAAGGCCGGTTTAACACTGCTAGAGTCGGGTTAAAACAATAACAAGGTTTTTCTATGAGCGAAAAACGTGAACACTTTAGCTCGCGACTGGGCTTTATTCTCGCAGCCGCCGGTTCGGCGGTTGGTATCGGTAACCTGGTTGGTTTCCCTGTATCGGCCACCAAAAATGGTGGTGGTGCCTTCTTAATCGTCTATGCCCTGTTTGTGGCCTTTATTTGTCTTCCTGTGATGATGGCGGAAATGGCCATGGGTCGTAAGGCGCAAAAAGACCCTTACGGTGCTTATCGCCAGCTATCGGGAAATTCACCCCGTTGGCGTGGTGCCGGCATTTTAGCTGTATTGACTCCCTTTATGATTGCCGTTTTCTATATGGTTATCACCGTATGGATCTTCGGCTATCTGGCACAAACTGCCTTCGGTAACCTTGAAGCCCTGGCCGATCCGGGTAACTTTGGGCGCTTTATTAATGAATACAGCGTTTTTGCCTATATGCTGGTGGTGGCCGTGGTGGTCAACCTTATCCTAGTCGGTGGCGTAAAAGACGGCATCGAAAAGGCGGCAAAGTTTTTAATGCCCGCGCTGTTTGTTTTATTGATTGCCCTGGTGGCCTATGTACTGACCTTGGACAACGCCATGGCCGGGGTGCGTTACTATGTGGTACCTGATTTTTCTAAAATGAATGCCAGTGTGTTAAACGGCGCGTTATCTCAGGCGTTTTTCTCACTGTCGCTGGGCATGGGTATCCTGATGACCTACGCCTCTTATATCTCGAAAAAAGATGATATCGTCAGTGGCGCGAAAATGGTGGCGATCACCGATTCCTTGGTGGCCTTTACCGCAGGTCTTATGGTGCTTCCGGCTATCTTCAGCTTTAATCCGAACACGGATCCAAGCGAGTTATCCGACTCTTCTGTATCCATGATTTTCGTTTACCTGCCGAAAATTCTGCTGGCACTGCAAACCGATATAGGTTACGTGGGTGCATCCATCGTCGCCTTTGTATTCTTCTTATTGGTGTTCTTCGCCGCTATCACTTCTTTGGTGTCGATCGTTGAAGTACCTACCGCGACCTTGATTGAAGAAAAGGGCTACAGCCGTAAAAAAGCGCTTGTGGTGTTAGCCGGCGCCATAGGTATTCTGACCGTGGGCTGCACCCTGTCCTTTGGCATGGTTGATTGGCTGACACAATTGACCAATTATGGCGGCAGCGACAAGAGCATGTTCGATGTGGTATATGATGTTTTTTATGACACCATATTGCCGCTCAACGGTCTGATGGTCTGTATTTTCGTTATGTATCGCTGGAAGAAGGCCAAGCTAAGCGAAGAGCTTTCACAAGGCTCTGACGGCTATGCCGGCAGCTTTATGGAAAAGTACGTGAACTTTTCACTGTCGACCTTTATCCCAGTGATCTTATTGCTGATCTTTATTAATACCGTGGCAACCAAGTTCTTCGCCGTAAGTATCTTTGGTTTCTAAATCAAGCGCGGGTGCCTATATGGCGCCCGCATCCAAATAACTGCCCGCCCCAATCGTAAACATCCACAAGCCCCATAAACTATGTTCAAGCACGCAGGCGATAGTCGAGCGCGAATGCGCATAGGTGTAAGAAAACAATAAGCCGCCAAAAAACGCCAACAGCACAGCCACCAGATTGCCATAGACCACATGGGCCAGGGCAAATACGGCGGCGCTTAGCCACACCCGCTTGGTCTTATTGGGAATAATAGGTTTATAGCGATGAAAGAAATAGGTGCGAAAAATCAACTCCTGCGGCAAGACTGAGAGCAAGGGGTAGAGGATGAGCAGCATCAACCAGCTCATGGGCGATTGCAGTGGGTAACTAAACCAGTTTTCCTGATTGATAATGCCGTACAAGACCCCGGAGAGCAGGGCGCCGGTCAGAAAAAACGTGGCCATGCGCTTTTTCACTACCGGAAACTGGCCCATGGAGGTAATGCGAAAGCGTTTAAAATGAGGGTCGGTCAGTAGAATAAAACAACACACAGCGGTGAGAATGATCAGCGCCGGGATTAGCCAGTTTTGTAAATGTTCACGCAAGCCAAGGCCCACCAGGGGCAATATGATAAAAACGCAGAAAAGCTCAAGCCAGCGATACTGGGTATTAGTCAAGGAAACGCTCCATTGCTACAGCGCGATGCATTAAGTGTAGCAATGGATTGAGGCAGGGTTATGACTGTTCGTCAGGAAAATAGGGGTAGACGCGCACTATGGTAAAGATGATGGCAACAAAGGTGATCCCCATCAGCCCAAAGACCTTAAAATTCACCCAAAAATCAAGGGAGAAGTTATAGGCCACATAGATATTGAGGGCGGCAATGGCACTAAACAACACCACCCAAAAAATATTCAATTGCTCCCACACTTTTTGCGGTACCAAGATGTTGTTGGCATCACTGCTGCCGGCGTTACTGTCGGCACTGCTGTCACTTTGCTTTTCGGCCACGGAATTTAAGAGCCCAACCAAGGCTTTTTGTACTAGGTTCTTTTTGAAAAAACAGCGCGAAATAACAAGCGTCAGTGCCAAGATGGCGTAGATGAAGGTCGCCTTCCACTGAATAAAGTGCTCGTCGCGAAACAAGATGGTCATGGTGCCAAGCACCAAGGCGATGGCGAAAAACACCCAGTGGCGGGTGCCGATTTTTCCTTCCTTAAAATAGGCGTAGGCCATTTGTATGGCGCTGGCAGCGACCAAGACCCCAGTGGCCCAATAGATATCGACCATTTTATAAACGGCAAAAAATAAAATTAGCGGGATATATTCGATTAGTGTGCTCATAGCCACATCCATTACTTCTGGTAGCAGGTGTTTTACCAGCATCGGCCCCTAAGCTCAAGGACAAAGGCTGGGTTTGACATTTAAGGGCTGCGCTTTTAGGCTGCGCGCCTTTAAAGTTTTTAGTAGGGATTCAAGTGAACAAAAAACAGCTTATTGATGCCATGGGGCAACACAGCGGTTTAACGAAAAAGCAATGCGGTGCGGCACTTACGGCCATGCTCGATGCCATTAGTCGTTCATTACACGAAGGTGATGCGGTATTTATTCCCAAATTTGGCAACTTCTCCTTAAGCTATCATCCGACCAAGATGGGCCGCAATCCGCAAACCGGCGAACAAATTGAAATTGCCGGGCAAAACAAGGTGGCCTTTAAGTGCGCCAAGGCACTTAAAGACCGATTACAAGCTTAGCGGGTCGCCGCCTTCATCTCGGCGCAAAATTCGCGCAGTGCCTGGCACATGGCCGCTTCATCATCTAGATGCTGGGCAATGATTTTAACCACGGCCGAGCCACTGATGGCACCGCTTGCACCGCTTTGCAGTGCTTGCCTTACATCCTCCGGGGTGCTGATCCCAAAGCCCAGCAAGGCTGGAGCGGCGTGATACTCACTCAACTTAGTGACTAACTCCTGGGGCGGCATCTGCGCTTTGGTTTCTGTGCCTGTGACCCCGGCGCGAGAGAGCAAATAGGTGTAGCCGCGGCCATAGGAGGCACATTGGCGCAAGGTGTCATCATCGGCATTGGGCGTGGCGATAAAAATAGGCGCTATGCCCTGGCTCATGGCCGCACGGCGAAAGACCTTGGATTCATGCAAAGGCACATCCGCAACCAAAATGGAGTCCACACCCGCTTCTTTGGCCAACCGATAAAAATTATCTATGCCCTTGGCAAACACCAGATTTGAATACAGCAGCAGGCCGATGGGAATATCGGCGTTATACTCGCGCACCTGCTTGATGATATCGAAGCAGGTATCGGTATCGATATTTGCCGCCAAGGCGCGAATATTGGCCTGTTGTATCACCGGGCCGTCGGCAATGGGATCGGAGAAGGGAATGCCCAGCTCCAGGGCATCGGCGCCGCCATCGATAAGGCTTTTAATAATCGCCAGGCTTTGCTCCTTGTTGGGATCGCCTATGGTGACAAAGGGCACAAAGGCACCTTCGTTGTTGGCGCTTAGGTTGGCGAAGGTGGTGCTATAGCGGTTCATTACTGCTCTCCTTTTGCTTCTAACACAGTGTGGACATGGGCCAGATCCTTATCCCCTCGGCCACTGAGGTTAACCACTAAAATGGTGTCCTGTTCTTGCTGCTCGGCATACTTTAAGGCGTAGGCCAGGGCATGGCTGGACTCAAGCGCCGGAATGATCCCTTCATTGCGAGCCAATGCCTTAAAAGCATCCAGGGCTTCATCATCGGTAATGCCCACATACTGGGCGCGCCCGGTTTCATGTAAATAGGCGTGCTGCGGTCCCACCGCAGGGTAATCCAGGCCTGCGGATACCGAGTAGGACTCTTCAATTTGCCCCTGCTCGGTTTGCATAATATAGGTGTAGGCACCGTGCAGCACACCCTTGGTGCCCTTGCACAAGGTGGCGCCGTGCTCGCCACTGTCCAGACCCTTACCCGCAGGCTCAACGCCGATTAGTTTGACGCCAGGCTCGTCGATAAAGTCGTTAAACATGCCGATGGCATTTGAGCCGCCGCCAACACAGGCGATCACCGCATCCGGCAAACGGCCTTCCGCCGCCAATACCTGTTGCTTGGCTTCCTCACCGATCATTTTTTGGAACTCACGAACTAGGGTCGGGAAGGGGTGCGGCCCCGCCGCTGTGCCCAATAAATAGTGCGCGGTTTTATAGTTGGCAGACCAGTCGCGCAGCGCCTCGTTGACCGCATCCTTCAAGGTGCCAGAGCCGGCGGTGACCGGGATCACTTCGGCGCCCATTAAACGCATGCGAAAGACATTGGGTTGCTGGCGCTCGACGTCCTTGGCACCCATATAAATGCGGCATTTAAGGCCCAGTAAGGCGCAGGCCAGGGCCGTGGCCACACCGTGCTGTCCGGCACCGGTTTCCGCTATCACCTCATTTTTGCCCATACGCTTGGTAAGTAGGGCCTGGCCAAGCACCTGGTTGGTTTTATGGGCGCCGCCATGGAGCAGATCTTCTCGCTTAAGGTAGAGCTTTACCTTAGGGTTTTTGACCAGATTGCGGGTCAATGTCAGGGGTGTTGGCCTGCCGGCATATTCGTTTAGCAATGAGTGGAACTCTTTCTGGAAGCTGGCATCCAGTTGCGCCTTGTTAAATTCATCTTCTAGCTGCTTAAGCGCCGGGACCAAAAGTTGCGGCACATACATGCCGCCGAAGTCGCCAAAATAGGCTGAATTTTTCATAACTACCTCAGTAATTCCTAATTGCCGCAAAGGCAGCGTTAATCTTATTAATACATTTTTTCCCGGGTGTGGACTCCACCCCGGAATTTAAATCTAAGCCCAAAGCTTGGGTTTGCTGGGCACTGCCGATATTGTCTGCTTGAATGCCGCCGGCGAGCATGTAGGGCGCAGTGGCGCCACCGAGTAAATTCCAGTCGAACTGCACGCCTGTACCCCCCTTGGCCGTTTTGCTATAGGTGTCGTACAGCACTCTGTCTACCCCAGCAATACCCACGGGGAGGGTGTCGGCCACCGCCTGGGCCTTCCAGATCTGGCAGGTCAGGGGCAGGGTGTTACGGAGGGTGCGAATATAAGCCTCATCTTCATGACCATGTAACTGCACCGCAGCTAATTTAAGGCGATTGGCGTACTCGCTGACCTGCGCAATATCGGCATCGACAAACACGCCAACATAGCGCAGCGGTGCGCTGTCGACTATGGCAGAGGCGCAGTCGATATCCACATATCGGGGCGAGCCCGGGTAGAAAATAAGGCCACCATAATAGGCACCGGCCTGGTACACGGCCTGGGCATCCTGAATGCGAGTCAGGCCACAGACCTTATTCTCGCCAAGGATCAGGCTGCGACAGGCGCCTTCTAAATCTGCCTGGGCCATCAGTGAGCTGCCTACCAGGAAGCCATCCACCAAGGGACTTAGGCGCTTAACATCCTGATGGCTGTAGATACCGGACTCGGAGATCACCAATTTATCTTCAGGAATAAGTGAGCGCAGGCGCTCCGTGGTGGCCAAGTCCGTGCTTAAGTCCCTAAGATCACGGTTATTGATGCCGATAATCTTGGCATCTAGGGCCAGAGCACGAGTGACTTCTTCTTCGTTACTGACCTCGGTCAGCACCGCCATATTTAAGGAGTGCGCCAGCGCAGCCAACTCCAGATAGGTGTCATCATCGAGCACCGAAAGCATGAGTAAAATGGCATCGCCGCCGTGCAGGCGCGCCAGATAAACCTGGTAGGGGTCGATAAAGAAGTCTTTACAGATCAGCGGTTGGTCCACAAGGGTACGTACCTTGGTCAGATAATCATAGCTGCCTTGAAAATACTTTTCATCGGTCAGCACACTGATGCAGCTGGCATAGTGCTTGTACACTGAGGTGATGGCATCAAGGTCAAACACCTCGCGGATCAAGCCCTTTGAGGGCGAGGCCTTTTTACATTCGAGAATAAAACTCGTTGGCGCCGCACTCAAGGCGGCATAAAAATCGCGCTGACTTGGCACGATTTGCGCGCTAAAGCTTGCCAGTGGGTGTGCCTGTTTACGCGCTTCCACTTCGATGCGCTTGTCGGCGACGATTTTTTCTAAAACATTAGCCATGGCTCACCTCGATAATGGCATTAAGTGTGTGTTGTGCTTGGCCGCTGGCCAAAACCTGGCGCACCTGCTCGGCGGCCTCCTTAAAGCTGCTCGCCTTATTATTGATAACCAACAGGGCGGCGACATTGGCAATAATGGCTCCGTTATGCGCGTCGCTCCCTTGGCCGGCTAAAATCGCGCGCGTGGCCTTGGCATTATATTCTGGGCCCTGGCCGCTGAGTTCGTCCAGGCTAAAGTGTGCCAAGCCAAAGTCGCTGGGGCTTAAGGTATATTCGCGCAACTGGCCATCATTTAGCTCTACGACTTTAGTGTCGCCGTGCAGGGCAATTTCATCGGTCCCACTGCCGTGCACTACCATGGCGCGTTGGCAACCCAGTTGCTTTAGGGTTTTTGCCATCGGCAGGCATAAGGCCGGGTCGTACACGCCAAGCAGTTGCGCCTGAGGTTTGGCCGGGTTTGCCAAGGGACCAAGCAGGTTGAACAGGGTGCGGGTTTTTAAGGTGGTGCGCACCGCCATGGCGTGTTTTACACCGCTGTGGTACAGGGGCGCAAACAAAAATGTAAAACCGGTTTGCTCAAGCAAATTAGCCGCCTGCTCTGGGGTCATATTAATATTGACGCCCAGGCTTGCAAGCAAGTCGGAAGAGCCGCTGTTGCTGGAGACGCTGCGATTACCGTGTTTGACCACATTAAGGCCACAGGCTGCGGCTACTAAAGAGGCGGTGGTGCTGATATTTATGGTATTGGCGCCATCGCCGCCGGTACCGCAGCTGTCGATTAAGTCCTTGGCCTGGGTGTGAAAGGGCACCGCATTGGCGCGCATGGCCGAGGCCGCACCGGCGATTTCGTCACTGCATTCGCCCTTGATTTTGAGTGCCGTGAGGATGGCCGCCAGGGTAATATCGTCCACACGTCCTTGCATAATGTCGTTAAACAGCGCTTCTGCCTGGGCAAAGCTCAGGTCCTGCTGTTGGTATAGTTGTGCTAACAGGTCCATGGCTTACTCCTTAGCGGTCAAATAGTCTAGACTTTGGCGCAGTAATTGGGCGCCATTGGGCGTGAGGATCGACTCCGGGTGGAATTGATACCCGAGCACCTTATCCTGCGCCTGGCAAATGGCCATGGTCATGCCGTCGTACTCGGCGATCACTTCAAGCTGGGTCGGTACGCTGGTTGCCACCAAGGAGTGATAACGGGCCACCACCAGGGTATCGCCAAAGCCGCTAAACGCCGGATGTGGAGCCAAGGAAATAGCCGATGACTTACCGTGCACCGTTTCCTTGGCGTGACCGACAGTGCCGCCATAAGCCTGAGTCAATGCCTGCTGGCCAAGGCAAATGCCAAGTATGGGAAATTGACCACGGCACAGCTCAATTAAGGCCATCATGCAACCGGCATCGCTTGGCGCACCAGGGCCGGGAGAGAGCACCAGCACCACGGGCTGGGTTTCGGCGCACATGCGCTGATAAATGCTCTGGGCATCGACGGTATTGCGATACACCACCAGGTCTTGTCCTAGCTGGGCAAACTCATCTACCAGGTTATAACTGAATGAGTCGATATTATCTAAGAAGTAAATCTTATATTTCATGCCCTTGTCTCCTTTTCGCGAGCAGATTGACTAGCCGCAATAGCGCTTAGCACGGCACTGGCCTTGGCACGGGTTTCATCCGCTTCGCTTTGTGGGTCTGAGTCAAACACCACGCCGGCACCAGCTTGGACATGGGCATAGCCGTCTTTTACAAAGGCACTGCGAATAACGATACAGGAATCCATGGAGCCATCGCCGGTAAGATAACCCACGGCACCGCCATAACTGCCACGGCGTTTTTGCTCTACCTCACGAATAAGACGGGCGGCGCTGACTTTGGGGGCGCCGACCAGGGTGCCCATATTCATGCAGGCCTGATAGGCATGCAGGGCATCTAAATCATCCTTTAATTGACCGACAACGCGCGATACCAGGTGCATCACATGAGAATAGCGGTCGACCTTAAGCAGCTCCTTAACATAACGGGTGCCGGCCTCGCTGATGCGGGCGACATCGTTACGAGCCAAATCAACCAGCATAATATGCTCGGCGCGCTCCTTGGCATCATCACGAAGATCCAGCTCGATACGCGAGTCGAGGTCGAGATTGATACTGCCGTCGGCGTTTTTACCACGTGGTCGGGTACCGGCAATAGGGTAGACCTCAACCTGGTTGCTGCTGGCGCAATATTTCAGCGCCGACTCAGGCGAAGCGCCAAACAGGCTGAAATCCTGATCGCGCAGGTAAAACATATAAGGGCTGGGGTTTTGCTGCTTCAATCTGGCGTAGGCGGCCAGCGGCTCAGTGCAGGGCAGGGTAAAGGTGCGCGAAGGCACGACCTGGAAAATATCGCCATCGATAATATGCTGCTGCAATTGGCTAACCTGGGCCATAAAAAGGGCGTCGTCAATATCGACCTGAGCCTGGCTTGGCGATAAGGGATTTGTTGTACTCGCTAGCGTGAATTCGTTCAGGTCGTCACAGAGCGCATTAAGGCGCTCAACCTGTTGCCCAACCTCAAAACAATTGGCATGAACCTCGGGGCCATTAAAAACATTGCCGATAATTTCTGTGCTTTGTTGTTGATGGTCAATCACCACCAGGGTTTCTGCCAGATAAAAAACATAGTCGGGACAGGTGTTTTCCTTGGTGGGCACGCTGGGTAAAGCCTCCGCATTGGCGACCATGTCATAACTCATTACGCCACCGAGAAACACCGAGAAGGGGTTGTCACCGTTGCTGTCGATACGCTCAATACATTGTCTTAGGGTATCAAAAGCGTTAGCGGCCTTGAGCTTGGCATGCTCATCAAGGTTTTGGTTAACACTTGGATAGCAAATATTCAGGGTGTCATTTTGCAACTCGGTGCTGGCATCGCTTAGGTGTTGCTGCAAATAAGGCAGTAGCTGGGCACCATTATTGGACAAGGCCTGAACCTGTACCTGGTTGCCATTGCACTCGATGCGCAGCGCCGCATCGACCAGCACCAGGCTTTTTAAATTGGCTTTGGAGTCGATTTCCGCCGATTCCAGCAATAAGGCATTGCTCTTATCCAGCTTGGCAAACAGGCTTAGCGCGGACGGAATATAATCCCGTCGCAAACTAATGCTGGTCACTTGCCCGGCGGTCGTCGAGATGTGACTAAATATCATAAAAAAGGTCCTCATTCCCTTTTGTTTTAACCGATTTTTTCGGTTTTAAACGCTACATAATAAAAAACCCGCTGACTTAATGATAAGCAGCGGGTTTGAAAATTGCTCAGCCATGATCAGGCCCACCCGCTAGTTCGAGTGCCACCACCAAATCATCATGTGTTTAGACTGAGTAAAAATCATTGTTAGTTACCAAATTTAGTTACAAAAAAACCCGCGACATGAGCGGGTTTGTTATCAGTTCTGTGCTGGCTACAGCCACGACTAATCCCACCCGCTAGTTCGAGTGCCACCACCAAGTGATATGAATTAGTTTTGCTGAGCGCATATTTATTTCTTTTTGAACCGAAAAATTATGCCAGTTAGTAAAACTTACCTCGGCATCAGAGTCAACCCCAAGGGGCATAAAAGTGCAAAGAAAACTTTGCTGGCCTTGGCAATGACATAAGTTGCCCCTAGGCGCCGGATAAAATGGTACACTGGCAGGGATTTAACAAAAGACCACAATGGGATAACCGCGTTGAAGTATGATCTCCACAGCCACAGTCAATTTTCCGATGGCAAGTTAAGCGTTGCTGAGCTTGTGCAGCGCGCCGCAGATAAGGGCGTGGATGTGTTGGCCCTGACCGATCATGACACTTTGGCGGGCATTGCACCGGCGCAGGCCGCCATCAGCGAGTTGAACCTGCCGCTGACCTTAGTGCCTGGGGTTGAAATATCCACCCGCTGGCATAGTTTTGAAATTCATATTGTTGGTCTGCAGGTCGATACTGAAAACGAAGAGCTTAACGAATTGCTAGGTCAACAGCAGCAAAAACGCAGAGAACGTGCGCTTAAAATTGGTGAACGTCTGGATAAAGCTGGTTTTGAAAACACCCATGAGCAGGCCTTGGCGCTCGCTGAAAAAGCCCAGGTAACCCGCGCCCATTTTGCCCGTGTGCTGGTGGCCCAGGGCGCCGCAAAAACCATGCAAGGCGTGTTTAAAAAGTACCTCAGCCGAGGTAACACCGGCTATGTGCCAAGTACCTGGTGTGATATGGGCACGGCTATCGACGCCATTCACAGCGCCGGTGGTCAGGCGGTGTTGGCGCACCCCGGGCGTTACAAGATGTCGAATAAATGGCTGCGTAAGCTCATTGGCGAGTTTAGTGGCCTAGGCGGCGATGCCATGGAAGTGGCACAAACCCAGCAGGCTCCGTGTGAGCGGCAGTTTTTAGGCCAGCTGGCGCGTGAAAATGGACTGCTAGGTTCACAGGGTTCTGATTTCCATTTCCCTTTACCTTACATAGAATTAGGAAAGAACCTATACTTACCAAAAGACTGTGATGGCGTCTGGCAACGCTGGCAGTCACAGTCATAAAACAATACCAAGGACAGCCATGAGTCAGTTTTTCCATATCCATCCGCAAAACCCGCAGCGTCGCCTCATTCAGCAGGCGGTGGACATTATTCGCCAAGGTGGGGTGGTGGTCTACCCAACCGACTCGGGCTATGCCATCGGCTGCCAACTGGGTGAAAAGCAAGCCCAGGAGCGCATCACCCGCATTCGCGGCATCGAAAAGCACCATAATTTCACCCTGATATGTCGTGATTTATCTGAGCTTGCCACCTATGCCCGGGTCGATAACCAGATGTTCCGCCTGATTAAAAACAATACCCCGGGGCCCTATACCTTTATTTTAAAAGGTACCAAAGAAGTACCGCGCCGGGTCCTCAATGAGAAAAAGAAAACCATAGGCATTCGCGTCAGCGACCATCCTATCAGCCAGGCTTTATTGGAAGAGCTGGATGCGCCCTTGATGAGTTGCTCGCTAATTTTACCAGGTGAGCAGTTTACCGAGTCAGATCCGGATGAAATCCGCCTGCGTTTGGAAAAACAGGTGGACGTGATTATTCACGGCGGCTATTTAAGCGAGCAGGCCACGACTGTGATCGATATGTCCGAAGACGATATCGAGGTGCTGCGCATAGGCTGTGGTGACCCAAGTCCATTTCAATGACAGAGCAAGTCATACCCCAGCAACAAAAGTTACCTCTGGCCTTTATCCGCGGCGAAGCCGTGATAGAAAAGCCGGAGGACTTGTATATTCCTCCCGATGCCTTAGAGGTGGTACTGGAAACCTTTGAAGGTCCCCTCGACTTACTTTTATATCTGATCAAAAAGCATAAGCTCGATGTGCTGGAGCTTTCTGTGTTTAGCATCACAGAACAATATATGAAGTATGTGGAGATGATGCGCGAGTTTCAGCTTGAACTGGCGGGGGAATACCTGGTGATGGCGGCGCTGTTGGCGCAAATTAAGTCGCGATTGTTGTTACCGGTACATCAGGAGTTGGGGGAAGACGAAGAAGACCCCAGAGCCGAGCTGGTGCGCCGTCTGCAGGAATACGAGCAATTTAAAAAGGCGGCAGAGCGTCTCGACGAAATTCCGCGCCTTGAGCGGGATATCTTTACCGCTCATGCCCTGGTTGACGAGCAGGCCAAGCCCGAGCCGCTGTTCCCCGATGTCTCTATGCAGGATTTGATGCTGGCCCTGAGTGATGTGATGGCGCGGGCAAAAACCTTTGAGCATCATCATATTAGTCCGGAGCACTTATCTACCCGCCAGCGCATGAGTGATATTCTCACGCGGCTGCAACAGGCGCCGGGTTACCTCGACTTTCATGCCTTATTTACCGTATCCGAGGGCCGTGCCGGTGTTGTCGTCACCTTTATTGCCATTTTAGAGCTGACCAAAGAAGGGCTGATCTTGTGTCAGCAGGCCACGAGCGAGTCTTTGATCCATGTGCGCCTAAAACCACAAGAGGCATGAAGCGCTTTGCCTTCGGGCCCGGCTCTGCCATAATAGCCGCTGCGACGGAGGTGCAGTCATGAGCAGCAGACGTATTAGTGATGAGCAACTGGTCGAGCTTATTGAAGCGGCTATTTTTGTATCACCACAACCACTGACAAAAAAACAACTAAAAGAAACCCTACTCAGTGATATCAGCGTGGCGCCCAAGCGCCTGAACCAGGCACTGGAAAGCATAGAAGAGCATTATCAAACCCGCGGCATTCGCCTGGTCAAGGTGGGCTCGGGCTATCGTTTTCAGGCCTGTAGCAGTCTCAGCCCCTGGCTAAGTCAGCTGTTTGTGGAGCGTGCCCCCAAGTATTCGCGGGCGCTGATGGAGACCTTGTCACTTATCGCCTATCGCCAGCCCATTACCCGGGGTGAGATTGAGCAGGTACGCGGCGTGACCGTGGCCAGTAATATTATCAAAACCCTGCAGGAGCGGGGCTGGGTAAAGGTGGTAGGCCATAAAGAGGTACCGGGAAGACCGGCCTTGTATGCCACCACCAATGAATTTTTAGACTATTTTTCTTTATCTGGCCTTGAGCAGTTACCGCCCTTACCGGCGCAGCAGCACAGCCAGATAGAAAAACTATTACATGATCCTTCTGTGAGAGAACCATCTTAATGAGTGAAAAGTTACAAAAAGTGTTAGCCCGTGCCGGTGTTGGCTCCCGTCGTGAGATGGAGAAGTACATCGAAGGGAACCGTGTCAGTGTTGACGGCAAGGTGGCGCGTTTGGGCGACCGAGTTGAAGTAAACCAGGTGATCCGTGTTGACGGCCATATCGTCAAGATTGAGCAGCCGGCGGAGCGTATTTGTCGAGTGATCATGTACCATAAGCCGGAAGGCGAGTTGTGTACCCGTAAAGATCCTGAAGGCCGCCGCACCGTATTTGACCGCCTGCGCGTATCGACGGCGATCGCTGGATTGCCATCGGTCGTTTGGATATCAATACCTCGGGCCTGTTGTTGTTTACCAATGACGGGGAACTGGCGAACCGCCTGATGCACCCCAGCTATGAAATCGAGCGTGAATACTCGGTACGTGTCTTCGGCGAAGTCACCAATGACACCTTGAAAACCCTGACCAAGGGCGTTGAGCTCGATGACGGCCCGGCACGCTTTCATACCATCAAGCCCATGGGTGGTGAAGGGATCAACAAGTGGTTTAATGTAACCCTGAGTGAAGGTCGTAACCGTGAGGTACGCCGTATGTGGCAATCGCAGGGCGTGGAAGTATCCCGTCTTATTCGTGTACGCTACGGTGAGCTGGATCTGAATAAACGTTTGCCCCAGGGGGGCTGGGAAGAGCTGGAGCTGGGTCGCGTAAACTACCTACGTAAGAGTGTTGGCCTGCGCCCGGAAAAGCAAACCAAGTTGACCGTAGAGCAGCTGCAGCCTAAGCGTAAGGATAAGCGCGCTCAGGTGAACCGTATTCGTAAGGCGGTGAAAAAGCACAACCAACGTGTGCAGCAGCAAAAGAAACGCAGATAGTCACTGCGAAACAGCCAATAAAAAACGCCGTGTAATACGGCGTTTTTTATGTCTAAGCCAAATTAAATTGTTGGCCTACTTTTTTGTTTGCGCATCCAGCGATTGACCATTTACCTCGATTGAGTCATCGCTCATCAGGTACAGGTAGGTCGGCATCAAATCTTCTGGCGTCGCCAGTTTATCTCTGTCTTCACCGGGGAAGGCGCTGGCACGCATGCTGGTGCGGGTAGCACCTGGGTTAATACAGTTGATGCGGATGTTGGTTTTACCCACTTCTTTTGACCAGGTTTGCATCATGCCTTCGGTGGCGAATTTAGAGATAGAGTAGGCACCCCAAAATTCACGACCCTCGCGGCCTACACCCGATGAGGTAAAGATAATAGATGCATGCGGCGCCTTGCGCAGCACAGGGAACATGGCCTTGGTTAACAGCGCTTGGGCGGTGACGTTAACCTTCATAATGCTTTCAAAGGTCGATGAGCAGAAGTGCTCAAGGGGACCTAGCGAGCCGAGGATACTGGCATTGTTCAACAGGCCATCAAGCTTGCCGAATTGCTGCTCTATGGTGGCGGCTAAGTCGCGATAGTTTTGCTTGGTTGCACCTTTTAAATCCAAAGGTACAATCGCAGGCTGTGGGTAACCGGCGGCAACGATTTCATCGTACACGGCCTCAAGTTTTTTGGTGGTTTTACCCAGCAAGATCACTGTCGCACCGTGCTTGGCGTAAGTCAGGGCGGCAACACGGCCGATGCCGTCGCCGGCTCCGGTAACAAGTATAGTTTTTTGGTCTAGTGCATTCGCACTTGCATTGTAGTTTTGCATCAGTAGCACCTAGCGCATGATTTTTGCTGGATTTTACCACAGTCAATAAACAAGTAAGTGATTTATTACAAATTTAAGTAGCGAAACGTACCTGTTTACGATAAGTTAAACTGGTCTAATGTGTCATTAACGATTTTCTATCATTTTGATTAACATTATTTGCGCAGAACAATAAGAACAGGTTTGGAGCCAACACAATGAAAAAAATGCTACTTTCTCTCGCTGTAGCTTCTGCTCTCGCTGGCTGTGGCAGCGAAGACACGCTCGAAGAAATCAAAACAGAAACCCCAACAGTCATTCCACTATCTACCGTGGTTTTTGACCCAAGTAACGGCGCTGTGTCGGTTCCCAACGACCTGCTATTTAGCGGCACTCAAGACGGTACTTTAGCTATTCCCGGCGAAGGCGATGATTACAGTAGCCCCCAGTTGGCCCTTGGTGCCTTGGACGGCTGGTCGACGCAAACGCCATTTAAAATCGACTTAAAATTCGCAGCCGGCGTAAGCTTAGATCCAACCTCGGCAGCCACCCCGGGTAGCGTGCGTATTTTTGAAGTGGTGATGGGCGCAGATCAAAGCTCGCAAAGCTGTGCTGCGGTGCCCGCTGGCATCGCTTGTGAGTTCGTTAAAGAATTAGGCTTCGGCGTAGATTTTATCACCCAGGGCAGTGGTGACGCAGTGGCCGTAGTGCCGTTGAAACCTTTCACGCAAGGCCGCTCTTACATCACGGTATTAACAACCAGCCTGAAAGACAGTGAAGGTCGCGCCATCGCGTCTTCGTCAACTTACGCCTTGGCCAGCGGTGAAGAGCCTTTGGTGACGCCAGAGCAAAAATCACTGCAGGCGGTGCTCAACAGCTATGAAAATGTCATTGTTGGCAGCACAGATTTAAGCAAGGACGATATTATTTATTCGGCGGCCATGACCATGCAATCGGCCGGCGAAATCTTGAATACCATTAAGAGTATCCTGGCGGCCTCAATACAAGAGCCAAGCCTGCCGACGCCTGCGGTGCAAATTCCAGAGCAGCCCCTTATTACCGTGGGTCAGGTCTTCGCCATGCAAGGCATGCAAGATGTGCCTGTGATGTTTAACGCGGTCAGTTATGAAAAAGGCAGCGTGCTGCTTCCTAACTATCTAAAGACTCCTGAAGGCACCGAGCTTAGCGATTTAAACGACATTTACTGGCAGGGTGCCTGCGATAATGCCGTTGCGGTGATGGCCCATAGAGCCAATGTCGGTGAAGCTTTCCCTGAGCAACCACAAACGACCGAGGATGCCTTATGTCATGCTCTAAGTGGTGGGTTACTGCGCGATCTAGGTCTAGATGATAAGCGTCACCTCACCAAGTACAACAAGATCCCGAAAGTACAAAGTTACGCCAATGTGCCGGTGCAGATCACCAAGCCGAGCGATTTGGCCACCCTAAACGCCATTCGTGGTCAGTTAGGCTTGCCAGCGATGAGCATGCCTGAAGGCGGTTGGCCCGTGGTTATCTTACAACACGGTATTACCCGTCAAAAAGAAGACATGCTGGCATTAACTGGTGCGCTTAGCCTGCAAGGCTTAGCAACCGTGGCCATAGATTTACCGGCGCACGGTGAGCGCGGTATCGATGTGGATCTTGACGGTACCGATGATTTTAACGCTACTACCGGCTCTATCCTGGCCTATATGAACCTGCAATCCTTGTTGGTGGGCCGTGATAATGTACGCCAGTCAACTGCGGATCTATTGGGTCTGCGTTTGGCCTTAAACTTCAGTGGCGATCCTGAACTAAACGCCCAAGACGTGAGCCTGGGTGCTATTTCTATGGGCTCTATCGTGTCGCCGTCGTTCTTGGCCACAACCAATACGCCGCTGGCACCTCAGGTAGACCCATTATTCAAGGTGCATACTGCAGCGCTGAGCAGTGGTGGTGGCGGTGCCGCCAGCATCTTACTTAATTCCGATACCTTCGGTCCCTTTATCCAGGGTTCGGTATTGTTAGGCGCAGGTAGCGCAGAATCGGCCGCCTTTAGCGCCTTTATGCAAGGCGATGCCCTGGCCAGCTGTGCTCAGTATGTAGAAAACCAAGAAGCCTATGTAACTTGTAGTTATCAGGCCTTCCTGGCTTCACTGCAAGCCACAGGCGACAGTGCCAGCTTGGCGAACATTCAAGGCCTGGTCAGTGAGTTCTCATTTGCGGCGCAGACCATTATTGATGCCGGCGATCCGACCAACTACGCCATGCGTGTCAATGCTCAGGGTACACCTGTGCTGACAACTGCGGTGGTGGGTGACGGTGCGGGTAATAAACCTGATACCGTGGTTCCGGTGCAAGTGGCAACCAACCCGATCGCCGGTACCATTCCTTTGTCGCTCTTGATGGGCGCAACGGTTGCTACCGAGATGAAAATGACTCCAGAGCCGGCCAGCTACCTGGTTCGCTTTGCTAAAGGTCACCATGGCTCCTTGCTAACACCGGCACCGGATGAGATGGCAGGTGCCGATGCGCAAAGCAGTGCTGCGGCTAACGCTGAAATGCAGCGCCAGTTTGCTACATACCTGGCAACTAAAGGTACGGTATTGCCGATTTCAGATGCGTCTGTTATCGCCAAGTAAGCGTATAACTTAGAGATTGAAGCCGTACCCTTAGGGTGCGGCTTTTTTTATGTCGGTACGCTGTGTTACATTGCCTGCATAGTAAATTTAAGAGGAATTTCAGTGGAATACTTGTTTGAATATGGCCTGTTTTTGGCTAAAGCCCTGACCATAGTGGTGGCCATAGGTGTGGTTATTGCTCTTATTGTTGGCGCCGCGGCCAAGCCAAAAACTAAACCCGGTACTTTGGAAGTAGATGATTTATCCGAGCAGATGAAGCAGATAAAGGATGACTTCCTAGACAATACGTTGGATAAAAAAGCGTTAAAGGTACTTAATAAAGAGCGCAAGCAGGCGGCTAAGGAAGAGGCGGACAAAGAGCCCAAGGGGCGGCTTTATGTTATCGACTTTAAAGGCTCTATGGATGCTCATGAAGTTGAGTCCTTGCGCCAGGAAGTGAGCGCCATTATCAGCTTGGCGGATAAGGATAAAGACCAGGTGCTGGTGCGTTTAGAGAGCGGCGGCGGAGTAGTACACGGCTATGGCCTTGGTGCATCGCAATTGCAACGTCTTAAAAACGCTGAGATTAAGCTGACCGTGGCCATAGACAAGGTTGCCGCCAGCGGTGGCTATATGATGGCCTGTGTGGCCGATGAAATAATCGCCGCGCCCTTTGCCATCGTCGGCTCTATCGGTGTGATTGCGCAAATCCCTAACTTTAATAAGGTGCTTAAAAAGCACGATATTGACTATGAGCAGATCACCGCGGGTCAATATAAGCGCACCCTGACTCTGTTTGGCGAAAATACCGATGCGGGTCGGGAAAAGTTCCGTGAAGAAATAGAGCAAACTCATACTTTATTTAAGCAGTTTGTTGCCGAGCATCGTCCCGCGCTGGATATCGAGCAAGTGGCCACCGGGGAGCATTGGTTTGCCTTGGATGCCCATAACAAGGGTCTGGTGGATAGAATAAGCACCAGTGACGATGAGCTATTAAACCTGGTGAAGGACTACCAAACCTACAAGGTGACCTATAAGCTGAAAAAAGGCCTGGCGGAGAAGGTAGCGAAGAATTTTGCCATTACCATTGAGCAGCTTGGGATGCGCCTTTGGAGTAAGAGCAAAAGTCTTAGGCCTTAATTTTATAGTGTGATAAAAAAGCCTCGCGTGTTGCGAGGCTTTTTTATTTCAGATCACAGCCCGTAGGCCTGAGCCGTTAGCTCTTAGCCTTGGGGTTGTATTCTTCAAGTTCCTTGGCCGATTCTAAGTCGTTAAACACGGCTTCATCGAGCTGACCTTCGGACTTGGCTACCACACAGGTCACCATACAGTCGCCGGTCACATTAACCGCGGTGCGGGTCATATCCAGCAGGCGGTCAACACCTATGATCAGGGCAATCCCTTCTACCGGCAGGCCAACCTGGTTAAGCACCATGGCCAGCATGATCAGGCCAACACCGGGTACGCCGGCTGTGCCTACCGAGGCCAGAGTTGCAGTAAGAATAACCATAAGGTAATCGGATAGTGTTAAATCAACCATAAAGACCTGGGCGATAAATACGGTGGCCACACCCTGCATAATGGCGGTGCCATCCATATTAATGGTGGCGCCCAGAGGTACTGTAAAAGAAGCCACAGAGTTGCTGGCGCCCAGCTTCTTGGTTGCCGTCTCAAGGGTAACCGGCATGGTGGCGCTGGAGCTTGAGGTACTAAAGGCAAACAAGCAGGTGTCTTTCATCTGCGCCAGGAATCTAAATGGACTTAGGCCGGTAAAGACTTTGAAAATAACCGAGTAGTTTATTAAACCATGGATGGCCAGGGCCAAAAGCACCACGCCAAAGTATTTGGCCAGGCTCCAGATCAGTGCGATTTCTATGGTGGTAAAGAGTTTTGCCATCAAACAAAATACCCCGTATGGGGCGATGTTCATAAGCAGGGTCACCAGCTTAAGAATCACATTGTTTAGGTCTTCGAAAATTGCGCTTAAGCGCTGTCCCGCTTCGCCGCTAAGGGCCATGGCGACACCAAAGAGTAAAGAAAAGACGATTACTTGCAGCATGTTGCCATTGGCCATGGCATCTATTGGGTTGGTCGGGAACATGCTGATGATCACCTGCGCCAGGGTCGGTGCCTGTTTGGCATCAAAGCTGGCATCGTGAGGCAGGGCGATGCCTTCACCTGGGTTAAACAGCAGCGCCAGGGTGATGGCAACGGTAATGGCAATGGCCGTGGTGGCAAGGTACAAAACGATGGACTTGCCGCCCAAACGCCCCAAAGTTTTCGGATCGCTTAAGTTACAGGTACCGCAAACTAGGGACACAAACACCAAGGGCACCACTAACATTTTTAAGCTGGCGATAAAGATTTGTCCGCCGATATGGAACAGGCCATCAACGAAAAATGCTTTAATTGGCAGGGAAAAAAGCCCTAAGTTCAACAGTAATTCTTGTTCACCGCCGAGGATAAATTTGAACAGGAAGCCAACAAATACTCCCAGTCCCATACCCAGCATAATGCGTGTGGTGAGACTTAATGAACCTTGTGAAGACATAAGTAACGATCAACTTCATTATAATAATTTTGCTATAGCCTATCAGCGAACCGGCTTTAATGCAGCGAAAAACGATAACTTTTTATCAATCTGCGCACTAAATAAGCAGGCCGCTAACCGTGATTTTGTGGCTCTGAACACGGGATAAACAATCAGTTTTTATGCTTTAGGAGGTAAATGCAGGGTGCGCGGTTGGCAATTTTGTTTTTATTCCTATATATTTGCCCCGCAAAAGGGTCTGTTGACCTTTGCTGTTTGTTTCTGCAGCAGTTTGAGGTGTATTTATACAAGGTAGAGTATATGTGGTGTAGTTATTCTACATGAGCATGCGATAACACAGTAGAAAGACACTACAAGCGCTGCCCTGTGGGTTCATCTAAACGCCTCCTGCTCTTTGTTGCTCACTATTTACATAGAATAACTAAGCTGCATAGCTCGCGTCGCGATCAGAATGCGTTTAGATTGAACATAAAGTAAACCGCAAAGATAAACAGACCCTAGCCAGTGGCCGCTATTTTACATAATTCGCCTCTGGTTAAAAGCGCAGCAAGCGCTGGTTAAAAAATCACTGATTGGATAAAAGTTTAGTGTTAAAGCTTGTAACAATGGGTGATAGTAGATATACCTATATTTATTCGTGCCCAGGACAAGGGCAGTCATTATATATAAGAGATGGGTCAACTTAGACTATTATGGGCAAATCGCTAGTCATTGTAGAGTCTCCTGCAAAAGCAAAAACAATCAATAAATACCTGGGTAAGGACTTCATCGTTAAGTCCAGCGTTGGTCATGTCCGTGACTTACCTACGTCTGGCTCGGGTAAAGCCAAAGCACCTGCAGGCAAGTCTCCGGCAGAAGTACGTAAAATGGCGCCGGAGGAAAAGGCGGCCTATAAAAAGAAGCGAGACTACCAAAACCTAGTTGCGCGCATGGGCATAGACCCGGAAAAAGGCTGGCAGCCCCATTATGAAATCCTTCCCGGTAAAGAGAAGGTTGTTCAGGAGCTGAAAAAGCTAGCCCAAGATGCCGATGAAATCTATCTCGCAACCGATTTGGATAGAGAAGGGGAAGCCATTGCTTGGCACCTCGAAGAGATTATCGGTGGCGATAAAGATAAGTATAAGCGCGTGGTGTTTAACGAAATCACCAAAAATGCCATTCAACAAGCCTTCTCAGCTCCTGGCGAACTCAACACCGATATGGTGCAGGCGCAGCAAGCCCGCCGTTTTCTAGACCGTGTTGTGGGCTTTATGGTGTCGCCGCTGTTGTGGCAAAAAGTTGCCCGTGGTTTGTCTGCCGGTCGCGTGCAGTCTGTTGCCGTGCGCTTGCTGGTTGAACGCGAGCGCGAGATCAAGGCCTTTATTCCTCAGGAATTCTGGGATATTCACGCCGATGTTAGCGCCAAGAAAGAAGCCCTGCGCCTGTTGGTGAGCAAACAACAAGGTGAAGCATTCAAACCTGTAAATAAAGAACAGGCCGACGCCGCAACGGCACTTTTACAAGATGCTCGTTATGTGGTCAGCGAAGTAGAAGAAAAGCCGAGCAAGAGCCGTCCGAGTGCCCCCTTTATTACCTCGACCATGCAACAGGCAGCCAGTACGCGCCTGGGCTATGGCGTAAAGAAAACCATGATGTTGGCGCAGCGTCTGTACGAAGCCGGTTATATCACCTATATGCGTACCGACTCGACCAACCTGTCGCAAGACGCGATAAACATGTGTCGCGACTATGTTAACGACAAGTTTGGTGCTAATTATCTGCCGGAAACCGCCAATATTTACAGCGCTAAGGGCAATGCCCAGGAAGCGCACGAAGCGATTCGTCCTTCCGATGTCAATATACTTTCAGGTCATGTAGAAGGCGTCGACGCCGATGCCAAGAAGCTGTATGAACTGATCTGGCGCCAGTTTGTGGCCTGTCAGATGGTACCGGCGCAATACGATTTAACCACCATTCGCGTAGAAGCCGGTGACTTTGAGCTTAAAGCCAAGGGCCGAGTGATGCGTTTTGACGGTTGGACGCGAGTGCAGCCAGCGGTACGTAAGAAAAACGAAGAAGAGCAGGCGCTACCGGCATTAAAAGTCGGTGATGAACTGTCCTTGGTTGAGCTTGACCCGCAGCAGCACTTTACCAAGCCGCCGGCGCGTTTTAGCGAAGCGAGTCTGGTTAAAGAGCTTGAAAAGCGTGGCATTGGTCGTCCTTCTACCTATGCGGCCATTATCAGTACCATTCAGGATCGCGGCTATGTGCGTGTTGAAAACCGTCGCTTCTTTGCCGAGAAAATGGGTGAAATCGTCACCGATCGTCTGCTTGAGAATTTCACCGAGCTGATGAACTATGACTTTACCGCCAAAATGGAAGAACGTCTGGATGATATCGCCGAGGGCGAGCGTCAGTGGACTCAGGTACTGGATAACTTCTACGCCGACTTTAGCAGCCAGCTGAGCATTGCCGGTGGCGATGAAGCCGAAGGCGGCATGCGCCAAAATCAGATGGTGGAAACCGATATCGATTGTCCGACCTGTGGTCGTAAAATGGGTATTCGTACCGCATCAACCGGCGTGTTCTTGGGTTGTACCGGCTATAACCTGCCGCCGAAGGAGCGTTGTACCACCACCATGAATCTTACCCCAGGTGAGGAAGCGGTGAACGCCGATGAGGTGGAAGACGTAGAAACCTCGACCCTGATGCAGATGAAGCGCTGTCCTAAGTGCGAAACGGCGATGGACTCTTACCTTATCGATGAAAACCGTAAACTGCATGTCTGTGGTAATAACCCGGGTTGTAGCGGCTATCTTATTGAACAGGGTCAGTTTAAGCTTAAGGGTTATGATGGTCCCATTATCGAGTGCGATAAATGTGGCAGCGATATGGAGCTGAAAAACGGCCGCTTCGGTAAATACTTCGGCTGTACCAATGAAGAATGTAAAAACACTCGCAAGCTGTTGAAAAATGGTGAGCCGGCGCCACCAAAAGAGGATCCTGTGCACCTGCCGGAACTAGAGTGTGAGAAATCGGACGCCTACTTTGTGTTACGTGACGGCGCTGCAGGTATTTTCCTTGCCGCTTCGACCTTCCCGAAATCTAGGGAAACACGAGCGCCTAAAGTGGAAGAGCTGCGACGCTTCCGTGACCGAATTTCACCGAAATTCTATTACCTTGCCGACGCGCCTAGTGAGGACTCGGATGGTAACCCGGCGATTGTCCGCTTTAGCCGCAAAACCAAGTCTCAGTATGTGATGACAGAGGTAGATGGTAAGGCCACGGGTTGGAAGGCAACCTATGAGCATGGCAAATGGGTGGTGGAAGAAAAGCAAAAAGCCGCTGCTAAAAAGGCCAAATAGGGCTCGCAGTAAGTCCATCTAACTCGCTATAAAAAAAGCCGCTCTGGATTCCAGGCGGCTTTTATTTTCCCCTAGGCTTATAGCAAGCGTTTGAAAGCGCTTGCTATGAATAAGCTAAGTGGTTATTTGATATCTACTTTTTCTACAGTTTGATAGCCCGCTGAGGTCAACTCCTCGTTGACGCAGTCCAAAACATACTTGTACAAGCCTTGCTCGTCGATGTCATCTTCCCTGGCCCAGTCTAGGCACATCTGCGTGTACTCCTTGATCGTCTCCGCGGGGGCGACTGGTAAATCATCACTGGCGTAAGCATTGCTTAAGCTAATAGCAAATAACACACTTAAAACTTGGCATTTCATATTCTTATCCTCTAGGAATTAATATCGTTGCCATGGTTGCCAAGGGCAAAACCATTCAACATGGCTGTATTTTTAGCTCAGTGTGGGTACTTAGAAAAGTGAGTTATTTTTATCGTTAGGATAAAGAAAATCGCCGTTATGCAAGGTAAGATTTGCCGATAAAAAAAGAGCACCTTAGGGTGCTCTTGTGGGTGTGCGCTAGTCACTGTGAATCTTGTTGACCGGTTTTAAGCTTGCTTAAAGCGTGCTTAAAGCTGCGCGAACCAGCAACCAAAGCCAGGCAGAGTCAGGGTGTTGCCCTCAAGCGTGCCGGTGTGATGGCTAAGCTGGTTAAACTGCTGCACAGGCTGTGCCTCTAGGTCTATCTGTGCGCTCTGCGCTGCCAGGTTGAAGTAACACAGCAGGGTTTTGCCCTGATGCTGACGACGAAACGCTAAGATTGGCTCATCGCTGTCAATAAAGGCGATGTCGCCTTCAAGCAATACCCTCTGACTGCGACGCCAATGCATAAACTCTTGATAGGCCTTAAGGATAGAGTCCTGCTCTTGCTGTTGTGAGGCCACATTGTTTACCAGGTGGGCAGGGCTCAGTGGCAGCCAGGGCTTGGCACTGCTAAAGCCGCCTTGTTCAGTGTCTTGCCAAGGCATGGGCGTACGACAACCGTCACGGCCTTTAAAGTTTGGCCAGAAGGTGATGCCATAAGGGTCTTGTAGATCTTCAAACGCCACGCTGGCTTCGCCCAGACCCAGTTCTTCACCTTGATACATGCACACACTGCCGCGCAGTGACGCTAGGAGTGCGGTCAACATTTTCACCTGCTGTTGCTGTATTTCGCCGCTTGGTGACCAGCGGCTGGCAACGCGCTCCACATCATGGTTGCTAAAGGCCCAGCACGGCCAGCCTTCAAGCATACGCGCTTCTAAGGTTTCCACCGTGGTGCGAATGTATGCACTGCTGTAGTCATTGGTTAGCAACTCAAAGCTGTAACCCATGTGCAGTTTGTCGCCACCTGAGGTGTACTCGGCCATGGTCGCTAAGGAGTCTTCCGAAGAGATCTCACCCAGCGCTACTGTGCCTGGGTACTTGTCGAGCAGGGCCCGGATATCGCGCATAAACTCTAGGTTTTCTGGCTGTGTATTATTGTAATAGTGGTATTGGAAGGCGTAAGGGTTATCTTCGCTAAAGCCACGACCCTGACGTTTTTCCTTCGGCTTGGCCGGATTGTCACGGAGCTGGGCATCGTGATAGCAGAAATTAATGGCATCCAAACGGAAACCATCAACGCCTTTTTCCAACCAGAACTCAACATTATCGAGTACCGCTTTACGTACGTCCGGGTTATGGAAGTTAAGATCCGGTTGCTCGGTTAAGAAGTTATGCAAATAATACTGACCGCGACGGGGCTCCCATTGCCATGCCGGACCGCCGAAAATAGACAACCAGTTGTTCGGCTGAGTGCCGTCTTCGTTGGCATCGGCCCACACATACCAGTCGGATAAGTCATTGTCTTTGCTTTCGCGGCTTGCTAAGAACCAAGGGTGCTGATCTGAGGTATGACTTAATACCTGATCGATAATAATCTTGATGTCACGTTTATGGGCTTCGGCTATCAGCTCATCGAAGTCAGCAAGGTCGCCAAACAGGGGGTCGATATCGCGGTAGTCGCTAATATCATAGCCAAAGTCTTTCATCGGAGACTTAAAAAACGGCGAGATCCACACGGCATCCACGCCGAGATCGTTAATATAGTCTAAGCGGTTGATAATACCGCGAAGATCGCCAATGCCATCGCCATTGGTGTCTTGAAAACTGCGGGGATAAATTTGGTAAATAACCGCACCTTTCCACCATTGTGGGTTTGCCATATCACACTCCAGATGAAAACCTAATTAGTCAAACTGAGAAAAGAATACGGCATGCTACAAAGGCTTGTAAAAGAACTGCATACGTATGCATTGTGGATACGTATGCAGAAAAAGAAGCAAAAGCCTCCTATTGGGCTGCAAAAGGGGCTGGAAGTAACTCAAACCAAGTTTACCAATGGGGAAAATAAATTACTTGGTTGTCATAAATGCAATAATGAGAATGCACTGAATTTGGGCGTTGCGGCAGGGTTTTGCACCAGCATGGTGTAATTTTATTTTGGTCTGACCAATTAACACTGTGCCGAGCGTATAAATCAAGGCTTGGGCTTGAGCAAACCAAGTGGTGACAGAGGTCGGGCTTTTATTAACATTTACCCTGTTGTAATGGCTTCTTATTTGCCACCCAAGACGTTTACAAATGCGTCCTCGCTGCAGGGTGCGTCAGTGGGCGTTATGGCTATAATGATGTAACAGTTGTTGTAACCTTAATGTTAATAAAATACCTGTTGCGGGGCCTGAATACGTATGCATAAATTTGTTATTAATTTAGCACGGGAGTTAGTATTTTTTGTGACAACAACATGAGCCAACTTGGTGCAGCGCTAACTTCCACCTCGTTCGGCCACACATTATGGTTAATTGGGGTAAAACAGTATGTCTATGTTCAAACCAAGTATGCTAACTCTTGCGCTGATCAGCGCCGGGGTTGCCAGTAGCAATGTTGCGTTGGCGCAAGAAAATGACGCCGCGAACATCGAAGAGCAACAAAAGGTTGAAGTGATCGAAGTGCGCGGTTTCCGCCGCAGCGTCGCCGAGTCAATCAACACCAAGCGTTTCGCCAACGAAGTGGTAGAGTCTATTTCTGCCGAAGACATTGGTAAGCTACCGGATTCATCTATTGCCGAGTCAATCGCGCGTCTACCGGGTCTAACTGCCCAGCGCCTAGATGGCCGTGCATCACGCGTTAGCGTACGTGGTTTTAGCGAAAACGAAAGCGCCACTACCTTTAATGGTCGCGAGCAGGTTTCAATCAGCGATAACCGTGGTGTTGAGTTCGACCTGTATCCTTCTGAGATCATGAGCGGCGTAACCGTATATAAAACACCGAGTGCCTCGATTGAAGCCGAAGGCATCGCCGGTGTGATCGACATGCAAACCGTACGTCCTTTAAGCAAGGGCGAGCAGGTTATCCAATTCAATGGTCAATTTGAGCAAACCAGTTTCGATAAGTTAAACCCGGATGGCGACGATAAAGGTTTCCGTGGCACCATCTCTTATATCGATCAATTTGCCGATGACACCTTGGGTGTGGCCTTTGCGTACACCACCATGAGCTCGCCTAACCAGGAAAAGCGTTGGAACTCATGGGGTTACCCTGATGTTGAAACGCCCGATGGCAACACCTATTCTATCCTGGGCGGCGCCAAACCTTTCGTTCGCTCTTCTACACTAGAGCGCGACTCGGCCATGTTGGTGCTTGAATATGCGCCGACCAGCGACCTGAACATGACCTTTGACGCCCTGTATGTGGATTTCTCTGATGAGAAGATCCTCCGTGGTATCGAGGTACCTTTTGCCTGGGGTCAGGGTACGAGAACACCACTGGCCGTTGATGATGAAACTGGATTTGTTACCAGTGCAATTACCCAAGGTCAGCGCGTTGTCGTACGTAACGACTTTGAAGAGCGTAAGGCCGAGCTTACTCAGTTTGGTTTTAATCTTGAATATCAAGTAAGTGACGAATGGTCGGTTGAATTCGACGCCAGCCGCTCTGAAGTAGACCGTCAGGTATGGAGTATCGAAAGTTATTCGGGTACTGGTCGCGGCGACAACAATGGCGTAGCCGATGATTTGGGCTACACCTTCAACAGTGGCAACACAGGCGCCCAGTTTACTCATGGTCTGGATTACAGTGACTTTAACCTGATACAACTAGGTGGCCCGCTATCTTGGGGTCACAGCGCCGCATTAAATAATCACTACGGCCTGACTGGCACTGAGTATCAAAATACCGCTCAAGATGGCTTTATTAATGCGCCGGAAGTTGAAGATGAACTGACGACGTTAAAACTAGCGGCCAAAAAGCTGCTCGATAACGAATATATCAATAGCATAGATTTTGGTATCTCCTACCGTGACCGTGAAAAGACCAAGCTGTCTGAAGGTTACTTTATGACGCTTGCGGATTTCTCCTTGAGCAACCCAGGCATGCTAGTAGTACCAGAGCAATACCGTTTAGGTACAGCCGATCTTAGCTTTATCGGCATGGGCGAGATGATAGCTTACGATACCCGCGCCCTTGTTGACGACGGTTATTATAATCTAATGGCCGAGAGCCTGACCGATTCTAAGCACTTAACGCGTTCTTGGACAGTGCAAGAAGAAGTGACGGCCGCCTTTGTGCAAGCCAATATCGATGCCGCTTTGGGTGATGTGCCAGTGACAGGTAATGTTGGTCTGCGTTATGTACGCACCGAGCAGTCGTCACAAGGTTATGCCTTTAGCGTTGACGCCGATGGCCTAGTAGTGGCAGAGCCAACCGATATCAGTCACGATTACTCACACTTGCTACCTAGCATCAACCTGAACTTCGCCATTACAGAAGATCAAACCGTACGTTTTGGTGCAGCTAAGACTATTTCTCGTGCTCGTCTGGATGAAATGAACGCCTCTATTGATGCCTCATACAATCCGGATCGACCTGATGAAAACGGTAATCACTGGTCTGTATCCGGTGGTAACCCATCGCTGGAGCCAAAAGAAGCAACAGGTTTTGACTTAAGCTATGAAAACTACTTCAGCGATGAAGGCTACTTCTCCGTTGCCGTGTTCTACAAGGACCTGAACGAGTGGATTTTCGACGGTATTTATGAAGCGGATATGAGCGGCACTGCCGATCCGGCCACAGGTCTAGTGCCGGAGCACAGCACGGCGACCGGCTCGGGTAAAATTAATGGCGGTGGCGGCGACCTATGGGGTTACGAGCTATCACTTGCACTGCCGTTCAATCTTTTTGCCGATGAGCTTGAAGGTTTTGGTTTACTGGCCAGCCACACAGGCGTAGAGCAGGATGTGGAAACCCCTAACGGCGATGAATATGAACTGCCGGGTCTGTCTGATAGTATTCAAAGCTTTACTCTTTACTATGAGCGTTATGGTTTCAGCGCCCGTACCAGCATGCGTAAGCGTAGCGACTTTAAAGGCGATATCTATGGCCCTGGTTTCTCAACCGATCAGGTTGCTATCCAAGGCGAGACCATTTGGGATGCGCAAATCGGTTATGACTTCGGTGAGTCGGGTATTGCCGGCCTAGAAGGTCTGGAAATGACCTTCCAGGTACAAAACATCACCGAAGAGCCGTTTGTATCACTGCAAGGTGATAACTCGCTGCAAGTACGTGACTACCAGGATTATGGTCGTACTTACTTGCTGGGCTTCAAGTATGAGCTATAACTCTTAACTGAAGTTAAAAAAAGCCCTTGAATTTTCAAGGGCTTTTTCACAGGAGCAGGATAATGGCGGAAGTGAAAAAGGTATTGATCCTCGGTGGTGGTACCGCTGGTTGGCTTAGTGCGGCCTTATTGGCAAAACTGATGGGCGCGCGTCTGGATATTACCCTGGTGGAGTCGACGCAAATTGGCACAGTAGGGGTAGGCGAAGCCACCATTCCCCCGATAGTCGCTTTTAATCAGGCCCTTGGTATAGACGAGCAAACCCTGGTAGAGCGCACCAGCGCCACCATTAAACTGGGTATTGAGTTCGAAAACTGGGGGCAGGTGGGCGAGCGCTATATGCATGCCTTTGGCTCACTCGGTAAGGCGTTTCCCTTTTGTGACTTCCACCATATTTTTCATGCCGCAAAAGAGCAGGGTTACAGCGGCTCGCTGTGGGATTACTCATTAAATTATCAGGCTGCCAAAGCCGAGCGTTTTACACCCTTGGCACAGATACCCGGTACACAATTGCCCGGCACCCAACATGCCTATCATTTCGATGCTTCACTTTATGCCCAATTGTTACGCGAGCGTGCCGAGGCCATGGGTGTGACGCGCATAGATGCCAAGGTGATGCAGGTGAGTCAGCATAACAACGGCGATATTCGCGCCCTGACGCTCGACAACGGCAGCGAGATTGAAGCCGACTTGTTTATCGATTGCAGCGGCCTGCGTGCTTTGCTTATCGAGCAAACCCTGGGAGTGGGCTTTGAAGACTGGGGCCACTGGTTGCCGTGCGACCGTGCCATTGCGGTGCAATGCGAATTGCCCGAAGGGCACAGCCCTAAACCTTATACCCGGGCCATCGCCCGCGAGTGTGGCTGGCAGTGGCAAATCCCGCTACAACATCGCATGGGTAACGGTTTGGTGTATTGCTCCCGGTATATGGATGAGCAGCAGGCAATGACCCAGTTGCTTGAAAACCTGCCGGGTAAGCCCATTACCGAGCCCAGGGTTATTAAATTTCGCACCGGGCAGCGACGCAAACAGTGGCAAAACAATGTGGTGGCCATTGGCCTCAGCAGTGGCTTCTTGGAGCCCTTGGAGTCCACCAGTATTCACCTTATTCAAACGGCGATTATTCGTCTGGTTAAACATTTCCCCCACAGGGAGATTAGCGCTGAGGCGCGGGATTCCTATAATCGGCAATTTAGTACGGAAATGGCGCAAATTCGCGATTTTATCATTCTCCACTATGCCTTGAACCAACGCCAAGACAGCGCCTTTTGGCGCCACTGCCAAAGCATGGAATTGCCGGACTCTTTAACGCAAAAGCTGGAACTGTTTGAAAAAACGGGTACGGTATTTCGCTATCAGGATGAGCTGTTCGCCGAGGTTGCATGGCAGCAGGTGTTGCTTGGACAAAATTGCTGGCCGCAGCAACATCATCCCTTGGCAGAGCAATTTAGCGCCGAGCAGCGCAGCGAATTGTTGGCCAGTTTGCGCACCTTAATTGAGCGCACAGTGGCACAAATGCCGAGCCACCAGGATTATCTCGGTTCCTTAGTAAAAAGCGCCAAACAAGGGCGCTGATACTCGCCTGAATCCGCGGATAATATGGCACCGGACTGGTTTGAATACGTATGCACGCCATACCCAAGCGGGTCCAGAGCACGTAATATTTTTGTCATAACAAAAGATAAATAAAGTAAGCGAATGATAAATAGCAAGTTGAAAACGCCGTTATTGGTACTGTCGCTCAGCGCCGCGCTTGTCGCCTGTGGCCAGGGGCCACAACAACAAGACGCAAGCACTGAAAGCACCGCAGAGCAGGGCATGCAGCAGATGCAAAAGCCCGTGGTCTATCAGGTATTCACCCGTTTATTTGGTAATACCAAGAGCACCAATGAACCCTGGGGCACGCTGGAGCAAAACGGCGTCGGTAAATTTGCGGATTTCAATGATGCGGCGCTTATAGGCATTAAAGAGCTGGGTGTGACGCATATCTGGTATACCGGTGTTTTGCACCATGCCATGGTGACCGATTACAGCGATTTTGGCCTGCCGAGCGATGACCCAGATGTGGTTAAAGGCCGCGCCGGCTCGCCCTATGCCATTAAGGATTACTACAATGTGAATCCGGACTTGGCATCCAAACCCGCCGACCGCCTGCGTGAATTTGAAGAGCTGATCGCACGCACCCATAAGCATGGCATGAAGGTGATCATCGACATAGTGCCCAATCATGTGGCCCGCGATTATCATTCCGTCAGCAAGCCTCAGGGCACTGCAGATTTCGGTGCCAATGACGATACCAGTGTCGCTTATAAGCGCGACAATAATTTCTATTATGTGGTGGGTGAGGACTTTATTGTTCCCCAAGACACCAACTATCAGGTGCTGGGCGGCCAAAGCCACCCGCTTGCGGACGGTAAATTTGCCGAAAGCCCGGCGAAATGGACAGGTAATGGTGCTCGCAAGGCCCAGCCAGATATTAACGACTGGTATGAAACGGTAAAGATCAACTATGGCGTCAAGCCCGATGGCAGCTATGACTTCCCCCGTTTGCCGGATAACTACGCCGAGCTGGATTATCGTGCCCATTATGCCTTTTGGCAGGAGCAGGAGCTGCCCGATAGCTGGTATAAGTTCCGCGATATCACCCAATACTGGCTCGAAAAGGGCGTCGATGGCTTCCGCTACGATATGGCGGAAATGGTGCCGGTGGAATTTTGGAGCTTTTTAAACTCCTCCATCAAGATGAGCAACCCGGATGCCTTCTTGCTGGCCGAGGTTTATAACCCCGAGCTGTACCGCCCTTATATTCATTTAGGCAAGATGGATTACCTGTACGACAAGGTCGGTTTCTACGACAGCCTTAAGGCCATTATTCAAGGTAAAGCAGAGGCCAGCGAGCTGCTGGCAACGCACCAAGAGGTGGCAGATATTGAACAGCATATGCTGCACTTTTTGGAAAACCACGATGAGCAGCGCCTGGCGAGCCCAGATTTTGCTGGCGATATGCGCTGGGGCAAGCCGGCGATGACGGTCTCAACCCTAATTGGGCGCTCACCTAGCATGTTGTATTTCGGCCAAACCGTGGGCGAAGATGGCTCTGAAGAGCCGGGATTCGGCGACCCAACACGTACCAGTATTTTTGATTATATCGGCGTGCCCGCGCATCAGCAGTGGATGAATGGCGGCAAGTTCGACGGCGGCGCGCTTAACGATGAGCAGCGTGCGCTGCGCCAGTTTTATATTGATTTGATGGCACTTAATTCTCTTCCTGCGATTGTCGCCGGTGAGCTGATCCCAGTGCCAAACTCGGCGCCCCATGCAGTGATCAGTTTTGAGCGCAGGCTAGGCGATCAGCGTATTGTCGTGGTTGCTAACTTTGGCAAGCATCCGGTGTTTGTTGATATTGAGCCAGAGGAAGCCATGGTCGGGAAAACCCTACTGGGTACGGATCCTCTGTATTTAGATAAGGAAATTCCAATCAAGTTGCCATATCAGGGCGTTACCGTGTTTCAGATGGGGATCCAAGTAGATGAATATTGAAAGGCCTAGCCTGAGCTTCTGGCAAATTTGGAACATGTGTTTGGGCTTTATGGGCATACAATTCGGCTTTGCCCTGCAAAATGCGAATGTCAGTCGTATTTTCCAAACCCTGGGTGCCGATATCGATGATATTCCCATTCTTTGGGTCGCAGCGCCTTTAACCGGTTTGATCGTACAGCCGATCATCGGCTATATGAGCGATAAAACCTGGGGACGCTTAGGCCGTCGTCGTCCTTACTTTTTCTATGGTGCCATAGTGACCACGGCAGCACTTCTGGTAATGCCGAACTCGCCAACTCTGTGGGTTGCCGCCGGTATGCTGTGGATTATGGACGCTTCCATTAACGTTACCATGGAGCCGTTTCGTGCCTTAGTGGGCGATAATCTGCCGAATAAACAGCGCGCCCTGGGTTATTCGCTGCAAAGCTTCTTTATCGGCATAGGCGCCGTGGTGGCCTCAAGTCTGCCTTGGATTCTGAGTAACTGGTTTGATGTCAGCAATACTGCCGCTGCCGGGGTGATCCCTGAGTCGGTGCAATATGCCTTCTATATTGGCGGTGCCTTCTTATTGGTGAGCGTGATGTGGACAGTGTTTACCACCAAGGAATACAGTCCAGAGCAGTTGGCGGCGTTTGAAAAGAGCGAAGCGCATCTTGAGAGCGACACGCAAAAGCAAGAGATTAATTTTGGCCGCACCATGAGCATCAGTGGTGTGATTGGCGTGTCTATTATCGCCTTGGTGACGGCCCTAGATCTGGAAAAAGAGCTGTATCTGCTGGGCGCCGGACTAGTGGCCTTTGCCTTGTTGCAAGGCATTGCCCTGTGGCAGCAAGCGAAGGAATACACAGAAAACGGCTTTTTTGCCGTGGTTTACGATGTTTTCACCATGCCAACGGCCATGCGCCAGCTGGCCTGGGTGCAGTTTTTCAGCTGGTTCTCACTGTTTGCCATGTGGATTTATACCACGGCGGCGGTAACCAGTTACCACTACGATACCTTAGATGTGACTTCCAAGGCCTATAACGACGGTGCCGACTGGGTGGGGGTGCTGTTTGCCGCCTACAATGGTTTTGCCGCTTTGGCTGCCTTGATTATTCCTATCATGGTTAAGCGAATGGGCATACGTTTGACCCATGCGCTGAATCTTATCTTAGGCGCGGCGGCGCTAATCAGCTTTATGTTTATTGCAGATCCAAGCTGGTTGATGTTACCCATGGTAGGCATAGGTTTTGCCTGGGCGTCGATTCTCTCTTTACCTTACGCCATGCTATCGACCACTTTGCCGAGCGCAAAAATGGGGGTCTACATGGGTATTTTTAACTTCTTTATCGTTATTCCACAGTTGCTCGCGGCCAGCGTCCTGGGTCTTATTCTCAAGCATGGGTTCGCCAACCAGCCTATTTATGCCTTAGTGATTGGCGGCATTTCCTTTGTCCTAGGTGCCATCGCGGTTAGTCGAGTCAAATTAGTAAAATAATAAGGGGACACTCAGTGAAAGTTTTAAATTCAATTATGGCGGCCATGCTGGTCGCAGGGCTGACGGGCTGTAACAGCGCCGAGCAGCAAACAACTCAGGTACAGGCGGTAGCGCCGGGTGCTCCTGGTGACACCCCTTATTGGGCCTATTCGGGCAAAACCGGCATAGGCACCTCATTTGAGGCCTATGACAATGGCCAATACAGCGACCAAGCCAGTACAGGCGCTGTGTCTAAGGTGTGGTTCTCCCTGGCTAAAGGCATGATCACCGAAACCATGTTTGGCCTTATCCACCAGGCGCAAATTCGCGATATGCAGTTTATTGTCACCGGCGATGACTTTGTGGTCAGCGAGCAAGATGGCTTAAAAAACACGGTTGAGTACCTGGATACCGACGAGCAAGGCCGCCCGCTTTCTTTGGCCTACCGGGTAACCAGTGAAGATGAGCAGGGGCGTTTTCGTATTATCAAGGATATCTTTACCGATCCGGATGCTCAGTCGCTGATGGTGCGCGTGCGCTTTGAAGCAAACCAGCCTGGCCTAAGCGCCCATGTGCAGGTTAATCCCTATGTAAATAATGATGGCTTAAATGATAGCGCCAAGGTGGCCGGCGATGCATTGCTTGCCTACAGCCAAGGCAAACACTTCTTAAGCCTGCAAAGCAAACAGGGCCTAAAAGATACTTCGGTAGGCTTTTTCGGTCAAAGCGACCGTTTAACCCAGCTCAATAAAGGTAATAGCTTTGCACGCTACACCAGCACCGGCGAGCAAACCGGGAACGTCACCATGAGTGCGACCCTGGGTGAGATTAAAGAAGGTGCCGAATTTGACTTGGTACTGAGCTATGGCAACACGGAGCAAAGCGCGCTGGCCGAGGGGCAAAAGACCCTGAGTCGAGGCTATGACACAGTATTGGCGCATTACAATGGCGAAGGCGACTTTATTGGCTGGCAGGACTATTTGCAAAGCCTGTCTGTAACAGATTTATATGCTGCGACCAAAGACGGCGGCAAGCTGCTTAACACCAGTGCTCTGGTGCTTAAAGCGCAGGAAGATAAAACTCACGCCGGCGCGCTGATTGCGTCCTTGTCGAACCCTTGGGGTGATACGGTCAAAGCCGAGCAGGGGCACACAGGCTATAAGGCGGTTTGGGTGCGTGATTTCTATCAGGTGGCCATGGCGTTTTTGGCCATGGGCGACAGTGACACCGCCAAGGCTGCATTCAATTACCTGCCTAAGGTTCAGGTGCGTGAAAACACGCCCGGCAATCAGGGCGACAGTGGCTGGTTCTTACAAAAGACCCATGTTGATGGTGAGTTGGAATGGGTGGGTGTTCAGCTGGATCAAACCGCCATGCCTATTATGCTGGCGTGGAAACTTTACCAGGGTGAGGTACTCACCAAGGAAGAGTTAAGCAACTGGTATGCAGATATGCTTAAACCTGCCGCTGACTTTCTCGTTGACGGTGGCCTGGCGAAAATTCTTTGGAATGATGTGCAGATCACCCCGCCGTTAACCCAACAAGAGCGTTGGGAAGAGCAGGCCGGTTATTCGCCCTCAACCACGGCAGCGGTTATTGCGGGCCTTATCAGTGCCGCGGAAATCGCCAAGCTCAGCGGCGATGATAAAAATGCCGCACGCTACCTGGCGACTGCCAAACAATATAACCAGGACGTTGAAGCCCTGATGTTTACTACCAAGGGTACGCTCAAGGGCGACAATGCCAATGGCCGTTATTTTGTGCGTATCGCTCAGGACCTGAATGCCAACGCCGATACCAAGTTGGCCGCCAACAATGGCCGTCAGGGCATGGATAAGAAGCAGATCCTCGATGGCGGTTTCCTGGAGCTGGTGCGTTATGGCGTACGCGCCGCAAGCAGTGACTCGGTACTCGAATCACTGCCGGAGTACGATGACCAAACCCTAGCGGAAAACCTGCGCGTTAAATACAGCTTCACCGATGCCGAAGGCGAGGCCTTCCCGGGCTGGCGCCGTTACGGTAACGATGGCTATGGTGAAGATGAAAAACGTGGTACCAACTACGCCGAGGGTGGAGTGAATAGCGATGGTCAACGCGGTCGCGTATGGCCCTTCTTTACCGGTGAGCGCGGTCACTATGAAATTGCCGTGGCGCAATCGCTAACAGGCGACGCTGCGGCGCAGAAGTATGCGGATATCCAGCACACCTATGTACGCGGTATGGAAGGCTTTGCCAATAAGGGCATGATGCTACCAGAGCAGGTATGGGATGGCGTTGGCGTTAACCCCTTCGGTTATGAGATGGGGCAGGGCACCAACTCGGCCACACCTCTGGCATGGACTCACGCCGAATACGTGAAACTGCTGCGCTCACTAAGCGATAAACGGGTGTGGGATCACTATCCTGTGGTAGAGCAAAAACTTAAGTAAGATTAATTGGGCTGCGACCAATTTGGCAAAAAATGCCGCCTATATTTATAGGCGGCATTTTAGTGTGGAGTCGTTTAAAACTGTGTCGGTATTAGGTTAGACAAGGCTGATTGCGAGTAACTAAGGTTATCGACTGTCAATTGAACTGTCTTGGTTTTAGCTTGCGCATATTCAGGGTCATTAAAGGTACTAGGTTGTCTAGTCGGACGTCGCTTCATATAGTCTTCGTAGCCGGCTATGCCGCCATAGTCTCTAGCTGTTACAGACATACTTAGTGAATTCACCTTAGACTCAAGAACTGACTCATCTATAAACTCAGCAAGGTTTAAATTTTCGATGTTTACACTTGTGCCGCTTGGCGGCGCAAAAATACTCCAGCCAAGAAGTGGACGATTATTGTAAGAGGCTTCCATGCCAATGAAAATGAAAGCGTAGTCTACGCCGCTTTGGGCTATATCATAATCTTGACCGTCAAGAGTCAGTACAGAGGCCAGGTCATCTAAGCTCAGGGCCATGGGTGGTAAATCAAATGTTTGATTAATCTCTTTGGTTCTGACCGTTGATGAGGTAATGATGTACCCATCACCGGATGGATTGTCTAAATTTTCATGTTCGTATGCAGTAATGCTGTGGTTCTCTATGCTTTCATGGGTGAAAGCGAAGACATCTTTGGAGCCGTTAACTCCATAATTGTACAAGTGACTATTACTATCAACGATAGCAGAGACTTGCTTGTAAAACATATCAGAATTAATGACAACAGGGGTACCGACAAGCTCCGCTGCAACCTCAGTTGTGCCACCGTCATTGAGGTCGGCGAATAAAGCGCCATACGCTTGCTCAGGCGAGCTAAACTGGTTAATCACAGAAAGCTGCGGCCATTGCTCGGAACCACTTTGTTTACACTGAACAACTGCTTGGTACGTGACTGAACCAACGCCTTTTTGGTAGGTGTCGAACATTGCACCATATAACATGCTACTTTCTACATAGCTGTTAACGCGTGCGGGGATGGCTACTTGTACATTGCTGGTCCTACATTCACATGCACTGGTATCATCCGTTTGCAAAGCGTTTTTGCCTAAATCGGTCACAGGGTGGTCAACAAAGGTAAGCAAATCTACGGGCGTAATACCATCGATTGTCTCTTGAACTAGCCTGACTAAAGAAAATGTTTCGTGATCATTCGTTGTTGGGTAGCTAATGACGCCATTGTCATCGGCATACACCGTGGCTTTGTTGGAATAATCGGCATTATGTATGATCAGGGCGGCATCCCTGTCCGGGGTTTCGTTGCCACACGCGTCCCTATACACAGCGGTAATGGTTAACGTTTTACCGCTGGGTTCAGGGGGCGCTGTTGAATCAGAGCCGCCTGAGCCACCACAACCGGCTAATACGGCAATACTTAATGCACTTAGGAAAAAGCTGCGATACATAGGACAAGTTCCTTCTTTTATTGTTATTGACTAGGGCGGCATTTTCATAATAGCCCTTGATTTATTATTGTAAATAAAACAAGTAGTTAATTAGCATGTGTATCAAGGTGTGCGTTATACTCCTGTGAGTATTCTTGGTTGTTTTATCTAGACGCTGTTAAGAAGTGATCGTTAAACTAGGCGCAATGAATTTACCTGATGTAAGTTGGCGTAGATATAAACGAGAGAAACCAGCTTTACTCGAGGTAATAGTGTGGAAATAAGAAATGGAACCTACACCCTGTATAATAATACCCATATGCTGGTCAGGGAGTATTACGGGCATGGCATATCAGACCCAGATATAGATCATATGAGAGAAATCTCCTATGCAAAAAAGTTGGGTTATATCAAGGGGTTTAAATTAGATGACAACGAAGGCCGCTATTGTAAAAGCATCAAGATTGCCGATATGAACAATGCTTATGAAGTAGCAACAAGAGGGCGTTACAAGGGGCTGGAGTTTATTATTTGCGGATATAGTTCTCGTTCCAAAGCATTTGGTTTAATAACCCATGATGAACAGCTTGCATCGAGACTTGGATTTATCAGCCTGTCAGACGGCTTTATATTAGAGGTCGATGCCGCCGAAGTGGATGAGATATGGGAGATAAGAGGCAAGAGTAAACTCGGTTTACCCTTGCCACAAGGGCTAAAAGAAAAGGTTATTATTTCCTAACACTGCCTTTCTATTAGATAAAACTGCATTACCTATTTACTTGATTGTCTAACAATCAATTGTGGTGGTAAGACGCTGCTGGCAACATCCACTTCCTGCTTTGCTATCAAATTCAATAAATTAGCGACCAGCATTTGCCCGGCGAGTGTGGTGTTTTGCTGCACAGTCGACAGTGGCGGGGTGCAAAAACGCGCCACAGCCAGGTCATCAAAGCCAACCACGGACACATCATGGGGCACCCTTAAGCCTGCCTCCTGCAATGCGCGAATGGCGCCTATGGCAATGAGGTCGCTGGCGCCAAACAGGGCATTAAATTTAATGTTATTGGCCAATAAGGACTTGGTCGCCTGATAGCCGGACTCCTCGGTGGAAATTGCGGTGGCTATTTTGCGTTCGCTCACATGAGCACCATGAGTTTTAAGGCGCTCGGCAAAGCCATTAAAGCGGGCGCTGAACTCCGGGCTATGGTGTGATGTATCGCCGATAAAGGCACAGTCGGTGCGTCCTAATTCAATTAAGTGCTCGGCCACCAGGGCGCCGCCGCGACTGTTGTCACAGCTGACGGTTAACTCCGGGCGTCCTTCAACATTGGCACCCCAGCACACAAACTTGGTATCGCTCTCTAGCAGGCGCTCAAACTTGCTTTGGTAGTCCATATAGTCGCCATAGCCGAGCAGGATAATACCATCGGCGCGGTGGCTTTCGGCATAATCGGCGTGCCAGTCGTTGCTGCTGGATTGAAAGGACACCAACAGATCATAGCCGGCCTTGGCACAGGCTCGGGTAATTGAGCCGAGCATGGACAAGAAAAAGGGGTTGATCTGAGACTCATCCGAGGTTGGGTCTTCAAACAGCAGTACCGCCAGAGTCGAGCTTTGCTGTGCCCTCAGGTTACTGGCATTTTTATCGACCTTGTAATTGAGCTTACGCGCCACCTCGACCACCCGGCGGCGGGTTTCTTCATTGACCAAGGGGCTGCCGCGCAGTGCCCGTGACACCGTTGATTGCGATACCCCGGCATAGTGGGCGATATCGAAGGAGGTGGCTTTACCTTTCATGTATGTCCTCATGGGTTAATACAAACCCGGCTGAAATTCTAGGTGCGCATTTGCACTTGGCCATTAGGCCGAATAGGGGGCGCATTTTGCAATATTTTTAGCGGGAACTGAAAATTTTTATTGATCCCCGTCTGACACCGGTGTCATAATGTCGGCGTTTTATCATTTTGTTGTCACAAAACGGTTTGGCTGCCCGCTGCCCGGGCAGCACTTTTTTCAGTAGCGCGAAAAAAGAACTGCTAACATAAACTTAATAAGTTTATGCCAGGTAAGTCAATGTTGGGATTAAGTAATGCTCTGGGGAAAACCTGGAAATCCCAAAAACTTGGTATAAATTAAAAAAGAGAAACGACAATGAGTTCATCAGGTCCACAGGCAGGTAACAAGGTGGCTTTTGCACCTATTTTAGTCGCCGACATTGGCGGCACTAACGCCCGTTTTGCGTTAATTACCGACTACTGCAATAGCAGCAAATCTTTCGCCATTGAACATCAGCACACCTTTCCAAGCTGCGACTTTAAATCTTTTGAAGACGCGGTCGATGCCTATTTATCTCAGATTAATGCCATCAGCATTACCCGAGCCTGTCTGGCAGTAGCCGGTCCGGTTAAGGGGGCTGAAGTGATGCTCACCAATTTGGGGTGGCAATTTAATACCCAGCAACTGAAGCGGCGTTTCGGGTTTGACAATTTACAAGTGATCAACGATTTTGCCGCCTTTGCCTATGCCGCTCCTTATTTGAATGAGCGCGATAATATCTGCGTTAAGCAAGGCATTGCCCAGGAGCATGCCAATATCGCCGTATTCGGACCGGGCACCGGCTTTGGCGCCGCTTGTCTGGTGCGCTCGCAGGGTCAACAGGCGGTAATGAGCTGTGAAGCGGGGTATATCAGTTTGGCCCCGGTGACAGAGTTAGACCGTCAATTGCATAATGTGCTGCGCGAAGACCTGCAACATGTGTCGGTGGAAAATGTCTTTGCCGGCCCCGGCATCGCCCGTCTGTATCGCGCCATGGCCAAGGTTCATGGGCAAACGGTAGAAGACATAGATGCGGCGCAAATAGCGGCTCTGGCAGAAAATAAAGAATGTATGATTGCCGAGCGTACCCTGAACCATTTTTGCGATTGGCTTGGCAGCGTTGCCGGTGATATAGCCCTGAGCTTTGGTGCTTTAGGCGGCGTATTTATCGGTGGCGGTATTTTGCCGCGTATGCAACAGCGGCTGCTAACGAGTAGATTTAATGAACGATTTATTGCTAAAGGGGTGATGTCGCAGTATAACAGTCAAATACCTGTGACCTTGGTGTGCCAAGAACATATTCCCTTTATTGGCGCCGCGGCCTGTATTCATACGGCGAGCCCAACGGCTAGCTCAACGGGCTGTTCGACAAGGCAAGGCGATTAAGGAAGATACTAGTCAACGATGAAAAAGATAACTATAAACAGTGTTGCTAGCTATGCTGGTGTATCGAAAAAGACCGTCTCCCGGGTGCTTAATAATGAGCCCAACGTCAGCGACGTGACCCGGGAAAAGGTGCTTAAGGCCTTTAAAGAGCTCGACTATACACCTAACCCTATTGCCCGGGGATTGGCCCGTAATCGCAGCTTTATTATTGCCTGCTTATACGACAATCCTTCGAAAAGTTATATTACCCGTCTGCAAAGCGGTGCTTTGGCGGCCTGCCATCAACATGGTTTTAATCTCTTGATCCATCCTTGTGAGCTGCGCGGTCAGGCGCTGCTCGACAATATTGAGCAACTGTTACAAACCTCACGTATCGATGGCCTGGTATTAACGCCACCGTTTTCCGACCACGGTGAGCTGGTGGCCTTTTTACGTCAGAAAAAAGTGCCCTTTGCCCGGGTGGCTTCGGTGAAACTCGATGATGAGTCGATTTCGGTGCGCAGCAATGACGAGCAGGGTGCCTTTGAAATTACCGAGTTGCTTATCGAGCTCGGTCACAAAGACATTGCCTTTATTAAGGGCCATCCGGATCACAGTGCTACCGAGCAGCGTTTTAACGGCTATCGCCGGGCGCTTGCCGAACATGGCATTGCCTATCAGGAGCATCTGGTGGAAGAGGGAAATTTCTCCTATCACTCAGGTGCCGACAGTGCCGAAACCATATTGCATTTAGACCCCAGACCCACCGCCGTGTTTGCCTCAAATGATTATATGGCGGCAGCAGTACTCAAAGCGGCCACCCAAATGGATTTGAAGGTCCCCGACGATATCGCCATTGCCGGTTTTGATAATGCTCCCATTGCGCGCCATATCTGGCCCGGGCTCACCACCATAGCTCAGCCGGTGGAGGAGATGACACGCCTGGCGGTTGAGCATTTAATCGAGCAAATCAACCAGGGCGATAATGGCGATGAAGAGCAGCAAAAAGAGCCGCTGCAAATCACCTTGGAAGCCAAACTTATTTGTCGCGAGTCCACCGCAGCGCCAAAGTCCTAACGTTTTAAATCCCAATTGCACGGAAATTAAAAACCAACATCCGGGTTCGCCCAGGTGTTGGTTTTTTGTTTTCGGCGCTCTTTCTTCAATCTTTGCCAAGTGCCCTCAGCTGGTGTGAAAAATGGCAATAAAAGGTCAAAAACTCGCAACATAGATTTTTTAGACTAAATTTACATGGAGGGTTGACACCGGTGTCAGGGTTGTGAGTTAATGCCCTGACACCGGTGTCAGCTCGGTTGTGAGAGACGAGTTGGCAACGTACCTTTGAACGGGTAATCCAAGCTGCTCAGTACCTCAGTGCGGGGAGTCTGTACTGATGTGCTGAGCCTTTTATCGACTTACTGGCAAGAAAGAGCAGAACTATGTTGCATCCGCGTATTAAAGAAGTCACTGAACGGGTAATCGAACGCAGTAAAGCGAGCCGTGCCGCCTATTTGGCCCGTATGCAAGCGGCTAAATCACAAACGCGCGTACGTGCTGGTATCGGATGTGGCAACCTTGCCCATGTTATGGCGGCTTGTACAAGCGACGACAAGGCGCGTCTAAGCGGTGATGAAAAGCCAAATTTAGCCATTATCAATTCTTACAACGACATGTTGTCGGCCCATGTGCCGTATAAGGAATACCCGGATTTAATTAAGCAAATCGTTACCAAATTCGATGCCACTGCTCAGGTTGCCGGCGGCGTGCCGGCCATGTGCGATGGCGTGACCCAGGGGCGTGATGGCATGGACCTGTCGCTGTTTTCCCGCGATGTGATTGCCATGTCGACGGCCATCGCCTTATCACACGATGTTTTCGATGGCGTATTCTGTTTGGGCGTGTGTGACAAAATCGTCCCTGGACTGGTTATTGGCGCCTTATCATTTGGCCATTTACCGGTATTTTTCCTGCCAGCAGGGCCCATGCCTTCAGGCATTCCCAACAAAGAAAAAGCCCGCGTAAGACAAAAATTTGCCCAGGGCCTTGTCAGCCGTGAAGAGCTGTTAAAGGCCGAAAGCGAGTCTTATCATAGCGCCGGTACCTGCACCTTCTACGGTACTGCGAACTCAAATCAAATGCTGATGGAGATCATGGGCCTGCACCTGCCGGGCAGCTCATTTGTGAACCCTTATACCGAGCTGCGCGATGGTTTGACCGCACACGCGGTAGAGACCATGCTTAAACAGCTAGTCACAAGTAAGGATGCGGTGCCCATGGCCGAGGTGATGAGTGAAAAAACCATTATCAATGGTCTGGTTGGCCTTTTGGCCACCGGCGGCTCGACCAACCATGCCATCCACTTGGTGGCCATGGCCAAGGCCGCAGGTGTTGAACTGACCTGGAAAGACATGGCGGACTTATCCGAAGTCGTGCCTCTGTTAACCCGTATCTACCCCAACGGCTCTGCCGATGTAAACCATTTCCAGGCCGCTGGCGGCATGGGCTATTTGATGAAGCAATTGCTTGCCAAAGGCCTGCTGCACAATGATGTCAAAACCATCTTGGGTGAGGGGCTTGAAACCTACACCACAGAGCCGCGCCTGGATAAAGATGTGAATTTAATCATCTCCGATAACAATGGCCCGACTAAGGTGAAATGGGTGCCGTGCGCCGAGCAATCCCATGATCAGGAGGTGTTACGTCCGGCGGATAATCCATTTAACCGCAGCGGCGGTCTGCAACTGCTGACCGGCAATCTTGGCAAGGCGGTGATCAAGGTCTCCGCAGTGCAGGAGCAACATCAGGTAGTGAGTGCTCCGGCCAAGGTGTTTGCCGATCAGGCCTCGCTGCAAAGCGCCTTTGCTCGCGGCGAACTCAACCAGGATTTTATTGCCGTGATCAAGGAGCAGGGGCCAAAAGCCAAAGGCATGCCGGAGCTGCATAAGCTGACCCCGGTTATGGCCAGCTTGCAAGATGAAGGCTTTAAGGTGGCCATAGTTACCGACGGGCGTATGTCCGGCGCCTCGGGTAAGGTACCCGCGGCCATTCATTTGGCTCCTGAAGCGGTTGAAGGCGGCATGATAGCCAAAATCAAAGACGGCGACTTGCTGACATTAGACGCGCCAAACGGCGTACTAAAACTGCATGTCAGCGATGAAGAGTTGGCCGCCCGTGACATCGAACTGGTGCACAGCGGCGCCACCTATGGCACCGGCCGCGAACTGTTTGCTGGATTTAGGAATATTGTCAGCAGCGCTGATTTAGGAGCCAGTGCCTTCGCACCGGCCTACGAACAAGAATAATGTCACTGGGAATGAGGATTTAACATGGCAATAGAACAGATTTTAGCATCGGCACCCGTGGTTCCTGTGGTGGTGATTGAGCGCCTTGAGGACGCCGCTCCCTTGGCTCAGGCTCTGTACAAGGGCGGCTTGCGCGCCTTGGAAATTACCCTGCGCACCCCGGTGGCGGCAGAGGCAGTGAAAATTATGAAAGAAACCGTTCCCGACGCTTATGTGGGCACGGGGACGGTGATCGATAAGGCCACTTTTGCAGCCTCAGTAAACGCCGGTGCCGACTTTATGGTGAGCCCGGGCGTGAACGATGAATTACTGGCCTTGGCCAGCCAAAGCGATATTCCCTTCTTGCCCGGAGCGGCCACACCAAGCGAAGTAATGAGGCTCGCCGAGCGTGGCTTCTCCTTTTTAAAGTTTTTCCCGGCGGCGGCCGCGGGCGGTCCGGCCATGCTCAAATCCATCGGTGGCCCTTTACCCGGTATTAAATTCTGCCCCACCGGCGGTATCAGCCTACAAAGCGCACCTGAGTACCTGGCCTTGGATAACGTAGTCTGTGTCGGCGGTACCTGGATGCTGGATAAAAAATTAATCGAAAACAAGGACTGGCAAGCGATAGAAGAACTTGCGCACCAAGCCAGCCAACTTAAATAATAACGGGGAGAGTGAAGATGATTAAGGTAGCTATCAATGGTTATGGTCGCATCGGTCGTAACACCCTTAGAGCACTGTATGAATCAGGTCGTAATAAAGACATCAGTATCCTTGCCATTAATGATTTGGCACCGGCTAATGTTAACGCTCATTTGACCCAATTTGACTCGGTACACGGGCAGTTTTCGCAAAAAGTCAGCCTGCAAGATGATGTAATGATCGTCGGTCATGATGAGATCAAGCTGCTGCAGGAACGCGACCCGGCAAACCTGCCTTGGGCACAGCTCGGCGTCGACATCGTTTTAGAGTGTACTGGCCTGTTTACTTCCCGCGAAGCGGCGGCCAAGCATATTGAAGCGGGTGCCAAGAAGGTGATCCTCTCTGCGCCAGGCACAGATATGGATGCCACGGTAGTGCATGGTGTTAACGACGAGGTGCTGAATGCTCAATGCAACATTATTTCCAATGCCTCTTGTACCACCAACTGTTTGGCTCCTGTCGCTAAAGCCCTAAACGATGCCATAGGTATAGAGCAGGGCAGCATGACCACCATTCATTCCTATACTAACGACCAAAACCTGTCAGACGTTTATCACCCGGATCTCTATCGGGCGCGCAGTGCGACGCAGTCGATGATCCCGACCAAAACCGGGGCTGCCAAGGCGGTGGGGTTAGTGCTGCCGGAATTGGCCGGTAAGCTCGATGGCATGGCGGTGCGGGTGCCGACCATTAATGTGTCCTTGGTTGATTTGACCTTTATCGCCAAGCGCGAAACCAGTATCGAGGAGGTTAATGCCGCAGTGAAGGCCGCTTCCCAAGGTGCCATGGCTGAGGTGCTGGCCTATAACGAGCTGCCGCTGGTGTCTATCGATTTCAACCATAACCCGGCTTCATCGGTATTCGATGCCACGCAAACCCGGGTTGATGGCAAACTGGTTAAGGTGATGGCCTGGTACGATAACGAGTGGGGTTTTTCTAACCGCATGTTGGATCAGGTGCAAAACCTCGCCAAGTTTTTATAATTCCATTGTTGTTATGTCAAAGCCGCCTTGAGCGGCTTTTTTTATGCCTTGGCGTTAGGAAAGATTAGCTATATACGATATTGCGTATATAAAAAAGCTGGGCTAGTATTCGCCACATACGAAATTTCATATATACAAGATGGCCGTTAACTTTTTTAAAGCACTAAGCGATGACACTCGGTTACTTATTTGCCTGCTGATTTACATCAGGGGGAGTTGTGTGTGTGCGAGCTGGTCAGTGCATTAGGACTGAGTCAGCCGAAAATATCCCGGCATTTAGCGCTATTGAAAGAGGCGCAACTCTTGTGTACGCGCAAGCATAAACAATGGGTCTACTACCGCATTAACGAGCAGTTGCCGAGCTGGCAGCGTCAGGTATTAGAAACCACATTAACTGAGAATCCACACCTGTTGGCTGCGGCCTTAACCGGTTTAGACAATATGGGAGCCAGGCCCGAGCGCCAGGCTTCATGCTGCAACTAGGGTGAATTTCACCCAAAGGAGATACAGATGACAATCAAAGTAGGGATCAATGGTTTTGGTCGCATGGGGCGGCTGATCATGCGCGCCGCCTTCGACTGGCCCGAGCTTGAGTTTGTACAGATCAACGACCCAGGCGGCGATGCCGCCACCTTGGCGCACTTATTAGAATTTGATTCCGTGCACGGTCGTTGGCATCACGCCCCAAGCGCCAGCGATGGGCACATGCTGGTTAACGGCCAAACCCTAAGTTGCTCACAGCAAAAGACGATTGCCGAGGTTGACTGGTCAGGATGCGATATTGTGATTGAGGCTTCAGGCAAAATGAAAACCCGTGCGTTGTTGCAGCAATACCTAGATCAAGGGGTTAAAAAAGTAGTGGTAACGGCCCCGGTTAAAGAAGAGGGCGTGCTCAATATCGTCATGGGGGTGAACGATCATCTCTATAAGAGCGATGAGCATGATCTTGTGACGGCTGCTTCGTGCACCACCAACTGTTTGGCGCCTGTGGTTAAGGTGCTGCAAGACAATATCGGCATTAAGCACGGCTCCATGACCACGGTGCACGATATCACCAATACGCAAACCATCTTGGATGCGCCGCATAAGGATTTGCGCCGTGCCCGAGCCTGTGGCATGAGCCTTATTCCGACCACCACGGGATCGGCCACCGCCATCACTCATATCTTCCCCGAGCTTAAGGGCAAGCTAAATGGTCACGCCATTCGTGTGCCCCTTGCCAATGCCTCGATCACTGACTGCGTATTCGAGCTGGAGCGTGAAACCACGGAGCAGGAGCTCAATGCCTGGTTTAAGGTCGCCGCCGAGGGCGAGTTAAAAGGCATTTTGGGTTATGAGGAAAAGCCGCTGGTGTCGATCGATTATCGCACCGACCCGCGCTCGAGCATAGTCGATGCGCTTTCAACCATGGTGGTGAACGGCACTCAGGCCAAATTGTACTTGTGGTATGACAATGAGTGGGGCTATGCCAATCGTAGCGCCGAGCTGGTCGCAAAAGTAGCCGCGGATCTTTAATTAGGGCACATCATGATGAAGTCAACGCCACTGCAGCAGTATGGGGTGATCACCGCCAATTACTGGGCCTTTACCCTAAGCGATGGCGCCCTACGTATGTTGGTGGTGCTGTACTTTTATCAGCTCGGCTATACGCCCTTGGCGATAGCCATGCTGTTTTTGTTTTATGAGTTTTTTGGTGTCGTCACTAACTTGGTGGGCGGCTGGCTTGGCGCCCGCATCGGGCTTAATCGCACCATGCAACTGGGCATGGCGCTGCAAATCGGCGCCCTGGCCATGCTCTTGGTGGATAAAAGCCTGTTAACCGTGCTCTGGGTGATGGCGGCGCAAGCGCTCAGTGGCATCGCCAAGGATCTCAATAAAATGAGTGCCAAAAGCGCCATTAAGCTCGTGGTCAAGGAGCAACAGCAGGGGCGTTTATACCAGTGGGTGGCACTGCTTACCGGCTCGAAAAATGCCCTTAAGGGTTTAGGGTACTTTCTCGGTGGTTTATTGTTATCCATGCTGTCTTTTCAAGGCGCGGTATGGGCGTTAATCGCCCTGGTAGCCTTGGGCTTTGTGCTTAGCTCAGTATTACTGGGTGAAGACTTGGGACGCAGCAAGTTTAAGCCCAAGTTTAAGGATGTGTTTTCTAAAAGCGCTGCCTTAAACCGCTTGTCTTTGGCGCGCTTGTTTTTGTTTGCCTCACGGGATGTGTGGTTTGTGGTGGCCTTGCCGGTGTTTTTTATCAGCCAACTGGGCTGGCAGCATCAGCAGGTGGGCGGCTTTATGGCGCTGTGGATCATTGCCTATGGTGTGGTGCAAAGCATGGCGCCCAGGTTTACCCGCAGTAACAGTCATTCGGTGTTTAAGCAGGCGCAGCGTTACAGTGGTTTGCTGGCTCTGGTGACCTTGCTCTTGCTGCTGGCCTTGGTCTTTATCGGCAATAGCAGCAACGCTCAAACCTGGGTTTTAGTGCTGGGTTTATTGCTGTTTGGTGCCGTGTTTGCCATTAACTCGTCGCTGCACAGTTATCTGGTTGTGAAGCTGGCTGACCGCGATGCCGTATCCTTGGATGTGGGCTTTTATTATATGGCCAATGCCAGCGGTCGCTTAATTGGCACCTTGCTGTCCGGTTGGTTGTATCAGGTCAGCGGTTTGCTGGCTTGTTTGGCCTGTGCCCTGATGCTGCAACTGGCGACCTGGTGGGTGTCGCGGCACTTATCTTCTGGGGAACAATCCGAAGGCTAATGTAGCTCCTATATAAGTTGTTACATTTGCAGCTAAACTTTTCCAACACCAGGCGCTCTAAGGATGAAAGCACAATTCGCCCGGAGCGTCCGATGTTAAAAAAAGCAGCCAACAATAAATCATCGCTAGCCATTTCTTCTCTTTCCTTGATATTGCATAAAAGCCTCAAAAATAACTGGGGCCTGATCCTTTTTCTCGCCTGTTTATTTACCATGCGCAGCTCCTTTGCCGACTGGTATCGGGTCCCCAGTGGCTCCATGTTACCAACCATAGAAATTGGCGATCAAATCACGGTTAATAAGATGGCTTATGATTTACGTATTCCCTTCACCAGCTATTCACTGATGCGTACCGGCGAGCCCGAGCGTGGTGATATTGTGGTGTTTCAATCAGCCGCCGCTGATGAGCTCTTGATCAAGCGGGTGGTGGGTCTGCCGGGAGACATCCTAGCCATGAAAAATGAAGTGCTGACGATCAACGGTGAGGCGCTAACTTATGCCATCACAATGGATAACGCCGACGAACTGCTGGCTACTGAGGAATTAGGTGATGTGGTGCATGCTATCCGTATAGATAAGACCCGTCCTGGCGCCAGCGGCCATTTTGCTCCCGTGCAAATTCCCGCCGATCATTACCTGATGATGGGGGACAACCGCCGTAACAGTGCCGACTCCCGTTATTATGGCTTAGTGCCGCGCACTGAGCTTAAGGGCAAGGCGCATCATATTGCCTACTCACTGGATTATAACGACCACTACTTGCCCAAGTCGCAGCGCTTTGGCAAAAGCCTGTATCAGGATCAGCCTTAGGGTGGGGTGGAGAGCCCGTTTTAAATTTTACCCCACATAGGCACTGGCATCTTGCCATTTCTGCACCGCATCCATTCCCAGTTCAAAACCGAGACGGTAGTCGTCCTGCAAGGTTGCCGGATCTGAGCCCAACACCATGGAGTGCAAGGGCCGGTTCGGCGCTATTTGTACTATGTTAACGCCCTCTGGCGGCGCATTGATAAAGTCCACCGCTTCCGCATAACGGCGTTGATAATGGTGATACATGGCAAACATGCGCGGCGACTGATTAATGCGGCTCATGATCGGCTTTAAACGCTCCAGTATGGGCATCTTACCGTCATTATGGGCTTCCACCGTTCGTATCACCCAGATGGTTTTCGCGCCTTGTTCATGAGCCCAGCGTACGGGCAGGGGATCGGCGACACCGCCATCCATCAGCCCTTGCCCTTGAACTTCAACTCCGGGGCGATATAAAAACGGGATGGCGCAAGAAGCCTTCAGGTGCGAAAACATATTATCGTGCCAGGTGTGCAGATAATGGGGGGCGAAGGAGTCAAAATGACTGGCCACCGCATAAAAGTTGCTTTGTGGCGTCAGGTTGGCGGGCGTGGTGGGAAAACGCACCTTGCCATTATGCTGCACCTCATGAAAATACCAATCCAGGTCAATCACATTGCCGCCGGTAAAAAACCGTGCCGGGCGAAAAAACTGTTGCTCTGTGGTCAGTTGTATCGCCGTGTGGGCGTACTGTTGGGCTCTGGCGCAATAGGCGGCAAGGTTCTGGGCGCCGGCAGAAACGCCAACTTTTAAATCGAAGGGGGTAAACTTTTGCTCTAAAAATGCATCCAACACGCCGGCGGTAAAAATACCTTTTTGTCCGCCGCCTTCGGCAACCAATGCAGAATTTATCATGTGTTTCATCCTCTACTGTTGTTATTAACGTCACTGTGAAGAGGCTTCCGATTACCGTTAAGAGAGAAATCGGGTGGGGCGCCGATAAAGGTCGGCGCGTGATTAAGCAATTAACCAAGAATTTGCCTTATTGGATAAGCGCTTACCCCTTAGTATAGCAATAAGGGCGCATCACGCTGATATCAAGTCAGTGTTTTTCAATGGCTCTGAGCAGTTGCGTGGCCATCTGCTCTAAAATGCTTTGATCGGCGTTGGTAAAGGCATAGGTGCGCATACCGTAAACCCCCATGGTGATAAAGCGCGCTAAAGCTAAAGGTTCCTCATCACTGATGGCTTCACCCTGGCGCTGGGCGCGGGCGATTTGCTCGCCAAGACTGAGCTCAATTTGTTGTAAATTCGTGGCGATTAGTCGGGCGATCTCCGGATCCTGGCCTTCGATTTCATTGAGCGAGCGGGTTAACAAGCAGACCTTGGCACAGGTGTTCTGTACACACTCCTGTACCGTATTGGCGAGTAATTCTTTGAGGCTTGAAAGTACCGGCTGGTCTTCGCTAAAGAGGCTCTCAAAGGCCTGCAATTTTTGTTGATGATAAAAGCTGACAGCCTCAATAAACAGCCCCTTTTTACTGCCAAAGGCGCAGTAAATAGAGCCCGGGTGTAAACCGGTAGCCTGGGTTAATTTCTGCATACTCGCTTTGGCGTAGCCATGTTCCATAAAGGTGTGCATGGCTTGCTCTAAGACGTGGGAGCGGTCGAACTCGGCACTGCGCATGGGCGTAGAGGTCCCTTATTTTTAAGATGCATAAGATAGTATCATTTATTTTTTGGATATACTTGAATGTTCATTCAAGTGCCCTTATCTTGATTGAACATTCAAATAAATATTGAGTCATTATGTCGGATTTATTGTTACAACCCTATGCCTTATCCACAGAACTAAAGCTTAACAATCGCGTCTTGATGGCGCCGCTCACGCGCTGTATGGCCGATGACGACTTGGTTCCCACCCAGGCCATGGCCGAATATTACGGACGCCGAGCGGATGCGGGATTGATCATCAGCGAAGCCACCATTATTCGCCCCGATGGCCAAGGCTACCCCAATGTACCTGGTATTTTTAGCGAGGCGCAAATCGCTGGGTGGCGTAAGGTGACCGATGAGGTGCATGCCAAGGGCGGGAAAATTTTCTGCCAGTTATGGCACGTTGGCCGCGTTGCCCATCCTCACTTTTTTGATGGTGAGGTGCTAAGTGCCAGCGCCATCGGGATAGAAGGCACGGTACCAAGAATGCGTGAGCTTAGCTACCAGACTCCGAAAGCCGCTACCCAGGAGCAAATTGCTGAGCTTATCGGTGATTATGCTCAAGCGGCAGAAAATGCCATTGCCGCTGGCTTTGACGGCGTCGAGATCCATGGTGCCAATGGCTATTTGATCGACCAGTTTTTGCATCACAGCGTTAACCAGCGGGACGACCGTTATGGCGGCAGCGCCGAAAATCGTGCCCGCTTTGCCTTGGAGGTGGTTGATGCCATAACCGCCCGTATTGGCGGTGAGCGTGTTGGTTTACGTCTGTCTCCGGGTGCCTACTTCCTGCTTGAGCCCGGTGACAGCGAAGACACCAAGACCTTTGATTATTTGTTGCAGGAGCTCAATCAACGGGAGCTGGCGTTTTTGCATCTGGGTATTTTCGATGATGCCATGGAATTTGATTATCTCGGTGGTCGCGCTTCGGAGTATTTACGCAAACGTTATAAAGGCACCTTGGTGGGCGTTGGTAGCTATACCCCAGAGCAAGGGGCCAAGGCCATTGCCAATGAACGCTTTGACTTGTTGGCCATAGGCCGCCCCTTTATCGCTAATCCGGATTTGATCGCCAAGGTCAAGGGCCAGCAGGCGCTGACCCCATACAGTGAAGACATGCTCGCTGAGTTAGTCTAATCCCCACTGGCAACGCCTGAGCGTTCCGGCGTTGCCATAAAATCGTCATCCTCCTTTCATAAGCATGCCATTGTATTGTCACCTTCCGACTATTTACTTAGCCCTTTCTATTTCTTACAACAATTGAGACAGGGTTATGAAAAAAACATTAATAGCGTTAACTTTGGCCAGCGTATTGGCGGGCTGTTCACTTGATGGTGATGACGGCAGCGTAGGCGCAACCGGACCACAAGGGCCTCAAGGTGAGCAGGGCGAGTCAGGTCAGGCTATCAGTGGCGATCTGGAATTAACACTGGTAGGTCGCGCGGTACTTAACGCCGAGTCGCCGGAAGGGGCGGCGGAAATCGTCGCTTTCCATGCCCGCACCCAGCAAATTTACGCTATTAACAGCTCCGGCGATAAAGCCACGGTGGAAATTATTGCTGCCGATAACTTCGATGTCGCTGCTTTAGTTGCTGATAACGAAGGGGTGATCAGCAGCACCAATCTTGACATTACAACCACCTTGGATGTGTCTGCTAACACACCGGGCGATGCCAACAGTATCGCCATCGACGCCAACAACGACTTACTGGCGGTGGCCATGGCCGCTGAAACAGGCGTAAAAGGCCAGGTAGCGTTTTATGATATCAGCGGTGAAGCGCCGCTGTTCTTACACAATGTTGAAGTGGGTTACCTGCCGGATATGGTGACCTTTACACCGGATGGCACCAAGGTAGTGGTGGCCAATGAAGGTGAGCCGGCGGGCGATTACAGTGTTGATCCGGAAGGTTCAATTGCCGTTATTGCTATCGAATCGGGTAAGCCCGCGATTGAGGCCAGCCTACTAGGTTTTAGTCAATTCAATGACCAACAAGCGGAACTTGCAGCCCAAGGTGTGGTATTTGCCAACCCAACCGGCCGTACCATTAAGGGCCAGTTGATCAATACCACAGTAGCCATGGATCTTGAGCCGGAATATGTGGCAATCAGCGCTGACAGCAAAACCGCTTATGTGTCATTGCAGGAAAACAACGCCCTTGCGGTTGTTGACCTTGAAAATATGACATTGGAAGTACGTGCTCTTGGTTTTAAGGACTGGGGCAATTTGCTAATCGATGCCTCGGATAAAGACGGCGGCATTAACTTCCAACAATACCCAGGCCTGTTCGGCATGTATCAACCGGATACCATTGCCACCTATCAATGGCAGGGCGCGGATTTTGTAGTGTCTGCAAACGAAGGCGATGGTCGTGAATACTTCTTTGACTCTGCCGATGAAGCCAGCTGTTTGGCCGAAGGCGGTTTAGAGTTTGATGAAGATGATGGCTGTTTGGCCTATATCGATGAGTCGCGCGCAGAAGACCTCGACCTGGCGGATAACTTTGCCTATGTGAATAACGACGATGATGATATCGGTCGTCTTATTGTGAGCACGGTACGTGGCGATGCGGATCAGGATGGTCGTTATGAGCAACTGTATGCCTATGGTGCGCGCTCTTTCTCTATCTGGGATGCCAATACCGGCCTGGTCTTTGACTCTGGTGACGATGTAGGTCGTATTACCGCGGCGATTCACGGCAGTGCCTTTAACAATAATGAAGATGAAAACGAAGGGGACACCCGCTCCGACGCCAAAGGTGCCGAGCCTGAAGCTCTGGCTTTAGGTCAGGTCCAAGGTCGCACCTATGCCTTTGTCGGCCTTGAGCGTATGGGTGGCATCATGGTGTATGACATCACCAATCCGTTCGATGTGAAATTTAAAAACTATGCCAGCAACCGCGGCTTGGTCGAAGGCGCCGATATTACCGGCGACCTGGCACCGGAAGGCATGCGTTTTATCAGTGCTGAGCAAAGCCCTAACGGCATGCCGCTCTTAGTGGTAGGCAATGAAATTTCCGGTTCGGTAAGCGTGTGGCAAATCGACGTAAAGTAACTGGTTTTATGCAGTGATGACTAAGGTCACATTTTTATGACTTTTGTCATTAAACTGAAATATCAATTACTTATTCTAGGCGGCAAGTAATGACCTGCTTGTTGCTTGAATTCTGATTAGACAACCCTGACTTAGCCGCTCATATGAGCGGCTTTTTTTGTATCTGCTCCGGTGCTAGGTCGCAGATGGAATAGACATTGACTGGCAGACCCAGATGACGCCTATCCTGAATACTGAATTCGTCCTCTCCCCAAAGCAGATTGCAGTCGAGCTTTGACAGGGCTTCCTGAACAATAAAATTATCCATTTCATGGTCTATGGCGGTGTACCAGAGCACATATTGCTGGCCCTGATATTGCACGCTGATATCCTGCCATAGTCTGTCGGGTGAACGCCCTAACAGCGGCTCATCCGAAGTATGGGCGGCAAAGCTGAACTGGCCATGCTCGTCTGTGATCGCCTGACTGACAAAGTGCTGCTGGCCTATGGATAAGGTGCGGGTAATTTTAATATTGGCCAGGTCAGTATCACCTATGGCTAAACGGCCTTGAATTTGCGGGGAGAGAGTATGAGCTTGGAGCAGTAATTGGGACAGTTGAGGGCGATTGGAGTTGGCTTGGGTAAACAATAATACGGCGCAGGCTAGGATACCGGCACACAGTAAACTGGAGACGATTAAACGCATATTCACACCCTGTGAAAATATCATCCGAGAAAGTCTGAAGGTACTGCATAATCTCGGCTTTTGCAAACCAATGGGCTAATTCACCTTATGTAACAGTAGCCTAGAGTATAGAAGAAAAATTGCGTACACTGGGTCTTTATTATTTAACAGCTTTTACGCATGCTGCATATCATTCAGTCTAATCGCATGGAGATTCTCAGCGCCCAGTTATGTGCGGTGTTAGCGAACCCCAGTAGCGATGATATTTTCGCTCGGGAGCTGGTGTTGGTGCACTCGCCGGGTATGTCTCAATGGCTCAAACTTGAGCTGACAAAGCAACAGGGCGTCTGTGCTCAGGTCGACTTTCCCTTACCTTCAAGCTTTATCTGGTCCTTATACCAGCAAGTTCTGCCCGATGTGCCTGAAGAGTCCGCATTCAATAAGGCCAATATGGCCTGGAAGCTCTATGAGTTATTAATGCAAAAGCTGTCTCTGGAACCGTATCAGGCGCTGGCCAGCTATCTTGAAGATGATGTCGATGGCAGCAAGCGTTTTGCTCTGTGCGAAAAAATCGCCGATGTTTTTGACCATTATTTGATGTACCGGCCCCAGTGGCTGCAAATATGGGAGCAGGGCGTGGATGAGCTGGATGAAGTCGATATTTCACATGCCCCCTGGCAACCCGATTTATGGCGCAGCCTGGTTGCTGTGGTGGCCGAGCTTGGGCAAAGCCCGTATCACCGCGCCAATATGCATGATGCCTTGTTGGCGGCGCTCGCCAGCAATAAGGTACAACTGCCACCGCGCATCTGTATATTTGGCATCTCGGCCTTGGCTCAGTCGCAGTTAGAAGTGTTTAACGCCCTGGCGCACCATACCCAGGTCTTGGTTTTCTTGTTTAACCCCAGCGAGCATTATTGGGGCGATCTGGTTGATGAGAAAACCCTGGCCAAGGTTAACAGCCGCTATAAGGTCAAACCCGAATTGGATGCGGCGCAAAAGGGCGAGCATTATTATATTGTCGGTAATCCATTATTGGCGTCCTGGGGCAAACTGGGGCGGGATTATTTAGAGCAACTAATACAGCTCGACGGCAAGTGGCTGGACGGCTTTGACGATGAATTTGCGCCGCATTTGCTTGGTCGCCTTCAGCAAGAAGTGTATGAGCTGGCCTTTAAGGGTCAGAGTCTGGCCGAAGATACGCACTGGTTTGTAAGCGACGAAGGCAAGATGCCGGTGTGCGATGATGACACCTCGGTGCAGCTGGCCAATTGCCATACCCAGTTACGGGAAGTGGAATGTTTGCACGACTACCTGCTACGGGAATTCGCTAAAGACCCAAGCCTTACGCCCAAAGACATTATTGTCATGATGCCGGATGTCGGCCAATACAGTCCCTTTATCGAGGCGGTGTTTGGTGGTGCCAAGGGCGCGCGCCATATTCCCTATGCCATCGCCGACTTATCTATCGCCCAGGAGCGCCCGCTGCTTAATGCCATTTTAGTGCTGGCAAATTTACCCTTTAGCCGCTTTGGCGTCAGCGAATTAATGGACCTGCTGCAAATTAGCGCCATCAGCGAGCGTTTTGCCTTGTCCGAGCCGGAATTACAGCAATGCCATGTCTGGCTTGAGCAGGTCGGGGTGAAGTGGGGCATAGACGGTGAGCATAAAAGTGAATTTGCCCTGCCGACATTGGCTTTGAACACCTGGCAGTTGGGCTTACAGCGTTTGTTACTCGGTATGGCAACCCGAAGCGAACCCTATTTGGGTTTGTATCCCGCCGATGCGGTTGAGGGGATGAACAGCGATATCTTGAGCAAGTTGCTGAGCTTTATCAATGCGCTTTTGGCGGCCAAAGCCTTGCTTAGCCCGGATGCAGACTTGGCGCAAAAAGTGGCGTCAATGCGTCAGGTGTTGGAGCAGATGTTTGCCAGTACGAGTCTCAGTGCGGTGGATTTAGCGACCATGGACAGGCTCTTTAACGCCGTCGACAAGCATTATTATAATGGTGATTATCTTGGCCTCATCTCACAGCGGGTGTTTGTAAACCTGCTGCAACAAGGCATAGACGACAAGGGCGTGGGTCAGCGTTTCTTAATGGGACAGGTGAACTTCTGTACCCTGATGCCGATGCGGGCGGTGCCCTTTAAAAAGGTCTGTATTCTTGGCTTAAATGATGCGGATTATCCCCGTAACGTACAGCCCATTGGTTTTGACCTGGTGCCCTTTAGCAAACGCCGTAAGGGCGACCGCTCGCGTCGCCTGGACGACAGATACCTGTTTTTAGAGGCGCTCTTGAGTGCCCGTGACAGCGTATATCTTAGCTATATTGGCCGCTCCAGCCGTGATAACAGTGAGCGCATGCCCTCTATCTTGTTAAGCGAGCTATGCGAATATATCGACCGCTGTTTTTATTACCCGGATAAGGACCAAGCTGTGAGTGCTGCCCTTACCGCCGTACATCATTTGCAGCCATTTCACAGTGACTACTATCAAAGCCAAGGACGCTGGCAGAGCTTTAATCCGGTGTGGGCTTTGACTTATGAAGACGCTCAGGAGCAGGGTGAGCAACAACTCCTGGCAGCGTCACCTGAGTCCATTATCGAGCTCGATGCCTTATTGCACTGCGCCACTCGTGCCCAGCAGTTTTTTTATCAGCAGGTGCTGGCGGTGCGCATCAAGGACATAGATGAAGGCAGCGATGATAATGAGCACTTTACCGTCGATCCTCTGGCTCGCTATCAGCTGCTCGATGAGCTGCTTGAGTGTGCCGTCAATGATAAAGAGGTAGACGATGCCGAGTTAATTCAACGCGGCGTGTTACCACAAGGGATCATGGCTGAAGTGACCCTGGAGCAATTAAAAACCCGTATTACTGCGTTAGCGCAGCAGGTGCAAATGCGCATCGGTGGGCAAGAGCCACAGCTGGTGGAAGTGGATGTCAGCGTCGGCGGCTACCAAATTCAGGGCTGGCTAAGTCATGTTTACGCCAATGAGCAGGTGTTTTATCGCAGCGCCAGTATTAAACCCAAGGACCGTATCAAGGGCTTTATTTATCATTTGCTGGCGCAATTAAGCGGCCAGGAAGTTACTACTTTGGTGATGGGCCTTGATGAGCAAGTGCGTTTTGAACCGCTAACTGTGGCTCATGCCGAGCAACTCTTGTTACCCTGGTTGGCTCTTTACCGTGAGGCGCAAACACGCAGCCCGGCATTTTTCCCTATCAGTGCCTGGGAATGGTTGCAACAGGGGGAAATCGGCAAGGCGAATTTAAAATTTGTTGGCGCCTATATCGGCGTGCCGGAGCGTGCCGATCCTTATATCAGTGCCGACTACCGAGATTTATACCAATGCGAGCAGGAATTTTGCGACTGGGCGCTGCAATTGTTAGCCCCTATCGATGAGATGGCTGAGGAGCAAAAATATGCAGATTCTTGATCCCCTTAGCTTGCCCTTGATTGGCCAGCAACTGATTGAGGCCAGTGCCGGTACGGGTAAAACCTACACCATTACCGGCTTATACTTGCGTTACTTGTTGGGCATGTACCAGCGCTCAGATGGCAGTGACGGTGAGCCTTTAAGCGTTGAGCAAATTCTGGTGGTGACCTTTACCGAGGCGGCCACCAGTGAAATTAAAGACAGGGTGCGGGCGCGCATCACCGAGGCCAAGGAAGTGCTGCTTGGTAAAGCAAGTAGCGATGAGCTGGTGCAGCAATTGCTGGCTCAGGTCAAAGAGCCACAGCAGGCCTATAACCTGCTGGATGCAGCGGCCAAGTCTCTGGATGACAGTGCCATCTTCACCATACATGGCTTTTGCCAGCGCATGCTAAAACAGCATGCCTTTGCCTCCAATATGGCCTTTAACCTGCATTTCGTTATGGACGAAAGTGAATTGCAGCAACAGGCTGTGTTCGATTTTTGGCGGCAATTCGTTTACCCCTTATCGGCGCAGCAGGTACAGGCGGTGTTGGCCCATTATAAGTCACCTTACAGCTTGCTAAAAACCCTGAGCCCGCTGATCAATCGCGAGCAACTGATCATAGAGCCGCGCTTTGACGACCCGCAGCAGGCATTAGCCCAGGTTTGGCAGCAACAAGCGCAATACCTTGAGGCCCTGGAGCCGTTTAAGCAGGCGCTTAGAAACGGCGATTTCTTCAGTGCCCTGGCCGCCAGCGATATCAAGGGGACTGCTAAACCTAAGCACAAGGCCAATGTTGCCGCTTTGCAGGCCTTTGCCCACAGCGATGATCTTGAGCTGGATAAAGGCAAAAAGTCGTTTGCGCTTTGGTCAAGCGAGTCGCTGCAAGACCCAAGCATTTATAAGAAAAATGGCAAGGAGTTCAGCCATGAACTGGTGAGCGAGTTTGAACGCTTAAGTGAGCTCAGCGCCGGTTTCGGCAAGTCTTTGGCCCAGCTATTGTGTGTTTACGCTCTGGATTATGTGCGCACCCATGTGCAAACGGCGAAAAAACGCCAGCAACTCTTGGCTCCGGACGACCTGCTGAGCGGCCTCTATCAGGCCCTGGGTAATGACAGCGAGGGTGAGTTGGCGCGGCAGATACGCAGCCAATATCCGGTGGCCATGATCGATGAGTTTCAGGACACCGACCCCGTCCAATACGGGATTTTTAATACCCTGTATCGCCCTTTAAGCTCGGCGATGAGCGGTCTGACCATGATAGGCGACCCGAAACAGGCCATTTATGGCTTTCGTGGTGCCGATATCTTTACCTATATAGATGCCAAACAACAGCTTGATGAGCATCGCCTGTATACCCTGGCGGTCAACCACAGATCCAGCACACAACTGGTGGGGTGCGTGAACGACCTCTTTAGCGGTCATCCGCAGAGCTTTATTTATAACGAGCAAATTCCGTTTTTCAATGTCAAAGCCAAGGGCAAGAAAGAGCAGTTATGCCTTGATGGCAAGCCCTTGGCGGCGATGGAGTTTATCTGGCATGGCGGTGGCACTGAGATACTCTCTAAGGAGCTGGGGCAGGGCGCATTGGCCGAGAGTTTTGCCAAACGCATCCATTATCTGCTGGGTGAAGCACAACAGGGGCGTTTAACCCTGGGCGAGACGTCTCCCTGTGCCGGCGATTTCTGTATTCTGGTGCGCGACCGTCGTGAAGCGGCGCTGATGAAAAAAGCTCTGGCTGAGGCCGGGGTGGCCAGTGTTTATCTGGCTCGTGACAGCGTCTTTAAGCAGCCATTGGCACAGCATTTGTATCGCTTGTTAAGCGTACTGCACGGGCCTTACGACGAGCGCTTGCTGCGCGGTATGTTGAGCGGCCCCTTTTATAATTTCTCGGCGGCACAGATCTATGCCCTTGGCGATGATCAGCAACGTTGGGGTGAGCTTTTAAATGAATTTGCCGAGCTAAGACGCCGCTGGTATGCCGATGGTGCCCTGGCCATGCTGGAGCAGCTGCTTTGGCAAAATAAACTCCCTCAGCGCTGGCACGATCTGGGCTGGGATGTACAGCGGGCGTTAACGGATTTTCGTCATCTGGGCGAAATCCTGCAACATAAGCAAATTGAACTTGATGGCACCACGCGTTTGCTCAGCTATTTTCATCAGCAGCTGAGCAGCGAATATGGTGAGGGCGACAGCGCCCAATTGCGCCTGGAAACCGATGCGCAGTTGGTGCAAATCGTTACTATGCACGCCTCCAAAGGTTTGCAATACCCCATAGTCTTTATACCCTTTGCCCAGAGTTATCGCAGCGCCGCCATGGCTTATTACCATAGCGACGGCCAGTTACGTTTGGATCTGGCCGAGAGCGAGCAGGCCATGATGGCCGCCGAGCGTGAGCGTTTGGCCGAAGACCTGCGTTTGCTTTATGTGGCGCTGACCCGCGCTATCTATCACTGTTCTTTAGGAATGTACGGCATAGGCCAGAGAGGGCGCTCGCAGATGCACAGCTGCGCCCTTGGCTATTTGCTATTTAGTGAGGCCGAGCCGCAGTCAGACTTCTATGCCTTACTGGCCGACAAGGTTGCAACGAATGCGGATATGGCGCTGATGCTAACAGAGCAGGTGCCCGTGTCTGATATAGCACTGGCGCACAGCGACGCCGTTGAATTGCACCTTGCTACGCCACCGGCGGGTATAGAGCGTCATTGGCGGGCGACCAGCTTTAGTGCCTTAAGTTATAAACGCCATGAAGCGCCGAGTTTTGGCGCCGGTGGTGGTGACGACGATGAAGACCATCGTATGGAGCAGTATTTATACCCGTCCAGGAGCGTCGATGAGGCAAGCCTTAGCAGCTACGAATTCCCCAAGGGGCCGGGGCCGGGCAGTTGCTTGCACGATATCCTAGAGCAAATTTCCTTCGCCGGGGTCGCCAAGGGCGAGGAATCGGCGCTAGCCCAGCTGCAACAGGTATGTGAGCAGAGCCTGCACAAGTATGCTCTGGACGAGAGTTGGCTGGAATTATTGCAACATTGGATGGTGGACATAGTGCGCTGTCCGCTCGATAACACAGGCTTAAGTCTGGGGGCGCTGGAAGATAAGCAGTGCCTGGTGGAAATGGAGTTTCATCTGCCTCTGCTTGAGCTCGAACCAAAAGCCTTTAACCACGCTATGCTGAGCTTGTTCGGCTATGACTTCGATTTTGACTTTGAGCGGGTTAAGGGCGTCTTAAAGGGCTTTATCGACCTTATTTTCTGTTATCAGGGTCGTTATTATGTGCTTGATTATAAATCAAATTACCTGGGTGATAACGCCTTGGACTATGATCAAAATGCCCTCACTCATGCCATGAATGCGCACAGCTACCATGTGCAAGGCGCTATTTATATGGTGGCGCTGCATCGCTTGTTGCAAAAACGCTTGCCGGATTACGATCCCGAGCGTCATTTGGGCGGCATGATCTACACCTTTATGCGCGCCATGCCGCAGCAGCAAGGGGTCTACAGCAAAGCCTTTAGCATCAATGAAATTAATCAACTGGATGCCTTATTCGCCCAAGGAGAGCGCGGTGATTGAGTTACTACAAGCGCACGACAAGGTGCGCACCGTGGATATTGAGCTGGCCAAGCTGCTGCTGGGTGAGCCCCTGCACGGCGGCAATGAAATGGGCTTCTACCTGCTCTTATTGCTGCTTAAGGCCATGAATGAGCAGCATAGCTGTCTGGATTTAACCACACTTGATATCAGTAACCCCTTTGCCCTTGACCTGCGCAGTCTTGAGCCAGGGCTGGAACTTGGGCTTGATATTGAGCTAGGGCTATCTCAGTTGCCTTGCATTGGTGAGCAGATGCCGCTGCGCCTTCGCGATAACGCCCTGTATCTGGCTCGGTATGATGAGTATGAGGCGATATTGGCCGAGCGTTTTAGCGCGTTGGCCACAGCGCCCATCACCTTGGACAATGCCCGTCTGGCTGAATTGATCCAGTTGTATTTTGGCGCCGAGGATGCACAAAGCCCGAACTGGCAAAAGGTGGCTTGTGCCACTGCGGCCACGCGCAAATTCTGTGTGATCAGCGGCGGTCCGGGCACAGGTAAAACAACCACAGTAACCCGGCTATTGGCCATTTTACAATCCCTGTATCGTGAGGCGCCGCTGCATATCGAGCTGGTGGCGCCCACGGGTAAGGCGGCGGCGCGCTTAAGCGAGTCCATTCAGGGGGCTAAATTGGACTTACCTCAGGTGGGGGAGGATGTGGCCGCGCTTATCCCCGAGCAGGCACAAACCCTGCACCGTTTGCTCGGTACCTTGCCATACTCCAATCAATTCCGTCATAACCGCGCCAACCCGGTGCATGCTGATCTGGTGGTAGTCGACGAGGCCTCCATGATAGACATCAGCTTGATGGCCAAGCTGGTGGATGCCCTGGCGCCGCATACCCGGTTGATTTTGCTCGGCGATAAGGACCAGTTGAGCTCGGTGGACAGTGGCAATATCATGGCGGATCTCTGTTGCCAGTGTCAGCTTGGCCACTTACCCAATTACAGCGCGCCTTGGGCGCAGCAATTGGCTGGCCTGTGTGGGGAGCACCAGTACCACAGCCAGCAGCAAACCCCTTATCTGCTGCGCGACAATATTGCCTTTTTGCAGCATAGTTATCGCTTTGCCGAGGGCAGTGGCATTGGCCGTCTGGCCTATGCGGTCAATCGCGCCGAACAAAATACCGCCAGGCAGCTGCTGCAAAGCGATGCCGAGGATATCAGCTATTTTGATTTGCAGGAGGGATTCTATTCCCAGCTTATCGACCGCGCCGCAACCCAATACAGTACCTATTTAAACTTGGCTGGTGAGGGGATGGATGCCAAGGCCGTGCATCAGGCTTTTGCTCAGTATCAATTGCTGGCGGCGCTGCGCGAAGGTCCCTTTGGCGTGCAACAGCTTAATCAACGTATTGAACAGCGTTTGGCACAGCAGGGATTAATCGATCTGAGGCAGCGTTTTTATCTTGGTATGCCTTTGATGATCAGCCAAAACGACTATCAGTTACGCCTCTTTAATGGCGATATAGGGATAGTTTTACCGGACGAGGACGGTGCCCTGAAGGCCATGTTTATCGGCAGTGATGGTACTATCCGCGCCATAGAGCCGGGGCGCCTGCCCGGGTTTGATAAGGTCTTTGCCATGACCATACATAAGTCGCAGGGCTCGGAATTTGCTCATACCGCCATGGTATTACCGCCCTTGGGCCGTGGCGGCCAGCGTCTTAACCGCCAACTGGTTTACACCGGCATTACCCGGGCTAAAAAGCATATTGAGCTTATCTGCGATATGCGCACCTTGTTCCATGCCATTAATCAGCCCATTAGTCGTGCCTCCGGGCTTTATCAGCGACTGCAAGGAGCAAATCACTGATGTGGCCTTACATTATTCTCGCCCTGATATTGGTAAAAACGTCACTATTGGGGTTGGGTGGCCTTTCCATAGTGCTGGCACTGTTGGGGTTATTATTGCTGCGCTTGGGTTTGGGCAAGCCGGAACCCTGGTTACGCCGCCGCGCCGCGAAAATACTCAAGCTCGCGCTTGGGCTGCATCTTTTAGCCTATGCCATGTTGCTGATAAAACTCTTCACGCTTGAGTCATGGGAGGATGTGCCCATCTTGATTGCCAGCCACCTGGTTTTACATCATATGATGGCGGCCTTTATTGGCGCGACACTTATCTTTATGCTGATAAGAAGCTATTTTATCTATAAAGATCAGGTGGGTAGCGGCCCGGCGGAAAAGGCGTAGGCAGATTAGATTTTTTACTCTAAGCTGGTTTTTACCTATAGAAATATACGTAAAGCAGGTTAGAGACGATGAAATCACTTGTTAGCCAACTGGCTAACTATGCCCACTATCACAGGGATATGCGCAACATTTACACCCATTTTATCGGTATCCCGCTGATAGTGTATGCCTTGGCGGTGTTGTTATCGCGACCAAACTTTACGCTCACTCCCGAACTCACACTCACTCCCGCCACCATAGCTGTTGCCATCACCTGTGTTTATTATTTGTTTCTATCCCTGTCCCTGGGGTTAGTGATGACGGTACTGATGGCTGCCGTCTTGGTGGGCGCGGCACCTTTGGCCGCCTTACCCTGGCCACAATGGCTGGGCTGGGGTGTTGGGCTCTTCCTGCTCGGCTGGTTATTTCAATTTGTTGGTCACTATTTTGAAGGGAAGAAACCGGCGTTCGTCGACGATCTGATTGGCCTGGTGATCGGCCCGCTGTTTGTGGTGGTGGAGCTGTTGTTTATGCTCGGCCTATACAAGGGACTGAAGCAGGACATTGAACAGATTGCCGGTAAAGTCCGTTAGCAGGTGTTGAACTTGGTAACCTGCGGGAAAGCTGCTTACCAGCCTAACCAAACTAGTTCTTTTTTGCGCACCTTGGCACAGGACTTGATTGCCTACTCTTTATCGCGCCGATACGTTTTACACCTGATTCGCTTTGCTCCCTTAGTGTAGGAGAGCTGGGGGATGGGCTGGTAAACAGCGGGCGACAACGCGGGAACAATCAAAACCAACATAGTGCATCACGCACCAAAAGGGGGCAGCAGTGAGTTATTACGAGGTTAATTTTGATGGCCTGGTAGGGCCTACCCACAATTTTGCAGGCTTGTCGTACGGTAATATTGCATCTAAATCCAATGCCAATAAGGTGGCTAATCCCAGGCAAGCGGCGCTGCAGGGTCTGGAAAAAATGTGGTCTTTAGTACAACTGGGGCTGTACCAAGGAGTGCTGGCGCCCAATGCCCGCCCTGACTTAGCGACGCTAAGAGCCCTGGGATTCAGCGGCTCGGATGCGGCGGTGATCGACAAGGCCGCGAAAACCGAGCCCATGTTGTTGAAGGCCTGTTATTCGGCATCATCCATGTGGGCAGCCAACGCTGCGACCGTCTCGCCCGGGTGTGATACGCAAGACGCCAAGGTGCACTTTACGCCGGCCAACCTGAATAATAAGCTGCACCGGGCGATAGAGGCGAAAACCACGGGGCAAATTTTGCGTGCCACCTTTAATGATGATGCGCATTTTGTGCATCATCCGCCTTTGCCCCAGCACTCACTCTTTGGTGATGAGGGGGCGGCAAACTACACCAGGCTGGTCGACAGTTACGGCCACAGTGGGCTTGCCTTGTTTGTCTATGGCGAAGACATGAATTCCAATGTTAGGCCCTCCGCGTTTCCCGCCAGACAAACCCGCCAGGCGAGTGAAGCAATAGCACGCAGCCATCAGCTCGACCCGAAGCGCACCTTGTTTATTCAGCAAAACCCCGACGTTATCGATCAGGGGGTGTTTCACAACGATGTCATAGCCATTGGCAACGAAAATGTGTTGCTGTTTCATGAGCAGGCGTTTCATCAGCAGCAGGCGGTGATAGCGCAGATCCGCAACGGATATTCAGGCTCACGTCCTTTGCACCTGATAGAAGTAAAAACAACAGACGTGACCCTGGACGATGCGATTAAAAGCTATATATTTAACAGCCAATTAGTAAGCCTGCCAAGCGGGGGCATGGCCATTATTGCGCCAAGCGAGTGTCAGACCATAGGCAGGGTGGAGCGCTATCTGTCACTGTTATGCAAGGCCAGTAACCCGATTAATGAGGTGATCTATTTGGACTTGAAGCAAAGCATGCAAAATGGCGGCGGACCGGCTTGCCTGCGTTTGCGTGTTGCACTGTCACAGCAGGAGCTGGCGGCGGTTAACCCTTCCTGTCTATTGGATGACAGGCTTTACGCTGTTCTGTGTGACTGGGTGAAAAAACACTACCGTGACAGAGTCTCAGAGAAGGACTTGGCCGACCCCAGCCTGATGACTGAAAGCCAAACGGCGCTTGATGAGCTGACTCAGATACTCTCTATTGGCTCCGTGTATCCCTTCCAGCAAAATTAAGTTTAGTAGTGTAAAAAGAGCAGCGGACGGCTGCTCTTTTTATGCCTGTAATTAGAGTTGTTTGGCACACTATGTAACACAAAAAACCGGCTCGGTTATGTGGTGATAGTAGAGAGAGCGCTGATATTAAGAGAGAAAATAAATTACGTCGCGAGCCAAGTAGGGCAAGAATAAGTAACGGCACGTTTTTCTGAGCCACCTCTTAATTGCATGTAAGAAAAACACCTGATAACTTGTTGCTATTACTAAATAAAAATTGAATTGGTGGGAAAAAATGGGGTTATGGATAACTTCCTTAACCGGGAATTCGCACTAATTATCTGTTAAGTTTCAAGGAGGATTACGTGGAAATTTTTACAAATGCGTGGTTTGTGGGTATTGGTGGAGGAATCCTTAGTGGCTTAATTGTTACCCTAATTACTCGGTATTTATTTTCCAAAAAAGACAATACAGAATATGCTCAAAAAATAGCAGCAGTAAACAAAGAAGTTGTATATGCGCTAAGACCTGGCATTTCTGAAGGACATATACCTGATATGGAAGTACTTCATTCCTTAATAAATGCCACAGCTAGAAAATACAAGATAAATAGAGAAGATGCATATCAGGCTAAACAAATAGCGGAAGAACTTATAAAAGAAATTATGGATTCTAGCTTTATATCGTCTGATACCAAGAAAAATTATTGTGAAACTTTGGCGCATTTAGTTAATGTGCAAAAAGAAGTTAGTGAGCCACTGGAAATTGAAAATGAAAGAAAACTCGTCGATGCAGAGTTTAGGCAAAAACAAACTGAACGTGTAAGTAGTGTCCTAGGTTTAACTGCTGCCATGAGTACAATGGTAGTAGTTGCAACTAAAGTACTTGATACTGATAAAGTATCCTCACCACTTAAAAGTATTTTAGATATAACACTTCCTACCTTAACGGTTCTCGTCGCCGTTATGGTAGCTACTGTAGCTATGCTTACTAGTGTTAGGCTAAAAAAATTAAAAGCCGAACGAGATGAGAAAAATGAAACTTAACAAGCGCCTAAACAAAGGACGCCAAAAGCTTGGCTTGCGCTTCTTCGTCGCTAATTATAGCCAAGTATTTTACGCCTGTTAGGCTAGCGTAATGTGCCAAAGGAGATTTACTGCAATGAAATGCAAATTACTTTTAGTGTTTTTTATGTTTTTCGGGCTCCAAAGTTCTGTTTTCGCATCCGACGCGTCAGAACAATTAACTACTTCAGAGTTAGAAATTAAAGTAAGTAAACTTCAATCTAAAGTCTGGGAACTGGAGACAGCTCAAAACAAAGCAAAATCAGACATCTCAAAAATTCAAGAGACCTTAAGACATAGTGGTTTAGCTATAGTTTTGTTCGCTTTTTTCTGTGCATGGTGGGCAAAAACATCAGGGCGTAGCGCACTATTGTGGTTCATTTTGGGTATGTTGTTCCACGTTTTAACCGCAATTGCGCTTTTAATAAAAACTGAGCGAAGCACATAACAAACCACTCAAGGCACTCGCGCTGCTCGCAGGGACGCTAACACATGGGCAGCGCCACTTCGTGCCTAATTTTAGCCCGTGTGTTATCGCCCCGTCTTGGGCGTTATCAACGCTTGCACTTCGCTCATAGCCATCACTTAATACAAGCTTCTCTTACCGACCCACACCAGGGTGGCAATGATAGGTTGCCAAATCATCCTTTTTAACTAGGCTTTAACCTTAACGCCAAATTAAACCAAGGGGGTTTATGTGCCTGGGTTAAATATATTTAAGTCACTTTTTAGCTTTGCTCTGGTCATTATGTTATCGGCTTGTGGAGCACCTCAAAGCGAAGTGGCGAGCAATGAGCAAGAAAAGATGACGCCACAGGCGTTGCCACAGGCTGTGCCAAGGGCTGAGTTAACACCCGTCAATAAGGTGGATATCACCACCACAGAATATGCCATCTTGGCGCCGGATTATTTACCCACCGGCTGGACGACCTTTGCGTTTACCAATCGCGGTGGCCAGGAGCACTTTGTGGCCATGTATCGTCTGGTGGAGGGGAAGACCATAGAGGATCAGCTGCGAGACGTAGCCCCCGCGTTTGATCCCATAATGCAGGGTTTGCGCAGCGGCGAAATGACTAAAGCAGATATAGGTCCATTTCTGGAGCAGAATGTCCCGGACTGGGGGCTGCAAATGACCTGGGTAGGGGGCGCTGGGCTCTTGTCCAATGGCCACAGCGTCGAGGCGACCTTTAATATCGATAAGCCCGGTATTTATTTGCTCGAATGCTATGTGAAAGCCCCTGATGGCCAATGGCACACGCTGATGGGGATGTTGCATCAGATACAGGTCCATCCCGGACCCACCGAGCAGGAGCTACCCGATGCCACTCATAATCTGACAGTCGCCAACACCGGCATTAGTGGGCCAGAGGTGGTGAAAGCGGGTAAACACACCTTTCGTATCGATATAGGTGAAAACCCGCCGGGCTTTTTACCCTATGACTTACATCTGGCCAAGCTCGAAGAGGGTACGGATTTACAGCAGGTGTATTTTTGGATGGACTGGACCAATGTCGGTGGCTTACGCGCGCCGGCACCTGTGACCTTTTTAGGCGGCATTGAACAGATGCGTGCCGGTAACCATGGCTATGTCAGCGTCGATTTGGCACCGGGTAATTATCTTTGGGTGTCTGAGGTCAATGCGGCAAACATAAATATGCCTTTTGTGGTGATCGAGTAATAAGTTAAGTTACCTTAGCAGTTGGGGGCAAATAGCCCCTTTTTTTATATGGAAATTATGCCCTAAATCCACACTTGCTGGTCAAACTTGGTAACTAATATGTTAATATAATCAGCAACTAAAACTAATGGGCAAGCATAATGGCAAGGCGAAGTAAGGCCGATGCAGAGCAGACTCGGGCGGCCATCCTCGATGCTGCAGAACAACTATTCTTTGATCATGGCGTGTCCTGTACCACCTTGGCGCATATTGCCGCCGCGGCGGGGGTAACTAGGGGGGCCATTTACTGGCATTTTGCCAATAAGAACGATCTATTTAATGCCATGCTTGAGCGTATTCGCTTGCCCTTTAGAATGATGCTGAGCGAACTGCAGCAGGCCAATGAACAAAGCACCTTGGCACAGGTGAAAGATGTGATTTGTCGCTCTATGCTCTTGGTTGAGCAGGAGCCACAATATTATCGCGTGCTCACCGTGGTGTTCCATCGCTGTGAGTATGTGGAAGAGCTTAACCCCGTGGTGGCGCAGCAAAAAGAGTTGAATCAGGAAGTGATTGCGACTTTAACTTTAGCTTTTAATCGTGCCCTGGATAATGGTGAGTTAAACCCATGTATTCGCCCCGAAGATGCGGCAATATCGCTTAACGCTTTATTCGTCGGTTTGCTAAGCCAGTATCTACAGCACCCGGGCTGTATGAACCTGACCAAGCAGGTCGAGCCCTTACTCGATACCTTATTTGTAGGCCTAAAAAAGCCGGGCTAAATTAGCCCGGCTTGCAGTGCCTGCATATACCAATTCACTTAAATAGCTAATCATTCTAGCGGGCTAAATATCATGCTTACGGCGTTGGAATTTTTCTATGTAGGATAACTACATAAGAAAAACTCCGCCTTGTTATCACATCATTTATCCAGCGCTATCTCTGATCACATACTTAACAGAATTGGTATTATTTATTGCGTACAAAGATTTTTTGTACCACCAAATAGAACACCGGGACGAGGAAGATTGCCAGGAAGGTCGCCGTTGCCATACCACCTAGTACGCCGATACCTATGGCGTTACGACTTGCCGAGCCCGCACCTGTACTGATCGCCAGTGGCAATACGCCCAGTGAGAAGGCCAGTGAGGTCATGATGATGGGGCGTAAACGCAGGCGGATAGCCTCAAGCGTTGCCTTAATAACATCCAGACCTTGTTGTTGCAGGTCTTTAGCAAACTCCACGATCAGGATGGCGTTTTTCGAGGCCAGACCCATGGTGGTCAACAGGCCCACCTGGAAGTAGACGTCATTTTCCAAGCCGAAGATAAAGGCCGCACCGAGAGCACCGACGATACCCAATGGCACCACCATAATCACCGAGAATGGAATCGACCAGCTCTCATACAGCGCCGCTAAGCACAGGAATACCACCAGGATCGACAGGGCGTACAAGAAGGGCGCCTGTGAGCCAGACATCTTCTCCTGATACGAGGTGCTGGTCCACTCGAAGTCGATGCCTTCCGGTAGTTGGTCTACCAACTCGGCAACCACATTCATGGCCGTACCCGAGCTGTATCCTGGTGCCGGTTGACCTAAGATCTCCATCGCCGAGATACCGTTATAACGCTCCAAACGCTGTGGGCCATACACCCAGCGGCTGCTGGCAAAGCTGTCGAATGACACCATCTCGCCTTGATTGTTACGCACATACCAGTGGCTTAAGTCTTCAGGAGTCATACGGAACTCGGCATCTGCCTGCACGTACACCTTCTTAACGCGGCCACGGTCAACGAAGTCATTCACATAGGTTGAACCCCAGCCGATAGACAAGGCGTTGTTGATCTCGCTAATTGGCACACCCAAAGCTTGAGCCTTAAGCTGGTCTATATCTACCTGCAGCTGCGCCGCATCTTCCATGCCGTTTGGACGAACCGCCATCAGCTCTGGACGTTGTGCGGCCATGCCAAGGAACTGGTTACGTGCCTGCAGCAGGGCTTCGTGGCCAAGACCACCCCGGTCTTGCAAGAACATGTTAAAGCCGGTGGCCTGACCTAATTCCACAATAGGTGGCAGGTTAAAGGCAAAGATCTGTGCTTCTTTAATGGTTGAGAACTTGCCCATGGCGCGGCCAATAATCGCTTGCACGCTTTGGCTTTCGTCACGCTCACTCCAGTCCTTCAAACGGGTGAAGGCAAGACCGACGTTTTGACCCTGACCGGCAAAACTAAAGCCGCTTACGGTGAATACAGACTGCACCGCTTCTTCGCTGCCATAGTGATCCGATACTTGCGTCATAATTGCTTCGGTACGTTCCTGGCTGGCACCACTTGGTAATTGCACCATGGTCAGGAAGATACCCTGATCTTCTTCTGGTAGGAAAGACGACGGCAGGCGGGCAAACATCAGTGCCATTACCGCTACGATCACACCGTATAAAGCCATAGAGCGAACAGGGCGCTTCAACAGGCCGCCTACGGCCTTACCGTATTTGTCATTACCGCGGTCGAAGGTGCGGTTAAACCAGCCGAAGAAGCCGCCTTTGTTATGATGATCGCCATGGATTGGCTTCAAAATAGTGGCACACAGGGCCGGCGTAAAGACGATAGCAACGAGCACCGACAGCGCCATGGCCGATACGATAGTGATAGAGAACTGCTTATAGATGGCACCGGTGGCTCCGCCGAAAAACGCCATGGGTACGAATACCGCCGACAATACCAGGCCGATACCTACCAGGGCACCGGTGATCTGACTCATGGACTTACGCGTGGCTTCAACTGGTCCCAGGCCGTCTTCACTCATGACCCGCTCAACGTTTTCTACCACAACTATGGCATCGTCCACCAAGAGGCCGATGGCCAGTACCATACCGAACATGGTCAAGGTGTTGATAGAGAAACCCATGGCCGACATGATGCCGAAGGTACCAAGTAATACGACGGGAATGGCCAGAGTTGGGATCAGCGTGGCGCGGAAGTTCTGCATAAACAGATACATAACCACGAATACCAGGATCACGGCTTCAAATAGGGTTTGTACTACGGCGCTGATAGACACTTCAACAAAGGGCGTGGTGTCGTAAGGGATGGTGATTTTAACACCGGCCGGGAAATAGGCTTCAAGCTCGGCTAAACGTGCTTTTACCGCATTGGCCGTATCCAGGGCGTTGGCACCCGTGGCAAGCTCAATGGCAAAACCGGTTGCTGGCATGCCGTTATAACGACCCATAACCGCATAGTTTTCACCGCCAAGTTCAATACGGGCAACATCGCTAAGTAATACGCGTGAGCCGTCGGCATTTACGCGCAGCAGAATTTGTCCGAACTCTTCCGGGCTGCTCAATCGGCTTTGTGCCGTAATTGCAGCGTTATATTGCTGACCTGGTAAAGCCGGTGCACCGCCTAGCTGACCTGCGGTCACCTGGTTGTTTTGCACACGAATGGCGCTGGTCACATCTGTTGGGGTTAGCTGAAACTCATTGAGTTTGTCTGCATCCAACCAGATACGCATGGCGTATTGGCTACCGAATACGGTGAGGTTACCTACACCTGGAGTACGGCTGATCGGGTCCTTTACGTTTGACACCACGTAATCGGAAAGGTCTTCACGGGTCATGGAACCGTCTTCGGAAATAAAGCCGACAACCATTAAGAAGCTGCCGCTCGATTTGGCAACAGCTACACCTTGTTGCTGCACTTCTTGTGGCAACAGTGGGATAGCGCGCTGTAGCTTGTTCTGCACCTGAACCTGGGCAATATCCGGATCTGTGCCGGTTTCAAAGGTCAGGGTCAGGGTTACATTACCCAAAGAGTCACTCTGTGCCGACATATACATCAGGTTGTCGATGCCGTTCATGGCCTGCTCAATAACCTGAGTGATGGCGTCTTCGGCGGTTTTTGCTGTCGCACCCGGGTAGCTGGCGGTAATAGTTACCGCTGGCGGTGCTACCTGAGGGTACTGCTCAACCGGCAATTGTTTAACAGACAACAAACCGGCCAGCATGATGACTATTGCTATCACCCATGCAAAGATTGGTCGGCTAATAAAGAAATTCGCCATACTTATGCCTCCGATGGGTTGTTGGTAACTTTAACCAGCGCCCCAGGACGGATTTTTTGTAAACCCGAGGTCACCACCATATCGCCAGCTTTAAGGCCCTTGTTTACCAGCCAGCTTTGATCAACCTGCTGAGCTAGTTCGACCACGCGCACCTCAATGGTGTTTTCGCTGTTTACTACCATCACGGTGGCTTCACCTTTAGGCGTGCGTACCACTGACTTTTGTGGCACTAAAAGGCCGTTGTTGGTGTTACCTAACTCAAGCTGGGCACGTACAAACATACCGGGTAGGAGTTCACCATCTGGATTTGGGAATACCGCACGCATGGTAACCATAGACGTCGATGGGTCAACGCTGACCTCGGAGAACTGCAACTCACCAGAGTGGCCATACCAAAGTTGCTCATCAAGCTTTAGCTGGACCGCCGGAGCAACACCTGTATTACTGGCATTAGTGGTAATGGCCTGGCGCAATGACGCCAGTTTGGATGCTGCCTTGGTCATGTCCACATAGATAGGGTCTAACTGGCGAATGGTTGCCAGTTCATTACCTTGGTTCGCGGTAAGCAGGGCTCCTTCGGTCACCAAAGAACGACCGATTTGACCGCTGATCGGTGCACGAATACTGGTGTAATCCAGGTTGATTTGGGCGCTCAGTACCGCAGCTTTGGCGGCGGCTAAATCGGCCTGGGCACCAAGGCGCTGGGCATCAGCATCATCGAAGTCCTGTTGGCTGACCGAGTTGGTGCCGAGCAGGCTTTTAATACGCTTAGCGCGGGCAGTGGTGTTTTTTACCCCAGCTTCGGCTTTGGCTAAGCTCGCTTTAGCACTGGCAAGAGCGGCTTCAAAAGGAGCAGGGTCGATGCGATAAAGCAGATCGCCTTTTTCAACCATTTGCCCTTCTTCAAAGAGGCGGGACTGCAAAATACCACTAACCTGAGGGCGAATTTCCGCCTGGCGGAAGTCCACGGTGCGGCCCACCAACTCGGTGTGTTGCATCACAGTTTGTGGCTGCAACTGATATGCTTCAATTTCCACCGCGCTCGGTGCGCTTTGGGTCTGAGCTTGCGCGCCCGACTGTTCACAGCCGCTAAGGCCAAGTGTCGCGACTATGGTTAAGGCGACCAGGGTTTTTGCTTTCATATCCAACCTTCTAAGAACAACAAATCGAGAAATAGAGTGCAAATATACATACATGAACGTATGTAAGCAAGGTAAACTATTCCGTTTACACGTAACTCGTTGTAACCAATGGTAATAAACTTGATTTAATCAGGGGGTTAATAGTTTGGTTTGTTGTTGAAGTGGCCGCCATTCAGGGCGGAATGACGGCGCAGAAGAGGGCATTTTTTGCCTTATAGGGCGTAACTTAGGTGCTGATAGAAGCGGGTATTGATGTCTTGACGTTCGGGGTTAACGTGCAGCTCTGTACACAGGGATTTGATTACACTTTCTACCTGATTCATAAAACGGCCATAACCCATATCATGCTTGTCTTCGGTGCCGGCAACGATCACAAAGTCGATACTTTGTACCAGCTGGTTGCCATTATAAAGTACATAGTTTTGGGTATTATCCTGGCACGGCAAAAAGCTTAACTTTTCCAGCTCTTCATTATGGGCGCTGGTGTCGATATCGCGGTGACGGATCAGGGGCGTACGGCCATTGGCCACCATGGCACGACGTGGCAGTCGCTTGGCTTCGCAAGCGGTGACGAAAGCGTCGGCGATACGGGCGTAAAACTGGGCAAAGTCGGTGGTGTCGTTATCCAGAAGCTGGGTTTTGACTTGGCGAGTTAGGGGTAAGGTAAAGCGTGCATAGGTGAGATCTCTGTGCTCTGGCAGCGGACAGCCGCGTGCTTCATAACGCGAGTCCAACGCTCTGAGTTTGTAGCCATAACTTTCTTTAAAGCCTTTGGCGCGGGCAAAAATATCATAGGTAAGGTGCTGATGATCGCGAACCTTGAAGGGTTGTGCCTGGTTTGGTAATTGCTCTTGCAATGTTGTTAGCACCTTGGCTACTCGGGAGTGGAAATCGGCGCTGTGGGCTCGAATATCCTCGCCTGTGGCTAAGAATAATAAGCGTACCTTGCGGGCTTTTTGTGTGTCATCGCCGTGCAGGGTGTGGGCTTCGTGATAGCGCGGGTTGTAGAAAAACAATTGCTGGCGTTTGGTCTCTAAGCAATAGGCTTCCTCGTGGAAGCGCACGATAGGCAGCTTGTCATTCACTAAAACGTGCACATTGTATAGCTCGGCGTCATCGCACAGCGCAAAGAGCTGCCGTACTATGCGTTGATGGGCGCTGGCATAATCGCTAAAACAGGCATAAAAATCCTCGTCGGGCTTAAACTCGGCGAGGATATATTGGTTAGCTCGGGCGTTGGTTGGGATATAGACCCGGTGCTGATTTTGTGAAGCCATGATTGTTCCTTAGTCCTTGGTGTTTTCATTGGCTTCATTCTAGTGCTGATAAATGTCAACGATGTTGCGCTAGATTAAACTTTTATGACTTTTCTATCAGGCTAATACTGAGCCTGACGAAATCCGATGAAGTCAGTACACCCACTAACTTTTTCGCCTCTAAAACCGGCATGCAGCCATGGCGGTTATTCAAGAAAAACTTGGCAATATCAATTAGCTGATCGCTGGAATCGACGGTATCAAAGCGAGTCAGCATGATCTCACTAACAGGCGTTTGCTTTTCTTTGCGCTCCAGGGCATCGGCGCCAAATACCGAGATAATCTTCATTACCTGGGCGATGATCACTTTCTGCGTCAGCATGCCCACCAGGTGTTGCTTGTCATCTGTGACCGGGATGTGGCGAATATTGTATTGGCGCATTAGTTGATGAACATCATACAGGGAAGCATCAGCAGCTATGGTGATGGGAGTGGCGGTCATTAAATCCCTGGCGCACTGCATAGGGGCGCCCGGCTCAGATATGGTTGAATTAGACTCGGTTGAATTAGACTCGGTTGAATTAGACTCGGTCGAATTAGACATACAGGTTCCTTATCTCTTTCGGATTATGTGTTTTTCACGCTACCTTTAACTATAGAAACAAGTTTAGATCTCAATCAAATAAAGGTGGTTTATGGAATTACTGGGGTTAGATCATGTAGTCATTCGTACTGCAAAGGTAGAGCAGTTACTGGCTTTTTACCAAGAGGTACTCGGCGCCATGCTTGAACGGGTACTTGAGGATGAGGGCCTGTATCAATTGCGTGCTGGTGCGGCGCTTATCGACATACTGAGTACCGAGGGCAGCCTTGATAGCGGGGCGGCGGTGGATGTACGCAGCTCACCCATAGCCCATATTTGCATGCAGGTGAAGGCGCCGAGCGAGCAGGCGCTCATCCGTACGCTAAAACGCAAAGGGGTGATGGAGACATTACTATTTGCCACACGCTATGGCGCCACGGGTTTTGGTCGTTCTTTATACATTCATGACCCAGATGGTAACACCCTTGAATTAAAACTGGTTTGACCCTACTAAAAGCTGTATGTTAACGGCAGATTTTGTCATAATAACTTGGTTAAAAGCCACGTAGAATTCAGAGGAAAGTATCCCAATGGCGGAGATTGAAAATCGCCCAACGAACTTTATTCGTAATATTATTGATGCAGACTTGGCGTCGGGTAAACACCAAAAAACTCATACACGTTTCCCGCCTGAGCCAAATGGTTTCCTGCATATCGGCCACGCAAAATCAATTTGTTTGAACTTTGGTATCGCGCAAGATTACCAAGGTTTGTGTAATCTTCGCTTTGACGATACCAATCCGGAAAAAGAAGACATTAACTATGTTAACTCCATCAAAGAAGATGTGAGTTGGCTTGGTTTTCAGTGGGATGGCGAGATTGAATATTCATCAAACTACTTCGATAAGCTTTATGAGTATGCGGTTGAGCTGATCAACAAAGGCTTGGCGTATGTGTGCTTCTTAAGCCCAGAGCAAGCCCGTGAATACCGTGGCACCCTTACTGAACCGGGTAAAAACAGCCCATACCGCGATACCCCAGCCGCTGAAAACCTGGCGTTATTCGAGAAGATGAAAAACGGCGAGTTTAAAGAAGGTGAATGTGTACTGCGTGCCAAGATAGATATGGCCAGCTCATTTATGGTGTTGCGTGACCCTATTATCTACCGTATTCGTTTTGCTCATCACCATCAAACCGGTGACAAGTGGTGTATTTACCCTATGTACGACTTTACTCACTGTATCAGCGATGCATTAGAGGGCATTACTCACTCATTATGTACGCTGGAGTTCCAGGACAACCGTCGTCTGTATGACTGGGTGCTTGATAACATCAGCATTGATTGTCATCCACAGCAAATCGAGTTCTCACGCCTGAACCTGGAATACACCATGATGAGTAAGCGTAAGCTTAACCAATTGGTGGTTGATGGTCATGTTGATGGCTGGGACGACCCGCGTATGCCAACCATTGCTGGTTTGCGCCGTCGTGGTTATACACCAGCGTCTATTCGCGAATTCTGTAAGCGTATCGGTGTGACTAAGCAGGATAACCTGGTTGAAATGGGTATGCTTGAAGCCTGTATCCGTGATGACCTGAACGACAACGCCGCCCGTGCTATGGCTGTACTTGATCCTGTACGTATCGTTATCGAAAACTACCCGGAAGATCAGGTAGAAATGCTTGATGCACCTAATCATCCAAGCAAGGAAGAAATGGGCTCACGTCAATTGCCATTTACGCGTGAAGTATTTATCGAGCGCGACGATTTCCGTGTTGAAGCGAACAAGAAGTTCAAGCGTTTGGTACTGGGCAAAGAAGTGCGTTTACGTAATGCTTATGTGATCAAGGCCGAGCGCATCGAAGAAGATGCTGATGGCAATATCACCACCATTTACTGTACCTATGACGCAGATACTTTAGGTAAAAACCCTGAAGATGGCCGTAAAGTGAAGGGCGTTATCCATTGGGTGAGCGCAACTCATTGCATCGAAGCCGAAGTACGTCTGTATGACCGTCTGTTTAATGTGCCTAATCCAGGCTCTGCAGATGATATCGCCAGCGTGCTTAACCCTGAGTCACTGAAGATTGTCAGCAATGCCAAACTTGAGCCAAGCCTGGCGGATGCCCAGCCACTAGTAGGTTATCAGTTTGAGCGTACCGGCTACTTCTGTCGCGACAATCACTTTGAGCATTTGGTATTTAACCAAACAGTAGGTTTACGCGATTCTTGGGCCAAGATTGAGCACCAAGACTAAGCTTTCGACCTAAGCTCTCAGCGAAACGCTAAGCAAATTGAAAAACGGATACTTTTTATAGGTATCCGTTTTTTTATGCTAGCGTAAAAGGACAGACACACAATTATGAGCTCAGCATGTCCACTACAAGTCACGAAAAGTTTAATTACATTGAGTATCCGGCGCGGGATTTACGCGCGACTAAGGATTTCTTCACACAAGTTTTTAACTGGCAATTTACCGACTATGGCCCCGAATACAGTGCCTTTAGTGGTGCCGGGCTCGACGGCGGTTTCTATGCCAGCGACCAATGTGCCAGCACGCAAAACGGCTCGGCATTGATGGTGTTTTATTCCAGCGCCCTTGAGCAAACTAAGCAAAAAATAGAAAACGCCGGCGGGGTGATATGCAAACCCATATTTTCCTTCCCAGGCGGCCGACGCTTTCATTTTATTGAGCCCAGCGGCAATGAATTTGCGGTCTGGTCTGAGCCTGAGGAGTAGCTGGTCGTTGTAGGTCGGGCTTTCAGCCCGACAAGAGAGCATAATTCTCGCAGTGTGGTCGTAAGATACAGTTGTATTTCGGGATTTTATCCAGACAAAGAGATGGCAGCTTTTGAATGAGTGGCACGACAAAGTAGGTTCGAACTACTTGGCCTTTGGACGGGTCATAGAGAGCAGGTAGTGCTCTAAGCAACTGAGCTAGGGTTTTTATTGAATACGAGAGGTATTTTAGAGATTTGGTACGACCGAGTGGATTCGAACCACTGAACCTTGGGCCGGGTCATAGAGAGCAGGTAGTGCTCTAAGCAACTGAGCTAGGGTTTTTATTGAATACGAGAAATATTGTAGAGATTTGGTACGACCGAGTGGATTCGAACCACCGACCTTTGGGCCGGGTCATAGAGAGTAGGTAGTGCTCTAAGCAAGTATAGAATACGGGTGTTTGCTAAGGATTTGGTACGACCGAGTGGATTCGAACCACTGAACCTTGGGCCGGGTCATAGAGAGCAGGTAGTGCTCTAAGCAACTGAGCTAGGGTTTTTATTGAGTATGAGAAATATTGTAGAGATTTGGTACGACCGAGTGGATTCGAACCACCGACCCCTACCATGTCAAGGTAGTGCTCTAACCAACTGAGCTACGGTCGTACAGAATACGAGATGTATTTTAGAGAATTGGTACGACCGAGTGGATTCGAACCACCGACCCCCACCATGTCAAGGTGGTGCTCTAACCAACTGAGCTACGGTCGTACAATCTAGTTTTTAGCGCCAATAAAATCATTCATGAAGCAGTGTCCTGCCTCTACCTCATTGGCAACGCCGTGTAATATATAGTGTGTGCAGGGGCTTAGCAAGTGCAATTGGCTAATTTCCTGATTGTTTGCTTTTTTTTTATTCATACCGGACTAATATCGCACTGGGCGTAAAACCCTTGCCACCAGCGCACATGATTACGGCTTGATGCCTTAAGTTGAGCCAATAGGTTTGCTTGCTCCTGCGTGCCAACAATTGCGCGCTTGGCCTCTATATCTTTATTGTTCCCGGTAAATTGCCACACCTGCGTCAACAATGGCGTAAATTCTTCCAAAGCACCACTGAGTTGCCCCTGATACCCCTGCAATTCCTTAATAAAAAACAGGTTGAAGATATTGTGTAATATGGTGGCCGCGTCGCTGCGGCGCTTAGGTGGGCATATCTCGGAGGTTAAAGAAACTTGCTCGAGTTGGGAGGTCAACTCATTGTTTAGGGCAATTTGTTTGCGTGCCGAGGTTAATAACTTGCGTACATAATCGTTACCATTGAGCTTGGCCAGCGCCGGGGTGAGCGTATTTACATCTATGGCATGCCAATTTTCTTCGGCTATCGCATTGGCCATATCGGCCAGTACGGTTAAGGCTTCGGCGCTTTGTGACCGTCCTGCCTGCTCGTTAAAATCAAGCTCAGCGGCGGCGAGGGTAAAGAGTCGGTTGAGCTCCGGCTCCCGGCTTAGCATCAGATTAAATGCCAGCTTGGCGTGGGCCATTTTAAAGCGTTTTTCCGCTTGTAGGGCGCTGCGCAGTTCAGCCGATAAGCCAGTACTTTGACTATGTTCGAGACAAGGGTCGACCAACTGGATAAAACGGATATGATATTTAAAACGCTCGGAGGCACTGGCCACCTTACCAAGCTGGTTGTTATGTGCGGCAATATGGCTGGCCAGACGGCAATGGTTAATGTCTGCCAGCGCCAACAGGCTTATGCTTTGACTTGGGGGAAGAGGCTCGCTGTCAAAGCGCTGCCAAGTTGATAGGCGAACCTGGCTCTGTTGCTCTATGGCCAGATACTTGCCAAGACGATATTGATATTCGTTATAGCGGGCGCTGGGAGGATCGCTGCATCCCCCCAGTAGTATCAGTGTGCTAAAAATTAAAAGGAGCTTGTGCAAGACGCCTCCGCAGCACGTAAATTAACAGTACTGCAGCACAGGATAGCCCAACTATGATGCCGAGCCAAAAACCTTGGGCACCCATGGCCGGGACTATCAGATCCGTACGGCCCAACACATAACCCAAAGCAAAACCCACCAACCAATAAGAGAAAAAGGTGATATAGGAGATGGGCGCTGTGTGCTTAATACCGCGTAGCATACCACTGGTTACCACCTGCAGCGCATCCGGCAATTGATAAAAACAAGCGAGAACCATAATCGCCGTGGCCAGCGCCAGCACTTCAGGGTTATCGCTATATAAGGCGCTAATATCGGCGCGCAGCACATAGGTAATTAGCGCAACGAATGCGGCAATAGCAACGGCGAGAATAAAGCTGGTGCTCATACAGCGACGCAGTGCCTGGAAGTCTTCCTGGCCATAAAGATTACCAAAACGTATGGCTACCGCCATAGACAGGCTATAGGGCAGCATAAACAATAAGGTGGTCACCGAGGCAGCTACCTGATGTCCGGCGACGACTACGGCGCCCAAGGAGGCGATAAATAACGGAATACAGGCAAATAAGGTGACTTCAAAGAAAATCGCCAAGGAGATGGGCACACCTAGCTTAAATTGTTGCCACATGGCTTTTACACTTGGGCGGGCAAAGGCATTGATAAGAAATCGGCCATTAATGCGTTTGCTCATCATGCTATAGATCAGTAAAGAGACACCCATGGCGGTCAATACAATTGCCGTGGCCACGCCGCAGCCGGCGCCGCCAAGTGCAGGCGCGCCAAACTTACCGTAAATAAAAATATAGTTGGCGGGGATATTGACCAACAAACCGATAATGGAAATATAAAAGGCTGGGGTAGTGTAAGCCTTGCCCTCGGCAACATTACGAAACAGGGAATAAACGATAAAACCAGGCAGCCCAAATTGCACATAGGTAATGTAATCACCGGCCAGTGATTTAATCTCGCCGCTGGTGTCGAGCAGGGCAATAAGTTGATCCGCAGATTGCCCCAGCATAAGGCCGACTAGACACAGGATCAGGGCGAGATAACAAGCCTGTTGGAAGTGACCGGCAATGGCCTTTTCATCGTCGGCGCCAAAGCTGTGCGCCACCAGTGAGGTCAGTGCAATTAAAATTCCAAGCAGGGCGAATACCACAGGGTTCCACAAGCCGGTAGCGATAGACAAGGCCGCTAAGTCGGTAGCGCTGACCTGACCGGCCATAATGGTGTCGACCACAGACATCAACACCAGGGTCACCTGGGCAAAAAATACCGGTGCGGCAAGGCGCAGCAGGCGACTTGCTTCCCATGTACAAAACTTCATAAGTGAAAAAACATCAGATAAAATAAAGCGCTATTCTATCCTGTTGGTTTCAACTTAAAAAGGAAATACGATGTTTACCGGTATAGTGCAATGCCAAGCTCAAGTGCAAAGTAAAACCCTGACTAATGGCGTGCAGCGCTTAGTGTTGGCGGTGCCGTCTAAATACCTGCAAAACCTCGAACTCGGTGCCAGTATTGCCGTCAATGGCTGTTGTTTGACTGTGGTTGAATACGATGCCGATGCAGGTGCCCTTGGCAGCGTACAATTTGATGTTATCGATGAAACCCTGGCGCTGACCAATCTAGGTCTACTTGAATGTGGCGATAAGGTAAACTTTGAGCGCTCCATGACTTTTGGCAGCGAGCTCGGTGGGCATATAGTTTCCGGGCATATTCATTGTGTTGGCAGTCTTATAGAGCGTATCGATACCCAGGATAACTGTCGCATGCACATAGCCATGGATGCCAAGTGGCGAGAATATGTCTTGTATAAGGGTTTTATCAGTGTGAATGGCGCCAGCCTAACTGTGGGGGAGTTATCAGAGCAGGGGTTCTGGTTACACCTAATTCCGGAAACCTTGGCTATCACCAATCTTGGTCAGATGGTGGCGGGGACCGAGATTAATATCGAGGTCGATCAACAAACCTACACCATAGTGCAAACGGTGCAGCGTTATTTAAAGCAACAGCACTAAAAGATTTGCTCGTCGTCTGCATCTATCCTTAACTCTACCCTGTTAAGGGCTTGGTCTATATGCATATTGACATGAATAGGATTACAGCAGGCGGCGCAATCTTCATAGTAATCCTGATCACCTGAGCTGGTGTCGACATCGACAAATGTATGGTGGCCGCAATGAGGGCAGCGCACCCTTTGTAGGCTGTAGTCTTTCATAACCACCTCGTATGACAGTCCAATGACATCACTTAAAGTATAGTTATGTTTTCCCTGCGCCTTGGAAAATTTAGACCTTAATTACCTTCGCTGATCACCTTATCTATGGTTTCTTTGGCCTGAGTCAAATAATGGCCGGCGAAGATGTTGGCATGGTTTAACACATGATAAAGGTTATAGATGCGCTCTCTTTGTTCATAGCCTTCGCTTAAGGGGTAAACGCTTTGGTAGGCATCATAGAAGGTATCGGGGAAGGCGCCGAAAAAGCGGCTCATGGCGATATCCACTTCCCGATCACCATAGTAACAAGCCGGGTCATATACGCAGGGAACGCCGCCATGAAAGCCAACATTACCGCGCCAAAAATCGCCGTGCAGGAGCGAAGGCTTGATATGGTGATGGTGTAGAGTATCTTTGACCTGGCAGACAAACTCATCAATATCGCAAAAATAAAATCCTTTTTCTGCCAATAACTGTAATTGCCAGCCTATGCGGTCTTCACTGAAAAACACATCCCATTTTTTATGCCAGCAATTAGGCTGGGCAGTGACGCCGATAAAGTTATCTCTTTCGTTGCCGAACATGCCTTGTTCATGCTTTTCGTGCAACTGCGCTAGATATTCCCCCATATGCCGCCAGCCAAGCTCTTTGGCATGATCTGTATTGGGATCCAGATCTAACCATTCAAGTACATTAAAGCAATACTCCAAGGTGGTGCCGGTAAGCAGACAATCGGGCACCATAAACATGGACTCTTTGGTCAACAGTTCGAGATCGGCGGCTTCACACTCGAGGCGCTCAAGAGAGGCCAAAGGCGCGACCTTGACAAAAAACTGGTGCTGGCCATCGGAAATTTTAAACAAGTGATCGGCGGAAGAATTTGTGAGCTGTTGCTTGTGCACCAAGGTAAAAGGGCTGTTGAGTGTGTCGCTAAGTAACTGAGTCAAGGTATTCCACATAACCGCAAACCGCTAAATTTCAGGGGTACACCAAGTATGGCAAAGTTCTGATTCACTGCAATAATATTCATTGTCGAGTTCATTTTGCGAAGGTTAATAAGCGGTAATTTTAGCGAAATAACAAGGGAGTAAGTGCCAGTGCAAAAAACGCCCTGATTAAGTTTTCGCTTTTGAAAAAGAAGAAGCCCGCAATTGCGGGCCTCTGTAAATGCTGTGGCTATTTATTTCGAGCCAGAAACCACCAAGATGGTGTCGCCATGTACTTTGGCTATGTCGCGAATAGATGTCTCAGTCAGTGGAGTGAGACGTAGTTTTTTCAGACTACGTTCAAAACCATAAAGGCTTGCAAATTCACGGACGCTAAGGTCGTTGCATGACAAACGTTTAGTCAATCTATGACGTGGGATGTTGTGCTTATCCATCGCTTGGGCCATTTTGAAAGGATTATCCTTAGTGATTGCCATACACAGTTGCGTACCGACGGTGTTATCAGCCGCAACAAATTGTTCATTGGCCATAGCGTGTGATGAAAGCGCTCCTAAGAGTAGGACGCCAGCAGAGCCTAACAGAGTTGTGCGTTTCATGGATTTTCTCCTTATTAGTGCATTGATTGCTGTTTAAGTATGAACCGCGTTTGTTGTTATGGAATGAACAGGATAAGTCAGAATGTAAGCATCTATGTCAATTGTGAATATCTTAACCTAACTGCCTATTTTTACAGATTTTCCCTATCTCATCTGTTTACATAAAAAGCAAAAAAAATGCTTTTTTTTTGTACAGGTCGTCCTTGTACCTGTTAATTCAGGGGCTCTTGCCTATTCTTGTAACATTTGCCCACAAAATGGAACCAAGCTAAAGCTAAGATGGCTCAAGGGGCTGGCCGCTCCGGCGTTTATCTTGATTTACCGCTTATTAACCTATTTTCTTCGCAATTCGTAGCACTATTCGCTACAGTGGTGCGAAAAATAGGAGTAATAACAACAATGCTAACAAAAACACCAAGCCTCAGCGTGTTAGCCTTAGCTATCACGCTCGCCGGGTGCCAACAATCTGAAGGCCCGCAAGGCGATAAGGTAACCATTAATAAAAACCCTTACCCCAGTACCTATCAGCCGCTACCTCGTCAATCGACGCTGATCACCAATGCCACCGTATTGACCGGTGACGGCCAGCGTATCGACGGCGGTGATGTTTATGTGGTCGACGGTAAAATCCAACAAATTGGTACCGACTTGCAGGTTCAGGCCGACGTAACCCTAGACGCCCAAGGCAAATGGTTAACGCCTGGCCTTATCGATGTGCACTCACACTTAGGGGCCTATCCAAACCCGGCAGTGGCATCGCACCAGGATGGCAACGAAATGACCAGCCCGGTTACCGCGGAAGTATGGGTTGAACATTCGGTATGGCCACAAGATCCTGGCTTTAACCGTGCTCGTGAAGGTGGTATTACCACGCTACAAATTCTGCCGGGCTCAGCCAACCTGATTGGTGGCCGCGGCGTAACCTTGAAAAACGTCCCTGCCCACACTATGCAGGCGATGAAGTTTCCAGAGGCACCTTATGGTTTAAAAATGGCCTGTGGTGAAAACCCTAAGCGTGTTTACGGCAGCAAGGGTGTATTGCCATCGACTCGTATGGGTAATATGGCCGGTTATCGCAATGCCTGGATTGATGCCACAGAATACAAGCGTGCCTGGGAAAAGTACGATGCCGATTATGACGCCGGTAAGAATGTACAGGCGCCCGAGCGCGACCTGACCATGGACACCCTGCGCGGTGTACTCGATGGTGACATTTTGATCCATAACCACTGCTACAAAGCAGAAGAAATGGCCATGATGATCGACCTTTCGAAAGAGTTTGATTACCACGCCGGTACCTTCCACCACGGTATTGAAGCCTACAAGATTGCCGATTTGCTTGCCGAAAACAGCAGCTGTGCAGCACTGTGGCCGGATTGGTGGGGCTTTAAAATGGAAGCCTATGACATGGTTCAGGAAAACGTTGCCATCGTTGATGCGGTGAAGAACTCCTGTGCCATAGTTCACTCTGACTCAGACACCACCATTCAGCGCCTAAACCAGGAAGCGGGTAAGGTGATGTACCGCGCCAATGAAAATGGTTTCAATATCGATGAAGCCCACGCCATCAAGTGGCTGACGTCAAATGCAGCCAAGGCCCTGGGTATCGAGGATAAAACAGGTACTCTTGCCGCCGGTAAACAAGCCGACCTAGTATTGTGGGACAACAATCCGTTTAGCGTTTATGCCAAAGCCGAGCAGGTATTTATCGATGGTGCCAAGGTGTATGACCGCCATGACGAGAAATACCAAGCCCAAAGTGATTTTATGTTAGGCCAACGCTAAGGAGAACAAGATGAAACTGTTTACAATGACATCGGTTGCCGCAGCCTTAGCGATGAGTGTATCCGCAGGCGCGCAAACATTGGCTATTACCAATGCTACCATTCATACCGCTACCGAGCAGGGCGTATTAAAAGACGCGTCTGTGCTAATTAAAGACGGTAAAATTGTTGCTGTTAATCCGGCGCAAATTGACGCCGAGGAAGTGATTGACGCACAAGGTAAAATTTTAACACCGGGCTTTATCGGCTCACTAAACCACCTGGGTTTGGTGGAAGTGGGTGCGGTGGATGGTTCACGTGATGGCAGCGATAAAAAAGCCTCTATCACCTTCGACCCAAGCCTTGCCTTTAATCCCCGTTCATCGCTGATCCCTTACGCACGTAAAGGTGGTATTACCCGCGACGTGATCGTGCCAGGCGGCAGCGAAGACATTTTCAATGGTCTTGCTTCTGTGGTATCGCTCAGCGGTGAATTCGACAGTGTGAGCCAAAAGCATGTGGCCTTGGCCATTGAGCTTGGACAAAAGAGCAAGGGCTCACGCGCCTTGTCGATGCAGACCCTGATCGAGAAACTCGATGGTCATAAGCAACGTGAAAAGAAAGACAGCGATGCGCACAACCGTGAAATTCAGGTTTTAGACGCCGTCTTTGCTAAAGACATGCCGCTGCTTATCGGCGTATCACGCGCCGCTGAAATGCTCGAGTTACTAAAGCTTAAAGCCAAGTACGACATCAATATGGTGTTTGCCGGTGCTCATGATGCGGTATTGATTGCCGAGCAGCTTGCCGCCAGCAATACGCCTGTGATCATCAGCGCCATGGACAACCTGCCAGGCAACTTTGATTCCATGCATGCGGATCTGGCTAATGCCGGTAAGCTTGAAAAAGCAGGCGTTAAGGTGATCCTGACTATCGCTGGTGACAGTGCTCATAACCTGTATCAGCTGCGTTTCGATGCCGGTAATGCGGTATCTTACGGCATGAGCCAGCAGGGCGCGTTAGCGGCCATCAGCAGCAATGTGGCCGAGGCATTCAATATTGATGCCGGTGCTATCAGCGCAGGTAAAGCGGCAGATCTGGTACTTTGGAGTGCCGATCCGTTTGAACTGAATGCCAAGATTGAAGGTATCTGGATTGACGGTGAGAAGGTGTCGACCGAGGCCCGTCAAGACAAGCTACGAGAGCGTTATACCACGCCTTCGGACATGCCGCGTGGTTACACCAAGTAATTGCTAAAGCATAAAGAAAAGGAGCCATTGGCTCCTTTTTTACTTTAACGTGGCATTAAATGCAGCGGGCGGGTTTCGGCAGACCGGCAATTTTCGTGGCTTGTTTCGCCGGGCCTTTGGGGAACAGCTTATACAGGTATTTGCTGTTGCCCTTATCCTCGCCAAGCTTTTTGGCCATGGCCTTTACCAGCATACGTATCGCCGGGCTGGTGTCGAATTCTTCGTAAAACTCACGGACAAAGAACACCACTTCCCAATGGGCGTCACTGAGCTCGATGTTTTCCGTTGCGGCAATAATAGGGGCCAGTTCACGGCTCCACAGGCTGCTATCAAGCAGATAACCCTCTTTGTCGGTCTCAAGTTGTTGGCCGTTAAATTCAATCATGGTTACTCACTAATACATCTTTGAAATTGAAGGGTTAATGCGACCCATTCCAGGTCATCGATCAGCTGCACCTTGCTACAACGTGACTGCGCGCCACGGGCAACCACATCCGTTTTCAGGGCATAAACGGGCACCTCAAACATGCTAAAGGCCGCCGGGTTGTAGCAGGCATCGCCACGCAGCAAGAGCGCATCGTTTTTGCTGAGCTTGCTTGCTAATAAAGGCAATGAGGCAAGGGGGCGGCTGAGGATAAATAAATTGTTGTGACTCATAGTACTACCACCTGAGTTGCCTTTGCTAACAGGGCTTGTTTATCCTGCGCTAGAACGTTTTTTACATCCAGGATGAGTGCACTCTCATCCATACCTCGGTCGCTCAAAGACTCGCTGCACACATAAATGCTGTCGATATCGTAAAGCTCAAGCATCTTCAGGGCCTTGGTGAAGTCCTTCTGACCAAGTAGTTTGGGCTGCTGCTCGGCCAATAGCGCGAACACCGCATCGCCTTCAATCAGCCAGGACACTTCCTGGTCGATGGCGGCAAAGATAAGCAGCAAATCAAGCGCTTCTTTAAGGCTTTGCTGTTGATAGGGGGCCTGTTGGCTAATAACCACTATATGCTTCATTTAAATTGCACCCATCTGTCTGCCTGCGCCGCTTCCATGGCGAACTCCGCTAAACCGGAGACACTAAAGTGTTTGCATTGGTCCAAGTCGATGCCGCGCTTAGTGGCTGCGGTAACGCACAGATGTAATTCAATGCCTTGCTTGTGCAGGTCTTGCCATACCTTGGCCGGGTCAAATTCATCGCTGGCTAAATCAAAGCAAGGGGAGGCGTGATACACCCCATCCTGATACAGGAAAATACAGCGAATTGTGTGCCCCTGCGCCAGCGCTGATGTGGCAAAGCGCCCTAGGGCATTGAGCGTGTCGGTATCGCTCGGCGCACTGTGTAGTGAAAGTACGAAACTGGCCAAATTCAATCCAAAAAAAAGCCCCAATGAATGGGGCTTATTCTAACAAATTCTATTTATTAGTCATCTGTTGCGCCAAGTAGGTGCAGAAGTGACGTAAACAGGTTGTATACGTTAAGGTATAGGGCAACCGTGGCGCGGATATAGTTAGTTTCGCCACCATTGATAATACGGCTGGTATCGAACAGGATCAGACCCGACATAATAAATACCACCGCCGCGTTGATAGCCATAAAGGCAATTGAGCTGCCGATAAAAATATTAACGATACTGGCAACGATCACCACCAACAGACCTACGGTTAAAAAACCGCCCATAAATGAGAAGTCTTTTTTGGTAGTAAGTGCATAAGCAGAAAGACCAAAGAAGATAAGCGCCGTTGAACCCAGGGCTTGCATGATCAAGAACGGGCCACTTGGCATTGCTGCGTAGTGGTTAAGCAGGGGACCCAGGCCAAAGCCCATAATGCCGGTAAAGGCAAATACCCACATGACACCAGAGGCTGTTTCGGCTTTCTTGTTAACTACAAAAAGCAGACCCAAACCTACCAAAGAGCAGATGATCCCCGTAAAGAACGGAGGGTTAAGCGCCATAGAAATACCCGCAGTCACAGCACTGAATGCCAACGTCATCGCGAGTAAAAAGTAAGTGTTCTTTAAAACCTTATTCGTCTCAATGGTCGACATCATCGGCTTAGCCGTGCTGTACGAGTTATTAAACGCCATTGTTAAACTCCTTCAAATTAATCAATCCTCGGATGTTACTTACATCCAGGTTCAAGATTATCAAGTCTTATAAATATGGGCAAACCTTTCACTTTCAATGGCGGATAAATAATCTCACTTGCTGCAATGTTGCGCAAAACAGTCAAAAATTAAGCGGTTAAACAAAAAAATGAAAATAACACTTCACAAACGCAATTCATTTCTCTAATATTCGCCCCGCTGCGGAGAGATGGCTGAGCGGTTGAAAGCACCGGTCTTGAAAACCGGCATAGGTTAATAGCCTATCTAGGGTTCAAATCCCTATCTCTCCGCCACTAAATTTAACTTGGACGATACGTCGTCCGGGTACCGCGTTTGGAGAGATGGCTGAGTGGTTGAAAGCACCGGTCTTGAAAACCGGCATAGGTTAATAGCCTATCTAGGGTTCAAATCCCTATCTCTCCGCCATATAAGAAAGGGCTGCTTTATTTAAGCAGCCCTTTTTTGTGCTTGTGTTTAAGTCATTAGCCGCTCGCCAGCTTCATATTCGTTTCAGATTTCATCTAAAAAGTGTTTAAACTCTCGCTATTATTCCGGCCGGCGTCGGCAGTATCGGGAAATAAAAATCACCACACTAATTCCTTCTTATCAGCAAGGCTTTCAATGTTATATGGCCATAAGCGCCAGGCTCGCCTGTATCTAGCATGACGGATAATTTTCTGGTGTTGAAACCTGCCTCTTCAAAATGAATCACTAGCTAAAACCCGTCCTACCTAGGTGATACGTTTTGCAATTATTACGCCCCATTACGGGTTGCTCAATATTTAACCAATCCTAACTATAATCTAGACGGCAGTAATGGGCTCGGTAGCATGAAGTTTAGCTCTATCGATCAGCTAAACCCTATACACATTTCTTATGTGCATAGTTAGAAATGAGGGTAAATGTTATGAAATATTTACTAACCAAGGTTTGTTCAGGAGTCATAATCGGTCTGAGTTTAATCCCATTGGATAATCTGATGGCTGCAACTGGAATAATAACAGGAGGGGAGGGTTCTCGTTGGGTTGTGTCCGACAGGGTTATGACTAGCAACGGTGGTCCGATTGGTGGTTTCTGTATAGAGGATGGGTCTTCTGGTTCGGGGGCCAGTGTGTATGATGCGTCCATTTCACAACAAGGAGATGCCTTTGACTATGCTTCGATGTTATGGGTCGACGGTACGCAAGTTGGTGGACATTTAACTGTTGACGGGCAAATGGCAACGTTTTCACCCGTAGATATATCAGGATTAACGATTCAGGTGAGTTATTACATTATGCCTGGCAGTGCAACATTACGTAATTATGTCACTTTCACTAATCCAACCCAAACAGACAGTAGTGTTGATGTTGATTTTGAAACTAATTTTGGCTCAGATCAATTTACTGAAATTTTGGGCACGAGTAGCGGAGACGGGGTGTTCGATACGCTTGATCGCTGGGTTGTAACTGATGATGCCACGGACCCAGATTCTGACGACCCAGTGAACACCACGGTATTTTTTGGCCCCGATGACCCTGAGGTAGTTCCGTACTTTGTATCTGATACAGTCTTTAGCTGCGGCGGTACAGAAGGCTTGCGGGCTAGCTATCACTTAACCGTTGAGGCGGGTGCGACAAAAGCCTTGATGTTCTTCCATCAAATGAGTACATCATCAGTTGACGCGCTGTCGGCTGCCACTTTGTTTGATACTACACCCAAAGAAGGAGATGATTTAGCCGCAGGCTTAACGCAAGCACATCTTGATCAAGTTGTTAACTGGCGATCATCGGTCTTGTCAATATCTAAAGAAATTATCAGCGGTCCCGATGAATCAGACAATCTAGACAATTCGACTGCAGCGGATGGCCAGATAGATCTGGTTGTGCAAGCAGGTCAAACCCAAAGTAGCGAATATGGCTTTAGTATTTCATATAACAACCCGGACAGCGTCCCCGTTATTGTTAAAGATACAGTGCCTGCCCAGTGGGATGTTGAGTTAACCGATGATGACCTGGGTAAGGCCTTTATTCAATCTGCCAACAAGAAGGACGATAGCAAAAGTGCCAGTCAAATTGAATGGCTGCCAGAACCAAGTGGTGGTTTTATTTCTGCACTCGCCCAGACTCGCGGCGCTAAGAAAAATGGCAAGTACGCACCCGCCAGTTGTGGTTCGCTTATGTTGAACGCTCGAGCTCAGGTCTATAAGCTGGAATTATCCACCGGCCTGCCCCTGGAAGACGAATCAGGTGATGTATATCCTCCTATTATTGAGTCTAATACGCTGTGCTTGGCAGCCGTTATGGATGTAAATGGCGACGGTGTCATTAAGCGTGATGGTACGGGTGATGAAGATGGCGATGGTCTTAGCGATTACGTTGAAGCCTGTGAGTATTATACTAACCCATGTACTAATGACTCAGATGGCGATGGGCTAACCGATGGTGAAGAGAGTCAACTAGGAACAGATCCCCTAAATTCGGACACCGATGGTGACGGTCTGTCTGATGCAGAGGAGGTCAACTTATACGGAACGGATCCCACAAATTCAGATTCGGATGGAGACGGGCTAACCGATGCGGAAGAAATCGCGTTAGGCACGGATCCCCTAAACCCAGACACTGATGGTGATGGCGTAACAGATTACGACGAGATACAGTCAGGAACAGATCCCCTCATTCCAGATACAAATACTGATTCAGATGGAGACGGGCTAACCGATATTGACGAGAGCCAGTTAGGAACAGATCCCTTCAACCCAGACACAGATGCTGATGGTCTGTCTGATGGCGACGAGGTTAACTTATACGGAACAGATCCACTAGACGCTGACACAGATGCTGATGGTCTGTCTGATTTTGTTGAGATCTTGTTTTATGGAACAAATCCCGTAAATTCAGATACGGATGGAGATGGTCTGCCTGATGGTACCGAGATAGCCTTCGGAACCAATCCACTCGACCCAGACACAGATGGTGATGGTCTGTTAGATGAAGAAGAAGTTTATTTATTCGGAACAAATCCACTCGACCCAGACACAGATGATGACGGTCTGTCTGATCACGATGAGCTGTTCAACTTTGGCACAGATCCCATAAACCCAGACACGGATGGAGATGGCGTGGACGATGGTATAGATCCCTGTCCAAACGATTTTACCGATCAATGCGTAGAATAAATTTTTACAGTTAAACAAAAAGTTAGGCCTGACTTAGGAATAAGTCGGGCCTGATTTCTTTTGCCTGCGTGTAAGATTGATAAATATCACGCCAACTTGCCTGGTGCCGATTAAGGGCTATATTCAACTGCAGCTGAGCCAGGGTCAACGAGACGAAAAGTGTCAGGATCTTGGTTTGTATTGCTGTAGATGGGGGATTACGCTTAGCGATGCGACTAAGGTCGTAATTGGCAAGGGCGGCATTCTTTGCCACTCTGCATAGATGCAAAATTTAAGAATTATCCCTCTATGAAGCAACATCTGGCGAAGGCCGTACTCTATTCATTGCTCGCCCCCGTATTAGTGGGGCTTGTGCTTGGCATTTACTATGCGTTGTCGGTGCAAGAAAATGGCTCGGCCATCTTTTTTACTGTCTTGTTATCGGCTCTGGCCAATGCCCATATTGTTGGTTTAGCCATGGCGGTGCTGGTGGTGCCCGGTTATCTCTTGATGTACAAACATAACAAGGTGCATTACAGCGGTATTTTAACCCTAGGTTTGCTCGGTGGCGCTGTGTTTAGTTATCTTTTTGGTGCCGGAGCCGGCTTTTTGCTTATAGTCAATGCGTTGATGGCCGCCCTTGGCAGTGGTTTGTTTCTATTCGGTTTGCGTCGCGGGCGAGCTAAAATCGCTTAACGGCTTTGTAACGAGTGATTTAAATTTAAGCAACCAGCGCATTTTCAAGCGCTAGCAGCACTTTTTTCATGATAAAAGGTTTCATTTGCCCGCCACAAAGAGTACCTTAAACACTGCGTATTCTATGTGAAGTAGTATTTAAATGAGCAAAGCGGAATTTTATCGTTCTGTGACAGAGCAGGCGCAAGCACTGATTTGTGACGAGCCCAACTTAATTGCCAACTTAGCCAACATCAGCGCCTTGTTATATATGTCGATGGACGATATTAACTGGGCCGGTTTTTATTTATTGGAGTCGCCTGAGCAATTAGTGCTGGGGCCATTTCAGGGAAAACCTGCATGTGTGCGTATTGAAGTGGGCAAAGGGGTATGCGGCACTGCTATAGCGGCGGATAAAACTCAGCTGGTCACAGATGTGCATCAATTCCCCGGCCATATTGCTTGTGATGCGGCATCCAATTCGGAAATTGTTCTCGTGGTTAAGAAAAACGGCGAGGCCATTGGCGTATTGGATATCGACAGCCCTACAGTAGGGCGTTTCGACGAACAGGATAAAGCGGGTCTTGAACTGCTGGTTGAATGTTTGGAGAAGCATATCGCATGAAAGATCTACTGAACGTCCAAGATTACCTATTTTCCATAGCCGATGTAGGTGATTGGGAAGGCGAAGAAGAGCTGGTATGTGAGCGCTTAAATGAGCTTATTCACCACGCTTGGGCACGACTACCCGATGATCTCGGCTGTGAACAAATTGACAGTATTATATCCGGTATTTGGGAACATCTTCGCGGTGACCTGGCATTAATCGATGCCGAGTTGGAAGAGTTGCTGGACTGGGTGGAACACTATATCGACTCGGCTCAAGATGAGCAGGTGTAACTGAAGGTTTAGAAATGGAAACCACAAACAAGCTAAAAGACATAAACGAAGTATTGGCATTCCTTTATGAGGAATTTCCAAACTGTTTTAAACAAAAAGATGGTATTAAGCCTCTTAAAGTAGGTATCTTTAAAGACATCGCCGAGCGTATTGAGGGCAACGAAAAAGTCAGCAAAACGCAGGTTCGTCAGGCGCTAAGAAAATATACCTCGCACTGGCGCTACCTCGAAGCGGTGGTGAATAACGAATTCCGCGTTGACCTTGACGGCAACCAGGCCGAAAAGGTTGAGCAAGAGCATGTGGATCATGCACAGACGGCACTAGAGCAAAGCCGTGCGAAAATGGCTAAGCGTAAGAAGCCAGCACGTGGTGCCAAAGAAGGTGACACAAAGGGTTACAAAAAACGCCCACAGGGCAGTGGTAAACCTGCTGCAAAAGGCGCTAAAGTCAAAAAAGCCCCAGCCGCTGAGCCTCGTCGCAGCAATAAAGTTGAACCTTTACCAAGCGAACAGGTCAAGGCTAATACCAAAGTTAAAGTAAAACTAGGTCAGGCATTGGTGAACGGTACCATCACGGAAGTCAACAAAGACGAAATCCATGTTGAGCTGGTAACCGGTATGCAAGTTAAGACAAAAGCCGATAGTCTGTACCTGGTATAAAAAAGGAGTTGTGCATGAGTAAGACGTTTTCACTCATCCCCCTGGTTGCTGCCCTTATCGCGGCACCGGCCTTGGCCTCGTTGGACAAGGTCACAATCGCTGATTTACCCATGTTGCAGCAAGAGTCGCAACACAGTACTGCCAGTAAGCGAGTGACCAACCTCTTTACCCGTGCACACTACAAGCCGATACGATTTAACGACGAGCTGGCGACGCAGATGTTCGATCGTTATATCGAATCCCTGGACTTTAATCGCAGTATTTTCTTAGCGGGCGATGTTGCCCAGTTTGAGCAATACCGCGATAAGTTCGATAACGCTCTGAAGTCCGGCAAATTAGACTTTGCCTACGACTTATTTAACCTCAGCATGAAGCGTCGGTTTGAGCGTTATCAGTATTCTTTGTCTTTACTCGACAAGCCGTTCGATTTCAGCCAAGACGATAAGTATTACTTTGATCGTGAAGACGCCCCTTATGCGAGCACCGAAGCCGAGCTTAATGAGCTCTGGCGTCAAAAGGTTAAGTACGATGCGTTACGCCTGAAAATGACGGGTAAGGATTGGGATGGCATCAAAGAGGTGTTAGAAAAACGCTACACCTACACGTTAAAGCGCTTGGTGCAAACCAAGAGTGAAGATGCGTTCCAGATCATTATGAATGCCTTTGCCCGCTCCATCGAAGCGCACACTTCTTACTTATCACCACGTCGTGCCGAGCAGTTCAAGATGGATATGGATCTTGAGCTTGAAGGCATAGGCGCGGTGCTCAGTTATGACGAAGATTACACAGTGATCCGTTCTTTGGTTCCAGGTGGTCCTGCCGATAAAACCGGCGCCATTAAACCGGAAGACAGGGTTATAGGTGTTGCCCAAGGCGATGATGACTTTGTCGATGTGATCGGCTGGCGCCTTGATGATGTAGTCGACCTGATCAAGGGTCCTAAGGGTACCTTGGTGCGCTTACAGTATCTAAGAGGCAAGGACGACCACGGCACGCCTAAGGTGGTGGAAATCACTCGCGACAAGGTGCGCCTAGAAGACAGAGCGGCTAAATCTCACGTTTTTGATGCCAGCTACTCACAAATGAGCAGCAAGATAGGCGTTATTGAAATCCCCGGTTTTTATAACAACCTGTCAGAAGATGTAAAAGCCGAGTTGGTGAAACTTAAAGAGCAAAAGGTAGATGGCATCATCATCGACCTTCGTCAAAACGGCGGTGGCTCTTTATATGAAGCGACCAAGCTATCCGGTTTGTTTATCGACCAAGGTCCAGTGGTGCAAATTCACACCCTTAATGGTCGTATCGAGCAGCAAAAAGACAGCGACGGCGTAACCTACTATGACGGTCCTATGACGGTACTGGTTGACCGTTACAGCGCATCCGCGTCGGAAATCTTCGCCGCAGCTATGCAGGATTATGGCCGCGCTGTGATCATCGGCGAGCAAACCTTTGGTAAGGGCACGGTGCAACAACACCGTGGTTTGGGTCGCAACTATGACCTATACGATAACCCGCTGGGTAGCGTGCAATATACTATTGCCAAGTTTTACCGCATAGATGGTGGTAGTACGCAACACAAAGGGGTGATCCCGGACATTAAATTGCCATCGCCCATTGATCCCGCACAGTGGGGTGAAAGCCAGGAAGACAATGCCCTTCCTTGGGACAGCATTATCCGCGCTAAGTACACCATGGTTGATAGCTTAGACGATACCATAGGTTACCTCAGTGCCGAGCATGACAAACGTATCGCCAAAGAGCCTGAGTTTAGCTATGTGCTACAAGACATTAGCACCTATAAGGAAGAGCAGGACCGTAAGTTTATTTCGCTCAATGAAAAAGAGCGCCTTAATGAGCGCGATGAGCGCGAGCAACTGGCACTGGCTCGTACCAATGAACGTTTAGTTCGCTTGGGTCTGGAGAAGGTAACCGATATAGAGAATGCTCCAGAGGTATTGGATAATTTTGACCCCTACCTTGAAGAAGCGGCTTTAATCACCCAAGATTTTATAAAGCACGGGCGTTTGGTAAAGAATAATAAGTAAGCAAATACCAAGACAAAAGGCGCGTTAAGCGCCTTTTTTGTTATTTAAGCGCTGTTAAATCTGCGCTGCTCTGGTAATCTTTGCGCTTATAACAAAAATAACCCTTGTCGCGTTGTGCGAAAGAGGCAAGGGCAGGAGAGCGATTTTGACGACAACAAAACAAGCTAAATTTATCGATGCAATGATCCCCATTACGGTGTTGATCTGCCTATTGGGTGCAGCGGTTTATCTCTATGGTGATAACTCGTCATCGGGTCCAAACCAAATAGCCTTACTTTTTGCGACCTTTGCAGCGGCCTTGGTGGGTCTGAAAAATGGCTATACCTGGAAAACCCTTGAAGAGGCGATGATCAAGGGTATCACTATTTCCCTTGGGGCTATTTTGATCTTGCTCATGGTTGGTGCTCTTATTGGTACCTGGCTGCTGTCGGGCACAGTGCCGACTTTGATCTATTATGGCTTGCAGATTATTAACCCGCATTGGTTTTATGCCGCCAGTTGTATTATTTGTGGTGTTGTAGCCATGAGTATCGGCAGCTCCTGGACCACGGCGGCGACCATAGGTGTAGCCCTGCTGGGTGTGGCCAATGGTTTGTCTCTTGACCCTGTGGTAACTGCCGGTGCGGTGATCTCAGGTGCCTATTTTGGCGATAAGCTGAGCCCGCTTTCAGAAACCACCAACCTGGCGCCAGCGGTAGCCGGTGCCGATCTCTTTGCGCATATCCATCATATGCTCTGGACCACAGTGCCCAGCTTTGTGATTGCGGTGATCATCTTTATTTTTATGGGCTTTAATGCCGAGATAAGCAGCGACGCCACCGCTATTGATGCCATGGTGGATTTGTTGGCAGCAAACTTTAATATCAATATTTTAAACCTCATGCCTTTAGTGGTGCTGCTGGTTCTAGCCATTCGTAAAATGCCTGCGTTCCCGGCAATTTCCATTGGTGCCGTGCTCGGTGCCGTGTGGGCGCTGTTATTCCAAAGTGATTTACTGGCATCTCAGGTGGATGTCAGCCAAGGTCAGCTGATCGGCTACTTTAAGCTGGTATGGGCCACCTTCTTTGATGGTTTTGCCATTAGCACGGGTGATGCAAAAATGGATGATTTGCTATCCGGCGGCGGTATGTCGGGCATGCTCAACACCACATGGCTTATCATGATGGCGCTTATGTTTGGTGCCATTATGGAGAAAACAGGTCTGCTTGAGGTGTTTGTACGCAGCATTTTAAAAATCGCTAAGTCTACCGGCTCTTTAGTAGCGGCGACCATTTCGACCTGTATCGGTACAAACCTGGTGGCTGCGGATCAATATATCGCCATCGTAGTGCCGGGGCGTATGTTTAAAGAAGAATATAAAAAACGCGGCTTACAACCGGTCAACCTGTCCCGTACCCTGGAAGACGGTGGCACCATTACCAGTCCACTGATCCCTTGGAACACCTGCGGTGCCTATATGCAAAGCGTGTTGTTGATCAACCCATTTGATTATGCCTTTTATGCTTTCTTTAATTTAATCAACCCGGTGCTGGCGATTATCTACGCCTACCTGGGTATTAAAATTCTCCGTATCGAGCCCAAGCATCTGCAGCCCGAGGCAAAAGTGCAGGGACAGGCATAAGCCACACACAGCGATTAATTGCAGTACGGGCATCATTTGATGCCCGCTTTAAGTTTTAGGAGACAGTCACCCATGAGTGCGACTCAACCCCATGCCCAGTATTTACGTGATTACCAAGCGCCCGCATTTTTTATCGACGAACTCGAATTACAGGTCCAACTCGCGCCACTAAACACACAAGTAGTAGCCCGCTCCTTGGTGCGCGCCAACCTTGATAACCCAAGCAATGAGCTGGTACTCGATGGCATAGATTTAACTCTGCTGCAGGTGCGCATCAACGACCTAGCGCACAGCGCCTATCGCATTGAAGACGAGCAGCTGATCATAGGGCAGTTGCCTGAGCAGGCTTTTAGCCTTGAGATCACCACCGAATGCGCACCCGAAACCAATACCTCGCTCGAAGGCCTGTATTTGTCAGATGGTGCCTACTGCACTCAATGTGAGGCCCAGGGTTTTCGTAAAATCACCTATTTCCTTGACCGCCCCGATGTGATGGCAAGTTACAAGGTGACCATAGTGGCCGACAAGGCGCAGTTTCCTCACCTTTTGTCCAATGGCAATAAAATCGACAGTGGGGACTTAGCCGACGGTAAGCATTTCGCCACCTGGCAAGACCCGTTTAAAAAGCCCAGTTACCTCTTTGCCTTGGTGGCGGGTGATTTTGATGTGCTGCGCGATACCTATACCACGGCCTCGGGCCGCGAGGTGGCGCTGGAGCTGTATGTTGATAAAGGGAACCTCTCCAAAGCGCCTCATGCCATGGCCTCCCTTAAGCGCGCTATGCAATGGGATGAGCAGCGCTTCGACCTCGAATACGACCTGGATGTCTACATGATAGTGGCGGTCGATTTTTTCAATATGGGCGCCATGGAGAATAAGGGTCTGAATATCTTTAACTCCAAGTGCGTTTTGGCCAATAGTGACACCAGCACAGACAGGGATTTTCATCTTATCGAGTCCATTGTCGGGCACGAGTATTTCCATAACTGGACAGGTAACCGGGTTACTTGTCGCGACTGGTTCCAGCTGTCTTTAAAAGAAGGTTTAACGGTATTTCGCGATCAGGAGTTCAGCAGTGACTTAGGCTCTCGCGCCCTTAACCGCATCGATGCCGTGAAGGTGATGCGTACTCATCAGTTTGCCGAAGATGCAGGCCCCATGGCGCACCCCATACGCCCAGAAAAAGTCATTGAAATGAATAACTTTTACACGGTAACCGTGTATGACAAGGGCGCCGAAGTGATCCGCATGCTGCATACCTTGCTTGGTGAAGCGGGCTTCCAAAAGGGCATGAAGCTGTATTTTGAGCGCCATGACGGCCAGGCGGTGACCTGTGATGACTTTGTTGCCGCCATGCATGATGCCAATGACACGGATTTATCGCAGTTTTCACTCTGGTACGGACAAGCGGGCACGCCCTTGGTTTCGGTGCGCGAAGATTACGACAGCGACGCCAAACGCTACACCCTGAGCTTAACGCAAACCCATAAGCCAACCGCGGAGCAGCCCCATAAGGACAACTTGTTAATTCCGGTGGCCATAGAGTTGTTAAATCAACAGGGGCAGCCCATGGCGCTGAAGCGTGACGGCCAAGACCTGGACAAGGTTTTACACCTGAGTGAGCAAAGTCAGGAATTTGTGTTTGAGCAGGTTGATGAGCGCCCGGTCGCCGTTCTTTTTGAAGATTTTTCGGCGCCGGTGCAGGTGCAGTTTGCCCAAGCCTTGGCGGATCAATTGCATATTGTTCGCCACGCCAGCAGTGACTTTAGCCGCTGGGATGCACAGCAAGCCGCACTCAGTCATTGCGTTAATCAGGCTGTGGCGCAAGTTAATGAGCAAGTTCAGTTGCCGGATCTGGTATTGGCAACCATGAGCGAGTTGCTAAATGGCGTTTTATCAGGTGAAGAAGCTGATCTGGCTTTGATTGCCGAGCTTTTGTACTTGCCGAGCTTTGACACTCTGAGCAGCGGATATAGCGAAATCCCGGTCGATGCGCTCAATAGCATTATTGATGCTTTTGAAACGGATATTGCCAAGCATCTGCGCCCGCAATTAGAAGCCGTCGTAGAGCAGTTTAAGGACGACAAGCAACAAACAGCTCAAAGCACTGGGGTACGCGCCTTGCTTGCTGCCTGCATGTACTACCTGGCACGCCTTGATGTCGCCACCGACTATATTGCCGAGCAAGCGACCAATGGCTCTATGACCTTGTCGCTGGCGGCGCTAAAAGCCTTGGTGTTGGCGCAGCATAAGCAAGAAAACATCTTGCTTGGAGAGTTTGCAACGCGCTGGGCCGACGATGTCCTGGTATTGGATAAATGGTTTAACTTACAGGCGATGAAGCAGGGCGAACATGCCTTGAGTGATATTAGCGCCTTGTTTGAACACCCGCACTTCTCTTGGCAAAATCCGAACCGGGTAAGAGCCTTGTTGGGGCCCCTGACCATGAGCAACCCAAGGGTGTTCCATCACCAGGATGGCCGTGGTTATGAGCTTCTTGGGGATGTGCTGGTAAAGCTTAACGATATAAACCCGCAAAATGCCTCGCGGTTAATTACTCCGCTGTTGGCCTGGCGCCGTTATGACTTGGACCGTCAACAATTGATGCGTGCCCAGTTACAACGCCTGATGGCATTACCGAATCTGAGCAAAGATCTCTTTGAAAAGGTTGAAAAAGCCTTAAGTGAATAAGCAATATTTGCGCAGCACCTAACCTATGAGCAGTGACTTGGCCCGGTAATAGGTCAAGCACTGCCATTTAAGTGTATGACGATAATACTAGTCGCATGCGCTTTCCCGCCGCTAAAAAGTATTACCGCATATGTCCGCTCTGGGCATATTTGGTCGATCCCGCCTTACCCTGACTGGGGAAAATAAATTCGTTGTGCTGGAGCGAATATAAATACAGCAATTTTTAGATTATTTGACGGTAATGTAAATTGCATTTGTCGTTAACGTTATTGTCATGTATAAAAATAGTGGTAGGATGTCATACCATTAGCATATGAAAAGGAAATTTAACGCCAGTTACAAAGCATTCATGTAGACTGTTCGTAACTGTAGCCTATCCTTTTAAATGCACAAGACTACACTAAAAACAATAACTTGATCTAAAAATTACCCGCGCTAAGGGGGAAGCAACAATGATAAGACAGCCACTATTTGTGAAGCATCGGTTAGCGCTCAGCGTCGGCGCAGCGATGTTGGGCATGAGTAGCGCCGCACACAGTGCCAGCTTTACGGTTGGTGATTTCGATATCAATTTTGATTCGACGTTCTCATACGGCCAGAGCATTCGTACCGAAAACCGTGATTTTCAGTATATAGGTAAGAGTAACCACCCACGCTTTGACTGGAGCACTTACAACGCCGCGCTTAATCCCGTATATAGTTCTAGTGACGTGTGGAGCCAACCCGGCGCCTATTCAAACAACGGCGATGCGGGTAACCTGAATTTCGACAAGGGCGATACCTTTTCGCAATTGTTAAAGGGTACTCATGAGCTGGCTATCAATGGCGAATCTTACGGCTTGTTCTCCCGCTTTATGTATTTTTACGATTTTGCCCTGATGGATGGTGATTACGCCTACACCAATCCGGTATCCGGCGAAAGCGTAGACCCGTGCGATTACGACGAAACCAAAGAGCAGGTCTGTGCCGACTTCCGTCTTCTTGATGCCTTTGTATGGGCCGACTTCGATTTCAATGAAGGTCAAAACCCGCTATCTGTGCGTTTAGGCCAACAGGTTGTTAACTGGGGTGAAAGTACACTTATCTCTCACGGCATCAACGTGAACCCGGTTGATATCGACCGCTTAAAAGCGCCGGGCGCCGAGTTAAAAGAAGCCTTTATTCCTGTGGGCATGTTATGGGCCTCATTGGGTATTACCGAAAACCTTTTCCTAGAAGGTTTTTATCAATATCAGTGGCATGAAACTCGCCTGCCTGCAACCGGCAGCTATTTCTCGACCAATGATTTTGCCTCGGAAAACGGCTTTAACCAAAACGTACAGCTGGGCTTTACCTCAAACCCGGATATCGATTTGGCGTTTTTAACCGACAGCTTGAATAACCTTGCCGCCGATTGGCAAGCAGCAGCAGCGGCTCAGGGCATTGACCCGACATCCGCAGAAGGCCAGCAATTGCTAGCAAGCATGTACCTTGCTTACCCAACTAAAGTGGCCCTGAAGGGCGAGGGTAGTCGAGGCAAAACAGAGCCTAGCGATGGCGGTCAATATGGTTTGCGCCTTGGCATGTTTATGCCTGAGCTGAACGACACCGAAGTGGCCTTGTATTACATTAATTACCACAGTCGTCGTCCGGTGATCTCGGGTCAGGTATCGGACTTTACCGCCATAGGTGAAGACTTGGCGATGATCATGAGCACAGAGATCAACAGCGACAACGTAAACGACTTGAAAGCCTTTACCAAGGCCAAGCTTGATTATCCAGAGGACATCAAGTTATACGGTTTAAGCTTTAATACCTCCATTGGTGAAACCGCGCTTGCCGGTGAATTTGCTTTCCGTGAAGACGAGCCTTTCCAGGTTGATGACGTAGAGCTATTGTACGCAGGTATGCCTGAGCAACTGGCATTGGCAGGACTTCGTCCAGAATTCGCCGGTATTTCTCAGCTCAGCCCAGGCGATGCCACTGCGGTAGTTGGCCCAGGTGGTACGGCTCAAGGCTATATTTTACGTAATACAGCACAAGTGCAATTTACTGCAACACACCTGTTTGGCCCTGCACTGGGTGCCGATAGCTGGGCTGTGGTTGGTGAAGTAGGCGGTGTACGCATTAACAATATGCCGGCCTATGACGAATTACGCTTGAACGTTTCCGGTACTGGCCGTAGCGGCATTATGCAGGGGCCTTTGGCGGATGACTATTCGGCCTTGCATATGGCTTTGTCAAATGGTCCTGAAACCAACCCATTCCCAACGGCTTCGGCCTGGGGTTATCGTCTGATCGCCAAGGGCGATTATTATGACCTGTTCTCGGGCGTTAACTTCTCGCCGCGTTTCGTATTCTCACACGATGTCAATGGTATTACTCCAGATCCCATGTTCCTGTTTATTGAAGACAGAAAATCATTGGGCATTAATATGAATTTTAACTATCAAAATACCTGGTCTTTTGATCTTGGTTATAACTCATTCTGGGGCGGCGGCGCGACCAATACATTTGCCGATCGTGATTTTGTTTCCTTTAATATCAAATATTCAATTTAAAAGGGTATCCGTATGTTGACTAAACCTACCCTCATTGCAGCAGCATTTTGTAGCATTTTCGCTACCACTGCAGTACAGGCTAAAATTTCGCCGGAGCAAGTGGAACGCCTTGGCGCGGACTTAACGCCAATTGGCGCCGTTAAGGCCGGAAACCAAGATGGTTCTATACCTGCTTGGGATGGTGGTATCACCGAAGTGCCGGCAAACTATAAGCCGGGCATGCACCATCCGGATCCGTTTGCTGCGGATCAGGTGTTGTACACCATAGACAAATCAAATCTGGAGCAGTACAAACACCTGCTTAGTGCAGGCCAGATAGCCTTGTTTGAAGCCTACCCAGATACCTTTAAGATGCCTGTGTACCCAACTCGCCGTAGTGCCTCATATCCTCAAGCCTTCTACGATGCGACCAAGAAGTACGCCACTCAAGCCGAGTTGATTGAAGGTGGTAACGGTATTAAAAACACAGCCATTGGTATTCCATTTCCTATTCCTGCCAATGGTCTTGAAGCCATTTGGAACCACCTGCTGCGCTACCGTGGTCAGTCTATTTCGCGCTTTGGTGGTCAGGCGATGCCAACGGCTTCCGGTGCCTATAACCTGATTGGCTTTGACGAGCAGTTATTGATCAAGTACGCCGCCGACGATGCCACGCCTGAGCAGCTGGAAGAGTCAAATATCCTCTTCAAATTTAAGCAAAGCGTCACCGAGCCGGCGCGTCTTGCAGGTACCGCATTATTGGTTCATGAAACCATGGACCAAATCCTGACTCCGCGTCAGGCATGGACTTACAACACGGGTCAGCGCCGCGTACGTCGTGCACCAAACGTTGCTTATGATGCCCCGGGAACGGCGTCAGACAACCTGCGCACGACCGATGACTTCGATATGTTTAACGGCTCACCTAACCGTTACAACTGGGAGCTAAAGGGTAAGCAAGAATTATTGATCCCTTATAACAGCTACAAGCTGCACAGTGATTCATTGCAGTACGATGATATCCTCAAACCGGGTCATGTAAACCCTGAGCATCTGCGTTATGAGAAGCACCGTGTCTGGGTGGTTGAAGCAACCTTGAAAGAGGGCACGCGTCACACCTATAAGAAGCGTACCTTCTACATTGACGAAGACAGCTGGCAGATCTCTGTGGCCGACCTATACGACAACCGTGATCAACTATACCGTGTAGCTATGGCCTATGGCTTGAACTACTACGAAGTACCGGCGCAGTGGAGTACGCTTGAGGTTTATCATGACCTTAACTCTCGTCGTTACCTGGCCATTGGTCTGGATAACCAAGAAGCTATGTATGATTTCTCACAGTCATTCAATGACAATGAGTTTACATCTAACGCTCTTCGCCGCGAAGGTCGCCGTTAATCCTCGTACTTAGCCGGGCTCACCTAGTGGGCTCGGCTCCTTGATTCAATTTCTCTTTTTTGGGCGCATATTTATATGAAGTACTTGCTTAGTTGGGCAACGTTGCTTTTGTCGCTGCACGTTGTAGCTCAAACAACACCTCAGCCCGCTTACCAAGCCGAGCAGGCGACGCATACACTTTTCACCGATATTACCGCCACCGCTGAGCGTGTGATTGCCGTTGGCCAACATGGCACCATAGTGATCAGTGACGATGCTCAGCAGTGGCAACAGGCACAATCACCGGTAGACGTGTTACTGACCTCGGTGTTCTTTATTGATAACAACCAAGGCTGGGCATGCGGCCATGACGCTACCATCTTAAATACCCAAGATGGCGGGCAAAGCTGGCAAGTTCAGCAGTTTTTACCTGAGCTTGATAAGCCTTGTTTGGATATTACCTTTATGGATGCGCAACAGGGCATAGCCGTGGGTGCATACGGTATGTATTTCGTTACCCAGGACGGCGGCCAAAGTTGGCAAAAGCGCTTCCTCGATAGCTTGTTGTTTGCCGAAGACCGCGACTATTTAAATGAGCTTAAAGCCGAAGACCCAGAAGGCTATGAAAGCGAGACTGCTTCTATTTTGCCGCACTTTAACCGCATTGCGACAACCAGCAAAGGCTTGTATATAGTGGGTGAAATGGGCCTGATAGCGCACAGCAGCGACGGTGGCCAAACCTGGCAGCGTGAAGAAGAAATCTATCAAGGCTCGTTTTTTGATATTACCGAAATGGCCGATAAGCTTTATGTAGCAGGTTTACGTGGTAATGCTTTTAGTTATAGCGAAGAAGATGGTTGGCAACAGCTGATGGCGAATGAGCAGGCGACCATGAACAGCATGATGACGACTGCCGATAAGCAGCTGTATATTTTCGGCAACTCGGCGGTGATCTACCATCTGGATGATGCCAGCAGCACGCAATTGCAAAGTGAGCAACTCAGTGATGGTAAAGCCATCTTAAACGGGGTGCTGTTCAATGGACAATTGATACTGGCCACCGAAGCTGGGATCCAAAGCAAGGAGTTTAACTAATCATGCAAATTATAGTGGAAGCATTAGAGCGTAGTTTATTCCGCCATCGCATGTGGGTGATAATGGCCTTTGTGTTGGCCACATTAGCCCTGGCTTTTCAGGCTACTCAGCTTAAACTCGACGCCTCATTTAATAAAAACATCCCTCTTAACCATGAATATATGAAGGTGTACACCAAGCATGAGAAGCAATTTGGTGGCGCCAACAGCATATTAATTTCCGTTTGTGATGCCGGTGGTGACATCTTTAATGAAGAGTTCTTTACTCAGTTAAAGTCGGTACATGATCAGCTTTACTTTATTCCCGGCGTTAACCGCCCATTGGTTAATTCGATCTTCTCGCCCAGTGCCCGCTTTGTTGAGGTGGTCGAAGATGGTTTTAGTGGCGGCCCCATTATTCCTGCGAATTTTCGTCCCGATGAGCGTGGCTTAGCCCGGGTAAAAGAAAACATAGAAAAGGCCAAGGTAGTAGGGCGCATGATAGCGTCTGATTATTCCTGTGCCATGGTCAGTGCCCAGCTGATGGAGTTCGACCCACAAACCGGTGAGAAGCTCGATACCTTGGCGATTGCCGAGCAGCTTGAAAGCAAAATCCGTGATGACCTGAGTACGGACAACGTCAGCATTCATATTATCGGCTTTGCGAAAATGGCCGGTGATATCGCCGATGGTGCCAAGGGCGTATTGCTCTTCTTTGCCCTCGCAATAGTGATCACCTTTATTATGGTGTGGCTGTTCTGTAAAAGCTTTAAGCTGACCCTGTTGCCAATTGTCTGCTCCTTTATCGCTGTGGTCTGGCAGCTTGGTTTGCTCTCAACCCTGGGCTTTGGTCTGGATCCCATGTCGATTCTGGTGCCGTTTTTGGTTTTTGCCATAGGCGTGAGCCACGGCGTGCAAATGATCAATGATATCGCCAAAAAAGTACAACTGGGCAGCAGCGCTAAAAATGCTGCGGAGTCGAGCTTTAAGGCCCTGATGATCCCAGGTGGTATCGCCTTGCTATCGGACACTGTGGGCTTTTTAACCTTGCTTGCTATCGACATCGGCATTATTCGTGAGCTGGCCATTACCGCAAGTTTAGGGGTGGCGGTGATCATCTTTACCAACCTGGTGTTGTTACCCGTGATTGCTTCTTACTTGAATGTGAGTAACCTGCACGTGCTGTCCGCGGATAACAGAAATAAAGATGCGCTGTTTAAGCTCCGTGAGTTACTGGTTTGCGCCACCGATAGAAAATATGCCGCCATTATCCTTATTTGTACGGCGCTGCTTTTTGCCTTCGGTTATTGGCAATCACAAAAGATGCATATCGGCGACTTACATGCAGGCGCGCCAGCGTTGCACGAAGATGCCCGCTATAACCAGGATACCTTCTTGATCTCAGATAGATACGAGATCTCCTCGGATATCCTTAAGGTGATAGTTGAAGCCTATCCAGCGGCTTGTACCGAGCACGATGTGATGGAGCGTATTCGTCAATTCCAGTGGCGTATTGAAAACGTCCCTGGGGTGCAAAGCAGTGTGTCTCTTGCCAGTGTGGCGCAGGCGGTCAACGCCGGTTACAACGAAGGCAATTTAAAATGGCAAACCCTGCCGCGCAATACCGCATCTCTGGTGCAGGCGTCGTCGCGGGTGGAGACAAGCTCAGGCCTGCTTAATGGCGATTGCTCTGTGATGCCGGTGATCATCTTTATGAAAGACCATAAGGCGCAAAGCATAGATCAGGTAGTGGCGACGGTGAAGGAAGTGGGCGCCGAGTTTGGCACCGACAAACTGCAATTCCGTTTGGCCTCAGGTCCTATCGGCGTGATGGCGGCCACTAATGAGTCCGTATCCGAAGCGCAAACGCCGATGATGCTGTATGTCTATGGTGCTGTGATAGCCCTATGCTTGGTCAGCTTCCGCTCGGTGCGCGCGACCATAGCCGTGGTTCTGCCTCTGTATATAGTATCGACCCTGGCGCAGGCGCTGATGGTGGCATTGGAGATTGGCCTTACTGTGTCGACCTTGCCGGTTATCGCCCTGGGTGTGGGTATAGGTGTTGATTACGGTATTTATATCCTATCCTCCAAGATGATCCAGCTTAAGCAGGGCCTTAGTGTAAGTCAGGCGTATCGTAATGCCTTGGTTGAGCGGGGCAGTGCTGTGCTATTTACAGGTATCACCTTGGCAGTGGGTGTAAGTACCTGGATTTTCTCGGCGCTGAAGTTTCAGGTCGATATGGGCATCTTGTTAACCTTTATGTTCCTGGTAAACATGATAGGTGCCTTGCTTATAATTCCAGCAATCAGCGCCTTCTTGTGGTCTGACCAGAAAAAATAATGTGAATACGTGTTAACGGAAATGGCCGGTCTCGGCCATTTCTATCTATATTTTGTGAATAATGCGTCAAAGCGCTGAAATCATTGGTCTGATTTCATCGAAAAGGCTGTTTATTAGCTGTAAAAGGGTTAGAATTCACCCCGACTCCACGCTATTCAGTCACCCGTTCACAAGGCGGTATAGATTAAGGAACACACAATGACACAAAATGACGGTCACGCTAGCGTTATTCTGAATAACGTCAGCAAGCTTATTAAGAGCAAAGTTAATCCAGACAAGGTGTCACTGGTCGACAAATTCGCCCATGCGTTATACAGCAATATGTCGGCTGAGGACCTAGTACACAGAAATGACAGTGACCTCTACGGGGCAGCGCTTAGTCTTTGGAATTCCCTAGAGGGAAACAAGGGCGACGAAGCGGTGATCCGCGTAATTAACCCTGAAGTAGCAAAACACGGTTGGCAATCCTCTCACACCATCGTTGAAATCATAGCTAAGGACATGCCATTTTTGGTGGACTCGGTGCGCATGTCACTGAATCGTGCCAATATAGCTTCACACCTGTTGCTGCATACACCGTTAAAAATTCAGCGCGATAACGATGGCGCCATCATCAATCTTTCGAACCTAAAAGCCGAGCAAGAGTCGAACTCGACGAAAACAGTGTTCTTTATCGAGATTGACCGTCAAACCGATGAAGGCGAAATCAATGCCTTTAAAGCCGAGCTTGAGTCGGTTCTAAACGATGTCTCACTGGCAGTAGAAGACTGGCAGCCAATTCGCAGCAAGTTGCTTGAAGTGATCAAAGACTTGCCTAAGCGCCCGCACAATGTTGATGCGGTTGAGCTTAATGAAACCCTGGAGTTTCTAGAGTGGCTGGCCAGCGATAACTTTACCTTTATGGGTTACCGTCAATACCTGCTGACGCCGGTGAAGGGTGACCATCAGCTTAAGGGCGTGGAAGGCTCAAGCCTAGGTCTGATGAAGAACTCAGATGAAAACCATGTACGCTTACTGTCAGACATGCCAGAAACCGCTCGCAAAGAAGCGCGTAGCAATAACCTTTTGGTATTGACTAAAACCAACTCGGTTTCCCGTGTACACCGTCCGGCGCACACCGACTATATCGGCATTAAGCGTTTCGATAAAGACGGCAACGTGGTAGGCGAAGACCGTTTTATCGGTTTGTTCTCATCGAGCTTCTACAATAACAGCGCCGCCGATGTGCCGGTGTTGAAGTCGAAGATCCGCCGTGTATTGGATATGAGTGATTTCGCTGCGGGTACGCACGCCTATAAAGCGGTGTTAAACCTTCTTGAAACCTATCCTCGTGACGAACTGGTGCAAGCTCGCGAAAGCGAACTACTTGATGTAGCCATGGGCGTATTGCAAATCCAAGAACGTGATATGTGTCGCCTGTTCGTGCGCAAAGACACTTATGGTCGTTTCTTCTCGTGCATGGTGTATGTGCCACGTGAGCGTTATAACACAGCGCTGCGCCGCGAAACCCAGCAAATTCTTGCAGAAGCCTTTGGCTCGAACGACAAAGTGGCCTTTACCACTTATTTCTCAGAATCAAACCTTGCTCGTACTCACTACATAGTGCGCGTGCAAGACGACAACGTAGATTACGACGTGAAAGAAATCGAAAACAATTTAGTAGAAGCTGCCCGCACTTGGGAAGATAAACTGCAATCGGCATTACTTGGTAGTAATGGCGAAGCCCGTGGTAACGAACTTAACCGCAAATACGCTAATGCGTTTGCCAGCGCTTACAAAGATCAGGTACTGCCTAGCGCTGCCGTGGTTGATATCGAAAAGCTAGAGTTGCTTGATGACGACAACAAGCTGGAAATGCTTTTCTACCGTCCACAAGAAGAAGTAAGCTCAAACATAGTACGCCTATCTTTGTTCCACAAAGATGAGCCTATTCACCTGTCTGACGTTATGCCGATGTTGGAAAACTTCGGTCTGCGCGTTATCGGTGAAACTCCATACGCGGTGAAAACGTCTGATGGCCAGGTAAACTGGATCATGGACTTCTCTATGTTGCTGAGCAACAAAGAAGTAGCGGACTTCGACAAGGTTTCTGCTCGTTTCCAAAAAGCGCTAACGGATGTTTGGAACAACCGCCTGGAAGACGACGGCTTTAACCGCCTGGTATTGGTTGGCGGCCTAGCGGGTCGTGAAGCATCAATCCTGCGCGCCTATGCCAAGTATATGCGTCAAATCGGCGTAACCTTCTCGCAAAGCTACATCGAAAGCACGTTTGCCAACTACCCGGACATCGCCACGCAAATCGTTAAACTATTTGCTAAGAAGTTCTCGGTTAAGGCTCCTGGCACAGATAAAGCCATTGAGAAGCTGATTGCGCAAATTTACGAAGCCCTTGAAAACGTAGCTAACCTGGATGATGACCGTATCATTCGCTTGTACGTTGATATGATCAAGGCAACCTTGCGTACCAACTACTACCAAAAAGCTGAAGATGGTCTGTTTAAGTCTTACATCTCATTCAAGGTTAAGCCAAGCTTGATCCCGGATGTACCACTGCCACTTCCTGCGTTTGAAATCTTTGTTTATTCACCACGCGTTGAAGGTGTACACCTACGTGGTGGTAAGGTTGCTCGTGGTGGCCTTCGTTGGTCAGACCGTCGTGAAGACTTCCGTACCGAAGTATTGGGTCTGGTTAAGGCGCAGCAGGTTAAGAACACGGTTATCGTACCTGTTGGTTCTAAAGGTGGTTTCGTTTGTAAGCAGCTACCGAGTGAGCGCGAAGCCTTCTTTACCGAAGGTCAAGAGTGCTACAAGATCTTTATCCGCGGTCTACTTGATATCACAGACAACATAGTTCATGGCGAAATTGTTGCCCCTGTCGATGTCACTCGTCATGACGAAGACGACCCGTACCTGGTTGTTGCTGCCGATAAAGGCACCGCGACCTTCTCTGATATCGCTAACGGTATCGCGCAAGAGTATGGCTTCTGGCTAGGCGATGCCTTTGCCTCGGGTGGCTCTGTTGGTTATGACCACAAGAAGATGGGTATTACCGCCAAGGGTGCTTGGGAGTCGTGAAACGTCACTTCCGTGAAATCGGCATTGATTGTCAAAACACAGACTTTACCGCCATTGCTATCGGCGACATGGCCGGTGACGTATTCGGTAACGGTATGTTGCTATCTAAGCACACGCGCTTACAAGCGGCATTTAACCATATGCACATCTTCATCGACCCGAACCCGGACGCAGCCACGTCTTGGGAAGAGCGCAAGCGTTTATTCGACCTGCCGCGTTCAAGCTGGGAAGATTACAACAGCGAATTGATCTCTCAAGGCGGTGGTATCTTTAACCGTAGCGCCAAGTCAATCACCTTGACGCCTGAGATTAAGAAGATGATTGGCACCAAGAAGGCGGCGATGACGCCAACTGAGCTGATCAAAGCCATACTGATGATGCCTGTAGACCTGCTATGGAACGGTGGTATCGGTACTTACATCAAGTCTAAGTCTGAAACCGACACAGACGTAGGCGATCGCGCTAACGATGCGCTTCGTATCAACGGCGGCGAGCTGGGTGCGAAGATCTTCGGTGAAGGTGGTAACCTGGGTGCGACGCAATTGGGTCGTATCGAGTTTGCTGCTAAAGGCGGTCGTATCAACACCGACTTTACCGATAACGTAGGTGGTGTAGCCTGTTCGGATAACGAAGTGAATATCAAGATCTTGCTTAACTCTCTAGTGGGTGAAGGCGACTTGACTAAGAAACAGCGTGACGAATTGCTCTATGCGATGACAGACGAAGTATCAGAGTTGGTACTGAGAGACTGTTACCGTCAAACCCAGACCATTTCCGTGACTCAGTTAAAAGGCGCGTCAACGCTTAAAGAAAAGGTACGCTTTATCCACGCCCTTGAAAAAGAAGGCAAGCTGGATCGCGTTATCGAATTCTTACCAAGCGATGAAGAGCTGGCAGAGCGCGCCGCATCAGGTAAAGACCTGACTCGTCCTGAGCTGTCTGTGTTGGTGTCGTACGCGAAAATGGTACTGAAAGAAACCTTGGTAACGGACGAAGTATCGGAAAACCCATACTACCGTCAGTTGTTGGTGCAATCTTTCCCTGCGCCACTGCGCGAGCGTTTCAATGCGGCCATGGACAATCACCCGCTACGCAGAGAAATTATTGCCACCAAGTTGGCTAACAACATAGTTAACGACATGGGTCTTAACTTTATGGTGCGCATGCACGAAGAAACCGGTGCCTCGGATGCTGAAATCGCCCTGTGCTACAGCATTGCCCGCGAAATCTTCGCCTTGCCAACAACCTGGAGCGAGATCAGTGCCCTGGACAACCAGGTTGATGCAGCGGTGCAAACAGAAATGTTGTATCAGCTTCGTCGTACCGTACGTCGTGCCACGCGTTGGTTCTTACGTCACCGCAACAAGGCCTTGACCATTGAGCAGAGCATCGAGCACTTTGCACCTTGCTTTAAAGATCTAACGGACAACCTGCACAGCTACATGGTGAGCGCAGAGAGCGAGCAGATCCGCAAAAACGCGACTGCATTGGCAGACAAGGGCGTTCCGGCGCAACTGGCGATGCGTATCGTATCGCTTTCAAGCCTGTTCTCAGCCATGGATCTGGCGGAAGTGGCAACGCAAAGCAAGCGTCCTACGGCGATTGTTTCAAGCACTTACTTCAAGCTGGGTGCGCGTATGGGTCTACACTGGTTCCTTACGCAGATCACCAATCAGCCGGTACAAAACCACTGGCAAGCCCTTGCTCGTGCCTCGTACCGCGAAGAGCTGGATTGGCAGCAGCGTACCTTGACTGATGTTGTACTGCGCAGCTTCGATGACAAGGAACAGGATGTTGATGCGCAAATCGACGCCTGGATGGACGCAAACGATGCCTTATTGCATCGTTGGCAGCAGATGCTAAGCGAATTTAAGACGTCACAAAGTCATGATTTTGCGAAGTTCTCTGTAGCTCTGCGTGAGTTGATGTTACTTGCACATAACTGTGATCAACGTAACTAAGCTCTCTGTTAATAAGCAGTAAAACTCTGTAGAATACCCCGGCCTTTGGCTGGGGTATTTTTTTCTAGGGGGATCCATGTTTTACGAATTAGCACGCCGTTTTATGTTCACCAAGGACGCGGAATGGGCGCATGACTTTGCGCTAAACAACCTACGTCGCTTTGCCAACACACCATTGTCTATGGCCTGGTCGCAAAATGTGGCCGATAAGCCAACGGAATTTCTAGGCCTGGAATTTAAAAACCCAGTGGGTTTGGCCGCCGGTCTGGATAAAAACGCCGAATGCATCGACGCCTTTGCGCAAATGGGTTTTGGTTTTATCGAAGTAGGCACGGTGACGCCACGACCACAAGCCGGTAACGATAAGCCGCGTATTTTCCGCCTACCAGAGCAGCATGCGGTGATCAACCGTATGGGCTTTAACAACAAGGGCGTAGATAACCTGGTTGCCAACGTTAAGGCGTCAAACTATCGCGGCATCCTGGGTATTAATATCGGCAAGAACAAGGACACGCCAAACGAGCAGGGCAAGGATGACTACATCCACTGTATGCGTAAGGTGTTCGAGCACGCCTCGTATATCACGGTGAATATTTCTTCGCCGAACACGCCGGGTCTGCGTGATCTGCAGTACGGCGAGGCGCTGGATGATCTTTTATCCAGCCTGAAAAACGAACAGTTGGATCTTATTGCCAAGCACAATAAACAAGTGCCCATGCTGGTAAAGGTAGCCCCTGATCTTGATCAGGTGCAGGTAGAGCAGGTTACCCATTCTTTGTTAAACAACAAGATAGATGGCGTGATTGCGACCAACACCACCTTAGATCGCACCGCAGTGCAGGGCCTACAGTATGCGGATGAAGCCGGTGGCTTGTCTGGTCGTCCTGTGCGTGCCAAGTCTTTAGAGGTGATCAAGGAGATCAAGCGTATTTCCAATGGTCAGTTGCCTATTATCGGCGTCGGCGGTATCGACAGCGCTGAAGCGGCCAAAGAGAAACTCAATGGCGGAGCAGATTTGGTGCAGATTTACACCGGATTTATCTACGAAGGCCCGGCGCTGGTTAAACGGATCTTAAGCGGCTTATAAGGATCCGCTATTAATACGGACGATCCCTCGTAAAATATTATTAGAATTAATTTTACAGGGGATCGCCAAGCGCTATAATCCAAAGTTATAAGCATTGATTTTATTGACTTTAATTTAGATTAAATCGAGGAAGGGATGTTACAGGCACAACAAGATTGGCAATGGCAAGTATGCGAAGAGCGCAATACACTGTTACTCGACATGGGTGACATGCAGTTTTGCACGCCGTATAAAAGCCGCCAGTTGATTGATGAAGCCTTTACCCAGCCCAACTTTAATCTGCGTGATGCCGAGTTCTATCAGCAGGTTTGTCAGTACCTAAGCGGGTTTTCGCTGTGGAATGATGCCCATATCTGTCAGATTGCCCTTAACGCCACCGCGGTCAAACACTACCTTAAGCCCATGCTGGCAAAAAGCTGGTTCTTCGCCCCCTATACTGGCAACCAAGCCAATCACGAAGCCGTGGTACAGCTGACTTCTTCCCAGCAAAGTGGACAATTCCTGATTGTTGACTGCACCGAGCAAGCAAGTGTGTGTCTATGCCTTGAGTCTAGCTTTGCCCTTGATGAAAATTTACAGCTGCAACAGTTTGCTGTGATCAAGGTGCTAAACGACCGTATCACACCGATTTTCTCCGCCCAAGGACAACAAAAAAGCGCCTAAGACAAAGGGGCTGTGATACAATCTCGGGGAATTTACGAGATAGGAAAGTCACCTTGCAATTTGTCGCTTCTACATCCATTGGCATAGAACAACTGCTACAACAAGAACTCACCGAACTAGGTGCTGAAGTTACCAAACAGCGCGTTGGTGCCGTCGAGTTCAGCGCCGATAGTTTAACCGCACAAAAGGTGTGCTTGTGCACCCGCTTGGCCACCCGCGTCATGTTGGTGTTGCAACAAGGCAGCGACATCGAAGACAAAACCTCCCTGTATAATTTTGCCCGCTTTCAGCCATGGCAGGAGTTTTTCGGTCCGGATCAATCCTTTGCGGTGGAATTTAGCGGTACCAATCGGCAGCTGAAAAACACTCAGTTCGGCGCCTTGGTGATCAAGGATGCCATTTGTGACTATTTCTATGACTTGTACGAGCGTCGTCCCAGCGTCAGCAAAGAAACGCCGGACGTACGTATGGTTGCCAAACTTAACCGCGATAAACTGACCCTGTATATCGACTATTCCGGCCCACGCCTGTCGCAACGCGGTTATCGTAGCGCCCAGGGTAAGGCACCATTAAAAGAACACCTAGCTGCAGCGCTGGTGATGCGTAGCGGTTGGCTTGAGGACACCAGCAAGCCTTTATTCGACCCAACCTGTGGCTCCGGCACCTTGCTTATCGAAGCGGCGCTGATGGCCCAAAACAAGGCTCCCGGACTATCACGCGAAGGCTTTGCCTTTGAGCGCCTGCCCAGCTTCCGTATTGCCAAATTTAAAGAGCTAAAGCAAAGCATTAAAGACCAGGTTAACGATGACGTAAAACCTTGGCTTATCGGTCGCGATATCAACCCTCAGGTAGTTAAAAAGGCGCAAGAGAATGCTGCTAACGCCGGCGTGAGTGAATGTATCGACTTTGCCGTTGGTGATCTTGCCGATATGAAGGCGCCAGCGAAACGCCCAGGTGTCCTGCTGGCGAACTTGCCTTATGGTGAGCGTCTTGGCTCTATGGCGGAAATCGTCGCCTTGTATCGCCAAATGGGTCACCAGTTGAAGCAGCACTTTTGCCATTGGCGTGCAGCACTTCTGATCAGCGAGCCAGAAATGCTCAAGCTGTTTAAACTGGTAAAACACAAGCAATACAAGTTTAAAAACGGCCCGCTCGATACCTTGTTGGCCCTGTACGATATTACCGAGCAGCAGACACAAGGACAGAGCGAAAGCAAAACGCCATTGCATTTTGAAGAGTCCGTGGCCTTTGCTAATCGCCTGAAGAAGAACCGTCAGGCTTTGAAAAAGTGGCTTAAAAGCGATGAGATCAGCGCCTATCGTCTTTACGATGCGGATATTCCGGAATACAACGTTGCCGTTGATGTTTACCAAAACAGCGCTGTGATTTACGAATACGCAGCGCCAAAGAATATTGACCCCAATGTTGCGCAAAAGCGCCTGCAGGACGTGCTTATGCTCACCTGTGAGACCTTGGAAATTGCGCCGGGACAAATTGCCCTGAAGGAGCGCCGTAAGCAAAAGGGCGATAGCCAGTATCAAACTCAGGGCTCTCAGGGTAAAACCATGGTGGTCTCTGAGTACGGCGCTAAATTTGAGGTGAACCTGTTTGATTACCTCGACACCGGCATCTTCCTGGATCACCGTTTGGCCCGTAAGCGGGTGCGTGAGCTGAGCCAGGGTAAACGTGTACTTAATCTTTTCGCCTATACCGGTACCGCATCGGTGCAGGCGGCGCTTGGCGGTGCCAAGTCGGTAACCACGGTGGATATGTCAAAAACCTATTTGCAGTGGGCGCAGCGCAACTTTGCCCTCAACAACTTGAAAAGCCCGCGTTACCGTTTTGAGCAGGGCGATTGTATCGAGTGGCTTAAGCGTACCCGCGGCGAGTATGATCTGATCTTCTTAGATCCGCCGACCTTCTCTAACTCGAAACGCATGCGCGACAGCTTCGATGTGCAGCGTGATCATGTGACCCTTATCAAGGATGCGTCCAAGCTACTGGCCAAGCAGGGCACCTTGTTATTTTCCAATAACAAGCGCGGCTTTAAGATGGATGTGGATGCCTTGGCATTACAAGGCTTGCAGTGTGAAAACATTACCGAGCAGACTCAGTCGCCGGACTTCGCCCGCAACAAGCATATCCACAATGCCTGGTTGATCCGCCATGGCTAAGGTGGTGCTCTATCATACCGATGGCTGTCATCTATGTGAGCAGGCGCAGGCATTATTGCAACAGCATCCGGATATCGAAGCCATTGAGTTGCGCGATATTATCGACCAGCCACAGTGGCTCGAAGCGTATCAGATACGCATTCCGGTGCTGGCTTTGGCACATAACCCACAGGCCGAGCTGGGGTGGCCTTTTGACCAGCAGGCAATCAGCGAATTGATTAAGCAGTATGGACCTAATTAGAATAACAAACGGGCAACTAGCCTATGGTACGCATCCCTTACTTGACGGCGCCAATGCCGTTATCGAACAAGGCGAGCGAGTATGTGTGGTGGGCCGCAACGGCGCCGGTAAGTCGACGTTTTTAAAGGTACTAAGCGGTGATGTTTTACTCGATGATGGTGATATAAACCAGGTTGGCGAACTAAAAATTGCCCGCTTAGAGCAAGATCCCCCTCGCGATAGTGACGGCACCGTATTTGATTACGTAGCCGACGGTTTACCGGCCTTGGCGCGTTTGCTAAAAGAATTCCATAACCTCAATGCCGCCTTGGCGGTTAATGCCGACGATGATAAGGCACTGGCGCGTTTAGCTAACATTTCTGCGGAAATAGAAGCCAAAGACGGCTGGCGTTTTGAGTCTAAAATCAAGCTGGTACTGGGGCAATTACAACTGGATGCCGATGCCTTGTTAGCCACCTTATCCGGTGGTTGGTTGCGCAAGGTGGCCTTGGCCAAGGCGTTAGTAGGCGAGCCTGATTTACTGCTTCTTGATGAGCCTACCAACCACCTGGATGTGGCCTCGGTGCAATGGTTAGAGCAATTCTTAAAAGAGTTTAAAGGCGCCATCGTCTTTATTTCCCACGACCGTGCCTTTATCCGCGCCCTGGCGACACGTATTCTCGATTTAGACCGCGGGCTGCTTGTCTCTTATCCCGGTGATTATGCCACCTACTTAGAGCGTAAGGCTCATGATTTAAAAGTAGAAGAGCAGCAAAACGCCGAGTTTGATAAAAAGCTCGCCGAAGAAGAAGCCTGGATCCGCCAGGGTATTAAAGCGCGTCGTACCCGTAATGAAGGACGTGTGCGGGCGCTGAAATCTTTGCGTCAGGAGCGTAAACAACGTATCGAGCAAGTAGGCAAGGTGGACTTAAACATAGAAACCGCCGCTCGTTCGGGCAAACTGGTGGCCGAGGCACAGCACTTATGCCATGCCTTTGGTGATAAGGTCATAGTCGATGACTTTTCGACCTTGCTTATGCGTGGCGACCGCGTTGGCTTGGTTGGCCCTAATGGTGTTGGTAAAACCACCTTGTTAAAGTTGTTGTTTGGACAACTGCAGCCAAACAGCGGCAAGCTCAAGCAAGGGGTGAACCTGGAAATCGCCTATTTCGATCAGTATCGTGCCAAGCTAGATGAAGAAGCCAGCGTTCAGGATAACGTCGCAGATGGTAAGCAGGAAGTGCAAATTGGTGGTCGCAGCCGCCATGTACTAGGTTACTTGCAAGACTTCCTGTTTCCGCCAAAACGTGCCCGTACCCCGGTTAAGGCGCTCTCGGGCGGTGAGAAAAACCGCTTATTACTAGCCAAGATCTTCTTAAAGCCTTCCAATGTACTTGTGCTTGACGAACCGACCAATGATCTGGATATTGAAACCCTTGAGCTGCTTGAAGAAATCGTGAACCAGTATCAGGGCACAGTCTTGATAGTCAGCCACGACCGGGAGTTTATCGATAACACCTGTTCGAGCGTCTGGGGTTTTGATGGTGAAGGTAAAATCACCGAGGTAGTGGGTGGTTACAGCGATTATGAAGCCTATAGGCAGCAGATTTTAGCGGCCGAGGAAGCAGCTAAAAAACAAGCACAAAAAGCGACCCTTGATACGCCCAAGGCAGTGAAGCAAAAATCTGCGAATAAATTGTCTTATAAGCATAAACGCGAGTTAGAACAACTGCCTAATCAGGTAGAAGAACTGGAAGAAGCTATTGACAGCCTGCAGCAAGAGGTCAATAGTAGTGACTTTTTTAAGCAAGACAATGAAATAACCAACGCCAAGTTGAACCTATTGGCAGAGCTTGAGTCGAAGCTTGAAGCTGCGTTCGCCCGTTGGGAAGAACTCGAAGAATTACAAAATCAGTAGTAGGGAAGAAGATGAAAAAATCCTTGGTTGCATTGAGCATATTTGCGGGCCTTAGCGCCAGCGCGCAAGCCGCGGTATATCAACTAGAAGAACTTAGTACCTTAGACACTGCAAAACACCACTTTATCACCGACGCCAACAATAACGGTGAAGTAATAGGCCAGGTCCGCGGCATTTATAACCTGCCTATCGACGTTAGCTATATCGATTTTACCGAGAGCATCATTACTCGTGCCTATGATAATTGGAAAGAAGACCGATTTGATGCAATCGACAAGGAAATTACCTTTACCCTGGACGATATTGCCGGCGGAAATTTAAATGCCGATGCCTTAACCTTTATGTTGGGCTTCTTGTCATCAAATAATGGCAATGAAAACTGGCAGAAGCTCGCCGATGTGGCTGCGGTAAACTTTACTCCGAGCCCTGCGGTTGAGCAGGTATTACTCGATCAAACATCTACTGATTATGATGGCTACACCCGCAGTGTCAGTAACTTATATAACGCCATCAGCGAAGATGGCGTGCGCGTGGGCAGCGGCTCGGCGCCTTATAAGAAAATAGAATTTACTCCCAGTGGTGAAAATGAAGCAGAAACCTACTTTGTTCGTGACTATCGCTCGCGTGGCGTAGTGGTGTCACCAACGGGTGTGGTAAGTACATTAGAGCCTGTCTCTGCTCTGTACGGTGGCACCAGCATGGCTTCCGATATAGTGCAGCGCCCCGATGGCGGCTACTATGTGGTTGGTAGCGCATCCATCGGCGTTCCCGTTGACCGCCAGGAAGATTATGACGAACGTTGTGACGGTGAAGACGAGCCAGTTGCTGTGTGTATTTGGCGCATGGAAAACTTAGAGGCCAGCAATGCTCTGGGTGCCTTTTATGATCGCCGTGCCATACTTTGGACCCTGGACGCGGATTTAAATACCGTTGAAACCAAGGATCTAGGTCTTGGCCTAGTGCCTGATGAAGACGAGGGACATGCATTTAGCTCGGTGGCGTTAGCCGTAAACAGTCAGGGGATCGCTGTAGGCTATTCTCATGTACGTAAATACGATAATGACAATACGCTACGGGTTATGCCTGTGGTTTTCAAAAACGGTGAAGTAATAGAGCTACTAAACCAGGAAGATGATTGGTTTAGCGGTAAAGCGGTAGCCATTAGCGAAGCCGGCATTATTACCGGATATGGCAATAAGGCTATAGACAACAGAAATACAACTAAATTCTTCTACCATGATCTCAACACGGGTCAAACCGTGTTCCCAAGTGACTACTTTGTCAGCTCAAGCTCTGTGGCCCGCGATGTTAACATCCATGGCGTGATCATAGGTGAGGGTGAGGTTGATGTAGTGAATTCATCAAGCCGTCGCCGCGAAGGCTTTATTTACAACATTGGCGATGACACGGTAGCTAATATTAATGACTTGCTTCCTTGTTATGATATCGATGGCGAAAGTAATTACCCTTACAACTTTGCCGAAGCAACAGCCATTGACGATGATGGCGTTATCTATGGTGTTGCTACTAAGAGCAAAGAAAAGCTCAATGCCCGTGGTGAAGTCGAAGTGGATGACAGTGGCAAAGTTCTTTTTGAAAGTGTGGCAATGCCGGTTAAATTAAGCCGCATAGCAGGTGGTGAGATTGAAGAGTGTCCACCGGAAGCGGCCGGCAGCTATGAGCGCCAAAGTGGCTCATTAGGTTGGCTGGCACTATTGGCCTTACCTTTATTGGCGTTGAGACGTCGTTTTAAATAATTGTCTTAGTACATTAAAAAAGCCCGGTTTTACCGGGCTTTTTATTGCGTGTTTTAAACCACCAGTGATGCAGGTGGCGTTTATATTTAGAAATAGGCTCTGACACCTAAACGCAAGTTACGTCCAGGTAAAGGGGCCTGATCCTTGATAAAGGATGTGTGAACAAAGCCAAGTTCATCCCCTAGGTTTTGCGCCTGCAGATAGGCAACGCCATCGAATTGACCCAGGCTAAAGTGATAGTTCACCTTAAAATCTACCAGGGTGTAGGAATCAGTCTTGGTTTCGAACGCACTGAAATCATCCTGCTCAAGGTAATGGGTGGCAACCAAAGCAAAATCCCAATCTTTATAGAGATAATTTAACTGGGAGCCGATTTTTGCCGCCGGGATGCGTGGTAGATGCTCGCCATCTTTGAGTTTTGCCCTAACAGAATCGGCGAAGCCTTTGATTTGCCAGCTTGATGACAAGGCGTAGTGTGCATCTAGCTCAAATCCGTAGAGCTCGGCGTCGCTACTGCGATATTGGTAAACGGCGAGGGCGTCGTCATCGGCAAGTGTGGCATCGGTAAAACCAGCATCATGGTCGAATACCAGTCCGGTATTCTCCTGATAGTAGAAATCGTCCACGTCGTTATAGAAGGCGCTGAAGTTAAAACCAAAATCGCCCACATATTTACGCCAGCTGAAATCGATATTAGTCGCGGTTTCCTGAGCTATGTCTTCGCCTTCAAAATGCGCTTCACCGTCTTCAATATGATAGGCCAGGCCCAGCTCATAGGTGCCGGTAGCAATATGGGTGCCGTTAGCAAGCAACTCGCCGGTTAACGGCGCTCGCTCGGAGCGCGATACACTTAAGGCCAAGGCATAGCCGTCCTGGTAATTCCAAATGCCGCCAAGTGAGAGGCTTAAGTTGGTATCGCTGTACTCATAAGCAGTCGTTGACTCTTCATGACCCGCTTCTTCATGGTCGTGATGGCCGACTTCATCGCTTATCTCGCTGTCTAGTTGATAGTCTTCGACACGGGCACCTAACTCTAGGGTCCAACGCTCAAATTCCCGCTCTTCCAATAAATACAGGGCATGCACCTTGGTTTTGGTCGACGGGGTGAAAGCTTCTTCGCCGGCTGCGCTATAGTCGGAATCACTGTAATGATAACCTAGGGTGCCATGCCAGTTTCCGAGACGGTGTTTGGCGTTTAAACGGGCCTCGCGGCTGGTATTGCTAAACAGGGTGCCTAGGGTCTCGCCTTCGATTTCACCATGTTCATAGTCGCTGTATCCGGCGCGCAGCGTCAGGGCTTCAACAAAGCTGTCATGGAAAGAGTAGCTTGCGAGCGCCTGCCAGCGATCTTGCTGCATTCGTGCAAATACGCCTTCTTCGCCTTCATGCTCCGCTTCATTATGGCCATCAAGCTCATCCTCATGTCCGTGCTCATCTTCATGGCCATGATCATGGGCGTGAGCGGGAATGCCATAGTCAGTTTCTATGGTGCCGTAGGAAAGACCCAGGGTCCAATGCTCGCTGACATAGCTGCTGCCGATATTTACCGTAGCACTGTCGATAAAGGTGTTGGCAACGCGGTCATGGGGCTCTAGTTCGCCATCTTCTTCAAGGGTAAAGGTGGGTGTTTCATAGTCATGGCCAACGCGATCGCTGCCATCAACATGGAAATTAAAGCCATCATACCCTGAGGTAAATTTGCCCGCATAGGTATTGGTGTTGGAAACCGTATCATGGCTGTATTCGGCGGCTCCTTGATAGCCTTCGATACGATCCGTTGGAATACGGTTATCGACCACATTAACCACGCCGCCAATGGCGCCGGAGCCATAAAGCAGGGTTGCTGGGCCGCGTAATACTTCTATTTGTTCGGCAACGATGGACTCGGTGGCCACCGCATGATCTGGGCCGACGCGTGAGGCATCGCCGCTGTCCAGGCCGTTTTGGGTGATTTTAACGCGCGGGCCGTCTAAGCCACGGATCACTGGGCTTGAAGATACCGGACCGAAATAACTGGCATTAATGCCAGGTAGACCTTTTAATGTTTCGCCTAAGGTTGGCTGGGCTCTGTCGCGTAATTCATCGCCACTGAGTACGGAAACCGGCGAGACCATGTCGAGGTTGTTTTTATCTAACCCTGATGCGTAGATCACCACGGTTTCAATCGCCGAGGCGCTGAGCATGATATCCAGTTGTTGCGCTTGTGCACTTACTTCCAAGCGCTTATCTATGTAGTTTTCTTTGCTGAAATGCAGCTGGCCAGCCTGATCTAGTTCAAGGGTGAAATAACCTTGCTGATCGCTTCGCACACTATGTTGCTTGCCATGGTAGTGGATCACTACGTCACTTAAGGGTTGTTGTTGCTCATCGACGACGCGGCCAGTAACCGTGCCGGCGAAGGCGTTTGCCGAGCCGAGTAGGGCGGCGACGGCACAGGATATTGCGGCTGGTTTAAACATAAAGAAAATCCGTTAACTAACAATGGTGATACTATAACATTATAAAATCATACAGCACAATAATGTTATAGTATAACTTAAATAAAATTTGCATGAGCGAGAGTACACTATACTTATTGCTATCGAGTAGCCAGCGTAGACATCTTTGCCATGAGCGACAGAGGAAGGGTCTTTAAAGCACATTTTGCTATTGTGGACAATGTCCATCATTGTCAGCTAAACGAACACTTTACTACCTCACGCAGAGATGAAGAGCTGCTTGATCATTTTATTCTACGTCTAATCGGTTTTTGTCTGTTTGCTTATCGCCATGATCTGGTCTTGTGTGAGAGCAAACAAAAGCCGCAAATCGATATTGTTGCCTACGATCTCCATGACGATTATGAACTGGTTATAGAAGTATTTAATGACAATTGCGATGAATTAACCAAGATTTATAATCGCGCCCAGTCTTTGTATGTGATCACCACCATCCCCATTAATGACGAGCTCACTAGTTGGCAGTTAGCCCATAATCGCGCCGAGCTGATCGCCTTGGAACCGGGTTTTGTTAATGCATTGGAAGCTGTGCTAGCGCGCTCTTTGCATTGGGATGTATGTGTGGAGTGGGATCAGTTGAGTATTACCACGGCTGAATGCTATGTAAGCTCGCAGGTTTTGATAAGCTGGCCCTGAGATTAGCCTTCATTGTCACTGGAAATAACCAGATCACCGTCTGGGGTGCTGCAGCACAGCAAAATTTCGCCATCACGGACAAAGGCCAGCGGCTCGTGGCTATAGTTGACATTCCCTTGCACCAAAACAGCCCGACAGGCACCACAAAAGCCCTCGCGGCATTGATAGGCGGGAGTTTCTCCTTGGCGCTCCAAGCTATGCAGGATAGATGGACTATCCGAGTCATGGGTTAGTGCTTTGCCGTTAAAGGTAATATTGGTCTTAGTTGCTTTGCACACGGATTATGTACTGATATGAGGGGGAAAAGGGGCTCACAAGGAGCCCTTCTTATTATAGGTCGAAGTCGCCAAAGTCGTTGGCATCAACCTCTGAGTCGATTTGACCGACCAGGTAAGAGCTAATTTCTGCTTCTTGTGGCGCCACCTGAACGTTGTCCGATACCAACCAGGAGTTGATCCATGGAATAGGGTTACTCTGAGTGGCAAACTGTGCCGGCAGACCTACCGCGCTCATACGCACATTGGTGATGTATTCCACATATTGGCAAAGAATGTCTTTATTCAGACCTATCATGGAGCCGTCTTTAAACAGGTATTCGGCCCATTCTTTTTCCTGCTCAGCGGCATCAACGAACATTTGTATAGCTTGCTCACGGCACTGGGCAGCGATTTCGGCCATTTGTGGGTCGTCCTTGCCTTCTTGCATAATGTTCAAGATATGTTGAGTGCCAGATAGGTGCAGGGCTTCGTCGCGCGCGATCAGCTTGATGATTTTCGCATTACCTTCCATCAGCTCGCGCTCGGCAAAGGCGAAGGAGCAAGCGAATGATACATAAAAGCGAATGGCTTCAAGGATATTCACCGACATCATGGCCAAGTACAGGCGCTTTTTCAGCTCATACAAGGAGACATCAATCTCTTCACCATTAACCATGTGCTGGCCTGGGCCATACAGGTTATAAAGTGAGGTTAGGTGGATCAGGTCGTCGTAATAACGGGTCACTTCCTCGGCGCGATCGGCGATTTTTTCATTGGTCACTATGTCATCGAAAATAACTTCCGGTGACTGAGTCACGTTACGAATAATATGGGTGTACGAGCGGCTGTGAATGGTTTCACTAAAGGCCCAGGTTTCAATCCAGGTTTCCAGTTCGGGCAAGGAAACAATAGGCAGCAGAGCCACGTTTGGTGAGCGGCCTTGGACGCTGTCGAGCAGGGTCTGGTACTTAAGGTTGCTTAAGAAGATATGACGCTCATGCTCAGGCAGAGACTGAAAATCAACGCGGTCTTTACTGACGTCTACTTCCTCTGGACGCCAGAAGAAGGATAGTTGCTTTTCGATCAACTTTTCAAAAATTGGGTACTTTTGCTGGTCATAGCGCGATACGTTCACCGTTTGTCCGAAAAACATCGGTTCTTTTAATTGGTCGTTACGATTACGGCTAAAAGTGGAGTATGACATGGTCGTGGGATCTCAAAATCAGGGTCGAACAACAAAGCAAAGCGGCTCAGAAGCCGCTTGCTTAATTATTATTATATCTTACAAGCGCCGCCTTCACAGCCGTCATCGGCCTGAGGCTTAAACTCGTCTTGGGCGTCCGAGGCACCATCACGGGTGTTGTGATAGTACAAGGTCTTCACACCCAGTTTATAGGCAGTCAACAGATCTTTAAGCAAGAGCTTCATAGGCACCTTGCCGCCATCGAACTTATTCGGATCATAATTGGTGTTGGCCGAAATAGTCTGGTCAACGAACTTTTGCATTATGCCCACTAGCTGCAGGTAGCCATCGTTCGATGGAATATCCCACAGTAATTCATATTGATCTTTAAGACGCTCATACTCAGGTACAACCTGCTTAAGGATACCGTCTTTAGATGCCTTAACGCTGATATGACCGCGCGGTGGCTCAATACCGTTAGTGGCATTTGAGATTTGCGACGAGGTTTCAGAAGGCATTAGAGCCGACAGCGTTGAGTTACGCATGCCGTGAGCTTTAATGCTTTCGCGCAGACCATCCCAATCCAGGTGCAGTGGCTCATTACAGACGCTATCAAGATCCTTTTTATAGGTATCGATAGGCATGATGCCTTGCGAATAAGTGGTTTCATTAAACTTAGGACACGCGCCTTTTTCTTTGGCCAGCTCGTTTGATGCTTTCATCAGATAGTACTGAATCGCTTCAAAGGTTTTATGCGTCAGGCCGTTGGCACTGCCATCCGAATAACGCTTACCATTTTTCGCCAGATAGTAGGCGAAGTTGATCACGCCCACACCCAAGGTACGACGACCCATGGTGGCATTGTAGGCAGCCGGTACCGGGTATTCTTGATAATCCAACAGGTTATCAAGGGCACGTACGGCCAGCTCGGCTAGCTCTTCAAGCTCGTCCAGTGACTCAATGGCGCCCAGGTTAAAGGCTGACAGAGTACACAGAGCGATTTCACCGGTTTCGTCGTTCACATCATTCAGTGGCTTGGTTGGTAAAGCGATTTCCAGACACAGGTTAGACTGGCGTATCGGTGCAACCTTGGCATCAAACGGGCTGTGAGTATTACAGTGGTCAACGTTCTGCAGGTAGATACGGCCTGTGCTGGCACGCTCTTGTAAAAACATTGAGAAGAGTTCAATGGCCTTGATACGCTTCTTACGAATAGACTCATCTTGCTCGTATTTTACGTAAAGCTCTTCAAACAGCTCCTGATCTTCAAAGAAGGCATCGTAAAGACCCGGTACATCCGATGGGCTGAACAGGGTGATAAAGCCGTCTTTGATCAAACGGGTATACATCAATTTGTTGAACTGCACACCGTAGTCAAGGTGACGTACACGGTTATCGTCAACACCACGGTTGTTCTTAAGTACCAGTAGGTTTTCAACCTCTAGGTGCCAAAGCGGGTAGAACAGAGTCGCGGCACCGCCACGTACGCCGCCTTGCGAACAGCTTTTAACCGCCGTTTGGAAGTGCTTATAAAAAGGTACACAGCCTGTGTGGTAGGCTTCGCCGTTGCGAATTGGGCTACCTAAGGCGCGAATACGACCAGCGTTGATACCGATGCCAGCGCGCTGAGATACGTATTTTACAATCGCCGATGAAGTGGCGTTAATTGAATCCAGGCTGTCGGCACATTCGATCAGTACGCATGAGCTGAACTGACGCGTTGGTGTACGCACGCCCGACATAATAGGCGTAGGCAATGAGATCTTAAACAAAGACACCGCATCATAGAAACGCTTCACATAATCAAGGCGCGTCTCTTTGGGGTAATCTGAGAACAAGCTGGCAGCAACCAAGATATAAAGGAACTGGGCGCTTTCATAAATATCGCCGGTGACGCGGTTTTGTACCAGGTACTTACCTTCCAGCTGTTTAACGGCAGCATAGCTGAAGTTTAAATCGCGGCTATGGTCGATAAACTGATCCATCTGCTCGAATTCCGACTGAGTGTAGTCGGTCATTAAATGCTGATCGTAACGCTTGTCTTCAACGAGCTTAACAACATGATCATACAGCTTAGGTGGCTCAAAACGACCATAGGCTTTTTTACGCAGGTGGAAAATAGCCAGACGCGCCGCCAAATACTGGTAGTCAGGCGTATCTTTAGAGATCAAGTCCGCCGCCGATTTGATAATCGTTTCGTGAATATCTTCGGTGCGAATGCCGTCATAGAATTGAATATGGGACTTAAGTTCTACCTGAGATACAGATACATTATTGAGCCCTTCAGCGGCCCAAGTAATGACACGATGAATTTTATCTAAATCCAACGCTTCCTTACGTCCATCGCGTTTGCTAACAGATAACTGTTGAGTCATAGTTATTGCCCGTAATTATAATTAGTTGTATTAGCGCACAGCTGTTAAAAGTGTCTTTTTCAGCTATTGCAGGCGATGTATTTACTACGTTTTAGCATACCTTCGCTTTGCGCCATCGCCCACGGCCACCAAGCATTTAGAGCTGTATAAGATTCAAACACTAGATATGGTGTTTTCATCATTGTGATTCACAAGATAGTGGGGTCTGCGTGTATTTGCAAGAGGTGCAAACTGTGACAATCTGTGGATAAGTCGCCACGGTTAGTGACCGTTAACCTTCAAACATTTTTAACTCTGTCGGTCAGCGAAAAGCAACGTCAAAAAACACAAATTTAATGATTTTTTCCAAGTCTAACCGACTGGGTTTTTTATCATCAAGTCGACCATCTTTTCATCACGCTAATTCTTACCCGCGCACTATATCTGGTGTTTAAAAAATAACAAACCACCAGATATAGTGTATCCGCAGTTTTAAAAAACGCCAGGCGGATTCGCTACACTTGCGTTACGCCAGCTTTTCAAAGTGCAAAATGTAGTTAACGTCTAGATCCTGGCCTAAGGTGTATTGTTTAGTCAGTGGGTTGTAGCTTAGCCCGGCACTGTGGCGAACTTTGAGCCCGGCCTGTTCAGCCCATTGGATAAGCTGCGATGGGCGAATGAACTTTTTATGGTCGTGGGTACCCTCGGGCACAAGTTTAAGTAATTTCTCGGCGCCAACGATGGCAAACAGATAGGCCTTGGCGGTTTTATTTAAGGTTGAGAAATAAACCTGGGCACCGGGTTTGGCAAGGGCGGCAGCGCTAGCTATCACGGATTGAGGATCCGGCACATGCTCAAGCATTTCCATACAGGTCACTATATCGAAACGCTCTGGATGCTCCGCCGCATACTGCTCAGCGGTAATTTGTTGGTAATCGACTTTAACACCAGACTCTAAACTATGGAGCTTGGCTACATTCAGTGGCTCACGGCCCATATCTATGCCGGTGACCTTGGCCCCGAGTTTGGCCATGCTCTCGGCGAGGATGCCACCGCCACAGCCTATATCCAGAGTTTCTTTGTCGGCCAGGCCGTTGGCATGTTGGGCGATAAAGTCCAGGCGCAAGGGGTTTATTTCGTGTAAGGGTTTAAATTCGCCATCGAGATCCCACCAGCGCTGTGCTATGGCTTCAAATTTTGCAATTTCATCCGTATCTACATTTTGATGTTCGGTCATAAAAAACTTCCTCGTTCGTCTGAGGCCATTATACGGGGGGATTTTGTGAAATCGCAAAGATTTAGCGCCTGTAAAAATAAAAATTATGTGATAGCATTGGCTGAGATAATAACGACAATGGGGCAGGTGATAAGCCGAGTTAAACTCGTGCCGATTACACCCTGTCGCAAATAAGAAGGAAAGTGATATCAATGACTGATCTCGCCAATGAAGTCCTTCCGGTTAATATTGAAGATGAGTTAAAGAATTCCTACCTGGATTACGCCATGAGTGTAATCGTAGGACGTGCGCTTCCCGACGTTCGTGACGGCCTAAAGCCGGTACACCGTCGTGTTTTGTTCGCCATGAATGAACTCCGCAATGACTGGAACAAACCGTATAAAAAGTCTGCCCGTGTAGTGGGCGACGTCATCGGTAAATACCACCCGCACGGCGACAGTGCCGTATATGACACCATAGTACGTATGGCGCAGCCGTTTTCACTGCGTTATATGTTGGTCGATGGCCAAGGTAACTTTGGTTCCGTGGATGGTGACTCGGCGGCGGCGATGCGTTACACCGAAGTACGCATGGCAAAACTTTCCCAAGAGTTGTTAGCCGACTTAGAAAAAGAAACCGTTGATTACGTGCCTAACTATGACGGCACCGAGCAGATCCCAGATGTATTACCGACCAAGGTACCTAACCTGCTGGTTAATGGTTCATCGGGTATCGCCGTAGGTATGGCGACCAATATCCCGCCGCACAACCTAACCGAAGTGATCAACGGCTGTTTAGCGCTTATCAAAGAGCCGCAAACCACCATTGACGAGCTGATGGAATATATTCCAGGCCCGGACTTCCCAACAGCGGCCATTATCAATGGTAAAAAAGGCATAGAGCAGGCCTATAAAACAGGTCGTGGCAAGGTTTATATTCGCGCTCGCGCGGAAGTAGAAGTGGACGAAAAAACGAGTCGCGAGACCATTATCGTTCATGAAATTCCGTATCAGGTGAATAAAGCCCGCCTTATCGAAAAAATCGCCGAACTTGTTAAAGACAAAAAGATCGAAGGTATCAGTGCGCTGCGCGATGAGTCTGATAAAGACGGTATGCGTATCGTTATTGAGATCAAACGCGGCGAAGTGGGCGAGGTGGTACTGAATAATCTGTACGCCCAAACCCAGATGCAAACCGTGTTCGGTATCAACATGGTCGCCCTGGACGGTAACCAGCCGAAGTGCTTTAACATCAAGGAAATGCTTGAAGCATTTATCCTGCACCGTCGTGAAGTTGTTACCCGTCGTACCGTATTCGATTTACGCAAGGCCCGTGAGCGCGCTCATACCCTTGAAGGTTTGGCGATAGCGCTTGCTAATATCGATCCTATTATCGAACTTATTCGTAAGTCACCGACACCAGCAGAAGCAAAGCAAGCCCTTGTAGCCCGTCCATGGGAGCTGGGTAATGTTAAAGCCATGCTGGAAAAAGCCGGTGATAACGCCGCTCGTCCAGACTGGCTGGCGGATGATTTAGGTATTCGCGATGGTCAGTACTATTTATCTGAGCAGCAGGCGCAGGCTATCCTTGAGCTACGCCTACATAAGCTAACCGGTCTTGAGCACGAGAAGATCCTTGATGAATATCAAGAGCTACTTGAGCTAATCGCTGAACTATTACATATCCTTGGCTCGCCGGAGCGCTTGATGGAAGTGATCCGCGATGAATTGGTTACCATCAAGGAAACCTATGGCGATGAGCGCCGCACCGAAATCAGTGCCGCGGCCCACGATATCAGCCTGGAAGATTTGATCACCGAAGAAAACGTGGTAGTCACCCTGTCACATGAAGGCTATGTGAAGTATCAGCCGCTGAGTGACTACGAGGCGCAGCGCCGTGGTGGTAAGGGTAAATCAGCAACCAAGATGAAGGATGAAGACTTTATCGAGCGTCTGCTGGTCGCCAACACCCACGACACCATCTTGTGCTTCTCGACCGCAGGTCGTCTGTACTGGTTGAAGGTGTACCAGTTGCCATTGGCCAGCCGCGCTGCCCGTGGTAAGCCAATTATTAACTTGTTGCCGCTTGAAGCTGACGAGCGCATTACCGCTATCTTGCCAGTGCGTGAGTACGAAGAAGATAAGTATGTCTTTATGGCGACTGCTTTTGGTACCGTGAAGAAAACGCCACTAACCGCTTATAGTCGTCAGCGCGCCAGCGGTATTATTGCCGTTAACCTCAACGAAGGCGATAGCCTGATCGGTGTGGACATCACAGATGGCAGCAACGAGATCATGCTCTTTACCGATGCTGGTAAGGTTGTACGCTTTAAAGAAGCGGAAGAGTCGGCCGTGGTTGACGAAAACGGTAACCCAGTACTTGACGAAGAAGGTAATCCGGAAATCAAGTTCAAGGGTGTACGTCCTATGGGTCGTACCGCCACCGGTGTACGCGGCATTAAGATGGCCGATGACCAGCGCGTGGTGTCCTTAATCGTACCTAAGTCAGATGGTGCTATCTTAACCGTGACCGAAAATGGTTATGGTAAGCGTACCGCCCTTGAAGATTATCCATCTAAGAGTCGTGCGACTCAAGGTGTGGTCTCTATCAAGGTGAGTGAGCGTAATGGCGCCGTAGTCGGTGCCGTTCAGGTCGATGACAACGACGAGATCATGATTATTTCTAATCGTGGCACCTTGGTTCGTACTCGCGTGAATGAAGTGTCTACCGTGGGTCGAAATACTCAAGGTGTTATTTTGATTCGTACAGTTGACGGCGAGCAGGTGGTTGGTTTACAACGTATCGAAGAAATCGATGAAGATGAACTGGCCATACTGGAACACGATGAAGAAGCCGTGGTCCAGGGGGAGGCTCCCGCCGATGAGGCTGAGCAGAGCCCTGAGCAAGACTCATAATCTATAAAGCGGCTTCGGCCGCTTTTTTTAGCCCTGTATAAAATATTTTCAAGTTACATCGCCTGCACAATGGGTATTGTGTGGGTACGCGAAGTGGAATGAGGAAGAAGTAATGAGCGTTTATAATTTTTGTGCCGGCCCTGCCATGTTACCTCCAGCCGTTATGGAAAAAGCACAGCAAGAGTTTTTAAACTGGCAAGGACTAGGTGTATCGGTTATGGAAGTAAGTCACCGCGCCGAACCCTTTTTGACCATGGCTCAACAGTGTGAGGCACGTCTGCGTCGGCTAATGAACATCAGCGATGAATTTGCCGTACTCTTTATGCACGGTGGTGGTCGCGGTCAATTTGCCGCTGTGCCTATGAACCTGCACCTTGATGATGCTCCAGCCGTGTATATCAACACAGGTATCTGGTCTGATGGCGCCGCTAAGGAAGCGAAAAAATACACAGATGTTGTGGAAATCAATGTTCGCGATGATAAAGACGGACAATTCGGTGTGCTTCCTGTGTCTCAGTGGCCTTTACCTGAAAAAGCCAGTTATATCCATTACTGCCCGAATGAAACCATAGATGGCGTTGAGTTATTCGATGTACCATCTCACCCAACGGCGCCGATTGTTGCCGATATGTCCTCTATGATCTTATCGCGCGATATCGATGTAAATCAGTTCGATGTGATTTACGCAGGGGCACAGAAAAACATCGGCCCATCGGGTCTGGCCATAGTTATTGTACGTAAGACTTTGTTTGAGCGAGAAGGCGTGCCGCGCCCGGGAATACTTGATTACGCCATCGAGGCCGAGCAGGGCAGCATGTACAACACTCCACCTACCTTTGCCTGGTATCTGGCCGATGTGGTCTTTAAATGGCTTGAGGAACAGGGCGGTGTGCCAGCTATGCAGCGCCATAACAAGAATAAGGCGGCGATTTTATACGACTACATTGATGCATCGGATTTCTACAGCAACAAGGTTGCTAAAGACTGCCGCTCATTGATGAATGTGCCATTTTGGTTAAACGACGAGAGCCTGAATGAGCGCTTCCTGGCCTTGTCACAACAGGCTGGCTTATTAGCGCTTGAGGGCCACCGTTTTGTCGGCGGTATGCGCGCCAGTATTTACAATGCCATGCCGGTGGCGGGTATCGAGGCCCTGGTAACCTTTATGGAGCAGTTCGCCCAGGAGCACAGTTAATGGAGTCATTGCGCTTAGAGCCCATTAATAAGGTGCAAGGCGAAGTGGTGTTACCTGGCTCGAAAAGCTTATCTAATCGTATTCTTTTGTTGGCGGCCTTGTCTCAAGGCACCACTAGGGTGACCAACCTGCTCGATAGCGACGATATTCGTCATATGCTAGGGGCACTTGCGCTAATGGGTGTTGAGGTTGAGCTCAACGAGGACAAGACTCAGGCCTGGGTCCATGGCCAAGGGGGCAAACTTACTACGCCACAAGAGCCTTTGTTTTTGGGTAATGCCGGCACCGCTTACAGGCCGCTTACGGCGGTACTTGCTGCCACACCAGGCGAGTTTGAGTTAAGCGGCGAGCCGCGTATGGAAGAGCGCCCAATCGGCCACCTAGTTGATGCATTGCGTGCTTTAGGGGCTGATATCGACTACCTGAAAACGCAGGATTATCCGCCTTTGGCCATCAAAGGAAAAACCCTGGCCGGTGGCGAAGTCACTATAGACGGCAGTATTTCCAGTCAGTTCTTAACCGCGCTGTTAATGGCGGCACCGCTGTTTAGTGGCGACACTAATATCAGCATTAAGGGTGAGCTGGTCTCCAAGCCTTATATAGATATCACCCTGGGGGTGATGCGTAAATTCGGTGTCGAGGTAAGCAACAATAACTACCAGAGTTTCCATGTGAAAGGGGGGCAGCAATATGTCTCTCCCGGTGAAATCATGGTAGAGGGCGATGCGTCATCGGCGTCGTACTTTATTGCTGCGGCCGCTATTAATGGTGGCGAGATCACCATTCACGGTGTCGGTAAGGCGTCGGTTCAAGGTGACATAGGCTTTGCCAAGGTAATGGAGCAGGTGGGTGCCGATATTGATTGGTACGACAATAAGCTGGTGGTACGTAAAGGACAGCTCAATGGCGTTGATATCGATGCCAATGCCATTCCCGATGCAGCCATGACACTTGCCACGGTAGCGCTGTTTGCCAAGGGCAAAACCGCCATTCGCAATATTTACAATTGGCGGGTGAAAGAAACCGATCGTTTGTATGCCATGGCCACAGAGTTGAAAAAGCTCGGCGCCGAGGTGGTGGAAGGGCATGATTATATCGAGATCACACCGCCACAGCACTTAGCGGATGTGGCCATTGACACCTATAACGACCACCGTATTGCCATGTGTTTTTCCATGGTGGCGGTCGGTGGTTGGCCGGTGACCATTAACGACCCTGGTTGTACCGCCAAGACCTTTCCTACCTATTTTGATACCTTAGCCAGCGTCAGCTGCAGCTAATCTCCATGCCCGCTTACGGCTTATGGCAAGCGGGCATCTTTATCTAACCATTTGTTGATCCGTTACAAAACAATCTTAAAAATCTGGCGTATTAACGCGAATTTACAAAATAGTTCGCGTATAATGCGGCGATTTTAAAATGTTTGCTGTGCATGCAGGAGGTTTAAATGCAGGCATCTATGCCGGTGATCACCATTGACGGGCCCAGTGGCTCGGGCAAAGGTACAGTGTGTCGTTTACTCGCGCAAAAGTTGGGCTGGGACGTGCTCGACAGTGGCGCAATTTATCGTGTTTTGGCGCTTGCGGCGCTACACCATCAGATAGCACTCGACAATGAAGAAGCCTTAGTCCCGCTTGCAGCAAATTTAGATGTGCAATTTAGCTTTGATGCTCAAAGCGAAAGCAGCAAGATTATTCTCGAAGGCGAGGAAGTGACCCATGGTATTCGTAATGAAGAAGTGGGCGCGGCAGCTTCAAAAGTTGCGGCTCTGCCTCGCGTTCGTGAAGCACTATTGCGCCGCCAACGCGCCTTTCGCGGCGATGCCGGGCTGATTGCCGATGGCCGCGATATGGGCACTGTGGTGTTTCCCGAGGCCAATGTAAAAATATTCCTGACCGCCAGCGCTGAAGAGCGCGCCGAGCGACGCTTTAAAGAGTTGAAGGCTAAGGGGCTGGATGTTACACTAAGTGGTCTACTTATCGACATTAAAGCTCGTGACGAGCGTGATATGAATCGCGCCGTGGCGCCGCTTATTCCCGCGGAAGACGCGGTAAGCTTAGATACCACTGAGCTCAATGCCGAGCAAGTATTTGCCAAAGTCATGTCGATTATCGACCAGGCCGTTGTTGACGGCAAGTTGGCGAAGCTAAGTAAATAAGCAGTAATTATACCTACGCATGAGCAGGACGCACGTGCTTAATTAATAACCCCGCTGAGCAGTGACGCGACGTGGAGAATTTAACTTATAGAGACGTATTAAGTATGTCAGAAAATTTTGCGCAGTTATTTGAAGAAAGCCTACAGGGTTTTGAAGCTCAACAGGGCTCAATCGTAAAAGGTACCGTAATCTCTATCGAGAACAACATTGTTCTTGTAGACGCTGGCCTTAAGTCAGAAAGTGCTATCCCTGCAGAGCAGTTCAAAAATACTGCTGGTGAACTAGAAGTTGCTGTTGGTGACGAAGTAGATGTTGCTCTAGATGCAATCGAAGACGGTTTCGGTGAAACTATCCTTTCTCGTGAGAAAGCGAAGCGCCACGAAGCGTGGATCCGCCTTGAGAAAGCATGTGAAGAAAACGAAACTGTTACTGGTGTTATCAACGGTAAGGTTAAAGGTGGTTTCACTGTTGAAGTTGATTCTATCCGTGCCTTCCTACCTGGTTCACTTGTTGACGTTCGTCCAGTACGTGACACAACTCACCTTGAAGGTAAAGAGCTTGAGTTCAAAGTAATCAAGCTTGACCAGAAGCGTAACAACGTTGTTGTTTCTCGCCGTGCAGTTATCGAATCTGAAAACTCACAAGAGCGTGAAGAACTTCTTCAGAACCTTGTTGAAGGTCAAGAAGTTAAAGGTATCGTTAAGAACCTTACAGACTACGGTGCGTTCGTTGACCTAGGTGGTGTTGACGGTCTACTACACATCACTGACATGGCGTGGAAGCGTGTTAAGCACCCTTCAGAAATCGTAAATGTTGGCGACGAAATCAACGTTAAAGTTCTTAAGTTTGACAAAGAGAAGACACGTGTTTCTCTAGGCCTTAAGCAGCTTGGCGAAGATCCATGGCAAGAAATTGCTAACCGTTACCCAGAAGGCGCTAAGCTATCTGGTCGTGTAACTAACCTAACTGACTACGGTTGTTTCGTTGAAATCGAAGAAGGCGTAGAAGGTCTAGTACACGTTTCTGAGATGGATTGGACTAACAAAAACATCCACCCATCTAAAGTTGTTTCACTAGGTGACAACGTAGACGTAATGGTTCTAGAAATCGACGAAGAGCGTCGTCGTATTTCTCTAGGTCTTAAGCAATGTAAAGCTAACCCTTGGCAAGAATTTGCTCGTCTACAAAACAAAGGCGACCAAGTTACTGGTAAGATCAAGTCAATCACTGACTTCGGTATCTTCATCGGCCTTGACGGTGGCATCGACGGTCTTGTACACCTTTCAGACATCTCTTGGAACACTCCAGGCGAAGAAGCTGTACGTGAGTACAAGAAAGGCGACGAAATCACTGCTATCGTACTTCAGGTTGACCCAGAGCGTGAGCGTATCTCTCTAGGCGTTAAGCAAATCGAAGCTGATCCTTTCAATAACTACCTGGACGCAAACAAAAAAGGTGCTATTGTTAAAGGTAAAGTAACTGCTGTTGACGCTAAAGGTGCAACTGTAGAGCTTATCGAAGGCGTTGAAGGTTACATCCGTGTAGCTGACATTGCACAAGAGCGTGTTGAAGATGCAACTGCCGTTGTTTCTGAAGGCGACGAAATCGAAGCTAAGTTTGTAGGCGTAGATCGTAAGAACCGCGCTATCCGCCTTTCAGTTAAAGCGATTTACGAAGCTGAAGAAAAAGAAGCATTAGAGAAGTTGAAGGCAGATGAGCCTCAGTTCGAAAATGCTATGGCTGCTGCATTCAAAAATGCACAGAAAGACTAATATTTAGTCTTGTCTTAGGAAGGGCGCAAGCCCTTCCTTTGTAAGCCCCTAAGGAAACATTATGACCAAGTCAGAACTAATAGAACAACTTGCACAAAGTCACGCTCATATCCAAGCCCGCGATGTTGAGAATGCCGTTAAAGAAATTCTAGAACAGATGGCCGGTTCATTGTCTGAAGCCGAGCGCATCGAAATCCGTGGCTTTGGTAGTTTCTCTCTACATTTCCGTGCACCGCGCACAGGTCGTAACCCTAAGACTGGGGAAACCGTTGAGCTAGACGGTAAGTACGTGCCGCACTTTAAACCGGGCAAGGAATTACGCGACCGCGTTAACGCCAGTATTTAATCATCACGGATGGAGTAACCGCTGAGTGAAGGTTGTAAAGTTCATTCTGTTTGTACTGTGTATTTTTATTGCCTTTGTACTAGGTTCGCAAAATCCACAGCTAGTCCAGGTCAATTACCTTATTGCCAGCGCCACCATGCCATTAGCCGCGCTAATGAGCGTCTGTTTTATTGTCGGATTAGTCTTAGGCTGCTTTGTTAGCTTCCGCTTATTTTCAAAGTTAAAGTGGCAAAACTATCGCTTGCAAAAACGCAACGAGCAACTTTCCCGTAATGCCCAAGAGCAAAGTCAAAGTACCGCTCTGGCATCTGTAAAAGATAACTAGTTATGCTGGAGCTGTTGTTTTTACTCTTGCCCGTAGCCGCCGGTTACGGCTGGATCATGGGTAAAAACAGTGCTAAAAATCAAGCTCATCAGCACAGTCGTAAAATCACCGCAGAATACAGCAAAGGCCTGAAGTTTCTTCTCGATAGGGAAGACGATCAGGGTCTTGAGCACCTAATTCAACTTCTTGAAGTATCCGCCGACTCGGTGGAGCATTATTTGACTTTGGCGACCTTGTTTCGTCGCCGTGGTGAGCTGGATCGTGCCATTAAAATTCACGAATTGTTGCTTGAACACCCTAATCTTAACGAGGACCAGCTGACTACCTGTCGCCTGGAGTTGGCGCAGGACTATATCCTCGCCGGCTTGTTGGACAGTGCCGAAGAGCACCTGCTTATTCTTATTAAGCAAAAACGACCTCAGGCGCTTGAGCCGCTAATTTCTTTGTATTCGCAGACCCGCGAATGGCACAAAGGCATTGCCTTGCATCAGCGTTATGCTCATCTATTTACCCAGCGTCAGCAAAAAATTGCCATAGCTAATTTTTATTGTGAAGCCGGTGCTGCGGATCATGCACCTGAGCTAATGTCGCAGGCTTTGGGCGTGGGTGAGCCGAGCGTACGTCCTCTGTATGAACTTGGGCAATTGGCCTATGAGCGCGAAGATTATGTGCAGGCCATTCATTATTGGCGTGATTTAATTTGCCAGTTTACCTTTAGCTCCCCCTTAGTGCTTGAGCGCTTAAGCAAGAGCTACCACCATTTGCAGCTAGAGCATCAGTTTGAACACTTGTTGGCCGAGCTGGTCGATAAAGGCGGTATTGGTCTTAAAATTCACTATTGCCAGCACTTGCTTGATGCCGGGCAGCGCAAACAAGCGGTTGAGTTCATCACCAAGAGTTTAAAGAAACAACCTAATATTCGCGGCTTTCGTTTTTTGCTACAATTACTTGCAGGGCAAAACGCGCAGCTTGATGAAGCGCTAAACCCAATAGATAAACTTATTCAATCATACATAGATACCAAAGCAGATTTTCAGTGTCAGCATTGCGGCTTTCAAAGTCACAGTCATTATTGGTTGTGTCCGTCTTGTCGTCATTGGGAATCTATGCAACCAAGCCGTGGGCTTGATGGTTTTTAAACAGGAAAAACATGAACGCTGTTGACTCTAAAAAAGTTCTTATCGCTTTAGATTACGATGATAAAGCCAAGGCATTGGCATTTGTACAACAATTATCTCCGGATAGCTGCCGCCTTAAAGTTGGCAAGGAAATGTTTACTCATTTCGGTCCGGAATTTGTAAAGCAATTGGTAGAGTTGGGCTTCGATGTATTCCTGGATTTAAAGTTTCACGATATTCCTAATACGGTTGCTAAAGCGGTAAAAGCCGCTGCCGAACTGGGTGTATGGATGGTTAACGTGCACGCCAGCGGTGGTGTGGAAATGATGCAAAAGGCCAAGGAAATATTAGTACCTTTTGGCGATAAAGCACCCTTGTTAATTGCCGTGACCGTGCTTACCAGCATGGATGAAATGCAATTAAAACAATTAGGTATTGAAAAGACCCCGCAAGAGCAAGTATTGTATTTAGCAGAGTTAGCCAAGCAGGCAGGCCTTGATGGTGTGGTGTGCTCGGCGCAAGAAGCGCAAGCGCTTAAGCAACACTTAGGTGCTGACTTTAAACTGGTAACGCCGGGGATCCGACCAGCAGGCAGTGATGCGGGCGACCAAAAGCGCATTATGACGCCAAAGCAGGCGATTGAAAGCGGCAGCGACTACCTGGTAATAGGGCGTCCAATTACCCAGGCTGAAGACCCGGTTGCCGTATTGAAAGCCATCAATGAGAGTCTAGGAGACTAAGGTGAAATATTTAGTGTTTATCGCTGCCCTGGCGGCGGCTGGGTATTATTACCTTGAACACACAAGGTCTCAAAGTAATGCCTCAGCGCTGAATCTAGTTCTCTCCGAGGCTAGAAAGGGTGAGGTTGACCTTTTTGCCTTGAAAGACGCGCTGACAAAACATGTGTACGCTATTTGCGACAGCAACTCCAGCAGGTTGCTTGAAAGCGAGCGCTCGGTGAGTGATTGTGAGCAGCTTCATGACATCAAGCATGCCGAGTGTAATGAACGTGTTTTTCGCCTGGCACCACTAACCATAACGGATAGAGATGAGGTGGTTGATTACGCTAAGCGCTATGTACGCTGCTCCCTGCCTTATGAAGATTTAAGCTATCAGCCGATTAAATAAAAAAACGCGACCTTAAGGTCGCGTTTTTAGTTTTATCTGTGTGGCTTCGATATCAATCAGCCCGTCTTTAAACAAGCCGCCTATGGCCTTTTTAAAGTTGGCTTTTGAGGTGCCAAACTGACGCTTAATTGCCTCCGGGGTCGACTTATCGCCTAGGGGCAAGATGCCGCCTTTATTATTAAGTTCATCAAGGATCTGCTGCTTCAGAGGATCGATTTTCGCCATCCCAGGCGCTTCGAGCAGGATATCAATTTTGCCATCTTCACGGCACTGCTGCACATAGGCTTTTAAGCGTTGGCCGACAAAGAGGTTACGGTGCACGCGGTTGTGGAAAATAAGACCCCAGTGCAGCTCATCGACTATTACTTTAAAACCAAGGTCGGTTTTCGCCGCTACTATGATCTCAACCTGATCCCCGTTTTTATAATTTGGCTTGGCGCGACCAACAAACTTGTTAAGATTGCTCGAAGCGCAAATACGCTTTGAGGCGTTATCCAGGTAAAGTTTTACCAGATAGCTGCGCTCGGGTTGCATGCGTGGCTTTTGCTCATTAAAGGGCACCAGTAGATCTTTTTCTAGACCCCAATCCAAAAAGGCGCCGATTTGATTCACTTGTTTTACCTGGAGCAGGGCAAAATCACCGACCTGGGCTCTGGGTTTAGTGCGGGTCGCCGTTGGATGGCCCATGTTATCCAGGTAAACAAACACGCTTAGGCTATCGCCGCGCTCAATCTCATCCGGGGTCTGCTCTGCGGGTAGGAATACTTCACCCAAGTCTGGGCTGTGTAAATACAGGCCTTCGCCGGCTACTTCATCGACAAACAGGGTTTGCCATTGTCCTAAGCTACTCATTATTCTTCCTCATCCTGCATCGGTTTTGGTTTACGCTTTAGTGAGCCCATGGCATTAGGGTCAAATGGCGCGGCAATGGGTTTTCTAGCCTTAGCGGCAGGACCCTTACGCGATTTAACTTTTGCTGATTTACTGCCTTGTGCTGCCGTTTTATCTGCTTTTTTAGGCTTGCTGATCTTAGGCTTAGGCTGGGTAAAGCCTTTAAATTTACCTACCAGGCCTTCGATTTCACTAAAAGGCAGAGGACGGCGCATAAACTGGTTAATGGCTAAATAGCTTTGCCAGTCTTTCGGGCCTACCAGGGAAATGGCTGAGCCCTTAAATCCGGCGCGACCGGTACGACCTATGCGGTGGATGTATTCTTCGGCGTTTTTCGGTAAATCGAAATTAATAACATGGGTCACATTTAAAAGATCCAGCCCGCGCGAGGCGACATCTGTGGTGATAAGCACTTGGTAAAGGCCACGGCTGAAACTATCCATGATATCCAGGCGCTTATTTTGTGCCAGGGTACCCTCAAGCGCTACGGCCTTTAAGCCTTGCTTGCTGATTTTATCACACAGGCGCTGGGTATCTTCGCGGGTGGCGGTAAAGATAATGCACTGACCTAAGCCTTCTTCGTTGGCAAGAAGATGGTCAAGCAGCGCTTCTTTATGGTCGAGATGATCCGCTAAATACAGGCGTTGGGAGATATCACCATGCTCGTCGGTGGCGGCGCTGATGCTTACACCCTTAGGGTTTTTCAATAAATTGCGCGATAGGGCACCTACTTGAGCGTGCTCTAAGGTAGCCGAAAACAACAGACTCTGGCGCAGGCGGTGGTCGGCGCTTTTATTGATAAGTTCGACTTGCTCACTAAAGCCTAAATCAAGAATACGGTCAGCCTCATCGAAAATCAGCATTTCCAGACCGGCCAAGTGTAAAGAGCGGTCTTCGAGGTGATCGGCAATACGTCCCGGGGTGCCAACAACAAAATGCGGGTCTTTGCGCAGTGCTTTCACCTGATCGTTATAATTCTCACCGCCGAGCACTTTTACGGCGCTCAGGGCGGTGCCGGCAATCAGCAAACGCAGTTGGGTATAGACTTGGGTCGCAAGTTCACGGGTAGGAGTAACGATCAACACCCGAGGGTCGCGCTTTGATAAGGCCTTTTGCTTAATCACCCTTTGTACCGCAGGTAACAAAAACGCCAAGGTCTTGCCCGAGCCGGTTTTTGATTGCGCAAATAAGTCGTACCCGGCCAACGCCAAGGGAATAGCTTGGGCTTGAATATCGGTAGGTGTGGTAATGCCCTGGTGCGTTATTTGTGCACACAGGCGCGTATCGATACCCAAATCACTGAATTGCAAATTCACTCTCCAACAAAAAATACAGTTAATACAGCGCTATTATAACGTATTGCGACGGCCCTCTGGCAGCTAATTTTGCGTTTTCAGCCATTATGGGTAAAATACGCCTCCCTAATGCGCCGGATTTACGATTCGGTAGAGTTAAAAGCAAATAAATAGGTATATTAATGTCACAACAATACGTCGTGTGTGCGCTTTATAAGTTTGTCGCGCTTCCTAATTTTGAACAAATTCGTCAACCTCTTCTTGATGTGATGCTGGCCAATGATGTACGCGGTACATTATTGCTTGCCAACGAAGGTATTAACGGTACGGTCGCCGGTAAGCGCGAAGGTATCGATGCCTTACTGGCCTGGCTAGATAAGCAACCGAACCTGGACAATATCGTTTCTAAAGAATCTTTTGATGATGAATGTCCTTTCTACCGCACCAAGGTAAAGCTGAAAAAAGAAATCGTTACCATGGGTGTTGAAGGTATCGACCCGCGTGAAGTGGTGGGCACTTATGTGAAGCCGAAAGACTGGAACGCCCTGATCAGCGACCCTGATGTGGTATTGGTAGATACCCGTAACGATTATGAAATCCAAATCGGTACCTTTGAGAACGCGGTTGACCCTAAAACCAAGACCTTCCGCGAGTTCCCAGCCTGGGCCGAGCAAAACCTTGACCCGAAAAAGCATAAAAAGGTCGCCATGTTCTGTACCGGTGGTATCCGCTGTGAAAAGTCCACCGCCTATATGAAAGAACAGGGCTTTGAAGAGGTGTATCACCTTGAAGGCGGTATCTTAAAGTACTTGGAAGAAGTGCCGAAAGAAGAAACCATGTGGCAGGGTGAGTGTTTTGTATTCGATAACCGCGTAGCCGTTGATCACGACCTGAACAAGGGTCAATACGACCAATGCCATGCCTGTCGCATGCCTATCACCGAAGATGACAAGCAAAAGCCGGAATATATGCAGGGGGTTTCTTGCCACCACTGCCACGAAAATGTCAGCGATGAGCAGCGTGCCCGTTTTGCTGAGCGTCAAAAGCAAATCGAGCTGGCCAAAGAGCGTGGCGAAGGCCATATTGGTCATGAAGCCCAGGAAATGCTGCATAAGCGCAAAGAGCTAAAGCAGCAGCTTAAAGACCAACAGCGCGCAGCAAATAAATAATTTAATTTTATATACTTAAAAAAGGAAGCGACTATCGCTTCCTTTTTTTATGGCTAAGGCTTAGAGTTTACGAAAAGGATCCGTATTAACAGAAGGTTAGTAGCTTCTGTTGGCAATAGATTAAACCGCATTGTCGGTAGAGGGATGATATGAAACGCGCGCCACTTGCCATATTACTTGCATTCAATTTAAACACTGCTAGCGCGTCGCTTAGCTCAGAGATTGATAGCATCATGGACGCTGCTATCGACAAGGACGCACCAGGATGTAATTTAGGAATAAGTCATCAGGGCCAATTTATTCACAAACGCGGATATGGATTGGCTAATCTCGAGTTAGACGTTCCCTTGGATGGCAACCAGGTTCACCGAATGGCATCGGTTTCTAAACAGTTTACTGCTATGGCCGTGTTGCTCTTGGTTCAGCAAGGAAAGATCGACTTAGATCAAGACATTCGAACTTATCTGCCAGCGCTAAGGGAGTATCAAAGCAAGGTCAGTATTCGCCAAATGTTAGGGCCACCGCAGGAATGGGAGATTATGACCTTATTGCGCCTTCCTATGAAGGGGAAGTAAGTGATAAGGCAATAGAGTTAAGATCCGCGGCCGGAGGGCAATTTCGTCTCGGTAATGAAGATTATCTAACCATTGATGAATTCTATAATGTCGTAAAAACCGTACCGTTAGCGCAGGAACCCGGCAAGGAATTCAAATATTCGAACCTGGCTTATTTTCTTCTTTCTATGCTCGTCGAAAAGGTTTCTGGCAAATCACTGCGGCAGTTTTCTTCAGAGCAGATGTTTACCCCTTTGGGAATGAAACACACTTTTTTTAGTGATAACCCCGTCGAGGTGGTAAAAAACCGAGCTTCGGGTTACAAAAAAGAGCCTGACGGTACCTATGTAACCGACATGACCAATCTATTCTGGGTCGGGGATGGTGGCCTGCAGACCACTCTAGACGATTTATTAATCTGGAATAATCAATTTACTACGCCAAGCTTGGGTCAGGATCCAGAACAGTTGATAGCCATGATGAACACGCCTAACTCCAATATTGGTCCCTCAGCTGCATCGAGCTATGCCAATGGTCAGTTTATCAGTGAATTTAAAGGGTACAGGGAGTTTGCTCACTCTGGGGGGTGGCTTGGAACTACCACCTATTTTGCACGATATCCGCAATTAAAATTGTCATTTGCATTGATGTGCAATGATGTCTCTAACGACAATGTTTTCAGCGCTTATAAAGCGATTAGGGACAAGGTATTTAATGAAGTATTAAACAAAAAGGAAGATAAATAGTGAAAAAAGGACTCATGATTGCGTTTTTAGCCCTGCTGCTATTTGGATGTAGCAAGCCAGTACCTTCGGATAGGCAAGCTTATGTAGGTGTATGGGAAAGTCCTGAGATGAGGTTACTGATACTCGCCGATGGCACGGTCGATTATAAACGACTTAAAAATGGTGGCACAACCTCCATAAACGCGACTTTACAAGAGTTTGAAGGCGATGACTTTATCGTTGGCTTTGGATTTATCAATACCCGCTTTTCGGTAACGCAGCCGCCTCAGGAGGTCGATGGTCAGTACCAAATGGTTGTCGATGGGGTGTTACTGACCAAAAAAATGTAATGATTAGATAGAGGGGTATGTGACCCCTTTTTTAATATTCTTTTCCCGGAAGCGGGTGCAAATCCATTTCCTCCCTCAATTATGCGAGCGCGGTTCAGCGAAAGTAAAGATATGTAAAACCGGCTTTCAAGGCCGATGATTTGTGATCTAATGCTATTAATTAGTACGTATCTGTAATGCGTTAATGTAACTAGTCGCGCTATATCGGGAATTGACCGAAGCTAGGAAGAGTCTCAGAGCGACGAGCTGTTACACTCACACAACAGGATAATTACCCTAATAGCCGACATGAGTTGGTATATAACAAGAAGGAAGGTTCAGTTTGCGACAGCTTTTCAGTGCAATTATTTGTAGTTTAATAATCACTATGCCAGCGCTCGCTAAGGCCACCAAAGTAGTGGTGGAAAATGTGAGTTTAGAGCACTCACAGCAAGAGGTTCAGGCGGTCGGCAGTGCCGAGGCCATTCATTCAGTGGTCTTGTATCCGGCCGTGGGCGATAGGGTGACAGGGGTTCACTTTACGCCGGGACAAAAGGTCGAATCCGGAGCGCTTTTGCTTGAGCTGGACTCACGCTTGCAGCGCGCGGCGTTGGAAGAGGCCAAAATCCGTTTGGCCGATGCCGAGCGCACCCTGGAGCGTTTGCAAAACAGCTTTGCCAAGGGCGCCATTCCTAAAAGTGACAGAGACAATGCGTTAACTGCACGGGATCTGGCCAAGGTCGCGCTGACTAAGGCCCAAGCCGAGCTTGAAGACCGTCAGGTGCGCGCGCCTTTTGCCGGCGTGATGGGGCTTACCGATGTCGAGGTGGGTGACCGCATCAGCGCGCAAACCGCCATTGCCAGCATAGATGACATCACTTCCTTGTATATCAATTTCAACGCTCCTGAGGCGGCCCTGACCATGCTCAGAGCCGGCGCTGAAGTGAGCGTACAGCCTTGGCAGCAACAAGAGGCGATTACAGCGAAAATCGCGCAGCTTGATTCACGTATCGATGCTGACTCGCGCACTCTTAGGGTTAAAGCTCAGATAAATAATTCCGACGCGCTTTATATTCCTGGTATGAGCTTTCGTGTGCGTTTAAGTATGCAGGGCGACGCCTATGCCGTGGTGCCCGAAGCGGCGCTACTTTGGGGCGCAACCGGCCCTTATGTATGGAAAAGCGTGGATAATGTAGCCACTCGAGTGGATGTGAAAATTGCCCAGCGCCTTTCCGGACGTCTCTTGGTCAGCGGTGCCCTAGATGAAGGCGAGCTACTGATAGTTGAAGGCGTGCAGCGTTTACGCGTCAATCAAAGCGTAAAGTTTGAGCAGACTCAGTTGGCGGAGAGGAATTAAGCCATGAGCGAGCAAATTAATACGCAAATTCAAGACTTGCCTTCAATGGCGATACGCCGGCCTGTGCTGATAGTGGTATTGAACCTGCTGATCATCATTGCCGGTATCGCCGCCATTGCTGGCGTTGAGGTACGGGAGTTGCCGGATGTCGACCGTCCACGCATTACCGTTTCTGCCTCATTCCCAGGTGGCTCACCGGAAACCGTAGACACAGAAGTCACCAGTAAACTTGAGGGCGCCGTGGCCCGCGTCAGTGGTGTTAAGTCTATTCGCGCCCAAAGTGAAGAGGGCAGTGCCCGTATCAGTGTTGAGTTTCGCCCAGGTATCAATCTCGACGATGCCGCCAATGAAACCCGGGAATCAGTATCCCGGGTACAAAGAGAGTTGCCAGAAGAGGTAGAGCGGGTGTCCATTATCAAGGCCGATAATGATGCCGAAGCCGTGGTGTCTCTGACTGTAAGCAGCGAAACCCTGTCCTTGGAAGCGCTCACCGAGCGCGTGGAAACCGACTTGGCGCCGCAGTTTTTGACCATACCCGGCGTTGCCGACGTGCGCCTTAACGGCGACCGTGAGCGGGTGATGCGGGTGCGCATCGATCCCTTAAAGCTAAGCAGCTTTAACCTTACTATCCCGGATGTGGCGGCGGCGCTGCGCCAGGCGCCTTTTGATGTGCCAGCGGGCAGCTTAAAATCCGATGACCAACAGCTTATCGTACGTGCCGATGCCACCTCTGTCAGTGCCGAGCAGGTAGGGGACATCATAGTCCGCGGCGATACCCGTATTGCCGATATTGCTGCCGTTTATTTCGGCCCCGCCGATCCGCGCTCCATGGTGCGTTTAGACGGCAAGCCGGTGATCGGCATGGAAGTCATTCGTCAGGCTCAGTCCAATACCATAGAAATTTCCGATGAAGTTCTCTTGTTGCTTGAGCGCATGCGCGAGCGTTTTCCGCAAATGGAATTTACCCTGACTTCGGACGATGCTCAGTTTATTCGCAGCTCGGTGGATGAGGTGCTTAACTCCCTGGTGCTGACCATAGTGCTGGTGGTGATCACCCTGTGGGTCTTTATCGGCTCATGGCGGGCAACCCTGGTACCTGCTTTTGCCATTCCGGTGGCGCTTATCGGTTCACTTGCTCTTATTTGGGCGCTGGGCTTTTCAATCAATATTCTTACCCTGCTGGCCCTGGTACTGGCCACAGGCCTGATTGTTGATGATGCCATAGTTGTGAGCGAAAACATCCAGCGTCAGCGCAGCATGGGCTTTGGCCGCCGCGCTGCGGCTGTGGTAGGCACGCGGGAAGTATTCTTTGCCGTGGTTGCCACCACGGCCGTATTGGCCGCCGTGTTTGTGCCCATCGCCTTTTTGCCTTCTACCGCCGGGCGCTTATTCCGTGAATTCGGTGGTGTGCTGGCTGGGGCCGTGATCATCTCCAGCTTTGTCGCCTTATCTTTGGTCCCGGCCTTAACCTCAAAATTAAAGCCAAAATCCGGTGGCCGTCATCCTTTTGCTAAATTGGGTAATCGATTGGCGGGTGCTTATCAGTGGTGCATTAGGAAGGTGTTAGACCATGCCTGGGCGACCTTTGCCGTTTCCCTGCTTGTCGCCGCTGGCTCAGGAGCCCTGTATTTACAGCTTGATAATGAACTTCTGCCGTCTGAGGACAGGGGTAAAATACGTATCTTTGCCCGTGGCCCGGATGGCGTTGGTCTGAACTTTATGGACCGTCAGGCGAAACAGATGGAAGACGTGCTTCTCCCTTATGTGCAAAGTGGTGAGATCGAGTCCATCTATACCGTGGTGGGGCAATGGGATCCGAATATTGTCTTTATTACCGTGCCGCTGAAGCATTGGGACGAGCGCCATTTCAGCCAACAGGAAATTATCAACAAGCTGCGGGCCCCCTTAGGGGATATTCCCGGCGCTCCGGCGCGGGCATTTGGCTCAAACAGTCTGAACTTACGCGGTCAAGGTGGTGGCGTTGAGTTGGCCTTGTTAGGTCAGGACTACAAGCTTATCTATGCTGCGGCCCAGGATTATGTCAAGGCGGTAGAGCAGGCCATTCCTGAGGTGGCGCCGGTGCGTATTTCTTATCAGCCGTCGCAGCCGCAGCTCAGAGTGAATATCGATCGCCGCCGCGCTCAGGAGTTAGGCGTAGAGCTAAGTGATATCGCCGTAACCCTGCGTGCCGCCATCAACGGCGACGATGTAGCTGACTTGAACGTTGGCGACCAATCCATTCCTATTATGTTGCAGGCACAGAACCGCACCATCAATTCGCCAAGCGATCTGGCCAACCTCTATGTGGGTAGTGGCAATGGTCAACTGGTACCGCTAAGCTCGGTGGCCACCATCAGTGAAGAAGGCGTGGCTGCGGAGTTAGGACGCCATGCCCAGCGCCGCGCCATCGAAGTGGATATGCAGTTGCCAGCGGATATGGCCATGAGTGATCTGGTTGATCAGCTCCGTGATATTGGTGAAAACACCTTGCCCAGCAGCGTAACTCTGGCCTTTAAAGGAGAAGCGCTCACCTTTGAGGAAACCGCCAATGAGGTGGTGCTGACCTATGTGCTGGCTTTTGTCATAGTGCTTTTGGTGTTGGCGGCTCAGTTTGAGAGCGTCAATAGCGCCGTGGTGGTGATGATCACTGTGCCCTTTGGCATTAGTTCGGCAATTTTGGCCTTGTATCTCACCGGTACCTCGCTCAATATTTTCTCGCAAATCGGTCTGGTGATGTTGATTGGCCTTATCGCCAAAAACGCCATCTTGCTGGTGGAATTTGCCGACCAGCTAAGAGATAAAGGCTACCAGGTGCGTGAAGCGGTTGAGCGGGCAGCTCTGGTGCGCCTGCGCCCAATAACCATGACCTTGGTTTCCACCTTGCTCGGAGCCTTGCCATTGATTCTCTCTACCGGTGCCGGCGCCGAAGCCCGTAGCGCCATCGGTTGGGTTGTTTTCGGTGGCTTGGCCCTGGCGGTACTCTTTACCTTATTCCTCACCCCTGTGGTGTATTTAGGCCTGGCACGCTTTACTAAGCCAAGGGCGGATGAAAGTAAACAACTCGCCGCCGAGCTTGAGCAAGCCTCCTGATCTGAATGTCCGCGAATATCGCGGACATTTTTTTTTACCCCAATTTATATTAAGCTTCAGCCTATTAGCCGCAGATTAAAGGATGCACTATGCAGGCAGAGCAGCTTGAGATAGCTCAATTTCTCACTAGTCATTCACCCTTTGACGAGCTCCCCGAAGATGCCTTAGCCCATCTTGCGCAACAAGTCGAAGTCGCTTATTTCCGTGCCGGTACGGATATTCTTTACTATGGCGACGATATTGCCGACCTCTATGTCATTCGCTCCGGCGCGGTGGAATCCTACCGGCGCAGTGGTGAGCTTTACAACCGTATGGACAGCGGCGGTATTTTTGGGCAGATGGGACTGCTGATGAATCGCAAGGTGCGTTTTCCAGTGACCGCCATAGAAGACACCCTGGTTTATTGCATCGATGTGGAACTATTTACCGAATACTGCGATAAATTCGAGGTTTTTGCCGATTACTTTGAGGCCGATGGCAATGTGCGCTTACACCAGGCCATAGTCGAGCAAGCCGACAGCAATGATTTAACCACCGCTAAGGTTAAGGCCTTGTTACACAGGGACGTTGTGACCGTCTCCGCCGATGCCAGTATTCAGGAGGTGGCTCTGCTGATGAGCGATGAGCATATCTCCAGTGTCTTGGTTACCGATCCCAACAAGCCCATTAGCGATGACCCAGAAGAAGACGACGGTCAGGTGGTGGGGATTATCACAGACAGGGATATTCGCTCTCAGGTGGTGGCGCTGGGGAAAAGCCTGGTCACGCCGGCCCATGAGGTGATGTCCACTAATCTTACCTTACTCGATGCCAATGATTATGTGTTTGAGGCGGTGCTGGCCATGCTCAGGGACAATGTTCATCACTTGCCTATTTTGCATAAGCGCAAGCCCATTGGCGTGATCTCCTTATCGGACATTTTGCGTTACGAGTCGCAAAGCAGCCTGCTGTTGGTGCGTGGAATTCTTGCCCAGCAAACGGTGGACGATCTCACTCATTTTGCCAAGCAGCTGCCCAATGTCTTTGTGCGCATGGTCAACGAAGATGCTAATTCGCATATGATAGGTACGGCCATGGCGGTGATCGGCCGCACCTTTAAACAGCGACTGCTGGCCCTGGCTGAGGAAAAGCTGGGGCCGCCGCCGGTTCCTTATTGTTTTATCGCCCTGGGTTCCATGGCCCGGGACGAGCAACTCATAGTTACGGATCAGGATAACGCCATTATTCTTGACGATAGCTTTAACGAGCAGGAGCATGACGCTTACTTTCAGGCGCTGTCAGATTTTGTCTGTGATGGTTTGGCGGCGTGTGGCTATACCTATTGCGATGGCGAGATCATGGCGTCGTTTAAAAAATGGCGTCTTACCCGCAGTCAATGGCGCGAGCAATTCGCCACCTGGATTGCCGAGCCCAAGCCGCAAGCCCTGTTACACAGTTCAATCTTTTTCGATTTGGATGGTGTGTGGGGCAAAACCAAGTGGGCGGAAGAGCTTAAATCTTATATCGCCAAGGAAGGGCGGGCCAATCGTAAATTCTTGGCAAACCTGGCGGCCAATGCCCGTAACCGTACGCCGCCGCTGGGCTTTTTTAAGGGCTTTGTGTTAGAACACGACGGCGAGCACAAGCATTCCATGAACCTAAAACGTCGCGGTACGGCGCCATTATCGGATGTTATTCGTGTGCATGCCCTGGCGGTTGGCTCGCGTAAGCAAAATTCGTTTGAGCGCCTGGAAGACATTATCGATGCCAAGCTATTGCCGCCGGGCAAGGCCCAGGATCTTCGCGATGCCCTGGAGTATATTGCCATGATGCGCATTCGCCATCAGGCTTGGCAAATCGAGCAGGGTGAAAACCCGGACAACAACCTGGATCCGAATTTGTTATCGCCATTCGAGCAGCGTAATTTAAAAGAAGCCTTTGCCATCTTAGAAAAGGCACAAAGCTTTCTTAAGTTCCGTTATCAAACAGGTAATGGGTTGAACTAGTGTTGTCAGATCACCTCATAGACTGGCCAGCACGCTACCAGCAGCTGGCCAATAAAGCTCAACATCCCCAGTTACAGCAATTTTATCGAGCCGGCATCGCGAGCGGTGAGCAGACCCTGGGCGAGGCGCAGTTTGTGGCTCTGGACTTTGAAACCACCGGGCTCGACAGCGCCGGCGATGAAATTGTCAGCATTGGTCTGGTGCCCTTTACCTGGCAGCGCATTTATTGCCGGCAGGCCCGTCACTGGTTGGTGCAACCCAAACGAAATTTGGCTGAGCAGTCCATAGTGATCCACGGCATTACCCATTCCGAAGTTGAAGATGCGCCGGACTTAAGCAAGGTACTTGAACCCTTGTTGGCGGCTATAGCAGGAAAGGTGGTGGTGGTGCATTACCGTGCCATAGAGCGGCCATTTTTGGCCAACAGCCTGTTACGACGCATCAACGAAGGCATTGAATTTGCGCTCATTGATACCATGGCCATAGAGCGCCAGGCGTTACAGGCGCGCCGCGGCTTTATCGGCCGTTTACTGGGTGAGAAAATTGGCTCATTGCGTCTATCTGATTGTCGTGCCCGCTATAACTTGCCTCCTTATGGTGTGCATAATGCCATGATAGACGCCTTGGCTACCGCCGAATTATTGCAAGCCCAGTTGCGCTATCATTATCGCATTGACACCCAGCTCAACCAGCTGTGGATGTAAAAAACCTGAACTTCGGATAGCGAATGCTTTTCTAGCAGCCAGTTTTGGCGCTAACTGCGTTGAATTCACTTCCAATAGCCAGCTATTGGTGCATCAATTCGCCTGGTTATCCCTAAAACTCTCTGGCTAGACAAGGGGTAATTTATAGTAAGTATTTAAAAACAATAAGTTAGCTCATCCCTTATCCAAGCCTCAGGTTAAAAAAACGCCGCTGATGCGGCGTTTTGTATAATTTCCAAATCCCAGGTTTAAGGTCTGGGCTCGGTGCGCAAACCTAAAATCAAGCTCACACACATCAGCAACAGCACTATGGTGAAGGGCAGGCCGGTGGAAACGGCGCCAGCTTGCAGTGCCTCCATGGCTTCTTTACCACCAATCCAAAGCAAGGCTGCGGCAATCGCGCCTTCGATAGAGGCCCAAAAGACCCTTTGTGGTACCGGCGCATCCACTTTACCACCGGCGGTGATCGAGTCGATAACCAAGGAGCCCGAGTCGGAAGAGGTGATAAAGAACACCAGTACCAACACTATGGCGATAAAGGAGAGCACCTTGGCCATAGGCAGCTGTTCAAACATTTGGAACATGGCCAGCGGCACCTCGGTCAGGCCTTTTTCACCTAAGGATCCCAGGCCTGAGGCCACTTGATCTATGGCGATACCGCCATAAATTGACATCCAAAGCGCGGTCACTAAGGTCGGGATAAGCAAGACAGCAATGAGGAACTCGCGAATGGTGCGGCCTTTGGATACACGGGCGATAAACATGCCAACAAAAGGTGACCATGAAATCCACCAGGCCCAATAGAATACGGTCCAGCCGTGCATCCAGGTTTCGTCCTCACGGCCATGCGGGTTACTCAAAGGAATAACATTTTCGATATAGCCAAGCAGGGTGTTCGGTAAGTTGCCCATGGCGGCAGCAAAGCCAACTAGAGCAACAAATAACAAGAGCGCAAAGGCGAGTATCATATTGACGTTACTTAATACCTTTACCCCGCCTTCGATGCCGCGCACCACCGAGATAATGGCCAGCAGGGTAACACCAATGATCACGCCAATTTGCAAACCAACACCACCGTCGGTCCCAAAGACATGATTAAAGCCGGCAGAGGCTTGCTGCGCACCTAAACCCAGAGAAGTAGCTAAACCAAATAGCGTCGCCAGTACCGCAAGAATGTCGATTATATGGCCGGGCCATCCCCAGGCGCGGTCGCCTAAAATTGGGTAGAAGATAGAGCGAATCGACAGCGGCAAGCCTTTGTTATAGGAGAAAAAGGCCAGCGATAGTGCAACCACAGCATAGATGGCCCAAGGATGCAGGCCCCAGTGGAACATGGTAGCGCCCATAGCGGTCTTCGCCGCCTCTGGAGTATTGGCTTCGACGCCTAGCGGTGTTTCGTACCAACCCGTGTAATAAGCCACCGGCTCGGCTACGCCCCAGAACATCAGGCCTATCCCCATGCCGGCGGCAAAAAGCATGGCCAGCCAGGAAATGCGCGAGTGTGAAGGCGTTGCCGACTCTCCGCCGAGTTTAATTTTACCGTAAGGGGAGACGATCAAGGCCAAACAAAAGAGCACAAAGAGGTTGGCCGCCCACATAAATAACACATCAAAATTACCTATGATGTCCCATTTGAGGCCGTCCAGGGCCTTTTTCGCGGTGGCTGGATCGGTAACCAGAATAGCTACCAAAAAGATGATGATAAGGCCTGCGCTAATGCCGAAAACAGGGTTATGAACATCAAACCCCCACTTTTGCACATTATCCTGGCCGACGGTGTAATCGGTATTTTCTATACTGTACTTGTCATGATGTTCACTCATGCCTACCTCTAGTTGTTAAACCCATTAGAGCCAAGGCCTAGTTGAGTGAGTCCACGTAAATCAATGATTTGTAGACTAACTAAATTAGACCCCTTCATATGTACAATAGTTTAGGGATTAAAATATAAATGTAAATTGTCAGCGCGATAAATGCCATAAATGAGGTGGTTTTTGTATTTTTTATGCGCATAAAAAAAGCGCCGGGTGGCGCTTTAAATTATATGGAATAATTCGCGGTGGAATTAGTTTATTTCACTATCACCATTTCATTAAGCAGGTTATCGGCCTTATCGACATAGCGCATAACCCACAACATATAGCGGCTGTCGACATGAATCGAACGATTTAAGTTAGCGTCATAGTCCCAGTCGCCGATGATGCTCTCGCTCACACCGTCGAACAATAAACCCACCAGCTCGGCATTACCGTTAAGCGTTGGCGAGCCAGAGTTACCACCTGTGGTATCTACTGTACTTAGGAAGTTAACCGGCACCGAACCCAGACTGGACATCTCGTAGCTACCGTAGTTTTTGGCGGTAATTTGCTCCATTTGTGCTGCTGGCGCATCAAAAGGTGCCACACCCGTGTATTTCTCGGTGATCCCTTCAAGGGTAGTAAACGGCGTATAGGTCAAGGCGTCACGCGGGCTGTAGCCCTCAACCGAGCCATAGGTTACACGTAACGTGCTGTTGGCATCGGCATACACAGGCAGGCCTTGTTCCTGGTTGTAAGCAATAATCGCGGCCATATATTGTGGGCGAATTTTATTAAGCTCACCGGTTAGCGCCTTGTCTTCTAGCTCACGCTCACGCATTTGCTCATAGGTGGCAACTGCCAGTTTAATAAAGGCATCATCGCTTTGTTTAAACTCGGTAACCGACTTATCCATCCAGGCCAAACGTACTTGCTCATCGTTAAGCTCGGTGTTTTTATACATGGCGGCCAGGGTCTTAGCCATTTTTTCCTTGCTGTAGCCCTTGTCTAAGCCAAGTGCCTTATCCAGAGATGCAACGCGTTGTTGCGGCTCTAGTTGGGCGTAAAGATCAACAAAGTGGGCCATTAGCGCCATATCTACCTCATCGTCATAGCGACGCGACAGGCTGGTCATACCGGCTTTGAAGCGGGTCATATCACGCTCTTGATAGCCGGGTTCACGCTGGGCATCAGGCAGCTGTTGCTCGTTAGCAAGACGGTACAAGCGGCTTGCCGTCGACATCATGGCGCTGCGGTTTAAATAACCCAGGATTAAATCCAGTTCGCTGCTGGCCTGTGACTTGGCAATCAAGCTATCAAGCTCTTTAAGCACATGAGCGTATTGTTTTTTACGTGCTTTATCAGCATTGATCCAGCTTGCCAACTCGGTGGCCAGTTTATCTTTGCGCTCCTGCATATCGGTTTTTTGATACGAGTTAACCATGCCGCCGTAGTTTTTCGCATAGTTGGCCAGACTCGCCAGCGTGCTTTCATAGGCGATACGCGCTTTTGAGCCTTCTTCGGCGGTGGCCTTGATGATATCCATGGACTGTTCACGGTAGGCCTTGGCTTTAGGGTACACCTCGGTAAATTGATGCTCTACCTCGGCATTGGTGCGATAGCGGTTGGTGCGACCTGGGTAGCCGGTAACCATAACGAAGTCACCTTCTTTAACGCCTTTGGCGCTGACCTTTAGGAATGAATCCGAGCTAAAGGGCACATTCTCTTCACTGAAAGGCGCCGGCTTGCCGTCTTTACCTACATAGGCGCGGTAGAAAGAATAGTCGCCAGTGTGGCGTGGCCACATCCAGTTATCAATATCGCCGCCGTATTTACCTATCCCCTGTGCCGGGTTGTAAACCAAACGTACGTCCTGGATTTCCAAAGACTTGATCAGGTAATACTCTAAACCGCCGTGGAAGCTATACACAGTACAGCGGTAGCCACCGCCTTGCTCACACTCGGCAACCAAAGATTTTTGGGCTTGCTCAATGGCCTTGTAGCGCGCGTTTCCATCCATAGAGTCGTTGAGCTGGGCGTTAACCTTGTCGGTGACATTGGTTACTTCTTCGGTCACATAAACACGTGAGCCCGGAGAGGCCGGCAGCTCTTCGCCATAGGTTTTTGCCAGGAAGCCATTTTGCAGAATATTATTCTCCGGCGACGAATTGTACTGAATAGATCCGTAGGCGCAGTGGTGGTTAGTAACAACCAGGCCCTTAGGAGAGACAAAAGAAGCCGTACAGCCACCCAGGCTAATCACAGCGTTCATTGGGAATTCGGTCAGCTTAGAAATGTTTTTAGGGTCGATTTCCAGGCCTTTTTCCTTTAATACCGACTCTAGCTGCGGTAATTGATGCGGCTGCCACATGCCTTCGTCGGCAAGGGCTGAGTTTATGGTCGTCGCTAAAATCGCGGCGCCAATAAGAGATAAACGCATAGTTTCATCCTAGTTGTTATATTTTCGCGACGCAGTGTCGCGCAGCAAAGGGTTAGGTGCAACTTTTTACGTTTACAAAATGTTTCCAACCATCAGAGCGGTCCGAGCAACAAGAAGGTGGCGCAGTCGAGACTGCGCCGGGTAGGTGTTATTCCTTGAGTGCAGCCTCGGCTGTGTAGGCGGCTTGGTGCGTATTGGCGGCGCGCCCGGATGGGTCAGCATTGGTTTGAAATGACGCATCCCAGGCCAGCGCTTGCGGGGTAGAGCAGGCCACCGATTTACCGTGAGGCACACACAAGGTCGCAACGCCGCCGGGGAAGTGTTGCTCGAAGATATTGCGATAAAAATACGCCTCTTTGCTATCCGGGGTATTGAGCGGAAATTTAAAGTGGGCGTTTTGCATATCCCGGTCCGATACCTGCTCTTCGACGTAGGCTTTAAGTGAGTCTATCCAGTTATAGCCAACGCCATCGGAGAACTGCTCTTTTTGTCGCCATAAGACCTCGTCCGGCAGATAGCCATCGAAAGCTTCACGAATAATGTGCTTTTCGATGCGCCCGTCCTTACACATTTTTGCCTCTGGATTAATGCGCATGGCGATATCGATAAATTCCTTATCTAAAAACGGCACTCGCGCCTCGACGCCCCAGGCTGCCATGGATTTATTGGCGCGCAGGCAATCGAACATATGCAGCTTGGCCACCTTGCGGTTTAATTCGTCATGGAATTCCTCGGCATTGGGCGCCTTATGGAAATACAGATAGCCGCCAAAGAGTTCATCGGCGCCTTCGCCGGAGAGCACCATTTTAATGCCCATGGCCTTAATATGACGAGCCATCAGGTACATGGGGGTAGAGGCGCGCACCGTGGTGACATCATAGGTCTCCAGATGGTAGATGACCTCTTTAATGGCGTCTATCCCTTGCTGCACGGTAAAGTGAATAGGGTGGTGAATGGTGCCGATATGCTCGGCAACCTTAGCGGCGGCGGCCAAGTCCGGCGAGCCTTCAAGGCCAATGGAAAAGGAGTGCAACTTTGGCCACCAGGCATCGCTGGCATCGTTATCCTCGATGCGCTTGGCGGCATATTTTTGGGTAATGGCGGAGATAAGCGAAGAGTCCAGGCCCCCTGACAATAAAACCCCATAGGGCACATCGCACATCAGCTGGCGTTTTACCGCAGCCTCCAGGGCATGTTTAAGGGTTTCCGGCTCGGCATCATTGTCTTTAACCGCGGAATATTCTTGCCAGTCTCTGTGATAATAGCGCTGGTATTCGCCCACCTCGCTATCAAGGAAATGACCGGGAGGGAACTCCTCAATGTGGTTACATATTGGCGTCAGCGCCTTGAGCTCACTGGCCACATAGAAATTGCCATGTTCGTCGCGGCCGGTATAAAGGGGGATAATGCCAATGTGGTCGCGGCCAATCAGGTATTTATCCTTTTCTTCATCGTACAGGCAAAAGGCAAAAATACCGTTGAGCTCGTCGAGAAAGGCACTGCCTTTTTCTTCATACAGGGCGAGGATCACCTCACAATCGCTCTGGGTTTGAAATTCGTAGTCTATGGTCAGGGCATCGGCGAGTTGCTGATGGTTGTAGATTTCACCATTGACCGCCAACACATGGTTGCCGGCTTTATTAAACAGCGGCTGAGCGCCGCTTTGTACGCCGACGATGGCCAGACGCTCATGCACTAAAATGGCCTTATCGCCGGTATAAACGCCGGACCAGTCCGGGCCGCGGTGGCGCAACAGTTTCGACATGTCTATGGCTTGCTCGCGCAATTGCGCAATACTGGACTTGATATCGAGCACCGCAAAAATTGAACACATATTTGTTTTCCTCATTCCTATCTCGAGCTTTTGTTGTAGCAGAAAAAATATGCCAAGTCACATGCTTGGCTAGGTTGTTTTTGAATTTTTTATGCGCCAATTTAGTGCGCGATTTCACCCTTATGCACTAAGGTGGGTTTTGGGCGGTCAATCTCCGAGCTGCTATCGCAATTTTATGGCAAAAGCGGTCTTATTACGTGCCGTACTCTTTATGCCCACTAGGCTGGTGGAGGTTTGCTTGCACCAAACAAGCGCGGACTCTAGACGGGAGTATTATGGTTTTATTTAACTGGTTATTGGCGGGAGTAAGTAGATTGCCACGGTAGCAAGGGAATCTATTGTTCTATTGCTTCATCACCTTTGCATTGTACGAAGGAGCCAATTAATTTACTGTATGATTCATAGATATTTTTTATTCTTATTAGTGCGATAATAGATGGATAGTTTCCTTCCTACCTTGCAAGGAGACGCACTTTGTAAGGTCTTGCTAATGAGCTGTTTTGCATCCAAGCACTGTATCTTCGTGATCTTTTATAAGGAACAAATAATAAATGAAAGTGTTTTATCAGAAAGGCAGCAATTGGCGCGCAACCCCGGCGAAGCTACCATCTGAAGATACCATGCTTTCTCTATCATTCAACAATTGGGATGACTATGGGATAAGCACTACCCTCAATGCTGCCTTATACGTTGATGGTAAGAATTTTTTTGAATTTGGCCTTAAGTTGTTAATCGAAAATGACAATTACTCACCAAAGAAGCTAAACGAGCTATGTGATAAGGGGTGGGATGGCTTTTTTCCTATTCCAGAACTTAATTATGTATCGGTCCCAAGTGATATTGATTTTTATAACTCTCTAATCGCGAAGATTGGAATAGATGAAGCTAAAGATGTTCTTAGTCTTATAAGAGACGCTGGCTATTTTAAGAATATCTTACAAGATCAAAAAGCTCTCAAATTGATTGAGCATGATGATTTTTCCACATCACCTCTCAGAGAAGCTGGGGCAAGGAAAGCTTATGAAGACGGCTGGAAGCTGTTTAATGAAGAGGTGTCAAGCATTAAGGACTTCACGCTTAATACTATAAGAAGGGATGATTTGATCGAGCCAATTCGCTTCAAGTTCAATTCCGACTTACTTCCTTACGACATTAATGTTCTTATTGGTGAAAATGGCATAGGGAAATCTTATACATTAAAGTCCTTAGTAGAATACTGGTTAGGTGTAGATCGAGGAAGTAAGGTTGCACTTGATAAAATACAGCACGAACCATTTGATCACTATCCAAATATTTCTAAATTGATTCTGATATCGTATAGCCCGTTTGAAGAATTCACAATTGATTTATCCAAGACCAATTTGAAGGATAAAGATGCTTATAGGTACTTTGGTTTTCGTAGGATCATTGAGGATCTTGATGGAAATCAGAGAGTAGGTATTAGTAGAAATCTACCAGCAAGCGATTCTGTATCGTCAATATTGAAGTCGCTACATGATGATTTGAAGTTTGGCTCGCTGCCTAATTGGACATATAAATTCGAAACCATATTGTCTGTCTTGATGTCAGCTATTGAATTTGACTTTATTGCATTTGAAATAGTTGAAGATTTTGATTTGTTTAATCAGACTCCAGATTTCTCTGGGTTTTTAGTTGGTGAAGACAAGAAATATCTTAAAATTGATGATCATGTGATTCAAAAAATAGATGAGTGGAATATTGAATTAAAAGATTGTATTAAGTTTGAATCTGGCGCTGTTTTCATTAAAGGGAATAAGGCAATTGAAATCAGCTCTGGGCAAAGACTGTTCTGCTATATTGTGGTGAATGTGGTCGGACAAATAAGGAAAGACAGTTTAGTCGTCATTGATGAGCCTGAACTTTTCTTACATCCCGCACTTGAAATAAAGTTTATTGATTTGCTTAAAAAGGTTCTGAAAGCTTTTACATCTAAAGCGATTTTGGCCACTCACTCTTTGGCTATCACAAGGGAAGTTCCGGCTAAATGTGTGCACGTTTACCGAAAACAGAATGATACAATCGAAGTAGAATACCCACCATTTGAAACATTTGGTGGAGATATGCAGAGAATCTCATCATATGTCTTTGGTGATAACTCCATTACAAAGCCGTTCGATAATTGGATAGAAGAGCAGCTGGCAATCTATGACGATCCTCAGGATATTATTGACAGACTTGGGGAAGAGCTAAATGAGGAAATATTGATAAAGCTGCTTAATTCAAGGAAGTCCAATGGTATCTAAAATACGACTTCCCGAAGAAGACTCTCTCAAGATTTTGAGAGAGGTAATAAATGAAAGGCAAAAATATAAACCATTTTACGATCGAATTACGACTGACCTTATAAAACAAGCAGAAATGTTCATAGAGCATAACGGAAGCCCGTTAATGCTTGCTCCACTTGACTTGAATAACTATACAGATTCCGAAGAAGAGGCTAATAAGCGAAAGAAGTCTTTGATTGGCCTATACACACCAAAGGCTGAAAAGTTACCTTTCCTGCAACTGGAGGCTATGAGAAAGCATAATGGACTAGTTGTTTGTCCTAGCTGTGGAGAGCCTGGAAGACCGAGAACGCTAGACCACTATCTTCCTAAAGATATATTTCCTGAACTGTCAGTTTTGTTGCTGAATTTGACGCCAATGTGTGATTGGTGTCAAGGTGAGAAACTCACAGACTATGTCACTGAGGATGGTCAAAAGAGGTACATTCACCCATATTTTGATGACGTAAACCGACCCTTGTTTTCGATAACATTTACACCTCCATTTGCCACACCTTCAATAGATATAGCTGTTAAGGAAGAAATACCAGAAGGGCTAAGTTTATTAGTAAAGTCTCACTTGGAGGGAGTTGATTTTCTTACTCGTTTCAAAGAGTACTTTAAGACAAGGTATATAAGTATTTTACGGAGAGCTCAAAACTGTCGACAAGCTGAAACAAAAGGCTTACGGGATGTTTTAGCTCTATTTCTGGAAATGGAACAAGAAAAAGCTATTAATTCATGGGATGCTGTATTATACAGGTCTATTCTAGAGAATGATGAGTTAATGGGATACCTAGAAAATGGCCCATTGCCTGATAATTTATAGAGTACGCCACAGCAATGCATAACAAAGCGCTCCACTCGGATAAATTATTCGCTTCGCTCTTAATTTACCGGTGAGCGCGGCGTTATCCCTATAAAAAGAGGCTCCATGTTCCTAAAGATATCGAGTGATATACATCTTGACCATTTAAGTTTTGCAGATGCGCCAGCGCTGTATGAGGCGGTTGAGCTAAGTAGAGCAAACCTCTCTCAATATATGGCGTGGGAAAAAAGCGTCCTGGATAGTGCCGGTGCGAGGGCTTATATAGAAAGCCGCTTAAATAGTGGTTTAGATGGGGCGCAGTGGCTCTCGATTCAGTTTCACAACCAATTCAGTGGTGTCTTTGGTGTTAAATATATTGACCCTGATAAGGGGGTTTGTGAACTCGGTTACTGGCTTGCCGACAACGCCCGAGGCAATAGGGTGGTTGGGCAAATCTTAGCGGTGATAATCCCCTACTTAGCGACTGAGCTGGGTGTGCGAACCATTGAATTCCAGTGTTTAGAAAACAATTTTGCCAGCATTAAAATAGTTGAACGTGCTGGGGCAAGGCTTTTAAGGAAAGTGCCAAATACATTGGACATCCCAAATAAAGAACAAGCAATCGGCATCTATTCGCTGCACGTATAGACGCTGCTTACCACGGCGTTAAGCCTGAATTGGCTGCGGCAATGTTTAATTAGATAGAGAATAAAGAACGTTGTGCTGGACTAACTAAATGCAGAGACACATGAAACTTAAATTAATCGCAGTAATAGCACTTGTATTGAGTACTGCAGCCAGTGGCTCCAACAAGTGCGCTTCTCTCGCAAATAGCTGTATTGATGTCTTCGATACGGGCAGTGGAAAATTGTTTACTAACTCACCATCAGTGGCTTACCTTGACGGTATTGGAGGAAGTCCAACACATCCAACACACCCAACTTGGACTGTGGATGGAACGCGGGGACCATCCGGCACTTTCTACCTATTCAACTGGAGCAATGCAAAGGCACTGTGTAATACCTATAATTCCCAAAGTCTCGGAGGGCGAACCAACTGGCGATTACCAACACGAGAAGAGTTAATGGGTTTATATGACAGTTACGGTAATATGTTTAGTGCACGGGGTTGGCCAACCGATGGCACTTACTGGTCGGTGACAGCCGATGATGCTTACTATTACGACGTGGATCTCGGTTATGGCTATGTGAGCACCAGTGAACCGAACAGCACGAGCGACAACCCCCACTTATTCCCGAGCTATACTACCTACGCTTCCTGCGTTTCAAACCCTTAGCATTGAGTGTGTTAGACAAGAGACGCTGCTTTAAGCAAGCAGCACACTGGTGTCTTCTGCATTCATAGCGTGCTTACGCTCAACCAGTCCCCAGGCTTTCTCGTGGAAGTAAAATGCCACTGTATTCACCGCGGGCTCGACAATGGCGACCAGGCCTCCAAGCACCAGGCTACCGGTTAATAGGTAGGTTACACCAAAGGCAATGGCGAAATGCATGGTTGCGAAAGTGGCTGTTTTCTTCATGACTAATTCTCTAAATCTCCAGTTCAAGTCCGTTTATTATTAGTCAGGCATATTGATAGATAAAATGGGTTTATATGATTAATGCAATCACAAAAATAGAATGAATAACTCAAATCAGCTTTTGAGCGTTTTAACTAGACTCGCGGCGATAGCGCATGGCCAAACGTAGGCGATTAAGCTCGTTCTGATGTTGTTGATTCAATTGTCGCGCCTGAGCCAGGGTCACCGGGGTAAAGGTGACCCTGTGGCCACCCCTGAGTTGCCCTAAGCGCGGCAGATCTGCGGCGATCACCTGACCCAACAGCGGATAGCCGCCGGTGGTTTGGCAATCATTTAACAGGACTATGGGCTCGCCGCTTGGCGGCAGTTGTATACTACCCGGTGCCACCGCCGTGCTTTTAATGCTTAAAGCATGGCTAATGGACTCGTCAAGGTCCGCGCTGGTTGGCTCTGCCTGCAGGCGCAACCCCATGCGATTGCTTTGCGCCGATACCTGCCAAGTTGCCTCGCTAAACGCGAGTTTAAGTTTTGCTGCTAAGCCAAATTCTCTGGGCTCGGCAATATAATGGATTGGGCCTTGGCGCCTGGGTAACTTGGCTCCCCAATTAAGCCACTCAAATTTGCTGGTGGCGAAAGCAACTTGTTGTCCTTCCTTAAGCACCTGCCCATCCAGGCCACCGAATCCGGCCATGCAATCTGTGCTACAACTGCCCAAGACCGGCTCTAAAGCAAAACCACCGCTTATGGCTAAATAGCAGCGCAGGTTCAGAGACGAGGAGGCAAAGGTGAGGGTTTGCCCAGCTTCAGCCCGGTAACACCAGCCGGTTTCTATGCGCTTCCCGTTTAAATTAGCGCTCATATCGGCGCCGCTAAGAGCAAAGCAGCACGGTCGTTCAAAACGCAGCTTGGCCATGCCCAGGGTGATCTCTAACGCGGCAGCATCTTCGTTATTGCCTACCAATAGATTGGCAACCCGCAGGGCATCGCTATCAAGGGCGCCGCACTGGGATACGCCTAAGTGACGGTGACCAAAGCGGCCAAGGTCTTGAATAGTTAGCTGGGGTCCGGGCTTAATGATGGTCAACATGGTCTAAGCCTCCACAAAGCGAAGGGTATCGCCAGGGGCGAATAATGCCGGTGGCTGTTTAGTTGGGTCAAACAGCGTCTGCTCTGTGTGGCCGAGAATATGCCAGCCACCAGGAGAGTTAGCAGGATAGATGGCGGTTTTATCTGCGGCGATGGCAACGCTGCCTTTGGGCACTAAGGTACGGGGTGTAGCCAAACGTGGCAGCTGCAGGCGCGAGTCCAGGCCGCTGATGTAGGCAAAGCCGGGCTGAAAGCCGATAAAGTCCACGGTATAAAGCCCACTGGTGTGAATATTTATGACCTCGCGCTCGCTAAGGCCACAACTCTTAGCTACCGAGGCGAGATCCAAGCCGTGCTTGCCCCCGTATTGCACCTTGATCTCATGAAACTGGCTTTGACTGCTATCTTCATCAAATTGCTGCCACATCAGCAGCAAGTGCTGTTGCACCCTCTCTAATTCGAGATGACTGCGGCCATACAGGGTCAAGGTTTGATCGGCACTGACTACATCTACATAATCAGGTTGTAGCAGCAACTGGCGGGCCAAGGCATTGATCATACGCTGCTTTTGCGCCTTATCGAGCGCGCTAATAGGACTGGCGTCCAATACCAGGGTGGCGTTATCGATTTGATAAAAATGCGGCGCCGGCAAGGCTGAAGTCATAGCAAGCTGATCCTTAATTCTGGTGTTACGGCTTAGCTCTGGGCTGTGTGAATAATTATAAGCCTGGGTACGGTCTAATAAACAGGTGCAGGGGGAATATGAGACCTGCATTGATATCGCCGAATATCTTCTTATCTCTACAGTCTATCGGGGTTATTATGTTTAACAAGTTGTTTTTATGCGCGATTTCACTGTTCCTTGGGCTAAGTTCAAGCAGCTTGCTTGGCGCCGATAAGGCGCAAATGACCAACGCGACGCAACAAATTGTGCTTGGGGCTGGGTGTTTTTGGGGCGTTGAAAAGCGCTTTGAAGCCTTACCAGGGGTGCTCAACGCCGAGTCGGGTTATGCAGATGGACGGGGATTTAAACCCACTTATAAGAACATCATCGCCAGAAAACGTCGTTTTGATGAAAATAACTACGCCGAAGTGGTACGCGTGACCTTTAATGCCAATGTCGTCAGCTTAGAGCAAATCCTCCAGTTCTACTTTGAACAACATGACCCTACCCAGGTTAATCGTCAGGGCAATGATAGGGGCACCCAGTATCGCTCGACCATACTTACCTACGATGAAACGCAGCAGGGTATTGCCGTTAAGATACAGAGTCAGTATCAAAAATTATTAACCCAGGCCGGTTATGGCCAGATAGCGACGGTTATCAAACCGCTGGAAAAATTCCATCCTGCCGAAAATTATCATCAGGACTATCTTCGCAAAAACCCTAATGGCTATTGCCCAGATCATTCCACCGGCGTTCGTTTTGCAAAGCAAGAAGAAGCTCGGGTAGATAATACGCCGCTGTTAAAGGGGAAGCATATTGTCATGCTCGATGCCCGTGCCTATTGCCCGTACTGTGAGAAATTTAAGGCGGATGTACTGAATGACTATCAAGGCTCTATCAAGGTACATATGCGCTATGCGTCACAGCTTGATGGCCTAAGCGTGACCACGCCCACTTTTGCGACGCCAACCATACTATTTTTAGAAAACGGCAAGGAAGTGGCGGGTTATCAAGGGTACATGGAACCGGGTCTGTTTTATAAGGCGCTGGGCGCGTTCAAACTAGGAGACACCGAGGCCTATCGGGTCGCCTTTAACAAGGGCACGGATAATCGCTTTTGTAAGGAATATGAAATCTTTAAAAATACACCGGACGGTGTGTTTATAGACAAACTCTCAGGTGCGCCTCTATTCGATACCAAAGATCGTTTTAATTCCGGCACCGGCTGGTTGTCATTTACCAAACCCGTGGCGGGGCAGGTAACCCGTCATCAAGACAACAGTTATGGCATGCGCCGCGTGGAAATTCGCTCTAAATCCTCGGGTATTCACTTGGGGCATGTCTTTGCCAACGAGGGACCGGGAGGCAAACCGCGCTATTGCATCAATGCCACAGTGCTGGAATTTGTACACCGGGCCCAATATCTTGCCCGTACCGAAGCGCAATAGAGCGCAATAATGCTTGGGCTAGTCACTGTCGCTGCTAAATAGTTTTTTACGCACCAGGGTGCGGTACTCACTCGGGCTTTGTCCTAGCTCCTGGGCAAAGAGCTTATTGAGCAGTGCCTGATGGTTAAAGCCCAGCTCCAAAGCGATATCGTTAATGCTGAGGTTGGAGTTAGCGAGCAACTCTTGGCCAGCCTGTACCTTAAGCTTGCGCCAATATTGATTCGGACTTAGGCCGGTGGCCTGTTTAAAGCGCCGCGTCAGGGTGCGCTGTGAGATGGCAAATTGACTGGCTATGTCGGCAATACTCAGTTCCGCGCTCAGATTATTCTTCAGCCAAAACTGAACCTGGGCGATAAGCTCATCGGGGTGACGTTCATTCATACCTTCTAGGTAGCGCTGTTGCTCATAGGGTTTTCGTACCTCATGGGAGAAGTTGCGCTGCACATGCAGGGCACATTCGCGGCCATAGAGATTCTCAAGGATATGCACTATCACGTCGGCTAAGGCATTGAGGCTGGCGACACAATAAAGTCCCTCGGCCTGGGTAATAAAGTACTCGGGCTTTAGCTCAACTTTGGGGTAATCGCGCTTAAACTGATCGGCATAATGCCAATGGGTGGTGGCCGGGTGGCCGTCGAGCAATTTGGCCTCGGCGAGAAAGCAGTTGCCGGTGCCAACGCCTATCATGGCGCAGCGTTTTGGGTCGAGCTTGGCCAGCGCCTGAATCATACCCTCTTGTTTTCTCAATACCGGACGCGGGTTGCGCCACAGGCTGGGTAAAATAAGCAGATCACAGGTATCTAGTGCATCTAATCCGACGTTGGCGGTGAAGGGCAGGCCACTGTGGGCGAGAACCGGCTCAGTGGTTTGTGCCATCAACTGCAGGCAGAGTTTCGGTGCTTCCTTGCTATGGCGCCGTGCAAAGGCATAACCGGCGTGGAGCATCTCAAAAGGCAGGGTCAGGCTGGTGGCCAGCATTTGTGGATACAGGGCTATTAATACGTTAAATGGCTTCATAAAAGATCCGACCATTTAAATTTGGCCGTATTTGATAAATATATGGCCATTAAAACACATATCGACCGCTGTGTTCCACTTACACTAGGGACAATTTCCAAAGTAAAAGAATGAGTTGTTATGAGTGCATTACCTGTAATTGTTGCCATGGGTGGTATTAATGCCGCCGGGCGCACGTCATTTAACCAGGGTTTCCGCCGTGTGGTACTCGACGCCTTGCCATTAGCACAGCGCCAAGAAACCCTATTAGGCCTGGCCAGTTTAATGAATCTGGTAAGTGACGAGCAGGGACAATTGCTGAGCAAGGATGGCGTTGCCATCACAGCCGACAATGTTGAAGCGCAACTGGGCGAGCAGATCCTAGCTGGTACCCTAATTCGTCGTATCGAAGAGCGTTTCTTCGACGTTGACGCCACTCATTCGCACCAAAAATTGGTAGCCCAGGCCAGTGCGCCTATCAGCTTTACCACCCGTAAGCGTCAGCTACCTGAGCCTATCCCAAGTAATTGGCAAGTCACCGAGCTGGAAAAAGGCCAGGTTGAAGTAACCATTTGTGGTGATTTTGAGGTTAAGCTCGACAGTTACCGTGACAACCCGATCAAGGCTGCTGGTCAATTGCCTACCGGTTTTGACCCATCGCAAATGTATAACAGCCGTTATCAGCCGCGTGGTCTGCAAGCCACCATTTTTGCTGCCAGTGATGCGATTCATGCCAGCGGTCTGGATTGGCAAAAGGTGATGAACTCGGTGGAGCCGGATCAAATCGGTACCTACAGTGCGTCTGTGGCCGGTCAGGTGAATAGCGAAGGTCTGGGCGGTCTGTTTAAAGCGCGTCTGCAAGGTGACCGTGTGAGCACCAAACAGCTGGCGCTGGGTCTTAATACCATGTCTACCGACTTTATCAATGCCTATGTCACCGGTAACGTGGGTACCACTTTTACCACCTCAGGTGCTTGTGCCACCTTTTTGTATAACCTGCGTGCTGCGGTACACGACATTAAGGCTGGTCGTACTCGTGTTGCTATCGTGGCTTCAAGCGAATGTGCCATCGAGCCGGAGATCATTGAAGGCTTCGGTAATATGGGCGCCTTGGCCAACGACGATAACCTGAAAAAACTTGATGGCAGCGATGAAGTGGATTACCGCCGTACCTCGCGTCCATTTGGCGAAAACTGTGGTTTCACCATAGGTGAGGGCGCTCAGGTGACCATATTAATGGACGACGCCTTAGCGTTGGAATTAGGCGCTGACATTCTTGGCAGTGTGCCGGATGTGTTTGTTAATGCCGATGGTTTTAAGAAGTCTATTACCGCACCGGGTCCGGGTAACTATATCACTATGGCCAAAGCCGTGGCATTGGCACAAGCCATTGTTGGCGATGAAGCCATCAGTGAGCGCAGCTTTATTCTCGCCCATGGTTCGAGCACACCACAAAACCGTGTGACCGAGTCGGCGATTTACGACCGTATCGCTACTGCTTATGACATTAACAATTGGCCGGTTGTCGCGCCAAAAGCTTTTGTTGGCCACACCATAGCACCAGCCAGTGGCGATCAGCTTGCCTTTGCCCTGGGTGTGTTTAGCGACAACATCATGCCGGGTGTAACCACCATAGATAAGGTGGCGGACGATGTATTTAACGCTCGTCTTAATATCAGCCTGGAGCATTATCAATGTGCCCCTCAGGATGTGGCCTTTATTAACTCTAAAGGCTTTGGTGGTAACAACGCCACCGCGCCTGTGCTCAGCCCAAGTGTGACTAAACGCATGTTGGCTGCGCGCCATGGCGATGCTGCAATCGCGGAGCATGAAGTGGCCTTTAAAGATACAGCAGCGCAACAGCAGGTTTATTTTGAACAGGCGCAACGCGGCGAGTTTTCACTTATCTATCGTTTTGGTGAAGGTCTTATCGACGAAAATGCTATCAGCTTTGATACCGAGCAGATGCAGATCCCGGGCTTTGATAAGCCAGTTCGTCTGGATATTGCCAATCCGTACAGCGACATGACCAAATAAGCTGGTCGTGAAAGAATGAAAAAAGCCCCGCATCAGCGGGGCTTTTTGTTATCTGTAAGGGCCGGCCCTAAGGGCTTTCCCCAAGGGCTTTCCTTTAGCCTAAGTATTGCGCATGGAAGCGCAAGTGCTGATCGATAAAGCTACTGATAAAAAAGTAACTATGATCGTAACCAGGGTGCTGCTCCAGGCAAAGAGAGACATCGGCTTGCTCTGCCGCGGCTATTAAACGCTCCGGTCGCAGCTGGCTTTCCAAAAAGGTGTCACTCATGCCCTGGCTGACCAGCAGCGGCGGGCATTTATCCACTGGGGTATGGCTGAGTAGCTCACAGCTGTCATAGGCCTTCCAACTCTCCCTGTCTTTACCCAAATAACCGCTAAAGGCTTTTTCACCCCAAGGGCAGCTAAGCGGGTTGGTTATAGGAGCAAAGGCACTAACACTTGTGTATTGGCCAAGATTACGTAAACCTAAAACCAAAGCACCATGACCACCCATGGAATGGCCGCTGATGGCCTTTTTACCATTACTGGGAAAGTGCTCATCTATCAGTGCCGGCAGCTCAGAGCAAATGTAGTCATACATTTGGTAGTGCTGCTTATAAGGCTCTTCGGTGGCGTTAACGTAAAAGCCGGCACCTAAACCGAAGTCGTAATTGCCCTCGGGATCATCAGCAACACCCTCGCCACGTGGGCTGGTGTCTGGTGCTACAAGAATAATGCCGAGCTCGGCGGCGGTTTTAAAGGCCGCCGCCTTTTGCATAAAGTTTTCATCGGTGCAGGTTAAACCCGACAGCCAATACAGCACAGGTGCCTTGGCGGTTTCATCCACGCCCGGGGGCAAAAAGATGGCAAAGGTCATGGTGCAGTTATTCACCGCGGATTTGTGGCTGTAACGCTTATGCCAGCCGCCGTGTACCTTATTATTGGCAATTAATTCCAAGCTCATATCGCCCCCTTACTTATCGTAATGGATCACGCTGCGAATACTCTTACCCGCGTGCATCAGCTCGAACGCCTCGTTGATGTCTTCAAGAGGCATGGTATGAGTAATAAAGTCATTCAGAGCGAACTCGTTATTTAGGTAACGCTCTACGATTTCTGGCAGCTCTGAGCGACCTTTTACGCCACCAAAGGCAGTGCCGCGCCATACACGGCCTGTTACCAGCTGGAATGGACGTGTTGAGATTTCCTGACCGGCACCGGCAACACCGATAATCACCGACTCACCCCAGCCCTTATGACAACATTCCAAGGCGCTGCGCATCACATTGACATTACCGATGCACTCGAATGAATAATCAACACCACCATCTGTCATCTCAACGATCACTTCCTGGATTGGTTTATCGTAATCATTGGAGTTGATAAGGTCGGTAGCGCCAAGTTTCTTCGCCAGCTCAAACTTACTTTCGTTGATGTCGATACCGATAATGCGACCGGCACCGGCCATTTTTGCGCCGATAATGGCCGACAGACCGATGCCGCCCAAACCAAAGATAGCGACTGTGTCACCAGGCTGTACTTTGGCGGTATTAAGCACTGCGCCCATGCCGGTAGTAACACCACAACCTAATAGACAGACTTCTTCCAAAGGCGCTTCTTTATTCACCTTGGCGAGGGAAATTTCAGGCAGAACCGTGTACTCGGAGAAGGTTGAACAGCCCATGTAGTGATAAATTGGCTCACCGTCTTTATAAAAACGTGAGGTGCCGTCTGGCATCAGGCCTTTACCCTGGGTTTCACGAATTTTCTGACACAGGTTGGTTTTACCCGAGGTACAGAACTTACACTCGCCACATTCCGGGGTGTAAAGAGGAATAACATGGTCACCCACGGCTACACTGGTCACGCCTTCACCTATGGCTTCAACTACACCACCGCCTTCATGGCCTAGGATGGCAGGGAAGATGCCTTCAGGGTCTTCACCAGAGAGGGTAAAAGCATCGGTATGACACACGCCGGTGGCATGGATCTTTACCAGCACTTCGCCGGCTTTCGGCATCATCACATCGACTTCTTCAATTTTAAGTGGTTGCTTAGGGCCCCAAGCAACGGCGGCTTTTGATTTAATAAATTCAGCCATAACCATGGATCTCTTCTTATGAAATGAGGTGAAATTATTACACAATATGTTAAGTTTTAACTGGAATTAATATACTTTTACACAGAGGTAATAATGCGTTGGCAAGGCATGCCGGAATTTATTGCTGCGGCGCAAGCTCAATCCTTTACCGCCGCGGCAAGGCAAATAGGCACCTCGGTGGCCCATATCAGTCGTTCAATCAGTGCCCTGGAGGAGTATTACAATACTCAGCTTTTTATTCGCAGCACCCGTAAGGTAGTGTTGACGCAACAAGGTGAGTTGCTTTTGCACCATGCCAAAAAGGCACAGAGCGTACTTGAGCAAGGGGAGTGGGCGCTGCAGCAGCAGCAGGCCCAGCCCAGTGGGCAATTGAGGATCACCGCACCTGTAATGTTTGGCGAGCAATTTATTATGCCCCTGGTGCACGAATATATGGCCCTTTACCCTAAGGTCAGCGTCACCATGATCTTGAGTAATCAAACCATGGACTTAATTGGTGAGCATATAGACCTGGCTATACGTATCGGTGAGCTTGCGGACTCGAATCTTAAAGCTCGTCGACTGGCATCAAGGGCGGTGATAGTCTGTGCGTCACCTGAATACTTAAACGAATATGGCCAGCCTTATGTATTGAGTGAGCTTGCTCATCATCAATGCCTTCTCGGCCATGCCGACACCTGGCGATTTCAAGAAGATGGGCGCTTTAGGCATGTAAAAATAGCCAAGACCAAATTACGCTGTAACAGCGGTTGGGCCTTGGCGGATGCGGCCATGCGTGGCTTGGGGTTGGTACAACTGCCGGATTATTATGTGCAACCGGCGCTGCAACAGGGCCAGCTCAAAGAGGTGCTGCACAGTTTTGCAATTCGCAAAGAGCCCATATCTGCCATTACCCCGGCTAATTTATACCAGGCCAATGCCACCAAGGCGCTGATGGATTATCTCGCCGAGCATCTGAGTGATAGGCTAGGGGCCAGTTACGACCTTGGGCTGGGGCGATAAATTCGCCTACCGGAAGTGCTGAGCATACCCATGACCGCGTCCCTGTGTTAGCATCGTGACAATTTCGTTTTATTGTTAAGCTGTTGATGTATAAGCCTGTCAGTTTATTTATTGGTCTACGCTACTCGCGCTTATCTAAAGGCAGTGCGTTTGTCTCCTTTGTCTCGTTTTTTTCCATTGCCGGTATTGCCCTGGGGATCACCGCCTTGTTTACCGTGATGTCGGTAATGGATGGCTTTGAAAACAACCTAAAACGCACCATGCTGTCGATGATCCCTCATTTGCAATTTACTATGGCCGAGCGAGAGCCCCAGGCGCAGCAAGAGTTGATCGATGATTTAAAAGCGCAGCCCCAAGTCAGCTCAATCAAGCGTTATCATCAGGCTCAGGCCATAGTGCAAAGCGCCGCCGATATTCAGGGCGTACTTCTGCAAGCGCCTTATCAAAGCTTACCGGATAATGTGGTTGAGAATATCGAAGTGGGTAGCTTGAAGAGCCTCTATAACGAGCGCTATCAGATTGCCATCAGTCGTTATTTGGCCCGTACTTTGGATGTGGGGGTCGGCGATACGCTGCGCGTGACCATTCCCAGTGTGACTACCTATACCCCCATGGGGCGTATACCGGCGCAGCGATTATTTACCGTAGCTGTTATCTACCGTACCGGCTCAGAGCTGGATATGCATACTTTGTTTACCTCAGGCGAGTCACTGCAGCGCTTATTGCGTATAAAAAATGCCGATGATGCGCCCATTGAAGTAAGCCTGAGCGATGCGTTTAACAGCGAATTGGTGCTGTCACGCTTAAATGAGCAACAGCGTCAGGGCGTCACAGACTGGCGGCAGAGTCAGGGCAGTTTATTTGCTGCGGTGGCGATGGAAAAACGCATTATGAGCCTGCTTTTGGGGCTGATATTTATGGTCGCCGTGTTCAACATTTTATCCTCTTTAACCATGATGGTGAGGGAGAAGCAAGGCGAGGTGGCAATTTTGCAGACCCTAGGGTTAGATCACAGCCAAATTGCCAGAATTTTTATGATACAGGGTTTATATAACGGAGTGGTCGGCAGCGTGATAGGCGCGGTTTTAGCTGTGTTGGTGGTTTTTAACCTCAATGCCATTTTGGCGGCGGTCGGTTTGCATTTATTTGGTCAACAAGAGCTACCGGTAGTGGTGTCCTATGGCAATCTAATGCTAATTGTACTTGGGGCCGTGGTGATGAGTTTTGTCGCCACCTTGTATCCAGCGAAAAAGGCCGCCGAGGTGCGTCCAGCAGAGGTGTTAAGGTATGAGTAGTAAGGTAATTAGTTGTCAGGGGTTGACCAAGGTTTACAGCGATGCGGCGGAGCAAATTGAGGTGCTTAAGGGCATAGATTTAACCGTTGAGCGCGGCGAAAGCGTTGCTATAGTCGGCTCTTCCGGCTCGGGTAAAAGTACCTTATTGCATATTCTTGGCACCTTGGATAAACCCACGCAGGGTAGCTTGGAAATTTGCAATACCGAGGTGGCCAAACTGACGCGTAAGCAACAGTCACAGTTTCGAAATAAGCATTTGGGCTTTATCTATCAGTTTCACCATCTGCTGATGGAGTTTACGGCACTTGAGAACGTGGCCATGCCCTTGCTGATAGCGGGAATGGATGCCAAAGAGGCCGAACAAAAAGCGAAAGTCATGCTGGAGAAGGTGGGACTGACCCATCGCGCCCAGCATAAACCGGCAAAACTGTCCGGTGGCGAGCGCCAGCGTGTGGCTATTGCCCGTGCCGTGGTGAGTGGACCGGATCTGGTGCTGGCCGATGAGCCGACGGGTAACCTGGATAAACACAATGCCCAGCGTATCTTCGCCTTGTTGATGGAATTGCAGCAGGATTTGGGCACTAGCTTTGTGGTGGTGACCCATGATCTTGATTTGGCCAGTCGCCTTACCCGTACCGTGGTCTTGGATGAGGGCGTATTGAATCCGCAAAGGTCCGAGGCTCATGTACTATGAAGGCCATGTCCTTAAGTTTGCTACTGGCGCAGCGTTTTCGTAAATCTCAGCGTAATAGCGGTTTTATGGGCTTTATGGCCCGCAGCTCAAGCCTGGGTATTATTCTTGGTGTCGCCGTACTTATTTTGGCGCTGTCCGTGGTGAACGGTTTTCAGCAGCAATTGGTTGAGCGCTTGTTAGCCCTGGTGCCCCATGTTGAGTATGTGGCCGCGGACAGGCCTATAGAGCGGTGGCCGCAAAAGCAGCAACGCCTGGAGCGACAAGACAATGTAGTTGCGGCGGCGCCTTTTATTGCCGTCAATGCCATGGCGCAATATCGCGGTAAGCTCGAAGCGGCACAGGTTAGGGGAGTAGTGCCCGAACTTGAAACCAAGGTATCCATAGTCGATGACTTTATAAGTGGTAAAAAACTGACGGAGTTAGATGCCAATGAAGTGATTATCGGCGCCCAATTGGCCAAGGCGCTGGGGCTTGAGCGCGGCGATAGCCTGACGCTCTTGATGACGGATATTAATAACCCCAGCGATGCCCTAAGCGCACCGATACGCTTAAATGTGCAGGTGGCAGGGTTAATTCAAAGCCATGGACCGCTGGATAAACTGCAAGTTTATTTGCCTTTGACCGCTTTGCAGCAGGCGTTTGCTTTTACAGAGGATCAGGTCACCGGATTGCGCATTACCCTGGATGATGTATTTAGTGCCCAGAGCGAGTCTATGCGTATTGGTCGCTCCCTCGATGACTATGTCTATGTGAACAGCTGGGTTCGCACTCAGGGCGGCCTGTATCAGGATATTCAAATGGTGCGCACCATAGTTTATTTAAGCGTCTTTTTGATCATAGCCGTGGCCAGCTTTAATATTATTTCTTCGCTGTTTATGGAAGTAAAAGAGAAGCAAAGTGCCATTGCCATCTTACGTACCATGGGCGCCAGCGATCTGGTGATCATGCAGGCCTTTATGCTTCAAGGTGTGGTCTCGGCCGTTACCGCTACCTTGATTGGCGCTCTGGTGGGGGTGTTACTGGCCTTGAATATCACGGATATTTTCGTGCTTTGGAGCGATTTTATCGGTGAGAATAAATTAGCTGGCGTGTATTTTATCGATTTCTTACCGGCACAAATCCACTGGCAGGACATCACCTTAGTCGCGGCTATTACCCTGGTTATTACCGTGTTGGCGTCCATTTATCCGGCGTGGCAAGCTGCCAAGATTGACCCCGCCAAGGTATTGGGCAACTAACCCTCACAAAACTAAACTCCTGCTTTGTATCCTTTAGGGCTTGCAAGGCAGGGCGCTTCTTCGTAAAGTGACCCTAGCAACAACAATAGAAGTAGTATTATGTCGCAACAACAAGAACAATTAGCACAACAAGAACAACTAATTCGCGCTTTCCAACGTCAAGGTTTTGAAGCTGCGCAAAAGCATTTAGCCGAAAAAGGCATCATGCCAAAAACTTTGGTAGAAAAAGACAGTCGCTTCTTAGCGCCACTTTGTGCGGTGTGGAAGTTTAAGGCGCAAGATGGCAAAAGCTATTGGGTGATCACAGGTCAGTTACCAGTCGATCATATTGAAGTGTCAGCCGCTGGCTCGGCTCGCGAGGCAATTCGTCATTTCTCACTACAATGGCAGCTTAAAGCGGATCAATTGCTTAATAGCCCACGTTTAGATAAAACTCAGCACGACTTTGCTCAACTGCTGATAAACCGTGCACATGGCCTTTATGAGCTATACGAAAAACAAGAACTATGGGCTAATGAACCATAGTAAAAGGACTACTGTCACAGCGTGACACCGGGCATTCCAGGCGCTGTCTTGGAATGCCAGCCTCCATAAACACACAGCCACAAGGCGAAAAGCCTTTCTGCTTAAAGCGTTCTACCTCATCGAGCACACAATTAATACATATGGACTTAAAGCCGCAATTGCTGGCGTTGATCAGTACGTATTTGAGTATTTCTGTATAGATGCTGGGGTTACGATGGTCTGGAAGGACGGCAATACGGCCTAAAAGGCCGTCTTGACATAGGCGTGCAGTAGCAACAGGAGTCCCGTTTTCATCATAGGCGACAAAATGCAGGGCATTATTGTCGCGCTCGTCAAATTCAACACTTTTGGGAATGTTTAATTCGAAAACAAAGACTCGCTCACGTATTTGGCGTATCGGGCTATCTTGAGACCCCCAGTCGACTTGGTGGATCCGATAAGGCATAACCCCTCCTAATCTGCAAACCAATAACCTTCTTTGATCAGTGTAGCTAATGTCTGCCTGAAAAGTAAACAGCTTGTATTCATTGCCAGCACATGGGTAGCTATGCTTTGCTCATCACATAATAGTTTTACGGTTTCCAAGTGATTGATTGGCAGGCAAAAGCTGTGGCCTTCAACGGCAAGGATAACGGCATCTTGCTGTTCTAGGTAAAGAGATCTCAGACCTCCGGCCTTGTGTAAAAGGGGATAATCACTAAGGAAATCCATTACCTGGTGTTCTTCTAGCGGCTCATCTAAGGGCAATAAGTCCTTATCATGTTAGGCTCGCTGAGACTTTCGCTGATAAAGCGCAAGAAGGTGCTGTCGTCGTCAATGGCGGCAATCATTAATTTACGCAGGCGGGCGATTTCATCACTGGTTAGTTCACCGCGACTGGGGCGCTCCGTTAGCTGTTCATCACCATAACGCGCTTGCCCTAGGTCATGGTCAATGAGGTGGTCGGCGAATGCAGAGAGTAGATCCGTTTGATTCGGCGCTCTAAAACCAATTGAATAGTTTAGCGATGGTTCAATGGCATAACCTTCGTGTGGCGCATTAGGCGGAATATAGAGAATATCACCGGGCTCTAGTTCGACATCGATAACCGCAGTAAAAGGGCCAACCTGGAGCAGGCCTTTATTGGCGCTAAATTGTTGTACGCTTTTATCAACCTGACCAACTCGCCAATGACGTTTACCCGAACCTTGAATAATGAACACATCATACTGATCTATGTGCGGACCCACGCCGCCGCCCGGGGTGGAATAGCTCACCATCAAGTCATCAATGCGCCAATTGGGAATAAAACGAAATGGCTCAACCAGCTCGGCAGCATCAGGGTGCCAATGGTCGACCGCCTGTACCAACAGGGTAGAGTGCTCTTCGCCTAGGGTGCTGAAGTCTTCAAAAGGGCCATTGGCACATTGCCAACCGTCGCTATTAGTGACGATACGCGACTCTATCCCTTCTTCCATTGCCAGACCGGCGAGTTCTTCTGCATCGATCGGGTCAACAAAATTTTTAAAGCCGCCCTTAATGAGTAGGGGTTGTTTTTGCCAGTATTGCGCTAAAAATTGCGCCTTGCTGAGCTCGTTTATTGTTAGGCTGTACATGGTTACTCCTATAATACCAATTTACTTACTTAACAGAATTGGTATAAAAAAAGCGAAAGAGCTGCGCTTTTGGCTGCATCTTTCGCTTTATAGCATATTCTAGTGCTGAAAATTAAAGGTTATCAATGAACTCAACGGCGCGGCCAATGTAGTTGGCTGGGCTTAGTTCTTTTAATTGCGCTTTAACTTCTGCTGGTAGTTCAAGCGTGTCGATAAACTCGGCCATAGCCACCTGATCAACACGCTTACCGCGAGTCAGCTCTTTTAGCTTTTCATACGGCTTTTCGATACCGTACTTACGCATTACCGTTTGAATTGGCTCTGCAAGTAGCTCCCAGTTCTGATCAAGTTCGGCAAGTAAACGGTCGGCATTTACTTCAAGCTTGCTGATCCCTTTTAGGGTCGCTTGAAAAGCGATTAGGGTATAACCCATGCCAACACCCAGGTTACGTAGAACCGTTGAGTCGGTTAGGTCGCGCTGCCAGCGTGAAATTGGAAGCTTTTGCGCCAGGTGAGCGAAAATCGCATTGGCCAGACCCAGGTTACCTTCTGAGTTTTCGAAGTCGATCGGGTTAACCTTATGCGGCATGGTTGATGAACCGATTTCGCCGGCAATGGTCTTTTGCTTAAAGTGGTTAAGAGCAATGTAACCCCAAACGTCACGATCGAAGTCGATAAGAATGGTGTTGAAACGCGCTACCGCATCGAACAACTCGGCGATGTAGTCGTGTGGTTCGATTTGCGTGGTGAACGGGTTAAAAGTAAGACCTAGGCTGGTAACAAACTTTTCTGCATGTGTGTGCCAGTCGTAGTCAGGGTAGGCGCTTAGGTGAGCGTTATAGTTACCAACGGCACCGTTGATTTTACCTAGCATGCTTACTTGAGCAACCTGATCGCGCTGGCGCTTAAGACGCATGTACACGTTGGCAAACTCTTTACCCATGGTTGAAGGTGAAGCAGGCTGACCGTGAGTACGTGTCATCATGGCGATTGACTTGTATTCAACGGCTTTTTCTTTAACTGCGTCAAGTAGCTGATCCATGTAAGGAAGCAATACGGTATCGCGCGCTTCGCTTAGCATCAGGCCGTGTGACAGGTTATTGATATCTTCAGAGGTACAGGCGAAGTGGATAAACTCGTTAACGGCATTAAGCTCGGCGTTATCGGCCACTTTTTCTTTTAGAAGGTATTCAACCGCTTTTACGTCGTGGTTGGTGGTGCGTTCAATTTCTTTAACGCGGGCCGCATCGGCTTCGCTAAAGTTTGCAACTATGCTATCAAGCAGGGCATTGGCTTCTGCGCTTAACGCTGGAACTTCTGCAATTTCCTTGGCCTCGGCGAGGGCTTGTAACCAACGTACTTCTACCTGTACGCGGTATTTGATCAGACCAAATTCACTAAAAATGCTACGTAGTTCAGTTGTCTTACTACCGTAGCGCCCATCTACCGGAGAGATCGCGGTTAACGCTGAAAGCTCCATATTAACTCCTAAGTTACGTTGAACGATTATCTTTTATTTGCTTGCAAGCCAATAACTCACAAGCCGGGGTTTAAATGTGTTCTTTAGCTAAGGCCAATATTTTGCGTTTGGCAAATATAAAGTGGCGGCGTTTACCACCGACCTGACGCCATAGCACCGCCGCGCGTATGCCTGCCAAGAGCAGGGCACGAATACGGTTTTGAATGCTGCTTTGTTTTAATAGTGCTGGTTGACCGAATACCTGAATGCGCTGCCCAAGCGGACTGATGATGCGGGCATAGGTATCGGCAAAGGCGGCAATAATAGACTCATCAAGCAGGTCTAAGTGGTTTAATTTATTTTTTACCAGGTCTATATCGCGGCCAAGCTCGGCCAGGGCTTGCGGCTTGCTGCTCAGGATGCGTTCAAGTTGAATTAAGCCACCGACGTATTTGACCAGCTCGACGTTTTTATCACTGCCCGGGCTTAACTGAGAAACCAGGGCGCGATAGCCAGAATGAAGATTACGACTGCTGCCGTAAATTTGCTCGGCATTGTCGGCATCGGTCGCTAACAAGGAATTGAGTAGCGGCTCAATTTCATGCTGTTGTGACTGGCCGTATTTGGCCAGCTTTTGCACCTGCAGGGCTACTTGGCACATGGCCGCCAGGGCCATCACTTGATTGGCGTTCATACTAGCGGATCACCGAGTCGATAATACCGCCACCAAGGCAGACATCGCCGTCGTAAAATACCGCTGATTGACCTGGAGTTACCGCCTTTTGCGGCTCATCGAAGAGCACGCGAGCAACGCCGTCTTGGCCAACTAATAAAGTACAAGGAATGTCATGCTGACGATAACGGGTTTTCACCGTAACGCGTGCCGTGCCTTTAGGACCAACGCGGTCAACCCAATGCAGCTGATCTGCATTAAGGCCATTGCTATAGAGGCGAGGGTGGTCTTTACCCTGACCTACAACCAGCACATTGCGCTCTATGTCTTTGTCGACCACATACCAAGGCTCGCCAGAGCCTTCTTTTAGACCGCCGATATGCAGGCCCTTACGCTGACCTAGGGTGTGATACATCAAACCTTCGTGTTCACCCACCTCGTTGCCATCCGTGTCTTCGATTACACCGGGTTGGGCTGGAAGGTAACGTTGTAAAAAGTCTTTAAACTTACGCTCGCCGATAAAACAGATACCGGTACTGTCTTTTTTATCGTGGGTCACTAAGCCTTGTTGCTCGGCGATTTCACGTACCTGCGGCTTAGGTAATTCGCCTACGGGGAACAGGGTTTGGGCGATATGCTCATGGCTTAGGGTGTACAGGAAGTAACTTTGATCCTTGTTGTCGTCCTCACCGCGGAGCATGGCGAACTTACCATCGCGCTCTTCACGGCGCACATAGTGGCCGGTGGCGATATAGTCGGCGCCCAAGGCTTCGGCGGCAAACTCTAAAAAGGCTTTAAATTTGATTTCCTTGTTACACATAATATCCGGGTTGGGGGTACGTCCTGCCTTGTATTCGGCAAGGAAGTACTCGAACACGTTATCCCAGTATTCGGCGGCAAAGTTAACCGTGTGTAATTCGATTCCTAACTTTTCACAGACCATTTGTGCGTCTTTCAGATCTTCTGCAGCGGCACAATATTCATCGTTGTCGTCTTCTTCCCAGTTTTTCATAAACAGGCCTTCGACTTGATAGCCTTGCTCTTTTAACAGGTAAGCGGATACGGATGAGTCAACACCACCGGACATGCCGACGATTACTTTAATTTGGCTGTTATCGCTCATAGGAACTGAATTTTCACATCACTTGGCTTTAAAGGCGCGAATTATATCACGCTTACCCAAGGGCTTGAAGTGGCAAGGTGGGCTTGTTAACCCACTTGATAGCTTAAATGGCTCAGGGGGATCAAGGGCCGTGATTGGGAATCATCAATGCATTGGCGGACTAACTCGGAGCGAAGCGCCAGAGATTGGATTTCTTCATGTGTTAACCAGTGACAAGCCATGATATCCGCGTCCTGCGGCTTGGGTTCAAGACACTGTTCCAGCTCGCCATAAAAGCAAAAGCGCAGATAATGGACACCATTTTTTGCCTGCAAACTGTAAATACCCACCAGACCTAAGGGCGCAGCTGTGATCCCGGTTTCCTCATAAAGCTCGCGGGTACAGGCTTGAAGGAGAGATTCATTTTCTTCCAAATGCCCGGCCGGTTGATTAAAAACCACTTCGCCGCTTAGTTTGTCACGTTCTTGCACCATCAAATAACGCTCGCCACTTTTTAACACCATGGCGACGGTAACATTAGGTCTATACATGCTTTTTCTCCAAACGGTACTGGCCGCTTTGTAAATCGCCCAAGCGATAGCTACCTATGGCGGCGCGAATGAGCCGCAGGGTCGGGTAGCCGACATGGGCGGTCATGCGTCGCACCTGGCGGTTGCGACCTTCTCGGATCTGAATTTCAAGCCAGGTGGTGGGGATATTCTTCCGCTCGCGTATTGGCGGCGTGCGCGGCCAAAGTCCTTGTGGCTCGTCGATGATCTTGACTTTGGCGGGCAGGGTCATGCCATCATTGAGTTCAACGCCTTGTTGTAAAGCGTGCAAGGCAGCATCGGTGAGAGCACCTTCTACCTGAACCCAATACGTTTTATAGGTATTTTTCTTGGGGTTGGCGAGCTGGTGCTGCAACTTGCCGCAGTTGGTCAAAAGCAACAGACCTTCGGAGTCGCGGTCGAGACGACCTGCGGCATAAACCTGCTTGATGTCTATGTAATCGGCCAAGGTACGACGGTTGGCATCATCGGTAAACTGGCACAGCACATCATAGGGTTTATTGAATAAAACCACCTTAACTTGCTGTGGCGGCACGCTGGGCTTGGCGGGTTTCCGCTTAAATCGGGTTTTATCCGCTGGTTTACCTGAAAACGGGCGTGAGCGTGTGTTATTGGGCTTTTTTGTCATGGAGTAAAAATAAAAAAGGCACCCGATTGGATGCCTTGATATTGCATTCGATACGATTAAGCTAGTTTAGCAAGAATCGCATTGAAAGTATTGCTTGGACGCATAGCTTTGAACGCAAGCTCTTCATTTGGCTGGTAGTAACCGCCGATATCCATGCTTGGACCTTGTGCGTCGTTTAGTTCCTTGATGATGGTTTGCTCATTCTCGCGAAGTAGCGCTGCTACCTCGGTGAAACGTGCTTTAAGATCCGCATCAGCGTCTTGTGCAGCAAGTGCTTCAGCCCAGAACAAGGTCAGGAAGAAGTGGCTGCCACGGTTATCAATTTCACCCACTTTACGTGAAGGTGACTTGTTCTCGTCAAGGAACTTAGCCGTTGCTTGATCCAATGTATCAGCAAGTACCTGCGCTTTGGCGTTGTTAGTACGGGCACTTAGGTGCTCGTAAGATGCGGCAAGGGCAAGGAACTCACCTAGAGAATCCCAACGTAAGTGGTTTTCTTTTTGGAACTGCTGTACGTGCTTAGGTGCACTACCGCCAGCGCCGGTTTCGAATAGGCCACCACCGTTCATAAGAGGAACGATAGACAGCATTTTCGCACTGGTGCCCAGCTCAAGAATTGGGAACAAGTCAGTTAGGTAGTCACGTAGTACGTTACCTGTTACTGAAATAGTGTCCTGACCTTCTTTAATACGCTCAAGTGAGAACTTGGTTGCAGCAATTGGGTCTAGGATAAGGATTTCCAGGCCACTGGTGTCGTGCTCTGGCAAGTAGGCGTTAACCTTTTTGATAAGCTCGGCATCGTGTGCGCGGGCTTCATTTAGCCAGAATACTGCAGGAGTGTTAGTGGCACGGGCACGATTTACGGCCAGTTTAACCCAGTCTTGGATAGGTGCATCTTTCACCTGACACATACGCCAGATATCACCGGCTTCAACATCATGCTCGATAAGCACAGTGTCATTTGCATCAACAACGCGTACTTTACCCGCGCTCTTGATTTCAAACGTCTTGTCGTGTGAACCGTATTCTTCGGCTTTTTGTGCCATCAGACCTACGTTTGGTACGCTGCCCATGGTGCTTGGGTTGAATGCGCCGTGCTCTTTACAGAACTCAACAGTCGCATCGTATACGCCAGAGTAGCTACGGTCTGGAATTACGAAAGCAGTGTCTTGTAGCTGACCGTCGGCGTTCCACATTTGACCAGAAGAACGGATGGCCGCTGGCATTGACGCATCGATGATCACATCGCTTGGTACGTGCAAGTTAGTAATGCCGCGGTCTGAGTCTACCATGGCAACCGCTGGGCGCTGCTCGTATACCGCCATGATGTCGGCTTCGATTTCTTTGCGCTTGGCTTCGTCTAGGCCTTCAATACGAGCGTATACATCGCCAAGACCGTTATTTACGTCTACACCTAGCTCTTCAAATAGGGCGCCGTGCTTAGCGAATACGTCTTTGTAGAATACTTTTACTGCATGACCGAAGATGATTGGGTCTGACACCTTCATCATGGTTGCTTTCATATGCAATGAGAACAACACGCCTTGTGCTTTAGCTGCATCGATTTGCTCGGCAATAAAGGCCTGTAGCTTAGATACGCTCATGCAAGAACCGTCGATGATCTCGCCGTCTAGTAGTTTTACTTCTGGCTTCAATACCGTGATGTCACCGTTATCAGCCACATGCTCGATGCGTACGCTGGTCGCTTTTTCTACGGTTACAGACTTTTCTGAGCCGAAGAAGTCGCCGTCTGTCATTGATACAACACTAGATTGCGAGTCCTTGCTCCACTCACCCATTGAATGAGGGTTTTTACGGGCATAGGCTTTTACCGACGCTGGCGCGCGACGGTCTGAGTTACCTTCACGTAATACCGGGTTTACGGCGCTGCCTTTAACCTTGTCGTAACGGGCTTTGATATCTTCTTCTTGCTCGTTTTTAGGCTCATCAGGGTAGTTAGGAAGGGCATAACCCTGGGCCTGCAATTCTTTAATCGCGGCTTTAAGCTGCGGTACTGATGCACTGATATTAGGAAGCTTGATGATGTTTGCTTCTGGTGTTTTAGCCAATTCACCTAGCTCGGCAAGGGCATCACCGATACGCTGGTCTTCGTTTAAAAACTCAGGGAATAGGGCAATAATACGGCCGGCAAGAGAGATATCGCGAGTTTCTACATCGATACCAGCAACTTTTGAAACTGCTTCGATTACAGGAAGCAAAGAATAGGTAGCCAGAGCTGGCGCCTCATCAGTCTTGGTGTAAATGATTTTCGAGGTCATTTTGTGTCCTAATTTATCGTTGTGTATTATCGGCCTAGGCAAAAAAATCCACCTAAAAAGACCGACATCTGCTGTCACTGCGGTGCAGTTTAACAAGCAAAAGAGAAAAGCTCCATTCACCTTTAGGTTAGGGCGGATATTAAAAATTCAAGTATTGTTTACAGAATAAGGGAAAACTTTACGTAGCGACGAGTAAAATAAGGGGGTACAGAGGGGATCAAAGCGAGCTAGTTACAGCATAAGCTCGCTCTTAGACGTGACCGAACAGCATAGCTGTTAGTGCAAGACGCTTAGCATTTACCGATCAAATGACCTCGGAGCCATCAGTGGGTAGAATGTTTGTGGCGTGTAGACCCTTGGGGCCTTGTTGCAATTCGAAGGTTACGTCTTGGCCAGCTTTTAGTGTTTTGTATCCATCCATATTAATGGTTGAGTAGTGTGCAAAGATGTCTTCCTCACTGCCTACTTCCTGGATAAAACCGAACCCTTTGGCATTGTTGAACCATTTGACTTTTCCACAAGCCATACTTCTACATCCTTCTATAAGTTGACTAATTTAGTTAATCTAAACCTGATAGTTTGATAGACTGGCTAATAGATAGACAGTCCAAACTTGACTGTAGTTTATTTGCCCATTCAGTCAAGTATTTTGTGCATTTTTTTAACAGTTTATTTATTTTTGATTTCGTGTTTGCTTGAGATCTACAGAGAAGACTATATTTATTTATGAGTGGAATGAAAGATTCTGGTGTTGTAGAGCGTAGTCGTGACGAGCAGAAGCAAAAGTTGCAGCCGCCACGTAAATACAAGGTGATACTCAATAACGATGACTACACACCAATGGATTTTGTTATCGAAGTTTTAATGACTTTTTTCAATATGGATAGCGAAAGAGCAACAGACGTTATGCTCAAAGTTCACCATGAGGGTAAAGCGGTATGCGGTATCTATCCTGCAGATATTGCCCACACCAAAACCGAGCAGGTTAATCGCTATGCCAGAGAGCATGAGCATCCACTGCTTTGTAGTTGTGAGCAGGAATAACGAGTTTTTCAGTTTTGGGGGTTGCCAATGCTAAATAAAGATCTAGAAATTACTTTAAATGATGCGTTTAAAGAAGCCCGCACCCGTCGTCATGAATTTATGACGGTCGAGCATTTATTGCTGGCGCTATTGGATAACCCATCGGCCAACGAGGCCTTAATTGCCTGCGGTTTGGATTTGGCCCTGTTACGCAGTGAATTATCTGAGTTTATTGATGAAACCACACCGGTGATCTCAGATCTTGAACAAGAGCGTGAGACCCAGCCCACCTTAGGTTTTCAACGTGTACTGCAGCGCGCGGTATTTCATGTGCAGTCGTCCGGTAAAAGTGAAGTCACTGGCGTTAACGTGCTTGTCGCTATTTTCTCGGAGCAGGAAAGCCAAGCCGTTTATTTGCTTAAAAAACATGATGTTAATCGCCTTGATATCGTTAACTTCATCTCTCATGGTATTTCCCGTGCCGATGATGAAAGTGAACATATTGACGATCACGAAGAAATTTCCGAAGAATTGGTGGGCGAGGCCAGCGAAGAGCAAAATATTCTCGATAAATACACCACTAACCTTAATGTGGAAGCACAAAAAGGCTCGGTCGACCCTCTGATTGGTCGTGACCAAGAAGTGGAGCGCACGGTGCAGGTATTGTGTCGCCGTAAAAAGAATAACCCACTACTGGTGGGTGAAGCTGGGGTGGGTAAAACCGCTATTGCCGAGGGCCTGGCCTATCGTATCGTCAATAACGAGGTACCTGAAGTGATCGCCGATGGCGTGGTGTACTCGCTGGATATGGGTGCCTTGCTTGCCGGTACTAAATACCGCGGCGACTTTGAGAAACGCTTAAAAAGCCTTCTTAAACAGCTGCAGCAACAACCCGGTGCCATTCTCTTTATCGATGAAATTCATACCATAATCGGTGCCGGAGCGGCATCGGGTGGGGTCATGGATGCATCGAATCTGATCAAACCGCTGTTATCGAGCGGCCAGATACGCTGCATGGGTTCAACTACCTATAACGAATTTAAGAATATTTTCGAAAAAGACCGTGCCTTGGTACGTCGATTCCAAAAAATCGATATCAATGAACCAAGTATCGATGACACCACGAAAATTCTTAATGGCTTAAAAGAGCGTTACGAAGAGCACCATGGTATTCGTTATACGCAAAAAGCACTGCGTGCGGCGGCCGAGCTGAGCGCCAAATACATTAATGAACGTCATTTGCCGGATAAGGCCATAGACGTTATCGATGAAGCAGGCGCCAATCAGCGTTTGCAGCCTGTGTCTAAGCGTAAGAAAACCATTAATGTGGCGGATATTGAGCAGATCATTGCCAAGATTGCCCGTATTCCACAGCAAAGCGTGTCTTCGTCCGATAAGGAAGTATTGAAGAACCTGGACCGCAACCTCAAGATGCTGGTCTTTGGTCAGGATCAGTCCATTGACGCCTTATCGTCGGCCATTCGCTTATCACGCTCTGGATTGGCTAATGAAGACAAACCGGTGGGTTCTTTCCTATTTGCCGGTCCGACTGGTGTGGGTAAAACCGAGGTTACCAAGCAGCTGGCCAAATGCATGGGCATTGAGTTTTTACGCTTCGATATGTCCGAATACATGGAACGCCATGCGATCAGCCGTTTGATTGGTGCGCCTCCTGGTTATGTGGGTTACGAGCAGGGCGGTTTGCTGACCGATGCGGTAATAAAACACCCTCATGCCGTAGTGCTACTCGATGAAATCGAAAAGGCACACAGCGACATCTATAACATACTGTTGCAGGTAATGGATCATGGCACATTGACGGATAACAATGGTCGCAAGGCCGACTTCCGTAATGTGGTACTGGTATTGACCACCAATGCCGGGGTACAGGAGACGGTGAAAAACAGCATAGGTTTTGCCGATCAGGACAGCTCTTTTGATGCTATGAGCGAGATAAACAAGGTGTTTTCACCTGAGTTTAGAAACCGTCTCGACAACATCATCTGGTTTAATCACCTCGATAGCGAGATCATCCTGCTTGTGGTGGATAAGTTCCTGGTGGAGCTGCAAGCCCAGCTTGATAAGAAATCTGTTAATCTGGAGCTTAGCGATGCTGCTCGTCGTTGGCTGGCCCAGAAGGGCTACGACAAGGCAATGGGGGCACGTCCCATGGCTCGGGTAATACAGGAGCAATTGAAAAAGCCATTGGCCAATGAAATCCTGTTCGGCAGCCTGACTGACGGCGGCGATGTTCAGGTTGATGTGGACACGGATAACGACTGCTTGTCATTTACCTATGCGTCGCAATTGAGTCCAGCCTAATGACATGTTAGGCAAACGGCAGATAACAAAAAGCCCAGCACTTGCTGGGCTTTTTGCTAAATCGGCTTAGCGTGCAGGCGTATTAACGTGCACGGAAAACGATACGGCCTTTTGATAGATCGTAAGGCGTAAGTTCCACTGTTACTTTGTCGCCAGTTAAAATACGAATGTAGTTTTTACGCATTTTACCGGAAATGTGAGCCACAACTACGTGACCATTCTCAAGCTCTACACGGAACATTGTATTAGGCAAGGTTTCTAGTACCGTACCTTGCATTTCAATTACGTCTTCTTTCGCCATATCTAGCGTAACACCTCTGTGATAGTTAAACGCATGGGATTGTGCCGAAAAGCAACGGATAAGTAAAGCCAAGGCACTGAATTTGTCGATTTTACAGGCAAATTACGTCTTCCCAATGATTATTGCGCAGTTGTTGTGCGGGCAAGTACTGTAGCTTGTAACGCATCTTACGACACTCGTCTATTTGATAACCAAGATACAGGTAACGCTTACCCCAATCTGCCGCCAATTGGATCTGCTTAATGATCATTAAACTGCCCAGACTCAACTGCTCATAATCGGGGTCGAAAAAGGTATAAATGGCGGAAAGGGAATGGGCCATCACATCGGTGACCGCCACGGCGATCAGCTTGTCCCTATCCCACAGCTCAATAAAGTCTATATCCATCCAGTGACAAAATAAAAAACTGTCAAATTGTGAGCGCTGTGGCGGGAACATGGTGCCATCGTTATGGCGGGCATTAATATAACGCTCGTACAAGGGATAATATTCGGCTTTTTCGCGCTTACTGATACGCACCTGAAACTCTTTTGCCTTGGTTATCAGACGTTTTTGCGAGCGGCTGGGTGTATAATGGAGCGCTAATACCCGCACCGCCTGACAGGCATTGCAGGTTGGACAATGGGGCCGGTAGATCTGCTCGCCACTGCGTCTAAATCCTTGTTTTAACAAGGCCTCGAATCCATTTGGACTGTAACAAACCGGGTCTAGAATAACCAGTAATTGCTCTTCCTGAGCGGCCAAGTAACTGCAGGGGAAACGCTGACTTAGGCCGATTTTAATCGGAAGGTGTTGCGTCATAAGGAGTCTCTAACTGCCGAGCTTGCCAAAATGACAAGTCTATCGACTGATGGTTACTTTCCTTTAGTTTAGTCAAGAATTGCTGGCGTGACAGGGCCTTTGCCCCTAATTGCTCTAGGTAGGGATTCATCAACTGACAGTCAATAAAGGTGCCATTATTGGCTTTGAGTAATTCAACCAGCGCCCACATGGCCAATTTAGAGCATTCGGGAACATGGAAAAACATCGATTCACCACAAAACACCCGAGACTGCATAATACCGTATAAGCCGCCGACAAGTGTGTCGTCTTGCCATACTTCCACACTGTGCGCTAAGCCGTTTTCATGGGCATGGATATAGGCTTGCTCCATGGCATCTGTGATCCAGGTGCCTTCAACGTCCTGACGTTGCATCTTGCAGGCATGTATCACATCGGCAAAACAAGTATTGATGGTGACGCGGGTATTAAGACGGCGTGCTGCCTTCTTCAGGCTGCGGCTGATATGAAACTCATCGAGTTCGATAATGGCTCGCTCACTCGGAGACCACCACATTAATGGCTCGCCTTCGCTATACCAGGGAAAAATGCCTTGCTGATAGGCTTGCTGCAGGCGCGGCAGCGATAGACACCCGCCTATGGCAAGTAGGCCATCGGGTTGGGTCAGAGCTGTGTTGGGGTCGGGGAAACCTTCTCCAACGCTGCCAAGGTAATGCAAATACTGAGTCATAAACGTTGGGGCCTAGGGTCTTAACCCTAAGCCCCAATTATATTACTTAAGGTTATCTAAGTAACGCTCGGCATCCAGCGCCGCCATACAACCTGTACCGGCCGAGGTAATGGCCTGACGGTAGATATGATCAGACACGTCGCCGGCAGCAAATACGCCTTCGATGCTGGTTTGCGTAGCATTACCGTTAAGACCAGACTCAACAACCAGGTAACCGTCTTTCATTTCCAGTTGGCCTTGGAACATATCGGTATTTGGCTTGTGGCCGATAGCAATAAATACACCAGCTAAATCAAGTTCTTCGGTAGCGTCAGAGTGGCTGTCTTTCATACGCAGACCAGTTACACCCATTTCGTCACCCAGAACTTCGTCAAGGGTGCGGTTCCAGTGAATGGTCACGTTGCCGTTTTCTGCTTTTTCTAGCAGACGGTCGGCAAGGATTTTCTCACTGCGGAAGCTGTCACGACGGTGGATAACATGTACTTCAGAAGCGATGTTAGAAAGATAAAGGGCTTCTTCAACGGCGGTATTACCACCACCAACAACAGCCACTTTTTGATTCTTATAGAAGAAACCATCACAGGTTGCACAGGCAGACACACCACGACCCTGGAATGCAGTTTCTGACTCAAGACCCAAGTACTTAGCTGAAGCACCGGTGGCGATGATCAGGGCATCGGCGGTATAAGTGCCGCTGTCACCTTTTAGCTCAAACGGGCGTACATTGAGGTTTACTTCGTTGATATGGTCAAAGACGATTTCAGTTTCAAAGCGCTCGGCGTGCTCTTTCATACGCTCCATCAGTGCAGGGCCGGTCAAACCGTGGGCATCGCCAGGCCAGTTTTCAACTTCAGTAGTGGTGGTCAACTGACCGCCTTGTTGAATACCGGTAACCAATACCGGGTTTAGGTTAGCACGGGCAGCATAAACGGCGGCTGTGTAACCAGCAGGGCCAGAGCCAAGGATAAGTAGTTTGCAGTGTTTGGCGCTCATAATACGTCTCAAATGAATTTATAGAATTAGGTTATGCGGGTGATTCTAAGAAAAACAATCCATATGTAAACAAAATTACGAATTTTCCATTTGCATAAATACCTAGGCTGTCAAAATAACTGTACTGTGTGATTAAACAGCAAATAGCGATAGCCTAAGCGTTATTTCATGACCTTAGATATTTTTTTTGCTATGTTCTAGGCAAATAAAAACTCGCAGACAGCGCCAAGCTGATGGCGAAGCAGAAAAATAAGGGCCTTATGTATTTTTGGCAACATCAAGCAGGCTATGGCCTCGAACAACAAGATATAGACATACTACTTGATGCAAAAAGCTATCGAACCAAGCTACTTGAGCTGATCGCCAATGCGAAACAGCGCATCTATATCACCGCCTTGTATTTACAGGACGATGAAGCGGGGCGGGAAATTCTCGAAGCTCTTCACAAAGCCTCGCAAAACAACCCAGAATTAGATGTAAAGGTATTGGTCGATTACCATCGTGCCCAACGCGGCTTGATTGGCGCAGCGGCCAGTGAAGGCAATGCAGCCCTGTATCTGAGCGCCCTTGAACAACATCAATCCAATGTGCAGGTTTACGGTGTGCCGGTGAAAGCCAAAGAGCTTTTTGGCGTGTTGCACCTAAAAGGTTTTGTTATCGACGATACCTTACTTTATAGCGGCGCCAGCCTAAATAATGTGTACCTGCAGTATTTTGATAAGTATCGCCTCGACCGTTATTTTTTGATACGCCAAGCGCAGCTATGTGACGCCTTTGTGGAATTTACCGACCAGGTGTTATTGGCAAGTGATGCGGTGCCACGATTGGACACTAGGCCCATCCCCAAGTTCATCGATATTAAGAGCGAACACCGCAAGTTGGTTAAGGCACTAAAAAAAGCCAGTTATGCCTTGGCCAAAAATGAAGGCGAGAGCGATTTAACGGTACGCCCCTTTATCGGTTTAGGACGCAGAAATAACAAGCTTAATCGCCTGATCAAGCAGCTGTTCGATATCACCGAACAGGAACTGGTGCTTTACACCCCTTATTTTAATTTCCCCACGCCCTTGTTACGCGCATTGCGTCGATTATTACGCCAGGGTAAGCAAGTCACCATAGTGGTGGGGGATAAAACCGCCAATGATTTCTATATTCCGCCGGAGGAAAAATTCTCCAAGGTGGGGGCGCTGCCGTATCTATATGAAACAATCTTGGCTAAGTTTTTGAAAACCCAACAGCGTTATGTGGATGCCGGTAACCTCAATGTGTATTTATGGCAGCATGAGAAGAACTCGTTCCATCTTAAAGGCATTTGTTCTGATAACCGTTACCACCTGCTAAGTGGCCATAACCTCAACCCCAGAGCCTGGGGTCTGGATATAGAAAACGGTATTTTTATCGATGATCACAAAGGTCAGCTTGTGGACGCGGTCGCGCGGGAAAAAGCGGCCATTATGGCCCATTGTACGCGACTAGAAAGCTACACCGAACTTGAGCAACTGAGCGATTATCCAGAGCCGGTACAAAAGATATTGGGTCAGGCCAAGCGCGTAAAGGTCGACTTTATTATTAAGCGCTTTATCTAGCCTTTTTAAAAAATATTAAGCAAATAAAAAACCCGCCGATTGGCGGGTTTTTCGTAAACACTAACTCTAAATTATAGTGTTTCAACGGCAGTGCGTGGGTCAACATATTCCATGTTGAACGCTTCTGCTACTTCTTTGTACGTTACCTTACCCTTGATCACGTTAAGACCTTTTAGGAAGTGCTCGTCTTCAAGTAGCGCTTGCTTGTAGCCCTTGTTCGCTAGCTTGATGATGTAAGGCAGAGTTGCATTGTTTAGGGCGAACGTAGAAGTACGAGGTACGGCGCCAGGCATGTTAGCAACACAGTAGTGAACAACGTCATCAACGATGAAGGTAGGTTCATCGTGTGTAGTTGCCTTAGAAGTCGCGATACAACCGCCTTGGTCGATTGCTACGTCAACGATTGCAGCACCAGGCTTCATCGCTTTGATGTGCTCGGCAGTTACTAGCTTAGGTGCAGCTGCACCTGGGATAAGTACGCCACCGATAACAAGGTCAGCTTCAACAACATGCTTCTCAAGGGCATCAGCAGTTGAGTAAACAACTTTAGCCAGTGAGCCAAATTGTGCGTTAAGGCTACGCAGTACGTCGATGTTACGGTCAAGGATGGTTACGTCAGCACCTAGGCCTACTGCCATTTGCGCCGCGTTACGACCAACCATACCGCCACCGATAACAACAACCTTTGCAGGCTCAACACCTGGAACGCCGCCTAGTAGCATGCCAAGACCTTGCTTAGACTTCTCAAGCGCTTGAGCACCGGCTTGGATTGACATACGACCAGCAACTTCTGACATAGGAGCAAGAAGAGGTAGACCGCCTTTAGCATCGGTTACTGTTTCGTAAGCGATACAGATAGCGCCACTTTTCACTAGGTCTTCGGTTTGTGGAAGATCTGGTGCTAGGTGCAAGTAAGTGAATAGAATTTGATCTTCACGCAGCATCGCACGCTCAACGGCTTGCGGCTCTTTTACTTTGATGATCATTTCAGCCTGAGCAAAAATCTCAGCTGCAGTTGGCAAGATTTTAGCGCCAACTTCAATATAGTCTTCGTCGGTAAAGCCAATACCTAAGCCCGCGTTGGTTTCAACGATCACTTCGTGACCGTGAGCGATCAGCTCGCGCGCGCTTGCTGGGATCATGCCCACACGGTACTCGTGGTTTTTAATCTCTTTTGGTACACCGATAATCATAAGTAACTATACCTTTTTTGAACGGAAAAATTTTTCACTATTGTACATATGGCCAAATAGTGTGTCTCACTATTTTGCAATCTGTAGCCAGTGTATTAAACTTTATTAATTCTAAATTCAGTGCAATTAACTATTATCAAACATGCATCAACAACTCGATAGAATCGACCGTAAAATTTTAGTCGAATTACAGCGTGATGGCCGTATTTCTAACGTTGAACTGGCCAAGCGCATTGGCCTGAGCGCCACCCCTTGTCTGGAGCGGGTTAAAAAGCTCGAACGTGAGGGTTACATCCGTGGCTATAAAGCTGTGGTTGACCCGGCGAAATTAGGGCAGGGCCTCTTGGTGTATGTAGAAGTCACCATTACCAAGACCTCGCCAGATGTATTCGACGAATTTAACCAGGCGGTGAAAAAGCACGATGAAATTGTTGAGTGTCATCTGGTGTCGGGGAATTTTGATTTTCTGTTAAAGACGCGGGTAACGGATATGTCGGAATACCGCCAGGTACTTGGCGACATACTGTTAAAGTTGCCAAACATCAGCGAAAGCCGTACCTACGTAGTAATGGAAGAAGTCAAAGGCGAAGAGGCTTTGATCATTCGTCCCCAGGTACCCTAATAGAGGCGTAAAGCCTGGGTTGCAATTACAATTACTGATTATAAACCCAGTGCATCTTGTGCTTAGAATTGGTAAGGTAGGCGTATTGCGCCGAAATATCTAGATAAATAATAAGGATAAAGGAATATGCGCCTAAATGGTGTACAAAGACTACTTGAGACGGGCTTAATCATAAGCACCGCCTTTGCCATTTTCATATTATGCGCACTTATCAGTTTCGATCCTGCCGACCCATCCTGGTCGCAAACCGGCGAATTTGTCGATGTTAAAAATATCACAGGTACAGCAGGGGCCTGGTTGGCCGATATTCTTCTCTTTAGTTTTGGCTGGTTGGCGTTTTTAGTGCCCGCTGGCGTGCAGCTGTTTGGCTACTTTGCTTTTAAGCGTCCCCATCAGGTACTTCGCCTGGACTACATCACTCTGGCCTTGCGCCTTATCGGCCTGGTTTTGTTTGTACTAAGCGCCACGGCAATCAGTTCGGTTAATTTTGATGATATTTTTTATTTTTCTTCCGGTGGGGTAGTAGGGGATGTTATCGCCGGCGCCATGATGCCCGCCTTTAATTTTACCGGCACCTCCATTCTTTTATTGTGTTTCTTTTTTGCCGGCTTAACGCTGTTAACCGGTATTTCCTGGGTGCAGTTTGTCGATACCTTAGGTGCCTGGGTTATGAAAGCCGGGCTTTGGCTGTGGAATTGGTTCCAGCGCAAACGCGGTCAGTGGCGTGATGAATATGAGCAAGCCGAGTTGCAACCGGCCCTTGAAGGCAGTGCCGCCGAGGTTAAAATGCTTCAGGACGCGCCTGCGGACAAGGAAATAAGAACGCAGACACAAGACAGTGCAGCGGCTAAACAAAAAACAGCCTCATTAATGGAAAAAGCCGCGGCCATGTTTGCTCCCGAGCCTAAATCACAAGCAAAGGAAGAGCCGGCTTTTGATGGTGAGTTTAACATCGAACCTGACTCTTTAGCGCCAAATAACACTGCTGCACCACGTAAGCAACAGCATGCGGCATTGGATCAACTTGACGATATCTTCGCCGATGAAATGGCCTTTAGTGCCACCGATGGTGAAGGCTTTGATACCGCTGACGCGCTTAACGAATTAGACCGTGAGCAACCCTTAGCTAAATCTGAGCCTCAGGCAATGCCAAAGCCAGCTGTTAATGGCCAAGCGGCGCACACGCCCTTAAATAACCAGCCGCTATCGGCGAAAGAAAAGTTTGACCAATTGATGGCCGAGCAGCCTCCTATGGCGCCTTTACCTTCGTTGGACCTGCTAGATCGCCCGGATAAACAAAAGAACCCGATTTCTGAAGAAGAACTTGAAGCTGTGTCGCGTTTGGTTGAGGCCAAATTACAAGACTTTGGCGTGCAGGCCGCGGTGGTTGGTGTGTACCCGGGTCCCGTTGTAACCCGCTTTGAGTTGGACCTGGCTCCCGGTGTTAAGGTAGCGAAGATTTCCGGTCTAGCCAAAGATTTGGCGCGTTCACTCTCCGCCGTCAGCGTGCGTGTGGTTGAAGTGATCCCAGGTAAAACCTATGTTGGTCTGGAGTTGCCAAATAAACACCGTGAAGTGGTGCGCCTGTCGGAAGTGATTAACGCCCCCAAGTTTGAACAGAATAAATCGCCATTAACCATGGTGCTCGGTAAGGACATCGCCGGTCAGCCTGTAGTGGCCGACTTGGCAAAAATGCCGCACTTGCTAGTAGCCGGTACCACGGGTTCCGGTAAGTCAGTGGGCGTTAATGTGATGATCTTAAGCTTGCTATACAAGTCGCCGCCGGAAGATGTGCGTTTAATCATGATCGACCCGAAAATGCTTGAGCTTTCGGTGTACGAAGGGATCCCCCACCTTTTATGTGAAGTAGTCACAGATATGAAGGAGGCGGCCAACGCTCTGCGTTGGTGTGTGGGTGAGATGGAACGTCGCTACAAACTAATGTCGGCGCTTGGGGTGCGTAACCTTAAGGGTTATAACCAAAAGGTAATGGATGCCAAAGCAGCAGGGCAACCCATTCTCGACCCCTTGTTTAAGGATACGGATGGGATGGCAGATGGCCCGCAAGAGCTGGATAAGTTGCCAAGTATCGTGGTGGTGATCGATGAATTTGCCGACATGATGATGATAGTGGGCAAGAAGGTGGAAGAGCTGATCGCCCGTATCGCGCAAAAGGCCCGTGCCGCAGGTATCCATCTGGTACTGGCTACACAGCGACCGTCAGTGGATGTGATCACAGGTCTGATTAAGGCCAATATCCCGACCCGTATGGCGTTCCAGGTGTCGTCAAAAATCGACTCGCGCACTATTTTAGATCAGCAGGGCGCCGAGAACCTCTTGGGCATGGGTGATATGTTGTATTTACCACCGGGTACCAGCGTGCCGATACGTGTGCATGGTGCCTTCGTTGATGACCATGAGGTGCATGCGGTGGTGAGCGATTGGAAGGCCCGCGGTAAGCCAAATTATGTGGATGAAATCCTCAATGGCGATGCTGTGGAAGACGTCTTACTGCCGGGCGAGGTGCCTGAGGGTGAAGACGGTGAGGCCGACCCGCTCTATGATGAAGCCGTGGCTTTTGTGATTGAAAGTGGTCGCGTATCGGTTTCCAGTGTGCAGCGTAAACTACGCGTTGGTTACAACCGCGCCGCTCGCCTGGTCGAGCAAATGGAAATTTCAGGGCTGGTTAGCCCGCCGGGGCATAATGGCACCCGTGAAGTATTGGTGAAAAACAACGCCAATTAATTGCCTGTATTGGAGGTATTATGAAACGTATTTTTATGTCTGCTGTGCTTTTTTCTCTAACAGCTACTCATGCCTTGGCCGATGATGCCAAGGCGCTAAAGGAAAAGTTAGCGAGTTTAAACTCGCTGAGCAGCGAATTCTCCCAGCAGGTTTTTGACCCTGAAGGCGAGCTGGTAAGCGAAAGCAATGGTCAGTTGCAGTTAGAGCAACCTCGTAAAATTCGCTGGCAGCAGCAAACGCCTGATGAGACCCTGTTCGTCTCTAACGGTGTCGACAGCTATTATTTCGATCCTTTTGCCGAGCAGGTAACCTTGCTTGATACCGCCAAACTTATCGACAATACACCCTTTATTTTATTAACCACGGATGATGAACAGCTGTGGCAAAAATTTACCATTACCGCCATTGAAAACGGCTTTGCGGTAAAACCCATTAGCAAGGAGCAGGGCCAGGTAGAGCAGCTTAGTCTGTATTTTAATGAGCAAGAGCAGATCTCCGCGCTTGAGGTTACCGACCAATCCGGGCAGCGCTCTAAATTTGAATTCAAGGATGCGCAAATCAATAACGACATTGACGATGGGCGCTTTGAATTTACCATTCCCGAGCAGGTCTTTATTGATGACCAAAGGGAGCAGCGAGGAAGCCAGTTAAGTGGCGAATAGTTTTTCCCTCGACTTTGCCCCCGATGTGCGCCCACTTGCGGCGCGCATGCGTCCTACGTCATTACAGAAATACATAGGCCAAAGCCATATTCTTGGCCCAGATCAACCCCTTTACCGTGCCATTACCTCGGGCCAATGCCACAGCCTTATTTTATGGGGTCCGCCGGGAGTAGGGAAAACGACTTTGGCGCATATTATTGCCCATCACTGCGACGCTGAATTTATCACGCTTTCTGCGGTTACCGCCGGAGTGAAAGATATACGCGACGCCGTCGAGCAAGCGCAACTGAGCCTGCAGCAAGGGCGTCGCAGCCTGTTATTTGTCGATGAAGTTCATAGATTTAATAAGTCGCAGCAAGATGCCCTGTTGCCTTATGTGGAAAACGGCACCTTTATCTTTATCGGTGCGACCACCGAAAACCCGTCTTTTGCCCTGAATAATGCGGTACTGTCCCGAGCCCGCGTTTACACCCTGAAAAAGCTGAGTCTGGATGAACTCAAGGCCGTAGTGAACCAGGCACTGACGCAGGATGATGAGTTAATAAATGCTCATATCAGCATTGCCGATGATAGCCTGGAGCAACTGTGCCAGGGTGCCTCTGGCGATGCGCGCAGCGTGCTTAATTTACTCGAGCTTGCCGCTACCTATGCCATTAGTGCAAAGGAGTCAACCGCAACTAAAGGCGTGGTGATCGACCAGGAAGTTATGCAGCAGGTCGCACCGCAAATGGTCGCCCGCTATGACAAGGGCGGTGACCACTATTACGATTTGATTTCTGCCTTTCATAAGTCGGTTCGGGGCTCAAGCCCGGACGGGGCTTTATATTGGTATTGCCGTATTATTACCGCCGGTGGTGATCCTCTGTATGTGGCACGTCGCTTATTGGCTATTGCCACCGAAGATATCGGCACCGCCGATCCCAAAGCCATGGAAGTGGCTTTAAACGCCTGGGACATTTATCACCGCGTGGGACCTAGCGAGGGCGAGCGTGCCATCGCCGAGGCCACCATTTACCTTGCCAGCGCACCAAAGAGCAATGCCGTTTATACCGCTTTTAAAGAGGCAAAACGTCATGCCATAGCGACCGCGGATCTCGACGTACCTTTACATTTGCGTAATGCCCCCACGGCCTTGATGAAAGAGCAGGGCTTTGGCGCAGATTATCGTTATGCCCATGACGAACCCGGCGCCTACGCGGCCGGTGAGAGCTTCTTCCCGCCGGAGATTGCGCAAACTCAGTACTACCACCCCAGCGACAGGGGTCTGGAAAAGCGCATCGCCGATAAGCTGCAATATCTCAAGGAGCGCGACCAGCAGAGTCTGCGTAAACGCTATGAGCGTGATTAATACCTATCTTTTGATTGCCCTAGGTGGGGCGCTTGGCGCTTGTATGCGCTTTGGTATTAATGAATTAGCACTAAAACTCCTGTCCAAGGGATTCCCTTTTGGTACGCTGACGGTTAATATTCTCGGTTCATTGTTAATGGGCGTTTTATACGGCCTTTTGGATCGTGAAATACTGACCGATCCGCACCGCCTGACCCTGGGAATAGGGTTTTTAGGCGCACTAACAACATTTTCAACATTTTCGCTCGATACCCTGCTGCTAATGCAGCAAGGTCAGTGGCTGAAAGTGGCGTTAAACATCCTGCTCAATGTCGGGGTGTGTATTTTTATGGCTGCACTAGGCCTCATGCTAACAACGCAAAAAGGTTAATAACTCACATGTTAGACTCAAAGTATCTCCGTCAGGACGTAGAGCAAACAGCCGCACGTTTAAAAACGCGTGGTTTCGAATTAGACGTTGCCAAGCTTGCCGAGCTTGAAGAGAAGCGCAAAGCACTACAAGTAAAAACACAAGAACTACAAAGCGAGCGTAACTCCCGTTCCAAGGCCATCGGCCAAGCCAAAGCCAAGGGTGAAGATATTCAGCCGCTACTTGATGCCGTTGCGCACTTAGGCGACGAGTTAGAAAACGCGAAAAAAGAACAAGACGATGTTTTAGCCGAGCTAAACGATATCGCGTCTGGCTTACCAAACCTGCCAGCACAAGAAGTGCCTGTAGGTAATGATGAAGCTGACAATGTTGAAGTAAGTAAGTGGGGCGAGCCAAAGTCATACGATTTTGAAGTGAAAGACCATGTTGACCTTGGTGAAGCATTAGATAAAGGCTTGGATTTCGAAGCAGGTGTAAAACTATCAGGCGCACGCTTTACCGTGATGCGTGGCCAGGTTGCGCGTATGCACCGTGCACTTGTGCAATTTATGCTTGATACGCATGCAGATAAAAATGGCTATACCGAAATGTACGTACCTTATTTGGTAAACAAGGACAGCCTGTTCGGTACCGGTCAGTTGCCTAAGTTTGCCGAAGATCTGTTCCACACTGAAAAACTTGGCGAGCATGATGCAGGTTTTAGCTTAATTCCAACCGCTGAAGTACCTCTTACAAACTGCGCACGCGATGAAATCTTCGATGAAAAGCAGTTACCTGTGCGCATGACGGCACACACACCCTGTTTTCGTAGTGAAGCGGGCAGCTATGGGCGTGACACTCGCGGTCTAATTCGTCAGCACCAGTTTGATAAAGTTGAATTGGTACAACTGGTTAAACCGGAAGACTCAATGCAGGCATTAGAAGAGCTAACCGGCCACGCCGAGCAAATTCTACAGGCTCTTGAGCTGCCGTATCGTAAAGTCGTGCTGTGCACCGGCGACATGGGCTTTGGCGCAACTAAAACCTACGACCTGGAAGTCTGGTTGCCGGCTCAGGATACTTACCGTGAGATCTCATCATGTTCAAATATGGGTGATTTCCAGGCGCGCCGTATGCAGGCGCGTTTCCGCCGCGCCGGTGAGAAGAAGCCAGAGCTTCTTCATACCCTAAATGGCTCAGGCCTGGCCGTTGGCCGTACCCTGGTTGCTATCTTGGAAAACTATCAGCAAGCCGATGGCTCTGTTGTGGTACCAAGTGTACTGCGTCCATATATGGGCGGCTTGGAAGTTATTCGCGCGCAATAAGCGCTGATACAGAAATAAAAAAGGTCGCCTAGTGGTGGCCTTTTTTTGTGCTTTGAATTTAAACCTTAAACTTGTGCGTTTATTTAATTTGCCACTATGAAGCTGCTTTACTATCCAAGTAGGCGGATTGAGTCTACCCTAGTAAAGGTTGTAACTATCTGTTATCAATAGAAGTAGTGAATATGCAGGGAAACACGTTGGCGGACTATGCCTATTTCCTGGTACAGCATTAACATAATAAAAATATAAAACGATTAACAAGGAATTATTATGAAAGTTATCCCATCTACGCTGTTACTGATCCTAAGTACATTCTTACTATCATTTTCTGGCTTGGCAACGTTATTGGCGACACCTAACGCCAGTGATAGCCGAGGCATGTTCATTATCGCCCTCGGTGCGGCAGGTCTTGTCGTTGGTGCAATGGCGATTTTGCAGCTTAAGAAACTGAATCGGCTCTTGTTGGCACAACAGGCAGCGTAAAAAAGACAAGGTAGCGTCGAGGTAAGAGCAAGGAATTGTACCTTAAGCCACCAGCGACCTAGGTCGCTAAAATGCCCGCTTGGTCTAAAATACTTATTTAGCGACCCAGGCAATGACTCCCCTAACAGGGGAGTTTTTTATAATAGAAAGGACTCAACAATGAAATACGCGTTTTACCTGCTGGCCCCCATGGCCGCAACCCTCTCTTCGTTGGCATCGGCCGAACCGCTTAGCTTTGAACAGGCAAAATCCCGCGCAGATAACATAGAGGCTTCTATGTCGGCAAATGAAGCCGAGCGCTTAGTTCAGGCACAAGGTAAGCTTGCATCTTCGGCATTTCCTCATTGTTTACGGGAAACAAGCTCAATTCCCATCAAGTTTACGGTTGTGGTGCAAATTGACGCCTCGGGGCAGGTGATCAATTCGTGGCATCAGGGTAGCAGCAAGTTTTCCGAATGTTTTGCAGATGTTATGGCAAGTTCCTTGTCATACACGCCCGACAGTCAGCCATTTTATACCTCGTTTGAATTCAAAAATGTAAATTAATAGCCAAGCAAATCAGTGCCTAGAGTGAAATTGATTGACTCTAAACTAGAGCTGTTCTAGCTTCGCTAGTTGGGAATGGACCCAATTAACTTTTGCTTATAGAGCGCTTACAGAGTCAGGTGGTTATGTTAAACAATGAGTTCTTTGATCTGCTAAAAACCATTATCCGTCAGCCCAGCGTGGTTGGTGCTGAGCATTCATTTTTTAGGGTGTTACAAAGGGAGTTAGAAGAGCGCGGCGCGCATGTAACCTGGTATGAAGGTTTATTGGTAGCCCAGGGGAGCAAGCCTTTTAGCACCATGTTTTCCGCCCATATCGACAGGCATGGCCTGATCTGCACTGGCCCCAATGAGTTTCAATACGCGGCCTTTATCTCCGCTAATCGTACGGATTTATTAAATAACTCGGTATCCGAAGAGCTGATGACCAAGATCACCGAGCGCTTTCAAAATGAACCCGTGTATGCCTATGAACCCTGGTCCGGCGCGTATCGTGGCAGTGGCGTGATCACCAATGCCTACATCTGCGAGTATCGCAATAACCTGATCTTTGAAATTGACGGCTTAGAAGGCCTGGTTGCCGGTACGCCCGTGGCCTTTAAAGATAAATTGAAAATACAGGAGCAGCGACTTTACGGGCAGCTCGACAACGTCTTATGTGCGGCGGCCTTGGTACATATGTTTAGTCTTGGCTTTCAGGGCACGGCGTTTTTTACCGCACAGGAAGAAGCGGGCAAGAGCTGGTGCTATTTGCTTGAGTGGTTCCGTCGTTTTGGCGGCTCTACAAACCGCCTGTTTGTGGTTGATACCAGTCCATTTCCTGATGTGGACGCAGCAGACAATCAACAACTGGTGCTCAGAAATAAAGACGCCAACGCGGCTTTCAACAGCGAGGCAACGCAAATGGTGCAGCAGCTTTGTGAGCAACAGAATATAAGCTACTTGTATAAAGACAAATATATGGAAGCCATAAATGAGCAGCTAGTTGCCCAAGGTGAGGAGCCAAGATCCATTGGCAGCACCGAGTTAGGGCGTATCATCGCGGCTTCCAACGGGTTAGTGGACGGCACTACGATTCAGATCCCCTCGACCGGTTATCACACCATGTCGGAGTCGGCGTCCGTGGAGTCAGTTGAAACCTTCTTATCTCTTTTGTGTGCCTTGTCACAGGAATAGGCGGGGTGAGGAGCAAGCAGAGCCAGTCTAAGGACTCTGCTTGCTTTTAGTCATTGCCTAAACTTCATTTCCTGCAATAAATAAGTGCTCATAATGGTGCGATATTCTGCACGATTACCACTTTCTTCTTGCATCTTTTCCATGCTCTTCTGCACCCATTGGAAGTAGGCTTCACGGCGCTTTTCATTCTCGGCAACCGAAGCCATATTTTCAAAAACCCGTACTATGTAGAGATCGGGTTCGTCTGCTCTTGGATGAACATTTTTGACAATGGAATAGCTGCTGATCCAGCCTTGCTCTACGGCGAAGTCAGAGCTTTTACGCCACTCGGACGCCAACCACTTCGCATACTTTAATCCTGCTCCATCGGCTATTTTAATCCCTGTAACTTCCCAGTAATTGCCGCCAATAAAAGGCGGCTCATTATCTTCGGCGTGTACGACTTGAATAGACAGCAAACTAAAAACACAAAACAACGCTCCTATAAATAAGTTCTTATACATAGTAAGCTCCTCGTTACAGGTTGCGATATTGCAACTTGAGCTAATAAAACTAGTTCTGTTTATTTCGTCTGTCTAATCAAGTGTATAAAAACCTCGCCTAAGCGAGGTCTTAATATTCGTTATTCGGTACCAATAAAGCCACCGGTTTGATGGGCCCAGAGCTGGGCATAAATGCCGCCTGCAGCGATCAACTCCTGATGCGTGCCTTGTTCAACGATGTGACCCTTATCCATCACTACCAGGCGATCCATTTGCGCTATGGTCGACAAACGGTGAGCAATGGCTATTACGGTTTTATCCTGCATCAGGGTATCTAAACTGGCCTGAATGGCCGCTTCGACCTCTGAGTCGAGTGCCGAGGTGGCCTCATCGAGCACCAATATCGGCGCGTCTTTTAACAGCACTCGGGCAATGGCGATACGCTGGCGCTGACCGCCTGAGAGTTTAACCCCGCGCTCGCCCACTTGAGCGTCAAGCCCCTTGTTGCCCTTGCTATCTTCAAGCTCTTCGATAAATTCCCAGGCCTTGGCTTGTTTTGCCGCATTGATGATCTGCTCATCGCTGGCATCGGCCAGACCATAGCCGATATTTTCACGCACGCTGCGGTGCAATAGGGCGGTGTCTTGTGACACCATGGCGATATGCTGGCGCAGACTCTCCTGAGTGACGCCATCTATTGCTTGATTGTCGATGCTGATGGAGCCTTGCTCAACATCGTAAAAGCGCAGCAAAAGGTTAACCAAAGTGGATTTACCGGCGCCTGAGCGTCCAACCACACCGACCTTTTCTCCTGCGCGAATATGCAAATCCAACCCAGCCAAGACACTGTGTTGTTCATCCTGCTGGGCCTTGCCATAGTTAAAACTAATATTGCTAAAGCTAATAGCACCGGATGTTACTTCAAGTGCCTTGGCATCGCGTTTATCTTCAATGGCGATGGGTTTGGTCAGGGTACTCATGCCATCGGCTACCGTACCTATATTTTCAAATAAGGCGCTTATTTCCCACATGATCCACTGAGCCATACCGTTTAGACGCAGGGCCAGGCTCACGGCGATAGCAATGGCGCCAACGCTGATAGCACTTAAAGACCACAAGTAAATAGACAGCGCCGCCGTAATAGCCACTAAGGTATAGTTGAGCACTTGCACGCTCACTTGAAGGCCTGTCGCCAAACGCATTTGGCGATAAACGGGATCTAAAAACAGCTCCATCGACTCCTTGGCGTAGCGCTCTTCTTTCGATGAGTGGGAAAACAGCTTAATGGTGGAAATATTGGTGTAGCTGTCAACGATACGGCCTGTCATTTGCGAACGCGCCTCTGCTTGCTCCTCGGCAACGCGCTTTAAACGAGGAATAAAATAGCGTTGAATACAGGCGTAGCCTACCAGCCAGAGCAACATGGGCGCTGTCAGGCGCCAGTCTGCCTGGCCAATAAACAGCAGCATGGCAGTAAAATAAACCAGAATATAGACGGCAACATCTAACAGCTTGATCACGGTTTCCCGTACCGCCAGGGATGTTTGCATTACCTTGGTAGCGATACGTCCGGCAAAGTCATCCTGATAAAAGCTCATGCTTTGGCGCAACAAATAGCGGTGCGCTAGCCAGCGGATCGACATGGGATAATTGCCAAGTAGAGCCTGATGCAATACGGCGGAATGAACAAACACCAGTATGGGCAAGATGATCAAGGTCAAAATACCCATAAACCAGAGTTTGCCGCTGTCTTTGGCGAACAGCTGCTGTGGTGTGGTCTGATTGAGCCAATCAACCAGCTGACCCATAAAGCTAAATAGCGATACCTCAATTACAGCTAAAAGTGCGGCACTGATAGACATAACCGCCAGCGGCCATTCCATTCCTCGGGTGTAATAACGACAAAATGCCAGCAAGCCTTTAGGTGGCGCTTGTGTGCTGCGCTCGGGGAAGGGGCGGGTTAGCTTTTCAAAAAATGCAAACATAAGACCATAAACAACTAATACTGTTAATGGCGCAGTGTAGCGGCTTTAAAAAGAGCTGCCTAGCCATAGCGCGTGGCAATTCGGCAACAGTGTGCGGCTTAGGGGATTAATTAATGTTACTTGGATCATAACAAAGGCCCCTGTGCTGGGGCCTTCGGGCTTATACCGCTAATGCTTGCTCTGCTTCGAGCTTAGCAATCATTTGTTCACGCATTTTGAATTTTTGTAGTTTACCGGTCACCGTCATTGGGTATTCGTCGACGATTTCAATGTATTTGGGAATTTTAAAGTAAGCCAAGTGTTCTTTAAGATAGTCACGCACCTGTTGCTCGTTGAGGAAATGGCCATCTTTTAATTTAAGCCACAGGCACACCTGCTCGCCGAACTTATCATCGGGAATACCAAATACGGCGGCATCACTGATTGCCTCGTTAAGGTATAACAGCTCTTCAATTTCGCGCGGGTAGATGTTTTCACCGCCACGTATGATCATGTCCTTGATACGACCCACTATGGTGACATAGCCTTGCTCGTCCATAACTCCAAGATCGCCTGAGTGCAGCCAGCCTTGTGCGTCTATGGTGGCCTTAGTTTTCGCTTCATCACCCCAGTAACCCTGCATTACGCAATAGCCGCGGGCACATATTTCCCCGGCCGTGCCAATGGCTGCAACGTCGCCGCGCTCATCGATAATTTTCACTTCGGTGTGCGCCATGGCCCGGCCTACGGTTTCCACCTGCTTCTCTATAGGAGAGTCCATCTCGGTAATATGATTAATGGGGCTGCATTCGGTTTGTCCATAGCCAATCAGTACTTGTGTCATATTAAATTCACTGTGCACCTTGCGCATCAATTCCTGCGGGCAGGTGGCGCCAGCCATGACCCCGGTACGCAGAGTAGAAAGGTCAAACTGAGAAAATTCCGGGAGCTCTAATTGCGCAATAAACATGGTAGGCACACCATGTAAGGCGGTGCAGCGCTCCTGCTCAACAACTTTTAGCGTGGTCAGGGGTTCAAACGACAGGCTAGGGAAGATGGCGCAGGCGCCACTAGCAACACAGACCAGGTTGCCGAGCACCATGCCAAAACAGTGGTACAAGGGCACAGGAATGCACAGGCGGTCGTTTTCGTTAAAGTGCATGGCACGCGCAACGAGCAAGCCGTTATTCAATATATTTCTATGGCTTAGGGTCGCGCCTTTTGGGTTGCCCGTAGTGCCCGAGGTAAACTGAATATTGATGGCGTCATCCGGGCTGAGCAGCGTTGCGATTTCCTGCATCTGCTTATAATGCTGATCTCGGCCTAAATTCTGTAACTGGGCAAAGGGCAGCATACCGGGGAGCTCTTGCTCACCTATACTGACTACCTTAATCAATGAAGGCAGTTTAGCAATTGGCCCTTGGTGGTTAGGCTCTTTTAACTCTGGCGCTAACTGATACAGCATTTCGACATAATTTGATGCCTTAAACTGCTGCGCCATGACCAGAAATTTCACCTCAACGTTATTGATGGCAAATTCCAGTTCGTGAGGGCGGTAAGCCGGGTTTAGGCACACCATAATGGCGCCGATTTTCGCCGTCGCCATTTGGATCAGTGACCATTCGATATTATTCGGGGACCAAATGCCGACCCTGTCTCCGGGCTGTACGCCTAATGCCAATAGGCCGGTGGCGACCCGCTCTATTTCTTCAAGGTAACGTTTATAGCTCCATCGTATGTCTTGGTGGCAAAAGACTATGGCTTCTTTATCCTCATAGGTGTCGACAATACCTTGCAGGTAACCGCCTATTGTCTGCTCGCTAAGGCTAATTTGGCTGGTGCCTTGATACGCGCTGTGAGTAAGAGGAAATTGCTGGTTTAAATGCGTGGGCATACTGTGCCTCCTTGGCGCAAAGTGAATTTTACTCAATCAATTCTTAGCAACTACTCAAACATAGATTGTCGACACATGCCATTAAAAAAGACGATTAACCCTGCAGATTCGACTAAAGGTGTAGATAGGTGTCGACAAAGAGTGGGGAGTTTAGGTAAGTAGGGCAAGAGTAATGAATTGAAAAATCTAGTGTGTGGGCAAGCTAGACGCTTATACCAATTCTGTTAAGTATGAGATCAGAGGTAGCGCTGGTTAAATGATATGATAACAAGGCGTTATTTTTCTTATGTAGTTATTCTACATAGAAAAATACCAACGCCGTTAGCATGATATTTAGCCCGTAAGTGAATTGGTATTATAAAGAAGGGGGAGTGGGCCCGGCGCAAATTTGCCCGGACCCTATTGGTTATTCTGTAATAAGGAGCTAGACGAGTGTTAGAAAAGGAGGATTTTAAATCCGATAAGGATCAAGACCACACCGCCGAGTAATTCTGCTTTGCTTTCTAACCAGGTGCCGCTGCGGGCACCAACAAATACGCCGACAAAACTAAATACCAGGGTGACTGCCCCGATAATTGCACAAGCCAACAAGGGGTGCACATCTAGCAGGGTTAAGGTAAAACCCGCAGCCATGGCATCAATGCTTGTAGCTATGGCCAGTAACAACAACACCTTATGGGTGATTTGCGCTATATCTTCTTCGATGCCTTCACTGAGGGCTTCAAAAATCATTTTTGCGCCGATAAGCAGTAATAAGCCAAAGGCTATCCAATGAGCATAGGCGTCCACCCAGCCCAGCACGCCTTTACCACCGAGATAACCAATTAACGGCATAAAGCCTTGGAACAAACCAAAATACACACCGGCTTTGAGTGCCAACGAGCGCGTTAAGCTGGTGTGTTTTGAGCCAAGCCCGATGGATACTGCGAACGCGTCCATGCTTAGGGCCACGGCTAAGATAAAAACTTCAATCATAAGAGAGCTCGCTATCGTTGATTTAAAAAAGAGTGAGCAACATAAAAAAGGCCGCTTGAAAAAGCGACCTAGTAGCATGTAATTCTTGGCGCTTAATCCTTGGCGTAGGTGCGCTGCATTATATACACATAAGCTGTGATAAATGCTTGTTCTTGGAATTTCTTTAAGCCAGTTTCTTCAAAATCGATAGGAACAGGGTTGCGCTTTAATTGCTCTTTCATGGTGGTGGCATTAAGAACACACACATCTAGGTCGGGAATAAGCTGCAGCGCCGTTTCCATTTTAAAACCAACGGCACCACCGGCGAACTTGCCCTTTTGTGGACGACCTTTAATGGCGATTGAATCAACGCCATAGTCTTCCATCAGCTTTTTAAAATCGCGGTAAAACTTTTGTACTTGTTCCGTGTCGTCGGCGTCACTGAGTACAAAACGTGTTTGTCGTACGTCGCGAATGTCGAAAACGTCATTGTCTTTTGATAATAAGCACAGCAGCACTTCGCTGCCTTTAATTTCTACACCACAGGTATTCATGTTATATCGCCTTTGTATTCAATGGCCTCTAGTATATCAGAGATGGTGTAAAAACAATGGAATAAAATTATTCCTTGAACCTTGAATTTGTATGCAGGGCACGCGAGAATAGCCGCTTGCGCTCATACTCAGGCGCAACAACATCATCGCAATGCTTGTTGGTATAAGCGTTGATTATGAATTAAATCGATTAAATATAACTTACTACATGTGGCGCGGCGTAGGTGTCACCACTGTAAAAGGATTAAACATGCCTGTAATTACTCTTCCTGACGGTAGTCAGCGTATTTTTGATAACCCAGTCTCAACAATGGATGTGGCCTTTGATATCGGCCCAGGTCTTGCGAAAGCAACCATTGCCGGCCGTGTAAACGGCGAGCGCGTTGATGCCTGTGACCTTATAACCGAAGATGCGCGTTTAGAGATTATCACCGCCAAAGATGAAGATGGTTTAGAAATTATTCGCCACTCTTGTGCTCACCTTATTGGTCATGCCATTAAACAGCTTTACCCGGACGCCAAAATGGCCATAGGTCCGACAATCGACAACGGCTTTTATTACGATGTCGATATGGAGCACTCGCTGACGCAAGAAGATCTTGAAGCGCTGGAAAAGCGCATGCTTGAGCTTGCAAAAACCAAATACGATGTAGTTAAAAAGGTTGTCAGCTGGCAAGAAGCCCGCGATGCCTTTGCTGCACGTGGCGAAACCTACAAGATGGAAATCCTTGACGAAAATATCTCAAAAGATGACCGTCCTGGCCTATACCATCACGAAGAGTATGTTGACATGTGTCGTGGCCCGCACGTACCTAACATGTCTTTCTGTCAGCACTTCAAACTGATGAAGGTAGCCGGCGCATACTGGCGTGGCGATTCAGAAAACAAGATGCTGCAACGTATCTACGGCACCGCGTGGGGCGATAAAAAGCAACTTAAAGCGTATTTGCAACGTTTAGAAGAAGCCGAAAAACGTGACCACCGTAAAATCGGTAAAGCACTTGACCTATGGCACTGGCAAGAAGAAGCGCCGGGCATGGTGTTTTGGCATAACGACGGCTGGAGCATTTATCGCGAGCTAGAAGATTTCGTTCGTGAGAAGTTACGCGAGTACGATTACGAAGAAGTTAAAGGCCCATTGATGATGGACCGTGTACTGTGGGAAAAATCAGGTCACTGGGACAATATGGCGACGCCATGTTTACTACCGAGTCTGAAAAGCGCGAGTACGCTATTAAACCTATGAACTGCCCAGGTCACGTACAAATCTTTAACCAGGGTTTAAAATCATACCGCGACCTGCCACTGCGCATGGCCGAATTCGGTTGTTGTCACCGTAATGAGCCATCGGGTGCACTGCACGGTTTGATGCGTGTACGCGGCTTTACTCAGGATGATGCCCATATCTTCTGTACCGAAGAGCAGATCCTGGATGAAGTAGCGGCCTGTATCGACATGGTTTACGACACTTACTCAACTTTCGGCTTTGAAAAAATCGTGGTTAAGCTGTCGACACGTCCAGAGCAACGTATCGGTGAAGATGCGCTTTGGGGTCGTGCCGAACAAGCGCTGGCGCAGGCGCTCATGGACAAGGATATAGAGTTTGAATACCTGCCAGGCGAGGGCGCCTTCTACGGGCCAAAAATCGAATTTACTTTATACGATTGTTTGGAACGCGCATGGCAATGTGGTACGGTGCAGCTAGACTTTATGTTGCCGGGTCGTTTGGGCGCAACTTACGTTGCTGAAAACAACGAACGTCGCACTCCAGTAATGATCCACCGCGCGATTTTGGGTTCAATCGAGCGCTTCATCGGTATTTTGACCGAAGAATACGCGGGATTATTCCCAACCTGGTTGGCGCCAAAGCAGGTAGTATTGATGAATATTACCGATAAGCAGGCCGATTATGTGCAAGAAGTTGTACAAAAATTAAATAAACTGGGTATTCGTGCTGCAGCCGACTTGAGAAATGAGAAAATTGGCTTTAAAATTCGCGAACATACTTTAAAACGTATTCCTTACCTGTTAGTAGTTGGCGACAAAGAAGTTGAAGAACAGGAAGTCGCGGTAAGGACACGTACAGGTGAAGACCTGGGCAAGTTTAAAGTCGATGACTTTATTACAAAAATCGCAGACGAAATTAAGAATAGACGTTAGTCTGTGATTGAAAAAGGGTGTGCCAAATACTGAAGGTGACACCCTTTTTTGTTTTTAATATTCTTGGAGGAACGTACCATTAGAGGCGGAAAAAAGAGTCAACAAACGACTCAAAAAAATCGTATTAACGAAGACATCACGGCAAAAGAAGTTCGACTAATTGGCTTTGACGGTGAGCAAGCAGGCATTGTGTCTTTGAGTGAAGCGTTGTCATTGGCGGAAGAAGCTGGTGTCGATCTCGTTGAGATCAGCCCTAATGCTGAGCCACCTGTTTGTAAGGTTATGGACTACGGTAAGTTCATTTTCGAAAAGAGCAAGGCACAAAAAGAACAGAAGAAGAAGCAAAAGCAAATCCAGATTAAGGAAATCAAGTTCCGTCCGGGTACTGACATTGGTGACTACCAGGTTAAATTGCGCAACCTTCGTAAGTTCTTAGAAGCGGGTGACAAAGCGAAAGTAACTATCCGCTTCCGTGGCCGTGAAATGGCCCACCAAGAAATTGGTATCGAACTTTTAAATCGCATTAAAAACGATTTAGAAGATTTGGCAACCTGCGAGTCTTTCCCTAAGAAAGTCGAAGGTCGTCAAATGATTATGATGCTAGCGCCAGTGGCTAAAAAATAGTATACTGCGCGGCTTAAGATTTAGTGCAGGTTTACAAGCTAGCTAAATTGCCTTGGTAATTTATTTAGCACCTGTATCTATCCGGTTGAAAGTAAGGGGCTTTTTAAGTCCCTTCACCGGTTTTGGGAGTAAGTTAGGCCAATAAAGTGTCAGTGTAAGCTGGACGCCTGCTTGCTAAATTTAAGCAATATCAATTGGAGTTATTGCAATGGCTTATAAGCTAAAAACACACCGTGGCGCCGCTAAGCGCTTCAAGAAAACTGCTTCTGGCGGTTTTAAGCGTAAACAAGCGCACCTTCGTCACATTCTGACCAAGAAAACCTCTAAGCGTAAGCTTCACCTACGTCCTAAGCTAATGGTTCACAAGAACGACCACGGCTTAGTTTCTCGTATGTTACCATTCGCTTAATAGGGGTATAGAATAATGGCAAGAGTAAAACGCGGTACTATCGCGCGCGCACGTCACAAGAAAGTTTTAAAGCAAGCTAAAGGTTACTACGGTGCACGTTCACGTGTTTACCGCGTAGCTTTCCAAGCGGTTACTAAAGCGGGTCAATACGCTTACCGTGACCGTCGTGCGAAGAAACGTACTTTCCGTCAACTATGGATTGCTCGTATCAACGCTGCAGCTCGTCAAAATGGTTTGTCTTACAGCCGTTTCATCAACGGTCTTAAGAAGACTTCTGTAGAGATCGACCGTAAGATCCTTGCAGACATCGCTGTTTATGACCAAACTGCTTTCGCGGCACTAGTAGCTAAGGCTAAAGAAGGCCTAGAAGCTTAATTTGTGCTAGCAGAGAAAGGAGCCAATAGGCTCCTTTTTTATTGCCTGCAATTCCTGTTAACGGGATTTAGTTAACACCCAGTCCATCCAGCTAATGGGCAAGATTCTTCTTAAAAAGCCGAATAAATAGGTTGGGGTAGTGACATAATACCTTGCCTGTGGTCGTTGCGACTCCAAGGCGTGCACCAAGCGCTTGTAAACAGCCTCCGGGCCTAATGTAAAAGGTTGCGGCCCAGTGGCCGATTCCAGCCGACGCTGTTGTGCCAAATAGTTTTCCTTATGCGCACTGGTTTCAATATTGATACCCGAGGTTAAAAAAGCCTGCAGGGCATTATCACGAAATTTCGAGGTGATGGGTCCGGGCTCAATCAAAGATACATGGACACCGCTGCCTTTGAGCTCCAAGCGTAGGGTATCTGTGAGACCTTCCAAGGCAAACTTACTGGCGTTGTAAGCGCCGCGATAGGGTAAGGTCACCAAGCCCAACACCGAGGAGTTTTGAATAATGCGGCCATGGCCTTGTTGACGCATCATTTTACAGGCCAACTGGGTAAGGTGGTGCCAGCCAAAGACATTGGTTTCAAATTGCTTGCGTAGCGCCTCTACGGGTAAGTCTTCTACGGCGCCGGGCTGACCATAGGCGCCATTATTAAAGAGCGCATCGAGTTTACCGCCGCAGAGGGTGAGTGCCTCTTGCAGGCCTTTTTCTATTGATTGCGTATCTGTGTAATCAAGCTGCACGCAGGTTATACCCTCTGCATTGAGTTTATCTACATCCTCTTGGGCACGACAACTGGCAATAACCTTATAGCCACGCTTTTGCAATTGCTGTGCACAATAATAGCCAATGCCGCTGGAGCAGCCGGTGATAAGTATGGTTTTCATAGTCTAATGTAATGATTATTCGCTGGTTTGTAGGCAAACTAGCATTTCATCGCAGCCCTCGCCAGTGTTTGTTTAACCTTGTTATACTCAAACCCACTTATAAGAATAACAAGAGCTTATTATGCTAACCTCTTTATTGCTTAGTGCCGCCCTGAGCCAAGATGCGCATCTGCCGCCATTGATCCCCTGGCAAGGAAAGAGTGAAACCCTGATGCAAACCCAGGGCCCCTTACTAACCGACTTTGAACGCTCAGGTGGTGTCGACTCACCAAATTATAAAGACACCATGACGTATTTAGCTCAGCTGACAAAGGCAAATAGCGCTCAGTTTCATACTGTGAGCATAGGTAAAAGCGATGCCGGGCGTGATATTCGCATGCTCATTGCCACTGAGCATGGGTTGACCTCCGCCGAGCAGCTTGTAGCTGACAGCAAACCCACCTTGCTGATTCAAGCGGGCATACACAGTGGCGAGATAGACGGCAAAGACGCCGGCTTTATGCTGCTTCGCGATATTGCCAATGGCAAACGTCCCGATATATTAAAACAGGTTAATCTGCTGTTTATCCCCATTCTCAATGTCGATGGTCATGAGCGCCGCAGCGCCTTTAATCGCATTAACCAAAGAGGCCCACGCATTATGGGCTTTCGTACCAATGGCCAAAACCTTAATTTAAACCGCGACTACACCAAGTTAGACACCCCGGGTGTTCGCGCCATCGCCCATGTCGTTAATGCCTATCAGCCGGATTTATACATAGATGTGCATGTGACCGACGGCGCCGACTATCAATACGATATCACCTATGGCTATAACCCAAGCTTTGCAAGTAGCACGCCCAAGGTAACACAGGCTTTGGACAAGTGGGTGGCGCCCATTATCAATGCCAGGCTCGAACAACAGGGGCATATGCCCGGTCCTTTGGTGTTTGTGATGGATAAAATGGAATTTTCAAAGGGTCTGGCCGGTTGGGTGGCTGGGCCTCGATACTCTAACGGCTGGGGAGAGTTGCGTCACCTGCCCACCATATTGGTTGAGAACCATTCATTAAAGCCCTATAGACAAAGGGTGCTTGGCACCTATGTGCTCTTAGACGGCGCAATTGAAGCCTTAGCAAAGCATGGTAAACAACTTAACCAGGCGGTCACTGCTTCAATTAAGGATAACTACAAAGAGCTGGTCGTTGAGCGCGCTTATGCCAGCGAGCCGGACTATATTAGTTTTAAGGGCATAGCCTACGAGCGCTATCACAGCAAAACCACCCAAGCCCATGAGGTTCGCTACCTAGGCGAGGCGCACGATTATCCGAGTTTGCCTATTTACTGGCAAAAAGAAGTTAAAACCAAGGTTGCTGTCCCCAAGGCCTTTCATATTCCTCGCCAATATGCGCAAGTTTTAGATGTGCTGAACATTCAAGGGGTGAAAACAGAAGCCATATCAACACCCGTAACACTTACCCTGCACCAAGGGCGCATAGGCAGCCACGAGTTTGCCAAGGCGCCATTTGAAGGGCGCTTTAGAGTGACGCCGACAATGGAATATACAGAGGTGAATGTCATGGTCGATGAGCATTGGCTAAAAGTAGATACAGATCAAACGCTTGGCTTGCTCGCCACGCATCTATTGCACCCGCAAGCGCCAGACTCTTTGTTACAGTGGGGCTTTTTCCATAGCCTGTTTCAGCGCACCGAGTATGTTGAGAACTATGCCTTGGCTCCCTATGCAGAGCAGATGTTGTTAAACAATGAGGACATCAAGGAAAGCTATGAACAAAAGCTAAAAGACTCGAGCTTTGCCGAGGATGCTAAAGCACGCCGCGCTTGGCTTTATGCGCAAAGCCCGTATTATGATCAGCAATATTTGAATTACCCCATATTGATGCAGTACTAATATGACCATAAAGATACTTACTGTGCCGGTGACACCATTTCAGCAAAATTGCCGTATTTTGGTGTGTACCAGCAGCAACAAGGCGGCTATTGTCGACCCAGGTGGTGACGCACAAAAAATAGTTGCCACCTTGAATGAGCACGAACTTGTGCCCGAGGCCATTTGGCTAACTCATGGTCACCTGGATCATGTAGGAGCAGCCGATGAGCTGGCTAAGGCTTACAACCTTGATATTATCGGCCCGCATATAGAAGAAAAGTTTTGGTTCGATGCACTGCCACAGCAGGCGCAGATGTTTGGCTTTGCACCTCGTCCGGCATTTTGGCCGACGAAATGGTTAAGTCACGGCGACACCTTGACCTTAGGCGAGCTCAGTTTTGAGGTACGCCATTGCCCAGGACATACACCCGGCCATGTTATTTTTGTTGAACAAACGCAAAAACAGGTGCTGGTAGGGGATGTGATCTTTAAAGGTTCGATAGGGCGCACCGACTTTCCTAGGGGCGATGCTCCGACCTTGATAGCTTCTATCAAAAGTCAGGTATTGTCTTTGGACGATGATTTTGTCATCTTAAGCGGTCACGGTGAAAATACCACCGTGGGTCACGAACGTGCCACTAACCCTTTTATCAGTGGTCGTTTTGGCTAAGCTGATGGCTTTACTAACTCGGAGTTCGGGTTAAAAAAGCAGGACGATCCCGGATGGATTGTGTATAATTTTACCTAATTAACGAAAGAATAAGAAAAATCAATGTCATTAAATCAAGTTGATCGCCAGATACTGGCACTGCTGCAGCAAGATGCCAGCCTCTCTACCGCGGAAATAGCCGATCAGGTCGGCCTTTCGCAATCGCCTTGTTGGCGCCGAATTGCCCGTTTAGAGCAAGAAGGCTATATCAAGGGCAAAGTAGCTTTACTCGATGAGAAGAAGCTCGGCTTCGATATGCTGGTGTATGCCCATGTTCGTTTATCCAATCACGGTCGCGATCAACTGGCGCAATTTGAAGAATTGATCATGAGCTATGACGAGGTGACCGAGTGTTACACCATGGCTGGCACCATGGACTTTATGCTGCGCATCATCTCTAAGGGTATTGAAGGTTATGAGCTATTTGTTCGCGATAATTTGCTCAATCTGCCTTATGTGCAAGAGGTACACTCCAACGTCACCATGACCTGCGTAAAACGCTCTACCTCTTTACCCTTATAAATGTATTTTATAGGCGGCCAAAACGGTCGCCTAACTCTTTGCTGAATTGTTAATTTCTCTGCTTTTTGCTAGAATCTGCACCCCTTTCGCAGCTTGTTTCTAATCGCACCGCAAACGAGGAATGAATGTTTAACTTACTCAGCAAAGCACCTAGCTCTGCTAAAAACGATATCCTATCGGGATTAACCGTTGCCTTGGCATTGGTACCCGAAGCCGTGGCCTTTGCCTTTGTAGCTCAGGTTGACCCCCTTGTCGGCTTGTATGCCGCCTTTATTGTAGGTCTTATCACCTCACTGATCGGTGGCCGTCCGGGTATGATCTCCGGCGCAACCGGCGCCTTGGCCGTGGTTATGACCTCTTTGGTTATCACCCATGGTGTCGAATACCTGTTTGCGACCGTGCTCTTGATGGGTATATTGCAGATACTGGCGGGCGTGTTTAAGCTCGGCAAATTTATTCGTATGGTGCCGCACCCGGTCATGCTCGGCTTTGTAAACGGCTTGGCGATCGTCATTTTTCTTGCCCAACTGGGGCAGTTTAAGGTGTTGGGCGACGATGGCCAAATGAACTGGATGCAAGGCGAACTGCTTTATACCATGCTAGGCCTGGTTGCCTTAACCATGGCCATTATTCATTTCCTCCCTAAGTTGACAACGGCTATTCCATCGAGCCTGGCCGCTATTTTAGTGGTAACCGGCCTGGTGCTAGGTTTAGACCTTGAAGCGCGTACCGTTATCGACTTTGTAAAAGATATGACGGGTGATAGCACTGCAACCATAGCCGGCGGTTTCCCTGAGTTCCATATTCCTCAAGTACCATTTAACCTTGAAACCCTGAAAATCATCCTGCCTTACGCGGTGATCTTAGCGGCCATAGGTTTAATTGAATCACTGCTGACCTTGACCCTGATCGATGAAATTACCGATACCCGCGGTCAAAGTAATAAAGAATGTGTAGGCCAGGGCGCGGCAAACGTAACCTGTGGTTTCTTCGGTGCCATGGGCGGCTGTGCCATGATAGGTCAGTCGATGATCAATATTAATTCCGGTGGTCGTAGCCGTTTATCCGGTATTACCGCGGCATTATTGCTATTGGTATTTATCCTATTTGCCGCCAGCTACATTGAAATGATCCCACTGGCAGCACTTGTTGGCGTCATGTTTATGGTGGTTATCGGCACCTTTGAATGGTCAAGTTTCCGTATTATGCGCAAGGTACCTAAATCCGATGCCTTCGTTATCTTCTTAGTAAGTGCGGTAACGGTAGCGACGGATCTGGCCATTGCCGTGTGCGTAGGTATTATTGTGTCGGCCCTGGTATTTGCCTGGCAACATGCGAAACATATCTACACCGAGAGCTATATCGATGAGCAGGGCTCTAAGGTCTATGAGCTACATGGCCCCTTGTTCTTCGGATCGGCGAAGAACTTCTTAGAGCTATTCGACATTAAAAACGACCCTAAAGACGTTATTGTAGAGTTTAAACACAGTCGCGTTGCGGATCACAGTGCCATCGAAGCCATAGACACCTTGGCGGATAAATACACCAAGGCAGGTAAAACCTTGCATCTGCGCCATGTTAGTGCCGACTGTAAGGAATTGCTGCGTAAAGCACGGGATCTTGTGGAAATCAATGTAATTGAAGACCCTAAATACCGTGTTGCTTCGGATGAGCTGGGTTAATACCAATTCACTAACCCAATTGAACCCATAATTTTAGGCCAGCATTTCGCTGGCCTTTTTTATTCAGTTGCAATTAACTAGTCTATACATAGACTTATGTTAATTCTTCAATAATGGGTACGACTATGAAACAACTACTTTCGGTGTTACTGACTTCCTCTTTGGCCCTTGGTGGAGCCTTCGCTGTACAGGCGCAAACCATTCCCGACGAGCCCCATTTACAGGTTCGCGGCGTGGGTGAAGTGTGGGCCACGCCAGATAAGGTAACCATTAATCTGAGCGTTAATGAGCAAAGCATGGATGTGCTGGAGGCCAAAAGTGCCGCCGACAGAAAGCTGGCAAACATGATCATGGCGTTAAAAGAGCTGGGTATTGAAAGTAAGGATATTCATGCCAGCCAATTGGGCATTCACAGCAAAACCCGCTATAACCGCGATACACAAACCAATGAGTTCGACGGCTATGAAGTCAGCCGTAACGTCAGTGTTATTCTGCGCCAAATCGATAACTATGCATCGGTTTTGCAGTTGTTGGTACAGCAAGGGGCCAACCAGGTAGGGCAGTCGCATTTTGGTTTGAGTAATTACGACGAACTGTATAACCAAGCGCAACAGCAAGCCTTTAGTGATGCCAAGCAAAAAGCAAAAACCTATGCCGATGGCTTTGATACTAAGGTGGGCAAAGTTTACAGCATTAACGTAATGAGCCATGACAGACCGATTCCATATCCGCGCGCGGAAATGAAAATGATGGTCAGTGCAGATGCCGCGCCCGGTGTCGAGCAAGCGTACAATGTTGGCGAAATTAAGGTCAGTGCCTCGGTTAACGCGGTATTTTTACTCGATAATTAAACTCGGTAATAAAAATCCGTGCGTGACTGTGTAACCTAGTCAAAGCCGAAGGTAAAATCCCAAAGAGTTTTCCTTCGGCGCTTTTCTTTTAAATCAATTACCTGTAACTTCTAGCCTGATAATGTACTCAGGAGAGCAGACGTGATTGTTTCCATCTATGCCGCCATTTTAGCGCTGGTCTATTTGCAACTTAGCCTTTACGTAGTCAAAGAGCGCCGACGTAGCCACCGCTCTATCGGTATCGGCGACAGCATGGCACTGCAGAGGGCAGTACGCGCTCACGGTAACTTTATCGAGTATGTACCGCTGGCGTTGCTTCTATTATTTTTCAATGAATATCAGGGTCTTGCAAGCCATTATAGCCACTTGCTAGGGGCAACCTTGGTGTTTGCACGTCTAATCCATGCCAGCAACATTTCCCAGTTAGATGAAAACATAAAGGTGAGGGTAGTGAGCATGGTGTTAACCTTCTCAGTGATAATGATCTCTGCGGTGTCCTTGCTGCTCGATGCCACCTTGGGGATTTATCTTTAAATCCTGCCTACCTTATCTCGGCAAAATCAAAGCCTTAGTATAAATTGTCGTCTAAACTTGCCCTTAAGCGTGATTCTAAATTGCTAGCTCAAGGGCAAATTGATGACAGACATTCTTATTGTTGCCTGTATTTTTCTGATCTCCGCCATAGTGGCCGTTCCCATTGCCACGCGCTTTGGTTTAGGCTCCGTACTTGGCTATCTGATAGCCGGTATTATCATTGCACCCTTATTAACAGTACTTAAAATAGACCTGGTATCGATTCAGCATGTCGCCGAGTTCGGTGTGGTGATGATGCTTTTTCTGGTGGGATTGGAGCTGGAGCCAAAAAAACTCTGGTCTATGCGCGCTCAGTTAATAGGCTTAGGTGGAGGGCAAGTATTGCTTACGGCTCTGGCTATTATGGGAGTCGCTGTGCTTTTAGGATATTCATGGCAACTGGGCCTGAGTATCGGACTTATTCTCACCTTGTCATCCACCGCCATAGTCTTGCAGAGTTTGGCCGAACGCTCAGAGCTTGATACAGAGGGCGGTAAGGCAACATTTTCCGTATTACTCACTCAGGATATCGCCGTTATTCCAATCTTGGCCGTGTTGCCCTTACTGGCCATGGGCGATGCAAGTAGCGCCGAGATCGCTGGCACACATGCTATGTCCCAAATAAACATACTAAGTGGATTAAATGGCTGGCAAAGCGCATTAATAGTACTGGCGGTGATCTTAAGTGTGGTGGTAGGGGGCGCGTATCTGACTGGGCCCATCTTTAAATTTGTCGCCCAGGCAAGATTAAGGGAATTATTTACTGCAACGGCCTTATTCCTGGTGATAGGCATAGCCTTAATGATGACATTAGTTGGGTTATCGCCGGCTTTAGGTACCTTTATCGCCGGGGTAGTTCTTGCGAATTCTCCATACAAACATGAGCTTGAAAGTAATATCGAACCATTTAAAGGACTCTTGTTGGGCGTTTTCTTTATTACCGTTGGTGCCGGGATTAATTTCACTCTATTGGCTGCGCAGTTTGGCTGGATATTCTTTACTACCTTAGCCCTGATACTGGTAAAAATTGCCGTGTTACTGGTATTAGGACGCATGCTTGGCATTAAAGGCGCAGCCCTTTGGTTACTTGCACTTGGGCTTGCCCAAGCCGGTGAATTCGGCTTTGTTTTACTGTCATTCTCAGTGACCAATCAGGTGATGGAGCAGGCCATGGCAGACCGTTTATTACTGGTGGTTACTCTGTCTATGCTGATATCGCCTTTACTTTTTATTCTATATCAAAAGGTTATAGCGCCGAGATATGTGGTTGAAGGAAAAAGCCGCGAAGAAGAGTTTCCACAAAACAGCCATATTATTATCGCCGGTTCGGGACGAGTCGGCGGTTTAGTGGATAGGATATTAAAAATAGGCGGGTATCGTGCCACGGTAATTGACCATAATTATCAACATTTGGAAGCCATGGCGCGTATCGGAGTGCATTATTTCTATGGGGATGCGACACGACCTGATCTATTAAATAGTGCCGGAATAGAGAAAGCGAAATTATTGGTGATAGCCCTGGACGATAAAGAGCAAATCACCACCTTAACTCAGTACGTTTTACAGAATTATCCCCATGTCCATGTGTTAGCACGAGCCATAGACAGGCATCATGTTTATCAGTTATGGGCACTGGGTTGCCGTGACATTATCCGAGAAACCTACGACAGCTCACTGCGTATAGGGCGCGCCGCCTATGAAGCGCTTGGATTTAACAGCGAACAGGCAGCAGATATCATTTCCAAGTTCGATACCTATGATAAGAAAATGATGCGGGTCACCGCAGAGGCCTTTGATGCCAGTTTGCCATTTCAGGATAATGATGAGTACGTGAAGTTAGTGAAAGACTATATGCAGCAATACGCGCCAGAATTAAAAGAGTCGGTTGCAAGCATCATCAATACCGAGAAACAATCCGGTACCAGCGACAAAGATACTTACGCTGACTCAACAGACAAGCACTGAAACTCGACAAAAAATACCTTGGTTAATCAAGAACAGGTAAAAAGGGCTGCGCAAACACATTACTTATTAAGAGGAGAACCCTGTTTATACTTACAAATACGTCATTTAACATAACATAAATTATAGGTTATTGAGGTTTATATGCAGCAGCACGAATCCATACGACCACATATGTCCAATACTAGACGGTATCGGACATTTTGATGATTTATATAAGTATTATTCGACCCATCTCTATAGCACTAACTATCACAGCGGCTATAGCTTCACATTAAATGTCGATTAAATTCACGATAAGTGTTCAATCATGCCTTGGTTGTATTGAGCAAATGCGCCTTATCGCATAGTATTGTTTAAAACAGCAATAAAAAAGATGCATTATGGAGTTTGTTCGTCCGCTGGAGCCAATTCTGATTATCGATAATGATCAGTCCATGCGCAGTTCTTTAGCCGCGATTCTCACCGAACTAGGTTATGACCAGATCACCGGTAGCGCGGATATCAACGACGCTAAACCTTTACTCGCTCAACTCGATCCCAAGGTTATCTTCGTTGATATTGCCTTACCCGACTGCGACGGTTGCGACATTATCAGCTACCTGTCGGACCTACACCCGCACAGTAAAATCATCCTTTGTGCCGACCATAATTCTTACGAAAACGTTGAGCACAACTGGGAATTTGGCGCCGAGGAATACATAAGTAAACCTTTTAACGCCAACAAAGTCGACATGGTTATGAAGCGTTTAGAGCTTAACTAATCCCTATGCAAGAAAAATTAAAACAACTGACGCTGGGTTTAGCGGATGTCATCTATGGCAAAGAACAACAAATAAAACTCGCCCTATGCGCCATGCTATCCCGTGGCCATTTATTGCTTGAAGACCTGCCTGGCATGGGTAAAACAACCTTGTCTCACGGTTTGGCGCAAACCCTAGGCATGAGTTATCAGCGTATTCAATTTACCAGTGACTTATTGCCCGCGGATATTCTCGGCGCCAGTATTTTTAACACCAAAGAGCATAAGTTTACGTTTCATAAAGGCCCTATTTTCAGCCAAATTGTGTTGGCGGATGAAATTAACCGCGCCGGCCCTAAAACTCAAAGCGCCTTGCTTGAAGCCATGGAAGAAGGCTGTGTCAGTATAGACTCAGAGCGTTATACCTTACCGGAACCTTTTTTCGTAATTGCTACGCAAAACCCGCAGCATCAATCCGGTACCTTTCCACTTCCGGAATCCCAGCTGGATCGCTTTTTTATGCGACTTAGCCTGGGCTTTCCACCGGCAGACGCAGAAAAACTGCTGATCAAAGGTCTTGGTCCGCAAAGGCATAAATCAATAGAGCCTATTATCAGCTGCACCGAGCTGCAACAGATGCAAAATCACGTGGATAATATAAGTATCGCCAACACAGTGGTCGATTATATTCTCGCCTTAGTGACTCTGACTCGTCATGACCGTGATATTACCCATCCTTTATCACCGCGAGCCAGTATCGCTCTGGCCCAAGGCGCTAAAGCCTGGGCGTTTTTGGAAGGCCGGGATTATGTGATGCCAGAGGATGTGCAGGCAGTTTTTTCCAGTATCTGTGAACATCGCGTCAATCCACATGACAATTACAGTCAGGCCAGCGTGTGCGACGATATCTTGCGCCGGGTTAAGGTGCCGCTCTAGTATGACCGCCCTGCTGCGCAAGGCATTCGCCCCACTCCATCATCAATTACAAGATTGGCTGCTAAGGGATAAACATAAAACCACGTCGCTCACCTTAGGACACAGCACGGTTTACGTGCTGCCCTCAAAACTGGGTTTTGGTTTTATCCTGGTGGCTGCTCTGAACTTTATACTTGCCGCCAACTATCAAAATAATCTGGTACAACTGAGCTCCTATTTAATGTTAGTGCTGGTGCTTATGTCTTTGATCCAATCCTACGCCAATATCAAAGGGCTGCAGTTGCAATTTAAAGAAGTGGCCAGTGGTTATGCCAATCAAGAACGCACTTATCGCCTCAGTCTGGCTAATCAGCAACGTAACAGCTATGCCATTCAATTACAGTGGCAAGGCAGCACGACTTTGGTTGAGAAGGTCGAAGATAGCAGCCAGGATGTCTCCATCCAGGGTGGGAAACAAGCGCGAGGCTATTATAAGGTACCGAGATTGAAGGTGTTTTCCACCTATCCCTTTGGTCTCGCAAAAGTATGGAGCTACCTCGATGCGAACGCCGATTATTATGTCTACCCTGCTCCTCAGCCCCATAATCATGGTTTAAGCAAGCAAGCACTTGATGACTCGCCGCAACAAAATTCCGGTGCTTTAAGCCAATCCGGTAATGACGAATTCGATGGCCTTAAAGAGCACAAACAGCTCGCCGATTACCGACGTATTTCCTGGAAACACTTTGCCAAGCGAGAGCAGCTTTTAGTCAAAGAATTTATCACCGAGGCCGACGGCGCCTACGTAGTAGATTTTGAAAAGTTCCCTGGCGATGTTGAAAATCGTTTAAGCCTGATGGCTTACAGTATTGAGCAGGCGCAAATCCAACATATGCCTATCGCCGTCGCACTGCCAGGCCTTATACTTGCCTGTAATAACAGCGATGAACATTATCTCAAGGCGCTGCGTGCCCTCGCCCTTTATAAAAAGCGGGGCTCACACCATGAGTAATTTTGCCAGCAGCGCCCTTAGCTTTATTTATATTGGCATCCTGATGATGTTGTCGGCCGAATTGCCGACCATGCTGTTGAGTCTGTTGCTCTTGTTATGCCTTTGGAACCTGCTATTAGCAAACAAGGGGCTCACACGCCCAGCCATGCTGGCAACCAACCTGCTGGCGGCGGCCTTATTGGCGGTACTCTTTATCACAGTAAATTTAAAACAAAGTGTCTTGTTGTTTGTGATCATGCTGCTGCAGGCAAGCATTTTAAAACTCTTGCAGGCAGAGAGTGCTAAGCAACAACAAACCGTGATAGTGCTGACTTTTTTCTCTATCTCCACCGTGTTTCTTTATCAGCAGTCCTTGTATAGCACATTACTTGTAGGCGTTTTTTTCGTCACCTTAACCATTGCCCTGGCTAGCCTCAATGGCTTGCCAACCACTCGTTTAGCCATGCGCAAGAGTATTTATTCGCTCTGTATTGCCGTGCCTTTGGCGGCCTTGATGCTGGTGTTTGTGCCTAAAATGCCGGCATTTTGGCAGTTACCCGGCGCCAATACCGCTAAAACTGGCTTGAATGAGCGCGTCGACCCTTTTGATATCGCCAGTTTGGCAAAATCCGATGAACTGGTATTTCGCGCCGAGTTCAATGATGATCAAGCAGCTCCGCCTTATTATTGGCGCGCCATGTTGCATACCAGTTTCGACGGCAAGGCCTGGGTAAAGGAAAAAGCCCCGGCCTACGAGCGTCAAAATATAGATTGGCCCGCCTATACAGGTTCTGCACAAATATACCTGGAAAAAAGTGCCAACCCTTGGCTTTATACGCTAGGCGATGGGGTTAGCCCTGCCGCCGATGTCAGAAACATCAATGACGGTTTATTGCTGCGCCAAGACCCATCCGCGTCGAACTTTAAATATCCATTGCGTTATCGTCCACAATTGCCCGCGGCGCTAAGCCAATACGAATATCGTTACTACACCCAATTACCACTACAAGGCAACCCGCTGGCCCGTAACCTGGCCAAGCGTTTGCTAGCGAAAAGTGATAATGTCGACGCTTTTATCAGTGAGCTCTATGAGCATTACCGCTATCAAGGTTTTACTTATACCCTGACCCCTACACCCATTACCGGGAGCAACAGTCTGGATATTTTTCTCACTCAGACTCAGCGTGGCTTTTGCGGTCATTATGCCAGTGTCAGTGCCTTTATGATGCGCAGCGTTGGCATTCCTGCTCGTTTGGTATCCGGCTATTTGGGTGGAGAAAATGTCGGCGACAGTAATTATCTTTCTGTATATCAATACGATGCCCATGCCTGGGTGGAATATCACGATGGTGAACAGTGGCAACGTTTTGATGCCACCTCAGTGGTCGCTCCTGAGCGCCTGAATGGCTCTTTGTCTCAAGTCGACCAGCTGCAACAGGAGTTTCGCGCCAATCTGGATCTCGGACTATTACAGCTTAGTGGCTTTAAATCATTAAACTGGCTGCGGATTCAATTAGAGAAAATTGACTACCGCTGGACCAAATGGGTGCTTGGGTTCGACCAGGAAAAACAAAATAACTTTCTAAAAGAGTTGCTAGGCAGTCAGTTTGCACAATACAGTATGGCCCTTGTGGTTATTGGCATTGCCCTGGTGTTATTTGTTATCTTGATCCTCAGTTCGCGCCACCGCAAGGTGCAATTGACCTTCAGTGCCAAGCAGTTGGCCAAGCTATTTAATGCCGCCGATAATTCATCCCTTTTATCACCAGAGCAACTGACACCCGTGGCGCAGCTAAACTATCTGGCAACGCATACGCCAAGACTTAAAACACAGATGGAGCAAATTTCTCGTTTTTACATCCAAGCCACCTACGAGCAGAAACCGCTCACAAAAAAACAGCGCTCAGAGTTTAGAAAAGTAGTAAATAAGTCAATAAAAATCATAGGGTAAAAATGAATTCAGTCATTGTCGGCGTATTTCTTATGCTGTTATTGACCCTGTTTCGGGTCAATGTCATTGTCGCCATGACGGTCGCGGCGCTTGTCAGCGGCTTGGTCGGTGGGCTTTCCCTTACCGATACGGTCACAGCTTTCAACACAGGTCTCTCCGGCGGCGCTGAAATAGCCTTAAGCTATGCCATGCTCGGCGCTTTTGCCGTCGCCATCGCCAAGTCCGGACTGACCAATTTATTGGCGGCGCGCTTATTGGTGTTAATGGGCAAAGAGCAAACATCGGAGCGTTTTTTATCCTTCGCCATTATGGCCGTGGTGCTGTTTTGCGCCTTAAGTTCGCAAAACCTGATCCCCGTACATATCGCCTTTATTCCGATTTTAATTCCGCCACTTTTGGCGATTTTTAATCGTTTGCAGATGGACCGCCGTGCCATTGCCTGTATTCTTACCTTTGGTTTAGCCACCGCTTACATGGTACTGCCCTACGGTTTTGGCGGTATTTATCTATACAATATTTTGCACCTTAACCTGGTTGAAAATGCCTTAGTTATCGACAAAAGTGACGTACCACAGGCCATGATCATCCCTGCCATCGGCATGTTTGTGGGGTTATTGGTGGCGGTGTTTATCAGTTATCGTCGCAAACGTGAATACAATCACACCCTGGTGAGCGAGGCGAAATCCTTAGAAGTTGAAAACCCAGGCAAGGTATTACTGGTCGGCACCTTGGCTATTGTTTTATCCCTGATCGCCCAGTTTATGAGTCAGTCTATGATCCTGGGTGGCTTGGTTGGGGTTATGGTCTTTACCCTTTTTGGTATCGTCAAATGGCATGAAAACCAGGATGTGTTTTCTAAAGGCGTGGCCATGATGGCGATGATAGGCTTTATTATGATCTCGGCTCAGGGCTTTGCCGAGGTCATGAAGGCAACCGGCCATATAGATACTTTGGTCAGCGGCGCCGCAGATATGATTGCCGGTAATAAGCCCGTGGCGGCACTGCTAATCCTGTTAGTTGGCTTAATGATCACCATGGGCATAGGCAGCTCGTTTTCCACCGTGCCCATTATCGCCGCCCTCTTTGTGCCCTTGTGTTTGCAACTTGGTTTTTCACCCATGGCTACCGCAGCCCTTGTTGGGACTGCCGGTGCGTTAGGGGATGCCGGCTCCCCCGCTTCGGACTCAACCCTAGGGCCAACATCGGGCTTAAATGTCGATGGCCAACACGACCATATCTGGGATTCAGTGGTGCCAACCTTTATCCACTTTAATATTCCCTTAGTCCTGTTTGGTTGGATAGCCGCCATGGTGCTTTAGACAAACCAAGTAAGATTCAAAAAGAGCCGCATCGCGGCTTTTTGTCCTTTGTAATACCGCAATTTGTCATTCCCTTGAAAAGCTTTAACTAATGATTAGTTGGGAAAGCCAAGGTTGATCATGTCAAAACGTTAGTATGATGTGTTCATTGTGCGTGGGCAGATTAAAAAAGGGAGCCTTAGCTCCCATTCTTATTAGTCTTGAAATCCGTTTATCATTCGCTCGCAGACTACAGGAGTTGGCCTGTGGTTTTCATCAACGGCAACAAAGGTAAAGCTGCCACGAATGGCTAAATGCTTGTTATCTTTATGCATGGTCTCAAGGAAGATTTCGACATCCACCCTTAAGCTGGTGTTACCTACGTGTACTACCTTAGAAACTAACTCGGCAAAGGTACCGGCAGGAATAGCTTCTTTAAAGTCAACGCGGTCTGATGAAATGGTTACCAAAGGCTTGCGACAAAAGCGGGTCGCAGCGATAAAGGCGACCTCATCCATCCAGGCCAAGGCATCGCCACCGAACAAGGTGTTGTGGTGGTTGGTACGCCCAGGAAACACGGTTTTGGTTACATGGGTAATTGAGTCTTGAATACGCTGTGCAACAACGGCATCTTTATCTAGGGTATTAGTCATTCGTGTTAGCTTCGCTCGCTAAAGTGTCTATCATCATAAGTTGCGGGTCTAATCGGGTGTTAAACCAGTTAAAACGCCAGTCTAAATGCGGGCCTGTTACCCGCCCTGTGGCACCAATTTGGCCGATGCGCTCGCCTGTTTTTATCATTTCGCCTTTTTCCACCAACACCTTGTGCATATGGATATAGGTTGAACTGATACCGTGGCCATGATCGATAATCACAGTACCACCTGAGTAATATAGGTCCGGATGAGCGAACACCACGCGTCCTGGTAAAGGTGCATAAATGGGCGTGCCCGTCTTATTAGCGATATCCAAACCGAAATGAGGGCGTTTGGGCGTACCGTTGAAGTACCTTTGGCTGCCATACACACCAGAAATTCGACCTTTGGCTGGGCGATACACGGGCGCTATAAAATCTGTTAAATCCGATTCATTGGCACGGGCCTCACGAACCATGGCAGCGTCGCTGCGAATGCGCTCCAACACCTCTTTAGGTGGTTCTACGTACTTTTGCTCCACCCCTTCGATTTTATCTATCTTATATTCGCGTTGGCTGACGTTAAAGTCGAGTTGCTGCCAGTTACCCTGCTTATCAAGCCATTTTAGCTGCTGCTGTGGCTCGGCATCACGGTCTATACCAAAGACAAAATAGCCTTCAGCGCTGCGTTTAAGTTCACGCTCAGCAAACACGACTTTTTGCGCATGGGGCAATTGGCCAATAAGCATGGCACCTTGTGTCAATGTCCCCTTAACCAAGGGCTGTGGCAACTGCGCAGCCTTGGCCGCGGCCGGCGAACTACTGATACATGCTAGGGTAATTAAACTCGAACAAATGAAGCGTTTAAGCATAACTGATGGATCCTTTCCCTACCCCTTCATAAGCCGTTACTTTAATCTGCTTGTCTGGGTATTCTCGTTTTAATTCTTGCGCCATAAAGTCGGCAATACATTCAACCGTGGTATCACAAGGGAGTATTTCAACGCGTTCGGCGCTAATGGCCAGCTCAAATTCGCCCTGAGTTGAGCGATAACGGCTGCAGAGGTCACCCTCTTTGGCTTGGATATGTTGCAGTTGCGTTGCTTCAACCTGATCTTCTGCACTAAGCAGGTAGATATCTTCCCAGCGATCAGCCCACTGTTTTTGCAGGCGCGGCATTGCCATACCATCGAGCTCCATACCCAGGGTGCTGCGATGACCATGAATAATACGCTGGCAATTACCGTCGTGCTTTTTCAGGCCGTGAGAATAATGATAATAGAAGCTATTGCTTGGCTCCGGGCGTAAATGCAAACCCATGCCGGTAACATTGGCCGGTAATTGCGGGGTGATCAAGGCAATAAGATGTGCGATTAAGGCCTGCTCATCAATGCGCGGCGCATCGATTTTGCTTACCGCTTGCAGCGGTGCACTCATGGCAAGGTGATGCTTGGCACCAAAATGCGCATCAAGAATCACCATGTCGTCATTTTCAATCAGGCTTATATCCGCCTGCATTGGCACGGCCAGGGTATGGTCGACGCTGTCATCGATAATGCGCTTTATCTGCTTTTTTACCAAGCCAAAATCAAGCACCATGGACTCATCATTCAAAGCACCATCCAGGGTCAAATCAACAATCCAACTTTCTCCTACCGGTCCACGGTCGGGACAAAAATATGAAAAATCGATAACGGTAAGATCGTTGACAAACAAAGTCATAGGTCAGCCTAACAAGCAATTGATAATTTTGCCCAAAATTATACAGAGGAAAGGGTTAAATTGCTGCCCTTTTGCGGATTTATTGAAGATTCTCGCCCCTGTAACAGCGACACAACGCCAGATTCACATAAATTAAATAAAAACCTGTAAATCTAGACCATTAAATGACTGCTCAGAGTTGTTTAGCGTACAGGTGTACGCTAAAGTAGCTGCAAATTTTCAAACAATAAGTGTGTTATGGAACGTAAGAATAGCTACTCGAAAGAAGACTTGGTGTTGTGTGGTGAAGGTAAAATGTTCGGCGAGAACAACTGCCGCCTTCCTAGCGACAATATGTTAATGATGGACCGCATCGTTTCTATTACCGAAGACGGTGGTGAGCATGGTAAAGGTCAGATCGTAGCCGAGCTGGATATTGACCCATCACTGTGGTTCTTTGACTGTCACTTCAAGGGCGATCCGGTTATGCCTGGTTGTCTTGGCCTTGATGCTATGTGGCAAATCGTGGGCTTTTTCTTAGGTTGGTCAGGTGGTCCTGGGCTAGGTCGCGCACTGGGTGTGGGTGAAGTTAAATTTACCGGTCAAATCCTACCTACGGCGAAAAAAGTAACCTATCGCATCGATATGAAGCGCGTTATTAAGCGTAAACTATTTATGGGTATGGCCGATGGTACTGTAGAAGTAGATGGCCGCGTTATCTATGAAGCGAAAGATTTAAAAGTAGGTCTTTTCCAAGATACCAGCGCGTTTTAATCATCTGCATTAACGCTACAAAAAACGCCGCTTTATAGCGGCGTTTTAATTGAAAATTTAGACTTTAAATTGGGCTCGTTCTTCGATGGCCTCTCGCCACCCGCCAAGCCATTGTGATCGCGGGTCGAGCTGTTGGTAGGGGCAGTTTTCTTTTGAGCGGCCTGCCAAGCCTGCTTTATAACCTTGAGAATGGGCGCGTTCTAGACGATCACGTTTTTGTCTCTTCATAGGTAAAGTCCTCACCATTGTAGTTTCGTCATTTGTAGTGTTTTTATCATCTACAAGTAATGGATAATTAATAGAACTGTCACTTTAGATAGCCATACTTATTACCACATTGGGTTATTTCGGCTAAATGAGCAGTTATTGACTGCGAAAAAATAAGTGGCCGTACCTCTGTTTCTTCGACCGATTACATGGACTCCGTAATAAAGGCATCGTCGGTAGTGCTAAAACCCCGTGTAATTGACGGTAATATTTTTTTTGCACAAAACGGACAATACTTACAACTACTGACAGCAAAAGCGACTAATAAGTTCCGCTGTCCCTAAGGTCAATCTGCCGTCTCTTGAGACAGTTTTCAAGTCTTATTTTTTTGTCTGACTAGATATAATATGTGCGGGCAATTGATAGAAAAGAAAAGTGGCGCAGATCTTTATGAAACTGCGCTGGCGTACCCCATTCTTATGTTAATTTTTGCATCAACTATGTTTTTTTGGGTTCTTTGATAAAAAATAATCCGGCTGTTTTGCGCACAGCGAAAACTCCCGAGTGTTCTTATAAGGCAGCTTCATAAAGCCTGCCACACCTACCCCGTCTATGCTCATGGCATACTGCATAATTTCATTCAGTAACTGGGTAAACCGCGCTTCCTGAGAGGCATCAAGCAGGCGATAATAATGGTGTATTTTCAAACGCTGAGCTAATGACTCAAAGATAATACAGCCGGTATGGTGAATTTTATTGAGCTCGAAAACGCATTGAATGATCTTTTTCGGCAGTTGCAACTGCTCGTCCGGATCCTTGCCATCCTCAAAGTAGGAGTGCGGCCTTAGCATTTCCTTGGTGGGAATATCCGTTACGTCATAACTCAGCTCAGGCAACTGCTCAAACACAAATGCGCCGGTGTCGTCTCGCTCTACCTGAATAGTTTGCCTGGCATCAAACAGACAACACTTAAATAAGCCCTTTTGTTCTATGCCCTGAGCCAGTTTCACCGTGTTGTCCACCGCATCCTGAAACGCCAGTTGCAGGGATTCGTCATAAAGGATCAGGCTGGACTCAACAAACAGGTTATCCTGTTTCCAGTGAAAACTAAGGCCGCCCACCACAGGGTATTTAGCCAGGCGGCTAATAGCGGCAAGAAACGCTTTTTCCGTATCGCCGGTGTCGAACAGAAACTCCCGATAATACCGCTCTAATTGAGCATCATTCACATCAGTTAAGCGCTTATCGCTGTCGGCTTGGCGTAGAAACTGTTTACGCGAGCTATATACTACTGTGTCGGGCAAGATATCGGCCACCGAGCTCCAAAACGGGATCAGCGACTTAGACGGAACGCGCTGCTGGACCGGCACAAAGGCTCGCGCCATGGCCGGCATATTACGAATAAAATAATCACCGGCCTTGTCCCGCGTGGTCTTGTCCTTACTGAGCATGCCATCGATTACCCTGGCGAACTCCACAGGCAGGCCCAAAGAGCTCGCTGGAATAACCTGGGCGCCAAAGCGACATGACTGAGCCGAAGCCAGCGCATAGAGCGTTGACGCCACACCTTGCTCGTCAAAACGCGGCGACGATTTAGCACCCGACATCTGCTCATCACCGATAAAGTACACGTCCCCCATACGGGCATTGGTGTTGGTAATATCCGCCGACATTAAATCCATCACATTGGCACCCACTGGGTGTCCTTCGGCATCCAGCTGCGCATAGACGGAGCTGCCCCAATCGACCAAGGATAAGGTGCTGCTATCAGGGTCCCACACCAGGTTCGAAGGTTTAATATCGCCATGAACAACGGGCGTGGGCGTAATGCCGTTTCTATGCTGGCGCAGCAGCAAGAGTAATTGGTGTAATTGCAACCCCAGAGCCAACAGTTGTTTTGCGGATATCTTTCCTAGGCGCAGGGAGAAATGCTCCAGGTCGTGACCCAAGGAGCGTTCCATCATCAGGATCCCCTGTTTTTTTATGCGCTCAAAGGCATAAAACTTAGGGATCATCGGATGGTCGAAGCGAGACAGCATATAGGCTTCGTCTTCAAGACGATCGCGCACCGATTGCGCTAAGGTAATACGGGAAAACTTAAATACCCACTGCTGCTCTTTGTCATCAACACCGGCAAACACAAAGCCATAAGCACCAGAGCCGATCAGCTCGACATCCCGATACCCCAGCATGGTCAGTTGCTTAATACAAATATTAAGCCATTGCTTATGTTTTTTTGCATCACGATGTGAGAGCAGATAAATGGACTGCTCTTCATTGATGTAAAAATTCATGATCGGCCGTTGTACCACCGCCACCTCAAGGTTTGTTAAAGTGCTAACTATCTGCTCAGTTTACGCTTTTTTTGAGCTATTCGAAATAATAGGAAACAAATTCGTCATTCCCGTGCGCTTGTTAAGGGCCACACATTAACGTATTCTTTTTGCTCAAAATAATTATCAACTAGAAATGGAGTTCTTATGAAGAAAGTCCTTATTGGTGCTGCGGTCGTTGCCGCCTTAGGTGGTGGTATCTATTACCAGCAGAATAATCAGTCCAGTGCCAAAATAGATCTTGCCGAGCTAGACTATGTGCCCTCTGACACTGTGTTTTTTGCCTCTCAGCTTACCCCCTTCCCCTATGAGCAATATGCCAAGCTGTTACCCGCAACCGAATTGAGTGAAGAGCAACGCGGTCAGTTTAGTGAAATTACCGAGGCGCTAAAACAAGACGGCGACAAGATTGCGGTGTTTATCGCCGAGCTGCTAAACAAGTACGAGCAGGCCATAGCCACACAAAGCGCCGATAAGATATGGGGCTTTGGCAGCGAATTGCGTTACCTTAGCTACGCAGTTGGTATTATGCCCGTAGCCCGCATCGAACTGGCCGAGCCAAACACCTTCGTCAACACGGTGAAAGAAGCTGCAGACAAAGCGGGGATAAGCCACGAAGAAAAAAACCTGAATAACACCGCTTATACCCGTTTTATCCTTGAAGCAGAGCAAGGCCAGTCTCTTGAGCTAGTCCTCAGCGTCCAGGGGCAATGGTTAACCCTTACCCTGAACAGCGATATGGTGAGCAATGAAGACGATCTCGCCCTGGCACTCGCTGCTAAAAAACCAACTAGGTCATTGGCGAGCACAGGTCGCCTGCAGGAATATGCTGATAAATATGGCTGGGATGGCAGCTCGGTCAATTTTATCGATAATAAGGCCTTGGTTTCGGCCCTAGTCGCCGAGAAACCTTCACGCCTAGGTACCATGATCGACACCTTTATAGCCAAAGCAGGTAAAACCAATGCCTTGGATGCGGTACGTACTCCAGGCTGTAAAAAAGACCTGCCCGCCATCGCAACTAAGTTCCCGGGCCTGGTCTGGGGCACATCAGATCTGGAAGTGACCAGCAGCCATGCTAACTTCGATGTCGATGTGATTTTTGAAAGCAGTGATAGCGACCTTCTTGGAGCATTAGCGACCCTGCGTGGCTTTATTCCTAAGCATGTTACCGATGCCGACGACGCCATTTTGAGCCTAGGCTATGGCATTGACGTAGCAAAGGTGGGTTCGCTAACCAACACCTTATGGAGCTCCTTCACTCAGGCCGAGTTTGAATGTGAACCCTTATTAATGGCCCAAGAGCAAGCACAGGGAGCCAACCCTATGGCCATCGCCATGGCCACGGGTATGTTTGCAGGGGTTAAAGGTGTCAGCTTCACCATTAATGACCTGGACTTGGATTTGACCAACCCACACGTTCCCGACATCAAGCAGTTCAGCGGCCTATTTACTCTCAGTGCCGACGATCCTATGACGCTGATCAATACCGCTAAATCTCTGGTACCTCATATGGCAGGTGTAAATGTGCCGAGCGACGGTAGTCCAGTCTCGGTAAACGAACTACTGGAAATGGGCATGGAGCACGATTTAGACGTTAAACTGGCCGTAAAGGGTAATCACATTACGCTATACACGGGTGAGCAAGCCGAGCAGCAGGTTGGCGCTTTGGAAAACGAAACGCTTGCAGCCAATGGCCTTCTCGGCATGACGGTTAACCTCGCACCATTAATGAAGATTGTCGTTGCCGCCAACGAAGCAAATGGGCAAGAAACGCCGCCTGAACTTAAGGCCCTGGCCGAGCAGGACATTTCTACCTCAATGACCACAGACATCAATGGCCATGGTTTACAACTAAGCTCAAGCTCGCATATTCGCAAGAACTAAGCGGCAACATATAAGCCATTAAAGGGTAGAGGCTGGTACTCTACCCTCACGCCCTTGCCCTTTGGGTACACAGCTTCGCTAGATGGTGATTCCTGATGAAATATAGACTAACGCTTGCCAGTGCCATAGTGCTCTCGCTCATAGGCATCATATATACTGCTAAGGATGATCTAACGGCATCTAACGCAACGCAAACGAATTCAGCGCTCGCTGCTACCGTTAACCAGTCGGAGCAAACGCTAAAAAAACTAGGTAACCAGCGTCGAAAAAATCTAGAAGGACTGGTGAGCTTCAGTAAACAATGCTCATCCGTATCTCGTGACTTTAAGAAGCAAATTACCTTAGCTCAAGAAGATGTTATACGAGAGATAGAAGTAGAACTAACTGCCGGTAAAAGCTACTTTGAGGTCTATCTTAGTAACAACCGTCCCACTCTTGTGTATTTCAGAAGCTATAACGACCTTATAAAGCAGGCCGCAAACAATGTGGCTAAGCAAAACTTTGAGGTCGTAACCTCATTGCGTCATCTTGATAACATGCATGGGATAACCCTGCTCGCAGGACTGGATAGGAATAAGATAAAAGAGTTGCAAACACACCTGGATAAGCTCGATGGGAATGTTCGGCTTACCATGAATTTAGGTTTGAAAGATAATATAACGCCATCGGATATCGCTGAACTTAAGCGCAACGACAAGCAATTCAATACCTACCTAGAGTCACCGCTAAATATAACTGGCGACCTGCCAATATCTCCCTCAATTCTTTTTGTATTGGCGGCAACGCAAATCCCGTTCGAAGAATTTAAAGACCAGCTCAATGGACTTAGCTTCACTGTAAATGACCTGGCAGCTGCGATTGTTTATGATATCCCCATTACCTATATCGATGAACTGATTAAGCACACCAAGCAGATACACCAAGCACCTCTTTATCCCAATATAGAAACTACTTATATAGCGAACCTGGCCGATTTAGCGGCTTACCATCACAATGTTCCTGTACTGCGGGCGCTAGCAAAACATGGCGTCACACCTACGAACCAAGACGAGTTACTAACCGGATTAGATCTGGCTATCCACAACCTCCCTCAGACTAAAGAAGAGCTTGCAGAAAACCAAACTCGCTATATAGATACAATCATATATCTTGTACAAAATGGTTATTCCGCCCATGGCACATTGGAGCAAGACCGTAATGGGCGAACTTGGGTGAGATATGGCACCCCCTTAGTATTTGGCCCCTATATAGGCAAATACTTGGATAATGCGCCTAGGTTAGCAAAAGCAATGGAATCAATAACATTACTTCCTGTTAAAGAACACCAAGCTGGTAACAGCGATAAGCATGCTTTAAATGCAGCAATCAACAAGTTAAATATGCAAATACACGCATTTAGAGACCGCGAAACAAAATGCGCCCGCGTTAACGATGAGATTAGAACAGCCAAAGGTTTAATATCCTATCGTGAAATTAGAAATACGGTTGAACAAGCAAGGAATACGATGGCTGAGGTGGAGGCTAGTTTGCATGCTATAGACCCTGCATTAGTTAATCACTATCTGAGCAGCCTCTCTTTCGAGGCCAACAGGAATGAAAACAATACCTCAGATACTGACCTGCGTAATTTGCTAAACGCGCAGGATAACTCACAGCTGACAGATTATGTGAGCACCACTGCACTGAGCCAACATCAAACCGACATGTTATTTCGTTCACTAGTATTCAACCCGCAAAAGTACGCCCTTGCCTGGCAAAATCGAGTGGAGCCGCTCCCCCCAAGCTCTGTTGTTCTACTTATTCAAAATTCGCTACCTAGATTAGTGAACCTTGCTGACATGGGTTTAAATCTAAATATCAGAGACGCTGAAGGGTTTGATTTATATATGCACAGCGCACGTCATAACAGTGATGCACTTAAGTTTCTTGTCGACAATGACATCCCCGTATCGACAGGGCATTATGGTCTCGATGTGTTAGATCTTCTTTTAGACGAAAGTTATAGCAATGGAAAACTGAATGAAAACCTTAAGTTAGTCTTGCCAAAAATTACTGCGATTGAACCAAGCCACTTAGCAAGAGCACAACGATTAAGGATTTACAAACCCAGCGTTTATAGCCAGCTCGTACAACTAGATAAGCGATTGGAAACTACAGAGAATATGCCGATTAATAATGTTATTTATTAACGCTAACCCTGACAGACAACAAAAAAGAGAAGCGAGGTTTTATCAACTTTGCTTCTCTTTTTTTAGACTTAAATAAGGCGATTACAAACGAATACCGCCGTCGATTTCAACCACACGCCCGGTGAAGAAATCGTTTTCAAAGATATACTTGGCGGTATGGGCGATTTCCTCGGCTTCACCAAGACGACCAACCGGCTTCATCTTCACCAAGCGCTCTTTCGCTTCAGGCTTCATGGCATCCGTCATCTTGGTACGAATAACGCCTGGGGCAATGGCGCCCACGCGAATACCAAAACGACCCAGCTCTTTGGCCCAGCTGGTCGTCATGGCGACCACGCCAGATTTAGCCGCAGAATAGTTGGTCTGACCCATGTTACCGGCACGAGCCACACTGCTCATGTTGATAATCACGCCACCCTCGCCGCTTTCAACCATGTGTACCGCAGCTTCACGGCCACAAAGGAAAACACCGGTAAGGTTAACGTCAATAACAGACTGGAATTGCGCCAGTGACATCTTATCAACCACCTTGCCTTCTTTGGCCTTGATAAACAGACCGTCGCGCAGAATACCGGCATTATTGATAAGGCCATGAATGGCACCAAAGTCTTGAGCGATAGCGGCAAAAGTTGCTTCCACTTCCTGCTCAACACTGACGTTGGCTACATAGGCTTTAATTTTTGCATCCGCATTGGTACTGGCCTGACGTAAATGCGTCACGGCTTCATCCAACAGAGCACTGTCCATATCGATCAGGGCCAACTGGGCGCCTTGCTCGGCAGCCATTTGCGCCATGGCTAGACCCAAGCCCTGGGCACCACCGGTGACAACTATGGTTTTATTATTTAAATCCATGCTTATTTCTTCTCAAATAGGGTAAAAATAGCGCTGAAGTCTTTCGCTCCCGCCCCTTGGTTTTGCAACAGGGTGTAGAGGTTTTTGCTAAGCGCACCAAGTGGTGTTACCGAGCCTGAGTTTTGCGCCGCTTCCAGCGCCAGACCCAGGTCTTTAGCCATCAAATCAACCATAAAGCCCGGCTGATACTGGTTGCTTGAAGGCACAGAATCAATCACACCCGGACATGGGTTATACAGCTCTAATGTCCAGTTACGGCCTGAGCTATTAAGCATGATTTCGGATAACACCTTAGGATCAAGGCCGTGATTAATACCCATTTGCAGGGCTTCACTGGTTCCCGCCATCAAGATACTCAACAGCATATTGTTACAGATTTTAGCCACTTGTCCGGCGCCAATGGCACCGGCATGGAAAATATTCTTACCCATGTTTTGCAAAATCGGCTCAACCGCGTCGAAATGTTCCTGCGCGCCACCGACGATAAAGGTTAAAGTACCCGCCGCGGCACCTGCTACGCCACCTGAAACCGGCGCGTCAACAAAGGCAATGCCCTTGTCCATTAGCGCTTCGCCAAGGCTCTTGGCACTGGCCGCATCTATGGTTGAGCAGTCGATCACGATTGCATCGTCACCAAGATGGTTAATTAAGCCATCTTCGCCTAAATAAAGTGATTGCACATGCTTGGCCGCTGGCAGCATGCTGATCACAAAATTCGCGCCCTGGGCGACATCATTGGCATTCTTACACGCCGTTGCCCCTTCCTCTGCCAACTGGCTGACCACATGCTGGTTTAAATCAAATACTTGCACTTGGTGGCCGGCGGCAATCAGGTTACGCGCCATTGGCGCGCCCATATTACCCAGGCCGATAAATCCTATTTTAGCCATGCCTTTCTCCTAAGCTAAGCTTGCCAACGGGTGGCTCTCACCCATGGGTGCAAAAAATCGTTCAATTACATCCGCAGGCACACTCTCTAAAGTGGGGTATTGCCACTTGGGTGCCATGTCTTTATCTATCAAGAGTGCACGAACGCCCTCTTGGAATTCCCCCACCTCGCAGCAGGCCACCGACATGCCCAATTCCATTTGGAAACAGGCTTTAAGGGATAAACCCTGAGCGCGTTTAAGCTGTTCGAACACCAGATGCGCGCTAAGCGGGCAACCGTGTTTCAGGGTTTTAATGGCCTTGGCGAGCCATTTATCGTCGGTTTCGATAGCGCTCAGGTAATCCACCTTGGCTGCCAGAGTGTCAAACTCGGCAAGCTTAGTGATAACTGCCTGATGCTTACGCAGGCCACCTTTTTCCATCGCCTTAGACTCGCTTTCGAATTTCTTCAGAAGCTGAGTCAACTTATCGTGGTTAAGGGCTGAAACCTGGCCCCAGCTTTGCTCACACAAGGTGCTTAGCAGCTCGACAAAGCGCTCGCTGTCGATACTGTGATCCGCCAAACTGGCGAAACGAGCATCATCGGCATTCATTAGCGCCCCGGTTAGGCCGAGGAACAAACCCACCTGGTCCGGCGCTTTTTGTAAGAAATAGCTGCCGCCCACATCCGGGTATAAGCCTATGGTGATTTCCGGCATGGCGAGCTTAGAGCGTTCGGTGACCACGCGGTGACTGGCGCCGGCCATCAGACCCATGCCGCCACCCATGATAAAGCCATCACCCCACTCGATGATCGGCTTGTCATAGCAGTGGATGGCATAGTCCAGACGGTATTCTTCGCTAAAGAAAGTCTTACCATAGTCTTTGGGCTCACCCGTGGCCATAGCGCGGTGCAGGCTGACCACATCGCCGCCGGCACAAAAGGCTTTTTCGCCGGCGCCCTTGATGATCACCAGGGCAACCTCGTCATCGCTCTGCCACTTGGTCAGCTGCTCGTCGAGCAGGCGGATCATATTCAGGTTTAAGGCATTGAGTGCTTTTGGCACATTTAAGGTAGCAAGGGCGATTTTTGCGCCATTGCTACACTGAGCCAGCTCAAACACCACCTCTGATTCTGGGTTATTGAGAGGGATCAGTGTATCCATTAGCCGTTCACCCAGTTCGCTTTGCGTTTTTCCAAGAAGGCATTTACACCCTCTTTTTGGTCTTGGGTGTCGAACAACTTCACAAACAGTTCACGCTCAAGCGGCAGTGCACTGGTGATATCGCCGTGACGACCTTTTTGAATCAGTTCCTTACAGTAGCTCACCGCTACAGGGCTTTGGTCGCCCACTTGCTCAGCAAGGGCCATGGCTTTATCAAGGGCACCACCTGTGGCTACCACTTCTTCTACCAGACCGATTTCTTTGGCCTTGTCGGCTTTAATGCGCTCGCCGCACAGGATCATGCGCTTGGCCCAGCCTTCGCCCACCAGCCATGACAGGTTCTGCGTACCACCGGCACAAGGAAGCAGACCCACCTTGGCTTCCGGCAGTGCCATTTGTGCTTGCTCTTCGGCAATACGGATATCACAGGCCAGGGCCACTTCCAGACCACCGCCCATGGCATAACCATTGATAGCGGCAATCGACACACCGCGGAAATTGCTTAGCGCTTCAAAGGCGGCGCCAAATACTTGTGACATCTGCGCCGCAACGCCCTTGTCACCACTGGCGAATACATTTAGGTCGGCGCCGGCAGAGAAAAACTTCTCACCCTCGCCTGTCAGTACCAAGGCAAAGATGTCTTTATCGGCGTTAAGGGCTTCAACCTGCTCTTTAAGGCTGATTAGCGTTTGTTCAGTCCAGGTGTTTGCCGGCGGATTACTCATGGTAAAGACGGCAATGTGCCCTTTTTTTTCTAGTTGAATTTGTGCTGACATAACTTCCTCCTAAAGAATTTCGTTCACTTCATCGGCCAGAATGCGTCTAGCAACGATCAAGCGCATGATTTCGTTCGTACCTTCGAGAATTTGGTGAACACGTACATCACGCAGATGACGCTCAAGCGGGTATTCTTTGATGTAACCGTAACCACCGTGGATCTGCAGTGCATCATCACACACCTTCACGCCCACATCGGTCGCAAAACGCTTGGCCATGGCGCAATAGGCTGTTTTTTCGCTATCACCACTGTCCAGTTTAAAGGCCGCCAGGCGAACCATTTGACGTGCTGCCACCAAGTCGGTGTTCATATCCGCCAATTTAAATTGCAATGCCTGGAATGCCGCCAGCGGCTTACCGAACTGCTCACGCTCTTTAAGGTAGGCTTTCGCCGTGTTCAAGGCTTGTTGTGCGGTACCGATTGAACAGGTGGCGATATTAATACGGCCACCATCCAGGCCCTGCATAGCAAACTTAAAGCCTTCACCTTCGTTACCTAATAGGTGATCGGCCGGAATACGTACGTTTTCAAAGGTAACCAGGCGAGTCGGCTGGGCGTTCCAGCCCATTTTCTCTTCCGCTTTACCATAGCTGATACCTTCCGCGTCTGCAGGTACCACAAAGGCGCTAATGCCTTTGGGGCCTTCTTCACCGGTGCGGGCCATAACCACCAGCACTTCTGTGCTGCCGGCGCCGGAGATAAACATTTTTGAACCCGTGATGTAGTAATGGTCACCATCACGTACGGCCTTGGTTTTAAGTGAGGCCGCATCCGAGCCGCTGCCTGGCTCGGTTAAACAATATGAGGCCAGTTTTTCACCGGTTACCAATTCTGGGCAATAGATGTCTTTCGCCGCTTGGGTACCGAAACTTGCTACCATCCAGGTCGCCATATTGTGAATGGTCAACATTGCCGTGGTGGCGGTACAGCCTTTGGCCAGCTGCTCAAAAATGATGCTTGAGTCTAGGCGAGAAAGACCTAAACCACCGGCTTCTTCCGGGGTGTAAAGGGAACAAAAGCCAAGCTCACCGGCTTTTTGAATGGTTTCTTTGGGGAAAATATGTTCCTGATCCCACTTTGCTGCAAAAGGGGCTAGTTCCTGGCTGGCGAAACGCTCGGCCATATCGGCAAAGGCCAGTTGATCTTCACTAAGATTAAAGTCCATAACACACTCTCTTGTACTACATGCTTATCGGGCCGCTCCTTGGCGACCCGTAAAGAAATTATTTAAGGTGAATACTCATGTTTGGTCCACTTACCACGTCGTCTTCAAACCAACGCGCAGTAATGGTCTTGGTCTCGGTATAGAAACGGACACCCTGCTTACCATAGGTATGCTGGTCGCCGTAGAACGAGCCTTTCCAACCGGTGAACGAGAAGAATGGCAATGGCACAGGGATTGGTACGTTCACACCAACCTGACCTACTTCGATATGGTGCTGGAACTTACGTGCCGCAGCGCCGCTGGCGGTAAAGATAGAAGTACCGTTACCGTATGGGTTGTCATTGATAAGGGCAATGGCTTCGTCCAGGGTATCTACAAACACACAGCACAATACCGGACCGAAGATTTCTTCGCGGTAAATCGCCATCTCAGGCGTGACATTGGTGAACAGCGTAGGTCCAACCCAGTTACCTTCTTCATAGCCTTCAACGGTGAAGTCAGAGCCATCAAGCAGACAGTCGGCGCCTTCTTGCTTACCTTGGGCAATTAGCGACAGGATACGTTGCTTCGCGGCGATGGTTGTTTGCGGACCATAGGCTGAGTCAGCTTGGTCCCAAGGACCTGGCTTAACCACACTTAGTGCATCTTTAAGCTCATCAACCCAGTCTTTCGCACTGCCAACGAATACGGCTACCGAAATACCCATACAACGCTGACCGGCAGCACCTACCGATGAACCAACCAGGTTATTGATGACGTTTTGCTTGTGCGCATCTGGCATGACGACCATGTGGTTTTTTGCACCCACACAGCATTGCACGCGTTTTAGGTTTGCCGTGCCCTTGTCATAAATGTACTGACCAACACCAAAGAACCTACGAATGAAATCGCACGGATATCCGGATGCTCTAGTAGCTGATCTACCTGACCCTTGGTGCCGTGAACTACCTGCAATACGCCCTTAGGTGCACCGGCCTCTTCGAAAAGCTCGACTAAGCGCATCGGCGTTAGCGGGTCTTGCTCAGACGGCTTCAATACGAAGGTGTTACCGCATACTATAGCCAGTGGGAACATCCACAATGGGATCATCGCCGGGAAGTTAAAGGGTGTTACACCGGCACACACGCCTAACGGCTGGATAAGTGAATAGGTGTCGATATTACGTGCCACGTTAGACACGGTTTCACCCATCATGTTCGATGGTGCGTTGGCTGCTTGCTCAACCACTTCGATACCACGCCATACGTCGCCCTTGGCATCCTCAAAGGTTTTACCAAGCTCATGACAGATAATGGTGGCCAGCTCGTCGTGGTGGTCTTTTAGCAACTGAGCGTAACGCATCATGATGCGCGCACGCTCACTTACCGGTACTTCTTTCCAGGTTTGGAAGGCTTCTTTGGCCGAAGCAATGGCTTCAGTTACTTCTGCTTCGGTGGCCATAGGCACTTGTGCAAGTACTTCCTGGTTAGCCGGGTTTACTACGTCTAACCACTGAGATGTTTCAGATTGGCGCATTTCGCCGCCGATATATAATGGTACCTTGTGCATAATACAGGTCTCCCCAAATTGACTGCGCGCCCGGAATTTTAGTTATACGGGCGCTGAAAAAATTAAAGTGCTTCGACTGCCAAGGCCACGGCTTCGCCGCCACCGATACATAAAGAAGCAACACCACGGCGTTTGCCCTGGTTACGCAATGCGTGAATAAGTGTGGTCAGGATACGTGCGCCACTTGCACCGATTGGGTGACCCAGAGCACAGGCACCACCATTGACGTTCACCTTGTCTTTATTCAGACCCATTTCATTAATGGCCAACATGGTTACCATGGCAAAGGCTTCGTTGATTTCCCACAGATCCACGTCATCCGTGCTCCACTCTAGTTTAGCCAGTAGTTTCTCCATGGCGCCCACAGGGGCAATGGTGAATTCCGCTGGTAAACGCGAATGCGTGCTATGACCGCTGATACGGGCGATAGGTGCAAGACCTAATTTCTGTGCCTGCGCATAGCTCATTACTACTAAGGCCGAGGCACCATCAGAAATTGACGATGAGTTAGCCGCAGTAATGGTGCCGTCTTTTTTAAATGCCGGGCGAAGTGAAGGAATTTTATCTGGGCGGGCATTACCAGGTTGCTCATCGGTATCAACTACCAGGTCGCCTTTGCGCGTGCTGATGGTATGGGCAACAACTTCGTTGCTGAATGCACCGCTGCCGATAGCCTTGTTGGCTTTTTCCAATGACGCTACGGCAAACTCGTCCATTTGCTCACGGGTAATGTCGTATTGATCCGCCGTAGCCTGGGCAAAACAACCCATGGCCAGGTTATCGTACGCATCTTCAAGACCATCCATCATCATATGGTCTTTTACTTCACCGTGACCCATGCGCATGCCGCCACGAGCCTTAGGTAGCATATAAGGCGAGTTAGACATGCTTTCCATGCCACCAGCCACTACGCTGTTTACGCTGCCAGCTTTAATAAGGTCATGCGCCAACATAACGGCTTTAAGACCAGAGCCACACACCTTATTAATGGTGGTCGCACCGGTGTGCTTGTCCATACCAGCCTTAAGCATAGCCTGACGCGCCGGCGCCTGACCCAGACCCGCAGGCAGAACACAGCCCATAATGACTTCATCGATCTCACTTGGGTTAATATTCACACTCTCGAGCGCGCCTTTAATAGCAGTGGCACCAAGTTCGGTGGCACTTGCGCCGCTCAAGGCGCCCATAAAACCGCCCATGGCGGTACGCTTTGCACTGACAATTACAATGTCGTTATCGTTTAACTGTGAGCTCATATTCGGGTCTCCATAATCAATTTCACTTGAGCATACATAAAATTTACGTTTACGCCAACGTCAATTAGATAAGTTTAAACTGTACACTTTGTGAGCTGTAAACTTATCTAACCAGCCTCACCCCCCCTGTTAAAACACCCTCACCTTTTTCTCAAGGCCAATAATAACCTGCGCTTGAGCTCATATTTGTGTTTTTGTACCTCTCCTAAAGAGAGTTGAAATCCAGCTTTACCTTTACGTAAACTTCACTTATATTGGTGTTAATATTTTGTAGTAGATAAGACTAAATAACGATGACTGAGCAAAGCCAAAGCCCCAACGAGCAAATGGAACAGACTTTCTCCATCAGCGATCTGGCAAAAGAATTCGATATCACCACCCGCAGTATTCGTTTCTACGAAGACCAGGGACTGATCATGCCACGTCGTAACGGCCAAACCCGCATTTACTCAAAACGCGATAAGGTCCGTTTAAAGCTGATCTTACGAGGCAAACGCTTAGGCTTTAGCCTTGCCGAAACCGGCCGTTTGTTCGAGCTTTACGACGCCGACAAATCCAGCGCCAAACAGTTAGTCACTATGTTAGACCTTATCGAAGAGAAAAAAGCACACTTAATACAGCAAATGGACGACATTAAAGTCGTACTAATGGAACTCGTAACGGCCGAAAAACGCTGCCGTGAAACTCTCTCACATTTACAACAGGATTAATCATCATGAGTACTATCTCTCTATATAAAGAGCTTAACTTTGGCCTAGGCGAAACCGCCGACATGATCCGCGCCCACGTTAATAGCTTTGCCAGTGCCGAGATCGCGCCTTTAGCAGAGCAAACCGATGAACAGAATATGTTTCCTAACGAGCTGTGGACCAAGTTTGGTGATATGGGCCTGTTAGGCATGACGGTTAGCGAGGAGTTCGGCGGTGCCGGTCTGGGTTACCTTGAGCACGTAATTGCCATGGAAGAGATCAGCCGTGCCAGCGCCTCTATTGGTCTGAGCTATGGTGCTCACTCTAACCTGTGTGTAAACCAAATCTTCCGTAACGGTAATGAAGAACAAAAAGCAAAATACCTGCCTAAACTGATCAGCGGTGAGCACATTGGTGCCCTGGCCATGAGTGAGCCAGGTGCGGGTTCTGACGTGGTTTCTATGCGCTTAAAAGCAGAGAAAAAAGGCGACCACTATATCCTTAACGGCAATAAAATGTGGATCACTAACGGTCCGGATGCCCACACCTATGTAATTTACGCCAAAACAGACGCTAACGCCGGCCCTAAAGGCATCACCGCCTTTATCGTTGAACGTGACACCCCGGGATTCACGCAAGCGCAAAAGCTAGACAAACTAGGTATGCGCGGTTCAAACACCTGTGAGCTGGTATTCGAAAACTGTGCGGTTCCAGAAGAAAACATCCTGGGTAACCTAAACGAAGGCGTTAAGGTGTTGATGAGTGGCCTTGATTACGAGCGCGTGGTTCTCTCTGGTGGTTCACTGGGCATTATGCAGGCTTGTATGGATGTGGTTGTGCCTTATATCCATGAGCGTAAGCAATTCGACACGCCTATCGGCCAATTCCAACTTATCCAAGGTAAGATCGCCGACATGTACACGCAAATGAATGCCGCACGTTCATACGTGTACACCGTAGCCCGCGCTTGTGACCGTGGTGAAACCACACGTAAAGATGCCGCTGCGGTTATCCTTTACGCTGCCGAGCTGGCAACCAAGATGGCCCTGGATGCGATTCAAATCCTAGGCGGTAACGGTTATATCAACGAATACCCTACAGGCCGTCTATTGCGCGATGCCAAATTGTATGAAATCGGTGCCGGTACGTCTGAAATTCGTCGTATGTTGATCGGCCGCGAACTGTTCAGCGAAAGCCGCTAAGGTGTTGTATGACCATTCTATCTTCAAGCATAAACCCTAAGGACCCGCAGTTCGCCGTCAATGACGAAGCGATGCGTGCCCTGGTTCAAGACCTGCATGACAAGGCGGCCACCCTGCGCGGTGGCGGCGGACCTAAATATGTAGAACGTCACCAAAGTCGCGGCAAGTTATTTGTGCGCGACCGTATAGAACACTTGCTCGATGAAGGCTCACCCTTTTTAGAGATTGGCCAATTCGCCGCGTTTGGCGTGTATGAGCAAGACATTCCCTGTGCTGGCGTTGTCGCCGGTATCGGCCGCGTTCAAGGCGTTGAGTGCATGATAGTGGCTAACGACGCCACGGTTAAGGGCGGTACCTACTTCCCACTGACGGTGAAAAAACACCTGCGCGCTCAGGAAATTGCCGAGCGCTGTCACCTGCCCTGTATTTATCTTGTGGACTCGGGCGGTGCGAACCTGCCGGAGCAGGACGAGGTATTCCCGGACAAGCTGCACTTCGGTCGCATCTTCTTTAACCAGGCGCGCATGTCGGCCAAAGGCATAGCGCAAATCGCCGTGGTCATGGGCCTGTGTACGGCAGGCGGTGCCTATGTACCGGCCATGGCCGATGAAAGCATTATCGTTAAAGAGCAAGGCACCATCTTCTTGGCCGGTCCACCGCTGGTTAAAGCGGCCACAGGTGAAGAAGTAAGCGCCGAAGACTTGGGCGGTGCGGATGTGCACTGTAAGGTGTCCGGTGTGGCGGATCACTATGCCGATAACGACGAGCATGCGTTGTCTATCGCCCGTCAGTGTATTGCCCGTTTAAATCATGTGCGCCCACTTGCGCCCGTGTTAAACGAGGTGAAAGCACCGCGTTACGATATTCATGAGCTTTACGGCATTGTCGGCAGCGACCTGAAAAAGAGCTTCGATGTACGCGAAGTTATCGCCCGTATCGTCGATGATTCATCCTTTGATGAATTTAAACGTTACTTTGGTGAGACCCTGGTAACTGGCTTTGCCCATATCTACGGTCACCCGGTTGGTATTGTTGCCAACAATGGCGTGTTATTCAGTGAGTCGGCGCAAAAAGGTGCTCACTTTATTCAGCTGTGTGCCAAGCGCAACATCCCACTGATTTTCTTACAGAACATCACCGGCTTTATGGTTGGTCAGAAATATGAAGCCGAAGGCATTGCCAAACACGGCGCCAAAATGGTGACCGCGGTTTCTTGTGCCGAAGTGCCTAAATTTACCGTGTTGATCGGTGGCTCATACGGCGCCGGTAACTACGGCATGTGTGGTCGCGCCTACGATCCAACCATGATGTGGATGTGGCCTAACGCCCGTATCTCGGTCATGGGTGGTGAGCAAGCCGCCGGCGTACTGGCTCAGGTGAAACAAGATGGTCTTGCCCGTCAGGGTCAATCCATGAGCGATGAGCAAGTGGCCGAGTTTAAAAAGCCGATCGTTGAGCAGTATGAGCGTCAGGGTCACCCCTACTACGCCAGTGCGCGCCTCTGGGATGACGGCATTATCGACCCAGCGGATACCCGCTCGGTTCTCGGTTTAGCCCTTGAGGCGGCTGCCAACGCACCACAAAAAGACACCGAGTTCGGTGTGTTTAGAATGTAGGAGGCGCTATGTCAGTTACACTCAATATTAGTAAAAGCCGTATCGCCACACTGACTCTGCAGCGCGTCGAAAAGCACAATGCCTTTGACGATGCGCTAATCAGCGAAATGATCCGCTTAATCGAGCATGCAAGCACACTTGATATTCGTGCCTTGGTGCTTAATAGCGAAGGCAAACACTTCTCCGCGGGTGCCGATCTGAATTGGATGAAATCCATGAAAGACAACTCCTTTGAGGACAACGTCGCCGACTCGCTTGAGCTTGCCAAACTCATGCATGTGCTGCACACCTGCCCGCACCCAACCATTTGTTTAGTGCAAGGCGCAGCCTTTGGTGGAGCCCTGGGTCTAATCGCCAGTTGTGACATTGCTCTTGCCAACCCGACTGCCAAATTCTGTTTGTCAGAGGTAAAACTTGGCCTGATCCCGGCTGTGATCAGCCCGTATGTGATCAAAGCCATCGGCGAGCGCAATGCCAGACGTTACTTCTTAACCGCTGAGGTCTTTAACGCCGATAAAGCGCACGCCATGGGACTGATCCACGAAGTGTGTGAAGACCTGCAAGCGGAATGTGACAAATTCCTCGATATCATTACCGACAACGGTCCCATGGCCGTTAAAGCAGCGAAGAACTTAATTAATGACGTTGCCGGTAAAGACATAGATGCCGACCTGCGCCATTTAACCGCCGAGCGCATTGCCGCCATTCGCGTAAGCGACGAAGGGCAAGCGGGCTTAAACGCGTTTTTCAATAAACAAGCGCCGGCTTGGCAACAACAAGGATAACTCATGCTAAAACGAATTCTTATTGCCAACCGAGGTGAAATCGCCTGTCGCGTTATTCGCAGCGCCAAAATGCTGGGCATGCACACCATTGCCGTCTATTCCGACGCCGATGCCAATGCTCAGCACGTACAAATGGCCGACAGCGCCTATCACATAGGCCCGGCACCGAGTAAGTCGTCTTACTTGGATATGGACAAGCTGTTTGCCGTTGCCGAACAGGCCGGCGCCGACTGCATTCACCCGGGTTATGGCTTCCTCTCTGAAAATGAGGCCTTTGCCGCAAAGTGCGAGCAAAAAGGCATTACCTTTATTGGTCCCTACGCCAAAAGCATCGAAGCCATGGGTTCAAAAACCCGCGCCAAAGAGATTATGGCTGGCGCCAACGTGCCTTTGGTACCTGGCTATTACGGTGACAACCAAGACCCGACTTTCCTCAGCGATGAGGCCGATAAAATCGGTTACCCTGTACTTATCAAGGCCGCTTATGGCGGTGGTGGTAAGGGCATGCGCGTAGTACGGGATAAGAAAGACTTTATCAGTGCCCTAGAAGGTGCCAAGCGTGAAGCTATCAGCAGCTTTGGTAATGATCTGGTGTTGATTGAGCGTTATGTCGATAATCCGCGTCACGTGGAAGTACAAGTATTTGCCGATAAACACGGTAACTGCGTGTACTTGGGCGACCGCGACTGCTCATTGCAGCGCCGCCACCAAAAAGTGATTGAAGAAGCCCCTGCTCCCGGTCTTAGCGACGCCATGCGTAAAAGCATGGGGGAAGCGGCGGTACGCTGTGCTCAAGCCATCGATTATGTGGGTGCTGGTACGGTTGAGTTCCTGCTGTGTGGCGAGGAATTCTTCTTTATGGAAATGAATACCCGCTTGCAGGTAGAGCACCCAGTTACCGAAATGGTCACGGACGTGGACCTGGTGCAATGGCAAATCGCCACTGCCGGTGGTGACACCCTGCCTCTGACCCAAGAGCAAGTAAAAATCACAGGTCACAGCTTTGAAGCCCGTTTATACGCCGAAGACCCAAGCGAGCAGTTTATGCCTTCAAGCGGACGTCTGACGCATTTACGCTTCCCTGAGCAAAATGCGAACGTGCGTATTGATACAGGTGTTACCTGTGGAGATGAGATCAGCTCATTCTACGACCCCATGGTTGCCAAGCTGATCGTCAAAGGCGATAACCGAGCGCAGGCGCTGTCACTGTTAGAGCGCTCACTACGTCATACCTATGTCGGCGGCGTTAAAGCCAATACCGGCTTCTTAGTAGCCCTGTGCGAGTCACAGCCGCTGCAAGATGCCACCATGGACACCCACTTTATCGACAATAACTGTGACAGCCTGACTCAGGCGCCACAGGCCGATGTTCATGCGTTAGCCATGGCTGCCTGGGTGTACTATTGTCATCTACAGGGTACCAGCAAGGCCCCGGCTGCAACTTCGCCGTGGCAGAGCTTATCTGGCTTTAAACTAAACTCCATCAACGAGATCACCGTACCGCTGGCGGATCATCAGCTGGTGTTACATGTGACATCTACCGGAATTAAAGTCGATATCGATGGCCAAGGCCATAGCTTGAGCGGTGAGTATCAAGGTCAAGGCCACTATGTTGCCGTGGTCGATGGTCAGCGCCTAAGCGCCGATGCACAAATCGATGACGAAGCACTGAGCATTATGTATCAAGGTGCCCAGTATGACTTTGCCCTGACTTCTAAGCATTATGTCGGCGCCGAGCAAAGCGGTGGCGATGCCCTGGCAGCACCTATGAACGGCACTGTGGTAAAACACCTGCTGGATATTGGCACCGAGGTAAAACAAGGCGATGCCATAGTGGTGATGGAAGCCATGAAGATGGAATATACCCTTAATGCGCCATTTGATGGCGTGCTTAGCAGTTATTGCTATGGCGAGGGCGAATTGGTCAGCCATGGTGCCCTGCTTGCTATCGTTGAGGAGCAAGAATAATGGCCTTTCCACAACAGGTGCGTATCGTTGAGGTAGGTGCTCGTGATGGCCTGCAAAACGAGAGCAATGTCAGCCTTGAAGACAAGGTGACCTTGATCAACAACCTGGCCAAGGCGGGATTAAAGCATATTGAGGGCGGAGCTTTTGTATCGCCTAAATGGGTACCACAAATGGCGGACTCCAGTGCGGTGTTTGCCGCTATTGAGCGCCATGATGATGTGTTGCTCAGTGCCTTGACGCCAAATTTAAAAGGCGCGGAATTGGCATTGGCAGCCGACGTTGGCGAGTTTGCTATTTTCACCGCCGCCAGCGAGGCCTTTACGCAAAAGAACATCAATTGTTCAATCAGTGAAAGCATTGAGCGCTTCCGCCCTGTGGTAGAGCTTGCCAAGGCAAACAACATCAAGGTACGCGGCTATGTCAGCTGCGTTCTCGGTTGCCCTTACCAGGGCGCGGTGGCGCCTGAGCAAGTGCTTGAGGTGTGTAAACAATTGTTGGCTTTGGGCTGCTACGAGGTCAGTCTCGGCGATACCATAGGCGTGGGTACGGCCAATGAGGTGGAGCAATTGCTTGACCTGCTGCTTAAACACCTGGATGCCAGCCAGTTGGCGGTGCATTTCCACGATACCTATGGCCAGGCCATCAGTAACATCTATGCCGCCTTAAAAATGGGCATTAGCACGGTAGACAGTGCGGTTGCAGGCCTTGGTGGCTGCCCTTATGCCAAGGGTGCGTCAGGAAATGTTGCCACCGAAGATGTGGTCTATCTACTGCAAAAGCTTGGCATAGACACAGGAATTGATTTAAAAACACTGGCCCAAGCAGGCGCGACCATTTGTAAGGCGCTAAACAAGCATCCACAGAGCAAGGTGGCCAACGCCATACTTGCCGATTGTGACCAAGAACAATAAACCTAGGAGTGCTTAGACATGTCCGGATTCGATAAAGTAGTAACAAGTTATGCCGACGCCATGGCAGGACTAAAAGACGGCGATACCATTATTGCCGGTGGTTTTGGGCTGTGCGGCATCCCCGAAGGCCTAATTGCCGAGATTAAGCGCATGGGTACCACAGATCTTACCGTGGTTTCAAACAACTGTGGTGTTGATGATTTCGGTTTAGGTGTGCTGCTTCAAGATAAACAAATCAAGAAGGTCATCGCCTCTTATGTGGGTGAAAACGCATTATTTGAAAAACAGTTGCTTGACGGCGAGCTGGAAGTAGAGCTTACGCCTCAGGGCACACTGGCAGAGAAAATGCGCGCCGGCGGCGCTGGTATCCCAGCATTTTACACCGCCACAGGCTACGGTACGCCAGTTGCCGAAGGTAAAGAAGTAAAAGAATTTGACGGTCGTCCCTATATTCTTGAAGAGTCTGTTACCGGTGAATTTGCCATTGTGAAAGCGTGGAAAGCAGACCGTTACGGTAACCTGGTATTTCGCCACACGGCGATGAACTTCAACCCTATGGCCGCCACTGCCGGTAAGATCACCGTGGCCGAGGTAGAAGAAATCGTTGAGCCGGGTGAATTAGAGCCAAGCCAAATTCACACCCCGGGCATTTATGTAAACCGCGTTATCAAGGGCAACTTTGAAAAACGCATTGAACGCGTTACCACACGTAAAGCCTAAGGAGATTAAAATGTCATTAAACCGTGAACAAATTGCTCAACGTGTTGCCAAAGAATTGGCTGACGGCTATTACGTGAACCTGGGTATCGGTATCCCTACTCTGGTTGCCAACTATGTACCAGAAGGCATTGAAGTCATGCTGCAGTCGGAAAACGGCCTGCTGGGTATGGGTCCTTACCCAACCGAAGACGAGCTTGATGCAGACATGATCAATGCGGGTAAAGAAACCGTTACAGCAGCTAAGGGTGCAGCAATTTTTAATAGTGCCGATAGCTTTGCCATGATCCGTGGTGGTCATGTAGACTTGACCGTCTTAGGTGCATTTGAAGTTGATCAGCACGGCAATATTGCCTCGTGGATGATCCCGAAGAAGTTAATTAAAGGCATGGGTGGCGCAATGGACTTGGTTGCCGGCGCGAAGAACATTATCGTTACCATGACCCATGCCAGTAAACACGGCGATTCTAAGTTACTAGAAGAATGCTCACTGCCTCTTACCGGCGTGAATTGTGTGAAGAAAATAGTAACAGACTTGGCCGTGTTAGAAGTCAAAGACGGCGCTTTCCATTTGCTAGAGCGCGCCCCGGGTGTTAGTGTTGATGAAATCATCAGTAAAACAGCGGGTAAACTCATCGTCGAAGGCGATGTACCAGAAATGAGCTTTGACTAACGGATAGCTTGGGAGCCCTCCCACAGCATACCCGTAAATGTACCGTCCTCATTCCCAGTGCTAGTTGGCACTGTGTTACCCAAAACCCCTCTTTTGAGGGGTTTTTTTTCGCCACTATTACGCATAATTCAGCCATTAAACATTTACTTACATATTTTTTACGGCAGATTATCGCGTTCAATTTAACCGTTCCGAATATAGTGGTAGATTAGCGGTGGATAATACCAATTCTGTTATGTATGTGATCATATATAGCGCTGGGTAAATCATGATATTTAGCCCGTTAGAATAATTAGCTATTTAAGTGAATTGGTATAAATAGGACACCAACAATTTTAATAAGGATCTCCATGAATAAGATGACCCTCAGTGCCCTTAGCGTGGCAGTGATGATTTCCCTTAGCGGCTGCTCGGCCACCAGCGATACGCAAACCTCGGCAAAGCAACAAGTTGCACAAAATGCCGCTAACCTGCCTTTCGTTGATATCAAATATGATTCATTTACCCTGGATAACGGCCTTAAGGTTATCGTCCACACCGACCGCAAGGCTCCTATCGTTGCGGTCAATGTTTGGTATGACGTGGGTGCTAAAAATGAAAATGTTGGCAAAACGGGTTTCGCCCATTTGTTTGAACACCTGATGTTTAATGGCACAGAGAACTACGACGACGAATATTTCGGTCCCTTTGAGCGTGCCGGTGCCACAGAGCAAAACGGTACTACAAACTCAGACAGAACCAACTACTTCCAAAACGTGCCTACCCCAGCAATCGATATGGCACTGTGGATGGAATCTGAGCGTATGGGTCATCTGCTTGGTGCCATTACCCAAGAAAAACTCGATGAGCAACGCGGCGTAGTACAAAACGAAAAGCGCCAAGGTGAAAGCCAGCCTTACGGCAGCATGTGGGACAATATCTGGAGCAACACCTTCCCTCAAGGTCACCCTTATTCCTGGTCTGTGATCGGCTCCATGGAAGACTTGAACGCGGCGTCACTAGACGACGTACACCAGTGGTTTAAAGACTACTACGGCCCGAATAACGCGGTACTTGTGCTTGCCGGTGATATAGATGTTGACACGGCAAAAGAAAAAGTTGCTAAGTACTTTGGCGATATTAAGCCGGGTAAACCCGTTGCCAAGCTAGAAAAATGGATCGCCAAACGTGACGAGCAAACCCGTTTAGTAATGCAAGACCGCGTGCCGGCATCGCGTATCCTCAAGGTTTGGAACACGGCGGAAAAAGGCAGTGTGGAAGGCGAATACTTGTCGCTACTGAGCGATGTGCTCGCCGGTGGCAAGAACTCACGCCTTTACCAGCGCCTGGTGTATAAGGAACAACTGGCTTCAAGCGTCTTTGCTTTTAACTATCAACGTACCCTTGCCGGTCAGTTAATGATAGGCGCCGATGCCCTGGATAAAGCCAATATCGATAAGATTGAACAGATCATCGATGAAGAGGTAGCCCGTATTATCGCTGAGGGCCCAACGGCCGCAGAGCTAAGCCGCATTAAATTTGCCAATGCCGCTGGCTGGGTAAAGAATGTGGAAGGCGTGGGTGGCTTTGGCGGTAAGTCAGATGTATTAGCGTCCGGCGCCGTTTATCATAACGACCCTGCCTATTATAAAGAGGCCTTTGCCATTACCGCCAATGCAACACCGAGCGATATCCAAATGGTGGCAAGCAAATGGTTAAGCAGCGGTGACTTTGTGCTGACCGTTCACCCCTTTGCCGAGCTGAGCGCCAGCGAGCAAGGTGTGGATCGCAGCACAGGTGTACCAAGCGCCGGCGACGTCCCTGCCCTTGATTTGCCAAGCGTTGACACCTTTACCCTAAGCAATGGCTTAGAAGTGGTACTGGCTAAACGCAGCGACACCCCGGTTATCAACATACGTTTAGACTTTGCCGGCGGTACCGCAACCGACGCCAATGATAAGCCTGGCGTTGCCAACTTTGCCGCCAACATGCTTGATGAAGGCGCAGGCTCGCGCGATGCACTGCAACTGGCCGCCGAGCTCGAATCTTTAGGTGCGTCTATCTCGGCCAATGCCGGATTGGATAAAACCTCAGTGATGATGTCGGCCATGACCACCAACTGGCAGCCAAGCCTGGCACTGTTTGCCGATGTACTACAAAAGCCACGCTTCGCTGACAGCGATATAGAGCGTGTGCGTAAGCTGCTGCTTCAAGGTATTAAGCAGGAAAAAGCAAGCCCAAGCTCCAATGCTCTGCGCGTTTTACCGCCGCTGCTATACGGCGAAAACCACCCTTATGGTAAGCCGCTAACCGGATCAGGCACGGAGCAATCGGTAGCGCAAATCAGTCGTGATGACTTATTAGCCTTTACTTCGACCTGGTTACGTCCGGATCTGGGCCGTTTAGTAGTGGTTGGTGATATCGATAAAGCCGAACTACAAACATCCTTGGAAACGGCTTTGGCAAGCTGGGAAAAACCACAAACAGCGGCACCGAAACTTGATATCGCCGATGTGGCCATTCCTGAAAAAGCACGGGTCTTTGTATTGAACAAGCCTGAGTCGCCGCAGTCCTTGATCATCTCTGGCCTATTGGGTCCAAACAGCCAATCATTAAGCGCTCAGGATGAAGTAACCCTGGATATGATGAACACCATCATAGGCGGCAGCTTCACCTCGCGCATGAATATGAACCTGCGTGAAGATAAGGGTTGGTCGTATGGCGCGCGTACCATTTTAATGGATACCAAGGCGCAAAGCCCCTTCTTCGTTTACGCCCCGGTACAAACCGATAAAACCAAAGAGTCAATTCAAGAGATCTTGAAAGAGCTTAACGCTTATATTGGCAATAAACCGGCAACCGATGAAGAGCTGGCCAAGGTGGTATCGAATAAAACCGCTAAACTACCTGGTCGTTATGAGAAGAAGTGGTCGCTGCTTAACTCGCTAGCGGATGCCTACAGCAAAGACCGTGACGTAAACTATCTGGAAAATTACGCCGAGCTGGTTCGCAAGCCAGATACAAACACCCTGGCCGCCGAGGCGAAGAAGGTAATTAAACCTGAGCAACTGACCTGGGTGATCGTCGGTGATGTCGCCAAGATCAAAGAGCAAATCGAAAGCTTGAACCTAGGTGAAGTAACTTACCTGGATTAAGCTCTGAGTTTAATCTTAAAAAAACTAAGCCCCTGCCTATGCAGGGGCTTTTTTATGGGTCACTTATCTCGCTCTAAAAGTAGCTGCAGATTCCAGACTACCTACCAAACATGACCATCGAGAACCTGAAAATAGCCAGCGTAACCACCCAAGAAAGGCTCGGTAGCTGCTTTTACAATATTGGCACCAGCCTACTGAGCTTGCGATATTACTTCATCAACTTCAGACCGGGACATTACATTCTGGCCGACTGAAAACTCATGAACGCCGGGGTTCATCAAGGGCATGCCTGTATCATGTGCAACACTGCGTCTTAGCCAAAGCGCCTATTAAATACCCATTCTGTTTGCGACTATAGCTGGTTTGGCGGCTGTAACAATGGCCAGCAAGTAAACTTCTGAGGCTGGATTCTTCCCTAGCCTTTGTGCACCTCTTGCTGATCTTCCCCTGAAACTCTAAACACCTTGATAGAGACGATTTCCCCCTGCCAATATTCAAATGGCCCATCGGGCGTGTCCCATCGAACAGTTGCTCTTAGTGGGAGCCGCATACCTGCGATTTCTAGATACTCTTCAAATACCCCGACCCAAGGTTGGCGTCCGACACCCTCTCGCACACGCGTCTCACTGCGCGAACACATGATATCGCCGTGAGCATCGAAGATCAGATCAACATAGGTCTGTTCATTAGCAAACCAAACACGAACTGTATCTTCCTCTAACTCTTTAAAGTTCAAAGTGGAATTTTCAAAAAAAGCATTGGGACACCATGGCAGCTCAGCCAGATAACGCTGAATCTCACCTTGATCTATGCTCGGGCCCTGTGCACTGGCTACTGGAATAACTCCCCAGAGCTTGACCCCTAACTTTCCTCGCTGGCTCTGGTACGCATCTAACACTTTGACCCAAAGAAATGGAGCGAGCTTTACGCGTGCCGTCCACTCGAACTCCACGGCTTTCGCCGAAATAACTTGGGTGGCCTGAAACGGAGCCCAGGGCTTTTCCGGCCCCAATCTCATCCGCCCCTTTTGCGTAAGCTGCACAGCAAGCACACCAGCGGACTCGCCGGTAGTGTTTCTACGGGCGAATTTTAAAACTTGTTCTGGAAGCTGAAATTGAGTCATGGGGGCCAAACGCTCTTTTAAAGGGCAAGCAAAGCTTGCCACCTAGCTTAGGCTACACCTAAACCTTTGCCCCCTAAACATGAAAAATCAAGAATGGATGAAAATGCAGGGCGCTGCGAATCACATTTAAACGCCCTGACAAAATTAGCTTTTAGCCATATAACTTGGATTACCAGCCAAAAAGCTAGTATTGTCAAAGCTTGGTTTCCCGCATCTTAGCGCACAGTCTAACCTTGCTAAGCGCTGAAATTCAGCAGTAAGAAACAGCTTTATATGACAGTGGAGGTCTTGAGATTCATGTCTAAATACTGCAACCAAATTGTCCGGGCTTCCAGCGTCTTTATACACCTGGGCTAGGCGACATTGATATGCGCTTAATATCGGTTGTGATAACAGCGCATCACCCAGGTTCACAACCAGCCACTCACATTTTGCAGTCATAATATGTTGCCCAGTATTACCCTAAGCAGAAAAGTCATAACTGGCTAACATGTTAAGCGAAGTAAAATAAAGCGAAGGATTGTTCGTTATTGAATGGCCTTATTATGTTTCTCGGCGAATTCTTGCAAAAGCACTGAGTATGCTGATTGCATCTCAATGGTTTCACCATTTTCAATAACTTGGTAAGTATCATAAAGCCCGCCATGTGCATTTAGATAATCAATAACTTCAAGGTAAAAAGACTCTATAAGCTCCTTATCTCTGCTGTTTGTTGGTAGTTCAAGTTGAATTCCAACTATAGCAACCTTTGCAAATAAGTTACTTCGTAACGTACTTATAGCGCCATCGGTATCTTTTTCCTGTTCAAGTTTTTTTAAGGCATAAAGAAAAAAACGGCCATTATCCACATGCTCTTTCGTATATGACGCACCATTCATTTGAAATGTCATTACAGCCCCACTAAATAGGCCTGCTACAAAAACTAAAATAACAAAGAGACCAATGCCAACCCAGGTTGCAAATTTAGACTTCATCGAATTTTCCTTAAAATAGAAGACTGACAATAAACACCATACAATGCTTGATTAAAATTTTTCAAGCATAAATAAAACAAACAATTATTCCACCGCATCCAAAATTTAAATCTTCTGTGCCGATTACAAGCCATTTTTGATCATTTCTTTTATCTTCTTGGCTTTAACGAAATGATCTAATTTATGCGTTTGTATCCACCAAGTTGCCGCTTCCATAAGCTCCTCAGGGTTATCATTCTTATTCTTAAAAAATGCGTAAAAGGACAATCCAACTTGGTCACCTTTCGAAGCGATTTTCTTATCACAGATCTCAATTATTCTAGCTCTTAATTCTTGCCTCATTGAGTAAAATACAAACCTCTAAATCTGAAAGAAAAGCAACATCAGCCTAACACGCCGCATGTTGATTCATTTGCACACCTTGTTAGTTTTGAGCGTCCAAAGCTCGTTTTAAAGCTTCAGCATTTTTGCAGCCAATATAAACATATTTGCCATTACGCAGCTTTAACTTTAACGCCCTTCCTACCGATGCATTATACAACCAGCCATCACTCAGCATTCTGATACCTATACCTTGATACCACTTACTGTGATAAAGCGAGGCTTCCAGAATGTCTGCCACTGCCAATTTTTTACGCCAAAAGCCAAACCCGAAATACCAGCTCAATACCTTACCCTTGAGTTCAATTGTCATTGAATAGAAAAGAAGAGCAATCAAGCTGTTTATAGATAACGCAACTAATGTTCCGTAATTATTGCCGGAAACAAAAACGATATAAACACTGACTATAATTAAGATAATCAGCAATACCTTATTAAACTCCCTGCTATAGAACATAAATAACATTCCTTGATAGAGCTAACGCCGTAATAAAAGGCGCAAATAGCAGGCTATAATTGGCGACAAAGGAGCGCAAGCCATGCGTTTTGCGTCCATATCATTATTGACTTGTTATATGAATTTAAACCCAAAATACTATGAAAGTGCTGCGACAAATAAGACCACAAAAAACAAAATTACACATATAGCTAGAATATTTCCGATGATTGCCAGCGGCTTTGGCAATTTTGTAAATGAACCACCTGCCAGAAAATATCTTTTTGGATTGGAATTGACTAATCCAACCAGCTCATCTTTTTGGTGTTTATCAAGCTGAGAGAAATCTTTATTAACTTTTCGCGAATGACGAACCGCTTTTAATAAGATAAAACCAACGATTATTACGATGACGATTTCAATCATACTCAAGATTCATATAACGCTTCGCTAATTGGCTGCCGAAGCGCAGCGTAGGCAATCCCGTGAACGCCACGCTTTTTGTGGCCGAAACGAAATTTAGCAATTTGTTATATGTTTTTGCATTTGCTTTGTTCCTGGTTGCCACTTGCTTTTAGGTGAACGTCTTTAACCGAGGGGTTGGCATTTGCAAGTGCTACATAAACCTCAGTAACCATAACTGGGCCGGCACAATAATCAATGTCTAACGTTACCAATGAAAACCTTAGTTGTTTCAGCTTGCCTTCTAATTCTGCTGAGTTCAGCTCTTCATCCGAGCTGTTGATTGAATAGCTGGTTTCCTTTACAAAAATCGTGACTGACTCATCGGCAAGTACTTTGCCACTGATTACCAAAAGAAACACTAAAACCAGAATGTAACGCATAAATCCTCCAAAACGTATAACGCCGCATTAAGTGATGAGCAACGCAGACCACCTTACCGAAACCATTGTGACGTAAACACTAAATTTAAAGTAAACCCAAAATGCCAAGCGTTGGGAATCAGCCTTAAACGCTTTGTTAGCAATCAAACTTTAATACCATTGGAATATCAACCATTCCTTGCTGATTTCTGATGCCTTCTGTTCGTTTAAAACCAAAACGCAAATATACGTTTTCCGCATTTACCGCAGAGTTGACTGTAAAGGCACCGCTATTCCCGTTTTTTATTGCTTTTTCTTTAATCGTTTCCCACAGTTTTCGGGAAAGTCCGTTACCTTGAAAATTATCGTCTACGAATAGATGATACAAATGTGAGTTGTCTCGAACCCCCGCCACACCAACCACTTCATTATTCTCGGTTACCGCGACAACATAGTCATAGTTTGTAGACAGATATTTTTCGATATTTTCCTTTGACATTGAATCAAGCAAAATACTGTGTACAGACACATCACAAGTTGGGCAAACATATTTGTTTGTTAAAGGTAAAATCAATTCACTGATTGACTTCGCATCACTGATTTCTGCTTTTCTGATATGTATGCTCATTATTTATCCTGATTGCTAACGCCCAGCACACGGGCGGCTGAAATGAAGCGAAGCGTAATGTAAGCCGTCCGGCCCGGCGCTTTTTGCCGGGCTAACGTGCTGCTGCTTGTTAGGCATTTACCCTCCGAGCCTTGCCGCCATATTGTGCAATGGTGAATATGCAATAAAAAGCACTACACAAAACACCACAAGTAGCGCACCCGATTTTTTACTTTGCACCGAGCCTTTTATGAATAGCGCGACCGCAAGAATAACTGAGGCCGCCATAAGTAAAAGAAAGAGGCAGCCTAGCAAAAACTCGATAATGTCTGAGATTCCGTACGGCGCATCTGGCTCTATATACATGCCTGCATAAATATAAGCACGAAAGTAAAGCATGAACACAAACAACAAAAATGTAAGCGCTCCAAGCCATATGCTTGATTTCGTACCTTTGCTCAGGATCATAGATGCCTTACAGCTTATTAGTGCGAATTCCCGGTTAAGGAAGTTATCCACAGCAAGGGTAACTCTCACTAATAAAGATTTTATTTAATAATAACACCAAGTTATCAGGTGTTTTTCTCACACGCAATCAAGAAGTAAGCCATAAAAAACGAGCCTTCACTTATTCGAGCCTTCACTGGCTCGCTATGCAATTTATTTTTTAATACATATCAGATACCTATATTTCATTGGCACATAAACGAGCCATTTTTCATTACATAACGTGCCAAAACAAGCACCTCCTAACTCACAGGGATCGCCCATTCCCGTTAAGATTCGCGCTTTCGATTTCGGCTTGATATTTAATTATTCATGTGGCCTTAATTCAGCGCCTATTTTCACTGCGCGCTCGATCCCTGTGCTGAGAAGTTTTATTATTGGCGTACAGTAAACTAAAGAGCCCGAGCATTATGACCCACCCAGCTTGTTTAAATTGTAATTCCCCCTATGTGTACCAAGATCAAAATCAGCTTATTTGCCCCGAGTGTGGCTATGAATGGGACCCGGCTCAACTGGCCGAAGAAGAGCTTATCACCGCCAAGGATGCCAACGGCACCGAACTGAATGCCGGCGACAAGGTGACGCTGGCTAAAGACCTTAAGGTCAAAGGTAGCTCCATGATTATGAAAATAGGCACCAAGGCGCAGATCCGCAGCATCAAAGACAGCAAAGACCATGAACTGGATTGTAAGGTTGATGGCGTCGGCGAAATGATGATCACCGCCAAGTTTGTTAAAAAAGCCTAATCAAGGTTAATCATCGCCTCTTTGCGGCTGGCCTTTCCTGCCAGCCTGTAACCCCCCCTAGTCTTCTTTTTACATTAGCGGTCAATAGGTAAGCTGTTGATTGCGAACTTTTAATTGCATCTGACATAAATAAAAACGTTCAAAAAAGCAAAAAAGCAGTACTAAATTACTAATTTATTTGTTGCTGTTTTGTAAACTTTAACTAACCTAAATCTGGTACTAAAGGTCAATTGGAATTGGGTCGTATCTTTTTGCCCTCATAAACTCTTCCCTTTATTAATATAGGTTCGACAATGAACAGACAGATCACAACAACAACCAGCGCAGTTGCTCTTGCCATTAGTTCCGCGCTAAGCTTTTCGACCCTTGCCAACGACTTAACTATGGCGCCAAATCAACCCTCGAAATTAAATACGCAGCTAAACGTACAGCAAAAAGCAATTCAAACTAATACTGAGCGCCGTATATATATCGTTGAACTTGAATCCGCACCCGTGGCCACCTATGAGGGTGGCGTTAAGGGCCTAGCACCAACAAGTAATAAAATTACCGGGGCAAAGAAACTCAATACTCAAAGCAAGCCGTCACAGGCCTATAGAAAATTTTTAAAAGAGCAACAACGCCAGCTATTAGACAGCACCAAGATGAATAATCGCGTCAAATACGATTATCAATGGGTGTTTAACGGCATGGCGCTGGAGATGAGCGCTGCCGAGGCTAAACGCATGGCCAGTATGCCGGGTGTTAAAAGCATTGCCCTGGAACGCCATGAAACCCTAAATACCGATTCTGGACCACAGTGGATTAATGCCGATGTTATTTGGGGCAATTCACCGAGCAATGTGCCCCATTCTCAAGGCGAAGGCATAGTGGTGGCTGTGCTTGATACCGGTATTAATGCGGATCACCCTTCATTTGCAGCAACAACCTCTGACGGCTATCAACATATCAATCCTTTGGGCTCTGGTAACTATGTTCCCGGCAGCTATTGCGATATTGCCGATGCCAGTTTTTGTAACGACAAGCTTATTGGCGCCTGGTCGTTCGTCCCCTTTGACGCTAACTATCCATCGCCAGAGGACAGTGACGGGCACGGCTCACACACCGCCAGTACGGTAGCGGGAAATCATCTGAGTGCTGAAATATACGCACCGACAACAAGCATGACGCGCGCTATCTCAGGTGTTGCACCTAGGGCTAATATAATCGCCTACGATGTGTGTATCGAAACCTGCCCAGGCTCTGCGCTATTGGCCGCAGTAGAGCAAGTTGTAATTGATGCCTCCAACTTACCCAATGGGATTCACTCGCTTAACTACTCCATCTCTGGTGGCAGCAATCCCTACAATGACTCCGTTGCCCTGGGCTTTCTTAATGCCACTGCCGCCGGTATTTATGTCGCTACCTCTGCCGGTAATGGCGGGCCCGGCGCATCAACGAACGGCCACAATGCGCCCTGGGTAGGCACTACGGGCGCCAGTACACACACCCGCGTACTGGCCAATAGCCTAATCGATATGAGTTCGGATACCGACGGCCTTGCCGATATACATAGTGTTGGATTCACTTCGGGCTATGGCCCTGCACCCATTGTCTATGCGGGTGACTACCCGACCAATAACGGCTCCAGCAATGACACCCAGCCCGCTCAGTGTCTAGAGCCTTTCCCTGCTGGACACTTTGACGGTCAAATCGTGATCTGTGACCGCGGCGCCATCGCCCGGGTGGCTAAAGGTGCCAATGTTGCCGCCGGTGGTGCTGGTGGCTTGGTGTTGGCTAATTTAGCTGCGCAGGGTGAGTCGGTCTCCGCGGATGCTCACTTTATTCCAGGTATTCATGTTGGCGCCAGTGACGGCGATACCCTCAAGGCTTGGGTTGCCTCGGTAACTAACCCGGTCGCGTCAATCAGTGGCTTCAGCGCCCAAGATGATGCGCAAAGCGCAGATATCATGGCTGACTTTAGCTCTCGCGGCCCAAATAATCGACTTGATATAATAAAACCTGACATAACAGCACCTGGCGTCAGCATCTTGGCTGCGGTAAATACCAATGATCCGAGTGACCCCGCAGAATTTGGGTTCCTCAGTGGCACATCCATGTCTTCCCCCCACCATGCTGGGGCTGCGGCTATTTTATCGGCGGCGCGTCCCGACTGGAGCCCTTATATGATTCGCTCGGCATTGATGATGACCAGTGACAATTCAATGGTGCGCAAGGAAGATGGTGTAACCCCGGCGGACGCCTTTGATATGGGCGCCGGGCGTATTGATTTATCTCGTGCCGCCGAAGCCGACCTGGTACTGGATGAATCACCGTTAAACTTCTTTGCCGCCAACCCGGATACGGGTGGCGATCCAAAAACCTTAAATATCGCCAGTATGCAAGACAGCCAGTGTCTGGCCACTTGTAGTTGGACTCGCACCTTTACCAATGTCACCGCGAACACGGTTCATATGGACTTAACGACACAAAGTCATGGCGACGCCTCTTTTTCGGTTAGTCCCTCTCACCTCAAAGTAAAGGCCGGTGAAACTGCCACTGTGACAGTCACCGCAGACACTCGCTTTGCTAACGGCTGGCAGTTTGGTCAGGTCAACCTTAACCGAGATGGCGATGGCCCGGATCTGCACCTGCCCATCGCCGTAAAAGCCATAGATACCACAGCAGCTGGCGTCCTAAGTAAAACCGTAAGCCAACCACAGGCACAGATAGGCGACACCCTTAACTATGTTATCCAGATAAACAATGGCCCATACACAGACGTTATTAACCTCAGTGACCATATTCCGGAGGAACTCGAAGTGGTTCCGGGCTCGGAATCGGCTGTGATAGATGGTGGCAGCACCCTGACCCCATTTACCATAGAGGGCAATTATGCGAGTTGGAGCGGCACACTCAATACCAGTGGGCTAGCCGTCAATGCCTCGCCCGCCCCATTCGGCTATGTTTCTTTGGCTAGCCTAGGCGTTAGCGCCTTTGGTTGTCCAAGCAACTGCGATGATGGTGGCACAGCCTTGAATGTACCTAGCTTTACCTACAATGGTGAGCAGTACAGTTCGGTGATCTGGTCGGTCAACGGTACCTTGGAAGCAGGTACAGCCAGCATGCGGGTGGCTCCTGCCCTCAATGCAAACATGCCAAACAATGCTTTGCCCAATAATCTGTTAGCGCCCTTATGGATGGATCTGAATATGGGTGTCAATGGTGACGGTGCCGAATGGCGCGTTGCCGTCCTCAGTGCCGGCTCTGACCAATACACAGTCTACGAATGGGACAATGTGCCTAAGTTTGGCGATGCCGCCAACCGCTATAGCTTCCAAATTTGGGTTCTCAATGGCCCAACTCAAGGTATCTGGTTCGCCTATGCGCAACTGGGAGATCTGAGTACGGCGACGGTCGGGGCTGAAAACAACAACGGCACCCTAGGCAGTAGCTACTGGTATAATGGCACTGGTACCGCTCCTGCAGTAGGCACGGATTTAAGCGTAGAGTCCGTAATCGGTGGTACGGCGACCTTTAGCTTTGATGCCAACGTTAAAAACTGTACAGACGGTTTTGCTAATATCGTTGAGGTTAATCACGATACCAAGCAAGATAAAGCGATGGCAGCGACCAGCTGTAACTGAATCTAACATACTTGCTATTACACAAACGCCACTGTTTTTTGCAGTGGCGTTTTTATATGCCTAGATAGGCATTGAGCAAGCAGTTCGCTGTTGTTAACTCTATCGGCAAAACGCATTGCAGACCGCATTGCAGACAACTTAGTCCCCTACCTAGACTGGTTGGGAGAGCATCAAGTAGGGATAAAAAAAGGAAGCACTTAGGCTTCCTTTTTAACTAGATTTGCTTGGCAAATTAGAATGACAAGTTATCGAGGATCTCGTCATCAACCAGGTTTGCCAGGGTTACCTTAAGCTTAGGCGTACGGGCCATTTCACGCTTAATCGCAAAGTTGGCTTCTTCGTTACGGGCCCAGCTACGGCGCGCAATACCATTGTTTACATCGAACAACAGCATGGATTTCAAGCGACGCTCGGCACCTTCGCTGCCATCAAGCAGCATACCGAAACCACCGTTGGTTACTTCGCCCCAGCCTACACCGCCACCATTGTGGATAGAGACCCAGGTTGCGCCACGGAAACTGTCGCCGATCACGTTGTGAATCGCCATATCCGCGGTAAAACGGCTGCCATCATAGATGTTTGACGTTTCACGGAACGGTGAGTCGGTGCCGCTCACGTCATGGTGGTCACGACCTAGTACGACCGGGCCAATTTCACCGCGATTAATGGCATCGTTAAAGGCTTTAGCGATTTCCATACGACCTTGGGCGTCGGCGTACAGAATACGCGCTTGTGAACCCACAACCAGTTTGTTTTGCTTGGCGTCTTTGATCCAGGTGATGTTGTCCTGCATCTGTTGCTGAATTTCTTCTGGCGACTCCGCCATGATCTTGTTCAGAACATCGGCTGCAATGGCATCGGTTTTATCCAGATCTTCTGGCTTGCCTGAGGCACATACCCAACGGAATGGACCAAAGCCATAGTCAAAACACATAGGACCAAGAATATCCTGCACGTACGACGGATATTTAAAGTCGATGCCGTTCTCTGCCATCACATCGCCGCCGGCGCGTGAAGCTTCAAGTAAGAAGGCATTACCATAGTCAAAGAAATAAGTGCCACGGGCCGTGTGCTTGTTTACCGCATCGGCATGACGCTTCAAGGTCTCTTGTACCTTAACCTTGAATACTTCTGGCTCTTCACGGATCAATCGGTTTGACTCTTCAAAAGAGATATCAACCGGGTAATAACCGCCCGACCAAGGGTTGTGCAGTGAGGTTTGGTCTGAACCCAGGTGAACAAAAATGTCCTCCTCGTAGAAGCTTTCCCACACATCTACAATGTTACCCACGTAGGCGATAGACACCACTTCTTCATTGGCTTGCGCCTCGCGTACACGCTTGATCAAGGCATCCATGTTGTCGATCAGCTCGTCAACCCAACCCTGCTGGTGGCGCTTAATAGCGGCCTTGGCGTTCACTTCGGCACACACAGTAATACAGTTGGCGATGTTCCCGGCTTTAGGCTGCGCACCACTCATGCCGCCCAGACCGGCGGTTAGGAAGATCTTACCTTGCGGGCTCTCACCTTTCTCAAGCACCTTACGGAAGGCGTTCATCACCGTAATGGTGGTGCCGTGTACGATACCCTGGGGACCGATATACATAAATGAACCTGCGGTCATTTGCCCGTACTGAGTTACACCCAGGGCATTGAACTTCTCCCAGTCATCCGGCTTAGAGTAGTTCGGGATCATCATACCGTTAGTCACCACCACGCGCGGTGCATCTTCTGATGAAGGAAACAGTCCCATTGGGTGACCCGAGTAAATGTGCAAGGTTTGGTCTTTTTCCATCTCGCTCAGATACTTCATGGTTAACAAGTACTGCGCCCAGTTTTGGAATACCGCACCGTTACCACCGTAAGTGATCAACTCCTCAGGGTGCTGAGCAACGGCTGGGTCAAGGTTGTTATCAACCATCAACATAATCGCTGCAGCCTGCTCGCATTTCGCCGGGTAGTCAGAGACCGAGCGCGCCTTCATGTCATAGTTAGGCTTAAAGCGGTACATGTAAATACGGCCAAATTGCTTCAGTTCCTCAGCAAATTCAGCGGCAAGCTCCTGGTGCCATTCTTTAGGGAAATAACGCAAGGCGTTACGTACCGCCAGTTGCTTTTCCTCTGGGCTAAGAATGTCTTTACGCTTTGGCGCGCGGTTTACACCGGCCGGATATGGTTTAGGCTCAGGTAAAACGCTGGGAATACCTTGCTTGATTTGTTCTTGAAAATTCATTGTTGTTTCCATAGCTAAAAGGCCTCCTTAGTTCACGCTAAACGCTTGTGCTTTTACTAGTGCGATCATGGCATCGATATCCGGCTTAAGTAGACGGTCTTCTTCAAGCTTGGCTACCTTCTCGCGAATAATGGCGAAGTTTTCTTCGATGATGTCAGAGCACTTGTTCGGACGACGGAATTCAATGGCCTGCGCCGCATACATCAATTCGATAGCAAAGATCTTTTCCAGGTTACCCAGGATTTGATTCAGTTTTCGACCTGAGATGCTGCCCATGGATACGTGATCTTCCTGACCCATAGAGGTAGGTACGCTGTCCGCTGATGGTGGGAAGCACAGTGATTTGTTCTCTGTTACTAGGGCCGCAGTGGCATACTGAGGGATCATCATGCCCGAGTTAAGGCCACCTGAAGTGGTCAATAAACGCGGCAGACCGTGCAGGCCTTCAAGCATTAGGTAACAACGGCGGTCGGAGATATTGCCAAGCTCGGCAGCAGCAATCGACGCATAATCCAATACCATGGCCAGAGGCTGACCGTGGAAGCTGCCGCCAGAAATCGCTTCTTCTGCGCTGATCACGATTGGGTTATCGGTCACCGAGTTCATCTCGATTTCTACCAGCTCTTTAAGGTGGTTAAAGGCGTTACGTGATGCGCCGTGTACCTGCGGGATACAACGCAGCGAGTAAGGGTCTTGTACGCGATCGCAGTCAGTGTGTGCAGCCATGTTTTGTGAGCCGTTGAAGAACATACGCATACGCTTAGCGACTTCGATGTTGCCTTCAAACGGACGAGTTGCATGCAGCTCTTCTCTAAAGGGTGAGCCACTGCCCTGCATGCCTTCGATGCTCATGGCACCGGCTAAATCTGCTAGATCAAGGAGGTAACGCATCTTGGTCAGCGCCGTGATACCGTGTGACAGAATAAACTGGGTACCATTGATAAGAGCCAGACCTTCTTTGGCGTGCAGCTCAAGCGGCGCTAGGCCATTGGCTTCAAGTAAATGGGCCGCAGCTACGGGTTTGCCGTCTTGCCAGAATTCACCTTCGCCAATAAGTGGCAAGAATAAGTGTGAAAGCGGTGCCAGATCACCCGATGCACCGACCGAGCCCTGCTCTGGTACCACAGGAATAAGGTCAAGCTCTAGGAAGGCCAACATGCGCTCTACCACTTCCAGGCGAATACCCGAGAAGCCTTGGCTTAGGGCGTGCACCTTAGTGATCAGCATCAATTTAGAAATTGATTTAGCGATAGGCTCACCCACACCTACGGCATGAGTGATCAAAAGGTTCTTTTGTAAAAGATGGGTTTCTTCTGGTGAGATTTGCGTATCGCACAAAGGGCCAAAGCCGGTGTTGATACCGTAAACGGCCTTATCTGAAGCGGCCATCACGTCGACATTCTGACGGCTTTTATTAATTTTATCTAAGGCTTCCTGGCAAAGCTCGGCTTTAATGCTGCCATCGGCGATGCCGTTAACAGTATCAAGATTTAGCTGGTCTACACCATATCTAAACGTCATCTTATTCTCCTAACTTGTTGTCTGTGCGAAGCAATACTTGCTTAATTAAACCATGCTAACTTGCCAGAGATGTTTTATAAATACATAATATTCGTAATTCATTCCGGTTTTATCGAACTAAACTTATCTAATTAAACATCCTTCTCGAATTAAGGGGATCAAGTGCAAGTCCATGACGTAGACCTACGCTTACTGCGTATCTTTGTGGCCATCGTTGAGTGCGGCGGTTTGGCGGCGGCGGAGTCGCGCCTGAGCATCGGCCGCTCCACCATAAGTTCACATTTATCGGACTTAGAGGTACGCCTGGGCATTAAACTCTGTAAACGCGGGCGCAGCGGTTTCGAGCTTACCGAGCCCGGGCGCATCACCTATCAGGCCTCTTTGGAGCTGTTACAGCAATGCGAGGCCTTTGCCAGCACGGTCGCGACCTCAAAAAATGAATTATCCGGTCGGGTTAGTCTGGCGATCATAGATACCCTGGTCAGCGACCCCCGTTGCGCCGTTGCACATGTTATTGCCGAGCTTAAGGAGCGAGGCAGCAACGTTCAGTTCGATATTAATGTGTGTGAGGCGCGGGAAGTTGAAACCTCTGTAGTCAATGGCCGGGCGCTGGTGGGCATAGGCGTCAGTCGCCATCATTTAAGGGGCCTTGATTATTACCCGCTTCATGATGAAACCAACTACTTGTATTGTGCGGCGGGCCATCCCCTGTTCGACTGTGACCCCTCCGCCGTGAGTGATCTGTTAGCCGATGCGGAAGTGATCACCAGTAACTATATGCGTGATCGGGAAAGCCGCAACGATGGTTTAAATTATCAAAACAGTGCCATCGCCTACCATGATGAAGGCATCGCCCATTTAATTTTATCCGGGAAGTTTATCGGCTATCTGCCCGAGCATTATGCCCGGCATTGGGTTGATAAGGGGGTGTTTAAAGCCATCGAGCCCGAAGTGTATCGCTACACCATACCGGTAGTTTTGATCACTTCTAAAAATAACTCAGCCTCGCCACTGGCGCAGGCATTGATAGAAGAAATGAAGCGCTGCCACCTGTAGGTCGGGATTTTATCCCGACAAAAAACACATATTCTCATTTTGTCGGCCTGAAGGCCGACCTACAAATCGACCTACAAAAAACCCGCCAAGAGGCGGGTTTTTCTTAAGCGTTATGCGAGATTACCAACCGGTTTTCTCTTTAAGCGCTTTACCGATATCAGCAAGTGAACGTACAGTTTGTACGCCAGCTGCTTCAAGGGCTGCGAACTTCTCGTCAGCAGTACCTTTACCACCGGCGATGATGGCACCAGCGTGGCCCATACGCTTACCCGGAGGAGCAGTAACACCAGCGATGTAAGATACTACAGGCTTAGTGACGTTTTCTTTGATGTACGCCGCCGCTTCTTCTTCAGCTGTACCGCCGATCTCACCGATCATTACGATAGCTTCAGTTTGCGGATCTTTCTCGAACATCTCTAGTACGTCGATGAAGTTAGTACCAGGAATTGGGTCACCACCGATACCTACACAGGTAGACTGACCGAAGCCAGCGTCAGTAGTTTGCTTAACCGCTTCGTAAGTAAGAGTACCAGAACGAGATACGATACCTACTTTACCAGGCTTGTGAATGTGACCAGGCATGATACCGATCTTAGTTTCACCCGGAGTGATAACACCTGGGCAGTTAGGACCGATCATGCGAACGCCAGTTTGGTCAAGCTTAACTTTAACGTCAACCATGTCTAGCGTTGGGATACCTTCAGTGATACAAACGATAAGCTCGATGCCAGCATCGATAGCTTCAAGGATTGCATCTTTACAGAAAGGTGCTGGTACGTAGATTACTGATGCAGTTGCGCCAGTTGCTTCTACTGCGTCACGTACTGTGTTGAACACAGGTAGACCAAGGTGAGTTTGACCGCCTTTACCAGGTGATACACCACCTACCATCTGCGTGCCGTACTCAAGTGCTTGCTCAGAGTGGAAAGTACCCTGACCACCAGTGAAACCTTGGCAGATTACTTTAGTGTCTTTATTAATTAGTACAGACATTATTTGCCCTCCGCAGCAGCAACAACTTTTTCAGCAGCGTCTGTTAGAGATTCTGCAGCAATGATGTCTAGACCTGAGTTCGCAAGAACGTCACGACCTAGTTCAGCATTAGTACCTTCAAGACGTACAACTACAGGAACGTTTACGCCAACTTCTTTAACTGCACCGATGATGCCTTCTGCGATCATGTCACAACGTACAATACCGCCGAAGATGTTAACTAGAACAGCTTTAACGTTGTCGTCAGAAAGGATGATCTTAAACGCTTCAGCTACACGCTCTTTAGTCGCGCCGCCACCAACGTCTAGGAAGTTAGCTGGCTTACCGCCGTGTAGGTTTACGATGTCCATAGTACCCATTGCTAGGCCTGCACCGTTAACCATACAACCTACGTTACCGTCTAGTGCAACATAGTTAAGTTCCCACTGTGCAGCGTGAGCTTCACGCTCGTCTTCTTGCGAAGGATCGTGCATAGCGCGGATTTTAGGCTGACGGTACAACGCGTTACCATCAACACCGATTTTACCGTCTAGACAGTGAAGGTTACCTTCTTCTGTGATTACTAGAGGGTTGATTTCAAGTAGAGCGAAATCGAAATCGTTGAACATGTTCGCAAGACCCATGAAGATCTTAACGAATTGCTTCATTTGTGTTGGGTTAAGACCCAATTTGAAGCCTAGTTCACGAGCTTGGTAAGCTTGAGGACCAACTAGAGGATCGATCTCAGCTTTGTGAATTAGTTCAGGCGTTTCTTCTGCAACTTGTTCGATTTCAACACCGCCTTCGGTTGACGCCATGAAAACAACTTTACGTGAAGCGCGGTCGACAACAGCACCAAGGTAGAGTTCGTTAGCAATGTCTGTGCAGCTTTCTACAAGGATCTTAGCAACTGGCTGACCGTTTTCGTCAGTTTGATAAGTTACTAGGTTTTTACCTAACCAGTTTTGAGCGAAATCTTTGATCTCTTGTTTGCTGTCAGCAAGTTTTACACCGCCCGCTTTACCGCGGCCACCGGCGTGAACCTGACATTTAACAACCCATTTGTCACCACCGATTTTATCAGCAGCTTCAGCAGCTTCTTGAGGCGTGTCACATGCGTAGCCTTCAGAAACTGGTAAACCATATTCGGCAAAAAGTTGTTTTGCCTGATACTCATGCAAATTCATGATGCTTTATCCAATTTTTTGTACTAAAAGAGCTGAATAAATATGCAATTTATTCAACCATCCCAAATTGCGCACCTAGTATAGTTCTCATGGCAATGCTTGAAAACCCTAGTACGACTAAAGGTGGCAAAAAAAAGCTGCGACAAGGGTCGCAGCTTAATTTATATGCAATTTTGACGCTTATACGTCTAATAGAAGACGTGTAGGATCTTCTAACATCTCTTTGATGGTTACCAAGAAGCCTACCGACTCTTTACCATCGATTTGACGGTGGTCATACGATAGTGCTAGGTACATCATAGGTAGGATCTCTACCTTACCGTTAACCGCCATAGGACGGTCTTGGATCTTGTGCATGCCTAGGATTGAAGACTGCGGCAAGTTGATGATAGGCGTAGAAAGGAGTGAACCGAATACACCACCGTTAGTGATGGTGAAGTTACCACCTGTCATATCTTCAACAGTTAGTTTGCCATCGCGGCCTTTGATCGCTAGATCTTTGATGCCTTTTTCGATTTCAGCAAGAGACAGCTTGTCACAGTCACGAAGAACCGGAGTCACTAGACCACGCGGAGTCGATACCGCGATGCTGATGTCGAAGTAGTTGTGGTAAACGATATCATCGCCGTCGATTGACGCGTTTACTTCTGGGAAGCGCTTAAGTGCTTCAACAACTGCTTTCACGTAGAAAGACATGAAACCTAGACGGGTACCGTGACGCTTCTCGAATACTTCTTGGTATTGCTTACGAAGATCCATGATTGGCTTCATGTTTACTTCGTTGAAGGTAGTCAACATGGCTGTTGAGTTCTTCGCTTCAAGTAGACGATTAGCAATGGTCTTACGTAGACGTGTCATAGGAACACGTTTTTGCGTACGGTTGCCAACAGGAGCAGGCGCAGCAGCGGCTGTGCTTTCTTGCTTAGCAGGCGCGCTCTTGATGAAGGCATCAACGTCTTCTTTAGTTACGCGACCATTTTTGCCAGAACCCTTGATTTGCGAAGCATCCAGGCCTTTCTCGGCAATTAGGCGGCGTACAGAAGGCGTTAGCGCATCGGCAGCGCTGTCGTCACTTGACGCTTCAGCAGCAGGAGCTGCGGCGGCTGGTGCAGCACCGGCTGTGGCGCCAGCGATTAGCTTACCAATTACTTGCTCACCAAGTACTGTGTCGCCTTCGCCATGGATGTGCTCACCCATTACGCCATCTTCAGGTGCTACCACCTCAAGAACAACTTTGTCAGTTTCGATATCAACCAGGTTTTGGTCGCGGCTTACCGCTTCACCAGGTTGTACGTGCCATGTTGCGATTGTTGCATCAGCAACAGATTCTGGAAGTACAGGAACTTTAATATCCACTTCTTTACCTTCTTGTGCGCCAGCAGCGGCTGGAGCGGCTTTGTCTTCAGATGGAGCTGGTGCAGCACCAGCGTCAGCGGCATCAGCTTCACCGATAATGGCAATTACCTGCTCGGCCAGCACTGTTGCGCCTTCTTGTTCTTTGATTTCAGTGATCACACCATCAGCAGGTGCAACAACTTCTAAAACAACCTTGTCGGTTTCGATGTCAACCAGGTTTTGATCGCGACTTACTTTGTCGCCAACACTCACGTGCCACGTTGCGACCGAAGCGTCAGCAACTGACTCAGGAAGAACAGGAACCTTGATTTCTGTGGTCATCTCTTATCCCTTATTTTTTAATGGTAAGCGCGTCAGCGACTAACGCTTGTTGTTCTTTAGTATGTACGGCCATATAACCACATGCAGGTGCTGCAGAGGCTTTACGACCTGCGTATGTTAGGTTGGCACCCTGTGGAATTGAATTCCAGAAGTGATGCTGCGAGCAATACCAAGCGCCTTGGTTTTGCGGCTCTTCCTGACACCATACAAAGTCTTTCACATGGCTGTAACGCTCAACAATGTTCGCCATTTCCTGATGCGGGAATGGGTATAATTGCTCAACGCGCACAATAGCAATATTGTCGATTTCCAGCTTACGACGCTCTTGCAGTAGTTCGTAGTAAACCTTACCGCTACAGAAAACCACACGCTCAACTTTCTTCGCATCGATATCATCGATCTCGTCGATCATGTTGTGGAATACGCCTGCAGAAAGTTCTTCCAGAGACGATACCGCAAGCGGGTGACGTAGTAATGATTTCGGCGTCATTACGATAAGCGGACGACGAAGAGGACGTACCGCCTGACGACGTAGCATGGCGTAAACCTGTGCTGGAGTCGAAGGCACACATACCTGCATATTGTGGTCGGCACACAGCTGAAGGAAACGCTCAAGACGCGCCGAGCTGTGCTCTGGGCCCTGACCTTCATAGCCATGTGGTAGCAAACAAGTTAGACCACAAAGACGGCCCCACTTCTGCTCACCCGAACTTAGGAATTGGTCGAATACAACCTGAGCACCGTTGGCGAAGTCGCCGAATTGCGCTTCCCACATAACCAGTGACGTTGGCTCTGCCGTGGCATAACCGTATTCGAATGCCAGTACCGCTTCTTCAGAAAGCACCGAGTCGTATACTTCAAACTTACCTTGCGCTTCGCTGATATGCTGTAGCGGCAAGTAAGTAGAAGCGTCAGCTTGGTTGTGTACAACCGCGTGACGGTGGAAGAAGGTACCACGACCTGAATCCTGACCCGTTAGGCGGATGTCCGTGCCCTCTTCAACCATGGTTGCGTAAGCAAGCGTTTCCGCCATACCCCAGTCCAGTAACTTGTCACCGGCGGCCATGGCTTTACGGTCGTCGTAAATTTTCTTAACGCGCGACTGAGCCTTGTGGTTTTCAGGGTAAGACGCCACCTTGTTGCCAAGCTCTTTAAGCTTTTCAACAGATACGCTGGCATCGTATTGGGTATCCCAATCGTGACCCACGAACTTAGACCACTCTGAAGAGTGCTTGGTCTCTGGCTCAATTTCTTCAACCCACAGTGACCATCATCAAGACCACCGCGATAGGTATCGACCAAGTTCTTGATTTCTGCCTCAGTGAACAGGCCTTCAGAAATCAACTGCTGCGCATAGATTTCACGAGGAACCGCGTGCTTCTTGATCTTTTGATACATCAAAGGCTGAGTTGCATTTGGCTCGTCAGCTTCGTTGTGACCGTGACGACGGTAACATACCAGGTCGATAACCACATCGCGCTTAAACTGATTACGGAAATCAAGAGCGATTTGGGTAACCATGGCAACCGCTTCTGGGTCGTCCGAGTTGACGTGGAAAATCGGCGCCTGAACCATCTTAGCGATGTCGGTACAGTAGTCAGTAGAACGCACATCATCTTGGTTCGAAGTTGTAAAGCCAACTTGGTTGTTGACAACGATACGTACGCTACCACCTACCTTAAAGGCATTGGTTTGCGACATATTGAAGGTTTCTTGCACCACGCCCTGACCGGCGATCGCCGAGTCACCGTGAATGGTGATAGGCAGCGCTTTAGAGCCGCTTTCGCAACCAAGACGGTCTAGACGAGCACGCACCGATCCCATAACTACCGGGTTTACGATTTCCAAGTGCGACGGGTTAAATGCAAGTGCCATATGGACACTGCCGCCAGCGGTTGCGAAATCAGACGAGTAACCCATGTGGTATTTCACGTCACCCGAGCCTAGCGTGTCATTGTGCTTACCGGCGAACTCATCGAACAGCGCCGATGGGTTTTTACCCAGTACGTTAACAAGCACGTTTAGACGACCACGGTGGGCCATACCGATAACCGCTTCCTGTTGACCGCTTTCACCTGCACGGTGAATAAGCTCTTTCAACATAGGTACTAGGGCGTCACCACCTTCCAGTGAGAAACGCTTGGCGCCTGGGAATTTAGCACCCAGGTACTTTTCTAGACCATCGGCGGCAATCAGACCTTTTAGAATACGCTTTTTAGTAGCGCTATCGAATTGCGGGCGAGCCTGCACCGATTCTAAACGCTGTTGTAACCAACGCTTTTCTTCGGTCGATGTGATGTGCATGTATTCAGCACCAATAGAACCACAATAAGTAGTCTTAAGTGCTTGATAAAGTTCACCCAGTTTCATCATTTCACCGCCGGCAGCGAATGAACCTACATAAAACTCAGTGTCGAAATCTTCTTTGGAAAGGCCGTGGAATTCTAAGTCTAAATCGCGTACGCGCTCACGCTGCCATAGACCCAAGGGGTCAAGGTTCGCGTTTTGATGACCACGGAAACGAAAAGCATTGATAAGTTGCAGAACTTTGATCTGTTTCGGGTCAGCTTGACCCCCTTCTGCAATAATTACTTCTCGGTGTTTATTTTTTGCCAGTTCGGCGAATTCGGCTCTAACTTGTGAATGTTTGGTTTCTACATCCACGCCTTCCACTTTTGGAAGTTGTTCGAACACTACACGCCATTCTTCTGGCACTGAAGTCACATCATCAAGATATGCTTCATAAAGCTCCTCAACATAAGCAACGTTGCCGCCGTATAGATGAGAAGACTCTAGCCATGCCTTCATCACACCATCGTGCATTTATAAGCCCTTTTATCTAGCGCAGATTTACATTGTCTAGCCTACTCAATAATTGAGTAAGTGATCGAAGAATGGCCAGACAGATGTCTAGCCATTCTTTGCGTTATTATGCCCTTAAACAGAACGATTAAGAAGCATTGATTTGATTTGACCAATCGCTTTAGTCGGATTCAAGCCTTTCGGGCACACGTTGACACAGTTCATGATATTGTGACAACGGAATACGCTAAATGCGTCGTCCAAATCGGCCAAGCGTTCTTCGGTTGCCGTATCACGGCTGTCCGCTAGGAAGCGGTATGCGTGTAGCAAGCCCGCAGGGCCAATAAATTTGTCTGGGTTCCACCAGAAACTCGGACAAGAAGTAGAACAACAGGCACACAAGATACACTCGTATAGGCCATCAAGCTTATCACGCTCTTCAATTGACTGAAGACGCTCGCCTGCTGCCGGTGTGTCGTTGATCAGGAACGGCTTCACTTTCTCGTATTGGGTATAGAACTGAGTCATATCAATAACGAGGTCGCGCACTACAGGTAGACCTGGAAGTGGACGAATGATCACCTTACCTTTGCCGTTTTTCTGCAACGCAGAAATAGGCGTGATACATGCAAGGCCGTTTTTGCCGTTCATGTTAACACCGTCAGAACCACATACACCTTCGCGGCAAGAGCGACGGAATGCCAGGCTTGGGTCTTGTTCTTTTAACAGAATCAAGGCATCAAGCACCATCATATCGCGGCCTTCTTCCACCTCTAGGGTGTATTCCTGCATGCGCGGTGCGTTATCCACATCTGGATTGTAACGATAAACAGATAATTCTAAAGTTGCCATCGTCATCTCTCCTAGTAAGTACGAGCTTTAGGTGGGAACGCTTCACGCAATTTAGGCGCGTAGTTAACGTCACGTTTTGACATCTGCTCAGTCTCAGGGTTGTAGATACTGTGACATAGCCAGTTGTCATCATCACGCTCTGGGAAGTCGAAGCGTGAGTGTGCACCACGGCTCTCGGTACGGAAGTTAGCTGCAACTGCCGTTGAGTACGCGGTTTCCATAAGGTTGTCTAGTTCTAGACACTCAATACGCTGGGTATTGAAGTCGCTTGATTTATCATCAAGACGGGCGAACTGTAGACGCTCACGGATTTCTTTAAGTTCTTTAAGACCCGTTGCCATGGCATCACCTTCACGGAATACCGAGAAGTTAAGCTGCATACACTGCTGTAGATCTTTCTTAATTTGAACTGGGTCTTCACCTTGACCAGGCTTAGATGTTTCCCAACGATTGAAGCGCGCAAGAGCACCATCAATGTTGTCAGTTGAAGCATCACGCTGTGCTTGGTAATCATTCAGGTAAGTACCTAGGAAGTTACCGGCGGCACGGCCGAATACCACAAGGTCAAGTAGTGAGTTACCGCCTAGACGGTTAGCACCGTGTACAGATACACAGGCAATCTCACCTACCGCGAATAGACCTTCAACCAGTGTCTCATTACCTTGACCGTCTACGTTCAGAACCTGACCGTTAACGTTTGTAGGCACACCACCCATCATGTAGTGACAGGTTGGGATTACTGGAATTGGCTCTTTTGCTGGGTCAACGTGAGCGAATGTTTTCGCCAGGTCACATACGCCAGGAAGACGTAGGTTAAGGGTTTCTTCACCCAGGTGGTCTAGCTTCAGCTTGATGTGAGGACCCCAAGGACCTTCACAACCACGACCTTCACGGATCTCAGTCATCATTGAACGAGCAACAACGTCACGAGAAGCAAGGTCTTTGGCGTTTGGCGCATAACGCTCCATGAAACGCTCGCCGTCTTTGTTTAGAAGGTAACCACCTTCACCACGACAACCTTCAGTAACTAGTACACCGGCACCGGCGATACCGGTTGGGTGGAACTGCCACATTTCCATGTCTTGCATCGCAACGCCGGCACGTGTTGCCATACCAACACCGTCACCTGTGTTGATGTGCGCGTTTGTAGTAGAGGCGAAGATACGACCTGCACCACCGGTTGCAAGAACCACGGCTTTCGATTTGAAGTAAACAACTTCACCGGCTTCGATGTCGATTGCAGTACAACCAACAACGGCGCCGTCGTCGTTTTTAACTAGATCAAGCGCATACCACTCAGAATAAACGTTGGTTTTGTTTTTAACGTTCTGTTGGTATAGGCAGTGTAGCAGTGCGTGACCTGTACGGTCGGCAGCAGCCGCTGTACGAGCCGCTTGCTCACCACCAAAATTCTTAGACTGACCGCCGAAAGGACGCTGATATACACGGCCATTTTCAAAACGTGAGAATGGTAGACCCATGTTCTCAAGCTCGGTAATAGCTTCCGGGCCAGTTTTACACATGTATTCGATAGCGTCTTGGTCACCGATGTAATCAGAACCTTTAACGGTATCGTACATGTGCCATTCCCAGTTATCCTCGTGCGAGTTACCTAGCGCAACTGTGATACCACCTTGCGCAGAAACTGTGTGTGAACGAGTTGGGAAAACTTTAGAAATAAGAGCACAAGACTTGCCCGATTCGGTGATAGCTAGTGCTGCACGCATACCCGCGCCGCCGGCACCAATTACTACCGCATCAAATTCGCGAACTGAATATTTCACTTAAACACCCCATAGTACGAATAGGCCGATCACTACGTAAGCAAGAGCCATAAGGTTTAGTACGAAGCCAAGAAACGCGCGTAGTTGAGCGTTCTTTACGTAGTCAGTTAATACCTGCCATAGGCCGATGCGTGTATGCACCATGATGCAAATTAGTGCCACCAGGGTGAACACTTTCATCGCTAGGTTGCCGAATAGTCCTGACCATGCTTCATAGGTTAGTGCTGGAGTGCAAAGCAGATAACCAATAATAAATAGTGCGTAAGCACTGATAACTAGCGCTGTAGCACGAAGAGATACGAAATCCTGAACGCCATTGCGCTTAAGAGATGCTTGATTTAAGACCATAGCCAAACTCCCGCTAAAACAGCAACAATTACCCATAACACTAGGGCTGCTTTAGCCGTCGCGTTACCTGAGTCTAATTCTTTCCACGGGCCCAAATCTTGGACTAAGTGGCGTACACCTGCGATGAAGTGATACGAAAGAACGGTGAGGGTACCCCAGGCGATAAATTTGGCAACAAACCCGGTTAACAGGCTTTTGACAAATTCAAATCCTTCCGGAGAAGATAGAGACTCAGCCCATGCCCAAATCACAAAGGTCAAGGCAAAGAACATTGCTACACCGGTGACGCGGTGAAGAATTGATGCTTTGGCCGTTGCTGGCATAGAGATGGTCGTTAGATCGAGATTTACAGGTCTTTGCTTTTTCACAGTTACTTGCCCATCTTGCTCACATTGAAAAATAGAGCCATCTACATTGTTTTTATAACCATTTATGCATCACTGCATAAATGCGCTCACAGAAATAAACCGTAGACATGCGAAAAATTCACTTTAGGTGTTCGACTTTAAAGCGAATTTCCACTGATTTGTCATAATCGGTTTACTCAAAGACGTTACGGTATTGAACCTCAGACAGTATATAAGTCTGCAGAGGATATTACAATTCTTGTTTAGTCTCGCAGGTTTGCGAATTAGCCATTGGTATAATATTTAATCTGTGAGGAATATTTATTATACCTAGATGCATTAAAATTGACTTTCTACCCCTCTTGTACGTTAGAATGAGCGCAATTTGCTTAACATTAGTATCACGCATAACAGCAGCAGCTTGTTATTCTTATTAGGAGATAAATAGATGGCAGATAAGAAAGCCACAGTTCATATTGATGGACACGACCCTATCGAGCTTCCAATTTATGAAGGCACAGCGGGTCAAGACGTTATCGACGTTCGTACCTTGGGCTCTCACGGTTACTTCACTTACGACCCAGGCTTTATGTCGACTGGCTCTTGTGACTCATCTATCACCTACATCGATGGCGCCAAGGGTGTACTACTACACCGCGGCTACCCTATCGACCAACTAGCCGAAAACTCAAACTACACCGAGCTATGCTACCTACTGTTAAACGGCGAACTGCCAACAGCAGAGCAACTTGAAAAATTCTCAAACTCAATCACATTAAGCACCATGGTCCATGAAAAGGTTGCGGCCTTCTTCCAGGGTTTCCGTGTTGATGCACACCCAATGGCCATGCTGTGTGGTGTAGTTGGTGCTATGTCTTCTTTCTATCACCAGGACCTGGACATTGCCGACCCGATCCAGCGTAAACGCAGCGCCATTCGCCTAGTCGCCAAGCTGCCAACAATCGCAGCCATGGCTTACAAATACACCATTGGTCAGCCTTTCGTTTACCCACGTAACGACTTGAGCTACGCAGAAAACTTCCTACACATGATGTTCTCTGTGCCTTCGGAAGAATACAAGGTAAGCCCAGTGCTAGCGAAAGCTATGGACCGTATCTTTATGCTTCACGCCGACCATGAGCAAAACGCGTCAACGTCGACAGTACGTATCGCTGGCTCTTCAGGCGCTAACCCTTATGCATGTATCGCAGCCGGTATCGCATCACTGTGGGGCCCTGCTCACGGCGGTGCTAACGAAGCCTGCTTGACCATGCTGCAAGAAATCGGTTCGGTTGACCGTATCGACGAATACGTTGCTAAAGCCAAAGATAAGAACGACCCGTTCCGTCTAATGGGCTTCGGTCACCGTGTCTACAAGAACTTCGACCCACGCGCTACGGTAATGCGTGAAACCTGTCACGAAGTACTGAAAGAGCTTAACATCGAAGATCCACTACTAGACGTAGCTATGCGCCTAGAGCAAATCGCTCTGGAAGACCCATACTTCGTTGAGAAGAAGCTATACCCGAACGTAGACTTCTACTCAGGTATCATTCTTAAGGCAATCGGTATTCCTACCAGCATGTTCACAGTGATCTTTGCTATGGCCCGTACCGTAGGTTGGATCTCACACTGGGATGAAATGCTATCTCAGCCTGGTCACAAGATCAGCCGCCCACGTCAGCTTTATAAAGGCGCGACCAAGCGTGATTATGTGAGCCAGGATAAGCGCTAAGCGCCCTGCTGTATGCACTAAGTAGTAAACAGCTACTTAACTAAGATGAAATCGGCTAAAGAATTTTCTTTAGCCGATTTTGTTTTTTTTGAGGCTTATGCAAAATAAAATGAACGAACGCTGAAAAAATAAAATTTATATCTTTAAAATTATTAAAATCAATAAGTTAGATAACCCTCATCTAATTATAAACCCGTTAATCTCAGGGTAAAAATGAAGCCTTGCTGAATGATCTGGCAAATATATAAATTTATTTCATGCCCATCTAGACTCTATATCAAGCACTCATTTCCTAGCTATCTTTTCAGCATCTAATTGAGTTTCAAAACGTTTTTTTAGTCTTCAAAAATCTAATGAAAAAACATTAAAATTTCTTCCTTGGATTACTTGCTTGAATTGATCATTTTTTATACCATCCCTCCACGAATCGTATGGAATGTAAACAAAAGGCACTTCCTTACTGATATGAGCTTAAAAGCCGTTTTTACTAATTTTATGCTCAAGCATACAGATATTGTTAGCTAGAAAAAGGCAAATTAAGGGAAACCTTGATACGCAAAACGACCGGCCTAAGGACATTGTCTATGGCAGCGGAGTTGCCGAGGCGATGATATGTCATCTCCCTCTTCCCGTTTTCATGCACGAACACTTTAATCGCTTTGTTGCGCTGTATCGCTGAGCTTTTTTGATGTAGGTAAACATGAAACAATCTTCCAATAAGCTAAAAGCATTTCTCCCTGCGCTTAACGATGGGGGTAAAGCCATTGCCAAGTATCTTCTTCCAAGCGTTATGGCTCTATCCGGTGTGGCTTACTCCGCTTCTACCCTAGCCTCTACAACCGGTGAACAAAAAACCCTGGTCCTTATGGTTAATTTCCAGGAAAACCCAACCGAGCAGGCTATGACCAACGCAGAGGCCCGTGAACTGATGTTCGGTACCATCAATGACTACTACAAAGCAAATTCATATAATCAAATTTGGTTTACCGGTGAGGTAGTTGGCCCATTTACTGTACCCCTATCCAATCAAGAGTGTAATATCGCGTTCACCCTAGAAGACGAAGCCAAAAAACAAGCTCAGGCCTCGGGCATAGTACTTGATGACTATACTCGCTTTGTCTTTCTCACGACAGGTGATGGTTGTTCATCAAATGGGTCGGCTACTACTTCAAGTATCCCTTCCAGGGTTATTATTAACGGCCTTAAAGAGCCTAGAGTATTGGCTCACGAGCTTGGCCATAATCTTGGTCTACTGCATGCTAACGCCTTAGATTGCAGTGAAGGCGTGTTTGGGGGTACCTGCCGTACTATCGAATATGGCGATAGCTATGACACCATGGGCAGCTATGACATGGGTTACTTTAATACCTTTCAGAAGGAACGCTTAGGCTGGATGGCAGCCTCGGTTGCACCAGAAGTTACTTTGGCACAGCGCAGCGGTACCTATACCTTAGGCGCCTATGAAGAAAATAATGGCCAACCGGTTGCGATCAAGATTCCACGAGGTCTCGATGAAAATGGCAAGCAGCGCTGGCTCTATATTGAGTATCGCCAAGCTATCGCCCATGATGGATTCTTGGCTGATCGCTCCTATAAGGTCTTTCGCGAAGATGTCACCGCAGGCATCGTGATTCGCCAGGCAACCGAGGGGGATGCCCGCAGCAGCCAGCTCCTGCATATGAAGCCTGGTTCATACTATGAAGAAAATTTTGGTTTTAAAGATTGGCGGGATCCAACCCTTCCCGTCGGTGCCACATTTACCGATCCAGAATCGGGTGCAACAATCAGCTTGGTGAGTGCAGAAAGTGGAAACGCAGAAGTAAGCATCGCCTTTGGTCAAACAAGCTGTGCAGAGCAAGCACCTAGCCTTTCTGCCACGCCGCTATCGGCTACTGAAGTCAGTGCTGGTGATCAGGTTAGCTACAAGGTGAGCGTAACCAACCGAGATTCAGCCAGCTGCGCCGCTTCCACAGTGGACGTGCAAGCCTTATTGCCCCAGGGCTGGTATGCCAATAGTGAGCTGGTATCTCTTGCACCAGGTGAGTCAGTAAACGTTACCATAAGCGTGACCTCGGCTGTTGATGCTTCTGCCGACACCTATTCGCTAACAATTAATGCAAGCAATAGCGAACAAATTGCAAGTACACAGGTTTCTTACACAGTTACCGATACATCTGGCGAAACTCCTGTATCTCCTGAGCTAAATGCGCTTGATGACCAAGTAACCCTCACCAGTGTGGGTTCAATCATCATAGATGTGATGGCCAACGACACGTTATCAGAACCTGACAAGGTGCGTCTAATTTCGGCTGGTGGCGCAAGCAAAGGCAGTGTCGAATTATTGTCGGATGGAGCCGTACGCTACACCCCAGGGAAGCGCTTTAAAAACAGCGATAGCTTTAGCTATACCATTAGTGACGGCATCACCAGCGCAACGGCCAATGTTAGTATTGCACTGCAAAAAGGCGATACGGGTGGAGGGGCTACCAAGCCTGGCCGAGGTAAAAATAAATAAGAGAAAAAAAGCCTGGCGATTTTATCGCTAGGCTTTTAAGTTGAAACGATTTATCTCCTTAGTTTCCATCCCTGCTAGTTATCAGTCCCCCGCAGGAGGACAAATTGGACAGGTTGCCGATGCCTCCGCTTCTTCCGCACTTGCGCCTGTCAGCAACAATACCCCACCTGCAGTAGCGGTATCACTGAATGATTGATTAGTATCAAACGCTGTTGGAATATAACTACCATAGTAAGGTTTGCATTCATCTGGATCTAATGTGACACCGGTAAATACTTGGGTCATGGCTTCGTCCTGGTAAACCGTACCTTTGGAATCCGTTACAAAAACGTTTGTCAGCGTAAGTGGCGAACCTGACCCTGATTCAGAGTCGTTACAAACTTGACCCATAAACGAAACTTGAGCTATAACCCCAGCTTCGGTTTCAACAAAGCTGGATTCGCATTCTTTCGTCAAACTGATCTCAGGTGAAGCGTCAATTGGCCCGCAATCATCCTCTGCGGTGTCGCTAACCGTAAGCGCGCCGGTAGGCGTTGCCGAAGCATCAACTCTAACGCTGTTAGTAAGCCCATTTAAAGTGCTCGCAAAGGTTCCGTTGTACGGTGCGGTTTCACCCTTAGCCAAAGTTCCAATTTCATGTGTTTGATTGGGTGTCGCGGTTAAGTCGGTAACAACCACATTGTACAAGGTGCCATCACCGTCATTGGTAACCACACCACTATAGTCATAGGTATAACCATCTTCATTTTCATTAACTTGAGCATCACCGCAAACCTTAGTAATATCAATGCTACAAAGCTCAAAGTCACGCAACACCCAGTCTTTTAAGGTTGCGGTAAACTCACTGGATGAGCGGGTTTCAGCCATAAAGCTGCTAAAGCAGGTGTCGCCACCAACCAGTTGAGTTAGATTAATGCCACCTTCAAAAATGGACTCATAAGGAAACACATTTGGATCCGGATGGTTTTTAGACTGATACGGCCAAGGCGAATCCGTGGGGTCATATGCACCACCTTCGTCATTGGTGATAGCACAAACTAGGTCATCACTTTCTGAACCACAAATAGCCGCGCCTTTGTACAATAGCCTTAGGTTTTTGGCATCACATTCACCCACTGACGGGTTATTGTTTGCTGCCTTGCCACAGGTATCATCCCAGACATCCACCCTGATCTCCGGACTGGCGTTACTGGCTTGCGGGAAGTTTGTGAGTACCAAAACGTCGCCATTGGTATGTTCGCCCGCAAACGAACCATCTGGGTTGGCTTCAATATGTTTTTTAAAGAACCAGAACCCCATAAAGGCATCGCCTTTGTTTGAGATCCTGTCGGCACCAAAATAAACAATGGTATCGCCGGCCGCATTGTTATAGGCCGCCGCATAGGCATTGGTGATCTCATCTTTATCCGGTGAGCTACCTGACTTATGTCCCCACTCGCTGATATCCTGGATATCTTTACGGCCACCGGTAAATATCGACGTATCAACGCCACTCGCATTTGGCTCATCATTGACTATGCCGGTGAATGCATTGGGGTTACCACCGTTATTAAGCCCACCATTGTATAAGGTCTCCCAATCATACGGAGGGGCCAGCGCATCTTGAACCGCGTTACCCTCCAATTCAAATATTCCGTTATCATGCACCGCATACGCATGTGGGGAACACAAGGAGATAACCGCCCCGATACACAGAGACAGAGCTCCTTGTTTAAGATTTAGCATCTTCATTTGTACACTCCTCTCACATCGTTGACATAAACCCCACTCGTGCAATACCTTTTTACTAGCCTTAAAAATCAGCTATAAAGCGAGCAAGTATGTGGCTCACTGTGTAACGAGTGAGGTTGAGTACCCAAAGAAGCATAAAGCAAGCCAGAACCTAACTTATTGATTTCTATATATTTAAATTATGGCACTTGGGATAAAATAGAGGTAAATGTTACACTTTTGAGGAAGTGGCGAAAATACTCATTTATTTTTCATGCACTTGAAGTACGATCAGACGATCCTATCAAGTGTTACACTCTGTCCACCTAGCTTTGATGCTTGGATGTATGCGAGCTCCTTAATTCTCCTAATTCCCTTAACTGAACCGGCCGACAAACACATTAGCTAGGAGTTTAATTAAGGGCTAAATTCTATTAGAAACGCCGAGAATCTAAGTCAACTATGCGTGATTATGTAAGTCAGGATAATCGCTAAGCAATTGGCCATAATCCCGCATTATATTTGTAATAGGCCAGCTTTATGCTGGCCTTTTTATTTGCCATTTGTATGCAACTCTCTACAATATCGGCCATTGTTTTAGCGCCGCCTTCTTATTCAAAGCCAATATGTTTGATATCGATGCCATTCGTGGCGACTTCCCCGCTCTTATTCACCATCAACAGCAGGGAGTTGTCTATCTCGATTCTGCCGCCACCAGTCAAAAACCCCAGTGCGTGATAGATGCAATCTGTGATTTTTATGAAAATGGCAACGCAAATGTACATCGCGGCGCCCATAGGCTGAGTCAACTTGCTACAAAAAGCTACGAAGAGGCGCGCGAAAAGGCTGCAAAGTTTATCAATTGCCAGGCCAAAGAGCTGGTTTGGACCAAGGGGGCGACCGAGGCCATCAACCTTGTGGCCTATGGCCTGACTCATCTAATCAGCGAAAATGATGTGATCTTAATAAGCGAGCTTGAACACCACGCTAATATAGTGCCCTGGCAGCAATTAGCCAAACGCAGCGGTGCTAGCTTGCGCGCTATCCCCGTGGACAGCGAAGGGATCATAAATACCGAGTTGGCGCTTGAGCTGATAAATGAATTAAAACCCAAGGTCTTGGCTATCAGCCATGCCTCCAACGCATTAGGTAATATTCAACCTGTGCAAACACTTATCAAAGCGGCTAATGCACATAACGCCTTCACCTTGGTCGATGGCGCCCAATCCCTGCTGCACTTGCGCCCGGACGTAAAAGCCCTGGACTGTGACTTCTTTGTGTTTTCCGCCCATAAATGTCTAGGCCCTACCGGCCTTGGTGCCCTTTATGGCCGTTATCAGTGCCTGGAAGATCTGGATGTCTTTCAAACTGGGGGCGAGATGGTGACCAAGGTAAGCATAGAACAAACGCAATTTAACCCGCCGCCAAGCAAGTTTGAAACCGGCACGCCAAATATCGCCGGTGTACTGGGTTTTAGTGCCGCCATCGACTACCTCAATGGCCTTGAGACAGAGCAGCTACGAGAGCATGAGTTGCAGCTGTTTACCTATTTACGTGAGCAATTGGGGCAATTCTCTGAGGTACGTATCCTTGGCGATATGGATAACAACATAGGCACCATAAGTTTTGTAGTCGGCGGTGAGCACCCTTATGATTTAGCGACCTTGATGGATATGGAAGGCATTGCCCTGCGCCACGGCCATCATTGTGCGCAACCACTTATGTCGGCGCTCGGAGTTAACGGCACGGTGCGGGTAAGCCTGGCATTTTATAATAACAAGGCGGATGTCGACGCCTTTATTATGGCACTTACCAATACCTTGGAGATGATGGCCTGATGGTTGAGAATTTCAATGAATTAAAACAGCAGTTTATCGCTTTGGGTAGCTGGCAACAACGTTATCGCGAGTTGATGTTACTGGGTAAGGCCCTGCCCTTAATGGCCAATGAACTCAAGGTGGATGAAGCTAAAGTCGCCGGATGCGAAAGCAATGTATGGATGTATATCGATTTCACTCCACAAGAAGATCAGCTGCTGATCATTGCCGACTCAGACACCCGTATCGTTAAGGGGTTGCTGGCGGTGATCTTGCTTATGTACCGTAACAAGACCCCGGCTCAGGTTGTTGCCATTGATGCGGAAAAGGAATTTGATGAGCTAGGCTTACTAAAACACCTAAGCCCATCAAGAGGCAATGGCATACGCGCTATCGTGCAGCAAATTAACGCCTTCGCTGAGCAGCACCTTTAAGATACTTGGCCTTAGCTACAGCTTCTCCCGGCGGGCGCGCTTATCAAGGTATTTGCGCACCGCTTTCGCAGCGGCAAAAAAGCCGAAGGTGCCTGTGACCATGGTTGCCGAGCCAAAGCCGGTCGCACAGTCCATATTCATGCTTGAGTCCGCTCCTTGCTTGGCCTTACATACCTGGCCGTGACCATCGGGGTAAACCAGCTGCTCCGTTGAATAGATACAATCCACATCGAATTTGCGTTTGGGGTTGGAGCTGAAGTTGTATTGTTTACGCAGGATATAGCGCACTTTAGCCAATAAAGGGTCATGTGTGGTTTTTGCCACATCACCAAATTTTATCTCGCTTGGATCTGTCTGTCCGCCGGCGCCACCCGTGGTAATAATAGGCATCTTATTGCGCTTACAATGGGCGATCAGCGCCGCCTTTTCTTTTACCGCGTCTATGGCATCAATCACATAATCAAAACCTTGAATATGCTCGCGGTAATTATCCAGGGTGATAAAGTCATCGATAACATTGACTTGGATGTCTGGATTGATCAGCTCGCAACGGGCCTTCATGGCATCGACCTTAGCCTCACCCACACTGTTGCGATGGGCGTGTATTTGCCGGTTGGTGTTAGTCACACAAATATCGTCCAAGTCGATAAGGGTCAATTTGCCCACACCGGTACGTGCCAACGCTTCGGCGACCCAACTGCCTACGCCGCCTATGCCAATCACGCAAAAGTGCGCTTCACTTAACCATTGTAATTGCTGCTGACCATAAAGGCGGCCAATGCCACCATACCTGAGTTCGTAATCTTGCGTCATGTATCTACCATTCTAATTGCCACGGCTGCTCGGCGAATTCACGGGTAAGTGCGCTCAAATACTCGCTCAATTCACCCTCGCTCGGTGGCACAGAGAACTGAAAATTCTGTTGTTGATATTCAAATTGTAAGGCATAAGCATGCAAATAGGTGCGATCCGATGCCTGCCCGCCATAGAGCTTATCGCCAATAATGGGCGCCGAAAGCGATTTCATCGCCACCCTGAGTTGATGGGTTTTACCACTGTAAGGTTTAAGCACAAAGCCTCGCACCTTAGGTGCCAATGAGTAGGAATAAAACCGAGTAATAGCCGGGTTTTCCTGACTTTTTAATAGCTTAAAGGCACCGCGTCGCGCCTTGACCATATCACCCTTGATCCAGCCCTGCTTTTTCTTGGGCTTATCACTGGCCAGGGCCAGATAGAATTTATTCACTCGTCGCTCGGTAAAAAGCGTTGTAAAACGTGCTGCTGCCTCTGAGCTTGTGGGCAGTATTACCAGGCCGGAGGTCACCTTATCGAGGCGATGCACAGGAAATAGCTGCAGCCCACATTGCTCAGCGGCCAAAGCAACCAAGCCCGGGGTGTCATCTTCTGTGTGAAAATTCATCCCCGCAGGCTTGTTCACGACAATAAAGTCGCGCTCTTGGGCAAGCAGTTGCAATGGGCTCATTGTAAGGTCGCAATCACACGCGCTAAGTCATCAGGCGTATCGACACCCGCCGCCGGCACCACTTCGGCCTCGGCAATTTTAATGGTGTAGCCATGATACAAGACCCTAAGCTGCTCTAAAGACTCCAGCTTTTCCATGGGCGACGGCGTCAATTCAATGTACTTAGAAATAAAACCGGCGCGGTACGCATAAATACCAATGTGACGTTGCATATGGCTGAAGTCCAGCGCACACTGCTGCGCCAGCAAGGCATCGCGATGATATGGAATGGGTGCACGGGAGAAATACAAGGCATTATTGCTGGTATTACTGACCACCTTAACCGCATTAGGGTTTAATGCTTCTTCAGCATCAATGATGGGCGTTGACAGGGTTGCCATGGGCGCATCATTGCCATCAAGCAGTCGCGCCACTTGCGACACATTTTCTGGCGCCAACAGCGGCTCATCACCTTGTACGTTAACGACCAGGGTATCATCACTCAAGCCCAGCTTGGTAACGACTTCTGCCAGACGCTCGGTACCGGATTGATGGTCTTCACGGGTCATCACCACCTCGGCACCAAAGGCCAAACAGGCTTGCTCGACCTCAGGGTGATCGGTGGCAATATACACGGCACTGGCTCCCGATGTCTGAGCTCGTTCATAAACATGTTGAATCATCGGCTTACCGCAGATATCGGCAAGCGGCTTGGCCGGCAGCCGAGTAGAAGCATAGCGAGCTGGAATTATAACTACGAATTCCACTTCTCAACCTCTTCGCTGCTCAACTCCCTGGCTTCGTTCTCAAGCAGCACAGGAATATCGTCTCGTACCGGATAGGCAAGCTTGGCGGCGGTGCTGATCAGCTCCTGGTTTTCTTTATCATAGTGCAGCTTGCCCTTGGTAACCGGACAAGCAATGATTTCTAACAACTTGGTATCAAACGCCATGTTAAATGACCCCTTTACGTTTAAGTAGGCTGTGCAGTTGCTGCTCTAGGGCTTGATTGGCCTTAGCATCAACGCGTAAATAATAACATTGCCCATGGGCAAAGGCGCGACATTTTACCGCGTCCTTCTCGGTCATATAGACCGCACTGTGAGAGGGCAAATCCTCAGCTTGGTATTGATGATGGTCGCGAAAATGGCGTTTGTCGGTAAGCTCAACACCTAGCTGCGTCAAACTGCGCTCAAAGCGCTGCGGATTACCTATGGCGCTGACGGCTACACCGGATGCGAAAGGCGGCTCGATAGGAGTGTCATCGGCAACACTGAACATCCCGCTTGGTTGCAGCCGATATGCAGCATCAAGAGGCCCCGCTTCACCGTTGAAAATAACCAGGTTGACTGTTTTTAATCGCCACTTTCCTTCGCGCAGCGGTCCGGCAGGCATCAGCAAGCCGTTACCAAAACGACGCTCGGCGTCGACTATGCATAGTTCAATATCTCGCTCTAAAGCATAATGTTGCAAACCATCGTCGCTGATAATGATATCGATTTGATGTTCGGACATCAGTTTTTCAATGCTGGCGCGGCGGTCACCGCCAATCACTACTGGGCACCCGGTTCGCTGCGCCAATAGCACGGGCTCGTCGCCGCCTGTTTTAGTGTCGCACTGGCCGTCGACCATAAAGGGAGTGTAAGGAGGCTCGGCGCCATAGCCGCGAGAGATGATCCCCACTCGCTTGCCCTGCTTTTTTAGCAGCTCGGCAAGAAACAGGGTCATGGGCGTTTTACCATTGCCGCCCACACTGATATTACCGACCACGATCACGGGGACCGGTGCACGATAGGCTTTTTTAATCTTAAGACTAAATAACAAGCGATTAAACGCACTTAGCAACCAAAATAAGGCACTCAAAGGCAGCATAACTAGCACCAGCCAGTCGCCTTTGCGGTACCAGGCAAGCTCTAAACGCTGAGCAAATCCTTGAGGCTCGTTAGCCGATTGGTGATCCAATCCTGCCATTAATTTTCGCCCTGCTGCATTTTGGCCAGCGCCGCATAGGTGCCATCCTGAGTCAGTAATTCTTGATGCGTACCCTGCTCGATTATACGACCCTTATCAAGCACATAGATACAATCAACCTGCTCTATGGTAGATAAACGATGGGCAATAATAATGGCGGTTTTATCGCGCATTAGCGATTCCAGGGCATTTTGAATCAGCTTTTCCGATTCGGTATCGAGCGCCGAGGTGGCCTCATCGAGAATAAGAATAGGTGCATCTTTAACTATGGCGCGGGCTATGGCGATACGTTGACGCTGACCACCTGAGAGCATGACCCCATCCTCTCCAACCAGAGTATTTAACCCTTGCGGCAAGTCCTTCACAAACTCCCATACATGAGCCTTTTTCGCCACATCCATCAGCGCCTCATCACTCAGTGGCGTTTCCAGACCATACATAATGTTGTTGGCTATGGTGTCGTTAAAGAGCACCACCTGCTGAGACACTATGGCGAATTGTTGGCGCAAGCTGCGTAGCTTGTAATCACACAGGGGTATACCATCGAGCGTGATGGCGGAGCTTGGCTCAACATCATAGAAACGTGGCAACAGGCTCGACAAAGTCGATTTGCCCGAGCCCGAGCGCCCCACCAGCGCAATATTGGTACCGGGTTTAAGATCCAGATTAAGATTTTTGATAACCGGATCTAGGCTGCTTGGATATGCAAAGGACAAGTCCTTAATTTCGATATGGCCCTTGGCCTTGGCTATCTCCAAGGTACCATTGTCTTTTTCAATCTCGGTATCGAGCACGGCGAAAATACTTTGTGCCGCGGCAATACCACGCTGCAATTCACTGTTCACGTTGGAAAGCTGTTTAAGGGGACGAAGCATCAACATCATGGACGAGATAAGGGTAACAAAGGTGCCCGAGGTGATGCTGTCAATCATTCCAGGCATGGAAATCAACACCAGGATCACCGCCATGGATGATGCTGCAAGAATCTGGATAACCGACACGCTCAGTGCCTTGGTGGCATCCATTTTCACCCGTTGCAAACGGTTAATGTTATTAACGCGGCCAAAGCGTTCGGTTTCTTGCTGTTGGCCGTTAAAACCATGGATCACCTTATGCCCGGCAAGCATCTGCTCTGAGCAACGGGTCACATCACCCATGGCATTTTGAATATTGCGGGAAATTTTACGAAAGCGTTTTGACACCACAGCGACAATTACCGCCACTATAGGGGTGATCACCAAAAAGATAAGGCTTAGCTTCCAACTGGCGTTAAACATCACCATTAGCAGGAAAACCACATAAGCGCCTTCGCGTACCAGTACCAGAAGCGCCTTGGTAATGGCCTGTTGCACCTGCTCGGTATCAAAGGTGATTTTCGAGATCAGCTCGCCGTTAGAATGATTATCATGAAAGCTCACCGGCAGGTTGAGCATGTGTACAAACAAATCCTGGCGCAACGAGCGCACCACCTGAGAGCCCACATAGGCAAGGCAATAACTGGACACAAAGTTAAAGGTGCCACGGCCGATCACCAGCGCTATCACCACATAGGGCGCCCAACTTAGTACCGTGCTATTGCCCTCGGTAAGGCCTTCGTCAATAAAAGGCTGCATCAACCACACAAAGGTGGCATCCATGGCGGAATAACCAAGCATACCGATAATGGCGACAATGGCCGCAGACTTATAACTTTTAACGTAGCCTAAAAGGCGCTTATAGGTGTGGGTGGCGCTATGTTGCATAAGACTCTCAAATTCACGCATTAGCGGCTATTGTAGCTTTGCGCGGCGAAAAACAAAACTTAATCGGTGATAAACCAATAGTTTTTCTGCTCTTTTGCAGCCTCTACCTGTATTTTATCGCGATAAAACTGAACCCGAATTCCACCTTGAGTTTTAGTTTGCCATTGCCTCGCCCCCACCGTTTGATATCTGGCCAGTACCTTGGGGTGAGGCATTTGCCAATTTGTACGGGCGCTACTTGAATGGATCACCTCACTTGGTTTTAGGGCGTTTACAAAGGCCAGGCTTGAAGAGGTACGGCTGCCATGATGGGGGCTGACCAAGACATCCACCCTGGGCAGCGCGTTTAACGCCACCAATTTCGCCTCTTCTTTTATACCTATATCGCCAGTTAACAACACCCTATGTTTACCATCTGAAATAAGTAATACACAGGAGTTGGCATTGTCATTACTGCCTATGTACTTTGGCCACAATGGCGTTAACTCAAGGCCATGCCAATTAAAGGCTTGTTGACTACAGGTCCGCATGCCACCGGGATGAAACCGAACTAAGGTGCTCCCATAACCTGCACTGCGCCAAAACTTCAGGCCGCCAGCATGGTCGTTATCCCAGTGAGAAATAAGGGTCAGCTCAGGGCTTAGGTTTTCGCTTTGTATAAATGGCAACAGGGTATTATCGACTATGGAATATTGCCCAAAATAGCTGGCGCCTAGGTCGTAAACCAGAGCATGCTCCCCTCGCCTGAGCACTATGCTCAAACCATGGCCGACATCCAGCACATCCAGTTGCCAGCTCGGTGCCCGTACAAGCTCAATCAAAATAAAAGTACTTAACAGCACCAGGGTATATAAGGCAGGCCACCAGGTACGAAGCAGCAACACGGCTAAAATAGCCAGATAACAAGCCAGCACCACAACCTCAGGTAACTGAGTCCCAGGGAATTGAGAACCAGGCAGCCAAAACTGGCTGCTTAAAGGCAGTAAGTAAGCAATTCCAGCTCCGGCATACATATCGAAGAGCTCTAAGCCTGCCGTCAACCAAGGCGCAAAACCACTCAGGGCACTGATTATTAATAGCGGCAGCAAAATAAAGCTCACCAAGGGCACAAACAACAAATTAAATAGCGCTGCAGACCAAGAGAAGCCGCCAAATACCAATAAACTCAGCGGCGCCAAGCCCACACATAAACTCATCTGTACCCAGAGGTAGCGCACCAACCAATGACGCCCGGCGCTAAGTCTAAGGGCAACAAAAATAACCGCCACCGCAGAGAAGGAAAACCACATGCCCACATCCAACAGAGCAAAAGGATTTATCACCAGCACCAGGGTTAATGCCAGTAATAAACTAGGGCCGAGTCGATAGTGTAAGCGACTAAAATATAGGGCCACAAACAACGCCAACATCAACCAGGCGCGCTGAGCACTAATAGGCAGCTGGCACAGCAGCACAAATAGCGCACACAGGCATAAGGCCATAAGCGCGACAAGACCATTGATACTTTGGGCTTGGCGGAAAACACTCGTAAAGCAGCGGCCGAGTGCCCAAAGAGCCAGCTTAATTACATAAAAACAAAAGCCATAGAGCAGCGCTATATGCAAGCCGGATATAGCCAGCAAGTGAATGGTGCCGGTATCACGAAAAAGTTGCTTGTGTTGCTCAGGGATAGCGCTTCTATCGGCGCTCAGTAACGCCTTATATACGCCATAAAGCTGATAATCACCCAGATTTTTATCGAGCCAATGGCGGTAATGCTGGGCAAAGGTTGCTTGCGCCTCGCCAATATCTAAGGTCGCCGGTTTTGATGCCTGCAGATGCGGCCCATGCAAAAAGCCATATATGCGCGCATCGCGCACGGAAAAATTAACTCGCCACTGTTTAATCCGCACCCGAGTATGTGCTTTGATGGTCGCGCCTGGGTGTAGGCTGATATCAGCAGACAGCGGTACGTTGATAATAACCCGCTGATAAAAAGGTACTTTATACTCATCAATGCGAAGCAATTTTAGCGTGGCGAATTGGCTGCTTGGTAATTTACTGAGCGCCACTACCTGTCCTTCTATGTGCCTAACGCTATTATTAATTTCGGGTCCATGCCAATGATAAAACAGCTGAAAATAGGCTAAGGTATAAAGGAGAGCGAACAGGCAGGCTCGGGTCTGGCCGATAAAATAACCAGTTACTGTTCGAATAACTAGCAATATGGCTATTATTGTAAAAAGTACTGGCAGTGACGGGGTGAAAAGTGACAGAATACAGCCGAATGAAAACCCACTGCACAGCGCAATAGATGTACAGGGCCCCATCCGATGGCGAAGAAAACCATTCAACGGTTCTTACCCGATCATAATAAGATCAAGCAGCTTAAATCGCTTCGTATTTTTGGGCGGCTATTACACGATGCTAATCTCTGGCATCTAAATAGACGTTCGGCGCGTGGCGCCTTTTCCGTTGGCTTGTTTTTCGCGTTCATTCCAGTTCCCTTTCAAATGATTTTAGCCGCGGCCGTCGCCATTCCTCTGCGCGTTAATTTGCCGCTCTCCATCGCTTTGGTGTGGATCACTAACCCCTTAACCATGCCACCGATTTTTTACTGCTCCTATGTGGTGGGGACTTGGATCCTCGGTCACCCACAGCAGGAATTCTACTTTGAACCCAGTTGGCAATGGCTTAGTGACAGCCTGACGACAATAGGCCCGGCCTTCTTACTCGGCTCTGCCGTCTGTGGCGCCTTGGCTGCACTGATAGGGTTTATTTTAGTCGACTATTTATGGTGCCGCGGTGTGAAAAAGGCCTGGGAATCGCGCAAATAGCAAGTTGGGCTATTTACAGACATAAAAAAACCGCCCTTAGGCGGTTTTTTTAGCACACTTTAAATTAAAGAATATCAAGTAGTTCGATATCAAAAATAAGTGTTGAGTAAGGAGCAATGGCTGCACCGGCACCGCGCTCACCATAGGCAAGGTCGTGCGGGATGTATAGACGCCATTTTGAACCAGTAGGCATCATTTGTAATGCTTCAGTCCAACCTTTAATTACGCCACCTACTGGGAATTCAGCAGGTTGACCACGCTCGTATGAGCTGTCGAATACAGTGCCGTTTACCAGGGTACCGTGGTAATGAGTACGCACAGTAGACTCAGCAGTTGGCTTCTCACCAGAGCCCGCTTCGATAACTTCGAACTGTAGACCAGACTCGGTTACCGTTACTTCAGCGCGCTTAGCGTTTTCAGCAAGGAAAGCTTCGCCTTCAGCGGCAAGTACTTTCGCTTCTTCTTCACGACGGGCTTGAATTTCAGCGTTAATTTTTTCGAATGCAGCTTGAATCTCAGGGATCTCAACTTGGAAGCTCTCACCTGTGTAAGCATCTTTCATGCCTTCGAAAACAGAGTTCAGGTTAAGACCTTCGAAAGGGTTTGCTTTAAGTTGCTCGCCCATTTGCAGACCAATACCATAGCTGGCTTTATCCGCATGAGTAGTAAATTTATCAGACATAAAATCGTCCATCTTTTTGAAAATATAAAATTCGCGCACAGGGTAACATACTCAAGGCGCAACGTCAGGCTTAGGCCTAAAAACCACGGTGATCGCTATTTGTTTGCCGATATATTGGCCATTTTCTTAGCCACAAATGGCCAAGCCCAGGTAAAGACCAATAAGGAAACGATTAAATAAGCCCACAGCCAAGACGGCATATCAATAAACCAAGGCCATAAAATAACGCCACAGCCGATCACCCCCAAGCAACCTACTAATAATGCGCATAAGGTGGAAAGTTGTGCTTCATACTTAACTATCAGGTGTGCAACCAGGGCGTTGAAGACGGCGAAACTTGCCAATTGCGCGAGCATACCCAGATGTGCGTCAACAAGTAACTTATTAACCACATCCAGACCCATGGCGTAAAAGAAGGCTAGTGCCAGCCAAAAGAAAATGCGCATTGGTGCTGCCATTTTGTACACTCCATCAAGTTTAGAATCGCAAAGCTATTACGAAAAAACCGCCAATTGAGACGGTCTTTGAATTCAAGGGCGCAAAGGCAGGCTTTATCATCGCTTTGTGACCCTTTTGATGTCGCGCATACTAAAGACTCATAAACGGAAAGTAAAGCTAGGCTCGACGTCGCGAGCCCCACCCTAGTAATACTGTTTTGGACGCTTAGCGATAAGTGCACACACTACACAGCCAATGAGGGCGATCAGCGCAAAAAGCACGCTTTGCATAATAAGCTCCCCTCTTTGCTGTTTAGTGGCAGGTATGATCAGCAAGGTTAAAGCCGGCAGCACGCTAACAAACAACACATAGGCGGTGACCTTGAGGGCACGTAGAAAGTCATAGCGTTTGCTGTAGAGCATCCAGCTCGATACCAAGATGACCACGCACATGGCGGCAAGGGTAATGTAAAGTGGTGCCTTAGTGGCCATGGCCACATAAGTGGTCAGCATAGCGCCTACTATTCCCCAAAATGACCACAATCCCCAACGCTCTTTTTCTCTTAAGAATAAGTTACCCATTGACTCTTATCTTCTTATTATTTTTGTTAGTTACAATTTTGTACAATTCTTAGCCTAACAAAAAATATCGGTTTAAAAAACCACACAAAGTGATTAATTAAGCAAAAAAAAGCAGTATAAATGAATAAAGATTAATCTAAGATGACGACGCCCCTAATCGGGCGATTAAATGCGCCGTTTTAAGTCAGATTAGATACCGTAAGAAAAGAAGTCGGCCACCTGATGACGTCGCTTTTTCGGACAATCTAAGGTGGGCGTGCCCAGATATAAATAGCCGATTATTTCGTCCTCGCTGCTCAGTCCCAGTTCGCTCTTAACCATGGGCGATTGGGCAAAAGCACCGGTTCGCCAAATACCCGATAGACCCTGAGCGAATGCCGCCTGTTGCATGGCAAAGGTCGCGCATGAGGCGCTGGCTATTTGTTCCACCCTTGGCACCTTGTCGTGTGGGGTGTATTTCATAATGCAGACGATCACCATGGGCGCCCTGTCCACTAAACTGGCTGCACGCTCTATGGCGCGCTCGCCCATGTCTTCGGCTACCGCAGCCTTGGCAAAAATGCTGCCAAGCGCGTCGCGCTGTTCATCTTCTAAAACAATAAACTGCCAGGGAGCAAGATTGGCATGATCCGGCACTCTCAGTGCCGCTTGTTGGATCAGCTCCATCTGCTTTGGTGATGGACCAGGATAAGATAATTGGCTATCGGATTGGCGATTTAATAACAGCTCGGTTGCATTCATTATGGGGGATTCTTTCTCTTAAGTACTTGAGCCTAAGGCTACCATAGTCGCCCTAGGCTGATAAGGGAAAAGCCGCCTAAGCAGGTATTATGTGCGCCTGCGTCGCGGCGCAAGATAATAATCCAAACTTACATAACGCCCACCGCCGACAAAAAATAGTGATAGCAACATAACAAAATAAATGGCAGCAAACTCAATACCATTATTGAGGATCACAATATTACCGCGTTCATAGACATAACCGGGTTGCCCGTGTTCAGCCACAATCGTTTTTATCACTTCTAAACGCATTTTAGCCGCCGCAGAATTCTCCAGGCTTTGCTTGGCCGCTTCTATACCGGCCCAGTCTAGGACCTGTGCCGGACTGGTTTGTGTATCCGTAGGAGTGATGGCAAACCAGCCGTTATCCCAATGCACCATAGTGGCCGCCACCACCATGGTGATCATCAAGGGAATGGCCACCAAACGCGTAAACAAGCCGATAAGCAATAACCAGCCTCCGGCAAATTCGGCCCAACCGGCTAATAAGGCAAGCACATCGGCAAAGGGTAAACCTAATCCCCAATCACTGTTGCCAAACCAGGCCACCACATTCGGGTCTGCCAGCAGGCGTTGCGACCAGGGCAAATCACTGTTGCCGAGATTCAATTTAGTATACCCGGCGATGATCATCACCGGCGCCAAAATTAATCGCATTAACAAGGGCGCTAAGCCATCAAATGCCTGTAATGGCCCTAATGATTCATCCTTAGGTGTAGGGGCAACGCGAGTCTGCATGGTGAAACCTTTTATGCTAATAAAGTGTTAATGATATAGCACAAAGACCCGCATTCCCCTGCTTTTATTACAAAAAATATTTAAGACATAAAAAATGCCGCAACTAGGCGGCATCGATAAAAAGCTGTGTAAGCGAGTAAATTAAATCTCGCGTGCCACCATAAGGGCTTCCTTAATGGCACGCTTAGCATCAATTTCTGCCGCCAGCTTGGCGCCGCCAATGACGTGCACCTCGGCTTTCCCAGCCCCTTGTTCGGCCTGTTTAAGCTCGGTGTCGTTCGAGGTTTGGCCAATACAGCCGATCACTGTATCTACATCCAACACCCGGGCTTCACCGGCTACACTGATATGCAGGCCCTGAGCATCAAAACGCTCGTATTGGCAATCGGCGATTTGCTCGACGCCATGCATCTTGGCCACCTGACGATGGATCCAGCCGGTAGTTTTACCTAAGCCGGCACCGAAACGTCCACTGCTGCGTTTTAGCATGTAAAGTTTCTTATCACTCTTATGCAACTCAACCGGCTGCTCTATGCCCCATTGCGCCTTAAAGTTGGCGATACTCTGATGATGCTCTTCAGTTAAGAACGCCACCATGTCGAAGCCGATACCGCCAGCACCCAAAATAGCAATACGAGAGCCCAGCTCTACGTCACCACGGATCACCTCGTCATAGCTATAAACCCTTCTACCATCTTCACAGCTGAAACTGGCTTTACGAGGCGATACACCACAGGCAAAGACGATATCGTCGTAATCATTTTGCATTGAGGCGTCATAGGCGGTGTTCATATGTAGCTTCACGCCCTGACGTACAACTTCTTCGCTGAAATATTTAAGCGCTAACTGGAAGTCTTCTTTTCCGGGAATACGCATGGCCAGGTTAAACTGACCGCCCAGAGTATCTGAGCGCTCGATAAGGGTGACCTGATGGCCGCGCTGGCGCAAATAAATACTGGCAGCCAGACCTGCAGGACCGGCACCAACGACAAGCACATTTTTACTCTTTTGGGCCTTTTCAATGGCTAAATCTAGCTCAAACGCCGCTAAAGGGTTCACCAAACAGGTGGCGCGCTGGCCTTTAAACACATGGTCTAAACAGCCCTGATTACAGCCGATACAGATGTTAATCTGCTCGCTACGCTGCTGCGCATACTTATTGAAAAGCTCCGGATCTGCCAATAAAGGACGGGCCATGGAGATCATATCTGCCTGACCGGCTTTTAGGATCTCATTGGCTATCTCTGGGGTGTTAATACGGTTAACAGCGATCACAGGTTTTTCGGTAGCCGCTTTTAAACGCTGTGAGGCTTCTCGAAAGGCCCCAGGTGGTACCATGGAAGCTATGGTCGGTACCCTGGCCTCATGCCAACCAATACCTGTATTAAAGATATCAACACCGGCCGCAGCCAATACCTTGGCCTGCTCGGTGACTTCCTCGGCAGTTGAACCGTTAGGAATAAGGTCCATAACCGACAAACGAAAAACGATAATAAATTCATCGCTCACCTGAGCGCGCACCGCCTCGACTATTTCCTTGGCAAAACGCATACGACCTGTGTTATCGCCGCCATATTCGTCAGTGCGTTTATTGGTATGAGGCGCCATAAACTCATTGATCAGATAGCCCTCTGAACCCATGATCTCAACGCCATCATATCCTGCCTGCTGTGCCAAACGGGCGCTGTTGGCAAAATCTTTAATGGTGCTTTTGATCATGCCCTTGGTCATGGCTTTAGGGGCATAAGGCGTAATAGGTGACTTAATGGCACTGGGGGCACAGTTAAAAGGGTGATAGCCATAACGCCCGGCATGGAGCAGTTGCAAGCAGATTTTACCGCCGTGTTTGTGCACCGCCTCGGTGTATATCTTATGCTTAAGCACATCAAACAAGGTATTAAAGGATGAGGATATGGGCGTCAGCTTGCCGCGAATATTAGGGCTATAGCCGCCGGTAATAATCAGGCCAACTCCACCTTTAGCACGCTCTTCATAAAACGCCGCCAGACGCTTACGGTTATGCCACCCTTCTTCTAAACCTGTGTGCATTGAGCCCATTACCAGGCGATTTCGTATTTGCCCATGCGCTAATTCTAATGCTTGTTCTAGCATGGCTATCCTCTCTAACTAGTCTGGTCATACCTGTTTGAGAGTAGCGATTTTTAACTTCAGCGGCAAGTAGATTCGACAGCGCCCTTGGTGAAAGCAAGGGTAACTGTAAACACTTAGTTACTTTTTTCTGTTTAAAATTTTGAAGTCTTTGGGCTAATATGGAAGTCTAAACTAGGTGTAGAGCAGATTTTAATATTAAGGATCTGATTTTGATTAAAAAAGTAGTAAAAGCCACTTGGGATGGAATTAACTTTTCCCGCCGTCTGGTGGTCAACCTCATCTTTATAGCATTGGTTATCATAGTGATCGCCTCAATTACCAGCGACGATGGCGAGATCAAGGTTCCTCAGGGCGCTGTGCTTAACCTGAACCTGAACGGCTACCTGGTCGAACAAAAACGCTATGTAGACCCACTCGATGCTGCCCTAGCCCAATCCATGGGTGCACAAGATGAGCCGGCTGAAATCCTGGTTGATGATGTGGTTGATGTGATCAACAAGGCCGCTAACGACGAGCGCATTGAAGCCATGCTATTGAACGTGCAAAACCTAGGTGGCGCTCATATCAATAAGCTAGCGGCCATTGCCAAAGCCATTGAAGCTTTTAAAGCTCAGGGCAAACCGGTTATCGCCACAGGCTACTATTACACCCAGAGCCAGTATTATCTTGCCGCCCACGCCGATGAAATTAACCTACACCCATACGGCGGCGTGTCTATCGAAGGCTTTGGTGTCTACCCTGTTTACTTTAAGGAAGCGCTGGACAAGCTGAAGATCACTCAGCACGTATTCCGCGTGGGTACCTTTAAGTCGGCGGTAGAGCCGCTGATCCGTAACGATATGTCGCAAGCGGCCAAGGAAGCGAACAAAGAATGGTTGTCACACCTTTGGCAGCAATATAAAGACGAGATCGCGACCCTGCGTGGTTTTGAGCAAACCAACTTTGATGAAAGCCTGGACACTTACCTTGCCAAACTTGAGAAAGTAGACGGCAACGGTGCCAAGTACGCGCTGCAAAACGGTTGGGTCGACGCGCTTAAAAACAATCAGGAGCTACGCCAACAGATGATCGACTTGGTTGGTCTTGATGAAAAAGGTAAGAGCTTCCGTCAAATCGGCTTCAACGATTACCTGGCTACCTTTAAGATGCCAATTGCAGTGGATAACCCATTGACTGAAAAAGTGGCGGTTATTGTGGCTAAAGGCACCATAGTCGACGGTCACCGTAAGGCCGGTGAAATCGGCGGTGACAGTACAGCTGCCCTACTACGTGAAGCTCGTAATAATGATCGCGTTAAGGCCGTAGTTCTTCGTATCGACTCCGGCGGCGGCAGCATGTTTGCATCTGAGCTAATTCGCCGTGAAGTTATCGCCCTTAAAGAAGCGGGCAAGCCAGTGGTTGCCTCCATGGGCTCGGTGGCTGCCTCAGGTGGTTATTGGATAGCCAGTGCCGCCAATGAAATTTGGGCAGCGCCAAGCACTATTACCGGCTCTATCGGCGTATTCGGCACCATAATGACCTTTGAGAAAAGCGCTGCAAAACTAGGTGTTTACTCGGATGGTGTTGGCACCACAGAGCTAAAAGGCTCATCGGTATTGCTTGGCCTAGACGATAAACTGGCACAAGCCATTCAAATGAGTGTGGAAAATGCCTACTCTCGCTTCTTAGAAGTAGTGTCAGAGTCTCGCGGTCTATCTCTTGAAGAAGTAGATAAAATCGCTCAGGGCCGTGTTTGGATTGCCACTCAGGCACAACAACTGGGTTTGGTTGACCAACTTGGCGACAAGCAGGCCGCCATTAGCGCCGCCGCTAAACTGGCAAGTCTGAAGCACTATGATGTGCAACTTATCGAGCAGCCGTTATCGCCACAGGATATTTTCATTCAAAACCTGTTTGGTAATGCCGCGGTGCAGTCATTGGTTGCTAAGCAAGCACCGCAAAGTGCCAGCGTAGGTGCGGCCATGCAGTTCGATAATTTTGTTGAACAGATTGAACAACAAGTGAACTCGCTTAAAGCCTTCAATGATCCTGAAGGTATCTACGCCCGCTGCTTGGTATGTACCGTAACGAATTAATTTTCGTAAATAAATCCTGGCGCCACATTTAGTCACGGCGCTACAGCATGTATACTTAGCCCGATAGCATTTATCGGGCTTTTTTATGAAACGTAAACGTATTTATATCGCCTACACCGGCGGTACCATAGGTATGAAGAAATCAAGCCAGGGTTTTATTCCCGCCGCTGGCTACCTGACCGAAACGGTTAAAAACAGTGCTGAATTTAACCGCGATGAAATGCCGCTGTTTGATATCGAAGAATATTGCCCCCTTATCGACTCTTCCGATATGTCACCTGCCCATTGGCAGATGATAGCCGACGATATTCAGGCCAAATACCATGACTATGATGGTTTTGTGGTATTGCACGGCACAGATACCATGGCCTACACGGCCTCGGCGCTGTCGTTTATGTTTGAAAACCTGACCAAACCTGTGATAGTTACTGGCTCGCAAATCCCCTTGTCACAACTGCGCTCCGACGGCCAGGTTAACCTGTTAAACGCCATGTATCTGGCGGCGAATTATCCCATTGCCGAGGTGAGCCTCTTCTTTAACAATCAGCTTTTCCGCGGCAATCGGGCAACCAAGATACATGCCGATGGCTTTAATGCCTTCGACTCCCCTAATATGGCGCCCTTAGCCAAAGCCGGTATTAATATTCGCCTGATTGAAGGCCAGCTCAGCCCCTATATCGACAATGAATTACAGGTCTCACGCATTACCCCACAAGCCATTGCCGTTTTGCACCTGTACCCTGGGATCAGCGCCGATGTGGTCGGCTCGATAATAAACGACGACATTAAGGCCCTTATCTTGTTGAGTTTTGGCGTCGGTAACGCACCGCAAAACCATGAGTTCTTAGAGCTTTTGGCCAATGCCAACGAACGTGGCATAGTCGTTATCAACCTTACTCAATGCCTGCAAGGGCAAGTAAATATGGGCGGCTATGCCACCGGCAATGCATTGTTGAATGTCGGCGTGATCAGCGGCTTCGATATGACCTTGGAAGCCTGTTTAACCAAGCTGCATTATTTACTTAGCAAGCAGCTCTCGGCGCAAAGCATACGTCACTTAATGCAGGACAATTTGCGCGGCGAGTTAAGCCGTTAACTACAAATTTAAAGCATGAAAAAGCCCCGCAAATGCGGGGCTTTTTTTATATGTGCATGTAATCTTGGCGATTAACGAACCTTGGCATCAATCTCAACCAAGTCCGTCAGGTGACACACCTCACCGCTGTGGGTCTTAATGCCATGCTCACCAAAGTAGTCGCGTTGCGCCTGCACCAGGTGACCATTGCTCGGCGTGCTTAAGGTCGCCAAATAGTTTTGTGTGGCGCTCAGCACCGGGAATGCCAGACCTGTGCTCACCGCGGCACCGGTAATACGACGCAGCGCTTTAACTTGCGTATCCAGAGTATCGATAAACTCTACGCCCTGGGTAATTTGATCCAGATAATCGGCACGGATAATACAGCCAGCACGCCAGGTTTGCAGCGTTTTAGCCAGGTCTACCTTCCACTGATGGGCGCGCGATGCACCTTTGATCAGCGCCAGACCCTGGCGGTAACATAACAGGCTCGCCAGATGGAACGCATCTTTTAGCTCGTCCAAATCGATATCGAGGCGCTCGGTGGCCTTGGCGGCATAGGTCATTTCTTTTGCAGCATGGGTGTCACCTGTATTGGTAAGATGACGGGCTTGCACCGCGGCAACCAATGAAGGTACGGCAATGCCCAGTTCCAAGGCATTTTGCGCCGTCCACAGGCCGGTGCCCTTGGCGCCAACCTTATTGTCGATTAAATCAACCAGTGCCTTGCCGTCTGTGGTTTCAAGCTTAAGAATATGGCTGGAAATAGCCAGCAGATAACTATTCAGTTCACCCTCAGACCAGGTATCGAAAATCTCGGCGATTTGCTGTGGTGTTTTACCCGCACCCAAACGAAGTAATTGGTAAATCTCGGCAATTAACTGCATCAACGCATATTCGATGCCGTTATGTACCATTTTTACAAAGTGACCGCTGGCGGATTGGCCCACGCGAGCAAAACAAGACTCGCCATTATAGCTGGCCGCCACTTTTTCAAATGAAGACTCGATACGCTCCCAGCCGCCTTCTGAGCCACTGGCCATCATGGCTGGACCATGACGTGCGCCTTCAGCACCACCGGAAATACCCATGGTAGCGAATTCAAATTTGTTCTGGTATTTGAGCTTACGGGCAATGCCGTCTTTATAATTGCTGTTACCGCAGTCGACAATAATATCGTCCTTGCTCACACCCGCATCAACCAAGTCCTGACATACGCGATCAACCAGTTCACCGGCAGGAACCAATAAAAGGATAGAACGCGGCGCTTCTAAACGGCGCACCATATCATGAAGATCTGAGACTATATGCAAGCGCTCGGCCGTTCCTTGCGTTTTGGCGCAGCTGAGTAACTCTTCACCAGCGTCTGGATTTGTATCATAAGCAACGAGCGTGAGCCCTTTTTCGATTAAGTTCAAAGCAAGATTTTTGCCCATCACTCCCAGACCTACTAATGCTACTTGCATCGAGTTTCCTCCTCGGTATTAACGTGTGACTGGTTTAAAACACCCATGGGTGCAACAACATATTACTGTTAGCGTGAGAGCCTAACTCACTAATGGGATTAATAATTTTTATAGAGCCAGGCTCTAAATCTTTATTATTCTCCACTTAGCGTTTTGGTGCTCTGCACGCGGGTTGATCACCTTAAAAAATTGGGTGTATAACCTGATTACGGCGGGCATTATAGGGAAAACTTGAGACCATTCAATCCCCGCCTTGGAATTATATCAAATTACCCCAATATCATTGCATAAAGGAGTCAGCTCGCGATTATAGCACAATTGACTGCATCTGACACCGGTGTCATACTACCGACACATAAATAGTAAAAAATACGTAAAAAGCAGACTCCGAGCTGTAATTAAGCCAGAGTTTGCTACCCTGCTATTAAGCAAATGCCTACGGGAGACTTTAATGCTTAGACGTACGAAAATCGTGGCCACCCTGGGTCCGGCAACGGACAGAGACAATAATCTAGAAAAAATCATCCGCGCTGGCACTAATGTGGTGCGCTTAAACTTTTCCCACGGTAAAGCCGCCGATCACCAAGAGCGTGCCGATGCAGTACGTGATATCGCCAGCCGCTTAGGCGTACATGTGGCCATTCTGGCCGACTTACAGGGCCCTAAAATTCGCGTTTCCACCTTTAAAGAAGGCAAGGTTACCCTGACTCAGGGCGATAAGTTTATTCTTGATGCGGACTTAGGTCCGGAGCAAGGCGATATTAACGGCGTGGGTATCGACTACAAAGAATTACCCCAGGATGTTAAATCTGACGACCTACTGCTCCTTAACGACGGTCTAATTCAATTGACCGTTGACCATGTTGAAGGCAACAAGGTGCACTGTATCGTTAAGGTCGGTGGTGTATTGTCAAACAATAAAGGCATCAACCGCTTAGGCGGCGGCTTAACGGCGCCCGCCTTTACCGATAAAGATAAAGAAGATTTGATCACCGCCACTAAAATTGGCGTCGATTACATCGCCGTGTCTTTCCCGCGCTGTGGCGAAGATATGCGCTATGTGCGCTCTTTGGCCGAAAAAGCCGGCTCTACAGCCCAGCTATTAGCTAAAATTGAACGTGCCGAAGCGGTGGAAAGCGTTGAAGCCATCGACGATATTATCCTGGCTTCCGATGCGGTCATGGTTGCCCGTGGCGACCTGGGTGTAGAAATTGGCGATGCCGAGCTGGTTGGTAAACAAAAGACCATTATCAATCGTGCCCGCTCCCTGAACCGTGTGGTGATCACCGCCACGCAGATGATGGAGTCCATGATAGACAACCCTATGCCGACCCGCGCCGAAGTAATGGATGTGGCCAACGCGGTATTGGACGGCACAGATGCCGTAATGCTATCGGCGGAAACCGCTGCTGGTGATTACCCAGAGCAAACCGTCGCCACCATGGCGCGCGTTTGTTTAGGCGCCGAGTCGCAAAAAGAAACCCATATTTCCAAACACCGCCTCGACAGCATGTTTGCCGACAACGCCGAGACGATTGCCCTGTCCGCCATGTATGCGGCCAACCACCTGGGTACGGTTAAAGCCATTGTGGCGCTGACAGAATCAGGTAACACGGCCAAGCTGATGTCACGTATTTCATCTGGCCTGCCCATCTATTCACTGTCGCGCCATAAACAAACGCTAGGTCAGTCTGCCCTGTATCGCGGCGTCTACCCGGTGCACTTCGATTCCAGCCTTATGAAAAAGAAGAAATTGCCAGCCAGGCGCTGTCGCGCTTAGTTGAGCTTGGCGACCTGCAGCAAGGTGATACTGTGATACTCACCCATGGCGACATGATGGAAACCGTTGGTGCCACAAATACCTTGAAAATTGTCACCGTTCAATAAATAGTAAGCATAGGTTTAAGCAACAGACGCAATAACTTATGACTAAATTGAAACGCGTCGCAATACTTACTTCCGGGGGCGATGCCCCCGGTATGAATGCGGCAATCCGTGCCCTTACCCTGCACGCTCTCTCCCATGACTATCAGGTTGTCGGCTTTTACGCCGGCTATAATGGCCTGATCAACGAAGACTATACCGAACTCAAGGCGTCCGATGTTGCTGACATCATACATCGCGGCGGCACCATTTTAAAATCCGCCCGTTGCCCACAAATGCTCAGTGAAGCGGGGATCCTCCAAGCGGCCAACAGCCTGCGCAAATGCCATATCGATGCCCTGGTAGTGATCGGTGGCGATGGTAGCTTCAAGGGCGCCCAAGCGCTGCAAGCCCATTGGCAAGGGCAGCTTATTGGTATTCCCGGCACCATAGACAATGATATCAATGGCACAGAGGCCACCATTGGCTTTAATACCGCCATAGATACGGCGCTCGATTGCATAGACAAGATTCGCGATACCGCTCAGGCCTTTGAACGCACTTTTGTGGTTGAGGTAATGGGCCGTGACTGCGGCATTTTGGCCATGGAAGCGGGCCTGGCCAGTGGCGCCGAGCAGATCATCTGCAAGGAACTTATCGATGATGAGCAGGCCTTTCTTGCAGAGCTAAAAGAAGAAATGGCACAGTCACTGCGCCAGGATAAGCACCCTAGTTATGTGCTGGTTATGGCGGAGCACTCGTTAAGTATCAGCGCTCAACAATTGGCCGAGCAGCTCAGCGAATACACAGGAGTCGATAGTCGCAGCGCTATTTTAGGTTATGTGCAACGAGGCGGAGCGCCGGTTGCCGGGGATCGTATTTTGGCGACTCAGTTAGGGGTCGCTGCGATTGAGCAATTAGCCAAGGGCACCAGCGGTGTGATGGTCGGCATAGAAAATAATGCCATCACCACCACCCTCTTTGCCGATACCGCCAATACACAAACCCGTAATAAGGACTTTGTGGCCCGGTTAAAGCAGTATCGACTTTGAGACTAGACAGAAAAAAGGCCGTGTAAACGGCCCCTTTGTTATCCTTCGGCGTGTGCCTTGTCGCTTCGCTCATACCAGATTTGATATTTATCACCTTGGTATTTCAACAGGGTAAATAAATATCCTGTGCTCAGCATTAGCAGGCCACCGACCAGTGCTGCCTCGTTTACAATACCCATAAGACAAAACAAGTAGCCGCAGAGATGGCACAGACGCTCAACATTTTGTGCCGAACTGCGCGTTGGTCTGGGCTGTAAAAAGTGAAAAACAAACCACAGTTTTAAAAACAGCGGCAGGTTTTTCCAATTATCCGAGCTTTTATCTATCATCACTTTCTCCTGGTTCAATGTTGCTAAATCGACATCGAGGGCAGCAGCCAGGCATTTTTGCGACTCTAAACTCGCATTGGCACCACTTTCTATCCTTTGCACTGTTCTGACGTTGAGCCCGGACATCTGCGCCAATTGCTCTTGCGATAATTGTCGACTCAAACGTAATTGCTTTAAATTCATAACCTGCCTCTTACTGCCTATCCATGTCAAAGTGAAGATTGAAGGAATATTAGCACTGTCGGGTACGAAAACTGCCCGACATTTACCCGACAGCAGGCATTTCAAAGCCTAAACCCAACAAAAAAGCGAGCACCCATGTCTCGCTTTTAATAAGATCTACTGATATTGATGAAGCTAGTTAAATTAATTAGCCAGAGCTGCCTTGACCTTATCACGGTAGCTACGGCTGACTTTCAGCTCCTGACCGTTAGTTAATACCAGAAGGTATTCACCACTGACCTGAGTCACCAGTTTGCTGATCTGTTTTGAATTGACGATGGCGCTGCGATGGACACGTACAAACAAACTAGGGTCGAGCTCACGCTCCAGCTCTTTCATGGTTTTACGTAATATATGAGTTTGTCCGTCGCCACAGTGAAGACACATATAATCACCGGCGGCATCCACCCATTGAATGCTATTGGTCGACACACGGATGATCTCACCCTGCTCTTTCACCGCCAATGATTCCGGGTAGCGCTTGGTCTCCAAGCTGTCACCGCTGGCTAATTTCTTAAGAATTTCTTCACAGTTATTACCTGTGATCCCGGCCACAAAACTGGCCAGCTTTTTCTTATGAATATTATCTTGTTGTGTTTTTAAATGTGATTGCACTTTTTCCACCGCCTGTTTTAGTCTGTCGTCATCCACAGGTTTGAGCACATAATCGAGCGCATGTACTTCAAAGGCCTGCACGGCATAGCGATCGAAGGCGGTAACGAACACCACAAGGGGTTGCTGCTCGGTGGGCAAGTGCGCTAGCGCATCCGCCACCTCAAAGCCGTTCATTCCTGGCATCTGAATATCCAAAAACACCAAATCTATCGTTTGCGATTGACACAAGGCCACCGCATCGGCACCTTGAGCACACTGCTCGATGACTTCTACGTTATCGAGTTGCGCCAAACGTACGGCCAAGCCCTTACGTGCTAAGGACTCGTCATCGACGATCAGGGTTTTTATGGTATTCACTCTGTTACTGCCTTCTCAAAAGGGATACGAATATTGACGGTTAAACCAGTCGGCGTATTCCCTGATAATACAAATGAATAATTGTTCTCGTAAAGTGTCTTCAATCTATCCTTGGTATTGGCTATGCCAACGCCACCGGCGTGCAGCAGCTGCCCATCTTTAAGCTCTGTGCCCGGGCCGTTATCACTGACCTCAAGCAACAATTCCTTGGCAAACACCTGAGCCTTCACACTGATTACCCCGCCTTGGGTCATCTGCGCTATGGCATACTTCAACGAGTTTTCAATTAACGGCTGCAAAATAAGGCTCGGCACCAAGGCTTCTCTGGCCTCGTCACTGATATCCATCTGCACAGCCAAGCGGTCGTCGAAGCGTACCCGCTCAATATCTAAATACAGGCTTAGGGCATGTAATTCCTGCTCTAAGGCCACTTTTTTAATGGGGTCTGTGTTAAGCGTATAGCGCAAAAAGTCACTTAATCGCGACACCATCTTGTTGGCATCCTTGTTTTCCTCCACCAAGATCAAGGTCGATATGGCGTTGAGAGTATTAAACAAAAAATGCGGATTAAGCTGATAGCGCAGCATTTTCAATTGCGCTTCATGGGCCATGGTATTGGCCTTCAGTGCCTTTTGTCTTTCGCCCTGTAAGAGCTGGTAGTATTTGATCCCGAAATACAAACCACTCCAACATAAAATGATATAAACCGAATCCAGGCCTTGTTGAAAATAGTAAAACCACTCATCGGGGCGATAACCATGGCGGTAAATTTCCCACAGGTTAAACTTTTGCACCACCGACCACAGGGTTCCTGTGATATAGGACACCCCGAACACCACCAGCACCAAGATCCAGGGTTTGGCATTCCACACCCGGCGGTACAAATAGCGCAGCGGCACCGTCATCAGGCACCCGGCATAGGCATTAAGCAAGATCACAAACACGTAAATATCACGCATTTCAAAGACCTTGGAACCTATGTAGTTAACCAGGGCATAGCCTATCCATCCGGCGATTTGCAGGACCCAGAAAAAACGCTGGCGATTATCGACTAATTGCTGCCAATTCAAAATTCACTTAACTCCTTGCCAACGCCATCAATATCCATGTGCGCTGCATACTTATCTAACATCATTATTAATAAAGCCGGCTCAAAAGGCACTGTATTTGGTCTTATCTAACCCTTCCTTCAACGCAAAAACGCCGCACGGTGGGTGCGGCGTTTACTTATATGACGGTGATTAAATACTCACACGCTTATAGTTGCGATATTCGGGGTGCCAATAATTCTTATCTATGGCCTTAATAATGTCCTCGTCACTGACCTCCAGTGCCTCCCCCTGCTCAATCGCTACCTTGGCCACCGCAAAGGCAATACGCTTAGACAAGGCTTCAATTTGAGTCAATGGCGGCAGCAAGCTGCCCATACCTGAGTTGGCCAAGGGCGAACTCGACGCCAGGGTTTCACTGGCGGCCATCAGCATTTCATCGGTAATACGTTTGGCTTTAATGGCAATAACACCCAGACCAATGCCCGGGAAAATATAGCTGTTGTTACACTGTGGAATGTTGTAGTCCTTGCCCTCATGGCTAATGGTCCCGAACGGGCTGCCGGTGGCAATGATGGCCTGGCCATTGGTCCAGTTCACTACATCTTGAGGATGGGCTTCAACCTGCTTTGACGGGTTCGACAGTGGGAAAATAATCGGCTGTGGATTATTTTCTGCCATGGTACGTACAACCTGCTCGGTAAAGAGCCCAGGTTGGCCCGATACGCCGATTAGTATGCCCGGCTCAGCACAGTGCATCACATCGAGCAAGGACGGATAATCGCCGCTGTATTGCCACTGCGCAAGGTTATCCTGAGACTGCATCAGCGCCTGTTGGAAATCACGCAACCCTTCCATGCCTTCGGCCAACAGACCAAAACGGTCTACCATGAAGATTTGACTGCGTGCCTGGGCATCACTGATACCTTCAGACACCATTTGGCTGATAACCTGCTCGGCAATACCACAGCCTGCAGAGCCGGCGCCAACAAACACCACCTTTTGCTCACTCAGCTTAGTGCCTTTCACCCGGCAAGCGGCCAACAAGGTACCCACAGTCACTGCTGCTGTGCCCTGGATATCATCGTTAAAGCTACAGATCTCATCACGGTAGCGTTTCAACAGTGGCATGGCGTTAGGCTGAGCGAAATCTTCAAACTGCAGCATCACACTTGGCCAACGGCGCTTAACCGCTTTAATGAAGAGATCAAGAAACTCGTCGTATTCCTGCTGACCGATACGCTTATGACGCGCCCCCATATACATAGGGTCGTTCAATAATTTCTCATTATTGGTACCCACATCCAGCATCACCGGCAAGGTATAAGCCGGGCTAATGCCACCACAGGCTGTGTACAGAGACAGTTTACCAATGGGAATCCCCATACCGCCGATGCCCTGATCGCCTAGGCCCAAAATACGCTCGCCGTCGGTGACCACAATCACCTTCACCTTGCCCTTGGTGGCATTGCGAAGAATGTCGTCGATATTATGTCTGTCTTCATAAGAGATAAATAAGCCACGTGAACTGCGGTAAATATCGGAGAACTGCTCACAGGCATCGCCCACGGTTGGCGTATAGATAATGGGCATCATCTCGTCGATATGATCGCGTACCAAACGGTAATACAGGGTCTCGTTATTATCTTGAATGGCGCGCAAGTAGATATGCTTATTAAGATTATCGCTAAAGCTGGAGTATTGTTGATAACAACGCTCCGCCTGCTCTTCGATGGTTTCAAAGCGTGGCGGCAATAAGCCGGCCAGGTTAAAACTCTCACGCTCACGCTGCGTAAAAGCACTGCCTTTATTGAGCAAGGGTGTCTCTAACAGAGTGGGGCCGGAATATGGAATATAAAGATAATTTGGATCGCTGATTTGTGTGTGAGGTGCGGATGATTTATCAGTCATGATGCCTACTTAGCGCAGAATACAATTGCCTGATATTATTGCCCCTTGAGGGTAAATTGCAAACCGAAATCGGCTAGATTACGTATTCATCCCCAGTTTTTGGGCTTGTTAGCAATTAACCAACAAGCCCCTGAATTTATATTAACATTGGTGCCCTATTGGCCCAGTGCTATGCCCTCACGCCTGGGATCGGCGCTGCCATAAAGTTTGCCATCAATGACCTCCACAGCATGCAGACCTGAGTTCAGATCGCCAATGCGTACCTCATGACCACGCAACTCAAATTGCGCTTTCAGCTTGGCTAATTCGGTCCCCTGCTCCAAGGTGGTTACATCGTTGCGATTGGTCAGACGCGGCATATTGATGGCCTGCTGCGCTGTAAGCCCCCAATCAAGCACACCGATTATGCTGTGCGCCACATAATTGATAATGCGACTGCCGCCGGGTGAGCCTATCACTAGGCGCAGTGAGCCATCTTCATTAAACACCATAACAGGTGCCATGGAGCTGCGCGGGCGCTTATTGCCCTCAACGCGGTTTTGCACATATTTACCGTCGCGCTTAGGCGAGAGCGCAAAATCTGTGAGTTGGTTATTCAACAAATAGCCATTCACCATGACAGACGAGCCAAACGCCATTTCGATAGAGGTGGTCATGGACACCGCATTGCCCTTTGCATCGACGATGGAAATATGGCTGGTATTAGGCAGCTCAAAGGCATCGTCCTCGGCATAACTTACACCCAAAACCGGGTTGCCGTGACGCTGCTTATAATCTTGTTCACCTATTAAAGCCGCACGCTTATCCAAATAAGCGCTGTCCATCAAGGCTTGAGTGGGAACCGCCTGGAAATCCGGGTCGGCCATATAAACGTTACGGTCGGCAAAGGCCAATCTCGAAGCCTGGGTAAAGTAATGCAACGCTTCTGGGTCATTAACCGGATATTGACTTAGCTTTTTGTGCTCCAGCAATTTCAGAATTTGCAGGACCGCCATACCGCCACTGCTTGGTGGCGCCATAGAGCATACACGGTAGCTATGGTAGCCAACGCAGATAGGAGCACGCTCTTTGGCTTGATAGCCTTGAATATCCGCTTCGGTTAAAAGACCTGGAGCAATCTCGCTGTGCTGCACTGCATTGGCGATGGCCGTGGCGTTGTCACCCTGATAAAAGGCGGTAACGCCCTGCTCAGCCATCTGCTGATATAGGGCTGCAAGCTCAGGGTTTTTGCGTATCGTGCCCACGGCTAAAGGCTCGCCGCCGGGAAAGAAATAGTCGCTGGACACCGGCAGCTTTTCAACACCTGGGTTGATGCGACGGGCCAGCAGGTTATGCAGCCGCGGCGATACCTCAAATCCTTGCTCGGCTAAGGCAATGGCGTCGCTAAAGAGTTCTTCCCATGCCAAATTGCCGTACTGGGTGTGGGCATCGGCCAAGGCTTTCATCACCCCGGGCACACCCACGGAGCGACCACCGACGACCGCATCTATCCAGCGCACCGCCTTGCCTTCACTATCGAGAAATAGCTCGGGTATGGCCGCTTTTGGCGCGGTTTCACGGCCATCAAAGGTAGTTAACTGACGCCCCTGCGCATCATAATGCATAATAAAGGCGCCGCCTCCTATACCCGATGATTGCGGCTCAACCAGGGTTAAAACCAGTTGTACGGCGATGGCAGCATCTATGGCGCTACCGCCTTTGGCCAATACCGCCTCGCCGGCCTTTACCGCATAAGGGTTCGCGGCGGCAACCATGTATTTGTCGCCGACAACCTGATGTTTGGCGACAATACTGGTGGTGGCTTCGGGCTCTCTGTCGGCGAGCACCTGTTTGTTGGCACTGGGTTCTTCGGTAGTAACGCAGCCGGTAGTAAGAAAAAGAGTGGCTGCAAGAGTAAGCAGGGATTTAGAAAAAGTCATAATAGCGCTAGAGTCTGTTTATCTTGTTTGAGATTGGCATCTTAAGGGAAATACCAATTCACTTAAATAGCTAATCATTCTAGCGGGCTAAATATCATGCTCACTGTGTTGGGATTTTTCTATGTAGAATATAAGAAAAAATTCCGCCTTGTGAGCATATCATTTATCCAGCGCTATATCTGATCACATACTTAACAGAATTGGTATAAACGGGCACAATACGCAAAAATAATAGATAATCGCCCTATGTTTAAATCCTTGTTTAAAAAGTCGACCTTATTTGCTCCTTTAGCCCTGATCATTCTCTGCATACTGATCATGGTTTTCAATTTGAATCCCGTGCTGCAGTTTGACCGCGGCGCCATCAATGACGGGCAAGTCTATCGTCTGCTTAGCGGTAACTTCAGCCACAGTAATGGCGCCCATTTATTAATGAATATGGCCGGCGTTGGCGCCCTTTGGCTTCTTCATCATCATTTTTTTACGGTACGTGGCTATTGGCTGGCGGTACTGAGTATTTCAATCGTCTGCACCGGGCTTATTTATCTGTTCGCCGATAATATAGATATTTACGTTGGCCTAAGCGGCACCTTGCATGGCCTATTGGTCTATGGCGCCCTTCGGGATATTTGCAGCGGCGAGAAAACCGGTTACCTGCTGTTATTAGGCGTGTTGATCAAGGTGGCCTATGAGCAACTTATCGGCGCCAGCGCCGACTTAGAAACCCTTATCGCCTCGCGGGTGGCCATTGAAGCCCATTTATTTGGCGTTATAGGCGGTGTGGCGCTGGGGGCACTGCACTGGTTAAGGCATCGCGCTCGCCAGTAAATTAGCTTACCTAGAGAAGAAAATAAAAAGCCCGGGGGGGGGAAACCCGGGCTTTTTTATGCGCTTAACGATAAAGCATCATAGATTTTCTTTAAACAGCTTGTGAATACGACGGTATTCATCGAGCCAGCTTGAAGGCTGGATAAAACCATGCGGCTCCACTGGGAAGATGGCGGTCTCGAAGTTCTCTTTTTCCAGCTCAATAAAGCGCTGAACCAAGCGTACTACGTCCTGGAAGAACACATTGTCATCAACCATGGGGGCGTTGATCAGCAGTGGCTTTTGTAAACCCTCGGCGAAGTAAATCGGCGAGCTGCGTTCATAAGCGATGGGATCAACATCCGGACGGTTTAGAATGTTCGAGGTGTACGGCGCATTGTAATGAGCCCAGTCGCTGACCGGACGCAAGGCGGCACCGGCTTGGAATACTTCCGGCGCGGTGAACAGAGCCATAAAGGTCATAAAGCCGCCGTAAGAGCCGCCATAAGTGCCTACCGCACCGGTATCAACATTGGCATGCTCGGCCATCCAGTTAACACCATCGATCAGATCTTGGGTTTCCGGTGTGCCCATTTGGCGATAAATAGCGGTACGCCAATCACGGCCATAGCCTTTTGATGCCCGGTAATCCATATCCATCACCACATAGCCCTCATCGGCCAGTAAGGAGTGGAACATAAATTCACGGAAATAACCGGACCAACCGAAGTGTGAGTTTTGCAGGTAGCCGGCACCATGGTTAAAGATCACCGCTTTACGGGTCTTACCACTTTCCCCTTCCACGTAGTCGCTTGGGTAATAAACCTTGGCATACACAGGCTGCTCACCATGACTTGAAGGCACAGCAACAATTTTCGGCGCTGTCAGTTTAGTGGCTTTAAATTGCTCGGATACGGTGTGAGTCAGTTGTGTCACTTCAGACTTAGGCGCCGCGTCCATCACAAATAGCTCAGGTGGATTCATAATGGTCGAATGCGTCAGCAACAGTTTGCTCTGATCAGGGCTGAGCACATAATCCGTCATACCGTTAAGGTCGGTCAGTGCTTCAAAATCACCACCGGCCAACGGCAAACGGTAGATTTCATAGATACCTGGGTGCTTTATATTGCCCTTAAAGTAAAGATAAGCATCATCATTGCTTAGAGTCAGATCGGAAACCTCAAACGCACCACGAGTACGCTGCGTCGCCTTACCATCTAACGCCTTGGTATAGATATGGCTATAACCGGACTGCTCAGATAGGTAATACAAGGTATCGCTGTTATTTAACCAACCGAAGTCGTTAAAGGTGTAGTTTACCCAAGCATCATCGTGCAATCTGTGTTGGTTAACCAGCTTTTTGCCATTGAAATCAACGGTGGCAATCCAGCGGTCTTTGTTATCCCAGGCTTCCAGCATAACAGCGACTTGCGTACCGGCGTTATTCCAGACAATAGCGCTTTGATCCCAGCCCCAGTCCATCATTAGATTGATTTCACGACGTTTCTTTTCAGATTGGTACTTTTTACCTTCGCGGGCATAGTTTTGTGCTTTCACTTCCGCCAGTACGTCTTCATCCCAACCGGGCAAGGTATTGTAGGTCAGGGTCGACTTCTGCTTGCTATCCAGGTCGATATACACCAGCTCGGTTTCCTGCGGCTTATCATCGGCCACACGGCGACGAGCAGGAACCGCATCAATACCGGCATCATCCGTAATGTAATTAGGCATGATATCGCCTTCACCACGCCAGCTGCGGGTGTCGGTCAGGGCCACAATCAGCTTAGTGCCATCCGGTGATAACTGGGCATCAACTAGACGCTTGTTCTCACCCAGGTAAATGCTGGCATCCACCAAAGCATCGTTGGCATCAAGCAAGGCCTGTTGGCGCGCGACGGCATCTTTTTTGTTTTTTAACTGCAAGGCGACATAGTCGATTAGCTTATGCTGCTCTTTGGCTATGTAGCTGCTTGGCTCACTCACCTTCACCGGCGTGTCTTCAAGCTTTAGGTTGACCAGCTCGCTGTGCTGACCCGTGCTTAAATCCACCTGCATAAACAGGTTACCGACTCGGTAGACCAAGGAGTTGTCATTTAAAAACTGCGGCTTAGATTCAAATGCCGACGTTTTAGTAATTTGGATCAGGGTGTTGTTAAGAAGATCCTTAACAAAGATATCACCTTCAAACTGATAGGCCTGCAAACGCAGGTCTTTGCTCATAACCGCGGCGTCATCGCCCAAGGTATGAAGCTCGTTCAGAGGTACCACGGCAGCGCTGTTGCCAAGCGCTTGAACATAATGATCTCTTAGTTCATTGCCCTGCTGCTTCTGTTGATAAATCACCGCGCCAGAGTCGGCGCGCCAAAACGCACCTTCCGGCTGGTTACCCAACCAGTCTGGATGCGCCATGGCCTGCTCTAGGGTGATGGCAATAGAGCCTGGCTTAGCTGGAGTCGATACTTGTTGTTTTTCAATGGTGCTGGGCTCGGCATTAACCGCTGCCACGCTTTGCGGTGCCGTGCTTTGACAGCCCGCAAGGATAAAGCTAGAAGCTATGGTGGCCGCTAGCACTGTTTTATGAAACATAATTATTAGTATTGAAATTGCAGGTGCAAAGATTTAAGCAAAATCTCAGCAATAAAAACAGATGTTTTAGATTAAATAGGCGCTTAACGGGGTGAATAACAACGCAAAAAAAGGTCAGCAAGTCTTGCTGACCAAAACTCTGCGCTAGCAATAAAACAAGCTATGAACCTGTTCCCTATAAATATAGACCATAATTTAAACAAATACGTTTATTCATTTGCGATTATCTGCACATCCATCCAAACCAGACGATGATCCGAAGATAGCTTTCTATCGCGCACTAACTCATAACCTGCTTCACCTTCTGCCGGCCAATACACACCCGAGTCCACTGGCTGCAAACCGAATTTGGACGGCAAAACATAATCGACACGGGCCTGCCAGCTGGCGGTATAGAATTTTGCAAAAGGCTCGGTCGAGGATTCGGCGCCTCCCTTGCTAACAGGTATTAGGCTGCTATCCACCTTGGGATGTTTTAATAGCTGATCGATGGCCTCAGGCCTTGCCTTGGGGCCTTGGGGCGCGGCGTTTAAGTCACCAAGAATCACAAATCGTCCGTCGCCGCTGAGGCCGCCCACTTGCGCCTTATCATCCACAAGGTAACCTGGGGCTGGCGTGGCGATATAGTCCGCGACTAACTTGAGCTCAGCAAAATTACGCAGGCCGTTTCTGTCTTCCGGGCCGTCAAAAACAGGCGGCGTGGGATGCGAGGCAAGAATATGCAGGCGTTCACCGGCAACCTCTAAGGGAATATCCCAAAATGATTTTGAGCTTAAACGCGCCGCCTGCCAGGTTTGTTGATCATAAAAAGGCTGGCCATTAAGCAGGGGCATAGAAGCGCCGCTTTGCGTATACCAAGGCAAATGCTGGAAGGTACGCACCGCATCAGTATCTATGGGAAAACGGCTCAGCAACAGCATGCCGTATTGACCGGGATAAAAACCAAAACCATAGGCATCACCCGCTATGCCAGACTTTTTGCCATTTCCATCAAAGTCATACTCACTGGCAACACCTGTATTGACCGGCGCCGCATAGCTGTATTGATAGCTAATGGCTTGGTAGTCGCCATGGGCCTGAGCAAGAAAATTTTGCTGAAACAGCGCTACGTTTTGTTGCCAATCACCAGTGAAATCAAATTCATTAAGTAAAATAACATCCGGGCGTACAGCCTGGATAATGGTGGCGACATTATGAATTTGCGGGTGGCGGCCCTTGGCCAGTAACTGAGGCAGTGGCGACTCGGTTAAGGAGGTAAAACGTTCGTTGTAATTAGAGCCGTCCATACTGACGTTAAAGGTGGCAATACGTATGCTGGGCGCAGATTGCGCGGCATCAGAGTTAAGCCTGGGGGTGGCGCTGGCGCAAGCGCTTGAAGCGCTTACCCCGAGCATAAATACGCCCAGAAGAGAAAAAGCCCGAGATTGTGCTTTCATACTAGATTCCATTAAGCTGACGAAAAATGCTAGTACCAATTCAGGGAAATAGGTACTAGGTCGCAATGGTAGCAGCTAAACTTTTGACTTTGTAATGAAAAGAGATGAAAAAACCGAGCTTAGCTCGGTTTTTAAGAAGTGCCTGATTTGGCTTAATTTAGAGTGAGGCGTTTGGCCATAGCCGCAATCCCAGGGTATTGCTCCTCGGGCAGATACTCAACCAACGTCGCTAAACGCTCACCCAAGGCATGCAGGTTATCGGCACTGACGTTAATATGCCCCATTTTACGCCCAGGCTTTACGCCCTTACCGTACCAGTGGCTGCGGGTTTGCGCTACGCTAAGTACCTCGGCTGGAATAGCCGCCTGACCCAACACATTGATCATTGCGCTTGGACGCAATAAGGCAGTGTCACCTAACGGCAAACCGGCAACGGCACGCACATGGTTTTCAAACTGACAGCTATAGGCGCCCTGTTGTGTCCAGTGCCCAGAGTTATGCACCCGTGGTGCAATTTCATTAACCAGAAGTTGGCCGTCAACATCAAAGAACTCTATGGCCAGTACGCCCACATAATTAAGCGCATTCGCCAATTTGCTATAGGCGTCAATGGCTTGCTGTTGCACGCTGTCATTTACTAATCCGGCCACAGACAAAGTGAGTACACCGTTAGTGTGTTCATTCTCTGTTACCGGGTAGATGGCTACATTACCCTCTTGATCACGGGCGCCGATCACCGACACTTCGCGCTCGAATGGGATCATTTTTTCGCAAATGATGCTGTGCTCAGGGTCTTTTTCTAAAAACTCACGCATTTCGGCCCAAATCTGTTCCGCATCCGCGGCGTCTTTTAAGCGCCATTGACCCTTGCCATCATATCCTGCCTGACAGGTTTTAATCACCAGGGGTAAGGCCAACTCAGAAATAGCTTTATCCAGGTGGCTACGCTCGGTTACCAGCACATAAGGGGCGCTCGGTACACCAGCGCGCTCTAGCAAGGCTTTTTCTTTAGCTCGGTCACCACCGCAGGCAATGGCTTCTTCGCCAGGGAAGAACTTACCGCTTTGCTCACACTGCGCCAATACATCCGCAGGAATATGCTCGAATTCAGCGGTAATGCGCTCGCTCTGTGCGATCGCCTGCTCCAGCGTTAATTCATAGGTTTCACCGGTTACCGGGTGGACCACCTGCTTTGAGCCTACATCATAGGCACGGATATGAATATCCAAAGGCGCGCCAACAAGCGCCATCATTCGCGCTAATTGTCCCGCACCAAGCACTAACATCTTCATGGCTACCGGACCTTATTCAGCTGGGTTTGTGTTAGCTAAAACGGTATCGGTTTGCTCTTTACGGAAAGCATCGATTTTTGCCAATAACTCAGGCTGTTGACAGCCTAAGATCTGTGCCGCTAACAAGCCAGCATTGGCCGCACCCGGATCGCCAATGGCTAGCGTGCCTACGGCAACGCCTTTAGGTATTTGGCAAATAGAGAGCAATGAATCAACACCGTTTAGGGCTTTAGACTTCACAGGTACACCCAGCACTGGTAGTGAAGTGAAGGCAGCAGCCATACCTGGTAGGTGAGCAGCACCGCCGGCACCGGCGATAATTACCTTGATACCACGCTCGGCGGCAGATGAGGCATAATCGGCCAACAATTGAGGAGTACGGTGCGCCGAAACAACCTTGGTTTCATAGTCGATGCCAAATTTATCCAACATATCCGCTGCATGTTGCATAGTGGGCCAATCAGACTTGGAACCCATAATAATACCTACTTTCATTGTCACTCCTCGGGTCAATAACGATACCAATTTAACTATGGTTTTCACTAAGCTTTAGTGCGCCGGCGCCAAGCTATCACACTTGAGGGGTACGCCCGCCCATAGCTGTTGGCCATTTGCCAACAATAAGTTGCGGCGCATTATACAAAAAAGCCAGATAAAAAGCATGCCAAGTTGGCCGATAAAATGGCCTTATTCTGACTTACCATGCTGCTTGTTTTGCTGAGCTTCACGCCACGCCAGTGTAAACTCCTTAGGCCCTAAGATAAGTGCCAAGAGCACTAAGCCACCTGGCAGTAAAATTGCTTTGAGTATAGGACCTAGGATATAACTATAAAAAACAATAAATGGCATAAAGAGGATATACCCAAGCACCCAAGTAACGGGGTTAGTGTCTGATTTCATGCTGTTTTCCTTAACGATTTAAAAATGAGCGCGCTCATTATAATAATTGAGCGCGCTCAATTTCAACTCTTTAGCAGGCATTTTGTGAGCAATAACCAAGTAGGAAACAAGGTAATAAGCAAAAAGCAGTTAACCCGGGAGCGCATCTTGGATGCAGCTTGGCAACTATTCCTGGAGCATGGCTTTGCCGCCACTTCTACACGCGATATTGCCAAACAGGCCCAGGTAGCCAATGGCACCCTGTTTACCCACTTTGAAAATAAAGACGATTTGTTACGCCAACTTATGCTGATGCATATAGATAAAGTGATAGCCAGCGCTAAACGTGAAGATACCTTCGAGCAGCCGAAGCTGAAAATGCGTCACTATGCTCTGCACCTCTATCGTTTCTATTTACAGCACACGGAATTCAGCAAGTCCTTATTGCAGGGCCTAGTATGGCAAGGCGCGTTTTTCAGCGCGCAGATGGAGGCATTTAAAAAGTTACTGTTCGATGGTACGCGTCAATACGATGAGGTGCGAGCCGCGGCCATGATGGACTGCTATTTTATGACCTTAATTGAAGGCCTTAACAGCGAAAACCCGGATGTCTCTACCCTAGTTCGTCGTTTGAGCGCTAAGATAGCGCTGTTATAGGCCGAGAATGCCTAGGAGCGAGGAAGCCAGGGCAATTGATAGACCCCAGGCTCACTGCACACAAAGCCAAGGCGTTGCAGCAGCTTAATACTGCGCAGGTTATCCAGATGCACCCGGGCTTGTATTGTGGTTACATCGGCGCCCATATACTGCTGCCCCTCGGACAATAATAAAGACAAGGCACTATGCATTAGGCCTTGCCCCCAAAACAGGGGGTGGAGTTCATAGCCAATTTTAGCCACCTTGGTATGGGCATCATAAATGCCACAGCTGCCCACTACTTGCTCCTGATAGACGATAGCCATGCGTACTCCTTCACCCGTAAGTAGCAGCTCTATGTCCCCTTGAATAATATCTTGAACCTCGGATGGGTTTGAAGGAAGGGCATAATCGTTATAGCGACTGACTTCTTGGTGCGTAAGTATACCATAGAGGGCCGACACGTCTTTATGCCGTATTGGGCGAAGCGCCAATGAGGCTTCCTGGCAATGGATCATGAAACTTAGCTCGCAGAGGTTGAGTTGCGGGATTATTGCCTTAAACTAGGGCCATCAGCAAGTTTAAAACGGCAAGCGAATGAGCCAAGCACAATTTATCATGGTGCCCCCCACCACAACAGTATACTGCCCAGAGCGTGGCGAGGGATGGACGCTAACGGGGATCACCGGCCTGGACGAATATACCTCGGTGATGTTTGGCGGGGTGCGTTATACCCTGTCGGCCAAGGAAATCGTTGAGCAACTGCTGCCTAATCAGCAAGCGCGCGAACAAGCGGGCAGCTAGAACCAATAAAAAAGGGCCTTTCGGCCCTTTTTTATTATTACTTTTACTTTAACGCGTTAATACGCGCATCCAACGGTGGGTGCGAAGCAAACAACTCGCCGATTGAACGCCCCGAGGCAATACCAAAGGCCATCATAGAACCTTCTAGCTGCGACTCACGGTTGCCCTTTAAGCGCTCCAGTGCGGCACGCATCTTATTGGCACCAACTAGTTCCGCAGCCCCTCGGTCAGCGGCATATTCGCGTTTACGGCTGAAGTAGGCCACAACCACGGAAGCAAGCACACCAAAGAGAATTTGAAACAGCATATCAAAGATGAAGTATGTCCAGCTTGGGCCGCTTTCTTCTTCATTGCCGCTTAGGAAGTTATCCACCACCCCGGCAAGTACTTTCGCCAGGAAGATGACAAAGGTGTTCACCACGCCTTGGATCAGCGTCAGGGTAACCATATCACCGTTAGCCACGTGCGATACCTCATGAGCCAGTACCGCCTGCGCTTCATCCTGGGTCATGTTATGAAGTAAACCACTGCTTACCGCTACTAAGGCATTGTTTTTAGACGGGCCGGTAGCAAAAGCGTTGATCTCAGGGCTATCGTAAATCGCCACCTCGGGCATTTTAATACCGCGCTGCTGTGCCTGCTCGGCTACTGTGGCCACCAGCCATTGCTCGGTTTCGGTACGCGCCTGTTCGATAACATAGGCGCCAGTTGAACGCTTAGCTATCCATTTCGACATGGCTAAAGAAATAAAGGCGCCGCCAAAGCCAAATACTGCAGCGATCACTAAGATCCCGCCCATGCTGCGCGAGGAAATGCCTAAAACTGCAAAAATAATCGATAACACCACCCCTAGGACCAGCATTACCGCTAGGTTGGTCAATAAAAAAAGCACTACACGCTTCATACGTCATTCTCCAATCGAGTAAGATTATTCATTAGGGGTCTCCCTTAGCTGGGGTCCAGCGCTTACGGGGCATCCTGACCCATAATGGATAGCATCACTCTCGGCTCTATGAGTCCTATATATAGGCTAACCATGACAGCATCAAGACATTGTAACTTAAACAATTGTAAAGAGTTGTAACAAGATGCCAGAGGAAGGAAAAGCGCTAGCGCAGCGCCAGCACATCCAATAAGGTGCCATGAATACGCAGTTTTGGGGTGCCCTCAGTATAAGGACTCTCGGCCAGCATGGGCACAGGCATGCGCGCCTTTAAGGTGGCCAAATTGGCATCGTATTCGGCCATGTCAGGGTCAACCTGATTGGCTATCCACCCAGCTACCTCCACTCCTTGCTGTTGCAGGGACGCCATGGTGAGCAAGGCATGATTTAAACAGCCGAGCTTCATGCCGACCACCAAGATCACAGGGAGTTTGGCCGCCACCACCCAGTCGCTAAGTAACTCTTGATCATTGATAGGCAATAACCAGCCCCCGGCACCCTCGGTAAGCAAGATATCTGCGTCCAAGGCGCTGATCTCTTCATACGCCTTATTTAGCTTGGCCAGTGTGATTTGTTCACCCTGTTGCGCTGCGGCAATATGAGGAGCTATGGGCGGCTCATAAATAAAGGGGTTTACCTGCTCGTAAAGTGCTTGCGTATTACCGCTTTCAATTAATGTCAGCGCATCGGTATTAACCAGACGACCAAAGGCCTGCTCGGCACCGGCAGCTATGGGTTTAAAGCCCAAAGCCTTGCGTTTATGTTGTACAGCCAATTTCAGCAGCAGACTGGTTACATGGGTTTTACCGGCATCCGTGTCCGTGGCGGTAATAAAAAATTGCTTCATTTAATAAGTTCCAAAAAGACCACGTTATAGCTCAGGGCAACCTCTGGGATGTCGCCCCCTAAGCACTGCAACACTTGAAGATATTCGCCCTTGGTAAGCGCCTTATGGCCCTGCTCGGCACTGTTTGCCCCTATGGCAGATAAGCTTTTTAACGCATCCTTGGCACTTGCATAGGTGTCGTACAAGGGCAACTCTTGCTGCCAATTGACATTAAAACCGGCATTGTGCGCTGCACCTTGTATTTCTTCAAAGCTAGCGAAATGATTAATCGCCGCTCGCCCTATACCGGCAAACGCGTTTTTTACCTCAACCAAAGAGCCAGCGGCAACTATGGCCAAAAAAGCACGCCCCTTAGGTTTAAGCACGCGGTAAAGCTCGGCCAGGGCGATGTTTAAATCACTGGACCATTGCATGGCAAAGTTACTAAATACCGTATCCAGACAGTTGGCCTGCAGCGGCAGCGCGTCCATATCGGCACAGAGCTTAATGCTTTGCGTACGAATTTGTGCCAGCATCGAGGGCGATAAATCAAGGGCTATCAGGGCATCGCTTTGCGCCGCAAGAGCCGCGCTGTTAACACCGGGCCCCGCCCCTAAATCCAAACACAGCCCTAATGGCCGCTGTGCTAGATGTGCTAACAGCACCTCGCTGGCACTGGCCTGCACGCGGGCATGATGCTGATAACGACCCGCCGCCTTGGAAAAGTGGGATTGGGTTTGTTGTTTTAACGCCGCGCTCATCGACAGGACTCCAGGGCCTTGACCAAGGTGTCTATATCCTGCTTTTGATGGGCAGCGGTCAGGGTAATGCGTAAACGCGCGGTATTGTGGGCAACCGTAGGCGGTCGAATGGCACTGAGCCAAATACCCTGCTCACGTAAATCGGTTTGCATTTGCAAGGCGCTTTCGCTGTCACCTACGATCAGCGGCTGAATTGGCGTCTGTGAGTCCATTAATGCCAAAGACGCTTGCGCACAACGCTCTCTAAAATAAGCGATATTACGCGCCAGTTGCTGGCGCTCGGCGTGAGCGTCAAGCAATTGAGTAAGGCGCTGCTCGGTAACGGCGCATTGCAGCGGCGACACCGCGGTGGAATAAATATAATCGCGATTACTTTGTAATAACAGCTCAATCACAGGTGTTGAAGCCAACACCACTGCACCGTTGCTAGCCAGGGCCTTACCAAAGGTGATCACCAGAATATCCGGGCGGGCGCGCTCGTTATCTGTTTCGCCATAGGCTGTGCCCAAACCATTCCCCAGCACGCCAAAACCATGGGCGTCATCAAGCATAAACCAGGCATCATGGGCTCGGCACAGGCTATGAATATCCGCAACCGGGGCGCAATCCCCGTCCATTGAGAACACGCCCTCACTGACCACCAGCTTGTTTTTCGCCTTGGATTTGGTCAAACGGGCCTGTAAGTGACTGATATTGTTATGATTAAAACGCTGCATAGCGGCATTGGCCTGTAGACCGCCGTCGATCAAACTGGCGTGATTAAGCTTATCCTGAACAATAAGCCCATCATTACTTTCTCCAAACAGGGCTTTTAATACGCTGATATTGGCGCTAAAGCCGCTCGGAAAAAGCATGGCAGCTTGGTAGCCAAGCAAATCACAAAAACGCTGCTCTAATGCTTGGTGGCAACGCTGATAGCCTGTAACCAAGGGAGAGCTGTGCGCGCCAGAGCGAGCATCAAGGCCAGACAAGGGTAAGTCCCCCAAGCCAAGATAGTCGTTGGAAGCAAAGTTAAGATAGTCCTTGCCAGCCACACGAATGCTGCGGGCACTGACCTCTTCCACCAGTACCCGACGACGCAACAGGTGTTGCTGCCGTCTGGTTTCTAATGCGTCATTGATATAGTCAAACGCCATTTATTTTGCTTCGTAGAACAGCTCAGATTCGGCCTTGTCGGCAATTGCCGAGCTTAGTGATGCCTCGTAGGCTTCATCTGAATAGTCCTCCCCCTGAGCCGGGCGCATGCCTAGCTTACGAATAAGGTTCATATCCGTGTCTGCTTCCGGGTTTTCCGTGGTAAGTAGCTTATCACCGTAGAAAATGGAGTTGGCACCAGCAAAGAAACACATGCTTTGCATCTGCTCGTTCATGGCCGTACGACCGGCAGACAAACGCACATAACTCTTCGGCATCATGATACGCGCCACGGCTATGGTGCGGATAAATTCAAAGTGATCCAGGTCGTCAACATTTTCCAGCGGCGTACCCTTTACCTTAACAAGCATATTAATTGGCACACTTTCTGGCTGTTTTGGCAAGTTAGCAAGCTGGATCAAAAGGCCGTATCTGTCTTTGGCCTGCTCACCCATACCGACGATACCGCCGGAGCATACCTTCATGCCGGCATCGCGAACATGATCTAGAGTGTCTAAACGGTCCTGATAGGTACGAGTAGTAATGATCTGCTGATAATACTCAGGCGAGGTGTCTAGGTTGTGGTTGTAATAGTCCAAACCGGCATCGCGCAACTGATGCGCCTTATCGTTATCCAGCATGCCCAGAGTCATACAGGTTTCAAGGCCAAGCTCTTTGACCTCACGAACCATTTTTTCGATATAAGGCATATCGCGGTCCTTAGGATCGGACCAAGCGGCGCCCATACAAAAACGGGTCGCGCCCTTTTGTTTTGCTAAACGGGCCTGCTCCACGACCTTTTCCACTTCCATCAGGCGCTCGCGCTCCAGGTCAGTTTTATAATGACCGGACTGAGGACAGTATTTGCAGTCTTCCGGACAGGCGCCGGTTTTAATCGATAGCAGGGTCGAGATCTGCACCTCATTGGGATTAAAGTGCTGCCTATGAATGCTCGCCGCCTTAAACAGAAGGTCGTTAAAAGGCATTTCGAAAAGGGCTTTTACTTGTTCATGGGTCCAGTTATGGCGGATTTCAGCCTGTTGCATAGGGTTCTCTTTATTATCGACGGTAAACTTATTTTGTATCAGTCTACGAGTTGCCTTAGTATTGTCAACGCCAGTGCAATGTTTAAAGTTTACCTATGAACAATAATTATACAGAAAGCAATTCTATCGATGTCGAGTTTGACCGTGACCATATTTGGCACCCCTACACCTCCATGCTTAAGCCCCTGCCCAACTACCCGGTCACCCATGCCCGCGGTACCCGCTTGCATTTAGCCAGTGGCGAGAGTTTGGTCGATGGCATGGCCTCGTGGTGGAGCGCACTGCATGGCTATAATCACCCACGCTTAAACCGGGCGCTGCAAGAGCAAAGCGAAAAAATGAGTCATGTGATGTTTGGTGGTATTACTCATGCCCCGGCGGTAGAACTGTGTAAAAAGCTGATTGCCATGACCCCGGCGCCACTGGATAAGGTGTTTTTGGCAGACGGTGGATCGGTCAGTGTTGAAGTGGCTATCAAAATGGCGCTGCAGTACTGGTTTAGCCAGGGTCATAAGCAAAAGCATAAGATAATGACCCCACGCAAGGGCTATCATGGCGACACCTTTGCGGCGATGAGCGTATGCGATCCGGTTAATTCCATGCACAGCATGTATCGTGGCTTTTTGCCCGAGCAGATTTTTGTGCCGCAGCCACAAAGTGCCTTTGATGGCGAATTTAACGAGCATGAAGCGGAAGAATTAGCCCATTACTTTGCCGAGCATCATCAAGACATTGCCGCCTTTATTATCGAGCCCATAGTGCAAAATGCCGGCGGCATGAACTTCTATCACCCCGCATACCTAAAGACAGTGCGCGCCCTGTGCGACCAATATGATGTGCTGCTTATCTGCGACGAAATCGCCACCGGGTTTGGCCGCACCGGCAAGCTATTCGCCGTCGAGCATGCAGATATCTGCCCGGATATCATGTGTGTGGGCAAGGCCCTAACCGGCGGTTATATGACCTTAGCCGCCACCCTGACCACGGATAAGGTCGCCCGCGGCATTTGTAGTGGTGAAGCCGGTGTCCTAATGCACGGCCCGACCTTTATGGGCAACCCCCTGGCCTGCGCCGTGGCCAACGCCAGCCTGAGCCTGTTACAGGAAAACGACTGGCAGCAACAGGTCGGCAACATCAATCTTTGGCTACAACAACTGACGCGCTGTACGGAGCTTGATGCTGTGGTGTCGGTGCGCACCTTGGGCGCCATCGGCGTGGTGGAGCTCGATAGCAATGTCGATGTGGCTAAAATTCAGCGCTTTTTCGTAGCGAACGGGGTGTGGATCCGACCTTTCGGTAAACTTATCTACCTTATGCCACCTTTTGTGAGTTCAGAGCAGGACATAGAAACCCTGTGCAATGCCATTTACCAAGCCATTGCCGAAAGACATTACTAGATCAAACGATTTATAATCTAGCGGCGATCTTATTTGTTTCCGTACAAATAAATAAAATCACCATAAAAGTGATTAAAAAACGCTTTTATGGTGAAATTTACCGAGTAATTCCGGGGTTTCGCTAGGAATCACCCCTTGCTTTTTGTTAGAGTACAAAACTTTTCAATAAGCAAGTGACTTTCTATGCAGCAACACGTCCAGATTCAGCCAGCGGAGGCCTTTGTCCCACCCAGGTTTACCGTGTATCAACATCGCCAAATTGATAAAATTGAGGCTTTGCATCAACTGCCAGAGCATATGCGCTTTGAAATGAAGGTGGTCGCAAGTGTATTCCCTTTCCGCGTCAATAATTTTGTCATTGAAGAATTGATCGACTGGGATAAGGTACCCAATGATCCCGTCTTTCAATTGACCTTTCCGCAGCGCGGTATGCTTGATGACGAGTCATACGAACAAATGGCGGCGCTGCATAGAAGCAACCCCAGTGCTGAAGAAGTGATGACGCTGGCCCAGGAAATTCGCTTAAAGTTGAACCCTCATCCCGCCGGACAAATGGAAAAGAACGTGCCTGAGCTAGATGGCGAGCGCGTCGAAGGGATCCAACATAAATACAAAGAAACCGTCCTCTTCTTTCCATCTCAGGGCCAATATTGCCACTCTTACTGCACCTTTTGCTTTCGCTGGGCGCAGTTTGTAGGTAAAGCCACACGCTTTAACAATAACGATGCCGAACTGCTGCACGGTTATTTGCGCGAGCATACAGAAGTAACCGACCTACTGATGACAGGTGGTGATCCCATGGTTATGCGCACGATCAAACTGCGTGGCTATCTTGAGAAGTTAAAAGAGCCGGAGTTTGATCATATTCGCACTATCCGTATTGGCACCAAATCATTGACCTTTTGGCCATACCGATACCTGACCGACCCGGACGCGCAGGACTTATTGGCACTATTAAAAGAATTGGTCGATGCCGGTAAGCATGTGTCCATTATGGCCCATGTAAATCATAAGCAAGAGCTGCGCAGTCCGGCCACCCGCGAAGCCATCGCTTTAATTCGCAAAACTGGGGCGCAAATTCGCACCCAGGCGCCACTGCTCAATAACATCAACACCGATCCCAATATGTGGGCCGAGATGTGGAAAGAGCAAACCCAGCTAGGCATGATCCCCTACTATATGTTTATCGAGCGGGACACGGGTGCAAAACGCTACTTTGAGTTGCCCCTGCACAAAACCTGGGAAACCTTCCGTGAAGCCTATAAACAGATCTCCGGAGTAAGTCGCACCGTGCGTGGCCCATCAATGAGTGCCGGCCCAGGTAAGGTCGAAGTATCGGGTGTGAGCGAGATCGCCGGTGAAAAGGTGTTCGTACTGCGATTCATTCAGGCCCGCAATCCGGACTGGGTGCAACGTCCTTTCTTTGCCAAATACGATGAAGCCGCCACCTGGCTTGATGACCTAAAACCAGCCTTTGGCGAAGAGAAGTTCTTCTGGGAAGACGAATACAACGCCATGTAAGGACATAAAAAAATCCCGCTTAATGCGGGATTTTTTATTTGCTGAGGCAGTGACTACCATTCAAACTGGTAGGCCATCTTCGCTATGGTTCTCAACGCCACATTATGGGTATTACGCTGAGCATAAAGGTGCTGCATGGCCTTGTCCTTAACCTCACCCACTATCACCTCTTTAACCTGATAACCCAAAGCATGAGCGGCCTCTAGATAGGCAATAAATTCCCATTTTTTTATATTGGTGTTATCGGCTATCACCAAGGGAATACCCTCGCTCAGGGCCTTGATAAAGCGTGCTAGGTTAAGGTTGTGGTATTCGGGAAGCTTATGCTTATCGAATTGATAACCCTCGGCGCCGACAAAGTAATCATCGGTGCTGCAAATGACATATTGACTGCTGTCGCCGGCGACCAAATCGTCGGCCAGGTTGTGCGCATAATTGGTTTTACCGCTGCCAGGTAAACCGCGCAAAATAAACGCTTGTTTCATTAACTACTCACTAAGGCTAGCATGAAGCTGATGCACAAAAACGCCCTTGCAATTAAGGATAGAGGCGCTAGCTACATCATTTTATTTATCTTTCTGGCTCTTATAATGCCACAAACAGCGCACAGACTGCACAACCCAAGTAACATTAAGGCAGATTTTTTGCACTTAATAGCCAAAAATCCGGTGTTTGTACGCCTAAATAGCGCCACTGGCCAAAATCCTGCTCCGGCGACCCTAATGGATGATGAGCAAAACCAGTACAAACAAGCTCCATCCCAATGCTGCACACCAGCCAATCAATATAAAAGGGCCCGTTCCGTCGCCTCGTAACATCCCCCTAAGCCTTATAATTTCACGCTCAATTTTAGTTTAGGTGAATTATTGGCCATTTTTCAGCCATTAAGCGGTAAAGAGCGTAATTGGCAGTTTTTTTCTCACCCGAACACGGTTAAGATAGGCCTCTTAACTTACATCATAATAAAGCTGCTTAGTAAGAGCCTGAACAAGGGCTAAGCAACTTGGGCAATAGTAATCATTGGAGTGAAAATGAGCCATACAGCAATCGCCGAGCTATTAAAAGGCGCCGTTGCCGTGGACAGCCAGGTGACCATTAAGGGCTGGGTGCGTACACGTCGCGACTCAAAAGCAGGTATTTCGTTTTTAGCCGTTCATGACGGTTCGAGTTTTGATCCTATTCAAGCGGTCGTGCCCAATTCGCTTAATAATTATGATGAAATCACTCGTTTAACCGCTGGTTGCTCTGTGTCTGTAACCGGTAAGCTGGTTGCTTCCGAAGGTCAAGGCCAGGCGTTTGAGATTCAAGCCGAAGCCGTTGAGGTGATTGGCTGGGTTGAGAACCCGGATACTTACCCTATGGCGGCCAAGCGCCACAGCATCGAATTTTTGCGTGAGCATGCCCACTTGCGTCCACGTACCAATGTGATTGGTGCCGTAACGCGCGTGCGTAACTGCTTATCGCAAGCCATCCACCGCTTCTTCCACGAGCGTGGTTATATGTGGATCAGCACGCCTATCATTACCGCCAGTGACTGTGAAGGTGCCGGTGAAATGTTCCGTGTATCGACGCTTGATATGCAGAACCTGCCACTGACCGACAAGGGTGACATAGATTACAGCCAGGACTTCTTCGGTAAAGAAGCCTTCCTTACCGTTTCAGGTCAGCTCAACGGCGAAACCTATGCCAGCGCTCTGTCTAAGATTTACACCTTCGGTCCAACATTCCGCGCCGAAAACTCTAACACCTCGCGCCACCTGGCGGAATTCTGGATGGTTGAGCCGGAAGTGGCCTTTGCCGATCTGAACGACATCGCCAAGCTGGCCGAAGACATGCTCAAATATGTATTCGCCGCCGTGCTTGAAGAGCGCCGTGACGACATGGAATTCTTTGCTCAGCGCATCGAGAAAACAGCTATTACACGTCTAGAAGAATTCGTGAGCAAAGACTTTGCTCAGGTGGATTACACAGACGCCATCGAAATCTTGAAAGAATGTGGCAAGAAATTCGAATTCCCTGTTGAGTGGGGCGTAGATCTGCAATCAGAGCACGAGCGTTACTTGGCCGAAGAACACTTTAAAGCACCGGTTGTTATCAAAAACTACCCACGCGATATCAAGGCCTTCTATATGCGTCAGAACGAAGACGGCAAAACCGTGGCGGCCATGGACGTGGTTGCCCCTGGTATCGGTGAGATCATCGGTGGTTCACAACGTGAAGAGCGTTTGGACGTACTGGATGCCCGCCTAGATGAAATGGGTTTAAATAAAGAAGACTACAGCTGGTATCGTGATCTACGCCGTTACGGCACAGTGCCACACTCTGGCTTTGGTCTTGGTTTTGAGCGCTTGGTTGCCTATGTAACCGGTATGGGCAACGTTCGTGACGTTATCGCCTTCCCTCGCACTAAGGGCAGCGCTACTTACTAATACTTAGTTAGATGGCAAACAAAAAACCGCTCAATGAGCGGTTTTTTACTTTGAGTTATTGTAGGAGAGGAATAAAGTTTCATACTAAACAGTCAAGCAACCCTGCTCGAACCGTTTAAGATTAAACATGATCAAAAATAAAGATTCATACTAAATGCTACTATCAAGTCCGAATCAAGCTACAACTGAGTATTAAAGTATCATACTCGTTGTAACTCACTTCTGGACATTTAAGAGTTACGTAATTGTCGTTTACTGTAAATCTACTGAACTTTTGGCTTGAACACCTTGCCAGTCAAATAATTCAATAAGATCACTGAATGATTGAGCTATATAGTTTGGTTTCGAGTCACTTAAGGCTTTTTTAAGTGATTCTTCTCTTTCTACATCTGCCGGTGTCCAGTGTGTAATAGAGACTAAAAGCTGCCAGAATTCTGGCGAATGCTGTTTCCCATACTCCGCCCATACTGAAGAAATACCAGCTTCATTAGCCATAGAAATATCTTTAACAATTGAGTCACCTATGTAGACAGCTTCGCTTGGTTGAACACCTTCTTTTGAGCAAATATCTAAAAGTAGGTTGGGATTTGGCTTGAGCTCATTTTTTGATAGCAACCTTAGTGAGTTTTCGTGTTTTTGAAGCCACTGAAGCGTATGCTCATCTAAGTCATCATGAAATTTATCTTTGGGCGCATATAAGTGACTGAAATATCCTTTTATCCCTAATTTTTCTAAACGGTATAAGGAGTTTCTTACAGGGGCTTCCGTATGTGCGACAATTTTTACTCCTTTTTGACTCATGTACTCTAAAGTATCGATAACACCACTGTAACACTTTAGTACTTTTTTTCTCTTCGAATTAAAACTGTGTAGTGCTTCATCTAAATGCAGCTTCAGTACTTCTTTGTCTTTAGTTTTATATTTTTCTTGAATAGAGTCTAACTCGAAAATAGAAAACGGGTATTCGGTATTACTGTGGTACTGGTGAACTTGCTTAAAATCATCAACAAGTTCATCGCGATCTATCCCAGTGATTTCAACTGTTTTTTCAAGCATTGCACCAAAAGATTGGGCGAAAAAGCTAACCCAATCGTAAAGTGTATTATCTAAATCAGTAATCAACAATTTTTTCATATTTATTCCAAAATTATGGGATTTCCGTCTTCCGTAACTCTATTTTCGTTAATAGTGTAAAATTGAATAGCTATATTTTTATTTGAGAAATCTAGTTCCGCAAGTTGGTTTAAGTGTCCCGGTATAAGGTGCGTGTGGTGCGCACTGGTACTTCCTAATCCAACTAACCAGACTGATTTTCTATCTACAGATGTATGGTCTTCCAATTTAACTACGCTTCTCTGGTGGGTATGACCATGCAGGATCACGTCTACATCATGCTCGTAACACCACTTTATAGTAGCTTGAGAATCATATACATAACTACCTGGTGATGACCCAAGATAGGGTGTATTGCTATATTCAACAGGCAACAAGTTGTGGTGTACCACTACAATTCTTATGGTTCCGTATGCTTTAGGAATCGTCCACCCCATTTCTTTTGCAGCATCTACACGCTGGTCTTCACCAATTAATCCATTGCCTTGAAACAGATCTTTATATTGTTGCATTCGGTTTGAATTAAGGAAACAAATGTCTACAGACCTTTGTTGATTGACAAGAAATTTCTTCCCCATAGAAAGGTACTGATTAGGTGCGGTTGAAGCAACTGCTTCAAAGTGTGCTTCATAAGCAGCGACAGAAACTTCTGAATTCTCTATTGCTCTCAGATTATCAATCTCTTGTTGTGATAGCCTGTGCGGTGCATTTTCTTCTCCTCTTTGTAGCATTTGATACTTTTCTAAGGCACTTTTTTGTTCTTCTGTTAATTCTCCATTATATGCGAGGTCATGATTGCCGGGGCAGAAACCAATTTTATCGAAGCTTAGCTTAGTGTTTGAGCATAAGTACTCGTAGAAATCTGAAGTCTTTTTAAACTCAGATGCAGAAGCTCTCCATGTCATATCACCAGAGACTATTAGCGCTTGAATTTGCTCTTTAAATTTATCTTCAATTAGTCGCTCAAGAGATTGATCTTGAAGTCTGTTATCAAAACCGTGTTGGTTGTCACCATCGGAAAAGTGTAAATCGGTCATCCAATGGAGTTTGGATGTGTAAACTTTACTGTGATTCTTCGGAAAAACACTCGGGTTAACACTATTATTATTATATAAGAGTATTTCGTGCGAGTCGTGTTCTGAAGCCACATAATCAGTCAAAAACCAAATAGTTCTGTCTTGATGTCTTAATTCATCAGGGCTAATAACACGCTTGTTAAAGAAATCTTTAAAGGGCTCACTTTCTTTAAATAGTCCGTAGTTATTATCTTCGTAACTAAATTGATTAAGTTCATCTTTTACGCTAGCGTTACCTATTTCGTCAATTGATGTAAGTTTAAACCAGGCTTTAAAAGACCTTTCTCTGTAGTAAGATGGCGTATAGTCAGGTTCTGGGCATTCTATACCCAATGGAGCATTGTCGAACCTTATCGCAGATAATTGGGCTCGAAATAACTTATTTTGTCCACTATCGAACAGAAATATTTCTTGTTCCCCCTTTGCCAATAATTCTTGAAAGTCATTAAACTTCGATGGGCATTTCTCGCCAGCTTTGCACCACCATCCCCAATACACAAAACCATTATCTTCAATCATTTCCTTATGGATATTAATAGTACCATCAGGTGGGGTAACGAGATCTCTAAACCTAAGTGCTAACTTTGTCATAATTATTATTCCTTTTTAGATATTCCTATACTGCTCTAAATATTAACAACAGGCACAGTTTTGTTAAACCCTAGCTGCAATGGTGTCATTAACGGGGAAGTGGATATTAGTTCTTCAGCTAGTTTCTATCTGGGGTAAAAGTGACTCTCAATAATCTTCATAATTTATAGTTGAGTCAACTCATATTGGGGCATTTTCGATTTAGGAATGGCAGCGTATCGATTACGATCGCTGCCATTTTAGTATGATACTTTAATACTCAGTATGAATCTTTATTACTCAGTATGAGACTTTATTACTCTCTCACAGTTATCCATCAACGATTACGTTGCTTGGAATTTATACTTGTTACTTTATCGCCTTTAAAGGTGACAGATACCAAGTATTCGCCGCCAATATCACCTTGCAATCGATAAGACCAAATTTCGGTTTTCTTACCAGCAAAACCATCGCCTTTGTCTACGCCAATACTTTGCACATCCTTCATTAACGGCTCACCCAGCTTATCAAGTATTTCTATTTTATTCATACCCGCATAAACCAGGTCGCCATCCGCCAAACGGAAGCTTTGCCCCGCAAGCGCCATAGCGCTGCAAAAAATCAGCAATAAGTAGATGACGTTTTTCATATACTCTCCTTGTAGATAAAAATCAGCATAAAAAAAGCCCGTATAAGAATAGCTTATACAGGCTTTTTTTATCTAGGATCAATTACAGAGCGGCTTCAAGCTCAGGTAATACCTCGAACAGATCCGCTACCAGACCATAGTCGGCCACCTGGAAGATAGGTGCATCCGGGTCTTTGTTGATGGCCACAATCACCTTAGAGTCTTTCATACCTGCCAGGTGTTGAATGGCACCACTGATACCCACGGCAATGTAAAGGTTAGGAGCAACGATTTTACCCGTTTGACCAACCTGCATATCGTTAGGTACGAAACCCGCGTCTACCGCGGCACGAGAAGCACCAATGGCGGCACCTAGCTTATCGGCAATACCTTCAAGCAGCTTGAAGTTCTCACCGTTTTGCATACCACGACCACCCGAGATGATCACATCGGCAGCGGTAAGTTCAGGCCGCTCAGACTCGGTCTGCTCTTTTGATACAAATGCGCTGTTGCTAGAAGCAATCACATCACTAATTGCTTCAATCGGTGCGCTGCCGCCCTGCTCGGCAATATCAAAGGCACTGGCACGTACGGTGATGATGTGCTGTGACTCCAATGATTTCACCGTGGCAATGGCATTACCGGCATAAATCGGGCGCTTAAAGGTTTCGGCATCGATTACGTCGATAATGTCCGATACCTGCGCTTTATCCAGTAACGCGGCAACACGTGGCATCATGTTTTTGCCTGTGGTGGTGGCGCTGGCGAAGATATGGCTGTAATCGGCGCATAGCTTAACCACTAGGTCGGCACAGTTTTCTGCTAGCTGATGCGCGTACTCAGCGCTGTCGGCTACCAGAACGCGACTTACACCACTGATAGTGCTTGCTTCTTGAGCCGCAGCTTCCAAGCCTTCACCAATCAGAAGTAGGTCGATATCGGCGCCAACTTTAGCGGCCGCATGCACTGTTTTTGCCGTTTCCGGCTTTAGTTGACCGTATTCGTGTTCAGCAATAACTAATGATTTCATGACACCACCTTCGCTTCATTCTTCAACTTACTGACCAGGGTTGCTACGTCTTCAACGATCACACCACCTTGGCGCTGACTTGGCTCCTCAACGCTTACCAATTGCACGCGAGGGGTAAGATCAACGCCCATATCGGCTGCATTTTTAACATCCAACGGCTTACGTTTAGCCTTCATGATGTTAGGTAAAGATGCATAACGAGGCTCGTTCAAACGCAGATCCGTTGTCACTATCGCCGGTAGGGTGAGTGCCACGGTTTGCAGACCACCGTCTACTTCACGGGTCACATTCACCTTGCCGTCGTTTAATTCTACTTTTGAGGCGAAGGTGCCTTGCGGCCAACCGCGCAGTGCTGCCAGCATTTGACCTGTTTGGTTATTATCGGCATCAATACTTTGCTTACCTAAAATCACCAAATCTGGCTGCTGTTCGTCAATGACCTTATCAAGCAACTTGGCCACATGCAGTGAGTCCAGCTTATCTTCAGTTTCGATATGAATAGCGCTATCAGCACCCAAGGCTAATGCGGTACGCAGTTGCTCTTGAGCGGATTTATCACCAATAGTAACGGCCACTACTTCAGTCGCTTTACCCGCTTCTTTTAAACGTATGGCTTCTTCGATGGCAATTTCACAAAATGGGTTCATCGCCATTTTTACATTGGCCAAATCCACATCACTTTTATCGGCCTTAACGCGTACTTTTACGTTGTAATCGATTACACGTTTAATGGGCACTAATACTTTCATATATGCTCCTAATAGAGACGCAGGAAGGTGGGGATACGGCTAAAACCCGCATAATCACTATTTTGACACCACAACCTGACGTTAACGTAAACTTATTTATTTTGATGAAATCAGCGTACTTCCTGTTGACGTAAACGTCAACCTAAAATAACCTTGGAGCACTATCTTTTGTGTAACGATTAATTTGCATTTCGTAACACTTTGACCGTCATCAATAGCAGGGGATTATTATGGTAGAACGTGAGACCATGGAATTTGACGTGGTGATCGTAGGCGCAGGGCCTAGCGGCCTTGCCAGCGCCATTAAACTTGCGCAGCTTGCACAAGAACAACAACAAGAATTAATGATATGCGTGGTAGAGAAAGGCTCGGAAGTCGGTGCCCATATTCTCTCCGGCGCCGTATTTGAAACCAAGGCCCTTGACGAGCTGTTGCCAAATTGGAAGGAGCTAGGCGCTCCGGTAACCACAGCAGTGACCGAGGATGAGATCTATTGGTTCAACGACGAGAAAAGCGCCAAGTCCCTGCCCCACTTTATGGTTCCTAAAACCTTCCATAATAATGGTAACTACATTGTTTCCATGGGTAACGTTTGTCGCTTTTTGGCCGAGCAAGCCGAGCAGCTTGGGGTAGAAATTTTCCCTGGCTTTAGTGCCCATGACCTTATTATCGAAGACGACACGGTTAAAGGCATTATTACCGGCGATATGGGTCTGGACAAAGACGGCAACGAAAAGCCGGGCTATATGCCGGGCATGGAACTGCGCGCCAAGTACACCATCTTTGCCGAAGGCTGCCGTGGTCACCTGGGTAAGCAACTAATCAATCAATTCGCCCTGGATGCGAACAGCTCGGTGCAGCATTATGGTATCGGCTTTAAAGAAATCTGGCAGATAGATGCGGATAAACACCACGAAGGTAAAGTAATCCATGGTACGGGTTGGCCTTTATCCGGTGATACCAGCGGCGGTGCATTTATGTATCATGCCGAAGACAATCAGGTCGTGGTTGGTTTAATCGTAGATTTGAACTATTCAAACCCACACCTAAGTCCATTTGATGAATTCCAGCGCATGAAGCATCACCCGGTGTTTGCCGATGTCCTTAGCGGCGGTAAGCGCCTGGCTTATGGTGCCCGCGCCATTGCCAAAGGTGGTCTGCATTCTTTACCTAAGATGCACTTCCCTGGCGGTTTATTGGTAGGCTGTGATGCCGGTACCCTGAACTTTGCCAAGATCAAGGGTAATCACACGGCGATGAAATCTGGCATGCTAGCCGCAGAGAGCATTTTTGCAGCCCTGCAAGCGGGTCAAGAACACACAGAACTGACGGATTTTGCAGAGCGTTTTAAAGCGTCTTGGTTGTATGACGAGTTATACCGCTCGCGTAACTTTGGTCCGGCCATGCACAAGCTGGGTAAGTTCTTTGGCGGTGCTTATAACACCCTAGATCAAAACCTGTTTGCCGGTAAATTACCCTTCACCTTTAAGGATAATACTCCAGATTACGCCACCTTTTACCGGCTGCTCAGGCGCCAAAAATCGACTATCCAAAACCGGATGGTCAGCTAAGCTTCGATAAATTGTCGTCGGTATTTTTATCCAATACCAATCACGAAGAATCGCAGCCTTGTCATCTTAAACTTAAAGATGCCAGCATCCCTATCAAGGTGAACCTGGCCCGTTATGATGAACCGGCACAGCGTTATTGCCCGGCGGGTGTTTACGAAGTGGATAGCACCGAAGGCGAGCCTAAATTTGTGATCAATGCGCAAAACTGCGTGCACTGTAAAACCTGTGATATTAAAGACCCGAGTCAAAATATCACCTGGGTAACACCAGAAGGCGCTGGCGGTCCAAACTATCCAAATATGTGATACCAATTCACTTAAATAGCTAATCATTCTAGCGGGCTAAATATCATGTTCAAGGCGTTGGAATTTTTCGATGTAGAATAACTACATAAGAAAAATTCCGCCTTGTGATCATCTCATTTATCCAGCGCTATCTCTGATCACATACCTAACAGAATTGGTATAAACCTTTTCTACATCCTAAGTTGCAACTGGGGCGTCAGCCCCTTTTTTGTGCCCAAATTCAAACATTTACTATACTATTAATAAGCACTTACGCAGTCGAGGAAGAACAATGCCACAACAATCAGTGACCTTTCGCTTTTTAGCCGAGCCCACCGACGTCAACTTTGGCGGCAAGGTGCATGGCGGTGTGGTAATGAAATGGATAGATCAGGCCGGTTACGCCTGTGCCGCTGGTTGGAGCGGTCATTATTGTGTGACCGTGTCAGTGGCCGGGGTCAAATTCAGCCGCCCTGTACTTGTTGGCCAACTGATTGAGGTTGAGGCCAGTATCGCCCACACCGGCAAAACCAGTATGCAGATCTTTATTCAGGTGCGCTGTGGCGACCCAAAAACCCAGCACATGGTGGAAACCAATCATTGCGTGATCAGCTTTGTCGCTATGGATCAAGCCGGCTACCCGGTAGAGGTCCCCGAGTTTGTCGCCAAAACCACAGAGCAAAAACGCCTCGAAGCCTATGCCATACGGATGAAAGAAATCGCCATAGAAACGGAAAACCTGCTGCAGCAAACCACGGACAAGGGTTAACCCTCAGGGTTTGCCCTCAGGGTCCGCCCTCAGGGCTAGCCTTAATATTGTCGCTGGCACCTAAGGCTCGCGCCAGCCCTTGAATTTAACCGGCGCCGCCGATACACTGGCGCGCTTATTTAACACCTAATAGTATTGCCGTGACCACATCTTTTGCCATCGACGCCATAGGCCATATCCGCTCACCCTATAAACAAAAGTTTGCCATTCCCAGGCAGCCACGCTTAGTGGATACCGCTCGCGCCCAGTTGGTGCTGACGGGCGAGTTTAATCACGAAGAATTTGTGCGCGGCATTGAAGATTTCACCCATATCTGGGTGTTGTTTCGCTTTCATGAAACCGCAGATAAAGGCTATTCGGCCTTGGTGCGCCCGCCCCGTTTAGGCGGTAATGCGCGCAAAGGTGTGTTTGCCACCCGCGCCACCTTTCGCCCCAATGCCATAGGCATGAGTGCGGTGGAGCTGCTTGGTGTTGATTATGCAAACGGCCAGGTTACCCTGCAACTCGGTGGCGTCGACCTGCTTGATGGCACTCCGGTGCTGGATATTAAGCCCTACCTGCCTTATTCCGACGCTCTGCCCGATGCCAGCGCCGGTTTTGCCGACACCCGCCCGCAAACTCAGATGACGGTCAGTTTTTCCGAGCAGGCACTGGCCTTTATCGCTACCCTTGATCCGGCGTTGCAACTAGAAACCTTTATTACCCAAGTGTTGCAGCAGGACCCACGTCCGGCCTATAAGAAAAACAAAGAAGGGACGCAAAGTTACGGCATGACCTTGTATGATTTTAATATTCGCTGGCAGGTTGATGGCGGGCATAATCATGTCGAGCAAATATCGCCACTTTAGCGCTTTGCCCACGGGCGCAGCACTGCTAAACTAGCGCCCATATCTATTTACTAATAACAAAACGGAACCTTCATGCGTACCAGTCAGTATTTACTTGCGACCCTGAAAGAAACGCCTTCAGATGCCGAGGTGGTAAGCCACCAGCTTATGCTTCGCGCCGGGATGATCCGCAAATTGGCCTCGGGCCTGTACACCTGGCTTCCGACCGGGGTAAAAGTACTTAAGAAAGTAGAAAACATTGTTCGTGAAGAAATGAACAAGGCCGGCGCCATCGAAATGCTGATGCCCATTATCCAACCCGCCGAGCTATGGCAGGAGTCGGGTCGTTGGGAGCAATATGGCCCCGAGCTACTACGTATTGAAGACCGTCATAATCGCCCGTTTGCCTTGGGTCCGACACACGAAGAAGTGATCACAGATTGCATTCGTCGTGAAGTAAGCAGCTATAAGCAGTTACCTATCACCCTGTATCAAATTCAAACCAAGGTGCGCGATGAAATTCGCCCGCGCTTTGGCATCATGCGCTCACGCGAGTTTATGATGAAAGACGCCTACTCTTTCCACCTAGGCGAAGAATGTTTGGCGCAGACCTATGAAAAGCTGCACCAGGCTTACTGTAATATCTTCGACCGTTTGGGTCTGGATTACCGCCCTGTATTGGCCGATACCGGCTCTATCGGCGGCAGCTTCTCGCATGAGTTCCACGTACTGGCCGAGTCTGGTGAAGACGCCATCGCCTTTAGTGACGGCAGTGATTACGCCGCCAACATCGAAAAGGCAGAGGCCTTGGCTCCTCTAGAGGCTCGCCCTGAGCCAAGCAAAGAGCTGCAAAAGTTCGACACCCCTAATGCCAAAACCATTGCCGAGCTAAAAGAGCACTATGGTGTAAAACCACATCGCGGCGTTAAGACTCTGTTCGTATATGGCGAAGAAAACGAGCAAGGCGAACGTGGTCTGGTAGCCTTAGTACTGCGTGGCGACCATGAACTGAACGAATTGAAAGCCGAAAAGCTGGCCGGTGTGTTCTCACCGCTGGAAATGGCCAAAGAAGAAGACATAGTAGCCACCGTTGGCGCTCGTCCTGGTTCACTTGGCCCGGTAGGCCTAACTGTGCCAATCATTGTTGACCGCAGTGCGGCAGTAATGGCTGACTTTGTTGCCGGTGCCAACAGCGATGATGTGCACTACAGCGGCATCAACTGGGACCGCGATGTAACTGGCTATGAAGTTGCCGACATCCGTAACGTGGTTGAAGGCGATCCAAGCCCTTGTGGTCAGGGTACCCTGAGCATTAAGCGCGGTATCGAAGTGGGTCATATCTTCCAGCTTGGAACCAAATACTCAGAAGCAATGAATGCCGGCGTGTTGGGTGAAGACGGTAAAAACCAAATCATGACCATGGGTTGTTACGGTATCGGCGTTAGCCGAGTGGTCGCCGCTGCCATCGAGCAGAATAACGACCAGTACGGTATTATCTGGCCTAAGAATATCGCCCCGTTCGAGGTAGCCATTGTGCCTATGAATATGCACAAGTCACACCGTATTCCTGATATTGCCGAGCGTTTTTACAGCGAGCTGCAACAAGCGGGTGTGGATGTGTTGTTCGACGACCGTAAAGAGCGCCCGGGCGTAATGTTTAACGACATGGAATTGCTAGGTGTGCCTTATACCCTGGTTATTGGCGAGCGTAACCTGGATAACGACGAAGTTGAGCTGAAAAACCGCCGTACCGGTGAGAAAACCATGCTTAAAATCGACGATGCGGTGGCCGCTATTGTTGCCCAGCTGCAACAAGACTAGGTCGCAGGGCGCAACTAAGTAAGCAAAAGAAAAGCCAGTCTCAGGACTGGCTTTTTTAATGTCATTGATAGTCTCGATAAAACTCCCACATATCGACCTTAGTGCCATCATCCAAGACACAATACTGTCGCCGATTAGCAGCTCTACCTTCACTTAGGTAATGTCCGCCCTGCTCAACGCAAAAGCGTATCGCTGGATTGCCCATATCGCCCGGCTGCAATTCGGTGGCTGGCTGCTGCTCGCAAGCGGCAACAACACACAGTGACACTAGCATTATAACTACACGCATCTGTGCCTCCTTAATCCTTGGTATTACCACATCAAATTTTGCAGCTAACGCAAATTGACTAACTCCTGTTATTTATTTCTTATTGCTTTAATACCGATACATCGGGTGCCAATGCCGTTACACGAATTTGCACTCGATAAAACTGAGCCCCTTCTTCGGGCACCTTGATATTAAACACATGACTTTTAAGATCCGTACCTTGATAATAGCTTAAACGTAACTGTTCGCCATGGTAGCTGTGCGCCGGGAATCCCGTGCCGCACTGGGCTGCAGTATCAACATGAGTGCAACTGACATGAGCCGTGCTGCCTTCTAACACCGCCAGCTTAACGTCCCTCAACGCCACCCCGGTGCGGTTAATAAAGTCGACACCGACAAATGCGTCACCACTACTTATAGTGGACTTGCATCCACCGAGAAAGAACAACAATAGCAGCACCAGCATTGTCATGGATTGTTCTTTTTTTAGACTTCTTATTGTCATTCGCGCCTCCTAGGCTGGATTCTATTACTCTGGGATGAACCTGATTATGGATACGAATAAGCGCACCTACTACCGAGCCGTTTTTATATCAGATGTACACTTGGGCTATAAAGACTGTAAGGCTCAATATCTATTGGACTTCTTAAACAGCATAAAGTGCGACCGACTTTATTTAGTCGGTGATATTGTCGACCTTTGGTCGATGAAACGTCGCTTTTTCTGGCATCCCAGCCATTACCATGTGCTTGAAGCCCTAAAAGCCAAAGCCGATGAGGGCACACGCGTTATTTATGTGCCGGGCAACCATGATGAAACCTTTCGCCGTTACGACCAGGACACCCTTATGGGGGTGGAAGTGCATCGTCAGTTTGTGCATACCACGGATGACGGCAAGCGCTTTTTAATTCTCCATGGGGATGATTTCGACTCGGCGACCCGCTACAACAGACTGATCCGAGTGGCAGGCGATGCCGCCTATGACTTTTTGCTGTTTTTAAACCGTTGGCATAACCGTTTTCGCCGCCTTTATGGTGGTAATTACTGGTCACTGGCATCTTGGATCAAGGCGCGGGTTCATAAGGCACAGGCGGCGATAACCGCATTTGAAAATGCCGCTATCCATGAAGCTAAGCGCCAAGGGTACGACGGAATCGTGTGCGGCCATATACATCAGCCGCAACTGCGTGTCAGCGATGGCATCATTTATTGTAATGACGGCGATTGGATAGAAAACTGCACTGCCCTAGTCGAAAACGAGCATGGTCGCATGGAGCTGCTACACTGGTCTGATACACAGCATGTGGTGGCAACCAACACCCTTGCTGAAGTGAACAGTAAGGCGGCTTAAATTAACCTTACCTTGGCCTGATCTGATCCGTCAAAAATGGCCAAGGTTGCATCTCACGGCTAATTAACGTACTAATAATTGTTCACTATAACGACAATAATGGAAGTGAATCTATGTCTGACGAGCAATTATCCACGCAAAAAAGCGTGGCCGGAGACGCCAAGCTGGATACTGCGTTTTTCGGTCACCCAAAAGGTCTACAAACCCTGTTCTTTACCGAGATGTGGGAGCGCATGAGTTATTACGGCATGCGCGCCATGCTGGTGCTGTTTATGACCGCCTCCTTGCAACAAGAAGGCCTGGCCTTCACCGTCGCCTCCGCCGCCGCTATTTATGGTTTATATACGGGGGCTGTGTACTTTTTAGGCCTACCTGGTGGCTGGATCTCAGATCGCCTCCTCGGCGGACAAAAAACCGTGTGGTACGGCGGCATTATTATTATGTGCGGGCATATTATTCTCGCCATTCCCCACCCCAGTTCCTTCTTTATCGGCTTGATTTTTGTGGCCACAGGTACGGGTCTCTTAAAACCGAATATCAGCGCCATGGTCGGCCAGCTTTATCAAACCGAAGATGAGCGCCGTGACAGTGGCTACGCCATTTACTACATGGGCATCAATATCGGCTCCATGATAGGGTACGGCGTATGCGGCTACTTTATGGAAAATGTCGGCTGGCATTGGGCCTTTGGTGCGGCGGCCGTGGGCATGGCCTTAGGTCTGGTGCAATACCGAATGAGCCAAGGCTATATTGCCGGCATTAATGACAAGCCCGCCAATCCACTGTCGACCAAAGGCGCCTCCTTGGCCTGGACCATCATCGGCGCCTTTATCACTATTGTCGCGCTCACGGTTGTCGCCGGTTACCAGGGCTGGCTGGTGATCAACCCGGTTGCCTTAGCCGGCTCAGTGGCTATCGTCTTTACCATCACCTTCTTTATTTATTTTGGCCATATCTATTTTATGGGTGAGCTCAGCGACAGTGAAAAACAGCGGATGTGGGCGCTGTTTTTGGTGTGTGTGGCCTCTGCCTGTTTTTGGTCTGGTTTTGAGCAAGCGGGCTCATCGCTTAACTTATTCGCCCGTGACTACACTGACAGAATGTTAGGCACGTTTGAAATCCCTACCGCCTGGTTCCAATCGGCCAACTCGATTTTCATTATTATTTTGTCGCCGTTTTTCGCCGCCCTGTGGATTAATATGGCCAAACGCATGATCACCCCTTCCTACAGTGTAAAATGCGCCGTAGGCTTAATTATCATGGCATCGGGTTTCTTAGTGATGTTTTTTGCCGCGCAATACGCCGCAGATGGCTTAAAAGTGGCACCTTACTGGCTTATTACCACCTACTTCCTGCATACCGTGGGGGAGCTCTGTTTAAGTCCGGTGGCCCTCAGTGCCGTGAGTCGCCTCTCGCCAGCCCGCTATGTTGGTCAAATGATGGGGGTCTTCGTACTGACCTATTCCATCGGCAATATTATCTCGGGCTTATTGGCTGGTTCTTTCGACCCGGAAAATGTCCAGCAAATCCCGGGCTTATACATGCAAATCGCGCTATTTAGCATAGGGGTGGGTATTGTTCTGGTGCTGATTAACTTTAAAGCCAAGTTTTGGGAGCGCGCCAACGGCGGCGACGAGCCCATGCTCGATGACAACCCCAGTGAACAGCCCGCAGAGCAAAAAGTGTAATTAATAACCAATCTAACTAGGCCTCTGAATTCAGAGGCCTTTTTCATTGCAAAAGCAAGCAAGGCGCGGCTTAGTGGCCCAACCAGTCACATAAAAATACACTCTGTTACGCATAAGTATGAATTGTTTTGGCATATTAGGTATCATTGCCCCGAATTTTTATGCAGTATCAGGTAGTAGTATATGAACTCCTCTCACCAAGTCCTTGGCGCCAGCGCCTCGGCAACAGCAAGTTCATGGAATCGTCATGACACCCATTGGCTGCTTAGCCTTTTTGGCACCGCCGTCGGCGCGGGTATTTTATTCTTACCCATAAATGTAGGCTTAGGAGGGTTTTGGCCCTTAGTGATTATGGCGTTGGCCGCCTTCCCCATGACCTACCTAGCACACCGAGGCTTGGCGCGCTTCGTGCTCTCGTCAAAGAAGGATGACAGTGATTTTACCGATGTAGTGCAGGAACACTTTGGTGCCACCGCAGGGCGCCTGATCTCCCTACTCTATTTTCTATCCATCTTCCCGATTCTGTTGATCTATGGCGTAGGCCTGACCAACACTGTGGATGACTTTATCGTCAATCAGCTCGGTATGAGCTCACCGCCGCGTGCAGTGCTCTCAGGTGTCCTGGTGGCGGCCATGGTAGCTGTGATGTTAGGCGGCGAGAAGCTGATGTTGCGGGCCTTCGCATTTTTGGTTTACCCCTTGGTGGCGGTCTTGTTCGGCCTATCCCTGTACCTTATTCCCCACTGGCAAATGCCCTCAATGGACATTAGCAGCGCCCCTGAGCTGGCGACCAACCTCTGGCTAGCGGTACCGGTGATCGTTTTTTCATTTAGCCACGCCGCCGCAATTTCCAGCTTTGCCAATGCCCAGCGTCGCCACTACGGTGAGCATGCTCGCGCCAAATCAGACAAGATCTTAAAGTACACGGCCATTATGCTGATAAGCTTTGTCCTGCTGTTTGTGTTTTCCTGCGTGTTTGCACTATCAAGCGAGGAGCTGCTAGCGGCCAAGGAAGCCAATATTTCAGTACTTTCTTATTTGGCGAATACCTATAACAACCCGCTGCTTGCCTATGTTGGCCCGCTGGTTGCCTTTGTTGCCATTACCTCATCTTTCTTCGGCCACTTTTTGGGTGCCCGTGAAAGCTTTAATGGCCTGGTAGTAAAACACTCGTCATTAAGCTATCGCGGCGCCGATAAACTGGGTGTAGCCTTGATGTTTGTAGCGATTTGGATTTGTGCCATCTATAACCCCAGCATACTGGGAATGATGGAAGCGATTTCCGGCCCTATTATCGCCATGATCCTCTTTATCATGCCCATGATTGCCGTTTATAAGGTTCCAGCACTGGCGCAGTATCGCGGTAAGTTGAGTACCTTGTTTGTATTGCTAGTGGGCGCACTGGCAGTGTCTGCTTTGGTATATAGCCTGTTGAGTTGAGTTAATTTAAATTTGCTCAATGCCTTAAAAAAAATCCACCCGCATAGCAGGTGGATTTTTTATTTGTAAAGCTTAAATTCAATTAAAAATTAACCGTTACTTCCGGTGAACAGTTTTGCGTACCGGACTCGCAAACCTTGTAGACGAAAGAGCCACCGCCACCGAAGGAGTCGGTATAGGCGCCATCATTGGCCGTGGTAAAGGTTACCGTGTCGCGGTTTTTGGTGCGATACACATCCACATTACTGCCGTTTGCATTGCTCCAGATTAAATCCACATAACGCGTGCCTCTGGAGGCATAACCAGATGCCTGCAAGGTGATGTCGCTGGTAGCGCCGCCGGTGACGGTGACAACTTGCGTGCTGCTATCCGACGCGCCGTCGTTGTCAGTCACTGTCAGTGTCACATTATAACTGCCATCGGCGCTGTAATTGTGGGAGGTCGCCTGGCCACTGCCCGTGCTACCATCACCAAAGTCCCAGCTGTAGCTGCTGATGCTGCCATCGCTGTCGGAGCTAAGGCTGGCGTCAAAATCACAGCTCAGATCCGTGCAGCTGTAGCTGAACTCACTGGTTGGCGGCGTATTGGGCGTGCCGCCGCCATCATAGTTACCGACCAGAGACACGCCGGAGAAACTGCTGTAACCCAGTACCATTACGTAATAGTTGCCTGTCTGTGGCGAGGTAAAGCTACAGCTTTCATTGTTACCACTTGAATACGGACGACAATCGTAACTGCTGGCGGTAGGCTTAGAGCCAAACTTAACATAGAGATCGGCATCACCGCTGCCACCGGACATATCGAACACCAGGTTGGAAGCGCCTGAGGGCACGGCCATCTTGTATTCAAATGCATCACCGCTGGCTCCAGCAAGATTCTCTACCGGCACGCCGTTAACTAAATCTTCCGGCTCTGGAGGCTCAGGGAGATTGCCAACGTCACAGCCATCGGCAAACAGGTCAAACATCGCCTTAGCCTTGACTATGCCCCAGCCATAATTGTTATCTCTTCCTGCGCTGCCACGGTCTTCTGCTGACAGTGCCATGGCGGTACGCACCTGATCGTTGCTACAACTTGGATAATGGCTCCATACCAGCGCGGCGACGCCAGCCACATGAGGGGTGGCCATAGACGTGCCACTCCAGGCCGCATAACTGTTATTCGGCAAGGTTGAATTAACTGCCACACCGGGCGCGGCGATCTCCACCTGGCTGTTGTATTGGGAGAAGTTGGCTTTATTACCGTTAGAGTCCACCGCAGCAACCGACATCACGGAATCGTAAGAGGCCGGATAAGACATGCTGCTGTTACCGTCATTACCTGCCGCAGCGATAGAAAGCAGACCATTGGCGTGGGCATTATCAAATGCCGCTTGCTCGGCACTGCTTGAGCCGCTGCCACCCAAACTCATGCTGATCACCTTGGCGCCGGCCGCCATACATTGATCGACCGCTGCGACCAGATCCGAGCCATAAGCCCATTGGCCGTTACTATTGAATACCTTGACCATATGCAGGCTTAAATTACCACTGGGGTTCACACCCACCACACCTGTGCCATTACCACCTAGAGCAGCTATGGTGCCTGAGACATGGGTGCCGTGGCCATGACCATCTTCATACCAGTTGCCGGAATTATAGTTATCATACCCATCATCCCCGGTTACCCCAGTAGTGGGCAGGTCTTCATGGCCAAGGTCGTAACCGGTATCCATGATACAGACCTTCATATTGCCGGTAAGGGCATCACTAACTTGGTCCGCCTGAACCATAGAAATGCCATAGGGTGTGCTTTCGGCCATCAAATAGCGCTTTTGATCGACCTCGATAAACTCTATGTCTTTTCTGCTCTTAAATTGTTTAGCCGCTTGCGCAGGAAGCGTAACGGCAACGAGTTGATGCTTGTCCAATTCTCGCTCAACCTTACCCCGGCCATTGCTTAGCGCCGTCATTACCGAGGCTTTTTGGCCTGGTTTGAATTTTACTATGTAGCGTTGCTCTTCATTGGCCGCCTGTACGGTGCCCGCAAGTGATAACGCAGACAGTACTGCAGACACAACCAGGGGTCGTTTTATTTTCAGCATAGATGGATTCCTAAGATAGATTTATAAGTTTTCCTTCATCGGGCCGGGTTAACTGGAACCTCTTGCGCTAACTCAACCCTGCTATTCGCCACTTATGTTTACGGCTTTTTGTTAATATAAAGTGAACAAATATCGAACAGAGTATAGCAGGCGATTTTATAGGCGAAAGAAATCGGCGTATAAATTGTGCATTTTTTAGGAACTAAGGCGGGAGGCAGAAGGAAAAGACGTTCAGATTAGCAACCGAGCAGTACGCAAAAAAGTACCAGAACCTAAATCAGAAAAATCATATTGCAATGGAATGTCTATGGGGTATCGGTGGCCTATTCACGTCCTTGTGAATATTCAGTAATGACCGGCTAAAATACGCTTTTTAACGCAAATAGCGTCTGCCCCAGTGCCGGGACGTTGGCACAGATGGGGATTAGCCGTAAAGTCAGAGGCCACAGATGCCCTGGTACATGGGCTAATGACTGCTTACTAAACTCCAAAGGATAGTCAAAATAAACCAGTAAATAGAGCACGTTAGCCAGACCAATGCGATAGCCATTTAATTTATACTCACTTTGATCCTTAAGCACTAAGGCTAGCTGATTCACCGAGGACCTCGCCCCAGAGCTGCCCACATCATGGTCGTGAGTCAAGGTGTAGTAAACCTTTACCTTGGCAATATCCTGGCGAGATAAAACGGCCGTTTTACTTAACTGAGCACATGCCAATGGGCTTATCTCAATTTGCTCGGCACTCAAAGTCATCAACTTTTTCTTATCGGCGCCAAAGGTTCGCCAAAAGACAATGCGCTTAAGCACCAAGACGCCGACCAAGGCCGGAAAATAGATAAATACAAAGGCCCTAGGGCCAAAATGAGGCTCAAGGATAAAAGGCAGCGGCGCTAACGCCAGTACCATAAGGGCAAACAGCCATTCCATTTTTGGCGAAAGCGTTGCCAATAGCTTAAGTAATGGCAGCTTAATAACACTGTGCGGGGAAAGCCCCTTTTGCCCTTTAAAATGGACGTAGGAAAACCACACAGGATCGGTGAGTTCAAGCTTCATAATTGAATTAACAGTTAATTTAAAACATTCATCATGACCCAGCGGCCACCGATTTGCGCAAACTTACACTGCCCGCTTTTACCCCCAATAAGTTAATTGTCCTCATACTTCTTCCTTAATCTCAATGCAGTGAATCATTCTCAAGGGATTCACTCGGTTAAAAATACTTTATGGATGATGTAACGATAATCCCAAGAAAAGCAAAACATACGCCGGTTTTATGCATATGCTAAGTAAGAAGAGCGACGTCCCCTTAGCACTATTTTCTATATATCAAGTACCCACTTTGTGGTGCCTGGCAATTGCTCAAAAACACAGCTCTCCACATAACCGATATTCCTATTTCCAGCGCCATTATTATCCCACTTCACAATAACTTGGGCGGTATCACTTGGCGTCTCCTGAGACAAGGACACCGAGCGCTGCACATATGCTCCGGCCTCATCTAAGTAGCCTCTATGCTTGGCAGCGACTTTCTTAAGCTTTTGCGCCATTTTTGGCTTAAGGGTTCCTTTGAACTTTTCTTCAACAAAGGTCCACATTAAATCCATATCATTGTCGCGCATGGCATTTCGCCACACATGGCACTTTTCAATAAAGATGTCGGCTTGATTATTTTCGGCTGCAAACTCCACATTGGTACTGTCTTGGGCGGCCAGGCTCAGGCTCAAAGGTAAAAGCGCAACAAGGCTGAGTCGAAGTGTATTCATCTATTGCTCCATGCTTATATATTCAAATGAATAAAAACTAAAAAAAATGAAAAAATAATACCAAGCATCAAGCTCGCGGCTTATTTTAAGCCGCCCTTTTGCCCTTTAAAATGGACATAGGAAAACCACACTGGATCGGTGAGTTCAAGCTTCATAATTGAATTAACAGTTAATTTAAAACATTCATCATGACCCAACGGCCACCGATTTGCGCAAACTTACACTGCCCGCCTTTAACAGCATCCTCTTTATCAACGCGGCTGGTATCGAACGAATAATTGACCCAAATCTCTTCGTCGTAATTATATTTTTCTGCATTTTCGCGCGTATCTTGATAGATGCTGGCTTTGGCATTTTCGATCACTTGTACGTCTTTGGTACGAAAATTTCTAATACCCTGATAGCTACCCTTGGTGTAATAGGTGTGGATTTTCGCAAGATACGGCGTCATGGCCTGTTCTTCTTCTGGATTCAAATCTCTCACCAGCGGCTTTAACAAGGCTGCATCATTATTTTTGACTGCCTCGGCTGCTTTTACGCAGTTTTCAATTGGCACACTGTAGTCTGCTGCACTGGCATTATAAGAGAGGATGGATGCTGCGATTAGCAAAGGTGATAACTTCATATTTTCTCCTTAAAAAGGCCCTGTAGTCAGGGCCATCTAGTGTTGGTAGTTATTGACCCGCACACTCACTGGGTGCAGAACTACTTTCTTCCTGTAAAATAGACAGGGGATCAATAACATAGCTACGCTGACTTGGCACTGAATTGGCGCCACTTGGGCCGACTGTGATGGTAAATGTCTTGACCACTTCGGGGCAAAGATCCCGACCCGATTGCGCATCACCGCTGACATTTACAACATCCCCGGCAAACTCAATATAATAGGTGCCTATACCATCATCGGCACGAATACCGGTTAACTCCACTGTGTGCTCACCCTCATCCAAGGCAATGGCCAAAGGGCCCACCTTTCGTTTTGGCGTACCATTTTCATAAATAACCTTGCCATTTACGGCCAGTTTATAAACGTCGTCATTAAAGTTACCGTTATCACCAAAGGTGATATTCACCTGTCCCGGGCCAAAGAATGGCAGCTGATTACTCACCTCGCCGCCGACCTCCACTGTGACATACCCGGCACCCGGCGAGTCCGGTACGGTAACCGTAAGGGATTCCGTGGTCGCTGCGGTGACACTCGCTCGCTTAACTTCACCGGAACCACTGACAAAGCGCACGATATTGCCCACTAGCTGTTCACTAAAACCAATCCCGCTGATGGTGATCTGCTCACCCGCTTTTGCGCGATTCGGAGTAAGGGCAGAAATCATTAGTTCGGTTCCTACCAGTATTTGATAGGGTAACTTAGCCTTATCATCACGGTGCTCTACATAAACATCCAACGGCCCCTTAGCAGCGTCTATCTGGCTAATGTTCGAAAGCATAAATTCCAGCTCAGTACCTTGCTTGTTAACGCCTAGGAAGGTGACATCGAGCTCCGCCTTGGTTTGCGAATCAATCACTATGACTTTAGGTTTATCATCACTGAAGACGCCTTTTTGAATGGCCATGCCACTGCCAACCAGAGTAAAGGTTTTGGTTTGGCCATTTTGCTGGATACTTCTTGGGGTGATATCGGCCAGTTGTAATCCCCAGGAAACCACATAATCCAGTTTGCTCGGTACAGTGGCTAGATCTTTAATGGTTTTACCCATATCCACCATGGCCGTCGCCAATTGACTTGCTTCATAGGCCGTCTCTACGGCACCAAAGCCTGGAATTAACTTTTTCGCCAGTTTTTGACCCAGGGCTTGGATAAAGTCAGCCTGATCATAAGCGAAGACCTTTAATAATGCGGTTGTTGCAGGACCGAGTTTGATATTTGGGAAGTTACTAAGATCCGTCATTATGGGTTTAATTTCTTTGTTATAGATTTCAAGCCCTATCGCCTGACTTAGGTCGACCCACTCTTGTTCGGTGACCTTTTCTTTACTCGCCAGTTTCTCCACTTCGGCAGTAAGCGCTGGCATATACTCATACACGGCCTTAATAACGGCGCGAGCTTGTTCCGGCTTTTTAAGCGCTCCCTTATCTATATTAAGGCCTGCGGCATCAAATAAGATTGAATAAAATCGAATAATGATATTATCGATAATGGTGCGAATGGTGAGCATGCGTCTTGCTTTTTGCGCAATTTGATTATGGCTTTCTGTCCCCGTTAGATTAAATGGCGTCGGACCAAAAATACCGTCCACACCTGGCGTTAGGATCTGATAGGCACAATCTTTGTAGACACATGTATCTATCAATTTATCGTTAGACCAAAACTCAAACACCAGGAAGGTGCCAGAGGTAGGAGATGCCATGGCGGTATGATACGGCGTATCTATGTGTTCCGCTAAGGGCGAGTTGATGGCCTCAGCCGGGATTTCGCCCGTTGCCGGATCTACTTCATAAACTCGGTAACTTAGATACAACTGACTGCGGTTTTCTAAACGAACGCAACCATCATAGCCAAGTACCTCGTACCATTTGGGATCGACACCTTCACCACATTTATTGGCAAGCTCCACAGAGTTGTCTAAAAACCTAGTGGCTTCCATACTCATATCGAACAGATCCCAGGTACCATTGGTTTCAGGATAAGACACAATACTGGGCTCTATGTCGGTATCTACCTGTGCCGTCGACGCTGAGTTTAACTGGACACCCCGCATTGCGTGCGCCATTGAATATTTAGCAGGACTAAATTGAAGGCTCTCAAGGCCCCCCTGATTATGGCTATTATCGAGATACGCCTTAAAATGCTCGCTGTATTTACTCAATAACTCAGCGCTGCCTTGACGTGCATTTAAGAATGAGAAGAACCCCTTATCGGCTTCAAGTGCATCCGTGACTTCTTGTAAGTAATTGGCAAACTCTGGGCTTTGGACAATAAGAGCCGCGGCCTCTTCAAGGCTCATGCCTTTACTTTCAATGAAAAAAATCAGGTGTGAAGCCATGTTCGCAATAGCGGTAGAATGATAGCTAAATTCAACCTGCTGTTCGCCCGCTCCAATTATGGAGCTAAGATACATTTCTGGCTGGCCATAACTGTTCAACACGAACGAGTAGAGAACCTCGGCGCTGTTGCCTAGCTTTTTAAACCGCACTGTGTTTCCTGAAACTTCAGTCGCATGGCTAGGCACTATGCCACCAATAGAGTGAATGGGGCTTGCTCCGGCAACAGCGACACTATAGGCAATATTTTGCTCCAGGAAGTAGCTCATTTCATTACTGCTACCTTCGGCGTTGGACACCCAATACCGCCCTGCGGCTATACCCTCAGGAACTTCTACCACTATCTCACTGCCATTATTTACCGAGGGCATCACGGGTGTGCCTTGGAAAACGACGGCGGTATCGTCTAGGTCAAAATTATCTCCCTTGAGGGTGATGGTGTCACCGACTTGGAAGCTCGATGGGCCGCTATGGATTAAGGGTCTTTCTGGTGCCACTATCTCGATAGGCAGCTCGTCTGAGATTTTTTCACCAAAAGCCAGCTTAATCGACCCTGTGCCAACCAGATTTGGTAATGCCAATGACAGACGCGTTTCATTGTCGACTACCTCTGTTATCGCAGGGAGACTGTTAAACACCTGACCATTAATGGTGTAAACAACAACCAGGTTTTGCTCTGGTGGTAGATTACGTACCGCTAGCTCGGCGGGGTCTGCGGCGCGCACAAAGGAACGAACGGTAAACGCGGCATTATGCAGGTTGTATAGCCACTCAATAGAGAAATCATCAGGGCTGCTTGGAACAACGCGTTGTGCCTGCTTTAGGCGATTCATATCGTTGATATCAAAGATACCATCGCCATCATCATCTAAGTCCAGGTGATCGATAATATTGTCATTATCAAAATCGTTTGGAGCCAGAGGGTCGCCACTTTCTATCTTGTCATCTATGGTATTGCCATCGGCGTCGCGGTCGAGATAATTGGCAAAGCCATCACCATTTAGGTCTTCAATCCCTTCGATTTTATCTGAAAAAGAATCGCCATCCGAGTCCGTATCTTGCCAGTTAGCCAAGCCGTCTTCGTCAAAATCAATGTGCTCCGTGGTGTAGAGTAAGGTGAACTCCAGACCGTCCAAAATACCGTCTTCATCTTGGTCGTTTTTTATCAAGTCACTGGCAAAGGCACGCTCTTTAGCATCATCAAAGGCATCTACATCTTGATCATGAAAAACCACGACCTCATAGGTGAGATCCGTTCCACCGGCATAGTTATTATCCATCACACTCAGTTGATAGCGACCAGGCTCAAACAGTTGGAAATTAACAATATGTTTGCCACCCTTGGTAAATTCATTGAGCACAAAACTGTCTATTACCTGCCCTTCGGAGTTCGACATATAGACCTGAGGACTAAAGCGCTCAGCCGGACTCTCAAATACCGCCGTTATCAGGGTGACCTCATCAACATCAAAGCCGAACAGATCCCCTTTATCCGTGCGCGAAGAGATGGTGCCCTTTACCCTAAAACCCTGCTCAAGTTCTACTGGCGTCGCCACCGAGGGGTTATCGTTTGGCTCTTCTTCCTCATACACGGGATACGTACTTTTGCCTGGTTCAAAAGGATAATCATCATCGGCATCTAACACACCATCCTTATCCTCGTCTTGATTTTCCCAGGTGCCCACCGGTGGTTCCTTGTCTCCTGTGCCATCACCCGAGCCATCGCCTGAGCCATCACCGGAACCATCGCCGGAACCGTCACCCGAGCCGTCGCCCGAGCCGGAATCTGGTTGTTCAGTAGGAGTCGATTCATCGAGTGATTCATTACACCCAGCGAGCGTCAAGCTCATGGTTCCTGCCAAGAGAATGGCGAGAAGTTGTTTTGCGTTCATTATCCTTACCCTTTTAAAATTGAATTCCATTACATTCGAAACGGCGATTGCATTCGAATTAACGCATAGGACTTAAGAGTTATGTAGTAATCTGTTTGGCCGCTTTGCGCATTTCCTGCGGCGGCTCCCAGGGCATTGCACTTTAATTGTTCTTTTCCTGGAATATAATTTACGTAATTATCCGATAGCGGATTGGGGTCGACATTTTTCAATGTCAGGATTTCGCCGATAACCCAATTGGCAATAGGCACCTCCAAGCGCTTACACCAATTAACCTCTATCTGTAATAAATTCGCGTCCTGAATATTGATTTTCACATCATCGAACACCCTCACTGCTGCACTACTGCGATACATCAGGTTGTCGTTAGGTATTTCATAGAGTTTACCAACCCCTTTATATTCGCGCTGTTGCTTGAATTTATTAAAAACAGCGGGCGTGGGGTTTAAAATAATAATGTCCGAGCCAACTTCCGTGTATGCCTTCGCCTTTGCATAGGCTGTGGCTACATCGGCGGCACTAGGAGCATCGGTGTCGGCTTCCATAAACAAAGGCATCATGCCTTGTGCCAATGCGTCTTTCATTGCATCGGTACTGCCATGGTTCAGAGCACCGGCACGAACGGCTTCAAACACAGCACCATTTAGGGTCACTTTTTCTTTGTAGATGAAAAGCCACTGCACCAACAGCATGATGAGCACCAGAATAAAAGGCGCTAAAAAAGGCAGAGATATTGAAAACTCCGCCATGGCCTGCCCTTGAACGGCTCTGATACTAGGTATCCGTGTGCGCCTTTGCATTATCTGCCTTCCCTGTCTGCAATTTCATTAGTTGTATAAAAAGCTCGTCCATTTGTGCTTTGATCATACTGTCACCTGTTACATGCTCTTGCGCTTGTATAATCACATTGGTGGATTGGCGCATGCGTGTAACAGCCAAATTGAACCAGGCTTTTTCATGTTCATTATCAATTTGGATACAGCGCTGATAAGCACTCACAGCGGCATTTAGGCGATTAGTTCGGGCATAGATATTACCGAGACGAAACCATGCCGGAGCATAACCTTCTTTCACAGTAAGTAATTGTCTGTACATGCCCTCTGCCATATCTAGATGACCGGCGACATAGGCTGTTTCCGCTTGATTTTCTAGCTGCACTAGGTTTAGCTTCTCGGCGTCACCCTTGCTTTGAGAACTTGCACAACCAGTCAGCAGCAAACAGGCGCATAGTAAAACTAAATAGAACCTCATTATTTACCCCGATATCTCAATGATATTTCCTTCCTTAAAACCCCAGTAATCCACCTGCCCTGACAATAACTCAATCAGGTTATAAGCCTCGGAACAGGCACTAAATTTCCAGGGTTTTAAATCTCTTTTTATTGCTACGATTCGTTTTTCTTTATCTAAATACAAAACATCTATGCTGTAGTTCATCCACATGGTGTGAATAGAGCTGCACGGAGTAATGAGTAAGGCCTGGTTTGGCTTGATGACCCTGCCCAGTAAACCTCTAAAGCGCAGCCACCAGCTATTGGCAATAAACAGCTCTAACTCACCTTTTCCTTCTATGGGTATGAATACTGATTTCATGGCTATAACTCGTAGATAAACTTCATCACAATTGGGAAAAACAAGATGATAAAGGTCACGGGGAATATAAAGGCCACTAACGGGAAGATAAGCTTGATAGGCGCTTCCAATGCTTTTTTCTCCGCACGCTGAAAGCGCTCCACTCGCCTTTGATCGGCCTGAATCCTCAACGCCCCACCCAGGCTGGCGCCGGTGCGCTCGGCTTGCGCTAAGGCACTAACAAGATTATTGATATCCGATGTTTGCACCCGCTCGGCCATGGCTCTGAAGGCATCGATTTTCGTTACCCCGGCGCGCAGATCGCGGATCACCTTTTCAAACTCGACCTTAAGTGGCCCCTCGGGCCCCTTATCAACGGCCTGTGCCAAGCCTCCGGTGAGGTTCAAACCGGCTTCCACCGCCATGGTGATAAAATCCAGATACACGGGCAGTGCCTTCGAGATCTGCATATGCCGCTTCTTTTTAAGATCATTTAGGGTAATAAGCGGAAGAAAAGAGCCAAAAACGGCGGCAATCAACAGGTTTAATGGGTCGATAGGCCCAAGCAGCGCCATCCCCGCATAAGCCAGTAAGGTGAAGAACACGGCGGAAACGACGCGCACACCCACATACTCTTCCGGCGTCAAAATATAGGATACGCCTGACACCTGCAGTTTTTTGGCAACCTTTTCCAGATAATCCACGGGTAAACGCTCACCAATATAATATGCAGCGATACGCACCAAGGGCCAGATGGTGCGAAGCGATGAAGGCAATGGATCCATAAAGTCCCTATTCTCATCGGGAATGGATTTCTTAATCGCATAAACGCTGTAACAGCCCATCATAATGGCAAGGCCAAATAAGGCGATTATCCCTATAAACATGTACTGTCCTTATACATCTATTGTGACGATTTTTTTGATGAACTTGTAACCGATGAACAACATCACCGCGACGACAAAACACACCAACCAGCCTATTGGCTCACTGAACAAGCGCGCCATATGGGTGGGTTCCATGTGATAGAGCACGAAACCAACAAACAAGGGCAAGCCAGTCATCACCACCCCTTGCATTTTCCCTTGTGCCGTCAAGGAGTCGATTTTTCCTTCCATTTCCAGTTTCTTGCGCAGGGTGTCCGCTAAACGCTCCAGGGTTTCAGAAAGGTTACCGCCTATTTCCTTAGAAATTTGCATGCCCGCCACCACCAACTTAAAGTCCTGCTCGGGTATACGCGCCAGCATATTGTTCAAGCCATCGTTAAAGTCGACGCCCAGGCGTTGCTCACGTAAAAACAGCGAAAACTCCTGGCTGATCGGCGCTTCCTGTTCCTTAACCATGGCTTCAATTGAGTTGATCAGGCTTGAACCGGAGCGCATTGAGGCACAGATCATATTCAGCGCATCCGGCAGTTGAGAGATAAACTTTTTACGTCGGCGCCTTTGTAAAAACTTATACAAATACGTCGGCACAAACGACAGCAACACCACCATTAAGAAAGCGACAAAAATCGTGCCCGTGTACGCCCAGATAAGTAGAAACAGCACCACCATGCCCACTATGTTCATGGCGAAAAGCTTCTGCGGCTCAATAAACAAGAACATATCCGACAGATTGTGCCGAGCCGAGTGAGTAAAGGTTTCTCTGTATTTAACCGCAAGGTCACGGGAAATATAGTTGCCGCCATAGACCAGCAGCGCCACCGACACCCCGACCAAGATCATCAGGATCAGTGAACTAGTCATTACCGCTAACCTTGAAAATGCCCAGATCCACATCCAACCCCTGCTCGCGCAATTTTTCGTAAAACTCAGGGATCATGCCGGTGGCGACATACTCGCCCAGTACCTTGCCCGACTCACTGTATCCCGTTTGTTTAAACTTAAAAATTTCGGACAATTGTATGGTATTGGACTCAACGCCGGTGATTTCACAGATTGAAGTGACACGACGTGAACCATCGCTAAAGCGAGATTGCTGCACTATCATGTTGACCGCCGAGCCGATTTGCTCGCGAATCGCCTGTATAGGTAAGTCCATCCCCGCCATCATCACCATGACTTCCAAACGGGAAATACAATCGCGCGGCGTATTGGCGTGCGCGGTTGTTAGTGAGCCATCATGACCTGTGTTCATGGCTTGGAGCATATCTAGGGCTTCACCACCGCGACACTCACCGACGACGATGCGGTCAGGGCGCATCCGCAAACAGTTTTTAACCAGGTCACGAATTTCAATGGCACCTTTACCCTCCTGGTTTGGCGGTCTGGCTTCAAGGGAGACCAGATTAGGTTGATAGAGCTTAAGCTCGGCGGCGTCCTCCACCGTGATAATGCGCTCATCATCTGGGATAAAATTCGATAACACATTTAGCAAGGTGGTTTTACCCGAACCGGTTCCGCCTGAGATCACCACGTTACGCTTATTGACCACGGCCATTTCTAAAAATCGCACCATTTCCGGCGATAATGAACCAAAGCGCACCAGATCTTCGGCCTCTAGCTTATTGGCCATAAACTTTCGGATGGTGATGCAGGGTCCTTTTAGCGCCAAAGGAGGAATAATGGCGTTCACCCGGGAGCCGTCTTTAAGGCGGGCATCAACCATGGGCTGACCTTCATCGATGCGTCGCCCCAGCGGCGTCACAATCCGCTCTATGGCGCCGAGTACCGCCTGATCATCGGTAAAGGCGATATCCGAAAGATAAAGTTTACCGGCCTTCTCAAAGAAGATTTCATCGTGGGAATTGACCATGATCTCCGACACGTCCGGATCTGCTACCAGACGCTCTAAAGGCCCAAGACCAATGGTCTCGTCGAGCACTTCTTTACTGAGTGATGCTTTGGAAATAGTCGCCGGCAATTCAAACTTGTCGATAATGGCATCAATTAAGCCCTTACTTTGCGTACGCAGCTCATCATCGGACATTTCCGAGACATTAACGCGGCGCAGGTCGATTTGTTTGATCAACTCCTTATGTACCTGCTTTCGCCAGGTATTGCGCAGCTTTATTTCTTCGCGCTTTTGTTCGGTGTCATTGGCTGCCACCGAGGCATTAGCGGCTAGGCTACTGACACTTACGGATGGGTTTGGCGTAACTGAGGTGGGAGCCTCGGCAAGCTCGGGGCGAATTGATGTATTCACACTTTGTTGCGGCTCTTGCTGCGTCTTTTTGGTGCTCTCTGCGGCAATAACACTGAGGTGATAACCGCCAATTTCAATCACATCATCGACATGCAAGGGGCCTGCGGATTCAACGCTTTTGCCATTGACCAGGGTGCCGGTTCGACTCGCCCTGTCCTCCAAATAGATGCCGTCATCGCGCAAATACAATTTTGCATGTTCACGGGACACCTTAAAGCCATGCAACACCACGGGATGGCGCTTATCCTTACCTATAACACAGGTTGTCTCATTGCATTTTATGGTGCCGACTTTAGTGCCTTTGGCCGTGTTTACAATCACTTCAAACATAGCGGCTCCTAGTCAAGAATATAAAAAGCTTCGAGATTATCGGCTTCGGAAATCATTTCCTGAGCGCGTTTGAGGCGATTTTGATGATCTTCCCCTTCGATAGGCACCAGTTTGGGTGTGACTAAAATAACCAACTCGGTTTTATTGTCGGTAAAGTCGCGAGACTTAAATAACTCCCCCAGGATGGGAATGGAGCCAAGGAAGGGAACCTTGTTTACCGCTTTGGCCATCTCGCTTGATACCAAGCCGGAAATAACTATGGTGTCGCCACTGCTAACATTGACAACCGACTCCGTTTCTCGGGTTTTAAAACCCGGAACGCCATTGACCTGTACCGCTTGATCTATGGAGCTGACTTCGGCACTGACAAAAGAAACAATATTGCCCTGCTCATCGGCAACGGGCTCGATTTCTAACTTAATGCCATATTCTTTAAACTCGACATTCGCGGCACCATTGGCAGAAAGCAGCGGAATGGGTACTTCACCACCGGCCAAAAATCGTGCTTTATCACCGCTTCGGGTGCTCAACGTTGGCTGTGCCAGCATGCGAGCGTCACCTTGCTCCGATAACAACTGAATTTGCGACGTTAAACCGGAAACAATGCCAAAATGTGCGAAACTCGTTGATCCAACCAGGGTCTCACCGAGTTGGTCAACGATGGAGTTACTGACCACCGAGGGGGATGAGACAGAAAACAAATCATTGCTGGTCCAGTTACTGATTGCGCCAAACGCCGGGCCTGCGGCACTGCTATCCCAACGTACGCCGAGGTTTTTTAAGTTGCGCTTTCTTAATTCAACAATGTCCACATCCATACGGATCATTTGCTGCATCGACAGCACCTTGGACGAAACCAGCGAGGTCACATTGGGGATGCTCGACGCTATGGTGTTGATCTTTTCAAGCTCGGGCTCGTCCACTTCGCCGTTTAATACAATCAGGGAGCCGACCTGTCGCACCTCAACGCCATCAATCCCTTTAAGCAGCGCACGAACTCGAGTTTCAAGCTCGTCGCTATTGAACTCAGACACCTTAATCTGAATCTTGATAATATTGCCTACGCCATCCCAGGCCTGGAGCTCAGTATTGCCCTCGCCTTCGGCGATAACCAAGACATGCTCATCATCAAGCACCTTGGCGCTGATCACGCCGGGCTTGGCAATGGCCAAACGGTTAACTTTTTCAATTGGCAGTAAATCCATGGTGCCAACTTGCATATCAATGGTCTGAACGGTAGCGAACACCACACCTTGATATAAGCACAATACCAAGACTGCAAGTGTCTTCAGTGACGCCTTCATAAATATTCCCTTATCTGTACTTCAATTATAAGTTCTTGTTCTTAGATGCGTAATCTAGCGCCAAAGGCGACTGTGATGGCTCTTCGACCAAGGTATGTACGCCATTTGCGACAGCGCCTTGACCGCCAATAATGATCTCAACCTGGCGCTGGGACCCCCCGTTATTAAAAAGAACATCGGAATTCACCGACTGATGTTCAACCTCAAGTGCATCGCGGCGGTTTCTCAACAGTGCGACAAAGTCGCCATGCTTTTTGGCCAGGGTCACCCGAGCGGCGTCATAAGCACTCAAGTCTAAGGTGACCGTGCTGTAGTTGGACGGATCGGAGTAAATCTCGTCGACCAGCTCGCGATGCTTATCCAGGGTCACCTTGCCGGTCGCAAGTACGGTCACACGTTCAATCAAGAGATCCAAACGGCTGGCCTCATGGCTAGCCTCATCCTTATTTTCGCGTAGTAAGAACAGGTCAACCTTATCCCCCGCAACCAGCATACCGGCGTTTGAATTGCGCTCATCGATACTGATGGTCACCGCCCGGCGGCCATCGGCTATGATGTCAGAAAATTGCTCCACCCCTTTACCTGGTAAAAACGAGCGTAAAATGGGTTGGCCTTTTGCCACATGGTCAAGCAACATTTGCCCGTCGGCTTCGGCAAAGTCGCGCGGGTGCATAGCGCCTGGCGCCAGATAATCTTGTGGTACTTCACGTACGGCAACGGCGGACTGGTCAATAATGTCGCCCTTATTAAGCTCCCTGGTTGCCACTATCACCGGCACTTTTATTATGTTGTTACGGCTATAACGCTCCTGCATTTCCGTTTCTTTTGCTTTCATATAGTTGCCCACGGACCAGGCAGCCACCCCGCCGAGGAGCAGGGAAATGAGCAGGATCACCCAGTTTTTATCCAGAAACTTAAGCTTCTTCATCGATTACTTCCTTGTTATTTTCTACCGACTTGTTTTTGGCAATGGTGGCAAAGATTTTGCGTAGCTGTAGGCGTTATATGCGCGCTTGAGCCTGTCATTTAGAATAGTCATCACATTTTTGCCCTGATAATCTTTGAGCCAAGTGTTTTCTATCAGCTCCGAACGCGGAACCGGGGTCAATAACGCGCCGGCAAGTGCCGCCGTGACAATGGCGTATTCAACCGTTGACTGCCCCTTAGTTCGTTTAAAGTTGTACATCGACTCGTACCGCCGTAATGATTGAATACTGACGCTCTCTATCAAAAGTAATGTTGATATTCTCCGGACCTTTACGGGCCATAAACACGCCACTTTGTTGGTCTTGGGTGTAGGCCGAGGTCTCTATATCCCAACCGTACTTTTTAAAATAGCTGTCATAGAAATTCAGGTTTTCGGCAATAGACAGGCTATTGCGCATCAACAAGGTGTTAGAAAGCTTAACCCCGTCCTTAGCTTTAACATCTGTCACTACATAGGTGCCCAAGGGCTTGGGGAAATTCTCCAGGGCTCTGTCCAATTTCAGCAGTTCGGAGTCCGGCTCTTGCATCGAGCTGACATAAGTCAGATTGTCCTCGGCATTAAACTCGGGGATTTTAGCTGTGTAGAGCGTATCGTCTATGAGGGCGTTGATGATCCGCCAGCCACTAAGCGTCTGATCGTCGAACTTATCACTGCGCCCTTGCCATAGCTGGGTGTAATAGGCGGCAATGTCAGTGCTCGACAGCTGCGCCGAAAATGTCCAGGCCTTGACCTTTTTACCATTAACCAACATGCCATCGGAGACGGTCGTGACCATCGCCTGCTCCGGAAAGTCTATCTTTGCAAAGGCGCTGGCACTGAAAAGTAACAGCGCCGATATAAGTAGCGATTTATTCATCATTAGCATCCGTGTTATTTCCTGTTCTGTGCGCAGGCAGTTTTTCAACATCCGTGTGGCCGAGTTTCAAGCTACTTGGGCGAATAGGCCGAGCAATAGGAATATTCGACAAGAGTCTTCGTAAATTATTTAACAAGGATATGTTCAACAGGTTCGCTGGCACCAGGGATTGAACCCGTCTTCTGTTGTGTGTTTGGCTGCCGGCATTCCAACCATCGGCGACTATGTAGTTTTTAGACACCATTTCTATTTCAAACTGACCCAGGCGCTTATTATTTTGGGTGTTACTAGCGAGTAGATCGCCATTGACGTTTTCCAGCAACTTATGGCTGTTTACCTTAATCTTGCTGCTGCCCGAATACATGCCGCGGGTTTCCAACGACAGTCCGCCTATTTTCAATACCGACATAGCCGAATTAAGTAACGAGGTGACTTTGCCTGGCACGCGCTCATTATTGAGCGTATTAACCAGGTATTGCTTATTGTTTTGGTCCTTGCCGTCATTATAGTCGGCTAACAGAAACTGGCTGTCATCCTGGCCGGCTTGATTAAAGCGGTAGTGCTGCGCCGCCTTATCTTCGTGCCACTTCTTTGTCTGCGCGCTGGCGTCGGAAAAAATCATCGACTCATGGCCATTAATAATGCGATGGGGTACCTGAGCAACCACGTCGGGGGTGCTCTTAATGGCCAGATTACCGCTGCTGCGCGACCAATTGCCTGGGGCGCGTTCAAACCATACGGTGCGTTCCCAGGCAACATAACGGGCGGCCATATCGTTATAGTGACGGGCCTCAATCAACTTGGAAAAATACGGAACCAGTAACATTAAAGGGGCAACGATAAAAGCCACAAAGATGCCCATTTCTACCAGGGATTGACCGGCTTGCTTGTTCATCACTATTTCTCCTGCGCCGCAAAGGCGAGCGCAGCAACCATGCCCCGCTCACCATTGGTGGTGTCATCCAGGGTAACCTGCCAGTATGGGTTGTATAGGTTACCGTATTCCCATTTAGAGTCGGAGCGCCCCCACAGAGCACGGTCACGAAAATAGTAAATTTTCGCCTTACTGAGCACTAACAATTCACCGTCGGGAGTGGCTGTATGCTCTTCTAAGTTGACGTTGGTCTGCGCCGGTCCGCCAGTGCCAATATTTAGCTGCTCCGAGGTGCGAATATTTTTTCGCTTTTGCGACACAGCGATGGTGAATTTTGGCGCCACGTTTTTATTCTGACTTTGTTTAATGTCATAAAAGGGCTGCAAACCGGAGTAGGCATTATTCATCTCGCTTTCATTGATATAGGCGTAACGCGATGCCTTGCGGTTAATGGCCCGAGAGCGGCCATAATAATGGCGCGCGGTATAATTCGTTGTATCCTGATCATCACCCGCATGAGCTGCGCCCCAACCTACCGGGCGTTCACCACCACGCCACTTACAGCGAAATCGCTTACAGCTGAATCTATGAAAATGAAAGCTGAAGGTATCCATACCACTCCAAGTTTCCGCGTCACGTTCGCCATTGTTAAATAGCTCGGTTCCACCCGCTTGCTTGGCTTTATATTTCACCGGGAACAAATGAGCCGAAAAAGGAAAAGGCCAATTGAACGAACGCTTTTTACTGAAGGGATCGCGAGAATCGACGATCAAATTAAAATGGTCATCGTAACGGCCGGTGTTATCTCGCCTGTCAAAACGCCCCTGGAAACTCACCCAGTCCCTTGCCACATAATTGGCAACGCCAAGCGCAGAGATAGTATCGATATCGGCGTTTTGATTGTTTTCTTTTAATACCTTATTGGTGGTATCGACCGCCGCGACCATGGTTGCGGAACTCATCAGCTGTTGCGATCTTGAAAGCAGGCGATTGACGCCATCGGTAAACATCACCGCATATTCAAGCACCGGCTGCATATACTGATTGATTTGGGTCACGGCCGATTCTATCGCCGAAGCGATGGCTGCCGCCGGGGGGATAAAATACATAATACGGGATATATTGCGCGTCGTTTCTTCGGTCATATTGCCCCAAGACGCTAAGCCCACGTATTGGGCCACGGACACATGATTGGCCACCATGGCGCGATTGGTGTAGGCCTTGTAGTTCAAATCACGAGCCAATAACTGAGCCCCGCTTAATGCTGCGGCATCGGAGAAGTTTTGGAGCCGGGTTTTATGCAAGTTCTGCTGTGAGACATTAAATAAGTACAGCAAAGATAAGACGATTATCGATAAAAATATAAGTCCCAACACCAGGGACTGACCCTTTTCCTTGTGCATTATCGAATTCCTTTAAAGAAAGAAATAGGGAGCCAGGCCCCCTATTTCTTTTAATTGCCTAGCGCTAATAAAACGAGGTTAATCTACGGTGCCGGAACCACCCGAGCCACCACCAGAACCACCTTCTTGTGCGGCTCCTTCGTTGTAGTTACCCAGGTTATATTCTTTATCGGCATTGGTAGTTGCCTTATCAGCAGAACTCTGTGCCGCATCAATTTGCGCCGACGAGTTCTGGCCACCCACTTCCGTCGCCAGGCCTGACACCTGATTACGTATGGTTTGTCCGAAAAGACTGTAAACACCAATCGCAGAAACGGCGATCAAAGCAACAATGATGATGTACTCAACCATGCCCTGACCCAGCTGTTTTCGTAGTTGTAGCATCATGACAACTTCCCCATGTTTAGCGTTCGGAGTTATTAGTTACCTGAGCCACCGCTCTCTTGAGCCGCACCTTCGTTGTAGTTGCCCAGGTTGTACTCTTGATCGGCGTTATCCTGCGCATCTTTTGCAGAATCCTGTGCTGCTTTAATTTGTGCAGATGAATTTTGACCACCTACTTCGGTCGCCAAGCCTGATACCTGGTTACGAATTGTTTGACCAAACAAACTGTATACACCGATTGCAGATACAGCGATAAGAGCAACAATAATAATGTACTCGACCATACCCTGGCCTAATTGACGTTGTTTCATTTTCTCTCCATGCATAATTAATAAAACAAAATCATTCTAGATTAATAAAAACAAACGACCAATCATCCGATTGGAGTATTAACTCAAATTTAATATTTTAAATAACCACTAAAAATTAAAATCTGAAAGATAACCCACGAGTTGAGTGCGATTTTTCACCCCTAATTTGCGTAATAAGTTTTGCACATGGGTCTTGGCGGTGGTCTCGGCAATTTTCTTTTCTAAGGCGATTTCTTTATTGGACAGGCCTTGGATGATCAGCTGAGCTATCTCACGTTCTCGACGGGTTAATAGCGACTGCAACTGGCATTTTTCCGCCTGGCTTTTCTGTACCTGATCGATAAAGGTCGACATGGCGGCACGAGAAAACCAGCGGATATTGTTATTGAGCGCCTTAATGGCTTCATTCAGCTCTTGCGCACCCATGTCCTTATAAATCACTCCTCTGGCGCCCTTACCAAGCGCCTCGAGCTCAAGTGTCAGTGGACAATCGCAGCCACAACTATAAACGACCACAGCGCCAGTCAACGCCTCCTCATCAAGGCGGGAGGTCATTTCATCAAGGTCGATGAAGTTGATATTTTCTCGGCGCAGTGTTTGCCGCCAATCTGTATCGCAATGCAATGTAAAATCCCTCTTAACTATCGAGATTAACCAATAGGTATTTTCCCGCTTATTCTTGGTCTAGCTCATCGGCTATGGCATCAAGTGCTTCCAGATAGCTCTTCGTAGCGTCCTGAATGATATAGCCTTTGTTAACCTTTAGTTGCTGCTCATCTATTGGCCCACGAATAATTTCTGTCAATTCAAGAGTAAAGCCAGCATCAATATCTTCAGTTCGGTATGGAAAGGCATGGTGTTGGTAATTGATATGACGAAATAACTCGCTCATCTGATAAGTGAGTTGCGTACCGGAAAGGCCAAAGCGTATGTCTTCTCGAACGCGCTGCAATAGCCAGTTAAACTCCTCACTACTTAAGGGGGTGACCCCGCTCACCGTCGGGGACGTACTAATTCGAAAACGAATATCGCTGGGGTCTTCGGGTTTATGGCCTATCAGCTGGTGCTTTGCGCTAGGGGTATAAATAAGGTACTCGCTGGGATCAGACTGGGGGTCGAACGCCAATTCATAGATATCGCGCTCGCTTAGATTAGGCATCTGTGTGGCCATCATTTTCAACTGCGGCGCATAGTGCTCTGTCATAACCTGGTAGTTAGTGAGAAAAGCATTCTTGAGGTTATGATCTATGACATAACGACCCGTCCATTTCTCGGTCATGTAAGAGCGGTTTTCACCCTCAAGTTGGTAATCCGTGCGCAGTACTTTATCACTCACCTTGAGCACGGCGGTGCCGACTCTATTATTTTCGCCCAATGAATATACATCATAATTAAGTGTTAAATCTGCATTTGCATTGAAATTAAAAAACAATAGAAATGATATAGGAATGACGATTTTATTCATACGTGATAGCATCAAAAAGGTACTTTTAAAATCATTCTATGGAAAAATAAAAACCAAATCTAGATCAATTTAATTTTGTATTTATGAAGGAACATAATGAAAATAAATGAATTTATAGCAACAATGTCATTTTTACTTTCTAGTCACATAGTCTTAGCAGAAACCGGCAATAAATGTGATGAAAATATTAATGAAATATTAGATGTTAATGGATTTGACTCGCCGTACGATTATGCACAACAATACCAAACTATAGATTTGAGTTATGCGTTAGAAAAAGATAAAGGCTCGGTAAGCTATGCCTTTGTATCGGGTATTGAGTTGCGCGGAAATACAAATAAAACCCGAGAATTAACGCTAGGCTATGGGCAAAAATTGTCTTCCATGGGCTATGAAGCTGTCTTTAGCTGCAATAATACTGAGTGCGGCAATGCCAATAGCCTGCAGCGTAAATTGGGCATTAGTAACACTGTGGTTGCCAAAGACGATCAGTTTCACGAACTTTGGGTAAAGGATCAGCAATACTACTCTTTGTACCTGGGGAAAATGACCTTCTTTGCGGACAACTACTTTATCGCCTTACAGCACTTTGATTTAACCGACCTGCCTACTGGCGCATCCTTACACTTCGATATCGACAGTGCGGTACTCACTCAACAGGCCAGAGCAAGTATAGATAACCTCATTACTGTAATTAACTCACATCCACAGCTTAAGTTTAGAATTACAGGCGGCACCGACAACAGCGGCTCAGCACCATATAACCACAGCTTGGGCTTAGCGCGAGCTCGGTCGGTGTATACCTATTTGTTAGCACAAGGGGTTATGCCGCATGTTTTAAGCTATGAATCGGTGGGAGAGCGCAATCCTAGGTTTGAAAACACTTCACAGGCGGGAAAAGAGAAGAATCGCCGCGTCGACATTTCTCCGCTTATTATGTAGTTGAACGAGTTGCTACGGTGGCAAGCCCACCGTAGCCATACCTTTGTTATCTGAACAATACCTTTTCTTGATTAAACCAGCGCACACAAAAGGCTAACAGGCCGACCGCGAGCAGTATGCTAGAGCCAACGATCACCGCCAGTATGCCTATCTCACTGGTGCCCTTTAACAGCTCTTTGATTGCTAAGGCCACATTAGTCACCGGAATAAATGCGGTTTTATAGGTGAGTTCCATATTCGGCATCACCGAGATCATCACAGGAATAAAGACCAGCATAGACAAGGGGCCCATGTAGTTTTGCGCTTCCTTAAAGGTGCGTGCATAGATAGAAATAGACAGCACAACACTTGAGAACATCGCCGCTAAGGGGATAAGCAATGACAGCATAGCGAGAAGCTCAACAAAGGTTATATGCGATAGCGCTAAGGTGAACTCACTGACATTGACAAAGGTACGCGCCACGAATAGCCATAGCCCCATACTGAGTATGCTGAGACTGGCGGTTGCCAGGGACGCGGACAATACGGTCAAGAACTTACCCAAGACTATGTTGGTTCTGGAGATCGGAGTAAGTAACAGGGTTTCCAGCGTGCCGCGCTCTTTCTCACCGGCGCCCAGGTCGATGGCTGGGTAGACTGCACCTGTCAGTACAATGGGGATCAACAGGTATGGCAGCAGTACACCAATTTTTTCACCCCAGCTTTCACGTGCATCTGCCGTATCTACCTTCTCCAGTTTGATGGGAGATATAAGATACTCCATCTCACTTTCCTTGCTCACACCAAGTTCGTTAAAGGACTGAGTTTGCACCTTGCTTTGGTATTGCTCTTTTAACTCTTCGATATATCTAAACAGATAATTGATGCGCGCAGAATCGTTATAAATCACCTGCCAGGTGGTTTGTTCCCGACTCGCCGGTTGCGCCTTGGCTTGAATCACTATCCCCACATCCAGCTCTTCATTCTGGATTGCCTGAATAATGTCATTCTTATTTGCGTAGTCGGCGCTGATCAGTTCAAAGTTCTTATGGTATTTGACGCTGTCGGTAAACTCTGGTGCCGCCTCAGCGCCAATGATATACACCTTATGAACTTCCTGCTCCGCCTCCAGATTAGCCATTGCCATCATGTAGCCAACCACAGCAAAAATAACAGGGAAGATCAGTAGCGGCAAAGCGACAACAAACATCAGGGTTTTTCTGTCACGTAACAGCTCTTTTATTTCCTTTAAAAATACTTCAAACATGACGATGTTCCTCAAGAATATTCATAAACGCCTGGTTTAACTCCTCACTTCGGCCTTGTTGTTTAAAGGCCGCCAAGGTGCCATCAAAACAGGTGAGCCCCTGGTCAATCACAGAAACGCGGTCACACAGCAACGCCACTTCGTCGAGGTGATGGGTTGAGAACACCACGGGTGTGCCCTGCTCTTTTAGGCTTTTAATAAAATTGATCACCGTTTGTGTGGTCATAATATCCAGGCCCGTGGTCGGCTCATCCAGGATCACCACCTTAGGTCTGTGCACCACGGCGCGGGCAATATTGGTTTTTTGCTTCATACCGGTGGAGAGATTATCGGCACGTTTATCCAAAAAGCTGTGCATATCAAGCAGGGTAAACAGCTCATCGCAACGTTGCTTAAGCTCGGCCCCTTTCATGCCATGCAATTTGGCAAAATATTCGACATTTTCTTTGGCGGTCAAACGACCATAGAGCCCGGTTGAGCCGGATAAAAATCCGATAGCCTTACGCCCGGCCAAAGGTTTCCTCACTAAATCAACACCACCGACTTCGATACTGCCTTCATCGGGTTTAAGCGCCGTTGAGAGCATACGCAAGGTGGTGGTTTTACCGGCACCGTTAGGTCCAAGCAGGCCCAAGACTTCACCTTGTTCGCAATGAAAATGCACATCACGGACGGAATGAAAATAATCTTTTTTTCGCGTGGGTCTTGCTGTGTCTCGCTGATCCCTTTTTTATGATCCTTGGTGAGCTTGAACTTCTTCTTAAGCCCGTTCACGCTTATCATTTGTTATTCTTCCTTCGTTTTGGCCTAAAGTAGTCGGTATTGGCATAAAAATCGGCGTTATTATTGTCCTCATACCATTGCGGCACCCCCAGTAATGGCAGTGGCGACATGGCTGAGTTATCCGCCAACACCCTATCTGTCGCTATCATCTCATAGAGGCGCTCATCTAGGTAGTTGTATTGGCTCGCTAAATCTTTACAAAATATATCAGGACTCACAGGCACAAACAGGGCTTTGCCGGTTAAGCCAATAAAGGGCTGGGTCAGCATTTCATAATTCGCATGACCAAAGGTGTAAGCACGGATTTCGCGCTGCCACTGCTCGCGGCGCGTCACGAACACCTCATGCCATTGGTGCTCACGAAATGCCTCAATCCAACTTGAGTCCGTCACAGCTAAGATCACCGCACATTCGTCGAAAAGCGTCAGGGCATTGCGCATCTTGCTGCGCTGGGTGCCCTGCTGTGCCGCCATTTCATCGATATGCAAACGATTCAACAAGGCCTTGGTTTTTGGAAACAGGTGCCACATAAAGGCACCAAAAAGGTCGTGCCAGTTATGCTGACGGGTCGGCACCTTGCCGGTTTCATAAATAAAAGACTCGTAATAACGCCCATCCTGTTCAAACTCAGCGTTATCAATAAACTTAAGAGGCACTTTATTAGCGTTAACTAAAGTGTGGCGATTAAGCTGGTCCAAGGTCGGCCAATCCGTAAATTGGTCCAGAGCAAAAAGCGCATTTAAATGGGCGAAGGCGCCGCTTTGCAAACAGGCGGTTTGCCAGTATTCAAAAGGGGTAAAACGTTTCATTACTGCGATTATTAGGCGTAAATTTTGCGTAGTTTAGCGCAAAAACTGGTTTAATTTTACCGCTATCCTTATACTGGCTGGGTCTTATAGCAATGAAACCAATAATTATGAAACGCTATTTTCCTTTGACTCTAGTCAGCGCGGCTATTCTTGCCGGCTGTGCGAGCACACAGATCAGCAACCAGGATGTAATGGCTGGTTGGAACAGTATCAATGCCGAGCAATTGGCCACGCATGTCAAAACTCTAGCCTCTGATGAATTCGGTGGCCGTGCCCCTTCTTCTAAAGGCGAAGAGCTAACCTTGGCTTATTTAACCGAGCAATTTAAAGCTCTGGGTTATCAGCCTGGTAACGGTGACAGCTTTTTACAACAAGTGCCTTTGGTCTCGATCGAGGCCGATGCCAATATGGCCCTGCACATTGGTGGCAAAGACTACCAATACAAAAAAGACATGGTAATGGGCACCAGCCGTATCAGTGCCAAAGAAAGCATTAAAGATTCCAAGCTAGTGTTTGTTGGCTATGGTGTGAATGCCCCAGAATACAATTGGAACGACTACGAAGGCCTGGATGTGAAAGGCAAAACCGTGGTTATGCTGGTGAACGACCCTGGCTTTGCCACCAAGAATCCGGAACTCTTTACCGGCGATGCCATGACCTACTACGGCCGCTGGACATACAAGTTTGAAGAAGCCAGCCGTCAAGGTGCCGCCGGCGCCATCATAGTGCATGAAACCGCACCGGCCTCCTACCCTTGGTCCGTGGTTGAGAACTCTTGGAGTGGCCCACAGTTTGGCTTCCAAAAAGACAACAACAATATGGACCGCGTTGCCGTTGAGGGCTGGGTTACTGTAGATGTGGCCAAGGAGCTATTCACCAAGGCCGGTCTTGATTTCGAGCAGGCCAAGCAACGTGCCGCCGAGGGCGCCTACCATGTGGATATGGGTGACCTGACTGCCAGCATTGAGGTAAACAGCGAAATCAAAAAGTCGGTCTCGTACAACTTTATCGCCACCCTCCCGGGCAGTAAAAAGCCGGACGAGCACATTATCTACTCGGCCCACTGGGATCACCTGGGTACGGATAAAAACCGTAAAGGCGACCAGATTTATAACGGTGCCCATGATAACGCTACCGGCACAGGCGGCATGATTGAAGTGGCCGAAGCCTTCACCAAGTTACCGCGTCACCCAGATCGCTCCATCACCTTCTTGGCGGTCACCGCCGAAGAGCAAGGCCTGCTGGGCGCCAAATACTATGCCGCTAATCCGATTATTGCCACAGACAAAACCGTGGCCAATATCAATATGGATAGCTTAAACCTGCTTGGTAAGGTTAAAGATGTCAGCGTCGTTGGCATGGGTAAATCTGAGCTCGACGATATGCTAGGTGAAGCCGCGAAAATGCAGGAGCGCACCATTTCCGGCGATCCTAAGCCAAGCTCCGGTGGTTACTACCGCTCGGATCACTTCGCTTTTGCCAACCTGGGTGTTCCAGCCATGTACGCTGGCGGCGGCAGTGAAGCCCGCGACGAAGAAACCGCTCAATACCGTAAGCGCATGAGCCTGGTACTGCGTGGTTGTTATCATCAGCCTTGCGACCGTTACCGCGATGAGTGGGATCTTTCCGGCGCGGTACAAGACCTGCAATTGTTCTACAAGGTGGGTTTTGATATCTCACAACAAGAGCAATGGCCAAAGTGGTATGCTAATTCTGAGTTCCAGCGCGCCAAATAGGTGAGCTGATATACCAAAGACATAAAAAAAGCCGGTTTTAAAACCGGCTTTTTTCATTCGCTAAGATTAGATGGCAGCGCCTTCTAAAGCAGCATCTTTTGGATTTGGACCGTGGTCGTTGTCACCGTCTTGGCTATCTTGTACGAAGAAGATAAGAAGTACGATAAAACCGATAAGCGGTAGGAAGTAAAGTAACTGCCACCAACCTGAGCGGCCAGTGTCATGAAGACGACGCGCACCGATTGCCAAGCTTGGGATCAATAGCGCAAGCGAGTAAATCATACCGACAAACGCAGTGCCAAGTACGGCATCAATCACTACCGTAACGATAGAGAAAATAAGGTAGAAAAGGATAAACATCCAATAGCCTTTACGGCGAGTACGGCCAGAAAAATCAGCGTATCGCTTTAGCGCTTCCATAAAATATTCCATAGCAGATCCTATATATTATTGTTAATTCCAATGTGCGAATTAGTTTCTAGCTCGCATATTTACCTTAAGAACAAAGGCTTATGAGATGATAATTCAATCCTCGCATAAAAAAAACCAGCCGAAGCTGGTTTTTCATAACAGGAACAACTGGTTAGACCAGTTTTAGCTCATCGCCATCAACATTTTTGTCGGTTGCTCTAGGTAGTCTTTCCACAAGTTGTTGAAGCGGGCAATGGTGCCGCCATCGATTACGCGGTGGTCGCCAGACCAGCTAACCTGCATAATGGCACGAGCCTCAACTTCGCCCTTGGCGTTAAAGCGCGGCAAATGCTGCAGCTTACCCAGGGCCACAATCGCCACCTCAGGCTTGTTGATAATAGGCGTCGCCGTAGTACCGCCGATGGCGCCGATATTCGAAATCGAAATGGTGCCAGACTTAAGATCCGCCGGCGCTACACGACCTTCACGGGCGCTGTCCGTAAGACGCGTTACTTCGTTAGCCACATCAACAATAGACTTGTTCTGTACCTGCTTCACGTTTGGTACCAATAGACCCAATTTAGAGTCAACGGCCATACCAATGTTGTGATCGTCAAAATACGTTAATTCGGTGCAATCATCATTCACCTGGGCATTGAGGATCGGGAATTCCTTCATCGCCAATGACAATGCCTTGATGAAGAATGGCATCATGGTGAGTTTCACACCTTGTTGCTTATACTCATCTTTTAGGCCACCGCGCAGGGCGATCAGATCGGTCAAATCGATTTCATCACTGTAGGTGAAATGCGGAATAGTCGACACCGAGCGCACCATCTGCTTGGCCATTGCCGCCTTCATGCCCTTAATCGGCTCGACCCGTGTACCACCGCTTACCACAGCTGCAGGCGCTGCGCTTGCTTGCTCTGCAGGCTTAGCGGATGCACCACCGGCAATAAAGCGCTCGATATCTTCTTTGAATACACGACCATTTTTGCCTGAGCCAGGAACCGTGCTGATATCCACATCCAGTTCACGCGCACGACGGCGCACCGCAGGTGAAGCCAGGGCTTTACCTTGGGCTACAGGTTCGCTTGATGGCTTATCGGCATTGGCTGTTTGTGCTGGTGCGGCTGCTTGAACAGCGGGAGCCGCAGCAGTGTTTGCAGCATTCGCTGATGAACCGGCGATTTCCATCTGGAATAATGGGCTGTGCACCTTGGCAATATCACCTTTTTGGTAATACAGCTTCATCACCTTGCCATCGTACTTGGCGGGGATCTGTACCAAAGCCTTATCTGTCATTACGTCACAAACGGGCTGGTCTTCTTTGATCTCATCGCCTTCGCTGATAAGCCACTCAACCACTTCACACTCGACGATACCTTCACCGATATCCGGCAGAATAAAGTCTTCAAGGGCGCCACCTTGGGAAGCGCTTTGAGCCGCAGGTGCTGCTTCAGTCGCTTGTTCGGCAACCGGTGCTGCAGCTGCGCTGCTTTCCTCACCGGCCACATCCATGGCAAACAAGGGGGCATGCACCTTGGCGATATCGCCCTTGGCATAGTAAAGCTCTGTGATCACGCCATCATGTACCGCAGGGATCTGAACCAGCGCCTTGTCCGTCATTACGTCACAAATTGGCTGGTCTTCTTTAACCACATCGCCCACGGCAACAAGCCATTCAACCACTTCACACTCGACGATACCTTCGCCGATATCTGGTAGGATAAAATCTTTAGCCATGTCAGCCCCTTAAAACTCAACCGCGTTTTTAATCGCCTCGAATACCTTTAAGGCATCTGGGATATATTCTTTTTCTAATGCCAACGGATATGGAGTATCAAGACCACATACGCGCGCAATCGGCGACTCTAGGTGCAAGAAACACTCTTGCTGAATGGTGGCAACAATCTCGGCACCAAAACCATTGGTAATAGGCGCTTCGTGGCTGACCACCAAACGGCCGGTTTTCTTCACCGAGTTGGCAACGGTTTCGACATCCCAAGGCAAGATGCTGCGAAGGTCGATTAGTTCAACGCTAATGCCCTGCTCTTTGGCTTTCTCGGCAGCAGCACTGATGATTTCCATCTGTGCACCCCAGGCCAGCACGGTTACGTCTTTACCTTCTTGCACAACCTCGGCCTTGCCAAGCTCGATGCTGTAATCCTCTTCCGGTACTTCACCTACCGAAGCACGGTATAGGCGCTTAGGCTCAAAGAAGATCACTGGGTTATCGTCTTTAATGGCCGCACGCAGTAGGCCCTTGGCCTGGTACGGATCGCGTGGCACAACGATTTTCAGACCCGGAGTATGGGCAAAATAGGCTTCAGGTGATTGCGAGTGGTACAAACCACCGGCAATACCACCGCCGTACGGAGTACGTATGGTCAGGTTACCCACATTAAATTCATTACCACTGCGGTAACGGAACTTAGCCGACTCGTTAACGATTTGGTCAAAGGCCGGGAAGATATAATCGGCAAATTGAATTTCGGCAATGGCCGGCGCACCGAAGGCGGCAAGACCATTGGCGAAACCGGCAATACCCTGCTCGGTTAGCGGTGTGTTGAAAACACGGTGCTTACCGTATTTTTCCTGCAGGCCAGAAGTGGCGCGGAACACACCACCGAAATAACCCACGTCTTCACCAAAAATACAGGCGTGGTCATTCTCGGCCATGGTGATATCCAGGGCTGAGTTAATGGCATGGAGCATATTCATTGTTTTCATTATTTGATTCTCCCTGCTGTAATTGGGTAAGCGTCCGGGTACTTCTTAATATGAGATTTTAATTGCTCATATTGCGCCTGCAGGCTTGGAATTGGCGTGTCATACACATCGCTGATCAAATCTTCAAGCGGTGGCTTAGCTACTTTCTCGGCAACCTTAAGGGCATCAAGAATCTGCTCACGTACCTGCTCTTTCACCTGCTCGTCTTCTTGCTCGTTTAACCAACCTTGAGCCACAAGCCAGGTACGGAAACGGGCCACCGGGCAATTTTCGCGGTAGCTTGCTTCTTCATCTTTCGAGCGGTAACCACTTGGATCATCCGACGTTGAGTGTGCACCCAAACGATACGCCAAAGACTCGATAAGCACAGGCTCACCGGTTTTAGTGGCGTGATCGCGCGCCGCTTTAGTCGCTGCATACACGGCAAGGGCATCACCACCATCAACACGAATGGTTTTAATGCCATAACCGACACCGCGCGAGGCAATACCGTCACCGGCAAACTGCTCTTCCGCAGGCGTAGAAATCGCATAGCCATTGTTACGGGCGAAGAAGATCACCGGTGCTTTATGCACCGCCGCCATGTTCAGACCGGCGTGGAAGTCGCCCTCTGAGGCCGCACCTTCACCGAAGTAACAAATGGTGATGTTATCGATTTCGCTATCAAGCTCGCCACTTTGCTTATTGATATGCTTAATTTTCTGGCCGTAAGCATAACCGCTCGCTTGCGGAATTTGTGTGCCCAGCGGCGAAGAGATGGTCATATAGTTCAGTTCATTTGAACCATAGTGGATAGGCATCTGACGGCCCTTACCCAGGTCCAGCTCGTTAGAGAACATCTGGTTCATAAACTGTTCTAGGGTAAAACCACGGTAACGCAGCGCCGCTTGCTCGCGGTATTGCGCCATGATCATGTCGTTATCATCCAAAGCCGCAGCACTGGCGGTAACCGCCGCTTCTTCACCTAGACACTGCATATAGAAGCTAACACGACCTTGACGTTGTGCCGCTTGCATACGCTCATCCAGGGCGCGGATAAAGCGCATGGTGTCATAAATTTTTAGTGCCGTATCTTGATCGATTTCAGGCACGGTGGCGCCTTCGCTTACAGTACCTTGCTCATTAAGGACACGGTAAGTGGGTATATTAAGCGCGTGGCTGTCAATGAACGCTAGTTCGTGACTGATATTCAACGAAACGTTATTGGGGTTAGTCATAACCTTCCCTTCTCTTGTTGTCATGTCACTAGGCACAGGTTTGTTATTGTGGCTTCTGCGTGGGCGAAAAATTGAAATAAACAATTCAACCGCAGTGAATATGCAGAATAATATTTCTACACATGGTGCCTAGTTTAAATTATGCTGCCGCCACTTTACGTCAACGTAAAGGCTTATTCAACTAATCATAGTCGAATAATTGCATCATTCATAACATGGGGTTGGCAAGTTCGGTGTACGCCTCATAACACACTGTAATAGTTGGATATTATGAGGCGAAGTGGTCAGATCAGATAAATTCGTCGGACAATTCGGTGGGGATAACGGTCAGCAAAGCACGCTGCCCCAGGGCCACCTGAGCGTTAGGGAAAATAATGGCTTCTCCCTCAACTTCGGCGCGTATTTCTTCACCACCGTCGTGGCCAAGTAACTCACCTTTAGCAAAGCCCGTGAAGTTAGGCACATCGTCAGAAAAGGTGAAGGAGAAGTCTTCATGTTGGCGATTAATGGTGCGATACACAGAGAACAGCTCAACGTCTTCTGCGCGCAGTGGCGGATAGCTCACCTCATTTTGGCTGATCAAGTTCGCCAAGGTCACCTTGGTCTTTTCAAAGCGGGCCATATCGTTTTCACCAAATGGGCGCACCTTACCTAATTCTATGGTAAAGGCATCGGCACCAAAGTGGCGCGATGAGAAATAGCTAAAGGTAGAGGCTGGCTCGGCCATCAGCAATACGGTTTGTACGCCACAGCTTAATAAGAACTGCAGCTGTTCACGCTTGTGCGCTTTGCCGTGTAAAAACGGGTAAACAGCAAACTTTTCATTTTTAGAGTCGCGAATAGCGGTATGCAGGTCATAATGGGCGCGATAACGGCCCTCGCCTGGCGCTGTAAAAAACGCTTCCACATATTCTTCGAGCTTTTTCGCACGCTCACGCTCTGGGTTGGTTACCTCGCCAACGCTGTGTTTGCCACAAAACAGGCGATTAAGGTTTTCATCAACAAAACGCTCGCCAATATTAATGGACTTGGGATTGCCAAAGATAAACATTACGCGATGAGTCAATTCCAAGGTACCGGCAATAATAGCGCGGATCAGCTGATCGCAGATTTCAATGGGCGCAGTTTCGTTGCCGTGCACAGCGCTGGAGAAGATAAAATCCTTGTGGCCATAGTCCTTCGGCTCGAATTGGATCACCCCAGTGTCAAGGACCTTTACATGAGTACCATTATCAAGAGTGAACTGCTCTGGCGCCAAAGTGAATTCATTTTCTCGAGTAATGCCGAGGAAGTCGCCACTTTGCTGAAGACGTTGTAAATACATAATACACCTTCTCGATGTGCTGCCACCGCCTGGTGGCAAAGTTTAGATAGCAAAAAGCCAGTCAAACGACTGGCTTTATATAAAAATTGGGATTAAGCAATGCTGGCGTTAACCAGCTCAACGGCGGCTTGTTCTAATTGCGCCAAATGCTGCTCGCCCTTAAAGGATTCAAAGTAGATTTTATAGATATCTTCGGTGCCCGAAGGTCGCGCCGCAAACCAACCGTTTTCGGTGACCACCTTAAGGCCACCGATAGCGGCATGATTGCCCGGCGCTTCGGTCAACTTAGCGATGATAAGTTCGCCAGCCAACTCGGTAGCCTTGATATCATCACCACTAAGAGCTTTAAGTTTTTGTTTTTGCTCAGAATTTGCAGGAGCATCGATGCGTTTGTAAAGCGGCTCACCAAACTTGGCGACCAAGTCGCGATAATACTGCGACGGCGATTTGCCGGTCACCGCCAAGATCTCAGCGGCCAACAGGCCCATGATAAAGCCGTCTTTATCCGTACACCACACCGAGCCGTCGATGCGTAAAAACGCCGCGCCGGCACTTTCTTCACCGCCAAAACATAAAGCACTGCTGTGCAGACCCTCTACAAACCATTTCATGCCCACCGGCACTTCAACCAGTTCTTTACCATGGCTGGCCACCACCTTGTCGATAATAGCGCTTGATACCAGGGTCTTACCCACTTTAACGTCTGCCGGCCAATCACGGTGCGTTAACAGGTAGTCGATAGCCACCGCCAGGAAGTGGTTAGGGTTCATCAAACCATCTTTGGTGACAATGCCGTGACGGTCATAGTCCGGATCGTTGCCTATACCGATATCGAATTTATCTTTAAGGCCGATAAGATTGGTCATGGCGTAAGGTGACGAGCAATCCATACGGATTTTGCCGTCCTTGTCTTGCGGCATAAAGGCAAAACGCGGGTCAACTACATCGTTCACTACGGTCAGGTTCAGACCATAGCGTTTGGCGATTAGCGGCCAGTAATTGATACCCGATCCACCCAGCGGGTCAATGCCTAAGCTAATGCCAGATTTGGCGATAGCCTGCATGTCCACAACGTTGACAAGATCTTCCACATACGGGGTTTGCAGGTCCACATACTTGATAAAACCGGAACGCACCGCCTTTACATAAGGAAACAGCTCGACTTCAACCAGGTCTTCCGCCAGCAGTTGATTCGCTCTGTCTTCAATCCATTTGGTGATTTCTGTGTCCGCCGGGCCGCCGTTAGGCGGGTTGTATTTAAAGCCACCATCCTCAGGAGGATTGTGTGACGGCGTCACCACTATGCCATCGGCTAATTCGCTTGGGTGCGCCTTGTTATGGCTGACCACGGCGTGGCTTATCACCGGCGTTGGCGTGTAGTCTTCCCCTTCCTGGGTAATAATCTGCACTTCATTGGCAACCAAGACCTCAATGGCGGAATTAAACGCTGCCTCTGACAAGGCATGAGTGTCTTTGCCCAGGAACAAGGGACCGAAGATATTGTTTTGTTTACGGTAATCACAAATAGCCTGGGTAATGGCGAGAATATGCGATTCATTAAACTGGGTATTTAAGGAGCAGCCACGATGGCCCGAGGTACCAAATGCCACACGCTGTTCAGGGTATTGCTCAACATCGGGCTCGTGCAAATAATACGCACTCATCAGTTTAGGCACATTAATTAGCTCTGACTGAGGAGCGGTTTTTCCAGCGTTTGGGTGAACGGCCATGCTTGGTTCCTTATAGATAGTCGCGAATGATTTCAGCTTGTTCTTTGCTATAACCTAGTTCCAACGCCACTTCATGCAGCATCATTTTCTTGCGCGTGGTGTTAGAGTTGGTCATGACCCAGTAGGGGCTGTCGTCTATATTCTTTGGATTCAGGCTGCTGCCGCTGGCTTGGAGCTCTTCTTTGCTGGTAGCAAAGTAGCGACGATCACGACCCTTGATATTCAAAACACGCTCAAAGGTGCCCTTATGACTGCGATGAAACGCTGCCAGAATAAATAAGAAGCGACCCACCACACCTTTTTGCATCGCCAGCTCTTCTTTATTCAGAATATCGAATACAGAGCCCTGATCACTGGCCTGCTCTTTTGCCGGTGCACTTGGTGCAGGTGAGGCTGTTTCGGTCGTTGCCATAGATGGCTTGTCTGTCGAGGCAACTGGCGTTGCGGGCGCTGGGACCGAGTCGGCACCGGCATTGTGCAGATTCAATAAACGACGCAAAATAGTGGAGGCACTCTCGCCAATACTTTGGGTGTTGCTGGCGATATATTGATATAGCTCGTCGTCTATTTCTATTTTTTTCATGATATTCCTGTCATTACTGCCGTGTCTTTCACGCATGGCAGAATTATACCCAAGTTAAGTGAATAAGCTAGGGCATACAGATCATCATATCGGCATTATCATGCCTGTTGAATCACCATCAAGGTTGCAAAAAGGCCCTTAGCTCGGGCACAATTCCTGCGTTTTTCTAACCCCAAATTGGCATATCTATGTTACTTAATTATGAACAAAGCGGATTAAGTGCCACACAGGCACCGAGCGTTATCGTTATCCATGGCCTGTTTGGCTCACTCGACAATTTAAAGGTGGTTGCCCGGGCACTGGGTGAACACTTTCATGTAGTTAATGTGGATGTGCGCAACCACGGCCGTTCATTCCATAGCAAGGATATGAATTATCCGGCCATGGCCGATGACATTATCGCCCTGCTCGCACACCTGGGCATTGAAAAAGCGCATTTGGTTGGCCACTCCATGGGCGGTAAAGTCGCCATGCAGGTCGCGCTCACTAAACCCGAATGCGTTGATAAGCTTGTGGTTTTAGACATTGCGCCGGTTGCCTATCACTCCCGTCATGACGCCATCTTTAAAGCATTACAGGCGGTGGCCAACAGCGCCGTACACTCGCGCAGCGAAGCCGATGCACTGATGAGCGAATATATAGATGCGATGGGCGTGCGTCAGTTTTTGGCCAAGAGTTTAAGTAAAACAGACGCCGGGACGCTGAACTGGCAATTTAACCTGCCAGTTCTCAGTGCAGAATACCCGCAAATCCTCGGAACTCCAGTTGCAAATGATTCTTGTTTGTGCGATACACTCTTTATCAAGGGCGGTGACTCTGATTATATCGAAGCCGCGCACCGCGATGAGATTATGCGCTTGTTTCCCAAGGCCAAGGCCAAGGTGATTCAAGGTGCCGGGCACTGGTTGCACGCGGAAAAACCGGTGGCGGTTAATAAGTCCATAGTTGATTTTTTAACTCGTTAATCCATATCAATAAATTAAAGTGCTAAAGGCACTATACTGATGTGAGTCGAAACGCGCATTATGCCTAAATTATTCATTTTTTATGTGCTACAATGCGCGCCGTTTTCCAAATAGGTAGCAGTAAATGGTCGACCAATTTATAAATGGACTGGATACCCTTGGGTTATATTTTGGCCTTGCTGGCATCTTCTTCTTTATCGGCATGGCTATTCAAGACGTTTTGAAAAAAGGCAATGTGCCTAAATTTGGCCGCTACGTGGTATGGCTTGTATTATTTTTAGGCTGTTCCGGCTTTATCGCTAAGGGCCTGATCCAGGTGTTTTGGCAAGGAGCAGGTGTGGGTTAACCATGGCCAAGTCAGAGCAAGATAGAACGACACTCGATTTATTCGAGTACGAGCGACGTCCGGGTCGTCCAAAAACAAACCCGCTCCCACGGGAGTTACAGTTAAAAGTAAATAAGCGAAATCAGCTTAAGCGCGATAAAGCGCGAGGCTTAAAACGCGTCGAATTTAAAGTTTCATCACAGCTGTATCAAGCACTAAACGATATGGCGGATGCGCAAAATATTAGCCGCAGTGCGTTGATTGAAACCATTTTGCAAGAACGATTGGCTATAGATACATAAAAGGTTATTTATTCATGGCAAGTGTAGGTATATTTTTTGGTAGCGACACGGGTAACACTGAACACGTAGCAAAAATGATCCAAAAAGAGCTCGGCAAGAAATTGGTCGCCGTGCACGATATCGCAAAAAGTAGTAAAGAAGAGATCGCAGAGTTTGACCTGCTGCTATTTGGTATCCCTACTTGGTACTATGGTGAAGCTCAGTGTGACTGGGATGACTTTTTCCCTGAACTAGAAGCCATCGACTTTGAAGGTAAACTTTGCGCCATCTTCGGTTGTGGTGATCAGGAAGACTATGCCGAGTACTTCCTTGACGCCATGGGCATGATCAACGACATCATCACCGAGCGTGGTGCCATCGTTGTCGGTCACTGGTCTACCGAAGGTTATGACTTCGAAGCGTCAAAAGGCATGATTGATGACAACCACTTTGTGGGCCTGGGTATCGACGAAGACCGCCAGCCAGAGCTTACCGAGCAACGCGTGAAGCAGTGGTGCGCACAAATTCATGAAGAAATGTGCCTGGCCGAATTAGCTGACTAAGTCTTTGCTGGGCAAGTTTAACTTGGCTTTACACTTGCCCTCGAAGCACGTTATTGTTAATTTTTAAATGCGTCGCGCGCACCAAGGCAAAGTCCGCCTCAGGTGCACAAAAAAGAATCATAATTGAGAACAAGTTGAATGACTGATCATAACCTAGAGCTCAAAAAAGCAGGCCTCAAGGTCACGCTTCCGCGGATTAAAATTTTGGAGATCCTCCAATGCCCTGATAACCAACATATCAGCGCCGAGGATGTCTATAAAATCCTGCTCGATAACAGTGAAGAAATCGGTCTGGCAACTGTGTATCGCGTCCTAAACCAGTTTGACGATGCCGGCATCGTTACCCGCCACCACTTTGAAGGCGGCAAATCAGTGTTTGAACTTGCCGGCTCGACCCACCACGATCACCTGGTGTGTTTAAAATGTGGTCGCGTAATCGAATTCGAAGACGAGATGATCGAACAGCGTCAGCTTGAAATCGCCCACAGCAATGGCATTAAATTGACCAACCACTCACTTTACCTGTATGGCGAATGTGTGGACACGGATGCCTGTAAGCAATACGCGTTAGAAAACGGCTAAACGCCCTTTTCACTCACATTAAGCCTGCCCAACGCAGGCTTTTTTGCGCCTGCTTTTAAGATGTTGATAATGCGGCATTAAGGTGTTTTGCGTGGGTTGCGGTTATTTCCAACCTTGAACCCATTGCTCTTGGCTTTTCAATTCAGTCCAGTCTATTAAATACTCGTTCTTGGACAGAACCGCTTCCAATTTACAGGAAATCACAGAACCCTCCTCGTCGAACTCAATTTCTGATACTAAGAAATGCTTTTCTCGATTCATCGGCTTAACTGCTGTCCACTTACTATGGTGTAATTTAGCCGGGTTAATGCGATTCATGCCCACTCCATAACATTGTGACTGTATTTGCAAACAACGTGTTTTACGAAGGTCTTAAGAATAAAGTTCAGTAATTGAGGACACAGAAAGTTAAAGTTAAAAGGCGCGATATTTTTCACGTCTTTTTCAGCGCCAATAACAACAGAAACGGCATCCGTTATCACCGTTCCAAACGGGTATAAAGCGCTGCCATTTGTGACACACTCAAGGAGTTTCTACACGTACAGGCAATCGCATCAAAAGAGCTAGCCCAGCCACCGCAGAGAAAACGGATGCGAGGAAGATTCCCAGCTTAGCACTGTCAATCAGGCTCTTATCGAAAGCTATGTTCGCAATGAACAGCGCCATGGTGAAGCCGATCCCGGCGAGCAGGCTCCCCCCGGCCAATACCCTCCAGCTAAGTTCAGGTGGGCGAATGGCGATGTGCAAACGTATAGCCAGCCAACAGAACAACAGGATACCAATAGGCTTACCAAGCACGAAGCCTAGGAAAATCGCCACTGCGAGCAAGCTTTCTACTTCGCTGAACGTGAGTGGCAATCCAGAGTTCGCAAATGCGAACAGGGGCATGATGAAAAAACCAACCCAGGGATGTAGCGCCATCTCCAGACGCTCCACTGGAGATAGCGTTTCACGCACGGCAATTTCGGCCATCTGTAATGTTTGTCGATCCTTGGTATCGCCGCTGCTTTCACTGCTTGCTGGATGCGCAATAACCTGACCCAATATCGCGTACAACCGCTTATCGCTGACCCATCGACGCGCCGGCGTCATCAGGCCGAGCATCACGCCTGTGATGGTAGCGTGGATCCCGGATGCATCCACGGCAAGCCAGATAACCAGGCCCACGAGAAAGTACAAAGGAAAACCACGAAAACCGAGCATTGCAATTACGCGGATACTCACCAGGCCAAGCGCAGCCATCACCAAGGGCCACCAGGCAATATCACTGCTGTAGCCGATTGCGACGACCAGTATGGCGCCGATATCGTCAACAATCGCTAACGACAGCATAAACACCCTTAAGCTTTGAGGAACGCGTGAGCCAAGCAGGGCGAGGCAACCGATAACAAACGCTGTGTCAGTTGCCATGACAGTGCCCCATCCATGCTGGCCGGGCTGTCCTGATTGCAGTGCCAGATAGATCGCAGCGGGAACGATCATACCGCCCAGCGCAGCGACTATGGATAACGCGGCCATGCGGGGCTTGCTCAACTCGCCGAGAACCAACTCCCGCTTAAGTTCCAATGCGACAAGAAAGAAAAACAGCGTCATCAGGCCATCATTGATCCATTCCCGCAGTGAACGGGCAAACTCGAATGAACCAAGCTGAAGACCTATCTGTGTCTCCCATACGTGTTCGAACGAGTCAGCCCACGGTGAGTTGGATACAATGAGTGCGGCAACAGTGAAAAATAGAAGAATGGCCCCACCCGCTGACTCAATACGCAAGAAGCGCACAAAGGGGTTGGTCAGCCGATCAGCAAATTCCTTCGGTAATCGGGTGACTCCTGAATTGTCTTGCTTACCTGTACCCATAAGAAGTCGTTCCGACTGTCAAGGGCCAACGCCGAGGTTCAGAGGCGATCTGCCCTTGTGAAAGTAAGGATGCGCAGCGGGTCAAACTTCGCCTGCAAGCACTTAATATATTTCGTTTTCTACGATACGCTCAAAGCGGAAATAGGCAAATTTCTGCACCCTTTGGGCCGGGGTGATATGCTCCTCTATTCGTTCCTCAAGCAGCCTGAACTCCGGCCCAAGCTCGGCTATCAGCTTTGCAGCATCATATTGAACTATAGGCAATCCGCTGCATTTTTCAGGGCCACCGATTGCAAAAGCAGCAATAATTAGATGACCGCCCAGGCGCAGAGTTTTTTTCAACGCCCCCACGTAACGCTGACGCTCTGCAGCGTCCGTTAAGAAGTGGAACACCGCCCGGTCGTGCCAAAGTGCAACCTGACTATCCGGCGAGAAAGCGGTAACGTCAGACTCAAGCCAATTGACCGCGCCGGCTTTTTCTCCCAGACGCTTTGCCGATTTAGCCAATGCCGCACCGGATATATCCAGTACGGTAAGATTTGTGTACCCCTGATCAAGCAGTTGATCGACCAGCACCGACGCTCCCCCACCTACGTCTATGATCGGAGCAGAGGGTTCGAGGTGACTGTTGGCTATAAGCTCAAGGGAGAGGGCCGACTTTGCTTGAAACCAGCTGACTTCAGTCACTTCTTTGTGCTCATAGACGTTTTGCCAATGAGCCTTTCTATCAAACTCTTGCACTTACCCCTCCAGAATGAAATTGGTCTTCCCCATCAAAAGTAGCACAGGCTCGCTGTTTGGCGTCCTGTGGTTTCGGCGCCTGCTATATGCACTTTTAATATGACTTTGGTTCATATGAGTTAGGCTCGGGAAGCAAAGGAGGGGTTGAATCAACATAAGTTAAAAATGACTGCCACAAAACAGCCGTTCTTTGATGAGTTAATTCTAATTTGCAACCCAGCCCCATAGCAGTCCTGATGGTGCCATCACGCCAAGTGTCATAAACTGCTCCACAATGTGCTTCGCGATAACTCAACCAGGCGTCCTGGCCTTTTTGAATTGCAATTGCTGATACATTGTCTTGTGCATATCTCTCTAGGCTCTTCGCCAAGTACTTAGCCATTACCTTCTCAGCCGCTACCAGATCTTTATGCATACACTGATTAATCGCGAGTGTCGTCCACGCTTTTTCACAGTCTACTTCTTCCTCAGCGAAAGCGAACAAAGGGATAAAAAGTAACAGGGGCACTAATTTTTTCATTGCTTCTCCATGTGCGTATAACGCCTTGTTATGGGGCGAGTATTGGCTTGCCATACTTAGTGAAAAACGAACCCGAGCAAACCAGTACGAGTCCCATCCACAAACAGCTTGTTATATAGCGTTTGAATGTACAATTATATCTGGAGATTCTTGGTTAAGTTCTTCTATATAATCCTTAAAATGCTCATGCTCAAAATCGACTCCTTTTTCTTCGATTTCTTGAGCCATTTTATTTATAAATGAAGCTATCGTTCTTAATGTTTCAGGGTTTGAGCTTATTGTGACTTCAGATAATTCTAATAGCTCATTTTGATTTGCTTTCGCATATCCATAAATTTTCATCAATGCTTCCTAGCTATATAACGCTTGCCGTAAACGGCACAAAATAGCAGGCTAAAATTAGCGACGAAGGAGCACAAGCCTGCTGTTTTGTGTCCTTTTTTAAACTGCCTTGCTATATGCCAACTACTCGCGGATACCGATGGTTTGTTTACCGCTTTCCTTATACAACACTATATCTGTAGTTTTGACTGAGAAAAGTACCTGAACTTCTTCTGCTGAGGAAACGGCTGGCAAATATGGTGATAACAATTCTATTGTTTTCGACTGACCATGAACAAACCCATGAGTTTGACCTAGCTTGAATTTGTTTTCTTGCTCTTGTTTTAGCACGAAATAGAAAGCAATAGAGCAAAATAGAATTCCAACAAAACAACCAATAATGAAATTTTTCACGCCATCCCCCTTGGCATATAACGCTGCAATATGGGGCGTATTAAGCTTGGCTAAAATTAGCGAAGAATGAGCGCCAGCCAAGCTTTAGACGTCCCACACATAATTGCCTTGTTATGTTTTTTGTACACCACTGCTTAACATTAAGGCAACCAGTAACGTTGGAATTGCCGCGTACATTAGAGGGGCTATAGCAAAGCTTAAAAACACAAACATAGAGACTAAGAATAAAACTATTGGTAGAGCAAAATAAAATAAGTTTTGCTTAGAGAAGAACGTAAATACTTTGCGTACAACTAACACAATAATGAAAGATAGTATTGAAGCAAATAACACGATTAAAATGTTGGAATAGTAGGAAACTACGAATTCGTTATATGGCTGAAGAAACTCTGGGACAGGCATGGCTGCCACAACACCAGATAGCCATGCAAAGATGTAAGCAAAAGAACTACCTAATAGAAATGAAATAATATTTTTGTGCACATTTGTCATAATTGACTCCTTCCTTGTGAAAAACATAACAGCTTATTAGTGCGAATTCCCGGTTAAGGAAGTTATCCACAACCCTAACCTTTCCCACCAATTAAATTTTTATTCAATAATAGCAATAAGTTATCAGGTGTTTTGTTCACACGCAATCTAGAAACGAGCCAGAAAAAACGTGCCTTCACTTATTCGAGCCTTGCGTGGCTGGCTATGTAATCAATTTTTGCCACTTAATATCGGTAACCTATCTCTTATTACCACATAATCAAGCCGTTTTTGTGTATTACACAGCGTGCCAAAACGCGCTGGATTGATCCGTTTTTACTTATCCGCGTTTTTGAGAATGTGGGGAGAAGGTCTTGTTCTGACACCGAGCCGAGCAAATGTTCGCACCGGTGTCAGAATCGGGAATAAAGGATATGGCTGCGCAATACTAAAGCGCTTTAACCGCCATAGAGCTCGCTTAAATAGGCTTTGGCGGCCTCATGCCAGCTAAAGCGACATTCTCTGGCATTTGCGCATAGCTGTTGCCAATCCTGGGGCTGATCTTTGTGCATGTCCAGAGCGCGAGTAAGGCACGCCAGTAGTTGCTCACCTTGCTCTGTTGGGCTGTCGCCATTAAATACAAAGCCGCTCTCTCCTTCTTTGACCGTGTCCTTTAAGCCACCAACACCGTGCACCAGACAAGGAGTACCGCTGCGCAGGGCCAGCATCTGGCTGATACCACAGGGCTCAAACGAGCTGGGCATAAAGAAGAGCTCACACAGCTCATAGATGGCATCACTAAGCGCCAGGGAAAAGCCGTTGATAAAAAGGAAATTATCATGTCTGGCCATGGCTTGAGTCAGGAGCTGCTCATAATAAGAGTCGCCAGAGCCGAGCATAATAAAATGCTTTTGTTCTTTGGCTAGTTCATCGAGCACCGCATCGATAACTAAAGTTCCATCTGACGATGCCCTTGGCTTCGCCAAGCGCTGCGCTAACAAGGCGACCTTTTGCGACGTCACCCGTCCCACCGAACCAAGCCAGGGTTTGATTTGCAACTGCTGCCATTGCTGCATGCGCACATGAGCAATATAGTGGCCGCTGCTCAGCTGTGGCAGCTTGGCCATGGCCGTAAACAGCGCCTGCTGCGTTAATGGCCAAAGCGCCTTATGCGGATAAGAAGCGGCTTCTTGTTCATAATCGCAGCCGTTTAATATGCCAACCAAACGACCTTGCTGATGGGCCTTTTGCAACTCACCCTCTAAGCCCTCACCGCCGATAAAGCCCCGCTCTGGGTCGCTCGGTTGCAATACTTCCTCAACATAAGTTGGCGACACCAGGTGAATTTTATCGCACAAAGTAATGGCCGCACGCATCGGGTTATAGCAATGCTGATAGTGAGGATCGCAGATTTGCTGTCCGTCGTAACCCAACCAGGGAAACCAGGTTTGCAGCGATGACTCATCGCCGCTAAATGGTCTTGTGCCCTGCAGCGCCAGGTTATGCACGGTATAAACGGTGCGCAACCCTTGCAAGCACTCATACTGAGGCGCAAACGCCCTTAGCACCGCCAAGGTGGCGCTGTGCCAGTCATGCAGATGCAGCACATCCAGTTCGCCAAAGGCACCCTGCTTTATCGCCTCGGCCACCCCCAAACAAAATAATGCGAACTTGCTGGCATCTGCAGCAAAGGGGCGATTATCCGTGTCATTGTGATACACCTCGGCGCTATTAAGCCAAGGATGACTGAGCACATAGTGAGTGACCCCCTGCGCCACCAGCACCCGATATAAACTTAAGGTCAATTGATGGCCGGCAAAGTTCACCGAGTATTGACCGCAAAGCGTGCGCTCGGCCAGTGTCAGACAGGCGTACTCAGGAAGCACCACCTGCACCGACGTAGCTGATGCACTCTTGATACGGGCCAAGGCTGTTGATACCTCGGCAACCACATCGGCAACGCCGCCCACCTTGGCGCCGCTGATGGCGGCGCTTTCGCTACTTACAAATAATACTGCACTCATAACAACTAGGCCCTTTGCTGCGCGCCGCTGTTGGTTTTGGCCGCCAAGGCCGCGAGCATATCTCTGGTCACCAGCACGATGCCGTTTGTTGATACCCTGAAACCGTTGGCGCGATCCTGCTCGTGATCTAGGCCTATGTGTAAGCCCGCCGGTATCTTACAGCTGCGATCGATAATCGCCCTTTTGATCCGGCAATTGCGGTTTACCACAACTCCGGGCAGCACCACGGCCTCTTCAATTTCACAGTAAGAATGCACATAGACATTGGAGAACAACAGGGATTTACGCACCCTTGAACCGGAAATAATACAGCCGCCTGAAACCGTGGAGTCCACCGCCATGCCGCGGCGTTCGTCATCATCGAAGATAAATTTTGCCGGTGGCAGTTGCTCCTGATACGTCCAAATAGGCCAGCTAGGGTCGTAAAGGTCAAGCTTTGGCTCTGGCGATACCAACTCCATATTCGCCTCCCAGAAAGAGTCCAATGTACCCACATCACGCCAGTAAGGCTGACCAGACATATTCGGGTCGGTAAAGGGAAAGGCAAATACCTTATGCTGGTCGATAATGGCGGGGATAATGTCATGGCCGAAGTCACGGCCCGAGCCCGAGTTTTGCGCATCCTTGTGCAACTGCTCAAACAGGAACTCGGTATTAAACACATAGTTACCCATCGAAGCCAAACAGCGACCCGGTTTACCTGGAATTTCATTGGGCACCGGAGGCTTTTCATCAAAGCGACGAATTTGATTATGTTCATCCACCGTCATCACCCCAAAGGTATTGGCAGCGTCCTGGCTGTCCACCTCGATGCAACACACAGTCATATCGGCGCCGGTTTCAACGTGCTTGGCTATCAGTGCGCCGTAGTCCATGCGATAAACATGGTCGCCGGATAAAATCATCACGTAGCGAGGCAGTTCATGGCGAATAATATCCATGTTCTGGAATACCGCATCGGCGGTGCCACAATACCATTCGTCGCCATAACGCTGCGATGCAGGTAAAATCTCCACCGACTCACCCAGTTCCTTTTTAAAATGCCCCCAAGCGCGCTGCACATGGCGAATAAGCGAGTGCGACTTATATTGTGTTGCTACCCCCACGCGACGAATACCCGAGTTTATGCAGTTTGACAGCGGAAAGTCGATAATTCTGTGTTTGCCGCCAAAATACACCGCAGGCTTGGCGCGCCAGTCGGTTAGCTCGTGCAAACGCGAGCCTCGGCCACCGGCGAGGATCAGCGCATAGGTATCACGGGTCAGATTACTAATATAGCGATTGGCATAACTGGGCATACTATTCTCCTTGGGGTGTAGTAATCGGGTTTAGGTGCCAAATCTCTTGGCTGTATTGGGCAATGGTTCGGTCGCTGGAAAACGGGCCGGATGCGGCGGTGTTGAGCACACTCATTTGCGTCCAGCCTTGGTTATCCTGGTAAGCCTTGGCGACGCGCTCCTGCGCCTGGCAATAATCGGCAAAGTCGTAACAGGTGAGCCAAGGGTCGGTGTCGCTATAGAGCGCCGCCAGAATCGAGTCGAAAATCCCCGGCTCACAGACATTGAAATGACCGCTTTTCAGCAGCGCCAAAACAGCACTTAAATTCTTATCACCGGCGATAATGTCGCGTGCATTGTAATTTTTGCGAATGGCATCAACCTGCTCAACCTCGGCGCCGAACACAAAGAAATGCTCGCCGCCAAGGGCTTCGCGCATCTCCACATTGGCGCCGTCCAGGGTGCCTATGGTAATGGCGCCGTTCATCATAAATTTCATATTGCCGGTGCCGGATGCCTCTTTCCCTGCGGTAGAGATTTGCTCGGACAGATCCGCCGCCGGACAGATGGTTTCCATGGCGGTAACATTGTAGTTAGGCAAAAATGCCACCCTGAGCCAGGGCTTGGCTTTGGCATCATCATTGATGGTCGCCGCTACATTGCTGATCAACTTAATAAGCTGCTTGGCCATAAAATATCCCGGCGCCGCCTTACCGCCAATGAGTACGCAACGCGGCACCATATTGTCGGTATCGCCATCGCAGATGCGCCGATACAGATGAATAACATGAAGGATATTAAGCAGCTGGCGTTTATATTCATGAATACGCTTAACCTGAACGTCAAACAGCATATTGGCGTCAAATTCCACGCCGCACTGCGACTGCACCAGGGTGCACAGGCGCTGCTTATTGGCTTGCTTAACCTCTTGCCACTGCGCCAGCAACTGTGGCTCATCGTAATAACGGCGCAGTTTACTGATCTCGCTGAAGTCATCTTGCCAGTGCGCGCCAATCTTACTGGTGATCAGCGCGGCCAATTGCGGGTTACAGTGCATCAACCAACGTCTGGGGGTCACACCATTGGTCTTGTTATTGAATTTATGTGGCCATAGCTCATAGAAGTTTTTAAACAGGTTTTGCCTGAGTAACTCACTGTGCATCGCCGCAACGCCATTGACCGAGAAGCTGCCAACTATGGCCAGATACGCCATTCGCACCTGCGGCTCTGCGCCCTCCTCGATTAACGACATTTCCCTTTGCTTGTCGTTATTGCCGGGCCAACGTTTTGCCACTTCTATTAAGAAACGGGCATTGATTTCATAGATGATCTCAAGCAGGCGCGGTAATAGACGGGCAAACAGGGCTACCGACCATTTTTCCAAGGCTTCCGGCAGCAAGGTGTGGTTGGTGTAGGCCATGGTTTGGGTGGTGATGTCCCAGGCCTGCTGCCAGTCGAGCTCGTGCTCATCAATGAGCAAACGCATCAGCTCGGCCACGGCTATGCTGGGATGGGTGTCATTAAGCTGGAATACGTGATAATCGGCAAACTCGGTGAAATCATCGCCGCGGCGCTCAACCCATTGTTTTATTTTGTCCTGCAAGGACGCACTGCAGAGGAAATATTGCTGACGCAGGCGCAATTCCTTGCCGTTTTCCGAGGCATCATTGGGGTACAGCACCATGGAGATTTGTTCGGCCAGGTTTTTCTTCGCCACCGCCTCGGCATAACCACCGGCATTAAATTCACTTAAATCGAATTCATCGGTGGCTTCACTTTTCCACAACCTGAGGGTGTTGACCACATCATTGCCATTGCCGGGCACAGGCACATCATAAGGCACGGCAAAAACATCATGGGTGTCTACCCACACGCGATGGCTGCGCCCCTTGGCATCCTTAAATACCTCAACATGGCCGAAGAACTTCACCCGCACCGTTTGGTCCGGTGCCGGCAGCTCCCAGGGGTGGCCCTCATGCAGCCAGTGATCTGGTTGCTCAACCTGATAGCCATTATCCAAACGCTGGTTGAACATGCCATATTCATAGCGAATGCCATAGCCGGTGACCGGCAGGGCCATGGCCGCACAACTATCGAGAAAACACGCCGCAAGGCGTCCCAGGCCACCATTTCCTAGGCCTGCATCATGCTCGGCATCGGCGACATGCTCAAGCTCGGCGCAATAATTTGCCAGTGCGGCTCTGACCTCATCGGCCAAATCGAGATTTAAAATGGCGTTATTGAGGCTGCGACCAATCAGAAATTCCAAGGATAAATAAGACACGCTGCGTTTATCGGCATTATCATTGCGGGTATGGCGCATGCGAGCCACCAATCTATCTCGTATGGTCAGCGCCAATGCCTGATAGAGATAATGCTGGGATTCGCCGACCTTGTCGCGGCCCAGGGTGTAATGCAGATGCCGGGCAAGATCAACGGCCAGGGTTTGGCTGTCGAGCAAGGGGGCCTCTTGCCAATCATAGGGTTGGCATTGGGGTGCAGGTTTAGTCATGCTGAAGGTCTCACTATTTGCGGCCATGGAATATTGCTAAACACCCAGCTGGAGCCGGGGCTTAAGGTAAATTTGTCGCCTTGATGCATTGCTGGCATGGCGCTGCCGTAACCCTGGGTATCACAGTCACTGCTGAGCACGCAGTGCCAACGCCCGCGCTCCTCCGTAAGCGCCTCTGTGCACAAGCCCAAGGGCGGCAAACACAACTCACACTCGCTGCCACCACGGTGCAACACTAAGGTCAGACACTGCTGGCGATCATTGTCGATCAGGGTGTAGATCAGGGTATGCAAACTGGTATCGTGCCAATCCTGGGTTTGCATCTGGCGGCCATCGGGACGATACCAAAGCACAGTAAAGCGGGGATCATCCGGATGGATATGCCTGTCGAGCGTAAAAATGGCGAAGTAGCGGCGCACCGTCAGTAGTTCGCTGATAAAACTCGCCAAGGGATGATGGCTGTTGTAATCGTGCCAGGCCAGCCAGCTAATGGCGTTGTCCTGACAGTAAGCATTATTGTTACCGCCCTGAGTATGGCCCAGCTCACTGCCGGCGCTGAGCATGGGCACGCCCTTAGAAAGTAAGAGGCTAAGCAGCAGGTTCTTTTGTGCCTTAAGGCGGCGTGCCTTGATTTGCGGGTCCTGGCTATGACCTTCAACACCATAATTACAGCTGTAGTTGGCACTGTGGCCATCACGGTTATGCTCGCCATTAGCCTGATTATGTTTGTGTTCATAACTGACCAAGTCGGCCAGGGTAAAACCGTCGTGACTGACGACAAAATTAATGCTGCTGCTCGGGGGACGATTGACGAAAATATCCGCCGAGCCATGCAGGCGTTTGGCCAGCAGCCCCAGCATATCCGCATCGCCGCGCCAAAAGCGGCGAACCACATCGCGGTACTGATCGTTCCATTCCCGCCAGGGCGGCGCAAAAGCACCGAGCTGATAGCCACCCGGGCCTATATCCCAGGGCTCAGCAATCACCTTGGCACGGCGCAATACAGGGTCTTGAGCTAGACATTGAAAGAAACTGTGGGCGGCTTTAAACCCCCGTTTATCGCGACCAAGAATGGGCGCTAAATCAAAGCGAAAACCATCAACACCGAGCACCTGATACCAGTATCGCAGGCTATCGAGCACCAATTGCAAGGTTTGCGGGCGCTCCAGCGCCAGGGTGTTGCCACAGCCGGTGTCATTAATGTATTGACCCTCAGCATCAAGACGGTAGTACACCTGATTATCAAAACCGCGAAAATGGCAACAAGGTCCGAGTAAGGCGCCTTCACTACTGTGGTTGTAAACCACATCGACTATCACCTCCAGTCCATGGCGATGCAAGGTGGCAACCATTTCAGTAAACTCATGCGTGGGATTATCCAGGGCATACCCCTTATGGGGCGCAAAATAGCTTAAGGTGTTGTAACCCCAATAATTGCTCAGCTCCAAGGGCGCTAAAAATGGCTCGCTAATAAACTGCTGCACCGGCATCAGCTCAACAGAGGTGACGCCAAGCGCCTTTATATGCTCGATAAAGGCATCTTCGCTCAGAGCCGAAAAGGTGCCCCTTTTGGCGGCGCTGATACCCGGGTGACGCGCTGACCAGCCCTTAACATGGCACTCATAAATAACGGTTTGCGACCAAGGGATCTGCGGTCGCTTCCCGGCATAGGGAGTTCCCTGAAAGACCTTGGATTTAGGCATAAGATGAGCGTTATCCAAAGGACATAACACCCCCTGCTCGTCTATGGCACGATGGCGCACACTGGGCTGAAACTCGCCATAAAGCGCGTAGCTATAGGGGTCGATAAGGAGTTTATTGGCGTTATAGAGTTGCCCCTTGTGGGGCGCAAATGGGCCATGAACCCGGTAACCGTAGAGCTGACCTTCATAAATCCCATCGATTTGCACGCACCAAAGTCCGGCTTCACCGCGATACAGCTCCACCCGAGCCACTTCGCTATGGCCGGAATTATCATACAGGCACAGGGACACAGACTCGGCATGCTCGGCAAAGACGCAGAAATTCACGCCTTCGGCGTTGACCGAGGCGCCCAAGATATCTGTGTTGCCGTTACGGGTTAGCCACTGCATCCGCATCGCACTCCCACAACAAATAAATGCTGGCCAGCGGTCCCAGGCTTAATTGCAGCGAATAAGACTCCTGCAACCAGGGCACGGGCTCGGCCTCAATAAACGTATTTTCATCCTCAATAACGGCTACACCACTGCCGTCATAGGCTTGGTCGTCGCTGTTAAGTAACACCCTGTATTTGCCCGCTGCAGGCACGGGTAAGCGAAAATCATGGTGCACCTGAGGAGTAAAGTTATGCACGCAAATCACCTTTTGGCCGCCATCCTTAGCCGTGCGCACAAAGCTGAAAATACTGTGGGCACTGTTATCGCCATCAAGCCAGGTAAAGCCGCTGGGGTCGCGGTCGTTATCATGCAAGGCCCGGTATTGGCGATACACCAGGTTTAAATCACGCACCCAGTCCTGGATACCTTGATGACTGGCGTGCACCAGTAAATCCCATTGCAAGGAATTGTCATGGCTCCACTCGTCATGCTGAGCAAACTCACCGCCCATAAAGAGAAGTTTTTTACCCGGGTGAGCCCACATAAAGCCGTAATAGGCGCGCAGGTTAGCGAATTTCTGCCACAGATCACCGGGCATCTTATGTAACAACGAGCCTTTGCCGTGTACCACCTCGTCGTGGCTCAGCGGCAAAATAAAGTTTTCGCTAAAGGCATAGACCAGCGAGAAGGTCATTTCATGGTGATGATATTGGCGATAGATGGGGTCAAGCTGCATATATTTGAGCGAGTCGTTCATCCAGCCCATATTCCATTTATAACCAAAACCCAGGCCTCCATGCTCTACGCTGTTAGTGACCCCGGGCCAGGCGGTGGACTCTTCCGCCACCATCATGATCCCCTGATTGCGGGCATAGCAAACGCTGTTGATCTGCTGCAAACAATCTATGGCGCCGAGGTTTTCGCGACCACCAAATTTATTCGCCAGCCATTGACCGTTTTGCCGGCTGTAATCTAGGTATAGCATGGAAGCGACGGCATCTACACGCAGGCCATCCACGGCAAATTGCTCCAGCCAGTAAGTGGCATTTGACACCAAGAAGCTACGCACCTCCTGGCGGTCATAATTGTAAATATAGGTGTGCCAATCAGGATGGAAGCCTTGGCGGGTATCCGCATGCTCATACAAGTGCGTGCCGTCAAAACGAGCCAGACCATGGCTGTCACCGGGAAAGTGACCGGGCACCCAGTCGAGCAGCAGGCCGATACCCGCAGCGCGGCACTGGGCACAAAAGTAAGCAAAGTCCTCGGCACTGCCAAAGCGCGCACTCGGTGCAAACAGGCCTATACCCTGATAGCCCCAGGAGCCGTCGAAGGGATATTCGCTGATCGGCATCAATTGAATATGGGTAAAGCCCATTTCTTCTACATAGGGCAGCAACTGCTCCGCCAGTTGACGATAGGTTAAATACTCATTGTTTTCGCCGCGGCGCCAGGAGCCCAGGTGCACCTCATAGATGCTAATGGCCGCATCAATGGCATTGCGCTCGCTGCGCTGCTGATAATAATCTGGGCTGAGCGGCACAAGTGTTGGTATTTGCGCAACTACCGAGGCGGTGGCCGGCGGTTTTTCCATGGCCAGCGCATAAGGGTCGGCTTTTACCAGGTGCTCGCCCAGCGCGCTGTAAATGGAGAATTTATAACAGCTGCCCACTGGCACTGAGGGAATAAAAATGGCCCATACGCCGCTGTCATCAACACGGCTTAAGGGGTGTTGACGCTTATCCCAATGGTTAAAATCGCCAATCACGCTGACCGCCTGAGCATTAGGTGCCCAGACACTAAAGCGTACGCCACTAATTCCGTCGATATCCATGGGGTGCGCGCCTAAATGACGCTGCGCCTGCTGCTCTTGGCCCTGGCGAAAGTAAAAAAGGTTGGCGGCACTCAATCCCAGCCCCAGGCTAAACACATCCGCTTCCTGGCGCTCTAAATGCGGGTAACGTACTTGCAGCTCATAAGGTTCGAATTGCGCCTGGCTGGGCGCCAAAAACAGATCCGAATCGCCATAACGCTGCGCCTGAATTGTGCCCGATGCACTCACCACAGCCACAGATTCGGCGCCGGGTTTATAGGCAAGGATAAACCAGGCACCCTCGATACACTGATGACCCAATAGCTGGCGAGGCTCGCCCACTTTAGCCTGCTCAAGGGCCGCGAGGGCTGCATCTAAATTAACCGGAAACTCTACTTTTTTTGCGCTACGTGCCATTTCTAGTTCTACCTAATTGCTGAAGAAGGGACGCCCGACGCGCCAAAATCGCACCGCCCGGGGTGCTTAGTTGTCGCCGCCAATTGGGATATTGAGTATGGGTGCCGGGAACATTAACCGCCACCTGCTGGTTATCCAGGTCGTCCAGTTGCAGGGTCAGCAAGCGGCTAGGCCCTTTGGCCAACACCCGACACAAGGCCGCATATACTTCCTCACTTGTGGATTCTTGACTGTGAACCTGGTTATGCTTAGCGAGCAGCGCTAATAACTGCTCACGCAGCAGCTGCCTTTGGCGATATAAATCTTGTACTTGCTCTTCACTAACGAGCTGCAGTTTTTGCGCCTGTTCGATATCACCACCTTGCCACCAGGCGGCGAAGGGCGGCAAATCGTGATTGCTTATCATCAGCAAGGTCTGCTCGGGCAAATGCTCAGGCGCCCAAAAGCCATGCTGGTCGCGACAAAAATAGAAGACGGTATTGGTAAGCACTTGCGATTGGGCCAGCGCTGTTTGCACCTGCGGCGGTACCACGCCCAGGTCTTCGCCAATCACAGCGCAGCGATAGTGATGACTGAGGATTTTCACCGCCGCCAGCAACTCTTCAAAGGGGTAATACACATAGCAGCCCTGTTGCTCGCCCTCTTTTCCTGCTTGCTCTGACAGGCACCACCATAAACGACGCAGCGCCATCACATGGTCGATACGCAGCGCCCCAACATCGCGCATATTGGCGCCAAGCAGGCTTTTAAAGTAGCCAAAGTGCTCCCTTGCCATGCGTTTGGGATGAAGTGCGGGCATGCCCCAGTTTTGTCCATGACGGGCAAAGGGATCCGGCGGCGCGCCTATCTCGGCGCCCTGAGTAAAGTGCGATTGATACTGGCGATATTCGCCGCTAGCGCGCGTAACACCCACGGCCAAGTCGTTAATAAGCCCTATGCGCATGCCGCTGGTGATGGCCAGTTGCTGGCAATGTTTGCGTTGCAACCAGGCCTGCCACTGCCAATATTCATCCTGTTCACTGCTGTCGGTTGGCAAGGTATCCAGAGCATCGCGCTGGGCGTATTGAAAATGCTTAAAGGCGCTGCGACGCTCATCACAGGCGGATGCACAAAAATTCGTATAGAGACGCTGTAGCAAGGGCCATTTCAAGGCATACACCTGCTCGTAATCGAGCCAGGTGGCACTAGCAAGGCTTTGATATTGTTCATGCGCCTCGCTCAAGGCTTGGCGAAGCCCTTGATCGCAATCTTCACTGAGTTCGATACTGATATAAAGGGGGTGTAATAACAACCGACTCACAGGGCTATAAGGGCTGGCGGCCTTTGCGTCTTTGGTGTCGAGCAGGTGTAACGGGTTGAGCAGCAAATAATCTATCCCCTGCTCTGCGGCGGCAACAACTATGGCGGCTAAATCAGAAAAGTCGCCGATGCCGACACCGCGCTCGCTTGTCAGGGTATACAGACCAAAGGACAAACCCAGCAGCTTTGGCGCCGCCACATTTGTGGACTTTGTAAAACAAGGAACCTGATAGCTGTTTGTGGGCACCCACCATAATTGGGTATCTGCAACTTGCTCGCCTATTGTCACCTGGGCATCATAAAACCCGGGTGCGAGCCAGTTTTGCGGCAAGCTAAAGGCCAGTTGCACATAAATCTCATGGTCGAGGCAATAGTCGCCGACAATCTCACCCTTGGCCAATGACCAATCCAGGTGTTTGTCGCTGTCGCTTAACAGCAAATGCACACTCGCCTGGTTGTCTTGATACAAAGACTGAGGCAACCGCACCAAAAGGCGCGGCCGCTGCTCATGCACCAGGCTGGTGTTATCTACCAATTGCAGCCAAGGCGCGGCGTCCAAGCGAAAATTAAGCTCGGCCAGCGCCGCTAAATCCGCGCCGTCCACACCCATGGCCGTCAGGGCTTGGCTGCGCACCGCATCACTAAAGCGCAGCAACTCGCCTTCATAGCTATGGTATTCATAGCCAACACCCATGAGGTAACAGGCTTGCGCGAAGACATCCACGGCACTAACCTAAGTAAGTCGAAACAACGCTATTGTCAGTGCCAAAATCATTGGCAACATAGGCATCGGCCTGATGGTCGTTATCCCACTGCTCGTCGTTGATCAAATAGCGAAAGTGAAACTCGCTGTTTTTCGGTAAGCGCAGCTTGGTACGAAATAACTGATCCTTCTTCGAATATTGCATCGCCAGCGGTTGCCACTGATTAAACTCGGCGACTAAGGCCACAGCTTCGGCATCCGGATGCATATATTCAAAGGTGACTTCTGCTTCTTCTTTGGTTTTAAAAAAACGTTTTTTTAGCATAGCTGGGCTCCAAATAAGGTTGAATATTCGATCGCCACATCAATGTGCCATGGGTACTGCTAAGCAAATCGGTGTGTTTTGCAAAGTTTGAATTAGGCTAGCAGCCTAATATGGACGCTTTATTACAGTGCAAGCCGAGCGCCAAAATAGTGCAATTTTGGTTGTTAACCCCGAATTTACTACGTCCTAGCAGATCCATCGCATAAACAATGCCAACTGTTAGCAAGCGCAGAACACCTTTGTTAGATAAATGTACACAAAATGTGTTTTAGCCCCGTAGATAGCATTTAAAAGCAAGGTGGGTAAAAAGCTAACTCTCTGTGCGTTAAGTGAAAATTCATTTATACTACAAATTCTCATCCTAAATCATGACCCTGTGCTAGGCTTAAAGGTGAATCAAAATGCGAGCACACCACATGGAAAGACCACTTTTGTCAAAACTTAATGCCTTGAAAGTGTTTGTATTATTTGCCGTATTAGGGACAACATTTGCAGTTCAGGCACAATCCACCATCTATCACTACTACAACCAACAAGGGATCGCGGTTTTCACCGATGCCAAGCCCAAGGTTAAAGGCTTTGAGGTTGTAGAATTAAAATGTGACCAGTGCGATCAGCAACTAGCAGCCTGGCACAGAACCCCACTGTATACAGATAAATATCATCAGCACCTAGTCGCCGCAGCGAAAGAGAACGGCATCGACCTGGCGCTGCTCAAGGCCATAGTACATGCCGAGTCTAACTTTAACCCCAAGGCCGAATCCAACAGGGGAGCCAAGGGCTTAATGCAGCTTATGCCCCTGCTGATAAAAGAGTTCAATATTAACGACCCTTTCGATCCGGCAGAAAATATTGCCGCTGGCAGCGCCTACTTTGCCCATTTGTTAAAACGTTTTAAGGGCAACGCCAAACTCGCGGCCGCAGCCTATAATGCAGGCCCCAGCAGAGTGGTGCACTATGGCGGCGTGCCGCCGTTTAAACAAACCCGCGCTTTTGTTCAGCGCATAGATATTTTGCGTAATCGCTACCGACAGTATTCTGAGGAGCAAGAGCTGCTGGCCTCGCAATTAATGGTGAAAAATGACACACTGGAGCAATCTGTTACTTCACCTTAAGTTCTCGTAAACCTATGCTAAAGATTATCCGTTGGTGCCGTAATTACCTGCGCTTATGTGTGTTTTTTATTGCCGCCTTGGTTGGCCTACAGGTGCCAGGATTTAAAGATGATTATGGACATGCGCTGCGCGCGGCAATGGTTGAAACCAACGCCGCCGTAGCGCCTTTTAAGGAAGATGCCGCACAATTTTTTGGCGGTTCCCTCTCCCAGTTGTTAGCCCATTATCAACAAAGCAACGACCCTGTGTATGCCAAAGGTGGCGATAATCTTGCCACACTGTTACAGCGTAGTAACACCTTGGAATTGGCCCTTGAAGAGTTTAGCCAACACCCCTACCTGCACCTGGTTCGCTCCCCGGTGCAAAGCATAGGCACTCAGGTCTGGCATAATTACACGCCGCAAATCCAGCTTAATCTTGAAGCCCTGGCCAGCGCGGTTATTTTTGCCCTAATAGTCAGTTGGACGATTGAGGCCTTGTTTGTGTTAATGGTACTGGCACTTATGCGTATCGGACGTATGCTCCGCCCTGCGCGGAGCCAATCCTAGGGTCTGTTGACCTTTGTTGTTTGTTTCTGCAGCAGTTTGTAGTGTATTTATACAAGGCGGCACATGTGTGGTGTAGTTATTCTACATAAACATGTAACAACACAGTAGAAATGCGCTACAAGCGCTGCCCTGCGGGTTCATCTAAACGTATCCTGCTCTGTGTTACTCGCTATGAACATAGGCGAGCAAGACCGAAGCAATGCTTCGCAGCTTAGCGAGGTGAGCGCATGGATGCGCGA
>NZ_PQCF01000032.1:785490-846882 GCF_002964765.1 Pseudoalteromonas sp. T1lg88
CGGATGAATTAAACCACATAAATCAGTGATGACATTCATCAGAATGCGTTTAGATTGAACATAAAGTAAACCGCAAAGATAAACAGACCCTAGATAAAAAGGGCTTAGAGAGAGCGCCTAGAAAAGGAGTTCATGCCTTAAGCTAGTTTAAATGATCCACCAGCCAGGCATTTTCGGTGCGCCCAAACTCAGTTTCTTGTTGCAATTGCCGCAGCGCTAAACTCAATTCACCTTGCACCTGCTCACCAATTCGCTGCGCTTGCTTTTTCAATATGCGGCAATTACCTATCTGAGGCAGTGCCGCCAATTTTTGGTCGAGACGCTCGGCGGCGGCGATGATCATCAAGCCCTGCTTACGTTGATATTCGGCCAGATGCGGATACCAGCGCGACCAAAGTTGCTTTACCGCTTCACTGTAGCTATCGAGCCTGGGTAAGGTGTATTCAATTTCCACCGTCGTTGTTAACTTCTCCACCTGGCACTGACGAGTCCGGCCATTAAATAAAAACTCCCAGCCAATCTGATGCTGGATATGACCATGCTCTACCTTACCATCGCGCTTAACCGGGGACGCGGCATCCAAAGTATTCAGTAACTCACCAAGCACATCGGCGTAAACGGGATAATTTTGTGTACTCTGCCTGACATCAAGTTTGCCGTAGGCTGGCAGAGATAAAAACATAACTACAAGAATAAGACGCACACTACTTCCTAGGTCACGGCCACGCATACGACCGCAACACCATTCTTTATGCTAAAAAATTAGGGAAGCTTATATCATTGTTACATAACAGAATAATGACAGTATTCAGTTAGTTGCTCTCTTTGGGAGGATATTCCTCATAACCCGGTAACAAGGCAATGTATTGCTGCCACCCTTGTTGGCGCGAAGTAAAAATATGGGCATTGGGCTGGGGCAGCTCACCATTATCGACACTGCCGGCGGGCACCATCACCACTCCCCGCTCCTCCACAAGCAAAGGCAATGATGAACCACATACGCTGCAAAAACACTTTTCATGGCGGCTGTCGTCAACACGATAACGAGTCAATAAATGTTCGCCACGTAACCAATCAAGCTGGGCCGCATCCATAAAAACGATGGCACCATGAGCCGAGCCTGTGCTTTTTTGGCAGCGGTGACAATGGCAAAGATAAAAACCGCACACCTCACCGCTGACGCTGTAGCTGGCGCCACCACATAGGCAGCTTCCGTGTAATTCCATAAATATCTCCTGGTTAATTATTATTCACGTCCTAGCAAAGTGTAGCCCATGGTTTGCGGGTGTGAGAGGCTATGTAATAATGACGAAAAAGATAAGTAACATACGGTTACGGCAAGAGTTACGCAAAAGGACTTAATATGGCACATAGTGATATCAGCGCTATAAATACTGAAAAGTACCCAAAATACCTTACAGGTGAAGCCATCAGCCTGGATAACGAAAACCAGGCCAAGTTCAAAAAGCTGATCATTGAAGGCGGCCAAAAGTTCTTAAAAGCCCTCAACCCCAACTGGCCTGATCCCCTCATGCCCATCAACGGCAACTGCACCATAGTCGGTAAGGTCGTGTTTACTGGAAAATCACTTTAAGGACAAGGATGACTTTATGAAAACATCTATTATAAAGAATTTATTTTTATACGCATTATTACCTTTATTTGTGCTGTGGGCTTGGGAGCAGTATTCAAAGGAGAAAGAGCATGTTGTAGTAACTTCTACACCAATAGTATCTACTTCGTTTACTAATCCCGGCAATAGCGACTTTTTAAAAACGTACACTATCAGGAATGAAGGAAACAAGGCTGCGCAGGATGTGCTTTTTGTTTTTAACGATAACGTTAAAAATCACCAAATAATAAAGTCAGCAGCACAAGATATGGTCAGCGTAATGGAACCTGAAGGAAAGCTAGAAATAAAATACGCAAATCTGACACCAACGTCTGAATTCACAGTAATGCTATTGCTTGATAGTGATTCCCCCATTGAGCCTGTTGTTAAACATCTTAATGGTGTTGCGACTAAAGCAACTGACCATCAAGGAATACTAGAATACGCAAATTTACTCATGCTTTGTGCTGCTTTCATTTACTTTGCTTTAAGTTTGCGCTGCGTATTTTACAACAGTTACAGAATTTATTTACCTAAGCATATTAACGAGCGTAAACCTTGGTATCTAACCAACAAAGAACATGAAGAGTTCATAATAAGCTCCCTACCAAACATACTTAGCCCAAACGTCTCAAACCATTTATCTAGTCCCTCTGATCTAAACACAATAAAAGCTAGTACAGTGATAACCGAATTAGTTAAAAGCAGCCGTCTTTCCCAAAAGGTCAAAGATGAAATAGGTCTGCATGTAAATAAAGTTTTTGTGATTGAGTCTGAAATTGCGCTGTTATTGACGTCATCTATTGAAGTCCTAGAGAGTTTTGCTTCATTCGAAAAGCCTGTTTGGGTAACCAGTGATAGCTGGGCTCAATTCCAATCAAAGGTAATTAAGAGAGTTGAAGTAATTAGCTCTGAGCTACATTCAGCATATGAATTTGAAAAGAAGGCTACTGCCATATTATCAACTATTAAATCAGGGGAGTTGGTTGGGTTAAGTCATTCTGAATATACGAAGTGGATAAAGGCTTATAAAGCTGGTCTAAAAAACCTATTAACTAACTATATTGCTTCAGATAGCTTCTATGGAACAATAATAAAAATTGATGAACTGTCCCCATTTATTGAAGCATTAGAACCAAGGGCTAGTGAGCAAGTAAGATCTCTTATTTGTATTAGAAATATTTTTGCTGGGAACAAGTTTGCTAATTTGGCGACTAGTAAAATAAAAGGCTTAAAGGCCCAAATAGACAGCAAACCTGATTGGGCTGATACGAACGTTTGGCCGTCATACGTATCCGTATTAAAAGATTATCTAGACTACTTAGAGTTGAAGGAGAGTTCTGAGAAGCTGCTCCCTGAATTAACATCCTTACTGCAGAACTCACAATATGAAAAAGATGTGAACCCTGTGGAAGCTCTTTATCTCCTAATTTCGGAGTTAAAGGACTTTAAAACTTCCTTGGCTAACAAAGGCCAAGCTCTTGAGGTTAAAGAAAGTGAACTTAATTCTTTAGAACATCAAACTAACACTCTACTTGAACAGTTGCGTTTGCAATTATCATTTATTGACGACACTTTAAACGGTGGGCGTAATTTTGAGCTAGAGGAGTATCCGGAAAAGCTCTTTAAACCTCAGAACATCAGAAATTTAAAGCAAGTATCTGAATTAATAAAAAGCTAAATGTAAATTATTCTTGGTGAACTGTCATAGCACCTGTTACAAAAAGCAGTTTCTTACAGTTCACCCTGACCTTATATATTGTACTGTCAGTCCTTGAGCTTTCTGTCCTGAAACTTTAAAACCAGACCATGCTCTTTCTCTACACAAATATCCTTGTTTTCAGGGTTTAAAAAGAAGTAGCTTTGCCCGTACATTCCTAAGTAAATCATTCTTACACCCGTACCAACCACACAGTTTTTTGTACTTTTCTTTAAGTAATAAAGGGATTTTTTCTCTTCTAAAGTCGCAGTAATTTCATTGTATCCTGCAGTGTGAGAGTAAGTTGGTAGTAGGCTAGTAAACATTATTACTAAATTTCTAAAAATTTTATTTTTACCTTTAAGAACTGGTGGATTTTTTATCAAGTAAATCATTACACCTATAGAGATCACGGGTAGAGCATAGAGCAGCTTCTTTTCAGGAACCGTTGTTATTGCTTCCCAAACGTTCACACCCACAACAACCAAAAGCAATAAGACTCCTAAAAAAGCAGCAAAAATAAAAATATAGAATAGGCCCTTAATAGCCTTTGCATCATTTTCTTCTGGTTTTTGTATACCTTGAGAGTTATATGCGTCCAATGCCGTCAAGACCAATATCGTTAACAAAGTCGGAATCAAAGGATAAACGGCTGATTTAATCACATCTAAAGGGGAAAGAAATTGTAAGATATTGAAATGTAATGGTGTCCAAAACCCGTAGAGGTACAAACCACCAACACACAAAAAATAGAAGTAGCATATAGCTGTTGTAGTCCAGTTCATGATTTATCCCATTGCTGCTATATATAAACCCTTCCGCCTTTTATCATATCCTTCCATCCAGCGTGGAATTTCTTTGGATAGTAACTCTTTTGGTAAGCGTTCACCTTGCACATCAGCAAAGTGATTTATGAAACCAGCCAAGCTAACTTGGTGGTCAACATCTAATTTAAAGCCCTGCTTCGTTTTCGCTATTTGCATCAGTAGGTCAAATGGCTTTCTAAACTCCCTATAGCCTTTTTCTTGTAGTTGCTCAGTTAAGAACATTTCTATCGCAGGTAGCAGCAGCTTAATTCGAACTAGTTCAACCTCTGGATTCTTCGTATGGCTCAGTTCAAATAAGTTTTTCATTCTACTTTTTAAGCACCCAATGGGGTTAAGAATTCTGAGTTTTGAATGAGGCTCCAAGTTAAATTGTTCTGGGAACAGGAATTCAACTGTATGTTGCTCCAAGCGGTTATTCTCAAAATCAATTTTGCTAAAACCAGCTGGCAATTGAAGTAAATCGACTACGTTTGGCTCTTGCTTGGAGTGGAAAAGGTATTCAAAGAAATCTAAATATAGAGAGCCTTTATGATCTTTTATCTCTTTCATCGAGTTTAAGAGAATACTGCGCCCTAGTTCCGGGGTGTTGTGATCTATATCGGGGGTTTCAAAATCAACGCCCCAAATTGACGTGAGTTTTTGAAAATCTTCTTTCTTACCGCAGTAGTCAATATCGTAGGATGTGGCTTGGAGTCCGATATGCTCTTCCAAATCTTGATCAATTCCATAGTAGGCGAGCCAATATGCAACAGCCTGGCCGCCTATGACAATCATTGGAGATTCAAGGGTATCAAGGATTGGGTAAATTTCTTCGTTTAGATAAACAAGTTGGTCAGTGGGGGCTAAATGCTCTACTTCCATGTTTATAACTGCCTTGTAAAAAGACTAGTTATATCAGAAACAACTTAACATTCAAGCAGCTGGTTTTACTTTCCTAAAAGAGCCACTAAAGCGAGATTTGGGCATAGACAGCTTAGCTCCGGCCTTGGCTAGCATAATCGCCCGGCGGTAGTTGTCATGGATTCGCTTTTTTTCAGCACACATAATTAAAAGTACTCTTAATAATAGATAGGCTTAGACTGTTGGTGCGTTATTGACCATACCGTCAAAATATAAGCGATTACTGACCTTGTTGCAAGTTGTGTTTACCTGTTTCTGGCAGTTGCTTTCACAGGAAGATCTGATACTTTCAATAAGTACATATATATCAAGTGAAAGGGAATTTTCCATGCAAAACATGCCAACCGACCAGCACGGCCAACCACTCAACCATAACTTTTGTACAGCACAAAATTTAACGAAATCGATTTTATCACTGCAAGGAATACTCAAAGGTGTAGTTTCTGACCAGCGATTAAACGACCAAGAGCTGTTGTTTTTGCAGACATGGCTCGCGTCACATAAAGAGTTGCCAGTTGACGGTGATGTACTCGATATAGTCGAAACCATTGAAGATATCTTGGCTGACGGCGTTATCACAGCCGACGAACTCAACGAAATTAAAGACGTTGTAAACGACATTCTTGAGTATGGTGAATTGGTATCAGGTTGCGTTGAAGATCTAACAAATGAGTTACTCGGATTTCTTTCTGGTATTACTGCCGACAATGTCATTACGCTTGGCGAGTTTAACGCCCTCGTAAATTGGTTTAATGACAATCCTGAGGCTACTAGTTGTTGGCCTGGTAATGACCTATACAATAAGCTCGCTTAGATTCTAGAAGATGGCGTAGTTGAGCAACATGAACTAGATGATCTTGTTGAAACCTGCAAGCTAATGGCTGGCCAACAATTTTTAGAAACGGGTGTTGCCCACGGAATGGCCACTGAATTTTGCGCCACAAAGTTAGAATCACTGCCCGCTCACTTCGAAACCATTTGCTTTACCGGAAAATTCCTATCCGGCACCAGAACAACTCTGCAAGACCAAGCTAAAAAGATTGGCCTTCGCCCTCAAAAGGATGTGACACAGTCTCTCCACCTTTTGGTTATTGGTGGCTTAGCAAGCCGTGACTGGCGCTTTAGTAGTCATGGTAGAAAGATTGAAAAGGCCTTGGAGAATCAGCAAAAAGGGATCTCCACGGTAATAATCACTGAAGATAATTGGAAATTGATAAAGGAGTGAGATTCAAAAATCTGACTAAGGGGCTATTACCTTAAAATACTCTTATCAAGTTAAAGCCCTTTAAACCCTCTATTTATCTAATTCCCACCCAATTGATGCGCGTATTAAGTTAACAGAATTATCCACCAGTTTCTTAACTTCAACTGTATGCTCTTCGATAAAATCATGGCCATCAAACTTGTCTTTTACAAAAAGATTATAAAACTCTGTTTTTAAAAGATAACTGTTTACATAGGTTATACGCTTACGTTTTTCTTTATTTTTAGATGCCATTTTAATTACAACGCTATTAAGATATCTAAAAGTTCCGAATATCTTGATTAAGTTGGTTAGCTCTGCTTGACCTTCTTTATCGATCGCTCCCATAACCTCTAATTTTAGCTTAAGCTCAATTAGCTCCTCTACTGTAAGCTCAATCTGTTTAGAAATACCTCTGACTTCTTCAATCACTTTTGGCCACTCGTTTTCATTCCAAAGATAAGAACCATCACCATCGAAGCTACCAAAAGCCAGATGATAATTGCTAGCCATTAACATAACGTCGTCAGTAAGTAGTTCGTTGACCTTGTTTTTTAGTACAACCATCAGTCTGAGTTTTTCATTATGACTTAATTTGCTTTCATCCTGCCGCTTTGTATAAAAATATATTTTCGTAGCAATAATAGCGGCTACTATCGCAAAAAAGCCACCTGCAAAGCTGCCCATATTAGACAGCACTTGTCCGAGACCTTTAGTGTCCAAAGCTATAATGAATAAACCAGAAAAAAATAGTGCTGAAATAAGTATGACCCAGAGAGCAGGCACAAAGCTCAAACCATATTTATTGGTCGTATCATCCATGTTATATAGCCAATTACTCAAGTTTTGCAGCATCACCAAATCTCTAAATCTAATTATTACAACTACTTATTTTGATCTTGATTAGCTCCCAATACAAGTCATACCCAGCTCTTTGCTCTTTTATCCAGTCATGTTTATTGTAAATCGCCATCACTCCACGCATGGAATGACCGAGCATTTTCTCAGTTACGTGGGGCAGCACTTCATGCTCACTTAAGATAGTGGAGACACTGCGGCGGGCATCGTGAGGCACAAACTTGGGTGTGCCGTATTCTTTGTTCATGGTGGCCCACATTCGGGCGCAATAGCGGTTAATGGCATGGGTGGTAATAGGTTTGCCTGGCGATGCCCCGGGGACGATATAACCGCTACGGCCATAGGCAATGGCAAGGTGCTCCAGCAGCTCTTTCATTTTATCGGTGAGCGGGCGGCGAATTGGCTTGTTGGTTTTGGAGTTCTCAGCCGGCACGGTCCAAATGCCATCGGTAAAGTTGAAGTCTTCCCACTTGGCGGTGCGCACTTCTGATTGGCGGGCACCGGTTAGGAAGATAAGTTGCAGGCAATACTTAGTGGCCGGTGCCGCCTTTGAACGCTCAGTGCACACCCACAATTAGGCGAGTTCGCTTAGTGACAATACCCGCTGCCCTTTTGCTGGCGGCTCACCCACATCATTGGTGTTGAGGTTTAGCACCGGGCATTGGTTGTGCAGTTCGCCGCGCTTATAGGCCCAGCGCACTATGGTTTTAATCCTCACCAACATGACGGCGGCTATTTTGGCGCTGCCGGCGGCCTTCACCTTGTCAAAGTACGCTACCCAATCGAGTAGGCGCATTTCATCTACGGGCAAGGACTTGTCGTTAAAGTAGGGGTAAATCCACTTTTTGGCGTGGTTCTGATATAGCCCTTGGGTCTTTTCTTTGAGGTCGGGCACTTTTACTTCAAGCCACTGGCGGGTTAAGGCATCCAGGCGCGGCAATTCGCTTTTATAGGATTGCTTTACCTGGTACTCAATTCTTGGGTCGCGACCCTGGGCCAGCCAGTTTTGAAACTCCGGAATATGGGACTGGGCTTCTTTGATGCTCATGCCTGGATAACGGCCCATGGTAAGAATGACCTGCTTGCCATCAAAGCGAAACCTATATTGCCAGGTAATGGTTCCCTTCTTTGATACCTGTACTCTTAAGCTGTCCCTATGTGTTAGTATGCAGGGGTCTTGTTCTTTGCCCAAAAGCTTGCGTAACTTTGTATCGCTAAGTGCCATAAAATTTTATACACACGTCCATGAAATTTTATACACACTATAATACACACATGGCGGTCATTGCGAGAAACGAATAAAAACAAACGGCAATAGAAAATCGATGTGAACACCAGAAATACTGAGAAAAAGAAACAATATGGCAGAGCTTAGAAACGACAACGACCAGCCCACAATCTACTGGCACGACTATGAGACTTGGGGGGCGAACCCGCAAAAAGACAGGCCGAGCCAGTTTGCCGGTATTCGTACCGATCTCGATCTGAATATTATCGGCGAGCCGCTGATTGAATACTGTCGTCCGGCGCCGGATTATTTGCCTCACCCAGAGGCCTGTTTAGTTACCGGCATTACCCCGCAACATGCGCTGCGCCACGGTCTAAGTGAGGCGGAATTTATCGCCAAGATCCACGAAGAATTTAGCCAACCCAATACCTGTGTGGCCGGTTATAACAGTATTCGTTTCGATGATGAGGTCACTCGCTACACCCTGTATCGTAACTTCTACGACCCCTATGCAAGAGAGTGGCAAAACGGCAATAGTCGCTGGGACATTATTGATTTGGTGCGCGCCTGCTATGCGCTACGCCCTGAGGGTATTAACTGGCCGCGTAAGGAAGACGGCAGCGTCAGCTTTCGCCTAGAAGAACTCACCAAGGCCAACGGCATAGAGCACGCCGATGCCCACGATGCCTTAAGTGATGTTAAGGCCACCATTGCCCTAGCCAAGCTGGTTAAAGAGCGCCAGCCCAAGCTATACCACTTCTTTTTCGGCCTGCGCCATAAAAAAGCGCTGTTGCAGATGGTGGACGTATTCAATATGACGCCCCTAGTGCATACCTCGTCGCGTATTCCGGCAACGCAGGGCTGCACCACCTGGATTGCGCCCATGAGCTTTCATCCGAGCAACAAAAACGCCGTGGTCTGCTTTAACCTGACGCAAGATCCGCAGCCCTTGCTCGATTTATCCGTCGAACAGCTGCGCGAGTACCTTTATACCCGCCGTGACGAGCTGCCCGAAGGTCAGGCGCCCATTGGCTTAAAACTGGTGCATGTAAACAAGTGCCCTATTCTCGCGCCGGCAAAAACCCTGTTGCCGGAAAACGCCGAACGTCTGGGCATAGACAGAGAGCAATGCCTGGAGCATTTGAAGTTTTTAAAGGCGCATCCGGAGTTGCGTGACAAGGTGGCCGAAGTATTTAATGAAAGCCGTGAATTTGCCGCCACCACCAATGTGGATTATCAACTATACAGTGGCTTTATCAGCAATGGCGATAAGGCCAAGTTCGATGTTATCCGCAGCACCTCACCGCTGGAGCTGGGGAACCTGGAGCTGGACTTTGAAGACCCGAAATTTGCCACCATGCTGTTTCGTTATCGCGCCCGTAACTGGCCGGAAAGCCTGACCCCAGCGGAGCTGGATTCATGGCGTAAATACTGCCAGAACAAACTAATGCACGGAGAAGACAGCCCGTCTATTAATGCTCAGGACTTTATGCTCAGCCTTGAAAATCTGGTGCATGAAAACGAGAGCAATGAGCGCAATATGGCGGTGCTCAAAGCCCTGTATCATTACGCCCAAAGCCTGTAAAAAAACGGCCTGGGCGCAAGAGCAAACCCAGCTTAGTCGCTAGGGTTTAGCTTCTCCAAGCGCGCCAACAGGCTGGAGGTGTCATAACGATTACCGCCGATGGCCTGTACATCGCCATAATATTGGTCAACCAAGGCCGTCAGCGCCAGGGTCGCGCCATTGTTACGCGCCTCATCCAGGGCGATGCCCAAGTCTTTGCGCATCCAGTCAACGGCAAAGCCAAACTCGTATTCACCCTGCAACATGGTCTTGTAGCGGTTTTCCATCTGCCAAGAGCCTGCCGCGCCTTTAGAAATGGTCTCCACTACTTTTTCACCATCTAAGCCGGCTTTTTTGGCAAAGTGTAAACCTTCGGCCAGACCCTGAACCACACCGGCGATACAGATCTGATTGACCATTTTACATAGCTGGCCACTGCCGATGGGACCGAGCAATTCGCTAAAACGGCTAAACGGTGCCATCACCGGCTGCACCGCGGCAAACGCTTCAGGCTCGCCGCCACACATCACGGTCAATACACCGTTTTCGGCGCCCGCTTGACCACCGGAAACCGGTGCATCGATAAAGGCCACCTGCTTTTCTTGGGCCGCTTCACCTAGCTCACGGGCCAATAGCGCCGAAGTGGTAGTGTGATCGATTAAATAGCTGCCCGGCGCCATGGTTGCAAGGGCACCATCATCACCGTAAATCACGCTACGCACATCATCGTCATTGCCCACACACACGAATACAAATTCGGCGTCGCTGGCTGCCTGTGCGGGTGTTGCCGCACTGCGTCCACCGTATTGCTCAACCCATTTTTGCGCTTTTTCGGCGCTGCGGTTGTACACGCAAACATCGTATCCCGCTTGTTGTAAGTGACCCGCCATGGGATAGCCCATAACCCCTAGACCGATAAAGGTACATTTTTTTGACATATTTCTGACCTATTTGCCTGCTAGCCTCGAAAAAACGCACACAGTATATCAAAGGCAAAGGCTAAAAACGTCTGGTTTTAGCAAGGGAGCACTCAATGGATAGTATTTACCATTTCAACGCCACACTTATCGACGGCCAACCCTATTCATTCAAACAATTACAAGGACGTGTGGTGCTTATCGTCAACACCGCTAGCAGCTGTAACTTCACCCACCAGTACGGCGCACTGGAGCGCGTGTATCAAGACTATAAACATCAGGGGCTGGTTATTCTTGGCTTCCCCTGCAATCAATTTGGGCGTCATGAAATTGCCGATAACGCCACCATAAAGCAATTTTGTGAAAACACCTTTAATGTGAGCTTTCCTCTGTTTAGCAAAGTGATGGTCAATGGTCCGGACGCCCACCCTCTGTTTAACTACCTTAAAGAGCATACCCGTGGTATAGCCCAAAATCGGGCAATAAAATGGAATTTCACTAAATTTCTCATAAACTCTCAAGGACAGCTGGTAAATCGTTACGCACCACGCACCAAGCCCGATACACTTAGATCGGTAATAGAGAGTCAACTTGATGAAATTAGCCCTATTCAGCTCGCAAAGGTATGAACAAACAGCATTTAATGAACTCTGCCCAACAGATGTCGATATCCAATATTTCGATGTCAGCCTTAATGCCCATACCTGCTCCCTCAGCAAAGGCTTCGATGCCGTTTGTGTATTCGTCAACGACACCCTAAGCGCCGAGGTCATAGCCAGGCTGGCCGATTATGGTGTCGGCCTAATTTTACTGCGCTGTGCCGGTTTTAATAATGTCGATTTGGCGGCGGCGAAAAAGCACAAGATTACCGTAGCCCGGGTGCCCGCCTACAGCCCGGAGGCCGTGGCCGAGCATTCCATCGCGCTGATCTTAACCCTGTCGCGTAAAATTCATAAGGCCTATAACCGGGTGCGGGAGGAGAACTTTGACCTCAACGGCCTGCTTGGCTTTAACCTGCACAATAAAACCGTGGGTCTTATCGGCTGCGGTAAAATCGGCCAGGCCATGGTGAGGATTTTAAACGGCTTTGGCGCCAAGGTATTGGTGTGCGACCCGGCCGCCCCTACAGGTGACTTTACCCTAGTGCAGCAAAGCGAACTGCTGGCCAACAGCGATATTATCAGCCTGCACTGCCCGCTCAACGAGCAAACCCATCATATAATCGATAAGTCCGCCCTGGCAGCAATGAAGCCCGGCGTCATGCTCATTAACACAGGACGCGGCGCCTTGCTCGATAGCAAGGCCTGTATCGACGCCCTAAAAAGCGGAAAACTCGGTTATTTGGGTTTAGATGTGTATGAGCAGGAATCTGAATTGTTTTTTAAAGACAGATCGGAAGAAATTCTTCAAGACGATGTGTTTGCCCGCCTGCTCACCTTTAAGAATGTCTTGATCACTGGCCATCAGGGCTTTTTTACCCAGGAAGCACTGGCACAGATAGTAGAAACCACTTACTTTAACCTCAGCCAATTCGCCAAGAGCGAGGCCCTGACCAATCAGGTACTCGATATGTAGGTCTTAAGCTTTTCAGCAGGCACAAAAAAAGGGATATGACAGCATATCCCTTTTTTCGTTCTAGTTGGCTTTGTAGGATTATTTCAGCGCTACATTAATAAACACGGCGGTCATCAAAATAGGGCACACCAAACGGATATACCACAACAGGACTTTAATGCCCGGATGGTTCGACTCGGCCAGCTTATTGCCGCGGCTCCACACCCAGCCCAGGGTAAGGAAGTAGAATAAACCCATCAGTGGCAACTGGTACTGGGTAAAGACCTGGATCACCAAGCCAAACAGCCAGTCAAAGTTCATAATGATGGTACCTGAGGCGATAGCTACCACTAAGGTCACCAAGGCAGTCGCGCGCTTGCGGTCCATATCGTGATTTTCAACCAAAAAGGCCACCGGGATCTCGGTCGAAGAAATGGTTGAGGTTACAGACGCGATAGACATCAGCACGAAAAACGCTAAAGCTATCACTAGGCCCATGGCGCCCATGGCCTCAAACAGTTGCGGCAAGACCGCAAATATGAGCTGTCCTTCGCCGATCAGCTTACCGTTGGCAAAGACTTCAACGCCGTTATGGCTGGCCACAAAAATAGCTGGAACAATCAACAAACCGGCTAAAAATGCCACCGAGGTGTCGAGCGCGGCCACGCTTAAGGTTAATTTGCCAAGGTTAGCGCCGGGCTTAAGGTAGGAGCCGTAAATCATCATACAGCCCACACCTAGCGACAGGGAGAAAAACGCCTGTCCCATGGCGGCAATGATTAAATCCGCATCCCAGACTTTATCAAAGTCGGGCTTAAGATAATGGGCAAAGCCTTCGGCCGCCCCATCAAGGGAGCCAATATAGAAGATCAGCCCCACCAAGAGCACCAGCAATAAGGGCATAAGGCGTCGCGACCAGGCCTCAATGCCGGACTTCACCCCTTGCAAAATAATGCTGGCGGTCAGCAGCAGCATCAAGGGTGTAAAGACCAGATTACGAGCCAGGGAGTCATTACTTAGAAATTCGGCGACCTTGGGCAGGTCCAGCATTTGCGCTATCGGTGCCAAGGCATGGGCCAGCATCCAACCGGCAACGATAGAATAGAAGCTCAGCATCACCACGGCGCCGCCAAGGCCAAGATAACCGGCGCCGGCACCGAGTTTTGGAGCCTTGGTATGCCAGGCACGTTTAAGCGCCTGCACCGGGTTGGCTTGCGCCGCATAGCCCAAATATAACTCGGTAAAGAGCGCCGGCAATGCCAAGGCAAAAATTACGATAAAGTAAACAAGTAGGAAGGCTCCGCCTCCGTGGTTTGCAGCTTGAGTTGGAAATCCCCATATATTTCCTAAACCCACTGCGGCGCCGGCAGCCGCCAGCACAAATCCTATGCGACTTTGAAAGCCGTCACGATTATTCGTCATTCTTATTGATATCTGTTATTGTTTTGCCGCTATTAAACCACACTTACCATTAACAAAGTAGTCGCCGCCAACCATATCGGACCATTCATCCCATGTTTAATGCAGCTTATCGCTTTCCCGCATTACCAAAGACCACGCCATCTGTGCCGATATCGGAAAAAGTCTTACTGAGCCTCAGTGCCGCCATTGAGCTCGATGAAGCCCATCTGCACCCAGGTGAACTCGAGGTGCTCAACAGGCGTAAACAACCCCAGGCCAAGCGCGAATACCTAAGTAGCCGCTATTTTATCAAGACCCTGGCACAGCGCCTCTTTCCTCAATACGCGCAGGCGCCACTGACAAGTTGGCAGAGTGTTTTTAACGAACAGGAACGAGCCCTGCAGCTGTTTATCGACGGGCAGTTATTGGATATTAATGTGGTGATCAGTCACTCCCACGGCCATATTGCCGTGGCCATAACTCAGGGCCAGCAATCTTTATTGGGCGTGGATATCGAAAAGCGAGATGCAAACCGGCGCTTTGAAAAGCTGGCGGCGCATTTTTACCCTGAGGTGGAAGCCCGGGATATAGGCAATAACGTCGATACTTTTTTTCGAGTGTGGACGTTAAAAGAAGCCTATGCCAAGGCCGCTAAACAAAGTATCAGTACGCTGCTTAGCCAGCCTATACTGCCCTTGCTTGAACGCTGCCCGGCACAGGTTTATTGTCAGCAATGGCGGCAGTTTGATCTTAGTTTGATCACCGCCAAAACTGAGGTAGAAGTGATCAGGCTTGTTCCAGCAGCTGCTGGTGAATAGCCTGCACCACCTGATCCGATTGTCCTTGCTCTACCAAGAAGCACAGATTGTGCTTTGATGCGCCATGACAGATCAGGCGAATATCAAAGCCGCTCAGCACCCGCATCAGATTTAGCTCGCTTTGGCGCAGCTGAATCTCAGAGCCAATTAGGGCCACCAAGGCAAGATTGGTTTCCACGCTGACATGACAAAACTCACCTAAACGCTCCAGCGCTTCCTGATCAAGCTCGGGGCGACTGGCGTTCGGCGCATTATCCAGGGTAACAGCAACGCTGATCTCAGAAGTCGTGACCAGATCAACAGAAATTTTATATTCGCTGAGAATAGTGAACACCCGCGCCAAGAAACCACTGGCCAAGAGCATTTCCGGGCTTTTCAGCGTCAATAGCAGCTGGTTCTTGCGCTGCGTCACGGCCCGTACGCCGGCGATCAATTCACTACTGGGCACCTTCTCAATCCAGGTACCACCCCCTTGCGGGTCCTGACTGGAGCCCACAAATACGCCAATACCGCTGCGCGCAGCCGGTAAAATAGTCGCCGGATGCAGCACCTTGGCGCCGAAGGTAGCCATTTCCGCGGCCTCGTCAAAGGTCAGGTGGGCAATCGGCCTGGCCTTATTACACAAACGCGGATCTGTGCTGTATATACCTATTACATCGGTCCAAATATGAATATTACTGGCACCACAGGCCTCCGCCAACAGGGCCGCACTGTAGTCCGAGCCGCCACGGCCTAAGGTGGTGGTTTCACCGTATTCATCTGAGCCAATAAAGCCCTGAGTCACTACCACCTGCTCGCTAAGCAGTGGCACCAACTCAGCCTGAGCCCTAATTCGGGTTTGGGTGATATCCGGTTGCGCCTTACCAAACTGACTGTCGGTTTTAAGCACCGAGCGCACGTCAAAGCGACTTGAGGCCACGCCTTTATCACGCAGCACCTGGGTAAATAAATACGAAGATAAACGCTCGCCGAAACTAAGCAACTCATCGCGCTGGACATTGGTTAGTGGCACGTTTTGCGTAGAGTGCGAGGCGCTGTGTTTAAAATCATTGAGGGTAGTATCGAAGCCATGGGCAAGATCCGCATCCAGACTCAGGCACTCAATAATATTGAGCTGGATGGCAATAACACCATCAATATGCGCTTGGCGCTCTTCATTGCTAAGCCCAGTTTGACACAAGGCCACCAGATGATTGGTAACCCCGGCGCTGGCACTAACAACCACGATGCGCACGTGTGAGTCGGCAGCAATGATATCGGCACAACGGCTCATCGCTGCATGATCGGCTACTGAGGTGCCGCCGAATTTGGCGACGGTAAATTCCTGATTCATTTTCTCTCCGAGATGAAAAATAGCTTATTTTTCAAATACAATCAGGAGAACTTGGCAAGACTAAAAGAAAGGTATGTCCATTGCCAGAAGCCCTCCACCCAAACAGGTGACAGTTCCGAGGATTCAGCCTCAAGAACCGAAAGCCATTGTGACGAGCAATGTACTTCCTCGGCGATAGTCTCCCTCATAAACGGTCGTTGGCCTACGTCTGCCTCGCGTCTACTACCTAGCTATCGCACCTCTTCTGCTACAGATTTACGGCATGATCCGCAAACCCGAGCTAGGAATTTAACGTTTGGATGGCTGGATGTCAATCACCCTTAGGTCGAGCATGGGCACTTAATTTTTGCTTATACCAATTCTGTTAAGTATGTGATCAGAGATAGCGCTGGATAAATGATATGATCACAAGGCGGAATTTTTCTTATGTAGTTATTCTACATCGAAAAATTCCAACACAGTGAGCATGAAATTTAGCCCGCTAGAATGATTAGCTATTTAAGTGAATTGGTATTCCTGGCCAGCAGCAAATCGCCAAGCTTAACAACACCGCCCCGCTCTAACTTTTCAATACAGGCAACAATGGCCGAATTTACGGGAGTGGCTACCCCGTGGCGCTGACCAAGTGCGACCACGGCGCCGTTGAGATAGGCGATTTCCGTTTTGCGTCCCGCCTGAATATCTTCCCACATGGACGAGCGCGCCTTGGGGTCGATATCCAACATGGCAGAGGCAAGGCGCCTAAATAACCAATTGGGTAAGCTCAACACACGGGGCACTAAGGCAGGTTTAACCTTGGTAAATTGCGCCAGCTCAATATTCATGGCCTTACATACCGCCAGCCATTCCTTCATGGCCGCCGCCAACACCCTTCTTAGGGCTTTATTTTCCAGCTCCTGCTTGATTGGCATATCCGCCACCGCATTAAGGGCGTTATTGAGGTTTAACAGCAGCTTGCCGTAGATCACTGGCGTCATCTGCGCCTTTAATTCGCAGTTAAAGCCGTGCTCACGCAAAGTCTTGGCGATATGCTCAGTGCCTGGGGTTTTAGCAAATACAAATTCGCCCTCGGTACCCTTATGAAAATGTGCGCCCTGTTGCAATACGTTAAACGGGGTAATGCCAAACACACAGGTGCGCTCCGCTAGCCTATCTTGAATTGCCTCAAAGCTACCTAGGCCATTTTGCATAAATACCAGCTCGGAAGACTTATGGGTTATAGCCAGCAGTTGGGGCAGTGCCTGGGGCAATTGATGGCACTTCAAAGTGACAAAAACCACATCAAACAGCTGCTCGCCAGGCTCGGTGATAAGCTCATCCGGCATCACAGTTTTATCCAGCCCCTGGTAGTCACTGATATGAATGCCGCCATTAGCAATAATGGCATCTTTAATCCGTGCCCGGCATATCAGGGATACATCAAGCTGTGCCGCGCTTAATAACGCGCCCAAATAGCACCCCGTTGAACCGGCACCAAAAACCGCAATACGCATAAGTCACCTTTATTAATCTGGTCAATAAGTTACCTAATACGTTAATAGTGCTGTAAGTTTAAGCTCGCGGCAATGGTCGATAGAATTTTAATTGTACTAATGTGTGTGAGCAACGGCAGTAAACAAACAAAAAGACCACCTGGGTTTAAGCCCAGATGGTCTTTAAAGAAAATGCGGATGCTGTCGCCGTTACACGAATGAACCCATGTAGAAAGCACCCACATAACCCACAGAATAAGCTATCAAAAGATAGAAGCTATTACGCAGGTAGCTACCGAAGGTTAAATCGCGCACCTTGCTCATGGCGATAATACCCGCCGCCGAGCCTATTACTAACATGGAGCCACCTACACCGGTCGCATAGGTAAATGCCAGCCAGTTTTGCGTATCCATATGAATATCGGCTTTCAGCAGTGCCGCGGTTAAAGGTACGTTATCGACCGCTGCCGACAGTAGACCCATCAGGTAGTTGGCCTGACTTGGCGCTAACACCTCATACAGATGAGTAAACTGGGCCAGCACGCCCACTTCTTTTAGAGCGCCAACCAGTAACAATACACCCACGAAGAACAACAAGGTGTCATACTCAATCTCACGGATATAGTCGATGATCTGCTTGTTTACGTCCTTTTTGCGCATCAAGAACTGCGCCGTTAGGAACATCAGCGATAGACCGAATAAAAACGTCAACAGGGGCGGAATTTGAAACAGCACACTCATGGTCAGGGTGCCGACGATTGTCGAAAGGAAAATAGCCGCTATGGTAATGTCGGTTTTTTCTATGGGTTTGCGCTCGCCTAGAGAAAAGGTCACCGTGCCGCGCATCTTCATCGATAACAAGGTCGCCAGCACCAGTACGCTAAAGGCTGCTGGAGCAATCAATAACAACAGATTGCCTATGGTCACCTTGTCGGCCAGGAAGATCATCAAGGTGGTTACGTCACCTGTGATCAGCGACACGCCGCCGGAGTTAACCGCAAAGATAATCAAGGTCGCGTATTTTACCAGCTTGCGGCCATCAAGTTTCAACGACATCACCACAGCCAGCGATACTAAGGTCGCGGTAATATTGTCGGAAATCGATGAGAATAAAAACGCAAAACCAGCAATAAGGAACATCAGCTTGCGCTCGCTAATCTTACTTGGCAGTACCCTTTGAACCAAATTTTGAATGAACCCTTTGGAGTTGAGATAGGCAACAAAGGTCATAGCCGCCATTAAAAACAGCCACAGGGTCGCTATTTCTAAAATGTTCTCATTAAGTTCATCTTTGATATGATCAAGGGAATGACCGTGAAGGGGCGAGATGAAGAGGATAATCCAGCACAAAGTGCCGAAAAAAAGCGTGGTTTTAGCCTTATTTACATGGATGACGTCTTCCACAACAATAAGCACAAACGCCACGGCAATGAGCGTCAAGATGAGCGCACTGACCATTTTGAGTATTATTCCTTGCGACAAGCGATTTAAAAAAGTACGGCTAAGTTTATTGGTGGTACAAATTACACCCAGATGTACAAATAACAAACTTAGCGATACCATGGGTTAATTGCAGACAATTACAGTCTGCAAGCGGCGCGAATTCTAACATTCATATGCCCAAGGAGCTATTACCAATTCGTTGTAAGTGACAATTTCTTTACATATTTTTTGTCAACCAAATACAACGCTTTTCGTAAAGATAATGTAACAGTGAAAAGCTATTTTCCCCTTTTGTACCTTTAGTTATAATCCCTGCCTATTGCCAAGCACAAAGAAACAACATAATGATAATAGCGAAACGCGTGCTCAATACGCTGACTGAGCTATGGCCGGTGCTTGAGACCCTGATGAAACGTTTCAAAATGGGCGACTTTAGCATCAAGGAAGTGCAAAGCATCATAAAGCAGCACTTTCCTCATTATTCCGGCGCTCAGATTTACAAAGAAACCAACCGCCTGCTTAGCCAAGACATTCTTGTTCCCTTAGCAAAATCATCGCAATTGGAAATCAACCGTGCGGTGAGTGATTTTGCCGCCTACTTATTGCAAGATGAAAGCTTGGGCGTGGCCGCTGAAATTCATGTTTTAGTGGACGACTTAGAGCGCTTAAGCGCTAAGCTCACTAAGGCGGTCGGTGATGATGATTACGGTGATATCAGTCGCTACACCCGGATTATGGATGAACGGGTACGTAAAATCGTCAAACTCTACCAGCACAATGAAAACGCCATTTACAATCTGGTTGAGCAAGCCAAGGCCAATGGTTCAAGCATGTCTCTGAGCAAGCGTTATAAGGCGGTGATTGAAGCCTTTGACGAATATATAGAACCCATGCTGGAAATGCTCGATATAAGCGGTGCCTTTCAAATTTGCTTCGACACCATTGAGCTTAGCCTTACCGAACACCTGTTGCACCTAAAACAAAGCGGCCGCGACGCCAATACCATTCGCATGTTGGAACAGCTGCGCACCCGCATCCTCGATATGCACCATATTGGCCGCGAAAGTCTGCGCCAAAGTGCCGACATGCTGATGCCACTGCGCGAAGAGTTAAGACAAAACACCCTAGTCACCCGCCAGGCCGCCAAGGTACTGGGGCTTATTCGTAAGCGCGGTTTGGATAGCGTGATGAGCGCCCATCAGCCGTTTTTTGCCAGCGAGCCCATGCATCACCAACTCGGCAGTAATGCACAATTAGTGGCCTATATGGCCGGGCTAAGCGAGTTTGAAGAGCATGACTTTGAAATGCCCGACGCCAGCGCTGCCGAGCCCTATCGCGCCCCAAATATTCCCAGCTTCAGAGATGTTCGCGCCCTGTTTAAACCCGCCAAGGGCAACAACAAAGCCCGTAAGCAGCAGCTTATTGATGTGCTCGATACCCATTATCCTGAGCTGGAGTCCGACGAGCTGTTATACCTGTATCAAAAACTGATTAACGACCCCTCGCTGACCCTGAGTCAAAGCGAACGGCTTGAAACTAAAACCATCGCCGGCAAGCGCTTTGCCTTGTATCCCTTTATCGATGCCAGTGATGCGACAACAACAAAAAGTAGCGAACAATTATGACCGACATAGACTTAACCCAGCTTACCCAGCTGCACTACATCAATAAAAAACTGGTCAGCGGCTATCATATCAGCGAGCAGGACAACCTTGCCTGGCAGGAGCTCGACCAACAACAAGAGCAATACGCCGCCCTCTTTAGTGCCCTAGGTCACACCCTGGTGCACGATGCCCGTGGTTTTTTCCATTTTGCCACAGATGAAGGCACAGCCAACATGGGTAAGATCTCCCGAGCCATTGCGCTCTTTATCTATACCCTGATTGAGCACTACGCCAACCAGGGCCAGGATCCCATGCGCGCGCTGTTCGACAAAGACGTCGACCTGGAGCTGTGTCAGGAGCTGGTGTTACACAACAAGGTGCTCTATGACCAGTTGGAGATCTTCTCCGGCACCGACTTACGCAAGGATGTGCTGATGCGCATGGTGCGCCTGGGAATGGCCAAGGCCAAAGACAAGGAAAGCGTGTTTCGTTTACTCGCCCCCATTCACCGCTATCTCGATGCCCTGTTAGAAGTAAATGAAGACGCGCTTGAAAGCGCCGAGGAGCTATAAATGCAGCAATTACACGGTCTGAGTAAACTAGCCCTGTTAAATACCGCTGGCTATGCCAAATGCGTGATCCCGCTGGATAAAAGCAGCTCTATTTGCGCGCCAAACAACACGGGGAAAAGCTCGGTAATAAACGCCCTGCAGTTTCCCCTTATCAATGACTTACGCCTGACCGAATGGGATGGCCATGATTTAGAAGAAACCCGCAAATTCTATTTTAATTCCGACCAGTCCTATATCTTGCTTGAGGCCGACCTGCCCCATGGCAAGGTGGTCATAGGTGTGGCGGGCCTTGGCAAAATAGCCGGCTTTGCCCATCAGTTCTTTTGTTATAACGGCGCGCTGAACCTTGATGACTTTACCGACAACAAGCGCATCGTCAAATACACCCGCTTGTTCAATCATCTTAAGGACAAGGGTTTTAGCCCCATCGAACTCAAGGCGCAGGAACTCAATGCCTTATTGATAGGCGGCGCAACGCCGTTCGATGGCGACATCAACCTGCGCATGATCCCGCTCAATAATGTCAGCGACGCCGCCACCTATAAAGAAATCTTCCGTCGCATGCTTAACCTGCACAAGCTCGGCGCCAGCGATGTAAAACGCTTTATGATGCGTGTGTTTGAGCGCCATATGTCCAACGCTAACGTCGACTTTTATGAGGTCTGGCAGCGGGCATTCGACAAGGTTAATCGCGCCCGTCGTGAGCTCAATGCCTTGGAAACCATGCAAGAGCCCATCGCCGCGCTGGAAAGTATGTTGGAGCACCAAAGTGCCCTTAAAGGCAAGCTAGGTGCCTATGCGCCAAAAATCGACTTGGCCCTGGCCGAGTTCGATACCTTTTATGAGGATCAGCACGCCACCTTGGCCGAGCAACTTGAAGAAATCTCTCAGGAGAAGGAAGAATTCGAGCAAAAGCAGCGCCTCTACGTGCAACAATCACGGGATATCGAGCGCAAGCTCACCGAGCTTGCGGCTTGGTTTAACGATTTCGACGCCCTGCATACTGAGTTTGAGCTGACCAACAGCGCCACCTTGCAAAGCGAGCTAAAAGCGCTTAAACAAGAGTATGAAGCCCTGTCCCACTCGCTTAAAAGCGCCGAGGGCCAGAGCCTGCATACCCTGGATTTTCGTATTAAAGAGACGCAAAAGCAGATCAAGAGCCTGAAACTTCAGCTGAAAAACCTGGAGTACAACCTCTTTACCCGCATGCGCGAGGACTTATCGCTCAAAGAAGTGGAAGAAATTTCGCGCATCCTCAATCCGGATCTGCTCTCTTTTGCCACCAGTAATGGCGGCGAGATCAATATTGACGATGAGGATGCGTTTGGCGCATTTTTATCCGAGCTAAGCCAGGCCGTGCGCGGCGGTGAGCTGGTGGTACCGGGCGCGACCATTTCCCTGAAGAAGCTGCCGGTAGTACAGATGCAAAGCGGCGCCGATAAGGCGCAACTAAGCGAGCAGCTGGCATCCCTTGAGCGCTCACTGAATGACCTTAAGGCCCAACGTGACGTTGCCGCCGATGTCGCCGGTAAACAAGCCGAGCGCGATGCTCTGTATGAGCAACTTATGGCCCAGGAAGCGGCGTTAAAACGCTTTGAGCAATACCAGGTTATGCAACGCTCCTGTGATGCCCAACAGGCCCTGCAAGAAAGCCTTAATGGTGAGCAGGAAGAAGTGGATGCCCATCTCAGTGAAGTGCAACAAAATGCCGCAGGTATCGCCGATCGCCGCGCCATTATTAACTCCAAAAAAGAGGCGTTGGAGCGTCAAAAAGCCCGCTTGCAACAGGTTAAGAACGAGCGCTTGGATCACACCCTGGACTTTATCAGCGGTAAGGTAACCCCCTACCTTATCGATATCACCTTTGATCTTGATGCCCTGGCCGACACCATTCACGGCTTTAACAAGGATTGTCAGGAGCTGCGCAACTTCGATATCAATGTGCGCAATACCTATTTGCATATCTACAACGCCGGGATCACCAAATTTGATAACGAAAGCGACGAGCTGAGCAAATACCAAAAGCTGATCAGCGCCTATCACAACCTGGATAACGAGCGCGAGGCGGTCAATCGCCAGGCTCGAGTGGCATTGACCGATGTGGCCGCCACCATTAAGGGGCTGCGCCAGGACTTAAACCGCTTAACATCGGAAATGCGCCTGTTTAATCAGGGGATCAGCGAGCACCAGATCTCAAACCTCAAAGGCTTTAAGATTGAGGTGGTGCCAAGAAAAATGTTGGTGCAAAGCATAGATACTATCCTTGCTACCTCAGATCTTTATGAGCAAGGGGATAGCCTGGATTTATTGGCGGAGCAGCATGTACACGAAAGTGAGGTGAATGAGGCCAAAGATCAATTGATTAAGCTCGCTTCCGACAAGGCGGGACTGACGCTGAGCGATCTTTTTGATATCCGCTTTGAGGTGGTTAACCGCGCTGGCGACACCGAGTATTTCGATAAAATCGACTCGGCCGGTTCAAACGGTACCCGTATTACCATCAAGCTGTTATGCGGCATGTTATTTATTCGCCATCTGCTTTCGGATAAAGAGAAAAGCCAGTACCGAGTGCCCCTGTATATTGATGAGGCCGCCGATATCGACCCGCAAAACCAGCAGGCTATTATCGAAACCGCGTTAAGCTTCGGTTTTGTGCCCATCTTTGCCTCGGTTAAACCGCAGATCAGCTGTGACTATATAGTTCCTATTCGTACCTTGGGCGATGGCAAGCAAAACTGGGTAGATGAAAAAGACTGGATCCGCGTGGAAAACGAAGAGCTGGTTTCTTGATTTGACCAAATAACAAAGGGGCGCCTGCCCCTTTGTTATTTTTCGCTCAATAGCATTCCATTACTCATCAAGCAAGGTATCAAAACCACCGTAAATCATCCGCTTACCATCAAACGGCATGGGGTTAAGCTGCTCCTGGCAACTGGGGTCCTGCATAAATTCTGCCCAGCCCTGATCACGCACTTCTTTTGACGGCCAGTGGATCCAGGAAAACACCACGGTTTCATCGTCTTTGCATTGCACCGCCATGGGAAACGACGTCAGTTTGCCATCGGGTACATCACTGCCCCAATTTTCCACCACACGATCGGCACCATACTTTTTAAAAAACACCGCGGCCTTTGCCGTATGTTCACGATACTCCTCGCGTTTTTCCGTTGGCACAGCACAGACAAAACCATCTACATAACTCATGTTTATTCTCCTTGGTGCAGCTCGCACCTTTACATTTTTATTAGGATTAACCTATAGCGGACAAAGCCGACTGTTTCTAGCGGCCTTTTCAAGCGACATCTCCAAGCGGACGCATAAATTTCTCCCTTCATAGTATGTATGATGCTCGGCAAAACGCCGGAAAAGTTTCCTCCCCGACCGTAAAACTGATAATTCTCTACAACAAATTCAACCCCTTGCATATACTCACTCTACGATTGTGCACTAAGCCACGAAGGAGAATTAAATGATTGCCTATACCATGATAGGAGTAAGCGATTTACCCATGGCGATAGATTTCTACAAGCCATTATTTGCGCAAATGGGCATGGAAATATGTTGGCAAGGCGATACCTGCGCCTCTTTTGGCATTGTCGATGATGAGTCGGTGCCACGCTTTTTTATCGGCTACCCATTCGATGGTGCTGCCGCCAGCGTCGGCAATGGCACCATGACGGCATTTAGGCTGCAATCACCGGAGCAGGTTGTGGCCCTGCACAAGATGGCCTTGGAAAATGGCGGCAGAGATGTTGGTAAGCCGGGTTATCGACCCCAATATGGCGAGGGCTTTTATGCCGCCTATGTGCGCGATAGCGATGGTAATAAACTCGCTTTTGTTGTCTATCCTTAGTCTTAAGCAACTTAACTAAGCGATCGGGGCATTCCCTTCAGTGCTACAGCCACTTTTTTTACTCACCTTTTTTATTGGCACCTTTATTGGCTTTCGTTTTGTCCTGGCTTATCTACGGGTGAAAGACGAAGTCAATAAAAGGGCCATTGCACTGACGATCAGTTTTTTAGCCATTCAACTCGCCTGCGGCTGGGTGAGCAACCTGCTAAATTTTGTCGAGCCCACAACCCTTATCGCTTCGGTGATCCTCTTTGCCTTTGTATTAAGAAAAGTACTGATCCTAAAGCTATGGCAAGTTATCGCCATCCCCATTGTGGTATCTATGATCTCCACCCTATTTATGGCCATTACCTTTATGCTGGCCATTCGCTTGTTTGGGCCCATCGGCGTCAATTGAAACCCAACGCCTAGGAAAATATGATCCAGATCCTCTTTGCGTAAAATTTACACACATTTACGCTAAATGCTGTCGAAATTGACACAAATCTCACCCATACTGGATTTTAGTTTCGCTCAACCTGAGAATTAAATATGGATAATAAACTCTCGACCCCCACCATAGTATTGCATTGGCTTACCGGCTTGTTGTTTATCGGCGTATTGGCATTTGGCTTGTATGTTGAGGAGCTGCCCAAGGGGGATGAAAAGCTAGAGATGCTGGCACTGCATAAATCCTTTGGCATTACCGTGCTTTGTTTTGCCTTTGCGCGCTTGCTCTGGCGCCTTAAAGAGGGTGAAATTACCCATGTTGCCGAGCTTAGCAAAGTCCAGGAGTTAACCGCTAAGAGCGTGCATATGGTGTTGCTGATAGGCACCTTGTTAATGCCCATCTCCGGATTAATGATGAGTATCGGCGGCGGCCATGGTGCGGCCTTATTTGGTTTCGAGCTCTATCCAAAGAGTGAAAAAATCGAATGGATGGGAAGCCTTGGGCACGATATTCATGGCCCGGCGGCCTGGTTGTTGCTTGTGACCCTGTTGGTGCATATCGCCGCGGCCATCAAACACCATTTAATCGATAAAGATAGAACCTTAAGTCGTATGCTGGGGCGTGGCAGCGACTAACTCGAAAATAAAATGGGGAGCCTAGGCTCCCCTTTTTTATACCCGCTTAAGGCTCAGCCAATTGCCTTTTGACCTCTTCACTGTCCTTGTGCAGATAATTATCACTGCTTAACCCCAGGCTTTGCGGCAAGGTGGCACTGATAAATACCGACGACCAGGTACCCACCAGGACGCCAACAAACAAGGTGATGGCAAAGCCACGCAGCGGCGCCCCCGCCATCATCCAGATACTGATAATGGTGGTTAAGGTAGTCAAGGAGGTGATCAGGGTTCGGCTCATGGAGGCAAAAATGGCCTCATTCACGCTTCTGGACACATTTTGCTCGGGTTTAGCGCGCACTATCTCGCGCACCTTATCGCCTATGACTATGGAGTCATTGAGGGAGTATCCGATGATCGCCAAAATAGCCGCCAACACGGTTAAGGTAAATTCCACCTCAAACAAGGCTAACAGCGCCAGGGTGATAATCACATCATGGGCCAGCGCCAGGGTTGCCGCTACGCTTAAGCGCCATTCAAAACGACCAAGGAGATAAAGCATCACCGCCAGGGTAGCGAATAACAATGCCATCATTCCCTGCTCTATCAGTTCATCGCCGGCGGCGGCACCCAAAAAGCTGTTATCAAGCACGGTTGCACCGCTGTGCACCGACCAGCTCGCCAGCCAATCGCCGCTGGCCCGTCCCGCCTCGGGCGTTTGAAACACTGACCATTGCCCCGGGCCCCGATCGGTTAAGCGAAATGGCCCATCAATATAATTGCCAAGATCTTGCTTTAACGGCTCTTGGGCGACCGACTGAGGCAGACTAAACTCACTGACGTAACCGCCGGTAAAATCCTGCCCCAAGGGCACACCCTTAAGGGTGATGATCAACAGGCTCAATACCATAAGCAAAACACTCAACCACAGGCCAAATTGGCGCACGGATTTAAAATTACTCACCATGATGGAACTCCTTGGTCGGGTGCTTAGCCGTCTCTTTCGCCCAGTTAAACAACAAATAAGAAAGGTATTTGGATACCAGAACACCACTAAAAACGCTGGTGGCAATGCCCAGGGCCAGGGTGATGGCAAAGCCTTTGACCGGACCATAACCTACCCCCACCAGCACCAAGGCGCTGATAAAGGTGGTGAGATTGGCATCGATAATACTGCTCATGGCGTGTTGATAACCTCGCTGCAGTGCCTGCAAACGAGTGCGCCCCAGGCGTAGCTCCTCCTTGATGCGCTCAAAGATGATGACATTGGTATCCACCGCCATGCCTATGGTTAGGACCAAACCGGCGATCCCCGGCAGCGTTAACACCACCCCGGGCAACAGCGACATCAGCCCAAGTAAACTGACGACATTAACCATCAACGCCAGGTTCGCCACCACTCCTAGGCGGCGATACCAAAACAGCATAAAGCCCAGGGTCAACGCAAAGCCAAGCAATAAGGCATTAAGGCCATTACTGATATTTTGCTCGCCCAGGCTCGGACTCATGGTTTGTTCCTTGATGATGCGTATCGGCGCTTCCAAAGAACCGGCACGCAGCACTAGGGCGAGATCCTGCGCTCGCTGCCAGGAATCCAGACCGGTAATGCTAAAACGCGTTCCCAAGGCTTCATTGATGGTGGCAATTGAGATCACCTCCTCACGTTTATGCACATTTTCATCGGCGCCTTGCACATACTCGCTGTACAAGGTGGCCATGGGCTCGCCGATATGGGCGCGAGAGAAGCGATTAATTTTATCGCCGCCCTGGGATGAGAGCTGCAACTGCACCATGGGTTGGCCCCATTCATCGCGCCCGGCCTGCGCACCGGTAATATCATTGCCGGTAAATATGGCCTTGGCATCGATGGCCACTCGGTCTCCCTCTTGGGTTAACACCCGCTTGCCACCTTGCTGCTGCATGCCGTGAAACGACAACTGGGCGGTAGCACCTATGATACGTTTGGCCTCGCCCGGGTCTTGGACGCCGGGCAACTCAATGCGAATGCCCTGCTCGCCCTGACGCTGCACCACAGCCTCGGTGATCCCCAGCTCTTCAATGCGCTTGCGCAAGGTGGCCAGGGCCTGAGCCATGTCCTCACGGGCGAAAAGCTGCTGTTGGGCCGCAGGGTAATGCAATCTGCTATATACAAAATCCCCCTTTTGCTCACGCGTGACATGCAGTTGTGGATACAGCTGCTGTAGCTGATCTTGTAATTGCTCGCCCTGAGCCGCCGAACGCAGTGGGGAGCGCAGCACCAGGGCATGATCCCCAGTGTCTATGCTCACGCCTCGCAATCCAAGGGTACGCCGGAGGGTAGTGGCATCCGCTGCAATGGATTTAATACGCTGCGCCATGGCTTGATCGGTATCGACTTGCAAGACAAAAAGCACGCCGCCACCTAAGTCCAAACCCAGTTTCATCGGCGCTAAGCCAAGACTTTGCATCCAGCTCGGTGTGGTCGCTCGTGTTTGCACCTTGACGTTGGCGTCCGTTAATTGTTGTCGTAATACCCCGGCCGCCGCGGCGCTGTTATTCGGTCTTTCCAGGGTCAGCAATAACCTCTGTGCCTGGGGGTCAAAGTGGCCACCTTGTACAGGGAAACCTTGATTATCGAGCAAGCGCTCGATCTGAACCAAGGCCTGCGCTCCCTCGGGATTCTCGACAGCAATCACCTTGGTATTGGGGTATAAGTTGGGTAAGGCACTCAGTGCCAATATCACAATGAGGGCAAGGGTGGTAAATACGCCCATGCCACGCTTGGCTCGCCATAACGAACCGTTTTTATTATTCATAATCTCTACCTTACGCTTGCCAAAACAAGCGTAAAAAATTGCCATCCTTGTCAGCAGACGCGGCCTAAAACCGGTCTGTGGACAAGAAATAAAACCTTTGCTGGATACTTGAACCAGCCGCTAAATGGAGTGTTAAACGGGTCGTTAGCCGAGCCGCTAACCAGGCAGAGAGTCGTACAGCAGGCGGCTGCGATAGGTGAGATTGGCGGCCTTGCAGTTATCAAGCAGGCCACTGTTGGGCCGGCACGTATGCATATACCAGGGTAAGTCGGTCCTTGGCGTCAACCTGAGCTTATCCAGGCGACTGGGCTCGTCTTGTTGCGCCAGGGTATAGGCGAGCAGATACAAGGGTTGCTGCTCGGGATGTAAAAAATAGCTTGGGTGCGAGCCCATGGCCCGCTGGGGCAGTTGTACCGGATGAGAGGTGGGCGCTTTATGCTGCTTGGCGTCCATATCCATTTCAAGCGTAAAGGTGAGACAGGGTGCTGTACTTTGCACTTGCTGCGTCGCACACAGTGCAGTTGGCACCGGCGCGGAACTCTGCTGCGGAAACTGCCCAGCACCGAGCGCACTTGCAAAAACAAGTGTGATCGCAGCCACCCAGATTATCAAAAATGCACGCACAATCAGCTCACCCACAAATCATCATCTTGCCCCGTTAAGTTGTTATTTCGACATCGGGCAATCTACTCTTAGATATGGGCAAAAGACGATAAATCAAACCTCTATCTAAAAAATCGCTGTTTGGGAGATGCTATGCTAGGTCAGGTATTTAACGATGCGGTCGCGCGCTTAAAGCGTATTGGTGCACTCACCCAGTGCTCTAATCAGGTGATCAGTGCCCTCAGTCATGCCAATGCCATGTTGCACGTCAATGTTGAGGTGCGCATGGATAATGGTCATATTCACTACTTCCCCGGCTATCGCTGTCAACACAATAATGTGCTCGGCCCGACCAAGGGCGGGATACGTTTTCACCCTCAGGTCAACGCCGATGAAGTACAGGCTTTGGCGCTGTGGATGACGCTAAAATGCGCGGTGGTGGGTATTCCCTTTGGCGGCGCCAAGGGTGGCGTCTGTGTCGACCCAAAAACCCTCTCCCCCTTTGAACTGGAGCGCTTATCCCGCTCCTATGTACGTGCCATGGCCGACTTTATTGGTCCGGAGCGCGATATTCCCGCCCCGGATGTCTATACCAATGCCCTGATCATGGGTTGGATGATGGATGAATACGAGAAAATTACCCGGGTAAAAAACCCCGCGGTGATCACCGGCAAGCCTATCGCCCTGGGCGGCAGTTTAGGACGAGACGATGCCACCGGCCGCGGCGCCTATTTGTGCATCAAGGAGTTGGAAAAACGCGACCAGCTTACGCCACAAGAAACCCGCGTTGCCGTCCAGGGCTTTGGCAGCGGCGGCTACCATGTGGCGCGCCTGCTCGCCAATGACGGCTATAAGGTGGTGGCGGTCAGTGACTCGCAAGGGGCCATCTATCGTCAGGAAGGTTTGAATATAGACAGTGTTTATCGGCAAAAGCAACAGCATAAGGAGCTCAAAGCCGTGTATTGCGAAGGCTCGGTGTGCGAGGCCCTAGAGCACCAACGCCTCAGTAATGCCGAACTCTTGGTCAGTGACGTCGATATCCTGATCCCCGCCGCTCTCGATGGGGTGATCACGGCTGCAAACGCCGCAGCCATTCAAGCCCGTTACATAGTGGAGATTGCCAATGGCCCGGTGACCAGCGACGCCGATGCTATTTTGAAAAATAAAGGGGTGATAGTGATCCCGGATATTCTTGCCAACGCTGGTGGTGTCACCGTCAGCTATTTTGAATGGACGCAAAATCGCTGTGGTCAGCGCTGGCCAAGAGAAAAGGTCAGCGAAGAGCTGAGCCAGGTAATGCAACGCGCCTTTAAGCGCGCCAATGATCTGGTGGAAAAGCACGGCATGGACTTTCGCGACGCCGTCTATGCCGTGGCTCTAGAACGGCTCAGTGAAGGCATTGAAGCGCACGGCACGCCGGATTATTTCAACGGCGGTTGAACAAACATCTTGCTGCTAAGTTCGACCAGGGCGTCGAGCTTAGCTTTATCGACCGGAGGTTTCCAGGCTATCAACTGCTCCCAAAATGCCAGCTCTTTGAGGCCACCAAAAAACACCACGGCGGCGATATCCGGAGCAATATCCTTAAGCGCGCCCTTGCTGTGGGCTTCTTCGAACCATTCATTGATACCCTGCTCGCAATGCTTAAAGCGCTCATCGAGCATGGCGGCGCGCTTTTTCGAGCGCAATGATTCGATCAAAATAATACGGGATAAGGTCAAGTAGTCCTTATCCTGAGTCAGCCTCAGTGCAACATCGGCTAACTTTTGCAGCTGCTCTTTAATCGGCGTTTGCATGCAGAAAGGGTTGTCTTGTAGAGGGCGAATACGCTCAATCAACAAATCGACAACGCCGTCAAAAAGTTGTTCCTTGTTGCTGTAGTATTTGTACAGCGTGCGCTTTGATACCTTGGCCTTAGTGGCCACCGCTTCCATGGTCGTGCCTGCCAGCCCGCGTTGGGCAAACAAGGCAATGGCTGCGCCGATCACTGCTTGTTGTTTTGTACTACTCATGTGCCGCCCCTTATGTCAACGCTCGGCAGTATAACTAAACTGCACTAAGAAGATAGTTGGTAAACGAAAAAGTATACCTAAATTAAAAAAAAGTATACACTTTCGTTTACTTGGTGACCATTGGGTTACAATAATTACATTTAGCAAAGTGAATTCATTCTTTGGGGAATTGACGCTACGCTTTCTTTAAAGTGGCTTTTTTGCCATGCGATAACAGCCTGAAGATGCCAAGTATTCCGCCTCGGCGGCACCTAAATACCATATAACTTGCACAGGGAAACGCTTATCTTATGCGCACTAACCTAGTTAATTCTTTCGCCCGCTCCGCGTCTTTGGCGCTCACTGCCAGCTTACTCTTAAGTGCCTGTGAGCAAGGCGCGCAGCAGCAACAACAGGCCATGCCTCCAGCTCAGGTCGAAGTACTGGCCGTCACCCCTATCGACGCGCCCTTTGTGATCTCATTGCCAGCGACGGTATCGGGCTCTAAAGAAGTTGAAATTCGCGCCCGCGTCAGTGGCGTGCTTGAGTCTCGAAACTTCTCGGAAGGGCAAAAGGTCAGCGCCGGGCAGTCACTCTTTACCATTGACTTAGCACCCTATCAGCTCGCCTATGAACAGGCCCATGCCGCCGTAGTCGCCGCCAAGGCACGGTTAGAGCAGGCACAAAGAGAAAGTAAGCGACTGGCAAAGCTGCGCGAAGATAAATCGGTTTCCCAGCGCGATTATGATAACGCCCGTTCCAGCGTCGATATCGCCGAGGCGGATCTCAATGCCAGCGAAGTGCAACTGCGCGAAGCCAAGCTCAACCTGGACTATGCCCAAGTGAAGGCCCCGGTTAACGGCATTATGGGTCGTGAACAGGTATCGGAAGGCACCTATGTGTCCGGCCCAGAGGTATTACTCACGCAGATCACCGCACTCGACCCAGTGCGAGTGCGCTTTGGCCTGTCCGAGCGCGAACAGCTGATGATGCGCCAGGCACAAAAACGCGGCGAACTAACCCTGCCTGCGGATGGCCAGTGGCAAACCCAATTGAAACTACAAGACGGCAGCCTGTATGAGCATATGGGCACGGTAAACTTTACCGATGTGCGCATTAACGCCAATACCGGCACCTCGGAATTTCAGGCCATAGTCGCCAACCCGGACTTTAGTCTTCGCCCAGGTCAGTTTGTGCAGGTCGAGTTGCTAGGCGCTGAACACAAGGGCACCTTTGCCGTCCCGCAAAAGGCTGTGCTTGATAATGGCACCGGCAAATTCGTTTACCTTGCTGCCACCAATGAGCAAGGCGCCACCATAGCCCGCCCCGCTCCCGTTGAGGTCGGCGAATGGTATCGCCAACAAAAGGGTGAGCAAATAGAAAACCTGTGGATTATCCGTAGCGGCCTGAGCGCCGGCGATAAGGTGATCGTCGAAGGCATGGCTCGTATCTTCTTCCCGGGCATGCCGGTTAGCGTCATCAACGAGCAAGGATAAGGGCATTATGTTTTCTCGATATTTTATCGATAGGCCGATCTTCGCCTTTGTGATCTCCATCGTCATAGTTCTCGCGGGCCTGGCCGCCATGCGCGCCCTGCCCGTGGCCCAATACCCGGAAATCGCCCCACCTGTGGTACAGGTGACCGCCAGTTACCCAGGTGCCGCCGCCGAGGTGCTTGAGCAAACCGTGGCCGCCCCCATAGAAAATGCCATCACCGGCGTTGAGGGCATGATGTATATGGCATCGACGTCCACCAGTGCCGGCACCACCACCATAGAAGTGACCTTTGAAATCGGCACCGATGCCGATCAGGCCGCGGTGGACGTAAACAACCGCGTTAAGCAGGTGGAAGCGCGTTTACCCGAGGAAACCCGTCGCCAGGGCGTGGTGGTACAAAAAGGTTCATCCAGCTTTTTGCAGGTGCATGCTTTTTATTCCCCGGACGACAGTCGTTCGGCGCTGTGGACCTCTAACTATGTGACCTTGAATATACTGGATCGCATCAAGCGCATCCCCGGCACCACCAATGTGCAAATATTCGGTGCCAAGGACTATGCCATGCGCATCTGGTTGCGACCGGACTTAATGAGCCAGCTTGGCGTGACGGTGGACGAAATCACCACCGCCATTCGCGAGCAAAACTCTCAATATGCCCTGGTAACATAGGTGCCACGCCAACCCATGTGGCGCCGCAATCTTTGGTCTACAGCGTCACCGCTCGTGGCCGTATGTCGGAGCCAAAAGAGTTTGAAAACATTATCCTGCGTGCCAATGCCGATGGCAGCTCGCTGCGTTTAAAAGACGTAGCCCGGGTTGAGCTCGGCGCCAAGGACTATAACTTTGAAGGCAGCTTTAACGGCAAAGAAGCCGTGCTGATGGGTATTTTCCTGCAGCCCGGTGCCAATGCCCTGGAAGTCGCCGAAGAAGTCGGCGCCGTGATGGCCGAATTTAAGCCTCAGTTCCCGGTGGGCCTTGAGCATGTGGTCTCCTACGACACCACTCGCTTTGTTGAAGTGTCCATCCGTGAGGTGTTAAAAACCCTGATAGAAGCCATGATTTTGGTGTTCCTGGTGGTGTATCTGTTCTTACAGAACTGGCGCGCCACCCTTATTCCGACGCTGGCGGTACCGGTTTCCTTGCTTGGCACCTTTGCCGGCATGTATATGTTGGGTTACTCCATCAATACCTTGACCCTGTTCGGCATGGTGCTTTCTATCGGTATCGTCGTCGACGATGCCATAGTGGTGCTGGAAAACGTCGAGCGTATTATGCACGAAGAGCATGTCAGTGCCCGCGACGCGGCGATTAAGGCCATGGGCGAGGTCTCCGGTCCCGTGGTGGCCATAGTCCTGGTGTTATGTTCGGTGTTTGTGCCCATCGCCTTCCTCGGCGGTTTGACGGGCGAGCTGTTCCGCCAGTTTGCCATTACCATTTCTATTGCCGTGAGCCTCTCTGGTGTGGTCGCCTTGACCATGACGCCGGCGCTGTGCGTGCTTATTCTTAAACACGAACACAAGCAAACCGCAGGCTTCTTCGTCTGGTTTAATAAGTTCTTTAGTGCGATTACCCATAAATACGTGGGCGCCGTTGGCTTTATGGTGCGCCGTGGTCTGCTGGGTTTAGTGCTTATGGTAGCCATGGTCACTGCCACCATAGGTCTCTGGCAAAAAACGCCCAGTTCACTGGTTCCCGATGAAGATCAGGGTTTCTACATCGTAGCGGTATTCCTACCGGATGGTGCCTCGTTAGAGCGCACCTCCGCGGTGGTGGATGAGGTGATAGCCGCGGTGCAATCAAACCCGGCGAACGAAAATATTGCCTCCTTTACTGGCTTTGACTTTATCGGCGGCGGTTTTAAAAACAATGCCGCGACCATGTTCGTCACCCAAACCCATTGGGATGACCGCGAGGTAGATACCAAGGCCCTGGTCGGCGAGCTGTTTGGCAAAACCGCCCATATCAATGAGGCTCTTGTGCTGGCGTTTAACCCGCCGGCTATTTTCGGCTTAGGAAGCACGGGCGGCTTTGAGTTTTATATTCAAAATAAAGGGGCCGGAGGCCCGGAGAAACTGCAACAGGCCATGCAACTGGTGATGAGTGAGGCGCAAAAGAGCCCCATAGTCGGTGGCGTGCAGACCCTGTGGCGCCCGGACGCACCGCAATTGAAGGTGGATATTGACCGCGAGCAGGCCCGTGCCATGGGCGTCAATATTAACGAGGCCTTTAATACCCTGGCCGGTACGCTGGGCACCTACTATGTGAATGACTTCAACAAGTTTGGTCGCGCCTGGCAGGTATTAATGTCGGCGGAAGCCCAGTATCGCATGCAGCCTCAGGACATTGGCCGTATTTACGTTAAAAGCAGCTCAGGTGAGATGGTGCCCATGTCGGCCTTTACCACCATGGAGTTTAGCCGCGGCCCTGATAGCCTGAGTCGCTACAATAACCTACCGGCGGTCAAACTGCTGGGCGAGGCGGCACCGGGTTACAGCTCGGGTCAGGCCATCGCCGAAATCGAGCGTATCGCCGCCCAGGTTTTGCCTGCGGATATGAGCTACGACTGGACCGGCACCGCCTTCCAGGAAAAGCGCAGCTCGGGTACGACCGGGTTGGCGCTGGGTCTGGCGGTGATCATGGTCTTTTTGATCCTCGCGGCGCTCTATGAGCGTTGGTCTTTGCCCTTGTCTGTGATGCTGGCCCTGCCCTTTGGTACCTTTGGCGCCCTTATTTCCATTTGGATAGCGGGCCTGACCAATGATGTCTACTTCCAAATTGGTCTGGTTACCTTGCTCGGTCTGGCCGGTAAGAATGCCATTTTGATCGTCGAATATGCCTTGCTTAAGCATCAACAGGGCTGGAGTGCCGCTGCAGCAGCACTTGAGGCTGCCCGACTGCGTTTTCGCCCCATTATCATGACCTCCATGGCCTTTATCCTTGGCGTTGTGCCCTTGGTGCTGAGCTCGGGAGCTGGTGCCGGTGCCCGCCACAGTGTCGGTACCGGGGTCATGGGCGGCATGATGGCGGCCACCTTCCTGGCCGTATTCTTTGTGCCCCTGTTCTTCTACTGGCTAACTCAACGTCGCCTCGGTGAGCGCCGCTCACGCCAGGAGCTCGCGGATGAAATTGCCAGTCAGCATAAAAAGGAACATGTGGATACCAAGGAAGGCTTGGTTTAAAACAGCTATAAAAGGCGGCAAAAATTGCCGCCAATCCGCCTTCAACGCGGGATATTTAGCTGACATTCAAGCTATTAATGCTAAACTAGCGGCTTGTTTTTCAGTGATTGACAGCAATGACCTTTAGATTACTTCCCGAGTGGCATCCACAGGATGCGGTAATGCTCACCTGGCCCCATCAAGACACTGACTGGGCGGCCAACCTATCTGCCGTTGAGCAGGTTTATCTTGAATTAAGCAAGCACATCAGCGCACGCCAACGCCTGCTGATCGTAGCCGACAACGCCGAACTAAAAGCGCAGATCCGCAGCAAGCTGGTTGAGCAAGGTGTCGACCTGACTCAGGTATGCTTTGTTGATGCGCCCTGTAACGACACTTGGGCAAGGGATCATGGCCCGCTGACTCTCAGCGACGGGCAAGAGCTTAAGGCCATAGATTGCCAATTCACCGCCTGGGGCGGTAAATATCAGGCCGACAAAGACAATGCCATCAATGGCCAACTGTTTGCGCAAGCGCTCAATCAAGGCGTGCGCACCCAGCAGAGCGATTTTATCCTCGAAGGCGGCGCCATTGAAATTAACGAGCACGGCGTACTGCTAAGCACCCGCGCCTGCGTACACAATAAAAACCGCAATGCCAGCATGAGCGCAGAGCAAATCGATGCGGCATTGGCCGAGTTGCTTGGCGCCAACAAGATTCTTTGGCTCGAGCATGGTTACCTGGCCGGGGATGATACCGACTCTCATATAGATACTCTGGTACGTTTTGCGCCTAACAACACCCTGGTGTATGTACGCTGCGATGACCCGCAGGATGAGCACTATGACGAGCTTGGCAAAATGGCCGAAGAGCTGGTCGCTCTGCGTGGTCTTAATGACGAGGCCTATGAGCTAATCGCACTGCCTTGGCCTAAGGCCGTGTACAACAGCGAAGGCGATCGTCTCCCTGCCACCTACGCCAACTACCTTATTATTAACGATGCTGTCTTGGTGCCGACCTACCAGGATAGCCATGATCAGGTGGCGCTGGCACAAATAGCCAAGGCCTATCCGGGACGTGAAGTAATTGGCGTAGACTGCTGCGCCCTGATTGAACAATTTGGCAGCCTGCACTGTATTACCATGCAGTTGCCCCATGGTTTTTTGGAGAATAAATAATGTCCTCTTCGAATTTAGCCGTTGCACTCATACAGCAGCAAAACACCGCAGACCGCGACTTTAACCTTAACAATTCCATCGCCGGGATCCGCGAGGCCGCCGCCCATGGCGCCAAGTTGGTAGTGCTGCAAGAGCTGCATACCGGCCTGTACTTTTGCCAAAGCGAAGACGTAAACCAGTTTGACCTGGCCGAAACCATTCCTGGTCCAAGTACGGATACCCTGGGTGCACTGGCCAAAGAACTGAATATAGTGATCGTTGCCTCCTTGTTCGAGCGCCGCGCCGCAGGTCTTTACCACAATACTGCTGTGGTACTTGAATGCGATGGCAGCATCGCAGGTAAATACCGCAAGATGCATATTCCGGACGACCCAGGCTTCTACGAGAAGTTTTACTTTACTCCGGGCGATCTTGGTTTCGAGCCCATTAAAACCTCGGTGGGCACCTTGGGCGTACTCGTGTGCTGGGATCAGTGGTTCCCTGAAGCGGCACGTCTAATGGCCACCAAAGGCGCAGAAATTCTGATTTACCCAACCGCTATCGGCTGGGATCCTAACGACGATGCCGCAGAGCAAAAGCGTCAGCAAGATGCCTGGGTCATTTCGCAACGTGCCCATGCGGTAGCCAACGGTGTGTATGTGATCAGTGCCAACCGCACAGGTTTTGAAGCGGATCCCACGGGCCACAGTGCCGGTATCCAATTCTGGGGTCACTCCTTTATTGCCGGACCTCAGGGTGAGTTTTTGGCCACCGCCAGTGATGACAAGGCCGAAGTATTAAGCGCCGACTTAGATCTGGCCCGTGGCGAGAATGTACGCCGTATCTGGCCTTATCTACGTGACCGCCGTATCGATCATTATGGCGACCTAACCAAACTTTATCGCGACTAAAACGGAGATTTCCATGCAGTTAGCGCAGTTCATCGAATTGCCTTGGGTAAAAACGCAACAAGATAAAATCAAATGGGGTCAGTTAAGCGGCAGCGCTCTGACCCTGAGTGTCGGCGAAGCGGTGAAGCAACACCCGCAATTGGTGGTGTTAGTCACCCCGGATACGCCCACGGCATTGAAACTTGAGCACGAACTTCATGCGCTACTGCCTCGCGAACAGGTCATGGTGTTTCCCGACTGGGAAACCCTGCCCTATGATCACTTTTCGCCGCATCAGGATATCGTCTCCACCCGCCTAAGCACCTTGAGCCGCTTGCGCGACTCGCATCAGGGTGTGTTGATAGTGCCGGTATCGACCCTGATGCTGCGCGCATCGCCCAAACAATTTATCTATGGCAATGCCATCGTCTATCGCGTCGGTGACACCCTGAATATCGACAAGCTGCGCAAACAGCTGGACGACGCCGGCTATATACACACCCAACAGGTGATGGCGCATGGTGAATACGCGGTGCGCGGCTCGGTTGTCGACCTTTTCGCCATGGGCCAAAATGCGCCGGTGCGTTTTGATCTATTCGATGACGAAATCGACAGCATGAGTCATTTCGATGTCGATACCCAGCGCTCCAGCGAGCAAATCAAGGCCATCAACCTGCTCCCCGCCCATGAGTTTGGTACCACGGATACGGACATAGAACGTTTTCGTATCCAATACCGTGAAGCCTTTGGCGCCAGTGCCGAGCAAGACTCTGTGTATATGCAGGTCTCCAAGGGCGCATTGCCACCTGGGATAGAATATTATTTGCCGCTGTTTTTTGAGCAGTTGGACACTTTATTCGATTACCTGCCCGAGCAGGCCGTGTTTATGCATATGGGCGATATTCAGCACGGTGCCGAGCGTTTCTTAGCGGATGTCTACAGCCGTTATACCAGTCGCAAGGTTGACCCGCTGCGCCCCTTGTTGGAGCCGCAACGTCTCTATCTGCCCATTGAAGAGCTTAACAGCCGCTTTAAACAGTATCCGCGAATCGAGCTCTCCCAAGCCAGTCTGCCGCTGCGCGCCGGGCATTTTAACCTAGGCACAGAGCCCTTGCCCGAGGTGCGCATCGACCATGCCAAACAGCCCCCATTTGGTGCATTTTTGGACTATGTCCTGGCGGAAAAACAGAACAAGGGCCGCATCGTTTTAAGTGTGGAATCCGATGGCCGCCGCGAAGCACTCTTGACCCTGCTAAAACCGAGCGGGTTAAAAATTACACCTTGTGAAAGCCTTGATGCGGCGCTCGCTAGCGATGCGGATATCACCCTGATCGTGGCACCATTTGAACAAAGTGTGGTGCTCAATCAAAACGGCCGTGTCAGCCTGATCACCGAGCAGGAATTACTGGGTATTCGCGTCTCCCAACGACGTCGCCGTAAACACAAGCATCAGGTCAGCAGTGACGCCCTTATTCGTAACCTGGCTGAACTCAAAGAAGGCCAGCCCATAGTGCACCTCGACCATGGTGTCGGCCGCTACATCGGCCTGGAAACCCTGGACGCTGCGGGCGTGGCCACCGAGTTTGTGACCATAATGTATGCCAACGAAGCCAAGCTTTACGTCCCTGTGGCCGCCTTGCATATGCTTAGCCGCTACTCTGGCGGTGAAGAAGCCAGCGCCCCGTTACATAAACTGGGTTCAGATGCCTGGGAAAAAGCCAAAAAACGCGCCGCCGAAAAGGTCCGCGATGTGGCCGCCGAATTGCTTGATATCTATGCCAAGCGCCAGGCCAAGCCCGGCTACAAATTTGCTCTCGATGAAGCAGGCTATCGTCAGTTCAGTGACAACTTTGTCTTTGAAGAAACCGAAGATCAGCAAAATGCCATCACCGCCGTGCTTGAAGATATGCGCAGCAAAAACGCCATGGACCGCCTGGTGTGTGGTGATGTAGGTTTTGGTAAAACCGAAGTCGCCATGCGCGCCGCCTATGTTGCCGTGGCCGATGGTAAGCAGGTGGCGGTATTGGTGCCGACCACCTTGTTGGCGCAGCAGCACTTTGAAAACTTCCGCGACCGCTTTGCCGACTTTCCGGTAACGGTAGATATCCTATCGCGCTTTAAATCCACCAAGGAGCAAAATGCGACCCTGGCCAAGATCAAAGAAGGTCAGGTGGATATAGTGATCGGTACTCATAAACTGCTGCAGGAAAACATCGACTTTGCCGATTTAGGCCTTTTAGTGGTGGACGAAGAGCACCGTTTTGGCGTACGTCAGAAAGAAAAAATCAAGGCGCTGCGTGCCGATGTGGATATTCTCACCCTGACCGCTACGCCAATTCCAAGAACGCTGAACATGGCCATGAGTGGCATGCGCGATCTCTCCATTATCGCCACCCCGCCGGCAAAACGCCTGGCGGTAAAAACCTTTGTTCGTCAGCGCGATGATGAAATGATCCGCGAAGCCATTTTGCGGGAAATTAAGCGCGGTGGTCAGGTTTACTTCCTGCACAATAATGTTGAAACCATAGAGCGCACCGCCGAAGACATCCGCACTATCGTGCCAGAAGCAACGGTGGCCGTAGCCCACGGACAAATGCGTGAGCGCGAGCTGGAATCCCTGATGAGCGATTTCTATCATCAGCGCTTCAACGTGCTGGTCTGTACCACCATAATCGAAACCGGTATAGATATTCCCAGCGCCAATACCATTATTATGGACAGAGCCGATCGCCTTGGTCTGGCGCAACTGCATCAGCTAAGGGGCCGTGTTGGTCGCAGCCATCACCAGGCCTACGCCTATTTGTTAACGCCACCGCCCAAAGCCATGTCTAAAGATGCGCAAAAACGTCTCGAGGCCATCGCCTCGCTGGAAGACCTGGGCGCTGGCTTTACCCTGGCCACCCATGATTTGGAAATCCGTGGCGCCGGTGAACTGCTTGGCGATGAGCAAAGCGGGCAAATTCAAACTATCGGCTTTAGCATGTATATGGAAATGCTGGAGCAGGCCGTTGAAGCATTAAAAAATGGCCAGGAGCCCACCTTGGACAAGCTGCTTAAATCCCACACAGAAGTGGATTTAAAGCTGCCCGCCCTGCTGCCTAATGATTATATAGGCGATGTAAATCTGCGTTTAGGCCTTTATAAGCGCATCGCCAGTGCCGGCGATACGGAAACTCTGGACGAGCTTAAGGTAGAACTTATTGACCGTTTTGGCCTGTTACCCGATGCCACACAGCACTTATTCGCCCTGCAGGTGTTGAAACAACGTGCCGGTGCAATAGGAATAACCAAGGTTGAAGCCAATCCTAAGGGCGGTTATTTTGAATTTAGCCAGCAAACCAAGGTCAGTCCGGGCTTTATTATTGGTTTAATTCAAGCGGATCCAAAACACTATAGAATGGAAGGCGCGAATCGGTTACGCTTTATGATCAGTGAAGCCAACGCCAAAGAGCGACTTAAATTAATTACGGCAATGATCACTGAATTTGAAGCCAAGGTAGGAAATTAATGATAAGAAAAATGTTAGTTATATTGGCGGCCATGCTCAGTGCCCCAAGTTACGCGGACGGTCGTTGGTTTGAAATCGAGATACTGGTTTTTGAACAAGGTCAGACTGGCAGTACGGAAACCTTGCGTAATGAAGAACTCGAGTTAGACAAGTATCAATACGATAACGACCTGCTGACCCCAGCTTATCTGCGCACTCTTAATAATCAATGTGATAATGGCCAGATCAGCCCACCACAGCGTACTACAGACGTTTTTACAAATTCAGGGCAAATGCAAAGCGAGGGCTGTGATTACAATAATGCCGACCTGGTAAATCTGCAGCGCTTGCCCAAGATCCCCAATGCCGAGACCCAAAGCCATACCGCCAGCCCCTATGTGTTGGCGCCGGAGCAACTGCAATTTAAAGAGCAGCGCCAAGCTCTCAGCCGCAAAGGTAAGCAACTTCTGTTGCACACAGGTTGGCGTTTCGCTGGGCAATCTAAGCGTGCGGCACCACGTTTTCGCCTTTTCGGCGGCGAGCAGGTTGCCACCTTGAGTGAGCTTCCCGAGCAGCTGACAGAAGATAGTCTATTATTATCGCCAAGCACCCATTATGAACCGCAGTGGCAACTGGACGGTTTTTTAAAGGTGCACCTGAATCATTATCTATACATCACCTCTAACCTAGTAACCCGTGCCATTGGCGACACAGATACCTCGGTCAGTGGTGAGTTTTCACAATTTCGCCGCGTCATTTCCGGCGAGATTCATTATTTCGATCACCCGCAAATTGGCATGCTGGTGCAAATTAGACGTTTTAATCACTAATGAGTGAAAAGGAAAATAACATGAAAAAATCTCTACTTTTAGCCATCACTGCAGGTCTTACTTTAAGCGCTTGTTCTAAAGTAACCTTGGAAAACTATGAACAAATCAAGGTGGGCATGGACCGCGCAGAAGTAGAAGCGCTATTAGGCAGCCCATCGGCCTGTGAAGACAAAGCCCTACACACCAACTGCGTCTGGGGCTCAGAAAGTAAAAACATCCAGGTTACTCTGGTATCAGACAAAGTAACCCTTTATTCTGAAAAAGGCCTGTAATACAGGCCCGGTGGCGCTGCTACCCATTAGCTCTGTTGCACCTCACCTATAGGCTCTAAGGCCACTACAGCAGAGCGATTTACCGTGATCTTATAGCGCTGGGCATATTTTTCGCCAGCGCTAGTATGAGTGACCAATACCAGGTTAATTTGGTAGCGCCGCTCTACCGTATGTTTGCGGATCCCCTTGCCGGTATATTCATACAGTTTCCCTTCCCCTTTACGTAAATAACGCACCATGGGTGCCAGACTAATACTAGTTGTTTGATTTAAGGCATCATAGCCAGGCAGGAACTCATTCACCAAAATTTCATTTTCAAACTGCATATATAACCACTTAGCCGCCTGTTTATTTTGCTGACGACGCTTTGAAAATATAGCAGCCACATCTTTTGGTATACGCTTAGGTCGAATATATTCAAGCCAGACTTTTTGTTTACCTATCCGCGTACGTGTGGTGTTGTTGTAGAATATGTTCAGCCACTTAGCACGGCCACGAATAATACGGCGCCAAATAAAATAGGTGAGATCTTCCTTAAAAATTTCCCGCAAACCATAAATAGCACCCAATAAAGCCACCAGGCCTACCGTGACCTGAGTGAAATTGGTACGCGTATTGAGCACCAGCACCATCACAAAGGCCATAATCACTGCGGTAACCGAGCCCTTCACCATACGTTTAAGTACGGCATCGAGATTTTTTGCCTCCCTTTTCAACACCACTCCATGCTCAATTAAGCGCTGTAGTAGCAACATCTTGTTGGCAAGGCGGTTGGGATCTTCCAAAGTCGGGGAAGAATTATAGCGGGCATTTTCGCGGTGCTCGTTTTCATCTTGGCAATATTGTAGTAATTGCGAGCGCTCCAGGCCAAAGTCAGTGGTTTTTGGTGCCTTATCGAGCAGCTTTAATAGTCCTTGCTCTATATACCAACTAAGAAAATTATCGGCATTGTGATAAAAGGATAATAGATTTCTATCTTGTGGTTTATAGCGACGTAAACGCTTTAAAAGCCGTTGAGTTTCATGCATTAATGCCAGAGAACGTATATAAAACTCATCAGCCTCACTAATACTCAGCGCCTCGGCAATATCAGCATCTACAGCCAGGCGTACCTGGTAGCAATATAAGTTCAGATTTTGCCGGTATTCTTGATCATCCCCCCGCACCTTACTCACATAACGACTACGAACCAAGGGTAAATGTATACCACTGGCGTTATAGGCCAGATGACTTTTTATATGGTTATAGTAAAAGCTCTCTTCACTCAGGGTATTGGGGTTAATGCCCATTTCGTTGGGGATACAAAAAAACAATTCGATACGGGTGTGGGATTTAGGGTGCAATGACTGCCCCAACGCCAAACGCAAGCCTTCATCAAGTTTGAGCGTAGCAATTTCGTGCAATGATTAACCCCCATATTTTATTGATAATAAAAGTATAACCTATTTTTCAGGGATAAAAAAAATGCCCATCAGCACGCTGACAGGCATTTTAATGCTAAGGCACTAAGGCCAATTAGAACTTAACGTTCACACTCGCGAAGAAGCGACGACCTAGTACGTCATAAGTGTACGGGTCAGTATTAGAATCGTTATTACCTGTGTAGTAAGGCGCTTGCTTATCAAATAGGTTGTTTACACCACCAGAAAGCGACAGCGTGTCGTTGAAGATGTAAGAACCGCTGATGTCGTGGTAAACCACTGTGCCAACGCTTGGTACTAGACACTTGCTGCTTTCTTTTTGACAAGAGTAATCATCAAGACCGTCGATCATACGTGCTTGATACTGGGCATCCCAGTTATCACCAGCAACATTTAAGGTGAAGTTGGTCTTGTACTCAGCATAGCTACCCAGGCCTGAAGTTATCAAACCAGCGTAATCAACGCTGTCTACACCTGTAGACTCAACAATGTACTCGTCAAGGATAGTGATATCCAGGCCAGTACGCCAAGCTAGATCAAGAGCGTCAAACGCGTATTTGAAGTTAACATCGTAGCCTTTAGTTTGCTCTGTACCAATGTTTTTCAACTGGTTGTTGAAGCTGATACGGCCAGTGTTTTGGTTAAAATTAACGCCTGCAAATTGACATAGGGCAAGATCGTTATTGATATTAGCGCCTGTTGTCGAATCAAGGCAGGTGTCTACGATGTATTGTTCGTTTTCACTGGCAATGGCGTTTTCGATTTCAATGTCGAAGTAATCAACCGTCATTGAGAAACCATCTAACCATGAAGGCGCGTATACGAAACCTGCGGTTAGCGTATCAGCTTCTTCCGGAGTCAATTGGTCGTTACCACCTACAGTCACTTCAGCCTGGTCTTGAGCATTTTCAACGTCAAAATCAACCTGTTCAAATGATGGACCTTGACCAGCATATAGCTCGTTTACAGTCGGAGCACGGAACGCCGTTGAACGTACCGCACGAACCATAAACTCATCATTTACACGATAAGTTAGACCTAGCTTCCAGGTCTCGTCTGAGCCAAATGTGCTGTAGTCGAATGCACGTACGGCTGCACTTAGGTCGATGCTGTCAGCAAATGCTGTATCGGCAACTAGCGGTACAGCGAATTCAACATAAGCTTCGTTTACATCGAAACGACCGCCCGTTGGGTCAACGCGAGGATCATTGGCAAGACCTTGTGAAGTTAGTGAATCTGGTACGTACCAAGCCTTTTCTTCACGACGCTCGATACCCGCTGCAAAACCTACATAACCGGCAGGAAGTTCAAAAATCTCACCGTTTAGGCCGGCTGACATGATCAATAACTGGCTACCGCCCGAGTTGTTTTCTGTGTAAACGTCGTCAGCTAGGTTAGCAGCAGTCCAATGACCTTGGTTTAGCGGGTTGAAGGTACCTGCAGCGATTTTGTCTTGAATTGAACCCATGTTCAGCAGGTTAGTAGCGCGGTCAACCGAGTCGTTACGACCGAATACTACCGATGTATCCCAGCCCCAACCGTTGTCGAACGCACCGTTTAGGCCAATTACCGCACGTACGGTATCTACAACCTGCTCGTAACCACGAGGACCAATGTCGGTCATACGACGACCGTAAGAGATGGCTTCACCATCAGCAACACCGTGTGATAGTAGTGAATCACCCATGGTGGCTGCATCGTATTCAAAGTCGAACCATACCGGCTGAGGTGCCATTTGCTGATCTGACCAACGCTTAGAGTAAGTGAACTCTGTTACTAGACGAGTGTCGTCTGTCAATTCAAAGTTACCGATACCCGTTAGGTTAAGACGACGCATTGGTGTGTAAAGATAGCTTTCTTTTGAGAAATTATAGGCATCGTTCTCAGCGGCATAATCGTGCCAGCTGCCATCTTCATTACCTTGTAGACTCGCATTGTCAGCCCAAATGTGGCCGAAAGGCGTGTAAGAAGAACCGCCACAGTAGAAGCTCTTGTTGTCGTAATCTTCTTCGATTGGACAATCAGAGAAATCACGGTCTGCCTGAGAAGCATCGCCACGGTCTGTGTACTGAAGACCGATTACCACGTTACCACGGTCAAAGCTGGTACCCATGGTGATGTCGAATGAAGTCTCGTCGGCATCGCCTTCACCTGTGATGGCGCCGCTTAGGTTCATGTCCAGGCCTTCGAAATCATCTTTAAGGATGATGTTCACAACACCGGCTACTGCGTCGGTACCGTAAACGGCAGAAGCACCGTCTTTTAGTACTTCAACCGATTTGATCATAGAAACTGGGATGGTGTTAAGGTCAACCGTTGACGCAGCACCTGTACCTGAGTTGATCATACGACGACCGTTTACAAGTACTAGCGTACGCTGAGCACCTAAACCACGAAGGTCAACGCGTGCGTTACCACCTGAACCGTTGTTTACGGCCGGGTTGGTCATGGCACCGCTGGCAGCGGTCATTTTTTGTAATACGCTGTCGATGCTGGTCGCACCCATGGCTTTAATATCGTTGGCACCGATTAGGGTAACCGGAGAAGCGGTTTCCATATCGGTACGCTTGATGCGTGAGCCTGTTACTTGAATCTTTTCAATTGCATCGGCTGAAGAATCCGCAGCAATTGCTTGAACACTTGAGAACATAGGCAATGCTGCTAAAACAGCTAGCCCTAGTTGTGTCTTTTTCATATTAAACCCTACTTGTTGAATTTTCACCCGTTTAGGGTGGTTATACAGTTCATATTTTTATGAAGTTACTGCATAACGCCGAGCAACTTAGGTTTAATTAACTGAATGAAAACTGAATGAGTGACCAGGGATTAAACACCATGAAATACTCCACCTTCTGCCTTAAACTCATGTAACCACTTGTTATAAATGTTTACGTCAAAACACCTTTAAAAATGCGGGGTGAGGAACTAATAAAACGACAATTTTTGATACCTGAAACTATATGCGACAACTTTGTAACCCGATGTAATCAATCGTGAGTAAGTTTACTTAATCGAAAATTTACAACTTATACACAGGCCGTTATTCATACATTTAAAATAGACAGGTTAAATTAATAGCCGAGCTAATACGGCTTTGGGCTTGTCAAAAAAGAAATCAAGGGATTTGATTATAATTCAAACCAAATACGGTGAATTTATATGCAAAAAAGATTACCCCGGCGTGCTGTGGTATTGCCACAGCATTCAAGAAAACATGCGTTAGAAATTCACCCGGTTATCTACTAGGAACTTATTTTTTCCAACAAGGCCAGAGCGTTATATCAGCGATGAGTGTTAGGGATGAGTGACCTTAATGGGATAAGTTAACCTGCGAATTTGCCCGTTACGGCTAATATCGACGTTCAGTTGCCAAATCATCTGAGCTTCTGAGCAGGCACCGACCATGATATCCGCTTGCCATAAATGCGTGTCTATTTGCTTAAAAAACACCGGAATAGTACCCATGTACATGGTCACACCCCGCATCTTTGCGCCTTCAATCTGAGCATCGTTTGGCATATGTAAAGACACTGAAAAAGGCGACTCTGGGTGAACATACTCAGCACTGAGCGCAAAGTGGAATGGCTCGATATGCAAGGGATGAGAATCACAACAATGGGTGAGCTGCGTATCTTTGTCTATACTCTCTTTGTTTATACTTAGGTTGCTGTCGTTACACGCAGTCAGTGACAGCAGCGCCGTGAACAGGGAAAGCAAAACAAGAGAGTGACGGGTGTGGTACGACTGCAACATGGTTATTTATTGAACGTTAATTTAGCGCCAATATTAACCAATGGGATCCGTCCTGACTAGGCATGAGTTAAAAATTCCCCAACTTCACGTGATAATTTGATTGAAGTCATTATTTTAGCCATTTGCGCTATCTTTTTGAGGTCAAAAATTTTATTATTTCGACCGCAAATAATAAGAGTGTTGTGAGTCTGCTTTCTGAAACGCTTCGTAAAATGAGAGTTTTAGGTAGCCGGCTTTGACACCATCAGTAGGCCCTATTCGCAAGAGTAGGTATTTCATTTCTAATCGCATAATAATGCAGCGGAAACCTGACAATGAGCCAAACAGTAGCATCACAAACTGAGTACAACTATAAAGTTGTTCGCCAATTCGCTATTATGACAGTGATTTGGGGCATCGTTGGCATGAGTGTTGGTGTATTAATTGCTGCCCAGCTTGCCTGGCCAGCATTGAACTTCGATACCCCATGGCTAACATACTCTCGACTGCGTCCGTTACACACGAACGCTGTTATCTTCGCATTCGGCACCAGCGCCTTGTTCGCAACGTCTTACTACGTTGTGCAGCGTACCTGCCAAACGCGCCTTTTCTCCGATAAACTTGCAGCTTTCACCTTCTGGGGCTGGCAACTGGTTATCGTATTAGCCGCCATTACCCTGCCTTTGGGTATTACCAGCTCGAAAGAATATGCCGAGCTTGAGTGGCCAATCGATATCCTAATCGCCGTCGTTTGGGTTTCTTATGCTGTTGTTTTCTTTGGTACCTTGGTTAAGCGTAAAGTATCGCATATCTATGTCGCCAACTGGTTCTATGCCGGCTTCATTCTTACGGTTGCGGTATTGCACATTGTTAACAGCATGGCAGTGCCTGTTTCACTGACTAAGTCATACTCTATCTATGCTGGTGCCGTTGATGCCATGGTACAGTGGTGGTATGGCCACAATGCGGTAGGTTTCCTACTGACTGCTGGTTTCCTTGGTATGATGTACTACTTCGTACCTAAGCAAGCGGGTCGCCCTGTTTACTCATACCGTCTATCGGTTGTTCACTTCTGGGCACTTATCTCTCTATACATCTGGGCTGGTCCGCACCACCTACACTACACTGCTCTACCTGACTGGACTCAGTCACTAGGTATGGTAATGTCGGTCATTCTATTCGTACCTTCTTGGGGTGGTATGATCAACGGTATCATGACCCTGTCTGGCGCGTGGCACAAACTACGTACCGACCCGGTGCTGCGTTTCCTAGTTGTATCTCTTTCTTTCTACGGTATGTCGACGTTCGAAGGCCCAATGATGGCTATCAAGTCAGTTAACGCGCTTTCGCACTACACTGACTGGACCGTAGGTCACGTACACTCGGGTGCCCTAGGTTGGGTTGCTATGATTTCAATCGGTGCGACTTACCACCTGATCCCTGCACTATTCGGCCACAGCCGCATGTACAGCGTGAAACTGGTTAACACCCACTTCTGGCTACACACTGTGGGTGTTGTACTGTACATCGTTGCTATGTGGATCTCTGGTGTAATGCAAGGTCTTATGTGGCGAGCAGTTAACGAAGACGGTACGCTTATGTACAGCTTCGTACAATCGCTAGAAGCTTCATTCCCATTCTACGTCATGCGTTTCCTAGGCGGTGTATTCATCGTAGCGGGTATGCTGGTAATGGCCTACAACAGCTATCGCACTATTGCAGCTAAGAAAGGCTCAATTGCAGACGATGCGCAAGCACAAGTAGCTTAAGGGGTAGGATGATGAGCAATAAAAACTCTAGCAACAAACATGAAATTGTTGAAAAGAACGTTGGCCTAATGGCCATCCTTACGGTATTTGCTATCAGCTTTGGTGCCCTAGTGGAAATCACTCCCTTGATGTTCCAAAAAGACACCACTGAGCCGGTAGACGGTCTACGCCCCCTAACGGCGCTAGAACTTGAAGGCCGCGACATCTATGTACGTGAAGGTTGTTATAACTGTCACTCACAGATGATCCGTCCTTTCCGTGACGAAGTTGAACGCTATGGCCACTACTCGGTAGCCGGTGAAAGCGTTTGGGATCACCCATTCCAGTGGGGTTCTAAGCGTACCGGTCCAGATCTGGCTCGTGTTGGCGGACGTTACTCTGACGATTGGCAATATGCGCACTTAATGGACCCACGCTCAGTGGTTCCTGAGTCGAATATGCCAGCCTTCCCTTGGTTAGATGAAAATCGAGTAGACACAGAGTACACCCTGAAAAAACTACAAATCTTCCGTGATAGCTTTGGTATTGATAAAAATACTGACCGCTATAATGGCTTAGGCTACGGTACAGATGAAGAGTTACAAACTCAGGTTGACGAGATTAATGCTATGAACGACGGCCAAGGTGCGACTGAGATGCAAGCGCTTATCGCTTACTTACAGCAACTTGGTACACACTTGAAGTAATTATTATGGATTACGGCACGTTCAGAGGCATTTTAACTCTGGTAATAATGGTACTTTTTATCGTGATTGTGTTGTGGGCCTTCAGCAAGCGCAGCAAAAAGCGCTTCGATGATGCCGCCAACGCGGTGTTTGAAGACGAAAAGAAACACCAAAGCACAATCACTAATGAGGAAAAGGAGTCTGAGAAATGACTAGCTTTTGGAGTATTTGGGTCATCGTTCTAACCTTGGCCTGTCTAGTTCTGCTCTTCGGCCTACTGGTTTGGAACTTAAAGAACTTCGTAGGTGTAAAAGAAGGCGAGAGCTGTGGCCATGAATTTGATGGCATTGAAGAAATTAACAACCCGCTACCTAAGTGGTGGACCTACATGTTCTTCGCGACCTTCGCGTGGGCTGTGTACTACCTTGCTGCCTACCCTGGCCTAGGTAACTTTGAAGGCTTCTTAAAGTGGAAGAGCTCTAACCAGGGCGTAACATCACTAGAAGAGTCTAAGAAAGCGGTTGAAGACATGCACGCTGATGGCTACCGCATCCAGTTGGATGGTGAGTACCGTGCGGCAGACGAAAAATTCGGACCTATGTTCAAATCTTTCGCCCAGCGTGACGTATTGGATCTAGCATCAGATGAGCAAGCACTAGAAATCGGTCAACGCCTTTATCTACAAAACTGTGCTCAGTGTCACGGCTCTGACGCCCGTGGTGGTGACGGCTTCCCTAACCTAACCGACAAAGATTGGTTATACGGTGGTACGCCAGACAAGATCAAAGAAACAATACTACACGGCCGTATCGCTGCTATGCCTAGCTGGGAAGCAGCCCTTGGTGGCGAGCAAGGCGTAAAAGAAATGACTGCCTTTGTACTAAGCCTTTCTGGTCGTACGGTTAACCAACGTGATGCGGACGCAGGTAAAGCTAAGTTTGCCATGTGTGCAGCCTGTCACGGTGCAGATGGTAAAGGCTCGGTGGCTCACAACCTACCTTTCGGTGCGCCTAACCTAACCGACAACACTTGGTTATACGGCAGCGGTTCAGCTCGTTCGGTAGAAGAATCTATCGCTAACGGTCGTGCCGGTGTGATGCCAGCATGGAAAGATATCCTAGGCGAAGACAAGGTTCACCTGTTAACCGCCTACGTATACAGCCTGTCGCAAGACAAGTAAGCATACGAATTTAATCGAAATCAAAAAAGCCTCCTATTTGGAGGCTTTTTTTTAGGTTTTTATCCGCCAATGCCGTAAAATAGCCGCAACTTAATGGCAACTAACTTGGTATTATGAACACTACTCCCTGGTATAAGCAGTTTTGGCCTTGGTTTTTACTTTTCTTCCCTCTTACAACCATTATTGCCTGTATTGGCCTTATCACCATGGCGGTGGGCAATGGCCCTGATATGGTGGTCGATGACTATTATAAAAAAGGCAAAGCCATCAACCTCGAGTTAACCAAGTTCGACAAGGCTAAGGCCTTGTATTTGCACGGTGATTTACAATTCACGGATGAGCGTATCAGCTTTGCCTTTACCAAGGGCGATGACTCAAAAGTCGCAGCGCTCAACATAGGTTTATACCACCGCACTCTAAGCGATAAAGACGTAAGCTTTCGCCTCACCAAAAATGCCCATGGCCAGTTCACCACCCTACTCGACACGCCTATCGAACAAGGCGCCTATACGGTATTTATCACTCCATTTGATGACAGCTGGAAGTTGAAAGAAAACATTCAACTGCCACAAGCGGACACGATTAAAGTGAGCCCCGAGTATAAATAAATGCCCGAGTATAATTAAATGAGTGTGCAGTCCTGCTTTCATTGCCTTGAGCCCATTCCCAAGGGTTTTAATGAATCGGTTGTGGTTAACAATAAACCTGAACCCATGTGTTGTATCGGCTGTAAGGCAGTGGCCGAGACCATTATCGCTCAGGGTATGAGCGACTATTACAAATTCCGCACCGAATCAGCCGGCAAGGTGCAGCAGTTGGTGCCAGAGCAACTGGCGCTGATCCAAAGTTATGACAACGAGTCTATCCAGCAGGAATTTATTTCCCATCAGGGTAATGACAAAGAGGTGCTGCTCAGCGTTGAAGGTATAAGTTGCGCCGCCTGTGCCTGGCTGATTGAAAAGCAGCTATTGGCTCACTCCGGGGTGAAACGGGTTGATGTAAACACCTCCACCCACCGCGCTATGATAGTCTGGGACGACACCCAGGCCAAACTCAGTACCTTGATCACCAGCCTTGCAGAAATCGGTTATAAATCTTACCCCTTCCAGGCCGATAACGAAGCGGCACAAAAGCAGGTGCAGGCCAAGAGCTTTGTCCGCCGTCTCGGTGTAGCCGGCTTGATGACCATGCAGGTGATGATGTTTGCCTTTGCCATGTACTTTGGCATGTTCTCCGGCATGGAAGATAACTTTGAACAGTATTTTCGCTGGATCAGCCTGACGCTGGCCACGCCGGTGATCTTCTACTCGGCACTGCCGTTCTTAAGTAACGCCATTACCGGCTTAAAAGCCAAACAATTAAATATGGATGTGCCCGTCTCCCTAGCCATTTTTGGCGCCTATTTTGCCAGTGGTTATGCCACCTTCACTGGCACCGGCGAGGTATATTTTGAGTCCATCTGTATGTTTACCTTCTTGCTGCTGCTGGGCAAATATTTAGAGTTTCGTGCTCGCCTTAAAGCCAGCGAGTTCACTGCAAACCTGCAGCAGCTACTGCCGCTCACTGCCCGCGTGGTCGATGGCGACAACGAAGAGCAGTTAATCAGCGCCAAGCTGTTAAAGCTTGGTGATACGGTGCGAGTCAAAGCCGGTGAAACCATAGCCGCCGACGGCCAGGTTATCAGCGGGCGTTCCAGCGTCGATGAGTCCATGATGACGGGTGAACATCACCCGGTTAACAAGACATTGGGCGATCAGGTCCATGCCGGCACGGTGAACCATGACGGGGTATTAACCCTGAAAGTGAACAAGGTTGGTCAAAATACCCTGGTCAATCAGATTATTCGCCTGCAACACAGTGCCCTAAGCCAACGCCCTAAAATCGCCCAAATCACCGACAAGGTGGCACAATGGTTTGTCGCTTGCTTGTTGATCTTTGCCTCCATTACCGCCTTATCCTGGTACCAAATCGACCCGGAGCACGCGTTTTGGATAACCATAGCCGTATTGGTTGCCACCTGCCCCTGTGCTTTAAGTTTGGCAATTCCAACAGCCCTAACCTGCGCCGTGGCCAACCTCACCAAGCGTGGGGTTTTAATAAAGCAGGCACATGTGCTGGAAACCGCCACCAAGTTAACCAAGGTGGGTTTTGATAAAACCGGTACCCTCACCTATGGCCGCTTCGCCATCGCCAAAATGGACATTCTCGATAGCGGCTACAGCGAACAGGAATTACAATCCTTAGCCGCCAGTTTAGAGCGTTATTCCGAGCACCCGATCGCCAAAGCCTTTAGCGAGATCACACCCATTCACCCGCAGCCCGAGCAGGTTGAGGTGCATACAGGCTTTGGTGTTGCTGGCATCTGGCAAGCGCATAAGGTGCATATTGGCAAGGCCAACTGGTTTACCCATGAGCTGGAACTCAATGCTCAAGCTGTGCTTTTTATCGACCAAAAACCTGTGGCCGCCTTTTATCTGCAAGATCAGGTGCGCGACCATGCCGAGGCATTGCAAACTGAGCTGAAAGAGCAAAATATCAGCCGTGTGATGCTTACTGGCGACCCGTCAACCGCCGGCAAACAGCTGGCGGAGCAACTTGAACTTGATGCCTACCATGGCGCCTTGCTGCCCGAAGACAAGCTGGCGTTAATGCAAAAATGGCATGGCGAAGGTCAGGTATGCGCCATGATAGGTGATGGTGTCAATGACAGCCCAGTATTTAATGCCGCTCACCTGTCTATCGCCATGGACAGCGGTGCCGATATTTCTAAAAACACCGCCGATGTGGTGCTGCTCAACAGCGATTTACGCTCGGTGGCGCAACTTATCCGCGTGGCCAAACAAACGCGCCGTATTATCAGGCAGAACTTAACCCTGTCTTTGTGTTATAACGGGGCTATTCTACCCCTTGCCGCCTTGGGCTGGGTTGCCCCCTGGATGGCGGTGATCGGCATGTCGGCAAGCTCGATTATTGTTATCACCAATTCATTACGGTTGCTGCGCTTATGAGTATCATCTACGTCCTAATCCCCATTGCCATTTTGTTTGTGCTTATCGCCATTGGTATCTTTTTCTGGGCGGTAAGAAGCGAGCAGTTTTCCGATTTGGAAAAGCAAGGTCACAGTATTCTCTTTGAGGACGACAAAGAGGAACACGACAAGAGCAATGAACGAGATTAACTTTGCCGCCGCCCTGTTAATGGGCTTGGCCGGCAGTGGCCATTGCGTCGCCATGTGTGGTGGTATCGCTGGCACGTTTCAGCTCGCCAGCCGCGATCTGCCGCCGCTCGGCGCCACGCTTGCCTATAATGTCGGGCGCTTAAGCAGCTATGCTTTAGCCGGTGCTCTGGTCGGCGGCTTTAGCGCCGCATTTGCCAGTCAAAACAACCATATCAGCCAGGGCCTAAGCCTGCTAAGTGCTGTCTTTATGATCCTCGTTGGCCTCTACGTTATGCGCCTGTTTAATCCTTTGGGCGGCATAGAAAAGCTGGGCAACTGGGCAATTTGGCGCCATATCGTCAAACTGAATCGTCATCTGATGCCGGTTAACAGCTACCCAAAAGCCCTGTTATACGGCGCCCTGTGGGGCTGGTTACCCTGCGGCTTGGTCTACAGCGCGTTAACCTGGGCTATTTTTAGCCAAAGCGCCGCCGATGGCGCCTTATTTATGGCCTTGTTTGCCCTTGGCACCTTGCCGGCACTGCTCGCCTTGGGCTTGGGTGCCAACGCCATTAAGGGTATACTTAACCAAACGTGGGTGCGCCTGGTCTTGGGTAATCTATTACTTTGGTATGGGCTCTATAGCTTGGTTATTGCAAGTGCCTCGCTAGTCACGTAGATTTAACTTCATCTCTTGCTTACCTTGGAATGTAAAATGGACGTAAAAACACAACTTTCTGGTAAATTCGCTGGTAAATCGAATTGCACCATTAGCTGTACCAACTGCTCTATCTCTCAGTTGTGCCTTCCTTTTAGCTTAAATGGCGAAGAAATGGACCGCCTTGATGAAATCATCGAGCGCAAAAAGCCACTGCACAAGGGCGATTACCTGTTCGAGTCTGGCACTAAGCTAAAATCCATTTTCGCGGTACGCAGCGGCTCATTTAAGTCTTTTACCCTTTCAGAGCAGGGTGAAGAGCAGATCACCGGCTTCCACCTGGCAGGAGATTTAGTGGGATTCGATGGTATTCATACCGCTACTCACCAAAGTTTTGCCCAGGCTATGGAAACCTCCATGGTTTGTGAAATTCCTTTCGAAACCTTGGATGATTTGGCCGGACGCCTGCCCAAGTTACGCCAACAGATCATGCGCCTGATGAGCAACGAGATTAACTATGATCAGGAAATGCTGCTGTTATTGAATAAAAAGACCGCCGAGCAACGTCTGGCGTCCTTCTTACATACGCTTTCTCGTCGCTTTAGCGAGCGCGGCTTCTCGGCTCGTGAATTCCGCCTCACCATGACCCGGGGCGAAATCGGCAATTACCTGGGTTTAACCGTTGAAACCATCAGCCGTTTATTAAGTCGTTTTCAGAAAAGTGGCTTTATTAGCGTCGACGGTAAATTTATTACCATCAATGATCATCAGCAACTCGCTCAGGCTGCAGCCATTTCTACGCCAAGCAGTTGATCTGACTCAAACTAAATCCATTCGCGCCTTTTAATATCAGGGATTTCTATTACACTCATAGTTGTATTGAAATACTCTTAAAATTAGGTATTAAGGAGGCGCATAATGGATAAAATTAAACGTATACTTGCAGTTGTTGACCCATCCGTCGAGGCACAGCAGAGCTTATCTCGAGCCGCGGAAATAGCGCGTAACACAGGCGCAAACATTACCGCCTTCTTATCCATCTACGATTTCTCTTATGAAATGACCACCATGCTCAGCGGCGATGAGCGCGAAGCCATGCGCAGAGCAGTAATAGCCGATAAAGAGCAATGGCTGCAATCTTTAGCGGCGCAGCATCAGGATATCAGCTTCGATACCAAGGTGGTATGGCATAACCGTCCTTTTGAAGCCATTATTCGTGAGGTGTTAGAGCATGAGTACGACTTGGTGATCAAGGGCACACATCAACATCATGCCCTAAAATCTGTGATCTTTACCCCCACCGACTGGCACCTTATTCGCAAGTGCCCTACGCCATTATTGTTGGTGAAAGACCACAAATGGTTGGTTGGTGGCGCTATTCTAGCGGCAGTGAATGCGTCGAGCGATGATGAACAGCATCAGGCACTCAGCGAGCGCATCATCAAAGATGCCCAGTTTATCAGCAAGATAGCCAAGGGTGACTTGCACCTGGTTAACGCCTACCCGGCTACACCGGTCAATATCGCCATCGAAATTCCCGAGTTTAATCCGTCGCAGTACAATGAAACGGTGAAAGAGCATCACCTCAGTTCTACCCGTGAGCTGGGTAAGCAATTCGGTATCCCTGAAAATCATCAACATGTGGAAGAAGGCCTGCCGGAAGACGTACTGCCGCGCCTGGCGGAAAAGCTCGACAGCGAGTTAGTGGTCATTGGCACAGTGGGTCGTACCGGACTCAGCGCTGCCTTGGTGGGTAATACCGCCGAGCATGTTATCGACAGCCTGGATTGTGACGTGCTGGCGCTTAAACCAGATGGCTATCGCAGTCCACTGGAAGATTAACCCAAAACCAATTTTCAACACCTTCAGGCAGCATCCGCTGCCTTTTTCTTGATGCCTCGAGTGCGTCAGCCTATAATACGCGCCTTTGATTTTTAGCCTTAGAGGGTGCCCAGGTGTCGCATTCAGCACAAGCCAAAGCGCAATACAATTTCAACAAACTGCAAAAGCGCTTACGCCGCCATACCGGTCAGGCCATTGCCGACTTTAATATGATTGAAGAAGGCGATCGCATCATGGTGTGCTTGTCTGGTGGTAAAGACAGCTACACCCTTTTGGATATACTGCAAAACCTGCAACGCTCGGCACCAGTCAACTTCGAGCTGTTCGCCGTAAACCTGGACCAAAAACAGCCAGGCTTCCCTGAGCATATTTTGCCTCAGTACCTCAATGAGCTGGGTATTGAATACAAGATAGTCGAGGAAGACACCTACGCCATCGTTAAGGACAAGATCCCCGAAGGTAAAACCACCTGCTCGCTATGCTCACGTCTGCGCCGCGGCATCTTATACCGCACCGCCAAAGAAATGGGTGCCACCAAGATTGCCCTGGGCCACCACCGTGACGATATGATAGAAACCATGTTTTTGAACATGTTCTATGGTGGCAAGTTAAAAGGGATGCCGGCTAAACTCATGAGTGATGACGGCCAACACATGGTTATTCGCCCACTGGCTTACTGTAAAGAAGTGGATATTGCCGAGTATGCAGAACATAAGCAGTTCCCCATTATCCCTTGTAACCTGTGCGGCTCACAGGAAAATCTGCAACGACAAAACATCAAAGCCATGTTGCAGCAATGGCATAAACAACACCCGGGACGCATCGAAAGCATCTTTACTGCGATGCAAAACGTCGTACCTTCGCACCTGGCCGATACAAATTTATTTGCCTTTAGCGACTTACAAACCGGTGAGGTGATCGACGGCGGTGACACGGCGATGGATAAACCTGAGGTACCCGTCATCCCCGTAGGCTATGACCAGGAAGATGAGGTCGCCGATACAACCCCTGCAATTATTGAACTGACTTAATGTCACCATGAAAAAAGCGCTAATCAGCGCTTTTTTCATATGTATAAGGCGGCTAGCCTATTCGCAGCCCTCCTCAATTTCATTGACACAAATATCACCGGTTTCAGTAAAGGTGGCATTGCCGTCGACTCCTATGGCACCCACTTCAATTTTCATTTCCGTATTTGCCGGCAAGGCATCCAAAAACTCTTGTGAGACCGCAACCTGAAACGCCGATGCGGGCACCCGAACACTGAATTTCATCTTCGCCAAGGGATCTCCATCCTCGACAACGGTATCCATAACGACTTCCCACGCACCGACGGCTACAAATTCGGGGTGCATAGGCAAGCTACCATCATTGACTAAGTCATCAAGTTCGCCACTGGTCGCACATTTACCAAGATCGTTACCCGGCTCCCAGGTGATCACTCCACCATTATATGAAACATTGGCAGGCGCGGCCGGTAGGTGATAGGTAAGCATGGTCTCGCCTTCGGCTTTTTCTCCTTCTTCTCCTTTGCCCGTGACCATATAAATGCCCGGTTGCCAGCGTTCTAGAAACTCACTTAGTGTGACTATTTCTTCATCCTCTTCGGCTTCAGGATCATTCCAACACAAGGGTTCGGCGCTTTCGGCAAAGGTTTCGGTCAAGGTTTGTTCCTTCAATGACCCTCCTACCTTGTACTCGAACAGTTTGGCGCCATCTGGGTCCGTCAGCCGCGCCGACTCAAGGTCGTCACCGTCGAATAAAAAGTGGAAACCTATGTCTCCGTCGCTGGCATTAATTTCAATCAGAGCCAGGCATTCTCCGAAATCACCGCAGGGTTCGGTTGCCATGCCCTGCATACTTGCGCCTGAGGTGACCACAAACAGCATGGCTCCAATTTTGGATATGTATTTCATTTTCTATTCCTCGTTGCTTGCTTTTAACGGCGATCGAGGCATTCGCATAATACAAAATGAACGGGTCACCGCCGTTACACTCGTAGAAAGTATAGAAGCGAGACAGGACTTTGCAGCGAGCAATAGGAAGAATTTTAGGTAGTCTGCGCTAGCACAGACAATCAAGGCTGAAGTGGGGTGGGTCAGTAACCCGGCGGCACCGGGCACAATAATTAATGATTAACCCTTATCAATCCAAGGGGTGATGCGGGCCAGTTTACTGCCATCAACCAATACTGTTTCGCTATCTTGCCATTTGTTTTTAATTTTGACCTTACAACGGGTGTCGGCACATTGCCAATCGGACGGGACATTAGAAATAATACGAAGAAACCTGTGTATTTAAGCATAAGCTCTCACCTACCCTCGCCCGACAAGAGGTTTGAATCGACTTACCCTTGCCTTTTCATTCAAATCAGGACCAAACCATTGAACCTTAGGAGGTTTATTAGCGCGTACTCTAAACAAACAATTGTATCGTCCCGACAGGTCATGATAGGTTGTAAAATGGTATGGAATGTTTGTTTTCACCCATTCAGTTTGATTAACATAAGCCTCCGCAATAATCGAATACTCACCTTTATCATAACGTCCCAAATAAGGGTTAGCTGGCCAAGCGGCAAACAAAGCAAGACTTTGAGGTGTCAATACCATTAAATCTTGTCCTATTTCGTCGTCACCGGTGTCTAAAATCCAATTTAACAGCTCCCCCAACAAAGCGGCTATAGCCGCAGGAATTGCTCCAACGCCACTCCAAGCCAAGCCCGCACTTATAGCGCTGACTACCAATCTAATTTCATCTCTCCATGCATTTGGGTCACCTTCATCTTGCTCCATCGCAATTACGACTAGAGAAACATCCCCTTTTAGCTCTCCTTGCCAAATAGCCGCGATTGGACCTTCCCTCCACTCACCGGAGTCTACGTCACTATAAGCGTCAGTACCAACAGGATGAAACTCTTCTCGTACTTCATTTTGACCTTGAGTGTCCACATGTACTGCTATAGTCGTTACGTAGGGCTCATCTGAGTTTGAAAATTTCCAAAAACCTCTATCACCAGTTCGTTGTCGGCAATATAATCCCGTGTATTCAATGGTAAATTCGGTATCATCAGGAAACTCCGGCGGTGCTGGAGGATTAACATCATCTTCTTGAAACGAGAAAACTGTATCTGGATACCCCGCGGTGACCATTGATTCTAACTGAACCTCTGCTTTGCTCAAATAGCTCAAAGTATCACCAGAAAGCTCATTATCAAATAACCCAAAAGGCCCGAATGCTTTCAACCTTGTGGTTCGTGACCACCCTCTAAACCTTTCACATATTCTTTTCGCTGCTTGTTGCTTTATTTTAGGAGTGTTTATAAGGGCTTCTACAATCGCTTCTTCAGCACTATTTATTGGTTTTTGCTTTTTCGAAAATGCTTCAAGAGATCTTATTACAGTCCCTAACAGTTTGGGGTTACTTACTTGTTGTGGTGCTCGCTTCATTACTGTTCCTTTACTTGAAAAAGTATCAGAATAAAGCTTTGATTCTGATCGAATTATTAAGTAATACAATTTGTAAAATTAGTAGGTAGGTAATGGGATATCAAGTTTTTCTGAGTTGAGCTTTCCTCGCAATACTGTGACGGCATGACTTAACCAAAGACTTCGTTAGAGGCAAAATACGACTAATTAAATTAGAAGTTAACAATACTAATTGTTAATAAGATCAGCGGAAGTTATATGTGAATGCGCCAAGCTTGTTTTTGGTCATGGTTAATTGTTTATCATGTTGTTAGTGCAAGTAGTGCAAGTGGAGTTTTTGGTAACACCTGATGTGTTAAATTTTATGACACATTCATGCATCAATATTACAACTGAAATATGGATGTGAGCACGTATTCGGCTAAAGAACCAAACAGTTTCCTTTTAGGTCTCTTAAGTATCTGAATCGAAAAGACTTAACTAGAAAGATATTGGATAGGCAAAACCTTAAAACTCCTTATATTAGCAATCGCTAACAGGCCGAGTTTGGCACAAAGCGGAAATTAAGACTTCCAAGCTTAGTAATCACCTATATTTCAACTTTATATACAAACCACAACAAATACCTTTAAGTTATTGATTAATATATATTTATATTCCTAACTATATGACACCTACTTAAAATTTTAACGTATTGATTTATATAGATTTAAAAATAAAAAGGGATCTTTTTAGATCCCTAATTTGTTATCCGCCCAGCCTAATGGCGCTTTTTTAATCTGCGAATCTAGCTCGAGTTATTTGGCAATCCACGGAGTAATGCGGGCCAGATTACTGCCATCAACCAATACTGTTTCGCTATCTTGCCATTTGTTTTTAATTTTGACCTTACAACGGGTGTCGGCACATTGCCAATCGGAC
>NZ_PQCF01000032.1:846892-902316 GCF_002964765.1 Pseudoalteromonas sp. T1lg88
GGTCGGCACAGAGCCAGTAAAGTGCAGTTGAATACCTTGCTGATCCGGTAGCAAGAAAGACATCAGGGTGCCGACGAAGAAGCCGGAAAGATCCGCCAACAGCTCCTCAAGCTCATTATTCACCTGATATAACTGCCCTGCAGTGATCCCCTGTTGCGGCATTTTTGCTTCAATCTGTATGCTTAACTGACAGCCGCCGGCATTGGCTGGGGTCACCACCACCATGGCTTTGTGGGTATCTAGCTCTTTATCAAAGGGCAGGAACAGCTGACCTTGGTCGTCGTAAGTTAAAGGGTAACTTTGCTTTTCCGTTAAGATTTCCCCAGCTGCGATCTCACAGGGCTTGGCATCGGCATAGGTTTTTAAATAAAAACCAACCTGTGCATATTGGTACTCGCCCTCGTTCACGACTTCCATGCGGTCATAAAAGCCGTCATACGACATGACCACAGGCTCAGCAGCCGCGCTAAACGACAAGATTAATAACGGAGATACCCAGGAAGTCAGTTTATTCATCAAAATACGCCTCATTATGGTCTATCATTGCGTGCAGCTCTTCAATATAGGCTTCACCGCGCTCGGAGTAAGACATTAATCCATAGGCCAGATCTTTGGCAGTCAGTGGCTGTTGTGCCTGGCGCAACTCGGCGCGAATATCGCGCAGCTCACGATAAGCATTATGGGTGTTAATGTTATAGAAATAGGCATCGACCGCTTCTTGTACCGACTGATACACGGCCACCTCATGTTTGGCCCCCTGATTGCGGCGTTTAGGCACCAGGCCACAACCCTCGCTAAAGCACCATTGGCCAAAAAAGTTCAAACCGATACGAGCAAAGCGCGAGGTACCCCAGGCCGACTCATTGGCCGCCTGCATCATCACCAGCTCTTTGGGGATAACATCAACGCGACGCAGCGCCTGTTGCAATGACAGCTCGCTTATCTCTTCATCCACAAGACCATATTCGGCAAAAATATCCTCTACCTTTTGCTCTTGAGTGGCGGATAAGGCCTGCTGATACTGAATCATCATCAGGGCGATTTCTAAAGTCGCGCGCTGATCCCGCACTCGGCTGTTGGCTTTTTCCACCGGGCCACGAATAAAGTCAAAAAACAGGGATTTTTTTTCTTTAATATCGTTAACTTGTGCAAAGTCAGGCAGTTTAACATTGTGCCTTGGCTTTTCCACCACTGGCTTTTTAACAGCTTGCTCTGGCGTTGACTCAGTAACTTGCCCACTCTGCTCCTGCGGCCCCCAGATAAAGGGGTACACCAAGGCGGTAATGGAGATGATAGTAAATAGAATGAGTCCCAGTTTTTTGATCATGACACCTCTAGTATTCATATGTCTGGATAAACAAACGGCGCATTATATCCTAACAGAAGCAAATACGAAATAATCACTACTTTGCCACTAACATCATACAAGACAAGGAGTTATTTATTGTTTACACTCAGTACATAATACTCAGGGTTACGAGCACTGCATGGCCGATATTTGGCAACAAAGACGCACAGGTGAAGATAAGCATCGCCCCAACGATAACCGCTCTTCGTGGCAGGTCGACCGCTCGCGTATTATTCATGCCGCCGCGTTTCGTCGCCTGCAGGCAAAAACGCAAATCATGGGCATTGGCCTGAACGACTTTCACCGCACTCGCCTCACCCACTCTTTAGAGGTAGCGCAAATAGGCAGTGGCTTGCTGCGCCATCTGAGTCGACAACATCCAGATATCACCTGTCTGCCCGATGATTCCTTGCTGGAAACCTTGTGTTTAGCCCATGATATAGGCCATCCACCCTTCGGCCACGGCGGTGAAATTGCTCTAAATTACATGATGCGTGAACACGGTGGCTTTGAGGGCAATGCTCAGACTTTACGCATTGTCGCCAAGCTTGAACCCTACACCCAGGGCTTTGGTATGAACCTGACCCGCCGCACCCTGTTGGGTTTTATAAAATACCCGGCACTGCTCGATACCCTGTGGCATAGCAAGCCATCCGAGCCGGCGCAGCAGCGTTATATTAAGGCCAATGAATGGCGCCCGGCCAAGGGCCTGTATAGTGATGACAGTGACTTGGTAGACTGGATCTTCGCTCCCTTAAGCGCCGCGGACAGGGCCTTATTTCAAAGTCACCAGCCCCAGGATAGCTTTCGCGCCAAAACCCTGTATAAGTCGGTGGATGCATCTCTGATGGAGCTGGCCGATGATATCGCCTACGCGGTACATGACCTCGAAGATGCCATTGCCACTGAGCAGATCACCATTCACGACTGGCAGTCCCACGCCGAGCCTATGTTGGCTGAGCTCGACTGTCCCTGGCTTGAAGGTGCCAATATGGCGCAGCGATTATTCTTCCAGTGTGAGGCGCAGCGCAAGGACCTTATAGGCGAGCTGGTGAACCTCTTTATCACACAAGCTAAATTGGTACCCACCGACGGCGACTTTAGCTGCGCTATGCTTGGCTATCAGGTGGTCTTGCCGCCAAGTTATCAGGTGCTACTGGATTGCTTAAAAACCTTTATTTATAAGCGCCTTATTCGTGCCCCACACATGCAGCAGATAGAATTTAATGGCCAGAAACTGATCATCGAATTATTCGAGGCCTTTGCCAGCGATCCGCTGCGTTTATTGCCGGAAACCACAGCCGTCGCCTATCGTCAGGCGGAAAAAACCGGCACCAGCACCTACAGAGTCTTGTGTGACTACCTCAGTGGCATGACCGACGAATATGCCTATAAAACCCACCAACGTTTATTTAGCAGCAGTTCGTATTAACCCTCCCTTTTCTGACGTTTTTGCCACTGCGGTCAGTTGTACCCTCGCCATATTGGCCTATTATTATTGATGTAATTGCTTGCATTTATTCGCCTTATACCAATTATGTTGAGTATGTGATCAAAGATAGCGTTGGCTAAATGATGTGATAACAAGGCGGAATTTTTCTTATGTAGTTTTGCTACAAAGATAAATTCCAACGCCGTTAGCATGATATTGAGCCCGCTAGAATGATTAGCTATTTAAGTGAATTGGTATTAATCGGATACCCCTATAAAGGAAATCGGATGCCATTTATAGCCCTGGTTATTGTCATTTTCGCCTTGGTGCTTACACCTAGCGTCGGCGCCGGGCAGCAAGCACCTTTATATCTGGAAGAACGCCAAGCCATTGTTAAAGATATAGATAAATACGACTGGATCCGCCTGAGCTCAGGCGAATGGCTAAAAGGTGAATTTAAAGCCATGTACGACAAACAAATTGAGTTTGACAGCGACATACTCGACACCCTGTTTATCGACCGTGAAGACGTCGACATGGTGATTTCCGGGCGAGCCCATAGCGTGCGCTTTAACGACGGCCATGTCAGCGAAGGCGCCTTGTTGATCGGCCCAAGTTATGTACAGGTAGGCGCAGCTAAGCTGGCCTATTTACCCAAAGATCTGGTGTCTATCGCCGCCAGCGCCAAGGACGCCGGTGGCGCCTGGTATGCCAAGGTGGGTGTCGGCGCTAATTTAAGTCGGGGCAACACAGAGCAAAGTGAGCTCTCCGCCACCGTTGATATCAAACGGCGCACCGCCACCAATCGGTTGCTGATCAACGCCCTGGCGGCACGCACCAGCAACGATGAAGAGGTCACTGAAAACAATGTCCGTGCTAGCGGCACCTTTGACTGGTTTTATACCAAGTCCCTGTATTTTCGCCCGGTGTTTTTCGAATACTATCGCGACCCATTTCAGAATATCGACCATAAATACACGCTCGGCGCCGGTATAGGTTATTACGTCATTGATAATCAGCGCTGGGAATGGGATATAGGCATGGGTCCTGCCTATCAAAGAACGCAATTTGCCAATGTCGGTATTGACGCTCCCAGCAGCAACTCAACGACCTCAGTTTATTTTTCGTCAAATATGGATTACGAGCTGACCTCGGACATAGATTTAACCTTTGACTATCGTTTTACCCTTGCCGAGCAAGCGGCCGGTGGCAATGCCCAGCATGCCCTGATGGGTGCCTCAATAGATATCACCAGTGATATTGATTTCGACATATCACTGCTTTGGGATCATCTGCAATCTCCTATCGCCAATGCCGATGGCACAGTGCCGAAAAAGGATGACTATAAGATGATCGTAACTTTTGCCGTCGAGTTATAGGAGTGGACATGGCTCCCTTAAATCCTGCACAACGAACCCAGCTCTCACCGCAAAGTCGCGCCGCTGGAAAAGCCTCCACCAAAGTCGGTGGCAAAGCCTTAGGCCTTGCCCTGACGGCACTCTTGCTAACACCGGCGGTACAAGGTGCCACCGTTGAAGAGCGCTTGGCCGCGCTAGAGCGTCGTATTGTTGAGTTAGAACAGCAGTTAAAGCGCAAAGATGCCGAAATAGAACAGCAGCTCAAGCTTAAAGACGCTGAAATTGCTGCCATTAAGCGTCCTTTGGCTACGGTCAAAACCCAAACCGAACAACCTCAAAGCAAGCTTAATGGCCGCCTTTATCAGGAGTATGAACGTCCCAGCTACCGTTTTAAAACGCCACCAAAGAGCATCTTTTTAAGCGATTCGGACACCACCTTGCAAATAGGCGGGCAAATTTGGCTCGATGCCATTTATAACGATGGCGACATGGCCAATCGCGGCGCCTTTCAAACCTCGTCCATTCTCTTTGACGAAGATGCCAGCGACGATAAGACCTTGCTCAACGCGGGACAATCCAAGCTCTCCTTTCGCAGTCACACCCCAACCGAGCACGGCGATATGACCACCCGCTTTGAGTTTGATATGTTCGATGGCGACGGTAATGCCGATTTTAACCTCACTCACCTTTGGGGTGAGCTTGGCACTGGGGAGCTGGGCAGACCTTTAGCGGCTTTATGGACATCAATTCCTTTCCCAATATCCTCGATTATTGGGGCCCATCGGCCATGGTCTTTGCCCGTCACCCGCAAATTCGTTATCGCCGCAGCTTAGGCAATGGCAGCTTCTGGGCCTTAGGTATCGAACGTTCAGATGCGGATCTGGCGTTACCGGTTAATATTGATCCTGAGTCCCTGAACTATAGCGAACAAAACGATTGGCCCGATGCCAGCGCCAGTTATACCTATCAATTTGATCAGGGGTATATCAAAACCGCACTGCTATTGCGCTATTTGGGATACAAAACAAACCTGCAAGAAGATAAGGTGTGGGGCTGGGGCATTAATGTCACCGGCACCTATGATGTAAATTACAGTCACAGTCTGAAATTTCAAATCGCCAACGGTAAAGGCATAGGCCGCTACCTAAACGATCCCTGCTGCCATTATTACGCCGATATCACCGGCGGCAGTGATGCAGGACTCGACGGCAATGGCGAGCTCACCGCCATAGGCGCCACGGCGGGTTTTATCTATTTGGATAAACAATGGAACGACAACTACACCTCTTCCATCGGCATCAGTTATGTGGATATAGACAACATCATCACCCAGCATCCCTTGTCGTTCAATAACAGCCTCTACAGTACGGTGAACCTGATTTACAACCCGACCACAATGTCGCGTCTCGGTATTGAGCTGCAATATGGTGAGCTCGAGAATTATCGTGGCGATAAGGGCGACAACTTACGTTTGCAAACCTCTTTTGGTTTTAAATATTAGGAACTTAAGGCGCGATTCACGCCCTATTTGCAGTTTAAGGACGATAAGGACTGATATACATGAAGAAAATACTCTACTCGCTACTATTGATATCGGCCCTCGGCCTGCAAACTCAAGTCGATGCCCGCCCCTATGACACAGCCAAGGTGGAGCAGATACTTGCTCAGGCCCATACCCTGTATAAAGACGAAAAAAGCGGCGCCAATGCGGATTATATTCCCGCTCTTGCCAAGGTCGACAGCGAGCAATTTGCCATTGCCCTGGTTACCACAGACGGCAAGATTTTTACCCAGGGCGACATAGACAGCCACTTTTCTATTCAGTCTATTTCCAAGGTATTTACCCTGGCTTTGGCCATGGAGCAACAAGGACCCGAGGCCATCTTGGATAAAATCGGCGCCAACGCCACCGGCCTGCCCTTTAATTCGGTAACCGCCATTGAGCTTAATCCGGCCAGATCTGTCAATCCCTTGGTGAATGCCGGAGCCATGGCCACGGTCAGCCTGATAGAGGGCGATAGCGCCGCACAAAAATGGCAGGCGATCAGTGCCTGGTATGGACAATTTGCCACCACCAAGCTGGACGTACTTGAGGATGTGTATCGCTCCGAGTCCAGCAGTAATGGCCATAACCTGGCCATTGCCGAGCTGCTTAAATCTTACGGGCGTTTTTACGGCGATGTGGATATCAACCTGGATATTTACACCCGCCAGTGCTCCGTGGGCGTAACCACTAAAGACCTGGCTATTATGGCCTCAGTGTTCGCCAACGGCGGCACCCACCCCATCAGCGGCGCACAATTGATGCGCGCTGATAATGTCGAGCGGGTGCTGGCGGTCATGAGCACGGCTGGCTTGTACGAAACCAGCGGCGAATGGGCCTATACGGTCGGCTTACCGGCGAAAAGTGGGGTCGGCGGCGGCATTATTGCCATTATGCCGGGTAAGTTCGCCATCGCCGCCTTTTCACCGCGCCTCGATGCGGCCGGTAACAGCGTCAGAGCGCAAAAGGCCATTGATTATATTGCCGATAAAGCCAAGGCCAATATCTTTAGTCACCTCGACTAACCATAGTGATTGATTCACGGCACGGGGCGTTAAAAAGCGCCCTGTGCCTGGCTCTGGCGATTCCTTCTAAGAACGCAAAATGCTACACTGACGCCCTACTTATAATAACTTTCATCATTTATCGCCAATGAAAATAATCTCTTTCAATATTAATGGCTTACGCGCTCGCCTTCATCAACTTCAAGCACTTATCGACAAGCATCAACCGGATGTGATCGGCTTACAGGAAATCAAGGTGCATGATGAAATGTTCCCCGTCGCTGACGTCGAGGCCATGGGTTATCACGTGTATTTCCATGGTCAAAAAGCCCATTACGGCGTCGCCATGCTGACCAAACAGCCGGCAAAAATGGTGAAAAAGGGCTTCTCCACCGACACCGAAGAGCACCAAAAGCGCATGATAGCGGTGACAGTGGAAAATGCTCAGGGGGAAGATGTCACCGTGCTTAATGGTTATTTCCCCCAGGGCGATAACATCAACCATGAGACCAAGTTCCCTTATAAGCGTCAGTTTTACAGCGATCTGATGGCCGAGCTAAACACTCAATACAGCCCAGACAGCAAGTTAGTGGTGATGGGTGATATTAATATTTCGCCAATCGATCTGGATATCGGCATCGGTGAGGCCAACAAAAAGCGCTGGCTAAAAACCGGTAAATGCTCCTTTCAGCCGGAAGAAAGACAATGGCTGGCCACCCTCACAAATTGGGGTCTGGTGGATACCTTTAGACAACTGCACCCGGATACTGACGACAAATATTCCTGGTTCGACTACCGCTCCAAGGGCTTTGATGACAACCGCGGCCTGCGTATCGACGTTATTCTGGCCACTCCTGCCTTGGCGCAATCCCTGGCGGAAAGCGGCATAGACTATGAACTGCGCGGCATCGAAAAACCTTCGGATCACGCCCCTGTCTGGAGTACCTTCGAGGGCTAATTGCCATGCTCGTAAGCTTTATTGCCTTCTTACTTATACTGTTTTTCACCCTGGATAAAGCCAGTGTGAGCGGTCTGTGGCAACGTCCGGCAAGACAAACCGGTCTGTTTGCCTGTGCCCTGGTGTTGGCACTGCTGTGGCGCATTAAGGCGGGGATAGTCCCGGGCCTGGATATACATATTCTCGGCATTACCGCGGTGACCTTGATCTTAGGTTGGCGTTTAGCCAGCCTGGCGGCTGTACTTGCCACCGCCTTGCTTACGAGCTTTTCAACCATACCTTGGGAAAACGCTGTGGTGTTTGCTATCACCACTGCACTTATTCCCATTTACTTTAGCTATGGCGTTTTTGTGCTGGTTTATAACCTGCTGCCACGTCATTTATTTATCTATATCTTCATCTGTAGTTTTCTCTGTGCGGCGTTGGCCAATTGCCTGAAGATCTTTGTCGGTGCGCTCTATTACTGGGCTATCGGCACCTATGAATGGTCTATGCTGATGGATAACTATGTGATTTTAAGTGCGCTTATCTGGTTCCCCGAAGCCATGCTCAGCGGCATGGCCATGACCCTGCTGGTGATCTACCGCCCGCACTGGGTGCGCACCTTTTATGATAAGGAATACCTTGCACCATGAGTGCTTATTGCTGCCCCTTATGCCAACAGCCCTTAACCCGTCAGGGTAACAGCCTAAGCTGTGACACCGGCCACCAATTCGATTACGCCAAAGAAGGCTATATCAATTTATTACCGGTGCAATATAAGAAATCAAAACAACCCGGCGATAACCAGGACATGGTGCAAGCCAGACGCCGTTTTCTATCCGCCGGCCATTATCAGTTTCTGCGCCAGGCGTTAGCCGGACGTGTCGCTGCTTTACACCAAAGCGAGACGGGGGTGATAGACATGGGCTGCGGTGAAGGCTATTACACCCATGAGCTGGCAAACCAGCTAGAGCACCGGGGACAGGTGTACGGCATAGATATTGCCAAACCCGCTGTACGCTATGGCGCCAAACGCTATAACAACTGTGAATTTGCGGTGGCCTCAAGCAAGCAGATCCCCCTTAATACAGGCTCTGCATCCGTGGTTACCAGTGTATTTGCCCCCATCTTTGCCGAAGAAAGCGCCCGCTTATTGACGCCACAGGGATATCTGGTGGTGGCTTCGCCCGGCCCCAAGCATTTGGCCGAGCTAAAAGAGATTATCTATAATGAAATGCGCGAGCATCAACAGCTAGACACGCCCACAGGCTTTACTCGCAGCGCCGAGCAACTACTGAGCCGTACCCTCACCCTCACAGGTGAACAGGCAAGAGATTTGGCCTTGATGACCCCCTTTGCCTGGAAGTTCAGTGTCGAGCAGTTGGCACAGCTTGCAGCAAGAGCAGAATTTAAGGTGCAAGCCGAGTTTTACCTCAGCGAATTTCAGAAGATATCCTGACGAAAGGCCTTGTCCATTTTATCGAACATATCCTTAAGCAGCAGGGCCAGTTCGCGATATCGCGGCTTGGCCTTGGCCGGGGCACCACGATAGCCCTGGGCCACCATTTTCGTATACAGCTCTTTATACCAATGCGCATAAGCAGGTGGCAGCGGCGAGGAAGCTCGCTTGGCAAGCCACAGCAGACCTTGCACCGGCAGGGAGAGAATTAATAAGGCGCAGGCCAGCGCCGGCCCCAGATAATGCTGACCCAGTAATTGTAATTGCACCACCAGGCTTGTGAGCGCCAGCAACGGCATCACCTTAATGGCAAACAAGGTGGCACTGATAATCCGATTTTCCACAAACATGGGCGCCAATTCACGGCGCAGCGGCCAGAGTTTGGCGTAGCTATGCCCTTGCTGAATTTGTGTCATCATACTGTTTTGCATTTACGCCCCTTACAACTATCGCTTAGTAGCAATAATAAGGTAAAATAGTCGGTCCCACTGCAATAATACCTTAGTCTAAATGTAGCCTTTGGTCATAGTTATTATGACCAGGTTAAAAGCTATTACTTTAGGTAAACGTGGGGTTTAATTTCTGATTTTCAACCACGGGTCTACCAAATGTCTGTACAACACGTCCTAGTTTTAAATTGCGGCAGCTCAAGTCTAAAATTCGCAGTTATCGACGCCAGCAGCGGCGATGAACTGTTAAGTGGCTTAGCCGAGCGCCTTCATAACGACGACGCCTCCTTAAAGTATAAATTCGCCGGCAACAAAGAGCAAAACGCTTTACCCGCCGGTGCCGATCACAAAATCGCCATCGACACCCTAGTCACGCTGATCCACCAATATGATCTAGCTAAAGATTTAATCGCCGTTGGCCACCGTGTAGTGCACGGTGGTGAGCAGTTTACCGGCTCCCAGTTGATCACCCCGGACGTGCTTGACGCCATTACCCAGACCGCCCAATTAGCGCCACTGCATAACCCTGCCAACCTGACCGGTATTCAGGCAGCGCAAGCTGCATTTCCTGAACTGGTGCAGGTGGCCGTGTTTGATACCGCTTTCCACCAAAGCATGCCAAAACACGCGTTTTTATATGCGCTCCCTTATTCTTTATATAAAGAACACGGTGTACGCCGTTACGGCTTCCATGGCACCAGCCATCATTATGTTTCCACCCAGGCTGTTGAGGCGCTCGGGTTAGCTGCGGACAATCATCGCTTGATCACCGCCCACCTGGGCAACGGTTGCTCTGTGTGCGCCATTAAAAATGGTGCCAGCGTCGATACCAGCATGGGCCTGACTCCGCTTGAAGGCGTGGTTATGGGTACTCGCAGCGGCGATATCGACCCGGGTTTATTCGACTTCCTTACCAGTCAGCTTGGGTACTCGGTCGCCGAGGTCAACACCATGTTGAATCAGCAAAGCGGCTTGCTAGGCATTAGCGAACTGTCCAATGACTGTCGCACCATAGAAGAAGCCTATTTAGAGGGGCACGAGCAGGCGACTTTGGCGCTGGATATCTTCTGCTATCGTCTGGCCAAGCAAATTGCCGCTTACCTGGTACCCTTAAACGGTTTGGATGCCCTCATCTTTACCGGCGGCATAGGTGAAAACTCAGATATTATTCGTGCCAAGGTACTTGCGCATCTGAGCTTCCTCGGCTGGCAAATTGACGAGCAACGCAACCTCGCCGCCCGTTTTGGCAAAAGTGGCGTGATCACCAGCGTTAACAGCCCAATGACCGCCATGGTGGTACCGACCAATGAAGAATGGATGATCTGTCAGGACGCTGCGCGTCTGGCTAAAGGAGCCTAAATCATGTCTAGACGTATTATGCTGATCCCTGTGTCCACCGGTGTGGGACTGACCTCAGTCTCAGTGGGTTTGGTACGGGCACTGGAGCAAAAAGCCCTGAAGGTCAACTTCTTCAAACCCATAGCCCAACCGCGCCGCGGTGAGTGTGGCCCGGAGAAATCCACCGCCATAGTTAAAATTGGTTCTAGTATTAATCCGCCCGAGCCTATTTCCCTCGCCTATGCAGAAAAAATGATCGGCGATGGCCATGGTAACACCTTGCTCGAAGAAATCGTTGAGCGCTTTGAAAGTGGTATAAATGACGATGAAATCACCATTATCGAAGGCATGGTACCAACCCGTAACCAGCCCTATGCCGGGCGTGTTAACCGTGAAATTGCACAGACTCTGGGCGCCGATATCGTTTTTGTGCTGACCCCGAGCAACGACACGGTGGAAGAGCTTGAAGACAAGTTGGAAATCGCCGCCGGCAACTATGGGGGCATTGCCCACCCACGAGTCTTGGGCTGTATTTTTAACAAGGTTAATGCCCCGCTTGATGAGCAAGGCCGTGCCCGGGCCGACCTGGTGGAGCAGTTCAATCCGGATTTACTGGACAACGAAGTGAACCGCCTAGCGTCTATGCCGCTATTTCGCAAGCATCCGTTCCAACTCCTTGGCACCATCCCCTGGGATTTTGAGCTAGTAGCGCCTCGTGTTATTGACCTGGCCAACTACCTGGATGCCCGCATTATCCACCAGGGCGATCTGCTGCACCGTCGTCTGCGCCGAGTAACCTTCTGTGCGCGCACCGTGTCTAACCTGCTCAACCATATCACTCCCGGTGTGCTGCTGGTGACACCGGGCGATCGCTCCGATGTGTTAGTCGCTGGCTGCCTGTCGGCCATGAACGGTACCAAGATAGGCGCCATCTTACTGACCGGTGGAATTAACCCAGAGCCGCGCATTATGGAGCTCTGCCACCAGGCCATGGAGCAAACCGGATTGCCTATTCTTGCTACTGAGCACGATACCTGGCGCACTTCCTTGCTGCTGCACAACTTCAACTTAGAAGTCCCCTGCGATGATGAGCAGCGAGTCGATAAGGTAAAGTCACACCAGGCCACCTTTATCGACTCCGACTGGCTTGATAGCCTGGCGCAGCAATCGCAAAAAACCCGTAAGCTGTCGCCTCCGGCATTTCGTTATTTGTTAACAGACAAGGCCCGTCGCGCCGATAAAACCATAGTGCTGCCAGAGGGCGAAGAGCCGCGCACCATAAAAGCGGCGGCGATTTGTGGCGAGCGTGGCATTGCCAATACCGTGTTACTAGGCGACCCAGCGGAGATCACCCGCATAGCCGAACAACAAGGGGTTGAGCTAAATGAGCGCATGCATCTTGTCGACCCAGATCAGATCCGTCGCGACTATGTGGCGCCCATGGTGGAGCTGCGTAAGAGCAAGGGTCTGACCGAAGTGGTAGCCGAAGAAATGCTAAAGGACAATGTGGTGCTGGGCACCATGATGTTAGCCCAAGGCCAGGTAGATGGATTGGTATCAGGCGCTGTTAACACCACGGCCAATACCATTCGCCCGCCACTGCAGTTGATCAAAACCGCGCCGGGCTCGTCCCTGGTTTCATCTGTCTTCTTTATGTTGCTGCCGGATCAGGTGCTGGTATATGGCGACTGCGCTATTAACCCAGACCCAACCGCCGCCCAATTGGCGGACATTGCCATTCAATCCGCCGACTCTGCCAGCGCCTTTGGTATTGAGCCTCGGGTGGCGATGATCAGCTACAGTACAGGCAGCTCAGGCGCCGGTGCCGATGTTGAAAAGGTACGCGAAGCCACTGAGCTGGCCAAGCAAAAGCGCCCTGATCTGATCATCGACGGGCCGCTGCAATACGATGCCGCGATCATGGAGAATGTGGCCCGTAAAAAGGCGCCGAACAGTCCGGTCGCCGGTCAGGCAACCGTGTTTATCTTCCCTGATTTGAACACGGGCAACACCACCTATAAGGCGGTACAGCGTAGCGCCGATTTAGTCAGCATAGGGCCTATGCTGCAGGGCATGCGTAAACCGGTCAACGATCTTAGCCGCGGTGCCTTGGTGGATGATATTGTCTACACCATAGCCCTGACCGCAATTCAGGCGGATCAGGCCGAAGCCTAATTGCTCGCTTATGTTAGCCACATAATCACAAGGGTGCACCTTCGGGGGCACCCTGTTTATTTCGTTATTAGCAACAACCAACCGGGTGTTGATCAATAAACAACCAAAAAAGATAATTTAAACAATTTCAAATAGATACAACTTACCGACCACCCTACCCCCAAACTTATCCACAGCAATTGTGAGCAACTTGCATTGGATTAAATTGCCCTTATTGGGTATAACTTGTACTTAACCCAAGGGGAACGGTATGGCCAAACAAACGCTTCAATTACTCCCACATGAATTTACCATTCACAGCTTCGACAGCTCCGCTGCCATCCCGAGTATTATTTTTCAAAGCGAGGTCTACTTTGTTGGTAAAACCGCCGAAGAGCTGTCCATCGTCTGTATCAGTGATATCGCCCTTGATAGCCTGGAGCAGGAGCCTGGTTGGGTGGCACTTGAGGTTCTGGGGCCACTGGGCTTTTCCCTTACCGGCATCTTATCAAATATCTCCGGGGTTCTGGCACGGGCGAATATCTCCATCTTTGCCATTTCCACCTTTGATACGGATTACATCCTGGTTAAAGGCATAGAGGCTAAAAACGCCGTGAACTCGTTAAAAAAAGAAGGTTATAACGTACGTTCATAAAACATAGGCGCTGCGAAGAAATTGCTTATTTCGACCTGCGGCAGTTTAAATCTGCGCCCTTGGCCGCTATCATGATCATTAATCTCGCGCCGTCGCCGCTGATTTGCTCTTGCTATCAACAGGTTGCGGCCAATGAATCCTTACTCTTTATCGGCAACTAAAGCTACAGACAGATTATGACCACTATTATGTACGGTATCAGCAACTGCGATACCATTAAAAAAGCAAAAAAACATTTAGAAAATAATAATGTAGATTACCAATTCCATGACTACCGCAAACAGGGGCTGGATTTAGCGCTACTTACTGAACTTGAAGCCCTGTTCGGCTGGGAAGCCATGGTTAATAAACGCGGCACCACATACCGCCAGCTCAGCGACGAGCAAAAGCAGCGGCTGAATAAGGAACTGGCCATGACCTTGATGCTGGAATCACCTGCCTTAATCAAACGCCCAATTCTGCGCACCGACGAGCATCATTTAATTGGCTTTAAAGCGGCGGAATACGACGCCATTTTTGCATAGGAAAGACTATGAGCGCAGTCATTGACTTGGCTAAAGACTTGATCCGCCGTCCTTCGGTAACCCCTAAAGACGAAGGCTGTCAGCATGTTATCGCCGAGCGTCTGGCAAAAATAGGCTTTACCAATGAGCCTATGTTTTTCATCGATACCCTTAACACCTGGTCGCGCAAGGGTCAGGGCAAGCCCAATGTGTGCTTTGCCGGCCATACCGATGTAGTGCCCGTGGGCGATGAAAAAAAATGGCGCTTTGAGCCATTTGCCGCCACCGAGCATGAGGGCTATTTGCATGGTCGCGGCGCCGCCGACATGAAGGGTTCCCTTGCCGCCATGGTAGTGGCGACCGAGCGTTTTGTTGCCAAGCATCCCGAACATAAGGGATCAATTTCCTTTTTGATCACCTCGGATGAAGAAGGCCCCTTTATCAACGGCACCACAAGGGTGATTGACACCCTGGAAGCGCGCAACGAGAAAATCGATATGTGCATTGTCGGCGAGCCCTCCTCCACCGACAAGCTCGGCGATGTAGTTAAAAATGGCCGCCGAGGCTCACTCACCGCGTATTTGACCGTTAAGGGCAAACAAGGTCATGTCGCCTATCCTCATTTGGCCGATAACCCGGTGCACCAGGCCAGCGGCTTTTTACAGGCCCTGTGTCAGGAAAAATGGGATGAGGGCAACGAATTTTTCCCTGCCACCAGCATGCAAATTTCCAATATCAATGCCGGTACGGGCGCGGGGAATGTGATCCCTGGCGAGCTGGAGGTGCAATTTAACTTTCGCTATAGCACAGAATTGACCGCCGAGCAGATTAAATCGCGCGTAGTGGCCCTGCTAGGTGAGCATAAGGTTAATTACGACCTCGATTGGACGCACAACGGCCAACCCTTTATCACCGAGCCCGGCGAGTTAACCGCAGCGGTACAAGGTGCCATTGAAGAGCAAATGGGCTATCAGGCCGAGCTGCAAACCAGTGGCGGCACCTCAGATGGCCGCTTTATTGCTCCCACAGGTGCTAAAGTGATTGAACTAGGCCCGCGTAACGCCACCATTCATCAGGTCGATGAATGTGTCAGTAGTGATGACCTGGAAAAACTGGCGCTGATCTACGAAGGGATCCTAAGGCGGCTGCTCACATGAGGCTCGCCTTGTGCGCCACCGGGCGCAGTGAAGAACACTTGTGTGACTGGCAAGGCCATAGCCTCAACCGGGAGGCACTGGCAGACTTCCAGCGCCTGCAACAAGGCGCTCAAGCCGATGGCATTGACTTGCGTATCGCCTCGGCGTTTCGCTCCTTTTCCCGCCAGGCGATGATTTGGAATAACAAGTATCAAGGTGTACGACCTGTTTTTGATGCCCAGCAGCAAGTGGTTGACCTGACTAGCCTGTCACCATTGGATCGCCTGCATGCCATTATGCTTTACTCGGCGCTGCCGGGTGCCAGCCGCCATCACTTCGGCAGTGATTTCGATGTCTGGGACCCAAGTGTGGTAGCCGAGGATTATCAATTGCAGCTAAGCCCGGATGAGTATGCCGACACCGGCCCCTTTGCCAACCTTAACCTCTGGCTAAGGGAGCACCTGCAGGAGTTTGGCTTTTATCGCCCCTATCTAAAATACCAGGGCGGTGTTGCCGCCGAGCCCTGGCATATCAGCCATATAGCCAGTGCCGAGACATTACAAAACTGGCAAAATCCGAGCACCATAGCCGATGCCCTGATTGAATCTGAGGTGGTAGGGAAAGAAGTGATTATTGCTCACCTTGATGAGCTCTATGAACGCTACGTACTTACACTCTGCGACCCAGAATAAAGACTTCATAAAAAGCAAAAAGCAGCGCCAGTGCGCTGCTTTTCTTAAATTCGAACTTACTACTCTTGTTTATAACGCTCAAAGAAACGACCTAAGCGCTGCATCGCCGGTTCCAACTCATCCTTATGAGGCAGAAATACAACACGGAAGTGATCCGGCTCCGGCCAGTTAAAACCGCGGCCATGCACCAAGAGGATTTTTTCCTGTCTCAGCAGATCAAGCACCATGGTTTCATCATTGGTGATATTAAAGCGCTTGGTATCCACCTTGGCAAAAGCATAAAGCGCGCCCTGTGGCTTCACACAACTAACTCCCTGAATATCGTTCAATCCCTTCCAGGCAATATTGCGCTGCTCGTATAAACGACCGCCGGGTTCGATTAGCGCATCGATGGACTGCACCCCACCCAAAGCCTGTTGCACCGCGTATTGGGCCGGCACATTGGCACATAAACGCATGGAGGCCAGCATGTCTAAGCCCTGAATCAGATCGCTCATGCGCTGCGTGGGTCCGCTCAATACCATCCAGCCGATGCGCAGGCCAGCGGCGCGATAGGTTTTCGCCAAGCCGTTAAAGGTGATCACAGGTACATCGTCGCACAAGGAGGCGATGGAACTATGACTGGTGCCGTCATAAAGAATCTTTTCGTAAATCTCATCGCTCAATAACAGTAAATTATGTTCGCGAGCCAAAGTGATTAACTCAAGCAAGAGGTCGTTGCTGTACACAGCACCGGTTGGGTTATTCGGGTTAATAAGCACCAGGGCCTTGGTTCTGGAGGTGATTTTGCTGCGAATATCCTCGATATCCGGGAACCAGTCCTGCTGCTCGTCACAGCGATAATGCACCGCCTTACCGCCGGCCAGGGTGACACAAGCGCTCCACAGGGGATAATCCGGCGCCGGGATGAGGATTTCATCGTCATTATTCACCAGTGCCTGGGTGACCATTTGGATAAGCTCACTGACACCATTGCCGATAAAAATATTGTCTATGCTGAGGTTATGCAAACCGCGCTGTTGATAGTGCTGATAAACCGCCACTCGCGCCGAATACAGACCCTTGGAGTCGCAATAGCCCTGCGCCGAGCTGAGGTTGCGGATAATATCTTTAAGCATGTCTTCGGGCATATCAAAGCCAAACGCCGCAGGATTACCGATGTTAAGCTTAAGTACCTTTTGCCCTTCATCTTCCATGGCCTTGGCTGCAGCCAACACGGGTCCACGAATATCGTAGCAAACCCCATGTAACTTCTGACTTTTTAATATTTCTGACATGCCTTCCCCCTTATGATTATTACCGTTAGATTATCGGCACAAGAGGGAAATAGCTATATGCGAAATGCCCTTATCTATGAATTAATTTCAATTTGTTGTTGCCACTGTTTGATCAGCACAATACTTTGCTCTATGACACTGGGAAGCGCATCGATTTGCGCCTGTAATGCTTGATGGTCACCCTGGCTCAAACCAAGCTCTATGATGCGCGCCGTATCCGCCAAGGTGACGGCGCCAAATTGGGCGGCGTTGGATTTTAAACTATGGATATTGCGAATGGCATCGCTTTGCTCACTGCCCAGCGCTTCTTGAAAGGCACTATGTAAGCGGCTGAATTCACTGAAACAAAATACTAAGATCTCATCGAAATGCTCGCCGAGTAAATCATGCATCGCCATCAAGGCCGATTCATCAATTTTTATATCCATACTGCCTTTTCCTTTGGTCTTCAGTGTCCAGCCCGAGGATAGCAAATGCGCAACTTGGAGCAAATAGCTAAAACCAGTACAATAACGCCATATATCAGTAAAACCCTCTGTCACTATGGCTCGCCTTCTTTGCTCTCACTGTCATTACCCACCCAGCAGCTGTGTTTGCCCCTTTGTCACCAAGGTAAACAACCGCATTAAGCTTTGGGTTTTACAACATCCTCATGAACAAAAGCAGGCCAAAAGCACCACCCCCTTGTTGCAACTGGGTTTGACCAATATGCAGCTGTGTGTGGGCGAGCACCCTGAGGATTTTTCCGAAGTGCGCGCCATTGCAGATAAAGCCTGTGCGCTCTTATACCCCACTGACACAGCGGAGCCGGTGGAGCAATGCACCGCCCCCATTGAGCATATTATTGTCCTCGATGGCACCTGGAGTAAGGTGCATAGGTTATGGCAACAAAACCCCTGGCTGCATAAGCTGAAGGCGCTGAGTTTTGCCCAGGTTCCTGCCAATCGCTACCATATTCGCAAGGCCAACCGTGAGCAAAGCCTGTCAACGCTAGAGGCCAGCGCCTATTGTTTGGCGCAATTAGAAGGGCTCGACACTCACCCCTTGCTGCACTTGCTTGATGGTTTTGTCACCATGCAAACCAAGCAGATGCCCGCCGCCGTAAAGCAGCGTTATCAAAAATGACCTCGTCGCTTATGGACCACAAGTACCGCCGTGGTCCGGATTATCGCTTTGGCGTGGATGTGGATTTCAGTGAAGTGCGCACCACCTTTGGCCTGCGAGCCATCAGTGTGGGCCGCTGGGTCAATAACGAAGAGCGCCAAAGAGCGGCGAACCTGGTTTATGATGCCTTAGCGGATCTCACCCAAATACTGGCCGTTCCCCCGCAAGTCATTGGCCTGCGTCAAACCTTAACCCTGGCCTTTGCTCAGGGCGGCCGCCTTGGGGTCCAAGCCCACTACCAAAGCAGCACCCGCACCCTGGCCTTGGCGAAAAACGCCGGCAGTGGCGCCTTTGCCCATGAATGGTGGCATGCGTTTGATCATTACATCAGTCGTTTTTTATTTACCGGGCCAACATCCCAGCGTGCGTTTGCCAGCAAACTCTGGCTGACCCGGGATGACTATAATCCACACCGGCTTAATCAACCCCTGTTACAGCTCTTAGAGCACATCCTGTTAAACGAGCAGAGCACAGATAGCTCCGCCTATTTAAAGCGCTGTGCTCTACTTGATGCCAGTGCCGGTCAATATTACCTGGCCATGCCAGAAGAGCTGAGCGCTCGCGCATTTGAGCACTATGTGCAAAATGCCGAGATAAAAAACCAGTATTTGGTCAGTGGTACCAAGCAGGGGGAGCTGGCAAAGCTGGGCGCTTACCCTAATGAGGAGGAGGCGGCAAAGCTGGCGCCGTGTTTTCGGGAATATTTTGCGCTTTTAGGGCAATCGCTCGGATAAAAATAAACCGCCCCGAAGATCAGGGCGGTATACATACTAAAGGTAAAGACCTAAGCTTTAGGCTGACTTATTGCTGGCCTTCATCGCCAATGCGACTTGCCAGGGCACTGTTTTGCCCCTTGTATTTGGCATCGGCGCGAGCGTTATAGGGCTTTTCCGCCGGGCTTGAAAGGGTTTCAAAGCTCAGCGCACCGATTTTCATATTCGGGCGCAGCGCCAGTGGCAGCTTGCCGGAATTATAGAACTCAAGCACGATATTGCCGCTCCAGCCCGGATCGATGCGGTGCGCGGTCACATGCACCATCAAACCCAAACGGGCCAATGACGAGCGACCGTCGAGCCAGCCGACGATATCCGCCGGCAAGGTCACAGATTCATAGGTAATGGCCAAGGCCAGCTCGCCCGGGTGCAGGAAAAACGCATCGCCCTCTTTGATGACGATTTCATCGCTCATAATGGACTCCATCGCCGCGTTAAGCTGCTCTTTAGGGCCGCTTAAGTCTACATACGGCGCGCAGTGATCCTGAAACACGCGAAATTTATTACCCAAACGCAAATCGACGCTAACGCCTGAGATCATCTGCTCGTCGGGCTGCGGGGTGATCACGATGCGCTGATCGTTTAGGTATTCTTTTATATGGGTATCTGATAAACGCATGGTTAGTCGTCCGTTATAATAATGTCTACGCCCTGCTGAGCGCCTTGTTGATAATAAAGCTGACTGGCGCATAGGCGCGCCGCCGCGGCAAAATAGGCCGCCATATCCTGATAGTCGTCGCTCAGGTCACCGCCTTGTTCGGAGCACTGACGAATTTCCATCGCCAGCGGTAATTGCGCCAAAATAGGCACACCATAGCGCTGGGATAGCTGTAGCGCACCGTCGGCGCCGAAAATATGGCTCGACTCGCCACAATGGGGACATTGGAATTGACTCATGTTTTCCATCAAACCAATAATGGGCACGTTCACCTTATTGAACATGGCCACCCCTTTTTGCGCGTCGGCCAGGGCTAAATCTTGGGGTGTGGTGATGATCACCGCTCCCGATGCCGGTACCTTTTGCGACATGGTCAGCTGAATATCGCCGGTACCCGGTGGCATATCGACAATCAGATAATCCAGCTCGCCCCACTGGGTCTCATTCAACAGTTGTACCAGGGCCTGGGATGCCATGGGCCCGCGCCATACGGTGGCATCGTCCGGGTCTACTAAAAAGCCGATAGACTGGGCTTTAAGACCATGGGCTTCCATGGGCAGCAGGGTTTTCTCGTCTTTGGCCTGAGGTTTCTGACCTTGCAGACCCAGCAATAAGGGAATAGAAGGACCATAAATATCGGCGTCAAGGATGCCGACTCGGGCACCTTCATGGCGCAGTGCCATGGCCAAATTGACGGCACAGGTTGATTTACCCACACCACCTTTGCCGGAGGCCACCATAATAATGTGTTTAATGTTGGCAAAACGCGGTTTTTCCGCCAACTGCACTTCAATTTCCACCTGTATCTGGCGGCTCAATTGCTTGCTTAGAAAAGCACCGAGTTCCGGCGCTTCCTGGGCACAGGCGAAGGGCATAACAAGCCTGCATAAACCTTGCTCACTGCTGGCCTGTACCGCGGTCTCTGGCACCCCTACGGGAAAGGCGGCGCTACGATAGCGACCCAGATGTTGCCTATATTCTTCCTGCCATTGTGAACCCCGGCGTTTTGAAAACAAAGAGGGTTTTTTACCTGAGCCTAATCCAAACATAGTAACTGCATAAATAATTAAAGAAGCGTAATGAAATGTGCCGCCAAATTATGTAACATTCAGGGCATTAACACCAGTCTATTCACCCTAGGCAACGAAACTTCATCGCGCTACAGCGCCTTGAGTCGATGATCTGGGTGAGCCTATCTGAGATGGAATAAGCACCTTATGGCAAAGAGAAAAATTCTCATTACAAGCGCCCTGCCTTATGCAAACGGTCCTACACACCTGGGCCACATGCTTGAGTACATTCAAACCGATATTTGGGCTCGCTTTCAAAAGTCCCAAGGACATGAAACCTATTACGTCTGTGCGGACGATGCCCACGGCACGCCGATCATGCTTAACGCACAGAAGCAAGGGATCAGCCCTGAGGAAATGGTTGCCAAGGTTAGCGTTGAACGCCAACGTGACTTTGCCGATTTTAATATCGAGTTTGATAACTACCACAGCACCCACTCGGATGAGAATAAGGCGCTAAGCGAACTTATTTATAACCGCCTTAACGACGGTGGCTATATTAAAAAGCGCACCATCTCGCAGTTGTTCGACCCGGAAAAACAAATCTTCCTACCGGACCGCTTCGTAACCGGCACCTGCCCAAGCTGTGATGCAGAAGACCAAAACGGCGACAGCTGTGATGTCTGTGGCGCCACCTACTCGCCGACCGAACTAAAATCACCACGCTCTGCGATGTCAGGCGCCACCCCTGTGCTGCGCGACTCAGAGCATTACTTCTTCGACCTGCCTGCTTTTGAAGGCATGCTTAAAGGTTGGCTGCATTCGGGCAGTATTCAAGAAGAAATGGCCAACAAGCTAGACGAGTGGTTTGCCGATGGCCTGCAGCAGTGGGATATCAGCCGCGACGCCCCTTATTTCGGTTTTGAAATCCCAGGCGCACCGGGTAAATACTTCTATGTGTGGTTGGACGCCCCTATCGGCTATATGGCCAGCTTTAAAAACCTGTGTGATAAAAACGGTATCGACTTTGATGCCTTTTGGCGCGAAGATTCCGACGCTGAGCTGTATCACTTTATCGGTAAAGACATTATTTACTTCCACAGCCTGTTTTGGCCGGCCATGCTTGAAGGCGCCGGTTTTAGAAAGCCGACCAATGTCTTCGCCCATGGTTTTGTAACCGTCAATGGCGCCAAGATGTCTAAGTCAAAAGGCACCTTTATTAAGGCTCGTACTTACTTGGATCACCTTGATCCCGAGTACTTGCGTTATTACTTTGCCGCGAAACTAAGCGGTGGCATTACCGATTTGGATTTAAACCTGGAAGATTTCGCCCAGCGCGTTAACTCAGATCTTGTCGGTAAGGTGGTCAATATCGCCAGCCGCTGTGCCGGTTTTATCACTAAAAAGTTCGATGGCAAGCTAAGTGACACCAATGCCGAGCCGGCCCTGTTGGCCGAGTTTGCGGCGGCCAAAGACACCATCGCCGAACACTATGAAAACCGTGAATTCGGTCGTGCGGTACGCACCATTATGTCCCTGGCCGATAAAGCCAACCAATATATTGATGCACAAGCGCCTTGGGTTTTGGCTAAAAGCGAAGACACCGCGCAGCAAGCCCATGAGGTATGCAGCGTTGGCTTAAATCTGTTCCGTATCCTGATGACTTATTTGCGCCCAATTTTACCGGGCATGGCCGCCAATGTTAGCGACTTCTTAAACGATGAGCTGGCTTGGGATGGTGTCGATAAGCCGCTGCTAGGTCAGCCTATCAATAAATTTAAAGCGCTGATGCAGCGTGTTGAAATGGATAAGGTTAATACCATGGTCGATGAATCGAAAGAAAGCCTGGCGCCACAAAGCCAAGCACTAGAGCAAGTAGCCGACAACGGCGAGTTGAAAAAAGATCCGCTGGCGGATGAGATCGAGTTTGATGACTTTGCCAAGGTAGACCTGCGCGTAGCCCTCATCGCCAATGCCGAGCATGTTGAAGGTGCCGATAAGCTGCTTAAGCTCACCCTGGATCTGGGTGGTCAGCAACGTCAGGTATTTTCCGGCATTAAATCTGCGTACAGCCCAGAGCAGCTGATTGGCAAACTAACTGTGATGGTTGCCAACCTGAAGCCGCGTAAGATGCGCTTTGGCCTTTCCGAGGGCATGGTGCTTGCGGCGGGCCCTGGCAAGGATGAAATTTATCTGCTGGAACCTCATGACGGCGCCAAGCCAGGTATGCGAGTGATGTAAACTCCTCACCAGTCAGTACAATGATTAAAGGCCAGCATAATGCTGGCCTTTTCTATTTATGCACCAAGATCACCTTGCCTATATTAGCGTTTTGCGCCAAACGCTGATGGGCTTGCTCCGCATCCCTCCAAGGGTAAACCGAGTCGATCACAGGCGTTAACTCACCACTGAGCATGCCCGCTTCGCACCTTTGATGCAGCTCCTTAACCAAAACCGTTTTATACTCGCTGCTGCGATTACGCAAAGTAGAGCCGATTATGGATGCACGCTTTTGTAATACCCTGGCGATATCCAGTTGCTGACAATAACGCCCGCCGAGCATGGCTAAAATGACGATTTTGCCGTCCTGAGCCAAAACCTTAAGATTGGCATTAAGGTAGTCACCGGCAACCGGATCTATCACCAAGTCGGCATTCAAACCCTCGGCGCGCATTTGTTCCCACCAATCGTTTTGACGATAGTTTATCGCCACATCTGCACCAAGTTGCAAGCAAGCCTGGCGTTTTTGCTCATTACCCACAGTGACCACCACCTTGGCGCCAAAATACTTGGCCAACTTAATCGCAGCAGTGCCAACGCCACTGGCGCCACCATGAACCAAGAGGGTGTGCCCGGCGCCGAACCCAGGATACTGGCGCAGAGCATCATAGGCGGTTAAAAACACCTCACAGAAGCCCGCCCCTTCCAAGGCGCTAAAATTAGAAGGAAGCGTCAGACAGTGACCCTGATCCACGGCCACAAACTGACCATACCCGCCGCCAGCACATAGCGCCATCACCTGTTGACCCAGCCATTTATTGTCGGCTCCTTCACCTAGGGCTACCACTTCACCACACACTTCTAAGCCTAAAGTGGGGCTGTCCCCGGGAGGTGGCGGATAATTACCCTGACGCTGCAATAAATCGGCGCGATTAACGCCCGCAGCACGCACTTTTATCAGTAATTGCTCTTTTTTTGCCTGAACCCTTGCTGACTCAACTATAACTAGCTGTTTATTTTCATTTAAATCAATTGTTAGCATTGTGTAATACCAAATTGTCGTAGTATGATTGAGGTAGTACCTGTTAGGATAGAACTACAACTAAAATAGTAATTATGAGCCGCTGCTGAGAAATTAACTAGAATATTTTTATTAGAATTTCTGATCAGCCGCAGTTTTAATGCTATCCTAAAAAATCTGCTGGGAGGATAGATTGATGACTCAATATAATGAAATTAAAACCGTTTGTGATGAGTTACATCGCGCCGGTACGCCAATCACACTGGAAGTTTTATTACAACGTGTTAACGGAGAACGCTCTAGCGTGCTTGAACATTACCGCCAATGGCGCAGCGAAGACCGCTCCGCTCGTCCACAAGATACAGAGCAGCCAGTCAAGGTAAGCGATATGGAAGTTGAGTTTTCAGAACAATTTGTGCAAGCCTTCAGGGCACAGTCTCAGGCTTTTGCCAATGCCCAGCTCGCCCCGGTACAGGCACGGCTAGAAGAAATGGTTCAGGCCGAGCAACTCGCAGTGCAAAGCCTGGATAACTTGCAGCAGCAATATCAGAAGCTATCCCAGCAAAATGAAGAATTAAATGACAAGATTGCCGCTCGTCAGGAGCAAATTGATACGCAAGCTGCCGAATTAGAGCAGCATAAAAATCAATTGGCCGGCGTTGAACAGCAACTTGAAGAAGCCCAGTCAGAAAACGAACAAAAAATTGCGACTCTGAAACAGCGTATCGATAACTTCGATAATGATTATGCGGCCCTTGCCCAAGAGCGTGATGAATTGCTGCAGCAACGTGACGAGCTTGCGCATAAGCACAACCAGCTAGAGCAGGAAAAATCTGATATCGACGTGCAAATCGAACGTTTGCAACAGCAGTTAGAAGAGCAACAGCCTTTAGTTGAGCGCATGAAGACTGAAAACAGCATGCTCAAAGAGCAAAGCGCCATTGCCGCCAAGCACCAAGAGAGCCAGCGCGAAGACATTCGTCAGCTGCGTGAGCAAAACAAGGCGCAAACTCAAGAGCTGCAAGAACTTAAAGAAACCCATACACAAGCCCAGCAGGACAATGAAAAACTGCATGAGCAGGTGCGTTTCTTAAAGAATAACTCGGCGTCCACCATTGAGCGTTTGACCGCCAGTAACGATCAATTCCAGCAAAAGATCAAAGAGCTTGAAGATCGCCTAGCGAATAAAGACTCTGAAGCTCAGGGTATTATTGATGAGAATAAACGCCTAGGCGAACAAATCACCTTCTTGAAGCAAAATTCAACTTCAACGCTGGAGCGCTTGTCTAAAAGTGCTACCCTGGCGCAAAGCCGTCTTAGCGAGTTGGAATCAAGCCTGGCTGAAACCCATGCCGAGCTTGAGCGTTTGCGTTCGGAGGACGACGAAGAAGCAAAAAAGTACATGGGTGATGGCATGAGCTCAGCCCAAAGAGCATAAAGACTAAGGCGCCGAGTAGGCGCCTTTTAACTAATTATGCCCTCTGCCATCACCGCAACTTTTCTCCCCTTACTTCCTTTTTCTGCTATTCCAAGCAGCGGCGAATAATCACTATCAGCAATGAAAATACCTTAAGCCGTTGCTGTGGTTAGCTTTATTCCAGCAGCTAGGATAGAGTATTAGGTACCTCTATTTTTTTGTGTCTATAGCATGAACTTACGTCAGGTCGATCTCAATCTGTTGGTGTATTTGCATATCCTTATCGAGGAGCGCAGCGTCTCTGCGGCAGCAAACCGGCTGGCACTGACACAAAGTGCCATGAGTAACGCCCTGAAACGGCTGCGCGATCTGTTTGGCGACCCTTTATTGGTTCGCAGTGGCAGTGTCATGATGTGCACCGAAAAAGCCCTGGCTTTGCAGCCCCAGTTAGAACACTTTCTGACCCTGGCGCAGGCTATCACCACACAAGAACAAGACTTTGACCCAAGCAGCAGCGAACATACCTTTCGCATTATGGCCAATGAGTTTTTGGTGGCTTCCTTGCTCGTGCCCTTTATTAGCGAGGTGCTCAGTGCCTATCAGGGCATTAATATCGACCTCATTAACCCCAGCGATGTCACCCTCAGTGAGCTTGAGCATGGTCAGGTCGATATCGCCATCGATCGCTTTACCCGTATGCCCGCCTCATTTCATCAGGCCACCCTGTGGCGGGATAACTATTGCTGCCTGAGTGCACAGCAGCACCCGCTGCAACAACGTCTGGATCTTGAAACCTATCTGGCCAGCCCGCATGTCTGGCTTAACCGCAGCGGTTTTGGTCCAGAGCCGATGATAAAAAACCGCGAGCCGCAAAAATTAGGCTGGGTTGATCAAGCCCTGGTGCAACTGGGCGAGCGTCGCAATATTCGCGTCTACGCCCGCCATCACAGCCTGATCCCCTCACTCTGTGCTAACTCGCAGCTGATAGCCACCCTGCCGAGACGCTTAGCGGAGCATATTATCGCCACCAGCAACGCGCCTTTGGCCCTGTGCGCCGTACCCTTCCCCATAGTCCCCATTGGCGTATCCATGCTCTGGAGCCCATTGGTGCACCATAGCCCGGCCCATATTTGGCTAAGACAACAATTGCAGCGGTACACCTAAGACTCAAACAGACAATTTACAGCATCAATACCAAAAATCGATATCATCCATTTCATTAATAGAGTGTTTGGCCCTAAGGTAAATATATAGCAACAACAAGCCGATGGAGGCACCCATGCTAAGACGCCAATACAAACACTACGACTGCATTCATATTAATACCGAATTAGATCTATTTATTCGCACTCAGCTGCAAGCCTGTGCTTCGCCCATGAACCTTGAAGAATTTTATCAAGCCTTGGCACAGCTTAACGATGAGTTTGGTGGCCGCTGCCGCGCCTGTGGCGACAACAGTGTGACCTTGGATGCGCTACGCGAGCACTACCCGAATGCCGCCAGTGTCAACAACACACAAGCAGATATTCTTGATGAAAACAACTGCCCCATTCCGGTCTCCATGCTGTTTATCCTGCTTGATGAACTTGGTCTGGCACCGCGATTAGGCAGCAAGGACGCCGCCCGCATACGTGCTCGCCAATTGCTCCAAGGTGCGATTGCCGCTTAACAAAAACAACCAAGGCTTTGTTTAGCATGGCAAGGCCTTAATTATGGCGGCGATCACCTCTTTTGTGGGTACGCCCTGCTCGAGACTACTGCGCGTATCAAGTTGAAACAGCTGTTCATGGCTGGCAACCACCTCAGTTAAAGCGGCAAACAGGCTTGATGCCGCCACGTCCAACTGCAAGTGCTCTAACATCAAGACCGCCGCCCAAACACTGGCACAGGGATTGGCCAGGCCGCTACCGGCAATACGCCGAAACGGCCCGTGACTGGGCTCAAACAAGGCCAGCTCCTGGTTGCAATTGACGCTCGGGATGATCCCCACGCCACCGACCAGGGACGCAGCTAAATCAGCGATAAGATCTCCTGCCAGGTTATTGCACACCATCACATCAAAACTGCCAGCCTGCTGCGGCAGTCGCTGCATCACCTGATCCAACATCATCTGCTCAACCTGTATCTGAGTGCCATCGGCACCGGGCAAAAGATAGTGCTGCTGACAATCACTTACTGTCAGTTGATAGTCTTTACGCAGGTAATCGAGCGCCCAGCGTTGGAATTGGCCTTCGGTGAGCTGCCAGGCATTACTTTTATGTACCAAGGTGATTTTTTTACGCCGCTGGCTAATGGCATAGTCGGCGGCTTGTTTTATCAGCCGCTCGGTGGCCGCTTGTGAGCAGTTTTTAATGGCCAGAGCGCAGTTATCGACAAAGCGTAGCCTATGGTAGCCAAGCTCCTGCTCCAATACCTCAATCAAACGTGCTGCATCCGGGCTATTGGCTGCCAGCTCGATACTGGCAAAGCTATCTTCACTGCATTCGCGAAAAACCACCAAATCTATGCCGTCGGGATTTTTGAGCGGCGAAGGTAAACCGGGTAAGGCCTTGATCTCCCGCATATTGCAAAACAGATCCAGCTCTTCACGCAGGGCAATGTTAAGCGAGCGAAAACCACCGCCAATGGCACTACTCATGGGCCCTTTCAATGCTACCTTAAGGTCACGCAGCGCTGATATGGTGGCCTGTGGGAACCATTCACCATCCCCCTCTCGGGCCGCCTGCTCGCCAAGTAATAATGGCTGCCAGCTAATTATCTGTCTGCCGTCATAACAGCGCTCGAGTACAAGATCCACTAACCCTCGTACCAAGGGCATCACATCGGGGCCTATGCCATCACCATCTATATAGGCGACCGCTAAACTTTGCTGCTGGGTCATAAGGGCGCTCCTGGTCACTTTTTTTAAGTTATACCAAGGTCTTAGTTACTTGGCTAATTTCGGGCTAGCGTATTGATTATTCATCATATTAATAGCCAGGCAGGAGGTTATAGCTGGGCCTAACATTTACATTTTTATATATATTTCATGGGTCTAAAATTATAGCGGTGCTAGACTCAAAAGGTTGATTAGTATTAGCGGTAACTTGTATGCGGTATCTAAGACATGGTTTACAACAAGCTTTTCGGCAGCGACCTGGGCAACGTCTAACCCTAGGGATCGCCCTGCTTCTTTCCAGCACAGCTTACGGGATAAACAGCAACAGCATTACCTGGCTCACCCTGGATTTCGAACCCTACTATATTTTCAATGGCACCAATGTCGGCCAAGGGCGCGATGAACAAGTGATCCACTTACTACAACAGCAGTTGCCGGAGTATGACTTTAAATATATGGCCATCCCCAGCAGCCATTTATTGACCGAGCTGCGCCATAAGCAAAGCACCTATTGTTTATTATCCCTGTATAAAACCGAGCAACGACGCTCTGAATTACACTTTAGCGAACAGTATTCCACCATAGGTTTATCACCGGCTCTGGTGATGCACAAAGAAGTGGCACAAAAACTGGGCTTAACCCCGGGCGCACCTCAGTCTCTGACCCATTTGCTGAGCGAGCATCATCTGCGTTTAGGCCTGCCCATGGGACGCTCCTACGGCAATGAGCTGGATACTGTGATAGGCCAGGTGCCTAAATCCCAGTTAACAACCCGACCCGGGCGCGATGTGCTTGCCAGCCTCACCTATATGCTGGCCAAAAAACGTCTCGATATCTTGCTAAGTTATCCCAGCGAATTTCAATATCTAAGCGAGAAAATGGGTTTAGATAAGCAACTCAGTATTTTCCCTGTCAGCGAGGCACCGGCCCTAAGCTATGGCTATATCGCCTGCAGTAACAATGAATTAGGAAAACAACAGTTAAAAGTATTGGCACCGGCACTGCAGCAGGTGGTGGCAAGCGATACCTACAAGGATGTGATGTTGCAATGGTTGCCCACGGCATTAAGACCACACCTACAACAAGCGCTGTAGGCGTGTGAGAAAGAAGGTTATTGACGCACGCCTTCGATAGACAGTTCAATTTCCACATGGGTCGAGGCCGGCCCCAGGTCTTGCTCTATGCCATAATCGGCCAGGGCAAAGCGTGTGTGGCCGCTAAAGCCGGCGCGATAGCCACCCCAAGGATCTTTACCTTCTCCCACCTTGGTTACATCAAAGCTGATAGGTTTTGTCACGCCATTTAGGGTGAATTCACCGCTTACCTTGGCATTATCAGCATCAGTAAACTCAATATTGGTGCTAGTAAAGGTGGCCGTTGGGTGTTTTTTCACATTGAGGAAATCACCGCTGCGCAAATGTTTATCACGCTCGGCATGATTTGAGTCGATACTAGCGGTGTCGATCACCACCTTGATTTTGGACTCATTCGGCTTTTGCGCATCATAGCTGAAGTCGCCAGAAAAAGTGTTAAAGCGGCCATGTAACCAGCTATAGCCAAGATGTTGAATTTTGAAATTCACAAAAGCATGGGCACCTTGGGTATCGATAACATAATCCGCCGCGCTGGCAGCACCACTGGCGGCCATCATGGCTGCAGCCAGAGTTAGTTTAGTTAGAGCTTTATTCACATTAATCTCCTTTTTTCGCTTTCAACATACGCACTAGGGTATGATCGCGATTAATAAAATGGTGTTTAAGGGCCGCCAAGGCATGTAAACCAGCAAGAATAACCAGGCTCCAGGCTGCGTATTCGTGCACCATGCCAGCAATATCTTCTTGGTTGTCAACAAACTCCCCTAGCGAAGGAACGCTAAACAAGGAAAAAACCTCAATACCGCGGCCATCTGCCGTAGATATAAGATAGCCAGAAATAAGTATCACCACCAATATCAGGTACAAAATGATATGCACCCAGTGAGCAAAACGATTTTGCCATATTAAGCTGCGGTCCACCGGCTGAGGTCGCGCCTGAGTTAAACGCCAGACCAAACGCAGCACCAACAGCATTGCTAAGGTCAGGCCTATGCTTTTATGCAAATCAACCGACCCTTTATACCAGCTGTCGTAATAGCTTAACTCGACCATATACAGGCCTAAGCCAAAAAGCCCAAAGACGGCGATGGCCATCAACCAATGCAAGGCAATGTGCATCCAGCCATAACCATGCTCAGTATTATTCAACATACTTCTTACTCCTTAGGGTCTGTTGACCTTTGTTGTTCGTTTCTGCAGCAGTTTGTAGTGTATTTATACAAGGCGGCACATGTGTGGTGTAGTTATTCTACATAAACATGTAACAACACAGTAGAAATGCGCTACAAGCGCTGCCCTACGGGTTCATCTAAACGCATCCTGCTCTGTGTTGCTCGCTATGTACATAGCGTGCTATGCATCATAACGATCGTCGTGATCAGAATGCGTTTAGATCGAACATAAAGTAAACCGCAATGATAAACAGACCCTATTACTCTAGCTTATCCCAGCCATTGCCTTGTGAACATGGCGCCTAGGCACCATGCACTGTGCGTATATGCACAATTACAAACTTAGTTGAAACAGCCAGTCCTCGACCTCGACACCGTCAATACAATAGCCATTGCGGGCGCTGGCGAGCTGAGTAAAGCCGCATTTAAGCAACAGTGCTCGCGACGCCAGATTGCCTGCAGTAACCGTAGCCCGATATTGTGCAATTGCAAAACGCCGCTCGCCATGGGTCAGTAAGGCTTGTAATGACTCCTGGCCATAACCTTGACCTTGATACTCGGGCAAGAGTAAAAAACCCAGCTCGGCGCTGTGCTCGCCTTGAGGTAAAAAGCCGGTTACTCCTATCTCCTTGCCGTTTTCGTTAAGTATCGCCCAGGCCCGCCAACTATCAGCCTTTGCCCCTGATGCCAGCCGGGCGTCAAAGCGCGCTCTGATCTGCGTGATTTGCGCGAGGTCGGCGACATAGCGCATCACTTCTTGATTTTGATGAAGCGCTACAAACAGCGGCCAATACTCTTTACTTAAGGGTTGGTGTACCAGTCTTGACGATTCAAAAGAATCTAGCTGCATTGTCATCTCCCTAAAACAAAAAAGCCGAGCACTAGGCCCGGCTTTCAAATTAGCATAAGCTTCTCAGTATTAAAGCTTTTTAACACCCATGTTATACAGGGTAAAGCCATAGATATCGGCGTATTGCTCGATTATCTTACTGGTCGGCGTGCCTGCACCGTGACCGGCATTGGTTTCAATGCGGATCATCACAGGGTTCTCACCCTGGTGCTTCGATTGCAGCTCGGCAGCAAACTTGTATGAATGCGCTGGAACCACGCGGTCATCATGATCGCCCGTGGTGATCAGGGTTGCCGGATAGCTGGTGCCCGCTTTTACATTATGTACCGGCGAATAGCCCTTAAGGTAATCAAACATTTCCTTACTGTCTTGCGCCGTACCGTAATCGTAGGCCCAACCTGCACCGGCGGTGAAGGTGTGATAGCGCAGCATATCCAGTACCCCTACCGCAGGTAAGGCAACCTTAAACAGATCCGGGCGTTGCGTCATCACAGCACCTACCAATAGACCGCCGTTAGAGCCACCACGTACCGCAAGGTAGTCACTTGAGGTGTAGTTGTTAGCGATCAGGTACTCGGCCGCAGCAATAAAGTCGTCGAATACGTTTTGCTTTTGCATCTGCGTACCGGCTTTATGCCACTGTTTACCATACTCACCACCGCCACGCAGGTTAGCCACAGCATATACGCCGCCTTGCTCCAACCAAGCCGCCGTAGTGGCCGAGAAGCGAGGAGTCAGGCTCACGTTAAAGCCGCCGTAACCATAAAGAATGGTTGGGTTTTTACCGTTAAGCTCAGTGCCCTTTTTAAAGGTTAGGATCATAGGTACCTTGGTACCGTCTTTTGAGCTATAGAATACTTGCTTAGACTCATACAACGCCGGGTCAAACTGAGCGCCTGACTTGTTATAAACAACCGAGTCACCACTGTTCACATCAAAGCTGAAGATGGTGCTTGGCGTTTTATAGTTGGTGAAGCTGTAATACAAGGTGGTTTGTTCTTTTTTACCTTCAAAGCCCGACGCCGTGCCCACGCCCGGTAGCGCGATTTCACGTACTAGCTTGCCGCTTTTATCGAACTGCTTCACCTGAGAGATGGCATCAACCATATAACGTGCGAAGAAGAAATCTCCGCCTTTAGAGATGTTCAGCACGTTTTCTGTTTCAGGAATAAGGTCCTGCCAGTTTTTAGGCATTGGATCCTTGATATCAACGGTCACTACGCGCTTGTTCGGCGCATCCTTGTTGGTAACGATAAACAGGGTATCACCCTTGTTATCCAGCACCGAGCTGTCGTAGGTCAGGTCGTCAATAATGGTAACCAGCTCGCTGTTTTCCTTGCTCAAGTCTTTAATAAACAGCTTGTTACCAGATGTTGAGACGGCCGCTGAAATTACCAGGAAGCGCGCATCCGAAGTCACCTCGGCGCCAACATAGCGGTGTTTTTGCTCATCGCTGCCACCAAAGATAAGGGCATCGTCTTTTTGCGCCGTACCCAGCTTATGGTAGTAGAGCTTATGTTGATCGGTTTTCGCCGACAATTCACTGCCCTTAGGCTTGTCATAGCTTGAGTAATAGAAGCCATCATTACCAAACCAGGAAATGGCGCTGAACTTCACATCAACCAGGGTCTCACCAATTTGCTCCTTGGTTTTGGTATCCAGCACAATCACCTTACGCCAGTCACTGCCGCCTTCTGAGATTTGGTAGGCCGCCAATGAACCGTCTTCACTAAAACTGATACCCGCCAGTGATGTGGTGCCATCGGCGCTAAAGGTGTTAGGGTCTAGGAAGACTTCCGCCTCACCCTCGCCCTTTTGGCGATAAAGCACGTATTGGTTTTGCAGACCGTCATTTTTATAGAAATAGGTGTACTCACCCTCGGTGAATGGGGCGCTGACCTTTTCATAGTCCATCAGGGTTTTTAGACGTTGCTTAAGTTCGTCGCGAAACGGGATCTGCTCCAGGTAGCCAAAGGTGACCTTGTTTTGCGCTTCGACCCACTGTGCCGTCTCGCTGCTCATATCGTCTTCTAACCAACGATATGGATCTGCAACCTGCTGATCGAAATAGCTGTCAACCACTTCGCCTTTACGTGTAATTGGGTAGCTGATGGCCGCTGCTGCAACCTGAGTTTGTTCTACTTTTTGTTCTTGTTGTGCGCTTGCCTCTGCAGCCGGTTTGTCGTTGCAACCAGCTAGGGCCACACACACGGCGACAGCCAGTGTTCTTTTAAGCATAAAAAATCCATTCTTGTTGTAATAAACCGACTTACGTTAGCGGCTAGACGGCCATTTGTCTAGTGTTGTGCGAGCAGGTACAAGGCGTGGGGATAATTAAGAAGGGCCAAAAAAGAAGAAAACCAACTCGACGAGCGAGATTGGTTATCTTTGGCTGGAAACCTATAACTAATTATTAACCTAATTGCGCAAAAACACCTCAACTGTTTCGTTATATAGATATACGCGTTTAGTATTATTGCACTTTTCGGGCTAATTAATGAGTAACTCAGGACTCTGTGCGGTCTTTGGGGCTGAGCTTATCGCGAAAATCGAGGATTTTTGACACGCCGGCACCGAGCTTCATTAGCGTGGAGAGTTTTTCCGGGCTTAAGCGCTGCAGTTCGGAGGCCCATTCGGTGATCATTTCCAGTAAATCATGAATTTCTAATAACCTTTGCTGGGCGTAGCGCTCCTGCTGATCCCTTGGTTCCTCGAGGAGGTTATCGCGCAACAGGCTCAAGGTCGGGTCGATTTCGCGCTTACGGCGCTGCTCAAATACACGGTTGGCCATTTGCCAAATGCTGCCCGCCGGCTGGTAATACTCTTTACGATCGCCCGGCTTATGCCGAGTGGCGATCAGCTGCCAGGAGTTCAGCTCTTTAATACCCATGCTGACATTACCGCGAGAAATATGCAGGGTTTGCGATAATTCGTTGGCGCTCAGTGGCTCCTCGCTAATAAGTAGCAGCGCATACATCTGGCCTATGGTGCGATTAAAGCCCCAGCGACTGCCCATCTCACCACAGTGCATCACAAAGGCCTGCATTTTATCTGTTAGTTCCATCACCAACCCTAAATGTTCATTATGTTCTGAAAATACCTCATCTTAACAACTCCATTCAAGCATCAACTACACTTAACCTGGTCAACATCAAATAAACCATGAAAAAACATCCTAAATACACATAGTTGCAGTTACAATAGGGACAATGTGATGAGAATCTCGCCTTCACAAACCTAGGGGGACATATGTTTAATTATTCCGGCGCCAATGGTTCATATCAACTAACCCGACAAGGAGATGTGATCGTCGGCCAGTTCAGCGGTGCCATCAATGAGCGCATGATAGCCACCTTCGCCACTCAATTAGAAACCCTGGTGAAAGAGCATCAGCTTGAACGTTGGGGTTATATCAGTAATTCCAAGGATGTGCTTGCCGCTACACCCGAGGCACAAGTGCTTATGGTGTCTGTGGCCGAGAAGATGTTTGCCCATGGCTGCCAAGCCGCCGCCTTTGTGATCAACTCTGCTATTGCCATCAATCAGTTAGAACAAATTCGTCGTGCCTTAGGGCGCGCCAATAGCGCCAACGATATCGTCTTTGAAAATTTCGATGACGCCCTTGTCTATATCCAGAATAAGCTAGCTGAAAACTAGCCTCCCGCACGTTTTAGTCGCGTTCAAAGTTTGGGGCGCGACGCCTCAATATATGCTCCATACCCTTGGCCAACAAAGGCAATTTGGTTGACAATCCCTGCCAAGACTCTAAGCTGCGCCTAAACAAAGACAATAGCAGGAAGGGTTATGAGCAACACCATTTATCCCATTGGCACACCGGGTGAACCCTGGGGCCCAGAGCACAAGCAGCAATGGCTTGAGGCACAAAAAGTGCACCGCAGTTATCAGGATGAAGTCGTCACCAAGATTCAGGCGCTAAGCGCTCAGTTTGAGATTATCGAATACGGACTGCTTGCTTATCAGCAAGACTACCCCCTCTTTGCCCTTAAGCATAAAAGTTGGCAGGCCGGGCGCCCTATTGCCCTGGTTACCGGTGGCGTACATGGTTATGAAACCAGCGGTATTCACGGTGCCCTAGCGTTTGCCGCCGAGCTCACCCCGGCGCATAGCGAAGCCTTCAATATTCTTGTGGTTCCCTGTGTAAGCCCTTGGGGTTATGAAACCATTAACCGCTGGAACCCGGACGCAATCGACCCGAACCGTTCCTTTTATGAAGGCTCGCCTGCCCCCGAAGCTCAGTTGCTGCTCGACTTTATCGCCCCTTTTAGCAGCGATGTGCTGGTACATATAGATCTCCATGAAACCACGGATACGGATAACTCGGAATTCCGCCCGGCCTTGGCGGCAAGAGAAGGCACTACCAATAACAATTGGAATATTCCCGATGGCTTTTATCTGGTGGCCGACACCGAGCGCCCACAGCCGGAATTCCAAAAAGCCATTAACGCCGAGGTGGCAACCGTAACCCATATTGCCGAAGCCGATATAAACAACCAGTTGATTGGTGTGCCCATTTCCGGCCATGGAGTGATTGAATACGCGGGGCGTAAACTTGGCCTCTGTATGGGCCTGACTTTAGCTCCTTATGTCACCACCACCGAGGTCTATCCGGATAGCCCACGCAGCACACCAGAAAATTGCGTCGCCGCTCAGGTTGCCGCCGTAGTTGGCGCCTTGGATTTTGTTCGCACTTTATAAACAGCGCTTAGGGTTACAACCCTAGGTAAAAACAAATAAAAAGACCCAGCGCTAGACTGGGTCTTTTTTATTGCTCGGCTATCTTGCTGAAGCTACTACTTATAAAAACGGGTTTCTTTGCGAATACTCTGCTGCTCACCTTCGTTTTGCGTTATCACAAAGCTAAAGGGCGTCACCTTACGCTCGAGTAATTCACCGTCAATGCGCACCGTAACCGGCACCTCTTTTTGCTCACCCGGTTGCAATCTTAATTGCCCGTGCAGCTGCAACTGACCCTGCTCCAAACCCTCAAGACTCAAGGTATATTCCTGAACTTGCTGGGATTTATTGATAATGGAGATACGATACGGGTTTTCCACCTGGCCCTGATAATCAACCCGGGACAACTCTCCCCTGTCGCGCGTGATATAAGCTTCCAGCGCCGTACGACCATTGAGCCAAATAGCCATTACCACAAACACCAGCACTGTCATCAAGGCATAACCCACCAGCTTTAAGCGCCAAATTGATGTCCGGCCACCGTTTTGCTGATGCTCACTGCGATAGGCGATTAAGCCCTTCGGATAATTAAACTTGTCCATGGTTTGGTCACAGGCATCGATGCACAGACCGCAGTTAATGCACTCGTATTGCAAGCCATTACGAATATCGATACCAGCCGGGCATACCTCGACACACAGATTACAGTCGACACAATCTCCCAAGCCCAATTTTTTCGGGTCGGCCTTGCGCTTTCTTGACCCTCTGGCTTCACCTCTGTCCTGATCATAGCTCACGACCAAGGTGTCTTTATCAAACATCACGGATTGAAAACGCGAATAGGGGCACATATAGATGCACATCTTTTCCCGCAGCCAACCGGCGTTACCATAGGTGCACAGGGTGAACAGGAAGACCCAGAATAAAGTGATACCACCCCAGCTCAAACCCAACAGGTCGCTATACAGTTCGTGCGCGGGAATAAAGTAACTCATAAAGGTGGTGGCGGTTAAAAACGCCATCAATAACCACACCAGATGCTTGGCCCCCTTACGTGCCAACTTATCGGCGTTCCAGGGCTGAGCGTCGCGTTTTATACGTTGGTTACGGGTGCCCTCAAGGCGGTGCTCAACCCAGGTATACATCAACATCCACACGGTTTGCGGGCACATATAGCCACACCAGACACGGCCCAGCCAGTTGGTGATAAAAAAGAGCGCAAAGGCCCCCGCCATAAAGAGCCAAGCGACCAGCATAAAGTCTTGCGGGAAAAAGGTGGCGGAAAAAATTCTGAACTGCTGTTGGGCAACATCGAATAACACCGCCTGCTGACCCTGATAACTCACCCAGGGCAGGCCGATAAAGCCAGCATCAGGCACCAGCTAAGCACTCGGCGAATTCGCTGAAAGCGCCCTTTTTGCTCACGCACATAAATCGGCCCGGATTGCTTATAGGGCTTAATGATCAGGTCTTCTTCTTTAACATCAAATTTCATATTACTTGCTTTTACTAACTAGGGAACACAGCTCCTAAAGCAAGTGTTGTGCCAGGTTTGAATTTAAATCAACCAATTGTTTTTATTGGTTATTTTAAAAATAAAAAGCAAGTTTGATAACGACATAACGCCGAATCTATCGAAATATCGTTATCTCCATTGACGGAATACTTAGAAAAGGATTGAATTGGTGAGGCATCCTCTTCGCATTGTGCCGAGTTATCATTTCGTTTACTGTATGATTTACTATTACTTTTTATAGTCTTATTAGTTCGCCTATACATGGTTTACCTCCTACCTTACGAGGTAGCGTACCTTGTAAGGTCTTGCTAATAAGCTGTTAGACCGATAGGAGCATCGATTGGACTTCACTACAACAATTACAACTTCTGCAATTGTGGCTGCCTTTGTGAATATTATAGGTATCTTTTGGCTTAAGGAACGCCTGAAACAATCGATCAAGCATGAATATGATCAAGACCTTGAACATTTAAAAAAAGATCTTGAATACGACTTAGATAAGAAGAAGCGTTTATATGAGGAAGCTAGCTCAGTATAAAAAATACTACTCTATGATGGATTCGTATTCAGCAAGCGCAAGGAAAGTACTTTTCAAGTCATTTCAAGAAGGGATTCTTGACCTAATACAAAATCCATCAGATGAAAACACACTGAATTATATTAAAAGCACATTCGCACTGCAGAGCGACATTTCAGATCATTTCCTTGCTTTTAAGAATGAAATTGGTGGGCTTCGACTTGAAGCTGGAGAAGATTTGTTATTACTTTTAGATAGCTATATTGTCTTGCTTGAGCAAGCACAGGAAAAAACAATCGAGTTTCTCAACTGGATGAATTCTAATGCTGATCAGTTTCTTACCCAGCCCAACGAAACAAACACTTATATCCAAAAGTTCATGGAAGAAGAGTTTTCTGAATCAGGGAAAGAGCTAATTGACATCCAAGAAAAGATGTTCAAGGAAATGAGGCGCGAACTTGGGATCGTTTAACAAGCAGCTGCATCGGAACAATTAACGCTGGGCGTTAGGCCTAGGACTTAAGGCCCCACTATCACACTTCGCCCCACTCAAGCTAACCGCGGCAGATCCCAAGCTTCTTCATCTTTGAGCGCAAGGTACTTGGTGCCAGTGCCAAAACTTCTGCGGCGCCGCCACGGCCATTAATACGGCCCTGACATTGGCTTAACACCTCTTCGATATATTGCTTTTCGTGTTCGGCCAAGGTTGGCATGGCATCGTGAACAGGCTCCCCAACTGCACCGTCCAGCATCAAGCTGGGTATTTGCAAAATCGGCCCCGGGCTTAAAATAGCGGCGCGCTCCAGAGTATTTTGCAGCTCACGGATATTGCCCGGCCATGAATAACGCTTAAGCATGGCCAAACTTTTCTTGCTGATCCCAGTGAAACTGCGAGTTAACTTCTGCGACAGCTTGGCCAGCAGCTGAGCCACCAGCAGCTCCATATCCTCGGTGCGCTCACGCAGCGGCGGTACGGTTAAGGGAAAGACATTGAGGCGATAATAGAGATCCATACGAAAGGTGCCCTGCTGCACCATTTGCCACAAATCCCGGTTGGTGGCGGCAATCAGGCGAATATCCACCTTGATGGTCTCCTGCCCTCCTAAACGCTCGAATTCCTGCTCCTGCAACACTCGCAACAATTTACCCTGAGCAGACATCGGCAGTTCGGCAATCTCATCAAGAAACAAGGTACCGCCGTCGGCCAGCTCAAAGCGCCCTTTGCGTCTTTGCGCCGCGCCGGTAAAGGCGCCCTTTTCATGGCCGAAGAGCTCGGACTCCAACAGGCTTTCGGCAAACACGGCGCAGTTGACCTTGACCAAGGGAGCATCCCGGCGCTCACTTTGGGCATGGAGGTGGCGCGCCACCAGCTCTTTGCCGGTGCCGTTTTCACCGAGGATCAAAACGCTGGCATCGGTTTGTGCCACCAGCTCAATCTGCTGCATCATGGTGCGAAAAGGCGCCGACTGACCAACCAAGTCGCCGTGCTGCCAATCCGCATTGAGCTCTTCTAACAGATAACGGTTCTCCGCCTGTAACTGCTCGCTTAACTGACTCACCCTTTGCAGCGCTTCACGCAAGGCTTGCTCCGTGCTGCGCTGAGTGGATACGTCACGAAATATCGCCACCGCGCCAATCAGTTGTTGATCCTTATAAATAGGCGTAGAGGTGTATTCAACGGGAAACAGGCTGCCGTCCTTACGCCAAAACACCTCGTTACTTACCTGACGGGTTTGTCCATCGAACATGGTGCGATAGATGGGGCATTGATCGGCTGGGTAATCACTGCCGTCTGCATGGCTGTGGTGATGAAACTGGTGGATCTTTTTACCCAGTAACTCGTCTGCCTGCCAGCCTGTCATACGCTCTGCGGCGGGGTTAATAAAGACCGCATTGCCACTGAGATCGAAGCCATAAATTCCCTCGCCGGCGGCATCAAGTAGTAAACGGGGATCGTGAAGAAAGTGTTTTAATGAAGAGTCCATGGAAAATGTGCCAGCAAGTAACGATATGTCGTCATTTTAGGGCTTGCTCACACATTTTCGCAAGGTTTAAATCAAGTGCATTAGAGCCCGGAAGTCAGGGTGATCACCCCGGGGTTAACCTCTAGCGCCAACTTAAAGCGTGACAGCAAGGCCTGTTTCGGGTCTTGCTTATTCAGGCTATACACAGGATATTGGCTCAGTGCCTGAGTCAATAACTGCTGCACCTGCTCAGACAGGGGCGCCAACTTACCGCGGTAACCCATGGCATCTATATCCGCATTGAGGATTTTAAAATCCTGCAAATAGATGGCATCCTGCTTAGCGTTAAAATACGGCGCAGCGGCAATGTTTAAGCGCACTCGCACCGGCACCTTTAGCGCCAAAGCCTGCATCATCACGGTATTATCCAGCGCCAGCTCAATGCCATTAGGGCTATGCTCAGGGCCGATTTGCACACCAATATCGTTCACCGTCAGCTCCATGGGCACGCCCATTACAGTAGCGTTGGCGCCATAACGGTCGCTTTGTTGTAACAGGCTCTGCTCAAGCTCGCCGCTCGTTAAAGAAAATACACTCAAGGGTGCATGACCGGCGCAGCCGCTTAACAAAGCGACACCAGCCAATACCATACCCACTAACCATTGCTTCATACTGATACCATCTTATCTAAAACTACAACCAGGCGCTCAATCTCGGCTTGCTCACCCTGACAAATACCCTGCTCGTTAACGCCCACGCCAGCTAACCAAGCAAGTAACAACTCCTCGCTGGTGTGCTCAACGCCGTGGTGCTTATTATCAAGCATACTCACCTGCTCTTGCATACGCTGCGTAGAAAGCGACTCTGGGCTGGCCAGATTATTGGTGATCTCCAGGCGTAGCACCAACTGCTCAGCGGTTAAATCCAAGCGGGTGCCACTTAACCAATCTGCAGGCACAGCCTGTTGCTCGGCCAAAGCGGTACGCAGCTCTTGGAAGTGACGAGTTTGCAGCGCCTGCTCTTTGGCATTTAACGCCGCCTCAATTCGAGCCGCAAGTTGTTGCCGTTGACCTTGCAGTTCGCGCACCAATTGCAGCTGCTGCACATCATTGAGCAAGTGTTGTAAATCCGCATTGCTTTGCGCCTGCGCCAGTTGTTGCTCAAGGGCTTCAAGGGCACTCACCTGCTCCGCCTTTTGCTCAGCATGGGCTTGTTGCTGCTGTGCCTTAGCGGCATCGCGCTGGTTGAAAATACCGTCATTTACACGACGAAACGCCTGCCACAACTTACGCTCTTTAGCGTTACCGGCAAAACCAATTTGTTGCCATTGCTGTTGTAGCTCTTTTAGCTTGTTGGTGGCTGCAAACACATCACTGGTGTCCAAAGCTTCCGCCTGCTGCAAAAGCGCTTCTTTGGCATGAGCATTGTCTTGATAGAATTTGGCTACACGCTCGGCCATATCACCTTGCGCATTGCCAAATGCCTTACTCAATTTATGATAAAGCTTACTTTCTATGTGCTTGGCGGCGCGCCATTGTTTTAATAGCGCGTTGAACTGATGTTCCAGCTCCCGCGTCTCAAGCTCGGCGGCACGCTCACTCAGGCTTTGCATCTGTGCGATTAACTGTTCGCGCTCGGCCATCGCCTGCTCTTTAAGCGCTTGTTGCTCCGCAAAATACTCGCGACAAGGGGCAAAGGCCGCCTCGATCGCCTGCTCAAACGCCTCTTTCGCCTGCTGCGCCACCTCTGGGCCCAGCAACTGCCAGCTTTTACGCAAACGCTTTACCTGAGCTAAACGCTCGTTGGCATCATCGCAGTCACCCTGTGCCAGCTCTTTCGCCGCTTCAAGTAACTGCTCCTGCTGCGCTTCACCGGCATACTGGTGCCAGTCTTTGGCATCATCCAGGGTTTTGGCAAGGCTTTCGTATTCGCGGCTTAGATCATTTTGAAAATGTACTGCCAATTGCGCATATGCTTCTTGCAGACCATTAAACACGCCAAAGGCAACGCGGTAACGACCTTGATTAATAAGGCGGCGAATATCTCGCGCCTTTTTACGCGCCACGCTCTGCAGTTGCTTTTGCTCCTGAATCAGGGTGTCATTCTGGCTCTGCCAGTGCTTTTTGGCCTGATTAAATTGTTGTTGCCAAAGCGCCGCCAGCTCTTTGGGAAGCGCCTTAATGGCCTGTTGCAGTTGCGCGCGTTGCTCGGCTTCAGCGCTAAGCGCCGCGTCAAGCTCGCTGATATCAGTGGGGACACTTAGGTTGCCATAACTGGCCAGCTGCTCACGCAGGGCATCCACGTCTTGCTCGTAGGCCGCCAGCTGCTCAACCTGCTTAAACAGACGCTCTAGCTCTTGCTGCTGACTTTGCAGCTCACTACCTGCCTGCAGGTCTTGGCTTTGCAACATGTCCTTGGCCTGCGCTACTTTCGCATAAAGCCAGTCGGTTTGAATTTGCTCATTACCATCGAAACGCAGGGCCATGGCATTGCTGATCTCTTCCGCCAAGGCACTGAGATTAGCCAGCGCCAAAACGCTGCGCTGCTTGGCTAGTTGCTGCGCTTGCTCTTGCTCATACGCGACCTTTAGTTTGTCGCTGTGCGCGCTGAGTTTGGCCGCCAGCTGCTTATACTTGCTTTGTGTTTGCCCGCGCAGCTCTTCGTCCAGCCACTCTAGCTCTAACTGCTGGAATTGCTTTTCCAGCTGCAGAAACTGGCTGTTAACCAACTGATAATCGGTTTTTTCACGCAAGGCATTGAGCTTGGCTAGAATCAGCTTAACTTGCTCTGCCACCTCTAGCGGCATCTGCTCTTGGCGTTGCTGCTCGTCAATTACCTTTTGCAGCTTGTCCTTGGCCTCACCCTTAGCGACCTTGAGCAGTTTTTCCGTCAGCTGTAATTTCAGCACCAGCTCACACAATTGCAGTTGCAATGCATCGTCGGCGCTGCGAAATACCTGCTCCAGCAAAGGTGCTTTGTTTAAACGGGTTAACAGTTTAATTTTGACGGCCGCGGTTTTTTCTTGCAGCGCCAGTTGCTCCAAGGTTTTATCGGCGGCAAAGCGATCGATATAACGCTCTTTGTCGCTATCGCTCAGGACGTCTGGGCTGGCCAAAATGGCCTCGGCCACTTTTTGGTTAGCAAGACGTTTGATGCTCGGCTCACCGTCCTGTTGGCACGCCTGCCACCAAAGACCCACATCGTTGAGCTTTTTCAGCGCCGCGGTACGCACATTGGCACTGGGATCTTCACAGGCCAAGGTTGTGATTATGTGTGCATCCTGTTGTTTGTCCAGCTGGGCTAATGCGCCGAGTCGGGTGGTTTCTTTTGGATGCTTCCACTTGGGTTGGAATAACTGTTTAAAGATCATTTTCACTGAACCTGGCTATTTCGTTTTCGGCCTTAAATTGCTGCTTTAATTCTTTTTTCGACTTTTGCACCAACTGGCCGTCGGCGCCAACGGTAAATTGTTCGTCGCTTTTGAGCACCTTGGCTTGATAGAGCATAACCAGTTGCACGGTTTGCTCTTTTTGTTGTTCGCTTAAAGGGTTACCGTCTGGCCACTTGCCGGTGGCGGCGCCATATTGCAAACGTTCGTAAACTTCAGGGGTGATAGACTGAACTAACTGGTCAATATTCATAATTTTTTTCTTTTCAAAAGCACGAGACGAACACGATTAACTAGATACCAAACAACCCCTATGGCGATTGCCACATAACAGGTCGTTTGCTGCCAAGAGCCCGGCACAGGATGATGCCAGTAAAGCACGAAAAAGCCACCGAGGAAGAGAATTAAGGCGATAAAAGACTGGTTCATCAGCGACTGCTGCTTTTGCGTTTTAGAACGCGCCGCCATACGGTTTTTGGTCTCGGCATCCATTTCGCCAAAAACGGCATTGCAATGGGGACAGGCTTGATGTTTGTCGGATATCGACTTTTGACATTGCGGACATGAAATTATTGCCATGCTTACTCCTAGGTGCAATTAGGTGCCAATACACGCGCCAATAAAAAAGGCGCCACTTGGCGCCTCATTGTACTGGTTTTATTTGTCGATGTCTTTTTTGAATTTAAGCCAATCGCTGAGATTCAAAAATGGCTCTGAGCTCGCCCTTTCCATCAACAAAGCGACCCTTCTTACTGGGCATCTTTCGATTGTTTGGTCGATTGCTTGGCAAGACGCTCTTCCCAGAAAGTCGCATTTTTAATGCCAAGTTTAACCGGATCAAAGGTGATCTTGCCGCCTGCTTTTTTCTGGTCTTCATAATCGCGTAAACACATTAGAGCCGGTTTAGCGACAAAGAGAATCGCCAAGATACCAACAATGTTGATCCACGCCATTAGGCCAACACCAATGTCACCAATATTCCAGATATAACCAGAGCTGTTAACCATGCCGTATGAAACCATAAACATGATCACCAGCTTCACCAGCACCAACGGGATACCGCCTTTGACATAACGATTTAAGTAGGCAACGTTCGTTTCGGCAATGTAGAAGTACGCCAGTATTGTAGTAAACGCAAAGAAGAACAAAGCGATACCAACAAAGGCATGACCAAAGTCACCAAAGACATTAAACAAGGCCATTTGGGTAAAGGCTGCAGAGCCAATCTCAGTTGCTGCATCAACGTTTTGGACAATAAACTGGCCCGCTGGCAAGTCGCCTACCACATTGTATTGCTTGGTAATAAGGATCATTAACGCGGTCGCCGTACAAACGAACAGCGTATCTACATAGACAGAAAACGCTTGTACCAAACCTTGCTGCGCCGGATGGTCAACTTCAGCCGCAGCGGCTGCATGCGGGCCCGTACCCTGACCGGCTTCATTCGAATAAATACCACGTTTTACACCCCAGCCGATGGCCGCACCGAAACCGGCTTGGGCGGTAAAGGCATCGGAGATGATCAGCGAGAAGATTCCAGGCACTTTATCCAGGTTTAGAAATACCACGATTAAAGCCAGAACTATGTAACCCAAGGCCATAAATGGCACGACAAATTGGGTAAAGTGGGCGATGCGTTTAATACCACCAAAGATAATAAAGGCCAGAACAATCAGAATAACAGCCAAAGCTACCAGCTTATAGGTGCCTACCTCGCCAAAGCCAGTCGCTACCATCTCACCGTTACCAAATACCTGGGTAAAGGCGTTACCTACCGCATTGGCCTGCACGCCGGGTAAAAAGACACCACAAGCAACGATGGCCGATACGGCAAATAAAATGGCCAACCATTTTTGCTGCAAGCAACGGTCAAAATAGTAAGCCGGGCCACCGCGATATTGACCATCTTCTTCTGTTTTATAAATTTGCCCCAGAGTAGACTCGGCATACGCAGTACTGGCACCCAAAAATGCCACTATCCACATCCAGAAAATAGCACCCGGACCACCAAAGCCTATGGCAGCAGCAACGCCGGCGATATTACCTACACCTACGCGACCTGATAAGGAAACCGCCAAGGCCTGAAAAGATGAGATGCCTCGGCTCGATTCATTCGAGCTCAGCAGCAATTTACACATTTCTTTGAAATGCCTAACCTGGGCGAAACGGGTTAATACGGAATAAAATAGACCTGCACCTAGACAGAGATAAATGAGTGCACTACTCCACACAATGTCATTAACGGCGCTTACAAAAGCTTCCATAGATATCCTCTATAATTATATTTCTTATTCTTAGTTACGATACTCTGCGTTAGCTACTGAGAATGCGCGACATAAGGCAGTGAGAATTAGCAAGCATACTTACCTCACTCTTCAACCTTTGGAATATTAACTTATACTGCCTAAGTTTGTTAACACTTAATTTTCAATCCGTTCGACCTATGGGCTCGAGTAGAGCTTACCCCGTAAGTAAATCTTGTTTCATTTTAATGCGTTAAACTTTTAGCTGGGTTTATCCCGGCTAAATTGAAAGCAATAAAAAAGGCATGGATCGTTAACCAAACCATGCCTTTATCGCTTTAAACTCAATGATGGGCACAGCAATAGCCAATGCCCAAGTTAAAGCCTGTTATCTCAACTTATCAACCACAGCAACTATGGCGCTGAGGGTATCCTGACCGAACTGGTAAGAGCGACGGTCTGACCAACCATAATCCAAGTCTGGCAGGTTGTTATTGTCTTTAAACGGCATTTCTACCGTGTAAGCCAAGGCCTTAAACTCTTCGGCAACCGCACTGGATGCCACGGTCAAGTTGGCCTCGCCCGGTGCATCCTTATCGTAACCAACCTCATCCTGGAACTCCGGCGTGATGGTTAATAGCGCTTGCTTAAAGGTATTTTCTAACTCTTCTAGGCGTGCGTCATAGCTTGGGATCCCCTCACTACCGGCGACAAAGTTATAAGGGATAGACTCATCACCGTGAATATCCAGGTGCATATCCAGACCCACTTCGCGCATCTTGTTAAGCACCAAGAAGACTTCCGGGCTCTTTTCCATGCTTGGTGTGGCCCACTCACGGTTAAGGTTTACACCGGCGGCGTTGGTACGCAAATGACCACGAACGCTGCCGTCCGGGTTCATGTTCGGCACTACGTAGAATACGGCTTTGCATAGCAGTGCAGCAGCATGGGGGTCTTCGTCGTCCAGTAACTTGTGCAGCAAACCTTCAACGAACCACTCGGCCATGGTTTCACCCGGGTGCTGACGCGCAGTGATCCAGATATTTTTCTTCTCAGCGCTCGGCTCACCAATACGCAAAACCGTCATATCGCGACCATCCAGTGTTAGGCCTAGGTTTTGCGCTTCACAAATGGCGTGGCTTTGTGCCCAGTAAATCAGGTCCAGGTGACGATCGTAGCTGTACGGTGCAAAATAGGCGAAGAACATCTGTGAGCATTCCGGCTCAACGTCGATAACCAGGGTGCCGTCTTCATAACGGGTAGGAACGCGGAACCAGGTTTGACGATCATAAGAAGCAACCGCCTGGTAATCGTCCCAACCTTCCGGATAGGCCGACTGCGCCAGATTGTTGATCTGCAAACGGTGCTCAACAAATGGCGTGGTTTCTAGGCGAAAATGAAACCACTGATAAAAATCAGACTGGTTGTCCTTATTGATCTCTAGCTGGATATTCATCGGGTTTTCACAAGCGATAACCTGGATATTACCACTGTCGAAATTACTGGTGATCTTCATTGCTGATCCTTATTGTTAATGAGATAACCTGGCCCTTCCCTAGTAATAGGTCGGTAAAGCCAGTTTTAGCAATAAAAAAGCCGACACTCGGTGCCGGCTAGTCTTGTTCTATACGCTTATTAGCGTGGCAAGCTTGGGTGAGTAACCTCAGCCATGTCTTGCATACAACGTACAACCTGACAGCTGTAGCCGAACTCGTTATCGTACCAAACGTAAAGTACTACGCGGTCACCGTCAACAATCGTTGCTTTTGAGTCAACCACACCGGCGTAACGGCTGCCTACAAGGTCAGTCGATACGATTTCAGTCGATGCTGTGTAGTCGATTTGGTCGCGCAGGTCTGAGTAAAGCGCCGTGTCACGTAGGAAGGCGTTAAGCTCTTCTACGTTCGTTGCGGTCTCAAGGTTCAGGTTCAAAATAGCCATTGAAACGTTAGGCGTAGGTACGCGGATAGCGTTACCAGTTAGCTTGCCTTCAAGCTCTGGAAGCGCTTTAGATACCGCTTTAGCTGCACCAGTAGAGGTGATAACCATGTTCAATGCAGCAGCACGACCACGACGCTCAGCCGAGTGGTAGTTGTCGATCAGGTTCTGGTCGTTGGTGTACGAGTGTACAGTTTCAACGTGACCATTCTTGATACCGAACTTGTCGTTAAGAGCTTTCAAAGTAGGTGTGATGGCGTTAGTTGTACAGCTTGCCGCACACACGATCTTGTCTTCTGCTTTGATATCACTGTTGTTAACACCGTATACGATGTTCTTGATATTGCCCTTAGCAGGAGCGGTAAGTAGTACTTTCGCCGCGCCTTTAGCTTCAAGGTGCTGACCTAGGCCCGCTTCGTCTTTCCAGATACCTGTGTTATCAACAACGAGTGCGTCTTTGATACCGTAAGCCGTGTAATCAACTTCGCTTGGTGAGTTCGCGTAGATCACCTGGATGTAGCTGCCGTTTGCTTTAATAGCATTACGCTCATGATCAACAGTGATTGAACCGTTGAAAGGACCGTGGATTGAATCACGACGCAACAGGCTGGCACGCTTTTCAAGGTCACCGTCTTTACCGCCACGAACAACGATGGCACGAAGGCGAAGATCAGCATAAGGACCTGATTTTTCGATAAGTAGACGAGCTAGTAGACGACCGATACGACCGAAACCGTAAAGTACTACATCGCGCGGCTCTTTCGCTGCACCGGCGTTAACGATTTCAGCTAGTTCATCGTTTAGGTATTCTTCAACAGAGCGACCATTGGCTGCATCTTTGTATAGGTAGTTGTAGGCTAACTTACCGATATCGATACGAGCAGAGTTTAACTCCATTTTGCTAATGGCTTCTAGGAATGGGAAGCTTTCACGTAAACGCAGTTTTGAATCTTCAAATTGAGCGACGGTTTTGTGCGCTTTGATGATATCGATGGTGCTGGCACTTACTAGCGGACGGCCATATACAGCAATTTCGATACCACGGTTGCGGTACAGTTTACCAATAATAGGTTGCATACTTTCAGCGAAGTCTTGGCGTTCCTGCCAGCTGTTTAAGTATTCTTGCTCGTGAGATAAGGTCATTGTTTCTGCCTTTGAAATTTGATTTGAACGGATATCAACCCCAGCACTTCATTGTTCCGACCACAAAGTGAGAGCGTGATCAAGGACAATATGCCTGTTGCCGGGCGCCCATATTCTAATGCAAAGTGGCGACAATAACCACCTCTAGTTATTGTTAACTCATTAGCCCAATAAGAGACGGTGAAAAATTAAAAGATTGGGATAAGAAATAGCGGCGTTCAAAAACACAGTGCCGGACAGGGGCACTTAAATAAATGTGCAGGCAAGGAATAGCGGCCAATTTCAGGCATTAAAAAAGCAGCCCTAAGGCTGCTTTTTATGATTAAGACTCAAGCTTACTGGTACCGACTTCAACACGGGTTTTCAGTTTTTGCCCAGGCCTAAAGGTAACCACACGGCGCGCCGAAATAGGAATATCCTCTCCGGTTTTTGGGTTACGACCCGGTCGCTCTTTCTTATCGCGAAGATCAAAATTGCCAAAGCCAGAAAGCTTGATCTGCTCCCCATTCTCTAAAGCTGAGCGGATTTCTTCAAAAAACGCTTCAACTAGTTCTTTGGCATCCTTTTTATTGATCCCCAACTTCTCAAATAGGTGTTCAGCTATGTCGGCTTTGGTAAGCGCCATATCTAGTCCCTCAACGATGCATTAAACTCTTTAGCCAAAGTGGCTACGACGTTGTCGACAACTTGGTTGATATCCTTCTCTTCGAGCGTTCTATCAACCGCCTGCAGTGTCAGAGCAATTGCCAAACTCTTATAATCTGGCTCTATACCTTTGCCCTTATACACATCGAATAAGTTTAGGTCAACCAATTGATTTCCGCCAACTTTTTCTATCGCGGCCAAAACATCACCGGCATTTACTTCGTCTTTGACTAAAATCGCGATATCGCGGCGGTTCGATGGGAACTTTGAAATAGCCTTAGCCTGTGGCAACACGCGGTTGTTAAGCGCGGCGATTTCAATTTCAAACACAAATGCGGTGCCGTTAATACCCAATTGCTTATGCAATTGTGGGTGTAAAGCGCCAATAAAGCCAACCTTTACGCCATCTGCATAAATGGCCGCGCTTTGACCTGGGTGCAAACCATCACAGGCCTCGGCTTTAAAGCTAAAGCGTGCACTGGTATTGCACAGCGCCAATAAAGCCTCTACATCGCCTTTGACATCGAAGAAATCCGCCGCACGGCTATCAAGATTCCAATGTTCACCATAACAACTGCCGGCAACCACGCCGCCAATCACAGCCTGCTGCTGCACGCCGTTTTCGGCGTTTTCATCGGCAATAAACTTCAGTCCTTGCTCGAAGAAGCGAATACGTGGCTGTTGGCGATTCTGGTTATACACCAAAGTATTAAGTAGGCCAGGCATTAAAGACTTACGCATCACCGACATTTCGATAGAGATAGGATGCGGTAATACCAGGCTGTTTTCTTCACCGTGAATGGCATTTTGCACCTTAGGATCAACGAAGCTATAGGTAATTGCTTCTTGATAGCCACGGGTTACCAAGGTGTCGCGCATACGCTTGATGGCTACGTCCCCTTCGTTATGACGGGTCATATTCAACTTGGCTAATGGCGCCTCGTTAGGAATATTGTTGTAACCGAATACGCGTGCCACTTCTTCGATTAGATCTTCTTCGATGCGAATATCAAAACGGTAGCTAGGCACATCCGCCTGCCAGGTGTTGTTTTCGAACTGCACATCCAGACCTAGGCGGCGCAAGATATTGGTAACAGTTTCATCATCGATATGATAACCAATTACGCGGTCTAGACGCTCGCGACGAAGTGTTACCGCCGTTACCTTAGGCAATTGCTCAGGGGCAACCGCTTCAACGATTGGGCCAGCCTGACCGCCAACGATTTCAAGCAGCAAGGCAGTAGCACGCTCCATGGCATCGCGCTGCAGAGCGAAATCTACACCACGCTCATAGCGGTGTGAGGCATCTGTATGCAAACCATAGCTGCGTGCTTGGCCGGCAATCGCAACTGGGTTGAAGAAAGCACTTTCAAGCAGGATGTCTGAGGTCTTTTCGGTTACACCCGAGTGCTCACCGCCAAAGATACCGGCCATGGCCAGGGCTTTGTTATGATCGGCGATCACTAGAGTTGATTCGTTTAATTTCGCCGTGTTGCCGTCAAGCAATACCAGCTCTTCACCGGCGTTGGCGCTACGTACCTTGATACCACCTTCGATGGCATTAAGATCAAAGGCGTGCATAGGGTGACCTAGCTCAATCAACACATAGTTGGTCACATCTACGACCGGGTCGATTGAACGAATGCCACTGCGACGCAGTTTTTCAACCATCCACAGTGGTGTTTGCGCATCCAGGTTAATGCCCTTTAGCACGCGACCAAGATAACGCGGACATGCTTCTTCATTCACCAGCTCGATGCTGATCTTATCGTCGATTGTTGGTTCAACCGCAGGAATTTCAAGCTCTTTAACGTCTAGGTTGTTCAGTACACCCACTTCACGAGCCAGGCCTTTAATACCTAAACAGTCGCTGCGGTTTGGCGTCAAATCAACGTCGATAATCTTGTCGTCGAGAGCAAGATATTCACGTAGGTCCTGACCGATAGGCGCATCAAGAGGCAATTCCATGATGCCGTCGCCTTCTTCGCTGATACCTAGCTCAACAAACGCACATAACATGCCGTGTGAAGGCTGGCCACGAAGCTTGGCTTTTTTGATTTTAAAGTCACCCGGAAGAACGGCACCCACTTTCGCTACGGCCACTTTTAGGCCTTGGCGACAGTTTGGCGCGCCACAGACGATATCGAGTAGCTCGTCTTCGCCCACGTTAACCTTGGTCACACGCAGTTTATCTGCATCCGGGTGTTGGCCACATTCAACCACTTCACCTACAACTACACCTTCAAATTGACCCGCAGCGGCATCAACACCGTCTACTTCAAGGCCAGCCATAGAAAGTTGCTCTGCCAGTTCATTCGCGTCGATGGCCGGGTTAACCCATTCGCGTAACCACTTTTCACTGAATTTCATTTATCACGACCTCTTAACGGAACTGGTTTAGGAATTTCATATCATTTTCGAAGAAAGCGCGTAGGTCGTTAACGCCATAGCGCAGCATGGTCAGGCGCTCTACACCCATACCAAAGGCAAAGCCAGTGTATTTTTCAGGGTCGATGTTTACCGCACGTAATACGTTCGGGTGCACCATGCCACAGCCTAATACCTCAAGCCATTTACCGTCTTTACCCTTTACATCTACTTCCGCCGAAGGCTCGGTAAATGGGAAATATGACGGACGGAAACGGATTTCCATGTCTTCTTCAAAGAAGTTACGCAGGAAGTCGTGCAGAATACCTTTAAGCTCGGTGAAGCTGACGTCCGTATCTACCATCAAGCCTTCAACCTGGTGGAACATAGGCGTATGAGTTTGGTCGTAGTCGTTACGGTATACGCGGCCTGGCGAGATAATACGCAGCGGCGGTTGCTCGGTTTCCATGGTACGAATTTGCACGCCACTGGTCTGGGTGCGCAATACCAACTTAGGATTGAAGTAAAAGGTATCGTGATCCGCACGGGCCGGGTGATGAGCCGGAATATTCAGGGCATCGAAGTTGTGGAAATCATCTTCTACCTCAGGGCCCGACTTAACGGCAAAGCCAAGCTCGCCGAAGAAGGATTCAATACGCTCTATGGTGCGGGTAACCGGGTGCACACCGCCTGAGGCCATATTGCGACCCGGCAAGGTGACATCAATTGTTTCAGCGGCAAGTTTAGCTTCTAACGCAGCAGCACTCAGTGCTTCACGTTTAACATTGATTGCTTCAGTAACTTCTTGTTTTGCTTGGTTAATTACTTGGCCTGCGCTCTTACGCTCTTCTGGCGCCATTTGCCCAAGTGTTTTAAGTAGCCCGGTTATTTCACCTTTCTTACCAAGGTAGTTTACGCGCACATCTTCTAGGTGCGCGATTTCGCTGGCTGTTTCAACCGCCTTTAAGGCGTCAGCCAAAATCGCTTCTAAGTTCATCGGATACCTGACTAGGGTGATAATTTAAAGTGTTTATTTAGCCACTTATGATAACCAAAGGGCCGCATTGATTCTAGCCCCGCGCGCCTGTTTCTACAGCTTTAGTGTGGCTTTTATAAAAGGAATGGTGAGCTTGCGTTGTGCCGCCATGGATGCATGATCCAAAGTATCGAGTACATCCAGTAAGGCACGCATATCACGACTAAGACGCGTCAGTAAAAAACGCGCACATTCATCGGATAGCTCCAGGCCGCGCATCTTGGCGCGGTTGGTCAGTGCCTGCGCCTTATCATCATCGCTCATGGAGCGAATTTGCAAGGTGGTGCCCCACTTTAAGCGCGACTCGAGATCAGGCAGATCCAAATGCAACATATCAGGCAGCAAGTCGGCGGAGATAAGTAAGAGCTTACCTGGCTCGTTAAAGCGGTTAAAGAAGTTAAAAAGCGCTTTTTCCCAGGCTTCATCCCCGGCAATAAGATGTAAATCATCGATACAGACCACATCGAGGGCATCCACCCCTTCAAGCACTTGCGGGCCGTAATGCTGCACTTCGCTCAGTGATAACAGCATGCTGGACAAGCCAAGCTCCTGAGCATGAACACAGGTGGCATAAAGCAAATGCGATTTTCCGGAATCACCTAAACCGCATAAATAGGTATATTGAAACTGCTCGTTCAACTGATTAAATGACGAGCGCAGATGACTAACCTCTAGGGAATCCTCACCGCCAAAATAACTGGCATAGGTTTCGTCATCCGGCAAGGTCACCGGCAGTGCTAATTGCGAGCTAAGCATCATAGATTACTGCCACGCGTACTCGAGCGCATCATTACTATTGGAGTAGTAAAACTTCTGCGGATCGCGATAGTCACTAAAGTAAGAATCCAGGGTTAACGCTTTCTTGAGATCTTCCACACCACCTGTGTGGCTAATACGGATTTCAACCAGCTCCTGACTGATGTGCGTCACCGCCGCATCGGTCACTACACTTAAGCTTTTTAAACGGCGCACGGCATATTCAATATCGACAAAATTCTGAGTGTTATATAGCTTTAGGGTTTGCTGTTGCGCTTCATAGCTGGAGCTAGCATCAATTGCATATTCGCTCGCCAAAGCGCTGGCTAAGGCATCAATCATATCGCCCACAACCTCTTGTTGTTCGCCCTGATGCTTTACTCCTTCAAACTGATCTTCATTGGTAAAACGCCACTCCAAGGCCCAGCCGTCGGTGTTTTCATCTTTATAAAGACGCGCAGATACAACCCGCTCAGCCATATAGCGCTCAGAGGCAATATCCAGAGAGTCACTGAAGTTACCCCAAACATCGGCCACGGTCACATGTTGGTGATCCTCTAAATCAAATAACGGCGTTACCACGGGGACACCACGACGGGATGCTCGCTCGGCAATTTGCTCTTGAATTTGCGGGTAAGAGTCGGCGGTCATAAGTTCACGACGCCAACCATCTTCTATGGCTAACCAGATAGCCACCAAGGGACGACGATTGCCCCATAAGGGAAGGCCTGCGTCACGCACCAAGGCGTTAACCTTGTTGCCATCGAATTCTACCTGTAAATAAGATTCACCCTTATTATCCGCGTACTCATATTTAGTCATGTAACTAGCGATATCGGGCAAGGCAGCACGCACCTTAGAGTTTTCGGCCGCATTGGCGTCACCTGTCACTTTAACAAGGACATTAAGCAGCGCATTTTGGCTCGCGGTAGCTCGACTAGTCCGGGTTTTATCTTCGACCGGCTGGCGATATTGGTATAAGTCTTTTACTTCAATTGCCTGCAGCGGCAAAGCGCCAAAAGCTATAACTAACAGTAATAAATTACGGATCACGTCGTCTTAAACCTTAGTGTGAATGCCCTGATCCTAAAACAAAGCCAGTGACAAAGCAAAGGGTTAGCCAAGATTAGTTAACTAGCTGAATCCCTGGTTAATTAGCTACTCACAGGCGGCTAATTTTGGTGCAATTGCTCCCCTACTTTTTTCTGAATTTTTGAGTAAGGAACTAATGAAGCGACTTAATGAGTTTACCCCAGCAAAACAATAAACGCTGTGTAAAACCTAAAATTCAGAAAGCAAAAAACCCGCTTTATTGCTGCAATCGAATATATTGGAATAAAAAGCATAAACGCCAGAAAGCAAAAAACCCGCTCATTGAGCGGGTTTTTCTGAATAGGAGCCTGGTGATGACCTACTTTCACATGGCAAATGCCACACTATCATCGGCGCTGTTCCGTTTCACTGCTGAGTTCGGCATGGGGTCAGGTGGGTCCAGAACGCTATTGTCACCAAGCAAATTGGTTACTAATCGCTGTTGCAATCAGTATTAAATTCGGAAAGCTTTATAAGTAATGTGTCTACTTCAGTCTTTAATTTCTAACTTCTAACTTAACAGTCTCACACCATTTTGGTGTTGTATGGTTAAGCCTCACGGGTAATTAGTACAGGTTA
>NZ_PQCF01000033.1 GCF_002964765.1 Pseudoalteromonas sp. T1lg88
AAGTCTACTGGCGCGGGATGGAGCAGCCTGGTAGCTCGTCGGGCTCATAACCCGAAGGTCGTCGGTTCAAATCCGGCTCCCGCAACCAATTCTTAATTGGATACGCCACTTCTTTCGAAAGCAGAAGCAAAACAACTTTCAAGTCTACTGGCGCGGGATGGAGCAGCCTGGTAGCTCGTCGGGCTCATAACCCGAAGGTCGTCGGTTCAAATCCGGCTCCCGCAACCAATCACTGACGCTCATGTACGAAAGCGTGGGGAGCAAACAGGATTAGATACCCTGGTAGTCCACGCCGTAAACGATGTCTACTAGAAGCTCGACTTTTCGGAGTTGTTTTTCAAAGCTAACGCATTAAGTAGACCGCCTGGGGAGTACGGCCGCAAGGTTAAAACTCAAATGAATTGACGGGGGCCCGCACAAG
>NZ_PQCF01000008.1:0-25990 GCF_002964765.1 Pseudoalteromonas sp. T1lg88
TGCAGTTAGAGTTGTTTTACCGTGGTCAACGTGGCCGATTGTACCAACGTTTACGTGCGGTTTTACGCGTTCAAACTTTTCTTTTGCCATGACGGAACCTATCAGTTTTTGTGTATCTAGATTACATATCAAACGATCGACAAAAAACGACGATCAATTCAATTCTTCATTATTGAATATTTTTTAGACAAATCAAAGGAAGTATTTCAGGACAGACAGGACTGGAGTGGTGCTGATAGGCAGATTTGAACTGCCGACCTCACCCTTACCAAGGGTGCGCTCTACCAACTGAGCTATATCAGCACACCAGAAAACTGGAGCGGGCAGCGGGAATCGAACCCGCATCATCAGCTTGGAAGGCTGAGGTAATAGCCATTATACGATGCCCGCTTTCTAGGAACCTGTTCTTAACTACCTCTAACCGTCAAGAATTTAGAGTGGTGGAGGGAGCTGGATTCGAACCAGCGAAGGCAGTGCCGTCAGATTTACAGTCTGATCCCTTTGGCCGCTCGGGAACCCCTCCACGCAAAATTCTTTCTAAAGCCTTTCCAAGATGAGGAAATGGTGCCGACTATCCGAGTCGAACGGATGACCTACTGATTACAAGTCAGTTGCTCTACCAACTGAGCTAAGTCGGCACTGCTTTAGTACGGGGCGAGATTCTAGAGTAAGGTTTATTGGGATGCAACTATAAAATCAAAAAAAGTTTAGGTTTGAGGTGCGAACGTTCATTATTCACCCAAAACAGAGCTTTTTTAAACAATTCACCCTTGTTTTTGCCACTGCCACAGGCCTTCGAAGACCAAATGGGGACGATAAATACCTTGCCCCAGGTGTTGATGCAGAGCCAAACCATCGCCGCCGGTGATCAATAATTGCACACCTTGTCCACAGCAGTGATGCGCCAGCACATATTCGATGGCACCGAGGGCACCGATAAGGGCGCCATTTTTCACCGCTGCCGGGGTTGAGCACCCAGGCTCGGGACTAGCAACCTGGTCATCAAGGGTAAAAACCTTTTCGGCGCGGCTCACTATGCTGTGCTCACTTAGACTTAATCCCGGAAGAATATAGCCGCCAAGATGCTGATGAGCATCATCGATTAGATCTAGGGTCAGTGCCGTGCCGGCGTCAACCACTAGGGTGTAGCCGTTGGGGTTAGCACAGTAACCGGCGATCACCGCCAGCCAGCGGTCGATGCCCAGAGTAGAATAATTGTCATAGGCACAGTTAAGTTGTTGCCACTTTGCCGTCACCGCAGCGCGACGTACTCCCACTCCCTGCGTCTCGGCTTCTTTCACCAAGGCGCTTAAGACGTCTGAGTCGGCTACCGCAGAAATAACCACTTCTTCTATCTGTGTCCAAGGCACAGCCTGCGGCTCTACGTGCTGTAGCTGAATGTCCTGCCCCGTTTCGGAGCCCGAGGTCAGCATCATTTTAAGTGCCGTATTACCGGCGTCGATTAATAGCTTCATGATTAACCCGTCGACTTAACCCTTAAACTGATCTCACCGCCAAAGTAACGCTTGCTTTGGCCATCGATGCGCAGCACCACGGCGCCCTGCTCGTCGATACCTTCACAGATGCCACGCCAGGTATTGGTGCCCGAGCTAAGCTCGACACATTGACCGCTGAAGGCATGCACCCTATTCCACTGCTGATACATGCCCTGTAGACCGGTTTGGCGATATTGGGCTAGGCGCTTTTGTAAAAAGCAGGTGAGCACGGCCACCAACTGGTTTTTATCCAGCTCACCGGCGAACTCGTTGAGATCGCACCAGGGCTGATCTATATGCTCTGCCGCTGCCTGAGGCATGGAAATATTGAGGCCTATGCCGATCACCAGATGACAGGGTCCTTCGGCGGTGCCATCGAGCTCCACCAACACACCCGCCAACTTACGGCCATCGACCAGCACATCGTTCGGCCATTTCAGCTGCACCTCAAGATCATAGAGCGCCTTTAGGCTGTCATAGACCGCCAGACCCACGGCAATAGATAAACCCATGGCCGCATGCATGCCATCGTCTAAGCGCCAGTAATAACTGTAATAAAGGTTGGCTGCAAAGGGGGATTGCCAGGTGCGGCCGCGCCGTCCCTTGCCCTTCTGCTGCATTTCTGCCACCAGCACGCTGTTATTGTTTGCCTCGATGCTTTGCACCCGGCGCATCAGTTCGGTGTTGGTGGAGTCGATAATGGGCTGTACTTCAAAATGACAGCCGCTGCCGTCTAACTCTTGATAGGCCAGCTCGATATCCGCTTGCTTAAGCAGGCTCAAAGGTCGACTGAGGCGATAGCCCTTGCCATTGACCTTGTAAATATCCAGCCCCATTTCCTGCAAGGACGTAATATGCTTGGCCACGGCGGCACGGCTAATGCCTAGTTGCTCGCCCATGGCTTGCCCGGAAATAAACTCGCCCTTATTTAAGGCCTGTAATATGGCCAGCTTGTTACCGTCAGGCGCCTTCATGAGTGGCCCCTACATGAATTTCTTGCAGCTCGCCCATCAATCGCACTTCATGCTCCAGGTCAATGCCGAAACGCTGTGCTACCACGCTTTGAATATGCTTGATCATCTCCAGCAATTCTTCAGCCCGACCCGCACCGCGATTCACCAGCACCAGGGCCTGCTTATCGTGCACGGCGATATCGCCAATATGAAAGCCTTTTAGTCCGGCCTGCTCTATCAGCCAACCGGCGGCCACCTTTTGCTGCTCGGCATCGACGTCATAGCAGGGCAGTTGCGGATATTGCTCTTTTAAAGCGGCTACCTGAGGGCGTGGCAGTATGGGGTTTTTAAAGAAGCTGCCGCAATTAGCCAGTACCTTAGGATCTGGCAGTTTTGCCTGACGCACCGCCACCACCTCATCAAATACCTGCTTGGCGCTGGGCTGCTGTAAACCCTGCAAGGGTCCGTAGCTGATATTCGGCTGCCATTGCTTAGGTAGGCGCAAACCAACCTGGGTAATAATAAACTGGCCCTTTAGCTCATGTTTAAAGACGGAATCGCGATAACCAAAGCGGCACTGCTCGGCACTGAGGCGCTGGGTTTCACCGTGCGCTATGTGATAGCCCTCGACATACTCGACAAACTGCGCCAGCTCGACACCATAGGCACCGATATTCTGCACCGGCGCGGCGCCAACATTACCAGGAATAAGAGCCAGGTTTTCCAACCCCGGCATATTCAAGGCCAAGGTGTTCTCCACCAGCGCATGCCAGTTTTCACCGGCCGCACAATGCAGCAACCAGCTTTGCGACAACTCCTCAATACGCACCCCTTTATTGGCGATCAAGATAACCGTACCTTGATAGGGAGTGGTAAAGATGGTGTTGCTACCCTCGCCGAGCACACAAAACGCTTGGGCGTAATCGAACTCGCGAAGCTGGGCTGGATCTGTGACGGTCACAAGCGTCTGACAGGGCACGTCCAGCGCAAAGGTATGATGGCTTTGTAATGCAGGCAAAGGAAACGTCTCTCTTGGCTATTTGCCCTAAGTGTACCCCAAGCCAGCCAACAGACATAGCTGTCAGTCGTTGACTATATCTGATATAACAAGCACTTCTTATTTCACCCGTTCTGAGGATGCTATGAAATTAAAACCTCTTGCTCTTGCCTTAGCGCTTGGCGGCGTTAGCCTGCACAGCCTGGCTGCCAGCGATGAGCACACCTATGCCAACCTAGACGATGTGGTCTCCACACACCTGTTTTTAGATCTTGATGTCGACTTCACCGACAAGCAATTAGAAGGCTTCGTTGAGCATAGCCTAAAGTGGAAAAATGCCGCTGCTCGTACTCTGGTACTGGATACCCGCGACCTTGAAGTTGACCGCGTGATCTACCAGGACACCCAAGGCAAATGGCACAAGGCAAAATTTGATTTAGCGGCTCGTGACGATGTGAAGGGTTCAAAACTAACCATTCGCTTTAAGCAGCAAGCTCCTAAGGTTCGTATTTATTACAACAGCTTGCCACAAGCATCTGGCCTGCAATGGCTGACGCCGGAGCAAACCGCCAGCAAAACTCAACCCTTTATGTACAGCCAGTCACAGGCCATTCACGCCCGTAGCTGGATCCCGGTACAAGACACGCCGGCCATGCGCGTAACCTATAGCGCTCGTATCGAAACGCCGGAAAATGTTCGTGCGGTAATGAGTGCCGACAACACGGGTGCCTTTATCAAAGATGGCGACTACTTCTTCGATATGCCGCAGGCCATTCCGCCTTACCTGATCGCCATCGGCGCCGGTAACCTGGAATACAAGGAAATGTCGCACCAGACCGCGATTTTCGCCGAGCCGCAAATTCTCGATGCCTCGGTGGCCGAGTTTAACGACACCCAGGCGATGATAGATAAAACCGAAGTTATGTACGGCGAATACGCCTGGGGCCGCTACGATCTACTTATGCTGCCTCCTAGCTTCCCATTCGGCGGCATGGAAAACCCACGCCTGTCTTTTATCACCCCAACCGTAGTGGCCGGCGATAAGAGCCTGGTTAACCTGATCGCCCACGAACTGGCACACTCCTGGTCCGGTAACCTGGTTACCAACGCCACCTGGGAAGACTTATGGTTAAACGAAGGTTTCACCTCTTACGTTGAAAACCGCATTATGGAAGAAGTTTTCGGTCGTGAGCGTGCGGTGATGGAGCAATCTTTGGATGCCGCAGGCCTAAATTCCCTGCTAAAAGATATTCCGGCACCGGATACCCGCTTAAACCTGGAGCTGAACGGTCGCGATCCGGACGACGCCTTTAGCTCTGTGCCTTATACCAAGGGCCAGCTATTCCTTATCTATTTGGAAGAAAAGTTTGGTCGCGATGTCTTTGACGAGTTCGTTAAGGGTTACTTTAAGGCCTATTCATTCCAGTCGCTGACCACGGCGGAATTTGAGCGTTACCTAGAAGAGAATCTGATCAACAAACACCCAGGAGTGGTCAGCATGGAGAAGGTCAATGAGTGGATCCATCAGCCGGGTCTACCTGCCGATGCACCTCAGCCTACTTCGGATGTGTTCGACAAGGTTGATGCCGAGACGCAAGCCTGGTTAGCCGGCAGTAAACCGGCCAGTGAATTGCCGACCGCAAACTGGACGGTGCATGAGTGGTTGCACTTTATCAATAACCTGCCACGCGACCTGGCTGGCGAGAAGATGGTCGAGCTGGATACCCAGTTTAACCTGACCGCGTCAACCAATAAGGAAGTCGCCTTCGCCTGGTTTATGCTGGCGGTAGGCAACGGCTATGAAGCCATTTACCCGGCGCTGGATAAGCACCTAAGTGGCATCGGTCGTCGTAAATTGATCGTGCCTCTATACAAGGCGCTGATTAATAACAACAAGCGTGACTGGGCCTATGAAGTATACCAGGGCGCTCGTCCGGGTTATCACCCACTGGCGCAAGGTACTATAGACGCGCTATTTAACTAATAGCGACACGCTAAGTAAAAAGGGTGCTAAATGCACCCTTTTTTATTGCCTAAAGGCAGGCAAATACCTCCTTTGTCGACGCAGAGCATCAACCTACAAGGCGCAAAGCATCAAGATTGGCGTGGAACCTTGTAGGTCGGGCTTTTAGCCCAACAAATAAGCAACGCGGGAGCATATTGCCGATAAGCCCGACAAATGAGCAACACTGAAGCACATTGCTGAGAAAGCGCCCCCGCTGTCGACGCAGAGCATCGACCTACAAAACGCAAAGCATCACTGTTGCGACTGCACCTTCTGTAAAAATGCCTGGCGCTGTGCCGGCGTAGCCTGCTGCCACCAGAACTCTAGCATGGCGGCGGCACTGACATTGCCACCGGCTTGAGGGACAGGTGCAACTGCCGGTGCAGACTTGGTCGAAACCGCCGGAGCTGGGGCTATATTGGCTGGCATCAAGGTTGGTGCTGTCAGCGCAGGCGCGGCAGTGCTCGGTGCGATAGTACTGGGTGCAACCACACTAGGCGCGGTCGCTTTAGGCATAGGCACTTCCAGCTGCCGACCCTCGGCGCGTAAACGCACTATGGGGCTTTGCGCGAAAAGCTTAGCGCCAGCGACGGTTGCAGCCCGATCGAACGTCACCTCATAATCCTGCCCGGCCTCAACCGCCAAGGTCACCCAAAAGGGTTCCGACTCGATTACCTCATGGTCATCAAAACCGCTTTCATAAAGGTCGCTGTATTTGAGCTTAAGACGATAGCTACCCGGAGCCAGTTCCAGCTCATCAACGGTATTGAAAATAGAATGCGAAATGGTTTTATCATTCACCTGTAAGGGGATAATTTCGCTCGCAAAGGACACAGTTTCGGCATAAGCCGAGGGCATTAGCAACAGAGCCAGCGCCGCAGCACTGGAGAGTTTTTTCCACATGGGGTACCTACCTTACATTTAAGCTTTGGTTCTCAGTTTGACACTTATGCTTTTCTTTGTCATTACTGACACCCTGCTAGTAAAATTAAGGAGCTCGCTGTGAGCACAGAGACCATTTTCACCAAAATTATCAATCGCGAGATCCCCGCCGATATCATTTATGAGGACGAACAAGCACTGGCCTTTACCGATATTAATCCCCAGGCCCCATTTCACGTTTTAATTATCCCAAAAAAGACAATAGCGACCATTAATGATGTCACCACGGAAAATGCCGCAATTGTCGGTCATCTCTATGTGGTTGCGGCCAAGCTGGCAAAGGAGCATGGGTTTGCCGAAGATGGCTACCGCGTGGTGATGAACTGCAACGGCCATGGCGGACAAACCGTGTACCATATTCATCTCCATATGTTAGCCGGTAAGGCAATGGGTTGGCCCCCCTATCAGGATAAGCTAAAAGTATAGGAATCATCACTTTATTAACCTACCCACATACTTTTTTCTGGCTAAATCAGGCGCTTTTAGGCGCCTAATTTAGCCATTACGTAACCTATTATTTACAAATGTTGGGTACATGGGCATAAATAGTCTTTTTTCACTACATAAATCAAAACACCCTAATACAAAAGAAGTGAATAGCGTGTTAGGATAGTGCAAATAGTTTTTAATGAGCCGACCACTAAATGAGTAAGACCGTATTTTTACTGCTTGAGCAGGAACCGATTAACCAGATTGGCACTAATGTTTTGGCACCGTTACTACGCACCCAAGGGTTTGAAGTACAAAAGGGTACCGACGTAACTCAAGTGCAGCCAGGTACGGCTTATTTATTTATCGAGACGTCTAACGAAGACGCCTGGGGTCGCTTAAAGTACCACCTTATAAACCTTAGGGTAGAGTGCGATATCGTCCTCTTCAACCTGGATGAGAACCCGGAACTGGCCAACCGTGCACTGTTAAGCGGTATTCGCGGGGTGTTCTATACCTCGGACAATGCCGATGTAATGATGAAGGGCATACGCTTATTACAAGAAAACCATTTATGGTATCGCCGTGATGTTATGTGTAACGTGCTTAATCGCATGCTGCATTTCAATAAGGACTCCTTACATAAACTCACCGAAGGCGACATCGAGCCGGTTAAACTTACCAAGCGTGAAAAGGCCATAGTTGGTCTAATGAGTAAAGGCGCTAAGAATAAAGAGATCGCCGAGCAGCTTAGCATCAGCCCGCATACGGTGAAAACGCACCTTTACAGTGCCTTCCGTAAAACCAAATGCCGTAACCGCATCGAGTTATTGTCCTGGGCTCAGACCAATATCCCGAACGAATTACGTTAGGGTCTGTTTTTAATCTCAAAGCCGGCGACATGCCGGCTTTTTCTTATCCGCAATAAATTGCCTCTCGATACTTACGCATAGCCAAGCAGAGAATTTTCCGTATAGTAGAAACTAAATACCCATAACCAATACATATCACGGATGCTAGACACGTCGACCCTCTTCTATACCAGCGCCGCGGCCATCTTTGTGATGACCTTGCTCAATTTTATTACCTGGCGCGCCAATCGTAACTTTGTCGGCATCGGCCTCTATGTGTGGTATCCGGTATGCTTGTTGGTGGGGATTATCATCTCCGCCATCAAAGCACCACAACAGCATGAGAACCTTGTCACCCTGGCAAACTTTTTCTTTATTTGCGGCTCGGTGATCCATGTTTTGGCCATTAATCGCTTCCTCAACTATAACGGCCTGCTGACCTACTTTTTTATCTTTGTCAGCGGCTGCTTATTTATCAGCTTTACCTACTTTATGTTTATCTCCGTGGATATTTCCGCCCAGGTGCTGCTGATAGACCTGCATCGCTTCGTCGAAGCTGCCTGTCTTTTCTACATTATCAGCCGCTACGGCCGCACCAAGTACCCCAGTGCCAGCCTGGTGTATCTGATCGCTCTCAGTATGTCGCTCCTGGTGTTTGCCGCCCGCGCCCTGGTGATGAACCACAGCGAGCACAACACCCAGTTTGATAACGATTGGTTTAGTGCCGCGCTGCTGGTAAAAGGGGTGCTCGCACCCATGCTGTTTGCCGCTGGTGTCGCCCTGTTTTGCAACGAGCGCCGTGAGCTTAACCTCAACCAATTGACGGCCAAGACACAAAAGGATTTAGAGATCCGTGGCATGTTTTTATCCACCATCAGCCACGAGATCCGCACTCCCTTGAATGGCATACTCGGTAGTGCCCAGTTGATCATGAACCAGGCCAGCACACCGAAAAACAAACCCTATTGCGAGGCCATTATCAACTCCGCCGAATCCCTGACCCTGCTAATCGACAAGGTATTGGAATATGCCAGCCTGGAGCAAAGCGATGAGGCCCTGTATGAAGAAGATGTGGAACTGCATACCTGGCTCAATAACCTCTGCCTGCTGCTGAGCCCACTGGCGGAGCAAAAGGGCGTGAAATTTGAGCTTAACTATAATTTGGCGAAGCAGGCCTGTTATTACTGCGACCACCAAAAGCTCAGGCAAATTCTTATTAATCTGGTAGGTAACGCCATTAAATTTACCGATCAGGGTCAAGTCACCCTGCAGGTCGACCTGCTCCATGGAGGCCAGGAAGAGCATACCCTAAGCTTTAGCGTTATCGACTCGGGGCCGGGTATCGAAGAAGATGAAATCCAATATTTAACCGAACCCTATGTGCAAAGCAGCGCCGGCAAGCTCAAGGGTGGCTCCGGACTGGGACTGGCGATCACCAGTCGCCTGCTTGCCCATCTTGGTAGCCAGTTGAATATTCGCAGCCGCCTGGGTGAAGGCAGCACCTTTAACTTTGCCGTGAAACTCACGGTAGGCGAATTAAGCCTGGTAGAAAAACGCCCTAAATCAGACAACTACCGCACCGGGTTAGATGTGCTCCTGGTTGAAGATTTAGAGCTGAATCAAAAAATCGCCATCGAATTTATGGCCGAGGATGAACACAAGGTCAAACTGGCCACCGATGGCAGCAGCGCCATTGAACTGCTGAAAAAACACCATTTTGATGTCGTGCTTTTGGATATGAACCTGCCGGACTTCAGTGGTCAGGAGGTGATCCGCAAGCTTAAAACCATGGATCATCGCAATCACCGCACCCCGATTCTGGCCTTTACCGCCAGCCTGAGCCCGGATGAGATCAAGGAATACCTGGCGCTGGGCATCAAGGACATAGTCGGTAAGCCAATTAAACAAGAGAAGTTAAGACAGGCGCTCAGCGACTCGCAATCGAATCAGACCCCGAATATCAGCGTTGCCTTAAAGGACGTGCTCTACGATGAAACCGCCGCCGAGCTGATGGCCAACACCTTTGCCGAGCAAGAACTGATCTCCATTTACAATGAGTTTGTGCTTTCCGCGCGCAATAAGCTGCTGCGCTGTCAGCAACTGGTGGGCAATGATAAGGAGCAGTGCATCAAGCTGCTGCACCGCCAAGCCAGCACCGCCTTGCAGCTGGGCTTTAATCGCTATGGCATGGCGTTGAAAAAAATCGAACGCCGCCTGCTCGATGATAAACCCATAGACGCGGGCTTAGCGGAAGGTCTCGATCTGTGGCAGCAAAGCCTAGAACAATACCTTAAGTTTATGCGCAGCCAAACCCTGCGCTAGCGGCCCCGTGCTTTAACGGCCATAGTCATCATCAAAGCGGATAATATCGTCTTCACCCAGATAATCGCCGCTTTGCACCTCGATAATGATCGCCGCCTTATTACCCACATTGGTCAGGCGATGGCGCTGCTGTGCCTGTATGTAGATGGACTGGCCACCGCTTAGCCTGTGTTCCTGCTGCTCCACCTGCACCAGCACCTCGCCGCTGACCACCACCCAATGCTCAGAACGATGTTGATGCGCCTGTAAGGACAAACGCGCCTGCGCCTGCAAAACAATGCGTTTAACCTTGTATTGCGCGCCCTCGTTCAGCACCTCGTAATGGCCCCAAGGGCGAAAGGTTTGCCTGTGATAGCGGCGCTGCTGCGGATGCTCGGCGGCCACCTTGGCCACCAGCTTGGGCATTTTATCCAGATGATCCTTGGCGGCCACTAAAATGGTGTCGCCGCTGTGCACTATTACCGTGTCCTTGATACCTAAGGTTGCCACCAGATGCTGCTCATCGGCGGCGATCAGATTACCCTGGCTGTCGGCGCAGACGGCGCTGCCGAGCACCAGATTCTCATCCTTATCCCGACTGTGATATTGATAAAGCTGGGCAAAGCTGCCGAGATCAAACCATTGCAGCGGCAGTGGACAAAGCAACAGCTGCTCGCTGCGTTCAAGCAGCGCATAGTCCAGGGAATCCCCTTCCAGTTGCTGCCAGGCGCTTTCATCGACACGGGTAAAGTCCAGATCGCTACTAAAGTTTGCGGCGCGGCACACCTGCGCCCATAACTGCGGTCTATGCTTTTGAAACTGTTCGATAAAAATGCCACAACCGGCGAGCAACATGCCCGAATTCCAATAATATTGCCCTTGCTCGAGATAATACTCGGCGGTGGCTCGAGCCGGCTTTTCGGTAAAGCCGGCAACCTTAAACAAGCCTTCAACACCATGCTCAGCGCAGCCATAACTGCTGCCCTGTTGAATATAACCAAAGCCAGTTTGCGGTTCGCTGGGGGTAATACCAAACAAAATAAGATGCTGCTGCGCCACGCTATCAAGCGCGCCAAGCTGGTCGCCAAGCAAGGTGAAGTTGGCAATGGCATGATCGGCGGGAGCGAAAAACAGGCTGGCATCCGGCTGATGTTGCTGCGCCCACAGCGCCGCCAAAGCCGCCGCTGGTGCGGTATTTTTCCCATCGGGCTCGAGAATAATGGCGCTGGCGCGCATATCTATTTCCAGCAACTGCTGCGCCACCATAAAACGGTGCTCGGCACTGCAGATCACTAAAGGAGCCAGACAGCCCTGCTGACGAAAACGCAACGCCGTTTGCTGGAGTAAGGAATGCTCGCCGTTAAGACGCAAAAACTGCTTAGGGCGGTCCTGACGCGACAGCGGCCACAACCGGGTGCCGCCGCCACCGGCGAGAAGTACGGGTAAAATCAAGATAGGGGCTCGGGTTCGCTAACTAATATCCGTATTATACCACCGCCCTGCATCTCCTGCCGATGCCCTTACAGCGACCCTAGCGCAAGTCAAAGGCATCCGCATCCTGCCAGGCGGGAAAGGCCTGGCGGTATTCCTCTAACGCATCTTTATCCAGAGTAATAGTGAGGACTTGTGGCTGGTCATCTGCGGTCTGAGCCAAGGGTTCGCCGCTAAAGTCATAGACGGCGGTGCCACCATTATGCGCTATGCCGTGACCATCATCGCCAATACGATTAACCGCCAACACATAGCATTGGTTTTCAATGGCTCGTGCCCGTAGCAAGGTATCCCAGGCGCTACGTCGTGCCGCCGGCCAATTAGCGATATTGATCATCACCTCATAATCGTTGCGATTGCGGGCAAACACGGGAAAACGCAGGTCGTAACAAACTTGCGGCAAGATGCGCAGACCCTTTAAGGTAAAAATGACTCTTTGCTTACCGGGATTAAGGTACTTGCCTTCTTGCCCCAGGCAAAACAGGTGCCGCTTATCATAATGCTGCACCACACCGTCGGGAGACACCCAGTACAGGCGGTTAAACTTTTGCCCTTGCTCGGCGACGATCACACTGGCACACATAACCGACCGATGACGCTGCGCCTGCTCTTTAAGCCAGATTAAGATCTGCTCGGCCGACTCATGCACCTGGCTATCGGCCACTGCGAATCCGGTGGCGAAGGTTTCCGCGAGGATAATTAAATCGACATCGCCGATGGACTCAAGGCGTGTACTTAGCTGCGTGAGATTGGTATCAACATCGAGCCAGCGGATATCCTGTTGTACCAGGGCGACGCTCAGATTCATGCACTTAGTCCTTATATCCCGGCGTTATAAGGCCAGGTACAAAAGGTTTTGATATACAGCTGCTCGACCTGCTCCCGCGCCCAGGGAGTGCGGCGCAAAAACTTCAGCGAAGATTTCACCGAGGGGTCTTTCTTAAAGCAATTGATATTGATCTGCTGTCCCAGCTCGGCCCAACCAAAATGTTCGACCAGGCGCGTAACCATTTGCTCCAGCTTAACGCCGTGCAGCGGATTCTTGGGTTGTTCTTGGTGCATTAAAATGCCTCGTAACCAGTAATACCCAGCAGTTTAACGCAGTTGGCAAGCACTCGCCATGCGCTACTTGTACATGGAGTACATTTCATCCAGGGTTTGCGACAAGCCATCCTCCTGCACCACGCGCACATGCTTGCGGTTAAGGCCGCGGATATTATTGACCCCACAGGAGTGAGCAATCAGGCCAATGCCATAGTGAATATACTTGTTGTAGTTGGCCACCCGCTGGGTTTTATCTACCACATCCAAGCCCTTCATTAATTTAGGATTATGGGTGGTAATGCCGGTTGGGCAGGTGTCTTTATTGCACTGCAGGGCCTGGATACAGCCCAGAGAAAACATATGACCGCGGGCCGAAACCACAAAGTCGGCGCCCAGCGCCACCGCCCAGGCCACCTTGGAAGGCACGATCAGCTTGCCCGAAGCGATAATACGAATCCGCTTGCGCAGGCCATGGCGTTCGAGTAAGTTGACCACCCAGGGCAGGCTCTCTTTGAGCGGCAAACCAACCGAGTCCAACAGTGGCTGGGGTGCCGCCCCCGTGCCGCCATCGGCGCTGTCTATGGTAATAAAATCCGGAGCGGACGCTGGGCCGCGATTATTAATTTCTTCGGCCAGCTCTTCTAACCAGGAGGTTTCACCGATCACCGCTTTAAAGCCGGTGGGCTTGCCGGTCACCGCACGCACATGGGCTATCATATCGAGTAGGTCGCCCACACTCCTTATTTCCGGATGACCATTGGGACTGATGGAGTCCTTGCCCTCGGGAATACCGCGGATTTGGGCAATTTCTGCATTGACCTTAATCCCGGGCAGCATGCCCCCCTTACCCGGCTTGGCGCCCTGGCTCATTTTAATTTCGAACATTTTTACCTGCTCATGGGCGGCGATTTCCTTGAGCTTGGTATCGCTTAATTTGCCATGCTCATCGCGCACCCCATATTTGGCGGTGCCGATTTGAAAAACGATGTCGGCGCCCCCTTCCAGGTGGTAGGGACTTAACCCACCCTCACCGGTATTCATCCAGCACTCGGCCTGACGAGCACCACGAGACAGTGCCAGCACAGCCCGTTTGGAAAGCGCGCCGTAGCTCATACCGGAAATATTAAACACCTTTTTTGCCTGGTAAGGATGAGGGCATTGCTCGCCTATGGTCACCGGCTCGGGCTCTATGGCGTCTTCTTCCAGGGTCGGAAAGGCGGTATTCATAAACATGATGGTGCCCGTGGGGTCCAGGCTTTGGGTGGAGCCAAACGCGGCGGTGCGATCAAGATTCTTCGCCGCCTTATATACCCAGCTGCGCTCGGCGCGATTAAAGGGCATTTCTTCGCGATCCATGGCGAAAAAGTATTGTCGGAAAAACTCCCCCTGACGCTCGAAAAAGTATCGAAAACGACCGATCACCGGATAATTTCGGCGTATTGCATGCTTATTTTGATGGATATCGACAAAATAATAATAGATGGTCAACAGCACCAAAAAGCCAATAAAGAGTAAAAAGAGACTGCTCATCAAGTCGATGGCACGGATCAAAAATTCGCTCATGGTCATACACTTTTTCTATCCCTAATAAAGCTCAGATTTACATAAGATTAGGTAATTGACCAGCATAAAAGTAAGGTTATTTTACCACCTGGCCCAAGACAAAACAGGCGACCCTGGCGCCGCGGTTATGCGGCATTCGCAGGGACATCATGCTAGTATGGCGGCACCCGTATTTCCTGGTCTTGTTATGTCCGCCCCTATTCGCCTTGCCAAGTATTTGTCCCATGCCGGAGTTTGTTCCCGCCGAGGCGCCTCGCGCCTAATTGATGCCGGCAGGGTGACGGTCAATGGCCGCGCCGCCAATCATATCGACCATGTCAGTGACCAGGATGAGATATGCCTTGATGGTCAGCGTATTGATGGACTGGCGCCCAAGCTGTATTACGCCTACCACAAGCCGGTGGGCATAGATTGCAAACTCAAAACCGAAGATCCAAGCAGCCTGGTCCATCACTTACCGCCCGAGCAACGCACCTACCCCATTGGCCGCTTAGACAAGGACTCCCGTGGCCTGTTGATCCTCACCAATGATGGCGAACTCTGCAATCGGCTGGCCCATCCGGATCACAGCCATGAAAAAGAGTATTGGGTTGAGGTAGACAAGCCCTTGGATAAAGCGTTTTTTTCTCGCATGAGCGCAGGTGTACCCGTGGATGGCACACTCACCAGACCTTGTGTTTGCACGGCGCTTTCAGCCACACGTTTTAAGATCATCCTCACCCAGGGGCTCAATCGGCAGATCCGTAAAATGGCCCGTTATTGCGGCTATCGCGTGGTCGACCTGCTGCGCGTGCGCATCGGCCAACTGCACCTGGACCTAACGCGCTTAGCCGAAAATCAATTTACCGAGCTCACCACGGAAGAAGTTAACTTGTTGAAAAAATAGCTTGATCATTTTGACTACAAGTGTAATCTTAAATTCAAAGATTACATTTGTGAGCAAAGTTATGATCGAGTTATCCAAAGCAGAGTTTGAGGTCATGGAAGCGCTGTGGCAGGGCCATCCGGCAAAGTCGAGTGAAATTATCGAGCGCCTCAGCGATGACACCCAATGGCATGACAAAACCATCAAGACCCTACTGGGTCGCCTCGTTAAGAAACAAGCGGTGAGTTTTGAAAAGCAAGGCCGTCTCTACCAATACAGCCCCACCATAGGCCGCGAAGATTACACCCTTAAACAGAGCAAGAATCTGATCCAGCGTTTCTTCAGTGGCCGCATTGCCCCTCTGGTCAGTGGCTTTGCCAAAACCGAACAGCTGTCACAGCAGGATATCAACGAACTCAAAGCCGTTATTAAAGAGTGGGAAGACCAACAAGGAAAGTAATATGTTGTCATGGCTTATTTCACAACAGGCACTGCTGTGCACCTTACTCGCCGCCTTGATTATCGCGGAACGTTATGCCCTTAAGGCACTGAGTGCACGCTTTATCTATGGCCTCTGGTTGTTGCTCCCAGCGTTGCTGCTGGCGCAAAGCATAGAGCTAAAAAATACGGTAGCCGCTCCGGCCATGATTGGCCAGTATGTGGTGACACCCTTGCGCCAGGCAAGTGCCGAGGTAAGCATTAGCTGGGAGCTGGCCTATTGGCTTATTGCCGCCGCCTTGTTCGCCCTGGTTGCCTACCAACACCTGGTATTTCAGCGCCGCCTGAACGCCGCCCCCCTTGATAACCAGCTGCCGGGACAGGCAGGCAATACGACTCTGTATCGCAGCAAGGCGATCAGCTCACCCATGGTGGTTGGCTTCTTTAACCCACGCATTGTACTACCGCAGCGTTTACTGCAAGACGTCGATGCCTCGGCCCTCACCCTGATGCTCGAACATGAGCGGGTGCATCTGGAGCGCCGCGATAATGTCATCAACCTGATTGCCCTGAGCGCCGCCATTTTAATCTGGTTTAACCCCCTGGGCTGGGTGGCTTATTTCAGCCTGAGACGCATTCAAGAGCTGGCCTGCGATGAGCGGGTGCTAGCCAATAAATCCGCCGCACAGCGTTTGCAGTACGGCAAATCCATGGTCGAGTGCGCCAGCCAGTCACGGCTGCATAGCTTGGCTTATTCTTACTACGGAGATAAAAACATGATGTTACAACGCCTATACAATATGCAATCGGCCAATAAGGGCTATGCCCTGGCCAAGGTCCTGGCCCTGCTTATTGCCCTGGGAAGTTTCACCCTGGTTGCCGGCACTCAGGCTGGCGAAGGCCATAAGCAAAAGTCAGCGAGTCAGCCAAAACCCCTGATGCGTATTGAGCCCATTTACCCTAAAGAAGCAGCGGAGCAAAAAATTTCCGGTTCTGTGGTTTTACGATTCCAAGTTGACGAGGAAGGCGCTGTTCGTAATGTGGTGGTGGTGCAGTCTCAACCGGCCAAGGTATTTGATAAAGAAGCGGTGCGTGCGCTGCAACAATGGCGCTATGAGCCTTACGCATTTCCACAAGAGGAACATTTGGTGCAGCTGGATTTCGCACTTAGCGCAGAGGTGCAACTACCTGAATTAACAGAGCGTATTAATGTAAAATCACATTAATACGCAACGACCAAGAGTATAAAGCAAGCCCCTTAATTAAGGTGCTTGCTTTGTGTTTTTATAAAAACTAATCAGGTTAAATACATAGGGCCATCATGACCAAGGGGCAGGACAAGGACAGGGCCCAAATCAGCGAGCGAGCCACATGCCAGTTATACCAATAACACAGGCAATAGAGCACGCGGGCAAGCAAATAGGTAATGGCAAGCATATCCATCATAGCCCCCGAGGTGTTGGTGCCCAGCACCACGGCCACGGCTACCGCAAACACGATCAGGGATTCGAAGCTGTTTTGATGTGCCGCCAAAGCGCGGGCGCCAAATCCCGTTAAAGCCTGCTGTTGTGCTCGTGGGTGGCGGTTATCGTAGCCGCCGCTTTGTTGCTGGGCCCAGGCCAAAGGAGCCTTGGCTAGAAAAGGAATTAAACACGCCAAGAGCGCGCAAATCACTAAAGTACTCATGCTTGATCCTTAATTTTATTCTTATTTTCACCATTGTGCGCCGCTTTGCAATCAAGCTCAATAGCCAAATTTAGAGCAAAAAAATGGCCAGCATGACTGGCCGAGCTTCCACTCACAAGATGTAACATCACCGCCCGTATAAAGAGAAAGCACACATTGCCGCCCCCTCAATTATTGCGCTTTTATCACCACAAACATAAGAGTGATAAGGCATCAAGACAGTTAGGTTAAATATTTGTAACAATTTCTTGCATTTGTACCTGTTTAGTCTATTTTCTGATCGGAGGTCACTCCTCCAACCTGATAGATAAAAATAGAATCAACAGGAACACACATGAAAACAAAACTACTCACATTGGCGCTGGCACTGGGTTTAAGCCAGGGTGCACTCGCCGCACAAGGGGTCGCCTTTATTCATGGCACCGGCCAGCAAACCGACGCCTATAACGACTATTGGACTGGCAGCTTCATCAATACGGTGCGCCAGGGCCTGAGCAATACCAGCAACTACACGGTTATTAATTGTGATTTTGAACAGTATATGTGGACCGATGGTGCCGCCGGCTGTTTAGCCTCACAACTCACCAGCTTTATTAATAATAAAAACATTACCGAGCTGACGCTGATCACTCACTCCAACGGGGGCAACGTGGTGCGCTGGATTTTATCCAACCCCACCTGGGATAGCCGCTATCCCAACATCATTAATAAGGTCACTCGTACCATAGCGCTGGCGCCGTCCAGTGGCGGTACGCCCTTAGCCGATGCGGTGGTGGCCGGCAATTCCTTTGAGCAAAGCCTTGGCTGGCTGTTGGGCTTCGCCAATGATGCGGTAAAGCAGCAACAGGTATCCTGGATGGCGTCATACAATGCCCAGTGGCTTTATGGCACCCCCAACCGCCCCGGCCTGCCGTCCTATTTTGAAACCGTGGTCGGCAGCGACGTGGACTCGGCCATTTGGGATAGCGACAGTTATTGCGGCGGCTACCAGAATCAGGTGTCGCTGGAAGTCACTCAGAATTGGTTAGACAGCTGCTCCGACGGCTTCTTAAATTGCAGCTCGCAATCCATGGCCGGTGTGGTCTGGTTTCAAGATAAATCACGCACCCGAGGCCGCGAACCTCTGAGTCATCAACAAAGCCGCCGTAACTGTTTTGGCCTTGGCGACATGCTGAAGAACCGTATCTAGGAGCTAAAAAATGAAAAAATTAACCACAGTTTACGCCCTAGCCTTGCTTACCAGCACAAGCGCCATGGCAAATACCGATAATGGCCAAACCGTATATCAATTCCCGCAGATACAAGCCACACCGGCAACGCCCTTACAGTCATTGGAAAAAACCAGCGTTGAATACTGGCAACAGGTTTCGGGTAAAGAGCTTAAGCAGGGGGTGCCTGTGTTTGTAAACCAGGCCGACCACCTTATCCGCGTTGCCCCCAAGGCCCGTTTTGAAAACGGTGAGGTGATCAAGCCCTATGACCTGCAGCTTGATAAATTCTCCGTTCGCGATGCCCAAAGCCAGCGTGCAATGCCGGTGCAGGCCATCGCCGCGCGCGAGCAGATGCAGCAAGCCGGCTTTAACGACGGCAGCGTCGGCCTCAAGCTGGGGCAGATTAATGGCAAGGGCCAGCCCATGCTGCACACCACTCAGGCACTCAATGACCAGGATATCTATCTGGTTCATGTAATCGAAAAAGGCTCAGGTAATGCGCTGCAGGCTCGTACCCAGTTTACCCTATCCGAGCACCAGCAACGCCTAGGGGTCGAGCTCAACCTGGGGCAGACGAAACTGCAGGATAAAAATGTGCAGCTTAAGCTCCATAGCCCAACTGGAGAGCAAATAGGTGCTCGCTACCAAGGCGGCGAAGCGATTTTCGATCAGCCTCTGACCTACCTGGGCGCCGCCAATGGCTACTACGAACTGGAGGCCAGTATTGACACCCAGGTTAACGGCCAAAAGGTCAAACGCTCGGTGAAAATGCCCTTTGTGCACAGCATGCAAACCATCAGCATGAGCGATGCCAAGGTAAAGGCCTTAGGCGGTAATCAATACCAGGCCAGTGTCCCGGTGGAAGTAACCGACAGCGGCCGCTATGCCATTCGCGCCACCCTTACCGGCCGTGCCGATAATGGCGAGCGCATTAGGCTGGCAACGGTTGAGGTCGCCAAGGAGCTCAATGGTAACGGCCAGTTTTTTATGCCCTTTAGCGCCACCCAAAGTGCCAATGCCCCCTACCGCCTGGTGGATATTGAATTAACGGACCAAACCCGGATGCTGAAGTTTACGCCGCAGTGATCCCTGCGCTGATATTGTGGACCCAACCAAGTCGGTGCCCAGCACCGGCTTTTTTGTGGCTGCAGGACTTGCCGGCTCGTGACGCCAAGGCCAAGCACTTGCTATACAAAATCAACAGGCTGATCTAGGTTGTTAATTGAACGAAATTAAAAAACGCCCTGCAAGCGGTGCGTGATATTTCAATCCAACTAGAGAGATACGTCATGACTCAGGATGAAATTAATCAAGCTGAATGGAACAAAGATGATAACTGGACGAAATTAAAGTGGATGGGTCTCTATTTTAGTAAAAAAGACTCGCGAACCTGGGTGCCTAAGCCTTACCCGATCTTAGGGTGGACGGTAAATCTGGCCAACCCGGGTGGTGTGCTTTCATTAAGTAGCATTATTGCCGTGCTAATGCTTATTTCAGGTTTTGTAGGCTACAACCTGGCGCCATGAAACCTGACTAGCGGTTTATTACTACTACCCTAGGCTTGTCAGAGAATTAGAATACATCATCGTCAAATAAAGCTGTGCACTGGTTCAGCAAGTATCACGGAGCGTTTACCCGCCTTCCACGGGAGGACACATTTGCCGGTGTGCATATTCCTCATTCGCCAGCATGAATTCTAAGATTAAAATCGATACCTGTTAGTAATGCCTATATGGTTGATTTAACAAAGCTGAGACATTTCCCTTACAAATTTAACGTGTTAACTTAGATTATTAATGGGACGGCTTGATAGCTCCTTTATAAATGCCGTTAGCAACACAAAAGGAATTGAATATGAATAAATACATTATTGGATTAGTCGGAATACTTCCTTTGGTAGGATGTAAAACCACACTAACAGAACAGGATCAAGATATAAAATTAACTGAAGCAGAGTTGCTTTCGGAAAAATGGAATAACTTGGAACGCTTCCCTCCTTTGTATCCGATTGAGGATGCCAGGGCTGGTAAAGAAGGCTGCGCATCTATTGAGTATGTGATTACGCCAGACTATGAGATTAAAGATATTAAAGTTGTGTCCTCAACCAGTAGGCACTTTGCCAAACAGGCAAAACTTAATGTTCAAAAGTGGAAGTGGTCAGAGTTACCTGAAGGGCTTATACAAGAGCCAATTAAAACCAATACTCAATTCCAATTTTGCTTAGAAACTGGCGACGGGCATTGTTCAGAAAAGAAATCCTTTGAAAATAGTCAATGCGAAGGTGAAGACTTAATTAAATCAATAGGGTATCGAATTGTGCGTAATGGGTAAATTCCTCTGGCAAATTGCCTAATGGCCATTACGTATAAACTTAAGGGAGAAAGTAAAAATGGAAACGAATCACAACGCGGAAAAATTACGCAAGAGCTTAACCATATTGGGGATAATTGGGGCACCATTCTTCATGGCCCTTGTGTTGGGGTATTTAGCCTATTTTGGCGACAATACAGTGTTTGCTTTTTTAGAAAATGAGACCGTCGCCTTATGCACATTTGTGATCGGCGTAATTGGCGCCGCAGCAGAAATGATAACAGCCATCTACCTCTCATTTCGATTTCGGGGCGTTGCCGTCCCTCAGGAATAACGCTTTACCACGCTAAATTATCACCGCCCCCTGCAGTTGCTGAATGTCTAGTTTTGTTATGAGCGTTAACAACATCATCAAGCAGGGCATTCAGCAAATGCGAAGGGTCGACAAACTCTTACATTTATATTCTTTAAGACCAATTGACAGGCTGAGTTCAACTAGGCAATAACCCTCATGCATTATCAATGCCCCTGCGTTGCCGTATCAAGGTCATGGAAGCGCTTGCCGGTCACTTGTATCAGGATAAGCTGTTTGCCGACATGGCTACTCATCAATACGCTTTGCCCTAGGGGAATTTGTTCACTTTCGCGGTCGGGCTGCGACATCCACACTGGGCATTTGCTGTACAAAATCAACAGGCTAATCTAGGTTGTTAATTGAATGAAACTAACGCTCTGCAAGCGGTGCGTGATACTTGTATCCAAATAAGGAGATAGCCATGACTCAGGATGAAATTAATCAGGTTGAATGGAGCAATGACGATAACTGGACAAGATTAAAGTGGATGGGGCTCTATTTCAGCAAAAAAGACTCGCGAACCTGGGTGCCTAAGCCTTACCCGATACTTGGATGGACGGTAAACCTGGCCAACCCTGGTGGTGTGCTTTCATTAAGTAGCATTATTGCCCTGCTCATGCTGATTTCGGGTCTTGTTGGCTACAATTTGGCGTAATAATACCCGCCAGGCGATTAATTACGACTACCCCAAACTTCTCTGAGGGAATAAGATCAGCCCTATCGAAGTGATCTTGTACAAACCTGGGTTTAGCGTGCCTAAGAATTTGCTCACCTAAGCTAAAGGTAAGCCTACCACTCGCGTTACCAAATTGTTTTTATTAAGGAAGTTTTAGATGGGGATATTTGAACGTTACTTGTCTGTCTGGGTAGCAATCGCCATTGCCACGGGTGTTGCTGTTGGCGTGATTTACCCACCCCTGTTCGAATTTGTTGCCACGCTGGAAGTGGCGCACGTCAATGTCGTCGTTGCCCTGTTTATCTGGGTAATGATTTACCCCATGATGGTACAGGTAGACTTTAGCACCATAAAAGAAGTGGGGAGAAACCCGCAAGGCCTGATACTCACCTTAGTGATCAACTGGCTTATTAAGCCATTCTCTATGGCGGCTTTAGGCTGGTTGTTCTTTGAAGGTATTTTTGCAGACTGGGTCTCTCCCGAAACCGCCCAAGAATACATCGCCGGCATGATCTTGCTTGGCGTAGCACCCTGTACCGCAATGGTATTTGTCTGGTCGCAACTCACCAAGGGCGATGCGAACTACACCCTGGTGCAGGTCTCGGTCAATGACATCATAATGATCTTTGCTTTTGCACCCATAGCAGGATTGCTTTTAGGGGTCACCGATATTCACGTTCCCTGGAACACCCTGTTTATTTCGGTAGTACTGTATGTGCTTTTACCTCTAGTAGCGGGTGCTTTAACACGCAAAACGCTAAACCGCTCTGGAAGAAATGAAGCAGCGGTTGCTGATTTGCTGGCGCGGCTTAAACCATTTTCGATCATGGGCTTGTTAGCCACTGTGGTACTGTTATTTGGTTTTCAGGCCAAGACCATTCTTGCTCAACCCTTAAACATAGTCTTAATAGCGATTCCGCTGATACTACAAACCTATGGCATCTTTATTCTGGCTTACTTTATCGCTGTAAAGCTGAAGCTCAAGCACAACATAGCCGCTCCCGCATGCTTAATAGGCACATCGAACTTCTTTGAATTAGCGGTCGCGGTAGCAATCTCGTTATTTGGCTTACATTCGGGAGCGGCCCTGGCCACGGTCGTGGGTGTGTTAGTTGAAGTGCCGGTTATGCTGTCTCTTGTGGCCATAGTCAATAAAACTCGGCACTGGTTTAGCAACTAACACCTGGCGAGGGGGGAGGCGATAATCCTCCCCTATAACCAGTATGTAAATCCCTCATTCGCCAGCGCTGCATGGCCATGCTAACTTGGTTTTTTAAGTCCCTATTAACCGCTATGACCTGGATTTTCTTTACCTTTTTAGCCGCATTCAGTCAAAGCTGGCGTAACGCCCTGCAAAGCAAATTAAGTCAGCATACGGCCAGTTTAGCCGTGACCTTGGCGCGCTTTATTCTTGCCGGGCCCATCGCTGCCTTGTATCTGGCTGGCTTATATCAATTCGAACCCGCACCGGCGCTTGAGCCCTCCGGCTCGTTTATTTTTTACATAATCGGTGCTGCGGTCATGCAGATTATCGCCACCGCCCTTATGGTGCGCCTTTTTAAAATGAACAACTACGCCGTGGGTGCGGGGCTGGCCAAAAGTGAAGCCCTGGTGGCGGCTATTCTTGGCATGCTGTTCTTTGGTTCGGCGCTGAGTTTACTGGGGTGGTTAGGTGTCATACTCGGTGCCGTTGCCGTCATCTTGTTATCCGGCCCCAGTATTCGCGGCTTAAACATTAACACCGTGGTGATGGGTTTAGCCTGCGGCACCAGTTTTGCGCTTACATCACTGTGGGTGCGCGAAGCCAGCCTGTCATCGGGCTTGCTGTTTCCTCACAGCGCCGCCTGGGTTTTGCTCTTGGTGATAAGTTTGCAAACAATACTGCTGCTGATTTATCTGGGAATTAAGAACAAAAGTGCCTTGCTCAGTCTGTGGCAACATAAGGGCTTAACAATGTGGATCAGCCTCACCAGCTGCATTGGCTCCATAGGCTGGTTTAGTGCCATGAGCCTGCAGCATGTGGCTTATGTGAAAACGCTCGGGCAGGTCGAGATTTTCTTTACCTTGGCTATTTCATATTTGTGGTTAAAGCAACCGGTGAAGCGCCGCGATAGCCTGGGCTTATTCTTGATTGCCTTGGCCGCTATCGCGGTTATGTGGGGTTAACCATTATTCAATTTCATCAATACGCCTTCCTTCTTGTCGGCCTAAAGGCCGACATACAACTCTGGCGGCAAGCGCCATACTCAGTGCGCCAGTTTTAAGGTGATCACCCCGGCAATAATCAATAGCACGCCAAAGTAGCGCATCAGCGATGAGCTGTCGCCGTAGAAGAGGATGCCCACCAGGAAGGTGCCGGCGGCGCCGATGCCGGTCCACACCGCATAGGAAGTGCCCATGGGAATGGTTTTTTGTGCCAGCCAGAGCAAAAAGCCGCTAATGGCCATAAAGATCACCGCCATGGAAATGCCAAACCAACGGGTTTGCGGCTCCTGCGCCAACTTCAGCCCCACCGGCCAGCCAATTTCAAATAATCCCGCACAAATCAAATACACCCAGGCCACTAGCCGTTCTCCTTAACCAGTTTTACTTCATAGAGATCGCCGCGACGATCCTTCAAATTGCGCACTGTACCCTCACTGTGCAGTATCTTCAATTTATCCATGTCCAAATCGGAGAACAGCAGCATCTCGGTGTTAGGGGTGGCCTCGTTAAGGCAGGCATCGTGGGGGAAAGAAAAGTCCGACGGCGTCAGCACCGCGGCCTGGGAATACTGTACGTCCAGGCTTTCCACCTCGGGCAGGTTGCCGACGCTGCCGGCGATCACCACATAGCACTCGTTTTCTATGGCCCGCGCCTGGGCGCAGTGGCGTACCCGTAGGTAGCTGTTTTTGGTGTCGGTCCAAAAGGGCACGAAGAGAATATCCAGTCCCTGCTCGGCGAGAATACGCGACAGCTCCGGGAATTCCACGTCATAACAGATTTGAATACCAACCCGTCCGGCATCGGTTTCAAACACGGCTATTTTATCGCCGCCCTGGATCACCCAGTCATAGGCCTCGTGCGGGGTAATATGAATTTTGCGCTGCTCATCCACCTTGCCGCTGCGATGACACAGATAGCTGACATTATAGATGGTATCGCCTTCAGCCAGGGGCATGGAGCCGGTAATGATATTGGCGTTGTATTCCACCGCCATGCGCGACATGGCTTTAACAAAGGTGTCCGTGTATTCCGCCAGATTGCGAATGGCCTCGGTTTGCCCGCGATATTTATGCAGCCCCATTAAGGGCGCATTAAAAAACTCGGGGAAGAGAATAAAGTCGCTTTGGTAATCGGATACGGTATCAACAAAGTATTCCACCTGCTTGAGCAGTTCATCAACGCTTTCCACCTGACGCATCTGCCACTGCACCGCACCAACCCGCACCACCGACTTGGTGCTTTCGAGCACAGTCTCGGTCGGCTCAAAGAGAATGTTGTTCCACTCTAACAGGGTGGCGTAGCCCTCCGATTCTTCGTCCTCCGGCAGGTATTTTTTCAATAGCCGCTTTACCTGGAAATCATTCGCCAACTGGAAGCTCAGAATCGGGTCATACACCTCTCTGCGGTCCACCTTTTCTATGTACTCCATGGGCGACATATTTTCGCGGTAGTTGTGATACAAAGGGATGCGGCCACCGGCCAGAATCGCCCTCAGATTATACTGACGGCACAGCTCCTTGCGGGCATCATATAAACGTCGACCCAGGCGCATACCGCGGTGGGTGGATGCTATGGCCACGTCTAAACCATAGAGGGCATCGCCGTTAGGATCGCTAAACACCCGATCATGGCTGTCGACGATATCGTCATAGGTATGGGGGTTGGAAAAACGCCCGTAGTCCACCTGCACGCTCAGGGCCATGCCCACCAGCTTCTCATCGTCGACTATGCCGATTTGCCCCTCGGGAAACTGGTCTATCAAACGAAAAATGGTGTGGCTGGGCCAGGCGCCGCCAAGCTCAGGATAGGTTTCATCCATCAGGGTTTTGATTTGCGGGTACTGCTCTTTTGTCAGATTACAAATAGCCAAACGGGTTGTTTCGACCGACATGCTCATCTCCTAATAATTAGGGTCTGTTGACCTTTGTTGTTTGTTTCTGCAGCAGTTTGTAGTGTATTTATACAAGGCGGCACATGTGTGGTGTAGTTATTCTACATAAACATGTAACAACACAGTAGAAATGCGCTACAAGCGCTGCCCTACGGGTTCATCTAAACGCATCCTGCTCTGTGTTGCTCGCTATGTACATAGAGTGACTATGCATCATAACGAGCGTCGTGATCAGAATGCGTTTAGATTGAACATAAAGTAAACCGCAAAGATAAACAGAC
>NZ_PQCF01000008.1:26000-174143 GCF_002964765.1 Pseudoalteromonas sp. T1lg88
ACTATTGTGGTGATAATCTCACCAAAACGAAAGGGTTAACTCCTTATTCGCGATGAAATGCATAGCGATTGATATTGGAAAACGCCATCAAAATATCGCGGGCATAATTCACCCTGGGATGAGCCAGGGCGCCCTTGCGCCAGGCCAGGTAAATATTATTCTCCGGCCCTTCGGGACCCAGGCTGACCAGGCGCCCGCTGCGCAGGTCGTCATAACATAAATAATCGGGCAATACCGAATAGCCCACGCCGGTGCGCACTATGCCGGCCAAGGCGCGAATATCCGGACAAGTAGCAATAATCTGCGAGCGGCAATGGGCCTTGAACACCACATCAAAATACTCGCGGATCAACGGCAACTGGGGACTGTAAGCGACTACCGGCAAGGTGTTGAGCAAATTGGCATCCATCTCCTGAGTCGGCAATGAGTCGGCCAGCAGTTTATGCGTCACTAACATCAACCGTTCCGAGTCCAGCACCTGATAGTCATACATGCTGCTATCGGGCAAGGAGGCGGTAATGGCCAAATCCGCGACGCCGTTATCCAGGGCCGAATAAATCTGCTCCCTATTACCGGGCAAAATGCTGACATCGACATGGCCACCCTGCAGCAGGTTGGCCAACTGGGCCGAGGCCACATAGCTGATGTATTCCGCCGGCCCGGCCAGGGTTATAGTGCCTCTCACCTCACTGGAGCGGCTGCGGGTGGAGGCCATTTTCTGCTCTATGGCATCAAAATGACCGCCGATTTGCGCCGCCAGCTCATGGGCTAGGTTGGTCGGCTCAACACCACGATGACGCCGGGTGAACAGGGTCTTGCCCACGGTGGACTCGACGCTTTGGATATGCGCGGTTGCCGCCGGTTGAGACAAACCAAGGTTTTTCGCCGCCCGGGAAATATTCAGGCAACGATACACCTCAACAAAGGTACGAAGCTGGACAAAGTAAGACATCAGATATTTTATACCTAACCCAAATTAAACTGAATTCTACTTATTATAGAGCTTAACTATACTGGATACATCTTTCACCTAACTTGGTTATCAACCAGAGGCACAGATGAGCTTTAAAAAAATTGCCGCGGTCTTCGCAACCGCTCTGTCACTGACGGCCACCAGCGCCGCACAAGCACAAGAAAATAGCGAACAGATACTGGTGCTCTTATCCAGCGAAACCCAGATGCAGCTTGCCGATGGCAGCAGCTATGAAACCGGTTATTACCTCAATGAATTCGGGGTGCCAGCGGACGAATTACTTAAGGCCGGTTATGAACTGGTTCTCGCCACACCCAAAGGCAACGCGCCGGCGGTTGATAAAAATTCGGTGCAGGCCATGTATTTTGGCGATGACGAGGCCGAAATGGCACGCATTCAAGAGGTGATCGCCAACCTTGAGGGGATTAACGACACTCACACGTTGAAGGAAGTGATCGAACAAGGCCTGGATCAATACAGCGGTGTCTTTATTCCCGGCGGCCATGCGCCGCTAATCGATTTAGCCAACAATGAAGATGTTCGCACCATATTGCAGCACTTTCATGAGCAAAGTAAGCCAACAGCGGCTATCTGCCACGGCCCCATTGCCTTGCTATCGGCCCAGCAAAGCCCAGCGGAGTACGAGCAAAACATTGCTCAAGGTGCCGAGGCACAAGCAACTGACTGGCTGTATGAGGGTTATAGCATGACCATCTTCTCTAACCCTGAAGAAGCGACTTTTGAAGCCTCATTAAATGGTAAGAAGCTACGTTATTACCCGGCAAAAGCCATGGCCACCGCGGGCGGCAAGATGCAATTTGCCGCCGATTGGCAACCCAATGTGGTGATCGATCGCGAGTTAATAACCGGACAAAACCCGTTTTCAGACAAGCAACTGGCTAGCGCATTGATTTCTGCTTTGCAGCAGCGCAGTAAATAAGAAGTAGGAGTTACCATGTTAAATTTTGAGTTTAAGAACACCACGGAAATTCTTTTTGGCCAGGGCCAAGCCAAGCAAATCACTGCGCGCCTGGCACCCAGCGACAAGATTTTATTCTTATATGGTGGCGGTTCGATTAAGAAAAATGGCGTGTATGACGATGTTGTCAACGCCCTGGAGGGGTTCGATTTTGTTGAGTTTGCCGGAGTCGAACCCAACCCCACCTATGAAACCCTGAGCGAAGCATTAGCCGTGGTAAAGGAGCACAAGATCACCTTTATTCTCGCGGTAGGCGGCGGCAGCGTTATCGACGGCGCCAAATACATCGCCGCCGCGGCGCACTATGAGGGCGATGGCTGGGATATTCTCGTCAATGGCGCCGAGGTAAAAAGCGCGCTGCCCATAGGCGCGGTACTCACCCTGCCGGCAACCGGCTCGGAAAGTAATGGCAACTCAGTGGTTACCAAGAAGGCGACGCAACAAAAACGCGCCTTCGGCACACCCATAGTGCAGCCACAATTTGCCGTGCTCGACCCCACCTACACCTATTCGCTGCCGCCTCGTCAGGTAGCCAACGGTGTGGTCGATGCCTTTGTGCACGTGATTGAGCAATACCTCACCTACCCGGTCAATGCGCCGCTGCAGGACCGCTTTGCCGAGGGCATTTTATCGACCTTGATCGAGCAAGGCCCTCTGGCACTGGCCGAGCCACAAAACTATGATGTGCGCGCCAATGTGATGTGGTCCGCCACCATGGCACTCAATGGCTTAATTGGTCAAGGCGTCCCGCACGACTGGGCCACCCATATGATAGGTCATGAACTCACCGCGCTGTACAACCTGGATCACGCACAAACTCTGGCCATAGTGCTACCGGCGCTGATGTTCGAGAAAAAAGCGCAAAAACGCGAGAAGATCCTACAACTGGGTCGTCGTGTATTTGCCCTTGAAAATGCCGACGAAGAGGCCTTGATTGATGCCACGATCAAAGCAGTTCAGGACTTTTTCGAACAAATGGGCGTTAAAACACGCTTAAGCGATTACGGCCTTCAGGAGCAGGCTGTGAGCGAGGCGGTAGACAATCTGCGCCGCAATGGCCTGACAGCACTCGGTGAACACGGTGATATTACCCCAGAAGTGGCCACCAAGATCCTGACGTTAGCGCTTTAAAATCTTGTCTTCAAAGGCCGCCTAGCGGCCTTTTCTCTTGCCCATCCCCCATCGCTTTGTTAGCGTGTTCGCTACTTAATCAGTACCTTCTAACCCCTTAATGCGCTTTATTACCATCACCGCCGAACTCAACGAGGCCATCGCCTCCCTGTTACACCGTTTTAATGAGTGTGGCTCAGCCCATCAACATGTGGCGCAAGCGCTGGCGGTGATCTACAAGCCCATAGAACTGCATGCCCTGGGACGCATTTTAGCGCACAGTGAATTACGCGCCCTTGAGGAAATTACCGATAAGGCACTCAAACATATCATCGCCGATTTATGCACCCTGGAGCTAGTACAACAAAGCCGTCACGGTTACATCATCAATCGCCTGATTGCCAATGCCCTAGTAAAACGCTGTATAGGCAAAAATCTATTTGTGACTCTGCTTAGCGCCGCCGAGCAGGTGGCTCCCGTACTTAACAGCTACCAATGGCAAGACAACACCACGGATAAACGCCGCTTGCTGCGCGATATGTATTTCCTTGGTGAGCAAGGGCGAGTGAAGGAACTGATGGAGCTGACGAAAAATCCCATGCAGCTTGATTGGCAACGCACGCCGGCGCTATGCAGCCTGGTGTTTTACCCTTTTAATCTTGATGAATTTAAGACCCTGGATGAACGCCTGCAGTATCAGGCCTTTGCCACCTTGCTGGCGGCACACAGGCAAAAAGGGCAAAGTACGGCGCAGCTTTTACATTGGCTGCATCAGGCCTGCGACGCCTTGCCAAAAAACCGCTGGCTACACTACCTAAAGGCCGAGCAATACCTGCTCGCGGGGCAACTGGACAAACTAAACGCACATCTCGATGAGCAAGACAATTCTCTCTACAGCCTGTTGTTGCGTGCCAGCTTGGCATTTTTGCAGCAGCAGTATGCCAAGGCGATGCGCCTGTTTACCCAGGCTGAGCTGGAAAAAGGTCGCTATCAAAAACGTAAAAAGCCCTATATCGAGGGGCTGTATGGCCTCTTCTATCAGCTCACCTTGCTGGCATTGGGCAACGGTCAGCAAGGTGATACCTCATCCTGGCAGACGCTGCAAACCCAACTCGACAACCAACAGCAAGATAAACAACGTGGCGAGTTTGCACTGACCATTGATTTGGTGCTGCGACGCCTGTTACTGCACCTGCGAGGGCGCGATAACTACCTGTTTCGCCAAGAATATCTTAGCTACTGCCAAAAGGGTGAGCTTAACTATTACCTCTACGTGTGTTTTGCTTTAGCGGCTTACACCTGGAGTATGCGCACACCCGAGCCCTGGCTACTGGCATTAAAAGCCGAGGCCGAACGCTTTTTTGAGCATATTCAATGGCCGCTATTTACGTACTTTTTACGACAAATTTCCGGCGATTCGCCGAATTTTACGTTCAATATAACGCAATTAATGCGTTCTCAGGAAAGCTGGGATATTGCCCTTGAACAATTATTGGCACTGGATACCCCGGCGGCACAAAACAGCGAAGAGCCAAGCCGCGTCGTCTGGCAGCTGGATATTGGTCGTTTCGAGTCAAGCCTCAAAGCAAAAGAGCAAAAACGCACCAAGCAGGGCTGGAGCAAAGGCAAGGCGCTGAGCTTAAAACGCTTGGTCAATGAGCCCGATCACTTTCATCTAAGCGAGCAGGACAAGGCCATTTGCGCCCATATTGAAACCAGCACGGGCAAGGATTATTACCGCAGCAAAGAGTATCGTCTCAACCTCAGTAGCGCCCTCCCCATTGTTGTTGGCGCCGATAACTTGGTCGATGGTGAAGGCCGGCCCCTGGAGTTGGTACAGCGCGAACCGACCATTCGTATCGTCGCCCATGGTCCTGATTTAAGCGTAAGTATCGCTCATCTTCCCGCGTTAACCGCGCACTCGGAGCCCCCCGTGGTCAGCCTAAAACACGTCCGTGACGGCTTAGCAGAATTTAGCATTTTCAACGCCAATCACCTTAAGGTCGCCAAAATTATCGGCGAATCCGGGTTAGTGATTCCGGCACATGCAAAACAAAAAGCCATAGACAGCATTCGCGCCATAGCGCCACTGATCAATCTCGAGTCGGATATCGAGGGGATTGGCGAAACCCTCACCCAAACCGAGCCAGATAAACACCTGGTGGTCAACATCACGCCACTGAAAACCGGGCTGAACTTCGACTGTGTGGTGATGCCTTTTGGCGAGCATGGTCCGACGATGAAGCCTGGGCTGGGCAGTCGCCATGTCAGCGCCCATATCAAGGGCAAACGCATCGCTCTGGAGCGCGATCTCGCCTATGAGCAGAGGTTACTGGAGCAGCTGGATAATCAATGCCCGGATTTTCAGGCCATGCAGGACACCTGTTTAGCTCAGACGGATTGGCAACTGGCACTGGCCACCCTGGAGCAGCTACAACTGGCCCTTAGCAAACCCAACGTAGAGCTGCCAATCAAGCTACGCTGGCCGCGGGGCAAAACGCTGCATATGACCAAGCCGCTGAAAAGTGAAAATATTCAGTTAAGTATCAACCAACATAATGAGTGGTTCGATATTAGCGGCAGTGCCACCTTGGACGATGGCAAGATCTTGGAGTTACGCCAGCTCCTCGATGCCCTGGCCACCAGCGGCGGGCGTTTTATTACCTTGGAAGACAACCGCATTCTCGCCCTCAGTGAGCAGTTAAAAACCCAGCTTGATGTGCTCAACGGCGCCGCCGACCAAGGCTTCTATCATCCGCTGAGCAGTCGCCTTATTCGTGACCACACCACAGGCATGCGCATGCAAACCGTGCCCGGCTGGGAGCAATTACATCAACGCATGAGCGAAGCTAACGCCTTAACCCTGACCCTGCCCAATACCCTGCAGGCGCAACTGCGCGACTATCAGGTCGACGGCTTTGATTGGGCCATGCGCCTGGCCCATTGGGGTGCGGGCGGCTGTTTGGCGGACGACATGGGCCTTGGCAAAACCCTGCAGGCGCTGGCGGTACTGGTGGCACGCGCGGCAAAAGGGCCGACACTGATCATCGCCCCCACCTCGGTCTGTTTTAATTGGCAAAAGGAAGCGGCGAAATTTGCCCCGACCCTCAGGGTGCAGCTCTTTAGTGAGTTAAAAACTGCCGAGGCGCAACAAGCAGCCATAGAGCAAAGCGCCGCCTTCGATTGTTTGGTGATCAGTTACCAGCAAATGCAGCGTCATATTGAAACGCTGGAAAAAATTCGCTGGTGTACCATTGTCGCCGATGAGGCTCAGGCCCTGAAAAATCCGCTGGCCAAGCGTACTAGAGCCGCCTATGCCCTCAAGGGCGATTTCCGCCTGATCACCACGGGCACACCCATAGAGAATAACATCACCGAGTTGTGGAGCCTGTTTCGATTTATCAATCCTGGGCTGCTCGGCAACTTAAAACGTTTTGGCCGGCGCTTTGTGCTGCCCATCGATAATCAGCAGCAGGAGCCCGCCAAGGCACTCAAAGCCAAGCGCATACTTAAAGAGCTGATCAAACCCTTTATTCTGCGCCGCCTGAAGTCCGAGGTGCTAACCGAACTGCCCGAACGCACGGATATCGATCAATTGATCACCCTCAGCGAGGATGAGCAGCACCTTTACGAAGCCCTGAGACAAAATGCCCTGGAACAATTAACGCAATTACAGCAGCTAGATAACCCGGGGGAGAACGCATTCAACTGCTGGCCCAGTTAACCAAGTTGCGCCAGGCCTGCTGTCATCCACAATTGGTGGCCGAGCAAAGCACGCTAACCAGCAGCAAGCTTTCGGCCCTGGGGCACCTACTCGAGGAACTGCGCGACAACCATCATAAGGCGCTGATATTCAGCCAATTTGTTGGTCACTTGCAATTGATCCGCGAGTACCTGGAAGAACAGGGGATTGGCTATCAGTATCTTGATGGTTCGACGCCTGCGGCGGCCAGACAAACCCGCATTGACGCCTTTCAAAATGGCGCTGGCGAGGTGTTTTTGATCAGCCTTAAGGCCGGTGGTTCGGGGCTCAATCTCACCGCCGCCGACTATGTCATTCATATGGACCCTTGGTGGAACCCGGCGGTGGAGCAGCAGGCCTCGGATCGCGCTCATCGCCTCGGGCAAACCCGCCCGGTTACCGTCTATCGCCTGATTGCCAAGGGCACCATAGAAGAGAAGATCCTCGCCCTGCACCAACATAAACGGGCGCTTGCCGACAGCCTGCTGAGCGATTACGACACGCCGCAATCCCTCTCGGTTGAGGAAATGATGGCGACCTTAAAGGAAGTGTTTTAAAGGCGGTTCCCATCCATAAAAAAGGCCCGCATACAGAGCGGGCCAAAGGTGCTCACAATAATTACTGAACTAAGGTGTGGGCGTCAACACGGTATCGATCACATGGATCACGCCATTGTCTGCGGCAACATTCGCCGTGGTTACCTGCGACTGGTCGATATACAGCATGTTGTCTTGAATTGACAAGGTGGCCACATCGCCATTGGCCATGGTGATATCCGGATTGTCCGAGTTGGCTAGGGCAATCGCCGCATCCGATTGCACGGTTGCATCCGGGAACACATGGTATAAAAGCAGATCCGACAAGGCTTCGGCGTCGGCAAACAAGGCCTCTACGGTCGCTTCGTCTAACTTATCAAAAGCCGCGTCGTTGGGTGCAAATACGGTGAATTCGCGCTCCATATCGGCCAGTACTAGGTCCAATCCAGTGGTTTGCAGTGCCGCAACCAGGGTGGTGAAGTTGCCATCGGCAACGGCAATATCAACAATTGACTGAGCGGGGGCCGGTACTTGCACATCACCCACGACCACAGTGTCTAATACATGGATAATGCCGTTGGTTGTCATGATATCCGTCATGGTCACGGTAGCGTCACCAAATTTAAGGGTGTCGGATTCGGGGTCGATCATAATATCAATCATGTTGCCGGACAGGGTTTCGGCTTGCGTGCCATTCAGGCTGAAGGCGGTCACTGCATCAACCTCGCCGCTGACCACATGCTGAAGCAAAATTTCGCTCAGCACCTCGGTATTGTTTAACAGGGTATTGATGGTCTCTTCGCCCAACGCCGCAAAGGCATCATCGGTAGGCGCGAAGACCGTATAGGTTTCACTCTCATCGCTTAGCGCGGCGACCAGATTAGCAGCCTCAAGGGCGGCGACCAGAGTTGTAAAGTTACCTGCGGCGACGGCCGTTTCAACGATATTCATGGTCGGCATCTCGTCGCTTTGCGCGGGCGGCATCAGCACCGCATCGATCACATGGATCACGCCATTGGACGCCTTAATGTCTACCTGAGTGACGGTTGCGGTATTGACCAGCAGATCATCTCCCGAAAAGGATAAGCCAATCGATGCACCATTGACCGTTGCCACGGTTGAGCCCGCGGCAGAAATGGCGGCACCCGATTCAACGCGAGAGTCGAGTACATGGTAGGTTAAAATCGTCGATAAGGTATCCGGGTCTTCAAGCAGTGCATTAATGGTGTCTTCGCCCAGCAAGGCAAACGCATCATCGGTTGGTGCAAAGACGGTGAACTGGGCGTTCATGTCGCTGAGCGTGGCGTCCAATCCGGTTGCTTTAAGGGCGGCAACCAGGGTTTCGAAATCATCCGATGCAGCGGCCACATCCACCACGGAAGTTTGCGGCTGTTCCGGTTGTACTGGGGTTTTGTCGTTGTCATCGCCACTACAGGCAGCAGTAAGTACCAACAAACTGGGTAGCACTAGGGTTTTAAGTAGTTTATTCACGTTTTAATCCCTCATTAGTGTAACTGGATAGCCCTTGTTACTACGAGGGGGTGAGTAAAAAGCGATCAAAAAATTTACTGTTTTTTCTTGGAGCTAGCGTAACCATTTGAAAATTTTGGTAATTATCGAGAACTGGTAGTGCTTAAAAAGAAGGGGAATTACCTAAAGTATTAACATGGCTCAGGCGAGCATTTGCCGAAGAGTTCGCTGCAGAGCTCGTCGGGGGTGTAGGTATAGGCATACCGCACTAATCATCTTAATGCAGTATGCCAAGGCACTTACTTTTCTTTCATATTCCAAAGAATACCCTGATCCGAACCCATAACCGTGGTTGGCATTTGTCCGTTCCATGTTTGTGCACGCATGTACTCAACCAAGGTGGCGTTGTTCTTAATGGCTTCGGCTTTCTTTTGCATGGCTTCGGCTTCAGCCAAGCCCTTCATACGAATGGCTTCTGCCTCGGCCTGGGCTTCAACCTTGATCGCATAGGCCAGACCGTCGGCCTTGGCCTTGGCGGCATCACGTTGCGCATTAGCGGTATTAACTTCTTGTTGCGCCTGCAGATTCTGGCGCTCTAGCTTGTGCTTTTCTGCCGCCGCCAGGTTTTTCTCGGTTTGCTTGGTTTCGATGGATTGAATGTATTTAGGTGGCAATACCAGGTCTTCAATTTGCGCCGAGTCCAGTTTAACCGGGTAGCTCTTCATTTCTTCCAGCAATAACTCTTCAATGCGGGCAATTACCTGCGAGCGGTTTTGGATCAGCTCTTCGGCCTTATAGCGCGCCAGAGCATCCTTAGTCGCGGAACGCAATTTAGGGTCAAGAATACGGCTTTCGAACTGAGTCAGGCCGCCATAGCTTTTGAATAGATCAAAGGCTTCCTCACGATTGACCGTCCAGTTGATGCTCACTTCTGCGGTCAATGGCATCTGCTCATGGGTAGCGGCGCGCAGTTTTTCGACGTTTTTACGGGTACGTATCTCCAGCATTTCCACCGTATCGACAAAGGGGATCTTGGTATGCAGACCAGGGTTAACCTGCTCGGTGGCCTCACCAAAGCGCTTGATAATACCGACATGACCTTCATCCACGGTATACATGCTCTTGAACCCCACAAGCAGCAATACCAGCACCACGAAAATAGCACCGATCAGTCCCTTCTTTTTGCCTACCGAGGCTGTGAGATCAGGCAAGTTATTGTTGTTATTCATCCTTTATACTCCTTGTGGTTAAGAACAAGGAGTATAAAGTAAGCGATTACAAATGTTAAATTAAGGTTTCAACTATTCACCGCCCAGGCTGCGATAAAACAGGGTGATCACCCGCTCTTTCGGCAACCAGTCCGCATATTTTAAATTCAGTTCGGCAAAGGGGTCGGCGGCGATTACCGCATCCAGAGTCTGCTCTTTTTCCATGGCCTCAAGCATAAGGGCTTTGGCCTTGGCCACCAACGCCTGATACTGCATTAGTCCAGCCTTGTCGCTGATGGGCCCGTGTCCGGGGATCACCTGGGTGCTGTCGTCAATTTGCTCTAGCACACTTTGCAGCGCCGCTAAAATACCATCGACACTGCCCCCACCATCGACATCAACATAAGGCAGACCACCGGTATTGAAATAGATATCTCCCATATGCACTATATTGGCGTCGCTGAAGAACACCACCGCATCGCCATCGGTATGGGCGTGGGCATAATGCACCAGGCGCGCATGCTCACCATTAAAGTGCAAAGTCAGGTCGGCACCAAAGCTCAGGCGTGGTAAAAATTCAGAGCCCGCGCCATGCTTTTCTTCCAAGCGCTTGTGAACATTATGGTGGGCGATAACATGGGCCCCCGCCTGCGCAAACACCTCGTTACCACCGGTGTGGTCGCCATGATAATGGGTGTTTAGCACAAATTCCGCGGCATTGGGGTTGAGCTCTTTGAGCTTGGCTTTGATTTGCGGCGCCAGCTTGGCGAATTGGTCATCGATAATATAGGTGCCATCGGCGCCCACATGGGCGGCAATATTGCCACCGCGGCCAAACAAGACATAAATATGCTTGTCCAGTTGCTGAGTGGTTACCTCAACATCCTCTGCCTGTGCGGTCTTTACCGTAAGCGCGGTGACCACTGTGGCAACCAGAACCGCAATCATCATGCTGTTTTTACTCATTATTGTGTCCTTATGTAGCTTTTTAGCGATAATCCTAGTCTAGTTTATCGCCGCCAAATTGCGCGCACAGATAAGAGCCGAAACCTCACTTGGGTTGCGACCGCTGATAGACCTAACGAGCCGGACGGATCTCCAATCTGTGCTCTGGCGCGCCGGGTAGCAGGGGCGTGGCCTGGTGCGTGGCATATTGCTCATAACCGGCACGGTAAAAGGCCGACAAGGGATGCGCCGACTGGCCGCCGGGAATGGCCATAATCGCCTGCTCTAACCTTCCCGGTTGGGCAATAAAGCGTTGTGAGGCACCAAAGTCGGTGCGCTGTACCGCCGGCATAAAGCTATCGCCAAAGGCCTCAACTTTAGGCATGTTCAACCAGCTCCCCAGCTGCGGGATTTGCTTGGCAAAAGGATGTTTCAGCTCCATGGCGTTGACATTACCCCAGCGCCAATTCGCCGTGTCTTCACCAAATTTACTGCGCAGACGCGCCAGCGCCAGATTAAAGCTCTTACTTAACAGCTGCTGTTTATCGGCAAAACCCCAGACACTTGGGTTGTCCAACAACTGCCAGGTGGCCGGCTCTAAATTGCGCTTGATGGGACCAAGGGAGAGCTCATGCTCCGCCAATCTGGCCTCAATATCGGCAAACAGGGTATCCATCACGGCGCTGCGAAAATAGCGCACCAGGGTATAACCTATGGAGTCGGCGCAGGCACAGCCCTGCCACTGCTCAACCAGAGCTAAATTCTGAGTACTGCCTTGCTCTTTGAGCGTTGCAACTAACAGCGCCTGCCACTTAGATAAGAAGCGCGCCTCATTATCGAGCTGCAAGGCTAAGAACGCCTGCTCATCAAAGGTGTTTTGGGCAAAAAGGCGGTCGCGTATTTGTTGCTGGCGGGGCCCTAGGGCATAGCCACCATCACCCAAACGGGCGTGCTCCTGAGTTGATATTACCCGCGCATTGGCGCTCCACAAACGACCCGAGTTAGGATTCATTACCCGTGGGCGCTGCGGTTCATTGTGGGACCAGTCGGACTGAAACTCTTCGGCAGCCAGAGCAATATCGCTTGGATTGGTACGCGCGGCAATGGCGCCCATGGGCTGCCAGCCAATTTGCCCTTGCTTATCCACCACCATTAAATTTTGCACCGGCATACCGGCATCATCGGCAATTTGAAACGCTTGGGTGACAGAGGAGGCAGTGGCGAGTTCCGCCAGATCCAGGTTTACCGCGTAGTCATAATGACCGACCCAACTGAGGGCATAGCGCTGGCCGCTGACCTTTTGCACTGGGCCATAATCACTCATTAAAAAACGGTATTCATAGGTTTTGCCACCGGCAATAGCGATAGTTTCCTGCACAGTTTCCAGCTTGGCATCGGCATTCAGGCGAACCCAATCCGAGGTATCCACATAGGCATTGGTAAAGCCCCAGGCAATATTATCGTTACTGCCGACAACAATCGCCGGCGCCCCAGGAAGCGACACTCCGGTGACCTGAATATCGGCGATATTTAACTGGGCGCGATACCAAATAATGGGCACGGCTAAACCCAAGTGCATATCATCGGCGACCATGGGCTGGCCGCTGCTGGTTAACTCCCCGGAGACCGCCCAGTTATTGCTGCCCACCTCTCGCGAGGCGATAATTTCTGGCACAGAGGCGGTAAGATTTGCTGCAGACAGCATGGGAATGGCCAGTTCTTTCAGGTTTATTTCGCTGCCATCCAGCGCCGATTGGTAGGGACTGGGCTGGGTTAAGAATTCACGCATTTGCGCGGAATAAAGTTGTTCAATTTGCTCCAACACCATATCGCGATCAAAGGTGCCAGCCTGCAAGTCCAAGTACATGCTGTAGATCACCAGCAGGCTATCCTCTGGCTGCCAGGGTGTGACCTCGGCGCCGGTCAGCAGATATTCAAAGCCCTTTAACGACTGAGCTTGCAGCGCCTCGTTGACGCCACGGCTGTAACTGCTTAACAAGGTCTGCTGAGACTTGGGCAATTGCGCAAAAATACGCTCACTGCGCTGGCGCAGCTGATGAAAGCGCATTTTTTTATCCAGCTCCAGTGCCGCCTCACCAAACAACTCGCTGAGCTCACCGGCTGAATTGCGGCGCAATAAATCCATTTGGAAAAATCTGTCCTGACCATGGGCAAAGCCCAGGCCATAGGCGGCATCATTCATGCTTTGTGCATCGATAATGGCCTGCCCCAAGGCGTCACGTTTAATGGTAACCGTGCTCTCGATCGCATCACTGCTACCACGGCCATCCAAGGTCGGTAAACTCAGCGACAGCAGGCCGTAAACCAGCGCGGTCACCAACAGCAGCCCTATAATGGCCGTCATTAAAATGCGCTTTCCCCATTTCAACATGTGTAACTTACCTATTTGTTAGCGTTTTTATTATTTTGAGCATTAGTGTATGACATTTTTTCAGCTTTGTTGGTGTCTTTTAATTGTGCGCGGGAATTAGGGCAAGGAGCAGCGCTCGGTATTTAGTTTTGGTTCTGCGTCGACAAGGGGGGAACAGGTTACCATTGGCTGCCTTATACCTTGGCGGCAAAGGCCGAGCTACAAGAGCTCCGCTGCGCGCTTTAACTTTTGGTTAAATACTTACATAATAGCGACTCACCATTGAGCTCAAGCGGGGGAGTTATGCGAGCCGAAATCGTTGCCGAAATGAAGGTGCAACCAAGCATTGATGTTAACCAGGAAATTGCCCGTCGTGTGGCATTTATTAAGCACCGTCTGCAGCAGGCCCATTGCCATAGTTTGGTTTTAGGCATTAGCGGCGGCGTTGATTCCACCACCTGTGGTCGTTTGTGCCAATTGGCGGTGAACGAACTCAATGACGAGCATAACACCCATCAGTATCAGTTTATTGCCGTGCGTCTGCCTTACGGCGTCCAGGCCGATGAACATGAGGCCCAGTTGGCCGTTGATTTTATACAGCCTAGCCAACGCGTGACCGTAAATATCAAACCGGCCAGCGATCATATGCATGATGAGGTTTTAGCAGGCTTGGCCGCGGGTACCGAGCTGGCCCTGCCGGCGCAGACCCAGGTGGACTTTATTAAGGGCAATGTGAAAGCACGCCAACGCATGATAGCCCAGTATGAGATCGCCGGCCTGACTCAAGGCCTGGTAGTCGGCACGGATCACAGCGCCGAAAACCTCACCGGCTTTTATACCAAATTTGGCGATGGCGCCTGCGATCTAGCGCCTTTATTCGGCCTATCCAAACGCCAGGTGCGCGCTTTGGCCGAAGCCTTGGGAGCGCCAAGGGATCTGGTGTACAAGGTTCCTACCGCGGATCTCGAGTGCGACCGCCCAGGACTGGCCGACGAGGTCGCCCTTGGCCTGAGTTACGACCAAATTGATGACTTTTTAGAAGGCAAACCGGTGAGCGCCGAAGTTGAAGCGCATATTATCGGCATCTACCAGCGCACCCAGCATAAGCGCCAACCCATACCTACCATCTACGATTGATCTGCTCGGGCACCGGTGTCTTGTCGGTGCCCTGCTTAGCCACCCGCCCAATAGCTTTTTCTTTGCTAACACAGTGATCGCCCACGCATTTGTATACGTAAACACTGCAATCACGAACTCATTTGTTTATAGTAAAGGTTATACGCTTTTAGCCTTTGGAAATTATGTCTTTTCCTATTTTAATTACCGGCGCCGGGCAGCGCATAGGCCTTGCTTTGGCCTCCCATTTGCTGGCCCAGGGTCACGACGTCATTATTAGTTACCGCACCCGGCATCCGGCAGTGGACGAGCTGGCGGCGCAAGGGGCAACCTGCATTGCCGCAGACTTTAACGACGATCACAGCATTTTGGAGTTTATTGACGAACTTCGCCGTCATACCAGTGGACTGCGGGCGATCATTCATAACGCCTCAAGTTGGGACTGCGAGGCCAACAACAGTGATTATGCCCAGCTGTTCGATGCCATGATGCGCATTCATGCCAAGGTGCCCTATTTAATCAATCAGTACTGCGCCGATATGCTGGAGCAGGCCGAGGGCTACGCCGATGTGATTCACCTGACCGACTATGTGGTCGAAACCGGCAGCCCCAAACATCTGGCCTATGCCGCCTCCAAGGCTGCGCTCGACAACCTGACCAAGTCGTATGCCGCCAAATGGGCGCCAAAGATAAAGGTCAATGCCATTGCCCCGTCGCTGATTATTTTCAATGACCATGACGATGAGCAGTACAAGCAAAAGACCTTAACCAAATCCCTAATGGGCATAGAGCCCGGCTGCCAGGAAATTATTGCCGCCGTGGAGCTGCTGCTCAATAGTCATTACATTACCGGGCGCAGCCTCGCCATCGACGGCGGCCGCCACCTAAAATAGACGAGAACAGTATGCAAGACGATTTAAAACACAGCTTTAAGCAGATCATCAGCGCCGTTGGCGAAGACCCTCAGCGAGAAGGCCTGCTCGACACCCCGAAACGCGCCGCCAAGGCCATGGAATACCTTACCAAGGGCTATCGACAAACGCTTGAAGAGATCACTAACAATGCGGTGTTCTCTTCTGATGCGGATGATATGGTTCTGGTGCAGGACATTGAGCTTTATTCCATGTGCGAGCACCATTTACTGCCCTTCGTCGGTAAGGCCCATATCGCCTATATCCCGGATGGTAAGGTGCTGGGGCTATCGAAATTTGCCCGCATCGTCGACATGTATGCGCGCCGCTTTCAAATTCAGGAGCAGCTCACCCATCAGATCGCCAAGGCGGTTGAACAGGTGACTGGCGCCAAGGGCGTGGGTGTGATCATTGAAGCTCAGCATATGTGTATGATGATGCGTGGCGTGGAAAAGCAGAATTCAAAAATGCGTACGTCCGTGATGCTGGGCAATTTCCGCACCGACTCAAAAACCCGCAACGAATTTTTACAGCTGGTGAAAAACTAATGACCAACGCCATTATCAATGTCACCAACCTCAGGCTGCGCACCTATATAGGTTTTAATCCCGAGGAGCGGGAAAAGAAGCAGGACGTAGTGATCAACCTGGAGATTCATTACCCGGCTGATAAGGCCTGCGAGCAAGATGAAGTAGCTCAGGCGCTCAACTATAAAACCATCACCAAGGCGGTGATCGAGCTGGTAGAGCAGGGGCATTTTCTGTTATTGGAAAAGTTGGTGGCGGAGATTTTGGCCTTGTGTCATAGCCACCCCAGCGTGCACTACGCCAAGGCTAGAGTCGATAAACCCCATGCCTTGCGTTTTGCCGATTCGGTGTCGCTGACCTTGGACTGGCAACGCCCTCAGTAGCGAGCGCTTAGAGGAACTCTTCAAGCCCGAGCGCCATCAGGATCACCAGCAGATAGCGGGCGCCTTTGCCTATACTGACCAGCAGCAGAAACAGACTAAAGCGCACCCGAAATACGCCGCCAATTAAGGTCAGCGGATCGCCAACCACTGGCAGCCAGGCAAACAGCAAACTGTATACACCAAAGCGATTAAACTGCTGCTGCGCCCTGGCCATGCCCTTGGCGGAAACGGGAAACCATTTTCTATCGGCAAAGCGAGTCACCTGGGTTCCCAGGGCATAGTTCACACAACTGCCCAAGACATTGCCAAAGGTGGCGCTGAGCCAGAGTAAGGGCAAGGACAACCCGCCCTTAACCACCATGGCGCTGAGCATCAGCTCCGAAGAGCTAGGCAGCAGAGTGGCAGCAATAAAGGCGCTCAATAACAGGCTTAAATAGGCCATAATTCCTAGGGTCTGTTGACCTTTGTTGTTTGTTTCTGCAGCAGTTTGTAGTGTATTTATACAAGGCGGCACATGTGTGGTGTAGTTATTCTCGGCTTTGGCTCCTGCGTCGCTCTACCGCCTACATCCATGTAGGCGTACATTAACATATAACAACACAGTAGAAATGCGCTACAAGCGCTGCCCTACGGGTTCATCTAAACGCATCCTGCTCTGTGTTGCTCGCTATGAACATAGAATGACTATGCAGCATAACGAGCGTCGTGATCAGAATGCGTTTAGATTGAACATAAAGTAAACCGCAAAGATAAACAGACCCTAACTAACCTTCACCGCCAAGCATCACGCTGGGCATCCTGCTACCGATCTCACCATTTATAAGAATTTAATGGTAAAAGGATAACTAAACTCTTTGCCCTCATAGGCCTTGATCGAGGCCACAATCACCATGATAAAGGAGAACAAGGCGACGATTGGCAGCAGCAGAATACCCACGGCGACAAAAATCAAAATAAAACAAACGATATAGGCGATCAGCATGGTGAGCTGAAAGTTCAATGACTCGCGGCCATGACGATCGACAATAGGCATCTCTTCTTTTTTCACCAACCAGATAATCAAAGGGCCTAAAATTGAGCCAAAAGGTACGATAAAACCGGCCAAAGCCGCTAAATGGCACAACATCGCCATGCTCTTCTCATCGTTGCTTTTCGCCGTGTCATTTTTTTCAGGTAATACGGGTTCCATGTTCACTCCTGTGATTGTTGTTAAGTTACTGAGATTCTCAGTTTTATTGCCTAGTGTCCAGCTTTTCGCCAGAGCAAAATTCTATCCTTCATCGGCAATTACCGCTAGACTAACGACATTGTCATTCTTTCAGTGAGAGTCAGTGTGAACACAGATGTCGTTAATATTCTCACCATGGCAAAGGTGATTCAAACCGCCGTTGCCCCGGTTTTCCTTATCACGGGTATCGCCGCCACCTTGGGGGTACTATCAAATCGTTTAGCGCGCATCACAGACCGGGCTCGCACTCTTGAGCGTAAACTAAAAACTAGCAGCGATGAAGATTTTAACCGCTCCCTGACCACAGAATTGCGTGCCCTGCTTAAACGCGCCCGCTATATTCATCTGGCTTTTAGCTTAAGCGTACTTAGCGCCACCTTGGTAAGCGCCGTGGTTATGCTGCTTTTTATGGCTAATATTCAATCGGTTAACCTGGGAACCGCGATAGCCTTGTGCTTTATGATTGCCATGGTGCTGCTGATCCTGGCATTTATTTCCCTGCTTGCCGAGGTTTATCTTGCCTTTAGAAGCATGCGTCGGGGGATGATTTTTGCCGATATCGACCTAGGCGAGTAAATACTTCTTCACAGTGCTGACAGGTCTGTACAATGCTAATTACCGAGCCAGGCTTGTCTTCGCTGCATCCCTTAGGTAAAAAGGGACACAACTTTTATAATAATGGACTAATGGAATGAAACTACACTCTATTATCACTGCAATCGCGCTGGCTGCCAGCTCATCATCAGCCTTAGCAAGCTCGGTTTTTGAAAAACCTGAAGATGCTATCGACTACCGTAAATCGACATTCTCACTGCTCCGTGTACAAATCGCCGATATGGGTGACATGCTTAAAGGCAAGGTACCTTTCGAGGCCGAGCGTTTTGCCATGCGTGCTAACAATGCCGCAGCCCTTTCACAAATGCCTTGGGAAGCCTTCGGTGCCGGCACTGACAAGGGCGACACCAGCGCACTACCAGCTATCTGGGAAGACCGTGCGACCTTTGATGCTAAAGCAGATGCCTTTGCAAAATACGCACAAGAGCTAGCGGTAGCAGCACAAAGCGGCGATAAAGAAACTATCGTACCAGCTTTCCAAAACTGGGCGAAAGGCTGTAAAGACTGCCACAATTCGTTTAAAGACTAAGCTCTTTAAGCAATAAAAAAACGGCGCAATAAGCGCCGTTTTTTGTGCCCAAATATTAGCTTAGCCGCGACGACGACGTAACCATAACGCCGGTGCCATCAGCAGAGTCAACCAGGCCCAAGTACCTGAGCTAGTGCTCTTCTTAGGTTCAACCTTAGGCTGTGTTGTCGGCTGCTCAGAAATCTCGTCGGCCAAGTTGTTCACCTTAACAACAACAGTTGCTTCATTTGAAATGTGGCCAAAGGTGTCGGTGGCAACCACTGTCAAAGTGATCTGCTCAAGGCCAGCGTCAAAGTCCAACTGCTCGGCATTGGCCACAAGCACTTCGCCCATGTCATTAATTTCTACCGCCGTTGAAGTAGAGCCGGTGACGATAAACTCAGAGATAGCACCGGCCAGCGGCGCATTACGCATTGCCGATAGAGTACCAATTACTGTGCCATCAACAGTGTTTTCATCAACGCTGAATTCGGCATCGGCTAGGCTTGGTGCCACTTTCATATCGTCACCAATCGAAGCGACAACCGGGGTCGAGCCTGAAGCAGACAAGATGGTGAAGTCAGCATCGGTAAATAGCAATTGCGCCGATTCACCCGGAGCCAGACTTGCAACTTCATTACCCTGTGCATCTACAGCCATTGCCGCAACATTTGCTAGGGCAAAGTCGTAACTACCTTGCACACTGTCTACCGCATTGGCACCTGAACCATCATAGTAACCTTCGCCTACCCTAAAGCGGACGGTGGCATCAAGAGTACCCAGCTCTGCAGCGGTTAGACCATAGTCTTCAAGACAGTTTTGCAGGGTTACATAATTGGTTCCGCTATCAAAGTACAGGTTGCTCAATGAGTAAGTTGGCACAGAGTAAGTAACCGGAATTGGCGGTAACGGCACAGTAGTTTCAAATGAGCGGTAGCTCAATGAATGCACACGCGCATCCCATACACCATCGCTTTCTAAGTCGAAATCGGCGGCAAAGTTACCGATAAAGTTAGAGGCAATAGCCTGGTTCAAGACTATGGTAGTAAACACACCGTAGCCAGAATCACAGAAGGATGTGGGTACTTCGAAAGTTTCAACACTGCCAGAAACTATGTCCAGACGCTCGCTGTCACCAACCGCATCGGTGGCAACATTTGCAATGATCATAGGTATAAAATCGGTAACACCTTCGTTGGTAACCGTATATACCACACCTTCTTCGGCCTTTTGCGCATCTAATACAGGTTTTGCTGCGGCACGTGGCAGCACGTGATATACCAGATGTAAGGCATGCTCACCACCTTCATTGAATACCAGGGCACCGTCTAGCTCAGATTTGGTCAGTAACGGACCTGCCTCACTTTTCCAGGTGTTAGAGAAGTCCACGCCCCATTGCGGCAACTTGGCAGGGTCTATGGTTACGGTTACATCGAACTCAACAGTTTGACCTGCTGGCACAGTCACTGACGAAGGGTATTCCGCCATGATGGCGCCAGACTCCGCATCATCCGCATAGCGCTGCTGCCAAGCCAGATCGTATGTTTTCGCCGTATTTGAGAAGTTCTTAACCTGTACCGTCTTGGTCATGGTGGCCACTTCTGCCAGGCTGTGTAAACCAAACGATAGTGCTGCCTGACGGGTGTCTTTAGCCCAGGCAGCTACCGGTAAGTTGGCTGCTTTTTCAACATCTACCAGACCCGCCCCAATAATACTGATTGGTGCCAGCTCGGCATTTTCATCCAGCTCTCGTGGTATCATAGTGACATCCATGTTCGCCGCATTCATAAGCGTTGCTTTTAGTTCAAAGGCATTACGCTCTGGTAGAGCTTCTTTCAGGATACTCATAGCTCCCGCCGTAATTGGTCCGGAGAATGAAGTACCGTTAGCACCACTTAAACCATCGCCCGTACCTGGATGGGCGGTCATAATATTTACGCCAGGAGCGGTAATTTCCGGCTTAAGCAAGCCGCTTACCGAAGGTCCACGTGAGCTGAAGTCAGCAACAGCACCGGCGGTGGTCGCCAGCGTTAATTCAACAGCAAAGGCTGCGCCTTCTTTAAGCTGTAAACCTGTAGCCTTGTTCACACCCACAGATGGGATGGTAACCGCTGCATCGAAGCCGCCCATAGGTGCCGGGGTGCCGTCATCGCTATTGTTGGCGATAATAACAAAGGCCGCGCCCTTTTCCTGCGCCGCCAATACCTTAAGGGTGAAAGCACAACCGCCACGATCAAGAATCACCGCCTTGCCGGTAAAATCAACATCATCGGCAAAAGCAACACAAGCGGTTTGATTCGATTCCGGGTAAACAACTTCAATATCATCGCTATTAAAGCTGCCTACACCCGGACCAAAGCTGGCGCCCTGGAATACCGCTTCGGCACCGGCTACCGTACCCTTGGCAATGCTCACTTCTTCCGCTGGATGCGTCATCGCGCCCACAGAAAGAGCGTGCTCGGTCGTGCTCGGACCACCAACAATGTATGGAATATCGCCATCGTTACCGGCAGAGACCACCACATTGGTGCCCAAGGCCACGGCGCGGTTAATAAACAGGCCTACGGCGCTTTCGGCGATATCGCCAAAGTCACCACCGAGTGACATATTGATCACATCAACCCGATCTTCAATATCCATGTCTTGGTTAGGATCCATAGCCGCTTCCAAGGCCATAAGCTGGGCCTTACCCGAACATCCACCTGCACACACGGAATACACGAATAATTCAACATCTGGGGCAATACCGGTTACCGAGTGAGATACATGGGTACCGTGGTTAGTGCCATTGTCGATTGGATCTGGGTCCATATTGACGAAGTCATAACCGCCTTTAACTATACCCTGCGGCCAGGTGACTGATTCATCGGCAATGGCTGCGGCATAGGCCTCAAGCGTACCTTCACCCCCAAAGGCAGCATGAGTGTAGTCGATACCCGTATCTAGTACGGCCACACGTACGCCCTTACCGCTGGCAAGACCGTTTTCAACCAAGGGCGTGGCCTTAACATAATCGGCGCTGTCTGCTACCGCCAGCTCGTAATCATAAACGGGATATACGGCTTTAACGTCGGTATGGTTTTCCAACTGACGTATATCGGTTTCCTGGCCATCAACAACCAAGGCATTAGCAAGCTTAGAGGTGCGGGTAATAACCTTAAGGTTTAAATCCATGCTCTGCATATCGCTCATTACACGCTGCTGCATATCGCTAATGTTGGCACTCACAGTGGCCTGTTGCGACTTATTAACACCGTAGAGAGACTGACCATTTAATTCGACCAACCAGGCAACCGCAGTTTTTTCTTGTTGTTTAAATTCAGCGACCTGACGCTCTACATTCACCTTGTACTGAGAATCCAGAGTCTTAGCTTGCGCTTCTAGAGTGGCACTTACAGCCGGGGCGCTCATCAGCGCAGAAGAGATGCCTAACGCAATTGCGCTGCGGCGAAGATTTTGCTTCATACAAATACCTGTTTTAATTGTTAGCATTACTGCTTTATTGTTGCTGGCGGACAATAATGCCAAAACAGGTACGTTACAATATGGTAAACATGTAAACAGAAGATAAAGGCTTACGTGCGGGGCATGACCCCGCATTTAGTAAGCCCTAGCGGCTGTTCATAGTTTTGTAACAGATCGTAAACAGCCGCCATTCGTCGCTATAGCAGAGTTTGTAGTGGCTCATAACCCCAGGTTGTTAGCAGCACACCCAATAAAACGGCAAACAGAGCAAAAGCCGGCCAACTTGCTTTTAGCTGTGCAGCGGTACTGACTTGCTTATTGCGTCCGGTAACCATAGCCGGCACCAGTTTTTTGCCGCGCAGGGCGTAAACAACAATGGCAACAAGATGCAGGCCGATGGCGATCAGCAGCCAATCGAAATTCTGATGATGCAACGAAGACGCCCATTCAACCCAGTCGTAAGACACATATTGCACCAAAGGACCATCAACCATGATGTCATCTGTGGTCATCAAGCCGGTCGCCAACTGCAACAGAATCAATGCAAAAAATACCAGCACCATATAGCTGCCAGCGGCGTTATGCCCGGGAGTTAAATGCTTGGCTTGTAAAGCCTGAACAACCGCTTTGGGGCCATGAAATAGCGCCGATAAGCGCGCTGTGTCACTGCCAACCAGACCCCAGATTAAACGCGTAGCCAAAAGCGCCAGGGTGATATAACCGAGCACAAAGTGTAGCTCCATGGCTCCTTCCTCGGCGGAGAAATACAGGCCGACCAAACAACTTACCAAGGCCCAATGAAAAAAACGTATATATCCATCCCAAACTTTCATAACTGCTCCACTTCTTTTGCAATAGCCGCGATTATGCCAAACTCTAGCGTCGGTGCGAAATCAACTCGGTTAATTTTTATCTATGAGCAAGTCTACTCATATAAAACGCGGTACCAAACTGCAGCAAAAAGCATTTATCAAAGGGCAACTCGATATGATGCCTCTTAACCTGGCGGTACTGCCCTGGGGGCTCTTGTGCGGCTCTTTGGCAATGCAAAACGGCTTTACTTTAATAGAGGCTCAGCTGATGTCTTTACTGGTTTTTGCCGGCTCGGCCCAGTTGGTGGCCATTGAGCTTATCGCCAACGACACCCCTTTGCTGACCATAGCCATCACCACCTTCATCATCAGTTCTCGGCACTTTTTATATGGCTTGGCCATTCGCCAAAAGGTCATTGCTCAACCCTTGAGGTGGCGCTTACCTGTCAGCTTTGTGCTGACCGATGAGCTCTTTGCTTTTTCCCACCACCCAAAGGCCTATCAAACCAAGGCACGACTCATTTATGCCCTCAGTGCTGGTTTTAGCTTTTATGTTGCCTGGAATATTTGGACCCTGCTGGGCATAGTGGCGGGACAGTTGCTGCCTGACTTAACCAATCTTGGTCTCGATTTTGCCATTGCCACCACCTTTATCGCCCTAGTGATCCCGGCCATTAAAAACTGGGCAACTCTGGCCTGTGTACTGGCTTCGGGGATAAGTGCTGCGGTGCTCAAGTCCTGGCAAGTAGAATTATGGCTGGTGTTTAGCGCCCTCATCGGCATGAGCGTTGGCTATGTGCTTAGTCGCGGGAGGGTGCGATGATCACCACCATATTACTGATGGCGGCCATTACCTTTGGCAGTCGTTATTTATTTTTACACCGTGCCCTGCCATTTCGGGTCGGCGCAAAAATGCAGCGTTTTTTAAGCTTTAGCGCCCCGGCCGTGCTTACCGCCATCTGGGTACCCATAGTGGTTTTACCTGGCAATCAGTGGCAGTTGAGCTACCAGAATCCGTATCTGGTTGCGGCCCTTGTCGCCATTATTACCGCCTACAAAAGCCATAGTATCTACGCCACCACCCTGCTTTCCATGGCGGTCTTTTTTGCGCTGCGATAATACCAATTCACTTAAATAGCCAACGCTATATCTGCTCACATACTTAACAGCATTGGTATAACAAAAAAGGGGCCGTAGCCCCTTTAAAGTCTTAAAATAGTCTCGGCTTAATTACACCAAGACTTCATAGGCCAAAGGCCCGTTATTTATTCATTTAAATACTCGTCAAAGTCATCGCTGCCGAGATGCTTTCTCAGCTTGCGCTGTTCTAAATAATCGTCCAGCTTCTTTTTTACCTTGCGCTTGCGACGGTCGTTTTGATTGCGTCCCATCGCTTCATATTCATCTGCAACAAATTCGTCTTCAAACGCATCATAGGAATATGTTTTACCCACAATACACTCCAATAAATCTAAATCAGTTATCACCGCTCCCCAACTTAGGTGCGGCGAATTCAGGGCTAGGCGCCTTCGAGTGAATAAATAGCCGCTAAATCGCAAACTGGAAAGTGAGATTTTTTTATCGTTTCAATAAACATAATTGATTAATAATTATACCGCCTTAATTCGTAAGGTTATTCCACCTTGGATAGCCCGTTGTGGATCCGCCTTTGCCGCCAGGGTCCTAGGTCGGCTTTTGCCGCCATGGACGGCGGTACTAGGGTGACGCAGGAGCAGTTACCTAGCAGGCTGACAATTGAGCAAATGTTTTAATCCACGGCAAAGTTAATTTCACTAAAAGTTAGTAAAAGGCACTAAACAAGGCATTGGCAGTACACAAGAGGAAATTATAAGGCTATGATTTTCATCATCTTTATTATTTGGCACCGAAATTGTATTAGTCATAGCGTCAACAGAATAACAGGAATTATCACCATGAAAACCAGCACGCTAGCCATTATCTCTGCCATTAGCCTTTCTGGCACCGCCATCGCCGGGGAAGCCAATTCGCTTTCGTTTGGCTCTGAGCAATGCAACATTGAATTTAAAAACGATGTACGCATCGAGCCGCAGCGCTTACAGATCACCAATGCCAATAACCAGCACCTGGTGTACAGCTCAGGTCTGCTTGAAGTCGATGGTCAACCCGTTGAGTTAAATGCCGAGCAACAACAGGCCCTGGACGATTACACAGATAAGGTACGAACCTATATGCCCGAGGTGGCTCAAATAGCCCTGGATGGCGTTAAGATCGCCGGCGTTGCCCTAGAAGAAGTCGGCGCCGCATTTGGCATCAGTCACAATGAGGCGCTGAGCGATATAGTTGAAAATATCGGCATCAATATTGAACAGACCTTCTACCAGGACGGTGCCTTTGTAATGGGCAAACAAAGCTTTGAACAATTAGGCAATGATATTGAAAGCCAGTTTGATGAAGACTTTGAACAAGCCGTAGAGCAGGCCATGGTGCAGTCTATCGGCAGTATTTTTATCGCTCTGGGCTCTGAGTTATTAGGCTCAGGCGGCGACATGGATGAATTTGAGCAACGTATGGAGCGCCTTGGTGAGCAGGTCGAGCAAAGAGTTGAGCTGCAAGCCTCGCAAATAGAGCAACGTGCGGATGCGCTATGCCATTCATTTAGCGAGTTGGCGCAACAAGAAGCTCAGCTGCTTAGCATGATCCCCGAATTGAGAGAGTATCAGCTGCTAGGCAACTAAGCTTTAGCCTTCGCCTTACCCTTTTGCACTTGCAGGCAGAGCGCCCCTAAGCGGGCCACTGCCTTTTCTATTTCCTCGCTCCATTGCACCCCAAAACTCAGGCGTAAACACTGGCGATATTTGTCGGTGGCGCTAAAAATAGCTCCCGGAGTAATGCTGATCCCCGCCTCCAGCGCCAGGTGGAACAAGGCAACAACATCATACTGCGACGGCAGTTGCAGCCACAATACACAGCCTCCCTGTGGATTGGTCATTCGGGTGCCAGGCGGAAAATGCCGCTGCACCAAGGCCCGCATCCGCTCTTTATTGAGCGCCAGGCGCTGGCGCATCACCCGCAGATTTTTATCGTAATCGCCGCTATTCATAAATTCGTACAGGGTCCACTGATTCATCAGTGACGACGCGCAGCTCATGGCCCGCTTTAAACGCCGCGCCTGAGGCGCAAACTTGCCGGCTATCATCCAGCCCACGCGATAGCTTGGCGCGGCGGTTTTTGACAGCGACGAGCAGGTGATCACCTTGCCCTTGGTCGAATAATACTGAGCAGGTTTGGCGCCATCGGGCTCGTAGGCAAGCTCCCCATACACATCATCCTCAATTAGCACCGCACCTTGATCCTCCACTAAATGCACCAGACGTCGGCGTCGCTCCTCTGGCATTTTCGAGCCTAAGGGATTGCTAATACTGGTGGAAAAGATGCAGGCCTTAATATCATGCTCGGCAAACGCCTGCTGCAGATCTTCGACACACACCCCTTGTTGCGGGCACATGGGAATTTCTATCACCTTGAGTCCCAGACTCTCCAGCATTTCGATAATGCCAAAATAACAGGGCGACTCTATGGCCACTATATCCCCCGCCTGAGTGACACACTGCACAGCGATATGCAGCGCTTCCTGGGCACCATTGGTAATGATCAACTCATCACTGTTAACGCCGATGGCAAAATCCAGGTAACGGTTGATGATCTGCTTTTTTAGCGCCGCAAAACCATCCAGGGGGCCATAATTGATAGCCTTATGCCCGGCCACATTCATCACTCGCCGCATGGTCCGGCTCAGCACCTTATCGGTGGGGTTTACCGCCACCGGGTTGGCTATCCCCAAGGGCACCACGGCGGCACGATGCAAACTGTCAAAAACCTGCTCAATCAAGGCCTGTTTATTAACCGCTACCGGCTGGCGCGCCAGTTGAATACGACGAGGCTGATGACACTGCTCTGAGCCGGCATTAAGGTAAAAACCGGACTTTTCTCTGGCGCTGATCACCCCCTGACGTTCAAGCTCTTGATAAGCCTGCTGAACGGTGGGAATACTAATGGACAACTTTTGTGCCATAGCACGCAAAGAAGGCAGCTTTTCACCGGCACCCAAGGTGCCTTGCGACTGCATATCTTTAATCAAGTCAATGACTTGCTGATATAGGTAGATATTACCCTGCTTATTTACAATGCGAGACATGGCTGATCTGTATAGGTATAAAATGATGTTTTCTGTTTATGTACAGTATACAGAATAACTTTAAAATACCAGCTTTAGTCGCCTTGAGAAAAACGCCATGAACAACGTCCTGCTGTATTTTTTTACCGTCCTGATTTGGGGCTCAACCTGGCTGGCCATAGAATTCCAGCTTGGCGATGTAGCGGTGCAAGTTTCGCTGTTTTTACGCTTTGCCATTGCCGCCGTCATTATGTGGGCTTTTGTACTGCTTAAAAAATTGCCGATGCGCTTTAGCGCCCGCGATCATGGCTTTTTTACCCTGTTGGCCCTGTGTAACTTTGGCGCCAACTATCTGATCCTCTACTGGGCGCAGCATTATCTCACCTCGGCAATGAGCTCCATCGCCTTTAGCACCCTGCTGTTGATGAATATCATCAACACCCGATTATTCTTTGGCAAACCCATAGCCAAACGCATCTACTTTGGTGCCCTGCTCGGCGTGGTAGGCATAGTGATCTTGTTCTGGCCGGCCATCGCCACTTTGGATCTCGGTAATGAGTTATTAATAGGCCTGTTATTGTGTCTTGCTGGCACGCTTGTAGCGTCCATAGGCAACATGGTGAGCGTACGTAACTCCCAGGCTCAGGTAGGCGTGCTGCAGGGCAATGCCTGGGGCATGTTATACAGCACCCTGGGACTGGCACTGTTCGTTTTAATCAGCGATGTTAGTTGGGACTTTAGCACTGCCGGCACCGCGTATTGGTTATCCCTGCTGTATCTAAGCACCTTCGGTACAGTGATCGCTTTTGCCTGTTACTTTGTCTTACTGAAGAATATCGGCCCGGAAAAAGCCAGCTATGTGATAGTGCTCTTCCCTTTGGTAGCTGTGATTCTAAGCACCCTGTTTGAAGGTTTCGTATGGCAGCTTAATACGGTATACGGCTTTGTGTTTGTATTACTGGGCAACGCCATAGTGCTGACCCCATTCGATAAAATAGGCCTCTTTTTCAAGCGCACAGAGGCACCAGCCTAGACGGGCATCACAAAGTTCAGGGCACCGCGCTGCACACTAAAAAGTGCGGGTGTGGTGCCTATATACTCTCCATCCGCCTCTATGCCTATATTTGCGGTGTGCACATCAAGCTGGGATACAGGGGTTATATTGACCTGCTTAAGCCGGGTATGAGCGGCAAAATAGCTAAGTATCAGCGCCTGAATTTGCCGCCAAAACGGCGCCGCTCCTATTTGCACGCAACTTAATTGGCCATCGCAAATATTCGCCTTGGGCGCCAGACACATGCCGCCGCCAAAGTAACGGCCATTGGCTAAACACATCATCAGCAACCTGTGCTCTTGCGCCTTGGTAGTCGAAAACTGCAATAACGAGGGGGCGTAGCGATACAGCATTTTAATCCCCTGCCAGGCATAGTTCAGGTGCGCCCAACGGCCGCGCTTATTTTGACTGGCGGCAACCACGGCAGCATCATAGCCAACGCCGGCGATATTGATAAAGTAGCGCTCATTAACCTTACCCAGATCTATGGCCGAGCTGGCATGTGTTAATGCGGCTTCGATCCATTGCTGCTCAGAGCAACGCCACTGGCGAGCAAAATCATTACCACTACCACAGGGAACCAGGGCTACTTCGACCTCGCTATAGGCGAAAGCATTGGCGGCCAGATTAAGTGTACCGTCGCCACCAAGTGCAATTACTCGTTTGGTATTGGGAATATAGGTTTGCAGCCCCTGTAAATCGGCGTAAAAGTCGCCACTGGTAGCCACCTCAACATAGGCATATGACAAGGAATGCAAACGCTGGCGAATAGCTTTTAATTGCGCTTTTGCCTGCAGCGGATGATACAAGAGCAAATACCTGGTTTGATGGTTCAAAATGCCAACCTATAACAAATATGATTTATCTGAATAAATATGCACGATATTTTAAAAAATCACTTACCTCAAGATAAAAAACCTTGGTTATTGGTCTATTAGCGCATTTCCCACCTAAATATTCATGCATAAATCTTTTTTTTGAAACTTAATAAAACATTAATCGCATTAATTAAACTTATCCGAATGGGCCAAAATATATCGTTTTATTTTTAACCACACCGGTTGCACAATAGCCTTGTTTTCAACCACAGGCACAACCCGGAGCAAGCAAACATGAACCCAGTAAACACCCTAAATCAAACAGCAGCCAACCATGTAGCAACCAAGCCAAGCAAGCGTAAAGCTAAAATGATGGCCAAGCTAAACCGCTTTGGTAAAGAGCTAGCTCTTAGCGGTGTTGTGCGTTACAAGTAATTAATTACACTAATGTTACTTTCTGGTATTAAAAACAACCAGCAGGTGCTAAGACCCAACCAGCTTAGCACCTGAAATCCTCACTTTTTTCTTGCTAGCGCCCTGAATTAGCACAAAAATCAAGCAAACGATTCATTATCTATTTACACTGGCCACAAGCCTCAGTATTATCCTACCCCATGGAGAGATGGCTGAGTGGTTGAAAGCACCGGTCTTGAAAACCGGCATAGGTTAATAGCCTATCTAGGGTTCAAATCCCTATCTCTCCGCCAAATTTATCAAACTGATTCGCGCCGGAGAGGTGGCCGAGTGGCTGAAGGCGCTCCCCTGCTAAGGGAGTATAGGGTTTGTAGCTCTATCGAGGGTTCGAATCCCTCCTTCTCCGCCATTAGTTTTGGAAAAAACCGCGCATTGTCGCGGTTTTTTGCTTTTCGGCGTTCAGTCGCAAGCGTCCGGCCTTCGGCGTCTCTGAACTGCGAAGTAATACTTCGGTTTCTGAGACCCTTCTCCGCCATTAGTTTTAAAAGAACCGCCTTTACGGCGGTTTTTTATAACTAAATTTCGAGCAGGCGGACTTGGTTCGAACCCTTGTTCGACAAAATGTCAGGAACATTTTGAGCCGCGCAGGCGCCCGTAGGGGCGAGTGCATGGAGGCACGAGCGCTCATCCCGCCTTCGGCGTCTCTGAACTGCGAAGTAATACTTCGGTTTCTGAGACCCTTCTCCGCCATTAGTTATAAAAGAACCGCCTTTACGGCGGTTTTTTTATAACTAAATTTCGAGCAGGCGGACTTGGTTCGAACCCTTGTTCGACAAAATGTCCGAAACATTTTGAGCTGCGTACGCGCCTATAAGGGCTAGCACAGGGACGTGCTAGAGCTACAAAATGTCCGGAACATTTTGAGCCGCGCAGGCGCCCGTAGGGGCGAGTGCGGCTGCAAGCGCAGGAGGCACGAGCGCTCATCCCTCCTTCGGCGGTCTGTCGCAAGCGTCCGAAGTTCAATCGCGCCCCCACCTCCTTAACTAAAGCTTAATTAGAGCTTGGTACTATCGGCAATATACCTATACACAGCACCCACTCTGTCAGCGGAAATAGCCGCTACTAATATATTGATTGTTAACGGGGTGTTGATTTCCCAATGGAAAGTTCTAGAATCTTATAACCCTAACCATACGGACATGTCCTATGAAATACCCAGTTATATTTGCCGCGGCTCTTTGTTTGACCACCTTGCCCAGCTATGCGGCGGTTTATAAATGCACCATCAATGGCGTGGCAACCTTTAGTCAGCAGCCCTGTGGCAAAGACGCGCAAATTATTAAGGTGCGTTACTCTGGCGCTAAAACAGTGACGGCCGTGACCAGCGAAGAAGACGATTCTCAACAGCCTAATGTGAGTGAGGTAGACAGCTACCTGAAGTCGCAAGAATACGACCGCCGCATCGCCATGCACCAACGTAATATCAGTGACTACGAAACGCGTATGGCTGAAGATCTGGCGCAGCTTGAGAATATAAATCAAGCAACCGCCAACTATTTAGGCGGCGACTCTATCGACGATGCGAAGAAGCAGCAGGCAACCATAGTGCGCGCCAATTATCACGCCCTTATCGAAAATGAAAAGAACGCGATCAGCGAATTGCAAAAGTACAAAGAAAATATCAACGCGGCGGCCAAGTTAAATAAACCGCTTTAACGCTGATACCAGCTGCGCCACATCCTGTTCGTCGTTATAGATGTGAAACGACACTCGGGCCCCTAGGTGGCGCGCGTCAACGCTGATATTGTGTTGCTTTAATTCCTGCATCATCTGCTCTTGCCTGTCGCCGGCATGAAGAATCAGGGTACCGCTGCGCCGCCGTGCATCCAGTGGTGATGCCGCCAGGGGGGCACATTCTTCAAGTAATTGCCCTTGCAGCTTCAGGTTATGGGCGCGTACCTTGTCGATGCCAAAGTCATTAAACCAATTGATACTGTGCGCCGCTAACACATAGGGAGCGACGCTGGGTGTACCTCCCCAAAAGCGCAGCGCACTGTCGTGGTAAGCAAAGTGATGGATATCGAACTCGAATGGATTGGCATGGGAGAACCAGCCTACATCCTTAGGTTCACAGCCAGGTAATTGCTCGGCGCTCAGCCATAAATAGGCGGCTCCCGGGCCACCGCACAGCCATTTTACGCTCGATCCTATTAGAAAATCCGGTTGCACCCGGGCCAAATCCAGGGGGATCACCCCGGCGCCCTGAGCCACATCAACCAGACTTAAGATGCCCAGCTCCTTGGCGGCGGCCACTATATCGGCCACCGGCGCCTGACGCCCGGAATTGGAATACACCTGGCTGATAAAGACCAGATCCATAACCCCTTGCAAATGTTGCTGCCATACCCGGATATCGCTGATGTCCTCGGAGGCGGGAATAAAGACGATTTCGCTGTCCGGAGTCAGAGATTTTTGCAACGCAAAACCCATGCTGGGAAAATCCTGTTCCGACATCAGCACCTTGCACTTGTTCTTACGCAAACGCGGGTGCGCCACAACCAACTTGCTCAGGGCGCTGGAAAGATTCACCTGAGGACAAAACAAGCTGGCCTCTGAGTTAAACAGGCGTGCTAACGCGACGGTAAAATCCTGCACTGCCCCGAGCCACTGTGGCCATGGCTCGTTTTGCTCCTGCTGCCAGGGAGCGAAAAAATGCTCATGAAATTGTTGCTCCGTCGAGCGCAGCGGACGACCCACAGAGTGACTTAAGAAATAAGGCCCTGCGGGCAAACGAAACTGAGTTTTCAAAACTTAATCCACCATCTTGGTTAGTCGCTGCACATCGTCGTAGCGGGTAAAAATATCATCGCGAGGACGCGCGGCACGGCGGTCACGGAGTGTTTCCAATTGCGCCAGAAGCACGGGCAAGGGCGGACCACTGGCGGTCACCTTATCCTGATGTTCGGCACCGAGCTGCTCATTCGGCACGCGAATATACTTCTCCACCAACTGATTATGGTGCTGAATGGCGGTTTGCCCATGCAGTTTGCACACGCTTAAAAATGCCTTAAGGTTATCCTGAAACCAGCTGGCCTTATGATGCTGCTCACCCACTTTCAGGAACTCATCCATAAAGGAAGGTAAACGCATACAATCGCGTAAGATACGCTGATCTTGCGGCATCATATAGAGAAACTTATCCACCAGCAGCTGCGAATAGCTGACTTCATTGGCCTGACACAGGCCCAATAGCATATCAATCACGTTTATACCGGCAAAATCGCCGGCATTAGCGCCACGATACACCTCTTTACCGACACGATATGGCTTGTAATAGGGGCGCACACAGTAAAAGAATCTATCTGTATCAAGATGCAGGAAGAGGTAGCGGTTGCTGGTCATCACATCCTTTAGGGCCTGCTCGGCTACGGCCAATAGATCGGCGGCTATGGGGTGAGAAATCCCCAAGGGCTGCAAACGCAGCAAGGCATCGGCGGCGCGCTTATAGGCCAGGATCCCCTTGGTGTTGTAATCGACAAAAAGCTTTTCATCGGCCAAGTCGGTAAAGCGTTTATACACACCGTTTTCGGCGCTGTTATGGGTAGTTAAATGAGCAGTTGCAAAACGCGGCGTGACACCAATCGAAGCGCCTATATGCATGGCCAGAGTAGAAGCCGCCGTCAACGGCGATTGGGTTTCCCGCGATGGTTCGGTAATTTCATGGCGCCGACAGGCGGCCATATACAAGCCCACATTGCCTAGCAGATCAAACGCCTTATCAAAGCCCTGATCCGTATTACCTTCATTCACCAATTGCTGGATAAGCGCATTACCCTGCGCCACCATGGCTTCTTTAATTTCCTCGCCGACTCCGACAACATTGGCTCTGTCTTCCTGCTGCCAATATAAGTCTTCCAATTCGTTATTCAGGACAACGAAGTCGGTGCGGATCCAACGATCAAACGCGACTGAGTGACCAATCATAATGTGCTCATAAATTAGTCAATTATTATTACTAATTTAGCATAACTTTAAAAGTGAAATGACTTAACTTTTGCGACTCATGCCGCAGCATTGATAAATAAACACCCAAAAACAACGTGGCTCATGAGCGACTCCAGCCAAATAATTAAAATCGCCTCATGGCCTGCTGCACTTAGGGCCCGCACTTAGGGCCCGCACTTAGGGCCCGCACTTAGGGCCCGCACTTAGGGCAGGCGATTAGGGCCCGCGATTAGGGCTAGGCGTAAAATCACCGCTTTGTTATGCTGCCCGTTATAAATTATCTAGAGATCAAAGCGATGCGTTTACTGTTATGTTTCCTGCTCGGCCTAACCAGTTCTTTTAGCTGGGCACAGACCTGCCTTAGCCATATAGATGATATCGACTACATAATGGCGGCCAAAAAGAATGGCAGCCATCGCTTTGCCCAAGATGCCTCTGTGCAAGCACTCGACCTCGACTCTCTGCCGCCATTTAGCGCCTATCTGGCCTCGGCCCGAGACTGGATTGACGCACGTAACCCTAGGGCCAGCCTGCCTTGCCCGGTACACACAGAAACCGTTAAGTTACTGCAAGCTCAAGGCGCTCTGGAAGCCGACTTGACCGTGAGCGATCTGCTGAGCCCTTTTGAGCTGCGCCATCCAGGCAGCAATAAGGCCGTGCTTTTATTGCATGGCCTGACCGACTCCCCCTTTAGTTATCATTCCCTGGCGGCATTTTTCCATCGCCAGGGCTTTAATGTTCGCACCGTATTACTGCCCGGTCATGGCAGCGCCGCCAGCGATCTCCAGGAGGTGAGTTTTAAACAGTGGCAAGCCCTGACCCGCTATGCCATTGAGCGCACCAGCAAGGACTTCGAACAGGTTATTATCGGCGGCTACTCCACCGGTGCCGCCCTCGCCCTGGCTAACTTGATTGAACGCCCGGTGCCACAGCAGGTGCAGGCGCTGATGCTCTGGTCACCGGCAACCGAGCCCCATAACAAGCAGGGCTGGCTGGCAAAATGGATAGACCGCATTCCCTTTGTAAACTGGATAGATAAGGACGCGGATATCGACTTTGCCAAATACGAGTCCTTTCCTTTTGCTGCCGCCAGCCTAGGCCATGAGGCTATGCGCCGCATCGATGCTAAGCACCTAGCCAAGGCAAAACTGCCCGACTTGCCGCTTTTTGTCGTCCAAAGTGAGGTGGATACCACCATAGATTCCCAGGCCACTTTGGCCCTGGTGAAGGCCTGGCATAATCCTCAGATGCGCCCAAACAGCGCCAAGGACATGCTGATTTATTACGGTAACCCCCAAACCGCCAAACGCTATTTGGGGAAGGATTTCCCGCTGCGCAGCTACGCCTGCCAGGCCAATCAGCCTCCCTGTAATAAGATCATCGACTTATCGCACATCAGCGTGGTTAATGCGCCAAATCACCCCTATTACGGCGCCCAGGGGCACTATCGCAATTGCGGTTCCTACCTGGAAGATGATACGGCTTATCGCCGCTGTAAAACCCAAGCTCAGGTGCTAATCGGCGAGCGCAGCGAGGAAAATCTGGCCAAGGGACCACTTAAGCGTCTGACCTATAATCCTTTTTATGCCGAGCTGGAGCAGGATATGCGCACCTTCCTCGGGCATTTACATGAGTAACTTCAGCGTTTGCTTTTTTTCCAGCGCCCAGGCCTTGGGTAAATCGGCCTGGCAGGCGTTTTTTGATGCAGCCGAAGATCCCTTTACCAGCTATGAGTTTATTGATGCCCTAGAACAAACGGGCTGCGCCAGCGCTCGCACTGGCTGGCAACCTCACCACTTGGCGCTTTACCACAAGCAAGAGCTGGTTGGCCTCGCCATAGGCTATGTAAAAAGCCATTCCTACGGTGAGTATGTATTCGACTGGGCCATCGCCGAAGCCTATGAGGCACATGGCTTTAACTATTACCCCAAGTGGCTGTGCGCCGTGCCCTTTACGCCAGTGACAGGCACGCGCCTGGCCCTAAGCGATTCGGTAAATAAAACACAGGCGTTAGCGGCCATTCGCACCACTTTGGATGAGCAGGCGCTGCAACTGGGCTGGTCCGGCTGGCATATCAATTTTTGCTCGCAGGCCCAGGCCGAGCAATTGCAGGAGCAAGGCCTGGCAAGACGCACCACGGTGCAGTTTCAGTGGCATAACCCAGGCTACCAGGACTTCGATGAATTTTGTCGGCAATTAAAGGCCCGCAAACGTAAAAATATAATCAAGGAGCGGGCTGCTGTCGCCAAGGCAGGGCTTAGAATTGAGGTTGCCAGCGGTGATGAAATTACGTCGGTGCATATGCAGGCGCTTAGTGCCTTTTATCAGCGCACCTACCTCAAACGCTCGGGTCATCTGGGCTATCTAAATGCCGACTTTTTTACCCGGCTAAAACAGAGCATGAGTGAGCATCTGGTGGTGATAAGCGCCTATGACGGCGAGCAAATGGTCGCCGCCAGCCTGTGTCTGCGTGGCCAAAACACGCTTTACGGGCGTTACTGGGGCTGCCTTGAGCACTATGACCGCCTGCACTTCGAGCTTTGTTATTATCAAGGCATAGAATATTGCATAAATCAGGGGTTGGCGTACTTTAACGGCGGCGCCCAAGGGGAGCACAAACTTGCGCGAGGCTTTACCCCGCAGCTGACCCATTCCTGCCACCGCTTTATCAACAGCCCATTTGCTGCCGCAATTGATGACTTTATCGTCCGCGAAACGCGACAACACAGCCTATATTTGCAGCAATGTACCGGGTTATCTCCGTATAAAGTGCAATAAGCGATTGTTGGCGGGCATGGCGATATCGGCAGCCAATTCCAGCCCGGCGGCTGCGGCCAAACTCACCACCCATTGCTGGTCACGCAAACCGCTTAAGGGGTCGCGCTCACGCAGACTGGCATCGAAGCGGGCATTGCTGTCGCTGGTGTAGGCACCGTTGTAATTAAAGGGGCCATAAATGCACAAGTTACCGCCTTGACTAAGGTGCTGCTTAACGCCATGGAAAAATGCTCGCACCAACTCCTCGCTAACAATATGCAGGGTATTGGCGGTGAAAATGCCGTCAACTTGCGCTAACGGCCAGCTTTGTCCGAGATCCAGCGCCAGCGGTGGCAAAATATTGCCTCTCTCGGCAGTGCCGATAACCTGCTTGATCAGCTCATGGTTATAGGCTAAATCGCTTGTTTGCCAAAGTAAGTGCGGCAAATGCGCGGCAAAATGCAGCGCATGCTGGCCGGTACCAGAGCCAATTTCCAACACCCTTTGGGTCTGAGCAAAGATTTGCGTCAACTCGGCGAGAATCGGCCCCTTATTGTTCTCACATGCCTGGGATAAGCCGCTAATTTTCATAATCTAAGGTCGTTAAGAAGAAATTAAATTCCAGTGCCTTTTCCGCCAGGCTTTTAAAGCGTCCGGACGCACCTCCATGACCACTCTCTAAGTCGGTTTTAAACAGCAGAAGATGGTCATCGGTTTTGTATTCACGCAGCTTGGCCACCCACTTCATCGGCTCCCAATACTGCACCTGGGAATCGTGCAGGCCTGTAGTTACCAGAATATGGGGATAGGCCTGGGCACGAATATTATCATAGGGTGAATAGGCGGCTATGGTGCTGTAGTCCTGCTCGTAATTTGGGTTGCCCCACTCGTCATACTCATTGGTAGTCAGCGGAATGCTGGTATCAAGCATGGTGGTCAGCACATCCAAAAACGGCACATGACAGCCGATAGCACGGTATAAATGCGGTGCCTGATTGACTACGGCGCCCATCAAGAGGCCACCGGCGCTGCCGCCACTGGCAAAGATCTTATCGGCGGCACCATAGCCCTGCGCCACCAGCGCCTGAGTGACATCGATAAAGTCGTTAAAGGTATTTTGCTTATGCGCCAGCTTACCGGCTTCATACCAGGCGCGCCCCAACATTTCGCTGCCACGAATATGGGCGATGGCATAGACAAAACCACGATCCAGCAGGCTTAAAATGCTGCTCGAGAAACTGGGGTCTATGGTGATACCGTAGGCACCATAGCCATATTGCAACAAGGGGTTAGTGCCGTCTTGGGTGAAGGTATCGCGGCGATAAACCAGGGATACGGGCACCTGCACGCCATCCCGCGCGGTGATCATCAGTCGCTCGCTTTGGTAATCCTCAGCGTTAAATTCGCCCAGCACCTCTTGCTGCTTCAACAGCTTGCGCTCCAGGGTATTAAGGTCAAATTCGTACAAACTGCCCGGAGTGGTCAGGCTGCTGTAGTAAATGCGCACGCTGCCTACATCCGGCTCTGGGTTCATCCCCATACCGGCGTAATAACAGGGATCGCTAAAGCTTAGGGTCTGCCCTTCGCCCTGCATTTTGCCCTGCTGATGTTGATACACCACAAAGCGGATCTGACCCAGCTCCCGCTCGGTCACCAGCCAGTAACTCTTAAAGAGATCGACGCCCTCAAGTAGAACATTATCGCGGTGGGCAATAAGCTCCAGCCAGGTATCTGGGTCGGCTATGGTGCTGGCATCCGCCTGCATCAGGCGGAAGTTTTTCGCGCTTCGGTTAGAAACTATATAAAAATGCTCACCGAGCTTATCCACTTCGTACAGATGGCCCATTTCGCGGGGCATTAGAGGCTTAGGTTGTGCTTTGGGATCATTTGCATCAAGCACATAAGTGTGACTGGTTTCGGTGGCTTCCAGGTCGATAAAAATCAGGCTTTCATCGCGACTTTTTCCCAGGCCCATATAAAAGCTGCGGTCCAGCTCTTCATACACCAGTTCATCGTCACCTTGGGCGCTACCCAGGTGATGGCGAAAAACCTGAAAGCCCAGGAGGGTTTGCGGGTCTTTCTTAATGTAATAAAGGGTGCGATTGTCGTTAGCCCAGACCACTTGTCCCTCGCACTCAAGCAGCACATCATCGAGCAATTCACCACTTTGCAGGTCTTTTATGCGCACCTGGTAAATACGACGGCCACTGGTGTCTTCACAATAGGCAAGAAGTTGTTCGTTTGGGCTCACCGCCATATCGGCTAAGTCATAAAATTCATGACCTGCGGCGAGGGTGTTCACATCGAGAAGCAAGGTTTTATTGTCGCCGCTAAAGCTGCTGGCGCGATAATGCTTGGCGTATTCGTCATCTCCGGATACTTCGCTGTGATACCAGTAATGGCCATCGCGCACCGGCACAGTGTTATCGTCTTTTTTGATGCGCGCCTTAAGTTCGGCGAAAATCTGTTCCTGTCGGGCTGCACTTGCAGCTAACTGAGCATCGCAATAGGCGTTTTCTTCACGTAAATGTGCGAGAACTTCCGGGTTTTGGCGCTGATCGTCGCGCATCCAATAGTAATCGTCTTGTCGTTGTTGGCCATGCTGAGTAAGCAAATGGGGGATTTTTTTGGCGATGGGGGCTTGCACGCGCAACCTCAATACACTGATACTGGACGCTCAGTGTATCATACCCATTCTCTTAAACAGCTAATCATTCTAGCGGGCTAAATATCATGCTAACGGCGTTGGTATCACTTGTGCTTTGCGCGACTATGACTCTATTTCTTGCCAGGCGGTGTGCCAATTCAGGCCTAAGCCGGGTTCATATTGCTCGTGATTATTTCCGCCTAAGCGGCACAATTCAGTGTAGGGCCAAGGTTTACAGCGATAAACCTTGCCGGTGGCCAGGTGCAGAACACGATCGCCGGCGCAATAGAGTTCATGGTCGACGGGAAAGATATGATCATAACCCTGGTTATTATGCTGACCCCTGTGCTGCTGTTTCGCCGCACACTTGTAGTTAATAACCACCTCACAGATACCACTGTTTGAACAGGCAAAAATTTCATTGCCACGATACGCGGTGATGAGCCCATGTTCGGTTAATTTACCCGCTTGCATCAGGGGTATATGGGTATTGATATAGTGGGCAAGGTCGCGAGTCCAGTTTTGCGGCTCGCCATGCAGATCGGACTTAATATGCAGCTTAAAACTCAGTCCTTGAACCAAACCTTGATGATCGTACACCTCAACTTCGACAGTATCGCCGCAAAATAGCTGCGTATAACTGCTTAGCGTACCCACACTGAGCCAACTGGCTGCAGGAAGAACTCCGCCCATGTTCGAGTATATGTCTGTATGTTCGGCTAATTGCAATTTGTTACCCCTTGCTTAGTCAGCGACCAAAGCACACTTAGAACCAGGATGCGTTAAACTTTTAAGCTCACTTTGGGCTTGTTGGCCTTAGCTCTTATCGTTAAAGAACCTTCTGACCATACAAATTTACTCCCAAGACTATCAAAAGATAGAAGCGCGAATCTTAACGCACCCTGAAAGCGGGTAACTTTCTCTATTTAACCTGAGGTTTGGATAAGGGATGAGCTAACTTATTGTTTTTAAATTTCACTATAAATTACACCCTTGTCTAGCCAGAGAGTTTTAGAGACAACCAGGCGAATTCACTTCCAATAGCTAGCTATTGGAAGTGAATTCAACGCAGTTAGCGCCAAAACTGGCTGCTAGAAAGGCATTAACTATCCGAAGCTCAGGTTATTTATTACGCTTTACTCACCTTGCCTTTGTGCTGCCTCGGTACCTTGCCTCTGACACGCTGCCACACCCAGCGGAACGCGGCCCGTATATCACCGAGGATAACGTATAAACAGGGCACCAGAATAAGCGTAAGCAAGGTGGCGTATAGCACAGCGAAGCCCAGCGCCACCGCCATGGGGATCACAAACTTGGCCTGCAAGCTGGTTTCAAACATGATCGGCAGAACCCCGGCAAAGGTGGTTATTGAGGTCAGGGTAATGGCGCGAAAACGTGCACAGCCGCCCTCGACCACGGCTTGTTTTACCGTATAACCTTCGCGGCGCGCCTGGTTCACATAATCTGTCATGACCAAGGAGTCGTTGATCACCACCCCGGCGGCGGCGATTAAGCCAAAAAATGACATGGTGCTCAGATCGAGACCAAACCAGAAGTGACCCCAGAGAGCTCCGGTTAAGCTGAAGGGGATCACCGACATCACGATCAGTGGCTGGCTATAGCTCTTAAGCGGTACCGCCAAGAGGATGTAAACAATGATCATCCCGGCAATAAAGAAGAGAATTTGTTCATTGGCCTGAGCCTGTTGCTCTTCGATGGAGCCGCCCAGTTCGGTTTTCACCGATGGGAACTGCTCTTTAAGTTGCGGCAACAAATCTTCTTTAATGCGTTTGACCACCTCGGTGGGCTCGACCCTTTCCTCGTCTATGCTGCCATAGATATAAACGGTGCGATAACCCCCTTCACGGCGAATGTAACTGATCCCCGGACGTTCCTCTAGCTCCACGACATCACCAAGCAGTACTTCCTGGCCCGCCGGAGTCATCACCACCGCATGCTTAAGGGAAGCAAAGGCTTCACGGGTCAGCTTGGGGTAACGCACCATGACCCGCACTTCTTCACCGTCGCGGATCACTCGCTGGGCCTCGCCACCGTAGAAACTGGCGCCGACCTGACTGGCAATATTCTGCAGGTCCAAGCCGAGATCATAGGCCACCGGCTTAAGGCTCATCTGCACTTCTTTGCTGGCCGGATCTATGGTGGAACTGATGTCAAACAAGCCCTGTTGTTGCTGCAACATGGTTATAAACTGACGACCGGCGGCATTGAGGGTGTCTATATCCGAACCAAATAGCAGATAACCGAATTCGCCATCACCACCTGGGTTACCATTCACGTCATCATAAATGGTCAGCGACTTCACCCCGGCAATTTCCGGCATGGCTTCGCGCCAGCGCCGCGATAACTCAAAGGCATCAAATGGGCGCAGGTCTTCATCCACCAAAGGCGCTAATACCTGAGCCTCGGTACGACCCTGGTTGAATACCAAGAGGCTGCGTACCATTTTTTGGCCAAATTCCTGTTCGATTTGTGTGTCCACATCGAGCACCATGCGCTCGATTTTCTGAATCGCGTTAATGGTCTGAATATCCGAGGCATTGTCGTTCATTTCCACCCTGATTTGCGGGAAATCATGAGGCACCTTAGGCGTTGGCACCACACGAATATGGTTGCTGCCAATCAGCGTAAAGCTCAGGATCAACATGCCTAAAAACGCGATAAAGACCACGTAGCGCCACTCTATGCTCTTCTCCACGCAGCGACGATAAGTGCCATTCACAAAGCCAAAAAACTTATCATTAAAGCGGGCGCGAAAACCACTTGAGCTGAGAGGGCCAAAGCGGGTATGGGCTATATGCGCCGGCAAAATCAGCTTTGACTCGATCAGACTAAAGGCCAAACACGCCATGACCACCACCGCGATGCCGAAGAAAAACGCCCGCTCCGGGCCGCTCGATAAGGTAAAGGGTGCAAACACCGCCATGGTGGTCAACACCCCGAAGGTCGCCGGGGTGGCCACGCGCTGGGCACCACGTACCACATTGTCGACGCCACCACCTTTTTTCTCGATCTCAGAATAGGCGCTCTCGCCTATGACTATGGCGTCATCAACCACTATCCCCAATACCATAATAAAGGCGAACAGGGAGACAATATTAATACTGATGCCAAAGATGGGCATGGTCATCAGCGCTCCTAAGAAGCACACCGGCAGACCTATCATCACCCACAATGCCAGTTTAAAGCGCAAAAACAGGGTCAGCATCAAGGCCACCAGGATGGCCCCTTGAAGCAGGTTTTTCAGCATCATATCCAGGCGCGCATTGAGGTAATAGGTCATATCCATCAGCGGCTCTATGGTCACCCCGGCAGGCAGGGTTTTATTCTTTTGGTCGATATAGGCCTTAACCGACTCCGCTACGGGGATCATGTTTTGCTCTTTGGTCGCCTTAACACTCAGGTAGATGGCATTTTTGCCGTTGAACTTGAAGTAACGCTCGCCTTCAACAAACCCATCCTTGATTTGCGCCACATCCTGCAGCAGCACCTTGGCACCATTGGCCCCTACCTTTACCGGAATATTGCGAAACTCCTCGCCGGAGTAGGACTGAGCCTCGACCCGTACGGAAATAATGCCTGCATCGGTACGCAGCTGGCCGGCGGAAAAATTGGCCGAGTAACGGCGCACCGCATTGGCTACATCACTCAAGGTGAGGTTATAGCGGCGCAGGGTATCGGGTTTGATTTCGATGGCAATTTCGTCCAGCGGCACATCGTTTTGCACCAGAGACACATTGCCTAGTTGCAGCAGTTCATCTTCAATTTCATTGGCAATGGGCTTCAGCTCGGTCAGCGGCAGGTCGGCCACCAAAGACATACCTATCACATCCTGGCGAAATTCCACCTGACTTATGGTGACCGGCTCCATCCCCGCCGGGAAGGTGGCGATGCCATCGACGCGCAGCTTCACCTTGTCGAGTACATCGCTGAGCTCGGCATCCGGGTCTATCTCTAACGAGGCACGTCCGGAGTTACGGAAGGCGCGATAAACACCCTTGTCTATCTCGGTCACATCCTTGAGCGACTCTTCGATTTTGATCAGTATGCTTTCTTCGATTTCCTGCGGCGAGGCGCCTGGATAGTTGGCGGTCACATTGATGTAGTTAATTTCAATATTAGGGAACATCTGCCGCTGAATAGTGAAATAACTGACGATCCCCATAATGATGATAAACACCATCATCAGGTTGGCAGCCACGGAATTGTTAGCGAAGTAGGCGATAATGCCGGTTTGCTTTGGCGTTTGCATGGGCCTCTCCTACAGCTGGTCGTTGCTTGGGCTGGTACTCACCTGCCCGGCGATACGTACTTCCATGCCCTGCTGCGGATATTCCGGCAAGGTCAGCACGATGCGATCGCTGCTTTGCAGACCTTCGCTGATTAAGAAAAACTCATCTTCTTCGCGCACCACGGTAACCTGACGCGGCTGCAGCAGATTGTCCTTGTTCACCACCCACACGGTTTTATTGTTCACCAGCTCCTGCGGTAAGCGGAAAATCTCACGCAGGGTTTGCCCCGGAAATTGTACCTGTACATAGCTGCCAAATTTGACCTTGGGTTGCTGCGTGTGAATGGCATAGGGGTCATCCACACGCACCACCAAGTTGCTCATACGCGTGGCGCTATCGACTATCCCCAAATCACGGTCAATCACCGCACTGCGGCTATAACCACCGAGTCCTTCCTGGGTAATGGTGGCCTCAATACCGGCAACACGCGGTGGTAAAAAGGCGCTGTCGAAGCCGGCGATGGGCAGAATGATCTCCGCCGTCTCGATATTATTAAGCTCTGCCACCTTGCTGCCCGGGCTGACAAACTGGCCCTGGCCAATGTCGCGGGAGATCACCAGGGCATCATAAGGAGCACGCACTTCGCAGTTAGCAAGATCACGCAGCGCCCGCTTGAGCGCCGCTTCCGCCGACTTAACAGCAGCCTGAGCACTCAATACCTGAGGTTCGCGCAAGAATAGGGCCGAGCGCTTCACGCCTGGGGTGCGGGCGGCTTCGTCTTTGGCCACCTGTTGCTGCGCCTGCTCTTCAATCAAGGCCGCCTGTGCTCGCGCTACCTCGGCCTCGGCCTGCAACACAGCCGCTTCATAGTTGTCTTTTTCTATGGTGAACAGCAGATCGCCACGGGCAACTATGCCGCCGGCAACAAAACCCTTGTTCCAGCTCACCACCTCGCCACTGACCTGAGCGGCAAGTAAAGTGTGTTCAAGCGGTCTAACCTCGCCATAGCTGGTCAGCAGCACTTGGTGATCGCTGGCGGCCAGAGATTTCACCTCGACTATAGGCCGGGTGTCGACCTGCTTGGTTTCATCCGGCTTTTTCGCCGTTGCCATGATACCGCTAGCGGCGGCCCCAGTGACCACAACAACTGCGAGTGCGACTAAGGATTTTTTTAATGCCTGATGCATGGCCGATCACCTTGATAAAATTATATTCAGCATATATTAACAACTTGGTTCTTTTTAGTAACTGCTCATTTGTAAGCAAGTATTAATTTTAGCAACATCAAATATCGACCGCTTTGTAATTGATTAACAAGGGCTTTCTACTTCGTCAACGGCGCATTTATCGCCCACTTATATGTCTTTGACAGCACCCCCACTAAGCAGCACCGAGCACCAATAATGCGATAAAACGCTCTTAGCCATACTTTGTTACAAAGTAAAAGTGCATATTTATCAAATGATTACTTGCAATATATCGGCTTTATACCGGCTTCTGTCTCATTCCCGGTTTTTTCGCCAGCCAGTTTCAGTACACTGCTTTGCTAACAACAAGCAAGATCAGGGACCCAAATGAAACTCTCTACCCTTACACTGGCCCTTAGCCTGGCGCTAGGCAGCCAGGCCACCTTGGCCAAAGATACAGAAGAAGAAAAAACTAAAACACTGGCGCAAACCACCGCCGACCATATCCTTTACGATGGCGTATTCGATTTTTATCAAGACCCGAAAAGCGGCGACAATCTAATGGTGATCACCGAGGCGCAGCTTAACAAGCCTTATGTTTATTTTGCCCATACCGTAGACGGTGTTACCGATGCCGGCCACTTCCGTGGCGCCTACCGTGAAACCAAGCTGATCGAATTTCGTCGCTACTTTGACCGCGTCGACATTGTTAGCAAGACCCCGCGTTACCAGTTCAACGACGACAGCGCAATTGCCCGCGCTGCTGAAGCCAATATCAGCGAAGCCGTACTCGCCAGTCTGCCGATTGAAGTGGAAGAAGCAGGTAAAATCGCTTTTAAAGTAGACAAATTATTCCTCAGCGAAGCGCTGCATAAGGTGTCGCCTTGGAGCAACCCGGACGACAAAGACGCCAAGAAGCGCTTTAAACTGGGCAAGCTGGACGACAAAAAATCACGCATTATTAAGCATCGCCCGTACCCAAATAATATAGATATAGTTGTCGATTATGTTTTCAACAATGACAACCCCAGCGTCCGAGGCTCAGCCGCCATCAGCGATCCACGCGCAGTTTCAATCAAGGTTCAGCACTCCTTTGTGGCATTACCACAAAACGATTACCAGCCACGCTACGACGATGCCCGCATCGGCTACTTTAGCAACCAGTTTGACGATATGACCTCGGCGGATTGGGCTCCTTATAAAGACGTGATCAAACGCTGGAACCTGGTGAAAAAAGACCCGCATGCCGAGCTATCCGAGCCGGTTGAGCCGATCGTCTGGTGGATTGAAAACACCACGCCGGTAGAATGGCGAGACACCATAAAGGAAGGCGTACTGGGCTGGAACAGCTCGTTTGAAAAGGCCGGTTTTAAAAATGCCCTGGTCGTGAAGGTGCAACCAGACGATGCCGATTGGGATGCCGGTGATATCAACTACAACGTGTTACGCTGGACCTCATCACCTCGCCCGCCATTCGGCGGTTATGGCCCGGCGCTGGCAAGCCCGCTCACAGGTCAAATCCTGGGCTCGGACATCATGCTTGAATACGTGTTTATGAAAAACCGTTGGATCTACGACACCCTGTATTCCCAAGGTGCGGCCAGCCTAGCTCAAAGCCCAGTCCGCGGCGAAGCCCACGGCGAAGATCTCAACTGCTCGCTGGGCCATGAATTACAACAAAACATGATTTTGGCCAGCACCCTGGCCAGCGGCGCCGACATCAGCGACAAAGAAATTCTGCGCCAGGGCCTAACGCAATTGGTGCTGCACGAAGTAGGTCATACCCTGGGTCTGAACCACAATATGAAGTCATCCATCCTGTGGGATGAAAAGCAGGTGCATGATAAGAGCCTGACTCAAGGCATAGTGACCGGCTCTGTGATGGATTACGCTCCTGCCAACATAGCACCAAAAGGCGTTGAGCAAGGCGACTTTTTCCAAACCAAACCAGGTCCTTATGACGATTGGGCGATTGAATTCGGCTACAGCCAAGCGCTCAATGAAGCTGAGGCCGAGCAAGCTCGCCTGGAGAAAATCCTGTCGCGCTCCGCTGAGCACAAGCTGGCCTTTGGTAACGATGCCGATGATATGCGTGCCCCGGGCCGTCATATCGACCCACGGGTGATGATTGGCGACCTTTCCTCAAACCCGGTAGCTTATGGCGCCGAGCGCATGGCACTCGTAGAAAGCCTGCTGGCCGAACTTAAAGCCAAAGCCCTAGTTGAGGGCGAAAGCCACCAGCAACTAGTGGTCTCGGCCAATATTCTCGCCGGCCAGTATAAGCAGCAGGCGGAAGTGATTTCTCGCCAGATCGGCGGTATTTATGTCGAGCGTAACCTGGTTGGCAGCGATGGCGGCAAGGCACCATTTACTCCGGTACCACTAGAGCGTCAAAAAGCGGCCATGCAGGTGTTAGCCGACAAGGTCTTCGCACCTAATGTTCTTAAAGACATGCAGCCTCTTTACAGCTACTTGCAGCAACAGCGTCGTGGCTTCAACCACTATGGTAAGAATGAAGATCCAAAAGCGCACGCCATGATACTGACCATGCAGCAAGGGGTGCTTAACCAGTTACTGCATAAGAATGTATTGCAGCGTATTTCTGACTCCAGCCTATACGGCAACGAGTATGATTTAAGCACCATGATGCAGGATCTTACTGCGGCTATTTTTGTTGATGCCAAGGAAGCCAGCAGCCTAAGCCATAACCTGCAGGTGGAATACGTAAACCGCCTAATCGCCATTGCCGGCGTGAAGAAGCCTAGCGGCTACGACAACCTGGCCAAGGCGGCAGCATTATCGCAACTGCAGCATATCCGCGACGAGAATGTCGCCTGGGGAGCCAGTGCGGCGGCCAAGGCCAATAAGCAGTATATTAACCTGCTGATCGACAAGGCATTAACCGTTTAAGCTTGCCAGCTTAGAGACAAAAAAGGCCACATTATGTGGCCTTTTTTATGGTCAATTCTGTACTAGGCCATGGCCGGGCGTTGGCGATAATATTGAATACAGGCCAACTGTGCCGCATTGGTTAAGAGGATCATCACAAAATTAAGCACATGAGCCACACTCGGCGTGCTCATGGCCAGCTCCGCCGCCAGACCAAGTACACCGGCAATAAACTGCAAAATAAAATACCGGGCACTCAGGTTAGAGACATCGCCACTGCGGATGGTTTTATAGGTTTGCGGCATCACGCGGATTGAGCTCATCAGTAACGCCACAAAGGTCAAGACATGGAGTAGCTCACCTGTATCAATCTGAGCACTAAGCAGCAAGGTAAAGGGCAGTAAAGTAGCCACTAGCAAGAGCAATAGTCGTGTACGCTGGCTATCGCTGGCGTTATAGCGGATAAAGTAATAGAGGATCAGCGCACTGAGCATGCCGGTTACCACGAATGGCAACACCATGGCGTAGCGCTCAAAAAACAGGTTAAAGGCGATAAAGTAAAGGCTTTGCGCCACTCCAAAGCTCATCATCAGCAGAGAGACCCCGGAAACACTGCGATTCCTACTAATTTTATTTAGCATGGGTAAAAAGCTAAAAGCCAGAATCAAGGACGCAAACAGGGCTAGATACTGAGTCAAGGCAACCTCTTTTAGTAATTAAAAAGTTAACCATTAAAAATCATAGTTAATACTAAGTTTAAATTTGTAAACTTATGATTTTTAACGATTTTAAAGAAGGCGCGCATTGTATATTTGCGTGATTTGTTGGCAAGCTTGGAGGGGTAGACGGTCAAGGAACCGCTGTAAATATTTTCGTACAAGGAAAATACAAAGCCCTAGGCAAAAGCCTTAGGCAAACACCCTTGGCAAAGCAGTGGGCTCAGCCAGTAGAGGATGGCCAAACCCAGGCGGGATAATGTCGAGCTTACCCCCAGCGAATAATAGTGCCCAGAGTATGGCTTTCGCCGGGAGCCAACTCCACCTTGTCATCCAGTACATTGGCCGCTTCCAGGCACAGCATGCGATGGTATTCATCATCGGCAAAGTTAGAAAGGCGCTTGGATTTGTCCACCCAAGGGTTCCACAGTACACAAGAACGGGAGTTCTCACGCTCTACTTCTATGGTGCCATCGGGAGTACGAATGCGCTGCAGCGCGCCAGCGCCGCTGTATACCATATCGGTTTCGCGACCAAAGCGTACCACCTCTTGCTGCTCGAAGGGGCCTTCACCAAACTCGATATAGTGCGCGCCTTGCAAGCCATCAACCTCGGTTTGAGTGATATCCGGGGTCGGGAAATAAGTGTGCAGAGCCTGAGTTAGCTGGATCGCATGATCATCCAGGTTGGTATTTGTTAAACGCACCTCAAGCTGTTTAGCACTGAGCACGTACTCAACCTTCAACTGGGTTTTATGGGGCCAGTATTCTGGATCGACCTGGGTCATGGGCAAGGACAAGCTGATGCGAATTTCATCCTGAGTTTCCTGTACCTCTTCGGCGCGCCATAGCAAGACGCGGGCAACGCCATGTATCGGCCAATCCGGATGCTGATGCACTCCAAACCAGGGCCAACAAATAGGAATACCGCCGCGCATGCTCTTACCACTTTGAAAGTCTTCTTGTTCGGATACCCAGATGAGGGCTTTGCCGCATGCAGGAGTGTATTGGGTAAGCTGTGCGCCCTGGAGGAAGATACGCGCCTGACATAAGGGCGAGTCCACCTGTAAGTACTCCAGGCCAGAATCACAATGGGTAATAGAAACACTCGATGAAAGCTGCATTATTCAATCCTTAACGATAAAGCGGTGCTGAGTCACCTTACCCAAAGTCCCGCACTAAATAAACATATGGGCAAAATAATTCATCACCCTGTCATCACCACAGCAACTCTGCAACGACTTCCGCTTAGTCGAACCCGTTTGTGCGCAGAGGGTGCTCGAGGCGCTTTTTACGGGTATAATGGCGGGGTTACATGTTGGAGATTGGAAATGCAAAAGTATGATGAGTTGTTAATTGCCCTACGCAAGGTTATTCGCGCTATCGATCTGCATTCCAAACAGCTGAATAAAACCTCGGGGTTAACCGGGCCTCAGTTGCTGATCATGAATGAAGTGGCACAAACCGACGGCATAACCGCCAGCCGCATCGCGCAAAATGTAAATTTAAGCCCGGCTACGGTCACCAATATTCTAGACCGCTTAGAGAGCCGCGAACTGGTAAGCCGGGTACGCAGCCAACTCGATAAGCGCCGTGTCAGCCTCTATCTAACCGAGCAAGGAACGGCCCTGTTGAACAAGGCGCCGCAGCCACTGCAAGAGCACTTTATCGACAAGTTCAGCAACCTTGCCGAATGGGAGCAAACCCTGCTGCTCTCGTCCATGCAGCGCATAGCCGCGATGATGGATGCCGATAAGATCGATGCCTCACCTCTGCTCGAAGTAGGCGCCATCACCAAACCCTTAGATTCAAACAAAGGCGAATAATCCACCATTAACCTAAGCTTTTGCTTTTGTTACACTAATTAATCATCTTTGGGCTCGATAAGAGGCCTGGTCAAGGCTACCGCTTGTTCTCGGTTGAGAAACTCGGTTGAGACACTCTGTTGAGGCACGTGGTTCCAAACGACCAGTCGCCCCGGAACCGGGCCTACCTTCGTAAAAACCCGAAACTTAGTCTAGGCTAGGGGAACGGGCCACAACAAAAGGTTATTATGATTAATTTCAACAACACAGCATTGGCGGTAAGCTTAGCCCTGACATCTGGCTCGGCACTGGCCAACCCTGAATTGGAGGCAATGAAAAAGCAACTTGAGCAAATGCAGCAACAAATGCAACAGTTGCAGCAAAAGCTCGAAGCGGCAGAACGCAAATCCAAACAGCAAGAACAAGAGCAACAGCAAATCACTCGGCGCATTGCTAAACAAGAAGAGCAACTGGAACAGAGCGTAGCGCAACAAAGCGAAGAGAAAAAAGATGGTATTCGCATTGGCGGTGCCGTACGTACCAACTACAGCCACACTTCCTACGACGACGACAATAAAAACCGCGGCGGCGACTTCGATTTCGATATATTCCGCGTTAACTTCGCCGGTGATATTGGCGATGTGGAACTCAATGCCGAGATCCGCTTCTTCGACTATATGACAGCGGTAAAATATGCCTATGTGGGTTATGATTTTGCCGACGACTGGCAGGTGCAGGCGGGTATTACCAAGGTACCTTTCGGCAACTGGCCTTATAACTCGCACAACTATTTCTTCGGCACCACCTATTATGTGGGCCTGGAGGATGATCACGATCTTGGCCTGCTGTTTAAACGCAAAATTGCCGACAACTGGCAGCTCGACCTCGGCTTTTTCAAAAACGATGAACTCGGTGGCGTCGACGGCTATGTCGATAACCGCAGCGATCGCTACTCCTACGATGTGGTTGGTTTTCGCAGCGCCGATGAGGGCATTTATGCCGAACCCACCAATGCCATTGGCGAATACAACACCTTCTCCGGCCGCTACGGCTACCACCTTGAACATGAAGGTGGCAAAACCGAGCTAGGAGTGTCTGGTTTACGTGGCGATCTGCATGACGGCGACGATCGTGTGGGCGATTACTATGCCTGGGCGGTTCACCTCAACAGCACCCTGGGACGCTGGAATTTACAGTTACAGCATGGTGAATATAACTATGATATCGACAATGTCGATCGCATGGCGGTAGGCGCTTACTCCTTTTACGACAGCATCGCCGCCGAGGCAACCATGACCAATGCCAATATCGCCTATAGTCTGCCGGTAAAATGGGGCGCGGTAACCGGACTGCAGTTTTATAACGACTACGGCATCATCTACGACAAATCCGATAACAGCGCCGATACCTGGATGAATGTCACCGGCTTCTCGGTGGCCGCCGGTGGCTTGTTCACCTATTTCGATCTGGTGCATGCGAAGAACCAGCCGTTTGTTGGCGGTTCCATCGCCGGCGACAGTGACGAAACCGAACGTCGCTTTAATATCAACATCGGATATTACTTCTAAAAAAAGGGCCGCGAGGCCCTTTTTGCTGTGCAAGCCACCGCCATCCAGCCAGGCAAAAAGCCATAGCGGCCTCAACCCAGCTTTAGTACACTGCCCTTAACAGGGGTTGCGGAATCGAATGGTGAGCCTGATAACTGTCCTTAGTCGGCATCTAAAACGCTACAAGAACCTTGCCTTACAAGCGCTAGGCCTAGGCTTTGTCGGCCTGGGCATAGTAGGAATTGCCCTGCCGGTGATGCCCACCACCATCTTTTTTATCGCCGCCCTGGCCTGCTTTACTCACTCTTCCCCGCGCCTCGAGGCCTGGCTGCTTGAGCACCCCAGGTTCGGGCCTATTCTATCGGCTTGGCGCCAGCATAAGGTGGTGCCAACCAAGGCCAAATGGCTGGCGGCCCTAGGCATGAGCATCGGCCTGTATATGATGATGTTTTCGACCGCGCCAAGCTATGCCGTGGTGCTGGTGGCCGCTATCGAGGCCTGCGTACTGGTTTATTTAATTCGGCGCCCAAGCTGTGCCGAGTCTTTATACCGAAGCTCCCCGCAATTAACCGCCTTTCTGATCATCATCTTCCTCACACACCACTTATTTTTACTCTACTTAACAAGATATTAAGTTACGAAAAAACAACATTATCTCTTTCTAATTCCACTCCCTAGTCACAACGCATTAACGCCTTGTAGGACTTATTTCCCAGATGATTTGGGACCTTTGATCGATTACATCCGCTCCAGTGCTGATGAATAATCACTCAGTTATCAAAACAACAAGTCATTAACAGGAGTATCTATGAGGTTTCTTCTATCGGCAACAGCGCTCGCTGTTAGCATGAGCATGACACCACCAGTGTTAGCAAAATGGGGGAGTGATACTTCCTCTTTTGTGACAGCCACTGAAGGTGCCGCATCACATCAAACACTGGTTGATCATCAGGGTAATATCGTTATTGGTTACTCCGATCCGACAACCGGCTACGATTTTCTAATCAATAAGCTAGATCGCAACGGCGATTTCGCCTGGGAGCAGGGAGCAAAAACCCTCTACGAGCGCCAACAGTCATTCATCCTGACCTGGTCAATGATGTTAGATGACGAAGGGGCCATCTACACCGGCATTGAGGATTTAAAGGTGTACCCCTATGGCACCATGATTTTTAAAACCAATGCGGATGGCACCCCGGGCTGGGAGACACCATTCATACCTGCTCCCGAAGATGCAGGACGCACTTTACCTGTACACCTCACAAGCGCTGGTGACAAGCTCTTCTATGCTCTCGATTACGACACCATGGCTCGCTCCGCCAAGCTCGCTATTGGCATGTTCGACAAGCAAGGCAACGAGCTTTGGCGCACAGCGGAGCAAATGGGCTCAACACGCTTCTCCTCATTTACGCCGGTAAAAGATGGCCTTGTTGTTTTATTCACCGGAATCCGCGAAAGCGATGGCGCTAACTCTCTGTTTATCCAAAAATACGATTTTGATGGCAACCCGCTGTGGGGAGAGTCACCACAGCCCATTATGTTTGGTGATATCAAACTGCCACCCCGCTCTTTTGGTGCAGCTTCATTAGTCGCAGACGGCATGGGCGGTGTCACCCTGGCCTGGTCTCACCCAACGGAATTTAACAGTAACATTCTCTATCAACATATCGATGCCAACGGCAAATTGCAGTTCCCCAACTCGGGTTTGCGTTTGTCTCATGGTGATGACTTTTTATTCGATACTGTCGCGCACCCATCCATTGTTGCCACCGATGAGGGCTATGTGGTGACCTGGGCGGCACAGCTTTCGCGCACCAACTTCGGTAACTATGGTCTGTTTATGCAACATGTGGGTCATGATGGTACCCTGACTCTTGGTTCCGAGCCGGTGTCGTTAGCGCCTATCCTGTATGGCGACGAGCAAGATTCTGGTTATTATTCAGCAGGTTATTTGAGTCGCTATAACGACACTTTTTCCTGGGTTTACTCCAAATCGGAAGACTACACCTCGCAAACCGAAAACCTCTACCGCGTTGACTTTAGCCAGGACGGCCAGGTGTTCAATAATCAAGTCATTGCCGATGTTGAAGATGTGATCAACGGCCACAGTATTGCCCATTCCCCCTTTGGCGAAACAATTGCCAGCCTGCGTACCTCGTTCGCAAGCGATGCCCCGGTGCAAGTACAAAGTATTCGTCAAGATGGTGAAGTTGGCACTGAATCAGGCCTGCGTTTGGCGTGGCCAGACACACCGCTGCACACCAAGGAAGATGAAGCTTTTGCGTTTAACATCCCCTTTGTGGACGAGCTTCAAAGCGAATATAGCGTCACGGTTGCGAGCGTAAACACAGAAGACGACACCCAGTTCAGTGCACAAGTGAGCGCAAATACGCTTAATCTGAGCATCACCCCTGCCCCGGAATTTTCAGGGCAACTGCCGTTTGTGGTCACGCTTGCCGATAAAAACGACAGCAGCCGTTCAACCAGCATGACCTACACACTCAATATTGCCGCAATCAATGATGCGCCAACTATCGTGCTCCCGGAGCAGGTTCGGGCCGGCGAAGATGAAATGGTGGTGGTGTCTGCGGAAGTGACCGATCCCGACAATTCGTCTTTGGATATCGAATGGTTACAAACGAGCGGTCCCAAGGTCGATTTTGATCCGGCGGCGATGGAGCTTAAATTCACCAGCCCGGTGGTTAAAGAAGAAACCAGTCTGACCTTCGCCTTGGTCGTCGACGACGGCAATACGGTCACCACCAAAAACATCACCCTGATTATCGAGAACGATAAACAGCCCAGCTTATCAGGTACCCGCAGCGTGAATGTGGAAGAAGGCAACCACTTCAACATAGATCTGGCGCTCAGCGGCGCTAAAGGCCCGGTTAACATTGAATGGCAGCAAGTTAGCGGCCCAAGCATCACGCTCAGCAACAACCAGTCGCTTACCACTCAGGGCAGTGCTCCTTTTGTTGATAGCGACGAGGTAGCTACCTTGGCGGTGACCGTCATCGATGCCCATGGTGAATCTGCGACCCACCAGGTGGACGTCAATGTAACCAACAACAAATCGGGTGGCTCCTTTGGCATGAGCCTGCTGGCTCTATTCGGTGCCTGCTTATTCCGTCGTCCACGCCACGCCAAGTAACAAGTGAAGAGAATTATTATGAAGAAGTCATTAATCGCCATCAGCATGGCTATGAGCTGCATGGCCAGTGCATCAGGCTCACAGGCCCTATTCAGCAAACCCTTTTCTTTTGAAGACAAGGTCAACACGGTACTAAACAAGGACCACGAGGGCGCAACCAATCGTTATTTTGTGCATTTACGTGGAAAGCCCCTGGCATTTGCGGCCCAAAGTGAACCTTCGTTTAAAGGCAAGCTCGATACTCAGACTCAGTTTGCTCAACAATTTAAAGCGCAGGTAAAAAGCCAGCAGCAGGCCTTTCATCAATCGGCGCAAAGCCTGCTGGGTGAAAAGAAAGAGATCCTTTACAGCTACGACACCGTCTTTAATGGCGTGTCTATGGAGTTGACCGAGAAGCAGGCCGAAAAGCTGCTCAGCCTACCCAATGTTTTAAAGGTAGAACGCCAAATCAGCTATGAAATGCAGACCGATGTCGGTCCCGAGTTTATTGGTGCCAAGCCTATCTGGAATGGTGAAACGATGCAGGCCATCGGTGCCAAGGGCGAGGGCGTGGTTGTCGGTATTATCGACTCGGGCGTAAACACCGACCACCCTTCATTCCAGGCCACCGGCGGTGACGGTTATACACACACCAACCCGCTAGGCAGCGGCAACTACCTTGGTGACTGTGTAGAAAATAAAAGTCTTTGTAACGACAAGTTGATCGGGGTGTTCAGCTACGCCAGCATCACAGATAGCTTTGGTGACGTTCGCCCTCATGTGGGCGAAGACTACAATGGCCATGGTAGCCACGTAGCATCCACCGCGGCGGGTAATATCCTCACCAATATCCCGGTACACCAGCCGGGCAATACCCCCGAAAGTGATGGCATTCCCTTGGCAGGAACCAACTTCGCACAGATATCCGGGGTCGCCCCGCACGCCAACCTGGTTTCATTCCAAGTCTGTTTACCTGTTTCCGGGTGTGACATGGGCGCCATGGTGAAAGCGGTAGAAGATGCCATTAATGCAGGCGTTGACGTTATCAACATGTCTATTGGCCCCAGCGTTGAAGGCCCTCAACCTTGGAACTCGGCGTTAGACTTGGCGTTTCTATCGGCAGCCGAGGCGGGTGTTTTTGTTTCTTTATCCGCTGGTAACTCAGGTCCGGGAAGCAACACAGTCGGTCACCTGGCGCCATGGACAACGCAGGTTGCCAATGCCAGTCATGACCGAGTTGTGGAAAAAACCCTGAGTGCAGGTTCCGGTGTAACCGTGTCTTTCACCGATATCAAAGGCCTGGGTGGCTTTAGCGAAGCCGTGAGTGCGGAACTGGTGTATGCCGGTGATATTGATAGCTTTCGCAAGGAGTGTAATTTCTTTACCTGGCGCGACTACCCCGAACTAGAAGGCAAAATTGTGCTCTGCGATCGCGGTGGCATCAGCCTTTATGACAAAGTTGATCGTATTGCTCAACTCGGTGGTGTGGGCGTGGTGATCCGTAACGTCGACGGCAGCAACACAGAGCAATATTCAATTCCATACCCTATCGCAGGGATGCAAATTACCCAGTCTCAGGGTGAAGAATTACTGGCCTGGGCTCGCTCAGAGTCAGCGCCCGTGATCAGCATCAATGCCGGTGCTGCTACGAGAAAAAGCGACCAGGGCAACATCGTCAATATCAGCTCTTCTCGCGGACCTACCAGCTTTCTTCCTGAGTTGCTCTCGCCACATCTGGCCGCTCCGGGAACCGATATCTACGGCGCCTACGCCGACGAACAGCCGTTCAACGCAAACCCGACGCCCAGCGACTACAACTTCTTGTCAGGGACGTCGATGGCTTCGCCTCATGTTGCTGGCGCTGCCGCCCTTCTCAGACAAATCAACCCGAGTTGGACACCCGCGCAGATACAGTCTGCCTTGATGATGACGGCAAACAGTCAAATGACCCGCGCCGAGGATGGTCAATCCGCAGACCTGTGGGACCGCGGTGCCGGTATGATCCGCGTCGATAAAGCAGCCAACGCCGGTTTAATCATGGCGGTCAGCACCGAAGAGTTCATGGCGGCCAATCCGGCTGTGCAAGGCGATGTGAAGGCACTTAACGTCCCTTATCTTATCGACAGCAACTGCCCGGGCACCTGTACCTGGGAGCGAACCTTCACCGCGACTCAAGCGGGCACCTACCGCTTTAGTCAGAAGGGTTACAACTACTACATCAGCGAGATGACCTTTACCCCAGCCGAAGTCACCTTGAGTGCCGGCGAGCAAGTGACGGTGACAATTGCCGCCACATTCAGTGAATGGGCCGCTGACGAATGGATCGATGGCAATGTGCAGATAACCTCGGATGTTGTTACACAGCCCTCGTTAACCTTGCCTTTGCGCATTAAACCCTTGGTCGCCCATGTGCCAAGTACGGTGTCGCAAGAATATTACTGGCAAAACGCCGGGTTCGATATCAAAGACTATGCTTTCCGTCGCCCCGAGCAAATCTTTATCACCCATAGCCCACTTATCAAAGGGCAAACGACTGAGCTGAAAATTTCAGCGGATGATAACAACACGCCGTTCGACAGCTTCGACAAGGGCGCCGCATTTTTCATGTTAGATGTGGCTGAGGGTGCGCCGCTGGACATTATTATTGGTCGCTCGCAAGCAACGGATGCCGACCTGTTTGTTGGCTTAGACACCAATGGTGATGGCCTACCACAAGCGGTGGAACGCGTCTGTGTAGCCGCAAGCACACGCAATGTGGGTGAGCAGTGTACCCTAAGCGGCGATGCCCCTGGCCAATACTGGGTAATGGCTTGGAACTATGAAGGTTCGGGTGCCGAAGAAGACCTTATCGCCATCGACGTAGTGCGCAGCACACCGGAAAACTGGGTGTCGATGAATGTCTTACCGGCAACCAATAGCAGTGCCTTTGAAAAGATGCCCTTCACCATCTTGTGGGACAAGCAACTCGACGCCAACACCAATTATTACGGCAGCATCGAAGTGTTCGAACAAGACCAATACACGGGCATGTCGGTATCTCACGGCACGACCAGCGTGATTGTTAACCAACTTTCAAGTGCCATGACCTTAATCGCGGCCAGCACAGACGTCAGTACGGGTGTGCCAACAGAGCTGACGCTCACACTCGCACCTAACCCCCTTGATGAAGACGTAAGTTACACCGCCAATATCGCCCTGGCGCCAGGCTTTATTGCCAGTTCAGAAAGCGAACATGTAAGTGTTGAGGGTAACACCCTATTAGTCAACGCCACACAGCCGGCAAATACAACTGAGCCACTGGCGCTGATCCTGAGCCCCGTCCTGGCACAACCTCTTGAGGGAGAGTTCGTTCATACGTTTACCTTGAGCAACTCTAAAGGCGACAAGCTCTCTGGTAACTTGGTGCAGCAAAACCCTAACCATGCGCCGGTAGCGACCGTATCTAACTCGACGCTAAGCGTTAAAGAAGGACAAAGCTTTACCCTGGATGCGACCGCCAGCAGCGACCCAGATGGGGACCAAATTGAAATTGTTTGGCAACAATTACAAGGACCTGCAGCGATGGCAGCGAATACTTCGGGTGCCCAACTTACGCTTGAAACTCCGGACGTAGAGCGGGATACCACTTTGGTGTTTGGAGTCACCGTCAGCGATGGCGAATTCGCGACGACGGCCAGGGTTAATGTTGAGGTAGAGAACAGCTCCTCATCCGGTAGTCTCTTTTGGTTGCTAATTCTCTTGGCGCCAGCCATAGTTAGACGAAAGTTGCTATAAACACATTCGGAGCTCCCCAATGGGGAGCTCATTTGCTTATGTTGTCTCGCTTACTCATCCTACAATGCCTGTTTTGGCTGTGCAGTGTTCAGGCTATCGAACACCTGGCTCCATATGCCACTCGTTGGGATACCACCAAGGGGCTGACGCATAACAGTGTTTACGACATCGAAAGAGATGCATTTGGCCGACTTTGGCTGGCCACCCCCGGCGGGGTGAGCATAGTCGACGGGCTCGGTGTAATCCAACTCAAAAAAAGCGCCCAAAAAGACAAGGGCATACGCTTTAATCCCATTACCCAAATTCATGCCCGCGATGACTTCATCTGGGTGCTGGGCCTGGGGGGGATCGAGTTAATTGACCCCAAAAGCCTCCGGGCACACCCCTTTCCGGACCCCAACAAACTACTGCAGCGTGTCACTAACATGATTTTTGTTAGCGAGACCAAGGCCTATGCCGTGGCCAATCGGCAACTACTCGAAATAGACCTACGCACTTATGAGCTGACGATTATTTCCAGCGCGCTTTACCAAGGCGCGCAGGTAAACTCATTTGCGCACTATGACCAAGCCCATATTTTGCTTATGACATCGAGCGGTCTGGTGCTTTATAACTGGCAAACGGGCAAACACCGACTTTTCAATTTAGAGAACCTGGCCCGTGGCAAAGAAGATATTCGCGCCATTTGGGTCGACTTCAGCAATCAACATGTGTGGCTCAGTATTTTCAACAAGGGCCTGTTTGTCTACGACCAGCAAAACCGCCTTAAAAAGCATCTGCGCGTACAAAATAATACCCTGCCCTCGAATATGATTTCGAATCTGCAGGTCAGGGAGGAAAAAGTGTATGCGGTCACTAAACGTGGCGTGGTCATTATCGACCGATACCGGGCCATTCCCAAGCAGGTGGTCTTACCCACCAGCCTTAATAACAGCTACCGCAACTCGGAAATGGCACTGGCTGCCGGCATCGGCGACAACAACGAACTGTTTATCGGCACCAACAACGGCTTTTATCATGTCTCTCCTACGGCCTATGAATTTCATGCACTGAGCGAGCAAGCACCTGATTTTAAAGGGCCCATCCTCACGCAATTTATCGATCAGGATGAATTAGTCATCCTAACCCAAAGCCAACAACACAGATTTTCTCCAGCGCGTGGCTGGCAGGCTTTGCCGCATAGGCTCGACACCGCAAATCTGCGTTTTATCAGTGATCACACCACCGCGGTGAAAAACTTCCATGATCTTGCCCTGTTTAATGGCTTAGACTATACCTCGCACCCCATTCATGGGCGCCCGGATCCACAAGCGCCCATCACCTATCTAGCCTATCTTAAAGACGCCGATATCTATGTGGTGGTCGATGATAAATACCTGCATCTGGCCCAATTTGATAATGCGGCGCTGCAAGTAATGCGCAGCTTCCCCCTGGAGCTCGCCTCGGTAATCGATACGGCCTATGCCGATGGCAAGCTCTATATCTCCAGTCAGCGTCATGGTGTTATGGAACTGGCGCTTGAGCAACTGGCCCAAAACCAGCCCGCCCGGTTGCACACCATCGACGGTGCTCAGGCCGTGACCAGTCTGTTTTTAGACTCCTCAGCTCGGCTGTGGATCACCACCTTAGACGAAGGAGTCTTTACCCTGGATACGAGGGCAGGGACAAGCAGTATGACGCGCTTGCCACTTCCCAGTGATGGGTTCATTCCCTCTGCCAGTTGCGTGGTTGAGGACAGCCAGCAGCGGATATGGATAAGCTCTCGCCATGGTGTGAGCGTCTATCACAGTCAAGATAAAACGCTGCACAGCTATACTGGCGCGCAAGGGTTAGGGGCTATTCCCATCACCGACTTTTGTGGCCGCCTGAATCGGTTTATCTATTTCGCCAATAACTCAGAGTTGCTGCTGGTCGACCCAGAGCGCTTAGGTAGCCACAGCAAGCCAACCTCAATCACCTTTACCGATTTGTCCATTGACGGCCAATCGACACCGCTTAGCGAGGGGATCCGCATTACCGACCCGAGTGTAATCGAGTTTTCCATGAGTGCCAGCTTGCCCCATGATGAGAGCGGCCAATTACTTTATCGATTAATTGGCCAAAACTCGCACGCATCGCAATGGCTGCCCAGTCGCTCTCGCTATATCACCTTGATCAAACCCAAGCCCGGCCAGTATCGCATCCAGGCCAAGGTGCTCGGCTATGACTCGGTAGAAAAAGCCTTTATCCAATCAAGCTTTGAGGTTAAACCGCCTTTTTACCTGCTGCCCTCCATGATTGCCCTGTATATCGGCCTCGCCTTCGCCCTGGTTGCGCTGGGCTTTGTGGTTAAATTGCGTTTAAAAAATGCCGAACTGGCGCTTTCTCGCCATAAGCATCAGGAGCAAAAGTCGTATGCCAAGCGGCTGGCGCAAGAAGTAGCAGCGAAAACAGAGCTTTATAAAGAACAACAACAACTTGCGGTGAAAGCCAACCTGGATAAGACCCGTTTTATTGCCTCCGCCAGCCATGATTTGCGTGCCCCTTTGAACGCAATTCGCTTAAAGCTGCTCAATACCTTGCCCGCGGACAGCTCCAATAGTGATGCGATAATCAATGAAATTACACTATTAGATCAATTGGTTGATTCTATCGTCAGCATCTCTAAATTTGACGCTAAGATGGTCAAGCCAACAATAAGCGAAGTAAACCTATGCGCCCTGGTTGCAGAGAGTGTGAGTCGCTTTACCCATCTTGCACAAAAAAAGTCACAGCAACTGACCTTCACCACGGCGCATTCCGAGGCCTGGGTGCAAACCGATCCCTTTTTATTGGCACGGGTGATAAATAATCTCGTGGATAACGCCATCAAAAACACCCCGGAAAAAGGCAACATAGAGCTGCGACTAGCAACGCAGGAGCACACCTATACCTTGGCTATCATAGACTCGGGCAAAGGCATCAATGAGGCGATTAAGGACAAGGTTTTCAACAGCTTTTTCCGAGGCACCGAAAGCTATGCGGGCAGCGGCCTGGGGCTGACCATAGTGCAGCAAATCTGTCAGATACTCGCGCTTAATATAGAGCTGGACTCCAGCGCACAGGGGTGTACCTTCACTCTCACTCTGCCTAAAAGCAATAAGCGAGTAACGACACAACAAGCCCCCTCGGTCACCAGAAACGTTTTGATAATTGATGATGAGCCAACCTACGCCAATGAGGTGGCCGCAATGGTCACAAAGCGTGGCTTTGCACCGAGTGTGTTTTTAAGCGCTGGACAAGCGCTGTGTTACCCTGGGCCCAAGCCGGAAATGATTATTTGCGATTATCATCTTGATAACGGGGCCTTGGGGACAGAGGTCGCAAGCCAGATAGCAGCGCGCTTTGCGCTGCATAAAAGCCGCATCATTATCATGTCGGAAGACATCCGCATAAGAGAGCAAATAAGGCTTAACTTTGGTTATCGCTTTTTAAACAAACCAATTAAATACAGCCGCCTGTCATGGCTTATCCAACAGCTGGGAGATGCACAGAACAATGAATAAGATCCTCATCGCCGATGATCATCCGCTTTTTTTAGCCGGCCTAAAAGGTGCGCTCTTAAACCGATTGGAAAATACCTATATCGAGCACGCCGATAGCTACCTGGCTCTGTTTTCAAAGCTACAAGAAGATGATGGCGAACTGGACTTGCTGATCATGGACTTAAACATGCCAGGAGCGACCGGTGCCAGTGGCATCTATTTCCTGCGGCAAACCTATCCAGAGCTACCCATTGTCGTTCTCAGTGCCCATGATAGTCAGGATACTCGCCAGGAATGCTTGCAAGCCGGCGCGTCAGAGTTTTTATCGAAATCGGTGGATATTAACGAGCTAGTTAGCAGCCTTACGCGCATCTTTGCCGGTGAATATCAATTCCCGACAGCTGTCGGCGTCACTCCCTTACCCAGCGTACAGCAACGGCATTATGAGTTACTGGCAAGCCTGACCCCTTCGCAATTCAAGGTCCTGCACCTCATGGCCAATGGCGATGCCAATAAGCAAATTGCATCCACACTCAACATCTCTGAGAAAACGGTCAAGAATCATATTTCTGCCATTTTCGCTAAACTTGGGGTCAGTAATCGCACGCAAGCCAGTAAGATATTTATCGAGCAGGAAGGCCGCTAACATTAGGACATCTGCATTTAAGATCGCAACCGTCCTATTAACGGCGCGTCCACACCAGCAACCTAGCCCTTAGCGCATCGCGACTTGGCCTGCGCTATGGCCTGAGCACACTCGGATGAAAGTGGCATGGGCTTAAACGGGCTTACATTAGCGCCCCCTGTGTTGCCCGTTGGCAGCAAGCCTATGGCGGTTTTGCTTATAGCACCGACAATACGCAGTATCTGCCCGACAACCTCAGAGTAAGCCTTATTTTTCCAGCCCCACACCAGCATCCGCCAATGGATGTAGGTATGCCAATAGGTGGACTCCTGCCCTAACACATGGGCATTTTCTAAGTGCTTAAACTCTTGTGTTCTCTGAGTCGATAACCTGGCTCTGCGCGCCATAACCAACTCACGCAGGACGGCAGAACGGATCGCTTGAGTAAAGTTCATGCTGTGCTCCCATCACTCAATTTTTCAACAGCATAAACCTTAGTGTTAACTCCAAGGCAAGATTTTTTATGAAGTAATATTTTTCAACGACCTTTCAAGGCGGCCGGCATTTACGTCAAGGAAAGGGAAACGAGGCAAGTAAGGCAGCAAGGGCTTGCCGCCTTGGTCATTCTTGAATTAGCAGCTTAGCGCACTGTGCAGGGTGTCGAGGTGATTAACCAAATCCAGGCCCAGGTCGGTCAGGTAGCCGCCGTCCGGGCTATCGGTAATGCCCTTATCAAACAGGCGTCGAGCCGCTTCGCGCATGGCTTCATCGGCATCGCTATGCACCTTAATGCCCTGCATATGACTGGCCCGAGGAAATTTAGCCAGTAACTCCATCTCGTCAACCATGGCTTGATTTATACGCATATTATTTTCCTTTGTTGCTTTTATTATCACGCTTGTATTAATGCTAGACGATGAAAAAAAATTTGCCCTGCGCTATATCATAATTTCGCACTTTCATCTTAGAAACCGCTCTGTTTGTACATTTCCATCACGCACTCATCCGCCAGCGAGCACGTTTTGTCGCATTCAACTGTTGGCAGCCGGTCGCCACTGTTAGGCTCAAGAAAAATGAGGAGATAACCATGACTAAACTTTTCCCGGCACTGTGTGCCTCCTTGCTGGTAAGCGCCTGCAGCAATATTCCCCCGCCCATGCAGGCCGATGTGCTTATTTCGCAAGTGGATGTTATCGATGTGCGCAGCGGCGATATTAACGCCGATCAACAGGTGGCCATCCGCGGCGATAAAATTATCTGGGTAGGCAAAGATGCCGAGCATATTAATGCCACCACCCAGCTCGATGGCACAGACCAGTATATTATGCCGGGCCTGTGGGATATGCATGTGCACTTTGGTGGCGGCGAAAAGCTGATTGCTGAGAACCAAGATTTATTACCTCTGTACCTGGCTTATGGCGTGACCGCGGTGCGTGATGCCGCCGCCGATATCAGCGATTCAGTGCTCACCTGGCGGGCGGCGATAAATAACAATGAACTACTCGGGCCAACCCTGTTTACCTCGGGCCCCAAGCTAGAAGGGAAGAACTCAATCTGGGCCGGCGACCTGGAGGTAGAAACCGAGGCAGAAATGAATGCAGCCCTGGATCAACTTGAGGCCATGGACGTCGACTTTATTAAGATCACCGACAGCGCCCTGACCCCCGAGCTCTACCTGAAGGCCGTGCAGGAAGTAAAAAAACGCGGCCTGCCGATCAGCGGCCATATCCCCTTTGCGCTCTCGGTCACCCATGTGTCTAACGCCGGCCTTGATGGCATTGAACACATGCCTTACCTGCTAAAAGCCGGTGCCCGCAATGAAGCAGAAATTTCCGCCGAGGTGCGCAGCGGCGAACTGAGTTACTGGAGTGCCCTGCCCATTATTCGCGCCAATTTTGATGAGCAAACTGCGCTAAGCAAATACCGTGTCCTGGCCGAAAACGACACCGCGGTCGTGCCTACCCTGATAGGCAGCCAGATTATCGCCTTTATCGACGAAGACGATCACCTGAATGACCCGGAGATCGATTTACTCGGCCCAGGCCTTAAGGCCACTTACAGTTGGCGGGTTGAGCGTGCGGCACAAAAGGCCGCCGCCGATGCCAATGAGATCACCGAGCGCAAAGCCCGCTTTCGCGCCACTCGGGACCTTCTTCCCCTGCTCGACCAAGCCGGAGTGACCATTATGGCCGGTACGGACACGGGTTATCTCAATTCTTATATTTATCCAGGTAAGGCATTGCATGACGAGCTCGCCATTTATGTCGACGGCGGTCTCAGCCCACTGCGCGCCTTGCAAAGCGCGATACTTGCGGGACCAAAGTGGCTGGGTAAAGAGGCGGAATATGGTGCTGTGGAAGCGGGCAAAAAAGCCGATTTGCTGCTGCTTGGCAGCAACCCGCTTGAAGATATCAGTCATACCCGTGATATCCGCACCCTGATCAGCCGTGGCCAGGTCTATAACAGCGCCGCACTGCAAGCCATGCTCGATGCGGCGAAGGCCAAGGTTGCTAAAGCACAAGCTCAATAAGGACTGCGGCGTTTAAACAACAAGCAATAAAAAAAGCCATCAGCTCGAACAGCTGATGGCTTTAACCAATGCCCAAAACATTGTTTGAGCCCAATGACCGCCTGCTAGGCAGGCAGTCATTATCCTTGGCATCTGTTTGCCTTAGTTGTCCACGATATCCACATCAGCCAGGCTACCTTTAACCGCACGTACTTGTTGTACGGTTACCATGTGTTTGCCAACAAAGGCTTTTGCATAAGAACTTCCGGAAATAGTGCCGCCTTCTGCTACCGATACTTCATCAATATCCACTTCCGCACTGGCACGCGTCATAAAGTGCGCTCTAATTTCATAATTTCCTGCATCCATATTCGGCAGAATAAAATTAAAGTGGTGAGACGCTAAGGTATCTTGCATTAAACCAATTTGTTCATCAGTAGTCGTACACTCAAGAGCCGCGTCGATAGTGCCATCGGGAGTATCCACGTAACCTTCATCGCCAGGCATAAGGCCGTTTTCATCCATGCCACCGGTAGAGTCGGTGCAAGTATCAAGCACGCCGCCTAAGGTAGCATTGAGCTCTTGAATACGCTTCGACAACATCACGGCACCGGGCGCAGCATTAACCGAGTCACCACCGCCCACAGGCGTTGCGGTGAGCAGTACCCAAGCGCTGCCATCGGCAATGGCTTTTGCCGCGCCGCCATCTTTACCTTTTAAAGAAGTATCCGTAGTCAGGCCAATTTCCGCAGACACACCCACCAAGAGTTCTTTATCTTGCGGAACCTTAATGGTGGTGATCAAATAGCCATCATTCGTTGCCACTACTTGAGCATCAGCTATCACATCCGGGATTACGGCGACAGATACAAAGTTGACCGGGTTGTCATTCCAAGCAGCCGCAAATTTGGCCGACGCAGCACCGGCAGCATGAGCGGAAAAAGCAGAACTTGCGATGGATACGGCGAGTAGTAGAGTGTTTAATTTCATGTGAACTCCCTGGTTTTTAAACCATAGTTTTTGATTAATAACTGTGAGCCATAAAACTACTATGGGATCTTCAATACCTTGCTACTGCGGTACTCCACATAACCGTTCTGGTTAAAAATGTGGTCTAAACATTTTAGTCAATTTAAAGGGATTGCAAGTAAAAATTCATTCTTAAGGGTGAGAAAAACAAGGAATATAAAAATTTTTTTTGATTTATCGGAAGTTACTTACTATCTTTTCAGATCTTTTTGAGTTCAGAAGCGCCAAATGAGCTTTCAAGCGCCCTCGACCTAAAAAATTAACGCATTGTTATTTATCCGTTTTATTTTTTCCTTTTCAAGGTCACTTATTCAGTTTGTTCAGGCAGCAGAAAAGGAAAAATAAATTTATCGCTCTGCGTAATTTAATTTTAAAACACCACCAATTTTATTAGGTTTACCGATAAATTTACTGCTATTTCATTAGCTCGCGGATTAGCATCATGCATCTGGCGTGCGTGGCCGTAAGCTGTATATAAGCCAGCACGCGCAGATTTCAGCTCACCAGTATCAGGCTGATTCTGATTGATAGGCATAGTTATAATAGCCATAGGCGCTGCCGGCTTTTTTAACCACACCGTTAAATACCACGCCTTTTACATCTATGCCGTTTTGTGCAAAACGATTGACGGTTAACTCAATTTCACGCACCTGGTTTAAACCAAATCGGGTTACCAACAAGGTAGTTCCTGCATGGGCGCTAACGATAGCGGGATCCGTTACCGCTAAGATAGGCGGAGTATCTATGATAACGAAGTCGTAATGCTCATTTACCTGAGCAACAAAATCATCAAAATTCTTATGCATTAAGAGCTCAGAGGGGTTTGGAGGCACCATACCCCGCGCAATAAAATGCAGGCCTTCCACCTCGGTCGCCTGAATTGCTTTATTAAGCTCAATACGGCCACTGAGTAGATCCGATAAACCATTTTCTGACGCCACATTAAAGTGTTTATGCATAAAGCCCTTACGCATATCGGCATCAACAACCAGTACCTTTTTACCACTTTGTGCCAACACTATAGCCAGGTTACCCGAGATAAATGATTTTCCAGCACCGGGACTCGGGCTCGAAATAGCCAACACCTTATTTTTGGCTTCCATCATGGCGAAGTGCAAGCTGGTACGTAGGCTACGAAGACTTTCAATCGTCAGATCTGCAGGATTGTATAAGGCGAGTAAATTACCGGCTTCCGCCTCTTTTTTACCGCGAGACTTGCTCTCTTTATTTAGATTATTCTGAAGATCCGAGTAGGGCACAGACGCATAAACAGGAATACCTAAAGCTTCAATTTCTCCGGCATCTTCTACGCCACGGTTCATCACCTTTTGAATAAATACAATCACTAGGGCAATAAGGCCGCCAAGGAAGGTTGCCAGCACGACCATCAAGGCTTTTTTCGGTTTAACTGGCTTGGTTGTATCAACTGCCGCCTGATCCACAACACGCACATTACCGACCGTACCCGCGCGAATAATATCCAACTCTTGGGTTTTACCCAGGAGCAGCATGTAAATTTCGTTGCTGACCTCAACATCACGACGCAATCGCAATAGTTCCTGCTGGGTTTGCGGCAGATCGCTCACTTTCGCAACCAACTGGTCACGCTGCTCAGAAACCGCCTCAATTTGCCCCAAAACTCCTTGATAAGTTGGATGGGTCTTTTTAAATTTACGCGAAATATCAACGCGCTTAAGCTCCAGCTCTTGCAACTTGGTTTCCAGTTCAACCACTTGATCGAGAAGACCTTGGGTCTCAAGGGAAATATCAATCGACTGATATCTACGTTGATGTTCGTTGTATTTTCTTTCCGCACGCTCAAGTTGCTTTTTGATTTCGGGTAACTGTACCTCTAAAAACTGCAGCGATTTCGCGGCTTCCGCCGAGTTGCGATCGACATTATTGCGCACATAGATGCTACTGATTTTATTCAATACTTTTTCGGCATAGGCAGGAGAGCTGTGTTCAAAGCTCAATTCAATAATGCCCGAGTCTTTGGCTTTCTCAATGGCTCTAATTTGGCTTTGTAGCCCTAAAATGGCACGGTAGCGGTCATTTTTAACCAAGATAAAAGTACTGCCGGGGCGAGCTGTTAGCTTACGTACGCTAAGCTTATAGTAGCCTTGTGTTATATCTTGTCCTACCTGACCAACCAATATCTTTTCGCCAGCCGGATTGTACAACTCATAGCCATTGTCAGTGGTGACAAGTTCAAACGCTTGACCCAAAAAGCCTTTAGGCACATCGAAGCGGAAAACATCTATTGATTCACCACCCCAGGCATATTGGTCAAAACCCATAAAAGGCTCGGCCAGGTCGGTGTCGCTTTGGGGGTTAAAACCACGAAAAAACTTGTCTCCTATCAGCGGCATCAGCTTAGGTTTGGCAACAAGATTAAGATTTAGGCTGTCGACGGCTTCGCCAATTACAGTGCGTGATTTAAGCAGCTCAATCTCGGTAATTGCGCCACTTATGCCTTCAAACATGCCGGCCATATCTTCCAAACCGGGCACACTAGGCTTACTCTGCTCGACTTGTATTAGAGCTGTCGCCTTGTAAATGGGCTTAGAGAACACGGCTGTAGCCACACCGAACACAGTGAAAATAGCGGTAATGAGAATAATGAAGTACTTGCGATCGAGTAGGATTGCAAAGAGTGCGAGCAGGTCAATCTCCTGCTCTTGTTGTCTATCTTGGCCTATACGCTGGTTTTTTAGATTACTCATTGAGTTGTTCATACTTCTACAGATACTTAAGCCAAGCATTTGTTGCTTGATCAATTAGTTGATATACATGTTCAAAGGCCTCACGGCTTTGCTTATATGGGTCTGGAATAGGTTGGTTATTCATCCATTTACCAAGCAAAAAAGCCTTTCCGCGAGCGTGAGGGTAACGCTGGTGCAGATCTCTCAAATGAGACTCTTCCATCACTAAAATCACACTATGGCTGGCGACCAGTTCACCGCAAATTTGCCGGCCCTTATGCGGGGTCATATCAACCCCTTGCTCTGCGGCTACGCTTTGCGCCGTATGATCGGCATCATGCCCCTTCATTGCCGTAAGGCCTGCTGAAGATATATGGATGGCTTTATTTGCTGCCGCTACCTTACGCTTTAGCAAATACTCTGCTTTGGGTGAGCGGCATATATTGCCAGCACACACCATTAAAACTGAATCAAACATAGGCTTAAAAAACGTTATTTCGTACTTCGACTTCTGAATATTGGTTAATTACAGAAATGGTTGGCACAAGCTGGCGAATCAGACGATTCCAACGAGCAACCGGAGCCGTAGTTACGTAGACAATATCTTTAGGCTGTAACTCAAACTGTTCAGCAAGAACATAAGCCAGTGCATTTTGAGCATTGAGTTGATAGACATCGGCGATAATATCGCTGTTATCGTTACGCGCTCGCAACACAAAGACGCCATTTGCATTCGCCGTCTCTTCATTCAGACCGCGGGCCTCACTGATGGCCTCTGCCAAGCTTAAGCCGTAACGGTCAATGGTGATCGAACCGGGCTGCTTTACGTCCCCTAACACATAGGCTTTACGCTCGTCATTACGAGAAATGTGGACAATGTCGCCATGTTTAAGTAAACGGTTTTGCGAGATATCACCATGGGCATAAAAATCATCCAGGGCAATCACTTCTGCTTCGCCGCCCCTGGTGAAAGTAACTGTTTTCCAATCGGCACGAGCGGTTAGGCCGCCAGCGTTGTTAATGGCATCAATAAGCGTTAACGGTACTTCAGTAATAGGGAATACACCGGGCTTATTAACCTCGCCCGTCACATAAGCGCGCTGACTGCGAAATCCAACAACTTTTACGTCGACCTGTGGCTGTTCAATAATATGACTTAAACGTTTTACCAGTTCGTCGTGGACTTCAAGAATTGTTTTATTTTTTACTGGAATTTTTGGTGCATACGCGTAGGTAATGGTGCCATCCGCTTGTACACGGAAACCATCAAATTCAGCTGTACGCTGCACCACAGCAGGAATGGTTAATTCGGGATGATCCCAGACACCAATAGAAAGCACGTCTCCCACACCTAGGCGATACTCGTAATTAGAGGTATCAACACCCGCTAGGCTGGATGGTTTTTTTGGCAGAAGATCACGAGATTGACTGGCGATAACTTTTGAATCAATAACCTGGATATTAACCTTATCCAGATCTTGCTCTAACTGGTTACTTTCTTGCCTCGTAGCCGCACCTTCCATATAACTGCCAGGAATTAGCGTACAACCACAGCCGAAAAGAACAATGGCCGCTACAAGTGAGTTTTTCATCAACACCATCCTTATGTTTACATCCTTATTTAGCAACTCAACAAAATCCCGAAGAGTCTGGAATAATTTATATGTACTTGGAGTTGCGTGCTGATTTGGGTTGAGTGATTGTTTTTGCTGTCAAAAAAGAAGCAACTTACTACAAACAAAACCATTATTAGCAACTAAATTGTCGGCGGTAAATTAAGGTGTATTCTCTGCACCAGCAAAATTAGATACAGAACATAGGTATGTTACTGCAGAAAATTGAGTGCCTTTTGGATACCGCTAAGCAAACAAATAACGAAAAGAAAGAGGCCCAACATAATTTGATACAGAAGCTTTCATTCGTTGTTGGATAATTGGGTAGGGAAACGTGAAATCTAGAGCCAATAAATGCCTGCTCAACACATGAATCCCTTCCCGCATTTATCGCGCCACATTCTAGCAGAAGAAAACTCCGCGATACTAGCCTAGTTTAGGAAAAAAGTAGGGTTACTTTTCCAACCGAAATGTTTGAATTTTAGGCACATTCAGATGGACATCCACTCTAAATATTGGGTTCTTTCTTTTAGCTCGGTAGCAGAGCTACACTGTAACAAAGACCAAGACCCGAGCTATAAAGAGCAGCCTAATTATTCTTGTTTACTTATCAGGCTCCTGTTCTCGACCGGCTTGTCAGCATAAAGGGAATAGCCGCGGCGATAAATCCGCTGGCCATGGCTAGCAGCCAGTCGTCTAAATGCAGGGGTAACAGGTGTAGCAAGTCGGCCAATGCCGGAACTTGAATCAGCAAAACACTGACAAGCATGGTGAAGACCACCAAAACCCGGGACGCCAGGGTGCGCAGCCTACTCAGTGCAATAGTAATACCGGCACTGACGCTGGTCAGCGCAACCAGGGCCATGGCTCTGGCATGCTCCACGTCTTGCATCGCCCCCAGGCTGCGGATATAGGCAAAGGTGATCAACAAGGTAAAAACAACCCCGCTGAAAACAATGACACCCCAGTGTCGCCGTGAGAAAAACCGGGCCGGGCCATTGGCTTGAGCGGGGGCAAGGTGCGAGGTATCGGCACTGTTTTGAAACACCAGCAAGGCCGTGGGATGAATGATCATCTCCAGCCAAACGATATGTATCGGCAGATAAAGAACGGGATATCCAAGAAAAGGGATGACCGCGGCGGTCAAGACCAAGGGAATGTGGACCAGCAGCAGGTATTCAAAACTCAGGCGTAGATTGTTAAACAGCTGGCGCCCCTCGGCGATCGCCTGCACTATGCTACGAAAGTTATCGTCGAGTAAAATAATCGCCGCGGCCTCATGGGCACTGCGGGTACCGCGCTCGCCCATGGCAATGCCGATATCCGCCGACTGAATGGCCGGCACGTCATTTACCCCGTCTCCCGTAACCGCGACTATATCGCCACCTTGCTTAAGCGCCTGCACCAGCGCCAGCTTTTGCGCGGGCACGGCGCGTGCGATAACATCAACCCCATCCAACACTCGGCTATCCTGGTTGGTTAGACTGGTTGCCAATGCTTCTCCTTCTATCACCCTGGGCTTCCCCTGATTCAGGCCTATTTCGCTGGCAATGGCCGTCGCCGTAGCAGGATGATCCCCTGTCACCATAATGACCCGAATTCCCGCTTGCTGGCAGATCTCCACGGCTTCTTTTACACCGTCGCGCAGTGGGTCTTCAAACGCCAGCAGCCCGGCCAACGTAAAACCCTGCTCGGGCTCCTGATCGCAGCGGGCCTGGTCATCCAACTCTTGCCAGGCGCAGGCGATCACCTTGTGCCCTGTTCCCGCCAGCTTTTCGACCTGCTGTTGCCAGCGCTCTAAATCAGTCCCACCAAGATCGCACAGGGCCAATATGGTTTCCGGCGCACCTTTGACCGCGATGAGCTTCGTTGTTTCTTCCCTAATCACCGCCGTCTCGCGCTTGCGAGCTTCGGTAAAGGGAAAGGTATATAATACAGCATGCTCCAGTGGAGCACCTGATACGAGGATAGCCTGATCCATAGGGTCACCGCTGTCCTCTCGGGATGCATAGGCAGCAATCTGCAGCAGCCGTTTATCGTCGATGTCGCCGACCGCGTAGTGATGCGCGAGTTGCAGACGCCCCTCGGTTAAGGTGCCCGTTTTATCCGTACAGATACAAGAAACCCGGCCTATGTTCTCTACCACAACGGCACGCCTCACCAAGGCCTGACGACGCGCCAGCCGATAGACTCCCACCCCGAGAAAGAAGGTGAGCACTACAGGAAACTCTTCCGGCAGCGCCGCTCGGCCAGGGTCAGCCCGCTCAGCAGCGCATCGATGAGGCCATGCCCCTGGTAAAGGCGGGTTCCGGCCAAGAGCACACAAATAACACTGGCAATAATAAGCAGCACCTTAACCAGCTCGGCCACGGCCAGTTGCAAGGGTGTGCGCTGATGACCGCCGTGGAGCACCGACTGAATAATTTCACCGTACAAGGTGCCTTTCCCGGTATGGGTTACCAGCATGCGGCCCGAGCCGGTCAGTACACGGGTACCGGCATATCCCCAATGCGTCGCCGCAACCCGCTCGGTCGCCTTTAGCTTATCCGGCTCTTGCAGTGCCAGCTTGTGTACCGGAAAGGCTTCCCCGGTCAAGGTTGACTCATCGACCTGAAGCTGCTGCACGCCAACGAATACTCCGTCCGCCGGCAGCGAGTCGCCGGGGTCTAAAAGCACCAGGTCACCGGGCACCAGTTCCACGGACTCAATGGTGAGCTCTTTAGCGTGACGCACAACCCGTGCCTGGGAAGCCAGACGACGCCCCAGGCTTTGGGTTGAGGCTTGAGTGCGCCGATGCAGGTAAGCATCCATGCCAAGAAAGGGTATCAGTGCCAGCAACAAAATGCCGGCTTCGGTCAATTCGCCGGTGACAGCAAACAGTCCGCTGGTGATCAGTAAAAACCACAACATAGGATCTTTAATGGTGTCGATAATCAAAGCCCAAAGGCCACCGCTGACCTGCTCGGCAATACGGTTATCGCCATAGCGCATGCGTCGTTGCATTATTTCCGCATCATCGAGCCCAGAGTCGGCTTTTTTCAAGTCATCCAGTCTCTCGGGAGGAATTGTGCGTTGCATAGCGGCGCTCTTGGCTCTGGTTCATAACCCACTAAATATAGGCCGCTTTATAAGAGGGCGACAGGGCAACATAAGCCCGGGTGGATACTGCGCTAATGCGAAGGGATTGCGTAGAAGCAGGGTTTGAAAACAAATTTACGTAGGAAAAGTGCCACCCGGATTCAGGATGAGTCAATTGCATTAAAAAAGGCGCTTCCGCGCCTTTTTATTATCTACCAACCTGTGATTACTCTACGGTAACCGACTTGGCTAGGTTACGAGGCTGGTCGACGTCCGTGCCCTTGATTACGGCGACGTAGTAAGACAGCAGCTGTAATGGGATGGTGTAGACCACAGGAGCAATCACATTTTCAACATGATTGACGTTGATCACACGCATGGTGTCGTCAGACTCAAAGTGTGAATCCTTATCCGCGAACACATAGATGATGCCGCCACGAGCGCGCACTTCTTCCACGTTTGATTTCAGCTTCTCCAACAACTCGTTGTTTGGCGCCACAACGATTATCGGCATATCCGCATCGATTAACGCCAATGGGCCGTGCTTCAATTCACCCGCCGCATAGGCTTCGGCGTGAATGTAAGAGATCTCTTTGAGTTTCAGCGCCCCTTCCATGGCAATGGGGTACTGAGAGCCACGACCAAGGAACAGCGAGTGATGCTTGTCGGCGAATTCTTCCGCCAGGGCTTCGATGTCGTCGGCAAGCAAGAGTGCTTCTTCCAACTTGTTTGGCAGAGTCTTAATGGCGTTAACGATTTCCGCCTGGTTTAGGCCTTTTTCCTGGGCAATCGACGCGGTTAGCATCAATAAGCCAACAAGTTGTGTGGTGAAGGCCTTGGTTGAAGCCACGCCGATCTCGGCGCCGGCCTTGGTCATAAAGGCCAAGTCAGATTCACGCACCAATGACGAGCCAGGCACGTTACAGATAGTCATAGAGCCCATATAGCCCTGCTCTTTGGCCAGGCGCAAGGCGGCCAGGGTATCGGCAGTTTCACCGGATTGAGAAATGGTTACCAGCAGGCTGTTCGGGTGCACAAACGACTCACGATAACGGAACTCGGAAGCAATCTCGACATTACAGCTGACGCCGGCAAACTGCTCCAGCCAGTAACGGGCCACCATGCCCGAGTGGTAAGAGGTACCACAGGCAATGATCTGTACGTGCTGCACGTCTTTAAAGATCTGCGTGGCGCTGTCGCCAAAGGCATCCACGGCTACGCGGTCATCTTGTAAACGGCCTTCCAGGGTGTTGCGCACCGCCATTGGTTGTTCGTAAATTTCTTTAAGCATATAGTGGCGATATTCGCCCTTGCCCGAGGCGTCCTGAGTGATGTTTGATTCCACCACCTCACGCTCCACCGGCTCGCCGTTCAGGTCGAAAATCTCGACGCTGTCACGGGTAATACGCGCCACATCACCTTCTTCCAGGAAGATAAAGCTACGAGTTACAGGTAATAGTGCCAGCTGATCGGAGGCGATAAAGTTCTCGCCCAGACCCAGACCAATTACCAGCGGGCTGCCTGAGCGGGCAACGATGATTTCATTGTCGTTGGCCTTGTCGAATACTACGGTACCGTAGGCGCCTTCAAGCTGCTTAACCGCGGCCTGTACCGCGCTTAACAGGGTGTCGTGTTGCTGGCGTAACTGGTGGATCAGGTGCACCATGACCTCGGTATCGGTTTCCGATAGGAAAGTATAACCATCTCCCTTCAACGCTTCGCGCAGGCTAGAGTGGTTTTCAATGATGCCGTTGTGTACCAAAGCCAGTTCATTGTTCGACAAATGCGGGTGCGCATTGGCTTCGGTTACACCACCGTGGGTGGCCCAACGGGTATGAGCGATACCGGTAGTGCCGGATACACCGGCATCGTTTAAGGCGCTCTCAAGCATGGCAACCTTGCCCACGGCTTTAACGCTGTTTAGAGTATTGCCCTGTAGCAAGGCCACACCGGCCGAGTCATAGCCACGGTATTCAAGGCGCTTTAGGCCTTCAACTAAAATCTTGTTTACTGGGCGCTCTGCAACGGCACCAACTATTCCACACATAAATTCTCCATTTGCACGTATGTGTTGTCTTTTTGCCCTATGTTGTCGGTCGGGCTTATTCGTTTACCTCGGCACAGATCAGCTGCACGCCATGGGCGCTTATTTCCCGGCGCAACTCGGGCGCCAGGTTGCTGTCGGTGATAAGCGTGCTGACCTGTTGCCAAGGCAGTTCTAAATTCGGGATACGGCGACCGATTTTTTCCGACTCCACCAGCACCACCACGTCGCGAGCGGCCTCAGCCATCACCTGGCTTAAACCGATAAGCTCGTTAAAGGTGGTGGTTCCACGGGAAACATCGATACCATCGGCGCCTATAAACAGGGTATCGAAATCGTAAGAGCGCAGTACCTGCTCGGCAACCTGGCCCTGGAAGGACTCGGAATGCGGGTCCCAGGTGCCACCCGTCATCAGCAGGGTGGGCTCATTCTCCAACGCCAGTAGCCGGCTGGCCACATTGATGGCATTGGTCATCACCACCAGGCCGCGTTTAGAAGCCAGCTCGGGGATCATCGCCGCCGTGGTGCGGCCGCTGTCGATAATGATGCGGTGGTGATCTTTAATCAGCTGCGCCGCCGCCTTAGCAATGGCGCGCTTGCGCGCCGAGTCTTGCGACTCGCTGCCGGCGACTATCTCTTTCGGCAGCGCAATGGCGCCACCATAACGGCGCAATAGCAGACCGCTTTGCTCTAACGAGGCCAAGTCCTTTCGAATCGTAACTTCTGAGGTATGTAACTGCTCCGCCAAGGCTTCAACCGACACTTCACCCAGCTCATTAACCTGGTTAAGTATGGTGTGGCGGCGCTGTTGAGTGTTACGTTTGGTCATTTAGCAATAAATAAGTTTCGATTCGAAAGATGCGCATTATAGTCGAAACTTTAAGCAAAGCTCAACCTGTTATTCCCAGCACATCACTAAGGATTGATTTTACATAGATGTAACATTTCTGTATTCTCAAAGCTGCTTTTTATAGCGCACAAGGACGAAAAGCTATGCGTACACTAATTTATATCACTCTGATTTTATGTAACTTCCCTTCACTAGCGGCTATTTCTAAATGGACCAGTTTTAGCCAAAGTAATGGCCATATCACCATTCCTGTTACCGTTGAAGGCATTGAAACTCACGCCATACTCGACACCGGCGCACAAATACATGCCATCAATAGCTCATTTATCTTAAAAAATAAGCTCGATTTAACCGCCGCGGGCAGGATCAGGGTCAAAGGTGTTTACGGCACTGAAGACAAAAAAACATATAACCAAGTCGAATTAAGCCTGTTCGGGTTCGATACCCAAATAGACGGCTTAGTTGCAGCTCAATTGGGTTTTCACACAAATGGCATTCTGCTCGGTGCTGGCTTCTTCGATAAATTCATAGTGCAAATAGACTATCCGAATAGTCGTATGCGTTTAATAACGCGAGACAGCCTGGATCTAGGTGAACTGGAAAACATCGAAATGCGCGCGCAGCGTGGCACTGGAAGACCCATAGTGAAGGTCGCTTTGGGCGAAGAGCGCAGCGCTTGGTTGTTACTCGATACCGGCAGTAACGGCGGCTTAACCATCAAACGCTCTGTAGCCGATAGTCTCGGCTGGTTAGACAATAAAGAGCTCAGCACCGGGATTAGCATGGGGGTCAATACCTTGGCCACCACCAACTCTTTGCGTATCGATGAATTTAAATTTGGCCCATATACGCTGGAAAATGTACTTGTAAGCGTACCGGGTGAAGGACAAAGCGCAAACCTGGAGGAGCAATTCTCAACGACTGGTACCCGCATTAAATCCGCGAAGGTCGAAGGGATCCTCGGTTACGATATTCTCAAACACTTTGTCGTCACCATAGATTACAAATTTGGCCACGCCCATATCGGCCTGCCCGAGGAGCAATAAGCACCTCAGCTCAAACTTCGTAACTCCATATCACAGGTGTGATCATCCAGGTCATCTTGCGGCCCCAGCTCTTCATAAGCTGACTGCATTTTTAACAACGCCTGGGTGGCACCGAGCGCCGATAACGCCCGCTCTGCTTCACGCAGCGAATTAAAAGACTTGGTAACCTCATGATGATCAGCCAAAATATGATAGTTACCCAGGGTATCTATCACCCCTGCCAGATAGTGATTGGCGTCAGCATAACTGAGGATAATAGCGCGATAGTGACTATCCGCGATGGCCGCTTTTAGTAGATTGGCTTGCATGGTGTGGCTCCTAAAATGTGCTCACCTACTTTAAAGGTAGCAGAGGAATAAAAGGAGTTAAAAGCATCTGTTTTAATGCCTGCTCGCTTATGATCAAAAAAGCACCTCTGAGGCTTATAGCGCGGCCTTTTGGCGATATCTGTCGGGGTGCTTACTGGGTGCTCAGAGACGCAGTAAATGTGCGCTCTCAACCCGCCTTTGTGCTATGTTCAAGTACAGAGGGAACCACCTGGAAAATGGGTGGTCTATTTTGAGGGTCTGCTGACTCACAGAACAAAAATAATATTTAGGTGTGGCTCAGTCACTTAAGCCAGCGCTCAGTTTTAGCTCACTTTGTGTTCAGGTTAACAGATTAAGCTCACACCCTTTCGCTCTTACTACCCAAGTGGCGCACATATAACTTTTTATCTTAATAACACTGAATTTTTATGTATCGAATTTTACTTATTTCTTTTTTTCTGGTGTTGGCTGGCTGTCAAACCACGCCGTCAAACGATAACCAGACGCAGCAGGATGTGACTGCTGCGGATAACCAGAACAGTGCCGGCACAAGCACAACCGATAATGCTAGCGCCAAGCAGAGCGAGCAGCAAACCAAAACAGCAAGCACACTGACACCACAGCAGGTTGAGGATGTGTGGCAACGTATTCGCATGCAACTCAGCTTTGCCGACTCAAAGCATCCCGCGGTGCAGCAACGCATCGACTGGTATTTATCGCACCCTAACTATATGGAAGAGATCAGCCGCCGCGCCGAGCCCTATCTGTACCACATAGTTACCGAGGTGGAAAAACGCGAACTGCCCATTGAGCTGGCACTGATGCCGCTGATCGAAAGCGACTTTGATGCCAGTGCTTATTCTCATAAGCATGCCTCGGGTCTGTGGCAGCTCACCCCATCTTTGGCCAAATATTTTGGCGTGAAAATCAGTCCCTGGTATGACGGTCGTCAGGATGTGATCGACAGTACTCAGGCGGCATTGGACTTTATCGAGTATCTGCATAAGCGCTTTGACGGCGACTGGTATCACACCATAGCCGCCTATAACGTCGGCGAAGGCCGTGTGTTAAAGGCCATTGAAAGCAATAAAAAAGCCGGTAAAAGCACCGACTTTTTCGCCCTGAAATTGCCCAAGCAAACTCGCCACTATGTGCCTAAATTGCTGGCGGCGGTGCAACTGCTGAAGCATCAGAAAATGGAGTTTCCGCTGATAGCCAACCAGCCAAGCATTACCACCTTGCCACTGTCAGGTGCCGTGGTGCTGGCCGATAAAACGAAATGGGGCAATCTGGAGCAACTTAACCATGGCGTGATCCGCTTTCCGGCCATCATAGACGCCCCACACATAGTTGTGCCGGTAGAGGACAAGCAGCAATGGCAGACGCTGATCGCCGACCAGCAAAACGGCGATTACAGCCAGTGGCAAAATTACACCATAGCAAAAGGCGATAGCCTGAGCGTTATCGCCAAACGTTATTCGCTCACGGTGCAGCAATTAAAAACCTTTAATAACCTGAAGTCGGATCGCATCCGTATAGGTGACAAGCTGATTTTGCCGGTACTGGCGGATGAGCAAATTGAATACAAGGTGGCCTCCGGCGATAGCCTGTGGAAAATAGCCCGTCGTTATCAGGTGAGCGTGGCCAAGCTCAAGCAGTGGAATAATCTCTCTAAAGACACCCTGCGTATTGGCGAAACCCTAACGCTGTTTTTATCACGCAGCTAATCCCCATATAAATAAGGCCGCTAAAAAGCGGCCTTATTATTTTCTAAACTACATAATGGTCACGACATCACGCTAATCTTCATTATTGCCATACCAGTTAAACTTGCGGGTCAGCATCATGATCAAACTAAGCACCGCAAATACCAGGGTCGCCCCCATCAACAAGGCATAATCCTCCGCCGCCAGCAGGCTAAACAAAACCCCATACAGCAGCGCAATAGCGCCGAAGAATACCGCTCCCTGGCGCGAACTGTGCAGCATACCCGCCACATAAATGCTTAACAGCAAACTCGAGGCCAAGGCCGATACCAGGTAAGCCAGATTAAAGCCAAAATGTTCGCTGAGCGATACCAGCAGCAAATAAAACACGGCTATGGCCAGGCCGACAAAACCGTATTGCACCGGATGAATCGCATCTTTGCGCAGGATCTCCAGTAAAAAGAAACTTGAAAACACCAGCACCAAAACCAAGAGTGCATAGTTAGTGGCGCGATGGCTTTTCAGGTAATGATCGACCCCATCCACCAGGTTTACGCCCAGGCTGCGCTCCCTTAAGTTACTGCAATCGCCCTTGCTGCGCACGCAGTTGCCAAACAGCTCCTGCATATTGGTAGCGAAGAAGTTGGTCTGCCATTTTGCGGTAAATTGTTCACTATCTATGCTGGAAGAGGTTGGTAAGTAGTCACCAACAAAGCTCGGGTGAGGCCAGTCCGCTGTCATGGTGACATGAGTTTCTTCACCCACGGGGGCAATAGCAAAACGCTTCATGCCTTGCAGGTTAAGATTGATCTGCACCGCCACCTTGTCCCGTGCCAGCAGAGTCTGTAAATCCACAGCCGCATGCACGCCATCGGCCAGTTGTTTAATCTGACTGCCGGGCTGAAACACCAGTGACTCACCGGCCATTTGCACAGCGCTGCCAACGCCAATGCCGCGAATATCCTGCACCACCATCACCAGATTCAGCTTGGTAATATTCTTGTCGGCATAGTCCTTGAGTTTGCGCGTGTTAAAGGTGGCGGAAATATCGTTTTGCGAGCGATAAAGGTTGGCTTTATAGATGCCGCGAAACTTCTCATAGGTGCTTAGCTGCGCCTGCCATTTTAACTCGCTCGGCAAGAATACCTGCTTGTGTAGCACGGAATAGCTTTGCCCCTGCTCGTTATGCTTGGTTTCCATATATTCTAAATACAGAAACGGTCCTATTATGCCTTGCTCGCCACTGCTGCTACGGGCGATTTCCTGCTGCACTTCCTGATGGCGCTCGGAGCGCTCCATTATCAGCCCCTTGATCATCATAATTGGCACCAAGATAAGCAGTACAAGGCCGGCGATAATGAGTAATTTGTTACCTAATTTTTGTCTCATTTATTAAACTCCATGTGATGAATAAACCTAGCTTATTCAACAAGGTTGGAGTTTAGGTGCGGCTAATGTGGAGATTTTATGGAGTTGTAAAGATCAAGGTCACGCGCACCCCGTCGGACTCATTGGTAATAAGTAACTTACCTTGGTGCAATTGCATTATCTGCTCAACAAAGGTCAGGCCCAGGCCAGAACTCTTGTGGCCATTATCGCGCGGCAACGAATAAAAGCGCTCACACACCTTGCTAAGAGCATAATCGGGGATAGCCGGGCCCTGATTAAAAACCTGTATCAGGGTGCGATCTGGCTCCGTCTGCACAGACACACTCACCTCACCGCCAACAACAACAAAATCGAGGGCATTTTCCAGTAAATTGTAGAGCGCCTGTTGCACCAAGAAGGCATCACCAAGCAGACTTTGCCCAGGGTCACAATTAACCTGCATCTGCACCCGTTTCTGGGTGATGGTGGCCAGCATGGATTCACATACTCGGTTAATTAAAGGCGCCAATTCAATCGCCCTCTTGCTCTGTAATTGCGGCTGCTTTTCAAGCCGGGCCAGAGCCAGGAGGTTGTCGATCAGCTGCTGCATGCGCTCACTTTCTTTCTCAATATTACTAGCAAAGAGTCGCTGCTTTTGCTCCGTCAGCGGCGTTTGTAACAGCTCGCTGGCTCCTTTTATGGCACTCAGTGGGCTTTTCAGCTCATGTGTCAGGGTTTGCACATATTGTTCCACATAGTTTTTACCATCCAGTTTGGCACGCATGGCCGCCAGCGCCTCACTCAGCTGCCCGTATTCATAGAAGATGCGAAATACCGGTTGCCTGGCCTTTTCGCCACGACCCAGTTTGGCCGCATAATTTGCCAGCTTATCCAGCGCCGTATTGATACGCCAGGCGATCAAGGCACCGAGCAACAAGGCCACCACACTCATCACCACCAGCCAGGTCAGCACCCGATATTTAGCTTTATCGATAAAGGGTTGCACCGAGCGATTGGCCTTGGCCACGGTGACACTGCCAATGATCTCACCATCCCCGCGAATGGGCGCCGCCACATGCATGACGGTAGAGGTCGGATCCTCGCCCTCTTGTATGCTTGAGCGCGCCCCATACTCGCCACGCAGCGTCAGGTAAACATCGTTCCATCGGGAAAAGTCAGCGCCAACATCCCGCTGCCAGGAATCAACCAGGACGATACCGTTAGCATCGGTTATATAAATTCTGTGGTTAATACTGCTTTTATCCACGCCCCAGATCGCCGCGTTCGGGTCACGTTGACCAAAATGGCTTAGAAGCTCGGCAAATTCACTGTTCGATAAGGTGCCCTGCTGCAGGTGGGGAGCCGCCAAGGTTGCCAGCAGGTTGGCCATATCCACCAGAGTTTCTTCACTCACCTGGCGAACCGTGGGTTTAATCTCCCGCATCACGGTCGAGCTGACCACATAGGTAGTCAAGGCCACCACTACAACATACAAGAGAAAAAGCCGCAGACCGAGAGGAATGCGCGGCCATTGAAACAATTTATCGACCCAGGAGCGATCGTTACTTTGGCTCATAAAAGTACCCGAAACCGCGCTTGGTGTGGATCACCTCAGCCAGGTCATGGCTCTTCAACTTGTGTCGAATGGCCTTGATATGGGAGTCGATATTGCGGGCATAATGAGATGCGTTGGCCATATCCGCGGCACACATAAGTTGCTCACGGCTAAATACCTGTCGCGGATGACTATGGAGTTTGTGTAGCAGTTTATACTCCAGCGCTGTTAATTGCAGCGCCTGCGCGCCGACATAAAAGTCATACTGGCGGGCATGCAGATCTGTACTTACCTGCGCCGCTGCGGGTTCTGGAGTGTCGCTCCTGACCATACGTAACTTAATGCGGGCCAGCACCTCGCGGGGACTAAAGGGCTTGGTAACATAGTCATCGGCGCCGATTTCCAGACCCACCACCCTGTCGATTTCATCACTGCGGGCGGTTAAAAAGATAATGGGCACAGTAGAGAAGCTGCGTATCTGTTTACACAGTTCAAAGCCATTACCATCGGGCAGACCCACATCGAGCAACACCAAAGCCACCTGCTCATCTTGTATAACGGCCAACCCCTGCGCGGCGGTAGCACACCAGCTGACCCTCAACCCCGCTTGTTCTATTACATGCACCAAGGTATCGGCTATGGCCGGCTCATCTTCAATCACCACTATCTGTTGGTTCGTCATGCAGGTGTCCATTGGGTCTATTTTTTATTTTCCCCACATATAGTTACAGGACGTTCACCGTTAATCAAGAAAGCAGCGGTGGTAATAAGTGAAAAGATAAACAGGCCTAAAACACTATTCGCACACAGGCTCCATTTAATGCCGTACTTTGCTCCAGTTGCAGATCGGCGTCGTGCCACAGGCACAACTTGCTAACGATAGATAAGCCCAGACCCACGCCGGTTTGCTCGCGCTGGGCAACCTGATGGTTTTTAACAAATGCCTGCAACAGCTTGCCACTGAGTTGCTCATTAAAGCCTGGGCCATCATCGGCCACGCTCAACTCAATACCATGCGGGTGAGCACGCAAACTGATATGAATTTGGGTGTGGGCAAAACGTACGGCGTTGCTCATTAAATTGGTGAGAATACGCAGGAAACTGCGCCTATCCACCTCAATCACATCACAGTGACAATCTATATGTATGTTCAAATCGCTATAGATACGAAATTTATCACAGCCCTGCTCCAACAGCTCCCTGGCATCATGGACGACCGGACGGATCACTGGCTTGCATTGATTCAGTTCGGCATAGGTGAGGAACTCCTCCACCAGCATTTCCAGCTCGGTGATATCTTGCAACACGCTATTGCAGTCAACTGCACCACTGGGCTGGTGGGCGGCCATTTCCAGGGCAAATTTAGCGCGACTAATGGGCGTGAAGAAATCATGAGATACCGCATTGATCAGCTGACGCTGGTAGTCGCTTTGGTTTTGTAACTCTTCGGCCATTTCATCAAAGGCATCGCCGATGCGTTTAATCGCACTTAAACGCCCAAGCCTGGCCTGAGCGGCAAAATTACCGACGGAAATCTTATTGCTGGCCTGACGCAGCCGGGTGAGATCGCGAAACAAGGGCCAACACACCAGCAGCACAGCCACCGCGACACTGGTATAAAACAGCAGGCTGATCAGCGCTTGTTGCTGTTCCCTCTGCGCCCGCGGCAAGGGGCCAAGCACTAAGATGCGCTGCCGGCTGCCGTCCAGGTAATAAAATAGCAACTGATTGTCTTGATCCAGCATAGGCACCACGGCACCGCTGCGCAGTTGCTCGTCTATATGGGGATCAAAGTGAATATCGGTGAGGGTGATTGCGCTGATAAGGTGACTGGCCTGTGGGTTAGGCGCTTGCAGCATGCCCCGAGCCAGGGCAAGCTCGGCGTCACTGGCAATGGCGGTGTCGCCGAGATGGCTGTTAATCAGCCAGGCGCTTATGCCTAAGCACAGCACCAGGGTTGAAAAAAGGTAGCCATAAACCTTGAGCACTTAACTCACTTCCACGCATCCGGAGAAAGAATATAACCCTTACCCCATACCGTGATAATACGACTGGGGTGCTCATCGGCATCCCCTAATTTTTTACGTAATCGGCTCACACGTCCATCTATGGTGCGATTCTGACCATCGTATTGGCGGCCAATGGCGGCCTCGAATAAATGCTCCCGACTCACCACCTGACCGACATTAAAGGCCAACTTCTCCAATAAATCGAATTCGCCGGTGGTGAGCTCGAGGCGGTCGCCATTTAAACTCGCCTGACGTTGATAACGATTGATCACCAGATTACCTATGGTCAGTGTCTGCGACTGGGCGGCATTCTTAGCACAGTATTTAAGTTCATTGCGACGCAGGCAGTGGTTAATACGCGCCAGTAAAATAGAAGGTGAAATAGGCTTAGTCAGGTAGTCCTCGGCACCCAGTTCCAGGGCATGAATATGATCCACATGACTTTGCCGTGCGGTGAGAAAAATAACCGGCACCGAATACTGGCGCTGCAGCTCTTCAAAAACCTTGAAGCCGTCGCTTTCCGGTAAGCCGATATCGAGTAACACTAGATCATAGCGCCGCTTCACCATTTCAAATGCCGCTATATGCGGTGAGCTAATATGGGTCACAGAAAAACCATGAGATATTAGGAAGGTAGAGATAAGCTCGGCCAATTTCAGGTCGTCTTCGACATAAAGAATAGATTTTTGTTGTTCACTCATTAAAAAATACTCCAAGCTACCTTGCGACGCTTTTGATTTAGAAAGTGACGTTGCACGTCGATCATCACCTGTGCAACTCGCTGCTTATCTTGCTTACGCACTAGGTAAATCATCACATCGGACGCTGCTTCCAATGACAATTTATAGTGCTGAGCACGATTGGGGACGTCGCAAATTAGTTTTGGCTCACCGGCTTCCACCTGCAAGCAATAGGTCGTGGTAGGCTCTCCTTGCCAACTTAATAATAGGTTTATCTGGCAACTGGTTTGAGTGGTCACGCAGGTTCCCGGCTTCGCCTTGATATAGTGCTTTTCAAGCGCGCTGGCGTTGCCGCTGTGCATCAGCAAGGTGACCAGGGTTATGAAAAGCTGCATCGCCACACGTTGACTCATCAGAAACTCCAAGCCACCCCGGCGTAGTAAGAAAGCAAATGTTGCTTCGATACTAGCGGACTGTCGGCAATTTCACTGTCTAGCACCTGCCATTTAAGATCGGAAATAAATCGCCAATCTTCGTTAATTTGATATTGGTAGGTTAGCTGCAGGCCTTTATTGAACGCATGCTGTGGCTGATACAACGAAAAACCAGCGGCAATTTCCTGGCGGTGACTGCCATAATAGTATTTGGTTATTTCATTACTCTGGTATTGAAGCTCAGCCGCGGCAACGAGTAAATGCTTATGCCACCGCTGATAACGAGAAAGCACCAGCGCGCCTTCTTGACCATGGTGATAATTGGTCACTTCAGTAAAATAGCTCGCACTAAGACGCCATTGCTGCCAATCAAAGAGGTACTGGGCGCCAGCCAAAAAGGATAACTCCCGATCGGGTATTTTGGTGATATCCCCCACTCTTTTCGATACTTTGGGTTGTTGTGGCTCTTGCTGGGTGCTGGGCGGGCGCGGCGCCCCTGGCCTCACGGTGGACGTCAAAGAAGCAACAACCGAGCTCGCTGCCAGGCTATCAATAAAATACAAACCATCACGATTCATTTTACTGATGAAGGACAGCTGGTGGTTGTCGTTACTCAGGGGTGTCCAAGATAGTTCAAAATTGCTAAAGGCAAAGTCGCCATAAAACACTTCGACTTTAGGGATCACATACAAGGGAATATCATCGGCATCATGAATCGGGTTCTCGATCTCACCATAACCGGCGCTAAGACCAAACTGCCATCCTGATTGAGCGGTGTAGATAGTTTCTTCACTCGCACTCACAGCGCCACTCAATAGCGCAATTATCAGAAATAGCCCCGCCTTATTCACCTTGCTACCGACTCTCATTAATGAAAAACACCGCTTTAATTGAGGTAGCAGCATCGCCCGAGGGGGGGTGTCAGTCAACGCAATTAATGTACACTTTTGTAACAATTTAGAAACTCTATTAATAAGAAAAAAATGTGCTGGTGGGTAAGAAAAAAAGCCAATTGTTTCCAATTGGCTTTTACTTACTAGGGTCTATGAAAGTTAACCGTTACGAGCTCTGCGAAGCAGTGCTAACGGCATGAATAGCAATAACATCCAGGCCATAGAACCACCTGATGATTTTGCTTTCACTGGCTCTTCAGGCGTTACTTGTACTGGATATGTACAGCTACCATCATCAGTGTCAGCCGATGCATCGTAGTTAGTTGCGGCTGGGTCAGTACAACCTAACACTTCAACTGGCTCTGGATATGTACAGCTACCGTCATCAGTATTGGCTAACACATCAAAGTTAGTTGCTGTAGGGTCGGTACAACCTAGCTCTTCGCCATCGGAAACCACCATTAGCATAAAGGTTTGCGAGGCCATATCGGTGCCGTTAACACTGTCTTTAACCGTCACGGTAATTTCGGTTTCACCGTGGAAGTTAGCAGTCGGTGTTAAGGTCACGGCTGAACCAGAGTCATGGCCACTCACTTGCGCGGCTACGTTGTCACCGGTTACCAGGATTTCATTACTCACACCGTTTTTATCTGCGTAGATAACATCGAAGCTGACAGACTCGTTCTCAGCAACAGAAAGGTCTTTTAAGTCTACCAAGGTGATGTTACCCATTACCTCTAGATCTACGCTCAAGCGCTCGGTGTCTGAACCTTCAAGGCCATTGTTCACGTACAATGTATGTACCTGATTAGCTGCTTTTTCAGAAACATAGGCATCAAAGCTCACGCTGAACTTAGAGATTTCTGGACCTGTGTAGTCCATACAAACTACTAAGCCGTCATGTACAAGGTCGTTGATGTTGTCATAAGCGAAACCATCACCAATATTTACATCCATTGGGATGTCACCATTGACTAAGATGCGACCATCGGCAGCTTTAAAGCCGATAGAGCCCTGATTATCAACCAGATTAACGTTGTCGTAGGCAAACATCAGCTCGTACTCACCCGGCTCATAGTTGATGCCCATACGCATAAACATTTCAAAGTCGACACTTTGACCGTCGGTGTAAGTACGCTCAACGTTATCCCACTCCAGTACTAACCACTCACGTGAGTAAGTAAAGGTTGGCGTGATACCCGCATTAGGATCGCCTTCAACACGAGAGCTTGCGTCAATGCGCTCAGGAATAGTGTTATCACCTACCCAGAAAGGCGCGATGATGTAAGGTGGCGGAGGCGGCATGCTCGCTGCACGTGGGAATTCAACGTGGAACGGCGTTGTACGGCCCGTATCACCAAAGGTTACCAGACCTGCTGGGTTTAGCTTGATTGAGTCGAAGTGATACTTGTTAAAGAATGGGAACTTCACATCCATATCGGTTTGCATCAATTCTTTAAATGAGTACTTATATTCGTTTCTGTAATTACCTTCTACACCTTCAAGCGTGCGCCAACCTAGGTCACGCAAGTTCAGATAATCCGGGTACGGTGAGTTACCCGCTAACAGTGAACAGCTCTGATCCGTGATATTAGTTGTAATGATGTAGTTACGGACAACGTCTTTAGTTGTGTCCTGTACACCAACCAATGACAACATGTTATCTGTTACTTCAGGTGTCACAGGTGTAGAAGCCGTAGAAACAATACTGTCGGCAATGATCTGAATGCCTTCAGGGAATTCAGTGGTCAACGCAAAGTTGCGCGCCTGCGTTTCATTGTTAGCAATCACATCAACGGTGAAGTTAACAACATCGCCCGGGCTCGCCTTGTGCTTGTCTGCAGTGAAGGTAACGTCATCATCAATTTGCGTGACAAGTACTGGTACATAACCTAGGTTACCTGCATCTTCAGGGTTTGAACCAAGGTCGAAACCACCAAAGTAGATATCACCGATTTCCATTTCTGGTAGGTTGTACGCAAGATTGACATTGTATTGTTCGTAGCCAGAAATTTGCTGCTCGGCACTAACAACCAAGCCACCCATATCCTGACCTACAACACCGGTTGCTATGGTCACATCACGGCCTTCATCTACTTCACCGTAAGGAACATAGGCTGTGCTCATAAACACAGTGAAATAATCACCCGCATTCGGCTCAACGATGTTACAGAAGTTGTTGATGTTGTAGTTGGTAGACATACAAAGCACTTCGTCCATGCTGGCCATACCATCACCATTGGCGTCCTGACCTGTAAAGAGGATCATACGCTCAGTGATACCAGCGCCAACCACGCTCGCGCTGTACATCTTGCTGCCTTCAGGCACTTGTGTCCACTCGACGTGGTTAATGTTAACCATTTCACCTTCTTCTTCATGAAGATCAAATGGGTCGCCAGCGGTTGGATCTGAGAAGAATTTAAGGGTCTTCGCATCACCTTTAACCATGCCGTAGCTACGTGCTGTGAAGTCTGTTACTTCTGCGGTATTGAATGGACCTACTTCGATAGCAGCAGAAGTACGGTGTGCCTCAACTTTAACGTAGTCAGGAAGACCGCGGTCACCAGTGAAAGTCCATACTGGCAATTCAAGTACAGGTGAAGCACTGTTGTTGGAAACCAGCGTCACTTGGCCTTGGTTACCACTTAGATCTATGTAGCTAGCTGCACTTGAGTGCGGCTTACTGGTGGCGGTAATAACGATTTGCTGCGTTTCACCGGCTTTAATATCAAATTGTGCCGGCTCAGCAGTTAATTCGAAGGCACCAATCCACTCTTCAGTGTGTACCGTCCAACTTGCGTCTTCTGTCGCAGTGAACTCACGCACGAATGTACAGCTTGTTGGACATGTATTATCCACAACATAGGCTGTGTTCAGGTCTTCTGCGTGACCACCCGTTGACGGGTTGGCATCGGCCATATCGGCGATATCTTGATGCAGGGTTAGGCCTGCTTTGTCGGCCAACTCAACACGCATGCGGCCCGCACCCATGTCTTGTAAGCTCGACTTGATACCATCATCTTTATAGTTGCTTAGGAAACGAGCATTGGTTAGATCGTTACCAGCAGTTAGCATCAATGCCGATTGCACCTGAGATACAGACCACTCCGGGTGAGATTGTTGTAGCAAGGCAGCGGCACCGGCAACGTGCGGACTCGCCATTGAGGTACCCGACATGGTTTGCCAATCAGCGGTGCGTGGGTTGTTGGTGAATGGCTGATCATCCGAGCTCGGCGCATAGATATCTACACCCGGTGCTGCGATATCCACCAGCATGGTATCGATACCAAAATAAGATGGGCCACGGCCTGAGAAGTAGGCTACGCGCTCTTTGTCTACCGGCACAATCTCACTCTGGGCACCGGTGACTGTACCCATATGACCTGAGCCTGAGTCCAGCCAATTGAGAAGCTCAGTACTATCGGCATTGGTAATATGAATTGCCGGTAATGGGTGCGGAAGCACTGGAATAGATGCGCTATCCTGGAAGCTAAAGCGGTTGTAAATGATGACACCTTCAGCACCACCCGCTGCAACGTTATTTGCTTTTTCGTACAGCGGACGCGAGCTACGACGACAGGTAACAATCACGTCTTGTGTGCTTTCATCGATATCTACCGTGGCCGGGTCATCCGCTAAATCAAATGTACCAGCAGGGAATGGGATATCACAATCCGCGATGTTGAATGAGTTTGTACCCGGGTTCTCAAAGTTTTCCGCCTTAACAATAAGGCCTGTCACTTCTTCAAATGTTGAAGAGTAACCCTTGATAGCGGCCGGCGCAGCAGTGTCACCGCCGGACATGTTTGCCAACGACTTTGCACCGAAGTCAACAATTGAAGACGGTGAATGAGCAGCAACCGTAGTTACCCAAGGTGATGAGTGGTCGGCTGTGCTTAATTCAGGGCCTGAGTTACCCGCAGCTACGGCAACGAATACACCGGCATTGGCAGCATTGAAGAATGCTTGTTCAATTGGGTCTAGCCAAGGATCTTCTTCAAGACCACCCAGTGACGCATTCAGTACATCAACATTGTCGATGATCGATTGCTCAATAGCCGCCAGAATAGTGGTTGTAGGACAGCCCGCATAGGGGTCGCCCGAACCGCCTGGCCAACATACCTGGTAAGAGATGATATTAGCGTGTGGTGCCATACCAGATACTTCTTCAAAGACCAGATCCGTTGCCACACCCGTTGATTGCGCCGCAGCGTCCGCTAGCTTGAATGGTACATCATAAAGAATATTACCCGCTGCAGTACCCGCTACGTGTGAACCGTGGCTGTTATAGTCTTCACCATAGGCCGGGCGCGACTCTGCAAACACAGGATCACTGTAGGTATTGGTGATTTCAGGGTAAGAATAAATACCAATTAGCTTGTTATTACACTTGTCTGAGAATGCAGCGCTCGCACAGTCACCCAAGAATGTTTCACCTAGTGGATTTTCGTGAACATAGCCATCACCACCCACTTCAGCAAAAGATGGGTGGTCTGAATTGATACCAGTATCAATTACACCCACAACCATGCCTTCACCTTTATTAGAGCCGCCACCAAAAGCATTAGCCCATAGTTGCTTGGCACCTGTTTGTTCAATGGTGTTAAAGGTTGAAAGTTCATACACTTTTGAGCGGGTAATGCGTTTTACACCCGGTACTTTAGCCAAACGCATCGCTTCGTCTTGCGTCATGCTGGTGGTGAAGGCATTAATTGCCACCGAGTAGGAGCGCTCAACATTCACGCTTAAGCCTTGCAAAGCGCTGGCTTGGGTAATGAAGTTTTGACGCTGAGAGCTCAGGTATTTGTTATAACTAGAAAGTTCCTGTGTATTTAGGTTCAGGGGCTGGCCTTGTTGAGTGCGAGCACTGGTTACGACTGATTTTGTTTCAGCCAGACCTTTAATTTGACCATCGTACGCCGACAGTGGCGCATCCTCTAGCTCGACAATATATGTATGCTCACCATGCACACCCTCTTCCGCGCGGAAGATCTTTCCCTGTTTTTTTACAGTTTGAGCAACGTCGCCCGACCAATGCATTTCTTCAATCATAGGTTTTGGCGCGTAGTCTGATGATGGTGCAACCCATTGCTCGGCAGAAGCATTCACGGCACTGGCCGCTGAACTGCCGATATACAAGGCTGAAGCCACCATAAAGGAGACTTTTTTCAAGTTAAACATACTTAACCTTCGGTGTTGTTTATTTTTTGTAATGAAGTTGTAATAACTTCCCCACGCCGATGGTTATGTTTTATTCATATACCTGCAATTTACTGGTAATAAAAAAGACACTTTGATGCACTTTGTGACATTTGTTGCTGGGTGAGATATGAAAAAGCCGCTAACAAAAGCGGCTCTTTTTTATATGATGGAAGGGCTTTTAGCTCTTCTTAACCGGGCGTTGCCAGCCATCCAGGTTGCGCTGTTTTGCGCGAGCTACGGCCAACTGGTTATCACCCACCTTAGCGGTTACTACCGAGCCAGCACCCACGGTGGCGGTGTTGCCGATCTCAACCGGGGCCACTAGCGATGAGTTAGAACCGATAAAGGCGTTGTCGCCGATAATGGTTTGCGACTTGTTCACGCCATCATAGTTACAGGTAATGGTACCGGCGCCGATATTTACCTTCTCGCCGATTTGCGCATCGCCAAGGTAGGTCAAATGGTTTGCCTTTGAACCCTTGCCAAGTCGTGATTTCTTCATCTCCACAAAGTTACCTATGTGCGAGTCTTCCTCCATCACCGCACCCGGGCGCAGGCGTGCAAATGGGCCCAGGGTACATTTGGCGGCCACTGTGGCATCTTCAATCAGGGTATTGGCCTTGATCACCACACCATCACCAATTTTACAGTTTTTCAGCACACAGTTAGGGCCAATGATCACATCGTCGCCCAGCTCTACGTTGCCTTCGAAAATAACGTTTACGTCAATTTGTACGTCCTGGCCCGTGGTGACTGTGCCGCGCACATCGATACGGGCAGGATCGGCCAGGCTGGCGCCGTTAATCATCAGCTCTTCGGCTTGCCATGCTTGATACGCACGTTCTAACTGAGCGAGCTGTACGCGATTATTAGCACCTTCCACTTCCATGGCATGCTCCGGCTGGCTTGAACTGATCTCTACGCCCTCAGCGTGCGCCATGGCGACGATATCCGTAAGATAGTACTCGCCTTGGGCATTGTTATTGGAAAGATTGCCTAACCACTTTTTCAACAGACCGCCGTTACAGGCCATAATACCTGTATTGATTTCTGTGATGGCCAGTTGTTCAGGGGTCGCGTCTTTTTGCTCAACGATACCAACCAGTTTGCCATTTTCACGCAGCATGCGACCATAGCCGGTCGGGTTTTCAAGATCTACGGTTAATACGGCCAAACCACGTTCAGGTGTGGCTGCCAAGAGTTTTTCCAAGGTCGATTTCTTCGTAAGCGGCACATCACCATAAAGAATAAGCACGGTATCATTGTCCGCAATGTGCTCTTTGGCCACCGCGACTGCGTGGCCTGTACCAAGCTGCTCGGCCTGAAGAACCCAGTTCAACTCATTACCGGTCAATTGCTGTTGCAGCATCTCGCCGCCATGGCCATAAACCAGATTCGTGGCTTTAGCGCCAAGGGCTTTGGCATTATCGATAACGTGCTGCACCATAGGCTTACCGGCGATTGGGTGCAATACCTTGGGAAGCTTCGAGCGCATGCGAGTTCCCTTACCCGCGGCCAAAATAACTGTGGTCAAATTCATTCTAATATCCTTTTTTCGCATCCACTGTCACATGATTCAGTGTGGCGCTTTAAATCAGCACGTCCTGTGTCTGGATAGAGCAAAGCTCATACAAGCCTTCACCAACGCCAAAACTGTACCATTGTGTACAAATTGGCAATATTGTAACTGCTTCACTATGAACATTGAACGAACAGGCATAAAAAAACCCACGCTGTTAGCGTGGGTTTTTGCAAACCTTTTCGGTCGATAGCATTAGCTATTGCGCAATTGGCGGATAACACGAAGTTGCGCAAGCGCTTCTTCTAGTTGCACTGCCGCTTTTTGGTAATCCAATTCGCCGCTTTGTGCTTTATCCATTTGCTCTTGCGCTTCGCGTTGAGCTTGCTCAGCTGCTTGCTCGTCCAGCTCTTCAGCTCGAACGGCAATATCAGCCAGCACGGTTACGCTATGAGGTTGAACCTCAAGTGTACCGCCAGCAACATAGATGATTTCTTCACCACCTAGTTGCTTAACCAAACGCACCATACCAGGTTTCAGGGCAGTTAGTAGCGGCGCGTGACCTGGGTAAATACCCAATTCACCTTCACTACCTGTCACTTGAAGTGTCTCTACACGACCGGAAAACAAGTTTCCTTCTGCGCTAACTACATCAAGATGTACGGTCATAGCTGCCATACTCCCCTCCTAATTACATGCTTTTCGCTTTTTCTTGCGCTTCTTCGATTGAGCCAACCATGTAGAACGCTTGCTCTGGCATGTCGTCGAACTCACCGTTTAGAATGCCTTTAAAGCCAGCAATGGTGTCTTTTAGTGAAACGTATTTACCAGGTGAACCTGTGAATACCTCAGCAACGAAGAACGGCTGAGATAGGAAACGCTGGATTTTACGAGCACGTGATACCACTTGCTTATCTTCATCAGACAGCTCGTCCATACCTAGGATGGCGATGATGTCTTTCAGCTCTTTATAACGCTGTAGTACGGTTTGAACGCCACGAGCTGTATCGTAGTGCTCTTGACCGATTACTAGCGGATCAAGCTGACGTGAAGTTGAATCAAGTGGGTCAACAGCAGGGTAGATACCTAGTGCTGCGATATCACGAGAAAGTACAACTGTCGCATCTAAGTGGGCGAAAGTAGTCGCCGGAGATGGGTCAGTCAAGTCATCCGCAGGTACGTATACCGCTTGGATTGAAGTGATTGAACCAGTCTTAGTAGACGCGATACGCTCCTGTAGTACACCCATCTCTTCTGCAAGAGTTGGCTGGTAACCTACCGCTGAAGGCATACGACCTAGTAGTGCTGATACCTCAGTACCGGCAAGCGTGTAACGGTAGATGTTATCTACGAAGAAAAGAACGTCACGACCTTCGTCACGGAACTTCTCTGCCATAGTTAGACCAGTCAAAGCAACACGTAGACGGTTACCCGGTGGCTCGTTCATCTGACCGTATACAAGCGATACTTTATCAAGTACGTTTGAATCGTTCATTTCGTGATAGAAGTCGTTACCCTCACGAGTACGCTCACCAACACCGGCGAATACAGAGTAACCGCTGTGCTCGATCGCGATGTTACGGATAAGTTCCATCATGTTTACGGTTTTACCTACACCAGCACCACCGAATAGACCTACTTTACCACCCTTAGCGAATGGACATACTAGGTCGATTACTTTGATACCAGTCTCAAGTAGTTCTACCGAGCTTGATTGATCTTCGTACGAAGGTGCTTCGCGGTGAATTGACATACGCTCTTCTTCGCCGATTGGGCCAGCTTCGTCAATTGCTTCACCTAGTACGTTCATGATACGACCAAGAGTAGCTTTACCTACTGGAACCTTGATCGCTTCACCTGTGTTTTCTACTGCTGTACCACGACGTAGACCGTCAGTAGTACCAAGTGCGATACCACGTACCACACCGCCACCTAGCTGCTGCTGAACTTCTAGTGTCAGACCTGCTAGGTCGCCGTCTGTAACTTTTAGTGCGTCATATACGGCAGGCACGCTGTCTTGTGGGAACTCGATGTCCACAACGGCGCCGATAATTTGGACGACCTTACCTAAACTCATGTCTATTCCTCTCGTTAATCTTTGCCCGAAGCATTAAACTGCTGCTGATCCGCCAACAATCTCACTGATTTCTTGTGTGATTGCGGCCTGACGAGCCTTGTTATAAACAAGCTGTAACTCATCCATCAGGTCGCCTGCGTTATCTGTTGCGGCTTTCATCGCAACCATACGGGCGGCCTGCTCAGAGGCAGCATTTTCAACCACACCTTGATATACCTGAGATTCTACAAAGCGAACCATTAGTGTTTCCAAAAGTGCTTTTGGATCTGGCTCGTAGATGTAGTCCCAGCGGTGTGCTAGTTCTTCGCTTTCTGTTTTCGGCAAAGGCAACAATTGATCGATTGTTGGTTCTTGCTTCATGGTGTTTACAAACTTGTTGTAAACAACAAACAAGCGGTCTAATTTGCCTTCGTTGTATGCATCAAGCATAACCTTTACAGGACCAATTACGTCCTGCACTGAAGGCGCATCGCCTAGACCTGATTTTTTGGCGAGCAATGAGCCACCAAAACGCTGGAAGAAACCGGCAGCCTTGCTACCTAGTACGGCGAAATCCGCAGATACGCCCTTTTCTTTCCACGCTTTGACTTCTAAAGCTACTTTCTTGAACTCGTTAGAGTTCAAGCCACCACATAAACCACGGTCGGTAGAGATGACGATATAACCAACGCGCTTGACCTCACGCTCTTCCAAATAGGCATGGCGATATTCGAGGCTAGCATTAGCAACATGACCGATCACTTTGCGTAAGTTTTCAGCGTATGGACGGCTTGAAGCCACACGGTCTTGCGCCTTCTTCATTTTAGAAGCGGCAACCATTTCCATAGCGCTAGTGATCTTCTGAGTATTCTTGATACTCCCGATCTTGCTTTTTATCTCTTTTCCGCTGGCCATGACTCTTTCTCCGAATCTGGGTGAGTTTTAAAATTAAAACTCACCGTTCATAACTAATTACCAAGTTTGCGTAGACTTGAACTTCTCTAGAAGTTCTTTCAGCTGCGCTTCGATCTCGGCGTTGTAGTTACCAGTTTCATTGATTTCAGCCATTAGCTCTGCGTATGTGCTGTTTGCATATGAGATAAGAGCTGCTTCGAAATCCATGATTTTCGCGATTTCGATGTCTTTCAGATAGCCCTTTTCAGCAGCAAATAGCGACAGAGACATTTCCGCAACAGACATAGGTGCGTACTGTTTCTGCTTCATTAGCTCTGTTACGCGCTCACCGTGCTCAAGCTGGGCACGAGTTGCATCGTCAAGGTCAGAAGCGAACTGAGAGAACGCCGCTAGTTCACGGTACTGAGCTAGCGCTAGACGGATACCACCACCTAGTTTCTTAACGATTTTAGTTTGCGCTGCACCACCTACACGAGATACCGAGATACCAGCGTTAACGGCCGGACGGATACCTGCGTTGAACAAGTCAGTTTCTAGGAAGATCTGACCGTCGGTGATTGAGATAACGTTTGTAGGTACGAACGCAGAAACGTCACCACCTTGAGTTTCAATGATAGGCAGAGCCGTCAGTGAACCTGTTTTACCTTTCACTTCACCATTGGTGAACTTCTCAACGTAATCAGCGTTTACACGTGATGCACGCTCTAGAAGACGTGAGTGAAGATAGAATACGTCACCTGGGTAAGCTTCACGGCCTGGTGGACGCTTAAGTAGTAGTGAGATCTGACGGTAAGCAACAGCTTGCTTAGAAAGATCATCATATACGATTAGTGCGTCTTCACCGCGGTCGCGGAAGTATTCACCCATAGTACAACCAGCGAATGGCGCTAGGAATTGTAGCGCTGCTGATTCAGAAGCAGATGCAACAACAACAATAGTGTTCTCAAGTGCACCGTGCTCTTCAAGTTTACGTACTACGTTAGCGATAGTAGATGCTTTTTGACCAACCGCTACGTACACACACTTAACGCCTGTGCCTTTTTGGTTGATGATAGCATCGATAGCTAGTGCAGTTTTACCAGTCTGACGGTCGCCGATTACAAGCTCACGCTGACCACGACCAACTGGAATCATCGCATCGATAGACTTATAACCAGTTTGTACTGGCTCATCTACTGATTGACGCTCGATTACGCCTGGTGCGATTTTTTCAACTGGTTCGAAACCGTCGTTATCTAGAGCACCTTTACCATCGATAGGAGCACCTAGTGTGTTAACAACACGACCAAGTAGACCACGACCAACAGGTACTTCAAGGATACGACCAGTAGATTGTACTTTTACGCCTTCTTTAAGGTCTGCGTATGGACCCATTACTACTGCACCTACTGAGTCGCGCTCAAGGTTTAGTGCGATAGCATAACGGTTGCCTGGAAGCTCAATCATCTCACCTTGCATACAGTCAGCTAGACCGTGGATGCGGATGATACCGTCAGTAACAGATACGATAGTACCTTCGTTACGAGCTTCACTTACAACTTCGAACTGCTCAATACGTTTTTTGATCAGATCAGAAATTTCAGTGGAATTAAGTTGCATGCTCTTCTTCCCAATTACGATTGTAGTGTAGTGGCCAAACGGCTAAGTTTGCCGCTGATACTGCCATCGATTACGGTGTCGCCGGCTCTAATTACCAGACCACCAACAACCGAGTTATCAACACTACAATTCAGCTTAACTTTGCGTGCGAAACGTTTTTCAAGTGCCGCGACTAGTTTCTCTTGCTGCGCTGCAGCAAGGTCGGTTGCAGAAACGACGTCAACGTCGATTTCTTTGTCATAATCCGCTTTAAATTCAGCGAATAATTGTGCAACCGCCGGTAGGGCGACTAAACGTCCATTTTCGGCCATTACCTTTACCAGGTTCTGGCCATATTCGTTGAGTTGCTCTGCACAAATCTGAATGATAGTTTCAGCTTGTTTATCAGCAGAGGCGCTGCTCGACAGGAAACGAGCTACTTGTTCATTCTTGGCTACTTCACCAACGAAAAACAACATCTCGTTCCAGGCATCAACCGCGCCTTTATCAACGGCAAATTCAAAAGCCGCTTTAGCGTATGGGCGAGCGATAGTAGTCAGTTCAGACATGCTCATACCCTCCTATTAAAGCTCGGCAACAAGTTTTTCAACTATGTCGCTATGTGCGGCTTCATTGATTTCGCGCTCTAAGATCTTCTCGGCACCGATAACCGCTAGAGAAGCAACCTGCTTACGCAGTTCTTCTTTGGCACGGTTACGCTCGGCTTCGATTTCTGAATGACCTTGAGCAATGATTTTTTCACGCTCTTCGTGACCACGAGATGTCTCTTCGTCAACGATTTGCGTCGCACGCTTTTTAGCTTGCTCGATAATTTCAGCAGCTTCTGCTTTAGCTTCTTTAAGTTGCTCGGTTGCTTTTTTACGAGCAAGTTCAAGATCTTTTTCAGCTTTATCAGAGGCAGCTAAACCATCTTCGATTTTCTTTTGGCGAGCCTCGATTGCACCGTTTAGTGGTGGCCACACGAACTTCATGCAGAACCATACAAAAACGATGAAAGCGATTAATTCACCAATTAGAGTGGCGTTTAAGTTCACGACCGCTCCTCCTTACATTTTGTTCGCAAAATAGTAGAAATTAACCTGCAAATGGAGCTAGAGCGAACAACATGTATAGACCGATACCTACACCGATCATCGCGATAGCATCGATAAGACCAGCTACGATGAACATTTTAACTTGTAGTTGAGGTGCAAGCTCAGGCTGACGAGCAGCTGATTCTAGGAATTTACCACCTAGGTTACCGAAACCGATAGCAGTACCAAGGGCACCAAAACCGATAAGTAGGGCAACAGCGATATATTTAAGGCCGATTACGATTTCCATTATTGTCTCCAATATTTTTGTAAATGATTAAAGTTAAAGTTAAAGTTAAAAAAATCTTTTTTGAGCCGGTTCTTAATGGTTGTCTTCAGACGCCATGCTCAGGTAAACAATTGTCAGCATCATGAAGATGAATGCTTGCAATACGATAACCAGGATGTGGAATACCGCCCATACAAAGTGCAGCGGCAATTGGAACAAACCAAGCGCAGCAATTAGGATGAAGATAAGTTCACCAGCATAAAGGTTACCGAATAGACGTAAGCCCAATGAAACCGGCTTCGCGATTAGAGTTACTGATTCTAAAAGCAAGTTAACCGGAATAAATAGGACTTGAACAACCACGTTTTTAGAACTGAATGGGTGAAGCGTTAGCTCCTTGATAAAGCCCATTAAGCCCTTAACACGAATCGAATAGAAGATGATGAGTGCAAACACCCCGATACCTAGCGCTAGGGTTAGGTTAAGGTCGGTTGTTGGTACCACCTTCATGTATACATCGTGAGAACTTTCTACGGCACCTGAAAGTACGCCGATTTGACCTGCAAGTGCAGGAAGGAAATCAACCGGGATCAAGTCCATTAAGTTCATCAGGAATACCCAGACGAAAATTGTCAGAGCAAGAGGAGCGATTAGTCGACTTCTACCGTGGAAAGTATCTTTCACGTTTTGATCGACGAATTCTACGACCATCTCGATAAAGCACTGAAATTTCCCGGGAACGCCAAGCGTTGCTTTGTTCGCAGCGCGCTTAAAGATCCATAAGAAAATCAGTCCAAGACCGATAGACCATGCGAGGGTATCTACATTCAGCTTCCAAAACCAACCGTCGCCAATGCTGACTTGACCGTTAGTTAAATGGTGCTGGATGTAACCCGTTAAGGTAAGTTCTTCACCTGCAGCCATGTTTTATCCCAAAAGTTAATGATTAAAAAAAATCGGCGCTAACCACTGTGTAAACGTCACCAATATAAAGCAGGAAAAAAATGGCAACGCCATTACCGGATAAAGCTTAAATATCAGTGCGAACAAGAAAATCGTTAGCAAAAATTTTAATCCGTTGCCTCTTTTAAATGAGGCATACACTTGTTTTGCCTTGCTCGCGCCCACATAACGAAACGCATAGATGGCAAATAAAAAGTTAGGAAGTACCGCCACCAGTCCACCAGCCAATGCTGAAACCGCGGCATCTACTTCCCAACCTACTAAAACTATTACTGCAGCTATGATTGCTACGACACCCTGAAGAAGAACGCCTTTTAATGCGGCTCGGCGATATGGGCCAGATAACCTTTGCGTCACTTTCCATTAACCTTAATTACGTTAAGTTTCATTAGGGTGCTAAAACTGGCGAAATTATACTGATTTCTGGCCAATTTGCAACTTGAGCAAGATGAAATTGTGTCAATTTCACCCCCGTGATCACGGGGGCGAGAAGGGGATTATTAAACCTGATTTCGCTGCGGGTCGATACGCTCTAAAATGCCTTCAAGCTCGTCTAAATTAGTGTAAGAAATCACCAACTTACCCTTACCTTTCTGGTTGTAGTTAATTTCAACCTTGGCACCGAGATTATCTTGGAGTTTTTGCTCTAACTGTTTGACGTCTGGGTCTTTTTCTTTTTTAACCGGCTTTTCTGTGGGTTCCAGCAGAGAACGCACCAGTTTTTCCGTTTCGCGCACGGTTAAAGCCTTGGCTACGGCGCTGCGGGCGGCCTCAGATTGCGCTTCACCACTGAGCGCCAACAGGCAACGGGCATGACCCATTTCGATATCGCCATGCTCTAACATGATTTTTACATCATCGTTGAGGTTGTTCAGACGCAGCAGGTTGGTCACCGTGGTACGGGATTTACCCACCGCATCGGCAACCTGTTGATGCGTCAGTGAAAACTCTTCAATTAAACGCTCCAAAGCAATGGCTTCTTCCATGGCATTGAGGTCTTCACGTTGAATGTTTTCAATCAGGGCAATGGCTACAGCGGCTTCGTCGGCAACATCCTTGATTAAACAAGGGACCATGTCGAGCTTAGCCAGTTGTGCAGCACGCCAGCGACGCTCACCGGCAATGATTTCGTACTGCTGTTCGCCTAGTTGGCGCACCACGATTGGTTGAATAATACCTTGGGCACGAATCGAGCTGGCCAGCTCTTCAAGAGCGTCTTCGGCCATATCCTTGCGCGGCTGATACTTGCCGGGACGTAAAAACTCGATCGCCAGCTTTTGCAATTCGCCTTTAACGGCTTGCTCGCTCGGCCCCTCGTTGGCGCTTTGCTCTGAGCCAGGTGCAACGGGTTTTGACGACGTGAGCAGGGCGTCCAGGCCCCTTCCTAATCCACGTTTTTTAGCAGACATTGATTCGCTTACCTCTAGATTTAGGCGACTGCAGATGTTTGTTTTTCTTTGCGGCGCAGCATTTCACCGGCTAAGGCAAGATACGCCTTGGCTCCCGCAGAAGCTCTGTCGTAATACATGGCCGGGGCACCAAAGCTGGGCGCTTCGGCAAGGCGAACATTGCGCGGAACAACGGTCCGATAAACCTTATCGCCAAAATGCTGTTTCAGCTGTTCGGAAACATCGTTGGCAAGGCGGTTGCGCGGATCGTACATGGTTCGCAAAATGCCTTCAATCTGTAATTTGGGGTTAACCAGTTGCGCTAACTGCTCTATGGTGCCCATCAAGGCGGTGATCCCTTCCAAGGCATAATATTCACACTGCATGGGCACCAGCACAGAATCGGCGGCGGCCATGGCGTTGACGGTCAACATGTTCAACGACGGTGGACAGTCGATAAAAATATACTCGTAGTCGGCCAGGATCTTTTCCAGGGCATTGCGCAAGCGCACTTCGCGGGCGAACAATTCCATCAGTTTGACTTCCGCCGCGGTGACATCGCCGTTAGCGGCGATCAGATGATACTCGCCTGAAGTTTGCGTGATCACTACCTCTTCGAAGGGTTTGTCTTCGATCAGCAGATCATAGACGGTAGCAACGTCATCGTATTTATCAACGCCGCTGCCCATGGTGGCATTGCCCTGAGGATCGAGATCGATCAGCAACACCTTGCGTTTGGTCGCAGCCATTGAGGCCGCCAAATTTACGGCCGTGGTGGTTTTACCCACACCACCTTTTTGGTTTGCAATAGCAATGACTTTAGCCACGTTGATCCTCGCCAATTAATCTTTTTTTAGAATTATAAGATGGCGCTCGCCCTCTAATTCAGGAACCCTAAGCTCAATGTTTTGTTCAAAAGAGAAGCCGTCGGGAAGGTGTGCCAATTCCTGCTCAGGGTACTGACCTTTAAGCGCGATAAAGCGTCCGTCCTGATCTATTAAATGCGCGCACCAATGCAGCATATCATCAATAGAGGCAAAGGCGCGAGATAGCACCCCATCTAATTTAACACTTGGCTGATATTCTTCAACTCGACTCTGCACCGGGGTAACATTTTTTAGCCCAAGCTCATGTTTTACCTGCTTTAAGAAGGTAACGCGCTTACCAAGACTGTCAAGTAAGACGAACTCGGTATCGGGCAGGGCGATGGCCAATACCATGCCGGGCAGACCTGGGCCGGTGCCCACATCGATGTAGTGTTGACCTTTCAGATGCTCTGCCACAACCAGGCTATCCATGATGTGCTTGATCAGCATGTCTTTAGGATCGCGAATCGAGGTGAGGTTGTAGGCTTTGTTCCACTTGTCCAGCAAAGCAACATAGGCAAGTAATTGCTGGATTTGTTGCTCACTAAGAGAAATGCTGGCCTTAGCCAGCAATTGTTTAAATTTGTTTTCTAACACGCTTGCCCTTGGTTACGCCGATTTGCGTAACATTCCTTGCTTCTTGAGATAGACCAATAATAACGAAATCGCCGCTGGAGTAATACCAGAAATACGCGATGCCTGGCCGATAGTGTCTGGGCGAGCGTCGGTCAGTTTGGCGACTACTTCGTTCGACAGGCCGGAAACCTGGCTGTAATCGAAGTCTTTTGGCAACAAGGTTTGCTCATGACGCAGCTGCTTGGCTATCTCATCCTGCTGACGGGCGATATAACCGGCGTACTTGGTTTGAATCGCCACCTGCTCAAGAGCAGCTTCGTTGCTTGACGGTGACTCAAGACCGGTAATAGCATAAAGCGCCTTGTGATCAATTTCAGGGCGACGGATCAGCTCTTCCAAACTCGCTTCACGGGTTAAAGGCGCTTTCAGCAGGGCATTAACAGAATCCAACGCCGGGTGATCTTTGTGGATCCAGGTTGAACGAATACGCTGAGTTTCCTGCTCCATCACTTCCAGCTTGTCATTAAACGCCGCCCAGCGCTCATCGCAGATCAGGCCAAGTTCACGGCCCTTGGCGGTAAGACGCAAATCGGCATTGTCTTCACGCAGCAACAAGCGGTATTCGGCACGCGAGGTAAACATGCGATACGGTTCTTTGGTACCTAAGGTCGCAAGATCGTCGATCAACACGCCTGTGTAAGCCTCGTCACGACGCGGTGTCCAGGCATCTTTGCCTTGCACTTGCAATGCTGCATTCATACCGGCGATCAAACCTTGGGCACCGGCTTCTTCATAACCCGTAGTACCGTTGATCTGACCAGCAAAGAACAAGCCATTGATAAACTTGGTCTCCAGTGATGGTTTTAGATCACGTGGGTCGAAGAAATCATACTCGATGGCATAGCCAGGACGACAAATATGGGCATTTTCAAAACCGGTAATGCTGCGCACTATGTCCATTTGCACATCGAACGGCAGGCTGGTTGAAATACCGTTAGGGTAGAGCTCATAAGAGGTTAGGCCCTCAGGCTCAACAAAGATCTGGTGTTTGTCTTTATCGGCAAAACGGACGATCTTATCTTCAATCGAAGGACAATAACGTGGACCTATGCCTTCGATGACACCGGAATACATGGGCGAACGGTGCAGGTTGTTATTGATGATCTCGTGCGTTTTCTCATTGGTATAGGTGATATAACAAGGGATTTGTTGCGGGTGATCACTGGCCTTGCCCATAAATGAGAAAACCGGAGTTGGGGTATCACCAGGCTGAGTTTGCATCTTGCTGAAATCAACCGTACGCGCATCAATACGCGGTGGTGTGCCTGTTTTCAGGCGATCAACGCGAAACGGTAATTCGCGTAATCGACGAGCTAAGGCGATCGACGGTGGATCACCAGCGCGCCCACCTTGGAAATTCTCTAAACCGATATGGATCTGCCCACCGAGGAAGGTACCTACAGTCAATACCACACTTTGGGCGCTGAATTTCAGACCCATCTGGGTCACAACACCAGTTACCTTATCGCCTTCAACGATAAGATCATCACAGGACTGTTGGAAGATCTTGAGGTTTTCCTGACCCTGTAAAATGGCTTGGATTTCGGCTTTGTAAAGAGCGCGATCCGCTTGTGCTCGGGTTGCACGTACCGCTGGGCCCTTCGATGAATTCAGGGTTCTGAATTGGATCCCGCCCTTATCTATGGCTTTTGCCATGGCGCCGCCTAGGGCATCGATCTCTTTAACTAAATGACCCTTACCTATGCCACCGATCGCAGGGTTACAAGACATTTGGCCAAGGGTGTCCATGTTATGTGTCAACAGCAGGGTATTCATACCCATACGTGCCGCAGCTAACGCTGCTTCGGTGCCAGCATGACCGCCGCCTACAACAATGACATCAAAGTGTTCATGGAAAATCATTTAACGTTTCCTACAACCGGAGAAAGAGAAAAGGGTGCGTATTCTACCTAGAAAATGGGGGAAGGGAAATGGTTAAATAGTGTTCAAGATCTCAAAGTGGATCATATATAAAATAAAGGATCTTTAAAGAGATCTTTTATTGATCTTACTATTAGTAACGTCAAGATCTGTTGATAACCATAAAAAACTATATCAATTCAACTGATTAAGTGATCCAAGTAGTTGTAGATATGATCGGATCTAAGGGTAAATAAGCTCTGATCAAACAGCTGTTTTATACACAGGGCAATTCGCGATAGATCTTATCAAGTGCATAATCACCCCTTGGATCTCATGATACTAAGCCTTTATCCACATTCGGATCTAACTTTTCGATATTTTGTGAATAAGTCTTGGGTAAGATCCTTATACACTTTTCCATGCCTGCAGCAAATTGGGCAGCCATTGCTCGGCAGTATCTTCTGGTAGATCCTCACCCAACACATCTATCTCTAATTGCGGCAATAACAAGGTCGCGCCCTTAGTTTGTAATAAGGAAATGATATTTTTAGCGGCAAAATTAAAGGTGTCATAGCTGGAATCGCCGACGCCGATCACCGCAAAATGAACCTGTGTCAGCTGTTCATTTGCGTCTAACTGTTCGATAAATGCCAGTAAATTATCGGGATAGTCGCCTGCGCCATGAGTTGAGGTGCAGATCAGCCAGGGTTTATCCCTATCTATATTTGTAGATCCGGTTGCTCGTGCAACTGACTTTCAATGCCTTGATCCGCCAAGAGTTGGCTTAGGTGTTCGGCCACATATTCGGTGCCGCCCATTTGGCTGCCTATGATAATTTCCAGCTGTTTCATGTCGTCAAACTAGTCGTTTAAGTGGCTCGTATGATACCTGATCTCCAACGCCACTCAATGGATCTATTTAGCAGTGCATAAATAATAATATTAAATAATGTGGAACATGTTTTTATCATCATGAAAAATATAGTTTTTTCATAAATCTAAGCTGTTGATAAAAAGTCGATAAGCTTAGGTTAAATAGCTGTCCCCGGTCATCAAAAAGGGGTTAAATGGGGCTATTGGCTTATTTCTTAGGGGTGTGAATTATTTGCTTGTGGATAATGATCGTTTTGTGCAAATAGATACTTTATTTTAGATCTATATATTTATTTTTTAGATCTAAAACTTCTATAAGCCACCCCGATCTTTGCGTTTTTGGTGGTTTAAATGAGCAGTTTGACGATCCGATCCCGCCATCAACGAGCATTATTTTATTCTGGACATAAAAAAAGCCTAAATGATGAACGCTTGTGATAAGAAATACGTGCCTTGAATCGGTATAAATAGTCTTACTTTTGCTCTGTGATCAATTATTATTAGTTTGCTAATAACCTGAAACTGATGTGTAAATATTCAAAGGGAGTAGAAATGTTGTTGTCTGGACGTATAAGGTTTATGTGTCTGTTTGTTTTATTTTTATTGTTCGGTTGCCACAAGCACAATAGAGATGAACGAATAGTTGATATTGAAGCGCTTTCTACCCCGGTTGTTATGACTGCATCCAAAGGATCTCAGGATGGGGTTCATTTAACCTGGCCACCGCTGCCCGGTGCCGGCAGTTATGCACTTCATCGCTGTGAAGTGCCCGAAGGCATCACCGATGATCTGGTCGAGTCTACACCAACAGATTGTGGTGTGCCGATTATTATCACCTCTGAACTTGGCTATATTGATGTGCCGCCGCAAACCGCTCCTCAAGCCTATGTTTACCGCCTTCGGGCTTGCTCTGCGAGTGATTCGAATATATGCGGAACGACTATAGCCTCAGTGGTCGCGGCGCAGGCGAGTGCGCCGGAAGTCCCTCAACTGACAACTAATATTGGTGATCATGGACGCCAGGTTATCTCCGGTTTGACCACAAGATTACATGCTTTTGCCTATAACGCTTTGGGTAACGTGACTTGGAATTGGAAACAAGAGGGCGGTCCAAAGGTCACCCTGGCAGGTGCCGACACTTCTGAGCTGAGTTTCACTGCCCCCGATGTTATGACCAATACCCTGTTGTCATTTGAGTTGAGGGCATCGGATGACAATGGTAATGGTCGTCCGTCAAAAGTAGCTATCACCGTTGTTCCCGCCAATAACGTGAGTGTAAAAACGGGCTCATCATCGCGATTAACCCAGTCTGGCCATAAGGTAACTTTGCATGCGCGAGGCAGTGATTCGGGTTTAGACTACCAATGGCGCCAGATCGCACCGGATTCACCTATTGTCACCCTCAATGGGGCTGATACGGCAAATCCAGACTTTATCGCGCCTTCCATGCCTCAAGGTGGAATTTTACATTTTGAGGTGAAAGTTACAGATCCCGTTACCGGCAGAAATGCTAGTGCCAGAACCGCGGTTGAAGTGCAATATGCCGTTCCTACAGTAACTCCGATCCTTGAACCATCGCAGACACCGGTTCTGGTACCAACCCCTGTGCCAATGGCTGCTCCTTTACTGAAACCTTTATTAATCGCACAACCATTGCAAGTGCCGCATCCACGTCAGGTAGAGCCTGTGCCTAGCCCCATTTTGGTACCACCCAAAGTGCCGCCACAAGCGTTAATTTTACTTGCATCTCCTGCCGTCGCAGCGACAGCAGGAACTCGCGTTGAACTGAGTATGACAGCCAATGGCGGTCGCCCTCCTTACCAATGGCAATGGTCGCAAATCAGCGGCCCAACAGCAGACTTGGAGGCCAGTACACAAGAAGTATTAACAGTGCAATTGCCTGTTGTAGACACGGCTCAGGTACTTACTTTTGAAGCTAAAGTTACCGATGCAGAGGGAATTGAACGGACCGCCGAAGCGGTCGTGCACGCAATGTTAACACCTGAGGTTGCAACTGGAGTGACGCCCACTCCGATCACGTCTCTTGAACCCCGCCTTGTGGTGGTGGGTGAGTCTGCACCTGTATTGAATTCGCTATTGAGTGATTTGACCGTGGAGCAAATAGCGGGTCCAAAATTGCAAATAGCTCAGCAGCCAGACAGCAGTGGTACGGGAACCCAGATCCTGGTAACCGCGCCTTTAGTTAAACAACATTCGGCACACGCTATGTTATCGGTAACTGGCAAAGATCTGCAGGGTGCAGTCGTGCGTTATATCCTGCCGGTACTCATCATTCGTCCGCAGGCAATTGATCCTCCTGTTGAGAGCCCGCCTCAGGTTCTGCCACCACAAGAGGCCCCAAAACAAGATGATCCCCTTGTTATCATTGCCGGAACTGCCGGGGTTATTTTGCAAGAAGGGTCTTTAAAAGCATTAGGGGTTGTTGCCCAAGGCGGTAAGGGTCGCGAAAATTATCGCTACCTGTGGTCTTATCTTAAAGAAGAGAATGGCCCCGATGTGAGCTTTAGCGGAGCCGATACGGCGAGAATAGTGGTGACAGCTCCCGCGGTACAACAAACAACGCTGTTGCGCTTCAATGTGCAAGTAAGTGATGGCGTTCAGACCACAGACAGAGACGTACTGGTACAGGTAAATGATGTTGCCGCTTCTTTGGTTATTGGTGACTTAGCGCCGCTAACAGTGGATAGCGGCCAGGAAGTGAGTTTAAGCTCACCCACGCCTACCGGAGGCGTACAGTTTCCAACTCATGAGCATTATCGTTATTCCATTACTCAAATAGGCGGTTCACAATCGGTGACTTTAACGCCAATCGGTGACCAAGAGGCTGACCGAATTAGTAATTGGCGCTTTGTAGCCCCCACTTTATTTCCGGGTGATGCCGATCTGGTACTGTTATTTGAGCTGGCCAGCTATGATAGGGTCGGTAATGTTGTGAAGACCACACAGCAGGTAAGGGTGAGCGCGCCACCACCGCCAGAACCTTTGGTTGCCACCATGTCCTCACCGGTAAATATCGCCTTGGGTACATCGCTTACCTTGCAAGCTGATGTGACGGGAGGGGCTGCACCATACAGCTTTGCCTGGCAAATACAGCCACACGTCCAGGCGATACCGGGTAAGCCTGCATTTAATTTGGGGGCCTCAAACGCGACCGGAAAAAACCCCACAGTATCAATAGATAACCTCGGCCTTCGTCGTGATGAAGCAGCAAGTTATCAGTTAGAAGTGTCATTAACCGTGACCGATGCCAATCTTCAAGTGAGTGAAGCCACCAGCGTTACAAGGGTTGTTTTATCTGATGCCTTGAGGTCTGCAACAGAGGCCTTGGTATGTGGTCATCTTGATAATAAGGAACCTTGTACCGATCTCGACTTAGTGCTTGGGATGACGACTAAATGTCCAGTCCATCAGCCATATGCGTTGAATTTAATAAAGCAACAAGATGATTTGGTAGAGGAGTACCGCTGGTGTGCCGATGCCCGCACTGTGTTCAATCTGTCCATTGCCAGTGGCAATATAGATAACCCCTTGTGTCGCAATTTTAATCCAGGTGCCTCCAGAGATTTAACCTGTTATTTAGCGTGTTATGGCGATGGTTGTAATATAGATACAATTCCACCCGATGGTACATTGCTAGGGACGTTAGGCAGTGATGGCTATTTGAAAGTGGGTATGCCGCCATTAAATAATTAACGGAATATGGGCCTAACAGTTAGGCCCATTTTTTTACTTACCGATACAGAATGAGCTGAAGATCTTGCCGAGCAGATCATCTGAGGTGAATTCACCGGTGATCTCATTAAGATACTGCTGCGCTAAGCGCAGTTCTTCGGCAAGAATTTCGCCGGCTATATGGGCTTCAAGCTGCTCCTGGCCAGTTTGCAGATGACTTAAAGCACGTTCTAAGGCATCTAAATGGCGACGGCGGGCCATAAAGCTGCCTTCTTGCGTGCCTTCAAAGCCGACACAGGCTTTTAGGTGCTCGCGTACTAGGTCAATCCCCAGGCCTTCTTTGGCGCTGATCCTCAATACCGGATGGCTATGGCTGTCGTCAAATCCCAGCTCCTCACCGCTTAAATCAACCTTATTACGGATCACGGTAATGCCCATATTTTCCGGAAGCTTGGCAACAAACTCTGGCCAGATTTGCTCTGGCGTATTGGCTTGGGTGTCCTGGGCGTCAACCATAAAGAGCACGCGATCGGCCTGGTTTATTTCTTCCCAGGCGCGCTCTATACCGATCTGTTCCACTTTGTCAGGGCTTTCCCTCAGTCCGGCGGTATCGATTATATGCAGAGGCATACCATCGATATGAATGTGCTCTTTAAGCACGTCTCGGGTGGTCCCGGCGATATCGGTAACTATGGCGGCTTCACGGCCGGCCAGGGCGTTAAGCAGGCTTGATTTACCGGCGTTAGGACGGCCGGCAATCACCACCCGCATACCATCGCGGATAATGCTGCCTTGTTTGGCCTGGGCCCGCACCTGCTCGACCTGATCCAGTATTTGCTGCAGATCGCCGGCAACCTTGCCGTCGCTGAGGAAATCAATTTCTTCATCGGGAAAGTCGATGGCCGCTTCAACATACATGCGCAGGTGAATCACCTGTTCCACCAGCTGAGTGATGTGATTGGAGAATTCACCTTGTAGCGAGTGCAGGGCGCTTTTCGCCGCTTGCTCCGAGGTGGCATTGATTAAATCGGCAATGGCTTCTGCCTGGGTTAAATCAAGCTTATCGTTTAAAAATGCACGCTCGGAGAATTCCCCCGGTTTGGCCAGACGCACACCGTCGATGTCGGCGATTTCGCGCAGCAGCATATCGAGAATAATAGGGCCGCCATGGCCTTGTAGCTCAAGTACATCTTCGCCGGTAAAGGAATTAGGGCCTTGAAAGAATAGGGCGATACCCTGATCCAGCTGTTGCTTATTCAGGTCGTGAAAGGGTACATATTCGGCGTAACGGGTCTTGGGGCAGTGGCCGATGATCTGCTTGGCAACGTCCTTTGCTAGGGCACCTGAGATGCGAATAATACCCACGCCACCGCGTCCGGGGGCCGTGGCTTGGGCAACGATAGTGTCTTGAGAATACATAGAATAACTCGATAAAGCGGCAATGTGTGTATTGTAACCTAATGTGGCAGTAAACAAGAAGAAGCTGAGATTCAGGCAATAAAAAAGCGGCCATAAGCCGCTTTTCTAATCTTGGTTAAGGCTTAATCTAGCCTCGCACCTTCAAGCCCTTTTTCTCCATACCGCGGTAGATGATCAGCATCTGGGCGATAGAGATAAGGTTTGAAACCAACCAGTAAAGTACCAGACCCGATGGGAACCAAAGGAAGAATACCGAGAAGAATACCGGCATCCAGGTCATCATCTTCTGCTGCATAGGATCTGTAACCGTCATCGGCTGTAGCTTTTGCATCAGGAACATACTGGCACCGAATAGTACCGGTAGTACGTAGAAGGGGTCTTTCGACGATAAGTCTGTTAACCACAGGCCAAATTCAGCATGACGTAGCTCAGGTGATTCCAGGAATACGTAGAATAGGGCCAGGAAGATAGGCATTTGTAGCAACAGCGGGAAACAGCCACCCATAGGGTTTACTTTTTCCTTGCGGTACATTTCCATCATGGCCTGACCGAATTTCTGACGGTCATCACCATAGCGCTCTTTTAGTGCCTGCATCTTAGGTTGCAGGGCACGCATCTTCGCCATAGAAGTATATTGTGCTTTAGTTAGCGGATACAGTGCGGTTTTCATCAGCACTGTGATAGCAATAATAGCCAGACCCCAGTTGCCTAGGAAGCTGTATAAAAACTTCAGCAGTGATAACAGTGGTTGTGAGATAAACCATAACCAACCATAGTCCACGGCCAAATCCAGGTTCGAGTGCAGTGCTTCCAAAGCATCCGTATCTTTCGGGCCCATATAATAGGTAGATGCGAAAGTAGCAGAGCTGGCCGGAGCAATATTCACTGGCTCAGATTTAATACCAATTTGCGCTACCTTGGCAGTCGGCAGGCGCATATATACTGTGTTCGTTTGATCTTGAGCTGGTACCCAGGCACTTACGAAATAGTGCTGTAGGAAGGCCACGTAACCACCCTGAGTCGACTCTTTCAATTCTTTGTCTTGAATATCGTCGAACGAGTACTTTTCGTAGTTAACTTCGTCGGTACCGTAAGCACCACCTAGGTAGCTTTGATCAATCAAGCTGCCCTTGTCCTGGACGGTACGCTTAACCTGAGTGTAAAGCTGTACCTGAACCGCGTTCGCCGTGTTGTTTTGGATGTCATAATCCAAGGTTACGTCGTAACGGTTTTTATGGAAGGTGTAGGTCTTGGTGTAGCTTACGCCTTGGGCATCAACAAAGGTAAGGGGTACCGCTAGGGTATCGCCTTCAAGGGTATAGCTTTGTTGTGCGCTTTGATAAACCGGGCGACCTTTTTTGCGAGCGTCGGGACCATTTAAGCCAATTAAACCGCTTTGGGCGAAATATTCATTGCCTTCAAACTGGCCTAACAACAGGTAAGGTTCGTCGCTGCCATGAGTTTCCGCATGCTGAAGCAGTTTGGCTTCGATGATGTCGCCGCCAAGGGTGTCAATTTTCACCGCAAACACATCTGTGGTTACGGTAATAACTTGTTGGCTTGCCGATGTTGAGACTAGCGGCTCGGCAATATCCGAGTTGGGAACGTCACTTTGCCCGGCGTTGGTTTGGGCATTGCTTTGGGTTTGAGCACTTGGATTGTTGGCCGGTTGGTTATAATCACTATTCCATTCTTGGAATAATAAAAATGACACCAACAACAGGCCGATAAATAAAAACGTGCGTTGCGATTCCATAACAGCTCTTATTTCTCGTTGTTAAGATTAATGGTGGTTACGTTTGCCAGGAACGGGATCATCCCCTCCGGCGTGTAAAGGATGGCATTTTACTATTCGTTTTACTGCCAACCAACTGCCTTTTATCGCCCCATGCAGTTTTATTGCCTGCAAGGCGTATGAAGAACAGCTGGGATTAAAGCGACAGTTCGGCCCAAGCATTGGGCTGATCCACTTTTGATAGACCTTAATTACAGTAATGAGGGTATTTTTAGGTATTGCTAATATAAAAGCTAACATAAAGGCCCGCAGCACTGAGTAAGGTAAAGCGAATACTCAGTTAGTCGATTAAAAGGTGAGCTAAAGATACCTGAAAAAGTCGGTAAATTCTATGATTGGCCGCGCTTTTGCTTGGTATTGTGATGCTTTTTATGAGGTCTGCGTGGTGGTGGCTTGTATCCGGGCTTGCAGCGTTCATTTATTTTGCGCCAGAGTTTATCGAGATCTTTGCGTATTTCTTCGTTTGATAGCTCATCAATGCCACGCTTAACCATAAGCACGATATCAATGTTATCCAACTTATGCTGATGCAAACGAAAACTTTCGCGAGCGATACGCTTGATTCGGTTACGCTGATTGGCTTGTTTTACATTTTTTTTAGCTACGGTTAATCCTAGACGTGCATGGTCCAAAGAGTTTGGTTTAGCTAATAAGGTAAAGAGAGAAGTAGCAGCCCGAGCAGGCTCATTAAAAATGCGGGAGTAATGCGAGGGAGTTAACAGACGTAACTCCCTGCCAAAGCGAAAGTCTTCCACTAAATATTAAGCAGAAAGAACTTTACGGCCTTTAGCACGACGACGTGCTAGTACTTTACGGCCGTTAGCAGTAGCCATACGAGCACGGAAACCGTGAGTACGCTTACGCTTTAATACGCTAGGTTGAAAAGTTCTTTTCATAACAATTCCATCCGATCGGTTAAGGTTTAAATTCTCTGTGTGGGTCGCGATCCTCACTCAGACGCTAACACAACTTCGATGCCAAGTTTTTCTCATTCGGTGATGTTCACCGACTGTTTCCAACGGACATTCCGTGGTGCCTTAGCGAGCGCGAGATTTTATAGAGGCTTGATGCTAAAGTCAACGATAATCGTACAACGAAGAGCCTATATATAAGCAGTTATAGCTGGGGATCGTACAAGCGATCCGCATAGGATCATTAAAAAATGAAAGTTTTCCACAGGCTCTGTTTAAAAAGTGCATAAATCCCCTGAATAACCCTGTTTGATCATCCCGGTTGATCAAGATCAAAGTTTTGTAAAGCGTTAAATTAAATTCTTTTTTTAAAATAAATATTCATTAAAAACATAGTGTTGCACTATGTTTTTTGCTGAAGCACATTTTCAGTAAAAATCAATATTGAAGTTGTGGATAAATAGGCGTCATAATGTGCGACCCGGGCACAAAAAAGTCGTGATTCAGGGAAGAATAATAAGCGCTAAACTCGTGATGAACGAGTATCGAAACCTCTATTCTATTTCGGGAGTGAACTGTGTATCTGTCTGTTTGGCAAAGTTGTTTATATGTGTTGCAAGATGAATTGCCATCACAGCAATTTAGTATGTGGGTAAGACCGCTGCAGGCAGAAAGTACAGATGATACTCTGACTATTTATGCGCCAAATCGCTTTGTGCTTGATTGGGTAAGAGAAAAATACCTAAATCGCATAAATGAGCTGTTAGTTGAAATTTGTGGCGATGAAGCGCCAGAATTACGTTTTGACGTGGGCAGCAAGCCCATGCTTAATACCGCTGTAAATACCACGGCACAAACACCTAATCAGGGTGTTAATGGCAACAGTGACAGTGCCAAGGTAAATAAGGCCAGACAGCCTAGCCAACCAGCGGCTGTTGAGCCAGCGCCTAAGTCTCAATACAAATCGAATATTAAAGAAAACTATACCTTTGATAACTTTGTTGAAGGTAAGTCAAACCAGTTGGCTAAGGCTGCGGCAACGCAAGTGGCCGATAATCCTGGCTCAGCATTTAACCCTGTATTTATATACGGTGGCACCGGTTTAGGTAAAACGCACCTGTTACATGCGGTGGGCAATGGCATTTTAGCGAAAAAAGAGAATGCCAAAATTGTTTATATGCATTCCGAACGCTTTGTTCAAGATATGGTAAAAGCCTTACAAAACAATGCGATAGAAGAGTTTAAACGCTATTATCGCAGTGTCGATGCCTTGTTGATCGATGATATTCAATTCTTTGCCAATAAAGAGCGCTCTCAAGAAGAGTTCTTCCATACCTTTAATGCGCTGCTTGAGGGCAACCAACAGATTATTTTAACCTCAGACCGTTACCCCAAAGAAATAGAAGGGGTAGAGGACAGGCTTAAGTCGCGCTTCGGTTGGGGCTTAACCATTGCCATCGAGCCACCGGAGCTTGAAACCCGAGTAGCCATTTTGATGAAGAAGGCGCAGCAGAGTAAGATTAACTTACCTCACGAAGTGGCTTTCTTTATTGCCAAGAAATTGCGCTCCAATGTGCGTGAACTTGAAGGGGCATTAAACCGAGTGATCGCCAATGCTAACTTTACCGGTCGACCTATTTCCATCGACTTTGTAAAAGAAGCGCTGCGCGATTTATTGGCACTGCAAGATAAGCTGGTGACCATAGATAATATTCAACGCACTGTGGCTGAGTATTACCGCATTCGCGTTTCTGATTTATTGTCCAAGCGCCGTAGTCGCTCGGTTGCGCGTCCACGCCAGGTGGCCATGGCGCTATCAAAAGAATTAACAAACCATAGCTTGCCGGAAATCGGCGATGCTTTTGGCGGTCGTGACCATACCACGGTATTGCACGCCTGCCGTAAGGTAAAAGCGCTTCGTGACGAAAGCCATGAAGTGAAAGAAGACTATCAAAATCTAATAAGAACTTTGTCATCTTAAGGTTACCCTTATGCAAATTACTATCGCTAGAGATCAGTTTTTAAAGCCTTTAATGCAGGTATCAGGTGCCATCGAGCGTAAGCACACCTTGCCCGTGCTCTCCAATGTATTACTTGAGGTGCGCGATGGTCAGCTGTCTATGACGGGAACCGATCTGGAAATAGAGCTCGTCGCCTCGGTAGCCTTAGAGCAACCTTGTGCCGATACCAAGATCACCTTGCCGGCGAAAAAGCTTTTAGATATTTGTAAGAGCCTGCCCGATGGCAGCGATATCACCTTGACCTCTCAGGAGCATCAGGTGGTACTGACATCCGGACAAAGCCGCTTCTCCTTGTTGTCTTTAGCTGCGGAAGACTTTCCGAATCTGGAGCAGTGGGATGGCGAAGTTGAATTTCAATTAAGTCGACTAGAACTGCGTAAGTTATTGGAAAGCACGCATTTTTCAATGGCTAATCAGGACGTGCGTTATTACCTTAACGGCATGTCGTTTGAAGTTGAAAATGACGAAATTAAAACCGTAGCTACAGATGGTCACCGTTTGGCCATAGCGCAAAAGAAATTACCTCAGTCGTTAAACAGCCAGCGCCAGTTAATTGTGCCACGCAAAGGGGTGCAGGAAATTATGCGCCTGATGCCGGCGGACGACCAGCCTGTTACCATTCAGTTCGGTGCCAACCATATCCGCATTACTGACGCAGAATTTACCTTTACCAGTAAATTGGTTGATGGCCGTTTCCCTGACTATCGCCGTGTTTTGCCTCGTGGTGGTGATAAAATTATTATTGCTAACCGCGAATGGCTGCGTAATGCTTTGCATCGCGTGTCTATTTTATCGAATGAGAAGTTCCGCGGTGTGCGCCTTAATTTAAGCTCGGGCATGCTCAAAGTCAGCGCCAATAACCCAGAGCAAGAACAGGCGGAAGAGGTGATTGAAGTTATGTATCAAGGGGAGGATTTAGAGATTGGCTTTAACGTTTCTTACCTTCTTGATGTGCTTAACACCATCAAAACCGAAGACGTTTCTATCACCCTTGCCGATTCAAACAGCAGTGCCCTGATGGAAGCGGCGGGAGATGGCGAAGCTCTGTATGTCGTTATGCCGATGCGCTTGTAACGGCCATGAGCCTGACGTCTATTAGCCTCAATAATTTCCGTAATATTGAGGCTGCTACCCTAGCTCCTGAAGCTATCAATATCATCTATGGTGAAAATGGCAGCGGCAAGACCAGCTTTTTAGAAGCCATTTATTTTCTTTCTCACGGACGTTCTTTCCGTACCACTAAGCACCGCACCCTGATTCGTGATGGCCAATCGCGTTTTACCTTGCACGCCAAAAAGCGGAGCAACAATCTGACCATTCCTCTTGGCATACAAAAAGATGTTCAGGGGGAAACCCAGATAAAAATTCAAGGGAAGGCGAGTCGTCGAATTTCTGATCTTGCGCAGGTTTTGCCGGTTCAGGTTATTACCCCAGAAAGCTACTCCTTCTTTTTTGGCGGCCCCAAAGAGCGACGTGCCTTTATTGATTTAGGTGTGTTCCACGTGGAACAAGAGTTTTTTGTCTACTGGCAAAACTTCAATAAGATACTGAAACAACGTAATGCCCTGTTAAAAAACAAGCCCCCCGAACTACGCACCATGCTGCCCGTTTGGGACAAGGAATTCGTGCGCTTAGCCGAGAAAATTACTCAGTTAAGAGAGATGTATATAGAGAGGTTTAAGGCGCTTTTTTTTGATAGACTGTGTACAGAATTAGAATTGCTAAACGACCTTGAAATTGACTTCAATTGGGGTTGGAAACGCACTGAGTCCCTTGCCGATGTATTGGCGCAGAATAGGGATGGTGACCTGATGCGTGGCTATACCAGCAAAGGGCCACATAAGGCCGATCTAACGATAAAAACATCGCTCGGCCCGGTAGAAACAGCCTTCTCGCGAGGGCAGTTAAAATTGCTTTTATATGCGCTCAAAGTAGCGCAAAATAGCTTAATAGAAAAAGAGACCGGAAAACAATCGATTCTGCTTATTGACGATTTACCCTCGGAATTAAGCGAAGATACCAAGATGAAGGTAGGGCAACTGCTTTCACGCTGTGATGCACAGATATTTATAACAACGATTGAATCCCAAAGTGTCTCCGCCGTGTTAGAGGCGTTAGCAAGGCCACAAGCTTTGTTCCACGTGAAACATGGCGAACTAATAACAAGATAAATGGAAACACCATGTCTGAAAATTACGATTCATCAAGTATTAAAGTACTTAAAGGACTAGACGCCGTACGGAAACGACCAGGAATGTACATTGGTGATACCGATGATGGCACCGGTTTACACCATATGGTATTCGAGGTAGTCGACAACTCGATCGATGAGGCGTTGGCGGGATATTGTGACGATATTTACGTAACAATTCACACCGATGGTTCCGTGTCGGTACGCGATAACGGCCGTGGTATTCCAACCGAGCTGCACCCGGAAGAAGGGGTGTCGGCCGCAGAAGTTATTATGACCGTGCTTCACGCCGGTGGTAAGTTCGACGACAACTCATATAAAGTATCCGGTGGTCTGCACGGTGTAGGTGTTTCGGTTGTAAACGCACTATCTGAAAAGCTGGCACTGGAAATTCGTCGTGATGGCAAATTGCATAAACAGACTTACTCTATGGGCGAGCCGGATGCACCGTTAGGTGTTATTGGTGAGTCGGACTCAACGGGTACAGAAATTCGTTTCTGGCCGAGTGCGCAAACCTTTAGTGATACCAACTTCCACTATGACATCCTGGCCAAGCGTCTACGCGAGCTGTCTTTCCTGAACTCGGGCGTGTCGATTATTTTGTGCGATGAGCGCGAAGAAGATAAACGCGACCACTTTAAATATGAAGGTGGTATCGAGGCCTTTGTTGCTTACCTAAACCGTAAGAAAACACCTGTGCATCAAAACGTATTCCACTTCACCCATGAGCGTGAAGACGGTATCAGCGTTGAAGTATCTATGCAGTGGAACGATGGCTTCCAGGAAAACATTTTCTGTTTTACCAATAATATTCCACAGCGTGACGGTGGTACTCACTTAGCAGGTTTCCGTGCTGCACTGACGCGTACACTTAACACCTATATGGAAAAAGAAGGCTTTAATAAGAAAGCCAAAACCACCAGTAATGCGACTGGTGATGATGCCCGTGAAGGTTTGACCGCGGTTGTTAGCGTTAAGGTTCCTGATCCTAAGTTCTCATCGCAAACTAAAGACAAGCTGGTATCGAGTGAAGTAAAAGCTGCCGTTGAACAAGCCATGGGTGAAAAGCTCAGTGAATTCTTACTAGAGAATCCTGTTGATGCTAAAACAGTTGTTGGCAAGATTATCGATGCTGCCCGTGCCCGCGAAGCAGCGCGTAAAGCCCGTGAAATGACCCGTCGTAAAGGCGCCATGGACCTGGCTGGCTTACCAGGTAAGCTGGCAGACTGTCAGGAAAAAGACCCGGCAGAATCTGAACTATATATAGTGGAGGGTGACTCTGCGGGTGGTTCTGCCAAGCAGGGCCGTAACCGTAAGAATCAGGCCATCCTGCCGCTTAAAGGTAAAATTCTTAACGTAGAAAAAGCGCGTTTCGACAAGATGTTATCTTCGCAAGAAGTAGCGACCCTGATCACCGCCCTGGGCTGTGGTATCGGTCGTGATGAGTATGACCCTGAGAAGCTTCGTTATCATCGCATCATTATCATGACCGATGCCGACGTCGATGGCTCGCATATTCGTACCTTGCTATTGACCTTCTTCTACCGTCAAATGCCGGAAATCATCGAGCGTGGCTATGTTTATATCGCTCAGCCGCCGCTGTACAAGATCAAGAAGGGCAAACAAGAGCGTTATATCAAAGACGATAACGCTTTAGTTGAATACCTAACCTCGCTGGCGCTAAATGGCTCTGCCTTATACAGCAGCGAAGGTGCGTCGGTTATCGAAGGTAATGCACTTGAAAATCTGGTGCGTGATTACCAAGCGACGGAAAAGGTAATTGAGCGTTTGGCCCGTAAATACCCATCAGCCATGATGCACAGCCTTATCTATCGCGACTGTATCGGCGAAGATGACTTAGGCGAAGAAGCCAAGGTGCAGCAGTGGACTGAGGCATTAGTTGAAGACTTGATCGTCCGTGACGAAGACGCGGCTATTTACAGTGCTCATACTCATTTCGATGAGGAACGTAAGCTGCATTACCCTATGGTGAATATTCGTCAGCACGGTGTTGATAAGCAATATGTGCTTAATCATGATTTCCTGACTTCAAAAGACTATCAGCGTATCTGTGTAACTGGCGAGAAGGTGGGTAACCTTATAGGTGCCGGTGCTTACGTACAACGTGGTGAGAAAACTCAGCCGGTCGACAGTTTTGTTGAGGCACTAGAATGGCTGATCAGCGACTCTAAGAAGGGCTTGTATACACAGCGTTATAAAGGATTGGGTGAGATGAACCCAGACCAGCTGTGGGAAACTACCATGGACCCTGCAGCACGTCGTATGCTACGCGTTACCATTGAAGATGCTATCGCAGCCGACCAACTATTTGCCACCCTTATGGGTGATCAGGTTGAGCCGCGTCGTGAGTTTATCGAGCAAAATGCACTACGTGTAGTTAACCTGGACGTGTAGTCCAGGTTGATATAAATCACCAAGCATAAAAAAGCCCTCGCATTAGCGGGGGCTTTTTACTTAGTTCACAATAGGTTTAAAGATGCAGGATAGAATCCGCATTGCCGTCAGGGTCGTTGATGGCCTGGCCATCTGTACCCGGGTTACCATTGCGCATCATGATCACAGCACAGGCAGCAGGAGATGCCATAGAGGTACCTGACATGGTTGTTGTACCACCACCAGAACGAGTAGATAGAATGCTTACGCCAGGCGCTGCATAGTCTACCGGTGGGTTACCATAGTTACTGAAGCTGGCGAAGTTATCGTTGCTGTCTGTCGCAGAGATGGTAAATACGCGAGGGTGTGAGGCGCTGGCAGGAGACACATTACCTGCATGCTGACTTTCGTTACCTGCGGCAACCACGAAGAATGCACCCGATTGTTGAGCTGCATTTTCAACGGCATCGTTCAGGTCAGGGTTAAAGCCACCGCCCAAACTCATATTCGCACAGTCACCTGCAGACGCATTCGCTGCTACGTGATCTACACCGGCCAATACGCCAGACCAGCTACCAGAGCCGCGAGAGTCCAATACTTTTACCGGAATCACGGTTGCACCGGCTGCAACGCCAACAACATCCTGTTGGTTATTTAGGGCTGCGATAGTACCGGCAACATGGGTACCATGGCCATTGCCATCATCCATACCGGCATTACGGCCGCTGGTGAAGGCGCTAAAACCGCGGCTAGCATCAACGTTTAAGTCGCCGTGGTCTAGATCGATACCAGTATCAATAACCCAAGCCGTATAGCCCGAGCCGTCTACCGGACCACCTACACGGGTGACACTCCAAGGTGTTTGTTGACCTTGGCTGCCGCCGCCGCCACCAGGCTTGCCTTGATCAATAGATGGAGAAGCATGGGCGATACCATCAGGAGTAAAGCGCATGATGTCGGCTTCGTCCGCAAACACGCTTTTCGCTTTATCACAGCTCATGTTTATAGCCATACCTTTAATGGCATTGCTATAAATGTGCTTAGCTTGAGACTGAGATTTCGTTAACATGCCGCGGGCTTTACCTTCGACATCGAATTTAGAAACGCTGTCATTGAAGCGAACAATACAGGTATTTGCAATTTCAAGTTCGGCAGCCATACCTGCGTGATCGGGAGCCGGCTGGGCATAGGCGAAGCCTGTTGATGCAGCTAATACAGCTGTTGCGATGAGAGTTTTCTTCATTAGTTTAACCTTTATAATCGTTATTATTGAGATAGTGTTAGTTAACACTGGGTTTACAATCTAGGTCAAATTGCAAAAAAATCAACTGTTTCAAATAGAAATACGAAAAGAGTCGTAGATAATGAATAGAAAATGCGTGAATCTGGAATACTAAAAAAAGTAAATTCAGGGAGTTGATCGTTATCGTGCACAGGGCAAAAAGCAGAAACTGCTTAAAACAAGGCGGTGCAAGGGGTATACTGTGAGCAATAAAACCGCACTCTAAGCAGCAGAATTTAACGTCATTATGCAAAAATACGACTTACAAACTTTTCAGGGCCTGATCCTAGCGCTTCAGGATTATTGGGCACAGCAAGGCTGTGTTATTGCTCAGCCTCTTGATCTTGAAGTGGGCGCGGGCACTTTTCACCCGCTTACGTTTTTAAAAGCCGTTGGCCCAGAGCCGATGTCGAGTGCTTACGTACAGCCATGTCGTCGTCCTACCGATGGCCGCTACGGTGAAAACCCCAACCGTTTGCAGCACTACTATCAATTCCAGGTGGTGTTAAAGCCTTCTCCCGATAATATTCAGGAGCTTTACCTTGGCTCGCTTGCGGCCATGGGCATAGATACATTGAAACACGAAGTTCGCTTTGTGGAAGACAACTGGGAATCACCGACTCTGGGTGCCTGGGGTCTTGGTTGGGAAGTGTGGCTAAATGGCATGGAAGTGACCCAGTTCACTTACTTCCAGCAGGTGGGCGGCCTTGAGTGTGCGCCGGTTACCGGTGAGATCACTTATGGTCTTGAGCGTTTGGCCATGTATATCCAAGGCGTGGACAGCATCTATGACCTGGTTTGGACAGATGGCCCTATGGGTAAGGTTACTTACGGCGACGTATTCCACCAAAACGAAGTTGAGCAATCAAAATACAACTTTGAGTACGCCGACGTTGATGCTTTGTTTAAGCAATTCGATCAGTGTGAAAAAGAAAGCCAAAAGCTGATTGAAGCGAATTTACCGCTACCGGCTTACGAGCAAGTAATGAAGGCGTCGCATGCCTTTAACCTGCTTGATGCTCGCCACGCTATTTCTGTAACAGAGCGTCAGCGTTACATCCTGCGTGTGCGCGCCCTGTCTAAAGCCTGTGCTGAAAGTTACTACGCGGCGCGTGAAGCGCTTGGTTTCCCGCTGTGTAAGGATTAAGAATTACCATGTTAAAGCAAAATTTATTAGTAGAAATCGGTACAGAAGAATTGCCGCCGAAATCATTGCGTACCCTTGCCGAGGCGTTCGCCGATGGCCTAAAAGCGCAATTAGAAGAACTTGCTCTGGCACATGAAGGGGTGCAATGGTACGCCTCTCCACGTCGCTTAGGTCTGATGGTGCTGCAACTTGATGGCAAGCAGGCAGATAAGGTAGTAGAAAAGCGTGGTCCTGCAATTCAGGCGGCATTTGATGCTGATGGTAACCCAACCAAAGCGGCAATGGGCTGGGCCCGCGGCTGTGGTATCGAAGTGAGCGAAGCGGGTCGCCATGTTACCGATAAAGGCGAGTGGTTACTGCATAAGGCCGAAGTTGCCGGTCAGCCGGTTCAAGAGTTGATCGTCGATGCGGTAAATGCGGCACTGGCGAAACTGCCTATCCCTAAGCCTATGCGCTGGGGTGCCAATAAGACCCAGTTTATCCGTCCTGTACACACAGCCACGGTATTTTACGGTGACAGCCTGATTGCCGGTGAGATCCTTGGTAAGCAGGTTGCTAACCAGCTTCAGGGACATCGTTTCCATCACCCGGAAAAGGTTACCATCAATAATGCCAATGAAGCCCTTGAGCAGCTGAAGAAAGCCTATGTTATTGCCGATTACGAAAACCGTAAGGCAATGATCCGCAACCAAATCGAAGCGGCAGCGACACAACTTGGTGCGGTAGTGGCCATGGATGAAGACCTGCTTGAAGAAGTAACCTCTTTGGTTGAGTGGCCGGTAACGCTTACCGCTTCATTTGAAGAAAGCTTCCTGGCGGTACCGGACGAAGCCCTGATCTACACCATGAAGGACGACCAGAAATACTTCCCGCTGCTAGATCAAGACGGCAATCTGATTAACAAGTTTTTGTTTGTTTCGAACATTGAAAGTAAAGATCCAAGCGTGGTTATCGCCGGGAACGAGAAGGTGGTACGCCCACGTCTTGCCGATGCGCAGTTCTTCTTTGAAACGGATAAAAAGAAAACTCTGGAAAGCCGTTTGGAGTCACTCGGTACCGTATTGTTCCAAAAGCAATTGGGTACCCTTAAAGATAAGTCCGAGCGTATTAGCGCGCTTTCTGGTTATATCGCCGAGCAACTGGGTGCCGATAAGGCCCTGGCCGAGCGCGCAGGTCTATTGAGTAAAACCGATCTGATGACCGAAATGGTGATGGAATTCACCGATGTTCAGGGCGTGATGGGTATGCACTATGCACGCTTTGATGGTGAAAACGAAGCCGTAGCTCTGGCCATGAACGAACAGTATATGCCGCGCTTTGCCGGTGATGCCTTGCCACACAGTGATATCAGCTGTGCTGTGGCTTTGGCGGATAAGTTCGATACTCTGGTAGGTATTTTCGGCATTGGTCAGGCGCCTAAGGGCGACAAAGACCCGTTTGCACTGCGTCGCGCCGCTATCGGTGCCTTACGCATCATGGTTGAAAAGCAACTTTCTCTGGATGTGCTTGATATCGTTGCGAAAGCGCAAACCCTGTTCGGCGATAAGCTAAGCAATAATCAGGTTGCCGAAGATGTGTTTGAGTTCCTACTGGGTCGCTTCCGCGCCTGGTATCAGGAGCAAGGCATTGAGGTTGATGTGATCCAGGCTGTATTGGCGCGTCGTCCTTCGAAGCCATTGGATTTTGATCTACGCGTTAAGGCGGTAAGCCATTTCCGTACTCTTGAGCCGGCAGAAGCCTTGGCTGCGGCCAACAAGCGTGTTGGTAACATCCTGAGCAAAAATGATGTTCAAGAAAGCGGTGCCATTGAGCCAAGCTTATTGCAAGAAGCACCTGAGCAGGCGTTGGCACAAGAAGTGGCAGCCTATCAGGCCAAACTTGCGCCTTTATATGAGCAGGGCGAATACCAGCAGGCACTAAGTGAACTGGCCAATATTCGCCAAAGTGTTGATGCTTTCTTCGATAACGTCATGGTTATGGCGGACGACGAAGCAATTAAGCGTAACTGTCTGGCACTATTGTCTCAGTTGCAGGACCTGTTTTTACAGGTTGCCGATATCTCGGTACTGCAAAAATAGTGAATATTTCTTACATTCATGACGAAAGCCAGCTTTGTGCTGGCTTTTTTATTGAAGCCAGTGCACGAATTTCTTAGACTGATGAAAAGTGCGTCAAATTTGGAAAATAACAATGAAGACAAAACTCTCCCTCGTTTTAGCCACATTATTTTTAGGTGCGTGCTCAAGCACAGTTACCCTGGACGATATAGTGCCGGTTGAAGAAGTACAAAAGCCTTTGTATCTGCGTGGCGACTTCTCATTATGGGATGCGCAGCCAGAGTATCAAATGGTCAAGGTGGCGCCGGCCATTTATGAAACCAAGATCAAGCTATCGACCCCGGGCAAGGCCTATGAATTTAAAATTGCCGATGCCGATTGGAGTGAAAACTATAACTGTGGTTATTTAGACGAAGGTCTGGATAAGCAGCTGGAGATTGGTTTGCCGGTACAGGCGGACTGTAACAGCGTGTATAACTACTTTAGCTTTACTCCGGCGGAAGAGGGTTGGTACAAGGTATCTATTAACTTCTCGCGCTTTAGCAAGCCCTTGGTAACCATTAATCAGGTGTTTGAATAATAAAAAGGGCTGTTAAAGCCCTTTTTTGATTAAGTACTGATAAGGTAACTGCTCCGTTTGCTGGGCCACCAGAGTGTGGTCCATAAAGCGGCAAAAGCTGGGAATATCGCGGGTGGTTGAAGGGTCGTCCGCGGTGATCAGCAAGGTTTCGCCATTATTCATTTTGCGCACCGTACCGCGCACCATCATAACGGGTTCTGGGCAGCGTAAGCCTAAGGCATCAAGAACGTGATCGGCGGTATCGAAGGTCATAAATGAGTGCTCGCGTAGAAAACGCCCATTTTACCCAAAGTCGCAGCAAGAAAAAAGGCGGGAGCACTAAGCTGAACCCGCCTTTTTGTCACCAAGACTTAAGTAACCTGGACTTGTGATAACAACTTGCTTTCTAGCTGCTGTTTTTCTTACTACCGCGTTAAATTTGTTTGCAATAGAGCTTCTATTGCCGCACAAATTTGCCTTGTATTAATCAAAACATCTAGCTAGAAAAATTTGACCTCAAGTTAGTTATTTTTAAAGCATATTAGCGAACTTCTTAACCCAAGTTCAGGTTATTTACGGACGTTCAAAGACCGTCGCAATACCCTGACCAAGACCGATACACATGGTCGCTAAACCATATTTAGCATCCTTGTCTTCCATGATATTGATTAGCGTGGTGCTGATACGCGAGCCAGAGCAACCCAAGGGGTGACCCAAGGCAATAGCACCGCCGTTGAGGTTAACTTTTTCGTCTACCTTATCCAGCAAGCCAAGATCTTTCAGTACAGGCAAAGACTGAGCGGCAAAGGCTTCGTTCAGCTCGGCCACATCGATATCATCGATAGTCAAACCGGCCATTTGCAACGCTTTCTTACTGGCAGGCACAGGACCATAACCCATGATAGACGGATCGCAGCCCGCCACCGCCATAGACTTCACATAGGCGCGGATCGGCAGGCCTAGCTCTTTGGCCTTGTCTTCACTCATGACCAACATGGCTGAGGCACCGTCAGACAGGGCCGAAGAGGTCCCTGCGGTCACGCTACCTGATGCCGGGTTAAATACAGGGCGAAGTTGAGATAGGCCTTCAACCGTGGTTTCCGGACGAATAACTTCATCGTCTTCAACCAAGGTTAGGGCGCCATCTTCGTCATGACCTTCCATGGGCAGGATTTCTTTTTTGAAGCGACCTTCAACCGTTGCCGCATGGGCGCGTTGATGCGATCGAGCACCGAATTCGTCCTGCTGCTGACGGTTAATGCCATGCAAGGTGGCCAGGTATTCGGCGGTTAGGCCCATGACACCGGCGGCTTGCGCAACGGATGTTGCCAGCCCTGGGTGAAAGTCGTTGCCGTGCGTCATAGGCACGTGACCCATGTGTTCCACACCGCCGATAAGGTAGGTGTCACCGGCGCCGGTCATTATGGCGCGAGCGGCATCATGCAGCGCCTGCATAGAAGAACCACATAAGCGGTTAACGGTCACGGCAGGTACGGTATGAGGAATACCGGCAAGCAGGGCGGCGTTACGGCCCACGTTAAAGCCTTGCTCTAGCGTTTGCTGCACACAGCCCCAGTAAATATCGTCAATCGATGCCGGGTCTACCGCCGGGTTGCGTTCCAACAAGCCCTTCATCAAGTGTGCACTCAGGTCTTCGGCACGTTTATGACGGAATACACCGTTTTTAGAACGGCCCATAGGCGTACGAATACAATCTACAATAACAACCTTATTCATGATTATTGTCCCTCCACTTGATAAAACACACGGCCTTGTTCAGCCCATTGACGGGTTTCGTCTGATACCTGGTAAATAGCACCCAGGTGCGCGTACTTGTCGGCAGCCGCCACAAAGTTGGCCAGGCCAATTTGGTCTAGATAGCGGAATGCGCCGCCTCTAAACGGAGGGAAACCTATGCCGTACACCAGCGCCATATCGGCTTCTTGTGGTGAAGCAACTATGTTTTCCTGAAGACAAAGCAGTACTTCGTTGATCATAGGGATCATACAGCGGTCGATGATCTCTTGTTTATCCAGCTCTTGCTCGCCATCGAATAGTGGCGCAATTAGTTCAAGGGCTTGGGCATCCGAGCTCTTCTTCAAGCGACCACGGCGGTCCGGGGCGTAGCTGTAGAAACCCTTACCATTTTTCTGACCAAAGCGCTCTGCGTTAGCCATAATGGTGACCGGATCTTTTTCCTGACGCGCCATGCGCTCGGGGAAGCCATCGGCCATTACACCTGTACAGTGGAAGGCGGTATCGATACCAACAACATCAAGCAGGTAAGCTGGGCCCATCGGCCAGCCGAATACGTTTTCCATCACCTTGTCTATTTTAGCGAAGTTGACGCCTTCGCTAACCATCTTGCTGAAACCGGCAAAGTAGGGGAATAGCACGCGGTTTACAAAGAAGCCCGGGCAGTCATTAACAACAATAGGCGACTTGCCCAGCTTAAGAGCGTAATCAACCACAGCATTGACGGTTTCTTGTGAGGTTTTCTCACCACGGATGATCTCAACCAGCGGCATACGGGGTACCGGGTTGAAGAAATGCATACCACAGAATTTTTCTGGTTTTTCCAGGGCCGTGGCCAGCTCATCGATGCGAATGGTTGAGGTGTTTGAGGTGAGTACCGTGCCTGCTGGCATGGATTTCTCTAAGTCGCTTAATACCGCTTTTTTCACATTAGGGTTTTCAACAACCGCTTCAACGACTATATCGGCGGCCTGCACATCGGCATCATTCAAGGTCGGTTTTATTTTACCTAGCACGCTAACCATCTTGTCCATGCTCATATGGCCGCGTTGTACTTTTTTTCCAAGTAGCTTAGCGGCTTCACCCATACCAAGATCTAAAGCGCCTTGGTTGATGTCTTTCATGATAATGGGGGTGCCTTTATAGGCCGATTGATAAGCGATACCGCCACCCATAATGCCGGCACCTAGTACTGCGGCTTGATTGATTTGAGTGTCGCTGCCCTTGGCCAGTTTCTTGGCCTTGCCTTTAATGTATTGGTCGGCCAGGAAGATACCGGTTAGCGCCGCCGCTTCCTTGGTCTTGGCCAATTTTGCGAAGTTGGCGTTTTCCAATGCCATGGCTTCATCGCGGCTCATATTAGCAGCCGCCTTGATGGTTTTAACCGCCATCACAGGGGCAGGGTAATGACCCTTGGTTTTGCCCATCACCAGGCCTTCGGCCATAGCAAAGCTCATGCCTTGCTCTACCTTGTTCATTTTCAATGGTGCTTGTTTTTGCGCTCGGCGTTGCTGCCAATCCAGTTTGCCGGCAATGGCTTGCTCTAGCATGCTGATACTGGCACCCAGTAATTTGTCAGCGGCCACTACGGCGTCGACGGCACCCACTTTTAGGGCGTCATTAGCACGGTTTTCCTGTCCCGTGGTGATCCAAGTCATGGCGTTATCAGCGCCGATTAAGCGAGGTAAGCGTACAGTGCCACCAAAGCCCGGCATGATGCCCAGCTTGGTTTCTGGTAAACCAATTTTGGCGGTTTCACTGGCTACGCGGAAATCGGTAGCTAAAACCCACTCGCAACCGCCGCCCAAGGCCATACCGTTAATGGCGCTTAAAGTTGGGAAAGGTAAATCTTCCAGGGCGTCGAATACGTCGGTGGCGGTTTTAATCCAGCCAACCAGTTCTTCTTCTGGACGTTGGAAAGTGGGTAGGAATTCGAAAATGTCGGCGCCAACGATAAAGTGATCTTTGTCACTGGTGAACACCATACCTTTGATGTCGTCACGTTGGGCTAATTCTTTAATTGCCTGATGGCAATCGCTCAGGGTTTGCTGCGAAAGCTTGTTTACTGAGCCGGGCACAGTGAACTTAAACTCGGCAATTTGGTCCTTTATAAAAGAAACTACAAAGGAATCGCTCTGAAATATCATGGGTATCTCCCTTTGTTTCACATGAAACTGGTACGATGAGTTAAATTTAAATCAGTGTCTCGCCTTTAATCGCAAAATGCAATGAAAATTTAAGGTTAAAATTTACATACAGTTAAAGTTAGCTCAAAAAAGAGATGCGACCAAAACACGCCAGAATGCGGTTGGCATAGGTAAAAAGTCTGGCATTTATGTAGTACAGTTATTGAGAGTCTTTGACTCTATGAGGGCAGCGCGCTTTTTTGCCTAATGTTGGCTTCTTCGCTGCTTTTGTTTCACGAAATACAGTTAGGATTATCATGAAACGACTTCTTCACACCCTGCTGGCCGCCTCCTTGCTGCAAGTTTGCAGTGCTTCATTTGCCGGCGAGCACGATGATTTCCTCAAAGCGGAAAAAATTGCCAGGGGCGGCAATTACACAGAATTTAAGAAGGCCAATGAGCGCCTTAAACATCCGCTTAAGCCCTATGTGGAAATGGCTTTCTATAAGCACCATCCGCATATTAAATATCAAACCGAAATAGAGCATTTCTTGCAGGTGTACCAGCATACGCCGTTGGAGTGGCCGGTGCGCAGTGCCTGGTTGAACTATTTGGCCAAGCATGGCCATAAGGCCAAGTTTGTAGAGAATTACAGCGTTACCAAGGATGTCGAGCTTACCTGCCAGTACCTTGAGTTTCAGTGGCAACTTGGAGCGCCAAAAGATGCCCTGTTGGAGCAGATAGAAAAACTGTGGTTGGTAGGTAAGTCACAACCCAAGGAATGCGATAGGGTGTTTTCTTATTGGCGCAAGGCTGGCGGGCAAACGTCGGAAGCAGTATGGCAACGTTTGGGCTTAGCCGCCGAGGCGGGGCAGCATAAGTTGGTTAGCTATTTAAAAACACAACTGCCGGCCAAGGAGCGTTATCTGGCAGATTTATATTCCCAGGTTAAAAAAGATCCCAGTGCCGCAGCCGGTTTATATCGCTATAAAAACAAATCTCCCAAAGAAGCGGACATTGCCGTTTACGGGGTTAAACGCCTGGTTTGGCAAGACCCTGATCTGGCCGTTCGCGCCTGGCAAAAATTATCTGGCATGTTTACCTTTAGCGACGAGCAACAAGATAAGATCCACTATGCCTTGGCCTATGCGCTGGCGGTTAAGCAGCATGATGATGCTAAGTTTTGGCTGAACAAGGTGCCCGATGCCCAGCAGGATAGCAAACTGGTGCAGTGGCATTTGGCGAATATGCTTAGGGAGCAGGACTGGCCGGCCATTATCGCCTTTTTTACGCCGAAAAAAGCGCTTAACGCCGGACATAAATACTGGCTGGCTTACAGTTATTCACGCCAGGGTAAAAACGAGCAAGCCAAGGAGCTGTGGCAGCAATTGGCAAATGAGCGCGACTATTACGGCTTTTTAGCTGCGGCGCGATTAGACCTCCCAGTTAACCTTAATAACCAGCAATTGACGCTGGCGCCGGGTTTAAAGGCCAAGGTAGAGCAGGCGCCAGGGTTTAAACGGGCACAGATTTTATATGAGCTGGAAAGAGTCACCAGTGCCAGAAGGGAGTGGAATTATCTGCTCGACACCTCCAGTAATGCCGAAAAGCTGGCTGCTGCGGTATTGGCGTCGGAGCAGGGCTGGCATGACAGGGCCATAGTCACCCTGGCGCGACTAAAGGCCTGGGATTATGTCGATTTACGCTTTCCCGATGCTTACACGGATCTCTTTAAGCGTTACAGTCACCGCCATAAGGTGGACCTGGATTGGAGTATCGCTATTGCCCGCAGGGAAAGCTCCTTTGCCGCCGATGCCCGCTCGCGCGCCGATGCTCGGGGTCTGATGCAGCTATTGCCCAGCACCGCCAAATACATTAATCGCAGTTCTGTTTCGAGCAAGCGTTTGTATGAACCCAGCACAAATATTAATTTAGGCACCAAGTACTTAAAGTATTTGGAAGGGAAGACCCGCGGCAATCAAATTTTAGCCACGGCCTCGTATAACGCCGGTTACCATCGCGTCAATAAGTGGATCCCCGATGAAGCCATGCCGGCAGAGTTATGGATTGAACTGATCCCCTATCGTGAAACCCGGGATTACGTCAAAAACGTGTTTGCCTATCGCCAGGTTTATCTGGCCAAGCAAGGCAAGGATGAAAATGTCCTGGCGACAATTTTAGATATGAATATAGGCGGTTAGCCGCAACAGCGGCGCCTATGATAGACTGGCATAAACATAATTAGCAAAGAGGGTGATACATGAATACATTGGCGGTGTTATACGCTGAACATATTGCAACCCTGCAAAGACGCACGCGCGAAATTGTTGAGCGTGAAAACCTAGATGGTGTGGTAATTCATTCTGGCCAGGCAAAGCGCCAATTTTTGGATGATATGTATTATCCGTTTAAGGTGAACCCACAATTTAAAGCCTGGTTGCCGGTGATCGACAACCCGCATTGCTGGCTGGTAGTGAACGGCAGCGATAAGCCTAAACTTATCTTTTATCGCCCCGTTGATTTTTGGCATAAAGTGCCGGACGAACCGAGCGAGTATTGGGCCGACTATTTCGATATCGAGTTACTGGTTAAGCCAGAGCAGGTAGAAAAACTACTACCCCATGATAAGGCGAGCTATGCCTATATAGGTGAGTGTGCAGAAGTAGCACAAGCCCTTGGTTTTGAGTTGATGAACCCAGAGCCGGTGATGAATTATCTGCATTACCACCGTGCTTATAAAACTCAGTATGAGCAAGCCTGTTTGCGTGAAGCGAACAAACTAGCCGTAGCCGGTCATCAGGCGGCGCGCGATGCCTTCTATCAGGGTAAATCGGAGTTTGAGATCCAACATGCTTACCTGTTGGCGACCAAGCACAGCGAAAACGATACGCCTTATGGCAATATCGTTGCCCTAAATGAAAACTGTGCCATTTTGCACTACACCCATTTTGAACGAAATACTCCTGCGCAACACCGTTCGTTTTTGATCGATGCCGGTGCCAATTTCAATGGTTATGCCGCTGATATTACCCGTACTTACGATTTTGCGCGTCAGGGTCAGTTTGCCGAGTTGTTGGCTGTGATGAATCAACATCAGATAGAGCTTTGTAACTCGTTATCCCCTGGCAAGCTCTACGGTGAGCTACACCTTGATTGCCATCAGCGTGTAGCCCAGGTGCTAAGTGATTTTAATATCGTTAACCTACCGGCACAGCAGATTGTCGAGAAGGGCATTAGTTCAACCTTCTTCCCTCATGGTCTGGGCCATCATATTGGCTTACAGGTACATGATGTAGGCGGTTTTATGGCCGATGAAACGGGTACTCATCAGGCACCACCTGAGGGGCATCCTTTCCTGCGTTGTACTCGTATGATTGAAGCGAACCAGGTGTTCACCATTGAACCTGGCCTGTACTTTATTGATTCCCTGCTTGAGGATTTAGCGGCAACGGACAATCGACAGTACGTAAACTGGGACAAGGTCGCTGAGTTTAAACCCTTTGGCGGTATTCGTATCGAGGACAATATCATTGTCCATGAGCATGGTCTTGAAAACATGACCCGCGAATTAAACCTCGACTAATTATCTCCTATGGCGGTGAAGTCGTTGCCTCACCGCCGCATCCTGCGACTCGTCTATGTCAGAATATGCTTATCCAGCACAATCGCTGAGTTACGAAGAAGAAATCAAAAAAAGCACCTTTATCGTTCACCTTGCCCATACTCCGGATGTGGCCAGCGCCAAGGCCTTTATTGCTTTGATCAATGAGCAGTATCCGGATGCCCGCCATAACTGCTGGGCTTATGTAGCCGGAGCGCCTGGTGGCAGTCATGTCTATGGCTTTAGTGATGATGGTGAACCCAATGGCACCGCCGGCAAGCCCATGTTGAATGTGCTTCAGGGCAGTGGCTTGGGCGAGATATGCGCCGTAACCACCCGTTATTTTGGTGGTATTAAGTTGGGCACGGGGGGGTTAGTACGCGCCTATGGCGGTACCCTGAATAATGCTTTGGCGCAACTACAGACACAGATAAAGGTGCCCAGTGTGGTGTTAACCGGCGACAGTGACTATGCTCTACAAGGGCAGATAGAACAATGCCTTAACTCACAATACCAGGTATTGGCGATGGACAAGGAGTATGGCGGCCATATTTCCTGGCAGATCCGTATCGATGCGCGCCAGGCTGAGGATGCCATAAAAGATATTTTTGATTTAAGCCATGGTACTGTTGAGTTAAAAATAAAACAGTAAGACAATAACATGCAAAGAAAAGTCACGGCGACGCGCTAAATGCAATACCGCACGATAATAAAAATACTCGGCCAGCTAGTAGCCTTGTTTAGTATTACCATGGTTCCCCCCGCGCTGGTATCACTTATCTATAAAGATGGTGGTGGTCTGCCGTTTATTCTTGCGTTTATTTTTAGCGTTATTGCCGGCTTGTTCGCCTATTATCCTAACCGCCATGAACATGGCGACCTCAAAGCCCGTGAAGGCTTTTTGATCGTGGTATTGTTTTGGCTGGTACTGGGGTCGTTTGCATCCTTACCCCTGATCTTTCTTGATGCACCAAAACTCTCGCTGGCCGATGCGGTGTTTGAGGCCTTCTCCGGGCTCACCACCACGGGGGCCACCGTATTGACCGGCATTGAATATCTGCCCAAGTCTGTGCTCTTCTATCGCCAGCAACTGCAATGGCTCGGTGGTATGGGGATAATCGTACTCGCAGTGGCCGTGCTGCCCATGCTTGGCGTTGGTGGCATGCAGCTGTATCGTGCCGAAACGCCGGGGCCGGTGAAAGACTCGAAAATGACACCGCGTATTGCCGATACCGCCAAGCACCTTTGGTATATCTATGTATCCCTGACCCTGGCCTGTACCTTGGCCTATTGGGTCGCAGGGATGGGCTGGTTCGATGCCATCTGTCATGCCTTCTCGACCATAGCCATAGGTGGCTTCTCTACCTATGATGCGTCCATGGGCTACTTTGACAGCCCGGTGATCAACCTTATCTGCGTGGTGTTCTTATTAATCGCGGCGGTGAACTTTTCTCTGCATTACGCTGTGGTGGCCAATCGCAGTGCCAAGGTGTATTTGCGCGACCCGGAATTAAAGGTGTTTTTCTTAATTCAGGTGGCGCTGATCATCATCTGCTTTGCCGTATTGTCGTCGAATAATATCTATGCCAATGGTGATGAAACCTTAGATCAGGCTATGTTCCACGCAGTTTCTATCGGTACCACGGCGGGCTTTGCTACCGACAACTTCTCAGCCTGGCCCCTGTTCCTGCCCATCTTGCTTATTTTCTCCAGCTTTATTGGTGGTTGCGCCGGCTCTACCGGTGGCGGTATGAAGGTGGTGCGGGTGTTCTTGTTGTACTTGCAGGGCATTCGTGAACTTAACCGCTTGGTCCACCCAAGGGCAATCTATTCCATTAAGCTTGGCCGGAAGGCGCTTCCCGATAAGGTGGTTGAGGCGGTATGGGGTTTCTTCTCCGCTTATGCCCTGGTTTTTGTGATCATCATGATCAGCCTTATGGGCACGGGCTTAGACAATATCACCGCTTTCTCGGCGACCGCAGCCTGCTTAAATAACCTGGGTCCGGGCCTGGGTGAGGTGGCGGCTCATTACGGTGATATCAGCGATAACGCCAAGTGGATTCTAACCCTGGCCATGGTCTTTGGTCGTCTAGAGATCTTCACCTTGCTAGTACTATTCACCCCCACCTTCTGGCGTGGGTGAGGCGCGGTCGCTACTGCGACCGAGAGTGACTTAACGTCACTCTTGGAGTGCCGAACGCGAGGGCGTGGATGCTCGAGCCGGGACCCAGCGTCAGGACGACTTACTTGCACAAAACTTACCTTCGACGTATTTCAGTCACTCTTGTAAATTCGAACGCGAGACACGGATGTCGAGCCGGACCGAAGCGTCAGGATGACTTACTTGCACCGAACTCACCTATTGCATATAACGTCACTCTTGGAGTGCCGAACGCGAGGGCGTGGATGCCCGAGCCGGGCCCAAGCTTCAGGAAGAATTGTTATCACTATTACCAACTTCTAGCGTCACTCAGGTCACTCTTATTAATTCACCCGCTTCAACCTGAACAAAGCCCTGCATGTTGCTAAAAGGCAACAATTTATCTATGGCCGTGTTCTGGCTATGAAATTAATTTTCAAAAAGCGAAAGTAAACATATAACATTTTGATATATAAATATTAAATTAATTTTTCACTCATGCCCAAATCTGCCTCTTGGCTCCTCTATTCAGATAAAAATCAGAAAAGCGTGTCTACCATTTGTGTGGTTTCTGAATGAAATCTCCATCAAAAATTACTAACTAACTGAAAAATATATATTTTATTTTTAAAGCTTTGATCTTGTCGCGAAATGGCAACAGAAAAAACGGGGGAATTCCTGATTTCTTAGCAATCAATGTTTCAAAATATTGAATTATATGTTTTTTTTAAAACTGGCATCGGACTTGTATTAGTCCTAGCGAGTCGAAAATGTGATGGCGAATATTAGGTTCGTTAGGTTCACACCAAAACAAGTAGGAAGGACAGTAATATGAAAACAATGACAGCAACTATCGCTCTTATCACTTTAGCCGCATCAAGCGCAGCATTTGCTGCCGATTTCTCAACTCTTGATGTTGATGGCAACGGTGCTATCTCTGTGCAAGAAGCTGCCGCTGATGCTGCGCTAGCCGAGCAATTTGCACAATTAGATAGCGACGGTAACGGTGAGCTTTCGCAAGCCGAGTTTGACAAAGCAGAGTAATTTTCAGCAGTTATTACAGTGATCAGTAGGAGATAATGATGAAAAAATCAAAGCACATTTTAGCCTTATGCGCCCTTGTCGGTTCTTCTGCGGCCTTTGCCTTAGCAGCTGACTTTGCCACGGTAGACAGTGACGGCAATGGTGCCATTAGCATGGAAGAAGCATCAAAGCACCCAGAGCTAATCAGCCAGTTCAAAGACTTAGACACAAACGTAGATGGCGAGCTGTCTCAAGAAGAGTTCGCTAAAGCGAAATAACACAGGGAGTTAACAATGAATAAGACCTCTAAAGCAATCGCCTTAATCGGCTTAGTCAGTGCATCGTCTGCATTCGCGATGGACTTGGAATTTAACACTGTGGACGTAGATAGCGATGGCGCTATCAGCATGGAAGAAGCGGCTCAATATCCTGAACTAATGCAAGAGTTTAAGGACTTGGACAGCAACAAAGACGGCCAGCTGAGCGAGCAAGAATTCGCAACAGCTCAGTAAGTTTACTTTTTGAATATTTGGAGCAAGTTATGAAAACGACCAATACACTACTAGCAATGGCTATTTTGGCATCTTCTTCGACTGCATTTGCAGGTTCGGGCGCGACGTTTGAATCTCTTGATGTGGACGGTAACGGCAGCATCAGTAAGGAAGAAGCGAGTGCCGATGCCGAAGTAATGGCTAAGTTCGATGAGCTTGATATTGATGGTAACGGCGAGCTATCGCCAGAAGAGTTTGCCAATATTGAGTAAACACCTAAATCCATTAGAGAAGCAAAAAGCAGCATTTAGTTTCCAACTAAAGCTGCTTTTTTTTGCTTATAAGAACATGGCGCTGACCTGGAAGAGCTTCTCGACTACATGAATATGCTTTTTGTCGATCAAGAACATGATCACATGGTCGCCGCTTTGAATCACGGTATCGTCATGGGCGATAAGTACATCATCATTACGCACTATGGCGCCAATGGTAGTGCCCGAAGGGAGTTTGATTTCACTAATGGCACGACCCACCACCTTTGAGGTGTTCTCATCGCCATGGGCCACAGCCTCAATGGCTTCAGCAGCGCCCTTGCGCAGTGAGTAAACGTTCACTATATCACCGCGGCGAACATGGGTTAATAGAGCTGAAATGGTCGCCTGTTGCGGCGAAATGGCAATATCGATTTCACCACCTTGAACCAGATCCACATAGGCACCGCGCTGAATTAGCACCATGGTTTTTTGCGCACCCATGCGCTTGGCCAGCATGGCCGACATGATATTTGCTTCATCATCGTTGGTCACGGCGATAAAGACATCTACCTGCTCGATATGCTCTTCTGACAACAGCTCCTGGTCAGAAGCGTCACCACAGAAGACCACAGTATCATCAAGCATTTCCGAGAGCTGCTCGGCCCGCATAGGGTTGCGCTCCAGCAGCTTGACGCTGTGGTTTTTCTCCAGTGAGCGAGCCAGGCCTGCGCCTATATTACCGCCTCCGGCAATCATGATCTTTTTATAGGAGCGTTCCAGCTTTTGCAGCTCGCTCATTACCGCGCGAATATGCTTGGTTGCAGCGATAAAGAAGACTTCATCATCGGCTTCGATAACCGTAGTTCCCAGCGGCTTGATGGCCTTACCCTGACGGTAAATGGCGGCAACCCGGGTTTCCACGTTGGGAATATGTTCCTTTAATGCTGAGAGCGCATAACCAACCAGCATACCGCCGTAGTAGGCCTTAACCGCCACCAAGGACAGTTTACCGTCGGCAAACTGCAACACCTGCAGGGCGCCAGGGTAGTCGATTAAGCGGCGAATATACTTGGTGACCAGAGCCTCGGGAGCTATGTAGTGATCAACGGGCAGGTCATCATTGTGGAATAACTGCTGGCGATAACGTAAGTATTGCTCCGAGCGGATCCGCGCAATTTTAGTCGGGGTGTTAAAGATACTGTAGGCAACCTGACAGGCCACCATGTTCACTTCGTCGGAACTGGTCACGGCGATGATCATATCCGCATCTTCGGCGCCGGCCTTGCGCAGCACATCGGGGTGAGCGCTGTGGCCATTTACGCCTTGCAAGTCATATTTGTCTTGCAGCTCTCGCAAGCGGTCACCGTCGATATCGACCACGGTGATCTCGTTTTGCTCACCCACTAAGTTTTCCGCCAATGTGCCGCCAACCTGGCCTGCACCTAAGATGATAATTTTCATGACTATGTCACTGCTTTATTATTTTTGCGTAGTAAAAACCATCGGTTTCACCCGGCAACAACTGCCAACCCGGCTGCTGCTCGGTATCCTTATCATGCAACGCTATATGCTTGGCGTCACTATGTTTGGCCAAAAATGCCCGCATTTGCGATTGGTTTTCCTCGCTTAATACCGAACAGGTGGCGTAAACCAGAGTACCGCCGGATTTCAATAGCGGCCAGATGGCTTCAAGTATGCTTGCTTGCAATTGTGCCAATTCATCGATATCGCTGCCGCGACGCAGCCACTTGATTCCGGATGACGGCGGATCACCCCGGTGGCCGAGCAAGGCACATCGAGGAGAATACGGTCGAACTGCTCGCCCTGATACCATTGCTCGGTTTGCTCCGCCTGAGCGCAGATTAATTCGGCGTTTAAACCGATTCGCTCGAGGTTTTCATTAACGCGTTCAAGACGCTGGGCATCGGCATCAAGAGCGACGACACGGGCATCGGCAAGCTCGAGAATATGACAGGTTTTGCCACCGGGCGCTGCACAGGCATCGAGAATAAGTTCACCGTCCTGTGGGTCCAGAAGCCTTGCAGCCTGCTGGGCTGCTGCATCCTGTACCGAACAGGCGCCGTGTTCAAACTCGGGCAGGGCAAATACATCCATGGCCTTATCGAGGCGGATAGCATCCTGGAAGGCTTCATCTATGCTAAAGCCTATGCTTTTATCAAACAGCTTGTCGGCATAGGCGTCGCGGTTATTCAGGCGATTATTCGCTCTTAGCCACATGGGCGCCTGTTGCTGATTTTCTTCGATAATATCTTGCCATTGCTCTGGGTAATCACGCTGTAGCTTTTTAATCAACCAGCCCGGGTGATTGTATTTGCAGGCATCTATTTGTTCTGCTTGCTCTTCCAGGCCTTGTTGTTGGCGTTGAAAGGTGCGTAGCACGGCGTTAACCAGGCCTTTGAGGCCTACCGCACGCATGGACTTTAGGGCATTGACCGTTTCGGCCACGGCGGCATGCTCGGGCACGCGCATATATTGCAATTGATATAAGCCAACGTAGAGCAAAAATTGATAAACCCGGCTTTTGCCTTTCAATGGCTTTTCAAGCAATTGCTGACAATAAAACTCCAGGCTTGGCAAATAACGTAAAACGCCGAAGCACATTTGTTGCATCAGCGCCTTGTCTTGCGGGCTTAGATCGCGGCTGTATCTGGGCAGGGCCACAGACAGAGAAATACCTTTGTCGACTACCTGGTAAAGGGTGTGCGCCGCCTGGGCGCGAACATTACTCACCTTGATTATCCGCAGTGGCTAATGAACTGCCTACTGTGACCCAATCGGCACGGCCGTTAAGGAAATCCTGGCTCGACATAGGTTTCTTTCCTTGGGGCTGTAGCTGAGTTATTTTTAGAGCGTCGGTCGCACAGGCGATCACTATGCCACTTTTATCGGCGCGTAAAATGGTGCCTGGCGTGCCTTGTTCGGCAACCACCTCGGCTTGCCATACCTTCACCGTATTACCGGCCATTTCCGTATAACTGACCGGCCAGGGGTTAAAGGCGCGAATATTGCGCTCTAACTGCACCGCTTCCAGTTGCCAATCCAGCAGGGCTTCTTGTTTGGAGAGCTTGTGCGCATAGTTGGCGCGTTGCTCATCTTGCTGCTGCGGAGTGATGCTTTCTATGTTGGCCAATGTTTCTATCAGTGCCGAGGGGCCAAGCTCCGCCAATTTAGCGTAGAGTGAGGCCGAGGTTTCCTTGGCATCTATGGCACAGCGGCTAATGCTGAGCATGTCACCGGTATCCAGGCCTTCGTCCATCTGCATTATGGTTACACCGGTTTCTGTGTCGCCGGCCCAAATCGCTCTTTGTATCGGTGCGGCACCGCGCCAACGCGGCAGAATCGAGCCATGGACATTGATACAACCAAGTTTTGGCGTCTCTAAAATGCTTTTAGGCAGCAGCAAGCCGTAGGCGACTACCACCATGATATCGGCATTTAATGCGGCGAGTTGCTGCTGCGCTTCTTCACTTTTCAGGCTGGCTGGCTGAAACACCGGGAGGTCGTGCTCTAGAGCCAGGGTCTTTACCTCACTGGCTTTGAGTTTTTTACCACGTCCGGCGGGGCGATCCGGCTGGCTGTATACGCCAACCACCTCATGATCTGAATCGATTAATGCCTGCAAATGGCGTGCAGCAAAGTCCGGTGTACCGGCAAATACGATGCGAAGGGCTTGTGTCACTGTGATTCCTTGTAATTAAGCTTTAGCGGCCAGACGGGCTTCTTTTTCAAGCTTTTTACGAATACGCTGACGTTTTAGCGGCGACAAGTAATCAATAAATAACTTACCAATTAGGTGATCTAATTCGTGTTGAATACAGATGGCCAATAAGCCATCGGCATCCAAAGTAAACTCTTCGCCTTGGGCATTCAGGGCTTTAACGGTGACGGTTTCGGCGCGATCAACCTTGGCATACGAATGGGGAACTGACAGGCATCCTTCTTCGCTAACGGTAGAACCGTTTTTGTGCGTGATCTCAGGGTTGATAAGGATCAGAGGCTCATCACGTTCTTCAGAAACATCAATAACCACAATGCGTTGGTGAATATCGACTTGCGTTGCAGCTAAACCGATACCATTTTCGTCATACATGGTGGCTAACATGTCTTCTGTAATGCTACGAATGCTGTCATCCACTTGTTCGACAGGTGCTGCAATCGTGCGTAAACGTTCATCTGGGAACCTAAGTACTTCTAAAAGTGCCATAATTGCCTTATTAAAAATTGTGCTAAATATCAGGTATTGTGTTATGTTTTTATTTTAGCCATTCGTGTGCACCTTTAACAGGTTATTGGGTAATAAATATAATAAAACAAGCTTTAGGAAGCTCATTACAATGATTAAACAGCTATCAGCTGCCGTATTTGCTCTTGCGGTTGCTTTTCCATCATTAGCAGATGTTTTAGCAGTCAAAAACGACGCACCGGAACAATATGTGGTGAAGAAGGGAGATACACTATGGGATATCTCTGCTATTTATTTGGATAAGCCTTGGCTGTGGCCAGAGCTTTGGCAAATGAACCCACAAATTGATAACCCTCACCTTATTTACCCTGGCGATACACTGTATCTAGTGTACGACGCCCAAGGGCGACCGCGCTTAGTGGTTAAACGCCCGGACAACTATCAGAAACTATCGCCACATGGTCGCAAGACATTGAAGCGAGACGCACTACCAACTTTGTCGTTGGAGCTGCTGCGCCCGTTTTTGACTTACGAACAAGCGCTAAGTGAAGAGCAGATTAATGCTCAACCTTATGTGCTGGGTGCCAACGAGAATGTGAAACGCTCTACTCAGGGTCATATTCTTTACGTTAAAGGCGACCTGGAGCGTAACAGTAGTTATGCCATCTATCACAAGAACCGCCCTTATATTGACCCTCAGACCGATGAGCTGTTGGGTTATGAGGTGAAACTTGTGGCCACCGCCAAGGCGTTCCGCAGCGGCGATGTAAACTCTGGTGTGCCTGCGTCCATCTTCGTTGATGGCGTTAAGCGCGAAATTAATGCCGGTGATTTCTTAATGCCGGTTAACCAGGGTCAAAGTTTGCCTGCATCTTTCCAGATGCGCCGTCCCGAGACTGACATTGATGGTGAAATCATCGCTTCATCTAATCAGCTTCGTGAATTTAGCCAGATGGATATTGTGGTGCTAAACCGTGGTTTAGTAGACGAAGTTAAAGCGGGTCACATGTTTGATATCCGCCGTCAGTCACCCACAGTAATCGATGGTCGCGATGGTCCTCAATATAAAGAAGACTCCAGTACCTACGATAAGTTTATGTCGAATATGGAAGAAGGCATGGGCTTGGAAGAGGATGCGGATAACAAGACCTGGCATATGCCCAAGGAAAAGGTGGGTGAGCTTATGGTTCTTAAAGTTCAAGACCGTGTAAGCTATGCCATCATTACCAAAACATTACGACCCATACGTGTCGGAGATCTTATAAGCGTTGACTAACCAACGCTTTCCGTAACAAGCTTTTGGGTCGTGCTCAAGGAGGGAGCATGACACAGAGTGAATCTAATCTATCGGCCTCTTCAGAGGCCGATTTATTTCTAGCCGATGCCAGCCTACTGGCGTTGATGCGCACGCCGGGTCTTGGTTTGCGTAGCGCTTATACCTTACTACAACATATTCCCATACTTGATTTAGTCGCCGATGCAGAGGTGCTTATTGAAGCTGGCTTGCGCCGCGATATTGCTGCTTATTTGGCCACAACTAAACTTGAACCCTTGCAACAAGAGCTGAGCGAGTATCGCCATCAGGGCATAGATGTGATCAGTCTGGCTAACACCTTGTATCCGCCGTTGTTAAAGGAATTGCCCGACCCACCCTTACTTTTATTCTGTATAGGCAATAGTGGCTTATTGGCCCAGCCTCAGGTGGCGATTGTCGGCAGCCGAGGGGCGAGTATAGGTGGGAAGCACCATGCCTTTGAGTTTGCCGCTCAGCTCAGTGATGCAGGACTGGCCGTAACCTCTGGCATGGCCATGGGGATAGATGCCAGCGCCCATCTGGGGGCATTGCATAATGGTGGAGCGACATTGGCTGTGCTGGGTACGGGAGTTGATTTATGTTACCCGCGTCGTAACAAGGCGTTGCGGGAGCAAATTGCCCAACATGGCCTATTGGTTAGTGAGTTTTTGCCCGGAACACAACCGCGGGCGCAGCACTTCCCCCGTCGCAACCGGGTTATCGCCGGGTTAAGTCTAGGTACCTTAGTCGTTGAAGCGGAGCAAAAAAGCGGCTCCCTGATCACCGCCGAACTGGCGATGGATTATAACCGTGAGGTGATGGCTATGCCCGGGGCGGTGAATAACCCATATTCCCGTGGCTGCCATGCTTTGATCAAGCATGGGGCGGCGCTAGTGGAAAATGCCGAAGATGTGTTAGCCGAATTAGGTTGTTATCAACAAAAGGGTCTATATATAAATAATGAGGGAGTAGAAAAAGAGGATGAGAACACTTTACTTCGCCATATTGGTTTTGAGCCAACCAGCATAGACGCTATAGCTTTGAGCTCGCAAATTCCAATCGCGCAATTATTAACGCTATTAATAGACTTAGAACTCGAAGGCAGCATTATTAGCACTTCGGGCGGCTATACCAGAGTAGGGGGCGAGTGACATGTTTGATATCCTAATGTATTTGTTTGAAAACTATATTCATAACGAAAGCGAAATCTTTGTCGAAGAAAGCGTGCTTACCGATGAATTACTCAAGGCCGGTTTTAACAGCCCGGAAATATATAAGGCCTTGGATTGGCTTGAGCAACTGGCACAGTTGCAGCACAGCGATGAGAGTCCGTATCTGGATAGAACCCCAGCCGCAGCCTGTCGTATCTACACAGGTGAGGAAAGCATTAAGCTTGATATTCAATGCCAAGGCTTCTTACTGTTTTTAGAGCAGGTCGGTGTGATCAACGGCACCACGCGTGAAATGGTGATAGACAGAGCCATGGCCTTAGATCATGCGCAAATAGCCCTGGATGACCTTAAGTGGGTGGTGTTAATGGTGCTTCTCAGTGTGCCAGGTCAGGAGCATGCCTATGCGCAGATGGAAGACTTAATCTTTGACGACCCCAATCCGACCCTGCATTAAGCTTGATCTTCATCGGAGTCTGAGTATATTGGGCGCACATTAACCAAGGGGCTGGGTGCGCATGACGAAAATAGATCATTCTTTATTTAATGCCGATAAACACGCGTTGGAAAAAGAGTACGAGGTATGCCCAGAATGTGGCAGCGAGCTGGTAATGCGCCATTCCAAATCCGGTGCCTTTTTAGGTTGTGCCAGTTATCCAACATGCCACTTTATTCGTCCCTTGCATCAACATGATACCAGTACCCTAAAAGTGCTTGAGGATAATCCCTGTCCGCAATGTAGCGCGCCCTTGGCAGTTAAAAATGGCCGTTTTGGCATGTTTATCGGCTGCACCAACTTTCCCGAGTGTCACTATATCGCCGATCAGCGTCAGCAAAGTGAACAAGACAGCGCTTTGCCGCCTTGCCCCAAGTGTAATAAAGGTCATTTAACCCAGCGCAGCAGCAAATATGGTAAGGCTTTTTATTCCTGTGATGCCTACCCCAAGTGCAAATACAGCCTGAATTACCCGCCTGTTGCGGTGACCTGTGAACAGTGTCAGTGGCCGGTCATGATGAAACGCCACTTTGCCGAGGGAGCTATGCTACAATGCCCGCAAAAGAACTGTGGGCACAAACAGCCCGATGATGCGGAGAGCGGACAGTGAGTGATGCAGAACAGCCGAAAACGGCGCTGAGCAGTTTGCAACAGGGCGAAGTAATTCTTTACCCCACCGAGGCGGTATACGGCTTGGGCTGTGACCCTATGAATCAAGCGGCCGTTGAAGCCTTGCTGGCAATCAAACAACGCCCGGTTGAAAAAGGCCTGATTTTAATCGCCGACAACTATGGTCAATTACTTCCTTATGTGGCCGATCATCGAATTCCCATGGATAAGCGCGCGGATATTTTTTCGCAGTGGCCCGGTGCCGTGACCTGGGTGATGCCGGCAGCAGCAACGACGCCCAAGTGGCTCACCGGTGCGTTTGACTCTATCGCCGTGCGCGTCAGTGCTCACCCCACAGTTAAGCGCTTGTGCCAAGAATTTGGTGGCCCAATCGTGTCTACCAGCGCTAACTTAAGCGGTCATGAACCGGTTGCATCAATCGCGCAAGGGCAGGCTACCTTTGGCGAACAAGTTGGCTTTTATGTCGATGAGCCCTTGGGTGGCGCTGACCAGCCTAGCGTGATCAAAGACGCCATGAACGGACAAATTATTCGAGGATAAGCATGCATTCAGAGTTACTGACCCAGGTTAAAACCTACTTAATGGCGTTGCAGGATAAGATTTGTGCCGGATTGGAAGAAGCCGATGGCGGCGCCCAGTTCGTTGAAGATGCATGGCAACGCGAAGAGGGCGGCGGCGGTCGTACCCGAGTAATCCGTGATGGCAATGTTATCGAGCAAGGTGGCGTAAACTACTCTCATGTGTTTGGTGCTTCCATGCCCGCATCTGCGACCGCACATCGCCCGGAATTAGCCGGCCGAAGCTTCCATGCCTGTGGTGTGTCCCTAGTGATTCACCCAAAAAACCCGCATATTCCCACCAGTCATGCCAATGTGCGTTTCTTTATTGCCGAGAAAGCGGGTGAGGAACCGATTTGGTGGTTTGGCGGTGGTTTTGATTTAACTCCTTTTTATCCGCAGCTTGAAGATGTAAAACATTGGCACCAGGTTGCCCATGACCTGTGCGCCCCCTTTGGTGATGAGGTGTATCCCAAGTATAAAACCTGGTGTGACGAATACTTCTATCTGAAACACCGGGATGAGACGCGCGGCGTGGGTGGACTCTTCTTCGATGATCTTAACGAATGGGGCTTTGAGAAGAGCTTTGCCTTTATGCAGGCTGTGGGTAACGGATACCTAGATGCATACCTGCCTTTGATTGCAAAGCGCAAGGACACGCCTTATGGCGAGGCAGAGCGTCAATTCCAATTGTATCGCCGTGGTCGCTACGTTGAATTTAACCTGGTGTGGGATAGAGGCACCTTGTTTGGTTTGCAAACCGGTGGGCGTACCGAGTCGATATTGATGTCGATGCCGCCATTGGCGCGCTGGGAGTATGACTTTAACCCTGAGCCGGGTTCGCCAGAGTCAGAACTCTATGAGCATTACCTGAAACCAAAAGACTGGGTATAAAAGTAGAAAAACGCGGCATCGGCCGCGTTTTTTAGTTGTCGCTATTGATCATATGAGTCGCCAGCTGGGTGAGCGACTGTCGCAAACCCTCACGTAGCACCGGATTATCGACTTCCATATCCAGCGCCTTATTCATACAGTACATCCACTGATCTCTAAGCTCGGCAGTGACCGGGAAGGGCATATGACGCTGACGTAAGCGTGGGTGACCATATTTTTCTACAAACAGATCCGGGCCACCTAACCAACCAGATAAAAATTCAAAGAATACCTGGCGAATACGATCCAATGGCTGCGGATGCATATCATATAAGGGCTTGGCGTACGCATCGCTGGCCATTATGTCGTAGAATCGATTGGCGAGGGCACGAGCACCTTTTTCGCCGCCCATTAGTTCGTATGGGGTACGCTCAACATCAGGGTGGACGTCGTCTGTACTTTGCTGAGAATTTTTTGCATCTTTGCTAAAGATGCGTTTTAGTAACTGCTTCATGATGCGCTCGATATAAGGAAAGGATAATGGATAAATACGCGGTGTTTGGTAACCCCATAGCGCACTCAAAATCACCCCTCATTCACCATGCCTTTGCGGCGCAATTAGGTGAACAAATAGAATATCAGCGCATTTTAGCACCGCTCGACGGCTTTGTTGACTGCGTCAGCGAGTTTTTTAGCCAAGGTGGCTGTGGGGCTAATGTCACCCTGCCATTTAAAGAGCAGGCCTTTGCCCTGGTTGATACTCTGAGTGAACGAGCCCGCCTGGCTGGCGCCGTAAATACCTTAATTCTTGAAGAAGGCGGGGGCTTAAAAGGCGATAACACGGATGGCATTGGTTTAGTTAGTGATCTGCAGCGCTTGAGTGGCTCACTGGCAGGCAAGCATGTGTTGTTAATTGGCGCAGGTGGTGCGGCAAAGGGCGCCGCCTTGCCTTTGCTTGAAGCCGGGATTGAGCAACTGCATGTGGTCAATCGCACAGAGGAAAAAGCAAAGCAGTTGGTAGAACGTATTAGCCAATACCAAAACGTCAGTTATGGGGGCTTAACAGGTCAAAACACGCAAAGCTGGGATATTGTCATAAATTCAACATCTTCCAGCGTCACCGGTGAGCTACCTGGCTTACAGGCCAGCTATCTCGAAGGGGCTCAGTTTGCCTACGATATGTTTTATGCAGAGCAGGCCACATCTTTTATGTGTTGGGCATCCAAGATTAATCCGAATATAGTTACGGCGGATGGTTTGGGTATGCTGGTGGCGCAGGCTGCCCATGCATATCAACTTTGGCGTGGGCAAATGCCCGATTGTGCGCCTATAATAGCAGCGCTAAAAGAGGGGCGATTATAATGAATCAAGCAATTCAATTTGTTGACAGAGTCGAATATGAAAATGGTGTTATTACCTTTTATGCCATGGTTAATGGGCTACTTTTACCTTGTATTATCGAGCTTAAGGTGAAGGAGCGTAGCGATGCTCTGGCGCATTTTGCCGAACACCGCTTTGATTATGAAGAGTTGGCTGAGCAACAAATAGAAGAGGAAGCCTTCGGTGAAGAAGGCGAAGTACAGATTAAAGCACTGGCTTAACCTCGTTTAGGTATTCATCCTTGAGGCGAACATAGTTATCCGCCGACACCTTTAAGAAGGCGCGCTCCTCATCGCTTAACGGACGTGCCTGCTTTACTGGGCTACCCACATATAAATAACCTGACTCTAAGGTTTTGTTGGGAGGCACAAGCGCACCGCCACCAATGATCACATCATCTTCCACTATCACGTTGTCCATAATGATGGCGCCCATGCCGACCAGGATACGATTACCAAGACGGCATCCGTGTAACATGGCTTTGTGACCCACGGTTACATCCTCACCAATAATGAGCGGATAACCTTCCGGGTTTGAGGCACTGGCACGAGTCAGATGCAGCACGGTCCCATCCTGAATATTGGAACGTTTGCCAATACGCATATAGTTAACGTCTCCGCGTGCGGCCACCAAGGGCCAGATGCTGGCGTCTTCTGCAATTTCAACATCGCCCACTATCACGGCGGACTCGTGAATGTATGCCGATTTGTGTACTAGGGGAGATTTATCTTTATAACTTTGTAAGCTCATATCAGGTTCCTATCACTGATGTATGACTAATACCCTAACTCTAACTAGGCGGGTCCAGGTTCGCAATAAAGGTTCGTAATAAACATTAGTCGTACGAAAAAGAGCCACCTCTTTAGTTTACCAAGCTATTCGAGGTGATTATTTGCTTAAAAACGTATAAAAAGTATGTCTATCGGGTGCTTTTTAGGCGAACGATCCATTTTTAGCAATTTTCTTTAAAAAAGGGCTTGCGTCGAAATCGAATCTCCCTATAATGCGACCCCACTGAGACGGCAGGCAGCAACGCATAGCGAGGCGCTAGCGGCTCAGGGAGTCAAATAAAACTTCAGTTTTGAAAAATGAAAACTTTCTCAAAATTAAGTATTGACAACAAGTCAGGAAAGCGTAGAATGCGCAGCCCTAACGCGGTGAAAGCCGCAGCGACAACGAGTCGCAACGTTCTTTAAAAATATGAAGCAATCATCTGTGTGGGCACTCGTACAGATTGAGTTCTAACAGCAGATTCTAGTTCGCTAGATGACGCAAACAAATTTAGAGTCTCAATTGAACTGAGTGACCAACGGAAACAAGTTTACTTGTTTCAGCACAGTCAATTCGATTCGAAAGAATCAAAATCAGAATTCAATGAGCGCCGTTCTTCACTCTTTATGAGTGGGAACAAAAAACTTTTAATTGAAGAGTTTGATCATGGCTCAGATTGAACGCTGGCGGCAGGCCTAACACATGCAAGTCGAGCGGTAACATTTCT
>NZ_PQCF01000034.1 GCF_002964765.1 Pseudoalteromonas sp. T1lg88
CTATCCGTGCTGATCGCCGAGCTCGGTACCGTGATCGTCGTCACACCATCACTGATGGTGATGCTGTCGACGGTGGCACCGGCTTCAACGCTGCCGGTGAAACTGACGTTCGTGGCTTCGGTCGCGCTTAACTGCTCATCGCCGCCGTCGTTGAACATGATGCTGTTCGCACCATCGCCCGTGGTTGGCGCGCTGGTATCAATGACTAAGTTGCCCGTGGCCATGCTGCTGTTACCCGCCGCATCGGTGGCGGTCACTGTGACCTGGTAGCTACCGTCCATAAGCGCAGGCAAGGTGTCGTCCACCAAGGTCCAGGTGCCGTCGCCATTGTTGGTGGCAACATAATCCACCCCCTCAACGGTTACTACTATGCTCGCCTCTGGATCATCTATGGTGCCGGTCAAGGCTGGGGTGCTGTCATTGGTGGTGTTCCCTTTAAAGAAAGCGTAATAGCTCACTAGTCGAGTCGGCCTGCGCGGAAGATGTAACGGGGCTAAACATACCACCGAAGCTGCGGCTGCATACTTAGTATGCGGGGTAGGGGAGCGTTGTGTAAGTGGCTGAAGGTGTGCCGGGAGGCATGCTGGACATATCACAAGTGCGAATGCTGACATGAGTAACG